>CAWEVQ010000008.1:0-1084217 GCA_963812595.1 uncultured Solirubrobacterales bacterium
ATACGCGCGAGTGGTATGGCCTGCCCGCGCAGGAGCGCTGGCGGATCATGCAGGGACACATCACGGTGGGGCGCGAATACCCGGGCGTGGACAACCACACCACCTACTCCTTCGGCCTCGACGACCAGGAGTTCGTGGTCGCGTTCGACACCGACGACGTGGGCACGTTTCTTGACCTCGTGCAGCGCCTGCGCACAACCGAGGCCTCGCGCTACACCGTCAGGGACACGCCGAGCTTCACCTGCATCGCCGCCTCGCTCGGCCGCGCGCTCAACGCGCTCGACGGCGAGCCGGTGGCGCTAGAGACGGCGGCGTTGCACTCTGCCTAAGGGGCTGGCACACCTGCGCCGGGCCGACCCGGTACTCGCCGGCGTGATCGCCGCGGTGGGGCCCAAGCTGAACGACGCCCGTGGCGACCGACCGGCCGACCACTATGGGGCGCTGGTGCGCGCGATCGTCGGCCAGCAGCTCTCGACCAAGGCGGCGCGCTCGATCTTCCAGCGCCTCACCGAGCGCTTCGCCGGCCGCACACCGACGCCCGCGCAGATCCTCGCGGACGAGCCCGAAGAGCTGCGCGCCGCCGCGGGACTCTCGCGCGCAAAGGTCGGCTACCTGCGTTCGCTGGCCGAGCACGTGCTGGCCGGCGAGCTGGAGCTCGAGCGCCTCGACAATCTCGACGACGACACGGTGATCGCGGAGCTCGTCGCGGTCAAGGGTTTGGGCATCTGGACGGCGCACATGTTCCTGATGTTCCACCTCCAGCGTCCCGACGTGCTGCCTGTCGGCGACCTCGGCATCCGTCGCGCGATCGAACGCGCGTACGGGCTGCAAGCCCTCCCCGACGCCCCCGAGATGGAGCGCATCGCCGAACCGTGGCGCCCGCACCGCACGCTGGCGTGCCGCTATCTGTGGCGCTCGCTGGACAACGAACCGTAGGACGCCCGTGGACGCTCTACACGTGGTTTGCGTAACGATGCAGGTCAGCTCTCGTTGAGCCTGATCCACTCCGCCAGGAACGGCTCGGCGATGCGGTACTCGCCGCGGCCGATCCGCGCCACCAGCTCGGCGGCGGCCAGCGCGGCGAGGGCGGTCTGCACGGTGGCGACGGCCGGTAGCGCGTGGCGACGGCGATACTCGCTGCTCAGCGGCCGTCCGGGCTGCTCGGCGGCGAGCGCCTGCAGCACGCGGCGCTGAGCGGCGGCGGTGCGCGACCACAGCAGGCTGAAGTGCGCGTGCTCGGAGCGCAGGGTCGTGGTCAGGGCGCGCTCCAGATGCTCACTCCCGGCACTCTCCCCGACGGGGGTCTCCTCCCAGAGGAAGTAGAGCAGCTCCTGCGTGCCGTAAGGGTGCCCACCGGTGGCGTCCAGCACCCCAGCGCACGCCAAGCGGTCGAGCGTCTTACCGGTGCGGGTAAACCCCTCGACGGCATAGCGTTCGAACGGCTCCCGCGGGATCGGGCCCAGTTCGCGCTGCTTGGCGCTGCGCCAGAAGGGCTCGTGCTCGTCGTTGAAGATGCGCTCGATCATGTGGCGCGCGCTGCCGAGATAGACGTGGGCTACCTCGGGCTGCTCCTGAAAGACCGAGCGCATCAGCTTGAGCAGGCCGCGGTCGATCTCGACGACCTCCTGAAACTCGTCGAGCACCAGCGCTACGCGCCGCCCGCGCTCGGCTGCAAGGCGTCCCGGCAGCGCGAGCAGCCCCTCGAGCGTGGCGTCAAGGTCCTCGCGCGCGGCGCGGGCGTCGAAGCTGAAGGACAGCGACCCGTCCTCGGGGTCGATCGTCGCGGTCGGTGCGATCCGCAGCCCCGCGAACATCCGCATGCGCTCGCGGACACGGAACAGCGGCGAGGCGATCTCGTCGTAGATCGTCGCGGCGAGCCGCTCGGCCAGCCGCTCCCTGGTGGGGGTGCGCATCAGGTCGACCTGCGCGATCAGCACGCCCTCCCCCACGAGCTGCTGGCCAACCCGCCAGATCAGCGAGGACTTGCCATAGCGTCGTGGCGCAAACAGGACGACGTCTTGTCCGTTGCGCACGTCGGCCGTCAGCTCCTCGAGCTCCTCCTCGCGGTCGGTGAACGCCTCGTCGAGCGCCAGCGCGCCGAAGCGGAAGGGGTTGGTCGAGTTGCTCGAGCCACGCGCCACAACTCAATTATGTCTGACAAGATAATCCTTGTCAAGATAATTTACTTTATGTCTACAAAGATAATCCCAGGAGACATAAACTGCCGCCTCAGACTGCGGAGACCTGCTCCTCCTCGGCCACGCGGAAGGACGAACCACAGCCGCAGGCGGCGACGACGTTGGGGTTGTTGACTTTGAATCCCGCCCCCTGGAGGCTCTCCTCGTAGTCGATCTCCGAGCCGTGCACGTACTGCAGGCTCTGACGGTCGACCAGCAGCTTCAGCCCGTGGCTATCGAAGACGGCGTCGTTCTCGCGCTGCTCGTCGAAGGCCAGCTGGTATTGGAAGCCCGAGCAGCCGCCTCCGCGCACCCCTACGCGCAGCCCCGCAAGCGCCACGTCGGCGCTCTGGGCGGCGAGGAACTCGCGCACCTTCTCGGCTCCCTTGTCGGTGAATGCAACCATCGCTATCCAAAGTGTAGCGAGGCGCGTCGCCGCGGCTATCCTTGGCCTTGATGCCCACCCCCGATGAGATCAAACAGCGCATCGAGGCCGCGATCCCAGGCGCCCGCGCCGAGGTGGAGGACTACACCGGCGGCGGCGATCACTTCCGCGCAACGGTCACCGCCGAAGCATTTGCGGGGCGCAGCCGCATCGAGCAGCATCGCCTCATCTACGACGTCTTCGGCGCGGAGATCGGCGGGCCGATCCATGCGCTGTCGCTGAAGACCGCGGTTGCCTGAGAGCCCGAGCCCCAACTTGGATCCGAGCCAGCCCGCACATCAAACCCCACACCTACCGCCCCCACACCTACCAACCCACACCTACCGCCCTCCCCACTCCAAGCCCACCCTCACGCACCAGAGCCCCACAAACCTACTCGCCAGAGCCCCAACGCCCTCTGTGCCTCTGTGCCCCAAAGGAGTCATCCAATGAAGAGCATCGATCCGATCACCGCCCCCTCCACCCAGTCCAACCCGATCCGCGTGGCGATCGAGCAGGCGATCGCCGAGAACCCCGTGATCCTCTTCATGAAGGGCACCCCGGACACTCCGGCGTGCGGCTTCTCGGCGCGCACGGTCGCCGCGCTGCAGGCGCTCGACGCCGGCTTCGCGGCGGTGGACATCCTCCCCGATCCCCGCATCCGCCAGGAGCTCTCCGCCCTCTCCAACTGGCCAACGATGCCACAGCTGTTCGTCGACGGCCAGCTGGTGGGGGGCTGCGACATCGTCATGGAGATGTATGAGTCGGGCGAGCTGGCGGAGGTTCTCGGCGTCGAGGGCGGCTCGACGCAGACGCCAACCGAGCAGCTGCCGGACGAGGCAGCGGCGAGCGGCCTGCAGATCGAGAACCGGCTGGGCTGAGCGCGGGGCGAGCGGACACGCACCACGTGGCCAAGAACAGTGCGCGCGGGGCGTTGCTATAGGGTGCTCGCCCCATGCCCCCGGTAGCGATCGTCACCGACACCACCCAGTACCTGCCGCGCGCGCTGGCACAGAGCGAAGGCATCCACCAGGTGAGCCTGTACGTGGGGTGGGGCGACAACAAACAGCGCGAGTCCGAGATGGAGAGCTTCGATGCCTTCTATGAGCAGCTGCGCTCCAACCCGGATCTGCCCACCACCTCCCAGCCCTCGATCGGAGACTTCCTCGCGGTGTGGGAGCCGCTGCTGGAGGCAGGGCAGGACATCGTCTCGGTGCACCTCTCGGGTGGCATCTCCGGCACCTGCGAGGCGGCCCGCCAGGCCCGCGGCCTGCTCGCCGAGCGCGGTATGGGCGAGCGCGTTGAGGTGATCGACGGTGAGACGGCCTGCGGCGGGCTAGGCCTGCTCGCGCTCGCGGGCGCCGCGGCAGCGCGGGGCGGCGCCGACAAGGAGGGCGTGATCGCCCGCATCCGCGAGACCCGGGCGGCGCTGAAAATCTGGTTTTGCCTCGACACCCTCGAGTACCTGCGCCGCGGCGGGCGCGTCGGCAAGGCGCAGGCGTGGCTGGGAGGCACGCTGCGGATCAAGCCGATCCTCACCCTGGGCTACGAAATCACGCCCGTCGAGCGGGTGCGCACCGCCGGCAGGGCGTTCGAGCGGATGGTGCAGTACATGCACGAACTGCGCGAGGCCGGCGGGGACGCATGGGTGGTGCAGCACATCCAGGCCACCGACCAGGCCCAGCGGCTGATCGACCACGGACGCGAGATCTACGGCTCCGAGCCGCTGTTCGTCTCAGAGGTCGGCCCCGTGATCGGCACCTACGTGGGCCCGGGCCTCGTGGGGGTTGGCGGGATCCCCCGCGCGCTGGTGGCGTGATCAAAAAACGAGGGGCCCGACCGAAGCCGGGGGACACGCGCCTGCGGCGCGCATCCCCGTTTCGGCCAGCCGGCCTCCGGCCGGCTGCGCCACCCTCTTAGCGCCGACGACGCCGGCGCCGGCTGCGCATGCCGAGCGTGAGGCCGATGACGGCGGCGCCGATCAGAAGCTCGCGTTTGTGGCGCTCCACGTGGGCGCGCCAGTCGGTGAGTCGCGCCACCTCAACGTGCAGACGCTCCATCGACACCGCCAGCTCCGCGCGGTTGGCCTCCATCGAGCTGCGGATCTCCGCCGGCGAGCGCTGCGCCATCACTGCGTCCCCTTGCCGTCGTGCCCTGCGCCCGAGCCCATCGTCTCGCGAATCAGGCGTGCCTCCTCGATCGCCATCGTGGGCACCGGTGGGGCGCCTTTTTTGACGACTTTGGCGGCCACCAGCCCCGCGAGCACACCGAGCACCAGCAGGATCAGCGCCATTGCGAAGAAGCCCCAGAAGTACGTGAAGGAGTTGCCGATCGGCAACTCGTAATAGAGCAGCCAGGCGAAGCCGATCAGCACGAAGAAGAGCGCCGTCACGATGAAGATACCCGCGGCGACCGCCACCACCGCGCCGCGCGCCAGCTTGGCGGCCTTCTCGGTGACCTCCGCCTTGGCGAGCTCGACCTCCTCGTGCACCAGCACCGCCATACGTTCGGAGACGTCGGTGATCGCGGTGGCGATGTTTTGCGGCGCGTCCGTCCGAGGCCCGCCCGCCCCAGCGTTTGTCAGAGGCGGGGCCACACCGGGCGCGCCTGCTCCCGGTCCGCTCGCCCCGCTCGCCCATTGCCCCCCTCCGGGCGCCGCGCTCACTCCGGAGGCTCCTCGTCGAACACCCGTCGCCACACCGCGCCGGCGGCGCGCTGCACGAGGACACTCGCGAGGGCGCCGAGTGCGGTGAGCATGCCCGACCACATCAAACGCTTGACCATCTCGTTCTCCATCATCTGGGGAGTGTATTGCCCACGGTGGTCGTCTTTGACGCGCCCCTCCGGGAATCACCGGCGGGAGGGGTCTCCAAACCCCCACACACGGTCTCCACCACCAGCCACTTGGCGCGCTCGTACTGATCCTCCTCACAGGGGAGCAGCCCGAAGATCCAGCCGGTGAGCATCTGCTCGATCGCCCCGTAGAAGGACATCGCCGCAAAGCGCGCGTCGATCTCGGCCTTGAACGTGCCCTCGGCCTGGGCGGCTGTGACGATCTCGGCGATCAGCTCGTACGCCTGGCGGATCTGCGCGAGGTGGGTCTGGCCGAAGGAGTTGGCCGCGCGGGTGACCTCGACGATGATCACCTTCATCAGCTCGGGGTCGTGGCGGTAGGAGTCCACGATGAACGAGGCGATCTCGTGCAGCTTCTCGCGCGCACCCAGCTCCTCGCGCGCGTCCACCGCGCGGATCGTCTCGAGCATCACGTTCCAGCGCTCGAGGAAGAGCGTGTCGAGGATCTCGTCCTTGGAGGCGAAGTAGTGATACACCAGGCCATATGCCACCCCGGCCTCGTCAGCGATGTCGGAGACCCGGCAGGCATGGAAGCCCTGGCGCGCGAACACCCGCACGGCGGCATCGAGGATCATGCGCCGCTTGTCGGGGCCGTTCTTGGTGCGTGAGACGCTCATCGGGAATCCTCCGGCTGCCTCGGCCGCCTCACGCGGTTGCCTCCTGCGGGCCGCCTCGATCGCCTCACGCGCGTGCCTCCTGCGGCCGCCCGTACACCTGCGGACGGCGATGGGAAAGGACGGGCAACTGGGCGCGGATCTCCACCTGGCGGTCGAGGTCGAGGTCCGCCGCGACGAAACCCTCGCGGTCGTCGGCGCGCGCGAGCACGACCCCCCACGGATCGACGATCATCGAGCGCCCCCCGGAATGGTGCCCGCCAGGGTGGGGACCAACCTGGTTGGCGGCGATCACGAACACCTCGTTCTCGATCGCCCGCGCGCGCACGAGGATCTCCCAGTGGTCGCGGGTGGTGGGCAGCGTGAAGGCCGAGGGCAGCACCACCACGCGAGCGCCGCGCAGCGCGAGCGCCCCAAACAGCTCCGGGAAACGCAGGTCGTAACAGATCGACATCCCCAGCTCGACGCCGTCGGCGGTCGCGCTCAGCACGATCTCCCCGCCGGGTTCGGTGACCGCCGACTCCCGGTAGGAGCGGCCGGCGACCTCGACGTCGAACATGTGCAGCTTGCGATACACCGCCCGCACCTCCCCCCGCGGATCGACGTGCACGGAGGTGTTGGCGAGCTTCCCGCCGGCCGACCCCCGATCGCTGGCGGGCGCCTCCACGATCGATCCCGCCACGAGGTCGATCGCAAGCTCCCGCGCGATCGCACGCGCCCACGAGACGGCAGGCCCCTCGAGCGTCTGGGCACCCGCGCGCAGATCGTCGTCGGCCCCGAGAACGGACCACTTCTCCGGGAGTACGATCAGTCCTGCCCCATCCGCCGCGGCGGCGCGCGTGAGACGATCGGCGGCGGCCATGTTCACGGCCGTGTCGGCCGTAGAGTTGAGCTGGACCGCAGCGACCCTCATAAGCGCACTCCCTTCCATGAGCGTCTCTCCCCACAGAATAGATTGACTAGTCAGTCAACAATTTCAAGCATAGCGCCGGTTGGGCCTGTGCCGCCCGCCCGCATGCCTCTCTTCCGTGGAACGCGCCCCCTCAAGCGCTGGCGCTACGTGGCGATCTTCTGCGATGAGCTGATGGCGTGTGCGGCCACCGTGCAGGTGGGACCAGCGCGCCAGACGTTCTGGGCGGTGCTCTCACGCGAGGATCGCCGCCTGCGGGAGCGCACGCACACGCTCACCGGCCGCGGGGCGGTGGAGCTCCCACCGGGACGGCTGCGCATGCACGACGACGGTGTGGCGCTCGACCTCGCGCTGGTGGAAGACACGGGCGTCGAGGCCCTGTGCCCCCACGGTCGAGGCTACGTGTGGACACGCAAGCAGGCGGGGATCCGCGCGAGCGGCACCGTGGCCCTTGACGGCGGTCCCCCACGCCAGATCGAGGCGCTGGCGGTGGTGGACGACACCGCCGGCTACCACGCGCGCGTGACCGAGTGGCGCTGGGCGGCGGGTGTCGGCGTGGACCCCGCGGAGATGCCGCTGGCGTTCAATCTCGTCGAGGGCATCAACGACCCCCCAACCGCCAGCGAGCGCGCGGTGTGGCAGGCGGGCGAGCCGCACGAGGTGGCCGCCGTCCATTTCGCGGCCGATCTCTCGGGCATCACCTCAGCCGACGGGGGCATCGACCCCACCGAGGGCTCCCACCTGCGTTTCACCGCCGAGGCGCAGCGCAGCCGCCACGAAAACCTGCTGCTGGTGCGCAGCGACTACCGCGCGCCGTTTGGAACCTTCGCCGGCACGCTCCCCGGCGGCATCGAGCTGGCGCACGGCATCGGCGTGGTGGAGCACCACCGCGCACGGTGGTAGGGCTACGCCCGGAACGTGGCACCCTGCGCAGCCGCGGCGGCAGGACCGGCGGCGGCACCGGACTCCAGCAGTGCGGCGATCTCCTCGGCGGAGTAGCCGACCGCGGCGAGGACCTCCTCGGTGTGCTCGCCCAGCGTGGGGCCGGGCAGGCGGTCGTGGGTGCCGGGGGTGCGCTCCAACTTGACGGGCAGGCCGAGCTGGCGCACGCCCCCCTCGACACCGGGCTGGGCGAGGTTGACCACCATCTCGCGGGCGCGCACCAGCTCGGAGTCCAGCGCCTCGTCGAGCTCCAGCACGGGCTCCAGGCAGCAGTCGTGCTCGCGCGCGAACTGCTCCCACTGGGCGCGGGTGCGCGCTTTGAAGATCTCCACGACCTGCGCGTGCGCGTCGGAGCCAGGGGCCTCGAACTGGCGCTCGATCAGCTCCTCACGCTCCACGCCGCGGCACCACGCTTGCCAGAACTTGGGCTCCAGGGCGCCGAGCGTGACCCAGCCGTCGGCGCACTCGTAGGGGCGATAGCAGATCACCGAGCCCGCCAGCAACAGCTCGCCGCGGCGGGGCAGGTTGCCGTCGGCGAAGTAGGCGCCAACAACCATCGCCAGCCACGAAAGCGCGCCGTCGGCCATCGAGACATCCACCACCTGGCCCTCGCCCGAGCCCGTGCGCGCCGACGCGGCAGGCTCACCATCAGCGCTCGCGACAGCGCCAGGGGATCTCTGGGCGGCTGCTGGACGGGCGGGCGCCGAGCGGGCGGCCGGGTCGACGGGCGCGCCGTCGCGCTCGCGCAGCGCCGCGAGGATCCCGAACGCCGCCATCAGCGCGCCGCCGCCGAGGTCAGCTATCTGCCCCGCGGCCTGCACGGGCGGACCGCCACGCTCGCCCGTCAGGCCGAGCAGGCCGACGAGACCGAGGTAGTTCATGTCGTGCCCGGACGCCTCGCGCTTGGGGCCGCTGCGGCCATAGCCCGAGATCGCGCAGTACACGATCCCAGGGTTGACCTCGCGCATCCGCTCGTACCCCACGCCGAGCCGGTCGAGCACGCCGGGGCGGAAGGACTCGAGCACCACGTCGTGCTCTGCCACCAGGCGCAGCAGCGCCTCACACCCCTGCTCGCGCTTGAGGTTGAGACGGATCGAGCGCTTGTTGCGGTTGAGCGCGAGGAACAGCGCCGACTTCGCGCTCTGCTCGGCGCCCTCCACGTAAGGCGGCGACCAGCGGATGTAGTCGCCCATGCCGGTGTCCTCCACCTTCAGCACCTCCGCACCGAAGTCGGCAAGCAGCAGCGAGCAGAAGCCGCCCGGCAACAGGCGCGAAAGATCGAGCACGCGGATGCCCGCCAACGGCAGGCTCATGGCAAGGTCACGGCTGCGCAGCCCGTCCATCGTCCAGCCAGTCCTGCGGCTCCACAACCCGGAGCTCTGGCACGCGCGCGAAATGGCGCACATTGCGCGTGACGAGCGTGGCGCCCGCCTCCAGGCAGATGCCCGCCTGCATCGCGTCGCGCATCTCCAGTCCGGCGCCGACGGCACGCAGCTCGCGCAGCAGAGCACCCGCGCGCAGGCCGGTCTCCCTGGTCAACATCAGGCAGGGGGCAGCCAGCAGAGCGTCGGCCGGCGCGGGATCGTGCGCATATTCACGCCCCAACGCCAGCTCGAACGCGGTCACGGCGGTGAGCTGGAAACCGGACGTGGCGCTCAGCGCATCGACCAGCTCCCTGCCCGGACCGGCGTCGCGCAGGTGGTCGATCAGGACGTCCGAGTCTAGGATGAGGGCAGCCGCCACGTGGCCCATGCCTGCTCGACGTCGCGCTCCCATCGAGCCACGTCCATCTCACTCCACGCCCCCCTGGCGGCGGCGATCGCGTCGACGCGCCGCTTACGCTCCAGCTCCGACTGGAAGTACTCGCTCAGCGCCTCCTCGACGATCGGCGAGAAGCCGCGCATACCGCGATCCACCGCGGCCGCCTTCAGGCGACGATACACGGGAGGGGACAGCTCAACGGTCGTGCGCATGCATGCATTCTAATGCATCTGGGTCGTCTGGCCACCACGCAACCCGCCCGCGGCCGCAGGCCGCTCATCCAAAATCCTCTCCCCGTCAGCCATCGCGCTGTGGGATGTTCAGGAGGCCGCGGGCCTCCCGCACGCTCGCCGGACGGCGGCCCACGTCTTCGGTCATCTGCCGCGCCTTGGCGACCAGCTCGCCGTTGGAGCGCGCCATCTCGCCGCTGGGGAGGTAGAGGTTGTCCTCGAGGCCCACGCGGATCGAGCCGCCAAGGGTGAGCGCCGCTGCGAGGAGCTCCCACTGCTGGCGACCGATCCCGATCACCGCCCAGTGGGACTTCACGACGCCGCCCTCCGCGGACGCCTCAGCCCCACCCAACGCGCTGGTAGGGGACCGAAAATTCGAGGTGTCGACTCCGGGGATGTTGGCGACCATCGCCGCGAGGTTGCGCGCGCCCGGGGGCACCCCGCCGACCACGCCCATGATGCAGTCCACGTGCAGCGGGGGCTCGAGCACACCCATGTCGATCAGCGGCTCCAGGCTGCCGACGTGGCCGAGGTCGAAGCACTCGTGCTCCGGTTTGATGCCCAGCTCGTTCATCGCCCGCAGCAACTCGATGATCTCGTCGAAGGGGTTGGCGAACACCATCTTGAACACGAAGTCTTTACGCGAGCGCGAGTACTTGGCGTAGTTCATCGAGCCCATGTTCAGCGCCGCCACCTCGGGGCGGCACTCGCGCAGGTAGGCCACGCGCTTCTCCACGCTCACTCCCACAGCGCCGGTGGAGAAGTTGATGATCGCGGCGTTCCCCACCTCCGTGCGGATGGCGTCGCTGATCGCTTTGTAATCCTCGACCTCGAAGCTCGGCCCGCCGTCGGGCGTGCGCGCGTGGATGTGGATCATTGTGCCCCCCTCATCCACGATCCGCCGCGCCTCGGCGGCGTACTCCGCTGGGGTGTAGGGGATCGCGGGGCACTGCTCGCGGTTGGCGAGCACGCCGGAGATCGCGCAGGTGATGACCACCGGGTCCTCGACGCTCATCGAACGCACCATCTCGTATACGCATTACCCCACCCTGAGTTCGCAGGGCAGCCATGCGGGCTCAGGGTCATACCGGCACCACCCCGTGCCGCTTCCACGGCCGCTCGACTTTCTTGTTCGCGGACACCTCCAAAGCGCGGCAGATCGTCACACGCGTCTCCCGCGGGTCGATCACGTCGTCGACAAGGTTGTTGCCGGCGGCGATGTAGACGTCGAACTGCTTGCGGAAGCCCTCGATCAGCTCGGCGCGCTTGGCTGCCGGGTCCTCGGCTTCCTCGACGACTTTGCGGAAGGCGATCTCGACGACACCCTCGGCGCCCATCACGGAGATCTCGGCGGAGGGCCACGCGACGATCAGGTCGGGCTCGTAGGCGCGGCCGTTCATCACGTAGTAGCCGGCGCCGTACGCCTTGCGAGTGATGACCGTGATCTTCGGCACGGTGGCGTTGGCGACGGCGTACAGCATCTTGGCGCCGTGGCGGATGATCCCTTCGGCCTCGACTTTGGTGCCCACCATGAAGCCGGGGACGTCCTGGATGAACAGCAGCGGGACGCCGAACGCGTTGCAGAGGTTGACGAAGCGCGCGGCCTTGTCGGCGGAGTCGTTGTCGAGGATCCCCCCCAGCTGCCGCGGCTGGTTGGCGACGATCCCGACGGGCCGCCCGCCGAAGCGCGCGAAGCAGGTGATGATCGTCTTGGCCCACTGGCGCTTGATGTCGAGGTAGTCGCCGTCGTCGACGATCAGCTTGATCACCTCGTACATGTCGTACGGCTTGCGGTTGGACTCTGGGAGCACGTCCAGCAGCGCCTCCTCGGCGCGCTCGATCGGGTCAGGTTCGGCTCCGCCCACCCCGCCCACTCGCAGAGGCGGGGCCTCTTCGCAGTTCTGAGGCATGTAGGAGAGGTACTCCTTGATGCGCGCGATGCACTCCTGGTCGTCGGCGACTTCCATGTCGCCCACGCCCGACTTACGGCAGTGCACGCGCGAGCCGCCCAGTTCCTCCTGGGTGACGTCCTCGCCGACGGCGGCCCTCACCAGGTGGGGACCGGCGAGCGCCATCGAACCGCGGCCCTTGACCATCGGCACGAAGTCGGCGAGCCCGGGGATGTAGGCGGTGCCGGCGGCGCACGGCCCCATCAGCGCGGCGACCTGCGGGATTACGCCGCTCGCCACCACCTCCTCGCGGAACAGGTGCCCGGAGCCGGCGAACATCGCGCCGGCGGCCTCCTGCACGCGCGCGCCGGCGGAGTCCAGCAGCCACACGAACGGGATCCGCTTGGTGAGCGCCAGCTCGCGCAGGCGCGTCACCTTGATCTCACCCGTCATCCCCATCGAGCCAGCCATCACCGTGAAGTCGTACGCGCACACCGCGGCGAGGCGACCGTCGATCTTGCCGTAGCCGGTGATCACACCGTCGGCGGGCGCATCGACGCCGTCCATCGCGCGCTGCGCGGAGTGCGGGCGGCCGTGGATGCCGAGCTCGACGAACGTGCCCGCGTCGATCAGCAGCGCGATCCGCTCGCGCGCGGTGAGCTTTTCGCGCTCGTGCTGCTTGGCGATCTTCTCCTCGCCCCCACCCAGCATCGCCTTCGCGCGGCGGGCCTCCAGGTCCTCGACCAGCGGGCGCAGCAGGGAGCTGGGCGTCTCGGTTGCGGAGGAGGAGGGAGGGGATGGGGCTCGCACAGTGTGGGAGGACGCATCCGAGACGGCGGCGGTCGGTGGGGGGCCCTCAGTGGGGGTTGATGTCGCGTGGTCGTCCATCCGGCTCACCTACCTTTCCAAACGGGGTCGCGCTTCTCGAAGAACGCGGTGACGCCCTCCACGATGTCCTCCGTGGAGAGCGCGAGCGTCAGCTGCGCGCGCAGGTAGTCCAGCGCATCGTCCAGCGGCATGTCGAGCTGGCGGCGCATCGCCTCCTTGCCGAGGCGCATGATCAAAGGCGACTTGGCGGCCAGCTTGGCGGCCCACTCGGCGACAGCCGCGTCGAACTCCTCCGCCGGCACGACCTTGTTGACGATCCCCGCGGCGAAAGCCTCCTGCGCGGACCAGCGCTCACCAAGCAGCAGCAGCTCGGTGGCGCGCTTGCGCGGCACGTTGCGGTAGATCAGCGCCATGATCATGAACGGAAACGCCCCCACGTTGATCTCCGGCGTGCCAAACGTGGCGTCCTGCGATGCCACGATCAGATCGCACGCCAACGCGATCCCGAGCGCCCCAGCGAGCACGTGGCCCCGCGCCGCGCAGATCACGGGCTTGCCGAGCGCGCCGATCAGCTTGAACAGCCCGACGAAGCGCTCGCTGCCGAAGTGCTTGTACACCAGCGGCACGTCGCCGGCGAACCCGCCGAGATTGGCGCCGGAGGAGAAGACCTTCTCGTGCGAGGACGCCAATACCACGCAGCGCACATCCGCGTCGTTGCGCGCGCGCTCGAACGCCGCGATCAGCCCGCCTAGCAGCTCGGCAGAGAGCGCGTTGCGGGTGGCGGGCTCGTTCAGCGTGATCGTGGCCACGCCGTCGGTCGCATCGTAGAGGACCGGCCCCGAGCGGATATCGGGTGCTGGTGCGGGCGACGGCGGGGATTGCGAGGCGGCGGGCTGCTCGGACACGCTGGGCATCGTATCCGGCCGGCGCCTCACCCGCGCCCCGGGCTGGCTGGCTGGCCAGTGGCCAAACGGGCCACTCGCTACCGCTTGTGCTTGGAGTGGCGGCGACGGTGAGAGCGGCGTTCGAGCTTGCGCAGCCGCGCGACGCTGATCGTCTGCGAAGGGGGCGGCGCTTCGACCACGAGCGGGAAGTTGATCGCAGGGATGCTCACCGTGACGGAGATCGTCAACCCTTTGTTGTGCTCGGTGAGCACGGTGCGCACCGGCAGTCCGTCGGACGCCAGCGATGTTTCGAGCGTGACCGTCGGCGGCGGCTGCGGCGAGGGGAGACGCCGTGCGATGGACGCAAGACCCTTTTCGTGCTCGAGCTGTTCGGGTTCGATGATCGCGAGGAAGCTCGTCACCGGCTGCCCATCGAGCGTCCCGGTCCCCGTTTCGCGCACTTCCTCCGCTCCCGCCAACATTTTGCGCAGACCTGTGAAGGGCGGTTCCGCGAGCGGCGGCTGGCCGACCTTCGATTCGGAGGTGTTCGGCGACTTCAAATGCTTCCCGTCGATCCTGAAAAGTTCGAAGAAGCCCCCGGGACCAAGCTTGATCCACGGCCGGCCATGGTCGTGGCGAGCGAGGGCGCGGAAATAGAGGTAGGTGGTCTTGCCCACCACGCGCAGCTCGAGCGGATGCCCGAACAGGGTGAACGTGACGTTCCCCGCCGCCGGCGAGAACGTCTCTTCCCCGGAGATTTCCTCATGTAGAAGCAGCTTCAGGAACTTCGAGAGCCCGTGGTTGTTGCGGTGTGGCACAACGAAGGAGGTCGCAGCCGAGAAGCGCATGCTGGTGACCTTCAGTTCTTCCATCTTCTGCTCCAGCGCCACCAGCGATGCGGGCAGCGGGGCATGCGCGGGCGTGGGCGTCGCGGGCGCAGGTTCGGCTGCAGACGCCATCGCGGGCACCCCAGCCAGCGCCAGCACGATTCCGAACAGCACGCACGTTCCCCGCATCTCAAAGTCCCCCAGTTGGTGAGCGAGCCAGCTTATATCAACTGTGTGAACGCGAGCGGGCTCGGGGCACGGGGAGGTCTCACTGACTACTCGGGGGCCGAGAAGGAATCGCCGCGCCTACGACCAGGCGATCCGCTCGGCCAGCTCCGCGGGTCCGAAGTCGATCAGGGAGCTGCGCTCGATCGGCTCGTAGCGGTCGCCGCGCAAACCGAGCCAGTGGATCTCGCGCTTCTTGGGATCGACGATCAACACCTCGTTGACGTCGTGGGCGGCGTAGAAGGGCAGCTTGGCCCAGCTCTCATCCTTGGGGGAGAGGATCTCCACAACGAGCGCCGCGGTGGGGTAGTAGAGCCGCGCGGTTTCGGAGTGGAGGATACCTCCGTCGGGTACCCGGTAGTCGCCTTTGGCGCCGACATTGATATCCCCCATCGAGAGAATCATCCCGGCGTCGCGCGAAGGGCCGTTGAACAGAACCGCCAACTGCGTCAGGATCCGCGCATGACGGCCGTGCGGCGAGGGGTTCACGTGCAGCACCCCTTCCCACATCTCGTCGGCGTGGTCGAGCCCGAGCTGTTTGCGCCGATACAGCAGCTCATCGATCTCCACCGGGAGCGGATCGAGAATGACTGTCGGCATGGGGCCGATTCTACAACCCACACGCCGACGCCGCAGAAGCTCATGCATCGCATTGTCATCACGCTACGCCCCGCTTGGGACGGAACGCTCGGCCGCCGCCCACCCGCTTTCCTTTTCCTGGCTGAAGCGCTAGTTTCTGCGAGCACAAGCGCAGCACCGGCTCACGTGCGCTGACGCGGCCGGCAGCGCGGCACTCCCCGCACAACCCCCAGGCACCACCAATCCCAGAACGACCCCAGCCCAGCGACACGAGAACAAGGAGCCACCGATGGCCGCCACCGCCGAGCCCGTATTGAAGCCAGACTTTCAAGCCAAGCGCAAGCACTTTTTGTTCACCGACGAGCACGAACAGCTGCGCGAGTCGATCCGCAACTTCGCGATCAAAGAGCTGGCGCCGCACGCGGAGGAGTGGGAGGAGACGACGTTCCCCGACTCTGTCTTCGCGCGCATGGGCGAGCTGGGCTTTCTCGGCCTCGACAAGCCCGAGGAGTGGGGTGGGCAGGGTGGGGACTACTACAGCGCGCTGGTGCTCGCCGAGGCGATCGGCCACGCCAACAGCGGCGGCCTGGCGATGGGGGTGGCTGTACAGACCGACATGGCGATGCCCCCGATCCTCGCGTTCGGCACCGACGAGCAGAAGCGCACGTGGGCCGAACCGGCGATCAAGGGGCAGAAGATCCTGTGCCTGGGGATCACCGAGCCCGACGCGGGCAGCGACGTGAAAGGGATCAAGACGCGCGCCGTCAAAGACGGCGACGAATACGTGATCAACGGCTCGAAGACCTACATCACCAACGGCCACCGCGCGCACGTGATCGTGCTCGTCACCAAGACCGACGCCGACGCCGGGTATGACGGCTTCACGCTGTTCCTCGTGCCAATGGACTCCCCCGGGGTGATCCGCGAGAAGAAGCTGGAGAAGATGGGGATGCACGCCTCCGACACGGCGCTGCTGGCTTTCCAGGACGTGCGCGTGCCCGAGTCCGCGGTGCTCGGCCAGGTGGGCAGGGGCTTCTACCACATCATGTGGGAGCTCCAGGGCGAGCGCCTGATCGGCGCCGCCGGCAGCGTGGCGGGCGCACAGCGCTGCTTCGAGCGCACGCTGGAATACGCCAAAGACCGCACCGCCTTCGGGCGGGCGATCGGCAACTTCCAGGTGATCCGCCACAAGTTTGCGGAGATGGCCACGAAGATCGAGACGGCCCGTCAGATGGTGTACATGACCGCGTGGCGCCAGCAGAACGGGGACTACCCGGTGCGCGAGATCTCGATGGCGAAGCTGTACGCCTCGCGCATCGCCTGCGAGGTGGCGGACGAGTGCCTGCAGATCCACGGCGGCGCCGGCTACATGCGCGAGTACGGGATCGAGCGGGCGTGGCGGGATCTGCGCCTCAACCGGATCGGCGCGGGCACCGACGAGATCATGCTTGAGGTGATCGGGCGCTCGTACGGGCTGTGAGAGGGGAACGGAAGGGAAACGCGCATGCGCGCTACGTCAGCAGCCGCACATGTGCGGCTGCTCCAGACGGCGCATGCGCCGGTGGGAACAACAGTCAACGGTGTTTGAAAGCACTCTCAGCGAGCCCCGATTGGCGCAGGATCGAGCGGAACGTGCCCCGCGGGACCTGCCTGCGACCGGCGGGGACGATGACCGTGAGGCGGCGCTTGCGGTACTTGACATGGCTGCCCCGCTGAGACACGAACAGGAATCCTTCGCGTTCCAGGGTCCTGACGATCTCCCGCGACGAATAGAGCTCAGGCACCCTGTAGAGTCAACGTGCAGAGCCCGACCGCCTCGATCGTTTGTACCTCGCCGATCGGCACATCCTCGAAGTAGAGCTCCAGCGCCTCGCGCAGATTGTCAAGCGCCTCGGCTTCGGTCCCGCCGAAGCTCGACACGTCGACATTGAGGCACTGAGCTACGTAGTGCTCGTCGTCGCGGTACACAACCGACTGTAGGCTGATCGCACTCACAGTTTGCATGATACGCCGAGCGTACGGCTTGCTTGGGACGGTACGCTCGCGCTCAACCTCGGCGCGCTAGCCTGATTCGCCCCGATGCCCAACCCCCCCTTCACCGACGAGCACGAGGAGCTGCGCGAGTCGATCCGGCGCTTCGTCGAGCGCGAGCTGGCGCCGCACGCGCAGGAGTGGGAGCGCGCGGAATGGTTCCCCGACGAGGTCTTTCCCGAGCTCGCCGCGCACGGCTTCCTCGGACTCAAGTACCCGGAGGAGTACGGCGGGCAAGGAGGCGACTACCTGCACGACGCGATCCTGATCGAGGAGCTGACGCGCACCGGCTCCGGGGGGACCGCCGCGGGGATCGGCGCGCACGTCAACATCGCCACGCCCCCGATCTGGAAGTTCGGCACCGAGGAGCAGAAGCAGCGTTATCTGGCGCCCGCGATCCGCGGGGAGAAGATCGGCGCGCTCGCGATCACCGAGCCCGGCGCCGGCTCCGACGTCGCCGCGCTGCGCACGCTCGCCACGCCGGTGGACGGCGGCTGGGTGGTCAACGGCGAGAAGACCTACATCACCAACGGCGTGCGCGCGCACTTCCTCGTCACCGCGGTGAAGACCACCGCGGAGGGCGGCCACCACGGGATCTCGTTTCTGATCGTCGAGCGCGGCGAGGGCGTCAGCTCATCGAAGCTCAAGAAGCTCGGCTGGGCGGCCTCCGACACGGCGACGATCGCCTTCGAGGACGTGTTCGTGCCGGCCGAGAACCTGCTCGGGCCCGAGCACGAAGGCTTCAAGCTGATCATGGCCAACTTCCAGTGGGAGCGCCTGGCGATGGCACTCGGGGCAAGCGCCGCGATGGGCCTCGCGTGGGAGCGCACCGCGCAGTTCGCGCGCGAGCGCACCGCCTTCGGGCGTCCACTCGCGAAGCATCAGGTGACCCGCCACAAGCTCGCCGACCTCGCCACCTCGGTGTATACCTGCCGCTGCGTCACCTACGACGCGCTGCGCCGCTTCATGGCCGACGAGGAGCCGCTGCGCGAGGTGACGATGGCGAAGCTGCTCACCCAGCGGGCCTCCTACGAGCTGATGGACGCCTGCCTGCAGATCCACGGCGGCGCGGGGTATATGCGCGAGCAGTGGGTCGAGCGCGCCGCCCGCGACGCCCGCCTCGGGCCGATCGGCGGCGGCAGCGACGAGATCATGCGCGAGATCCTCGGGCGCGTGCTGGCGCTCTGAACAGCCGCCGACCCATCGGGGGAGGCCGGGGGGTCCCCCGTTCCGAGTTCCTCGGGCGCGTGCTGGCGCTGTCTGTAAGTAGTAGAGATGTCCACACCTCCGCCCACCGCTCAGGCGCGGGCGCCCATGGGCCGATGCCACGGACGTGGCACGCCTGCCCATCACGTCGCTGCCTGCCCGCGTGGCCTGTCTGTGCGCGGTTGCTGTGGCGATGCTGCCGGCTTCCGCCGCTGCCGCCTCCTGCCCAAACGCCAACCTGACGCCCAACCAGGGCAACGTCGAACAGGTGCGCGCCGCGGTGCTGTGCCTGATCAATCAGGAACGCGAACGTCATGGCGAGGGCGCACTGGCACTCAACGCAAAGCTCACGCATGCCGCGCAGGCGCACAGCCGCGACATGGCCAACGAGGACTACTTCTCGCACGTCGCGCCCAACGGCGAAACGCCGCTGCAGCGGATGCGCGCGAGCGGCTACATCCCCAACTCGCAGGATGGGTACGTGGTCGGCGAGAACATCGCGTGGGGCACGATGTGGCTGGCCACGCCGCAGTCGATCGTCAGCGCCTGGATGGCCTCCCCCGGGCACCGCGCCAACATCCTCGACGGCGCCTACCGCGAAACCGGGGTCGGAGTCGAGCCGCGGCCCCCCGCCGCACTCGCCGAAGGGCAACCCGGAGCGCTGTACACCCAGGACTTCGGCACGATCGTCTCCCCCGGCCACGCCGCGCGCCACTCCGCCGCCGCCACTCCCACCGCTGGGCACTCCACTCACCGCTCTGCCAGCGGGAGCGCGCACCGGCGCGCCCGCCGCTCCTCCTCGCGCTCGGGACGGATAACCTCCGGCCTCCGAACCAGCGAAAGGAGCAACACACACCATGGGAGTTCTCGACGGCAAAGCCGCCATCGTCACAGGGTCCGCGCGCGGCATCGGGCGCGCGACCGCAGAGCTGCTCGCCGAGCACGGCGCCAACGTGCTCATCAACGATCTCGACGGCGACGTCGCCAAGCAGGCCGCTGAGGAGATCGCGGGCGAGCACGCGGTGTTCGCCGGCGACCTGACCAAGCCGGGGGTGCCCGACCAGCTGGTGCAGAGCGCGATCGACGCGTTCGGCCGGATCGACATCATCGTCAACAACGCCGGCTACACGGTGGACGCGCCGGTCCACAAGATGACCGACGAGCACTTCCAGGCGATGCTTGACATCCACACGGTGGTCCCCTTCCGCGTGATCCGCGCCGCCGCGCCGCACCTGCGCGAGCCCGCCAAGCAGGAGCTCGGGGAAGGCAAGGAGGTGTTCCGCAAGATCGTCAACGTCTCCTCCACCTCCGGCACGTTCGGCAACGCCGGCCAGGCCAACTACTCCGCCGCCAAGGCCGCCGTCGTCGGCCTCACCAAAACGGTCGCCAAGGAGTGGGGCCAGTTCAAAATCAACGTCAACGCGGTCGCCTTCGGCTTCATCGACACCCGCCTCACGCAGGCCAAGGTGGAGGACAACACGATGGAGATCGGCGGCGAGAAGGTGCAGCTGGGGATCCCCGAGCAGATGCGCCAGATGGCCTCGATGCTGATCCCGTTGGGCCGCCCCGCCACACCGGAGGAGGCCGCCGGTGGGATCTTCTTCCTCTGCTCGCCGTGGTCCAACTACGTGCACGGGCAGACGCTGCACATCACCGGCGGGCTGTTCGGGGGAATGACCGGCTGAGAGCCGCACCAGCCAGAGAGCAGTGCGATGCGGAGGGGCCCGGGCAACCGGGCCCCTTTCTGGTTAAGGGTCGGGTCGCGGGGACCGGCCACCTGATGGACTACTCGGCCGGTGGACTACTCGGCCGCGGGCGGGAACCCCCCGGTCTGGAACGAGGGGAGTTCCGGCTCCACGGGCGGCGTCGCATCCCCGTGCGCTTTGCGCAGCTCGAAGTACAGCACCGCGGCGGCAAGCGCGGAGATCGGGGCGGTGAGGATGCCGACGACCACGCGCACCACGAGGCCCACGGCGGTGCCGGCGGCGTCGCCGGCGACCTCGATCCCCGAGGCAACGAGACCGACGAGGATCACCAGCAGCAGGATCACCGCGAACACGTTCCAACCGTTGCCTCGCACCAGCTCGCGGCTGCGTCCCAGCGCCCGCAGGCCGTTGGGACGCTCGAGCACCACGACGGGGGCCGCCACCGACCACAGAGTGGCGAGAATCAGGCCGGGGATCACGATCAGGATGAAGCCAATCAGGATGCCGATGCCGGCGACGATCCCCACCAGGATCAGTTTGCCGAGCACCGGCGTGACCGCGCGCAGCAGCTGCCCGGCGCTGGCGTCGCGCTTGCCGTCCTGCACGTCTGAGACCAGCTCGACAACCATCCCGGTGAACAGCGTGGTCGCGACGAGGCTGACGATCAGAGCGATGAACGCCAGCCCCGGAGAGGCCGCGATCAGCAGCACGCCGAACACCGAGCTGATCACGAACACCACGGCGGCCGCCGGCATCAGCACCGGCGCCTGGTCGACGTAGATCTGGAACGTGCGGCGGATGATCGCCCCCACATCGATCGAACCCGTATTCATGCGTTCCTCCTCATAGTGTTCCCGCGGTGGCTTCGGCCCGGCGCCGGAGTCCGTGCCCCGAGTCCGAGCCCACCAATCGCAAGGTCGGTGGATCCAGCCTCAGCTGACCTGGCGCACTGTACGCGACGGCCCCGACGGCGCCGCAGAGCGCGCGCCCAGCTCGACGATCGAGTCGATCTGGCTCGCCCCGCCAGGGTCGATTCCGTGAGGGCCACTGCTGGCGCTGCGCACATGCCCGCCCGGAGCAAGCACCGGGCCCTGGGCCTTGCTCGCCCTTGCGCCCCGACCCCTCACACCGCGTGGTCGCGGATCCAGTCTTCGTGCGCAAGCCCGGGGACGCGCCGGAAGTGACGGGTGTTGCCGGTGATGAGCGTGGCCTGCTGCGCCAGCACGATCGCTGCGATGCGCAGGTCCGGGTCATCCAGACGCCTACCCCCGCGCTCCAGTTCACTGCGCAGACGCCCATAGTGCCGGGTGGCGGGCTCGTCGAACGCGAGCACGCACGTGCCAGCGAGCAGGCCCATCGCGCGCTCGAAGAGATCGGGGCGATCGACGCGGTGGGCGCCGTAGGCGAGCTCCCCGACCGTCACAGCCGTCGTGGCCTGCTCGGAGGAGGGCACCTCGGCGAGCCGTGCAAGGAGCGTGTCGGCAGGATGGGGTCGCATCAGCTCGCTGACGACGTCGGTGTCGAGGACGATCATCGCAGCAGCCTGGCAGGCGTCTACTCGGGCAGTCGTGGCGCCGGCCGCGAGCGCTGCGTGCGGCGGCCACGAACGGCGTCGGCCAGCGACTCGGCGTAACTCGGCTCATCCTGGAATGCGCCGACGAGCGCCAGGAAGCCCGACCGCCCACCCTCCGCGGACGGCTCCCGCAGGTCGGCCACCGGCACCAGCGCCGCCATCGGCGTGCCATTGCGCTCGACCACGTAGCGCTCGCCCTGGTAGCGCACCGTGCCGAGCACGTCGGCGAAGCGCCGCTTGGCCTCCGCGACGCTGATGTGGATCACATGACTGTCTGACACGATGTCATCATGTCATAGTAGCCGTCGTGCCGAGCCAGAGCGCGGGCGGCGCACGGGGGGCAAGATCACGCGAAGGGGTCGCGCACGCGGATGCCGTCGAAGCGACGGAAGTCGCGGTCGTGGGTGAGGATCGTGCGAACACCGTGGCGACGCATCAGCGCAACGATGTGGGTGTCGGTCACCAGATCGCCCCGCGCCCGCTGCTCTTCGGCGATCTCCTGGAAGGCACTCCAGAACAGATCATCCTCGCCGGGCGCATACACGTGATCGCGACTCAGCAGCGAGCCGATCATCGCCAACGCCTCCGACGGGGAAAGCGGGCGGGGAAAGATGCTCTCCCGGGTGGAGATCCGCAGGAAAGCCATCGCCACGGGCCAGAACAGATAGAGCACCTCCGGGCCCGTCGCCAGCTCGGAGATGACGTGGCGAGCCCGCTCGTGGCGCTCGTCGTCGGCGTTGGCGGCGTAGAGCAGGACGTTGGCGTCGAGCGCCACGCTCACGATTGGAGCCCGCGGAGATACTCCCCATCGAGCAGCCGACCCAACGCCTCCTTGTCGTCGAGGTCGATCCTGGGCCTGCCCATGTGCCTGCTCGGCCACTCCAGGGGCGTCGTGTCCCGCGGCGCCTGCTCCTGCAGGCCGGCGGCAAGCACCTCGGACGCCACCCGCCCCATGCTCTTGCGCTCGCGCGCACCCCGCCGACGCAGCTCGCGCAGAACCGAGGCGTCGAGATCGAGCGTCGTCCGCGGCATGATGCCTTGATGCTAGCAAGCTCAGCATCAGATGCGCAGACACCGATGGCTACCTCGCACGTGTGGTTGACGAGGACTACACCGAGGAGATCCTCGCCTCAGGATTTCCAGGGCTGCGCGGCTTGACAGGGAAAGCGCTGCGCGGTCACGGAGAGAAGCCGGCGAAGACCACAACGGCATCGCCGTGATCCCCGCCGCGCTACTCGGGCCGTGAATCCTCACACAGCGTGGTCGCTGATCCTCTTTCGCGCGCAAGCCCGGAACGCTGCGCACAGGCACCGGGCCCTACTTGCCTTTGCGCTCCAACTGCCCGCTCTGCTTGCCATCGCGCTTCTTCTTGCCCTTGCCCTTCTTCTTGTGGGTGGCCTTCGTGGCTTTCCTCGGGCAGCCGGCGACGGCGATCTTGGTGCTCTCTTTGATGGTGGCGCCGTTCTGCGCGATGAATTCGGTGGGCATCGCGAGCTTGTTCTTGCAGGGGTTGCCGAGCGATGTGAGCGCGGAGTAGGGGCCCTCGGGGAGCGTCAGTTCGAAGCTCGTGACGGGCTCGTCGGGGACGGTCTTGAAGGTGCTCGAGGTGACGCCCTGTTTGCTGATGTAGGTGGTGCCGACCAGGTCGATCGTGAACCCGTACCCCTGGAGCACGACGATCAGGCTGGGGAACGCTTCGCCGCCGTGGCTGACGAAATAGGCGGGGCCTTCGAGCGGGACGGGCAGGATCGGCGTGATCGCCTTAGGAGTGGCGTCTTAATTATTGGCGTGGGGTGATGGTGTAGTTCCACTCGGGATGGAACTGCTCGCCCGTGAGTTGGAGGTCCTGTATCTGTTGATCGCTGACCGGGATCTTGGTGGGGTAGGTGTTGGGGTCGAGGCGTGCGTAGACCTTCAGGCCGGTGCTGGTCGTTGTCGAGGCGATCAGGTCGATCACGGTCTGGCGGCTGAGGAGCGGCTTGGCGCGCCAGTTGATCGAGATGTAGCTGAAGAGCCGGTGCTCGATCTTGTTCCACTTCGAGGTTCCGGGCGGATAGTGCATGACCCGGATGGTCAGGCCGGTCTGGTCGGCGAGGCACTGTAGCTCCGTCTTCCACAGCCTGGTGCGGTAGCTGTTTGAGCCACCGCAGTCGGCGGTGATTGTCAGCGTCTTGGCTTTCGGGTAGCGCTTTTTACCGAGGTTCTTCCACCATGCCTTGATCGCGGCGACCGCGAACTGGGCGGTATCGGCGGAGATTCCGACCGACACCCACCCCTCATCGCGGCCGACGTCGTAGATGCCGTAGGGGATCGCCTTGCCGAGCTCTTGGTCGATGAAGTCGTGTGTGTTAACGAGGATCGGTTTGCCGCTCGGTGCGAGCTCTCGCCCTCCGTTCTTGTAGTTGCCGATCAGCTCCTTCTTCTTGGTGTCCACGCTGATCAACGGCTGCTCGGCCGCCAGCACCTGGGCGGACACAGCAGCGATGTGCTGGAACTGTCCATCGCGATCGGGATGATCGGCTCCCTCATGCGTTTTGCGGTTTGCCTGCAGGCTGTATCCCAGCCCTTTGAGCTGCCGGCGCACGGTGCTTTCGTGCACATCGAAGCCCTGCTCACGCAGCTGGGCAGCCAAATTGGCCACACTACGACTGGTCCACAAAAGCGGCGACTGCGGGTCTCCGCGTGTGGCGCCCTCCAACAGCGCCAACAGCGCCTCCCGCAACCCCGGCTCGCGATCCTCGATCGAGGGACGACCCGCCCCCGGCCGCCTCACCCGGCCCGCTGGCGCGCGATCTCCGCTGGCGACCTCCGCGATTCCACGACGCACCCGCGCCGCCGAGATCTCCGTCGCCCTGACCACGGCAGCGATCCCGCCGCGACCGTGCGAACGAGCCTCCGCCGCCGCCCACATCCGCCGGCCACGCTCATCAAGCTCATCACGCACGATAAGCCACCGCTCCCGAATCGGACCCTCATCCACCATCGCGCCCAACATGCTGCCGGACTTCGCCACCAGCACGCGCGACCCTCCCACAACACCAGCACATTTATTTAGACGTCACCCCTTAGCGTGTCCGACGATCGATGCGGGCGGGCAGTTGGCGGGGTCGGTTTCGAAGACGCTTGCGAGGCACGCTTTACGGAGGGTTGTGAGCCTGGAGGGGAGGTCTTTGGGGAGTTCGACTTTGACGAGGTGGATATTGGAGTTGGTCCCGAACGCCCCGGCCATCGCGAGTTTCGCGGTCAGGCTCTCGCCATCGACGCGGCTCGCTTTGGCTGACGTGGAGACCTGGAAGGTCGGTTTGAACGCCAGGCTCGAGCAGTCCGCGGCTTGGAATGGGGCGATCGCGCTGACGGGGGATTGGTCTGCTGGGTTGGCGGGTTCCGCGCCGGCGCCGTCGATTGTCTCGGAGATGCTCGCGGGGTCGCAGGTGGTGGGGTTGACGATGAACTTTTCGCGGTTCATGTAGACGCGGATTTCGCGGACGTGGATGATGATCCCGTCGATGATGTGCGGGATCGGGTCGGAGTCTTTGGCGCTGACTTCGACCTGTGCCGTCGTGGGGTTGATGTCCAGCGCGAAGCGGATCACGACGGTGCCGAGATCGAACGGTCCAACCTTCGCGCTGGTGATCGAAACGATCGACAGCGGCGCGCCGTGATACGGGCCGGCGAGGTAGATCTTGCCGGGTGTCTGCGCGAGCACGGTCCCAACGCCGGCGCTGACGACCGTGTGCCCGATTTCGCTCGCGGCGGGACAGGAGGGGTTCGCTTCCTCTTCGGCGCCGGTGACTTTCTTGGACGCTTCGATGTCCGCGTCGGGGCAGAACGGGATCCCCGTCAGGTTGCCCGTCAGGCCAGGCGGCAGGACGGTCGAGAAGCGCGTGATCTCCTGTTCGCCGTCGTGGCGCAGGATCTGCAGATAGAACGGGCTGTAGGAGCCCGCATCGTTGTTCTGGGTACCGGAGATGATCTGCGGGTGAAACGGCGGGACACCACCCGGAGGGCAAGGTCCTTCACCGACGCCGTGGGTGATCTCGAACGCGCTGCTCAACATGCGAGGTGCTTCTTCAAGGGCCGCTGACCAGGGTGTCAGCGCCGCCTGGACCGTGAACGTTCCGCACGCCGGCGGGCTGATCAGCGGCGCGGTCGCCCCGGGGCGGAACTTCAGCGTGAACCTGCTGAACGGCTGCTGCGGTGTGTCCTGGAAGCTCGTCGTCAGCTGGCCGGTGACGGGGTTCGGCGTGATCTTGCCAGCGGTCTTGATGATGAGTCCCCGTTCGGGGTCCTTCGCGACGACATACAACGCGAGCAGCGACCCTTCGGGATGTGCGGCATCACCAAATTCTTTAACGTTCTCATATGGTGTCGCGATATAGATCGCGCCGGGAATCTTTTCCGCGAGGATCGGCGTTTCGATTTCGATCGACCCGATCTTCGATTCTGGCGGGCACCCTTCGCCGGGCAGCGAGGAGCTCGTTTCCGCCGCATACTGCGCCCGCGTACACGACCCCAACCCCGCCGCCAACGATGGGTTAGCAGTCATCCCTTCCGGCAGCGTAACGATCGTCTGCTTGAGGTTCGCCGTCGCGAGCGAGTACGGGTTTTCCCATTCCTGCGGGACGACCAGCGACACGTTCAGGCCGGAGGGCGATTCCGCGGAGGTGGTGGTCGGTTCGGCTTCGATCGATGGTTCGAACGGGACGCGATCGCATTCCCCGATCGGTCCGACCTCGGTGCTCGCTTTAGACCATTCTTCGGGGTGCTCCCACGAGTCCGCTTCCATCGTTGCCGTGAACGGCCCGCAGCTCGTCGGCGTCGCCAGGAACGGCCGCACCGATATTTTCGCCGGCTGCGGACCACCGTAAGGTTGAAAACAACCAACCGCGTTGCAGTATTCCCCGCGCTGCGCATCGTGTTCGCTGGCCGCCGGCGAACCCCAAATCGTCACAGCAATGTTGTGGGGTTCTCCCGTCACGGCAACATCGGGGGTAGAGACCGTCAACCCGAGGTCATCGGGACGGACCCTGGCGATCAGGAACGTGTTGGTGAAGTTCAGTTTGAACGCGAGCTCCGCCGTGACACCAAAACTCGTGACTTCCATGTTGAAGATCGGGTACATGAACCGCTGCGGGGGACCGGGATTCAAGGACAGTTCGAGGGCTGATCTGCCCGACCTGGCTCGCCAACGGGCACGCCGGAATTTCCGGCGCCGGACCTTCACTATCCAACTGCGACTGGCTACACGTCGGCACGGCCGTGTTGCTCGCGACAAAACCGGCGGGAAGGTTCACGATCGTCGCGCGTACATCGTTATCGGTCCTGCCCGTTTCACTCCCGGTTTCCTGATGGGCGAAATCAAACATCGTTGTCAGATTCTCGTGCGCCGCAGCCTGCGTCGTGCTGGGAACGACCTGGAACGAGCCGGGAATGATTTCAAACGGCCGTTCGCTGGGCTCGGCCCACACGGTACTGGGCAGAAATACGAGCAGCAAAACAGGCGCAAGAAGAGGTAGGAGGCGCTTTACCATGAGGAGAGTAGCCCGAGGGGATTGCACCCTCGGGCTCTCGCAGAACCGTGCGTGATGATCTCCCATCACACGGCTCCCATCATCCGGTTGTTGGCTTGCGCAGTTGGCCGCCAGTGGGCGAAGAGGTTTGGTTGGCGCGTCTGCACGCTTCCCAGGAACTTCCTCGTCCTTTCGTGGCGTTTGCGCAGTCGCTTGTACTTCTGCATGGCCCAGCGCACCAAGTACTCGTCGATGCGTCTGAGAAACCGGATCAGGACGGACTGGTAGAAGCGCCCGTAGTAATTGATCCAACCCTGCACGCGCTTGTTTGTTGCCCGTGCGAGGTCCGTGAGGGTCTTCCCGCTCCATAAGTGCAGCCTCCATCGCTTGATCGTTTTGCTCATCGCCTTCATCGCGTCGTCACTGACGGCCGGGAGAAAGTTGACGCACACCTTGCCGTTTTTTCTCCGCGAGCGTCGAGGACGAAACGTGTACCCAAGGAACGTGAACTGCTCGTGCTCATAGGAGCCTTTGCGATCATCGTCTTTGCAATACACGATGCGGGTCTTGCGTGGGTTTACTGCCACGCTGCAATCCGCCATCCGCTCGGCGACTCTGCTACGCACGAATCGCGCTTGGCGCTCACTCTTACAGTGCAGGACCACATCATCTACATAACGCTCGAACGGGATGGTCGGGAACTCCCGTGACATCCACATATCGAACGAATAGTGAAGATAGATGTTTGCTAATACAGGCGAAATCGCCGAACCCTGAGGGGTCCCACGATCCCGTGCTACCAAGGTGCCGTCTCCATTATCCAGCGGCGCAGTCAGCCACCGCTCGACATAGAGAAGGATCCACCGCTGATCGGTATGGGCAGCCACCGACTTCAGAACGAACGAGTGATCAACGGAGTCGAAAAACGATTGGAGATCAAGATCAATCGACCAGTCATATTTCCAACACCGTTCCCGGCATACCCCCAGTGCGTCATGTGCCGAGCGACCGGGCCGATAGCCATAAGAGTCGGGGTGAAACAACGGCTCCACCTTCGGCTCTAGATACAGCGCTGCGACCTTTTGCGCGACGCGATCGGCAACAGTGGGAATTCCGAGCGTTCTCACTCCTTGCCCGTGCTTCTTCGGTATCTGCACCGCCCTCACCGGTGGCGGCATATAACTCCCCGACGACAGCCTATTCCACAGAACGAACAGGTTATTCTTTAGATCCTGTTCGAACTCCGCAATCGACTCCCCGTCGACACCCGCAGCACCGTCTTTGGCCCTGACAAGCTCCCAGGCTTTCCAGACAACCTGCTTTGAGATACAAAACGGCTTTACCTCTGACTTTGACTCAACCATTGATTCCTCCCACCAACACCGCGTGGTTGACCAACGACCAAGCCTGGATGACCCGTCCGCTTCGCTCCAGCCCCATTACAGGACCTTCAACGCTACTACCGGACGGTCCGCCCCTGCGCCTCGCATCGGTACTCTTATCCTTACGGGTGCAACCGCTTGGAATTCTCCCGTATCCAGCCAGCCGCAGGCTATAAGCCACTAGCTGACCATCCCGCGACACAACAGGTTCCCGCCTTCCGCGTAGAAGCCCAACCCAAGCTCGCGCCACCTTCATGCCGGACACCACCTGGCCAATAGGCAGGCTCCCGCCAGGCCCATCCCGGTCACAAGTAACAATGCCGGTTTTGATGTCGTCTAAAGGATTTCGACACGTCATCGGTGGTTCACTCACGTTCGCCTTCTTGGGTCATACCTGCCGCGCTCGAAGGCGCGACATTTCCGCAACGCTCAGCACCCCGGCTCTTGACCGGCGCACCTTGCGGTGGTTTGCGGCCTCCCCCTGCAGGGCGACCACGGAGGACCACCAGTCCCAAAGGACCGGCCCCTCCATCATCTACGCAGCACCGCCTCATCGCAGCACCAACCTTCTACGTCCGCTGCTTTGATTTGGCGTTAAACGGCACACTCACTTACTCCTCCGGTCGTTGCTGGTTCGCTTGGTGGACTTCTTCGCCTTCCCACCCTTCTTCCTACTCTTTTTCTTGACGATTTTCTTCTTTGCTTTGGTTTTCTTCTTGGGTTTCACCGTGGGCTTCGACGAGGAGGGAAGGGCGTTACCGGGGCCCGTGAACGTGGAGCTCGATGGCGACACGTCGCTCGGCGCGCTCGGCGGTGTCGAACACGCATCCGCTTCGCATTCCACCGGCCGCGCGGGAATGCCCGGTTCGCCACCGTCGATCCGCGCGTCATAAATATCGCCCGATGAATCGTTGTCGTTCGGGCCGAGCTTTGAGGCCGAATAGAAGAACTCGTCGCGACCCGACGCGTCCGTCCCCAGGGGAATATTCATGAACCCACCACGACCGTTCGTGATCAGCGCCAGGCAGCCCTGCACATGATCGCAACCGTTGATTCCGGGCTTGCGCCACTCATACACGTCACTCGACACGGAGAAGTCCCCACTCAAAAGCGTGGATGGCACTTCACCATTGATATCGGACGGCACCAGTTCTGCGAATGTCCCGAAAAACACAAAATCACCGTCAGCTGATGCGATCATATCCCGCGGGTCGCCATTGCGAGTCCCCTGCACACCACTGTCGCTACCGCCCGATACATCGAACACGGCCGGGCTCTTTGGTTCGGGATCAAACGCCGACGCACACGAAACACACTGGATCAACCCTTCAGCACTATCGTAACGATACACTTGCTCGGTCTGTTCAGGGGCAGTCGAGATTCCTCCATTCGCGAAATTTCTGTAGAAGCCCTTGCCTCCTCCGGGCACGCCCGCCACATACTCGGCATTGAAGTAGAAGTAGCGACCGTCCGGGCTCACCGGTTCAAGCGCGGGCGCCGCGCCGTATTCGCCGGCCATCCGATCGACGAACACCAATTCTTTAGCGGGAATATCGTACCGATAGATATTCGTTGGCGCTTTGCCACCCGGTTCGAGTTCGGGTGAGGGCGCCGGCGCTTCCGTACCAGCAAGCTCTTCTTCGGACTCGAAATAGAACGTGGTGAAGTCTTCGTCGACCTGTATCGAGGAGATGCTGGTGCTCACCGCGACAAGTTTGGTAAACGTTCCCGATTCTACGTTGTAAAGCGAGATTTCCGATGTACCGTCATTCCTGGCTTCCACGAGCACCTCTGTGTCCTGTTCGTTCGCACCAAGGAACCGGTAGGCGCCTATATCGACTGTCTGCGCTGCTTCGCTGCCGTTTCCTGTCCGCATATACAGGTGAGATGGCTTGTTGCATTCTCCCCCCGGGACAGCTTCGAAGAAGATCCGTGAGCCATCCGGCGAAAGCGCGTGGGGACTGCTCGTCTCCTGATACCCGCCATTTGATTGCACTTCACCACCCGCGGCAACCTTTGCGCCGCACGTGCCAATCGTGTGGTTGGCCGAGTCGACGTTGACCTGACGCAATTCCCCGCCAGCATATTCATACAGGTCAGTGCCCTGCTTCGTACCGGTCGGGACGCCCGCGAGCGTGCGATCTTCCACCGCCAAGATCAGCTTGGAGAGATCCTTAGTCGAGGCGACCCACCCGACAGATCCGTCGGTCTGGCTGGTGGGAACCACCGCCACGGTCGTGTACGGGCCACCGGGAGGACCGGCCTTGTATTCCACGTCACTGGAGCGAGACTCAACCGATGCATTGTAAGTCGATTCGAAAGCCACACCGGTCAAATCCTGCGATAACAGCTGTGTGCCAAAGATATCGAGACTCGTTTCCGGTTGTACCGCCGCAGCCGTCATCGACCACCCCCCACCCGGCCTACGCGTGAAGAAATACGGACTCTGCCCCGCAGTGGGACCGGCGCCCCAATCGACCTGCGGATCGATCAACACGAGATGTTCACCGTCTTCCCCCGGGATCGCGCCCGCGGCGTACTTCGAGCCATAGCTGAAGGGTTCATGCGCACCTTCCTTTTCGTGCGGCGTGACCTGTTCATACGCACGACAATCCGGCAGGTTCGCCGACAGACCGGTCCGAAAAGCCTGGTTGGGACATGACACCGGCTCAGACACCGACGGCGGCGGAACAGGCACCGTCAACGTATGCTCCACACCATCGACGACCGGTTCATCAGGATTGTCACTCGAAGCCACCAACCGATACCGATACGTTACCCTTGCCATCAAACCAGGAACATCGACAGACGTGAACTTAGCCGTGGTGCCCTCACCCGCTTCAACCGACGGCGTTTCTGTCGCACCGGCCCAACCCGATTCTTCGAACTGCCCCTGAGTCACGTACTGGAAATGATCATGCGAATCAAACCCCGAGCCCCCCTGCTGACTCACAGCAACCACAACCGAGCCCGACGGCGTCAAACCAGACCCGTGGCCTTCGATCTCCGGCTGTTCCCCCGCATCATCGCTACCGTTGAACCACACCGTATACGGACCGCCGGCAGGACCTTCCACAGTGACTTCCAGCCCACCGGGAAGCGATTCGAGGGCACTCCGAACAGCCTCAGCCGACGCATCAAAAGCAATACTGGCGGTCGTATGACCGGCGAACGTCAACGTAAACGTACCACCCGACGGAGCACCTTCAACCGACACCACTTGTTCCTCCGACAGTAAAGCGCTTTCCGGCGTCACCGCACCCAACAAACGCAGCGATTCATTCGATACATCAACCGAATGAACACCAAACGTACTCACGACAGGACTCCCCAACGCGCGTACAGCGCTAACAACATACAACGAGGACATGCTCGGTTCACACACACCAGTATTACAAGCCACGCTTTCGCCGGCCGCATTTTCAGCCGCGAGACGCACGTAGTCCGTGCTCGACGGACTCAACCCAATCAGATGCGCCCCAACACTAATAGATCTTTGGTCTTCTTTTTGACTCGGGTTCCAATGCCAGCGCGGCGGCTTGCGACACGACACCAGACGCGCCCGCGACAGGGCTCCACGGACCCAGCTCACTCGGCGCCGATTCAAAATGCCACCTTGTTTCAGAACCGTCCGGATCCAGATTCACCGAGAAATAGGCAGACGTGCTCGTAATATTACGAAATATTCCAGTACCGACCTGGGGCCTCGCAGGCGGCGTGACAAACCGAAACGGAAATGGTTTCTGAGTGAGACTTCCAGTACCGGGTTTCGCGAGACCTTGTGCGTTTGATGCCTGGACACGCATGTAATACGTCGTTTCAGGCGTGAGCCCCGTGACAGTCGCGGCCGGCTGCGCGAAATCTTCGGCCACACTCACCGTACCGGACACTTCACCCGACGTGAACGGCGCCCACGATGCGCTACCTTCTGCGGGTACTTCACCGTCTGCTTCCGCCGGGGCGTATTCGAAACTATATTTTGCTTCCGCGCCATTCGTCTCGATAAACGCGCCGCCAGTCCACGAGGTCTGCGCCAACGAAAGCTCCTTATAGGGATTCAGAACGGACTCCGGCGCGGCGATCGGGAGGGTCTTGAATTCGAACGAGGCTTCGGCGGATTCATGATTTTCGTTTTCAGCGACAAACCGTCCGTAGTAGTTCTTTTCGGGCTGTAGATCACGAAGCACGGGCGTCACAGGAGTAAAATTTCCAGGAGTTAATTCTATTTTAGGCCCATTGTTCTCAGTTGTGCAATGATCGACTTCTGGCGCACTAGGGGATTCACCTAGATATAGATCGTGGCCACTTAGCTTTTCGTTGAATTCACCGCTGCTCACCTTGATGCCGTGACCTTCTTCTAGGACGCTCTTGCTCGTGGCATATTCGGCGCGCCACATCACGCTTTCGGATCCTTTGTATTCGCTTTTAAGAAGTTCGGCCCGGACGCAGGCATGAGTCGAATCGACTTCTTCTACCTGTGCGAATTTGCCGAGGCTTCCATTGAACCGAGGCGCCGATGCAAAGGCCGCGCCCGCGAGCACCAACGTCCCCAAAGCCACGCTCAGCATTCCAACCGCAACTGACGTCACTCGGCCCATAGCAAAACGCCATGCAGGCGCATCAGATCTGTCGAAGCCGCCCGCCACGCGACGGGCCGCGAAGGCGCCGAAAACCGAGCGCTGACACATGACCATACGCCGACCCGATCCCGCTGAACCCGCCTTCGCAACACGTTTCACCTCACCATCTCCTCAATCTCGTCGGTAAACAATTCACTCACCACGCTTTACGACAGGCGCCTGGAGTTCCGGAATAACCACGCTGGTCGCCCCGGGAACCCAACACAGGTGCCCAAAAACGGTTATTCCTTGTTGGTCACCGCCCACGTACCCGATATCACGATCGGCCCCTTAGCGGCAGTGTAGGCCGTTAGGTGGAAGCCAAATCGATTTATGGCCGGCGGAGTCGGGCCACCTCCATATGCGTTGGTCTCTGATTCGACAAAAATACAGAGGTTACCCGGCAAAGCGGCTGGCACTTCGATGGTTCCAGGACATTCGGCTGGCGGTGCTTCACCTTCCTTGATGATGTGAGTCCCTTCTCCTGGGAGTCCTTCAATTTCGGCAGAAAGGGGAAGGGGATAGGTGACTGCCGCCACCGCACGACCGAGGTTAGGATTTGGGAACCCTTCTTCGCCATACCCGCTTGCAGCCCAGTTACCCGTGAGGGTCTTCCCTGGGGGGAGGGTCTGTCCACCGAACGTGCCTTCTTTTCCTTCTTTTCCTTCCTTGCCTTCCATGCCGTTACAGGCGTGAGTTGCCGCACCCGACCCGACTTTGAATTCGGCGCCGCCTTCTTTGCACGTGGCGCCCGGGGTGAGCGTCTTGTTCGTGACGCTTTCGCCGGGCTTACCCGGTTCGCCGGGGCCACCATCGGAACCGTTGTTACCGGCGGGCCCCGGCGGACCCCCCGGCCCCGTTGCTCCGGCTGGCCCCGCGGGGCCGGTCGCGCCCGGCGCCCCGTTTTTTACCAGCGGGACCCGCGGGGCCCCGAGGACCGGCCTTGGCCTTCGGTTTACTCTTGGCGACTGTCGCAATCAGCGTCGCATGAGCGGGGCTGCTACTACCGCCACCCGTGGCGGCAAACGAAACCCCTGTGACAGCAAAAATGAGCGCGACAAAAGCGATCCCCGTCGCGGGGCTCAGATGTTTAGTGAGTCGCTTCATGATGAGGTCCTCTCTTCTTCAACGGGCACTCCAAGAAGAGGCCCTCTGGGTTTGACGGCGTGAGCCAGGCGGATCGGATACTTGCTGCGCATTACGCGGCCTCACGCTCGGGGGCGTGCATGCGGATGCTGTGGGCGACGCGCTGGCCCTTCTCGGTGAGCGCCCACCCGTTCGGTTCGCCCTTGGCGTGACCCGCCCCGGTGTTGACCAGGAGCCCAAGGCGCTCCAAACGGCGCAGGAGCTTTGAGATCTGCCCCGGGTCGGTCACACCGGCGAAGGCCGCGACCTGCCGGTTGCTGGGATCGGCTCCGCGCCTGCCGAGCTCGGCGATGCCCTCCAGCACCGTGGCGGTCCGGTGAGTCAAGCGCAGGTTCACATCCGCGAGCGGGTCACGCGCGCTCCGCGCCACAGACCGTGTCCCCGACGCGACCGCGGGCGCGTCGGGCGTAGGACGAGCACGTTCGCGCCGTGCCGCGGCAGGTCCGAGGTAGGGCAGCACGATCATCGCCATCAACTCGCCGAGCAAACCCGTCAACGGCTCGCTCTCCCCCCGAGGGAGCCGGGGATACACGATCGCGAACGCCGCACCCACCAGACCCTCCGCGGTCAGTGGGGTCAAGCCCTTGCCACGCGCACCACCCTCACGGCCCTCGTCAACCGCCGCCGCCAGCCGTGCGAGCACCGCCTCACGGCGCTCCGATACAAGCGGCCCCGCGCGCAGCGCCTGCACCACACACACCCGCGCGAGCGCCGGCTCACGATCGAAGAACCCTAGAATCACCGCCAGGCCCCCACGCACTCGCTCACGCCACGCAAGACCCACCAGGGCCGCGCCAGCGAGCTCCCCCTCCACCATCCCCAAGACATCGTCGAGTAGCGCCGCCAGGCACTCCTCGCGATTCTCGAACAGCTCGTAGAACGTACGCCGCGACACCCGTGAGCGCACCGTGATCTGCGTAACCGTCGTACCTGCGTAACCCAACTCCTCGAGTGCCGCAACAGCGCCCGCCAACAGCCGCGAACGCTGAATCTCAACCAACCGCCCCTCCGGCGCCGCCAACCGCGCAGGCACCTGCGCACGCCGCCGCGCACCAAGCGAGACACCCGACACAGACGCACCGCGCGGCGACACGCCACGCGACATACTGGACGTTGAGGAGCCTCGCGAATCAGAGCGCTCCCGAGGAGCCGTCGCGGCCCGCGTGCGCACCTACACCATCCCCCACGCCAGCGAGAAACCCCGCTCTCCCAAAGGAGAACCGGGGCAGCGCGAAAACGCCAAACGACGAAGGTCGGGGCCTAACCCCCTAGCGCAAGAGAGAGAGAGAGAGAGAGAGATGCGACAGCGCCAAGCTGGCGCATCTAGCATCACCCTCACGGGCGAATGCGCACATCCCCATCATGAATCTCCCTCTAGAAACCACGCTGACAAACTCCCTCATCGACGACCCGATCCCTCTCCCACCCGCTCCGCCTGCGAGCGCTTACGTCAACCACAAGGTGGGACGACCCAACCAGACTCTATGTGTGCCCGTCAACCACACCGGTTGACTATGACTCCATCATCATAACCACACAGTGCGCGACTTGTCAATACCCCAAGCGCAGGGCCCGGCGCTCAGACGGCCGCGGCGCCCTTGGGAGCGCGCCGAGCGGCGCGGCGCTGCTCGCGTACGCGCCGCAGCATCCCCCGGCGGCCGTGCTGCTCGAGACCGGCGTACAGCTGCTTGATCTCCACGAGCACCTCGTCGGCGACGGCCTGCTGCTGCGCGGGGGTGGGGTCCGCCACCTGCTCCCAGCGCAGCGCCGGCCCGTACTGCACGGTGATCGAGGGCAGCCGCAGGCGCTTCCAGTTGCGGATCCGCGAGGAGCCGTGAATCGCGATCGGCACCACCGGCGCACCCGATTCGAGCGCCAAGCGCCCGATCCCGCGCTTGGCCTGCTGCGCGAGGCGCCCGTCGCGCGAGCGCCCCCCCTCGCAGTACATCGTGATCGCCCCCCCGCGCGCGAGGATCGCGTTGGCGGTGACGAACACCTCTTCGTCGCGCGCCCCGCGGCGCACCGGGAACACGCCACCGTGGGTGTAGATGAACTGCATCGGCCCTTTGAACAGCTGCGACTTGGCCATGAAGCGCACCTTGCGGCGGATGTAACAGCCCATCAGGAAGTGGTCCATGAACGAGAAGTGGTTGGGCGCGAGGATCACCGCGCCGGCGCCCGGCACGTTGTCGGTGGCGATCGCGCGCGTGCGCAGCAGCGTGTACGCGTACAGCGAGGTCACCATGCGCGTCAGCTCGTAGCACCAGTCCGGTTCGCGCGTGCGCGCGCGCTCGTGAAAGCGGTCGAAGTGCTCCTTCGGCCGCGGGTCGGTGTACACCTGTTCGCGCATCGGCGCCAGATCGTTCATCTGCTCTCGATCCCCTGCGTGGTCGGGTTCCTGACTGCTCTACCTCGCAGGCGGCGCAAGGTTACGCGCCGCTGCGCGCCCGCCCCAGCGCCCCCTGCCACCCCGCCAGCAGGCAGTCCCGCTCGCCTGCGCTGATCCGCGGCTCGTAGCGGACGCGCTCGCGCCAGCCCGCGCCCACGTCCGCGACCGTCCACAGGCCCGCGCCCACGCCCGCCAGGTAGGCCGCGCCGAGCGCGGTGGTCTCGGCGATCTCCGGCACCACCACCGGCACGCCGAGCGTGTCGGCCTGGAACTGCATCAGCCAGCCATTGGTAGTGGCGCCGCCGTCGGCGCGCAGCTCACGCAGCGGCTCCCCGGCGCCGGCCTCCATCGCGCGCACCGCGTCGACGGTCTGGTAGGCGATCGCCTCGAGCGTCGCCCGCGCCAGGTGTGCGCGCGTGGAGCCACGGGTGAGCCCCACGATCGTGCCGCGCGCGTGTGGGTCCCAGTGGGGGGAGCCGAGACCGGTGAGCGCCGGCACGAAGTACACCTGCTCGTTGCTCTGAAGCGATTCCGCGAGCGCCTCAGTGTCGGCCGCGTGCGCGATGATCCCGAGGCCGTCGCGCAGCCATTGCACCGCCGCGCCGGTGACGAAGATCGAGGCCTCGAGCGCATACGTGCGAGCCCCGCCGATCCCCCACGCCACCGTGCTCAGCAGTCCCCGCGCGGGGGCGGGCACGGAGAAGCCGGCGTTGAGCAGCACGAACGAGCCGGTGCCGTAGGTGTTCTTGCCCATCCCCGGATCGACACACCCCTGGCCGAAGAGCGCCGCCTGCTGGTCGCCGGCGACGCCCGCGATCGGGACCGCGTGGCCGTGCAGCGCCTCGGGCCTTGTGCTCGCCATCACACCCGCGCTCGCGCGCACCCGCGCCAGCGCCCGCTCGGGCACTCCAAACAGCTCCAGCAGCTCCGGGTCCCAGCGCGCGGCGGCGATGTCGTAGAGCATCGTGCGCGACGCGTTGGAGGGGTCGGTGAGGTGCTCCCCCGTGAGCTTGAAGATCAGCCACGAATCGACCGTTCCAAACAGCGCCCCGCCAGCATGCGCACGCTCGCGCAACCCCTCCACGTGCTCCAGCAGCCACTGCGATCTTCGTCGCCGAGAAGTACGGGTCGAGCACCAGCCCGGTGCGCGCCCGCACCAGCTCCTCGACGCCCGCCTCGCGCAGCTGCGCGCAGCGGTCCACTGTGCGCCGGTCCTGCCACACGATCGCCCGGTGCAGCGGCTCCCCCGTCGCCGGGTCCCAAACACACACCGTCTCGCGTTGATTGGTGATCCCCACGGCAGCGAGCTCCCCCGGGCGCACCCCCGCATCGACGAGCGCCTCGCCGGCGACCGCGTGCGTCACATCCCAGATCTCCGCCATGTCGTGCTCCACCCAGCCCGGTTGGGGGAAGTGCTGGGCGAACTCGCGGTAGGCCCGCCCGATCGGCTCGGCGCGCTCATCGAAGACGATGCAGGTGGAGCCCGTCGTACCCTGATCGATCGCGAGGATCATGCTCGCGTGAGCGTACACACACCCGTACGGGGCGCCAGCTATTGTCCCCGCCGATGGCAAACCGCATCGGAGGAGGCGCGCGTGGCTGAGATAGAGGCCCACATCACCGGCACCGTGTGGAAAATCGAGTGCGCCGTTGGCGACGAGATCGGCGAGGGCGACACGGTCGCGATCCTCGAGTCGATGAAGATGGAGATGCCGGTCGAGGCCGAGGATTCGGGCACGGTCGTCGAGATCCTCTGCCAGGAGGGCCAGGCGGTCAACGAGGGCGACACGCTGGTCGTGCTGGAGTAGCGACGCACCCCGGGTGCGGCCATTGCAGCTAGCCTTCCGGCCGGATGGCGCACACCATGGACAGACGGGAACTGGCCGAGGGCAAGCTGCTAGTCGACCAGCCGGCGGCGGGGGTCGTGCGGCTAACGATCTCCAACCCGGACAAGCGCAACGCGCTCGATCACCCGATCCTCGACGCGATCACCGCGACGCTCCGCGAACTGACGGACGTGCGCGGCGAGATTCGCTGCGTGGTGGTGACCGGCGCAGGCGGGATATTTTCGGCCGGGTACGACATCGGCGAGATCCCCGACACCGAGTTCCAGCAGCGGGCGGAGGCGCTGGTGGCGCACCCCTTCACCGCGGCGATCGACGCGCTCCAGGCGTTCCCCTGGCCCACCTTGGCGGCGCTTCCGGGGCACACGATCGGGGGCGGCCTGGAGCTGGCGCTGGCGTGCGATTTGCGCGTGGCGCGCGATGGGATCAAGCTCGGCATGCCCCCCGCCAAGCTGGGGCTGGTGTACTCGCACACCGGCCTGCGGCGCTTCATCGATGCGATCGGCGCGGCTCGTACGCGCGAGCTGTTCTTGCTGGGCAGCTACATCGACGTGTCCACGGCGCTTCAGTGGGGCCTGGTCAACCGCGTGGTGCCCGCCGAGCGGCTGGAGACAGTCATGCTCGAGCTCGCGGGCGAGCTGGCCGGCAACGCGCCCCTCGCGCAGCTCGGCAACAAGGGCGTGATCGCGGCGCTGCTGAGCGCCGGGGGCAAACTCGAGGCGGACGCCGAGCAGGAGCTGATCGAGCTGCGAGTCGCCTCGTTTGAGTCGCGCGACCTGCGTGAGGGGATGGATGCGTTCGCCGAGAAACGCCCGCCGCGCTGGCGGGGCGAGTAGCTCAGCGCGTACATCGCCGCGCCGGTCACCGCGCCAGCGCGATCGCCGTGAGCACCAGCCCGTCACGTACCAGCCACCGCCCTTCGAGGGTTGGCGGACCGCCGCCTGGTTGCGGCCACGGCTTCAGCAGTTGCGCTCGAAAGGTGCGCGCAACCGGGTCGAACGTGAGCGTGGCATCCTCGAAGCCCAGCCAGCACACGGCAAGCGGAAACCACACCTTGTACACCGTCTCCTTGGCGCAGAACAGCAACCGGTCCCAATGGATCTCCGGCTCGGCGCCGGCCAGCTCGGCCAGCCGCGGACGCTCCTCGGCGCGGGCGATCTGGCCCAGCACCCCATCGGGCAGGGGCGCGTGGGGCTCGGCGTCGATACCTACGCCCGCCAGCGCCGCCGCGCGCGCCAACGCACACCCGCGGTAGCCGGCGCAGTGGGTGATGCTGCCCACCACCCCCGCCGGCCACAGCGGCTGGCCGCGCTCGCCGTTGGCGATCGCGCACGGCTCCACGCCCAGCCGCGCGAGCGCCCGCCGCGCGAGCGCTCGGGCAGTGGTGAACTCGCGCCGGCGCTTCTCCACCGCCCGCCCCACCGCCGCCAGCTCCTCGGGGAACAGCTTGATCTCCAGCAGCTCCTCGCGGGTGTCCTCCGCAACGACCACGGCGGGCAGGATCTCCTCGATCACGGCGCACCCTCCTCGTCAGCCAGCACCGCCCGCGCCGCCACCCGCGCCGCGCCGCCCCAGCGGCGCCACTCGCGCGGGTAGCCGAGCGAGACCTCGGTGAAGCGCACGCCGTCGTACCAAGTCACGCGGGGGATGTGGAGGTGGCCGTACACCACCGCCGCGGCCCCGAAGCGCACGTGCCAGTCGGCGGTGCGCACGGTCCCGCACCATTGCGCAAACTCCGGGTGGCGCAGGATTCTGGTGGGGTGGTGGGTCAGCGGGAAGTGGTTGACCAGCACCGTCGGCACGCCCGCGGGACACGCCTCCAGGCGCGCTTCACTCAGCACGCACCCGCGCGTCGCACCACGCCTCCCTGGTGGGATAGGGGTCGGGGTGCAGCACCAGCTCGTCGCTACACACCACCCCCGCGGCGTGCGCGCGTGCCAGCGCCTGCTCCTTGGTGGGGGCCACGTTGCGGCCGAACGAGTAGTCGTACAGCACGAACAGCGGCACCACCGTGAGCGGTCCGCCGGGGCCGTCCCACAGCGGGTAGGGGTCCTCGGGCGTGAGCACCGAAAGCCGCCGGCACACCGCCACCAGATGGCGATAGCGCGCGTCGCCGCGCAGCGGCAGCGGATCGCCGGGGGTGCTCCACAGGTCGTGATTGCCCGGCACCCACACCACCGTGGCAAAGCGCTCGCGCAGCACGCCCAGCGCCCACTCGAGCTCGGTGCTCAACTCGCTGACGTCGCCGCAGACGATCAGCCAGTCCTCCGGCGAGCGCCCCCGTAGGTTTTCCACGACCCGACGGTTCTCCGGGTAGGTGACGTGCAGGTCGCTGATCGCCAGCAGGGTGGGACCACCCCGTCGGCCCATGTCAGCCGGCGCGATCAGCTGTCTGCGGCACGTTCGCGCACCCCCATCGGTGGCCGATCTTACTCGGCCCACCCCCAACCGGCCCGGTCCTCACCAACCCGCTCAGGCGAACTCGCGAAAGAGCCCGAGCCGCTCCTCGCCAACCGACGCGCGCAGCGCGGGGTCTTCGACGCCGAGCCCCTCGCGCTCGGCGAGACAGAGGACCCCGACCTTGCCGACGTGGCCGTTGAGCTGCACTTCGCGCGCGGCATCTCCCACCTGCTCGAGGGGATACACCTTCGACAGGGTCGGCAGGATCCGGCCCTGCGCGATCAGCCGGTTGACCTCCGCCACCTCCGTCCAGGTGGCGCCGTGGCTACCGATGATGCGCTTCACGCGCATCCAGAGGTAGCGGTTGTCGTATTCGTGCTGGAATCCGCTGCTCGACCCGCAGGTGACGACGCTGCCGCCGGGCCGCGCGAGGAACACGGACATTCCGAACGTCTCGCGGCCGATGTAGTCGAACACGATGTGGGGATCCTCACCCAGCGCCCGCCTGATCTCCGTCCCGATCCGCTTGCCTTTCGCGCTGACGGAGAGGCCGTCGAGCTCCAGCAGGTCGCGCCGCAGCACCAGGTCGCAGCCGAGCCGTTCCAGCAGCTGCGCCTTGCGCTCGGAGCTCACGACCCCGATCGCGATGCCGCCGCCGTTGCGGATGAGCTGGATGGCATAGCCGCCGAGGCCTCCGGTGGCGCCCCATACGAGCACGATCTCACCCTGCTTGAACTGCAGCGCGTTGGGGCTCACCAGCATCCGGTAGGCGGTGCCCGCGCACAACGCGTTGCAGGCCGCCTCCTCCCACGTGAGGTGGCGGGGCTTGGGCAGTAGCTGGTTGGCTTTTGCGACAGCGAGATCCGCTAGGGCGCCGAAGTTCGTCTCGAAGCCCCACGCACGCGAGCTCTCGCACTTCAGGGCGTCGGCATAGGCGACGGGGTCCTCGTCGGCCATGATACCCGGGCTGACCACGACGCGGTCGCCGACCGACCAGCGCCGCACTCCCACGCCGGTGCGCACCACGATGCCGGCCGCGTCGGATCCGATCACGTGGTAAGGCAGATCGTGGCGAGCCTCCCAAGGCCCAAGGCGTGCATAGTGTTCTAGAAAGCGAAAGCCCGGGACCGGCGCGAACATCGCCGACCACACGTTGTTGTAGTTGATCGCGCTCGCCATCACCGCGACCAGCACCTCGTCGGGGGCAAGCTCGGGCGTCGGCACGTTCCCGACTCTGATCGACCTGCGCACGTCGTAGTCGCCGTCCTTGAAGATCTCCTCGTCCTCGCGCAAGAGATGCGCAGCCCGATAGGTGGATGGCAACTCCCCGTCCAGCGCGCGCTCGACAATGCTCTCGACCGTGCTCATCGCCTCGACTCGACTCATCCTCACCCCTCCTCCCGCCAGTTGAAGCCGCTCGACGGGGATCTTAGGCGGCCCGGCGAGCGGCGCAACTCAGCCTTGAAAGAATCGCGCCCACATAGGGGAATTCCTCTTCGGGGGAATCCTTTTCGCGATGACGCGCATCTTATGGGCGTACCATCCGTACCGTCAACAATCCGGAGGAGACTCATATGGTCATCGTTTATGTCGTCGTCGCCGCCGTGCTCGTCTGTGGCTGCGTCACGCTCACGAAACGGCGCCGTGCTCGCAGCCGTGGCTGATTGGCCCACCGAGCAGGTCGTCAACGCGGCCCAGCAGGGAGACCAGCGCGCGATCACAACGCTGGTCTCGGGCTCGCACGTGCACGTGCAGCACTTTGCCCGCTCGCTCTGCTCGACGCCCGAGGACGCCGAGGACGCCGCGCAGGAGGCGCTGATCGTGCTGTTCCGCAAGATCGGGACGCTGCGCACCACCGCAGCGCTCGCGTCGTGGATGTTCTCGATCGTGCGCAACGAGTGCGTTCGCCGCTCGCGCCTGCGGTTCACCAGACACGCCCCACCCGCCATCAGCGAACCCTCAGCCGAAGACGCCACGCTCGCCCGTCTGGAAATGGAGCGGATTGTTGAGGCGATCTCCGGGCTCCCCGTCGAGCAGCGCGCCGTGTTGGTGATGCGCGACATCCAGGGCCTGTCGGGCGCCGCCACCGCCGAGGCGCTCGGTCTCAGCCGCGCCGCGATGAAGTCGCGCCTACATCGCGGGCGCGAGGCTCTCCACGCAAGGTTGACCAGGCCAGGTCACACTGTCTCCCCCCCCAATCACCCCGCGGCTTACGACACCGCCGCCCATGGAGGTAGCTACGAAGATGCCCAACTCTGATGCCACACACACATCGACTCACACCACGCACGCTCCCGAAGCGGAGGCGTCTCCCGCACCGCTCGGTCGCCACCTCGCCCGCGGGGTGCTCGGCTTCGGCCTGATCGCTTCGGGCTTTGCGCTGACTCCCGCCGCTGGCCCCGCCGCACTGCTGCTGGCAGCCCCCGGCTTCGTCGCGCTCGGGGGCTGCCCCACGTGCTGGTTCTACGACATGGCCGAGACCCTCTCCGCGGGGCGGCTGAAGCGCACGTGCACCGACGAGGGCTGCGAGCTGCACTCGGCGTCCAAGCTGAGCGGCTCGCACTCGCCCTCCTCGAGCTGAGCGCCGTGCAGGAGCTTGCGCGGGCGGGTTGAGCCACGCCGCGCGGGCTTACCGCCGTTTCTTGACTTACCCCCCGCCAGCGGCGAGTATCGGTGCACGTTTGGGGCGTTTGCCTGGCCCAGGCGCCAGCTGCCATGAGCTTAGACGCGTCAGCAACAGGGAGCCATGGAAGAGTCGCGGTGATCGGTGCCGGCTCTTCCGGAATGGCGGCCTGCCAGGTGTTGCTGGAGCGGGGAGTGCCATTCGACTGCTTCGAGAAAGGGTCGGATGTCGGGGGCATGTGGCGGTATGAAAACGACAACGCGCTCTCCTCCGCCTACGCCTCGCTGCACGTCAACACCGCGCGCGAGATCGCGCGGTACACGAGCTACCCGATGCCAGCGGATTACCCGGATTTTCCGCACCACACTCAGGTGCTCGCTTACCTCCAAGACTACGTCGAGTACTTTGGGCTGCGCGAGCACATCAACTTCAACACGGAGGTTCTCGGCGTCGAGCGCGTGAGCGATGACGCGTGGGAGGTTCAGTGGCGTCAAGCCGACGGCGCATTGCGTCGCGATCGCTACGCGGCGGTGCTGGTGGCGAGCGGGCACCACTGGGACCCGCGCATGCCCGAGCCGCGGCTCCCGGGGAGCTTCAGCGGGCGGGAGATCCACTCGCACTTCTACCGGACGACACGAGAGTTCGAGGGCATGAACGTGATGGTGGTGGGGCTCGGCGACTCCGCCATCGATATCGCGTGTGACACCTCGCGGGTGTCGAAAATGACGTTCCTCACCGCACGGCGGGGCACCTGGATCCTGCCCAAGTACCTCGGCAGTCGCCCGCTGGGCGAAGTCGGCGTCAGGCTGATGTCCATCTCGCCGCTCGCCGGCGAGGTGGCAGACGGTCCGTTGGTCAAATTCGGCGCCTACGCCTTCTCGCGCTGGAACAACATCTATATGGGACGCCCGGAGCAACACGGCCTGCCAAGACCCGATCACCAGTTCGGCGCCGACATCACCTCGGTCGCCGCGGATCTCTACGCACGCATCGGGCATGGTCGTGTAACCCCGAAGCCCTGGATCTCGCGCGTCGACGGAGAGCGAGTGCTGTTCCAGGACGAAAGCGTGGAGGAGGTCGACGTCATCATCTACTGCACCGGCTACAACATCGCCCTACCGTTTCTTTCACACTCCGTCGTCGATCCCGAGGACGGCACGGTGCCGCTCTACAAACGGGTCGTGCATCCCGACCTGCCGGGCCTGTACTTCGTCGGACTGATCGACGTGGCGGGCCCGCTGAATCCGCTCGCCGAGATGCAGGTGCAATGGATCGCCGATCTGCTCGAGGGCGCGGTGGCGCTGCCCTCGAGCGCGCGTATGAGACAGGCCATCGCCCGTGAAGATCGCAGGCGGCACAAGCGCTTCGGCGCGCGCGGGCGCCACGCCATCTACGTCGACTACGTGCCCTACCTCAAAGCATTGCGGCGCGAGCGCCGGCGCCGGCGCTCGCGCGGGCATTCTTACCCCTCCCAGCCAAAGCCGGTCGCCGTGGGCGCCGGCGACAGCGGGCTGACCGGCAGCCCATCGGCCGGTACCGGATCGTTGTAACCAGAGGGCGCGATGTCGTTGGGAGTGTCGGGGTGCAACAGGGAGGCCAACAACTGCGCCTGCCCCCGCCCTGGGCCCAGCTCGAATATGCCGCCGGCGTAAACGCCGATGCCCTTCTCGGCACACAGGTCGTACGCCTCAAACAGCCTCCGTAGCGAGCCGAAGTGCGAGGGCTTGATGTTGATCATGCGCGGCGCAAACTCAAGCGTTTCGAGATCTGCGACCGAGCGCATCGGGGTGTCCCAGGTGATCCGGTCGCGATAGGGGGTAAGGGCCGCGCTGGCCTCGGGGTCGCCGATATACGGGTCCTCCAGCCATACGCCCGGCAGCGCCTCGGCGACACGCCTATAGAGCGCGGGGTCGGCGGGCAGCGCGGTGCCCAGGTCGGGGGTGTAGCCCTTGAAGTCGACCGTATCGACCGCGTCCAACGCGGCGAGTTCGGCGAGCAGCCGGTCGTCCCAGGAGGGTGACGCGTCCAGCTTCAGGCGCGCGCCGGGGTAGCGTGCGAGCAGCGCGTGCAGGCCGTCGGTGTGGGGGGGCTCGCCGAGGCCGGGTGAGAGGACAAACGTCATCGGTCGCGGTTGCACCTCGAGCACCTCGTGCAGCGCACGTCCGGCCTGGCGCAGCGCGAGGTCGAGTGCCGCGGAGTGAAACGCCCAGCGCCGCCAGTCGCGGTATGCCTCGAACAGCGGCTGCACCGCAAACAGATCCAGGTTGTCCATGTGATCGCCGAGCTCAGCCAGCGTCCAGGTTCCCGCAAGGTCTGGCGCTCCGGCCTGCTGGAATGCCTGCTGATCGGGGGGATAGACGATCACGTCCTCCCCGACTCCTTCCTCGCCTCCACCGAGCAGACGCACGACGGTTGACAGCCTTTCGCCCAACGGCACGCTTCTCGCCAACCCCTTGAGGTGACAGGATTCGATCTCGATGGGCAGCTCAGCCAGCTTCGCAAATGTGGACATATTTCGTTTCCTCGTTATCGGCATGATCGCCGATCTGGTCGTTGGTTTATCTGGTCGTGTTTTTCCGCTGGGATTGCGGATGGGTACTGAAATCGGGTACTTGCTCATGACATTGCGGCATCGGCCTCCGGCGCCCGGGCAGCAGACGAAAGCCAGTAGCGGCTTCGTTGGAAGGCATAGGTGGGAAGTCGCGTGTAGTCGCAGCGCTCGCTGGGAAAAAAAGGACGCCAGTCGACGGTTGCGCCCTGCACGTGCGACCGCACCAGGGAGTCCAAAAACTCCTTGGCCCGCGGGCCGCCGGAGCGCATCCCGTCTATCACCTCAGAGGCGCTCACGGTGCCCCCGGCATCGTGCGTCGCGCCCTGCGCCGACACGCACTGCGCCGCCGGCCTGCCCTCGGCCAGCGCGTGGAGGCCGACGAGCAGCTCGTCCCGGTTCGCCGCGAGGATCGCCGCCCGTACGGTAGATGCGCCCGGTGCAAGGCGAGCGTAGCGGCCACGTCGAGCGGCTCAATCTCCTTGTGCGTCACCAGATGCAGCCGCAGACGCTCAGCCTGCGCGGCCAGCGCCGGCGCGCTCTTGGCCGAGATCACGAACGGCACGACCGGCGTCGGCACCGTATCTCCATGGGTCTCGGGCACAGGAGCTGGAGGGGCCTCCTCCAGAATCGCGTGTGCATTGGTTCCGCTCATCCCGAACGAGGACACGCCCGCGCGGCGGGGACGGTCGCCTGCAGGCCAACTCGCGGGCGAATGGAGCAGCGCCACGTCACCCTCGGACCACTCCACGAGCGCCGAGGGCTGCTCCGCGTGCAGGGTCTTCGGCATGAGCCCGTTGCGCATCGCCATCACCATCTTGATCACCCCCGCGACGCCTGCGGCAAGCTGGGTGTGGCCGATGTTCGACTTCACGGTTCCGAGCCGCACGGGACCGTTGGGGCGTTCGCGCCCATACGTGGCGATGATCGCCTGCGCCTCGATCGGATCCCCCAGCGGGGTGCCGGTGCTGTGTCCCTCGAGCACGTCGACATCGGCGAACGAGAGACCCGCGCGCGCGAGGGCCTGGCGTATCACCTGTTCTTGTGCCGGCCCCACTATGTGTTGTGAGACCGTTGGAGGCACCGTCCTGGTTGATCGCCGAGCCGCGCAGCAAACCCAACACCGGATGCCCGTTGGCGCGTGCATCGGAGAGGCGCTCGAGCAACACCAGGCCAGCGCCCTCGCTGAAGCCCATGCCGTCCGCGCCTGCGGCGAAGGGCTTGCAGCGTCCATCCGGCGCGAGGCCTCGTGTGCCAGACACGCCGACGAACAGCATCGGAGACGACAGCACAGTCACCCCCCCCGCCAGCGCGAGCGAGCATTCCCGCGCGCGCAAGGATTGGCTTGCGAGGTGGATGGCGACGAGCGACGAGGAGCACGCCGTGTCGAAGCTCACCGCAGGTCCCTTGAAACCAAAGGCGTAGGCGACACGGCCGGAGACGATGCTCGGAGCGCCGCCGGTGATTCGCAGGTGGTCGATTGCGGACGGGTCCACCTCCAACCCGTACCCCGAAAAGGCCGCTCCGGTGAACACTCCTGTTTGGCTGCCCCTCAGCGCTTCGGGGTCGATCCCCGCATCCTCGCAGGCCTCCCACGCGCATTCGAGCAGCAGTCGCTGCTGTGGGTCCATCTTCAGAGCCTCGTCCGGGCCGATCCCAAAAAAGGCCGCGTCGAAGCCGGCGACGTCTTCGAGAAACCCACCATGTTGCACGTAGGTCTTGCCTGGCCGATCAGGGTCTGGATCGAAGATGCTCTGCAAATCCCAGTCGCGATCCGTGGGAAACGGACCGATCGCGTCGCGAGCGTCAGCCACCAGGTCCCACAGTTCCTCGGGTGAGGAAACGCCGCCCGGGTAGCGGCAGCTCATGCCGACGATCGCGATCGGCTCGCGCTCGCGCTCCTCGAGCGCGAGCAGGCGGGCACGCGTTTGTTGAAGCTCGATCATCACGCGCTTCAGATGTGGAAGGAGCTCACTTTGATTGGTCACGATGCTCATGCCTCCGAAAGGTCGCGCTGAATCAGCTCCACAAGCTCCTCGGCCGACGCCGCCTCGATTGCGTCGGCCGTCACGATGTCGTGGCGCGCGCCGTCGTCGTCCACCTTTGCCAGCAGCACGCGCAAGCGCCCACCGATGCGTTCGCGCTCGGCGCCGTCGGCCGCGACGGCGCCGTCGGCGAGCAGCTTCTCCAGCTTGTCGATCTCCTCGTCGACGGTTGGCCGGCCCAAACCTTTGGCGCTGACTTCGGCGAGCAAAAACTTCGCCATCGCCGCGGGTGTGGGATGGTCGAAGACGAGCGTCGCCGGCAGCTTCAGACCAGTTGCGTGGCTGAGCCCGTTTTTGAGCTCCAGCGCGCCCAGCGAGTCGAAGCCAGCGTCTTTGAACGGCCGCTCCATATCTAGGGCAGCGGGCGAGACCTCGCCAAGCACGTCGGCGACGTGGTCTCTGACGAGGCCGACAACGATGTCAACCCACTCCGCTTCCGGCGATGCGGCAAGCATCTCGGCAAGCGACGCCACCGCTTTGGATCCCCGCCGCGAGGAGCCGCTCAACTCTCCAAGCACAGCCGGCAGCGTCCCCGCCTTGGCGCGCGTGCGCAGAGTCGCCCGGTCCCAGCGCGCGGCAAGCAGCAACGGACGATCGGCGCCACGGGCGAGGTCGAAGAGCTCCAGTCCCTGTGCGTAAGAGAGCGGCAGCAGACCCTGGCGCGCGAGGTGCGCGCGCATCGAGGCGACTGGTTCTTCGCCCCGCGCCATCCGTCCGGGATCCTCGAGCCCGCCATCCTCCCCGGTTTGCGCAGGCAACCTCGAGCACATCGGCCGGCTCGGCACCCGGCTCCCATAGCCCCCAGGCCACCGACACGCCCGGCAAGCCATGAGCGCAACGGTGAGCCGCCAGCGCGTCCAGGAACGCGTTGGCCGCCGCGCGGCCGCCCTGCCCCGCGTTGCCGATCCTCGCCGCGACGGATGAGAACAGGATCAGCGGGACCTGCTCGGAGAGCTCATGCAGGTGAATCGCTCCGCCAACCTTGGCGTCCAGCCCACGCGACAGGCGTTCCCCCTCGAGCGATTCGATCAGCCCATCGTCCGGCGAGCCGGCCGCATGAACCGCCATACACAAGGGATGCTCGGCCGGAACCGACATCAGGAGCTCCTCGAGTTGATCTCTCTTCGACACGTCGCAGGCGGCGATTCGCACCTCGCAGCCAAGCGCCCGCAACTCTGCCTGCAGCTCCCCGGCACCCTCGCGCAACTCTGCCTGCAGCCCCCCGGCACCCTCGTGTTCTCCACCCGCGCGGCTGAGGAGCAATACGTGCCGTACACCGTGCTCGCTCGCCAGGTGGCGCGCGAGCAGCGCACCCAATCCGCGTACGTCGTCCGCGGTGATGAGCACCGTACCCTCGAGGTCCAGTGGAGCCGGCGGGCGCAGCGCCTGCGCCGTCAGGCGAGTGAGTCGCGGCGCAAGCAGCCGCCCGCCGCGCACCGCCAGCTCGGGCTCGTCGCTCGCGAGCGCGGCGTGGAGTGCACCGATCGACGCCTCCTCGCCGTCGTGGTCGACGATCGCGAAACGACCGGGATGCTCGGTGATGGCCGCGCGCACGAGACCAGCGAGCGCGGCCTGCGTCAGCCCGCTCGCATCGCCGTGTGCGCGCACGTCGGTGGGCAGCTCCGGGGGATGTCGCGCGGGTACGTCTCGGTGGCGTCGCTCGCGGCAGCTCCCGGTCCGGGTGGTCGACGGGTCGACTGTCCGCGGCGACGTCGGCCACACCCTCCGTCAGCAGGATCAGCTTCGCGTCGGCGAGATACATCGAGGCGAGCCACGCTTGCAGCAGCTCGAGCGCGCGCGAGATCGCACCACGCGCGCTCTCGGCCAGCCCGCCGCCGGCGGCGCCGGCTCGGCGACGTCAGCTCCAAGCAGGCCGCTAGCGGGCACCAGCACGAGCTCGGGGGATGCGGCGCCTCCCGCGATTGCCTCCTCGAGCGCGTGCAGGTCCGGATGTCGCTGCAGCTCGGTGCCGGGCGCCTGGATGTCGAGCGCCTCGCCGAGCATCACGGCCCGCGGGGGTTCGCCGCCGGCGGGCGCACTCTCCAAGCGCCACCCACCGAAGCTCCTGGAGCGCGGTGTGGCTCGCGCGATCGGCTGCCTGCACGTGACGCACGTCCACCGGCGCCAGCTCCAGCGCCCGCATGCAGAGCACCGGCGCGCCGCCCTCGCTCACCGCGCTCAAGCTCAGCGCATCGTGCTCGCCGTCCCGGCGCACGCGCACGCGCAGGACGCTCCCGTCGTGCCCCGGCGAACGCACCCCCGAGAACGCCGACGGAAGCGGCAGCTCAACGGCGGGCCCTCGATCGGCGGCATCGACCCGCTCGCCGTCCAATTCGCCGATCAGCGCGACATGCAGCGCCGCGTCGAGCAACGCCGGATGGACCGCGAATGCACCGGCATCCGCCGCTGGGTCGGGCGCCAGCGCGACCTCGCCACACCATTCTCCCTCCGCCACGCGCCATGCGCGGCGCAGCCCCGGGAACTGCGGCCCATACTCGTAGCCGGCGTCCGCCAGGCGGTCGTAGAGAGGCTCCACGTCGAGCTCGTGCGCGCCCGCGGGTGGCCACTCCTCATCCACCGTCGCCGTGCGCGGCGCCGCGCCGGCCCCGCCGCGATCGCCCGCCAGCAGCGCTCGGTCGTCTTCGCTCAACGTGCCAGCCGCGTGGCGGGTCCACGCGCCGGCATCGGCCACCGCATCGCCCGCAACGCCCTCCAGGCGCGAGTAGATGCCGATCCTCCGCCTGCCCCGCTCGTCCGGCTCGGAAACGATGAGCTGCAGCTGCACCCCGCACCCCCCCGCGAGTAGCAGCGGGCGCTCCACGGCGAGCTCGTCGACCACGACCGCGCCGACGTGCTCCCCCGCGGCCAACGCCAGCTCCAACAGACCGGCACCCGAGATCAGGGCGTCACCGCCGATCGCATGGTCCTTCAGCCACGGATAGGACTCGAGCGACAGGCGCGCGCTGAACATCCATCCCCGATCGTCGGCCAGCGCGGCCGCGGCCCCGAGCAGCGGGTGATCGGCCGCGGACTGGCCAATCGATGCGGCATCGCCGACCCCCGGCCCGGATGTCAGCCAGTAGCGCTCGCGCTGGAAGGCGTAAGTGGGAAGTTCGATCCGGCGTGCGTCGGAGCCGGCGAACAGCGTCCGCCAATCGACGCCCACGCCGTGCGTCCACGCTTCGGCCGCTGACTTCAAGAAGCGCCGTGGGCCACCCTCGCCGCGGCGCAGCGAGCCCACGACGATCGCCTTGCGTGGGTCCTCGAGCGCCTCCTCGATCGTCTGCTGGGTCGGCATCGTCAGCACCGGGTGAGTGCCGGCATCGATGAACGCGCGCTTGCCATCCTCCAGCAGCGCACGGACCGCCTGTTCATAGAGAACGGGCTGGCGCATGTTGCGATACCAGTACTCCGGGTTCAGCTCCGAGGTGTCAAGCAGTCCTCCCGTCACACTGGAGTAGAACGGCACCTCGCCCGCACGGGGCACGATCGGCTCGAGCGCCGCCACCAGCTCATCGTGCAGCAGCTCCACCGTAGCCGTATGCGTCGCCCCGTTCGCCCCCGGAACCATCCGGGTCCTCACACCATCGGCCTCGAGCTCCGCCTGCAGCTCTTCAAGCGCCTGCCGGTTGCCTGCGAGCCCCACCAGCGAAGGCCCGTTCACCGCCGCGACGTCGATCCGATTGCCCCACTTCTCCAGACGCGGCCGCAGCGCCTTCAAACCGAGCGAAACCGACACCATTGTCTCCGTCTGATCGGCATACTTCACCATCGCGCGGCCGCGCATCGCCGCCACCCGCGCCGCGTCCCGCAGCGACAGCCCACCGGCCACATGGGCGGCGGCGATCTCGCCCTGGGAGTGACCCACCACCGCCGCCACACGCACGCCGAGCGCACGCCACAGCGCCGCCACCGACACCAGGATCGAAAACATGGTGGGGATCAGGACGTCGAGCCGGTAGAGCGTCGCATCCCCCTCCCCGCGCAACACCTCCTCCAACGACCAGTCGACGTACTCCGACAGCGCTTCGCCGCAGGCGCGCAGCTGCTCCGCGAACACGGGCGAGCAGTCCAACAGCTCGAGCGCCATGCCCGGCCAACCCGCGCCTTGACCCGGGAACATGAGCACCACCCCGGCGTCCGCCGTCCGAGGCACACCGCGTACAATCGCATCCGCCGTCGTCGTATTCGCGGCCATGGCGGAGAGCCTGGCCGACCGCTCCTCGCACCCCCCATTCAACAGCACGGCGCGATGCTCCAACACGGGGCGGGACGCGAGCGAGAAACCGACGTCGATCATCCCGAGCTCAGGCTTGCGATCCAGATGCTCGCGCAAGCGTTCAGCCTGGCCGTGCAGGGCGCCCTCGTTGCGCGCGGACAACATCCACGGCAACGCGTCGGCCGTCAGCGCCGAGCTCGCGAACGCGACGCCGACCGTGCTCTCGGCCGCGCTCTGCGCATCATCGCCGGCGTCGGTTTTCGCGGCCGACTCGACCGCCGCGGGCGCCTCTTCAAGGATCACATGCGCATTGGTGCCGCTGACACCAAACCCCGACACCCCCGCCCGGCGCGGCTCCTCGCCCCGCTCCCAGCGTCGCTCCTCTGTCAGCATCGAGATCGCACCGGCCGACCAGTCCACATTGGGCGTGGGCTCATCCACGTGCAGCGTCTTCGGCAAAGTGCCTTGCCGCATAGCCATCACCATCTTGATCACTCCCGCGATCCCCGCCGCGGCCTGTGCATGGCCGATGTTCGACTTGATCGAGCCCAACCACAGCGGACGACCCTCGGGACGGCCCTGCCCGTAGGTGGCGATCAACGCCTGCGCCTCGATCGGATCACCGAGCACCGTGCCGGTGCCGTGCGCCTCCACCACATCCACCTGGCTCGCCTTGAGCTTGGCGTTGGCGAGCGCTTGCGCGATCACCCGCTGCTGGGAAGGACCGTTCGGCGCAGTCAGCCCATTGGAGGCGCCGTCCTGATTGACGGCGCTGCCGCGCACCAACCCCAACACCTCGTGGCCGTTGCGCCGCGCGTCGGACAGGCGCTCCAGCACGAGCATGCCGACACCATCCGAGAAACCGGACCCATCGGCCGCCGCCGCGAACGACTTGCAGCGTCCGTCAACCGACAGCACACGCCCGCGAGCGAGCTCGCTGAAGACAGCCGCCTGAGTGATCACCGTGACCCCTCCGGCCAGCGCGAGCGAGCATTCGCCGCTGCAAAGCGCCTGGCTTGCAAGATGCAGCGCCACCAACGACGAGGAGCACGCTGTGTCCACCGAAATGGCCGGGCCCTCCAGGCCGAGGGTGTAGGCGATTCGTCCCGAGGCGACACTGGTGGTGAGACCCGTTAGCCTGATAGCCCTCCAGATCGGCCCTCGCGGCGGCGCCCAATCCGTACGGGGAGGTGATGATGCCGATGAAGACACCAGCGGGCGTCCCGTTCAGCGAGGCGGGGTCGATGCCGGCGTTTTCAAGCGCCTCCCATGCCCCTTCCAGCAGCAGTCGCTGCTGGGGATCCATCGCCAGTGCCTCGCGCGGGCCGATACCGAAGAATGCGGCGTCGAACTCGTCGGCGTCGTGGAGGAACCCTCCGGAGCGCGTGTAGGTGGTACCGGGACGATCAGGGTCGGGGTCATACAACCGCTCCAGATCCCATCCACGATTCGACGGAAACGACGAAATCCCATCACCACCCCCCACGACCAGCTCCCACAACCCCTCCGGCGAAGACACACCACCCGGAAAACGACAACTCATACCCACAATCGCCACCGGCTCATCAAGCACCCGGGTGGAGACACGCGCTACCGCGATACCGGCCTGGGACCCCGCGAACTCGCCAAGGATGTAACGCGCTACCGCTGAGGCCGTCGGGTAGTCGAACACGAGCGTGACCGGTAGACGCAACCCGGTCGCCACGTTCAACCGGTTACGCAACTCCACTGCGGTCAGCGAGTCAAACCCGAGATCTTTGAACGGGCGCCCCGCATCGATCGACTCCTCAGAACCATGACCCAACACACCCGCGACCTGCATCTTGATGAGCTCCAGCACGACACGCTCACGCTCTCCCTCCGGCACACCCGCCAACCGCCGCGCCAGCGAACCACCAGCCACACCACCCGGACGCCGCACACTCACCAAATCACCGAAGAACGCCGGCAACACACCAGCCCTCGCCTGCGCACGCAACGCCGAGAGCTCCAACGGCACCGGCACCACCAACGACTCACCCACCCGCAAAGCACTATCGAACAACCGCAACCCTTCCTCACTAGCAAGCGGACGCATCCCACTACGCGCCAACCGCGCGAGATCGAGCTCCCGCAAACCCCCCGTCAAACCACTCGCCTGCTCCCACAACCCCCACGCCAAAGACACACCAGGCAACCCCCGCGCCCGACGATACCCCGCCAACCCATCAAGAAACGCATTCGCGGCCGCATAACTACCCTGCCCCGGGCTACCAAACACACCCGCCGCCGACGAAAACAACACAAACATCGACAGGTCCATGCGCTCGGTGAGCTCATGCAAATACCACGCAGCATCAGCCTTCGCAGCCAACACCTCCCGCAAACGCTCCCCCGTCAACCCACCAATCACACCATCGTCGAGCACCCCCGCGGCATGCACCACCCCACACAAAGGATGCTCAACCCAACCGACCCCAACAACCCCTCCGACTCCGCGCGCACCGACACATCACACGCCGCGACCCTCACCACCGCACCCAACCCCTCCAACTCCGCCCGCAACTCACCCACACCCTCAGCACCCTCACCACTGACGACTCACCAACAACAACTCACGCACACCATGCTCCACCACCAAATGCCGCGCCACCAACCCACCCAACACACCAGTACCACCCGTCATCAACACCGTACCCCCAGCATCCAGAGGGACCGGCAGGGACAGGACGATCTTGCCGGTGTGCCGCGCCTGGCTCATGAACCGGAACGCCGCCGGCGCGCGGCGGATATCGCACGCGGTCACAGGCAACGGCTCGAGCGTCCCGTCCGCGAAGAGCTCGAGCAACCCGCCGAGCATCTCCTCGACCCGCTCCAGCCCGGCTTCGAGCAGATCGAACGCCCGGTAGCGCACACCCGGGCGCTCGCCGGCCACCGCATCCGCGTCGCGGATATCGGTCTTGCCCATCTCAATGAAGCGACCGGGAGTACCGCCCTGCCCCAACAGGTCGAGCGAGGCATCCACGAACTCCCCAGCGAGCGAGTCCAGCACGACGTCCATGCCCTGCCCGTCAGTCGCAGCGAGGAACCGCTCCTTGAACTCCAATGAACGCGAAGAGGCGATATGCGCCTCGTCGAATCCCGACTCGCGCAGGACACCCCACTTCCCCGGGCTCGCGGTGACGAACACCTCCGCGCCGATATGCCTGCGCCAACTGCACCGCCGCCATACCCACACCACCGGTCGCCGCGTGCACCAACAACCTCTCACCCCGCTTCAACCCAGCGAGATCCACCAACGCGTAATACGCCGTCATAAACGCGACCGGTATCGCCGCCGCCTGCGCAAAGGACCACCCCTCCGGCATCCGCGCAATCGAGCGACGATCGGCGACCGCAACCGGCCCGAACCCGGGCAACATACCCATCACCCGATCCCCAACCACCAAATCCTCCACACCCGGACCCAACTCCAACACCACACCCGAACCCTCGCCGCCCATGACAGCGTGCGCGCTCGATGGACTCCCCAGTGCGATCAGTACTTCGCGGAAGTTCAAGCCGCCCGCGCGCACCCCGACACGAACCTGACCCGCCCCCAACGGCTCCCCCATCGCGGGCGCCTCCACCAGCGCTAGATCCTCAAGCGTACCCGTCCCCCCAGCGCTCAACTGCCACTCAGCAACACCGCTCGGCACCTCCAACACACCACCCAACGCCCTCGCACGTTTCAACCGCGGCACAAGCACCGCACCTTTGCGCAGCGCCAACTGCGGCTCCCCCGTCGCGAGCGCACGCGCGAACACACCCCAAGAATCCACGCTGTCATCAACGTCGACCAGCATGAACAACTCGGGATCCTCCAACTGAGCGCTACGCACCAAACCCCACACCGGCGAGCAACCCAACCCCCCAAGACGATCACCAACACCACTCTCCACCGCACCACTGGTAACCAACGCCAAACGCAAACCAGCAGGACGCTCATCAGCCAACCAACCCTGCACCACCGCAAGCGCACGCTCAACACCAGCACTGACAGGATCGCCACCCACAAGCCCCGCGCCACGATCCCCCTCCGCCACGCCCCACACCCGCCCGGCAATCAAACAACACAACCCCCGGCACCGAAACACGACCACCATCCAACGCCTCACCCAACACCGCCAAATCCGCGAAGCACTCCACACCCGCAACACCGCCACCCAGAGACCGAGCCAAACGCGAATCCTCCCCACCAAGCACCACCAAACCCTGCTCAACCACAGACCCCCGCTCAGCGACAGGCCCCTGCTCAACCACAAGCGGCAACTCCTGCCAACCCACCGCAAACAACGAATCACGCCGCCCCACACCAGCCGCACCCAACTGCCCCGCCGAAACCTCACGCCCCACCCACGAATCCACCGACGCCACCAGCACACCCACGTCATCAAGCACCAACAACGACCTCACATCATTCTCTCCAACAGTAAACGCCGCCCGCAACGAACCCACACCGCGCGCATAAAGCTGCGCTCCACTGAACGAAAACGGCAGCCGCAGCTTCACCGGCGCGCCACCCTGCTGCCCGTCCAGGACAAAGCCAGCGACACTTGCCTGCAGCACGGCATCAAGCAACGCCGGATGCAAACCAAAGGACTCCACACCATCCGCCATACCCCCCGCGGACAATGCGTCGCCGGACTCATCCGTCCCAAGCGATACCTCAGCGAACACCTCCTCGCCACGCCGCCAAACCGACCGCAAACCACGAAACACCACGCCGTATTCAAGACCCAACTCCGCCACCGCGTCATAGAAATCCTCAACATCCACCACCTCCGCGCCCTCCGGCGGCCAAACCTCCCCAGCAAGCACCGCAGCACGCTCCTGCGGCGAAGCCTTGCCAGCCGAAGCCCCATCGGTAGCCGCATGCTCGGCCGTGGTGAGTATCCCGGTGGCGTGACGCATCCAGGATTGATCTTCGGCGAACGGATCATCACCGTCGGCATGCTCCGGGCGGGAATAGATCGTCAGCGAACGCTCCCCCGCCTGCTCACCTCGGCCGACAGCGACCTGCAATAGAACACCGCGATCCCCATCAAACACCAACGGAGCCTCCAACGTCAGCTCCCGCACCACACCACACCCAACGCGCTCCCCAGCACAAAGCGCCAACTCCACAAACGCGGTACCCGCCAACAACACCTTCCCCACCACCACATGATCGGCAAGCCACGGATGCGTCGAAAGCGACACACGTCCCGCAAACAACCACTCCTCCTCACCACCAGCAACACTCACCGCCGCACCCAACAACGGGTGACCGGCCCCCGCCAACCCAACCGCCCCAACGTCCCCCGCGCCGGCCGGCGACTGCCACCAATAGCGTTTGCGCTGGAATGCGTATGTCGGTAGCCCTACGCGTTGCGCTCCAGCGCCGTCGAATGCCTGCTCCCAATCTACGCCGATGCCGTTCACCCATAGCTCCGCCAGCGACCTCAGCAGCACCGCGATCTCCGGGAGCTCGCGTCGCAGCGCTGGTACCGCCGCGACTGGCCGCTCTTTGATACCGGGGTGCTGCTCGAGATCGTCCAGGCACTCGTGGCTCATCGCGCTGAGGGTGCCGTCGGGGCCGAGCTCCAGCAGGCTGCGCACGCCCTGCGCTCCCAGGCAGCGGATCCCGTCCATGAAACGAACCGGTTCGCGCACATGGCGCACCCAGTACTCCGCCGAGCACAATTGCTCGCCGGCCACCACCTCACCGGTGAGATTCGACACGATCGGGATCGCCGGCGGCGCAAACGACAAGCCCTCGATCGCAGCGGAGAACTCCTCGAGCATCTCATCCATGTGCGGCGAGTGAAACGCGTGCGAGACGCGCAACTGCTTGGTCTTGCGCCCCCGCTCACTCCACACCACGGCAAGATCAAGCACAGCCTGCTCATCACCAGAGATCACGACCGCGCGGGGGCCGTTCACGGCGCAGCCAGCGCCACGCTCCCCTCCAAGCCAGCGAGCGTATCGGCGACCTCCGCCTCGGAGAGCCTCAAGCGACACCATCGCTCCACCCGCGGGCAGGGCATCCATCAGGCGCCCGCGCGCCGCCACCAATGCGCACGCGTCCTCCAGCGAGAACACACCCGCCACGTGCGCCGCCGCCACCTCCCCAATCGAATGACCAATCAAGAAATCAGGACGCACACCCCACGACTCCACCAGCCGAAACAGCGACACCTCCAACGCGAACAACCCGGCCTGCGCGAACACCGTGCGATCGAGCACAGCCCGCTCAGGCCCATCCCCGGCAGCGAACAACACCTCGAGCAGGGGCAGCTCTAGAGAACCGTCAAATCCGGCGCACACCTCATCCAACGCGCACGCGAACGCCGGGCACGCCCCATACAACTCCCGCCCCATACCCACGCGCTGGGCGCCCTGGCCGGGGAATAGGAAGGCGAGCTTGCCGGGGGCCTCGGCGAGACCGAGCACACCGGTGGTGGGCTGCCCGTCGGCGAGCGCAGCGAGCTCAGCGAGCGCCGCCTCGCGATCCTCGGCCAGCACTACCCAATCGACTCGGCGAACACCGCCGACGCGTCCAACAACTCAACCGCCATCCCTTCCCACTGCGAACCCTGGCCCGGGAACATAAACGCGAGCTTCCCTGGGACCTCAGCGACGCCCCGCACACCGGTAGTGGGCTGCCCGTCAACGAACGCGCCAAGCTCGGAAACCGCCGCGTCGCGATCCCCAGCCAGCACCACCGCGCGATCCTCGAAAACCGGGCGGCCGCTCACCAACGAGAACCCCACATCCACCACCGAACGCGACTCATCAGCAGCCAACCACTCCCGCAGCCGAGCGGCCTGGCCTCGCAACGCTGCCTCACCGTTCCCCGAGACCACCAACGGCACGACACCCCCAGCACCAACACCCACGACCCCCACAGCCGGCGCTGAAGCCCCCGAGCCTTGATCCCCGTCCTCGACCTCCGCAGGCGGGGGCTCCTCGAGGATCACATGCGCGTTCGTGCCGCTCACCCCGAACGAGGACACCGCCGCCCGCCGCGGCTCGCTGCCCCCAACCCACGGCACCTCCTCCACCAACAACGACACCCCACCATCCGCCCACTCCACATGCGAAGACGGCGCATCCACATGCAACGTCCGCGGCAACACCCCATGACGCATCGCCATCACCATCTTGATTACCCCAGCCACACCCGCCGCGGCCTGCGCATGACCAATATTCGACTTCACCGACCCCAACCACAACGGCACACCCTCACCGACGCTCACGACCATACGTAGCGATCAACGCCTGCGCCTCAATCGGATCACCCAACGTCGTACCCGTACCATGACCCTCCACCACATCCACCTGCCCCGGCGAGAGCCCCGCGCTCGCCAACGCCTGCGCGATCACCCGCTGCTGCGAAGGACCATTCGGCGCCGTCAACCCATTACTCGCACCATCCTGATTCACCGCACTACCACGCACCAACCCCAACACCTCGTGACCGATGCGCCGCGCATCAGACAAACGCTCCAACAACAACAACCCCATACCATCAGAAAAACCCGTCCCATCCGCACGATCAGAGTAAGACTTGCAACGCCCATCCAACGACAAAGCACGCTGACTAGAAAACTCGATAAATACACCCGGCGCCGACATCACAGTCACACCACCAGCCAACGCCAACGAACACTCCCCCAAACGCAACGCCTGCACAGCCAAATGCAACGCCACCAACGACGACGAACACGCCGTATCCACCGACACCGCAGGCCCCTCCAAACCAAACGCATACGACACACGACCCGACGCCACACTCCCAGTACTACCCGTCAAACGATAACCCTCGATCCCCCCCGTCGCAGGCCCCGTCGTCGCATAACCCGAAGTGATAATCCCCGCGAACACACCAGTCTGACTACCCCGCAACGACACCGGATCAATACCGGCATCTTCAAACGCCTCCCACGCACCCTCCAACAACAACCGCTGCTGCGGATCCATCGCCAACGCCTCACGCGGACTGATACCGAAAAACCCCGCATCAAAATCCGCCGCACCACCAATAAACCCACCATCACGCGCATAACTCGTATCCGCCTGATCAGGATCAGCGTCATACAACCGCTCCAGATCCCACCCACGATCAGACGGAAACGGCGAAATCCCGTCGCCACCCGCCGCGACCAGCTCCCACAACCCCTCCGGCGAACACACACCACCCGGAAAACGACAACTCATACCCACAATCGCCACCGGCTCGCGCCCCTTGCCCTCTACCTCCAGCAACCGCCGGCGAACCTTGCGCAGGTCGACCGTGACCTTATTCAGGTAGTCGCGGAGCTTGTCACTCTCTGCCATCTAGATCACTCCCTCGCACGTATAGGAAACGCGAAACCTTCATCTCAAGCCCTCCATGGCCTCGCCCTCAAATCCCCCGAGCTCCCGGTCGATGAGATCGAACATCTCGTCGTCGGTCGCCGACTCGAGGTCGTCACTTTCAGCGCTCTCGCCCGCCCTCGGATCGCTCAAGTCGAACGCCAGGGCCTGCAGCCGGGCCGCCACCTGTGCTCGCTCGGACCCCTCTAGCGCCACAGAGAGGAGCGCGCGCTCGAGCCGCTCAAGCGCGGCCTGCAGCGGACGCCCCGGGCCTCTCGCGTCGCGCGCAAGCTCGCTCAGCAGATACCCGGCGACAGCGGCCGCGGTCGGATAGTCGAAGACGAGCGTCGCGGGCAGAAGCAGTCCCGTCGCGGCGCTCAGACGGTTGCGCAACTCCACTGCCGTGAGCGAGTCGAATCCCAGCTCTATGAAGTTGTTCCCGACATCGATCGCCTCCGGGGAGGAGTGCCCCAACACCACCGCCACATGCGATGCGACCAACTCGCTCACCACGCTCTCGCGCTCCTCCTCGGGGACGCTGGCCAGCCGCAGCGCCAGCGTGCCGTCGCGTTCCCCGCCAGGGCGACGCCCAGGCACATTGACCAGCCCGCTGAACAGTGTCGGCAACATCCCCATCCGGGCGCGGGCGCGCAACGTCGCAAGCTCCAGCGCAACCGGGAGCATCAGCGCCTCGCCGCTCGCCAGCGCGGCGTCGTATAGCACGAGCCCCTCCTCGCTGGAGAGCATCCGCGCGCCGGTGAGCTCCAGCCTTCGCGCCACGTCGCTCATGTTCAACTCGCCGGCAAACCCCCCGGCGAGCTCCCACAGCCCCCACGCCAACGAAACGCCGGATAGACCTCGCCCGCGGCGATATGCGGCAAGGCCGTCGAGGAATGCGCTGGCTGCCGCGTAATTGCCCTGCCCGGGACTGCCCAGCACGCCCGCCGCCGAGGAGAACAGCACGAACAGCCCAAGGTCCATGTGCGCGGTGAGCTCGTGCAAATGCCATGCGGCATCCACCTTGGGCGCCAGCACCCGCTCCAGACGCTCCGCGGTCAGCGAGTCGATCACACCATCATCGAGCACCCCCGCCGCATGCACCACCCCGCACAACGGATGCTCAACCCCAACCAACGCCAACAGCCCCTCCAGCTCCCCACGCACCGACACATCGCACGCCACCACCCTCACCATCGCACCCAACCCCTCGAACTCCGCCCGCAACCCCGCGGCACCCTCAGCACCCTCACCACTACGACTCACCAGCAACAAATGACGCACACCATGCACCACCACCAAATGCCGCGCCACCAACCCACCAAGTGCTCCGGTGCCGCCGGTGACCAGCACCGTGCCCCCCGGGTCGAGCGCCACCACGCGCTCGCCGTCGCCATCGGCCACCCGATCGCTCTCGGTCACCGACACCGCCGCACGCGCCAGCCTCGGAGCGAGCACCCTGCCGTCGCGAATCGCCAGCTGCCACTCGCCCGCACTCAGAGCCGCAACGACCACACCCCACACATCCGCGAGGGCATCGTCCACGTCGATCAGCGCAAACCGCTCGGGGTTCTCCGCCTCCGCCGCGCGCACCAAACCCCATATCGGCGCGCACGCCACCCCCGGCGCGCCCTCCTCATCACTCGTAGCCACCGCTCCTTCCGTGAGCAACACCAAACGCGAACCAGCGAAACGCTGATCGCCGACCCAGGCCTGCGCCAACAACAAGCTTCGCTCAGCAGCGCGATGCGCGAGCGCCACCGCATCGGGCTCAGCGCCGTCCCCCTCCTCGAGACGGCGATCACCCTCCCCGTCGAAGCGACAATCACACAACACGACCGCAGGCTCCGTCGCGCCCGCGTCCAAAGCCTGTCCCAAAGCATCGAGATCCTCATACACATCGCCTGGCGCACCCGCATCGCGCATCGAACACGCCAACCACGAATCCCCAGCACCCAACACCGCCAATGTCACAGGCTCCGACTGCTCGCCGGCAACCGACAGCTCACCCCACTTCACGGTAAACAGCGAATCACGACGCCCGCTCCCCGCGGCGGCACTCAACTGCGAGGCCGATATCTCACGCGCGGTCCACGAGTCGAGCGAAGCGACAAGCCCACCGGCATCGTCCATCACCAGCATCGCGCGCACCTCCTTCTCGCCCAGCCGCAGAGCGACCCGCAACGAGCCGACACCACGCTCATAGAGCTCCACCCCGCTGAACGAAAACGGTATGTGCACACCCTCCCGCTCCTGTCTGCGCTCATTCTCACCAACAACCCTCACCGCCCCGGCTTGCAACACCGCGTCAAACAAAGCAGGGTGCAGGCCGAACGAGTCCACCCCATCCAACTGGCCATCCTCGAGCCCCACCTCGGCGAACACCTCCTCGCCCCGTCGCCACGCAGCCCTCAATCCCCGGAAGGCCGGCCCATAGTCGAGACCCTTGTTAGCCAGCACGTCCTGCAGAGCATCGACCTCAACGGGCTCCGCGCCCACCGGCGGCCAGGACCCCGACGCGAGCTCACCGGCACGCTCGTGAGGCGAAGCCTCACCATCCAGACCCTGCTGCCGGCCGGCCGCCAACAGGCCACTGGCATGACGAGTCCATACCCCATCAGCGAACGCGTCTTCGCGCAGGCCATCGGCAGCCTGGGAATAGATCGCAAGAGGCCGCCGTCCCGAATCGTCGGGCTCACCGACAAATAACTGCAACATGACCGCGCCCCCCTCGGGAACCACCAACGGGGCTTCCAACACAAGCTCGGCAACCACCGGACACTCCAGCTCACCCCCGGCATACATCCCGAGCTCCAGAAAAGCGGTCCCCGGCACCACCACCACACCACCCACCACATGGTCCACCAACCACGCCTGCGACTCACCACCGACACGACCGCTGAAAACCCAACCATGCCCATCCGCCAACGCCACCGCAGAACTGAGCATCGGATGATCAGCCGCAACCTGCCCCGCCAATGCCCCCCACCCACCAGAAACATCCCCCGAAAGCCAATAACGCCGACGCTGAAACGCATATGTCGGCAGCGATATACGCTCGGCAGCCCGACCGTGGAACAGCTGCGCCCAATCCACCCCAACGCCGTTCACCCAGATCGCGGCAAGGGCGCCAAGCGAGCTCTCGATCTCGGGGCGCTTCCTGCGCAGCAGCGAGACCGCCGTGACCCCGTCTCGCTCACCCAGGCACTCGCCGACCGTCGCGCTGAGCACGCCCGCCGGACCGAGCTCCAGGAAGCTGCTCACGCCCTGCGCTCCCAGCCAGCGCACGCCGTCCATGAAGCGCACCGGTTCGCGTGCGTGCTCCGCCCAGTACTCGGCCGAGCGCAGACGCTCGACCGCAAGCGGCTCACCTGTAAGATTCGACACGATCGGGATCCGCGGCGCGGAGCACGACAGGCCTTCGGCCACCTCGACCAGCTCCCGCAGCATCGCGTCCATGCGTGGCGAGTGAAAGGCGTGCGAAACCCGCAGACGCTTGGTCATGCGTCCTCGCTCACTCCACAGCGCCGCGAGCTCCAACACGGCCTGCTCATCGCCGGAGATCACGACCGAGCGAGGGCCGTTGACGGCAGCCAGCGCCACGCCCCCCTCCGAGCCGACGAGCGTGTCGGCGACCTCCGCCTCGGAGGCGTCGACCGACACCATCGCGCCGCCCGGTGGCAGGGCGTCCATCAAGCGTCCGCGCGCCGCCACCAACGCGCACGCGTCGTCCAGCGAGAACACACCCGCCACGTGCGCCGCCGCCAACTCCCCAATCGAATGACCGATCAGGAAATCAGGACGCACACCCCACGACTCCACCAGCCGAAACAACGACACCTCGAGCGCGAACAGCCCAGCCTGCGTGAAGTGCGTGCGATCCAATGGCGACTCCACCGCCGAGCCATCGTCGCTCAACGCGAACAGCACATCCCATAACCCGCACCGGTGGCGCGCGAACTGCGCGCACACCTCGTCCAGGGTGTCCCTGAACACCGTGAAGGTCTCGTACAGCTCACGCCCCATCCCCACGTGCTGGGAGCCCTGACCGGAGAACAGAAACGCCAGGCGCCCGCCGGCGGCGGGCGCCGCCCGCCCAACCACACCCGGCGCGGGCTCCCCGTGCGCCAGCGCCCGCAGGCCTCCCAGCAGCTCGCCGCGGTCGCCGCCCACGATCACCGCCCGGTGCTCGAACGCCGTGCGCCCCGTCAGCGAGAGGCCGACGTCGGCGATCTCGGCCCGGGAGCTGGAGGTGAACTCGTGCAAACGCTCGGCCTGAGCCCGCAGCGAGTCCCGGCACCGCGCCGACAGCACCCACGGCAGCGGGCCGTTCGCGACGCCCCCCGCGCTCCCGGCGTCGGCGGTCGCCGGTCGCGAGCACATCGCCCGCCGGCGCAGGGGCATCGTGGGTGTTCGCATACGAGCCGCCTGATCCCGCGGCCGCGGCGGGCACCGGCGGCATCCTCGAGGATCACGTGCACGTTGGTGCCGCTGATGCCGAACGACGAGACACCGGCCCGGCGTGGCGTGCCGTTGCTCGGCCACGGTCGCGCCTCGCGCAGCAGCGACACCGAGCCGCTCGACCAGTCGATGTGCGTCGAGGGCTCGATCGACGTGCAGCGTCTGCGGCAGCACGCCGTGGCGCATCGCCATCACCATCTTGATCACGCCCGCCACGCCCGCCGCCGCCTGGGTGTGGCCGATGTTCGACTTGATCGAGCCCAGCCACAGCGGGCGACTCGGGTCGCGACGCTGCCCGTAGGTGGCGAGCAGCGCCTGCGCCTCGATCGGATCGCCGAGCGTCGTGCCGGTGCCGTGCGCCTCGACCACATCGACCTCGCTCGCGGACAGTCCGCGCGTTCGCCAGCGCCTGCGCGGATCACCCGCTGCTGGGAGGGACCGTTGGGCGCCGTCAGGCCGTTGGACGCGCCGTCCTGATTGATCGCGCTGCCGCGCATCACCGCCAGCACCCGATGGCCGTTGACGCAGCGCCTCGGACAGCCGCTCCAGCACCACCACGCCGACGCCCTCGGCCCAGCCCGCGCCGTCGGCCGCGTCCGCAAAGGACTTGCAGCGGCCGTCGGGGGCCGAGCGCCGCTGGGCGGCTGAACTCGATCGAATCCGCGGGCGTCGCCATCACCGTCACGCCACCAGCCAGCGCCAGCGTGCACTCTCCCGAGCGCAGCGCCTGGCACGCCAGGTGCAGCGCCACCAGCGAGGAGGAGCACGCCGTGTCGACCGACACCGCCGGACCCTCCAGGCCGAGCGTGTAGGCCACCCGACCCGGACGCGACGCTGGTCGAAGCTGCCGATCGCGCGATAGCCCTCGAGGCCGGCCGATGCCCGCGTGCCCGCTCCGTACCCCGTGGCAGCTGATCCCGGCGAACACGCCCGTGCGGCTGCCGCGCAGCGACACCGGGTCGATGCCGGCGTCCTCCAGCGCCTCCCAGCACACTTCCAGCAACAGCCGCTGCTGCGGATCCATCGCCAGCGCCTCGCGCGGGACTGATGCCGAAGAAGTCCGCGTCGAAGTCGCCGGCGTCGTCGAGAAACCCTCCCTGGCGCGCGTAGCCGTCCCGCGCGCTCGGGATCGGGGTCGTACAGCGCTTGCAGGTCCCAGCCGCGGTTCGCCGGGAAGCGCGGAGATCGCGTCGCCGCCGTAGGCGACCAGCTCCCACAGCTCCTCGGGCGAGCGGACACCGCCCGGGTAGCGGCAGCTCATACCCACGATCGCGATCGGCTCGTGGGCGCGCCGTTCCACCTCCTGCAGCCTCTGTCGCGTCCTGCGCAGCTCGTTCCTGGCTCGCTTCAAGTACTCGAGAGCCTTCTGCTCCTCGTCCGCCATCATCCACCTCCCTTCGTGCGTGCTTTCACCATCGTCAGAGCGCTCCCAGTTCCCTGTCCAGCGCGGCGAACACCTCATCCGCGGTACTCGCCTCCAGCTCCTCGCCACCCGCATCGGCGCCCGCCGGATCGGCGGCCAGCTCGCGCAGGCGCCCGATGATCTGCGTCCGTTCCAGATCGTCCCCGGCGAGCGCGGAAAGGACGTTTTCCAGCCGGTGCAGCTCCGCCAGCGCCGAGACCGCCAGCTCGCCGGTCGCGCCGCCGCCGTCGGCCGCCACCCGGCTCAACAGATAGCCCGCCAGCGCTCTGGGGGTGGGGTAGTCGAACACAAGCGTGGCCGGTAGGCGCACCCCCGTGACGACGTTCAGGCGGTTGCGCAACTCGACCGCCGTCAGCGAGTCGAACCCGAGTTCCTTGAAGGCGCGCTGCTCCTCGACTGCCGCGGGCGAGTCGTACCCGACCGCCGCGGCAACGTGGGAGCGCACCAGCTCCAGCACCACGCCCTCCCGCTCGGCCTCGGGGACGCCCGCCAGGCGCGCCGCCAGCGAGTCGCCGTGCGTCCCGGCATCGCGCTTCGGCAGCCGCACCAGGCTGCTCAGCATCGCCGGCAGCACACCCGTTTTGGCCTGCCCGCGCAATGCCCGCTGGTCGAGCGCGGCCGCGAACACCAGCGTTTGCGGGGCACTGAGCACGACGTCGAACAGCGCCAAGCCCTGATCATGAGAGAGTGTGCGCATACCCGAACTCGCCATGCGGCGGCGATCGGCCTCGCTCAGATGGTCGGTCATCGCGCTGTCCACATCCCACAACCCCCACGCCGTCGAGGACGCCGGCAGTCCCCGTGCCCGGCGGTGGGCGGCAAGCGCATCCAGGAACGCGTTCGCCGCCGCGTAATTGGCCTGTCCCGGGCCACCGATCAGTCCAGCCGCCGAGGAGAACAGCACGAACGCCTGCAGCGGCGCGTCCAGCGTCAGCTCATGCAGGTGCCACGCGCCGTCGGCCTTCGGCGCGAGCGCCCGGTCGAGACGCTCCGGAGTCATCGAGCCGATCAGGCCGCTCTCGAGGACGCCGGCCGCATGCACCACCGCCGTCAGCGGATGCTCCTCGGGAATCCAGTCCAGCAACATCTTCAGCGCCGCGCGGTCGGACACGTCGCAGGCCGCGATCCGCACGTCCGCCCCCAGCTCCCGCAGCTCCGCCTGAAGCTCGGGGGCATGCGGCGCGTCCAGGCCGGCACGGCTCAGCAGCAACAGCCGGCCGGCACCGTGGCGACTCACCAGGTGGCGCGCGATCCTGGCGCCCAGCGCGCCGGTGCCGCCGGTGATCAGGATCGTGCCGGCGGGATCGAGCGCCGGAGCCTCGGCGGCTGTCACGGTGAGGGGGCGCAGCCGCGGCACCGCGATCTGCCCGCTTCTGATCGCCACCTGGGATTCGCCCGTGCCGAGCGCCACCGACAGGGATGCGCCCGTTGTGTCGGCGTCGGCGTCGATGAGCACGAAGCGGCCGGGGTTCTCCGCCTGGGCCGAGCGCACCAGACCCCAAAGCGGGGCGAGAGCCACACCGTCGAGCAGGTCGCTTGCCGGGCTCGCCGCCACGGCCCCTCCGGTGACGACAGCCAAACGCGAACCGGAGAAGCGCTCCTCCGCCAGCCAGCGTTGGATCAGCGCCAGCAGCCGGTGAGCCGTGTGGTGCATCAGGTCCAGCGCGATCGAATCGCCCCACCCGGCGGGCGTGAAATCGACGAGCACCGCCTCCGGCACGGGCCTGCCCTGCTCGACCGCCTCGCACAAGGCGTCCAGGTCAGTGTGCAGCTCGACTCCCGGTCCATCGCCTTGCCCGAGCGACGCCGCGAGCGCCGAGGCCTCCGTGCCGAGCAGCACCAGCGGCTCCGTGGGCGACTCCCCGGACGTCGGCGAGGCGCTGGCCTCCCACTCGACGGTGAACAGCGCATCGTCGGACGCGCCGCGCGCCGCACCTATCTGCGCCATCGACACCTCGCGCATCATCAGCGCCTCCATCGAGGCCACCGGGCGTCCCGCCTCGTCGGTCACCACCAGGGAGACCGTGTCGGAGCTGAGCGGCAGGATCAATGCACGCAGAGACGACGCGCCGGTCGCATGGAACTCCACCCCGCTGAAGGAGAACGGCAGATACGCCACGCTCTGGCGCGCTGGTCGCCCTCCCCGGCTTCCCCGAGCAGCGAAGCGCCCAACAGTTGCAGAGCCCCGTCCAGCAGCGCCGGATGCGCACCGTAGGCGAGCGCCTCCTCGCGCTCGCCCTCGCCGAGGGCGAGCTCGGCAAGCAGGGCCTCGCCGTGCCACCAAGCCGCCCGCAACACGGTGAAGGCGGGCCCGTACTCGATCCCGCGGGCAGCCACCTCGTCGTAGAGCTCCTCGATCGAAATCGGCTCAGCGCCCGCGGGCGGCCACGCCTCCGCCGCGAGCGTCCCCGCGCGCTCGATCGCGCGCTCCCGCCCCGCGTGGTAGACCTCGCCGGCCACGAGGATGCCGCTGGCGTGACACGTCCACGGCTCCCTGGCCAACACACCGTCATCCTCGGAGTGCGCTCGCCGGGTCGACACGCTCACCGACCGGCGGCCCGACTCGTCGGGCTCGCCGACGGAGACCTGCAGCACCACCGAGCCCTCCGGCGCCAACACAAGCGGCGCCTCGATCACGAACTCCTCCAGCACGCCGCAGTCGACGTGGCTTCCCGCGTGCAGCGCGAGCTCCACGAACGCCGTGCCGGGCACCACCGGCCTCCCGAACACCATGTGGTCGGCCAACCAGCCGGGCTGCTGCGCCGACAGCCGACCGGTGAACAGCCACTGCTCGCCCGCCGCCACGTCGACCATCGCGCCCAGCAGCGGATGCTCCGAGGACGACAGGCCAACCGAGCCCACGTCGCCCGCTCCCATCCCTCCCTGCAGCCAGAAGCGCTCGCGCTGAAAGGCATAGGTGGGCAACTTCACCCGCTGCCCGCCGGCGCCCGCGAACAGCGTCTCCCAGTCGACCTCACCTCCGCAAGCCCAAATTTCTGACAGGGACATCAGGAAACGCTCGACGGCGGGCTCATCGCGTCGCAGCGACCCGAGCGCCACGGCCTCCGGCGACCCATCGGTCGCCTCATCGATTACCTCCTGAACGCCGATCGTCAACACGGGGTGTGGACTCACCTCCACAAACGCGCGATATCCGTTACCCAACAACGAGCGCACCGCCCCTTCAAACTGAACCGTCTCCCGCAAATTGCGGTACCAATATTCACCACCCAACTCACCTGTATCAACCACACCACCCACCACCGTCGAGAAAAACGGGACTTCCCCCGAACGCGGCACGATCGACGCACACGCCTCCAACAACTCACCGCGAATCTCCTCGATCTGCGGCGAATGCGACGCGTAATCTACCGGAATCCGCCGCGCCCTCACACCATCACCCTCACACGCAGCCAACAACTCCTCGAGCACACCAACCTCACCAGACACCACCGTCGCCCCTGGCCCATTCACCGCCGCCACCGACACACCGGCACATCCCCAGCGCTCCAACCGCCGCTCCAACTCTCTCACCGACAACGCAACCGACACCATCCCGCCCCGACCCGCCAAACCCGCCAACGCCCGACTCCGCAACGCAACCACACACGCCCCGTCCCGCAACGACAAACCCCCCGCCACACACGCAGCCGCAATCTCACCCTGTGAATGACCCACCACGACGTCCGGCCGCACCCCGCACGCACGCCACAACTCAGCCAGCGACACCATCACCGCCCACAGCACCGGCTGCACCACGTCAACCCGCTCCAACCCCGGCACCCCCTCCACACCACGCAACACACTCTCAAGCGACCAATCCACAAACCCCGCCAACGCCTCACCACACGACCGCCATCGTCTCGGCAAACACCGGCGAGGAATCCAACAACCCCACCGCCATCCCCGCCCACTGCGAACCCTGACCAGGGAACAGAAACGCAACCCGACCACCGACACCAGCCACCCCCCGCACCACACCAGCCCCCAACTCCCCCACCGCCAACCCACCAAGACCCGCAAGCAAACCCCCACGACCACTACCCAACACCACCGCACGATGCACCAACGCCGACCGTGCCGCCAGCGAATAGCCCACGTCCGCGATCTCGAGCTCCGGGTGGCGCTCGAGGTGCTCGCGCAGACGCTCCGCCTGAGCACGCAGCGCCGCCTCGCTCTTGCCCGAGAGCGGCCATGCCCCACAGCCGGCTTCAAGCGCCTGCGGCGGCAAGCGCAGGGCGCCCGGCGCGGACGCCGGCACGGAACGCCGCGGGCGCCGTGGACGGAGCCTCCTCGAGGATCACATGAGAGTTGGTGCCGCTGATACCAAACGACGAGACGCCGGCCCGCCGCGGACTCCCGTTTCTCCGCCAGGGCCGCGGCTCCCTCAGGATCGACACATGTCCCGCCGACCAGTCCACGTGGGAGGAGGGCTCGTCGACGTGCAGCGTCTTCGGCAGGATCTCGTGACGCAGCGCCATCACCATCTTGATCACTCCCGCCAGCCCCGCGGCTGCCACGGCGTGACCGATGTTCGACTTGATCGAGCCCAGCCACAGTGGGCGGTCCGACGGAACGATCCCGCCCGTAGACGGCCTGCAGCGCACGTATCTCGATCGGGTCGCCGAGCTCAGTGCCGGTTCCGTGGCCCTCGACCGCGTCGACGTCCATCGGCGAGAGCTGCGCGCTCGCCAGCGCCGCGGCGATCACGCGCCGCTGGGAGAGCCCGTTGGGGGCCGTCAGCCCGTTGCTGGCGCCATCCTGGTTGACCGCGCTGCCGCGAATCACGCGCCAGCACTTCGTGGCCGTTGCGCTGCGCGTCGGAGAGGCGCTCCAGCAGCAGCATCCCAACCCCCTCGCTCCAAGCCGGCCCCGTTGGCAGCGTCGGAATAGGACTTGGAGCGCGAGTCGGGAGCCGACGCGCCCAGCGCGCTGAACTCGATCATGCCCATCGGTGTGGACATCACCGAGGCGCCACCCGCCAGGGCAAGCTCACACTCGCCGCCGCGCAACGCACCGCTCGCCAGGTGCATCGCCACCATCGCCGAGGAGCACGCCGTGTCGACCGTCATCGTCGGGCCCTCCAGCCCAAGCACGTATGCGACCCGACCCGAGGCGACGCCGCCGGTGCTGCCCGTCAGCAGATAGCCGCCCAGCTCTTTGGCGGCCGGCCCGTACATCCTTGCCTCGTAGCCCTGGGGTGACACGCCCGCAAACACGCCGGTCTGGCTGCCGCGCAGGGTGTGAGGATCGATGCCGGCGTCCTCGAACGCCTCCCAAGCGGTCTCCAGCAGCAGCCGCTGGTGCGGGTCCATCGCCAGTGCCTCCCGGGGGTTGATGCCGAAGAAGGCCGCGTCGAAGTCGCCCGCGTCATAGATGAACCCGCCTTCGTTTGCACAGCAGGTACCCGGATTCGCGGGATCGGGGTGATACAGGCGCTCCAGATCCCAGCCGCGGTCCCGCGGGAACGCGGAGATGGCGTCCGTGCCGGCGCTGAGCAGCTCCCACAGGTCCTCCGGCGAGCGCACGCCCCCAGGGAAACGGCATCCCATCCCGACGATCGCGATCGGCTCCTCGCGGCCGATCGCCGCGCGCGCGGCGGGCACCGTCGATCTCGCGCTCTGCGGGCGGGCAGCCCGCGACCTCTTCCAGCAGGTATCCCGCGAGCGCCTCGGGCGTCGGATAATCGAAGACCAACGTCGCAGGCAGCCGCAGCCCCGTGGCCTCGCCCAGGCTGTTGCGCAACTCCAGCGCCGCGAGCGAGTCGAGCCCCAGCTCGGTGAACACCTGCCCCTTGCCGATCGCCGCGGGCGAGGAGTGCCCCAAGACCCTCGCGATCTCTGACAGCACGAGCTCCAACACGACGCCCTCGCGCTCAGCCTCGCTCACGCCGGCCAACCGTTGTGCGAGCGCTCCCGCCCGTCTGTCACCTCGCTCGCGCCGTGGCGGGCGCGAACCGGCAGACCAGCCCGCCGAACAGGGGCGGCAACGCCCCGTCCTCGGCCCGCGCGCGCAGCATCCTGGCATCGAGCCGCGCAGCCACCACCAGCGCCCTGTCGGTCGCACTCGCGGCGTCGAAGCACTCCAAGCCCTCGCGCGGGGAGAGCGCGCGCATCCCCGAGCGCGCCACCCGTGCGCGATCGGCCTGGCCCAACCCGCCGGCCATGCCCTCGGTCAGATCCCACAGGCCCCACGCCACCGCGGTCCCGGCCAACCCGCGCGCCCGCCGGTATGCCGCCAACGCGTCCAGGAACGCGTTCGCGGCGCCATAGTCGCTCTGGCCCGCGCTGCCGAACGTGGCCGCCGCCGACGAGAACAGCACGAACATCGAGAGATCCAGGTGCTCGGTCAGCTCGTGCAGGTGCCACGCGGCATCCAGCTTGGCGGCGAGCACCCGCTCGAGCTGGGGCACCGTCAGGGACTTCGAGCATCGGCGTCTTCGAGCACGCCCGCGGCGTGCACCACACCGCAGAGCGGACGCTCCTCGGGGATCGCGGCGAGCAGTTGCGCCAACCCTCGGCGATCGCTCACATCGCACGCCGCGATGCTCACCTCCGCGCCCAGCTCGACCAGGCTCGCCTCGAGCTCGCTCGCGCCCGGTGCCGTCGCGCCCGCGCCGGCTCACCAGCAACAGGCGCCCGACGCCGCGCTCGGCAACCAGGTGCCTGGCCACCAGGGCGCCCAGAGCGCCGGTGCCGCCGGTGATCAGCACCGTTCCGTCGCGGCGAGCGCGCGCCGGCACCCTCCCTCGGGCCGCAGCCCTCTCGGCCGCGCGGCGCGCGGGGCGACGCGCGTCAGGCGAGGCACGAACACGCGCCCCGCGCGGATCGCCAGCTGCGACTCACCGCTCCCGAGCGCGACGCTCAACGCCTCCCACGACTCCTGCCTCGCCGTCCACGTCGATCAACACCAGACGCCCCGGGTGCTCCACCTGCGCGCAGCGCGCCAAGACCCCACACCGGCGACTGGGCCAAGCCGACCAGCCGATCCTCCGCGCCGACGGCCATCGCACCCTCGGTCACCAGCACCAGCACGCGACGCGGCGAACCGCTCGTCGGCAACCCACGCCTGCAGCGACCCCAACACGCCGGCCGCGATCTCGCGAGCCGACATGATCACGTCCCCGGCGTCCGCGCCGTCGGCCGCGGCCCCGCAGCGCCCGCACACCGCGCCACCGTCCACCGAGCCCTCGCCCAGCCGGGCGCAATCGAGCAACACCAACTCCGGAGCTGCGCTCGCCGCCATCCATGCGCCTCGCCCAACGCCTCGAAATCGCCAAAAGCCTCCGCAGCCCGCGCCGCGCTGCGACGCCGACACTACGCAACCCCTGCGCGGAGCAGCCGCCTGCGCGGCGCCAACCACCGCCCACGAGCCGTCCCACCGCTGCGCCGGCGGCTCGCCGCGCCTCGACCTCAACCCAGTCCACGCCGAACAACGACCCCGATCGACCATTCCGAGCGCCGCGATCTGCTCGCGCGACACGGACCGCACCGCCAACGACCCCAGCGAGACGACCAATCCGCCATCTTCGTCCAGGGCCACCAACGACAGGCTCGTCGGCAGCCCGCGAGAGGAAGACGCGCAGCCCGCGAAACGCCCTTCTGGAACAACCTCACGTCGTTGAATGAAAACGGCAACCGCAGTCGGCTGGCCTCCCCGCCCTCGCCGTCTGCGGAAGCGGCCGTCAACGCCCCCTGCAACGCGGCGTCGAGCAGCGCTGGATGCAGGCCAAACCGATGTGCCTCATGGCGCTCTCGCTCGGACAGCGACAACTCGGTGAAGACCTCGTCGCCATGCCGCCACACCGATCGCACGCCGAAGAACGCCGGTCCGTAATCGAAACCGAGCTCGGCGACGTGGTCGTAGAAGTCCTCGACGTCCATCTCGATCGCGCCCTCGGGAGGCCACGTCCGCCCGGCGAGCGCCGCCGCGTGCTCCCGCACGGCCGGCGGCGGGTCGCTCACCGGCTCAGCGGTGGAGCGAGCACGCCGCTGGCGTGACGCGTCCAGGCTCCCTCGCCTTCACCAGCGCCGGTCCTCGCTGGGCGGGAGTGGATCTTCACCGATCGGCGACCGTCCTCGTCCGCCGCGTCCACCGTGACCTGCAGTTGCACCTCCTCGCGCTCCCCCAGCACCAGGGGGAGTTCGATCACCAGCTCCTCGAGCAGATCGCAACCGATTTGCCCGCCGGCATGCAGTGCGAGCTCGACGAAGAACACCCCCGGCACGACGCACTCATCCAGCACCACATGGTCGGCAAGCCAAGCCGGCTCGCGCTGAGAGATCCGCCCGGTGAACAGCCAGCCTCGCTCGTCGGCCATGGGGACGACGGCCCTCAACAGCGGATGCTTGCCCGAGCCGAGGCCCGCGGCGTCCAGATCCCCGGCCCATGCCCCTCGCGCAAGCCAGTAGCGCTCGCGTTGAAAGGCGTAGGTAGGCAGTGTGACGCGCCGCGCGCCAGCGCCCTCGAACACACTGGCCCAATCCACGCCGCCACCGTGCACCCAGATCTCGGCAAGCGCGCCAAGTACGGTCGCGAGCTCCGAACGTCCACCGCGCAGCAGCGAGACCGCCGCCAGCGCAGGCTCCTCCGCCAGACAGTCTCCAACGATGGCGCTCAGCACGCCCTCGGGGCCCAGCTCCAGGAAGCTACTCGCTCCGTGGGCTCCCAGCCAGTGCACCCCGTCCATGAAACGCACCGGCTCCCGTATGTGCCGCACCCAATACTCCGGCGGTGCAGATTTGCTCAGCCGATATCGACTCGCCGGTCACGTTGGACACGATCGGGATCTGCGGGGCAGCGAACGAGAGGTCGTCCGCCACTGCCGCAAATGCGTCGAGCATCCCGTCCATGCGATGTGAGTGGAAGGCGTGACTCACCTGCAAACGCTTGGTCTTCACGTCTCGCCCCCGCCACACGCTCTCCAGCTCGAGGACGGCGTCCTCGTCGCCGGAGAGCACCACGGCCGCGGGCCCGTTCACTGCCGCGACGGCGACCCGCCCATCGAAACCTTCGAGCGTTTCGCGTATGTCGGTCTCGGAGGCTTGCACCGACAGCATCGCCCCGCCGGCGGGCAGATCGCCCATCAGGCGCCCACGGGCCGCCACCAGCTTGCAAGCGTCCGCGAGCGAGAACACCCCCGCCACGTGGGCCGCGCTCAGCTCGCCGATCGAGTGGCCCATCAGGAAATCCGGGCGTACCCCCAGCGTCCCAAGCAACCTGAATAGCGCCACCTCGAGCGCGAACAGCGCCGCCTGGGCGTTGGCCGTGTGATCGATGGAGTCGACGTCCGGCGCACGCTCGCCAGTCCCCTCGGCGGCGAACAGCACCTCGCGCAGCGGGCGCGGCAGATACGCGTCGAGCTCCGCGCAGATCTCATCCAGCGCGTCTCTGAAGGCCGGGAAGGACTCGTACAGCTCGCTGCCCATGCCCACCCGCTGAGCGCCCTGGCCGGTGAACAGGTAGGCCAGGCCGCCAGTGCCCGCTGGGGCGTTGCTTACGATGACTCCAGCCGCCGAGCTTCCCGACGCCAGCGCATCGAGTCCCTCGAGCGCGCCCTGCTCGCCCACGAGAACCACCGCGCGGTGCTCGAACAGCGAGCGGCGCGTCAACGTGATGGCGACGTCGGCGCTCGTCGGCCGGCGGCCGTCGGCGGCTGACGCACCATCCGCGGCGGCCGCACCATCCGCAGCCGCAGCCGCCGCAGCCACCTCAGCAGCCACACCATCCGCAGCCGTCACACCATTCGCGGCGGCCACACCTCCCACGGAGCTCAGATACCGGCGCAGGCGCTCGGCTTGGGCGCGCAACGCCGCCTCGCTCTTGGCCGAAAGCAGCCACGGCAGCGCGTTCGCCCGCAGAATGGCGGCGAGCGTGTCCCCGCCAGCGAGATCGCCGGTCGCAGGCTCGGAGCTCCTCGCGGAGATCGGCTCGGGGGCCTCCTCGAGGATCACGTGTGCATTGGTTCCGCTGACACCGAACGACGACACTCCCGCGCAGCGCCGCTCGCCGCCTCTCCCCCAAGGCCGCTGCTCGGTCAGCAGGGAGATCGCATCTCCGCCGGGCCAATCGACCTTGGGCGTGGGCTGGTCCACGTGCAACGTCTTCGGCAGCATGCCGTGGCGCATCGCCATCACCATCTTGATCACGCCAGCCACGCCCGCCGCGGCCTGCGTGTGGCCGATGTTCGACTTGACCGAGCCCAACCACAGCGGGCAGCCCTCGGGGCGGCTCTGAGCGTATGCGGCGATCAACGCCTGCGCCTCGATCGGATCGCCAAGCGTCGTACCCGTGCCGTGCGCCTCCACCGCATCCACCTGGCCCGGCTCGAGCTTGGCGTTCGCAAGCGCCTGCGCGATCACTCGCTGCTGGGAAGGGCCATTCGGCGCAGTCAGGCCATTGGAGGCGCCATCCTGGTTGACGGCGCTGCCGCGCACCAGCCCCAACACCTCGCGTCCGTTGCGCTGCGCATCGGACAGGCGCTCCAACACCAGCATCCCGATGCCCTCCGCAAAGCCCGTCCCATCGGCGGCGGCGGCGAACGACTTGCAGCGTCCGTCGGGAGCGAGGGCACGCTGGCGCGAGAATTCGATGAAACCCCCAGGAGTCACCGCCACCGACACGCCACCCGCCACCGCCAGCGAGCACTCCCCCGCGCGCAGCGCCTTGCACGCCAGATGCAGCGCCACCAGCGAAGAGGAACACGCGGTGTCGATCGACACGGCGGGACCCTCCAGGCCGAGGGTGAAGGCGATGCGACCGGACACGACGCTGGCCGTGGTCCCCGTCAACATGTACCCGTCGACGCCTTCGACGCTCGTTCCGAGCGCGCCGTAGCCGGCGTCGATCACCCCCATGAACACGCCCGTCTGGCTGCCCCGCAGCGACAGCGGATCGATGCCGGCATCCTCCAACGCCTCCCATGCCCCTTCCAGCGACAGGCGCTGCTGGGGATCCATCGCCAGCGACTCCCTCGGACTGATGCCGAAGAAGCCGGCGTCGAACTCGGCGGCGTCATAGACGAAGCCGCCCTCCCGCGTATAACTCGTCCCGAGGTGCGCTGGGTCGGGGTCATACAGCCGCTCCACATTCCAGCCGCGGTCCTCGGGGAACATGCCGATCGCATCGGTTCCCGCGCTCACCAGCCGCCACAAACCCTGCGGTGAGGTCACATCGCCGGGCAGGCGGCAGCTCATGCCGACGATCGCCAGCGGCTCGTGGGGGATTTCGAGCAGGCGGCGATTCTGGGCCCTGAGACGCTCCGCCTCCTTCAGCGCTGTGCGCAGAGCCTCGACTACGTCCTCGGCACCGGCCGCCATCACTGCACCTCCTCGATCGTCTTTGTCGCGGACATTCCCGCCGCCCTCTGCACGAGGCTCTCGACGTCCATCGCGTCGATCAGCTGCAACTCCTCGCCATCGGGCGACGGCCCGTTGCGAATTGGCCAGCTGCAGCAGGACCTCGATCAAGCCCGCCTCTCTGAGGCGAGTGAGCGGAATCGCGGCGATGACTCCTCGCAGCTCGTGCTCTTCCCGGTCGGAGTCCGCGACCGCCGCGAAACCCGGGACCAGCTTTTCGAGTATGTGCAAAGCCACCGTCCGCGGGGTCGGGTGGTCGAACACGAGCGTGGCCGGCAACCGCAGTCCGGTGACGGTGTTCAGGCGATTTCGCAGCTCCACCGCCGTGAGCGAGTCGAAGCCGAGCTCTTTGAACGGGCGTTGCCCGTCGATCGCCTGCGGGTCCTTGTGCCCGAGGACCGTGGCCGCCTGGGCGGCCACCACCTCGAGGGCGAGCGCTTCGTGCTGGTCTTCCGGCGTATCGGCCAGGCGTCGCGAGAGCGGGATGCCCTGCTCGGCGGCCGGGCGTGCCGGCACGCTCACGAGCTCGCTGAACAGCGGAGGAAGCGATCCCCGCCCTGGCCTGCGCGCGCAGCGCACCGAGGTCGAGGGGCAGCGGCAGCACCGTCGCCTCGCCGGCGTCCAGCGCGGCGTCGAACAGCTCGAGACCCTGCTCGCCGGTGATCGCCGCGCCGACGCCCGAGCGGACCGATCCGCGCGACGTCCTGCTCGCTCAGCGTGCTCGCCATGCCGCGGCCGCTGGCCTGCTCCCACAGGCCCCAGGCCAGCGAGAGCGCGGGCAGGCCCTGCGCCCGACGGTGCGCCGCGAGCGCGTCCAGAAACGTGTTGGCGGCGGCGTAGTTGGCTTGACCGGGACTGCCGAGCACGCCCGCGGCCGAGGAGAACAGGATGAACGCCTGCAGGTCCATGTGCTCGGTCAGCTCGTGCAGGTGCCATGCCGCGTCCGCCTTGGCGGCAAACACCCTGCGAACGCTCTCCGCGCCGAGCGACTCGATCAGGCCGTCGTCGAGCAACCCAGCGGTGTGCACCACCGCGCGCAACGGATGCTCGCGCGCGATCGAGTCGAGGAGCCCGCGCAGCCGCCTCGCGCTCGGAGACGTCGCACACCTCGATCCTGACCTCGGCGCCCGACGCCTCGAGCTCCGCCCTGAGGTCGCTTGCGCCCTCCGCGTCCGGCCCGCTGCGACTGGCCAGCAGCAGGTGGCGCACACCGTGGGCATGCACCAGGTGGCGCGCCAGGAGCCCCCCAGGGCACCGGTGCCGCCGGTTACCAGAACCGTCCCCTCGGCGTCGAAGTGGGGCGCGGTCGCCGGCAGCGTCAGGACGTTCTTGCCGACGTGACGCGCCTGGCTCATGAACCGAAAAGCCGCGGGGCGCATGGCGAATGTCCCAAGCGGTCAGCGGCAACGGTTCGAGCGCACCCGCCGCGAAGCGGTCCAGCACCTCGCCGAACATCTCCCCGATGCGCTCCGGACCAGCCTCCAGCAGATCGAAGGCCCGATAGGACACTCCCGGACATTGCTCGGCGATCTCCCCGCTCGTGCGTATGTCCGTCTTGCCCATCTCGACAAACCGGCCGCCCTCGGACAGCAGATCCAGCGATGCGTCCACGAACTCGCCGGCGAGCGAGTTGAGCACGACGTCCACGCCCCGCCCGCCGCTCGTCTCCAGGAACCGCTCCCTGAACTCGAGCGAACGCGATGAGGCGATGTGCTCGTCGTCCAACCCCATCGACCGCAGCACCTCCCACTTCGCCGGACTCGCGGTCGCAAACACCTCGGCGCCCAAGCTCCGCGCCAGCTGCACGGCAGCCATACCGACTCCGCCCGTCCCCGCGTGTATCAGCACGCTCTCACCCGGCCTCACATCCGCCAGGTCGATCAGCCCGAAATAAGCGGTCAGGAACGCGATCGGCACCGATGCGGCCCGTGCGAAGGACCAACCGTCGGGCACGCGAGTGAGCAAGCGAGCGTCGGCGATCGCGATGGGACCGAAACCGGAGAACAAACCCATCACACGCTCGCCCACCGCCGGCCCCTGCACCCCAGGGCCGACCTCCAACACTACGCCCGCGCCCTCGCCGCCCAAGACGGCTTCGCCCGGGTACATACCCAGCGCAAGCAACACGTCGCGGAAGTTCAACCCGCCGGCGCGCACACCCACGCGCACCTCGCCCCGTTCGAGCGCGCGATCGGACTCGGGCACGGCCGTCAACGACAAACCCTCGATCGTCCCGCCGCCGCCTGCCAGGCGCCACTCTCCGCCGGCGGGCACCGACAGGGTGCCGGCGCGCCCGCCGACGCGCTCCAGTCGGGGGACCAACAGCGTCCCCCGGCGAATCGCCAACTCCGGCTCGCCACAGCCCACCGCAGCGCTAAGGGAATCCCAGGAAGCCTCCTCCCCGTCGACGTCAACCAGCACCAACCGCCCCTGATCCTCCGCCTGCGCGCAACGCACCAACCCCCATACGCCTGCCCACGCCAACCCCGGAACGGCCTCCCCGAGTCCTCCCGCCACAGCGCCGCTCGTGACCAGCACCAGACACGAATCGGAGAAATCCTCACTCCGTAACCACTCCTGCACCACCGCCAAAGCCCGTTCCACGGCCTCACCACCCCCGCTGCCGCCGGCAGCCGAAGCGCCGGCCAGCTGTGAGGCGACGGGCCTCGCACCGTCGAGATCGCATGGGCAGATCACCGTCGTGGGCGTTCTCATACCCCCCTCGATGGCCTCTCGCAGCGCACGCAGGCTGGCAAACACCTCGACCGTGGCTCCCGTCGCGGCAAGGGCCCGCGCCGGTGGCGAGCCCTCCTCGCCCAGCACCACCACGTCGTCCGCCCCAGCCGTCTGCCGCGGCGGGCGAACGCTCGGGAGCTCGCTCCACCCCACCGCCAGCAGCGAGTTGCGATGGGGAGGATGAGCCGCGCCAGTGAGCTGCGTCATCGATACCTCGCGCGCCACCAGCGACTCGATCGACGCCACCGGTCCGCCGACGTCATCGGCGAGCAGCAGCGAGCTGCCGCCGTCGGCGGTGGAGATCAATACCCGCAGCGATGAGGCTCCGCGAGCGTACAGCTCCACCCCGCTGAAGGAGAATGGCAAGCGCACGCCGGCCGTTCCCCACCGCCCCGTTTTTGCCCCTCGCCCTCCCGCGCCTCACCGGCGCCCTCGCCCTCGACCAGCGCGTTCAGCCATACGTGGAACGCGGCGTCCAGCAGAGCCGGGTGCATCGCGAAAGGCCAGCGTTCGCCCTCGCCCCCAGATGCGGGCAGTGCGACCTCGGCAAAGAGCTCCTCGCCGCGTTGCCAGGCGGCGCGCAAACCCTGAAACGCAGGCCCATATTCGAAGCCGCGCACTGCCAGGGCGTCATACAGACCGTCCAGGTCTATCTTCCGCGCATCCCGCGGCGGCCAGACGCCATCGCCCAACAACGCGCCCGCACGCTCCCGAAGAGCGACGGAGTGCCCGTTCGTGGCAGCCTGCGTGGGCGTCAGGAAACCGGTTGCGTGACGAGTCCACGCCTCCCGGGCGGCGGGATCCTCCCCGGCGGCGCGCCGGTCTGCGCGCGAATGAATGCTGAATGGACGCTCACCCGTCCCGTCGTCCTCCCCGACCAGGAGCTGCACCAAGACCGCCTCATCGCCGGCGAACACAAGTGGTGCCTCCAGGACGAGCTCCCGCACCGCCTCGCATCCGACGCGCTCACCCGCGCAGAGCGCCAGCTCGAGAAACGCGGTCCCGGCCAGCAGCACCTCACCCAGCATCGCGTGATCGACAAGCCACGGATGCCGTTTCGGGGAAAGGCGGCCCGCGAACAGCCAGCGCTCACCGTCGGCCCAGCCCACCATCGCGTCCAGCAGCGGGTGCTCGACGGCCGACTGGCCCACGCCGACCTGCTGGCCCAGCGAGTCACTCGCCAGCCAGAAGCGCTCGCGTTGAAAGGCATAGGTCGGCAGCGACACGCGCCTGGCGGCAGAGCCCGCGAACAGGCTCCCCCAATCCACAGCGGCTCCGCTCACCCACAGTTCGGCGAGGGCGCCAAGCGCGGCATCGACTTCCGGGCGCTTGCTGTGCAACGAGGGAATCACCGTCACAGAGCCGGTGTTCACCGCTCCATCAGCGTCCGCGGCCGGCCTCACAGGTCCGGATTGCCCGCCCTGCCAACCGTCCAGGCAATCCTCCACCATCGCACTGAGCACTCCCCGCGGGCCGAGCTCCAGGAAGCGGCTCACACCCCGAGCCCGCAACCAACGTACGCCCTCCATGAAGCGAACCGGCGCTCGCACCTGCTGCACCCAGTAGTCGACCGAGCAGAGCCGCTCCGCCGCGGCCGGCTCGCCCGTGAGATTGGAGACGATCGGTATCCGTGGCGCCGAGAACGACAGACCGCGGGCGACCGCGGCGAACTCGTCCAGCATCGCGTCCATCCGTTGGGAGTGGAATGCATGCGACACCCGCAGGCGCTTGGTCTTCGCGCCCTGCTCCTGCCAGCGGTCACCAAGACGCAGGACGGCATCCTCATCGCCGGAGATGACAACCGCCCGAGGGCCATTGACAGCCGCGAGCGAAACCTGCTGCTCCATTCCCTGCAGCATTTCGGCGACCTCCTCCACGGAGGCCTGGATCGAAACCATCGCGCCGCCTTCTGGCAACGCGCCCATCAACCGGCCGCGCGCCGCGACCAGGGCACAGGCATCCTGCAATGAGAACACGCCCGCCACATATGCGGCGGCAAGCTCCCCGATCGAATGTCCCATCAGGAAGTCGGGTCGCGCACCCCAGCTTTCCAGGAGCCTGTACAGCGCAACCTCGAACGCAAACAGCCCGGTCTGAGTGAAGAGCGTTCGATCCAGGAGTCCCACGCCGCCCGGTCCGACGGAGCTCACCGACTCGCTCGCGAAGAGCACCTCCAGGAGTGAGCGTCCCAGCAGGGGATCTAGCTCCCCGCACAGCTCATCCAGCGCTTCCCTGAACACCGCAAACGTGCCGTACAGCGCCCTGCCCATACCCGCCTGCTGGGAGCCCTGACCGGCGAACAGGAACGCCGTTTGTCCGCTCGGCCCGTGGGCCGCACCGCTCACCACGCCTCCCAAATGCTCACCGCGCGCCGCCGCCGCAAGACCATTCAGCAGCTCTGTGCGATCGGCGCCGAGGACCACCGCCCGATGCTCGAAGGTGGGACGCCCGGCAAGGGACAGACCGACGTCGAGCACGTTCGCCGCAGCGTCGCCGAGATGATCGCGCAGGCGAGCGGCCTGAGCACGCAGTGCGCTCTCGCTCCTGCCCGAGATCACCCATGGCAGTACCCCGCCAAGCGCGACGTCCTCCGCCGAGACGCCCCCGACATCCACCGGCGCGAGTGGTGCCTGCTCGGGGTCTACCGGGGCGCGTGGCGCCTCCTCGGGGTCTACTGGAGCGTGTGGCGCCTCCTCGAGGACGAGGTGCACATTCGTGCCGCTCACACCAAAGGCAGAGATCCCCGCGCGCCTGGGGTCCTCGCCTGCCTCCCACGCCACCGCCTCGGTCAGCAGCGAGACGTTGCCGGCCGACCAGTCGACCTCGCTAGAGGGCGCGTCCACGTGCAGCGTCTTCGGCAGCACGCCATGGCGCATCGCCATCACCATCTTGATCACCCCCGCCACACCAGCAGCGGCCCCAGTGTGGCCGATGTTCGACTTGATCGAGCCCAGCCACAGCGGACGCTGCCGTTCGCGCCCGTAGGTGGCCAGCAGCGCCTGCGCCTCGATCGGGTCGCCGAGCGTCGTGCCGGTGCCATGGGCCTCGACCGCGTCGACCTGGCTGGATTGCAGCCCCGCGCCGGCGAGTGCCTGAGCAATCACCCGCTGCTGCGCGGGCCCATTGGGAGCCGTGAACCCGTTGCTCGCGCCATCCTGGTTGACCGCGCTGCCGCGCACCAGTCCCAGGACGCGGCGATCGTTGCGCTGAGCGTCAGCGAGGCGTTCCAGCACGAGCACTCCCACGCCCTCGCCCCAACCAACGCCGTCGGCGGCGTCGGCGAAGGCCTTGGAGCGCCCGTCGCGTGCCAGGCTTTTTTGACTACTGAACTGCACAAAGATGCTCGGCGAGTCCAGGATCGTCACACCGCCGGCCAGCGCCAGCTCGCACTCGCCACCCCGCAGTGCGCCGCAGGCCAGATGCAGTGCGGCGGCGGCCGAGGAGCAGGCGGTGTCCACCGAGATCGCCGGGCCCTCCAGCCCGAGCGTGTAGGCGACACGTCCCGCGACAGCACTTGCGATCGAGCCCGTCAACCAGTAGCCCGCGAGCTGCTCGAGGCCCGCGAACGCCGACCACAAACCGGTGGCGAACTCCCCGCGCGAGTGTCCCGCAAACACCCCCGCGCTGGCGCCGCGCAGCGAGTGAGGATCGATGCCGGCATCTTCCAGCGCCTCCCAGGAGACTTCCAGCATCAGACGCTGCGCCGGGTCCATCGCAAGCGCCTCTCTGGGGCTGACGCCGAAGAAGGCGGCGTCGAAGCAGGCCGCATCGTAGATGAAGCCCCCCTCACGCGCATAGCAGGTGCCTGGCGCGCCCGAGACAGCGTCGTACAGCCGCTCCAAATCCCAGCCGCGATCGTCCGGGAAGTCCGAGATCGCATCCACGCCGCCGGCGACCAGCTCCCACAGATCATCCGCCGAGCACACGCCGCCAGGGAAGCGACAGCTCACGCCGACGATCGCAATCGGCTCCCGCGGGCGCTCTTCGAGCTCGCGCAGGCGGCTGTGAGCATCGTGCAGGTCGACGGTGGCGCGCTTCAGGTAGTCGCGTAGCCGCTCACTCTCGCGGTCCACCGCGGCCTCACCGTCGATCGACATACTCTCGCGGCTCGTCACTGCCCCTCCTCCTCGCCAGACGGCGTGCTCGCCGCCAACTCCTCGCCAGACGGCGTGCTCGCCGCCAACTCCTCTACGGAGGTGTAGGCGCGCTCATCCAGATACCGGAACAGCTCCTCGTCTGAGGCCGTGTCGATTCTGCGCGCAACGCTCATGCGCCCCTCACCGGAGCGTGGGTCGCCAAGCGCCGCCAGCAGCGCCTGCAGTCGAGTGGTGACCCGGGCCCGATCCTCCGCGTCCGAGGCAATCGTCGGGAGCGCGCGCTCGAGCCTGTCGAGCTCGGCCTCGCCGGAGGCACGCTCGCGCGGCACGATCGCCCCCAGCAGGTGGGCGGCGAGCGCAGCGGTCGTGGGATAGTCGAAGACGAGCGTAGCCGGCAGCGCCAGTCCGGTGACAGCGCCCAGGCGGTTGCGCAGCTCCACGGCAGCGAGCGAGTCGAATCCCAGCGCCTTGAAGCTCTGCTCGGTGTCAACCGCCAGCGGCGTGGCGTGGCCGAGCACGCTTGCAACCTGGGCGCGGACGGCTTCGACCACGACACTCTCACGCTCGGGCTCGGGTATCGCGGCCAAACGTTGCACAAGCGACATGCCCGACTCTCCAACGATCGCGCTCGAGCGGCCACGCACGCGCACCAGATCGGCCAAGAGCGGCGGCAGCGCACCCTCTCTCGCCCGTGTGCGCAGTGCCGCAAGGTCGAGCGCCAGCGCCAGCGCCAGCGCCTCGCCGCTGCTCGCGGCGCGCTCCAGCCCATGCTCGGCGCCACCCGCGGCGCGCGTGCTCTCCCAACCGCTACCCGCGGCCAGCCCGAGCGCGGCGTCGAACAGCTTCAAGCCCGTCTGCGCGTCGATCGTACGGACACCGGAGCGCGACAGACGTGAGCGGTCGCCCTCGCGCAAGGTGTCCGCCATCCCGCCCGTTTGCTGCCACGGCCCCCACGCCAGCGAGATCGCGGGCAGGCCGCACGCGCGGCGGTGCAGCGCGAGGGCGTCGAGAAACGCGTTCGCGGCCGCGTAGTTGGCCTGCCCCGGACTGCCCAGCGTGCCGGCGGCCGAGGAGAACAGCACGAACGCGTCCAGGTCGACATCGGCCGTCAGCTCGTGCAGGTGCCATGCCGCGTCGGCCTTCGCGCGCAACACCCGCTCGAGGCGCTCCTGCGTCAACGCCTCGATCAGCCCATCGTCGAGTACGCCGGCCGCGTGCACGACGGCACCGAGAGGATGCACATCGCCCACCGATTCGAGCAGCGCCGTGAGCTGCGCGCGGTCGCCGACGTCGCACGCCGCGATCTTCACGCTCGCACCCAACGACTCCAGCTCCGAGCGCAGCGCGTCCGCGTTCGGCGCATCGGCTCCCCGACGACCGATCAGCAACAGATGCTCCACGCCGTGCTCGCCCACCAGATGACGCGCGAGCAGGCCACCCAGGGCGCCGGTGGCGCCCGTGATCAAAACCGTGCGGCCCGCACCTACGAATGCCGGTGCAGGCTGGGTGAGCACGAGCTTGCCCGTATGACGTGCCTGGCTCATGAAACGGAACGCCTCCGGCGCGCGGCGCAGGTCCCACGCCCGCACGGGCAACGTCTCCAGCGTGCCTTGCGCGAACAGCGCAAGCAGTTCGCCCAGCAGCTCGCCGATGCGCTCGGGCCCAGCCTCCTCCAGGTCGAACGCCCGGTAGAACACCGCGGGGTGACTCTCGGCAAGTGCGCCACGATCGCGAATGTCGGTCTTGCCCATCTCGATGAAACGTCCTCCGGCGCCCACCAAAAGGTCAAGCGAGGCGTCGAGCAGCTCGCCCACGAGCGAGTTGAGCACCACGTCCACTCCACGCCCATCCGTCTCGCGCAGGAAACTGTCTCTGAACTCCGCCGTGCGCGAGGAGGCGATGTGCGCGTCGTCCAAGCCCAGCCCGCGCAGCACCGGCCACTTCGACGGGCTCGCGGTTGCGAACACCTCACCCCCAAGGTGGCGAGCCAGACTCACCGCGGCCATGCCGACGCCGCCGGTCGCGGCGTGCACCAGCACCCGCTCTCCCGGCCGCACGCCAGCCAGGTCGCGCAGCGCATAGAGGGCTGTGGCAAATGCGATCGGCACCGACGCGGCGCGTGCGAACGACCACCCCGAGGGGACCCGGACGAGTTGGCGATGATCGCCGCGCGCGACCGGGCCGAAGGCGCCGGACAGCGGGCCCATCACGCGATCGCCGACAGCCAGGTCGTGCACCCGTGAGCCCACCTCCAGCACCACCCCCGCACCCTCGCCGCCGAGGATCTCGTGCTCCTCGGGGTACATCCCAAGCGCGATCAGCACATCGCGGAAGTTGAGGCCGGCGGCGCGCACCGCCACGCGCACCTCCCCGGCCCCCAGCTCCGACTCGGACTCCGGGCACGGCGCCAGTGCGAGCTCGTCCAAGGTTCGGCCGCTCCCCGCCTGCAGACGCCATGCGCGGACGCCCTCGGGCACGGCCAGCACGCCCGCCGGCGTCCGCGCCAGCCGCGGCGCCAGCGCGCGGCCTTCGCGCAACGCCAGCTGCGGCTCGCCAAGGCCCGTCACGGCCGCCAGCGCCTCCGAGGAGGGCTCCGTACCGTCGACGTCGACCAGCACGATCCGCCCCGGATGCTCCGACTGCGCGCTGCGCACCAGGCCCCACACAGGAGACTGAGCGAGTCCAGACACGCTCTCCTCCGCGCGTGCGGCCACCGCGCCACGCGTCACCAGCACCAGAGGCCCATCGGGAATGAGCTCCTGTGCAAGCCACTCGCGCGTCAGCTCCAGCGCGCGTACGGCGCAGTTGTGCAGATCGCCCAGGAAGTCCCCGCCTGCCTCGCCGTCGATGAACACGAGCTTGGTGCCCGCGGGCGCCCGCGGAGCGTGCGCGTCGAGCGGGACCGGAATCCAATCGACGGCGTACAGCGACTCGCTGCGAGCGTCGCCGCGGGGGATGCCCAGCTGCTCGACCGCAACCTCCCGTACCACCAGCGCATCCACTGAGGCGACTAGCCGGCCATCCGCGTCGCCGGCGAGCAGCGCGACCTCGTCATCGCCGGTGCGCGACAGCACGACGCGCAATGCGCAGGAGCCAGGCGCGTGCAACTCGACGCCGGTGAACGAGAACGGCAGGCGCATCCGCGCACCGGCCCGGTGGGCGGCGGCGTTATCGTCGGCGGCGGTGGCGGCAGGGTTGCCGTCGGCGACACTCGACTGCTCGCCGTCCCCGTCCGCGGCACCCAGAAGGGTGAAAATGGGATGCAGCGCGGCATCCAGCACGGCGGGATGCACGGCAAAGCCGGCGGTGTCCGCGTCCAGCTCGGCGGGGGCGAACACCTCGGCGCAGAGATCGTCTCCGCGCTGCCACGCGCGCTGCACGCACTGGAACGCGGGTCCATATTCGAGGCCCAGGTCGGCCAGCGCGTCGTACAGGCCACCTGTGTCGAGGGGCTTCGCATCCACCGGCGGCCACGCCGCCGTGCTCAGCGCATCCGCCCGCGAGGCCAACTGCTCCGCCCGGCCGTCGGTGCCTGCGCGCACAGGCGCAAGGACGCCATCGGCGTGACAGACCCACTCCCGCTCAACAGTGCCCGCCTCGTCGGAGGCCTCGGGGGTGGTGTAGATGCTCACCGGTCGGGCGCCCTGCTCGTCGGCCTCGCCGACCCACACCTGCAGGGCCGTCGCACGCTCGTCATCCAGCGCCAGCGGCGCCTTGAGGACCAGCTCCTGCACGGCCTCGCACCCCACATGACGGCCGGCGTGCAGGGCCAGCTCCAGGAGTGCGACACCCGGCAGCAACACGGCGCCGGCCACCGCGTGATCGGCCAGCCACGGTAGAGAGTCGAGCGAGAGACGGCCCGTGAACAGCCACCCGCGGTCGCCCGCCAGCGCGAGCACGGCGCCCAGCAGGGGATGCCTGATGGTTGACTGGCCCATCGACGCGACTTCGGCGATGCTCGCCGCCGAATGCAGCCAGTAGCGCCGGCGCTGGAATGCATACGTCGGTAGCCGCACGCGCCCGGTCCCAGCGCCGGCGAACACCGCGCTCCAGTCGACGCTCGCACCGGCGACGAACGCCTCCGAGAGCCCTCGCAGCAACGTTTGCGCCTCGGGACGGTCGCGGCGCAGCAACGGTGCCGCGACCACGCCAGGCCGGCTCTCGGCGAGGCAGTCGTGTACGAGCGCGCTCAGCACACCGTCGGGGCCGAGCTCCAGGAAGGTGCTCACACCCTGAGCCTCCAACCACCGCAACCCGTCCAGGAAGCGCACCGGCCGACGTACCTGATGGGCCCAATACCGCGGGTCGCGCACCAGCTCAGCCGTGAGCGCCTCGCCCGTCACGTTGGAGACGACCGGGATCGCGGGGGCGTGGGGCTCGATGCCGGCCGCGATCTCCGTCAGCTCGTCGAGCATTCCGTCCATCAGCGCGCAGTGGAACGCGTGCGAGACGTTCAGTCGCTTGACTTTGTACCCCCGCTCGCTCCACTGCCCGGCGAACTCGAGCACGGCCTCCTCCTCGCCGGAGAGCACGACCGCGCGCGGTCCGTTGACGGCCGCCAACTCCACGCGCCCGTCCCAGGCCGACAGCTCTTCGACCGCCTCCCGCTCGGTGGCCACGACCGCGATCATCGCGCCGCCGGCGGGGAGCGCTCCCATCAGGCGTCCACGCGCCTCGACCAGCACGCACGCGTCGCGCAGCGACAGGATGCCCGCCACGTGCGCCGCGGCGAGCTCTCCGATCGAGTGGCCGATCAGATAGTCCGGCGTCATGCCCCAGGTCTCGAGTGCCCTGAACAGCGCCACCTCCAGCGCGAACAAACCCACCTGCGTGTGGCGCGTCTGGTCGAGCGCGCTCGCGGCGGCGTCGGCGAACAGGACCTCGCGCAGCGGCCGTTCGAGCAGGCCGTCGAAGTGATCGCCAACCTCGTGCAGCGCGTCTCTGAACGCCGGCCACGTCTCGTACAGTTCGCTGCCCATGCCGGCGCGCTGCGCGCCCTGGCCGGTGAACAGATACGTCAGGCCACCGCCCGCCAGGGGGGCTGTGCCGCTCACGACGGCGGCCGAGCAATCGCCGCCCGCGAGCACGCGCAGGCCGCCGAGCAGCTCCTCGCGCTCCGCCCCGATCACGACAGCACGGTGCTCGAACAGCGAGCGGCCGCCGGCGAGCGAGTAGCCGATCTCGCCAAGACCGAGCCCCTCATTGGCCTCGATGTGGCCCAGCAGGCGCTCGGCCTGACCACATAGGCCGGCCGCGTTGCGCGCTGATAGCACCCACGGCAGCACCCCGTTCAGAGCCGGTGCAACCGTCTTGGCGGCGTCCACCTCGGCTACCTCCCCAACGGGTGCGTCTGCGAGGAGCACTCCCCCAACAGATATCTCCGCGACGGGCGCCTCGTCGACTGGCGTATCGAGTGTGGGTGGTTCTTCGAGGATGACGTGGGCGTTGGTGCCGCTGATCCCGAATGAGGAGATACCGGCACGCCGCGGTGTGCTGTTGGTGGGCCATGGTTGTGGGTCGGTGAGGAGCTCGACCTGCCCGGTGGACCAGTCGACGTGGCTGGAGGGCTCATCGATGTGCAGCGTGCGGGGCAGCACGCTGTGGCGCAGCGCAAGGATCATCTTGATGACGCCCGCCACACCCGCCGCGGCGATGGTGTGACCAATGTTCGACTTGACCGACCCCAGCCACAACGGACGCTCACGGTCCTGCCCGTAGGTAGCCAGCAGCGCGCCCGCCTCGATCGGGTCACCGAGCCTCGTACCCGTCCCATGCGCCTCGACCGCGTCGACCTCGCCTGGTGAGAGCCCCGCCCGCGCGAGGGCCTGCTCGATCACGCGCTGCTGAGAAGGACCATTCGGGGCTGTCAGCCCATTACTGGCACCGTCCTGGTTGACCGCGCTACCACGCACAAGCGCCAGCACCTCATGCCCGTGCTCACGTGCATCGGACAGCCGCTCCAGCACGAGAGTACCCACCCCCTCGCCCCAGCCGACACCATCGGCGGCCTCGGCGAACGACTTGCAGCGCCCGTCCGCGGCGAGACCGCGCTGCGCACTGAACTGCACAAACACCCCGGGCGACCCCATCACCGTCACACCGCCCGCGAGCGCGAGTGAGCATTCGTGGTTACGCAGCGCCTGGCTCGCCAGGTGCAATGACACCAGCGAAGAAGAACACGCGGTATCGACCGAAACTGACGGGCCCTCTACCCCTAGCACATACGAGATACGACCAGAAACCATGCTGCTGGCGGACCCAGTCATCCAGTAGCCCGCGAGATCCTCCCGCCCCCGCGGCGCCGCCCACATACCCGCACCGAACTCCGACGCGCTGACACCCGCGAAAACCCCCGTCTGGGTACCCCGCAGCGAGAGCGGGTCGATACCCGCGTCTTCGAGCGCCTCCCAGCAGGCTTCCAGCAGCAGTCGCTGGTGGGGATCCATCGCCAACGCCTCCCGCGGACTGATCGCGAAAAACTCCGCATCGAAGTCCCAAGCATCGTCCAGGAAGCCACCTTCGCGTGTCGAGCACGTACCCGGCACCTCGGGATCAGGGTTATAAAGAGTGTCCAAGCTCCACCCACGATCGGTCGGAAACGGCGATACCGCATCACTACCGTCCCGCAACAGCTCCCACAGATCCGCCGGGGAGCGCACACCACCCGGGAACCGGCAGCTCATCCCGACCACCGCGATCGGATCCTCAGACACAGGCCTCGAGACGACCGCGAGCGCACGCCCGCTCGCGCCCGCACGGACCCCCATGATCTCACCCACCAGATACGCGGCGAGCGCTTCCGCGGTGGGGTAGTCGAACACGAGCGTCGTCGGCAAACTCAGCCCGCTTCTGGCCCCGAGACGGTTGCGCAGCTCGACCGACATCAGCGAGTCGAAACCCATCTCCTTAAGCGGCTGGTCACTCACGACCGCAGCCGGCGAAGAATGCCCCAACGCACGCGCGACCTCCCCACGCACCACCTCCAGCATCGCTCCCTCACGCTCACCAGCCGCCAACGACACAACCAAATCCGCGAGCGAACCCCCATCGCTGCCCACCGAACGCCTGCCCCCACCAAGCAAGCCGCGCAGCACCCCGGGCACCGACCCCTCGCGTGCTCGCGCCCGCAGCGCACCCATATCCAGGCGCATCGGCAACACCAAAGACACATCGAGCGCCAACGCGCGATCGAACAACTCGAGGCCTTCCTCCGCGGACAGCGCGACCAAACCCGAACGCGCCATCCGCGAAATATCGGTGTCGCTCAGACCCGACCCCATACCCTCGGCCTGCTCCCACAGCCCCCACGCCAGCGAAACACCCGGCAGACCCCGCGCACGACGATCAGCCGCTAACGCATCCAGGAAAGCATTAGCCGCCGCATAGTTACCCTGGCCGGGGCTCCCGAGCACACCAGCCGCCGAAGAGAACAACACAAACATCGACAAATCCAGCTGCTCGGTCAGCTCATGCAAATACCACGCCGCGTGCGCCTTGCCCGCCAGCACCACCCCCAGACGCTCCCCCGTCAACGCACCGATCACACCATCATCGAGCACACCCGCAGCGTGCACCACCCCCGTGAGCGGACACTCCCCGGGAATCGACGCCAGCAAACCCGCGAGCTGATCGCGATCGCTCACATCACAAGCCTCAATACGAACATCCGCACCCATGGACTCGAGCTCCGCGCGCAACTCCTCGGCGCCCCCAGCCTCGACCCCCCGCCGGCTGACCAGCAACAGACGACGCACACCATGCCCAGTCACGAGATGCCGAGCAGTAAGCGCACCCAATGCACCAGTCCCACCCGTAACCAGAACCGTCCCCGCCCGATCCACCTCCGGCGCGACGCTCAGCACAACCTTCCCCGTATGACGCGCCTGCTGCATAAAACGAAACGCCTCCGGTGCACGACGAACATCCCAAACCGCGACCGGCAACCCCCGCAACGCACCACGCTCGAACAGCCCAAGCAACTCACCGAGCATCACACCGATCCGCTCACCACCCGCCTCGACCAAATCAAACGCCCGATACAACACACCCGGGTAAGTCGCGGCGATCACATCAGGATCACGCACATCGGTCTTACCCACCTCGACGTAACGACCACCCTCCACCAACAAATCAAGCGAAGCGTCCACCAGCTCGCCCGCTAGCGAATCGAGCACCACCTGCACACCCCGACCACCCGTCACCCCCAAAAAACGCTCCCTGAACTCCGACGAACGAGACGAAGCGATATGCGCCTCATCCAACCCCAGCCCACGCAACGTCCCCCACTTCGACGGGCTCGCCGTCGCGAACACCTCCGCACCCAGGTAACGAGCCAACTGCACCGCGGCCATCCCCACCCCACCAGCATCAGCATGCACCAACACCCTCTCACCCGGCCTCAGCGCCGCTAAATCGACCAGCGCGTAATACGCCGTCAAAAACGCCACCGGCACCGACGCACCCTGCGCAAACGACCACCCCACAGGCAGGCGCGCCAACAAACAACGATCAGCAACCACAACAGACCCAAACCCCCCAAACATCCCCATCACCCGGTCACCCACCGCGATACCACCCACACCCGGGCCAACCTCCAACACCACACCCGCACCCTCACTCCCAATACCCGCCTCACCCGGATACACACCAAGCGCCAACAACACATCACGGAAATTCAAACCACCAGCCCGCACCCCCACCCGCACCTGCCCCACCCCCAGCGCCACCTCAACCTCAGGCGCCGCCCTCAACACAAGCTCACCCTGCCCACCACCCCCACACACATCCAGACACCACGCCCCCACACCCTCCGGAACAGCAAGCAGCCCAGACTCCACCGGCCGCCGCACCCTCGCAACAAACACACTTCCCCCACGCAACGCCAACTGCGACTCACCACCCACACCCAGCACCACCTCACCACCAAGCACCCCATGCAAAGCCCCCCACGAGGCGTCCTGCCCATCAACATCAACAAGCACAAACCGCCCCGGAAACTCCGACTGCGCCGCACGCACCAACCCCCAAACAGAAGCCTGCGCCAACCCCACACAACCCTCCTGCGCATGCACACCCACAGCACCTTCAGTGATCAAAACCAAACGCGACCCAGCATCACGCTCATCCCCCAACCACCCCTGCAACAACTCCAGCGTCTCCTCGACAAGACCCTCCACCACCTCCGCACCGCTTGACCCCAGAGCCTCGGCCAGAGCCCGCGCGCGCGGACCCAACGCTGCCCACGCTTCCCCGGACAGACACTCCTCCTGCGGGACCTGCGGGGACTCGACCGCAAGCTCCGCCCAATCCATCCCAAACAACGACCGCGCAGCCCCGCGACGAATCCCAGCCAGCCGGCCAGCAGCAGCGGCCTTGAACGTCAACGACCGCATCGACGCGACAGGCGCCCCACCCTCATCAAACGCCACCATCGACATCGCCTCCTCGCCCGCGGGAGACAAACCCACACGCAGCACAGAAGCGCCCCTGCTGTGCAGCCGCACCCCACTGAACGCAAACGGCAAACGCAAACCCCTGCCATCACCGTCCGCACCGCCGCTCAACCCCTCCACCATCCCATGCAACGCGGCATCCAACAAGATGGGGTGAACTCCGTAGACGCCGGCCTGCGCTTGCTCGGACTCCCCCAGGGCGACCTCGCAGAACAACTCCTCACCCAGCCGCCAAGCACCCCTCACACACGTGAACGCTTTCCCGTAATCAAGACCGAGCGCGGCCATCTCACCATAAAGACCCTCGACGTCCACCGAGCTCGCCCCCGGCGGCGGCCAGACGCCGCTGGCGAACGACGCCGCCCGCGCCAGTCCGTCCTCGATCTCAGGCAAGGCCGTCTGCACGCGAGCAAGCACACCACTGGCGTGACGCGTCCAGACGGGATCCTCCCCATCCCCATCCCCCCCCTCGACATCGGCCACTCGCGCGTAGATCTTCACGCTGCGACTGCCGTGCTCGTCGGGAGCCTCCACCGACAGCTGCAGCTGCAGAACGTCGCCCTCTGACAGCACCAGCGGAGCCTCGATGATGAGCTCCTCCAAGACATCGCACCCAACCCTGCCTGCCACATGCAACACCGCCTCGACGAACACAGCGCCAGGCACCACAACTGCTCCCCCGACCACATGGTCAGCAAGCCACTCGGGCGTCTGCGCAGAGAGGCGCGCGGTGCACACCAGCCTGCCATCCTCCGCAAACGACACAGCCGCCCCCAGTAGCGGATGCTCAACACCTTCAAGGCCGGCAGCCTCGACCGCTCCTCCGATACCGAGCTGGTCCGAAAACCAGTAACGCTTACGCTGAAAAGCGTATGTCGGCAGCGCCACGCGCCCGGCGCCTGTGCTGGCGAACACCTCATCCCAGCCCACGTCCCCGCCACCCGCCCACAGCGCGCCCGCCGCCATCAGTAGCGAGCGAGGCTCCTCGACCCCCGTGCGCAGCGCGGGAGCCACCTCAACCAAATCCTGCCCCACACCCTCGTCAACCACCCGACCGTCTGTGCCTTCCCGCACCATCGCGCTTAGCGCGCCACCCGGACCGACCTCCAGGAAGGTGTCAACACCCTCACCAACCAGCCACTGCACACCATCCGCGAAACGCACCGTCTCACGCACATGACGCACCCAATAATCAGGAGTGCACAACTCATCTCCCCGCGCCAACCGACCAGTGAGATTGGAAACCAACGGAATCCGCGGCTCACCGAACTCGATCCCAGCCGCGACCTCGCCAAACTCATCGAGCATCGGCTCCATCAATGGCGAGTGAAACGCGTGCGACACCCGCAGGCGCTTAGTTTTAACACCACGCTCCCTCCAGATCTCCTCCAGCGCACCAACTGCGTCCTCCTCGCCCGACACCACCACCGAACCAGGCGCATTGACCGCAGCCACCGCCATGCGCCCACCAACCCCGGCGAGTGTGTCAAGCGAGTCGCGCACCTCCGCCTCCGACGCACCGAGCGCGACCATTGCCCCACCCGCCGGCAACGCACCCATCAACTTGCCCCGCGCGGCAACCAGCCGGCACGCGTCCGGCAGCGAGAAGGCACCCGCCACGTGCGCAGCAGCAAGCTCCCCAACCGAATGACCGATCAGAAAATCAGGCTTCACCTTCCACGCCCGCAGAAGCCTGAACAACGCGACCTCGAGCGCAAACAACCCCGCCTGCGTGAACGCCGTCGCATCCAACGACGGGCCTACCAGGCCGCCACCCGCCGCCGACGAGTCCTCCCCACCCTCACCATCCATCCCGAATACGACCTCACGCAGCGAGCACTCCAGAGACTCATCCAGATGCGCACACACCTCGTCGAACGCCGCACGGAAAACCGGAAACGCTGCATAGCATTCACGACCCATCCCCACCCGCTGCGAACCCTGACCCGTAAACAGGAACCCGACCCTGCCCGCGCCACCGCGCCTCACGCCACGCAACACACCTGCCACGTCCTCACCACGCGCCAACGCACCAAGCCCCGCCAGCAACTCCTCCCGCCCCTCCCCCAACACAACAGCACGATCCTCCAACACGGGACGAGCCGCAAGCGAAAACCCGACATCGTTCGGCGCCAACTCCAGGTGGGCAACCAGGTGATCGCGCAGGCGCTCGGCCTGACCACATAGGCCGGCCGCGTTGCGCGCTGATAGCACCCACGGCAGCACCCCGTTCAGAGCCGGTGCAACCGTCTTGGCGGCGTCCACCTCGGCTACCTCCCCAACGGGTGCGTCTGCGAGGAGCACTCCCCCAACAGATATCTCCGCGACGGGCGCCTCGTCGACTGGCGTATCGAGTGTGGGTGGTTCTTCGAGGATGACGTGGGCGTTGGTGCCGCTGATCCCGAATGAGGAGATACCGGCACGCCGCGGTGTGCTGTTGGTGGGCCATGGTTGTGGGTCGGTGAGGAGCTCGACCTGCCCGGTGGACCAGTCGACGTGGCTGGAGGGCTCATCGATGTGCAGCGTGCGGGGCAGCACGCTGTGGCGCAGCGCAAGGATCATCTTGATGACGCCCGCCACACCCGCCGCGGCGATGGTGTGACCAATGTTCGACTTGACCGACCCCAGCCACAACGGACGCTCACGGTCCTGCCCGTAGGTAGCCAGCAGCGCGCCCGCCTCGATCGGGTCACCGAGCCTCGTACCCGTCCCATGCGCCTCGACCGCGTCGACCTCGCCTGGTGAGAGCCCCGCCCGCGCGAGGGCCTGCTCGATCACGCGCTGCTGAGAAGGACCATTCGGGGCTGTCAGCCCATTACTGGCACCGTCCTGGTTGACCGCGCTACCACGCACAAGCGCCAGCACCTCATGCCCGTGCTCACGTGCATCGGACAGCCGCTCCAGCACGAGAGTACCCACCCCCTCGCCCCAGCCGACACCATCGGCGGCCTCGGCGAACGACTTGCAGCGCCCGTCCGCGGCGAGACCGCGCTGCGCACTGAACTGCACAAACACCCCGGGCGACCCCATCACCGTCACACCGCCCGCGAGCGCGAGTGAGCATTCGTGGTTACGCAGCGCCTGGCTCGCCAGGTGCAATGACACCAGCGAAGAAGAACACGCGGTATCGACCGAAACTGACGGGCCCTCTACCCCTAGCACATACGAGATACGACCAGAAACCATGCTGCTGGCGGACCCAGTCATCCAGTAGCCCGCGAGATCCTCCCGCCCCCGCGGCGCCGCCCACATACCCGCACCGAACTCCGACGCGCTGACACCCGCGAAAACCCCCGTCTGGGTACCCCGCAGCGAGAGCGGGTCGATACCCGCGTCTTCGAGCGCCTCCCAGCAGGCTTCCAGCAGCAGTCGCTGGTGGGGATCCATCGCCAACGCCTCCCGCGGACTGATCGCGAAAAACTCCGCATCGAAGTCCCAAGCATCGTCCAGGAAGCCACCTTCGCGTGTCGAGCACGTACCCGGCACCTCGGGATCAGGGTTATAAAGAGTGTCCAAGCTCCACCCACGATCGGTCGGAAACGGCGATACCGCATCACTACCGTCCCGCAACAGCTCCCACAGATCCGCCGGGGAGCGCACACCACCCGGGAACCGGCAGCTCATCCCGACCACCGCGATCGGATCCTCAGACACAGGCCTCGAGACGACCGCGAGCGCACGCCCGCTCGCGCCCGCACGGACCCCCATGATCTCACCCACCAGATACGCGGCGAGCGCTTCCGCGGTGGGGTAGTCGAACACGAGCGTCGTCGGCAAACTCAGCCCGCTTCTGGCCCCGAGACGGTTGCGCAGCTCGACCGACATCAGCGAGTCGAAACCCATCTCCTTAAGCGGCTGGTCACTCACGACCGCAGCCGGCGAAGAATGCCCCAACGCACGCGCGACCTCCCCACGCACCACCTCCAGCATCGCTCCCTCACGCTCACCAGCCGCCAACGACACAACCAAATCCGCGAGCGAACCCCCATCGCTGCCCACCGAACGCCTGCCCCCACCAAGCAAGCCGCGCAGCACCCCGGGCACCGACCCCTCGCGTGCTCGCGCCCGCAGCGCACCCATATCCAGGCGCATCGGCAACACCAAAGACACATCGAGCGCCAACGCGCGATCGAACAACTCGAGGCCTTCCTCCGCGGACAGCGCGACCAAACCCGAACGCGCCATCCGCGAAATATCGGTGTCGCTCAGACCCGACCCCATACCCTCGGCCTGCTCCCACAGCCCCCACGCCAGCGAAACACCCGGCAGACCCCGCGCACGACGATCAGCCGCTAACGCATCCAGGAAAGCATTAGCCGCCGCATAGTTACCCTGGCCGGGGCTCCCGAGCACACCAGCCGCCGAAGAGAACAACACAAACATCGACAAATCCAGCTGCTCGGTCAGCTCATGCAAATACCACGCCGCGTGCGCCTTGCCCGCCAGCACCACCCCCAGACGCTCCCCCGTCAACGCACCGATCACACCATCATCGAGCACACCCGCAGCGTGCACCACCCCCGTGAGCGGACACTCCCCGGGAATCGACGCCAGCAAACCCGCGAGCTGATCGCGATCGCTCACATCACAAGCCTCAATACGAACATCCGCACCCATGGACTCGAGCTCCGCGCGCAACTCCTCGGCGCCCCCAGCCTCGACCCCCCGCCGGCTGACCAGCAACAGACGACGCACACCATGCCCAGTCACGAGATGCCGAGCAGTAAGCGCACCCAATGCACCAGTCCCACCCGTAACCAGAACCGTCCCCGCCCGATCCACCTCCGGCGCGACGCTCAGCACAACCTTCCCCGTATGACGCGCCTGCTGCATAAAACGAAACGCCTCCGGTGCACGACGAACATCCCAAACCGCGACCGGCAACCCCCGCAACGCACCACGCTCGAACAGCCCAAGCAACTCACCGAGCATCACACCGATCCGCTCACCACCCGCCTCGACCAAATCAAACGCCCGATACAACACACCCGGGTAAGTCGCGGCGATCACATCAGGATCACGCACATCGGTCTTACCCACCTCGACGTAACGACCACCCTCCACCAACAAATCAAGCGAAGCGTCCACCAGCTCGCCCGCTAGCGAATCGAGCACCACCTGCACACCCCGACCACCCGTCACCCCCAAAAAACGCTCCCTGAACTCCGACGAACGAGACGAAGCGATATGCGCCTCATCCAACCCCAGCCCACGCAACGTCCCCCACTTCGACGGGCTCGCCGTCGCGAACACCTCCGCACCCAGGTAACGAGCCAACTGCACCGCGGCCATCCCCACCCCACCAGCATCAGCATGCACCAACACCCTCTCACCCGGCCTCAGCGCCGCTAAATCGACCAGCGCGTAATACGCCGTCAAAAACGCCACCGGCACCGACGCACCCTGCGCAAACGACCACCCCACAGGCAGGCGCGCCAACAAACAACGATCAGCAACCACAACAGACCCAAACCCCCCAAACATCCCCATCACCCGGTCACCCACCGCGATACCACCCACACCCGGGCCAACCTCCAACACCACACCCGCACCCTCACTCCCAATACCCGCCTCACCCGGATACACACCAAGCGCCAACAACACATCACGGAAATTCAAACCACCAGCCCGCACCCCCACCCGCACCTGCCCCACCCCCAGCGCCACCTCAACCTCAGGCGCCGCCCTCAACACAAGCTCACCCTGCCCACCACCCCCACACACATCCAGACACCACGCCCCCACACCCTCCGGAACAGCAAGCAGCCCAGACTCCACCGGCCGCCGCACCCTCGCAACAAACACACTTCCCCCACGCAACGCCAACTGCGACTCACCACCCACACCCAGCACCACCTCACCACCAAGCACCCCATGCAAAGCCCCCCACGAGGCGTCCTGCCCATCAACATCAACAAGCACAAACCGCCCCGGAAACTCCGACTGCGCCGCACGCACCAACCCCCAAACAGAAGCCTGCGCCAACCCCACACAACCCTCCTGCGCATGCACACCCACAGCACCTTCAGTGATCAAAACCAAACGCGACCCAGCATCACGCTCATCCCCCAACCACCCCTGCAACAACTCCAGCGTCTCCTCGACAAGACCCTCCACCACCTCCGCACCGCTTGACCCCAGAGCCTCGGCCAGAGCCCGCGCGCGCGGACCCAACGCTGCCCACGCTTCCCCGGACAGACACTCCTCCTGCGGGACCTGCGGGGACTCGACCGCAAGCTCCGCCCAATCCATCCCAAACAACGACCGCGCAGCCCCGCGACGAATCCCAGCCAGCCGGCCAGCAGCAGCGGCCTTGAACGTCAACGACCGCATCGACGCGACAAGTGCCCCACCCTCATCAAACGCCACCATCGACATCGCCTCCTCGCCCGCGGGAGACAAACCCACACGCAGCACAGAAGCGCCCCTGCTGTGCAGCCGCACCCCACTGAACGCAAACGGCAAACGCAAACCCCCACCACCCACACCACCATCAGATCCCTCCAACATGCCGTGCAACGCGGCATCCAGCAAGACAGGGTGAACACCGTAGCTGCCGGCCTGCGACTCCTCGACCTCCCCCAGGGAAACCTCGCAGAACAACTCCTCACCAAGCCGCCAAGCACCCCTGACACAAGCGAACGCCGGCCCGTAGGCCAACCCGATCGCAGCCAACTCACCGTAAAGGTCCTCGATGTCCACAGGGATCGCCCCCGCCGGCGGCCACGATCCACCAGCAAGCGAAGCCACCCGCGCCAGCCCATCCTCGACCTCGGTCGACTCCGCCTGCACGTGCGCAAGCACACCGCTGGCATGACGCGTCCACTCGGCCTCCTCCCCGTCCCCGTCCCCTTCGGGGCTCCCGCCGGCGTCGGCTGCTCGCGCGTAGATCTTCACGCTACGACTGCCGTGCTCGTCAGGCGCCTCCACAATCAACTGCAGTTGCACAGCCTCCCCCTCGGGCAGCACCAGCGGAGACTCGACGACCAGCTCCTCCAGAACGTCATATCCGAGCCGGCCCGCCACATGCAGCACCGCCTCGACGAACACGGCGCCCGGCACCACAACCGCTTCCGCCACCATATGGTCGCTCAGCCAGCCCGGCGTCTGCGCGGACAGACGCCCGGTGAGCACCAACCTGCCACCCTCCGCAAGCGACACAGCCGCCCCCAGCAGCGGATGCTCAACACCGCCAGAACCGCCAGCCGCGCCCGCTCCCCCCGCCCCGGGCTGATCCGAAAACCAGTAACGCTTACGCTGAAAAGCATAAGTCGGCAGCGCCACACGCCCCGCACTCGAGCCGGCGAATACCTCATCCCAATCCACATCCCCACCACTCGCCCACAGCGCACCCACCGCCGTCAACAGGGAACGAGCCTCCTCCTCGCCGGTGCGCAGCGTGGGAAGCGCCTCGACCCGGGTCTGCTCACCGGCCTGCCCCGCCACGCCGGCGCCAGCTGTGCATTCCCGCACCATCGCGCACAGCGCACCACCCGGACCGAGCTCTATGAAACCATCCACCCCCTCCCCGGCCAGCCACCGCACGCCGTCCGCGAAACGCACGGTTTCACGTACGTTGCGCACCCAATAGCCAGGTGTGCACAACTCCTCCTCCCGCGCCAGCGAGCCAGTGACGGTAGAAACCAGCGGAATTTTCAGTTCACCAAAATCAATCGCTGCATCGATCTCGCCAAACTCATCGAGCATCGGCTCCATCAACGGCGAGTGAGACGCATGCGACACGCGCAAGCGCTTGGTCTTCGCACCCCGTCCGCGCCAGATCTCTTCCAGCGCACCAACTGCCTCCTCGTGGCCCGAAACCACCACCGACCCCGGCGCATTCACCGCAGCCACCGCCACCACCCGCCCACGGTCGCCGGCAAGCGTTTCGATCGAATCGCGCACCTGCGCCTCCGACGCCCCAAGCGCGGCCATCGCCCCGCCCGTCGGCAACGCACCCATCAACCTACCCCGCGCGGCAATCAGCCGGCACGCGTCCGGCAACGAAAGCACACCCGCCACGTGCGCGGCCGCAAGCTCCCCAGCCGAATGACCAATCAAAAAATCAGGCTTCACCCCCCACTCCAGCAAAAGCCTGAACAACGCAACCTGCAGCGCGAACAGCGCCGGCTGCGAAAACGCCATCGCATCCAACGCGCAATCGGTCCCGTCCTCACGCGCCGCGGAGCGTCCGCGTCCGTCATCCGCGTCGGCCCCAAACACCACCTCGTGCAGCGGGCGATCAAGGTGCTCGTCGACCCGTGCGCACACCTCGTCGAATGCCGCACGGAAGACGGGGAACGCCGCGTAGCATTCGCGGCCCATACCCACATACTGCGTGCCCTGCCCCGAGAACAGGAACGCGACCCTGCCCGCGCCACCGCGGCTGCCTGCGCCACGCAACACGCCCGCCACATCCTCATTGCGCGCCAACACACCAAGCCCTGCCAACAGCTCCGCCCGCCCCTTACCCACCAGCACGGCACGATCCTCCAGGGTGGGACGAGCCGCAAGCGAAAGGCCGACATCCCCCGGCGCCAACTCCGGGTAGGCGACCAAGTGATCTCGCAGCCGCGCGGCCTGAGCACCCACACCGTCCGCCCCTCGACCCGAAAGCACCCACGGCACCACATCCAGCGAACGGGGCGCCTCGCCACCGGGCGCGTCAGCAGCGGGTGCGTCGGCCGCGGACGCGTCTCCATGCGCTCCACCATCAGGTGTCTCTTCGAGGATCACGTGGGCGTTGGTGCCGCTGATCCCGAACGAGGACACGCCGGCGCGGCGGGGTGTCTCGCCAGTGGCCCATAGTTGCGGCTGGGTGAGGAGCTCGACCTGTCCGGCGGACCAGTCGACGTGGCTGGAGGGCTCATCGACGTGCAGTGTCCGCGGCAGCATGCCGTGGCGTAGCGAGAGCACCATCTTGATGACGCCGGCGACGCCGGCCGCGGCAACGGTGTGGCCGATGTTCGACTTGATCGACCCCAGCCACAACGGGCGCTCACGGTCATGCCCGTAGGTGGCCAGCAGCGCCCCCGCCTCGATCGGGTCACCAAGCGTGGTACCGGTGCCGTGCGCCTCGACCGCGTCGATCTCGTTAGGGGAGAGCCCCGCCCGCACGAGCGCCTGCTCGATCACCCGCTGCTGGGAAGGACCATTCGGCGCCGTCAGCCCGTTGCTCGCTCCGTCCTGGTTGACCGCGCTGCCACGCACGAGCGCCAACACCTCGTGCCCGTGCTCCCGGGCATCAGACAGCCGCTCCAGCGCGAGCACACCCACCCCCTCACCCCAGCCGACACCGTCGGCCGCCTCCGCGAAGGACTTGCAACGCCCGTCGCTCGCGAGGCCGCGCTGCGTACTGAACTGCACAAACAACCCCGGCGAGCCCATCACTGTCACCCCTCCGGCGAGCGCGAGTGAGCATTCATGGTTACGTAGCGCCTGGCTCGCCAGATGCAGCGACACCAGCGAAGAAGAGCACGCGGTATCCACCGAGACCGACGGGCCCTCCACCCCCAGCACATACGAAATACGACCAGACACCATGCTGCTGGCGGAACCAGTCAGCCAGAAGCCCGCCAGATGCTCCCGACCCCGCGGCGCCGCCCACAAGCCCGCACCGAACTCCAACGCGCTGACACCAGCGAAAATCCCAGTCTGCGTACCCCGCAGCGAAAGCGGATCGATGCCCGCATCTTCGAGCGCCTCCCAACACGCCTCCAACAACAGTCGCTGGTGAGGATCCATCGCCAACGCCTCACGCGGGCTGATCCCGAAGAAGTCAGCATCAAAGCCCCACGCATCCTCGAGGAAGCCACCTTCACACGCCGAACACGTACCCGGCACTTCGGGGTCAGAGCTATAAAGATTGTCAAGATCCCAGCCGCGATCGTTCGGGAACGGCGCTATCGCGTCGCCGCCGCTCACCAAAAGCTTCCATAGATCATCCGGTGAGTGCACACCACCTGGCAGCCGGCAGCTCATTCCGACCACCGCGATCGGATCTTCAGACACGGGCCTCGAGACGACCGTGAGCGCACGCCCACCCACACGGACACCCATGAGCTCACCCACCAGAAAACCAGCGAGCGCTTCCGGGGTGGGGTAGTCGAACACGAGTGTTGTCGGCAAGCTCAACCCGCTCCTGGCCGCGAGGCGGTTGCGTAGCTCGACCGCCATCAGGGAGTCAAACCCGATCTCCTGAAGCGGACGATCACCCGCGACCGCAGCTAGCGAAGCATGCCCCAACGCGCGCGCGACCTCCGCACGCACCACCTCCAGCACCGCGCCCTCACGCTCACCGGCCGCCAATGACACAAGCGACTCCGCAAACGAATCGGCAGCCGGACTCGCCGAGCGCGTCCCCGCACCAAGCAGGCCACGCAGTACCGCGGGTACCGAGCCCTCCCGCGCGCCCGCGCGCAGCGCACCCATATCCAGGCGCATCGGCAACACCACAGACGCATCGAGCGCGACCGCGCGATCGAACAACTCAAGACCTTCCTCCGCCGAGAGCGCGACCAGACCAGAACGCGCCATCCGCGAGACATCACTCTCGCTCAAACCAGCCCCCATACCTCCGGCCTGCTCCCAAAGCCCCCACGCCAGCGAAACAGCCGGCAATCCCCGCGCACGGCGATCAGCCGCCAACGCATCCAGAAAAGCGTTAGCCGCCGCATAACTACCCTGGCCTGGATTACCAAGCACACCTGCCGCCGAGGAGAACAACACAAACATCGACAAATCCAGGTGCTCGGTGAGCTCATGCAAATACCACGCCGCGTGCGCCTTGCCCGCCAGCACCACCCGCAGACGCTCCCCCGTCAACGCACCGATCACACCATCATCGAGCACACCCGCAGCGTGCACGACCCCCGTTAGCGGACACTCGGAAGGAATCGACGCCAGCAAACCCGCGAGCTGATCGCGATCGCTCACATCACAAGCCTCAATACGAACATCCGCGCCCATGGACTCGAGCTCCGCGCGCAGCTCTCCAGCGCCCTCGGCCTGCGCCCCACGGCGGCTGACCAGCAACAGACGACGCACACCATGCCCAGTCACGAGATGCCGAGCAGTAAGCACGCCTAACGCACCAGTCCCACCCGTGACCAACACCGTGCCCGCCCGATCCAACGCAGATGGGACACTCAACACGATCTTCCCCGTATGACGCGCCTGCTGCATAAAACGAAACGCCTCCGGTGCACGACGAACATCCCAAACCGCGACCGGCAACCCCCGCAACGCACCACGCTCGAACAGCCCAAGCAACTCACCGAGCATCACACCGATCCGCTCACCACCCGCCTCCATCAGGTCAAACGCCCGATAGGACACGCCGGGATGTCCCGCGGCAATCACGTCGGGGTCACGCACATCGGTCTTTCCCATCTCGATGAACCGCCCACCCTCGACCAACAAATCAAGCGAAGCGTCCACGAGTTCGCCCGCTAGCGAATCGAGCACCACCTGCACACCCCGACCACCCGTCGCCTCCAAAAAACGCTCCCGGAACTCGGACGAGCGCGAGGAGGCAATGTGCGCGTCATCCAACCCCAGCGCACGCAGAGTCTCCCACTTCGATGGGCTCGCCGTAGCGAACACCTCCGCGCCCAAATGCTTAGCCAACTGCACCGCCGCCATCCCCACCCCACCAGCACCAGCGTGCACCAACACCCTCTCACCCGCCCGCAACCCCGCCAAATCCACAAGCGCGTAATACGCCGTCAAAAACGCCACCGGCACCGACGCACCCTCCGCGAACGACCACCCATCAGGCAAACACGCCAACAAACAACGATCAGCCACCGCCACAGGCCCAAAGCCCGAGAACATCCCCATCACCCGGTCACCCACCGCAAGATCACTCACACCAGGGCCAACCTCCACTACGACACCCGCACCCTCGCTGCCAATCCCCGCCTCCCCCGGATACACACCAAGCGCCAACAACACATCCCGGAAATTCAAACCACCAGCCCGCACCCCCACCCGCACCTGCCCCACCCCAAGCGGCGCCTGCAGCCCGGACGCGCCCACCAGCTCAAGCTCCCCCTGCGCACCCCCCACACACACATCCAGGCGCCACGCCCCCACACCCTCAGGAACCACCAACGACTCAGAACCAACCCGCCGCCCGAGCCGAGGAGCAAACGCCTTCCCCGCACGCACCGCCAACTGCACCTCACCACCACCACCCAACCCCAGCCCCGCCTCACCCACATCCAACGCCGCAGCCAAAACCCCCCACGAAGCCTCCTCCCCATCAACATCCACAAGCACAAACCGCCCCGGATGCTCCGCCTGCGCCGCCCGCACCAACCCCCAAACCGGCGCCTGCACCAACCCCACACAACCCTCCCCCCCACGAACACCCACCGCGCCCCTCGTCACCACAACAAGACGCGACCCCGCAAAACGCTCATCCCCCAGCCACACCTGCAACAACTCAAGTGTCTCTTGCGCCAGTTCACCCCCCACCTGCGTCAACGAGGACACCGACGAAATACCACCAACGATCGCCCCACAGTCGATCAGCACCACAGCAGGCGGGGTGCCTCCGCTGTCGATCGCTGCGCACACCGAATCCAAGTCATCGTGCGCACGACATGCCTGGTAGACGTGCAAGGTTTCGGCGAACGCTTGCGAACCAATCACAGCCCAAGGCTCCCCTGACGGGGGGCAATTCTGCTCGGAGACCGTCAGCTCTGTCCAGTCGATCTCGAACAACGACCGTGCGGTTCGTTGGCGAGCCTGAGCGAACCGGCCCTTGGGTGCGACCTTGAGCGTCAAGGAGCGCATCGATACGACGAGCGCCCCGTGCTCGTCGGACGCCACCATCGACATCGCATCAGCATCCGCGAGCGCGAGTCTCACGCGCAACGCGGCGGCGCCGGTGCTGTGCAGTCGCACGCCGTTGAACGCGAACGGCAGGCGCAAACCCTTGCCGTCCTCCTCGGCGCCCGCGCCTGCACCGCCGTTCGGCTGCCCCACCATGCCCTGCAGCGCGGCATCCAACAATACGGGGTGAATGCCGTAGCCAGCGGCTTGCGCCTGCTCGGGCTCCTCCAGAGCGACCTCGCAGAACAGCTCCTCACCAAGTCGCCAAGCACCCCTCACGCACGCGAACGCTGGCCCATATTCAAGGCCGAGTTCGGCCATCTCGCCATAGAGATCGTCGACCTCCACGGGGATCGCTCCAGGCGGCGGCCACTGGGCACCGGCGAGCGAGGCCGCCCACGCTCGTACTTCCTCCTCCTCCGGCGAGGCCGGCTGCCCACCGGCGAGCAGGCCGCTGGCGTGGCGAATCCACACCCCATCCTCCTCGGCCGCCTCGGTGTCCTCCGCCGCGCGCGCGTAAACCGTGACCCTGCGAGTGCCATGCCCGTCCGGAGCCTCGACGGACAGCTGCAGCTGCACGACCTCCCCCTCGGAGAGCACCAGCGGAGACTCGATCACGAGCTCCTCCAACACCTCGCACCCGAGCCGGTCCGCCACGTGCAACACGGCCTCCACGAACACCGTACCCGGTACCACGACCGCCCCCGCAATCACGTGGTCGCCGATCCACCCCGGCATTTGCACGGAAAGACGCCCGGTGCACACAAGCCGGCCATCCTCCGCGAGCGACACAGCCACCCCCAGCCAAGGATGTCCGACGCCCTGTGCGCCGTCGGCGGTCATGCTCCCCGCGCCGAACTGGTCTGAAAACCAGTAGCGCTTGCGCTGGAAGGCATAGGTCGGTAGCCCCACCCGCCGAGCGCCCGAACCGGCGAACACCCCGGCCCAATCCACATCCCGGCCACCCACCCACAGCTCGCCCACCGCCGTCAACAACGAACGCGTCTCCTCGACGCCCGTCCGCAGCGCAGGAACCACCGTTACCGGACCCCGCCCGCCAGCCTCATCGGTCGTGCCGGACTCCTCAGCGCATTCCTGCACCATCGCGCTCAACACACCACCCGGACCGAGCTCCAGAAACCCATCAACGCCCTCGCCCGTCATCCATCGCACACCGTCCGCGAAACGCACCGTCTCGCGGACGTGACGCACCCAGTAGCCAGGAGTGCACAACTCCTCACCGCGAGCAAGACTCCCGGTGAGATTAGACACCAACGGGATCTGCGGCTCACCAAACTCGACCCCAGCCGCGACCTCGCCAAACTGCTCGAGCATCGGCTCCATCAACGGCGAATGAAACGCGTGAGACACCCGCAACCGCTTCACCTTCACACCACGCTCACGCCAGAGCGCCTCCACCACGCCGACCGCGTCCTGCCCACCCGAAACCACCACCGAACCCGGCGCATTCACCGCAGCCAACGCCACACGCCCGGCGCCACTCTCGAGCTCCTCGAGCGAACCACGCACCTCCACCTCAGAGGCGCCGAGCGCGAGCATCGCCCCACCCGCCGGTAGCGCACCCATCAACCTCCCCCGCGCAGCGACCAGCCGACACGCATCCGGCAGCGAAAAAACACCCGCCACATGCGCAGCCGCCAGCTCCCCAACCGAGTGACCGATCAAGAAATCAGGGCGCACCCTCCAGCTCTGCAAAAGTCTGAACATCGCGACCTCGAGCGCGAACAACGCCGCCTGCGTAAACGCCGTCGCGTCCAACAACGAGCCAACCCCATCGCCTGCCGACGCAGACACGGCCTGCCCTCCATCAGCACCCGCTCCGAACACGACATCTCGCAGCGAGCACTCCAGATACTCATCCAGATACGCGCAGACCTCGTCGAACGCCGCACGAAAAACCGGGAACGCCGCATAGCACCCGCTACCCATCCCCACCCACTGCGAACCCTGACCCGTAAACAAAAACGCCAGCCTGCCCCCGCGGCCGCCACCACCACCACGCAAAATCCCTACCGCGGCCTCGTCATCCCGCGCCAACGCACCCAACCCCGCCAACAACTCATCCCGCTCCCCACCAACCACCACCGCACGGTCCTCCAACACCGGATGACCAGCAAGCGAAAACCCAACATCCCCCATGACAAACCCCGGGTCGCCAACCAAATACTCCCCCAGCCGCGCAGCCTGAGCACACACAGCACCCTCACCACGACCCGAAAACACCCACGGGACCACGCCCGGCTCGATGCCAACCGCGTCTGCTGGGAGGAGTTGGTGCTCGAGTGTGCCGGGAATGAGCGTGTCGGTGGTCGGTGCTTCTTCGAGGATCACGTGGGCGTTGGTGCCGCTGATCCCGAACGAGGACACGCCGGCGCGGCGTGGGGTGTCGGCTTTCGCCCACGGTTGCGGGTCGGTGAGCAGCTCGACCTGCCCGGTGGACCAGTCAACATGGCTTGAGGGCTCATCGACGTGCAGTGTCCGCGGCAGCATGCCGTGGCGTAGCGAGAGCACCATCTTGATGACACCGGCGACGCCGGCCGCGGCGACGGTGTGGCCGATGTTCGACTTGATCGACCCCAGCCACAGCGGACGCTCGCGTTCCTGCCCGTAGGTAGCTAGCAGCGCACCCGCCTCGATCGGGTCACCGAGCCTCGTGCCCGTCCCATGCGCCTCGACCGCATCGACCTCGGCCGGTGAGAGCCCCGCCCGCGCGAGCGCCTGCTCGATCACCCGCTGCTGGGAAGGACCATTGGGGGCTGTCAGCCCATTACTCGCTCCGTCCTGGTTAACCGCGCTGCCGCGCACAAGCGCCAGAACCTCACGCCCATGCTCACGCGCATCGGACAGCCGCTCCAGCGCGACCACACCCACCCCCTCGCCCCAACCCACACCATCGGCCGCCTCAGCGAACGACTTGCAGCGACCGTCCGCGGCGAGACCGCGCTGCGCGCTGAACTGCACAAACAACCCAGGCGAACCCAAGACCGTCACCCCTCCCGCAAGCGCGAGTGAGCATTCATGGTTACGTAGCGCCTGGCTCGCCAGATGCAGCGACACCAGCGAAGAAGAGCACGCGGTATCCACCGAGACCGACGGGCCCTCCACCCCCAGCACATACGAAATACGACCCGAAACCATGCTGCTAGCGGTCCCAGTCAGCCAGTAGCCCGCGAGGTGCTCCCGCCCCTTCGGCGCCGCCCACATGCCCCCACAGAAGTCCAATGCGCTGACACCCGCGAAAATCCCGGTCTGCGTACCCCGCAGCGAGAGCGGGTCGATGCCCGCATCTTCGAGCGCCTCCCAGCACGCTTCCAACAACAGTCGCTGGTGAGGATCCATCGCCAACGCCTCACGCGGACTGATCGCGAAGAACTCCGCGTCAAACCCCCAAGCATCCTCAAGGAAGCCGCCTTCACACGCTGAGCATGTGCCCGGGATCTCGGGGTCGGGGTTGTAAAGCGTGTCAAGACTCCACCCCCGGTCAACAGGAAACGGCGATACTGCATCACTGCCGCGCTGCAGCAGCTTCCATAGATCATCCGGTGAGTGCACACCACCTGGCAGCCGGCAGCTCATTCCGACCACCGCGATCGGATCTTCAGACACGGGCCTCGAGACGACCGTGAGCGCACGCCCACCCACACGGACACCCATGAGCTCACCCACCAGAAAACCAGCGAGCGCTTCCGGGGTGGGGTAGTCGAACACGAGTGTTGTCGGCAAGCTCAACCCGCTCCTGGCCGCGAGGCGGTTGCGTAGCTCGACCGCCATCAGGGAGTCAAACCCGATCTCCTGAAGCGGACGATCACCCGCGACCGCAGCTAGCGAAGCATGCCCCAACGCGCGCGCGACCTCCGCACGCACCACCTCCAGCACCGCGCCCTCACGCTCACCGGCCGCCAATGACACAAGCGACTCCGCAAACGAATCGGCAGCCGGACTCGCCGAGCGCGTCCCCGCACCAAGCAGGCCACGCAGTACCGCGGGTACCGAGCCCTCCCGCGCGCCCGCGCGCAGCGCACCCATATCCAGGCGCATCGGCAACACCACAGACGCATCGAGCGCGACCGCGCGATCGAACAACTCAAGACCTTCCTCCGCCGAGAGCGCGACCAGACCAGAACGCGCCATCCGCGAGACATCACTCTCGCTCAAACCAGCCCCCATACCTCCGGCCTGCTCCCAAAGCCCCCACGCCAGCGAAACAGCCGGCAATCCCCGCGCACGGCGATCAGCCGCCAACGCATCCAGAAAAGCGTTAGCCGCCGCATAACTACCCTGGCCTGGATTACCAAGCACACCTGCCGCCGAGGAGAACAACACAAACATCGACAAATCCAGGTGCTCGGTGAGCTCATGCAAATACCACGCCGCGTGCGCCTTGCCCGCCAGCACCACCCGCAGACGCTCCCCCGTCAACGCACCGATCACACCATCATCGAGCACACCCGCAGCGTGCACGACCCCCGTTAGCGGACACTCGGAAGGAATCGACGCCAGCAAACCCGCGAGCTGATCGCGATCGCTCACATCACAAGCCTCAATACGAACATCCGCGCCCATGGACTCGAGCTCCGCGCGCAGCTCTCCAGCGCCCTCGGCCTGCGCCCCACGGCGGCTGACCAGCAACAGACGACGCACACCATGCCCAGTCACGAGATGCCGAGCAGTAAGCACGCCTAACGCACCAGTCCCACCCGTGACCAACACCGTGCCCGCCCGATCCAACGCAGATGGGACACTCAACACGATCTTCCCCGTATGACGCGCCTGCTGCATAAAACGAAACGCCTCCGGTGCACGACGAACATCCCAAACCGCGACCGGCAACCCCCGCAACGCACCACGCTCGAACAGCCCAAGCAACTCACCGAGCATCACACCGATCCGCTCACCACCCGCCTCCATCAGGTCAAACGCCCGATAGGACACGCCGGGATGTCCCGCGGCAATCACGTCGGGGTCACGCACATCGGTCTTTCCCATCTCGATGAACCGCCCACCCTCGACCAACAAATCAAGCGAAGCGTCCACGAGTTCGCCCGCTAGCGAATCGAGCACCACCTGCACACCCCGACCACCCGTCGCCTCCAAAAAACGCTCCCGGAACTCGGACGAGCGCGAGGAGGCAATGTGCGCGTCATCCAACCCCAGCGCACGCAGAGTCTCCCACTTCGATGGGCTCGCCGTAGCGAACACCTCCGCGCCCAAATGCTTAGCCAACTGCACCGCCGCCATCCCCACCCCACCAGCACCAGCGTGCACCAACACCCTCTCACCCGCCCGCAACCCCGCCAAATCCACAAGCGCGTAATACGCCGTCAAAAACGCCACCGGCACCGACGCACCCTCCGCGAACGACCACCCATCAGGCAAACACGCCAACAAACAACGATCAGCCACCGCCACAGGCCCAAAGCCCGAGAACATCCCCATCACCCGGTCACCCACCGCAAGATCACTCACACCAGGGCCAACCTCCACTACGACACCCGCACCCTCGCTGCCAATCCCCGCCTCCCCCGGATACACACCAAGCGCCAACAACACATCCCGGAAATTCAAACCACCAGCCCGCACCCCCACCCGCACCTGCCCCACCCCAAGCGGCGCCTGCAGCCCGGACGCGCCCACCAGCTCAAGCTCCCCCTGCGCACCCCCCACACACACATCCAGGCGCCACGCCCCCACACCCTCAGGAACCACCAACGACTCAGAACCAACCCGCCGCCCGAGCCGAGGAGCAAACGCCTTCCCCGCACGCACCGCCAACTGCACCTCACCACCACCACCCAACCCCAGCCCCGCCTCACCCACATCCAACGCCGCAGCCAAAACCCCCCACGAAGCCTCCTCCCCATCAACATCCACAAGCACAAACCGCCCCGGATGCTCCGCCTGCGCCGCCCGCACCAACCCCCAAACCGGCGCCTGCACCAACCCCACACAACCCTCCCCCCCACGAACACCCACCGCGCCCCTCGTCACCACAACAAGACGCGACCCCGCAAAACGCTCATCCCCCAGCCACACCTGCAACAACTCAAGTGTCTCTTGCGCCAGTTCACCCCCCACCTGCGTCAACGAGGACACCGACGAAATACCACCAACGATCGCCCCACAGTCGATCAGCACCACAGCAGGCGGGGTGCCTCCGCTGTCGATCGCTGCGCACACCGAATCCAAGTCATCGTGCGCACGACATGCCTGATGGGGGCTCAGGGTTTCAGCGAGAGCCTGCCCCTGCAGACCCACCGCAGCCCACGCCTCCTCCGGTGCCCGAGCTTCCCCAGACACGTCCGCAAGCTCAGCCCAATCCAACTCGAACAGCGACCGCGAAACTCCGCGGCGAGCCCGCGTCAACCGGCTTGCGGCAGTGGCCTTGAAGCTCAGCGAGCGCACCGACGCCACGAGCGTCCCGCGCTCGTCGCACGCCGCCATGGACATCGCGCTGGCGCCAGCGCCAGTGGGAGCGAGAACCACACGCAACGCGGCGGCGCCCGGGCTGCGCAAGCGCACGCCGTTGAACGCGAACGGCAGACGCAAGCCTTTGCGATCCTCGCCAGTGCCCGCGCCGAGCCCGCCATTCAGCTGCCCCACCATGCCCTGCAGCGCGGCATCCAACAATGCCGGGTGCACCCCATAGCTACCTGCCTGCGCCTGCTCGGACTCCCCCAGAGCGACCTCGCAGAAAAACTCCTCGCCGCGTTGCCACGCGGCCCGGACACACGTGAACGCCGGCCCGTATTCAAAGCCGAGCTCGGCCATCTCGCCATATAGATCGTCGACCTCCACGGGAATCGCTCCGGGCGGCGGCCACGAGCCGTCAGCGAGTGAGGTCGCCAACGCTCGCACTTCCTCCTCCTCCGGCGAGGCCGGCTGAACCCCAGCGAGCACACCGCTGGCGTGACGCGTCCAGACCGCATCCTCCTCGGCCGCATCGGTGTCCTGCACGCGCGCGTAAATCGTGACCCTGCGGGCGCCGTGCTCATCAAGAGCCTCCACCGACAGCTGCAGCTGCACGACCTCCCCCTCGGAGAGCACCAGCGGAGACTCGATCACGAGCTCCTCCAGCAGCTCGCATCCCAGCTGGCGCGCCACGTGCAACACAGCCTCCACGAACACCGTGCCCGGCACCACCACCGCCCCTGCGAGCACGTGGTCGCCGATCCAGCCGGGTGTCTGCGCGGAGAGACGCCCGGTGCACACCAGTCGGCCGTCCTCCGCGAGCGACACGGCCGCCCCCAGCAGAGGATGCCCAACACCCTGCGCGCCCTCGCCGGTCGCGCCCCCCGCACCGAGCCGATCTGCCAACCAGTAACGCCTGCGCTGAAAGGCATAGGTGGGCAGCTCGACCTGCCGGGCGCCCGCCTCAGCGAACACCTCAACCCAATCCACATCCCGACCACCGACCCACAGCGAACCCACCGCCGCCAGCAGCGAACGAGCCTCCTCGACCCCCGTCCGCAGTACGGGAATCGCCGTGACCGGGCCCTGCTCGCCAGCCTCCTTGGTCGTGGCGACTTCGTCGGTGCATTCCTGCACCATCGCGCTCAACGCACCGTCCGGACCGAGCTCCAGAAACCCATCAACGCCCTCGCCCGTCATCCATCGCACACCGTCCGCGAAACGCACCGTCTCGCGGACGTGACGCACCCAGTAGCCAGGAGTGCACAACTCCTCACCACGAGCGAGACTCCCAGTCAGATTGGACACCACCGGAATCCGCGGCTCACCAAACTCGACCCCAGCCGCGACCTCACCAAACTGCTCGAGCATCGGCTCCATCAACGGCGAATGAAACGCGTGAGACACCCGCAACCGCTTCACCTTCACACCACGCTCACGCCAGAACGCCTCCACCACGCCGACCGCGTCCTGCTCACCCGAAACCACCACCGAACCCGGCGCATTCACTGCAGCCAACGCCACACGCCCGGCGCCACCCTCGAGCTCCTCGAGCGAACCACGCACCTCCACCTCAGAGGCGCCGAGCGCGAGCATCGCCCCACCCGCCGGTAGCGCACCCATCAACCTCCCCCGCGCAGCGACCAGCCGACACGCATCCGGCAGCGAAAAAACACCCGCCACATGCGCAGCCGCCAGCTCCCCAACCGAGTGACCGATCAAGAAATCAGGGCGCACCCTCCAGCTCTGCAAAAGTCTGAACATCGCGACCTCGAGCGCGAACAACGCCGCCTGCGTAAACGCCGTCGCGTCCAACAACGAGCCAACCCCCTCGCCAGCCGGCGCAGACGCAACCTGCGTTCCATCGGCACCCGCCCCGAACACGACCTCACGCAACGAGCACTCCAAATGCTCATCCAGATGCCCGCACACCTCATCGAACCCGGCACGGAAAACCGGAAACGCCGCATAACACCCACTGCCCATCCCCACCCGCTGCGAACCCTGACCCGTGAACAGGAACGCGACCTTGCGCGCACCGTCGCGGCCACTCTCACCGCGCAGAACACCAGCCGCAGGCTCATCCCGCGCCAATGCGCCGAGCCCAACCAGCAGTTCGTCCCGCTCCTCTCCCAGCAGCACCGCGCGGTCCTCCAGTTCCGGACGGTGCGCGAGCGAAAGCCCGATGTCGTTCACGGCCAACTGTGGGTGGGCGGCGAGGTGCTCCTGCAGTCGCGCGGCCTGAGCGCAGACGGCGCCGCGACCACGGCCGGAGAGCACCCAGGGCTTCGCGCGTGGCGGGCCGTCCCCGCTCTGCCGGAATTGCTCCCGGCGGCGCATGCTCAGCAGGAATCGTCCCCAGAGCCGAGGGCTCACGGTCGGAGACCGCAACTGCCAGAGTCTCAGGGTCCGGCGACCTCCTCGAGGATCACGTGAGCGTTGGTGCCGCTGATCCCAAACGACGACACGCCAGCGCGCCGCGGCTCGCCCCTGTCCTCCCACGGGGTCTGCGCCAGCAGCAGCGAGACCGATCCCGCCGACCAGTCCACGTTGCTCGAGGGCCGGTCCACGTGCAGCGTGGGCGGCAACACGCGATGGCGCATCGCCATCACCGTCTTGATCACGCCCGCAATGCCGGCAGCCGCCTGGGTGTGGCCGATGTTCGACTTGATCGAGCCCAACCACAGCGGGCGATCGCGATCTCGACCGTAGCTCGCCAGCAGTGCCTGGGCCTCGATCGGATCGCCAAGCGTGGTACCAGTGCCATGCGCCTCCACCGCGTCCACCTGGAGCGGCGAGAGTCCGGCGTGCGCCAGCGCCTCGCCGATGACCCGCTGCTGCGAGGGCCCGTTGGGGGCCGTCAACCCGTTGCTGGCGCCATCCTGATTGATGGCGCTGCCGCGCACCACCGCCAGCACCGGATGACCGAGCCGGCGGGCATCGGCGAGCCGCTCCACGACCGCCACGCCCACGCCCTCCGACCAGCCGGTGCCGTCGGCCGCGTCGGCGAAGGACTTGCAGCGCCCGTCCGGGGCAAGCCCACCCTGAGCGCTGAAGCTCGCGAACACATCCGGCGTGCTCATCACCGTCACGCCGCCGGCGAGCGCCAGATCGCACTCGCCCAAGCGCAACGACTGGCAGGCCAGGTGCAGCGCGACGAGCGACGACGAGCACGCCGTGTCGACCGTGACCGCCGGTCCCTCCAGCCCAAGCGCATAGGCAATCCGGCCCGACACGACGCTCCCGGCGCCGCCCGTCAGCGCATAACCCGCAAGGCTCGCCGACCTCGACACCCCCAGGGCGGCGCCATAGTCGTGATACATCGCCCCGGCGAACACGCCGGCTCGGCAGCCGCGTAGCGCGGCTGGATCGATCCCCGCGCGTTCCAGCGCCTCCCAGGACACTTCCAACAGGAGGCGCTGCTGGGGGTCCATCGTCAGCGACTCCCGCGGGCTGAGCCCGAAGAACTCGGCGTCGAACTGTGCGGCGTCGTAGAGGAACCCCCCGCTGCGGCTGTAGCTCTGGCCTGCCCGAGTCAGGTCGGGGTCGTGCGGACGCTCCACATCCCAACCGCGATCGCGAGGGAACTCGCCGATCGCGTCCCGGCCCGCGAGGACCAACTCCCAAAGCTCGGCGGGTGAGGCGACCCCACCGGGGTAGCGGCAGCCCATCCCGACGATCGCGATCTCCTCGTCGAGCATCGACGAGGAGGTTGGCGGCCGCAGGCGTTCCCGCGACTCACCGGCGAGCTCGCGCAACAAATGGGCGGCGAGCGCGTCAGGTGTCGGGTGATCGAACAGCAGCGAGGGCGGCAGACGCAGCTGTGTGAGCGCTTGCAGACGGTTGCGTATCTCAACTGCCCCGCGCGAATCCACCCCGAGCTCTTTGAAGGCGCGCCGGCTCTCGACCTCCCGCGGTGAGGCATGTCCAAGCACGGCCGCGACGTGGGCGCGCACCGCGTCGAGCATGATCTCCCAGCGCTCGGCGCTCGGCGCGCCGGCCAGGCGCCGCGCCAACGGCGAGTTTTCGCCCGGAGTGGTGCCCGTGCGATCGCCGCTCGTCTGCACCGCCCGATTCCCGGGCTCCTCGTTTGCCTCCCATGCACGCTCTCCCGGTGCCGGACCCTGCTTGCCGCGCTGGCCCTCGAGCGCGCGCGCCTCGCCGACCGCATCCTCCGTCAGCCAATGTTTGGTGCGCTGGAAGGGATAGGTCGGCAGCTGCACACGGCGCACGCCCGCCCGATCAGTGACCACGCCCCAATCGACCGGCACGCCCGCGATCCAGGCTTCGGCGAGCGCGGAGGTGAACCGTCGCACGTCGCCCTGGTTGCGAGCGAGCGTCCCGAGCGCAGCGATCTGCCGGTGCCCACCCCCACCGGCCGGAGTGTCGCCGCGCTCGTCGATGACTTCCTGTACGCCGGTGGTCAGGACCGGGTGCGGACTGACCTCCACGAACGCCGCTGGAGCACGCTCGAGCAGAGTATGGACCGCGCGCTCGAACTGGACCGGTTGGCGGGTGTTGCGGTACCAGTACTCGTTGTTCAACTTGGCGGTGTCCAGCAGCCCCCCGGTGACCGTCGAATAGAAGGGCACCTCGCCCGATCGCGGGACGACGTGTGCGAGCGCCTCCAGCAGCTCGCCGCGCAGCGGCTCGACCTGTGGCGAGTGCGAGGCCACCGTGGCAGCGACCTCGCGCGCGCGGACACCCTCACTCTCGCAGACCTCCAGCAGCTGCGCCAGCGCATCGTGATCACCCACCACTCCGACCGAGCGAGGACCGTTCACACCCCCCAGTGAGATTCTTCCGCCCCACCGACCGAGACGCTCCGAGACCCACGCCAGGGGCGCCGCGATCGACACCACGCCGCCCTTTCCCACCAGCGCGCACAGCACGCGGCTGCGCAGCACGACCACGCGCACGGCGTCCCGCAGCGAAAGGCCGCCAGCGACGTGCGCGGCGGCGATCTCCCCTTGAGAATGGCCCACCACAGCGGTGGGCCGCACCCCACAGGCCCGCCACAACGCCGCGAGAGCCACCATCACGGCGAACAGGACCGGCTGAACCACGTCAAGCCGGTCGAGCCCAGGCGCCGCGTTCGCTCCCGTGAGCACATCGAGCAGCGACCAGTCGACGTACTCTTCCAGCTCCTGCGCGCAGGCATGAATCCGCTCGGCGAACACGGGCGAGCGCTCGAGCAGAGCCAGCGCCATGCCCTCCCATTGCGACCCCTGACCGGGGAACACGAACACGGCGCCGCCCCCGCCGTCGGGCGCGACGCCTTCGATCACGTTGACCGCAGGCTCCACGCGGCCCAACCTGCCCAGGCCGGCAAAGAGCTCCTCGCGCTCCGCGCCGAGGATCACCGCCCGGTGCTCGAACGCCGCGCGGCCGACAGCAAGCGTGTGTCCGATGTCCGCCGCGTCGAGCTCGCGCTCGGACTCGAGGTGACGCTCGAGCTGTTGTGCCTGAGCGCGCAGGGCGGTGTCGCCGCGGCCGGAGAGCACCCAGGCCAGCGTGCTCTCTCCGAGCGGCGCTCCCGCGACGGGCAGGCGGGAGCGCGAGCGCGCAGGCGCAAGCACTTCGGGCGAGGGAGGCTCAGCCAGGACCAGATGGCAGTTGGTGCCCCCTACGCCAAACGAGCTGACCCCTGCGAGCAGCGGCCCATCGGTGTCGGGCCATGCATCGAGCTGGCGCTGCACGCTGAGCCGCAGTTCGTCAAGCGGAATATCAGGGTTGGGCGCCTGAAAATTGAGGCTCGCCGGGATCTCCCGATGATGAATGGCGAGCGCCGCCTTGATCAGTCCGACGACGCCGGCGGCCCCCTCGAGATGGCCGATGTTGGTCTTCACCGAGCCGACCAGCAGCGGCCTGTGCAGTGGCCTGCCGGTCCCGAGCGCGCCGCCGAGCGCCGCCGCCTCGATCCGGTCGCCCAGCCTGGTGCCGGTGCCGTGCAGCTCGACATACTGCACGTCTGGGCGCGCCACACCCGCTCGCCGATAGGCGAGACGCAGCACCTCCTCCTGCGCTTGCCGGCTCGGCGCCGTCAGACCCTCGCCACCGCCATCGTTGTTGACCGCCCCGCCGCGGATCACGCAGTACACGCGATCGCCAGCCGCCACGGCATCCGCCAGGGGCCTGAGAACGACGACGGCGCCGCCCTCCCCGCGAACGTAGCCATTGGCGCGAGCATCGAAAGTGAAGCAGCGTCCGTCCGGGGACAGCCCTTCAAACCGCGCGGCCACGGCGGCACTGTGCGGCGATATGTTCAGTTGCGCGCCACCCGCGAGCGCCAGCCACGACTCCCCGCGGCGCAGGCTCTCGCAGGCAAGGTGCACGGCGACCAGCGACGCTGATTGGCCCGTGTCCACCGTGAGGCTGGGTCCCCGCAGACCGAGGGTGTAAGAGATCCGGTTGGCAATCACGCCGCGTTGCAACCCGGTAAGCGCGTGCCGTGTGACAGCCTCTTCTCCCTGGGCTTGCAGCAGGTCGGCGTAGTCGCTGGAGATGGCCCCTACGAACACCCCGGACTGACTGCCACGTAGTCGAGCGGGAGGTATGCAGGCGTCTTCGAGCGCCTCCCAGCCGAGTTCGAGCATCAGCCGCTGCTGTGGATCCGTCGCGGCGGCCTCGCGTGGTGACACGCCGAAGAAACCGGCGTCGAATAGATCGACGTCTTCCAGAAATCCGCCTCTCACAGCCGGCCATCGCCCCCCCGCCAGGGCTCGCCGTTGCGCCGGCATCTCCCCAACGGCGTCCACCCCTTCGCGTAGGAGGCGCCAGAACGCAGCCACACTCGCCGCATGCGGCACGCGGCACGCGATGCCAATGACAGCAATCGGCTCGTCCGCCGCGGTCGCGTTCGCCTGCGAGCTTTCCTTCGTCAGCTCGGGGGCAGCAGTCGGCCGCCTCAGGTGCCAGAGCCTCCTCATCAGAGTTTATCGGCCACCCTCCCCGTCGTGGCGCCGATGGCGATCACACCTAGTGCCAGCTGTCGAGCTCCCAGTCCAATTTCGTTCACGTCAACCGGCTCCCCCGACGAGCAGCTTCTGCGGTTAAAGGATTTACAAGACGAGCGGCGCAAAAGATGAATCCTTTTACCGCCCAAAGTGATCTTAAACCTCGACAGCCGCTCTGGGGAGGGCTTCACACGCCTATATGGCATGCCAGGGCATCAGCGATGCGCCAGATTGTCCCACCTGGGAAGATCCGCCTTAGGGCTATTTGACGCGCTTTCCCCGCCCCACTAAAGTCAGTTTGGTGCCTAGTTTTGCAGCGTTCCTTACTCCTCGTCGTGCGCGGATCGTCCTCGCCGCGGCCGTCGTCGTGGTGGCGCTCGGTGGGCTGTACAGCGCAGGACTTGTCCGTCACCTGAGCCCCCTGGGGATCACCAACCCGAACTCCGGGAGCGCCAAGGCCGATCAACTGATCGAACGTGGCACCGGCTACGAGTCACCGCCGGGCCTGTTCGTGCTGCTCGACCTCGGGCCGACGGGTCACCACCGCACGGGATCGAAAGCCGCGCTCTTGGAAGGACTGGCGCGCGGGTTCAAGATCCACAAGCTTCAGGAAGCGATCGAACACGACCACAGCGTGGGCGAAGTACAGAGCGCGCTCGATGTCGGCGCGGCGCTCGTGTCACGTAATCAGAGGTTCGACTATCTTACCGTGCGCTTCCGCCCAGGCTCAGAACTGACCCACAGCGAAGAGGGGATCGAGCTTGTCAGTCGCCTGCAGCACTGGCCTGGGGTGAAGTTCGGCGGCAGCGATATCGGCGCCCCACAGTCCAACGAAGTGATCGAACAGGATTTGAAGCGCGCAGAGCTGTTCTCCTTCCCACTCCTGCTGCTGCTCACGATCTTATTCTTCCGGGGCCTGGTGGCGGCAGCGCTGCCCGCTCGTGCTGGGCGCAACGGCGATCGCCCTGATGCGCGCCGGCCTACAGCTCGTCACGTCCTTCTTGCCAATCTCCGGCCTGTCGATCGGCATCATCACCACACTCGGCATAGGGCTGGCGATCGACTACAGCCTGCTGATCGTCTCGCGCTTCCGCGAGGAGCTGGTCACCGCCCCGACGATGTGCACGCTGCCGTCGTCCACGCGATGGCTACGGCTGGCCGCACGGTGATGTTCAGCGCAGCGACGGTGATCATGGCGGCGGGCTCGCTGTTGGTGCTGCCCCAGCAGGTCTTCTACTCAATGGGTATCGGCGCGATACTGACAGCGTTGCTGGTGTGCATTGCCGCCGTTACCATATTGCCGGCGCTGCTGTTGCTGTTGGGCCCGCGCGTCAATGCGCTCTCACCGCAATGGTTGCAGCGCTCGGCCGGCACCATCTCCAGACCGGTGCTGGCCGGCCGCTGGTATCGGCTGGCCACCGCCGTGATGCGGCGGCCGGTGACCGTCGCGGTGTGCGCATCGGCTTCCTGGTGCTCCTGGCAGTGCCGGTACTGGGCATCAAGCTCTCGGCGATCGGCTCGGCCACGGCACTGCCGACCTCCACCAGCACGCGCCAGGTTAGCGACACGATCGCGGCCAACTTCAAGCTCGATCCCGAACACGTGATCGAGGTGGTGAGCGCCCATGCCAGCAACAGCCAGCTCAGCCGCTACCGCCGTGACGCTGGACCGCATTCCCGGAGAGGCCGTCCACACGTCCTTCCAGCGCCTCAAACACCGGCATGTGGCAGTGATGTACATCCAGCCCAAGGGGGAAGCCTCCGGCGCTGGGGCACAGCGGGTGGTGAGACGTATACGTGACATTCCGGAGCCGTTCGAACACGAGGTGGGCGGTCCCGCCGCCACCTTCGTCGACCTCAAGGCGACGATGACCAGCAACCTGCTGGTGGTGTTGCTTATCCTCACGGTCACCACTGCGCTTGTCGGTGTTCCTGCTTACCGGTTCGGTGGTGTTGCCGCCCAAGACAGTGCTGATGAACATGCTCACGGTCGCAGCCGCGCTCGGGGTTTTGGTGCTGGTGTTCCAGAACGGCGACCCACACTGGCTGCTCAAGTCCGCGAGCCTCGGCTCGATCTCCGTCGTCCAACCAGTGCTGCTGGTCGCGCTCGCATGGGGTCTGTCAACCGACTACGGCGTATTCCTGCTCGACCGCATCCGGGAGATCCACGAGGACGGCGCCAGCAACCGAGCACGCGATCGCGCTGGGCCTGGAGCGCACCGGACGCGTCACCACCACCGCAGCGCTTCTACTGTGCGTGGCGATCGGTTCGCTGGTCAGCTCCCGCCTCCCCAACACGCGCGAGCTCGTGCTCGCCGTGGTGGCGGCGGTGCTGATCGACGCAACCATTGTGCGGGCTCTGCTGGTTCCAGCGCTGATGCGCCTCCTGGGAGAGGCCAACTGGTGGGCGCCCGCACCCCTGCGCAAGCTGCATCACCGGCTCACGCGCCGATCCCGGTCGCTGCGAGAAGAAGACAGACGCCGTCGACACGGCCCAGCAGCCACCGGCGACGGTCAGTCAGCCGCCCGCTTCGCCGGCGCCAGAACGTGTCGGCTGAGCTTCGCCGGCGCCAGGACGGGCGGGTGATCGAGGCTCGCGACGCCGGTGCGGGGCGTCAGTGTCATTTGTGAGCGCCGGGTGAGCATCGATGCCCCGGCCGAACGACTGCCCAAGGCGCGCAGCTCGACTCAGGAACGACCGGCGCACCGGCTCTCGGGTCGGGTCGCCCAGCTTTCAACCAGCAGCTGACTGGCCTACCGTGCGACCGTCCTGACATTCCGGAGCCGTTCGAACACGAGGTGGGCGGTCCCGCCGCCACCTTCGTCGACCTCAAGGCGACGATGACCAGCAACCTGCTGGTGGTGTTGCTTATCCTCACGGTCACCACTGCGCTTTCGGTGTTCCTGCTTACCGGTTCGGTGGTGTTGCCGCCCAAGACAGTGCTGATGAACATGCTCACGGTCGCAGCCGCGCTCGGGGTTTTGGTGCTGGTGTTCCAGAACGGCGACCCACACTGGCTGCTCAAGTCCGCGAGCCTCGGCTCGATCTCCGTCGTCCAACCAGTGCTGCTGGTCGCGCTCGCATGGGGTCTGTCAACCGACTACGGCGTATTCCTGCTCGACCGCATCCGGGAGATCCACGAGGACGGCGCCAGCAACCGGGACGCCATCGCGCTGGGCCTGGAGCGCACCGGACGCGTCACCACCACCGCAGCGCTTCTACTGTGCGTGGCGATCGGTTCGCTGGTCAGCTCCCGCCTCCCCAACACGCGCCAGGACGGGCGGGTGATCGAGGCTCGCGACGCCGGTGCGGGGCGTCAGTGTCATTTGTGAGCGCCGGGTGAGCATCGATGCCCCGGCCGAACGACTGCCCAAGGCGCGCAGCTCGACTCAGGAACGACCGGCGCACCGGCTCTCGGGTCGGGTCGCCCAGCTTTCAACCAGCAGCTGACTGGCCTACCGTGCGACCGTCCTGACGGTCATTCGATGTACTTGCCCTTCATCGTGAGACTGACCTGGTACGTTCTGCGGTTCAACGTACCAGACAGCCTTATGCCCAGCGCCTTCGCATGCGCGAAATCTTCAGTACCCTGCATACCCAGAATCTGCCCGGAGAATGATGAAACTGCACCCGACACGTTGTAGTGACCGTCAGTGGCGCCCCGTACCGTTCCTTTGTGGTGGTGCTGGTTGCCCATATGGCCGTTGTTGTAAACGGTGAAGATCGTGCTCGCATGGGAGCCGTTTAGAAGCTTCAGTACGAAGGACACAACTCCGTTGAGCTGCCCAGACACCTCCTGGCCGTGAGCGGTGATCGTATTGCCCTGAATGCTGGCGACGCTCATCAATACCGTTTGGTTGACCTGCTGCACCTGCGACGTCGCCGCCCGAGCCACGGGCAGCGCTGTGCCAGACGCAGCGGGCGAAGTCGCAAGGTCGATGGACGCGACACCTACGGCACAGCCGCACACGAGCACACCGGCCGCCAAACGGCGCACGCCGGTGGCGCTTGATATCTCCTTGAAATTCACGATGGCCTCCTTGAGGCTTGCTTTCCGATAACAGACTCCACTCCTGGTTCAGCCCCACGCCGATGTCATGGCATCGTGACAGACGCGGCCGCTGCCCCGTCTTCCACGCTTCACCGTCCGGTCGCGCGCCTGACACCTCTGGCGCGACGCCGGGCGGTATGCCCGGCCGAGCATCCGCGGGCCACGGCGAGTTTGGTGGCCCGTTTGAGGCGCGTGCCGGTGCGTGCGGTGAACGAGTAGTTGACCGTGAGGTGCCGTTTGCAGAGATCGGTGTTCGTGGCGAGCACCGAGTGGGGCCCGCTAGGCAGGGCAATCGCGATCGAGGAGATCGGCACGTCGGGCATCCCTTCGATGATTGCACTTGTGATGCCACGCTTTGAAATCACAAATCTGCCGGTCAGTTCATCGGAGACGCCGTCACCTTCCGCCGTTATCTTCAGACGCGGCAGCAGGCCTCCACCGGTCACCAGATAGATAGGACCGACAAGCGGGCTGGGAAGAACCTTGGTGGTTATCCGGGCGCTGCCCACTCGCGCGGCCGGTGGACACTGGGCCGGGCTCTGCGCAAACTGCTCGGCGGGGCAGGTCTGCTGGATTGTGCTGAGACGGCCACGCACCTGACGGGGCAGTTCCAAGTCAAGGTCGCTGGCACTTGCCTGCGGTTCGGCGGGATAGGCGATCGCCAGATCCAGCCCTACGCCATCTCGCTTCGAGGCGGGCGCTTCGGCGGTGGCGGTCAGCGTCGGCGCGAATGCGAGACTCGCGCAGCCGGTCGCCTGAAATGGCGTCGAGAGTGGGACGCTCACACCGGCCCTGGATTCAGCGACTCCAGCCACCTGCTCTGCGGCGCAGGTGGTGGGATTGACCATGAAGTTCGGCGCCGTCCTAAGCTGAAGGCTCTTGACGCGCAACGGTATACCTCCAAGGATCTCGGGAAAGGGTTCGACCGCGATCGAGACGCTGGCCGCCGCGATGTCGATCTCGAGCCCTCCGCGCACCACGATCGTACCGAGGTCGAACGGACCGACCACCGCCGGTATCACGATCGCGATGCCGTACGGATCACCATCGTAAGGGCCGGTGAGATAGACGTGGCCACTGATGTAATTGGGAGCCGAGCCCGCCCCATCGCCGATCGTTGCGGTTGCCACTTCGCTGTTCGCTGGGCACGCGGCGGCCGCGGCTTCGGCGTCGCCGCAGCGCGCAGTGGAGACGATGTTCGCCACCATGCCCGGCGGCAGGGTGATGTCGAAGGTCTTCAGGTACTGCTGCCCATCGGTGCGCGTCAGCTGGAGCTCCAAACCGCTCGGGTGGCCGGCCGCCGAGCTGGTGGCTGCCCGCTTTGATGGATGGCGTGAATTGGCCGCCGCATGTTTCGTCGATCGCAAAGGTGTTGGAGCGAGCGACCGGTCCGCCCGATTCGGGGGCCGAGTAGGGCGTCAGCGCAGCGGACGCTTCGTACACGCCGCACGTGGGGGGATTGGCGATCGTCGCTCGCGGTCCTCCCCAGAGATTGAGCTTCACGGCAGTGATCGGCAGCTGCGGCGCATTACTCCACCGAGACCGTCAGCTGGCCGTCGCTGGATAGCGCGTCAAGCTGGCCGGCCAGCTTGAGGTTCAGCCCGTCCGCTTCGCCGGTGAGGTAGACGCCTAGTGCGCCGTCGAACGGGCGGGGCTGGCTGCGCGATGTAGATCGCGCCCTGCAGCGGTTTGGCCAGCAGCGGCGTCTGCATTTCGAAGGAACCCACCTGCGATTCTTTGGGGCAGCCGGGCGAGCCTTCTTCGCCGAGCCCGATCTGCGCGGGCGTGCACCCGACGAGCCCGCCGGCGGCTGCGGGGTTGATCGACATGCCGGCGGGCAGCGTGACCGCAAATTCCCGCAAGCTCGCCGCCGCCAGAGTGGCAGGATCGTTGTTGTATGGCATGCCCACTTCAATCGCCACGCCCGTGGGAGAGTCGGCGGCCGCCGATTCCGGGCGCACCGTGACGGTCGGGTTGAATTCAAGCTGTTCGCAACCCGAGAGGCCGCTGGGCATGCCTTCGGAGCCGTCGGCTCGTAACCGATTGCCGTATGGGAGCTTCCGGCGCTTCCCAGGAGTCCGCCGTGACGCTCGCGGTGAGTGGCTTGGCGCACGAGCTGGGCAGCGTCAGCAGTGGCTCGACCGGCGCTTCGCTGGGGCAGCTTCCCTCAGATCTACCTCTTTCTTCACTCTCAATAGGATCTCCGAGGCATTTGCCTCGAAAGGGATCGTGGCGCGAATCGGCGGGAATGCCCCAGATCGTCGTCGACAAGCCGATGATCGGCAGCAGCCCACCAAGGTTGTGCTGTTCCAAGTCGAGGGCGTATTCGCCCTTGTTGCGCAGCTTCACGCTGAACACCGCCGGAGCAAGCACCACCACCCCGAGCTGAGCGGCGTAGCCGGGGGCGGGGACGAGATTTGAGAGTGGCATCGTCAGCTCGACGCCGTTCGCGTACAGAGTGACCACACCCACCTGTGTGTCCGCCGGGCAGTGGTTGTGCGTTAGGCTCGCTGCTCTCGAACGCCACCATCGGGCATTGGGGCACTGCGTTGGCATTGCCGATCAGGCCGGGCGGGAGTTCGATGCTCGAGGTCCTTGACCAATCCTTCAGGCTCCGGTATGTCTTCGGCATCGACGAAGGAGTTGAATTCCTCGCTGATCGTTACTTGATAAGGGTGCGAGCCGGCCTGAAAATCTGGCGGACCGAGCACTTCGACGGTTTCAGGTGTGGTCGAGAGCGCCTGCTGAATGGACATCTGGATTGACTTAAAGCCAAATGCCGCGGAGGCAGCCGCGGGCGCCGCCACACAACCGGCGAGGACAAGGCATCCGCACAGCAGCCACAGGTGAAACCGACGGCCAATCACCTGGCGCCTCCTTGCTGCACACCGACATGAGCGACCTGGACGCAGGGAGTGTCGCGTCGCCTGCTGCCCACGGCCGGCTCGGCGTCCGCCGCGGGCCTCACGGGAGCTCCTCGTCCTGCGCACGGAATGTCGGGCGCCGCCGGCCTTGTGCCTGGGCTTTTTCGCCTTATGCTTGGGCTTTTTCGCTTTGTGCTTGCCGGCGCGCGGCGCGGAGGCGGACCCGGCGCGCTCGGCCGGCTGCGCGAGAGGCGCTTCGGCGCCATGTGTTTCTTCGGTGACAATCACGAGCGGCGCCGGCGGCGTGCTCACCGGTCCCTTGCATGCTTCACCCGAGCACGGCGCTGGTGAGGACCGTTACGGGAAAGCCGCCATCGACCCGCGCATCGTACATGTCGGAGTTTTCATCCTGATCTTCGGGGACCAATCGGGCGCGCGTGGTGAAGAACACGTCGTCGCCGTTGGCGCTGGCGTCGGCCAGTGTGGAGTTTTCGTCGCTGGTCCCCGAGGAGATCAGGTGGATGGCGCCGTTCTCGTACTCATACACGTTCTGCAGGCCGTTGCTGGCTGCCGGCAGCAGCGCGTCGCTGCTGTCGAAGAAGACACGCTGCCCGTCTTCGGAGAGGTAGCGCGGAAGGTGTTGGGTGCCATTCGGCGTGGGCACGCTCGCGGGTCCGATCGGCCGCTCGCCGCTGGGGTCGCACGACACGCACCGCAACGTTTCCGCCCCGGCGTCGTAGAGGAATATCTCGGCATCCGGCTTGCCGGTGTTGAGGTCGGTGTTGTCGTAGCCGGTGAGCGGCTCTTTCGACACAAACGCGAGCTGGCCGCCGTCGGGCGCCACCTCGGCCGTCCGTTCTGCGAATTCGTCCGTCCAATCGTGGTCTTCGGCGTCGAGGATGGCGATGAACGTGAGCACGCCCTGACGAGCGACGTAGAGGTTATCTTCGCCAGGGCTCGGTTGTCCTGCGCCAAGGCGGGCATTGCTCGTGAGACTGGCGCTGGCGACGAAGTACACGCTCGCGCCTTCTTCGCCGATCCCCGCGACCCCCGCCACGCCGGGAGACCCGCTGGCGTCGGGGGTGAGATCCGTCAGCCGACCGCTTGCGAAGCTGTATTCGTACAGGCCACCGTTGTCGTCGGCACCGTCGGTAAGCGCCGTTTCGTCAGTGAAGAACACGCGCGAGCCGTCCGGCGTCGCCGCCACGAACCCCGCCGTCCCGTCGCCGAGCGAGGGCGTGCGCTGCGAGGCGTTGAGTTGCACCGTCGTGGCGCCGTCTTCGCGCACATACAACTGCTCATTGCGTCGTCCAGAAGATGCGCGAGCCGTCGGCCGATACGAGGTTGGGCAGCATGTTCCCTCGGTTGAAGTTCCCTTCGCCGCCAGCGCCATGCGCGCTCGCCGCCGCCACTTCGCCGGGGCCGGGCAGCACGCTGACAAGCCGCAGGGGGGCGCCGGGAGTCCATTCGTACACACTCCAAGCGCCCGTCGGGGCGCCGGTCGTGAAGGCTTCGTCGGCTTCGAAGACCACATGGCGCAGATCGCTGGAGGCTCCGACCATCTCCACGCTGTACGATTTGCTCCCCGCGTCGCGAGGGGTGCCGTCGTTGATCAACTGATAGGCGCCGCTGCCCGTTTCACCACGGAAGAGGCTTTCGATTTCCGGCGGCGCACCCTCGGTGAGCGGCGGATGCGGCCACGCAAATACCCAGGCCGTTAGTTCAGAAGTGAAGATCCGAAACTTTTCCACTTCGAGACTAAAATTATTCGCCGGCGCTGCCGGCGGTGAGATGCCGTGCGTCGTCCAGCCGGATGGCCCGCGCGTTGAGAGATACTGTGTCGCAAGCTCCGCGCTCTGAGCATCGCCGAAGCTGGTGAACGAGGCGTAGGTGATCGCCCCGCCGCTGGCCGAACTCTCGCCGAGCGCGCTGGGTGGCAAGGCCCACGCTTCCTGTTCGCCGCCGACCTCGCCGCCGTTCTTGTTGGGCGGCGACACCAGCTCATAGACCCTGTTATCTGGCAGCGAGAAAGCTTCACCGGGCGGATAGGTGGTGAACGTGGCGGCGCTTGCGGTGACAGTGCCGAGCGCGTTGGTGGCCACGAGGCGGAAGTAGTAGGTGGTGTTCGGCTGCAGGCTCTCCACATGCACCACGACACGTTGCGTGCCGCCCGCGGCCGCCAGCGTCGCCTCGGGGGTTGGTGCCCGCAGACCGTACTCCGGTGTTATACCATATTCGACTTGGTAGTCCGTTTCGAGATATCCGGTGGCAATTTCTGCTGTCAGATCAGCGGCCGTGGTGATCACGTTCGCCGCAGACTCCCCCCCGCTTTCCACGACCGGAGCCTGCGGCGTGCCCGTCGTGAACGTCTGATCCGGACCATTCGTGGTGCCGTTCGGGTTCATCGCCACCACCCGGAAGTGATACGTGACGCCCGGACTAAGCCCGGAGACAGCCGCTTCCGCGCTCCGCGGGAGGCCGGATTCACCAATGCGTGTGCCGGGCGGGGCTGGGGAGGTGGAGCCGTAGGTTGCAGTCGGCCCGTATTCAAAATAGTAGTAAGTTTCCGCGTACTCTGGATTCACCGATGCCTGCAGCGTCGCCGTAACCGCAGTCACATTCACAGCCCCCTCGCTCTCCACGACCGGGGCCTGCACGACCGGGGTCTGCGATTCGGCCTGCGCGGCCGTCGCCCCCAGCGCGAGCAGGGCGATGCATGCTGCGCCCGTGCCGAGCGCTCGACGCACACGAACGCGCACGGCCCGGCTTGTCCGAGTGGCAACCATCCCTGTCATTTCCCGCGCCGGCCTTGCCCGCCGTGTCCGCGCCTGCCTCCCTCGCCGTGCCCGTGCGCCCGGCTGCGTCCCCCCGCCAGGCCGGGGCACGCCAGCCTGGTCGTAGCTTCGGTGGAAGTGCCGTCGGCGAACCCGAGCTTCACCGCAAACGGGAAGCCCCCCGGTGGGCAGACGGCCGGCACGGCGAAGCCCTTCGGGTGATAGCGCACCGTGCGGCCATTGACGTGCTTGACATACATCAGCCCGCGTGGAGCCAGCGTGACACCCAAGCTGGTGAGCGAGGCGGGAGGCGTGCCGGGGACGCCCGCGGTGGCTGGGATCGTCGTTTCGACCAACGTGCCGAACGGCTTGCCGATTCCCGTCATATACCCTCCGAAAAAGAGTTCCGTGCTCATCACGGACTCGCCTTCGGCGTAGAAGAAAAGTCGCGTTTGTTCGTGCACGGCAGGAGCCATCACCACCGTGATGGCCGTCGGGATTTCGATCCGTTCGGAGCCCATCGCCTCCACTATCGATGCATTCCCTCTTCCGATCACAGCTTCGGGCGGACAGCCCGCCACACCGCCGGCCTGCAGGGCTTCGGGCCGGCAAACCGACAGGCCCAGCTGGCTGGTCGGCAGCCCCATGCCGGCCGACATCCGCAACCCGATACTGGTCGTCGGCGACGGGATGGCGCCTGCTCGTAGAGCCGACCTGGACGGTGAAGGTGAAGGCGGAGTTAACGCCCAGCCGGTAGGGCGCGAACCCGACCGTGAGCTTCGCCGTCTCGGCCGCTCGCGCGCTGCCGACCGGGACCAGCGAGCACAGCGCCACCGCCGTCAGCGCAGCCAACAGCAGGCGCCGGTGCGCAAACAAGCTGCCACCGCTGACGAGCACGGCGATGCCGCGTAGCAGCCGGCGGCCGGTCACCGAGCCGCCCCAACCTCGACGACGGTTGGCGAGCCGCTCGTGCCCTGTAGGCAGCGGCACCTCGCCGCCACAGTGCGGGCAGATCATCTGCGCCACCGCTTCGCGCGAGGTCTGCACCGCCGGCACAGCCACCGCGGCGCCGCTCGCGGTGGGTCCGCTCCGGGCTGAGCACGCTCGGTGCGCAGGGCCGCACGCAGGTCGGCCACCGTCAACCGCTCGGCCGTCACCAGGTCCAGCCACCGCTCCTGCTCGGCGAGGCTCAGCCCCGCGACCGCCGCGTGATGGCACCATGTGAGCGAGGCGCGGCGGCGGGCCGGCGGGAACTGCGAGGCCATCCACGCCATGTTGCGCAGACTGCCGGCGTCGTACCCGGTGATGCGGGCAGCTTCGGCGTACTTCTGACCCCAGCGAAAGGCGCCATACTGCAACCAGTCGCCCACCCACCACTGTCCACCTCTGCCCGAGCGCACCGATCTTGCGCCCTGCCTGAACCCAGGCTGGGTGGTCGAGCTCGCAGTGCGGGTCCCAGAACACTTTGAACGATCTCCCATCCGACCGACCCCCGCCGTCGGAGATGGCGAGTGCGTCGCGCGGGGGTGAAGGTGAGAGAACGGACATTGGCAAGCTGGTGAAATCGCAACGCGTCAATCAGGCAAGCAGGCGAGGAGATGCGAGCGCGAAAGGACAAAGAGAAGACCGAAAAAGCCTCTACGCGCAATATGGGTAACGTGGCAATGACATATGCATCGAGTGAAACTTGGGTAAATCTGGAGACCCTTAGATGTCTATCACTGGGCAACCGCCGGATGGTGGGCCGAAGTGGCACATGGATCGGCCAGCGGTGCGCCACATCGGTTCGCGGCGAACGGCCCTATACTTACGCGACCGTCGCCTGTCGGTTTCGCGGCCGCTCGCCGCCGCTCGCCAACCCGAGCTCCTCTAGACGGAGCACCACCTCCAGCTCGGCATGACACAGGCGTAACTGACGGCCAAGCTTCGCCTCAACCGCCCGCAGCCGCCGTTCGACGGTGTGGCGATCGATCTCGAGCTGGGCCGCCGCGGTGGCCGCATTGCAGCCTGCCGCGAAGTAGGCCCGCAGCGTTTCGCGCGTCACCGGGTTGCCGATCGACGGCAGGTAGATGCCGACCAACGACCGCACGAGCGATTGGTTTTGGAGTACCAACGCCACCAGCGCGTGCTCCGCAAAGCGCATCAGCGGCGCCGGCCGATGCGAAGCCACCAGCAGCGCCGCCTGCGCTTCATGATGGGTCAGACACCAGCCGGACATCCCCAGCCGCGGCTCGCCCAGCGCCAGCGAAACCTCACCGCTGTTGGCGGTCGAGAGGATCCGCTCCACACGCTCCATCTGCAGCGCTTGGCGCCCACCGACCCAAGCCCACACGGAGCCCTCGCCGGTCGGTACACACAGTAGCTGACGATGCAGCTCCTCCGCAAGGCCTCGCACCACCCGCTTGGCCCGCGCCCCGCTCGCAATGATCCCGAGATGCCAGACGTCGTCGAAGTCGTAATCCAGCTGCGTGGTGTCGCAGCGCTCTCCGGCGAGCAGGCTCCGCACCAGCTCAATGTGGCACTCCTCATGGGAGCGCTCGATCCGTTCGCGCTCCAGCTTATGCTCGTGAGCGATTGTGGTCATCAGGCGCTCCAGCACTGCCTCCTGCGCCGTACGCAGCTGACGCAGGACGAGCCCATTGGAGGAGATGCCGCAGCGATTGGCCTCATCCATCACGAATGCCCCGAGCACCCTGTGACCACCCAGGTAGCGCAACAACAACGTGTCCACACTGATGTTCCGGCGCGCCGCTCGATGGGCCTGCGCAATCGCCACCGACGGGATCGGGGCAGGCCGCTCGGCGGGGTCTTCCATCTCGCTCAGCGAGAGGTTGACGGCTGCGGCGACAGTGGCGCGAAGCCCGGTTTCGTAGTCGGCGTCTTCGCCCGGCACCGACGCGAACATACCCTTGACGCGGGCGAGGATCGCATCCCCGATCTCCTGTTCGCGAGCTCGCAGACGCCTGACCAGAGCACCACGCGCCTGCTCGAGCGCCGCGCTGCCACGCAACCTGGTCGTCCCGGCCCGCTGTGAAACCGTATCCTGGACACTGCTCCCCACCAGCCCGCCTCCCGTTCTCGGCTAGAACACGTCCGTTCGAGCAATCCGGATGATGCATTTTTTATTGTGGATTGCACTCGGCCCACTGTCAACTCACAGGTAAAAAAAATTGTGGCGTTTTCCTCGCACGCTGAGCAAGTCGAACAAGAGGTGACAAAACGCTTCACTGGCAAAAACGCTTTACCGGCAAAGTTGGTTGTGCAGCCAGGCCCGTGCCCGGCGACAGAAAAACGTCGGCACCCGCCAGGCGGGCCTCCCGCAGGCACGCGAACGATCATCCGGAGCTGTATTGTCCGCAAAGCCACACGCCCCCACCAACGGAGGTCGCGCCGATGCCGCCGCTCATCACACCCAAGGAAGCCCTCCACCTGGGCGAGATCGAGGATCACGCCGAGATCGAGGCGCTCGTGCAACGCGCCTGGGAGGCGCGTGTGGAGCGCTTCGGCGACTCCACCGACCTCTGCTCGCTAGTCAATGCCAAGTCGGGAGGGTGCGCGGAGGACTGCGGCTTCTGCGCCCAATCGCGCTTCGCCGAGGCGCAGACGCCGATGCACCCGATGATGGACCCCGAGCAGATCCTCGAACACGCCCGCGCCGCCGAAGCCGCCGGGGCGCACCGCTTCTGCATGGTCACCCAGGGTCAGGGCCTGTCCAAGCGCGACTTCACCAAGATCCTCGAGGGCGCGCGCCTGGTCGCCGAGCACACCAACCTCAAGCGGTGCGCCTCAGTCGGACACATGTCCACCGAGCGCGCGCGCGCGCTGCGCGAGGCCGGTATCCAGCGCGTGCATCACAACGTGGAGACCGCCTCCAGCTACTACGACGAAGTCTCAACCACGGTGCGCTACGAGGGTCGCCTGCGCACGATCCGCGCGGTGCGCGAGGCGGGCCTCGAGACCTGCGTCGGGGGCATCCTCAACCTCGGCGAGAGCCGCGAGCAGCGCGTGGAGATGGCGTTCGAGCTCGCCGCGATCGACCCGACGAGCGTGCCGATCAACCTGCTCAACCCCCGTCCCGGCACCAAGTTCGGCGACCGCGAGCTGATGGACCCGTGGGAGGCGGTGAAGTGGATCGCGATCTTCCGGCTGATCCTTCCCGAAGCGCTGTTCCGCGTATGCGGGGGACGCGTGGAGAACTTCGGCGAGCTTCAGCCCCTGGCGGTGAAGGCCGGGCTGAACGGGGTGATGATGGGCAACTTCCTCACCACGCTCGGCGCCGAGCCCGAGCAGGATCGCGCGATGTTCGAGGAGCTCGGCCTCAACGTCACCCGCCAGCCCGACAACGGCGCCAACCCTCGGCCCGACAATCGCGCCGGGTGGCTGGAGGGCGAGACGCCGGATGTCGTTGGGGAGCACCTCGGATGCGAGGCGGGTGGGGATCCAATCGCGATCGATCTGAACGTGCGGCTGTGGGACCCCTCCACGCAGCTGCGCTACCACCCCAAGCGCAAGGTGCCCGCACGTCCCGACGGAGCGCTCAACGCGGGCGGGCCCAGAAGCAGCGAAGGGGAAGCTCATCCGGCAGATCCACTAGACCAACCCTCTACGATGGCGACCCTGGCCTGAGAGCGTCGCCCGGGGCGCGGATTTCAATGAACGAGATCGAGCAGCGGCTAGCGGAGATCGAGCGACAAGGTCTCAGCCGTCGGCTGCGGTTGATCTCCGGGCCGCAGGGGCCGCGCGTGCTGCTCGACGACCGCCCCGTGCTGCTGCTTTGCTCCAACAACTACCTCGGCCTTGCCGAGCACCCGCACGTGCGCGAAGCCGCCGCCGACGCCGCGATGCGTTGGGGGGCGGGCGCCGGCGCCTCGCGGCTGGTGTCGGGCACGATGACCATCCACCGCCGCCTCGAGGAGCGGCTGGCGGCGTTCAAGGGCAGCGAGGCGTGCGTTCTGTTCGGCTCGGGTTACCTCGCCAACCTCGGCGCGATCGGCGCGCTCGCCGGCCCCGGCGACGCGGTGTTCTCCGACGAGCTCAACCACGCCTCGATCGTCGACGGCTGCAAGTGTTCGCGTGCGCGAATCCATGTCTACCGCCACCTCGACGCCGAGCACCTCGACTGGAGCCTGCGCCGCCACAGCGGCGAGGGACGACGGCTGATCGCCACCGACTCGGTGTTTTCGATGGATGGCGACCTCGCGCCGCTGCGGGAGATCGTCGAGCTTGCCCGCCGCCACCACGCGCGGGTCTTGGTCGACGAGGCGCACGCCACCGGGGCGCTCGGGCCGGGCGGGCGCGGCGCGGTGGCGGAGGCGGGGCTGGAGGGCGAGGTGGACGTGCTAATCGGCACGCTCGGCAAGTCGCTCGGCTCCTACGGCGCGTATGTGTGCGCGAGCGAAGCGATGGTGCGTTACCTGATCAACACCGCGCGAGCGCTGATCTTCTCGACCGCGCCCGCGCCCCCGGCGATCGCCGGTGCGCTCGCGGCGCTCGAGGAGATCGAGCAGCGCCCCCATCGCGTCCAGCGGCTGCGCTCGCATGCGCGCACCCTGCGCGAGGCGCTCGCAGCCGAAAGCTTCGACGTGCCTGCGTCCGACATGCACATCGTGCCGCTCCTGGTGGGCGACGAGCGCGACGCACTGGCGTTCTGCCAGGCGGCGCTGGAGCGTGGGGTGTTCGCGCAGGCGATCCGCGCGCCCTCGGTACTCGCGGGTAGCGCCCGGCTGCGCCTCACCGCGATGGCCACCCACACCCCGGCGGAACTGCGCCGCGCAGCCCGCGCGCTCGCGGAGGCCGCCCGCGCAGTGGGGCTCGAGCCCGCTGCGATCGGCGCGCCAGCCGTCCCGTGCGGGGCGAAGGAGCGCGAGAACTCCCTCACGCGCGCCGCATAAGCAACCGCCGTGCGGGGACTGTTCGTCACCGGCACGGGCACCGGAGTCGGTAAGACCATTCTCTGTGCCGCCCTGATCGCGGCGATGGGCGCCGCCGGCGAGCAGGTGCGAGCACACAAGCCGGCGGTGACCGGCCTCGACGAGTCCCCAGGCGAATGGCCTCCCGATCATGAGCTGCTGGCAGCCGTCGCCGGCATGGTCCCCGAGGAGGTGGCGCCGTTGCGCTACGGGCCGGCCGTGTCCCCCCATCTCGCCGCCGAGCTGACGGGCAAGCCCATCGACCCCGAGCGGATCGTCACAGCCGCCACCGGCGCGCTGCACGCCGCCGACGCTCAGGGAGCCCTGCTCGTCGTCGAGGGCGTCGGCGGGCTGCTCGTCCCGCTCGCCGAGAGCTTCACGGTGCGCGACCTCGCCGCCCGGCTGCAACTGCCGCTACTAATCGCCGCCCCGGCCGGCCTCGGCACGATCAACCACACGCTGCTCACCATCCACGCCGCCCACGCGGCTGGGCTCGAGGTCCGCGCTGTGGTGCTCACACCGTGGCCCGCGCAGCCGTCGGGGATGGAGCAGTCCAATCGCGACACGATCGCCCGACTCGGTGACGTCGAAGTCGCGGTGCTGCATCCCGCGCCTAGTCCCAGCCTGGCCGCGCTCGCGTCGGCTGGCGCGCAGCTGCCGTGGCGGCGGTGGCTCGCCCGAGAGCGTTTTGGCTAGGATGCCGATCGTGGAGGAGCATCCCTTTCGGGTGGCGTTGCGAACGCGCGACCTCGACGCCTGGATGCAGGAGCTCTCGCCCGAGATCAAGGTGCTCTCTCCGTTCACGAGCGCGCCGCTCGCCGGACTCGCCACAGCAAGGGTGCTCTTCGGCATCCTGTTTGAGACGTTGGGCGAGGTGAAGCTCACCAACGAGTACGCCGACACCGACTCTCATGCATTCTTCTGGCAGGGATATATCGGAGGCCGGACCATTGAAAGCGTCGTTCGCCTGCGCTATGACGAGCACGGCAAGGTCGCCGAGATCAAGGTCCTGATCCGTCCGCTCGTGGCCCTCGTCGTGTTCGCCTCCGTGGTCGCGCCGCAATTGGCAGCCACGCGAGGCCCGACCCGTGGCGTGCTGGTAGGACTGGCTACCGTCCCGCTCAAGGTGATCGTCACATTGATCGACAACGCGGCGTCACGTTTTGTGCGGGAGCTTTGACATGGTCATCCGGCGCCGGTGCGACCCCGGGATTGGTTGATCCAGGCTTAAGTTTCACCGTGCGGCGTTCACCACTGCGCCCACGACAGCCTCTAGGTCCTCGTCAGAGATCACGTAGGGCGGCATCGTGTAGATGAGGTCACGGAACGGCCGCAGCCACACGCCGTGCTCGACGGCGGCCGCGGTGGCCGCCGCGACGTTCACCTCGTGCTCCAGCTGCACCACCCCGATCGCGCCCAGCACGCGCACGTCCGCCACGCCGGGCGCCTGGCAAACCGGGTGCAAACCTTCGCGCAGGCCACGCTCGATGCGCGCCACCTGCGCCCGCCATTCACCGCTTGCCAGCAGGTCGAGCGAGGCCAGCGCCACCGTGCACGCCAGCGGGTTGGCCATGTATGTCGGGCCGTGCATCAGCCCGCCCCCATCGCCCTCAGAGATCGCGCTCGCCACCTCCGCCGTGCAGAGCGTCGCCGCCAGCGTCATGTATCCGCCGGTGAGCGCCTTCCCAACGCACATCACGTCGGGGTCCACCCCGGTGTGCTCGCACGCAAACAGCGCTCCCGTGCGGCCGAAGCCGGTGGCGATCTCGTCCGCGACCAGCAGCAATCCGTGCTCGTCGCACACCTCTCGCAGCAGCCGCACGCAAGCGGGGGAGTGGAAGCGCATCCCGCCCGCGCCCTGCACCACCGGCTCGATGATCGCGCCCGCCAGCTCGTGAGCGTGGCGCCCCGCCAGCTCTCTCACCTGCGCCGCCCACAGCTCCCAGCGCTCGTCCTTGGGCGCGTCGAAGCCGTCGGGGGGACGGTCGGCAAAGACGTGCTCGGGGAGGATCCCGGTGAACATGTTGTGCATGCCACCCACCGGATCGCACACCGCCATCGCGCCGAACGTGTCGCCGTGGTAGCCGCCTCTCACCGTTAGCAGGCGGCTGCGCTGCGGTCGCCCCACCGCACGCTGGTATTGCAGGCACATCTTGATCGCCACCTCCACCGCCACCGAGCCGGAGTCGGCGAAGAACACCCGCTCCAACCCTTCCGGGGTGAGCGCCACCAGGCGTTCGGCGAGGCGTACCGCGGGCTCGTGCGTCAGCCCGCCGAACATCACGTGCGCCATCTTCCCCAGCTGCTCCTGCATCGCGCGGTCGAGCACCGGGTGGCGGTAGCCGTGCACCGCGCACCACCACGACGCCATCCCGTCGATCAGCTCGCGCCCGTCTGCGAGACGCAGCCGCACCCCCTCGGCTGAGACGACCGGCAGTGCGGCGGTTGCCGCCGGCAGGCCGCCGTAGGGGTGCCACACGTGCTCACGGTCCGCTGCGAGCAGTGCTTCCCAGTCGGTCATCTAATGACGGCCGCCAGGGCCGTCGCCGGGCAAGCGAGGCAAGAACGCAGGGAGCGTGGCGTACCGAGTACGCGAGCGACCGAGGACGCAGCATCGAGGACGCAGCATCGCGCCGCCCGGCGGCGTCCTAGTCCTCGTACAGCGTGAAGTCGCGCTTGCGGGCGCCGCACACCGGGCAGAACCACGTGTCGGGGATATCCTCGAACGCCGTCCCCGCGGGGATCCCGCCGTCCGGGTCGCCTTCCTCAGGGTCGTAGATGTAGCCGCAGGACTCGCAGATCCAGCGCTGAAGTGTCTGAGTGGTCATCGCCTCAAAGACTACCGATCAGGCCGTCTCCCGGTAGGGTCAACGGATGAGCACCCCCCCGATAGACGAGCGCTCCGGTCCCGGCCAGGAGTACAACCCCGGGCCGCCCACTGCTCCTCGGCAGGCCGCCACGGTGATCCTGCTGCGCGGGGGGGCCGACGAGCTCGAACTGCTGCTGGTCAAGCGCAACCCCGCCGCGCGCTTCATGGGTGGGGTGTGGGTGTTCCCCGGCGGCGCCGTGGAGCAGGCCGAGGGCGACGACGACCGCGCCCATCGCGCCGCCGCGGTGCGCGAGCTGCGCGAGGAGGCCGGCGTTGAGCTGCCCGATCCTGCCGAGCTCGTCAAGTTCTCGCGCTGGATCACCCCGGCGGTGGTGCGTACCCGCTTCGATACGCACTTCTTTCTCGCCTCGCTTCCGCCCGGCCAGGAGGTGCGCGTGGATGGTGAGGAGTGTGTGGAGCACGGCTGGTATACGCCTGCCGGCGCGCTCGAGGCGCACCGAGCCGGCCAGATCCTGTTGGTGTTCCCGACGATCAAGCACCTCGAGCAGCTCGCCCCGTTCGCCACCGCCGCGGAGCTGCTCGAGTATGCGCGCGGGCGCACCGTGCAGGCGGTCCAGCCCCACGTCGTCCTCGAGGGTGAGGTCGCCCGCGTGCTGCTCCCCGGCGAGCCCGGGTATTGAGCCTGAGCTATTCCTGGGCCTGCTGCGCAGCGATCACGTGCGTGACCGCGTTGATCAGCGCGAGGTGCGTGAACGCCTGCGGGTAGTTGCCCAGCAGCCGCCCCGACGACGCCTCCAGCTCCTCCGCATACAGCTGCATCGGCGAGGCGTACGTCAACAGCCGTTCGCACAGCTGCATCGCCGCGTGGCACTCGCCGCTCTCCGCCAGCGCCGACACCAGCCAGAAGGAGCAGATCAGGAATGTCCCCTCCTCGCCGTGCTGCCCGTCGTCGGTTTCCTCGGTGCGGTAGCGCATCACCAGACCGTTCTCGGTCAGCTCCTCTTTGATCGCCTTCACCGTCGCGCACACGCGCTCGTCTTTGGGGGGCAGGAAGCGCACCAGCGGGATCAGCAGGTTGGAGGCGTCCAGCGCGTCGGTGTCGTAGTGCTGGCGGAACACGCCCCGCTTGTCCACGCCCTTGTCGAGGATCTCCGCTTTGATCTCATCCGCCACCACCTGGAAGTGCTCGGCGTGCTCGTCCTCGCCCCGGCGTTCCGCCAGGCGCGCGCCGCGGTCCATCGCCACCCAGCACATCAGCTTCGAGGAGACGTAGTGGCGCGGCTCACCCCGCGCCTCCCAAATGCCCTGGTCGGGCTCCCGCCACACCCGCTCGGCGCAGCGCACCTGGTCGATCAGCACCGGCCACAGCCGCTCGGGGATGTGGTCGCGCTTCTTGGAGTGCAGGTACACCGAGTCCAGCACCGCCCCGTACACGTCGTTCTGGCGCTGGTTGTAAGCGCCGTTGCCGACCCTCACCGGGCGCGCGTTCTCGTAGCCCTTGAGGTGATCGAGCGTGCGCTCCTGCAACTGTTTGTCGCCCTTGATCCCGTACATGATCTGCAGCGACCCGTCCTCGTTGCGCTCGAGGTCGGCCACGTACTGCACGAAGTCATCCGCCTCCCAGTCCAGCCCCAGCGCGTGCAGCCCCCACAGCGTGAACGTCGCATCGCGCATCCAGCAGTAGCGGTAGTCCCAGTTGCGCGACCCTCCGGGGGTCTCCGGCAGCGAGGTCGTCGGCGCCGCCACCAGCGCGCCGGTGGGCATGAACGTGAGCCCCTTGAGCACCAGCGCCGAGCGCTCCAGGTGCACCCGCCAGGGGTGGTCGGGGTAGGTACCTTCCGCCAGCCACGTCCGCCAGAAGTGGCTGGTGCGCTTCAGGTGCGCCTCCGCCTGCTCCACCGTGCGCGGGCCGCCGAGGCCCTCCGTCCACGACATCGCGCAGAAGCGCTTCTCCCCTTCGCTCAGCGTGTGGCGGGCGTGCACGCGGTTGCCCTCGATGCCCATGCGCATGTCGGAGAACAGACGGAACGCCGTCCGGTCGCTGCCGTCGCTCGCGTCGAGCGCCGGTACTACGCCGCTCCCGGTGCGCTGGTCCTCCACCGTGCTCCACTTCGCCATCGTCGCGCCGTAGTCCAACATCGGCTCGCACACCATCTCCATCTGCACCTGCCCCTGCATGCATTCGATCACCCTCACCATCACGTGATCGGCGTCGTAGTCGGTCGGCGGGCGGGTGTGGCTGGAGCCCTCCTCGTTGTCGTGCCACGCCCCGATCGTCAGGGCGTCCACCACCCGCACCCACCCCTGCGGCGTCATCCACGTCGTCTCGATCATGTTCGTCCCCGGCATGTAGCGCCTGCCCGCCGGCACATACAGCCCGTAGGGCCCCACCCGGAAGCGCCCGGCGCCGCGGTCCAGCATCGACGCGAACACGCTCGGGCTGTCGAAGTGGGGCATGCACAGCCACTCGATCGACCCCTCCGAGGCCAGCAGCGCGCCGGTGTGGCAGTCCGACAGGAAGCCGTAGTCCGCGATTGGCGGGAAGGGTGAGTCCTCTTGGGTCATTGGCGTTCGACGGACTCTATGGATCCCCGTGGAATCGGCGATCAACCGTGCTCGGGTAGCCGGCGATCGGTGGACACGAGTCTCCTTGGCAGCTATTCGCCCGGGTTCTCGCGCGAGAGCTCTGCCCAGGAGTCGTCCTCCCACACCGCCCCCCCCCACCGCGGGCGCTCCACCCCCGCCGGCAGCGAGCCCTCTTCCTCGAGCTTGTCGAGGTGGGCCGCCAGTGTTATCGCCGCCGCGGGGCGCAGTTCTGTGGGCACGTCCCACCACGCCTTGTCCAGCAGCTCCTGCACGGTGCGGCCTCCTTCGGTCAACGCCAGCAGCAGACGATGCTCGCGGTCGTAGCGGTGGCCGATGCTCTCTTGCAGCTTTGCGACGGGCTCCCAAATCGCGGGGCCGTGGCCAGGGCACAGCACCTCGAGATCGATCGTGCACAGGTGCACCAGCGCGTTCAGGTAGGCGTTGAGCGCGCCCGGGTAGGGGGCGATGAACGCGCTGCCTTCGCCCAGCACCGCGTCGCCGGTGAAGCACACGCGGTCTGCCACCAGCGCGAAGTGGTCGGGCGCATGGCCCGGTGTCGACACCGCCGTCAGTGGACCGAAGTGGACATCGTCGGCGAGCCTCACGTCGATGCCGCTCCCTCGCGCGGCCGCCAGCGGCGCCGGGCGCAGGCCGCGCAGCGCGTTGACCGACTCGATGTGGTCGGTGTGGTCGTGAGTCAGCGCAATCCCCCCCAACCCTCCGCGCGCATCCACCGCCGCCACCACCCGCTCGAGGTGCTGCCTCAGCGCCGGCCCGGGGTCGATCACGTACGCTGGGTCGCGGTCCACGATCCAGGTGTTGGTCCCCGACAGGGTCAGCGGCCCGGGATTTTCGGCGCGCACGCGCAGCACGTCAAAGGCCGCCAGCCGCCGCGCTTCTGCCAGCGGATCCACCGAGAAGCCCATCTCGCCCCCGAGCGCCAGGTCGAGCTCGGCGGCGGTTTCCGGCACCCATTCCGAGGCAGGCTCGATCTCCGTGTCCGCCCTGTCTGGGTCTGAGTCGGCCGCCGGATCCGGGTCGGAGCCCGATGGTGAGGGAGAGCGCATTCTGTGGCGTCTTTCGTGTCGGTTGACGACCGTCAGCATACCCACCGTTCTGGCGGCAAGCCTTGTCTCATTGACATCTCGCACGGGCGCTCGCCCCGACCCACCGAAGTCACCCTCCCGAGCGCTGGGCTTCCCAAAGAACTAAGTCAATCCCAATCTTGCGACTTATTCGCTTTAGCGTGGACGATTGCTAATCCGCGGACAATTGTCTGCCGAAAATACGCGTTGTCCGCCGTCTTCCATGCCTCAAGCCCTCGTCCCCAGCGGTCGAAAGGGGGCATTATGAGCGAGGGATCATCGTCTTGGCTGTGCCCCACCGAGCTCGACCGCACGCGCGTGGTCGACGCCAACGACCGCGTGCGCACGATCCGCGTTGTCGGCGCCGTCGCGGTCGGCATCGCGCTGCTCGCCGCCGCGCCATGGATCGGCTGGTGGACGCTGGTGTTCTTCGCGCTGTGTGCACTCAACTTCGCATCCGTCGATCGACGGATGCGCACCAGCCCCCACCCCGAGCGTGTCAGCGCCACCGCGATCGTGATCACACTGCTGCTGATCGCCGGCGGCGTCGCCGTCAGCGGCGGGCCCGCGAGCCCCGCGCTGCCGTGGATGGTGCTCCCCGCGGCGATGGTCGCGGCGCGCTTCCGTCCCACGGTGGTGGTCGTCGGATTGGCGCTCACCGTGGTGGCGATCCTCGCCGCCACGCTCGGCGTCGACCCCACCGCCACGATCGACGATCCCGTGCGGCCGATCGCGGCGCTCGCGCTGCTCGCCGGAATCGTGTCGATCGTGTGGGCGCTGCAGGCCGCCGAGCTCCACCACCGCGACGAAGCGATCCTCGACCCGCTCACCGGCCTGCTCAACCGCCACGCCCTGATCCCCCGCTTCACCGAGATCTCCCACCAGGCGCGTCTCACCCACCAGCCGGTGTCCATGCTGCTGTGCGACGTGGACGCCTTCAAGCAGGTCAACGACCGCCACGGCCACGACCGCGGCGATGCGGTGCTGCGTGACGTCGCCTACGAGCTGCGCAAGCGGCTGCGCTCCTTCGAGCTCGCCTACCGCCTCGGCGGCGAGGAGTTCCTGATCCTGCTACCCGGCGTCTCGCACACCGAAGGCCTCGAGATCGCCGAGCGAGTGCGCGCGGCGGTCGCGCAGTCCAACCCCACCGGCATCCCCGTCACCATCTCGCTCGGCCTCTCGGCCGCCAGTGGCGAGGCGGTTGTCTACGAGACGCTCTTCAAGGCCGCCGACGAGGCCCTCTACGAAGCCAAGCGAGCGGGGCGCAATCGCGTCGCCGCGGCTCCCCTCAGCGCGATCGCCGGCGAGCAGCGAAGCCTCGAGCTGGTCGTCGGCGAGCAGCCTGCAGCACCGCTGCTGGCCTGTTGACACGCCGCTCCTCGGCACGCGCCGAGCCATCGCGGGTGTGGTTGTACTAGCCTGCGCGGCTGCCGTGATCAAGCAGCTCGACCCCGAAGCCCAGGTGTTGCTGGACGTGATACGCGCCGTGGGAGCGCCGGCGCCCAGCACGCTGCCCGTGGAGCAAGCCCGGGCACAGACCCGCGCGGCGCTGCTCACGCGGGGCCAGCCGCTGCCGCTGCACGACGTCGAGGACGTGAGCCTGCCCTCCCCGCACGGGGCGCTGCCCCTGCGCCTCTACCGGCCGCGCCCCGGCGTGCTGCCGATCGCGCTCTTTCTCCACGGCGGTGGATGGGTACTCAACGATCTCGACACCCACGACCATCTCTGCCGCCGCATCGCCCGCCGCTCCGGGTGGATGATCGCCGCGCTCGACTACCGCCTGGCACCCGAGCACCGGTATCCGGCGGCGATCGAAGACGCCCGCTTCGCGTATGACTGGCTGCTCGAGCACGCAGCTCAGCTGCAGGGCGACGCGTCGCTGACCGCGGCGGTCGGAGAGAGCGCCGGCGCAGCCATCGTGGCCGCGCTCACTTTGCAGCTGCGAGACGCCGGCGCTCCGCAGCCGGCGTTCCAGGTTCTGGCCTATCCGTGCGTGGACCCCCTCGGCCGCTGGCCCTCGCACGCGGAGCGGGGCACCGGTTACACGCTCGACAACGGCTTCCTGCAGTGGTCGCTCGATCTGTACCTTCCAGCTGACTTCGACCCCCGGGACCCCCACCGAGATCCCTACCTCTCCCCGCTCGCGGCGTCCGACCTCGGTGGGCTTGCGCCCGCGCTGGTGATGACCGCGGAGTTCGATCCCGTGCGTGACGAGGGCATCGCCTACGCCGAGCGGCTGACCGCCGCCGGCGTGTCGGTCGAACACGTGCACGTCGAGGACCAGATGCATGGCTTCCTGATGGTCGACCGTGCAGTCGCGAGCGCTGGTCAGCTGATCGACCGCCTCGCCGACGCACTCGCCGCGCGTGCGCCGGGGGCTGCGCGCACAATGAGGTAGCACGCCACCGCCCGGGCCTGCTACTACCCGGTAGAGGAAGAGAAATGCAGGAGGAGGGGGGGAGGATGTCGAGTTTCGCTTCCCCGCTTCGTCATGCCTTCGAACGCGCCATTCTGGGCGCCCAGAGCAAGGAGGAAGATCATGAAGTTCATGTTGCTGCAGAACTACGCGGGCGGGGCGGGCTGCACGGTGCCGATGAGCGAGTGGGCTCCCGAGGACGTCCGGGCGCACATCGACTACCAGCAGGACGTCAACCGCCGGCTCATCGAGCGCGGGGAGCTCGTCGACGCGCAGGCACTCACCGTGCCATCGGTGGCCAAATTCGTGATCCACAACGGCATCGGCACGCCCGCCGTCACCGACGGCCCGTTCCCGGAGACCAAGGAGCTGCTCGCCGGCTACCGCATCGTCGACGTCGCCTCGCCCGAGCGCGCGATCGAGATTGCCGCCCAAGTCTCGGCCGCGCCGGCGCGGGACGGCGTCCCGATCGAGCAGCCGATCGAGGTGCGCGAGGTGATGGAGGCGCCCAAGTGAGGACCGGGGGACGGGCGCCGTGGCCTGATCGCGGCGGGGGCGCGGCGAGCGCGCGGCGAGCACAAGCCAATCGCGATTGAAGCACGCCCGAACGGGTAACCAATGACCATGACAATGGGAACCTCGATATTTCTGATCGCCGTGGGGGCGATTCTGCGCTATGCGGTCACCGCCACCGTCTCCGGCGTCTCGCTCACAACCGTCGGCCTGATCCTGATGATCGTCGGGATCCTGGGGCTGGTGCTCTCGCTCTTCTACACGCTCGCGTGGAGCCCGCGCCGCAGCCAGGTCGTGCGTGATCGCGTGATCGAACACGACCCCTACGAGTAGCTCGCCATTTCGCCACCGCAAGACGCGCGTGCGTCAGGCGGTGGGTCAATTCGCCAGCCAATGCATAGCTCCCGCCGATGAGGGGTAGGACCCCTACGAACGCCTCACCACTCTACCAAGCCACCCCCGCGGCACGCATCCTTGCAGGGGAGCGCTCCGGGAGGAGATTCAATGACCTCAGTTGCCACAGCCTCATCACACGACACAACCCCCAAGCCCGCGAATGACGCCGAGTTGTTCATCCGCTGGCAGCAGCGCGGCGATGAGGCCGCACGAGAGGCGCTGGTGCGGCGCTACCTGCCACTCGCGCATCGCTTGGCGCGCCGCTACAGGCACTCATCAGAGCCCTCCGAGGACCTGCAGCAGGTCGCGTCGCTGGGGCTGCTGAAGGCGATCGAGCGCTTCGACCCTTCTCGGGGCCGTCCGTTCCAATCCTTTGCGGTGCCAACGATGCTGGGAGAGATGCGCCGCTATTTCCGCGACTCGGGCTGGTCGGTGCACGTGCCCCGCGGCCCCCAGGAGCGAGCGCTGAAGGTGCGCGACGCCCAGGAGGCGTTCGCCAACGAGCACGGTTGCGCTCCGACGGTCAACCAGCTTGCCGTGTATCTGGAGATGAGTGCCGAGGAGGTGATCGACGCGCTGGTTGCGATCCAGGGATACAAGACGCTCTCACTGGATGCGCCCCGCCCGGGCGATGAGGACGATGCGATGAGCTACGGCGACTCCTTGGGAGACGACGACGAGCGCTACGAGCTCGTCGAGCTGGACGCCACCGTCACCGCGGTGCTCGACCACATCCCCCCGCGCGAGCGCCGCATCCTGCACATGCGCTTCGTCGAGGATCTCACCCAAACCGAGATCGCCTCCCGCATTGGCATCTCGCAAATGCAGGTCTCGCGTATGCTGCGCCGCTCGCTGGAGGAGCTGCGAGCCCTGACCGACGAATCGGCGCCAAGGTGATGGTGGGGAAGCGTTATCGGCACCCGCGTGGATATCGTCGTCAACTGCGCCCACTCCAACGGCGCACCGTCCCCTGGCGCGGCTCCGCGGAGCGATCGATCGATCCGCGATCGATCCGATTGAGCGCACCACCGATGGCTGAGCCAGCGAGCGTTCGTCTACAACTGGTCAACCGGCCTGAGAACGTGATGCTCGTGAGGGCGATGCTGACGGGGATGGCGGAGGCGCTCGCGCTCGAGGGCAGCGATCTGATCGATATTCACACCGCCGTCACCGAGGCGTGCAACAACGTCGTCCAGCACGCCTACGGGGGCAACGAGGGGCCGCTTGACGTAGGCGTCGAGCTGGCGCCTGATGTTGTCACGGTGGTGGTGCGCGATTGGGGCGTGGGCATGTCCTCCAACGGTGGCCCCGCCCACGACGCCGGCCCCGGGATCGGCCTGACGGCGATCCACGCGCTCACCCACCGCCTCGATCTGCGGCGTCCGGTGGACGGCGGCACCGCGGTGTCGATGGAGTTCGCCACGTTGGGGGCGCGCCCGCCACAGCCGCCGCCGGCGCCCCACGCCGTGCCACCCGCCGACGCGCCCCCCGTGCACGTTTGGCACGTTGGGCACGCCGCCACGATCGCCCTCACGATCGTGCCCAGCGATCTGGCGCGCACCATCCTGCCCCGTCTGATGTGCGGTTTGGCTGCACGCGCCCACTTCTCCACCGACCGGCTCTCCGATGTGCACCTCCTCGCCGACGCCCTCGGAGCGAGCGATGGCGCCTCGCCTTTGCGGATCGTCGCCGGCGTCGAGCCGCGCGCGCTGGAGTTGCGCTTCGGGCCGCTGGAGCGCGGACGGGCGCGGCGGTTGATCGCCGATTCCTCGCTCGAGGGGTTGGGTTCGGTGATCGCGAAGCTCACCGACGGTCATCGGGTCGAGAACGAGGGATCCTATGAGGTGCTTGTGTTGCGGTTGGTGGATGGTCGCGGGCGAGCTGGCGATGCGGGGGCCGCTCGGCGCTGAGCACCATCGCTCTCTCCCCTGCTCGCGCCAAATCCGGTTCCTGCGCCCAGATCCGGCAGGCTCTGAGCAATCCCGATCACCTCGGCAAACAGATCCCCATCACGCTCCACGCGCTTCAGCAGCTCCGACGGCCCCATGCTCAGCAAGAGCTCCCGGCGGCGACGCGATCCGCGCGCCACCTCCTCCCAATCCAGAGGCGTCGAGATCAGCGGGGTCGCGTGGGCTCGCAGCGAGTACACCGACACGGTTGTCTTGTGCGGGTCGTTTTGGCTCCAGTCGATCAGCACCCTGCCAGCACGCAGGCTCTTGGTCATGCGCGAGACCACCAGCTTGGGCAACTGCTTCTCCAGCAGCTCGGCCACGGCGCGAGCGAATGGCTTGGTCTGCTCGTATGACACCGCGGTGTTGAGGGGGACATACACCTGCAGTCCCTTCAACCCCGAGGTCTTCACCAGCGAGCGCAACTCAAATGCGTCGAAGATCTCCCTGATCGACAGCGCCACGCGGCAGCACTCGCGCAGACCGGCGGGCTCGCCGGGGTCGAGATCGAACACGAGCGCCGTCGGGGTGTCCGGGGCGCCCGCTCGCGCGAGGCTGGGGTGCAACTCGAGGGCCGCGAGGTTGGCGACCCACATCAGCGTCGGCAGGTCATCGATCAGGCAGTAGTCGATCGTTCCCTCCTGGCGCCCGCTCCACACCGGCGCGGTCGCCACCCACTCGGGGCGGTGGGTGGGGCAGCGCTTCTCGTAGAAATGGGCCTTCTCCACCCCATCCGGGTAGCGCTTGAGCGTCACTGGATGGCCCGCCAGGTGTGGCAGCAGAACCGGAGCGACCGCCGCGTAGTAGTCGATCAGCTGACCCTTGGTGAAGCCGGCGTCCGGGTAGAGCACCTTCTCGCGATTTGACAGTCGCAGCCGCCGGCCCCGCACCTCGATCTCGACGTGGCGCTTGGTCGTGTGAACAATCTCGTAGGGGCGCTCCGCGGCGTCCGGCGCGATCTCCTCCGTCGGCTTGTCGGTGCGCAGACCCTTGTAGGAGGAGTGGCGCAGGATGCGATCGCGCGTCCAGCGCGAAAACTCGATCTCAGCCACCAGCTGGGGCTCCACGAAGCGCGCCTCCGGCGGCGGCTGGACACCGTGCTTGGCGAACGGGCTGGTGCGACGGCCGCACGCCGCGAGCTCCCGCGCGAGACGGCGCAGCTCGGGCTCGTCGAAGCCGGTGCCGACACGGCCGGCGTAGCGCAGTCCATGGCTCCCGTCGCGCTCGTGATAGCCAACCAACAGCGCGCCGAGCTGCCCGGAGCGCCTCTCCTTGCCCGGCAGCCACCCGCCGATCACGAGCTCCTGGCGGTGGAGGTTCTTGATCTTCACCCACTCGCCGCTGCGCTCACCGGGGCGATAGGGGGAGTCGAGGCGCTTGGCGATCACCCCCTCCAACCCCTGCTCGGCGGTCGCCGCCAGCAGCTCTGCGCCACCACCCACGCGCCGGGCGGGAACCTGCCAGGCCGGGCCCTTCAGCCGCAGCCCCTCGAGCAGCTCGCGCCGCTGGCGGTAGGGCAGCTCGATGGTCGGGCGGCCGTCGAAATACAGCAGGTCGAAGATCGCGTACGTGACCGGTATCTCGCGCGCCGCGCGCGCGATCGCGCTCTCGGATGTCAGGTGCATCCGTTTCTGCAAGCGCTCGAAGCTCGGCAGCCCGCGCTCGTCGAAGGCGACGACCTCCCCATCGAGCACCACCTCGCGCCTGCCCAGCTGGCGTCCGAGCGCATGCAGATCGGGATAGCGGGCGCCGATCTCTTTGCGGTTGCGACTCTCGATCCGCATGTGCCCGGGATGCCCACGACGCCAGTAGAGGAGCGCCCGCACCCCATCCCACTTGACCTCGAACGCCCACCCCTCCTCCTCCCTCGGCAGGCGACCGGGGCTGGCGAGCATCGGCGCCAGGTGCTCGGGCATCGCCTCGCGCGGGGACGCCGAGGAGTCCATAGGTGGATCATCTCATCCTGGCGCCGGCGCCTGACTTCCTTCGCGGCGTGCGACGGCGGCGCCGTCGCTGTAATACTTGTCGTCCGTGTTGGGCAGCGGTGTCCGAGCACCGCCCGCAAGCCGGACCACAAGCGATGCAGGGAGGATCAGACAAGGGGGAATCGACCAGCCTCGACGCCCAGCCGCGGAGCGAGGTGGCCAGGGATCTGCTGATCGAGGCCGGCGCCATCCTCGCCAGCTCGCTCGACCCCACGACGACGATGGGACAGGTTGCACGGCTGACGGTCCCACGGCTGGCCGATCTCTGCGTGATCGACCTGCGCGACGAAGACGGCTCGATCGTGGATGTCGCGGTCGTCGCCACCGAGGAGGGTCTGGCCCACGATCTCGAAGAGCTGCGCGCCCGGTATCCGCTCGACCCAGCCGGAGAGCATCCGGTGGCGCAGGTCATCCGCGGCGGCCAGCCGGTGCTGCTGGCGGAGATGACGGACGCGCTGCTGCACTCGTTCGCGCAGGGATCCGAGCACGCGAGGTTCATGGTCGAGAACGGCTATCGCTCGGCGGTGGTCGCCCCGATGCTCGCGCGGGGGCGCACGCTCGGAGCGCTGTCGGCGTTGCGACTCGGCGAGAGTGCGCGCTATGGGAACGAGGAGCTGGAGTTGGTCGCGGAGCTCGCTCGGCGGGCGGCGCTCGCGATCGACAACGCCCAGCTGTACTCCGATCTGCAGCGTCTGGAGCAGCGCTTGGAGGCGGTGCTCGCAAACCTTGCGGAGGCGATCACCGTGGTCGACAATCGCGGGCGCACGATCTTCGCCAACCAGGCCGCGGCCGATCTGCTCGGGTTCCCCACGCCCGAGGAGCTGATACATAGCCGCCCGGGGACGGTTATGCCCAACTTCATCGTCCTTGACGAGCATGGCCGCGAGCTCGATCTCGAATGCATGCCGGCACGGCGGCTGTTCAGAGGCGAGCAGGTGGAGCCGCTGCTGGTGAGAAACATCGTCCGCGCCACGGGCGAGGAGCGCTGGCTGATCGTCCGCTCCTCACCGATCCGCGATCCCGAGACCGAGCGCATCGACTACGTGGTGAACGTCTTTGAGAACATCACCGAGGTCAAGCACGCACAGTTGGCGGAGCGCTTCATGGCGGAGGCCAGCCGCGTGCTGGCATCCTCGATGGACTACGGCGAGACGCTGCAACGCGTGGCACGGCTCGCCGTGCCACAGCTCGCCGACTGGTGCGCGGTCGATCTCCTCGACGAGCGGGGGAAGATCGAACGGGTGGCGGTGCACCACGCCGATCCGCGCCAGCTCGAGCTGGCTGAGCGTCTCGACCGCCTCCACCACACGGCAACGGACGAACCGGCGGGGGTGCCCGAGGTGCTTCGCACCGGCGAAGCCCGCATCTTCAACGACATCCAACCGGAGGCGCTCGCGGCTTACGCGCACGACTCCGAGCATCTGGAGTTGCTGAGCGCGATCGGCGCGACCGCGGTGATCATCGTGCCGATGATCGGCGCCACCGGTGCACTCGGCGCAATCACGCTGGTGTCCTCGGAGTCGATGCGCCGTCTCACTGCTGCGGACCTCGGGGTCGCCGAGCGACTCGGCCGACGGGCCGGCACGGCGGTGGAAAACGCGCGGCTGTACACCGAGCGCACCCGCATTGCCCACACCCTGCAGCGGGCGCTGCTGCCGGAGTCGCTTCCCGAGGTGCCCGAGACCGAGATCGAGGCGCGATATTGCGCCGCCGGGGAGCTGAACGAGGTGGGCGGCGACTTCTACGATGTGTTCGAGCACGACGCCGACAGCTGGATGCTCGTGATCGGCGACGTCTGCGGCAAGGGCTCCCGCGCGGCCGGCGTGACGGCGCTGGCGCGCCACACCCTGCGGGCCGCGTCGATGGGCGGCCAGTCCTCCACGGAGATGCTGCAAACACTGCACCGGGCGCTGCGCCGCCAACCTCCGGGAGCTGACCTGTGCACCGCCTGCCTGGTGATGGTGACGCCGGCCTCGGAGCGTCTGCGGTTGACCGTGACGCTCGCCGGACACCCCCCACCGATGCTGATCGACGCAGCTGGAAAGGCACGGCAGATCGGTCGGACCGGAACGCTGCTCGGCGTGCTCGACCCGATCGACGTCGCCGAACGCGAGGAGGAGCTGCGCGCCGGCGAGACGCTGTTGCTCTACACCGACGGAATCCCCGAGGCCGGCCACTCAGGCGAAGCGCTCGGAGAACGCGGAGTGATCGAGCTGTGCCACAGGGCGCCTCAGCTCACTCTCGCCGGACTGCTCGAGTACATCGAGCACGCGGCGCTGGAGCACGCCGAGGGATCGCTGCGTGACGACTTGGCGCTGCTCGGCATGCGCATGCGCCCCAGCCGCCCGCGATAATATGAGCACCTGTGATGGTGGGGGAGCAGCTGGACATCAAGGTGCGCCAAGAGCACGACAGGACCGTGCTGACGCTCCATGGCGAACTCGATCTGCTCGCCGCACCACGGCTGCAGAGCGAGATTGAAAGCACCACGGTCGATGCCGCCGACATCCTCGTGCTCGACCTCGACGACGTCCGGTTCATCGACTCCGCCGGTCTGCGAGTCATCCTCGCCGCACACGAGCGCAAGGTGGAGCGGGGGCAGAGGCTGGCGCTGACCCCCGGCTCGCCCCAGGTTCAGCGGCTGTTCAGCATCGCCGGTGTGAGCGGGCATCTGCGGATGATCGCCTCGGCTGACGCGGCGCTCGTTTAGCGCTGGCTCTGCGACTGAGTAGCGGCCCGTGCTCGCCCCTGCGTAACGTCCCCTCCCCGTCCGGGATGCAGCAGGTCCGTGAAGAAGCCCTTACCGAGCGCACTGAACACCAGCAGCGAGCCGAACAGCGCCACCGCGTCGATGCTCTCGCGGCCCTGCTTGGTCCAGTAGTCGTCGGCGAGGTTGAGCCACAGTGCGAACTCGTCGAGGGTCAGCGCCGCGCCCGCGCCATACACCGCGGCGGTTACCCTTGAGGAGCGGCGCTCCTCGCGGACGCCAATCTCGAGCATCCATAGGTAGCCGACCGTCAGCAGGCCGGTGATCCCGAAAGTCATGTGGTGAAAGTGCAGTCCGCCCGGGGTGATGTTGCGGAACGGCCCTCGTTCGGCGCGGATCGCGTGCGTGATCACACGCACCGCGGCGAAGGTCGCGAAGAAGGCGCCGGCGGAGAACAGCTGGCGCTCCCTGCGGCGATCGCCAAAGTGCCGGTAGTAGAGCGCGCGCAGTTCTCGCGCGTCCCGTCCGGGGGAGAGCAGCGAGTAGAAGTGCCATGCCCGCGCCGGCGCGGATGCAGGCGGTGGATCGGCGGGTGGGGGAGAAGCGTCGCCTGCCATCCCCGACAACCCTACTGCGCAATGATTGCGCAATGCCGTCCCCACCCCAGGACACGGACGACGCTCCTCGCGCGGATCTCGCCGCAGTGCGCGAGCGCCACGCGTTGGGCCTCGACGAGGCGCGCCCCGAGGCGGTGGCAAAGCGCCGCGAGAGGGGCAGGCGCACCGCACGCGAGAACCTCGCCGAACTGGTGGACGAGGGCACCTACGTGGAGTACGGCCCGCTGCAGTTCGCCGCCCAGGAGCGCCGCCGCCCGCGCGAGGAGCTGATCGCGCAGACCCCCGCCGACGGGCTCGTGGCGGGCGTGGGCGAGGTGGACGGCAACCCGTGCGTGGCGATGTCCTATGACTACACGGTGCTGGCGGGCACCCAGGGGATGCGGGGGCACCTCAAGAAGGACCGCCTGTTCGAGCTCGCCGAGCGCCGGCGGCTGCCGGTGGTGCTGTTTGCCGAGGGCGGCGGCGGGCGGCCCGGGGACGTGGACATGCCGATCGTCGCGGGCCTCGACTGCCGCGCCTTCCACCTCTTTGCCCGCCTCAGCGGCCGCGTACCACTGGTGGGAATCGCCTCCGGGTACTGCTTCGCCGGCAACGCCGCGCTGTACGGCTGCTGCGACGTGACGATCGCCACCGAGGACTCGTCGATCGGCATGGGCGGCCCGGCGATGATCGAGGGCGGCGGCCTCGGCGTGTACGACCCGGCCGAAATCGGCCCAATCGAGGTGCAGCACGCCAACGGCGTGGTGGACCTGCGCGTGGCCGACGACCGCGCCGCGGTGGCGGCGGCGAAGCGCTACCTCTCCTACTTCCACGGCCCGACCGCGCACTTCGCCGCGCCCGACCAGCTGCTGCTGCGCGAGATCCTGCCGCAGCGACGCAGGCGCATCTACGAGGTGCGCCGCGTGATCGAGACGCTGTGCGACGAGGGCTCGGTGATGGAGTTGCGCGAGGGCTTCGGCGCGGGGATCGTCACCGCGCTCGCGCGGGTCGAAGGACGCACGCTGGGGATCCTCGCCAACAATCCCGCCCACCTCGGCGGCGCGATCGACGCCGACGCGGCCGACAAGGCCGCGCGCTTCCTGACGCTGTGCGACGCGTTCGCGCTGCCCGTGCTGTTCCTGTGCGACACCCCCGGCTTCATGGTGGGCCCCGCCGCGGAGCGCACCGCCACCGTGCGCCACTTCGCGCGCCTGTTCACCGTCGGCGCCAACCTCGAGGTGCCGTTCGGGACGATCGTGCTGCGCAAGGGGTACGGCCTCGGCGCGCAGGCGATGGCCGGTGGCTCGTTCAAGGCGCCGCTGTTCACCGTGGGCTGGCCCACGTCGGAGTTCGGGGGAATGGGGCTGGAGGGAGCAGTGCGGCTGGGCATGCGCCGGGAGCTCGAGGCGATCGAGGACGACGCCGAGCGCGAGCGCGTCTTCCAGGCCACCGTCGCCGCCGCCTACGAGCACGGCCGCGGCATCAACATGGCCGCGTACGGCGAGATCGACGACGTGATCGACCCGGCCGACTCTCGCCGCTGGATCGCCACCCTGTTCGACCCTCCCCCACCCGACTGGCGCACGCGGCCCATGAAGCGCCGCCACAACGTCGACGCCTGGTAGGGCCCAGCTCGAGCCGCTGCTGCAGGGCGCGATCGACGCCGGCGCGAAGAGCATCGGGGGCCCGCGACCGAGGCTCCTGCGCCGCCTGCCGTCAAGCAGCAGAGTCTGTTCTGAAGGCATCTCGAGGGGCCGGGATGTTGCATGTACTTTTCGGACCCCAACCACCAACTGGACCTGTAAGCATTGATCAGATGACAGCTACGAGAGGTCCAGTAGCTGGTTTGGCTTGCCCGGCGATATTTGGTTGGGCTCGTCCGGCAATACACACACATGCGTCTCGCCGGGTCGACCGGTCTCCGACCAAACTGGGATACCACTGGGCGTTTTCAAAGCACCTCAGCCTGAGCGGGTAGAGTCCACGGCTCCGCGACGCAGCACCAAGGAGGCGTCATGCCAAACGTGAGCCTGCCCGCCGAGCACGTCGAGAACGGCTCGATCTCGCCAGCCCAACCGCCCGGCGGCCCCCCGGCCGGCGCCTCCCCGCCGGCATCCGCCCCAAGCGCCCGCGCGGGCCGCTGCGCCACTACGCCGGCTTCCTCTCTCCCTCCGCCGCGGCCGCGATGCCGCTGCTGCTCGAACGCAACCGCCTGCAGCGACTGCGACGGCTGGCCGCCACCGCCGGCGACGGCGTCCTCCAGGGGCGACGCCCGACGCGGCCGCGGATGCGCGTCCTCACGGCAGCGCCCGGCGCGCGGCTGCGCTGGAGCGAGGCGCCGGCCCCTCCCGCGCCAAGTCCAGACGGAGCGGTTGTGCATCCGATCGCCGCCGCCACCTGCGACATCGACTGCCCGCTCGTGATGGGCGCCACCCAGCTCGCGCTGCCCCTGCACCTCGGGCACGAATGCGTCGCCGAGGTGCTGTCCGTCGGCGAGCGCGTCGCCACCGTGCGGCCGGGCGACCGTGTGGTGGTTCCCTTCCAGATCAACTGCGGCTACCTGCGTCCCCTGTCGCTCGGGGCACCCCGGCAGCTGCCTGGCGGTGCCGCCGCTCTCGGCTTACGGCATGGGCCTCGCCACCGGGCACTTCGGCGGCGCCTTCTCCGATCTGCTCGCCGTTCCCTACGCCGAGGCGATGCTCGTCCCACTGCCGGCCGGCATCGACCCCGCGGCCGCCGCGAGCGTCTCCGACAACCTCTGCGACGCCTACCGCCATGTCGGGCCCCACCTCCCGCCGCTGCTGGCCGCCGACCCCGACGCCGAGGTGCTGATCCTCGGCTGCCTCTCCCGGCGGTCGCTGTTCAGCTCCAGCTGCCCGCTCTACACCGGTTTGATCGCGCGTGCGCTGGGCGCCCGCCGCGTCACCCTCGTCGACTCTCGCCCCCACGTCCGCGCCCACGCCGAGCGGCTCGGCCTGCACGCGCTGCGCCCCCGCGAGCTGCGCCGGCGCGCGCCCGCGCCGCTGGTGGTGCACATCAGTGCCGACCCGCTCGCCACCGCGCTCGCCCACACCGCCCCCGACGGCGTCTGCACGAGCTCCGGGGGCCTGCACCGCAGTGCCCGCCTGCCGTTCCTGCGGATGTACGTCCGCCGCGCCACCCTGCACGTCGGCGTCGTCCACGCGCGGGCCTTGATGCCCGCCGTGCTGCAGCTGATGGCCGACGGTCGCCTGCGCCCGGAGCTCGTCACCACCAACGTCGCCCCCCTCGACGAGGCACCGCGGGCGCTGCTTGAGCACTGCCTCTACGACGGGGTCAAGACGGTGCTCACGACAGCGTAAGCTCTCCCTCAGCGAATCACGTACACGGTGGCGCACGAAAAGCGATGCACCGCGCTGGTAATCGGTTCGAGCTCAACCGTCAGGTTTGCGCGACCGGCAGTCGCCGAGCACGAATCGCGCGCCGCTGTGCCGCACGAAGCCAAACGCCTGCGTGCGGTGACAGTTTGCCAGCGAGCAGTTCTTCGACGGTGACACTGCGGTAGCGGCAGCTCGGCTCCGACCAGTAGCAGTTGCCGGTGTACGTCTGGCGGCCGGTCTGCGCCGGCACGACCATGCCGAGGTAGAAGCGCGTGAGGACTCCGCCGGGCTGCGAGTCGTGCGCGAGGTAGGAGAGCGCCGCGCTCTCGCCGTGTGCGATGAAGTTGGCGTTGCCCTGCCGCGGTTTGACGGCCTTATACGCATATTTGAGCATGTAGATCGTGCCGGGGATCGTCAGCACGGCGATCGCGACCACGGCGAGCGCGGGCAGCGACACCGCGGGGCGGGGCAGACGCCGGGCAGGCGTCTGCCAGGACAGCGAACGGACGCCTTCCACCGCAAGCACCCCCAAGCGGAACCGTGGCGCCGAGCAGCGCGTGCGTCGAGCCGCTCCCCTGCCACTCCGAGACCGCGAAGATCACGACGACGGCAAACGGCCACATGCGCGCGGTCAACGCGATGAAGCTCGCCGCGCGTACGCGGTAGGCCAACGCCGCAGGGAGCACCAGCAGCACGAACGCCTTCACCACCAGCCACACCGGGTAGGTGCTGAGGGCCACTTCCCGCTCCCGCTGCCACACAGCGTCGAAGTGCACGAGCAGCGCGAAGTACCCGAGCGGCAGGGCGGTGAGCGCCACGGTCAGCGCCAGCGCCGCCACGGCGACCCGCTCGCGGCGCACCAGCAGGACGAGCTCCGAGCCGATCAGGATCACGATCAGCGTCTCCCCCTGCCACGGGTGCAGCCAGCTCGCCAGCGCTCCGAGCAGCGGCGCCAGCAGGCCGACACGCCCGGCCGCGCGGTCGCGCGCGTAGGCCAGCAGCGCGCCGATCGCGCACGCCAGCGCGATCAGGGCGAACGGGTAGCCCCACGACCAGAACACGATCCAGGAGTCCCCGATCACCGCGCCCCAGCCGAAGAACAGCGCGAGCGTGAGCGCCGCGCGGCGCGGCCAGAGGCCGGGCACGGTGCGGTACACGTAGGCGCGGACCGCGAAGAAGATCGCCACGATCGCCACCGGCTTCCACAGCAGCAGCGCCACATAGGGCGCGACCCCGAGCGCCGCGACCCCGGCGGAGATCGCCAGCAGCGGCTGGAAGAAGTCGGCGGGCGTGCGCCCCAACACGTACAGGTCGGGGCTCGCGCCGTGTTTGAGGATGCCCTCGATCCACATCAGCGACTGCATCCCATCCTCCTGGTACACCGCTTCGGTGCCGGTCCACACGCGGGCGTGCACGAGCACCTGCCACAGGTCGAGCCCGAGCGTCCACAGCGAGAGCACGACCAGCGCCCCCAACAGCCAGGAGTCGAAGCGGTCGAGGCGCGCGCACGCCTGCTACGCGGTGAACTTCCTGCTGCGCACCAGCCCGCGCCGGTGCAGTTCCAGGCGCAGCAGGGCTCGGAGCGTCTTCAGCCCGTACACGGTCGACGCCCGGGCCCCAACCGAGGAGGCCTCCTGCGAGTAGATCGTGCGCACCGGCACCTCGGCGATGCGAAAGCCGAAGTGCACCACCTGCATCAGCAGCTCCGAGTCGAAGGAGAAGTCCAGCGAGTTGCGCAGGAACGGGATCCCCATCAGCAGCTCGCGCGAGTAGGCGCGGTAGCCGGTGTGCAGCTCCGAGAGCGAGGTCCCCAGCACGCGGTTCTCGACCGTCGTGAGCGCGCGGTTGGCGATGTACTTGTACATCGGCATGCCGCCCGCCAGCGCACCGCCCTGCTCCATCAGCCGCGATCCGAGCACCAGGTCGGCCTCGCCCGCGAGGATCGGCTTGACGAGCTCGGGGATCAGCGTCGGCTCGTACTGGCCGTCGGGGTGCAGCATCACCACCACGTCGGCCTCGTCTTGCAGCGCCTGCAGGTAGCAGGTCTTCTGGTTGCCGCCATACCCGACGTTGTGGGGATGGGGGATCACCCGCAGCGGCAGCGTGCGCGCCAGCTCGACGGTGCCGTCCCGCGAGCCGTCGTCGACCAGGATGATCTCGTCGACCCACTCGCGGGGGATGCCCGACACGGTCGCCGCCAGCGTGCGCGCGGCGTTGAGCGCCGGCATCACCACGATCACCTTCGCGCGTCCCCTTCTCGGCGGGCCCGGCGGACCCTCCTCCGCGGACACCGCGGACCCCTCCCGGTGGGCACCGCGGATGCCCGCTCGGCGGGGGCCGCGGCTACCTCAGGCCGTTTGAGTCGGCCGTCAATGTTTGCGGTGGAGAGCTCACGAGACAGGGCGCTTCCGCTCCAGAGCGCCACCGGATGCCGACCAGGCACGGTGCGGTGGGTCGCGAGGTGGCGGGAGTCGGGGGATGGCACGTATAGCAGGCGTGATGACATCTGGGAATGAGTCTTGTTCTCATTTGGTTAGGCGTCCAAAAGCAAACTATGCCACCGACCCCGCGACACCGCGTCGGCGGGCAGGCGCCGCGGCCTACTCCGGCCCCGCCCGTACCACCAGAGGCGCCGCCGGCCATCGGCCTCGCCAGTGCGGTTGTACTCGGTGGCGGCCTCGCGCAGCCCTTCGCCGCGATCGGGGCGCAGCGTCGCGGTGACGTGCCGCCAGTAGCGATTCGCATCCCGCCCACCCACGTGGCCGGGCAGCACGAGCGCGGCAAGCGCGCGCACGGCGTACGACCAGGCGGTCAGCCAGCGCACCGCGCGCGCGGCGGCGGGCGAGTGGTGCTTGCGCATGTAGAGGTCGCGGTTGCGCGCCATTTCGACGATCCGGCGCTCGGGCACGGCGCCCGTCGCGAGCTGCTCGTGATGGATCGCGCGCGCGCCCGGCACGTACAGGCTGCGCCAGCCGGCGTCGCAGCAGGCGCCGGGCGAAGTCGACCTCGTCGGAGTAGACGAAGAAGTCGGAGTCCATGTAGTCGACCCGCGCCGCCGCGTCGCGCCGCACGAGCAGCGCCGAGGACTGGCACCAGTCCACCTCGCGGGTACGCTCGCCCCCGCTCTGCACGGTGTACAGCCGATGGGCGAACACCGCGCCGGCAAGCGCCGTCGCGACCGTCGGAAAGCGCCACGCGCACGGCTGGGCGACGAGACTCACGGCCGAGGTGCCCGGATCAGCAACGGCGGCCACAGGAGGCACAACCACGGCAGCCGGGCCAGCAGCCATGGGCCCGCTCTGCAACCGGTCGCCACCCGGCCGCAGCAGCTGCGCCCCCGCGCAGGCGGCGTCAGGGCGCGAGCAAAGCGCCTGCCACAGCGCGAGCGTCGCCCCGGGGAGCAGCTCGGAATCCTCGTTCAGCAACAGTGCGTATCGCCCCCGTGCGCGTCGCATCAGCTCGGAGTCATTCAGCGCCTTGCCGCGCCGTTGGTCGTACGCGATCACCTCATCCACCGCGGGATGTGCGCGCGCCGCCTCCGGGGACCCGTCGCGCGAGCCGTTGTCGAGCACCAGCACCTCAGTGGCGAACGGCAGCATCGCTCGCTCGCGCGCGATCGCGTCCAGGCCGCACAGCAGCAGCTCCCGCTGGGAGGTGTTGACCACGCAGAAGCTCAGCTCGATCTCGTCGCCCACCCGCCTATTGTCTCTGGCGGTGCGCGTCCACGTCGTCGACCCCTCGGCTTACACGCCGCCGTATGACCACGCGCTGTGCCGCGCGCTGGCGGCGGCCGGCGCCAAGGTGCAGCTGTTCACGAGCCGCTTCGCCTACGGAGCGGTACCGGCGCCCGCGGGGTATGAGCGGCGCGAGCTCTTCTACCGGCTCGCCCACCGCGGCGGCGTATCGGGCAGGCGTTCGCGCTCCAGCCAGTCGCTGAAGCTGCTTGAGCACGTGCCGGACATGCTGCGCTACCGGCGCGCCGCGCGCGCGGCCGACGTGGTGCACTTCCAATGGCTGACCGTGCAGCCACTCGATGTTCACCTGCTGCCGCGGCGACAGCCCACCGCGACAGGAACGCGCCCCAAGCTCGTGCTCACCGCCCACGACGTGCTGCCGCGCGAGCCGCGGCCGGGGCAGTTGTCCGCTCAGCGGCGGCTGTACGAGCACTTCGACGCCGTGGTCGTGCATTCCGAGCACGGGCGCGGACGGCTGCTGGAGCTGGGCGTGGATCCTGACCGCGTGCACGTGATCCCACACGGAGCGCTCACCCACCTCGCCGACCGAAGCCGGGAGACACTCGCCTTCGACCGAAGCGGGGAGACATTCGCTCCGGCGAGCATCCCCGTTAGACGCAGCATTCCCGTTTCGGCCAGCCGGCCGGGGCGCCGAGCGGGCTGCCGAGCAGCACAAACGGACCGGTGGTGCTGTTCTTCGGCCTGCTACGCCCCTACAAGGGCCTCGACGTGCTGCTGCGGGCGTGGCGTGGGATCGAGGACGCAGAGCTGTGGATCGTCGGCATGCCGCGCATGGATGTCACGACGCTGCTGGCGGACGCCCCGCCGAACGTCCGCTTCGTGCCGCGCTTCATCCCCGACGCCGAGCTGCCGGCGTACTTCACGCGCTCCGCCCTGGTCGTACTGCCCTACCTGGAGGCCGACCAGTCGGGCGTGCTGTTCGCCGCGCTCGCGTTCGGCAAGCCGCTGCTGCTGAGCGACGTCGGTGGCTTCCCCGAGGTGGCCGCCACCGGCGCGGCTCGCACGGTCCCGGCCGGCGACTCGGCAGCGCTGGGCAAGGCGCTGCGTGAATTGCTGGCCGATCCCGCCGCCCTCTCGGCGATGGCCGAGCAGGCCTGCGCCGCGGCGGCCGGTCCGTATTCGTGGGAGGCAGTCGCCCGCCAGACGCTCGACCTGTACCGCTCGCTGACGGCGACCTCGTAAACCATCCCAAGCCAACCGTACAGTTATCCAGATGGTCAATCTCCGCGTGTCACAGGCACTTCCCTCCGGGCCGTTCCGGGATCGTACGTCCCGGAGAAAGGAGGTAGCCAATGAGTGGCACGATCGGCGTTTTGGCCATCGCTCTGTTAATCGCCATGCTGGTCATCGACCGGCTGGCGAGGTAGCGGGGTGCCCTGGTGGTCGCAGCCCAGACGGTCCCGGCGGCCACCAGGGATTTCCCCTTAAGAGGCTGACCAATGCGATCAGCGTTTTGGCCACTCATAAGGCTAGCGCCGCTGTCGGGCAGACGCAAGCGGGCGCCCGCGGATGATCCCCACGCTCGAGATCATCTTCTGGGCGTGCGCCGCACTTATCGTGTGGGCGCAGGTCGGCTATGCCGCCGCGCTGGCAGTGCTGTCGCGCATGCTTAGTGAGGCGCCGTCCCCGCTCCCGCCGCGAACCAACGCGCTACTCTCGCTGTCGCTGATCGTCGCAGCACACAACGAGGAGTCGGTGATCGCCGCGAAGGTCGCCAATGCGCTGGCGCTGGATTATCCGCGAGAGCTGTTGGAGGTGATCGTCACCTGCGATGGCTGCGCCGACGCGACCGCGGAGCACGCGACGAATGGCGGGGGCCGACCTCGTGCTGGAGCTGGAGCGCGGCGGCAAGATCCGAGCCCAGGACGCGGCTGTCGAACGCGCGCGGGGTGAGATCGTGGCGTTCTCCGATGCCAACGCGCTGTGGGAGCCTGACGCCGCGCGCGTCCTCGTCGGCGCATTCGCCGATCCCCGCGTCGGCTACGCCTGCGGGCAGGTGCGCTTCGTACGGGGCGCGGGCGCTGGGGCGACCAACCAGGAGGGGGTGTACTGGCGCTATGAGATGGCGGTGCGAGGAATGGAGTCGCGACTGAGCTCGATAACCGCGGGCAACGGCGCGATCTACGCGACCCGCCGCGACACCTATCTCGTGGTCGATCCCGTCATGGGCCACGACCTGTCGTTCCCGTTCAACATGGTCAAGCGCGGCCACCGCGCCGTGTACGTGCCGCAGGCACGCGCCACCGAGCGGATGGTGCCCTCGCTCGAGGGTGAGCTGGCGCGCAAGCGGCGCATGATGAGCCACACCTGGCCGATCGTGCTGCGCGGCGGGATGCTCTCGCTGCGCCACTACCCGCCAGGGTATGCGCTGATGATCCTCTCCCACCGTCTGCTGCGCTACCTGACCCCCTTCCTGCACGCGCTGGCGCTGGCCACCAACATCGCGCTGGTGGCGAGCAACGCCGGTCCGCACTCGCTGTACCTCGCCACCCTCGCCGTGCAGCTCGTCCTGCTGTTCGCCGCCGGGATCGGCGGGGTGGTGGAAGTCACGGAGCGCGCGACCACCATCCCGGCTATCGCCAAGGCCGGCCGCCCGCTGTTGATCGCGCGCTACTACGTGATGACGACAGCCTCGATCGCGCTGGGCCTGCTCGACTGGCTGCGCCACGGCACGACCGCCACATGGGAGGCAGCGGAGGGGACGCGCCCCTCGGTGCTGCCGTCGCGCGGAGCGGTGCCGTGAGGCGCCCCATCCCACGGCCATCGCATGGGGCCGTGCTGTGATCCGCCGCGCGGTGGACGTCGCGGTGTCCGCCACACTGCTGGTGCTGAGCGCGCCCGTGGTGGCGGCGGCGATGGTGGCGATCCGGCTGGAGTCGCGCGGCTCTGCGCTCTACCGCCAGCGGCGCATCGGGCGCGGCGGGCAGCCGTTCGACGTGCTGAAGCTGCGCACGATGGTGGACGGCGCCGAGCACGTCGGCGCCGGCTTGGCGGTGGACGAGAACGACTCGCGCATCACCAGTGTGGGAGCCTTCCTGCGGCGCACCTCGCTCGATGAGCTGCCCAACCTGCTGAACGTGCTGCGCGGCGAGATGTCGCTGATCGGCCCCCGTCCCGACGGTGCCGGTGCAGGTCGAGCGCTACACCCCCCGCCAGCGCGGGCGCCTCGCGATCCGGCCGGGGATCACCGGCTGGGCGCAGGTCAACGGCCGCGCCTCGCTGCCGTGGAGCGAGCGGATCGAGCTCGACCTCCACTACATCGAACACCGCTCGCTGGCGCTGGACCTGCGCATCCTGTGGCGTACCCCGGCGATGGTGCTGGGGGGCTCGGGCCTATACAAGGGCGAGACCGGTGGTTGGGAGGGGGGATTGGGGGATGGTTGAGCGACGGACCCAACCGGGACGGAACATGGCGATCGGCAAGAGGCACGGGGATGGCTGAGTCGCCGGCGATCATGCTGACCGGGGTGGGCAAGCGCTACGACATCGTCGCCTGCTTCGCGCAGCTCACTACGACGATCGCGGTCGATCCCAACCCGTTGGCGCCCGCGCAGTACGCAGCGCACGTGCACGCCGCCCCGCCACCGATCGCCGACCCCGGCTACGTGCCGTTCCTGCAGGAGCTGTGCGAGCGCCACGGCGTCGGCGCGGTGATCCCGCTCACCGACCTCGATATCGAGGTGCTCGCGCAGGCGCGCGAGAATCGGACCCCGCCCACCCTGCCCGCGCTGGTGCCCGCGCCCGAGGTGGCGCGCGCGACCTACGACAAGTACGAGGCCCACCTGCTGCTCTCGCGGCTGGGGCTGCCCTCGCCGCCGACGGTGCTGCCCGAGGAGGAGCCCGACTCCTACCCGGTGATGGTCAAGCCCCGCCGCGGCTCGGGCGCACGCTCGATCCACCTGGCGCGCGACCGCGCGGAGAAGGACTTCTTCGTGCGCTACGTCGCCGAAGGGCGCCCCGGTTATGTGGGCGAGCCGGTGATGGTGCAGCGCGCGATGGGCGGACCCGAGCTCTCGATCGACTGCCTCGGGGACCTCGAGGGCCGCTGCCTGAATGCGATCCCCCGCACGATGCTCGAGTCCCGCGGCGGCGAGTCGATCAAGGGGGCGGTGATCCGCGACCCTGAGCTGATCGCGCTGGGGCAGCGCGCGATGGAGGCGCTCGCGGTGCGGGGGCCCGCCACGATCCAGGTCTTCCGCGATCCCGAGGTGGGGCTGGGGATCACCGACGTCAACACCCGCTTCGGCGGCGCGTTCCCCGCGCCGGCCTACGCCGCACTGCCCGGCCGCACCTACCCCGAGCTGATCGTGCGCATGGCCGCGGGCGAGACGATCGCCCCGCACGTCGGCGAGTTCCGTGAGGGGCGCACGTTCACGCGCTACTACTGGCAGCTGGAGCTGGACGAGCAGCTGCGCCCCACCGGCGGGGAGATCGTCCCCGGAGGACTGCCAGCGCCGCGCTCGTAGTGGGGCAAGAGACGGCCCGCCGAAGATAGCCCGCCGATCGCATCGGCCCCAACCCCGACCTCGAGCGATCTCCAGGTAGCCCTCGGCGCGCAGTTGGGAGTAGACCTCCACGACGACACCGCGGGAGACCCCCAGCTCGCTCGCCAGGTTGCGAGTCGACGGCAGCTGCATTCCCGCATGCAGCTGGCCCGCGTGGATCGCGGCACGCACGCGATCCACCAGCTGGGTATGCAACGCCACGCTTGCACGGCGATCGAGTGCGACGAAAAAATCCACGCTCCCTGGTCCCCAAAAGATGTTTGAATCTGGTCCTGTCTAAAAGACCAGCCTTACCCTAGTGTGCCCACACGATGAGGACACGTCAAGCAGCCACCGAGGAATGTACGGACCCGAGCGGGGGTGCTCCGGTGAGCCGCGTCCTTGTGGCCGGCGCGAGCGGTTATCTGGGGCGCCACGTGCTCCAGGAGCTCGACACGCGTGGGTATGACACACGCGCGCTGATCCGTGATCCCGCCAAGCGCGAACTCGTGCAGGGCGCCGGGGAGACGATCGCGATCGACCTGCTCGCGGACCCCGGTGAGCAGCTGCGTGACGCAATGCGGGACGTCGATGTCGTGTTCTCCGCGGCGGGGCAACCATGCACGCTGCAACGGATCTCCGACCGCCGTTCGTTTCGCAAGGTCGATCCTCAGATCAACCGTGCCCTGCTGGACGCGGCGGTCGCTGCCGGTGTGCGCAAGTTCGTCTATGTGGCGGTCCTCGCCCGCCCGGAGCACCGCGACCTCGCTTACGTAGCCGCGCACGAGGAGTTCGTCACTGCACTGCGGGAGAGTCCGATCGAGCACACCGTGGTGTATGCCAACGGCTTCTTCTACTCCTATATCGACCTGCTGGACTTCGCACGGCGGGGCCTGGCGATCACGTTCGTCGACGGCAGCGCACGCAGCAACCCGATCCACGAGGTCGACCTCGCCACCGCCTGCGTCGACGCGATCGACAGCGAGCACCAACAGATCGAGGTCGGCGGCCCGGAGACCATCACCAGGCGCGAGGAGATAGAGCTCGCATTCGCCGCCGTGGATCGCAAGCCGCGAGTGCTGCGCATCCCCGCGCCCCTACTGAAAGCCGTGCTCCCGGTAATGCACCTCACCGACCGGCGCCGCGCCGAGATGCTCACCTTCCTCGCCGCGATCAGCGCCACCGACCTAATAGCACCCCCACAGGGCAGTCGGACACTCGGCGACTACCTGCGCGAACACGCTTAGCAGGCGGATGCGACAACCAACACCGGAGATCCCTGGCGCGCCGCCTGGGCGCGCATCGTCACCTACGTCCCAAGCCGCGGCGCACGCGTCACGCTGAACGCCGATCGTGCCCATGCGTGCGCTTCTCGCTCACTGGCTCGGTTCCGGCAGGGCATCGTCGGTGTTTACAACTGCATAGTTGTGCAACTGCATAGCTATATGGTACAGTAACTGACATGCTGAAGAGCAACGTCCACACACACCACCAGGGGGGATCGCTGCCCGATGTTGCCGTGCTCGAATCGATCACGGCAACGATGCCCGCGTTTGCGGCTAGCTCACGAGTCTGCTTGCTCTATGCACTCACGGATGGCGAGCGCACCGTGGGAGAGCTGGCGACCATTGCCGCGATGACACCAGCCGGGGCTTCACAGCAGCTTCGGGTTCTGCGCAATCTGAAGCTCGTGACAGCTCGCCGCGAGGGGAAATCGGTGCACTACCGTCTCTACGACGACCACGTCGGCACGCTCCTGGAAGAGATCCGCCACCACGCCGAGCACGCGCTGCGAGGCTGGGCGACGCCCGGCAAGGCAGACGCCCACGAGATAGCCAGATGAGCAATCTCGCCCCCGACGCAATTGCATCTCCGGCTGCGGGTGTCAGTTACCGCTCGCGCCTACTCGTGAATGGCAACGCTCTACTCCTCGTCGCTGTCAGCCTGCACGCCGGCGTCACTGCGGTACGTGAGTGGAGCGGCGCCACCGGCCTGCCGGTTCAGCTGTGGGCGGCCGCCGCAACGCTCTTGACAATCGTCCTGCTCGCATTGGTGCTCTCGAGGCGCAACGATCCTCGCGCGCCGGCAGCGACGATGCTCGCCGGCTTCGGGGCAGCCTTCGGAGGTCTGCTCGCCCACGTTGGGCCCCCATGGGGACCTCTCTCTCAGTTCTCCTTCTGGGCCACGGGAGCGCATGCCGACGCCGTCTCGTGGGTGCTGCTCGCGGGCGTCGTTGTGATCGGACTTGCAGTAGGCACATTGGGCCTAATGGCCAGGTCTACGAGCCCTGGGCAAGCAAGCGCAGGTGCGAGCATATGAGCCCGGCGCCACCTGGGGCGAAGGATGAGATGAAGTCCCCACCCGACAGCGAACCGCCCAAGGACCAAGACCGCGCGGTGGAGCACTACCTCTCACAACGCGTCATGCCATCGCGCCCCTTCCGACTGTCCAGTCAAGGCGTGGCGTGGTTGATGGTCAGAGCTCCCGGCCTGTGGCCGCTCCTGCGCCGCCCGGCGCAGCGCATCTGGAATCGCTTGGGCAGCGAATGGGACGAGAACATCAAGCCCGACTCCGCGGACCACATTGCCCCGCTCGCCGCCGCATGCGACCGAATCGAGCCGCCACCCCGCGCAATCCTCGAACTGGGCACAGGGACCGGCGCCGGAGCCCGCATGCTCGCTGGGCGCTTCCCTGAAGCCAAGATCATCGGCGTCGACCTAGCCGAGACGATGATCGCCGCCGCCCGCGCAAACACACCTCCCAATCTCACCGACAGACTCAGCTTCACGGTCGCAGACGCCGCCTCACTCGCCTATCCCGCGGCCACGTTCGACCTCGTGGTCCATCTCAACATCCCGCCGTTCATCGACGTGGTCGCCCGAGTATTGCGCCCCGGAGGTCACGTCATCGTCGCAGACAGCTTCGGACCAGCCACCCCCTCGTACGTCTCCAAGCGCACACTCCGGCAGAGCTTCGAACGACGCGGCCTAGACATCATCGCCACCGGCCAGGCGGAGGCCGGAACATTCCTGATCGCCCACTACGCCCCGGCTGCGTAGGCTTGGGCTATTCGGCTGTCGTGCTCAAGCGGGACACACCACCGCTACCGCCCCTTACTTCCTCCTCTTCTTCTTCGGATGCTTGGCCTTGCTCTTGTGCTTCTTCTTGTGCTTGTGCTTGACCGCCTTGTGCTTCGGGCAGCCGGCGACCGCGATCTTCGTCTGCTGCTTGAGCTCAGCGCCGTTCTGCGCGATGAATTCGGTCGGTATCGTGAGGCTCTTGGCCGCACACAGGTTTCCCGCGGTCGTGAGCGCGGAGTAGGGGCCCTCGGGGAGCGTGAGTTCGAAGCTTGTGACGGGCTGGTCGGGGACGGTCTTGAACGTGCTCGACGTGACCCCGGCTTTGCTGATGAACGTGTCGCCGACAAGGTCGATCGTGACGTTGTAGCCCTGCAGCACCAAGATCAGGTTCGGGAACGCTTCACCGCCGTTTGAGACGAAGTACGCCGGGCCTTCCAACGGAACGGGGACCAGCGGCGTGATCGCCTTCGCGTGGCCGACGATCGACGCTGCCGGGCAGCCCGCCGGGTTCGCGTCGAACTGCGCGGCGGTGCACGCTTTCTGCAAGGTCGTCAACCGCGATGGCAGCTGCTTGGGGAGTTCGACTTTGACCTGCTTGATGTTCGCCTGGCTGCCAAACGGCGCGTTGGGGTAGGTCAGCTTCGCGGTCAGGCTCGCGCCGTCGGCCCGGCTGGTCTTCGCAGACGTGGAGACCGCGAATTTTGGTTCGAACTTCAACGCGGCGCAGTTGGTGACCTGGAACGGCGTTGAGATCGTGCTCGTGGCGCCTTCGTTCAGCTGCAGTGTGCCGGTGAGCGTCATCTTCGAGCAGTTCGTCGGGTTGAACTGGAAATCCCCACGCGTGGTCGTGGCATTGACATGCTGGATTTCCAAGGGGATCCCTTCGATGCTCGTCGGGATCGAGTCCGGTGACCCGGGCGGGTTGGAGGTGATCGTGATCGCCGAAGTGATCGGGTTCAATTCGATCTTGCCCCTGACGACCACGCAGTCGCATGGGGGATGGTTGTTCGTCGTGTTCGCGAGGTCGAACGGCCCGGCCTTCGCGGGCACCTCGAACGTAATCCCGAACGGCGCGCAGCCTGTTTCGCCGACGGTGCAGCTGCCGTGGCCGTTGTAGGGTCCGGTCAGATAGAACTTCCCGCCGGTGACCGTGAACGGGTCGTTGCCGACCCCGACACCGATCGTCGCTTCGCCGACCTTGCTGTTTTCCCCGCACAGCCCTTCGTTGGCTTGCGGTTCGGGGCACAGTTCGACACCCGTCAGCACACCGGACAGGCCCGGTGGCAGCTTTGCTTCGACCGACTTCAGGTTCTGTTCGCCGTCTTTGCGGTTCAACGTCACCGTCAACGGCGAGAACGCACCCGCCTGGATGTTGGTCGCGCCGGCGTTCACCGTCGGGTTGAACGGCAGGGTCACACCCGGGCACGGGCTTCCGTGCGGTCCGTGTTCGATGTTGAACGAGGATTCCGCGGTTACAGGACCGTTGCCGTCCCATGGCGTGAACACCGCGGTCGTAGTGTACGTCCCGCAACGCGTCGGTGTGCTCAGCGGCGCGCGTTCCCCGCCGAAGAAGTGCAGTTCGAGGTTTTCAAACGGCACGTCTGGGGTGTTCTTGAACGTCGTGACGATCTGTCCCGTCGACGGGTTCAGCGACACTTCGCCCGCGAGCTTGATCAAGCTCCCCGAATAGGGGTCTTCCGCGATGATGTACATCGCTACCACGCTCCCGAACGGGTTTGAGTCCTGTGCCGCCAAATACACCGAGCCTTCCAGTTCGTGTTCGAGCAGCGGCGTCTTGATCTTCACAGTCCCGATCTTCGACCCGTTCGGGCAGAAGTTGGACCCCGGCGCAAGCGGGCTCGCCAGTTCCGGCGTGAACGTATTCCACTTCACGCCCGGTTCGTATTCGCCGTCCAGTTCTTCCTGGCCCTTGTAGCCGATCTGATCACCAGGGCTACCAGACGCGCCTTCGGGCAACGCGCCGGCGTCCGACGAGCACGATTCAAGGCCACCGCCACCCGCCGGGTTGATCGCGACCCCTTCGGGCAGCGTCACGGTCGTGTCCCTGAGCGACGACTCCGCCAGGCCATAGGGGTTCAGCGCGGCGGTCTGCGGGACGTGGACGTTCACGGTCAGCCCCGAGGACGTGCTGGCGTTGCTACTGTCCGGCGCGACGCTGATTTCCGTCGGGAACTTCAGCTTCGAGCAGCCCGTCAGCGACACGGGCGTGCCTGCGACGTTGTGCGTGACCGTGCCCTTCTTCACCCAGTTGCCCGGTTCTTCCCACGACTCCGCTTCCATCGTCGAGAGCAGGGGGCCGTGGCAGCCGGTCGGCATCGTCAGGAACGGCTTGCTGTGGCTCGGTTCCTTTTCGTATTCGCCTTCGCCTTCGCCGGGGGTTCCCGTGCAGTTGTTGTAACGGTACTTGCCGGATCCCCGCGACACCTCCACGCAGGGAGTTACCACGCCGAACATTTCCAGCTTGCTTTTGATGACGGGTGCCGACGTCGGCGCTTCCGTCACCGTCGCCTGCACGGGGTAGTCTCCGCCAGCGAGCACCCCGTTGTTGATATACAGCAGAGGTTCGAAGAAATTGGTGCCGAGCTGCAAAGCCACGCCGCGCACGGGCGCCATGGCAAAGAGGTAGCCCGAGAGTTCTCTTGCACGAGTCTGTGCTTCTGACCAGTTCAACTGCAGCAGGCCCACGCGCGATTCGTGTGGACAGAAGGGCTCGTCTGTTCCTTCTCCCACACGCAGCTCTGCACCGGTGCACTTCTTGGATGTCGCATTGGGGTCGCCGACGAAGCCGGGGGGCAGATCGATCTTGACATTCCGCAAGATACCGTCGGGCAGGCGAATGTACGGTGAGTCAGCGTTCGATTCTGAACGCTTGAAGTGCGAGTTCATCGTGAAGGCGTCGACGAACTGGTACGGGTGCGAGCCCGCCTGCGTATCGGGCGTGCCATCTTCGTTCAGGAAGCTGACTTCATAGCTCTTGATGCCGAAGCCGACGCCCCGCGTCGCGAGCAGACCGCTGGCCTGCCCGGCGCCGTTGGCGTTGCCCGCGACGAGACGGAAATGGTAAAGTTCGCCGGGCGTGAGGCCTTCGAGCTGCGCGGAGACTGCCACCGGACTGCTTCCCGCTCCGATCTCAGCCGGCGTCTGCTTGCAGGGCACGCTGTGGTTGTAGGAGCCGTTGCCGAATTCGTCGGTGAGGCCGTATTCGAACTCACACAAGCTGACGGCGACGCCGCGCGGATCGACCATACCGCTCAAGCTCGCGGCTTGCATGGTCACGTCCGTCGGTTCGCTGACTGTCACGGCCGGGGCGTCGCTGGCGAAGACGTAGACCTTCCCTTCGCCCGGGTTGGCGCCGGGATTGGAGACGTAGATCTCGCCGGTTGAGCCGTCCACGGCGATCCCGCCCTGACCCGAAGTCCCCGAAAGCTCGGGCGAGCCGAAGCGCGCGACGAGCGTGCCAACTGCTAGTGGTTCTCCCGTGGCGGCGCTCGGGACGCTGTTGCGGTTCATCGCGCCCGTGTCCCACTCAGCCACGGAGGACTGGTCATCTGCGTAGAGGTGACCGCTCGCGGGGTCGACGACCACCGCGACATCGCCCGCTTCCCCGCTGTCCACGCGGCCGAGCGCGGAGAGCTGCTGCCCAAACTTGACCGTGCACGAGCACGCCGGTTCGTACATCGGGTAGTCATCGCCCGTGGCGGAGACGGCGAAGCCATGGGCGTCGGGTGCTCCGGACAGGCCGACACCAGGACCCCCGTTCCATGACTCCCATTGCTGGCGAGCGATGAGATGATTCACGGCCGCGTCGTCGAACTCCTCGATCAGCGGCTTTTCGGACACTGACTCGAGGTAGACGTGCACGGTGCCGCTCCCGTCGACGCCCAGCCCCAGCAGTTCTTCACCGGTGGAGCCAGTGGCCGGCGGAAAGCCACCGATCTGACCCAGGTACCCGCCTTCGGGACTGAACTTATCAATCACGCCGTGGCCCGCGTCCATCACGTACAGATCACCGGCAGAAGGGTCCGACGAGGATTTCGAGTTGTCGACCGCGATCGCGGCGGGGGTGCCATACACGTTCGGGAATGAGAACGACGTGGCGGGCGTCGCGCTGCCGGTCAGTTCGTTGGTGGAACCCAGGCCCACCGCGGAGAAGTCGACCGGGTTACCGCTCGCGTCGAACTTGTACACCGTGGCGGTGCCAATGTCGGCCACGTACACGTCGCCCGTGGATTCGTCGACGGCGATCCCGTTCGGGTTGGAGAATGAACCGAATTTTCTTATTTCCGGGTGAGATTCGGCGAGCGCAGGCGAAGCCGTGACGCCAATCACGGCGAACGTCGCCAGCAACACGGGGGCGAGCTTCTGGAGAGCTTTGAAGGTCGTCATTACTTTGCCCTCCTGTCGTTGCTGGCTTTTTTGGCCTTCTTAGATTTCTTAGACTTCTTTGTTTTCTTACGGACGCACTTGTCTTTTTTGTTCTCGGTGAAGTCGAGTGGCCCGGGGCGTTGCAGCCCCAGGCTCTCACAGAACCGTACGTGAGCGTCTCCACTCATACGGCTCCCACCAATCGGTCGCTGGGGCGTACTACTCGCCAGTGAGCAAAGAGCTTGGGTTCGCGTGTTGCCACGCCTGCCAGAAACTCCCATGTTCGCCTGCGACGCCCCCGTAAGCGCTTGTACTTTCGCCAGGCCCAGCGCACCAGGTAGTCGTCGATGCGTCTGAGTGACTTGGCCAACAGGGACGGGTAGAACTTCCCGTAATAGTTGACCCACCCGTGCGCGATCGAGTTGTACTCGCGCGCTATTTCCGTGAGGGACGCTCCGTTCCATAAGTGAATCCTCCATCGCTTGATCCTTCGGCGTATCGCCTTCGCGGCGTCATCACTGATCGCTGGGAGGAAGCTGGTGAACAACTCGCCATTCTTCCTCTTCGCGGATCGTGGCCGGAACGTGAACCCGAGGAAATCAAACCACTCGTGCTCGTGAGAGCCCTTGCGGTTCGAGTCCTTGCAATACACTACTTGTGTCTTGCCCAAGTTCAGCGCCAGACCCAGTGATGCCATCCGCTCGCTGATCGCGCCGAGTACGAACCGCGCTTGGCGCTCACTCTTACAGTGCGTGACAATATCGTCCGCATACCGCTCGAACGGGACAGCCGGGAACTCCCGCGCCATCCACGCATCGAACGCATGATGCAAGAAGATATTTGCCAGCACAGGAGAGATCGCAGAACCCTGAGGGGTCCCACGATCTCGCGCTACCAGGGTGCCGTCCCCTTGTTGGGTCGGCGCATTCAGCCACCGCTCAACATAGAGAAGGATCCACCGCTCTTTGGTGTGGGCCGCCACCGCCTTCAGCATCAGCTCGTGGTCAATCGAGTCAAAGAAGGACTGGAGATCGAGGTCGATCAACCAACTATTTCTCCAACATCGTTCCCGGCAGACCGCTACCGCATCATGAGCCGAGCGTCCCGGTCGGTACCCATACGAGTCCGTGTGAAAAACCGGCTCCACATTGGGCTCCAGGTACCTCTTTACGACCGTTTGCGCGACTCTGTCAGCGACAGTGGGCACACCAAGGGTTCTGACCCCTAGCGAATGTTTCTTCGGTATCTGCGCTGCCTTCACCGCCGGCGGCATATACGACCCCGAGGACAGCCTATTCCAGATTCGATACAGGTTCCCCGAAAGGTCCCGCTCGAAATCCTCGATTGACTCCCCGTCAACACCGGCACCGCCCTGGTTGGACCTGACGTCCTCCCAGGCCTCCAGAACGATCTTCTTGGAAATCACAAACGACTTCACTTGCGACTTTGACTCAACCATTGGCTCCTCCCACGACAACTGCATCGCGGTTGCCCACCAATCCAGTCTGAATGGCCCGACCGCTTCGCTCCAGCCCCATTACAGAACCTTCATCACTACTATCAGCCGGCCCGACCCTGTGCCCCGCATCAGGAGCTTGTCCCTCACGGTTTCTGCCGCTTGGAACTCTCCCTTGGACGCCCGGCCGCAGGTCAAAGACCACTGGCCGATCGTCCCACGAGGCGACAGGTTCCCACGTTCCACGCAAGAGCCTGACCCGTGCTCGCGCCGCATTCATGCCGGACACCGCCTGGCCAATCAGCAGGCACTCTCCAGGCTGCTCCCAGGTCAAAAGGTCGGCCCTGGTTTCGATGTCATCTAATGCATTTCGACACGTCACCTGCGGTTTACTTTCATTCGCCTTCATCGGGTCATACCTGACGCACTCAAAGGCACGCCTTTTCCCGCAACGCTTCCCACCACGGCTCTTGACCGCAGCAGTTTGCGGGTGGTTTGCGATCTCTCCCTGCAGAGCGACCGCGGAGGGCCACCGGACAAACAGCCGCCCGGCTCCTCCATCACTTGCGCGACACTGCATTAGGATCGCCTCGACTTCCGACGAGCCGCTTTACGAGCCGACTTGTGTTTCGTCTTGGGTTTCTTCTTGCACTCGTGGCGCACGCCGTTCTTGCACTTTGTGACCTTCTTCACGGTCGTTTTGCCAGGATTAGGTCCCCCCCCACCCGGCGGTGCGAGGTTCCCCAGGCCGGAGAATGTCTGGCTCGCCGGTTCCCCGTAGACCGAGGGTTGCGGCGGGACCGCCGCACGACAGGCGTCGGCGGTCGTGCACGGCGGCGGGGAGGACGGTTCGGCGAAGCCTCCGTCGACACGCGCGTCGTAGATGACGATCTGTCCTTCCTGGTTGTCCTGCGGCACGAGCGCCTGGTCCGAGCGAAAGAACACGTCATCGCCGCTTTCGCTCACGTCCTCTAGGTTCGATTCGGACGAGCTCGTGCCGCTCGAAATCAGGGACACGTGGCCACCCTCGTACTCGTAGACGTCCCGCTGGCCGTTCGTATCTGAAGGCACGAGCGCGTCCCTCGTTTCGAAGAACACCTGGCCGGCGTTCGTGAGTAGATTCTGGCTCCGGAACACTCCGAAGACTTCTCCGGAGACCCCCTCGGGCTGCACCACACCCCCTCCTACGATGATAATGTTGCCCGAGTCTTCCCCCGCCACCGGAGGTTCGCCTGTGGGGTTGCACGAGGCGCAGACGAGCGTGGGCGGGTGGGTACCCGATTCCGCGCTGTACAGGAAGAGCTCCCAGGCAGATTCGCCGTTCGGCTCGACATTGTCATAACCGGTCAGGCTCTTCTGCGACTCGAACGAGAGCCACTTGCCGTCGGGCGAGGTCTGCTCGCCACCGAACCGCCCGCGGTATCCGACGCCGGTAGCGATGAACGTCGTCTTTTCGCCGTTCCACAGATACATGTTTTGCTTCCCGGCTTCCGCGCCTTCGACGACGGTCTTGCCTTCACCGTTCGTGAATTCCCTCGTGTTGGACGCCAACACACCCTCGGCGATGAAGTAGATGTCGGAGCTGTCATGGTGGCCGAGCGGCGTGACGCGGAGCACGTCGGCGTGAACGCCTGCCGCAGCGACCGTGAGGTCGGTCAATTCGCATTTGCTCGCGCCTTCAGGCAGCGCGCACTCGTACAGGTCCGGTTCGCCCGCGGCTGCGGTCGAATCGGACGTGAGCTTGCTTTCGTCGAGGAAGAAGACCTTCGAACCATCCGGGGTGGCAGCCTTGAAGGAGCCGCCACCGCTGGGGCCCGACCCACCCTGCTGTTCGTCGACCTGGACGGTGCGCCGCCCGTCGATACGATCGTAGAGAGCGCCACCGTAGGTGAAGAGCACGTGCGAGCCGTCGCTGGAGACCACACCTTCGTGTTCGGGCGTGCCCCCTCTTGCTGCTAGCGATCCGGGGACCGCCGTGCCGTCCGGCAGCACGCTCACCAGCCGCAGCGCGCCTTCCTCCCATTCGTACAGGTTTTCGACGCCGTACTGTGCGCCTTGCGCCAGGGGCGAGGTCTCCGTGAAGATCACATGGCTGAGGTCGGCGGATGCCGCCTGGAAGTGGGCGTCGGCCGGCGTCACGCCCGGCGGCGGGACGTTGACAAGCTGGTAAGCGCCGGTCGCGTTGTCGCGCACCAGCAGGTTTTCGTAGCCCACCGGTTCGCCGCTCACGACCTGACGGCCTTCGGGGTTACACGATTCCGGGTCTTCAAGGGTGTTTTCGGACGCGGAAGCGCGTGACGCTCCGCCGGCCAGCATCACGTCCTGGGTGAGCTGATCCGAGTAGGCGTACACGGGTTGGTAGTCCGTGCAGACCACCCCGTCATAGGATTCGAGCGGCATGATGTCTTCCGCGACCCAGCCGCCCGCGCTACGCGTCGCCACGTAATGTTCGCCGGCAGTGGGTGCACCCGGCCGCGGTTCCTGGAGGCGGAGCGTGACCGCTTCGCCATCCGCGGCGGCCGTGCTTTCGAACGCAATCTGGCTTGCAGCATCGAACTGAGACGAGCTCTTCACCGGCGGCGTCACAAGCTCGTAGGCGCGACAGTCGGGCAACCTCGCAGAGAAGCCGCCGCGCAACTGTTCGTTAGGACACGCCGCCTGCTCTGTGGTCAGCGTCGTGAAGGTTTGATCGAGGCCGTAGGCCGTTCCCAGTTCGCTGCTCGCCACGACCCGGTAGTGGTAGGTGGTCCCGGGCGCTAGGCCGCTTGCAGACGCCCACACGGCGCGCGCGATGATGCCTTCCCCAACGCTGCCTTCCGGGAACGGCGTCGAGCCGCCGTAGGCGCTGGTAGGACCATATTCGAAACGGTAGGCCGCCTGGATGCCACCAGGGTTGACGAGCGCCCCGAGCTTCGCTTCGGAGACACCGACTTCGGCGGTGAGCTCCCTGTCGACCACAGGCGCGCTGGGAGGCCCGAACACCCACACGGTTTCTTTCTCGCCGTCGGTCACGTATACACGCCCACTCGCTCTATTAACCGCGACCATGCTGTAGAAACGGCTGGCCGGTCCAGCTTCCTGAGTGCCGAAATTGCCTGCCCCCACATCGGCGAGCTGCCTGCCTTCCGAGCCGTACTCGACGAGATGCAGACAGGACGAGCCCATGTACGCCGCACGGGTCCGCGCTGTTGTTGACGAGCGCGAACACATCCCCATGCCCGTCGAGTGCCACGGACCCCACGCCTTCGCTTTCGATTTCCACGGGCTTGCCGTTCACTTCCACAGGCGCACCGCTGGAATCGAACTCCACGATCCTGTTGTTGCCAGCGTCGGCTACCCAGAGGTTGCCGGAGGAGTCGATCGCGACTCCGGTCGGTTCCTTGAGCGCGCCGGCGCCGGAGCCCGTGAACGTCTTCAGCAGCGTGCCGCCCGGGCTGTACTCGAGCACCTCGTTCTCGGGCACCACCGGCACGTACACGTCGCCGGCCGAGTCGGCTGCAATCTGTGCCTCTGTCAAGAGGCCGCTTGAAATTGCGTGACGCCGGCACTTCAAACGACGACAGCAATGCGCCCGTGTTGGGGTCGTAGACGAAGATCTTCGACGCGGGCGGCGAAGAATTCTTCTTGGCCGAGCACGTACACGTCGCCGTTCGCCGGGTTCACCGCAACACCCGAAAAGTGTGCAGACCCAAACGGGGACGGCGGCGAGAGCAATTTGCCTGAAGGATCGAGCTTGACCACCGTCGAGGGGGCAGAGGGGTCCCCTTGCGGGAAGAGACTCGACACGAACAGGTCTCCAGAGCCTTCCACAGCGACGCCAACCGCGGCCGCCTCGTGCGTGCCGAAGTTGCCCTCGGAGATGAGCCTGGGGGGTTCGGCTTGGGCGGGGGCGGTGGAGAGGGCGAACACCGCGACGATGCTCGGGACGAGCGCGGTGAGAAGACCAGTGGCATTGACGTGCCGGCGCATCGCGGCAGAAGACGCACCGGTCCCCTGGCTGACTGAGGGCGCACCGGTCCCCGGGACACCAAGCAGCCCACGGAGCATCGCGAAGAGACCCGTAGTGCCGCGGGATGCCTTCAGTGAATGCTCTGTGTGGCTCATCGGTGTGCCTTTCGTGTCGTTGTCATACATTTAAAGGTGAGAGCTTCGCCCGCAGGTGACAAATTGAGTGAAACGCTGTTGACGCGGGCGTCATAGAGATCGAAAGCTGGTTGGTCGCCCCATCCCAAGAGGCTCATGCTGCCTCGCTCTCCCAACCGCGATGGACTTGGATGCTCCGCGCGACCCGCTGCCCCTGGGGTGTCAACTCCCACGCGTTGGGCTCGCCCTTGGCGCGCCCCTCCTCGGTGTTGACGAGCAGCCCCAGGCCTTGCAGGCGCCGCAGCAGCTTCGAGATCTGCCCCGGGTCGTGGATCTCGGCATAGTCGGCGACCATCCGATTGCTCGCCCCCGGGTGCGCTGAGACCCCGTCCAGCACCCGCGCAGTGCGATACGTCAAACGCATCTGCACACCCTCCAACGGGTCGCGCACACTGCGCGCCTCGCGCACAGTGCCCAGGCGCGCTACCGGCGGCGGCGCCGGCACAGCCCGCAACTGCTCACGCCGCGCCGCCCCCGGACCGAGATAGGGCAGCACGATCATCCCCATCAGCTCACCCAGCAAACCCGTGAGCTGCTCCTCGCCGCGGAGCAGCCGCGCGTACACGATCGAAAACGCCGCGCCGACGAGGCCCTCGGCGGTCAGCTGCCCACACTCCGCCGCGCGGGCGCTCTCACCGCGACCCTCGTCCACCGCGTCAGTCAGCCGGGAGAGGATCTCTTCGCGGCGCCCCAACACCATTGGGCCGGCACGCATCGCCTCCACCACACACACCCGCGCCAACGCAGGCTCACGGTCAAAAAACGACAGAATCGTCCACAGCCCCGCACGAACCCGCTCCCGCCACCCCAAGCGCTCGAGACCGGCCGCGGCGAGCTCGGCCTCGACGGTCGCGACGACGTCCTCGAGCACCGCCCCCAGGCACTCTTCGCGGTTGGCGAACAGCTGGTAGAACGTGCGCCGCGACACCCGCGCACGGGCGGCGATCTCCCCCACCGTGGTGTGCGCGTAGCCGACCTCCTCGATCGCGTCGACCACACCCGCGATCAGCCGTGAGCGCTGCATGTCCGCGACCTGCGCGTGCAACCTGCGCGCACCCGCAACACGCTCGCTGCGCGCACCCGCAACACGCTCGCGCTCGAGCGACACACGCCTCGCGCCCACCCGCGTCGCTGTGGCTCGCCGAGCCATCAGCCCGCGCCCCCTCCCACAGCCCGGCGAACGCCATGCCCCCTACGCGGGGACCCCGACTGCTGCGAACGTGCGCGTCTAGCGCTTAGCCCACTAGACGAAGAGAGAGAGAGAGAGAGAGAGATGCGACAGCGCCAAGCTGGCGCATCTAGCGAAGCGCTGATCGCCGATCGCGGCGACGCCCGTCACGTATTTCTCTCTTGAAAGCACGCTAAACAAACCCTCTCATCCGTTCCGACCCAGTCCCTCTACCCGATCCGACCACCCTGCCAGCGCTAGAAGTCAACCGCAGGGCGCGACGACCCAACCCGATCCTATGTTTGCCCAGCCACCACGGGGATGACCATGACAAAGGCCACCGTACATCACCCCATCGCATTTGTCAACACCACAGGGGTACGGCGCCGCATTCACAGGGCTCGGGTAGAATCAATGTGCAGTGAACACGTTGCTCGCCGATCCTCCGGCCGCACCGAGCCCTGAACAGCCGACGGGTTCGTCGACTCCGGCGGTCCCGCCCGAGGGCGGGACGGGTCGCGCGGACGGGTCCGCAGACGGGTCCGATTCGCTCGCGCAAGAGCACGTCTGCGCGTACTGCAACTCGCCTCTGCAAGGCGACCAGCAGTGGTGCCTGCACTGCGGCGCCTGCGAGCCCGGCAGCCTGGGCGAGCGGCCCAGCATGCGCCCGCTGACGGTGCTGGCGCTGACCGCCGCGATCCTCGCGATCGGCGCCGCGGTGGCGGTGGCCGCCGCGATCAACGAACACGGTGCCTCACGCTCCGCCACGGTTGCGCTGGTGCCCGCGACGACGCCGGCCACCACCGTGCCGAGCACGCCTGCACCCACCGCGGGCACGCCCGGCACCGCGACGACCCCCGCCACTGGTGGCACCACCACACCTCACGGCTCCTCCAAAAGCCCCAACCTGCTGTTCCCACCGTCTTCGGCCACCAAACCGCCGAAGGTCCCAGCGCCCACGCCCACCCCCGAAGCGAGCGGCGAACCGAGCGGCTCCTCCGGAGAACCCAGCGGTTCGGGCAACGGCTCCACGACGACGCCCTCGAAAGCCACCACCGAAACCGGCACCTCGACGAGCGGATCGAAAGCGAACGAAGGCTCCTCGGGCAACGGCGAACCGCCGACCCCGATCCTGCTGGACACCAACGCCGCCACCACCTACAACCCCTACAACTATCCCGAATCCGGCTTCGGCGATCCCGGTTTGGCGATCGACGGGGAACCCACCACCGCGTGGACGGCGCAGGTGCAGGCGCACTCCTTCCCCAACATGGCGGAGGGTCTGCTGATCGACCTGCGCGAACCCACCAGGCTCGGCAGCCTCGAACTGCGCACCCCGACTCGCGGAATGACCGTCCAGGAGTACGGGGCCAACGGTGCCAAGGCGCCCACCACGATCACCGAACCGGGGTGGGTAGCGCTCAGCGGCTCGCACAAGCTGAAGAAGACCGTCACCCGCCTGAAGCTCCGCACCGAAGGCCGCGCCTTCCGCTGGCTGGTCGTGTGGCTCGTCAAGGCACCCCCCTCCGCGCAGGGCACCCCAACAGCGCCCGGCCACGTGGCGCTCAGCGAAGTGGCGCTCTACCCGCCCGCTTCTTCTTAGCGGTTTTGCGCCCCTCCCACACCTCGTCGAGAAAGTCCGCGATCTCGCCCGTCAGCCGCTCCGGGTTCAGGCGCAGCTCGACCAGCGAGTCGGCCTCCAGCAGGCGCCCGTTGGGCAGCTCCTCGGCGAGCATCCCGGCGTCGGAGAAGGGGTGCACCGGGTCGCGCCGATGGCCGATCACCAGCGTGGGCGTCTCGAACGTGCGCCGCTCGTTGCGATGCGGCGCGACGCGCCCGAAGAACAGGCCCTGCAGCACCGCCGCGCCGGGCCCCGGCTCCTGACGGACGGTGTCCAGCAGCACGTTGCCGTAGTGGGGCAGCAGCCCGCGCGGGATCGCGCGAGCACCGCGCGCCACCAGCTTCATCACGGGCTCCCCGAACGTCAGCGCCACCAGGATCGGGGTGAAGGCGAGCGCGCTCGACAGCAGCGCGTTGTCGAGCACCGGCATCTCGATCACCATCCCCTGCAAGCGCCCGGGCGACTCCAGGGCGATCTCCAGGGCCGTGTTGGCGCCCAGCGAGGTACCCATCACCACCGCCCGCTCGACCTCCAGATGATCCATCAACGCCACCACCTGGTCCCCGAAGAAGCGCATCGAGTAGCGCCACATGTCGCGCGGGCGCTCCGACTCGCCGTGACCCAGCAGATCGACGGTCACCACACGGTTGCCGCGCGCGGCGAGCGCGCGCGCGAGCGGCGCGTGCATCGTCTGGGCCAGCAACAGCCCGTGCACCAGGATCAGCGTGCGCTCCCGCCCCGCGGCGCGCTCGGCCGCGTGCGCGGCACGGCTGCGCGCAGAGCTCTTGATCGGGGTTACGGCCGCCGGGCCGGAAGGATCGGGGTGGTACTCCGTGTACGCGATCCGCTGCCCCTCGAACATGAAGTGCGCCATCGCTTCAGGGTATCGCTGTGCACACGCTCGGGCGATGCCGTGGATCGCCCGAGCAGTGCGTGCCCCTCTCCTCTGGCGCCCCGCCGGCTGGGTGGTTTCCCAATCCTTTCCCCTCGCGGCAGGTCGTCCGTCAGTTCAAACCCGCCACCCCCGCGAAAGATGCGCTGGTACATTGCACACCATGGCCAAGTCGCCGCGTCTCATCGCCGGTCAGAACGCCGCGATCACCGGAGCCGCGCGCGGCATCGGCCGCGCCACGGCGCAGGCCTTCCTGGCGGCCGGCATGCGGGTGGCCATCGGCGACGTCGACCTCGCCACCGCCCAGCAGACCGCCGCCGAGCTGGGCCCACGCACGGTCGCGCTGCCGCTGGACGTCACCGACCGCGACTCCTTCACCCGCTTCCTCGACGCCTCCGAAGAGCAGCTGGGGTCGCTCGACGTGCTGGTCAACAACGCCGGGATCATGCCCGTCGGGCGGTTTCTCGACGAGGACGACCTCTCCGCACGGCGCACCGTTGACATCAATCTGCATGGGGTGATTCTGGGGATGAAGCTGGGGCTCGCGCGGATGATTCCACGTGATCGTGGACACATAGTCAACATTGCCTCGCAGGCTGGCAAGTTCGGGACCGCCGGCATCGCCACCTACTCGGCGACCAAGCATGCCGTCGTCGGCCTCACCGAGTCGGTCCGCGGCGAGCTGCGCCTGATGGGCGCCCACATCGATCTGAGCTACGTGATGCCCTACATCGTCAACACCGAGTTGGGCGGCGGCCTCGGCCATGCGCGCGGCTTCTCCAACGTCGAGCCTTCCGAAGTCGCCGACGCGATCGTCGAGGCACTCCAGCACGGCACCGTCGAAGTGTGGGTGCCCAAATCGACAAAGCGCACCTACCAACTCGGCACGCTGCTGCCGCGCTCGATCGCCGAGGGCGTCGGTCATCTGACGGGGGTCGATCGCGTGATCGCCGATGCCGATGTCCAGGCGCGGCGCGAGTACGAGTTGCGCGCCGCGCGCTCCGAGCCAGCGCTGGCAGCTGCGCCGGAGCAGGCTCAGATCGGCGAGCAAGCCTCAGGTTGAAGACGCGCCGCCGGGCGCCCCAGCGACCCTTTCCGCCGCGGGGAGGTCGGGGGTGTTGTTTACTTTTTGGACCCCTACCCTTCACTTTGTGAAGTGGTATGCGTGGGGCGGATGTGTTGCGGGCCGCCTCGAAGCGGGGTTCAGCTCGTGAGCCACTCGGCGACGATCGCGCCGATCTCCGGGCCTTTGTCCTCTTGCAGGAAGTGTCCCGCGTCCTCGATCGCGCGCGGCGGCGGCTGGCCGATCGCGCCCGCGAAGCTCTCCGCCACCGACATTGGCAGCACTGGGTCCGAGTCGCCCCACAGGATCAATGTCGGGCGGGTGTCCTCGCGCAGCGCGTGCAGCGTGCGCCGGCCCTCCGCCGCGCCGGGGGCGTCGGGCGCGAACGGAATCAGCGCGGGGAAGGCGCGCGCGCCGGCCTTTGAGGCGGCGTTGGGGTAGGGCGCCTCGTAGGCGGCGATCACCTCATCGCCGGGGTCGTTCTTACACGCGCCCCTGACCAGCATCCCCACCGGCAGGTCCTCGGTGCGCGCGGTGAAGTCGCGGAACGCCAACCACGCGTCGTTCATCTGTTGGTTGCCGGTGAAGATGCCGCTGTCGGTGATCACCAGGCGGTCGATCCGCTCGGGGTGCTCCACGGCCAGGCGCAACCCGATCGGGCCGCCCCAGTCGTGTACGACCATCGTCGCGTTGCGCACATCCAGTTCCTCCAGCAGCGCGGCCCCCAGCGCGACGTGGCGGTCGTAGGAGTACCAGCCGACGTCGGTCGGCTTGTCCGAGCGCCCAAACCCGGCGTAGTCGGGGGCGATGCAGCGAAAGCCGGCATCCCGCACCGGCGGGATCACCTTGCGCCACAGAAACGACCACGTCGGCTCGCCGTGCATGAAGATCACCGGCTGGCCCTCGCCCTCGTCGAGGTGCGCGAGGCGCATCCCCTCCACCTCGCGGTAGTGCGCCTCGAAGGGAAAGTCCGGCAGGCCCTCGAAGCGCTCGTCGGGGGTTCGCACCGTCTCGGGCATCGCGGGACAGCATATCTCCGGCGCCCGTGTTACGCTCGCTTGCGATGCACGTGGCGGTCATGCAGCTGGCGCCGATCCTCGCGGAGAAGAGCCGAACGCCCTTCTACATCGCCGGCGGCCTGCTGGTCGTCTGGGCGGTGGTGGTATCGCTCGGGCTCGGCCTGCGCAAACCGGACTTCCCCGGCGGCCTTTCGGGGCAGCGGGCGGTGGTCGCCGTCACGGCGGTGCTGGTGGCGCTCACGATGACGATGGCGATCGTCACCTCCGGCGCGCCTGGGTAGGCAGACAGACATCCTCAGCGGGCGAGGTGCTCTCACCCTCATACGCGTTGAATTGAGCGTGTAGCAAATGATTCAAGCGGGAAACCTAATAGGGGACCCCTATTCGCTGTCCCCGTCCCGCAGACAAGGAGGAGGATGAGATGTCCGACAGCGATCTGGTGCTCGACACAGTGGAGCGCTTGGAGCACTCCGAGGGGCGGGTGGGATCCGTTTCCACCGAGCGGGCCCCGGGATTCGACCGGCGTTCGTTTCTGCGCCGCACCGCGCTGACCGGCGCGGCGGTCGGCTCGGTGAGCGCGCTGCTGGAGGCGTGCGGCTCGAGCGCCTCCTCCTCGGGCGGCAACTCCGCCGCCGTGTTCGGCTCGCACCCCGAATACAAATTCGTGTTCGTCAACCACGTGACCACCAACTCGTTCTTCACGCCCACCCAGTACGGGATCGCCGACGCCTGCAAACTGCTGGGCTCCAGCTACGAGTGGACGGGCTCCGAAAGCGAAAACATCAACCAGATGGTCAACGCAATCAACACCGCCGTCTCATCCGGCGCCAAGGGGATCGCGGTGTCGCTGATCAGCAAGACCGCGTTCAACGTGCCCATCGAAAACGCGCTGAAGGCGGGCATCCCGGTCGTCGCCTACAACGCCGACGCCCCCTCGCCACCCAACAAGCGCCTGGCCTACATCGGCCAGGACCTGAAACTGGCCGGCGAACTGATGGGCAAGCGGATCGTCGCCGCGGTGGGCACGGGAGAAGTGGTCATCTTCACCGCCAATGCGGGCTCGGCCAACCTGCAGCCGCGCCTGGAAGGAGCCGAAAAGGCGATCAAAGAATCGGGCGCGCCGATCAAACTGACCACGATCGTCACCGGCTCCCTGGAATCGGGTGAGAAATCGGCGATCGAAGCCTACTGGACCGGCCATCCGAGCACGAAGGGGATGTACGCCGTCGACGGTGGCGACACCGCGGAACTGGCGGGCGTGATGCAGAAGCTCGGGCTCGCCGCCAAAGGCGTCAAGGCCGGCGGCTTCGATTTGACCGAAAAAACCCAGAAACTGCTCCACGAAGGCTATATCGAATTCACGATCGACCAGCAGCCCTACCTGCAAGGGTTCCTACCAGCCCTGCAGCTGTTCCTGTGGCAGGTCTCCGGCTCCCTGACGGGCCCGGCGGAAGTCGACACGGGCCTCAAATTCATCGACAAGGAAACCGTCGCTCCGTACATCAACTCCAAGAGCCGCTTCGAGGGGACTTCCTCCGAACCGAAGGTGGTCCCGATCCCGGCGGGAACCGCAGCTTAGAGGGGGTCAGCGGCCGTGGACAGCGGCTCACAAGGAGGTCCAGCGCAGGCTTCGGCGCCGGGCCCTCCCGGAGTGGCCCACACGCCGGCGGCCGATCCGGGCGGGGAGCGCACGCCCACGGCGGCCAACCCGGGTGGGGAACGCACGCCCACGGCCGATCCGGGCGGGGAGCGCACGCCCGAGATCCCTCCCTCCAGGGGACAGCAGCTGCTCGAGCGGGTGCTGTCCCTGCGCGAGGGCAGCATCATCGTCGTCACGCTGATCGTGGCGATCTACTTCTCGCTGACCACCAGCACCTTCCTCACCAGCTCCAGCTTCAAGACGCTGCTGCCGTTCTTCGCCCCGTTCGCGATCCTCGGCGCGGGCGAGGTGTTCGTGATGATCCTGGGCGAGATCGACCTGTCGATCGGCGCGACCTACCTGCTCGCGCCGTTCCTCTACTACAAGCTGGCGGTGGCCGGGATTCCGTATGTGCCGTGCGTGCTGATCGCGCTGGCCGGCTGCATGGTGGTCGGCTTCATCAACGGGTTCTTCACGGCGGTGGTCGGCATCAGCTCGTTCGTGGCCACGCTCGGCATGCTGTTCACGCTGGAGGGGCTGACGCTGATCATCTCGCACGGCGTGCCGGTCGCGATGCCGGGGGCGGAAGTCACGAGCACGACCGTCAACGTCCACCACGTGATCAACGGGGCGCACATCGTGCTCACCGAAACGGTCAACCACGTCTCGACGTTCGCGAAAATCCTCGGCGAGGGCACCTACTCGGAGCTGATCTGGGCGATCGTGATCGTGGTCGTGGGGCAGATCGTGCTGACGTTCACCCGCTGGGGCCTGTACACGGTGGCCGTGGGCTCCAACAAGCTGGCCGCTTCCGAGGCGGGGGTGCGGGTGCGCCTGGTGATGATCCGCAACTTCATCCTCTGCGCCGCCGCCGGTGGCTTCGCCGGGATCCTCGAGGCGGTGCGGGCCTCCTCGGTGCAGCCGGACGTCGCCGGAGCCAACGAAATCCTGTTCAAGGGGATCTCGGCGGCGGTGATCGGCGGCACGCTGCTTGCGGGTGGGTCGGGGACCGTCGTGGGCGCGCTGATCGGAGCGCTGTTCCTGGGCATCCTCAACGACGGGCTGATCCTCAAGGGCGTCAACGCCGACTACCAGCTCTTCTACCTGGGTCTGGCGATCATCCTCGCGATGACCGTCAACGTGTATGTGCAGCGCGTACGCAGGGGTTCCCGCAGTGGCTGATCAGCCCGTGGGAGCGGAGACGATCGTCGGACCGGTCTCGGCCCCCGATGACGTGCTGCGCGTCGAACACATCGCCAAGCGCTTCGGGCCGGTGACGGCCCTGCGCGACGTCAACCTGCACCTGCGCAAGGGCGAGGTGCTGGGTTTGCTCGGCGACAACGGCGCGGGCAAGTCGACTTTGATCAAGATCCTCTGCGGCTTTCAGAAGCAGGACACAGGGCAGATGTTCCTGCATGGAGAGCCCTATCAGCCCAAAAGCGTCGACGACGCGCGCGCAAAAGGCATCGACACTGTCTACCAGGATCTCGCGCTGATCGACGAACTGTCGGTCTACCACAACCTGGCGCTGCGCCGCGAGAAGGTGCACCGTCCGATCCCGTTCCTGGCCAACCGTGAGATGAAGCGCGAAGCCCGCGCCGCGCTGGATGAGATCGGCATCAACATCCCGCGGATCGACGTCTCCGTGGCACGTCTCTCCGGTGGCCAGCGCCAGGCGATCGCGGTCGCGCGCACGGTCAACTCCGACGCCGACATCGTCCTGCTGGACGAGCCGCTCGCGGCGATGGGCGCCAAAGAGGGCGCGCAGATCCTCGACCTGGTCGCGCGCCTGAAGGCGGAGGGCAAGGTCTCGGTGATCATGATCCTCCACAACTACGTGCACGTGTTCGAAGCATGCGACCGCGTGAGCCTGATCCAAGACGGCACGATCGCGCTCGACAAGCCGACGGCGGAGACCTCCGTGGAGGAGCTGACGGAGATCGTGGTCAACGAGTACCGCCGCGCCCGCGAAGCCGCGCGGGCCGCAGACGGGGTTTGAGAACAGCGCGAGCCCCCTACGATTGCCACATGCCGGTCCGGTTTTTGCATGCGCAATCTCGTGACGCCCGCGCGAGGTTGATCGCCGTGCTCCTCCTCGTGCCCCTCTGCGCGGCGCCCACCGCGGTCGCTCGCTGGTCCCCGCCGGCGCGCCCGTCCGGCTGCTCGGCGGCGCTCACAGCCGCCACGGCGCCGTCGGTTGTGTTCCCGGGCGCCAGCCCCACCACGCGCAGCGGGCCGGGGGCGCTGCTGTGGAGCGCCCCGCGCGGCTGCGTGGTGGGCGCGGCGGCTCTTGAAGCGGTGGGGGCCACGGCCAGCGAAGCGGTGGGCACCACGGCCGGCGAAGCGGTGGGGGCCCCGGCCGGCGAAGCGGTGGGGGCCCCGCTCGGGGACGATGATCTCCCGGGTCGCGATCGCGCGCTCGCCTCCGGCGCCGGCGGCGGCGGCGGCGGCGGCAACCTTGCCGAAGTGGTGGCTGCCGCGGGCACCGCCACCGGACAGGTCCTCGCGGTCGGCGGTGGGGACCTGGCGGAGGGCGACGGTGTGGGCGCGTTTGGGGCGCCACACTTGCTGGGCGGACCGGCGACGCCGGTGGCGCTCGCCAGCGCCTACCTCGGCGACGTGGCGATCGCCTCTCCGGTGCGCATACGCGGGTCGGGGTGGGCAATTGCGGTGCGCGTGCAGCGCCACTACGCCGAGTCGCCCGCACCCGCCCGCCTGGTGCCCGTGGGCGCCAGTCCGGTCGAAGCGGTGGCCGCGACGATGGACTACCGCGCCGAAGTCCTGCTCGTGTGGGCCAGCGGCGGCGCGGTCTACGCACGTGCGCTCTCCCCCGCGGGGGCGCTCGGGCCGGCCCGGAGACTGGGGAACTTCGCGGCCGGGTCGCCCGATCCGGAACTGCGGGCACTCCTCAGCGACGACGGCCACGCGATCGTGGCGTGGCGCAACCAGTCGGCGGCACCCGACGGCGCGCCAAGTACGACGATCGAACTGAGCATCTCCGGCAGTGGGCTCGCCTTCGGAGCACCGCGGCTGCTCGAACGCTTCCGCGACCTCGGCGGCTTTGTCCCACCGGCCGGCTCGCTGCGGCTGCTGCGACTCTCTAGCGAGGCGGTGGTGATCGCGTGGACCAGCGTCGATGCCGGCCACTACGTCGTGCGCGCCTCGCCGGTGTCGCTGCGGCGCGGCGCGTGGGCGCCGGTGGTGATCTCCGGGCGGACCAGCTCAGACGCGGTGCTGGCGGACCTTGCCGCGGGACCCGACGCCGAAGCGTATGCGTTGTGGAGAGTCGCGCCGCACCCGGCGAGCGGGGCGCCCGGGCGGGCGGGCTCCGGTCGTTGGGCGATTCGCGCGGCGCGCGGCCACTACGCCGGGCGGGGGGAAGTCTCCTTCGCCGCCCCCGAACTCGTTGCGGCGCCCGGGCCCAACGGGCCGCCGGCGGTGGCTGTGGATCCGGCCACGGGCCGAGTGTTGGCTGCCTGGGTCACGCTGGTGGGCACGCCTCACGTCGAGTACGCGCTGAATACCCCGACTCCGCGGGCGCTGCCGGTGGCTGCGATCTCCGCTGCCACGCTCGCCTGCTGCCTCGGCTTGCCCTACGCCAGCATCGACAGGAGCGCCATCCGGATCGGGACGCCGTTGGCGGCCTGCTTGAAGTAGAGCGCCTCGGGCAGGTCGTCCACCTCGCGGGCGATCTCGTGGATCCGCGGCAGCGGGTCGAGCAGCAGCTTGATCTCTGAGCTGTGCACGTCCTTGGCGGCGATGCAGTAGTGCTCGCGGTAGGTTGCCGCCAGTGCGGGGTCCGCGATGCGCTCGACCTGGAAGCGGTTGACGTACACCACCTCGCGTGCCAGCAGTTGCTGCATGTCGCTGCTCTGTTGCACCCGCAGCCCCCGCTCGCGCAGGTCGCCCAGCTCCCGCTCGTCCAGCCACAGCTCCTTGGGGCCGACCAGCAGCACGTCGTTATCGGGGTAGTGGGAGAGGCCGCGGCAGAGCGAGTGGATCGAGCGCGAGTGGCGGGGGTCGAAGCCCATCCCCACCCGCAGTGAGTGCAGCCGCCCCAGCTCACGCTCGATCGTGTACATGTCGATCAGCGCCTGCGTGGGATGCTCGTTGGGGCCGTCACCGCCGTTGATCAGCGGCACCGGGCTCACCTCGGACGCGCGTTGGGCAACGCCGGCCGCCTCGTGGCGCAGGACGATCAGGTCGGCGTAGCTGCCGACGACGCGGATCGTGTCCTCGATCGACTCGCCCTTGGATAACGACGAGGACTCCACCCCGCGGTGCTCGATCACGGCGGCCCCCAGGCGCGCCGCGGCGGCATGGAAGCTGAGGATCGTGCGCGATGAAGGCTCGAAGAACAGCAGCGCCACCACCCTCCCGGTGAGACTGGAGAGGCGCGTGGGGATCCGCAGCGCGGCCGCCATGTCATCGGCGGTCGCGAAGATTTCGCGGGCCAACTCGTCGTCGACCTGGTCGATCGAGATCAGGTGACGCGGCATCGCCGGGGAATATATCCGGCGTCTGCTGCCGGGGTGGACACTTCTTTTTGGATCCCTACCAAATAAGACTAGGTCTCGTTCTTATTTGGTGTAGGCGCAAAAATGAGAAGCTACACCAGCGCCATCACGCCGGTCTCCAGTGCGAGCAGCTGCTGCTTGCGCGGCAACCCTCCGCCGTAGCCGGTGAGCGTCCCGTTCGCACCGATCACGCGGTGGCAGGGAATGACGATCGCGATCGGGTTGCGATTGTTGGCACCACCCACCGCACGGGCCGCGCCGGGTTGCCCCACGGCAGTGGCGATCTCGCCGTAGGAGGCTGTCTCGCCGTAGGGGATCGCGCACAGCGCGCGCCACACGTCGAGCTGAAACGGCGAGCCGCTGGGGGCAAGATCGAGCTCGAACTCGCGACGCTCGCCCGCGAAGTACTCCTCCAGCTGGCGGCGCAGCGGCGCGAGCGCCTCCTCGTCGCGCAGCCAACTCGAGTCGCGTGCTGGGAGGCGGTGGCCGCCAAGAGGGTGGCGCAGCCGGCCGGAGGCCGGTGAGCCGGGCCCCTCGTTCTTAGTCAAAAAGTGCAGGCCGGTGATTCGACCCGCCGCATCGGCGCTGGCGAGCAGCTCTCCGACTGGAGTGTCAATCGTTGTGTAGTTCATGCTCTCACTCTGACACGATGCGGTACCGCGGTCTGGCGGAAATCGGACGGAATAGGTGGGGAGAATGTCGCCGTCCGATTTCCGCCAGCCGGCGGGTGCATACTGGGGCCATGCCGCGCAACGCAACGCCCCGGCCAACCGCCAAGCGGACCAACGTGCCACTGGACCTCGAGCCACTGGACAACGGGCCACTCGACTTCGAGCCGACCTGGCTCAATCTCGGCGCAAGCCCGCGAGCCGGGGACTTCGAGGCGCGCTACCGCGTGCTCGGCAGCCGCGACCACCGCTTCGACGGGTGCTTCTTTGTGGCAGTCACCTCCACCGGGATCTACTGCCGCCCGAGCTGCCCCGCGATCGTGCCCAAGCGCCGCAACGTGCGCTTCTACCCGACCGCCGCAGCGGCACAGAGCGCCGGCTTTCGCGCTTGCCTGCGCTGCCATCCGCACGCCGCACCAGGCTCGCCGGAGTGGAATCGGCGGGGCGACTTGGCAGCACGCGCGATGGGGCTGATCGCCGACGGGGTCGTAGACCGCGAAGGCGTCCACGGCCTCGCGGGCCGGCTGGCCTACAGCGAGCGTCACCTCACGCGTCAGCTCACCGCCGAGCTGGGCGCCGGCCCGCTCGCACTGGCTCGCGCGCAGCGCGCGCAAACCGCGCGCATCCTGATTGAGACCACGTCGCTGAGGCTGATCGACGTTGCTCACGCGGCGGGCTTCGCGAGCGTGCGTCAGTTCAACGACACGATCCGCGAGGTCTACGCACGCACTCCGACGGAGCTGCGCCGCCGGGCGCCGGGACGCCTCAACGGCTCGGCGCCCCCGGCCGGGAGCGGGCCCGTCTCCCTGACTGTGCGCCTCGCCTACCGCGAGCCGCTCGACTGGGGGCGGCTCGCGGGCTTCCTCGGAGCGCGCGCGGTGCCCGGCGTGGAGGAGGTCGTGGATGGGTGCTACCGGCGCACCCTGCGCCTGCCCCACGGGCACGGCATCGTCGCGCTCACCCCCGTGGACGGGCAGATCGAGTGCCGTCTGCGCCTCGCCGACCTGCGCGACCTGACCGCCGCCGTGCAACGCTGCCGGCGCCTGCTCGACCTCGACGCCGACCCCACCACACCGGCTGAGCACCTCGCCCGCGACCCGCTGCTGGCGCCGCTGGTGCACGCCGCGCCCGGGCTGCGCCTGCCCGGAGCGGTGGACGGCGCCGAGCTCGCGGTGCGCGCCGTGCTCGGGCAGCAGATCTCCGTGCCCGCCGCTCGCACCGCCGCCGCGCGGCTCACACAGGCGCTTGGGGAGCCGCTGGCAGTGGCTGACGCCCATCCTCACAACGACACCAGTCCACACACCGCTCACGGCGAGTCCACCCTCACCCACCTCTTCCCCACCCCCGCCGCGATCGCCGCCGCGGCACCCGACGAGCTGCCGGGCGGCCCCGCGCGCCGGCGCCAAACGCTGCAGGCGCTGACGCGGCTGCTGGCCGATGGAGAGCTCGCGATCGACCCCGGGAGCGACCGCGAAGAGGTGCGCGCGCGCCTGCTCGAACTTCCCGGCGTGGGGCCGTGGACCACGGAGTACATCGCGATGCGCGCGCTCGCCGACCCCGACGCGTTCCTGCCCACCGACCTCGGCGTGCGCCGCGCACTGGAAGCGCTCGGCAGCTGCTGGCCGAACCGGGGATGCTCGCCGGAGGCGAGTGTCTCCCGGCTTCGGTCCGCGTTGCATGGAGAATGCTCGCCGCGGGAGGCCGCGCGCCTGGCGGAGCGCTGGCGGCCGTGGCGTGCCTACGCGCTGCAGTATCTGTGGGGCACGCTCGCTGGCCCCGCCTGACCCGGCGGCCCGACCCCCGGCGGCCCGACCCCGGCCCAACCCCCGGCCTAACCCCCGGCCTAACCCCCGGCAGCCTGACCTCATACACTGGCCGATGTGAGCGTGACCGACGCCATCCAGGGTCCAGCCCTGAAGCTCCACCAGCAGCTCTACGAGCGCAGCGACGGGATCGTGGGACACCGGCTGCTCGGCGTGCCGGCGCTGCTGCTGCGCAGCACCGGACGGCACACAGGGGCGCAGCGCTGCAACGCGCTGATCTACGCCGCCGACGGCACCGACTACGTGGTGGTCGCCTCCAACGGTGGCTCCGACAGCGCGCCAGGGTGGCTGTACAACGTGCGCGCCAAGCCCGAGGTCGAGATCCAGATCGGGCGCACGAAGCGTCCCGGGATCGCGCGCGTGGTGGAGTCCGGCGACGCGGAGTATGCGCGCCTGTGGAAGCTCGTCAACGACAACAACCACGACCGCTACGCCGCCTACCAGCAGCGGACCAAGCGTCCGATCTCGCTGGTCGCGATCAGCCCGGCGTGAGCTCGGGCATCCGCCAGGCCCCGTAGATTGGCGGGGTGCTCGGCGAGAACAGCGTCATCCTCGGCGACAACCTCGACGTGCTGCCGGACCTCGAGGACGAGGCCTTCCAGCTGATCTACATCGACCCGCCGTTCAACACCGGCAAGGCACAGACGCGCAAGACGCTGCAGGCGGTGGCGGACGAGGGCGGCGATCGCATCGGGTTCATGGGGCGCCGCTACCGGACGCGCCTGCTCGCGGAGTCCTCCTATCTCGACGAGTTCGACGACTACCTCGCGTTCCTGGAGCCGCGCCTACGCGAAGCGCACAGGCTGCTGGCAAACAGCGGAACCATCTACTTCCACATCGACTATCGCGAGGCCCACTACTGCAAGCTGCTGCTGGATGAGATCTTCGGCCGCGAGTGCTTCCTCAACGAGATCATCTGGGCGTACGACTACGGCGCGCGATCGCGGCGGCGCTGGCCGGCCAAGCACGACACGATCCTGGTGTATGTGAAGGACCCGCGGCACTACCACTACGACGACGCGGCGGTCGACCGCGAGCCGTACATGGCGCCGGGACTGGTGAGCGCCGAGAAGGCGGCGAAGGGCAAGTTGCCGACCGACGTGTGGTGGCACACGATCGTGCCCACCAATGGTCGCGAGAAGACCGGCTATCCCACACAGAAGCCCGAGGGCATCGTGCGGCGCATGATCCAGGCATCGACGCGCCCGGGCGACTGGTGCCTGGACTTCTTCGCCGGCAGCGGCACGCTAGGGGTGGTCGCCGCGAAGCTGGGTAGGCGCTACGTGATGGTCGACTGCAACCCCGAGGCCGTGCGCGTGATCCACGCGCGGCTGAAGACGCGTCAGGCAGCGGACACGTCTGGGCCCGCCTGCGCCCCCCGGTAGCCCTCGCCTTTCGGCCGCGGGCGCCCGCCCGGAAACGCGAGGCGCAGGATCGTGCGGTGCACCGTGCCGAGCTGGCGGTGGAAGGGCCCGCTGTTGTACGGCAGGTCGTAGCGGCGGCAGATGTCGCGCACGCGCGGGGCGATCTCGGTGTAGCGGCTGGAGGGCAGGTCGGGGAACAGGTGGTGCTCAACCTGGAAGCCGAGGTTGCCGCTCACGAAGTGAAACAGCTGCCTGCCCTCGATGTTGGCGGAGCCGAGCAGCTGGCGCACATACCACGCGCCGCGGGTCTCGTCGGCAACCTCCTGCTCGCAGAAGGTGTAGGTCTGGTCGGGGAAGTGCCCGCAGAAGATGATCGAGTGGGCCCACACGTTGCGCACGATGTTGGAGGTGAAGTTGGCGGTGAGCGTCGACTTGAGCGTCCGCGCGGCCGCACGCCGGCTTGACGACGGCGAGAGGCTCGGCGACCTCGTCAAGCCTCTCGCCGGTGGAGCAGTTGAGCTCCGGCGGGACAACGCCGCCGAGGCCGCCGCCGAGAGCAGGGGGAAGGCGATGTAGTCCTTGACGGCCTGCCGCCGCGCCTTCAGCCCGATCGCCCGCAGCTCGGCGAGCGCCTTCGCCTTGGGCTTCTCGCCCTTGCGGATCGCCTCGAAGTTGAGGTCGTGCAGCGCCACGCCCCACTCGAAGAAGCCCATCAACAGCAGGTTGTACAGCGGCTGCAACAGGTACACCGGGTGCCAGTGCTGGTGGGGGTCGATGCGCATGATCTCATACCCCAAATCGCGGTCCTTGCCGCGGATGTTGGTGAATGTGTGGTGCTCGTAGTTGTGTGAATGCCGCCACGCGTCGGCAGGCGAAGCGGTGTCCCAATCCCAGCTCTGCGAGTTGATGTCCGGATCGTTCATCCAGTCCCACTGCCCGTGCATCACGTTGTGCCCGATCTCCATGTTCTCGAGGATCTTCGCCAGCGACAGCGCCGCCGTACCAGCCAGCCACAGCGGCCGTTTGTCCGAGCGCAACAGCAGCAGCCGCGCAGCGATCACGAGCTGGCGGTGGAAGCGGATCGTCGAGCGGATGTAGCGCGCGTCACGCTCGCCCAGGTCGGCGAAGACCTCCTCGTGGAGTGCGTCGAGCTCGCGGCCGAGCTGCTCGAGCTGCTCGGGGGTGAGGCGGTGCAGCGGGTTCTCGGGCTCCTCGAAAGACGACGGGGCCGCGGGAGGCGGCACCGGCGGGCGCTCAATGGTGGCGGACATCGATACCTCCGTCAAGTTGGGTGTCAGTAGTGCCCGTCCTGGAGACGAGCACCCGTGAGTGGGCGAGTTGGGGTGGCGGGGATGCGTATGTACTTTTCAGACCCAAACCCTTCATTTTGTAAAGTGGGTCGGCGCGGTCGGATGCTTTGTTTTGGGTCTCAAACCCTTCATTTTGTAAAGTGGGTCGGCGCGGTCGGATGCTTTGTTTTGGGTCCCAAACCCTTCATTTTGTAAAGTGTTATGTGTGCTTTTGGATGACATCTACCCCCGCCCCGCCCGCCTGATTTTTGCCCCTCCCGGTTGGACCTCGACTTTCTCGGACGACTCGATCTCAAACCTGCGCAGCTCGATATTGAGTCGACTTCTCACAGCTCAATCTCGACCGCGCCCTCGGGCGCGTTGACGCAGGTCTGCACGAGCTCGCCGGGCTGACCGTGCACGCGGCCGGTGCGCAGGTCGCGTACCTGCCCGGAGCGCAGCCGCCCGACGCAGCTGTGGCAGATCCCCATGCGGCAGCCGTGGGGCAGGGTGGCACCGGCGCGCTCCCCCGCCACGAGGATCGGCTGCTCGCCGTCGCTGTGCGCGCCGATGCCGCTGGCGCAGAAGTCGATGCTGCCGCCCGCGCCCCGCTCGCCATCCCCCACTCCGGTGGCGGGCTGGAAGCGCTCGACGTGCATCCGCGCGGGATCGCCCTCGGCGCGCCAGTGCTCGTCGAGCGTCTGCAGCAGGCCGGCGGGACCGCACACGAACGCCTCGCGCTCGCGCCAGTCCGGGCACAGCTCGTCGAGCTCGGCCGGCGCCAGGCGGCCGAGCGCGCCTGTGAGCCGCTCGTGCAGCCGGTAGCCGGCGTGGCGCTCGTGCAGCCCGTGCAGCTCACGGCGGAAGATCACATCCGCAGCGTCGCGCGCACAGTGAACGTGCACCACGTCGTGCAGATCGCCACTCCGCGCGAGACTGCGCAGCATGCTGATGATCGGCGTGACCCCACTGCCGGCACTCACGAACAGCAGTCGCGCGGGCAGCGGGGAGGGCAGCACGAAGGTCCCTTCCACCCCGCCGAGGCGCACGATCGCCCCTGGGCGCACACGGCGGAAGAGGTAGGGCGACACCTTCCCGCCCGGCAATAGCTTCGGCGTGATCGCAATGCGCCCGTCGTGGCGCTCCGGGTCGGAGGTGAGCGAATAGGCGCGCCAGTGGTGCACGCCATCCACCTCGATTCCCAGCCGCAGGTACTGCCCGGGCAGGTGTCCCGGCCACTCCCAGCCGGGCTGGATCGTCACGGTCACCGCGGTCGCGCTCTCGCGGCGCACGCCCTTCACCCGTCCGCGCAGCTCGCGCGTGGACCACAGCGGGTTGACCAGCTCCAGGTAATCGTCCGGTGCCAGCGGCGAGGTGAAGGAGCCGATCAGGCGCAGCGCGCGGCGACGCACCGGCGCCACGTTGGGGATGGCGCCACGTTCAGCCATCGGTGCACGCGGGAGCAGAGGACGGGGAGGCCAAGGACGGCGAGGAGGCCATAGGAGGCGAGGAAGGCACGGAAGGCAAAGAAGGCGAACGCGGGGACAGATGCATGGGCATGATGACCTGAGTCGATGTTACCTCGTTTGAGGGTACATCAAACATAGTATCCTTGCTTTGGGATGGCAAGTGTGAGGAGCGACACGCAGACCGGTACCCGCAAAAGCCGCCGGCGCAAGACGGGAGCGGGCGCACGGGCGAGCACCAGCGAGAGCGGGGGAGTCACCGCGCGTGCGACGCGCGCGGCGCCGGGCGGTAGGACAAGCCAAGGCCCCGAGCGCGGTAATGGCAAGGTCGCCAACCCCAGCGCCTACGCGGAGACACCCCCGGCCGACCTCACGATCGAGCAGCTGGCGGCCGAGGTGGGGATGTCGGTGCGCAACATCCGCAACCACCACTCGCGCGGCCTGCTGCCCGCCCCCGAGGTGCGCGCACGCGTGGGCTACTACGGCCCCGACCACGTGGCAAGGCTGAAGCTGGTGCTCGACATGCAGGCCGACGGCTTCAACCTTGCATCGATCGAGCGTCTGCTGAGCGCCTCGGGCGACTCGGCTGGGCGCCTGCTGGGGCTGCGCAACGCAATGACGGCGCCGTTCGAGAGCGAGACCCCCGAGGTCATCACCGGTGAGGATCTGCTCCAGCGCTTCGGCGAAGTGGACGCCAAGGACGTCGAGCGGATCCGCAAGCTCGGGCTGCTGATCCCCCTGGGCGATGATCGCTTCGAGGTGCCCAGCCCAGCGTTGATGCAGGCGGCCGAGGAGGTCACCGCGCTCGGCATCCCCCTGCACGCGGCGCTGGCGCTGGTCGAGCGCCTCAGCCGCGACTGCGAGTCGATCTCGCGCGCGTTCGTGAAGCTCTACCTGAAGGAGCTGTGGGAGCCGTTTACCTCCGCCGGCCAACCCGAGGAGCGCTGGGACGAGATGATCGAGGCGATTCGCACGCTGCGCGGCATCGCCTCAGAGGCGCTACTGGGCATGTTCAAGCTGCGCATGACCGCCCAGGTCGAGGCGGCCTCGGGCAAGCTGCTGGAGCATCAGGTGAAGCGCTCACACTGAGAGCCCTCTCTCAACGGGCCCCTACCACTTCACAAAATGAAGGGTTGGGGGCCCAAAACAAAGCATCCAACCGCGTCGGCCCACTTCACAAAATGAAGGGTTGGGGTCTGAAAAGTACACATGCACCCCCGACCCGGCCGTCTCATCCGCTGAGGGCGCCACCAGCCTCTCCCCCGCGCGACCTGTAACGCTCAGCGACTCCCGGCCATTACACCTATGAACATGGAGCGGCGGGTCAAATTCGAGTTGCTGTACGGCGAGCACGCGCCCGCCGTCAAGGCGTACGTCCTGCGCCGGACGCAGGCTTCGGTGGCGGACGATCTTGTGGCTGAGGTGTTCATGGTGTGCTGGCGACGCCTGGACGAACTCCCCGCGGAGCCGCTGCCGTGGCTGCTGGGCGTCGCGCGGCGCGTGCTCAGCACGCAACGCCGGGGCGAACGGCGCGGCGTTGCGCTGCGCCAGCGGCTCGCCGAAAACGGTGCGGCTGTGGAGGCCATGGAGGCGCCCTCAGCGGCCGTGGGTACGCTCTCACCGGCCGTCGGCTCGGTCGGCGCCAGCGCCGGTGGAGCACTGCGGGCGGCACTCGAGCAGCTCAGCAAGTCCGATCGCGAAATCCTGCTGCTGATCGCCTGGGAGGGGCTTTCTCCGACCGAAGTGGCCGCCGTCCTTGGCGTCAAGGCGGCCACTATGAGGGTGCGGCTGCACCGCGCCCGGCGGCGGCTCGCCCGCGCGCTTGTCCGCGAGGCGAGCCACCAAGGCGAGGGGGGCGAATCGCTCCCATGTACACCACTGACTATGGAGGCACCATGACCAACGCCGACGACACCCTCGCCCTGCTCGCCGCCGCCAACCCCGTGCCCGAGCTGCCGGCCGCCGAGCCACCCGAGCGCCTGCGCAGGCTGATCGAGGCGGAGGGCCTGGCGGTGGGTGGGGAAGGCCACACGGTGGGTAGCGCGCGGCAGCGCACACCGACCAGCAGGCTGATGCGCCCGCTGGTGGCAGTGGGCGCGGCAATGCTGGTGGCCACGGTCGGCCTGCTCCTCTCCAACGGCGCCTCCAGCCCCGGCCTCAACATCGCCGCCGCCGCGTACGCAGCCACCTCGTCGGGGAGCGGCGTGCTGGAAGCGCGGTTCGTCGACAGCATGTTCCTGGCCCATGGACGAGTAGTCACATCACACCACCGCGAATGGATCGACGCGAGCACCGGGATGCGACGCGTACAGCGCACGCTGCCGTGGCTAGTCATCCGCCGGCACGCCGGTAGGCAGCCCGACGCAGTCTTCGAACTGGCCAGCTCCCCCGGCTGGCTTGAAACCTGGGACAGCACCGCGGGCAAGCTGAGCGCGATCCATCGCATCAGGTATCCCGCGGTCGTCCGCACCCCGGTCGGGGCTCCATACCCCGCGCCGCGTGGCGCGGCACAGGAACCTGCAGGCATCGCAACCTACCGCCGGCTCTACCGCGAACGGTCGCTCAGGCTGGTCGGCCGCGAGCGTCGGGACGGTCGCCTGCTGTGGAAGTTCGAAGGCGATGACGCATTCGCCTTCCACTCTTCCCACGCAAAGCCCGTGCCGATCATGGCGGTGGTGGTGCTGGTTGACCCGCGCACTTACCTGCCGGTCGTCCAGCGTATGGTCAACCTCCTACCCGGGCACCGGCGCCAGGTACAGCAGGAAAGCGATCTGCTCGGCTACCGGCGCCTGCCGGGCGGCGCTTCGAGCGAAGCCCTCCTGAAGCTCACGGCGCAGCATCCGCGCGCGCACGTCGTGACGGAAAGCCCCACGACTCCCACACCTCCAGGCTCATCACACTACATCCGCGAGCCCATGCCGTAACGACCCGCGGTCCTCCCAACAGCTCACGGCCAGGCGCGCCACGAGCGTTTGGCCGACTTGGTCAACGCTCACGAAGCCGCCGCAACCGCCCCCCGCTCCGCGACCGCGGCACCGTGGCGGATCAGATCGGCGGCACGCTCGGCGAGCGCGATCGTGGGGGCGTTGGTGTTGCCGCGGGGCACCGTCGGCATCACTGAGGCGTCCACCACGCGCAGGCCCTCCACCCCGCGCACGCGCAGGTCGGTGTCCACCACCGCCTCGGCGTCGGCGCCCATGCGGCAGGTGCCGACGGGGTGGTAGAGCGTGAAGGTCTGCTGGCGGATGTGCGCACGCACGTCCTCATCGGAGTCCGACGCGGGGATGTAGCGAGGACGGGTGGTGTAGGGAGCGAGCGCGGGCTGGCGGGCGATCTCGAGCGTCACGCGCATGCCCTCCACCATCCTCGCCATGTCCGACTCCTCGGCGAGGTAGTTGTGCAGGATGTACGGCTTGGCGGTGGGGTCGGGGGTGAGCGGGAGGACGTACCCGCGGGAGGCGGGCGTCAGCACACAGGGCGCCAGGCCGAAGCCGTGTTCGAGCACGGGCTCGTCGACGTACATCGCGGGTGCGGCGTGGAACTGGATGTCGGGCGCGTCGCGCGCGGCGGAGGAGCGGATGAAGCCGCCGGCCTCGGCGACGTTGGAGGTGAGCGGGCCGCGCCCTTCCCCGACGAACGCGGCGAGATTGGCCTCCGTCAAGGGGTTGAGCAGCGACACCGGCTCGTCGTGCGCCCACGTGGCCCCCGCGGCGGGGTGGTCCTGGAGGTTCTGCCCGACGTGGCGCAAATCCTGGACCACCGGGATCTGCAGCATCGTCAGCAGCTCGCCCGGGCCGACCCCGGAGAGCATCAGCAGGTGCGGTGAGTTGTAGGTGCCGGCGCACACGATCGTCTCGCGCGTGGCGCGCAGCTCGTGCGGCTCCCCCAACCGCGCGCCCTGCACGCCCACGGCGCGCTCGCCGTCGAACAGGATGCGGTGCACCTGCATGTAGGTCTCCACGGTGAGGTTGGGGCGGTCCATCGCGGGGTGCAGGTAGGCGACCGCGGCGCTGCAGCGCCGGCCGTCGCGCTGGGTGCGCTGGTAGCGGCCAAACCCGTCCTGGGTGTCACCGTTGAAATCCTCGTTGGCGGGCAGCCCCGCCTGGGAGCAGGCCTCCAGGAAGGCGTCGGTGATCGGGTTGGGCGCGCGGTCCTCGCTCACCGTCAGCGGCCCCCCGGCGCCGTGCAGGGCCGAAGCGCCGCGCTCGTTGTCCTCGGCGCGGATGAAGTAGGGCAGCAGATCGTCCCAGCCCCACCCCGCGCAGCCCGCGTCGCGCCAGCCATCGTAGTCGGCGCGGTTGCCGCGGATGTACACCATCGCGTTGGTGGACGACGACCCCCCGAGTGTCTTGCCGCGCGGCAGGTAGATGCGCCGGCGATCGACGTGCGGCTCGGCCGTGGTGGAGTAGTCCCAGTCGACCTGCGTGCGGAACAGCGCGGGGAACGCGATCGGCACGTGGATGTTCTCGATCGCGTCGGGCGGCCCCGCCTCGATCAGCGCCACACTCACATCGGGATCCTCGCTGAGGCGTGCTGCCAGCACGCATCCCGCCGATCCCGCGCCCACGATCACGTAGTCGTACTCGGACATTTGCACCGCCTCCCTGGTCGCCGCGCGCGGATGTTGCGCTTGTGCTCAATGCTACTCCTCTCGATTTCTGCTGTTGGACCGAAGCCGGGAGACACTCGCCTTCGGCGAGCATCCCCGTTTCGGCCAGCGCATGCCATTGGAATGGCGCGTGCTGTTCGTTGGCGGCGCTGCTGTTCGACCGACGCATGCGCGGCCTGCTCCGGACAGTGCATGCACTGTCCGGCCGCCTGGCGCATGCGCCAGGCGGGGCAGCGCCGCATGCGGCGCTGCCCTCCCCAAATTCGATGAATTGAACTGCCATGCAGCGCTTGAGGCAACTCCCCGCGCTGCCGATGGTCCGGCATGGGACTCGACGCCGGCAGGGGGTCGTACGCCTTCAGAGTGGCTCCATTCGCGGTTGCGGCCGCGCTGGTGTGGGCTACCGTGATCGTCGGATCGTCGATCGACTGGGCGTTGTACGCACTCTCCATCGCACTGCTTCTGCTCGCCGGAGCCGTGCGCTTCACACCGCTCAGCGGGCGCTTCGAAGGAGTGCTCTCATCGCTCGTGTTTCTCGCCGCCGTCGCGGTGCTGCGCGACTCGGCCGGCGGGATCGGCTCGGGCGTCGCCGTGGTGTCCCTGATCCCCGTCTTCTACACAGCCCTCTACGGACGCAGCCTCCGCTGGCTGTATGTGGTGCTCGGCGGCGTCACCATCTTCTACCTCGCGCCGATCGTCCTCGTCGGACCTCCCGAGTACCCGTCCACGCAGTACCGTGCCGCGCTGCTGACGGTGGTCGTCGCCGCGATCATCGGCCTCGCCACGCGGCATCTGGTCAACGACGTCCGCCACCAGGTCGCCGAGGCGGTCGAGCGCGAGCGCATGCTTGGCCAGGTCAACGAGGTCGTACGCGGACTGCACGGCGGCTCGCAATCGCGCCTGGAGGTGTGCGAGGCGGCCCGCACGATCGGCGCAGCCTCAATGGCGATCCTGTACGAGCCGGTGCCCGGTTCTCACACAATGCGCTCCACGGCGATCTCCGGCGCGGATGCCGAGCCGATCGAGATATCCACGCACCGTCGCAGTGCCGTCACCGAAGCGTTCGCCTCCGGCCGGCCGCAGATGATCACCGATGACGTCGAAGCGCACGTCGGCAGTCTCGTGCTGTGGGAGGCCGCGGGCCGGCCGGAGTCGATTCTCTACGAGCCGCTGATGCGCGCGGGCGAGCCCGTCGGGGTCCTGGTGGTGGGATGGCCCGCAAGCGTCAGCGCCCACGATCCGCGCGCCACGGTCGTCGCGCTACTCGCGCACGAGGCCGCCGCCGTGATCGATCGCGCCGACGCGCTCAGCGAGCTCACCGACATGGCCAGCACCGACCCGCTGACGGGCCTCCCCAACCGCCGCGCGTGGGACGCCCGCGTCGCGGGCGCGCTGGCAGTGGGAGAGCGGTTCACGATCGCGATGCTCGACTTCGACCACTTCAAGGAGTTCAACGACACCCACGGCCACCCCGCCGGCGACCGCCTGCTGCGGGACACCACCGCCGCGTGGCGCGAGCAGGTGCGCTCCGGCGACCTGCTCGCGCGGCTGGGCGGCGAGGAGTTCGGGCTGCTGTTGATCAACTGCGACACCCCCCGCGCCACCGAAGTGATCGAGCGCCTGCGCGGTGTGGTCTACCGCGACCAAACCTGCTCGGCCGGCTTCGCCTCCTGGCGGCCCGGCGAGTCGGGCGACGATGTTTTGGCGCGCGCCGACATCGCACTGTACGAGGCCAAGGAGTCTGGGCGCAACCGGGTTTGCATGAGCGTCTGAGCGCACCACACTGCACGGGTGCGCTTTGATGCTGCGATGACCGATCTGGCGGCCCTCGACTGGCCGACCGTCGCCTCGCTCGCCACCGCCGGCGGGACGCTGGTGCTGGCGCTCGCCACGTTCGCCTCGGTGCGCTCCGCCAACCGCTCCGCGCGAATCGCCGAGCTCGCGCTGCAGGAGCAGCGCCGGCCGGTGCTCGTCCAGTCGCGCCTCGACGACCCGCTGCAGAAGATCATGTTCGTCGACGGCCACTGGGTACACGTGGATGGCAGCCGCGCCGTCGCCGAGCACATCGAGGGCACCGTCTACCTGGCGATGAGCCTGCGCAACGTTGGCGCCGGGATCGGCGTGCTGCAGGGGTGGGTCATACGCGCGGGACTGCAAACCGGGCAGGTCCCCCACGCCGCCGAGCAGGATTTCCGCCGCCAGACCCGCGACCTGTACATCCCCGCCGGCGACATCGGCCTGTGGCAGGGCGCGCTGCGCGACCCCACCGAAGACGCCCACACCCCGATCGCCGACGCGGTCGACCAGCATCACACGATCACGATCGACCTGCTCTACAGCGACCAGGTCGGCGGCCAGCGCACAATCAGCCGCTTTATGCTGGCCCCCGTCGGCGAGGACGGGTGGCTCGTCTCCGTCGGGCGGCACTGGTACCTCGATCAGGAAGGGCCGCGGTGAAGTGCCGTGAGTCGCAAGCGCGACATCAAGCAGTTCCGGCAAGCTTGCACTGAGGTCCACCTGACTGTCGGCGAGCGCTATCAAGCCAGCGATGCACTGCATGCTGAGAAGGCATCTGGCGACGTGCAGGGGGACATGAGCTATCCAGAACTGCTGGCGTGGCTGCAACAATGGAAGGACTCATGGCGACCGTCGTAGCCTTGGATGCATCACCGATTAACGTCCTGCACTCGCTGCGTGGGTCGATCGTCGATGCACGTATCGCCTACCCAGAGGTCCTTCACGTAGAGGTGCGCGATTCGCGCGGGGACGTCTGGCGTCTGGCCACCCAAGATGCCCAATGGTCGCCAGCTGACCCCGCTCAGCTCCTTGGGCGCTCGATCGAGGATGCCGACATCGACGAGGAGACCGGCGAGTTGCGTTGCGGGCTTTCCGACGGTACGGTCCTCAGCGTCAAGCCTGCCGCGGTCGAGGCGGAGGATGACCCGCCCAATTGGGAGCTGTTCAGCCCCGCCGGAATCGTCCTCGAGTTCGGTCCCGGAGTTCGGTGGCAGATCAGCGGCGCTGACGCACCGGCCTCATCGCGCCGCTGAGCGCACGATGCGGGGGCCATCGAGCCCCGCAGACGGAGTTGCCCTCGACGTGACACAGACTCCTATACCCCACGGTGAGAGTCAAGCTCATGGCATAGCCACAACATGCCGATTAGTGGACTTGAGATGGCAGCGCAACGCTCAACCGTGGGGGTAGATGAGATACGCGTGCCGGCGCCGCCGTCCGCGCTGGTGGAGGCGCCCGCGGACGATCGGGGTCGTCTCGGCGAGGCGCTGAAGGCGCGCACCGAGGAAGTACGCGAGCGGACCGTCGCACTCACCTCGGGGGAGGGCCACGACGTCGATGCGGTGGTGCAGGGCAGCTTCGAGCGGATCAGCCGGAGCTCCACGATCGCCGTGGCACGATGGATTGCGGGGGAGAGCATGGAGGTGGCGATCGAGGCCGGCCAGGAAACCTGGCTGATCTTTGGCGAGCTGGCCGCCCAACGCGCGGCCACGCTTGACGAGGTCACCAGACGCTGCTTCTGGTGGCGCAACGTGATGGCCGAGGTGCTGCGCGAGAGCGCGACGCAGCTTGAGATCTCGCCCGAGGCGCTCGCCCAGGCCCTCAACATCCTGCAACTGAGCCTCGAGTTCAGCCTGCTGCGGATGTGCGAGTGCTACGAGACCGAGCGCCGCCACACCGACGAGGAGCTCACCCGGCGCGAGGACGAGCTCTCCTTCCTGGCCACCCACGACCCGTTGACCGGTCTGCCCAACCGAACGCTGATCCTCGACCGCGTCGAGCAGCTGCTCGTGCGCTCGCGGCGCAGCCAGACGCCGACGGCGGCGCTGTTCATCGACCTCGACAACTTCAAGAGCATCAACGACACCCTCGGCCACGGCGTCGGCGACGAGCTCCTGCAGGCGGTCGCCGCGCGGCTCGACGGGGTAATCCGCGGGGCCGATACGCTGGGGCGCCTCGGCGGGGACGAGTTCGTCGTGATCTCCGAGGACCTCTCGCTGGAGACCGGGCCCGAACTGATCGCCGAGCGCCTGCTCGACGCGCTCAAGCAGCCGTTCAAGCTGGGGTCCGACCAGGAGACCCGCGTGACCGTGACCGCCAGTATCGGCATTGCGATCGGGGAGCGCATCTCCGCCGAGGAGCTCCTGCGCGACGCGGACATCGCGATGTACCGCGCCAAGTGGGACGGCAAGAACCGTCACGTCGTATTCGAGAGCGGCATGCAGGACACCGTGCAGAAGCGCATGGAGCTAGAGATGGACCTGCGCGAAGCGCTCGCCAACGACGAGTTCTTCCTCGCCTATCAGCCCACGCTCGACCTCAGCGACATGAGCCCCAACGGGGTGGAGGCCTTGATCCGCTGGCGCCACCCAGTACGCGGCATCGTCCAACCCAACGATTTCATCCCGCTGCTCGAGGAGACGGGGCTGATCACCGAAATTGGCAGGTGGGTGATGGAAGAGGCCTGCCGCCAGGGAGCCGCGTGGCGAGCCGCCGGGTATCCGATCACCATGGCCGTCAACGTCTCCGGGCGCCAGCTCGACACCGATCAGCTAGTGGGTGAGATCGAAGGCGCGCTCTCGGAGAGCGGCATGGACCCCGGTGCGCTGACGATCGAGATCACCGAGACCACGCTGATGCGCAACATCGAGGCGACCGCTCGCCGGCTCACCGAGATCAAGCGGCTCGGCGTGCGGATCGCGATCGACGACTTCGGCACCGGCTACTCCTCGCTCGCCCACCTCCAGCGCTTCCCCGTCGACGCGCTGAAGATCGACCGCTCTTTCATCTCCGGTTTGAAGCACAACAAGGAGGGCGAAACGCTGATCCACACGCTCGTGCAGCTCGGCAAGGCGCTTTCGATCGAGACCTTCGCCGAGGGCATCGAGCAGCAGCAGGAGCTCTCCCTGCTCCGCGACGAGGACTGCGACAGCGGACAGGGCTTCCTGTTCGCCCAGCCGCTCGACGTGGCCGCCACCGAGGCGTTCCTGCGCAGCTGCGCCGCGCCCGCCTCGGCGTAGGCGACGCAACCGCGGTGCACTGAGCAGGACCGCGAAGCGAGCGCCGCCTTCGCTGTCCTGCGCCTCAGCCGCCGAGCACAAACAGTGGCCAGCGGCCGGGAACACCCTTGAGCTCGTGAAAGCCCCGATCCTCGAACGTGAACGGGCCGCCCACCACGGTCCCGAACACGGTGCCCGAGACGAGCACCTCGCCAGCGCCCGCCAGCCCGCTCACACGCGAGGCGATGTGGACCGCCATCCCGCCGACGTCCTCGCCGATCAGCTCGCACTCGCCGGTGTGCATGCCGATGCGAACCTCGACGCCGAGCTCACCTGCCGCGCGGGTGATCGCCAAAGCGCAACGTAGCGCTCGCGACGGTGGGCCGGCGAACGTCGCCAGGAAGCCATCTCCCACCGTCTTGACCTCGCGGCCTTCGAAGCGGTGCAGCTCCTTGCGCACCTCCTCGTCGTGGCGTGCCAGCAGATCGCGCCAGCGGCCGTCGCCAAGCTCGGCGACACGTGCCGTGGCGTCGACGATGTCGGTGAACATCACCGTGAGCAGTGCCCGTGTCCGCTCTCCCCCGCCCCGGCCGCCAGTGAGGAACTCCTCGATCTCTTCGACGATTGCCTCGCCGTCGCCTACGAACGGAAGGGAGTCGATTCCATCCAGCTCGACGTAACGAGCTCCCGGTACGTGCTCGGCCAGGTAGCGCGAGTGACGTGGGTCCCAGGCGCTGTCGCCGGATCGGTGCATAACCAGCGTGGGGACGCGGATGCGCGGCAGCGTGTCGCGCACGTCGAGGTGGGTGGCGGCGTTCAGCAGGATGCGAGCCTCACTCGGGCTCGCCGCCAAGCGCTGCAAACGCGCAAACCACGTCGCAAACGCCGGGTCCTCGGCCATCGAGGGCACCATCACCGGCAGGCCGGGACCGTCGCTCTCGCCCCATGTGGCTACGGTGCGCTCGGTCCACTGGGCGCGATCCTCGACCGTCATCGCCCAGTCGTAGTCGGGGGCCCACGAGGTGCGCGCGATCGACGCGTACATGATCAGCGCGCCCACCCGCTCCGGGCGATCGGCCGCAAGCAGCGCGGCGACCGGCCCACCCAAGCCGTAGGTGAACAGCGCCACCCGCTCGCTGCCCACCGCGTCGAGCACCGCGAGCGCGTCGCGCGCCTCCTGCTCGAGGGTGTATGCCTCGCCGACGCTGTCCGACAGTCCGCTTCCGCGGCGGTCGAACAGGATCAGGCGGCTGAACACCGCCAGACGCTCGAGCCAGCGTCGCAGCGCCGGCGACTCCCACAGCTGCTCGATCTGAGAGATCCAACCGGGCATGAACAGCAGATCGAGCGTCCCGTCTCCCGTGACCTGGTAGGCGATGCTCGCCTCGCCGCTGCGCGCGTATCGCGTGACGGGAGCCATCGGGTTGCTACCTCGCCACGGTGAGCATCAGGTTGCCAACTCACGACGGTGCACGGTCAGACGGTCGCATCGGCAGGCAGGCCCACCAATTGGGCGCTGCGCTCCCACAAACCCTCGGCGAGCGTGTCGTCCTGGGCTTGGGCGCTGGGCGCGAGCACCTTCTCGTCCTGGACGTACTCGCCCGTGAGGGGGGCCGCCTCAGCGGACACCGCCAGCCACACCAGCGAGCGGGCGCCGCGTCGCGGCGAGCGGAAGAAGGGCCCGCCGAGCGTGGTGAGCACCTTCCAGATCCCGTTTTCGTTCTTGCCGAAACCGGTCCGCACGACGCCGGGGTGAAAACAGTTCGCATGCAGCTCCGGCGCGCGCCTGGCCAGCTCGCGTGTGAAGAGGATGTTGCACAGCTTCGAGGTTCCGTACACGCGCATCGCGGAGTAGGACTTCGCGGACTGCAGATCATCCAAATCCAGGAGCCCCGACTTGTGGGCGTCGGATGCCGTGGTCACCACACGGCCGCCGTCCAGACGATCGCGCAACAGGTTGGTGAGCAGGAACGGTGCGAGATGGTTTAGCGCGAAGGTCTGCTCGAAGCCCTCGGAGGTCTCCTTCCGTGATGCGAACAGCGCCCCGGCGTTGTTGGCCAGAACGTCGATGTGCTCGTAGCGCTCGCGCACCTCCTCCGCGAGCGCCCGCACATCGGCCATCAGCATCAGGTCGGCGACGTGCTGGTGGACCGGCGCGCCGCCGCCGGCCGCCTTGGCTTCCCGCGCGAGTGCCTCCACGCGCTCGCGGTCGCGACCCACGAGCGCGACCTCGACACCGTCACGCGCGAGCTCGATCGCGGCGGCGCGGCCGATCCCTCGCGTGGCTCCCGTGAGCAGGACAAATGTCATGGCGTGGACTCTACCGCCCACCTCCCCGATGTGGCCGGCGTCATCACCGATCCGCAAGGCGCGCGACGTTCACCGCGAGCAAGTTCGTGCCCGAGAAACAAAGACCTCGCCAGCCGCGTAGCAAACGGCGCGCAGAAATGCCTCTACTTCTCGTAGTGGTAGCGGGCCTGTAGGACCACGAGATCGCTGTCGAGCACCTGATACACCAGCCGGTGCTCCTCGGTGATACGCCGCGACCAGGCCCCGGCGATCCCGTACTTGAGCGGCTCGGGCTTGCCGATCCCGCCTGTCGGATCGCGTAGAGCGTCGTCGAGCAGGCGGTTGATGCGTCTCACGACCGCGCGATCTGCCCGCTGCCAGTAGGTGTAGTCCTCCCAGCCCTGCGGCGTGAAGACCAGCCTCACGTGCGGTCGAGTGGGTGCTCGACCGTCTCACCGCGCTCGGCCGCCTCAGCGGCATCGAGCAGGCGCCGCGCGTTGACCGGCGAGCGGAACAGGTACGCCGTCTCCTGCCACGCCGCGTACGCATCGGCCGACATGAGCACGGCATTGCCGCGCTTAGACGTGATCTCGATTGCCGCCCGATCGTTGTTGACCTTCTCGATCAGCGGAAACAGCTCTCTGCGTGCCTCACTGGCCGTGATCGCCACCGCCATCTCCTTTCACTGGTACCAAATATCGTACCATAGGCCTACACGGCCCGCATCATGCTTTGCTCAGATTGACGACGCCTGCCAGCACCCCCGCTCGCCTGCGCGCGGCGCGCACCGCGTCGGTGAGGGCTTCGATGTCGTAGGCGCCGTAGTGGCGGCGCCCATTGATGAAGAAGGTCGGCGTTCCGGACACGCCGCTTTCGTCGGCGCTGACCACGTCTTCGCCGACCCGCGGCGCGTACTCCCGGCGGCGCACCTCCTCCAGCAGGCGCTCGCCATCCAGCTGGAGCTCCTGCGCATACGCGGCGAGCTGCATGGAGCGCAGCTCTCCCTGGTGGCGCAGCAGCGTGTCGTACATCTCCCAGAAGCTGTCTTGCGCGGCCGCCGCCTCCGAGGCCTCGGCCGCCATCTGCGCGTACGGGTGGACATCGTTGAGCGGCAGGTGACGCCACACGTAGCGCACCTCGTCCTCGAACGAGGCCAGCAGCTCGCGGATCGCCCCCTCCGCCTGGCCACAGTAGGGACACTCGAAGTCGCCGTACTCCACCAGCGTCACCAGCGCGTCGGTGGGACCGCGGATGTGGTCGCGCTCGGGGTCGACGTCCTCGGCGAGATCGAGGATGTCCTCGGCGGTGCTCGCGAGCTGTCGCGCTCGCACCCGCGCCGGCAGTCGCTGGACGATGCGCAGCACCGTCCAGCCGACCAGCGGCGCCAGCACCACCGAGCCGAGCGCGCCCAGCTTGGCCTCGTCCAGCCGCACTCCGGTGAAGGCGAGACTGGCGATCAGCAGCGACACCGTGAAGCCGATTCCCGCGAAAGCCCCACCAGCTGCCAGCAGCGGCGGGCTCAGCGGCGAGCGCGGCCCGCGCAGCGCCGGCCGGGACACCAGCCACGAGGCGCCGGCGATGCCCAGCGGCTTGCCGACGACGTAGCCAAGGAGGATCCCCAGCGTGATCGGCGAGCCGAGCGCGTGTTCGAGCAGCCTGCTCGTCAGATGGACACCCGCGTTGGCGAGCGCGAACAGCGGCACGATCACGTAGCTGGTCCACGGGTGCAGGGTGTACTGCAGCCGCTCGTTGGGGGAGATCGCCGACATCACCCCCTCCTGTGCCGAGCGCGCCAGCTCCGGGGTGGGCTGCTCGCGGAACGAGCGCGTCAGCATCGTTGCGCGCTCCAGATCGTCGCGCGAAGGCGGGTAAGCGCTCGTGGCCAGTCCCACCACCAGCCCCGAGATCACCGGATCGATGCCCGACTCGAACATCGCAACCCACAGGCCCACCGCGAGCGCGATCGACACCGGGCGCAGCCATCGCGGCGCACGACTGAGCAGGAGCAGTCCGCCGAGCAGCGCCACCGCCACCGCCAGCGCGAGGATCGAAACGTGTGTGGTGTAGACGATCGCGATCACCAGCAGCGCGCAGAGGTCGTCGACCACCGCCAGCGTCAGCAGGAAGACACGCAGTCGCGTGGCGGCCCGCGGAGTGAGCAGCGCCAGCGCGCCGAGCGCGAACGCGGTGTCCGTCGACATCGCCGCCCCCCAGCCGCGCGCGCCCGGACCACCCGCGTTGAGCGCCAGGTAGATCCCCACCGGGATCGCCATCCCGCCGAGCGCCGAGAACAGGGGAATCGCGACGCGGCGGCGCTCGCGCAGCTCGCCGAGGTCCAGCTCGCGCTTGGCCTCCAGCCCGACCACGAGGAAGAAGAAGGTCATCAGCCCCTCGTTGACCCAGTGGCGCAGGTCGGTCGAGATCCCGCTGCCACCGATCGTGATCGAGAGGGTCGTGCGCCACAGCGACTCGTAGGAGTGAAACCACGGGGAGTTGGCCCACACCAGCGCGAGCATCGTCATCGCCGCCAGCACGATCGCGCTGCCGGTTTCGGTGCCGAGGAAGTCCCTTACCGGAGCCGTCAGGTTACGGGCCCAGGCGGTGCGGCCGGGGTCGACCGCGGCTTCTCGCTCGCGCGCCATCACCGGCCGATTATGGTCTGCGCGAGTGCCCCGCAGGCGAGCGCCTGCTGCCCTATGCCACAAGCGAGCGCCTGCGCCCTATACGCAGGCGAGCGTCTCACGCCCTTCGCGCAGGCGAGCGCCTCACGCCCTACGCCGCGGCCTCGCCGACGCGTCTGGGTGGCGAGCGCCTGGAGAGCACCGCGCCCCAGTCGGCGTCGTCGATCACTCCGGGGCGTGTGCTCCGGATGAACTGCCCTAACACCTCGGAGAGGCCATCTGGATCCTCCAGATGCGGAAAGTGCGCGGCGCGAGGCAGCGTCCGGAAGTGGCTGTTGGGGATCGCTTCGTGTGCACGGCGTCCGTGGCGCAAGGGGATCGTGTTGTCGCGCTCACCCCACACGATCAACGTGGGCATCGATTCGAGCAGATACAGACGATCCGTCGCGCTCACCCGCTGGCCGTGCACGTCGATCACCGCGCGGAGCGTCTGCAGGAACGCCTGGCGCGCTTCGGCGTTCTCCAACGGGCCTAACGCACGAGCCAGTGCCTGCATGTGCACGCCGAGGCGCACTTCGCGTTCGCGCAGGCGGCGCCCGGCGTCCGTCAGCCCGCCGAGCAGGCGCCGGTGGATGGTGAGCGACAGCAGCGCGGAAACGCCGGGCAGCGCGGCGGTGCGCAGCACCGGGCTGACTTCGTGGCCGAGACCGCCGGAGGAGATCAGCACCAGCCGCTCGGTGCGTTGCGGGAACTGGTAGAAAAACTGCATCGCCACGCCCCCTCCGAGCGAGTGCCCGACGATGCTCGCGCGGTCGATCCCAATCGCGGCCAGCAGGTCGCGGATGCTGGAGGCGTGCGCCCCCAGCGAGTAGTCGCCGCGGGGCGCCGCGGAGTCGCCGTGCCCGATCAGGTCGGGCGCGATCACCGTGTAGTCGCCCGCCAGGCTCAGCGCCACCGAGCGCCAGTGGCTCGAGGAGTTGAGCATCCCATGAATCAGCACCACCGGTGGCCCGCTGCCCGCGACTCTGTAGATCATGCGACGTCCGTGGAGCTCGATCTGCCACTCGTCGAATCTCGGCGGGATGGTGGGCACTCCAACTGGCCGTGGGGGCTCCTGGGAGCGGTCGTGACGGTTTGTTGCGGCCTGGTTGGATTCCACGGTATAGACCCTGACGCCACCCTAACCGATCTGCGCGCCTGCGCCGCTGGCACCAGCGGGCCACCTGGTACTACCGCCGGTGATAGCGTTGATGCGCCGATGGCCACGATCAGCGGCGGACCGTGAGGATGACAGCCCACGTACGGGAGAGCCCACAGGGGGCGCGATAGTGAGCACAGTCGTATCCCCTTCGACCCCACCCGCGGCAGAGCGCGGCGCGCAGGTCAACCTGCGCCTGGTGTTCGCCGGGCTGCTGCTCGTGATGTTCCTGGCGGCGCTCGACCAGACGATCGTCGCGACGGCGCTACCGACGATCGTCGGGGATCTCGGCGGTCTCAACCACATCTCGTGGGTGGTGACCGCCTACCTGCTCGCGCAGACAGTGGTCACGCCGCTGTACGGCAAGCTCGGCGACCTGTACGGGCGCAAGATCGTGCTGCAGAGCGCGCTGGTCGTGTTTCTGGTCGGCTCGGCACTATGCGGGCAGAGCCGCAGCCTCGATGAGCTGATCGCCTTCCGCGCGCTGCAGGGTCTTGGCGGGGGCGGGCTGATGGTCAGCGCGCAGGCGGCGATCGGCGACGTCGTGCCGCCCCGCGAACGGGGCCGCTACACCGGCCTGTTCGGCGCGGTGTTCGGTCTCGCCAGCGTCGCTGGGCCGCTGCTCGGCGGATTCCTCACCACGAACCTCAGCTGGCGCTGGATCTTCTACGTCAACCTGCCGCTCGGCGTGGCCGCCCTGTTCGTACTGGCCGCCACGCTGCCCGCCGCCTCCGAGCGCGTGCACCACACGATCGACTATCTCGGCACCGTGCTGCTCGCGGCGGGGTTGAGCGCGATCGTGCTGGCGGCGTCGCTCGGCGGCACGTCTTACGCGTGGGGCTCATCCACAATCGTCGGGCTGTGGGTCGGCGGGGTGGTGGCGCTGGCGGCCTTCCTCGTGTGGGAGCGCCACGCGCGCGAGCCGATCCTGCCGCCGCGGCTGCTGCGCAACCGCGTATTCGCGGCGACGAGCGCCGTCGGCTTCGTCGTCGGGTTTGCGCTGTTCGGGGCGGTCACCTACCTGCCGCTGTTCCTGCAGGTTGTCAAGGGCGCCTCCCCCACCGGCTCGGGGCTACAGCTGGTGCCGCTGATGGGCGGTCTGCTGATCACCTCGATTGCCTCCGGACAGGTGATCACGCGCACCGGTCGCTACAAGGCCTTCCCGATCGCCGGCACCGCGGTGATGACGCTGGGCCTTTACCTGCTCTCGACGATGGACTCGACGAGCAGCCGCGGGGCGATCTTCGTGTTCATGTTCGTGCTGGGGCTGGGGTTGGGGATGGTTATGCAGGTGCTGGTGCTCGCCGTGCAGAACGCGGTGGACTACTCCGACCTGGGCGTGGCCACCTCAGGGGCGACGCTGTTCCGCTCGATCGGCGGCTCGCTCGGCGTAGCGACGCTCGGGGCGATCTTCTCCAACCGCCTGCGCGAGGAGCTCCAGAGCGTGCTGCCCCCCGGCGCCGCGGCGAAAGCGGGCACCAGCGGCGAGGTCAACCCGGCGCAGATCGCGCACCTGCCACCGGCGTTGCACACGGGCTACCTGCACGCGTTCACCAACTCGCTGAACAGCGTGTTCCTCGCCGCCGCGGGCTTCGCCGCGTTGGGGTTCGTGCTGACGTGGTTCATCCGCGAGCTGCGGCTGCGCGAAACGGTCGCCACCGGCGACCTCGGCGACACCTACGCCACGCCACGCGAGGGCGACTCGCTCGCGGAGATCGTTAACAAGCTCGGGCGCCTCGATCGCCGCGAGGGGGCGCGGGAGATCGTGGTGCGCGTGGCCGCCCGCGCCGGCGTGGATCTCTCTCCGGCGGCATGCTGGCTGCTGGCGCGGCTCAGCCAGAGTCACCCCCCGCTTGCCGCACTTGCCGCGCAGTACGAAATTGGGCTCGACACGCTCACCGCGGCACACGCGGAGCTCGCGCGCAAGGGCCTGATCGGCCCGTCCGCGGACGGCGCTTCCACGGCCGACGCGCTGAGCAGCGGTGATCGCTCAGCCGCGGCGCTCACGGACGGCGCTCCCCACACCGAGGTGCATGGCCGCGCTCCCACCACCGAGGGGCTCACCAGCGACGGCCACGCAACGCTTGCGCGCCTGACCGCCACGGGCGAACAGCGCCTGCGCGACCTGCTGGAGGGGTGGCGACCCGAGGAGCACGAGGAGCTCGCGCGGATGATCGCCGCGCTGGCGCGGCAGTTCTTCATCGATGCATCCAGCCTGTGCGCGCCGATCGACGCGGTCGCGCAAGTATCGTGACCGCGCGATGGAAGTAACACGATCGCCGACGCCCTCGGATCTCGAGCACGCAACGCGGGTCGCGCCGGAGGGCGGCGGGTATGTCGCGCAGCTCTCGAAGGAGTGGGAGATTTGGGGCCCAAACGGCGGCTACCTAGCGACGATCGCGCTGCGGGCCGCAGGCATGGTCGCCCAGATCCAGCGACCGGCGAGCTTCTACTGTCACTTCCTCAGCTCGCCCGCCTTCGACGCCGTCCAGCTCGAGGTGAACGTCCTCAAGCAGGGCCGTCGCGCCGAGTCGTTCGCCGTCGAGATGACCCAGCAGGGCAAGCCGATCCTACACGCGCTGGTGAAGACCGCCGCCGACGCGCCCGGGTACAGCCATCAACACTCCGAGGCGCCCGACGTCCCGCCCCCCGCGGCCCTGCAGACCTACGTGCGGCGGCCCAGCAGAGAACAGCCGGCGTTCAGCTTCTGGAACAACGTCGAGCAGCGGCTGGTCGACCAGGGCACGCCCGCCCAGTCGGCGGATCGGACGACGGCACCAGTGCTCCGCCAGTGGGCCCGCTATCGACCGAGCGCATGCTTCGAGGACCCCTTTCTCGACGCCGCCCGCGCGCTGATTCTGCTCGACACCTACGGCTTCCCGGCCGCCCACCGGCACCACCGCAGCTGGGAGTACCTCGCGCCCAACCTCGACACCAGCGCGTGGTTTCACCATTTCAGCCCGGACTGCGAGTGGCTGCTGATCGACAGCGAATGCCTCGTCGCCGACCGCGGCCTGATGGGCGTGAACGGCAGGGTGTGGGACACCGACGGCCGGCTGCTGGCGACCGGGTCGGCGCAGTTGTGCTGCATCGAGAATCGCTCGTGAGCCACCTCGGGCCATCGACCGGCAGGACTGGCCGATTGCACCCTTAGCCGACGCACCGACAGCCGCGGGGGTACGCTCAGGTCGGTCGGGCGTCGGGTGCGCCCAGCAAGACTCCGCCCCACTCCTCGGGGGCGACGTCGCGGAGCGTCTGCGAGAACGTCCACTGATGGCCGGCGAGGTCCTCCGCGGTGTACTGGCGCTCGCCGTACTCGAAGTCGGTTGGCTCCATCACGATGCGCGCGCCGTGCTCGCGCGCCCGCTCGCAGTGTGCGAGCACGTCCCGCACGCGCACCATCACCGAGTGGGTGACCTCGCCCGTCCGCGGTGGGCGGCGCTCGCCCCGCACGTCGCCGACGATCACCGCACCGTCGCCGAAGCTCAGCTGCGCGCGGTGGTTCTCACCGATGCGCACGCGCTCGACGAAGTCAAAGGCTCGCTCGAGCCACTCGACCGCCTCCCGAACTTCCGGGTAGATCAGCACCGGGATGACGGCTGCCTGCGGGATCGAGCGGTTGGGTTGCAAGCACACGCAAGCCTACTCCAGCCACTCACTCGGCCAGCGCGCCGAGGATGTCCAGGCGGGCGGCGCGCCGCGCCGGCAGCTGCGCGGCGAGCAGGCCCGCGAGCGCGGCCGCCACCAGCAGCACGAACAGCGTGCCCACGGGGATCGAGAGCACGTAGCCCGAGCCCGACAGCGCGAGCTTGCTGACGAGCACCGCGCCGACGACGCCGACGACGATCCCGAGCACGCCGCCGATCAGGCCGGTGATCAGCGACTCGTAGCGGATCATCTGGCGGATCTGGCGGCGCGAGGCGCCGATCGCGCGCATCATCCCGAGCTCGTGTGTGCGCTCGTAGATCGACAGCACGAGCGTGTTGACGATCCCGAACAGCGACACGACCACCGACAGCGCCAGCAGCACGTACACGAGCAGCAGGACCTTGTTGGCTTTGTTGCTCACTTCCTGCGTGTACTGCGCTGCCGTCTGCGCGTGCGTCTGGGGATAGCTGGCGTGCAGCAGCGCGTCGATGCTGTCGTGCACCTCGGTGCCGTTCGCGCCGGGGGCGTAGGCGATGAAGTCGACGCCGTCTTCGCGCTGCCCAAACGCCGTGCGCGCCAGCGAGCGCGAGATCGTCAGGTTGGAGAACAGGCCGATCGCTTCTTCCTTGACGATGCCACGCACCGTCAGCGTCACCTGATGGCCCGAGGCGCTCAGCACGAGCAGGCGCCGCCCGACCCCCAGGTGGTGGGCGCTCGCGAATTTCTTTGAGAGGATCGCGCCGTCCTGGCCGAGCGCCGCGAGCGTCGCCGCCGAGCCGTGTTCCCATTCGACTTTGTACATCGCGCCGAACGACTCCGGTTCGATCGCGGTCACGGGGCTCTTTTCGTCGATCACGGGCGCTCCCGGCTGATCGAGTGCCCGCACCCTGGCCTCGGTGAAGGCGATCGCGGTGACGCTGCCGACGCCGCGGACCGAGCGCAGCGCCGGTGCGATCCCCGCCGGGACGCCGCCTTCGCCGGCGCGCGTGTTCTGCACGATCAGGTTGCCGGCAAACGAGCGGTCGACCGCCTGGTCGATCGTCGCTTTGGAGCCCGCGGCGAGTACCGAGATGAACGCGACGAGCCCGAGCCCGATGGCCAGCGCGAGCGCGGTCACCAGCGTGCGGCCCGGCTGGCGCACCGAGTTCTCGCGCGCGAGCTGCCCGGTGATACCGCGCCAGCTCACGATCAAGCCGATCGTGCGGCCGAGCGCGGGGATCACGCGGTAGTGGCGCGCCGGGCGCTCGCCGGGTCGCTTCAGCCGCGCCCGCAGGCGCAAGGCGCGCCAGACGCCCACGACGATCAGCGCCACCACGGCGCCGCCGCCGACGAGGATGCCCGCCGCCACCACGACCACTAGGTACAGCGCGAAGCGGATCACGAGCGCTTTGCGCGTCGGCAGCGGGCGCGGCGGTATCTGCACGCCCTCGCGCATCGCCGCCATCGGCGGTACGCGCGTCGCGCGCAGCGCCGGGAACAAGCCGGCGAGCACGGTGATGACGATGCCGACGCTGAGCGAGACGATCACGGTGCGTGTCTCCAAGACCGTGCCGTTGTCGGGCAGGTCGGCGCCGAACGCCTTGAATAGCCCGTCGAGCGCTGGCGCGAGGCCGATCCCCGCGAACAATCCGACAGCCGATCCCGCGACGCCCAGCAACAGCCCTTCCTCGACCACCGAGCGCATGAGCTGCCGGCGCGAGGCGCCGAGCGTGCGCAGCAGGCCGAACTCGCGCGTGCGTTGGGCGACGGTGATCGAGAAGGTGTTGAAGATGATGAACGCGCCGACGACGAGTGCGACGTAGGCGAAGACGAGCAGGAACGTGCGCAGGAAGCCGAGCTTTTCTTCCAGTTCGGAGGTCTGATTGGCGGCTTCCTGGGCGCCGGTGCGTACGATCAGCGTCCTCGGCAGCGCCGCGCGCACGTGCGCGGCAAGCTGTTCCGGGGAGATGCCGGGGTTGGCGGCGACGTTGATGCCGTCGTATTCGCCGGGTTCGCCCGCCACGTACTGGGCCTGGGCGGGCAGCACCAGCGCCACGCTCGTGCCACCGAAGGATTCGCTGCCCGCGAACTTCGCGATCCCGGCGATCGTGTAGCTCCGCGCCGGGGCGCTCCCGGCGATCACGAGCCGCTGCCCGAGCTCGAGGTGGTCGCGCTGCGCGGTGGCCTGGTCGATCGCGACCTCGTTTTCGGCGTTCGGCAGATGCCCCTGCGCGGCGGTGAAGGCCTCGAAGCGGGGGGGTTGCAGCGCGTTGACGAGCGTCGGCGCCGCGCCCGATATGCGTTTGCCGCTTGCCGTCAGCAGCGTGGCCGGCGTGGAGATCGAGCCGGAGGCCGCCGCCACTCCTGGCACCGTGCGTACACGGGCGAGCGTCGCCGCACGGATCGGATAGGTCCGTGAGCCGCTGTTGTGGCCGAGCGTTTCCCTGGCGGTGACGACGACGGCCTTATCTTTGTAGGCGCTGCCGAAGACTTCCGCGAAAGCGTGGTTGATCGTGTCGGTGAGGATGTAGGTGCCGGCCATCAGCGCCACCCCGAGCACGATCGCGATCCCCGTCAGCAGCGCCCGGACCTTGCGCTGGGCAAAGCCGCGCAGCATCAGCTTGTTCATCAGCCGATCGCCTTCATCAGGTCGAGCGCCTGCTCGGCGCTCGCCGCCTCGCCGTCGTGGACGATCTTGCCATCGGCCAGCAGCAGCAGCCTGTCGGCGAACGACGCCGCGTGCGCGTCGTGGGTGACCATCACGACCGTCTGGCCGAAGTCGTCGACGGCCTGGCGCAGCAGCTGCAGGACGTCGCCGGACGCTTTGGAGTCGAGGTTGCCGGAGGGCTCGTCGGCGAACACCACCGCGGGGCGCGAGATCAGCGCGCGGGCCACCGCCACGCGCTGCTGCTGGCCGCCGGAGAGCTCCGCGGGGCGATGGCTGAGCCGGTCGCGGATGCCGACGGTGTCCACCAGCCGATCGAACCACTCGCGGTCGACGTCGCGCCCGGCGATCGACAGCGGCAGCAGGATGTTCTCCTCGGCGTTCAGCACCGGCAGCAGGTTGAACGTCTGGAAGATGAAGCCGATGCGATCGCGGCGCAGCTGCGTGAGCGCGCGGTCGTCGAGCTCGGTCAGCTCCACGCCGCCGACGCTGACCGTTCCGGAGGTCGGGCGATCGAGCCCCGCGAGCAGGTGCATGAGCGTCGACTTGCCCGACCCCGACGGACCCATGATCGCCGCGAAGCGCCCGGTCGGGAAGTCCACCGTGACCCCGGCCAGCGCGTCGACGGCCGCTTCGCCCTCGCCGTAGCGGCGGCACAGGTCCCGCGCCTGCACGATCGTCCGGACGCCGCCGTGGCGGTGGTGTCCTCCGTTTCCGGGGTCCGGGCCCGTTCCTGAGTTGGTGGTGAGCATGCCACCACGATAGCCCGCGCGCCGCGCTGCGTCAGCGGGTCCGCCCGCGGTGGGTCCCGCGTCAGACGTCAGTGGGTCCGCCGACTGGGGGCCGTCGACCGGCGTGAGATCTCTCGCCTCGTCCTCCACCAGCAGCGCCCGCGCGCGCTCGGCCTCGCGCGAGGCGTGCCCCGCGGCGATCACCTCGCGGAAGGAGCGGAAGCGGAAGATGAACACGATCGCGCCGAGACCCACCAGCGCGGTGAAGGTGGCGATCGCGATCTGCTGACCCACCGAGTACGCGGCCACCGTCGGCCGTACCGGCGGCGCTCGTGGCGAACACCTTCACCAGCAGCGCCTGCTGTACGCCGGCGCCGCCAGGGGTGAACGGCACTGCGCCCGCGACCTGGTTGACGCCGAACACCAGCAGCACGTTCTCCACCGAGCCGCCAACGCGGAAGGCGTCGAGCAGGAACCAGAAGGCGACGAAGCGGCACAGCCACCCCGCGGCCTGCAGGGCCGCCACTTCGCGCAGGTAGCGAGGACGGTCGTAGAGGATCGTCAGGCCCTGGCGGATGCGCTCCCAGAAGGCCTGCACGCGCACCGAGAACAGCGCGAAGGCCACCAACCCAAGGATCGCAAGGGCAGTGATCAGAAAGAGCGTGAAACGGAAGTGCCCAGCCAGGTAGGAGATGTCGAAGGAGCCCAGCTGCGAGAAGTCGGGCGGCTTGGGAAAGACGCCCTGGGTGAAGGCGAAGATCAGCACCAGCACCCCCACGCTCGCGTCGAAGATCGACTCCACGAGGAAGGCCGAGGCAACCGTCGGGTAGGTCGAGCCGGGGATCGAGCTGCGCGTGAGGAACAGCTTGATGATGTCCCCCCCGCGCGCGGGCACCACGTTGTTGAAGCCCACCGCCGCCCAGTACGCGCCCCAGATGCGCCGCCACTGGAAGCGCACCGCCGGATAAGCGGCGCGCAGGCTGTTGAAGAACGCTCGCGAGCGCAGCGTCAGGTTGAGGCCGAAAAACGTCAGCCCCAGTACCAGCGCCCCCCAGTGGACGGCGGCCAGGTCCGAGAAGAACTGGCCGGCCGCTTCCAGGAAGATGCTGACGCTATGGCCGATCGAGGTCGAGGCAAGGGGCACGTCTCAAGCGTACGGGCCTCGGCGGGTGCCCCGCCTCAAATGTCGTCCTCGTCCCGGGGAATAGAGTGCAAGTCCACATGAAGGCTCTCTACTACCGGGGCAGCGCCGGCGGCCTTGAGTGGCGGGACGATCCGTCGCCGCGGATCGAGGCACGCTCCGACGCGCTCGTGCGCCCGATCGCGGTGTCCACCTGCGACCTCGATCAGGCGATCGTCCACACCACCGTTCCCGGAGCCGAGCAGCCGTTTGCGATCGGCCACGAGGGCGTCGGGGAAGTGGTGGAGGTTGGCGCGGGAATAGGGTCGGTGCGGCCGGGCGACCTCGTGGTGATCCCCTACCACCTGTCCTGCGGCGCGTGTGACCGCAGCGGCCGCATCGCTCCCACGCAAGTGCAGACAGCGGTGCTGCCGTTCGACACCGCGGTTGAGGCGCTGCCCACGGCGGGCTTCAAGCCCGTGTTCGTCCGCGAGCCCGCTCACCCGCAATGAGCTCGGCCGGCTATGCGGAAAGCGTGGGGCCGGCGCGGACACAGACGCTGTTCGGCCGCGTCATGGGACTCGTCGCCCTCACAGTGGGCTTCGCCACGTTGGGGGTGTACCTCGGCCGCAACCTGGGCGGCGCGGGGTGGTTCATCGCGTGGCTGATCGCACTCGGCTGCCTGGTTGGCCTCAACGTGGCCAACGCTCGGGGCAGCCACAGCCTGGCACTCGGGCTGCTCTTCGCCTTCGGGCTGTTGATGGGAGCCAGCATCGCGACGACGATCAACTACTACTCCGCCACCGACCCCACCGCGGTACGGCAGGCGTTGGGCGCAACGGCCCTCTTCGTCGGAGGGCTCGGAGCCGGTGGCTACGCGATCCGTCGCGACCTGTCTTTCCTGTACCGAACGGCGTTCTGGCTGCTGCTGGCGCTGATCCTGGGCGGGATCGTGCTGATCTTCGTCCACATCCCCGCGCTCTACACGGTTTACGCGCTGGCGGGGCTGGCGATCTTCGGCTTGTACACGGTGATCGACTTCAACCGCCTACGCCGAGCGGGCACCGACGAAGCGATCCCGCTGGCGGCGGGAATCTTCCTGGATGTGCTGAACATCTTCCTGCTGTTCCTGCGGCTGTTCGCACGCTCCTCGTAGTTGACGCCAAGAGCCCCCGAAACTCGACTATCAGCGCTCGCCATCCCAATAGGCGACGTTGCCATCAGTGCGCCAAAGCATCATCTCGTCGTCCGGCAGACACTCTCGCCGGCCGGCAGCTCGTAGACCTTGACGGCAAGCGTGTCGCCTCCAACCGCCTGAGCGATATCCGCGAAAGCCGAGTGGTAGCCGTCGGGATCGCTCGGGTCATAGACGCACTCGACACTTAGGACGTTGGCCCGGCGCATTTGGCAATCCTCGCATACCAACTCAAGGAGTCAGGACGCGCTCAAGGCTGCCAGCACGAGGTCGTCATGCTCGCCGGGCTTGACCTTGCGCAGCACAGTAGCGACCTTGCCAGCGGGATCGATCACGAACGTGGTTCGCTCGTTGCCCATGTACGTGCGCCCATACATCGACTTCTCCACCCAAACGCCATATGCCTCGGCGACCGCGTGGTGCTCGTCGGCGAGCAGCGTGAAGTCGAGGGCCTGCTTGTCGTGGAACTTCTTGATCTTCTTGACCGGGTCGGGAGAGATCCCCAGCACCCTCGCGCCTGCCCGCTCGTAGTCGGCGCGGTGGTCGCGCACGCCGCACGCCTGGGTCGTGCACCCCGGCGTGTCGGCCTTGGGGTAGAAGTAGACGACGACCGGCTGCCCGCGCAGCTCCGAGAGCTTGACCGAGTTGCCGTCCTGGTCGGGCAGCGCGAAGTCGGGGGCGTTGTCTCCAGGCTCGATCATCGCTCGCTCGGATCCTAACCCGGCCCGCCCCCCGACGGCTTGATGTATACTTGTACATCATGCATCGCACCCAGATCTACCTGCCCGAGGAGCAAACCAAGCTGCTCGACGAGCGAGCGGGCACGGAAGGCGTCAGCCGCTCGGTGCTGATCCGCCGTGCCGTCGATGCGTACATCGCAAGAGAAGAGCTTGACCCCGCCGCCTGGCAGGCTCGCTGGCGCGAGGCGGTGCGCCGGACCGCAGGCATCGCACCGTATCTCCCCGAGGGGCAGAGTATGTCGCTGACCTGCGCGAGGCCGACGCCAAGCGACTGCAGGAGCTTGAGCGCTGAGGACGGTCATCGACACCAGCGTGCTGGTCGACCATCTGCGAGCGCTTGCTCCGGCAAGCGAGTACATGGCAACCCTCGATGAGCGACCTGTCTGCTCTGAGATCAGCCGCATCGAGATCATCCAGGGGCTGCGTTCCGCCGAGCGCAGCCCCGCCGAGACGCTCTTCTCTCTGATCCAGTGGTGGCCGGTCACCGAGGAGATCGCCCGCCAGGCAGGCAAGCTTGGGCGACGGTGGCGGGCCAGCCATCCCGGGATCGGCGTCGCCGACCTCGCGGTGGCGGCCACCGCCGAGCATCTGGCGGCATCCCTCGCGACCCGGAATGTGAAGCACTTTCCGATGTTCACCGATTTGCAGGCGCCTTACTGAGCCCGCCGACGGCCAACCGCGCTACAGCACGTTCCGGTACCCCCATTTCTTTAGGAGCACTTACATGTCGCCCAGGCCGTCTCCGCGATCATCGGAATCGTCCTTTTGTACGGGCCTCATCGGGAAAACCTAATCCCCCGGATCCGCCCCGTCAAGACCACCGCCCCGCGCGGTCCTTCGCGGCCCCTCTAGATGTAGACTTTGTGCGATGCACATTCTCAAGCGATTCGAGCGGCCCGTACGGTGCCGGGAGGGCCACGTCTACACGACGATCTGGATTCCCGGAGGCTCGCTGAAGGCGGTAAGGATGGGCAGGTGGCGCTGGCAGCGTTGCCCGGTGGGCCGTCACTGGACGTGGGTGAGGCGCATCGACTGGAACTCGGCGGACCTCGTCGAACTCGGGGCCGCTCGCGCCAAGCACGACATCCGCATCCCCTGAGCGTCTTCCCGAGAACCGGGAAGCCGAGGTGCCGGCCGCAGATCCGCAATCTCGGTGGCAAACAGCGATTTCGGACCAGGGCAGATGGCGCACATCTCGGGTCCGCGGATCGCCCAGGCGTCGGTGATCCGACCGTCCTCCGTGCTTATTTGGCCTTGGTTGGCTTGCCCGCCGCCGACCCCACCAGCTCGATCGTCTGGGTGTACTTGGTCGGCTTCTTCGCCTTACCCAGCTTCAAAGCCACGGCGAGCGTCGCCTCCAGCGTCGCGTGATGCTTCACCAGGCGACGACCCTGCCTGTTCAAGGGGATGCGCAGCACGGCCGCATGCCTTCCCTTCAGCTTGAAGGCGGCCGACCCGATCTGTGTCGCGGATACGCTCGCGAGCGAAGCGGCCTTCCCGTGTTTCGCTTTGAGTTTTCCATGAATCGCGAGCCAGGCCGTGCCGGCGCAGGCGCTCGGGCATTCGATCGTGGTGATCACCGTGCCACCGGAGATCTTCGCCGCCACCGGCAGGTTGGGGACCGATGAGCTCACCTTGCAGCCGGTGCACGTCCCGCTCTTGCCCACGGACCCGGTCGCGACCGGCGTGCCGCCCACGCTGAGCGAAGAGCCGCCTTCTCCCGGTTGCCCGTTCACCAGCACGGTGTCTTCGGAGATCGTCGCCTTCGCGCCATAGAGGTTGGCTTCGTAGATCGCGTAGCTCGGGCCTCCCGTCCCGCCGCCGCCCCCGCCGCCACCACCGCCGGAGCCGCCGGAGCCGGCGTTGCCGCCGGTGCCGATCGTGCCCTGCTCGTAGACCCCACCTTCGCCGCCCTGACCGCCCGCGCCACCGGCGCCGCCCGGGCCGCCGTTGCCGCCGCGGCCGCCGTTGGCGGCTTCGATGTGGCTGGCGTAGCCGATCGTCGCCGTCGCTTCGCTGGTGATGAAGAAGCCGAACGACCCACCGCCCCCGCTGCCGCCCTGCCCGCCGTCGCCCGGGCCGCCACCGCCACCACCGCCACCGCCGCTGTCGCCGGCGCCCTCTTCCGGCAGCGTGATTTCAAAGCTGAGGCCCGTACCGCCGCAGCCGGCGCCGCCCCCGCCGCCCCCTCCACCGGCGCTGCCGACCGCGCCGGGGCCGGCGTAGCTGGGATTCCACGTGGCCTCCTGATGGAGCTGGTATTCGGTCTGCACGTGACCGGTCTGGCCGCCCACGCCGGCGCCGCCGGCGCCACCGGACCCGCCGTCGCCCTTGCTGTTGGTGGGCGTGCACCCGCGGGTGCCCCCTTCGCCACCGCCCCCGCCCGGGCCGGCCGGGGTGGAGCCGCCGGCGCTTCCGGGGGTGCCGTGGGGCGATGACTGCGGGCATTCCGCGATCGTGCATTCTCGGAAGTACTGCCCGTTCTCGTGCAGGTAGGCGTCGCTGTAGCCGCTGAGCCCGCCGGCCCCGCCGACGGCGCCCTGGGTGTGTTCGGGGTCGGTTCCCCCTTCGCCGCCGGCAGCGTTGCCGCCGAGGAATCCCGCGTTGCACCCCGGGCTCGGCAGTTTGACGCAGAACTCCTGACCGGGCGTGTGGCCCTCGGCCCCCGCGACGCCCTTCGCTCCCGGATTGCCGCTCGCGCCGGGGGCGCCGTTCGCGCCGGCCGGGGCGTTGCCGGCGCCCCCCAAACGCATCTACGTGAGTGTTCTGGGATGAGAATGCACACCTGGATGCGTTAGGCGTCCGGATGGGGGCGTATTTTGGCGTGGTAGATGTCGACGCTGGGCAAGAGCTGGAGCAGCGCCAAGGCGACCTGTCCGAGGCCGGAGCATGCTGGCTCACGGGTGCGCTTCGATGGTCGTTACGGGCCGGATCGGCATCGCCGCCAGCGGTATCGCTGCCTTCCCGCCAACGGCGATCCGCCGCACCGGTTCATTGAGCCGCTACCGCGCGAGGAGTCTTGGCATGACGCGTGTGAGTCCTGCGAGCGCGACGTCGGCTTCCACGAGGGGCCGCATGGCGCGCGTTACTACCAGTTCGTTGCGCGGGGCATCGCGGAGGCGCTGGTGCAGGTCGGTGGCGGCTCGAGGTATCGAGACGCGGCGCTCGTGGCGCGCGAGCGGGCGAAGCGGCTGCGCGCCGATCCGGAAACTGGGGAGCTGCGCTTCTCGCGGCACGGGTCGCTGGTGATGGACTGGGTCGAGGTGTTCGCGCCGGTCGTGTTCGAGCCTTACCGGCCGCGGTCCTGGCCAGCGAGCGGCTCGCTGCTGCTCGACGACCTGCCGTTCCGGGTACGCGACCCGAACACCGGTCGCCACCGGATCGCGTTCCGGATCTTCGCGGCGATGGGCTATGAGGCGGGGCGAGCGAAGCTGTGGCGCCTTGAGGCGTTCACGACCAAGTCGCAGGCCGACTGGGAGGCGTTCCTGGCCGCGCTGCCGGGCGGCCCACCACGGGTCGTGTGCGACAACGACACCGGTCTCACCAACGCGGTCGGCATGTGCTTCCCCGGCGCCGAGCTGTACCTGTGCGAGTGGCATCTGCGCCACGCGCTGGAGCGGCTGATGGGCAAGCTCCGCACCGAGCAGCCCGAGCATCGGGAGGCGATCGACGAGCTGTTAGGCGATATCGAGGCGGCGTTCACCGGCCCGTCGTTCTGGACGCCGTTCACAGAGCGCTGCGACGCCGCCGGCATCCCGCGCGTGAGCGAGTGGCTGAACACCACCGGCCAGACCGTCGAAGACCAATTCACGCGCCGCGGGCCGCGCTCCAGCCGCCCGGCCGACACGCCGCTGTCGACCTCGCCGCTCGACGGGTTCACCAACCCAATTCGCGCCGCGATTGGGCCGCGCGCCTACGGGCTGAAGAACCGCCAACGCACCAACCGGATGCTCATGCTGATGCAGCTGCACGCCAACCGCCAAGACGACGTGAACGCCTACGTGCGACACATCCGGGGCGGCCTTGAGGCCAACCATGGTCGCCCCAGCACCCCCCGCCGCGCGGTCGCCGATACCAACGGCACGACATCGCTTCGATAAGCGCCCGCCAAATAACGCATCCAGGTGTGCATTCTCATCCCAGAACGCTCACGTAGATGCGTCTGGGGGACCGGCGCTAGCGTGGACGTCCGCGAATGTCGCGTGGGCCTTGTCGATCATGCGCACCCCGTACACCGATCCGCCGGCGCCTGGTTCCCCGCGGAAGCTCACCTGCTGGAAGCTCATTTCGGTCGATCCGTTGAGCAGCAAGCCCTGCGGCCGCCCCACGAAGCGGGTGGGGTTGGACGGTTCGCGTTCGGCCTTCCAGGTGCTCGGGTTCAGGTCGCCGTAGACCGAGATCTCCTTCGCCCCGTTGAATTCCAGACCTTCGTATTCACCACCGGCGAAAAGCAGCTCGAGCGGGCTGACTTCGCCGTGTTCGTGAGAGATTTCTTCTTCCCGGCGTTCGAGCAGCGGTTCGAGCGCCCGAGTCGACCGGAACGGCGCCTGCCTGGTGCCGTCTCCTTCGCTGGGGGCTTCCGCGTCGAAGTACGCGTAGGCCGTACCGCCGGGGGGGCTGCTCGGCGGCCCGAGTTCGAAGTTGGCCGTGTCCGTCTCGGTGCCTTTCACGTGTTCGAGCTTGCATGGGTTCTGGGTGGCGCACGAGCCGCCCGACCAGCCGACGAACTGCAGGCCCAGGTCCGAGCTTTCGGCCATCAGCGTCGCTGCTTCGCCTTCGTCGACAGTGCAGCTGGTGGCAGCGCAGACGGCCGCCGCGCCCGAGGCAGTGGCGCTCACTTTCGTTTCCTGTGTCGCGGTCGCCGCAGTGACTGCGAACCGCGCGAGAAACTTCGCCGTCACCGACTGGTTGGAGCCATCGTTTTCGACTTCGCACTCGCCGGCGACGATTTTGGAGCAGCCGATCCATTCCGCGAAGCCGAAGCCGCTGGAGGGCACCTCGAAGAAGCTCACCTTGCCGCTGGCCTGCGCGGGAACGGTGCACTGCGCTGCGCTGCATTCGGCTTCGGCGATCGCCGATTTGGCGCTCACCACACCCGCGCCGTTCGGCGTCACCGACGCGGAGATGATCGCGCCCGGCTTGGCCCCGTACTGGTAGGCGCCCGAGGAGCAGTTGTTCCCAGCGGGACGTTCCGCGCCGCGCTGATCGCTGGCGGGACAGTACTGTTCCAGGCCGTTTTTGACGGGCGGGGAGAGCGCGTCGGCAATCGCGATCGTTTCGGTCGGACCACCGTTGTCGGCGAGCTTCGGCGCTTCCGCCGATTCTTTTTCGAGGCCGGGGTCCGCAGAGATGTCGTTGGTCTTTTTCTGGTTGGCAAGTTCGCAGCCCACGTCGGCGACGTCGTTGCCGCCGAGTGAGGTCGGGTTGGTCCCGGCGCAGGCCCGGCCTTTGTCGTAGGCGATGATGTTGTTGGCAATCGTGCTGGTGGCTTCGCCGCCGGTCGCAAGCGTGCCGCCGCTTCCAGGGGCGCTGTTGCCCGAGAGCGTCGAGTTGGTGAGTTTTAGGATGGAGCCGGCGTAGATCGCGCCACCCTCGTTTGTGCTGCCGCCGGAGACCGAGTTGTCCGCGATCGTGGAGTTGACCACGGTGACCAGCTCGTGGCTGAAGCTGTTGGGGTTCTCGCTGGAAAGACCGCCGCCCAGGCCGAGCCCGCCGGTGACGGTGTTGTGAGCGATCGTGCTGTCTTCGACCGCCAGTTCCCCGTCGTCTTCGACGCCGCCACCGGCGCTCGCGGCGGTGTTGCCCGTGACCAGGACTTCGTCGAGCTTGAGCGTGCCGTTCTGTTCGATCGCGACGGCGCCGCCGTCGCCTTTTTCGGGCTCGAGGGGTTCTTCCGGCTCGATCCCCCCTGCTCCGTTGCCGCCGGTGAGCTCGAGGCGTTTGAGCACGACCGCTCCACTGGTGCCGCCGAAGTCGCCGTCAACCAGAACCCGGCTTTTGCCTGCGGCGGTGATCACGACTTCATCCGCGCGGGCGCCGAGACCTTGGAGCGTGAGCGTGAGGCCTTCCGGTTCGCCGCCGTATTTGTGCTTGATGCGCAGCGGCCCGTTCGTCAGAGAGTAGGTGCCGACGGGCAGTTCGATCGTCTGGGTTTCCGTTTTGAAGCCGTTGACAGCGGCTTCTTCGGCCGCTTCCGCCGCCGCAATCGCCTGGCGCAGCGCACAGGGGGAGGTGCACGCGCTCGTGGCCGTCGTGTCGGGGATCGACGAGCTCGCGACGAACGTCTGCGCCTGCGCGGCGGGCGCCGCGAGTAAGCCAACCACCACAGCCGCCGCACCAACCGACCTTCCGATCCACGGGTTCCGCATCATGCCCCCTCCAGACTCGCCCGCCGATTGTCGTTGGGCGCGATCCCGCCTGGCGCGCCCGCGCCGGCGGCGATCATACATATGGCTGGGGACGACCAGCTGATTGTGACGAGGCTGGTGCTGGCGCTCAGCGTGCCGAGCTGTTTTGCGTTCACTTCCGAGGCGTGGGTGCAAGATGGGTGCGACGCATGAGATCTGGTAGCCTCAAGCAATGAAGACGATTCAGGTACGCAACGTGCCCGACGACGTCCATCGGACGCTGCGCACGCGCGCGACGGCCGCCGGCGTCTCGCTGTCGGACTTCGCCTTGGAGGAGCTCGAGCGCGCCGCGTGCCGACCACCCGTCGCCGACCTGTTGGCGCGGGCACGTGCGCGGTCGGGCGGCGCCGACAGCAGGGCGATCCTCGCCGCGATCCGCACGGGCCGCGACCGCGACTGAGCGAGTGCTGGTCCTCGACACCTCTGCGATCCTCGAGGCGCTCGCGGCCCGCGACCCGGCTCCTGGACTGGTGGAGCGCCTCGCCAACGACGGCGACCTCCACGCACCACACCTCATCGACGTCGAGATCCTTCACGCCCTGCGGGGCATGGTCATGCGCGAGGAGATCAGTGAGGAGCGCGCCGCCGACGCGCGTAGCGATTTCGCCGACACGGCGATCGTTCGCTACCCCCACGCGCCGCTCAGCGATCGCATGTGGGAGTTGCGTCACAACCTGAGCGCCTACGACGCGGCGTTCGTCGCGCTCGCCGAGTTGCTCGCCGTCCCGCTCATCACATGCGACGGGCGCGCAGCCTCAGCCCCCGGCCACGACGTGCACGTCGAGCTTTTCGATGTCCAAGCGGGTTGAGGCAGGCTGCAGGGAGGCGCTACTTCAACAGCCGCGAAAGCCGCCGGTCCTTGAGCACCCGGCCCTCCGTTTGACACGCGGGGCAGTAGGCGATCACGTAGTCCTCGAAGTGCACCGAGCGCAGCACGGTGGCGCAGCGGGGGCAGGGCTCGCCCTCGTGGCGGTGGATACGTAGCGGCATCGGCAGCTTGTCGGGGATCGGCAGCTCGATGACGCGCTCGTAGTGGTCGATCGCCGCGCCAAGAATGGCGACCGTCGCCTCGTGCAGCCGCTGCGCCTCCTCCTCGGTGAGGTCGGCGCCGCGCTTGTAGGGGGAGAGCCGGGCCTCCCACAGGATCTCGTCGACCCACGAGCGCCCGATGCCCGCGATCGTGCGCTGGTCGCGCAGCATCGTGTGCAGCGGGCGGGGGGCGTCCAGCAGCTCGCGCAGCGACGGCGGGTCCGGCCACGCTTCGGGGCCGAGCGTCGTGAGCGCCTCCTCACGGTCGAGCTCCTCGGCGCGCAGCAGCTTCACCCACGCCGCCTGCTTGGAGCCGAACTCGCGCAGGCGCAGCTCCGCCTCACGTGCAACCCCCGCGCCTGCTCCGTCAGGCGTGGTCGGCGTCTCTCCAGCTGCGGGCAGCCGCACCCTCACCAGCAGCCGTGAGGTGCGATCGCGTGGCCCGGCATGCTTGTCGTAGAGCTGCAGCCGGCCGGCGGACATCAGGTGGATCAGCAGCGCCAGTTCGACGCCGGCGCCACCACCGTCAACGTCAACGTCAACCGCATCACCGCCGGTGATCGCAACGATGAGGTACTTGCCGCGCCGGCGCACCCCCGCGATCGTGCGGCCCGCCAGCGCGGTGAGCGGCGGGTCGAAGCTCCGCAGCGCGTTGATGCCCGGCGCCAGGGCCGACTCGATCGCGGCCCCGCGCAGGGCGCCATCGAGCCGACGGGCAGTGATCTCGACCTCTGGCAGCTCCGGCATCGCCCCCAATTTTAGGAGGGCGATACCGTGCCGGCGAACGCAGTGATGAGGATTACGGCGAGGTCCTGCCTACCGCCGACTCATGGAGCTGGCGTGGCCCCGATCGCCGGCCCTTCGTACTTGACGCCCGTGGGGCTGGTCCAGCGCACTTTCCACGACACGCCCGCCGTGCTCGAGGTGAAGCTCCAGTAGCCGCGCGATTCGGTGGTGGCAGTCTTCAACACGCGGTACTTCTTGGAGCCGCGCGCCCTGACGAGGATCGTCACCTTGGTCGAGCCCGTCGCGGGGCGCACCAGGCCCCACAGCGAGAAGCCGTGGCCGGCTTTGGAGACGACCAGCGGGATCGGCCACGCCGAGTAGAGCGGCTTGGGGCTGCCGTTGACGTACTCCAGACCGGTCTGGAAGCCGACGGTGCCCCCGTGGACGCCCGACCCGGGAGGCCCGCCCGTGGGGTCGTCGTGCAGCAGGTACTGCGAAAAGGCCGCCACGCGCGGGTTTTTCCAGGCGATGTATTCGGCGAGCGCGTCGTATTCGGCCTGTTTGGTGGGCGACACGCCCTCGTAGCGGTTGGGCACGCTCTGCACCCCGAACTCGGTGAGGTAGATCGGGATCCCCGCCCTGATCGCGCCCGCGCGGGCGGCCAGATTGAGTGCGTTTTCCAGACGGGAGAGCGTCCCGATCGTGACGTCGTCGTGCTCGGGCGGCACCCACAGGGGGCCCTGCTTCTGGGTGTAGGCGTGGGTGGAGTAGCCGTACGCCGGCACCGATCCGCACCCGCCCGCTTTCTTGTAGTGGGAGTTGAGGCACAGCACGCCGCGCATGAACGCCAGCGGCGCCACGTCGTGGAGCAGCCCGGTTTGGCGGATTTCCGAGCGGCTGAGGCTGTCGAAGCCGACCGGCGCCGTTTCGCCCATCAGCACCTTGGGGTGTGCGAGGCCCGCCGCCTGCAGCCCCGCGTAGCCGGCCTGGAACAGGCCGCGGTAGATGCGCGGCGAGGCGGGCTGGCCGGAGGAGTTGAACTGCGGCTGCAGGAAGGCGATGTCGTTGGGCTCGTTCCAGATCGCGAACAGCGACACCTCCGAGCCGTAGCGCTTGCCCACCGCGGTCATGAATTCTTCGAAGTCCTTGGCGTTGGGGCTGGCGAGCGTGGTGTGGTTGGCGCTCGCCCACTTCGGCACCGGCGAGGTCACGGTCAGCAGCACCGGCCATTTCAGTTCCTTGGCCTTGTTCGAGCACCCAGTCGTACAGCGTCCAGTTGTACGCGGCGGGGTTGGTGGCTTCGAACTTCGGGCGCTTGTTGGCGCCCGAGGCGGGGGCCACGTAGGACCAGTAGAGCTCCACCCGCAGCGCGTGCACCCCGAGATGCTCCATCTGCTGGAAGGCGTGTTCGCGTTTGTGCGGTTCGATCAGCACTTTGCCGGCCTCGAAGAAGACGGTTTGGTTGCGCGAGGCCAGCGCCGAGGGGGCGCTCACGGCGAGCGCGACGCCGACGAGCAGCAGCGCGACGAGGGATTTACGGACTTCGGCGAGGGAAGCGAAGGCTTTGGGCATGGAGGCTATGACACGGTGGCGGCGACGATGTTGCGGTGGCGGCGGCGAGGTTGCCGGGCGGTTGAGACTGTGCGGCAAGGGTGGCGGATCGAGTGGGAGACGCGATGAACGCGTCGGGAATCGGGACACGCACGCGCTGGTATAGCGTGCCAGCCATGAGTTCAGCAGTCGCGCCGGATGACATCGTCCAGACCCACGCGCAGGCGCGCGAGAACGCCCGCCCGCCGCTGCTGGTGTTGGAGCCCTTGCGCGAGTTCCTCGACGCCCACAGCCTCGGGGAGGGCGCCCTCGAGGCGAGCCCGATCGGCGAGGGGCACTCCAACGTCACCTATCTGATCCGCCGCGCCGACGGCAGCGAGCTGGTGCTGCGCCGCCCCCCGCGCCCACCGCTGCCGCCCTCGGCGCACGACGTGCTGCGCGAGGCGCGGCTGCTGCGCGCGCTGCACGGCACCGCCGCGCGAGTGCCCACCGTGCTCGCAGTGGAGGACGACTCCGCCACGATCGGGTGCCCGTTCTACGTGATGGAGCGCGTGGAGGGCGAGGCGATCGTGTTCACGCTGCCGCCCGCGCTCGACGCGCCGGCCGAGCGCCGGCGGATCGCCGAGGAGCTGATCGACGCGCTGGTGGAGATCCACGGCGTCGATTGGCGCGCGGCGGGACTCGAGGACTTCGGCAAGCCGACCGGCTACCTGGAGCGCCAGCTGCGGCGCTTCGGGGGGCTGTGGGAGACCAACAAGACACGCGAGATCCCCGCCGTCGAACGCGTGGCGGGGTGGCTCGCCGAGCACCTGCCCGAGTCCGTCAGCGCCACGATCGTGCACGGGGACTACCGCCTCGGCAACACGATGTTCGCCACCGACGCCCCCGCGCGGCTGACCGCGGTGCTCGACTGGGAGATGGCGACGATCGGCGACCCGCTGGCCGACCTCGGCTACATGTGCATGGTGTGGGGCCAGGCCGACGACCCGCCCGGCGGCATCAGGGACTCGCTGGGCGCGGTCACGAAGGCCGAGGGCTTCCCCACGCGCGCCGAGCTGATCGCCCGCTACGAAGCGCACAGCGGCCGCTCGATGAGCGACCTGCGCTGGTATGTGACGCTGGCGGTGTGGAAGATGACGGTGTTCATGGAGGGCAACTACAAGCGTGCCCTGGCCGGCGCCACCGACGACCCCTACCTGAAGCACTTCGGCGAGGGCGTGCTGCAGCTGGCCGCCCACGCGGAGGAGGTGACGCGCGGTGAGTGAGCCGGCCAACGCGCATGACGGCGAGGGCGTCGGCGACGACGCGAATGCGCTCAGCGGCGGGAGTGCGCTCGACGGCGGGGACGGTGCCACGCGCTCCGCGCTGCTGATCGACTGGGGCGGCGTGCTCACGACCAACCTGTTCGCGTCCTTCCACGCCTTCTGCGTGGCCGCGGAGATCGACCCGCAGAAGCTGATGGGCCGCTTCAAAAGCGACCCCGAGGCGCGCGAGCTGCTGGTTGCCCTGGAGAAGGGCAAGCTCGACGAGCGCGAGTTCGAGCAGAAATTCGCCGCGCTGCTGGAGGTCGAGCCAGACGGGCTGGTGGATGGCCTGTTCGCGGGCGTGGGACCCGACGAGGCGATGGTCAACGCGGTGCGCCTGACGCACGCCGCCGGGTTGCGCACGGCGCTGGTGTCCAACTCGTGGGGAGTGCACCGCTACCCCCACGACCTCTTCGAGGAGCTGTTCGACGGCGTGGTGATCTCCGCCGAGGAGGGGATCCGCAAGCCCTCGCGCCGGATGTACGAGCTGGGGGCAGAGCGCGCCGGCGTGGCGCCCGAGGCGTGCGTGTACGTCGACGACCTGCCCTTCAACCTCGCCCCCGCCGAGGAGCTGGGCATGGCCACCATTCACCACACGAGCGCCGAAACCACGATTCCCGAGCTCGAACGGCTGCTGGGGGTGCAGCTGCGCACCAAAAATTGTGTACCGCCTGGGTGATACACTTTTGCCATGCCGGCAATCAAGCCTCGCATACAGGTCACACTCGACTCTGAGCTGGCCGCCGCGGTCGCGGAGCTCGGCGGCGCCAAGCCACGATCACAAGCCGTGCGCGACCTCGCGCTGCGCGGCGCCGAGGCGATCCGCGCCGAGCAGGACCGCCGCCAGGAGGCGATCGAGTTCCTACAGCGACTCGATTCGGGCGAGGACGATCGCTACGACTGGTCGGTGTCCGAGCGTCTCCATGCAGAACGCCGCTGAGCCATACGGCTCGCGCACGCCGCTCGTATTCGACACCTCCGCGTGGTATCGCCGCACCGATCCCGTGGTCCTGCCCAGGTGGGCGGCGACCCGCGACGCCGGCCTGCTGGCCGTCTGCCCAGTGGTCGCACTGGAGCTCTTGGCCGCAGCCCCCGACGAAGAGGCGTTCGGCGATCTTGATCGCGCGTTGCGAGGACTCGCACGAGCCCCGGTGACACGCAGCGCCGGTGACACGGCCCTCGGCGCCTCACGCGAACTGCGCGGCGAGCGACGCTTACCCGCCACCGACTACATGATCGCCGCCGCCGCCGCTGAGCGCGGCGCGGCAGTGCTGCACTACGACCGCCACTTCGACCTGCTCTGCCGCGTACTCGGGATCGAGAGCGTGTGGATCGCAGAGCCGGGATCGATCGCCTGAGTCACGATCGGCGGTTGCGAGTTCCTCACGCTGACGCCGGGCAGAAGAACACGCCGACGGGGTCGTAACGACTTTCCACGGCAATGTTGTCGCGCGCGCCACGATGGTGTCGCTTTGTCCATGTCGTCTATGCGCTGACCAACGAGGCAACATCGCGCGCCAGCTTGGCGAACGACGGCGAGCGCTGTGCAGCCAACTCCAGGTCGAGCACGCTGAGCAAGGCAGGTTGGTCGTCGGTCGCAAGGTAGCCACGCGATCCCTCCATGCGAATCGACAACGCGCTCTTCGCGTCTCGGACCTCCTCGGGGTCGGCGGGCGGAGTGGCGTCATCGCGGATTCCGCGACAGCCGCGCACCGAGTCCACAGCGGCGAGTATCCACGCCTCCGTCTCGGCCTTGGCGAGCACGACCCGGACGGGGAGGTTGGTCATCTTGGCGCCTCGACCGCATAATCTTGGCGCCAGATTCGCGGGGCAGTCGTCGTCGGCATCGAGCAGCACAAGCACCCCCGTGGCGCCGGCCCGTGATCGCACAGCCTGGGTCACGGCCCGCTCTAGCTCGCCCTCTCGGACCACCTGGCTACGTTTGACTCTGAACGGCCGTGCCACGCCGACGTCGTGTATGCCGAGGTCGGCAATCATGCGGCGCAGAAGGCCACCGATGGACTGCACCTCCGACTGCCCCTCGACGATCGGGACGAGCACACCCGGCACGGTCGTTCGTTAGTCCCTGACGGCTGGAAGACTCATCGGCGGACCAAACAGCTTCAGCTGGGAAGCCAACGCACCCGCGGCCTCGTCATCCCCTTCGAGCTCCCCGGTCCGCAGCAACTCGCCGGTCGTGTACAGATGCTCCTTGATTGCCCTCCTGCTCGTGAGCGCGAGTGGGGCAATCAACGTAGCGTTGCTGGGGTTGGTCACGACTCTCACCTGCTCGTCGTCGACGTCAGTGATGTCGAGCAGGTCCGGGCTGTGGGTGGTCACCAGGATCTGGCGCAAGCGCGAGGCATCCATCAAGACCTCGAGAATCTGCTCCGCCACCGCCGGATGCACGGTCGCCTCGGGCTCCTCGATGCCCAATACCGAAGCTTTCCCGAGCTGGTACACGGCAACCAAAAGTCCCAACATGCGGAGCGTCCCGTCCGACACGTTCTGGGCTTCGAACGTCCACGGGAACTTCTGGCCAATGTCCTGCCTGAACTCGACCGTCTCGAACTGGCCGATCGAGCGATGCTTGGCGCTCTGCATGCCAGCGACCGCCGCTGAAAGCAGCGAGCAGATGCGCCGGTAGCGCTCGGTGTCGCCGTCTTCAATGCGCTTGAGCACTGCCGCCGCGTTGCTGCCGTCAGGCTTGAGCAGGTCTCCGGGATCGGGGGTCGCGAGGTCTCGCAGCTTGCTCGGGACGATCGAGTAGACGCGCATCCCGGCGAGAAAGTCATAAACGGGCCTGAACTCCGGCGTGGCCGAAGCTGCAAACAGGGCAAGGCGATCCGGCGCCATGCGTGCGCGAATGCCCGGTATCTCCTTGACGAACTCGCCGTGCTTCACCTCGAACGCGTGGCTCTCCCCCATGAACTCCTGCACATGGCATCGCTCGTGCGCAATCGAGAAGCGCTCGCCCTTCTCCGCGGCGATCTCGAAGGCATAATCCGCGAACCGATGGTCCTTGAGCTCCATCGTGAGCCGCACGCCGATGCGTGTCGGGTGTCCACCCGAGCGGCGCCTCACCGCCGATATGCCGCCGCGATTCTTGAAGGCCAACTCCACAGAGTCGACCAGGCACTCGGCCACGAACGCCAGAGCGTCCATGAAGTTGCTCTTGCCGGCGCCGTTGGGCCCGACGAAGATCGTCAGCGATCCGAGCTCGACCGTTGCCTGGCCGATGCTCTTGTAGTTGCGGACGTGGACATCATGCAGCCGCTCGACCTGGCCGGCGCCGTTGGCGGTGCTCACGCTTGAAATTCGTCTAGTCGCGCTTACCGCGCCCGTACAGCAGCTTCAGCCCTTTGCCCAGCCGCTTCGTGCCCTTGCGCGAGTAGGGGAAGAAGTGCAGTTCGCGCTTGAGCGCCAGCTTCGGCGTGATGAGGAGCGCCTGCTGGTTGCAGTACTTGCGGATCCCGCCCGCGCCGTGGCGGGAGCCGAGGCCCGAGGCCTTGACGCCGCCCATCGGCAGCTCGATCGCGGCGAAGTTGATGATCGCGTCGTTGACGCACACCGCGCCCGCTTCCACGCGCCGCGCGAGCTTCTCGCCCTTGTCGGTGTCCTTGGAGAAGACCGAGCCGGCGAGGCCGTATTCGGAGTCGTTGGCGAGGCGCAGCGCCTCCTCGGCGTCGCGCACCTTCATGATCGGCAGCGTCGGGCCGAACGTCTCCTCGGTCATGCACTTCATCGAGTGGTCAACGTCGACGAGCACGGTGGGTTCGAAGTAGTGGCCGCCGTTCTGGCCGGACTCGCCGGAGCCGTGTGTCGCTCCTGCCGGGCCGCGGTGGCCGCCGGTGAGCGCCCGCGCGCCCTTCGACAGCGCGTCGCGCACGTGGTCCTCGACGAGGTCCACCTGCGGGGGGAAGGTCATCGAGCCGACCTCCACCGTGCCCGGCCCGCCGCCGGGGCGACCCTGGCGCAAAGCGCGCACCTTGTCGGTGACTTTGGAAACGAACTCGTCGTACACCGGCGCCTCCACGTAGGCGCGCTCGATCGAGATGCAGGTTTGGCCGGAGTTCTGCATCGAGTAGTAGGTGGCCACGTTCGCCGCGCGCTCGAGGTCGGCGTCGGCGAGCACGATCATCGGGTCCTTGCCGCCCAGCTCAAGCGAACAGGGGATCAGCCGCTCGGCGGCCGCCTGCGCGACCTTGCGCCCGGTGCGGGTGGAGCCGGTGAACATGATCATGTCGACCTCGTCGATCAGCGCGCGGCCGGTGTCGCCGCGGCCGGTGGCGACCTGAAAGACGTCGGCGGGCACGCCGCACTCGGTGAAGCCCTCGGCGAGCAGCATCGAGGTCAGCGGGGTAACCTCGGAGGGCTTGAGGATCACCGAGTTGCCGGCGGCGAGCGCGGGGATGCAGTCGCCGAAGGAGTTGACCAACGGGTAGTTCCACGGGCCGATCACGCCGATCAGTCCGAGCGGGCGGTAGCGCAGGATCAGCTTCTTGCCCTTCACGAGCATCGAGCTGGAGCGCACGCGCTCGTCGCCGAGATACTTCTCGGCGTTCTTGGCCCAGAAGCCGAACGCGGCGCCGCCGTAGGAGATCTCCGCCAGCTGCGCGTCCTCGTAGGTCTTGCCGGTCTCCGAGACGATCGTGTCGATGATCCGCTCGGAGTTGTCCATCACCCACTTCTGCATCCGCCGCAGCACGCGCCCGCGACCCTCGAAGCCGTACGCCTCCCAGGTGGGCTGCGCCAGACGCCCGCGCTTGGCGAGCTCCGACACGGCCGTCGCGTCGAGGTCGGGGATGGTCGTGACGATCTCCCCCGTGGCCGGGTTTTCGACGGGGATCTCCGTGCCCGCCCCGGCAGCGACCGTCGTTCCGTTCGCCGCGCCGTTGTGAATCTCGATTGCGTGCTCCTCGACAGTCGCCATTGCGGGACCTCCCATGCTGGTTTGCGCTCAAGTAAGAGGCTACACCTCACGCGGGGTCGTGTCTGGCTCCGGAGCCAATTTCTTTGTGCGGATGGCGCTTGCTGTTCCAGTTGGCGCATGCGCCAACTGGCCACCGGCGCATGCGCCGGTGGCCGGCCGGTGCATGCACCGGCCGGAGCCGCCGCACATGTGCGGCGGCTGACAAGCTAGACGACGCTAGACACGCTAGACGACGCTAGACGCGCTAGACGACGCTAGACTGAGATGGTGTCCCGAGCAGAAAACCCCTATCGCCCTGGCTTCAACGAGCCCCCCAAGGAGCTGGCGGGACGCGAAGCGGTATTGGAAGACCTGCGCGACGCGATCGAAGTCGCCGCGCTCGATGCTCGCACCCCTCGGCCGATCCTGCTCGCCGGGCCACGGGGGGTCGGCAAGACGGTCCTGCTGGCCGAGGCCGCCGTAATCGCCGGCGGGCTGTACGGGTGGCCGCGCACACATGTGGAGATCAGGCCCGAAACGCCCTTCACCCCCGATCTCATCGACGCGATCGGCCGCACGCGCGCACTGCTCGAGCAGCCGCCTGCCAAGCGCGGGCTGCGGGCGGAGTCGGTGACGCTCCGCGCCGGCATGCCGGGCGTCGGCGGCGAGGTCCGCTTCGCCCGTTCCGCGGAGACCCCGGCGGACCCCGCACCCGTGCTGCGGGAGGCGTTCACCGGGCTCGTTGGGCTCGCGCTCGCACGCGGCAGCGGCGTCGTGCTCACGCTCGACGAGGCGCATCTCGCCACTCGCCAAGAGCTCGCCGCACTCGCCGCACTGCTGCAGGAGGGCACGGGAGAGCGTTGGCCGGTCGTCGTGGTGATCGCGGGTCTGCCGTTGATGCGGGCGCCGGAGCACTCGGTCACCTATCTCGAGCGCGGCGCCTGGCACGAGCTGGGCCTGCTCTCGCCGCAAGAGACGGTGCGGGCACTGCGACTTCCCGCCGAGGCCGCCGGCAGGCCAATGGATGAGGATGCGGCCGCACAGCTGGCACAGGCGTCGGGCGGGTACCCCTATGCGGTTCAGCTTTATGGCCATCACGCCTGGCGCGCCTCCGCCGAGCGCGATCGCATCGACCGCCGAGCGGTGGATGCAGCTATCCCACGCGCCCAGCGGGAGCTCGAACGCGGCCTCTACGCCGCTCGCTGGACCGCGGCCAGCCCCGCACAGCGGCGCTACCTGGCCACACTCGCCGCGCTCAGCGATGCCGCCCGCCCCACCACGGCCCGCGCTGTGGCCGACGCGCTGGGACGCACCCCCAAGCAGCTCTCGAGCGTGCGCGACGATCTCATCAAATCGGGAACGCTCACCGCCGAAGGGAACGAGCTGCGTTTCACGATCCCAGGCATGAGCGCTTACGTGCGCGCCCTCTGAGCCCCCGGCTCAAATCACCGAAGTGCGCCACTTCCCACAAGGCTCGCCGGCCTGCCGGCCCCTGTGTACCGAGGTCGTGGTACCGGCTGCCCTACTCCGACAGCTCGATCGAGGCGATGCCCACGGGCTCGACCGGGCGGTCGGAGCCGTCGGTGGCGACGCCCTCGAGGCGGTCCACCACGTCCAGGCCGTCGGTGACCTCGCCGAACACGGTGTGCTTGCCGTCCAACCACGAGGCCTTCTTGGCGGTCACGATGAAGAACTGCGAGCCGTTGGTGTTGGGGCCGGCGTTGGCCATCGCCAGCGCGCCGCGCACGATCTTGTGGGGGTTGATCTCGTCCTCGAACTTGTACCCGGGACCGCCGGTGCCGGTGCCCTGCGGGCAGCCGCCTTGGATCATGAAGTCTTTGATGATGCGGTGGAAGCTGAGGCCGTCGTAGAAGCCCTCGGAGGCCAGCTTGCGGAAGTTCTCGACCGTCTTCGGCGCGTCCTCGTCGAACAGCGTGAACGTGATCGCGCCCTCTGTGGTGTTCATGGTGGCTGTGGACATGGCTGCACCCTATCCGTTATCGCCGCGCGCCGGTCGGTCGCCGGCGCGACCGCGGCCCTCGGCTAGTGCCCATGTGGTCGGCGCCCGGCCGCCTTGCTTTTGTGCTTCTGCTTGTGCACGGTCTTCTTGCGCTTGGTCTTGTGCACGGTCTTCTTGGGCTTGGGGCAGCCGGTGGTGGCGACCTTGGTGTTCTGATGGATCATGTCGCCGTTCTGCGCCACGAATTCCGTCGGCATCGTGAGCTTCTTGCCGCACAGGTTCGCCCCGTTCGCGGTTAGCGCCGAATACGGGCCCGCCGGCAGTTTGAGTTCGAAGCTGCCGACCGGCACGTCGGGCACGGTGTAGAAGGTGCTGCTTGTCACCCCCTGCTTGCTGATGTGCGTTTCCCCGTGCAGGTCGACCGTGACGCCGTCCTCGCCCTTGAGCACCACGATCAGTTCCGGCCACGCCGCACCGCCGCGGGACACGAAGTACGCCGGGCCCGTGAACGCACCCGAGATCGTCGGTGTCGTCGCAACCGCTTCCCCGACCATCGAGGCCGCGGGGCAGGATTCCGGATTCGCGTCGAACGCGGCTTCGGTGCACGCTTTCTGCAGGGTCGGCAGCCTCGCCGGCAGCTGTTTGGGGAGTTCGACTTTGACCTTCGCGACGTTCGCCTGACCTTCTTCGACCGGGTAGGTCAACTTCACCGCCAAGCTCGTCCCGTTCGTACGCGAGGTCTTCCCCGGGGTGGCAACCGCGAATTTTGGCTTGAACTTCAGCGTCGCGCAGTTGGTGACCTGGAACGGCACCGAGATGTTCGAGCTCGCGCCTTCGCTGCTGGATAGTGTCGCGGTGATCGCCGTCGGCGTGCAGTTGGAAGGGTTGAACTTCGCTGCCGAACGATTTGGCGAACACGTGCTCGCGCTGTGCCAGCGCGGGAGCACTCGTCACAGCCACCGCGAGAACCGTCGCGCACAGCCACACGAGCACCGTTGAGATCGATCGGCGGGCAATCATGGCAACTTCCCCTCTTGTGAATGGACAGAGGGGAGCACCCCTCGAACGATGGACAATGCGCGGACGGCGTTCTGCACGACGAATCGGTCGGCGACGCGTTGAGGTGGCTTGTTCACGCGGCCTCCCGCCGGCTGGGAGCGTGCGCGTACAACTCGGCAGCGACGAGCGCCCCTTTTTCGGTCAGGCACCACTGGTTGGGCGCCCCCTGAGCGTGGCCGCCGCCGCGCGTTTCGATCAGCCCCAGGCGCTGCAAACGGCTCAGCAGCTTTGAGATCTGACCGGGGTCACTGATTCCCGCGAATGTCGCAACCTGACGGTTGGAGGGCTGCGCATCCATTTTCGAAAACTCGCGTATGCCGTCGAGCACGCGCGCGGTGCGGTAGGTGAGGCGCATCGGCACACCTTGCAGCGGATCCTCGGCGCCCCGCGAGTGGACGGCCACGGGTGACTCCTCCTCGTGGGGTGACTCCTCGTGGCGCGGGGTGTTCGTTGCACGGAGCGAGCGCAGCTCACGCTCCCGTTCACGTCGCGCGGCCGCGGGCCCGAGATAGGGCAGCACAATCATTCCCATCAGCTCACCCACCAGCCCCACCAGGCCCACACTTTCCGGCCGCTCCTCGGGCGAGGCAGGCCCGGGGTGAGCGATGCGCGCGTGCACGATCGCCAGTGCCGCACCCACCAAACCCTCAGCCGTCAACTCACCACACGCCTCCCCCCGCGCACCCTGCAAACGACCCTCGTGCACCACACCCACCAGTTCCGCCAGCACCCGCTCACGGACCTCCCGCACCGGGGCGCCCGCGCGCAGCGCGTGCACCATACACACCCGCGCCAGCGCCGGTTCACGATCCATAAACCCAAGAATCACCAGCAAACCCGCCCGCACCCGCTCGCGCCACGGCAGGTCCCCCACCCCGGCCTCCTCCAGTTCGCGCCCCACCCGCGCGACCGCTGCCTCCAGCACCGCCGCCAAACACTCGTCACGGTTGGGAAACAGCTCGTAGAACGTGCGCCGCGACACCCGCGCATGCGCCGTGAGCTTCCCCACCGTCGCGCCCTCATAACCCAGCTCGTCCACCGCCGCGACCGAACCCGCCAGCACCCGCGCGCGCTGAATCTCACACAACGGCGAGCGCGAGCGCGCACGGCCTCCCACAGGCGAACGCGACAGCACCGAGGAGACCCGCGACACCGCCCCCACCGAGGAGGAGACCCGCGACACCGACTCCGGCATCACACCGCCCTCCCCACGCCAAGGGGGTGAAAACGCGGCGGATAAGCCGTTTCTTGCGCTAGCCTGCTAGCGCAGAGAGAGAGAGAGAGATGCGACAGCCCCAGGCTGACGCATCTAGCCTCAGCCCGCGGGCTGGGCGCAATGACCAACATCACGTATTTCCCTCTCGAAAGCACGTCTTCCACAGCTCCCTCATTCGCCGCAATCGATGGCCCCTCTCCCAGCGAGCCCCTGCTGCGCGCCAAAGTCAACCGCAGAGCGCGTCGACCCAACCCGATTCCTTATGTGACCGGCCAACCCCGGGGGGATTGACCATGACAAGGCAACTGTACACAGACCCGGCCAGCTTGTCAATACCCCCTGGTCAGACGAACGGCGCGACCCAGTACTCCGCGTCGGCGATACCACCGGGGTGAGCACGCATCAACCGCTCGACCGCATCGGCGATTGCGCCGGTGGCCGCGCGGCTGCGGCTGCGAGCGGCCGGCAGCAAGATCAAGCCTGCGTGGCCGCGGCCGTCGGCGATGCGCTCCGCCGCGAGCGGGCGGAAGTCCTTGACGTTGTTGGTCACCACCGCGCGCTGCTCGCGGCAGGCGACGTCGAGCACCTGGCGGTCGGGCGCCTGCGGGAGGTCGTCCCGCTCCACCACCGCCTGCGCATCCAAGCCGAGCTCGCGCAGTCGCCCGGCGATCAGCCCGGAGAGCTGCTCGTCGAGCAGCACCCTCACCCTTGCAACGCTCGCCTACCGGCCTGCGAGGCGGCGTATCCGCGCTCCCACGCCTCCTCGTTGTCAGCGATTTGCGCGTCGATCTCATCCTTGAAGGCGCCGTAGTAGTCGATCGCCGCCTGCACCAGGGCGAGCGAGATCGACAGCAGCTCGGCGGCTTGCGTCAGATCGTTTTCGTTGTCCCCGACGGTCGCCACCACCTCCCATACGTCGAGGCCGCTGCCGACCAGCGCGGCGCGCCGGCCCGCGGGGCCATCGGCGAAGCGCACCAGCGGGTGCTCATCGCGGCGCAAACCCTCATCCACGTAACGCTGCGCGAGCGCCCGCGGCGTGTAGCCCATGCGCCGCGCGTACGCTTGCAGCCGCCCACCGACCCCGGGACGCAGGCGCAAGGTGAAATGGTCGCCTGCCGCGGGCATCCGGGCCAATATACCACTGCGTGGCACTGCGTGGCACACGGGGCACCTCACCGGCGCCCCCGGGACGACCTACCGCGTCTTGCGCTTGTGCTTGGCCTTGGCTTTGTGCTTGTGCTTCTTCTTGTGGGTGGCCTTCTTGCCTTTGGGGCAGCCGGTGACGGCGATCTTGGTGCTGGTGTGGATTTCGGCGCCGTTCTGTCCGACGAATTCGGTGGGCATCGCGAGATTCTTGGCCTGGCAAAGGTTCCCGTCGGTTGTGAGTGCGCTGTAGGGCCCTTGGGGCAGCGTCAGTTCGAAGGTGCCGACAGGTACGTCGGGGATCGTCTTGAAGGTGCTGCTCGTGACCCCCGCTTTGCTGATGAACGTCGAGCCGACCAGGTCGACGGTCGCGCCGTAGCCCTGCAGCACGATGATCAGGCTCGGGAACGCTTCGCCGCCGTGGGAGACGAAGTACGCCGGCCCCGTCAGGGGAACCGGGAGGACCGGTGTGGTCGCGGTCGCGTGGCCGATGATCGACGCGGATGGGCAGTTGGCGGGATTCGCTTCGAAGGTCGCGGCGAGGCACGCTTTCTGCAGGGTCGGCAGCCGCGAGGGCAGCTGCCTGGGCAGTTCGACTTTGACGCGCGCGATGTTCGCGTCGTAGGGGCCCGCCGGATAGGTGAGCTTCACCCCGAGGCTTGCACCGTCCAACCGTGACGTCTTCCCGGATGAGGTTGCTGTGAGCTTCGGCTTGAACGCGAGGACCGCGCAGTTGGTGACCTGCAACGGGACCGACAATGCCATGCTCGAACCTTCGCTGCTGCCCAGGGTGCCCGTGATCGCGAGCTTGTTGCAGTTCGTTGGGTTGAACGTGAAGTCGGGCCGGTTGATGTCCACGTTGACGTGCTTGATCTGCAGCGGGATCCCGTCGAGGATGTGCGGAATCGCGTAGGGACCCGAGGGGTCCGTCGTGATCGTCAACGCGGCCGTGCTCGGATTGACTTCGATCTTTGCCCTGACGATCACGTTCCCGAGGTTGAACGGGCCCGCGACCGCCGGGTTGACGATCGACAAGCCATACGGCGCACCCTCATAGGGGCCCGTGATGTAGACCTTGCCGCCGGTAACCGTGTAGGGGTTACCGCCCAAGCCGACGCTGACGGTCGTTTCCCCGATCAGGCTTTCCGGGCCACACGTACCCTGGTCGGCCTGCGGTTCACCGCACAACTTCACGCTGGAAAGAGTCCCCAGCAGCCCCGGGGGCATGTGCAGCTGGATCGACTGCAGGTTCTGGTTGCCGTCTTCGCGAGACATCGTCATCGTGAACGGGCTGAACCCACCCGCCTGGATACTCGTCGTACCCGCCGTCAACGACGGCGCAAACGGCAGCGGGTTCGCGCACGGCTTCTTTTCAGCGCCAGACACACCGAGAACTTCAGGGCCCGAGGTGACCTGAAATTCCGAGGAGGATCCTACCGGCGCGTTGCCCGACCACGGCGCGATCGACGCGGTCGTCGTGTAGCCGCCACATAGTGCTGGGGTGCCCAGGGGCGCCCTGGAGCCGCCGAAGAAGTGCAGCGTCAGGTCTTCGAAGGGGAGCTGTGGTGTTTCCTTGAACGTCGAGACCAACTGGCCCGTCACGGGGTCGGGTGTCACCTGCCCCGCGAGCTTGATCAGCACACCGGAGACGGGGTCACGCGCGACGATATACAACGCCACGAGCGAGCCGAACGGGTTGGCGTTCTGCGTCGCGAGATACGCCGCGCCGACGAGCGGGTTCGGCAAGAGCGGTGTTTTGATTTCCACCGTCCCGACCTTCGAGGATTCCGGGCATGTTTGTTCAGCCGGGCTTGCCAGCGCGATTTCACTCTCGCCACACGCCGACAGCCCGTCCGCGCCCGCGGGGTTCAAGCCGACCCCGGCGGGGAGCGTGACGGTCGTGTCCTTGACGCTCGACTCCGCCAGCCCGGAGGGGTTCAGGCCGGCTTCCTGGGGGACGTGCACGTCAACGGTGAGACCGGTCGGGGTGCTCGCCTGCTGCCCATCGGGGGCGACCTTGATCGACGGTTCGAAGGTCAACTGGTTGCACCCATCCAACCCGAGTGGTTCGTTTGCGTCGTTCTGGAAGGTGAATTCGTTTGACGCGAATGTTCCCTGGTTGGTCCAGGGGTCCCCTTCGACGGTCGTGTGCAACGGTCCCGTGCAGGCTGTCGGCATGATCAAAAACGGCTGGGGCTTTTCGGTCGCGCCCAGCGAGCACGAGGGTTCCGGGCCGCCTTCGAGCGCCGCCTCGGTGTTATCCTGCAGGCATTCGTCGCCGCGCACATTGTTGTGCCGGGGATCCCCCGGTGTGCCCCAGAACGTGAGCTGATCGCCGATAAACGCCACATCGCTCGTGATGTCGGGAACAGTGACAACGACACCATAATCACCGCCGGTGCGCACCGAGGTGTCGAGGATCACGGGGCCGAAGAACGGGTTCACGAACCCAAATCGCGCGGGCTCTCCCGTCGCCGGTTCCAAGCTGTACACCGGCCGCGAAATCAGATACGGAACGTAATTGCCATCTTCGACGCTCGAAATGATCGGTGTCGAGACGCCGACGACCGTGCTGGTCGGGCATCTCCCCAGGCCACTGGCGATCAATACAAACTCGTGCAGGCTGCACTTCGGTAGCGGCGTCGGGTTGCCAATCAAACCCGGCGGCAAATCGAAACGCAGATCCTTCGTCTCCGTGATCGGCTGCACCTGCGGGCGGACGCCTTCAAAGGTCGAAGTGGAGTCTGATTTGACGAGCACGGCCTGCGTGTTGAAGACCAGCGTCGTCGTGAGCTGAAAGGGATGCGAGCCGGCCTGCGTAGTGGGCGCGCCGCCCGCTTCTTCGGGGCTCAACTCATACGTCTGTATCCCATAGGCACGCGACGAGCTTTCCAGCGCGAGTGCCTGGCGCGAGACCACTTCCGGGGCTCCACCCCCGGATACGCTGACTTCGCTCACACCACGCCCCGCACCGGCCGCGACCTTCGCGGTGATCGCGATCACAATGTGTTCATACGGACGCACCGGGATACCGGAATGACACGTCACCGTCTGTGCTTCGATCACGCACGGCGCCAGAAACGGAAACACCCTGGCGAAACTCCCACCAAAATCTTCCACACCGCCCCCTTCGAGGTGCACTTCTGTCGCCGTCACCCCAGACGGGAGCCGATCGACCACAGCGATCGGGAACTTCCCACTTTCCGCGTTTCCGACCAGCGTGCCGCCCGCGATCGAGTCCCCCAGGTTCGCAATATCGACATCGATCCGTGCTTCGCTGGCATTCGGGGCCGGCGGGGAGGAGATGCTCGTGACCCGCCACCACGGTTCCGCAAACGCGGGTGAAGCACCGAGACTCACGATCACCAACGCCACGATCGGCACGGCTACGAGGAGCGCACGTCGACCCCTCGCGTACCGCACGACCCGACCAACCGGGAGAGCCCTCAACGGATACATTTACTTTCCCCTCCGGTCGTTCTTCTTAGCTCGCTTTTTCGGCTTTTGCTTGACGCACTTACCGTGCTTGCGCACAAAGGCCTTCCTGCACTTGACGGTCTTCTTCTTCGTCGTTTTCTTCAACGACGCAACCGCGGGCGCAGGAACAACGTTGCCCGCGCCGTTGAACGTCGCGCTCGCGGGCGCGCCAAAGATCGCCGGCTGCGGCGAGGGCGCGGCCTTACACGAGTCACCCGACGTACACGGCGGTGGCGACACCGGCACCGTACGACACGGTACCGCCGCCGTACACACATGCGCGTCATACATGTCATAAGCGCTATCGACGTCTTCACCCGTCAGCTTCGAGGTCGTGACGAAGAACGCGTCGTCACCATTTTCGCTGGCGTCCATAAACGCCGATTCGCTACCCGAGATCCCCGAGGAGATCAACGAGACACAGCCCTCAGACCGAGGATCGTACGTAGAGGATTCGCTGCTGCAGCTATCACTTTCGGGCGTCACGGCACCGTTGGGCGGCTCGTACTCATACACGTCGTCGAGCCCGTTTGTGTCCTGCGCTACCAACGCGTCCGGGCTGTTGAAGAACAGACGCCCACTGTCGGATAGATAGCGCGGCTGGTAGGAGGTGATATTGACCTCGTCGCTGCCGAACGACAGGCTTCCCGCCAACCACCGCCCTTCCCACACAGAATCCGGGTCGATCAGCAACGGTTCTGGGGCTTCCTTCTGGCCTGTAATTGAAGGATCGAAGACACCCACAGGCCGTGCGCCGGTGGGATTGCACGACGCGCAGACCAGTCGGCTCGCTACGGCGTCATACAGGTAAACCTCCTCGTCAGGGGCCCCGGTCTTTGCGTCGCGGTTGTCATAGCCCGTCAACGATTGGCTCGACATGAACGTCAAGTAGCGACCATCCGGTGAAACCCGAGACGTGGTATCCCGCTCCTTAACAGCCGTGGTTTCCTTCGCTGCGGCTACGTTCAGCTTTCCGTCCCAGCTGGGCTCATCTTCGCTGGAGAGGGTCGCGATGAACCTCGTCGTCCAAGTTCCTTCCTGCTCGTGCAGCACGTAGAGGTTGTCAGCACCGCTGCTCGCGCCGGGCGCCAGCACCCCCGTGGCGACGAAGTACACGTAGGAGCCGTCGTCGCTGGCGCCCAGCACCGCTTCCTGCACGCCCGCGTCGCGTTCACCCGCATTCAGGGGAGCCGTCAGATCCGTATTCGCACCATCTTCGGTATCGAACAGGTGTAGGTCACCCGCTTCACCTAGGGCTCCTTTTTCGGTTTCCAGGAAGAAGATCTTCGAGCCATCGCTGCTCATCGTTTGAAACTGTGGATAGCGCCCGCCAATTTGCGATGTCTTACGCGCCACCATGTCCCGCACGTAGAGATGATGCGGTTGCGCGCCAGAGGTGCCTGCAAGTTCGTTGCGGTTCCATACAACCCAGCGGCCGTCGTTGGAGACAGCCCGCGCCGACACGCCCGTGGCGTGATCTTCTGGTTCCAAGCTGCCGAAGTTAGCGTCTGGCGCCGTTTCTTCGCCGTGGGCGCCCGGCAGCACGTTGACGGCCTGCAACCGCCCGGCGGTCCACTCGTACAGGTTCGGGCGTTGGCCCTCCTGGCCCTCCGAAAAGCCTCCGGGGACAGCTTCGGGAGTGAGCGCAACAGCGGTTGCGAAGATCACGTGGGCGAGGTCGGGCGTGGCACCAACGAAGCTCATCTGTTCGTCACCCAACTTCTCGAATTCCACGGTTGGCGCTATGTCGGTCTTTGACTCCAGTGGCGTGTAGACCCCGGTCGAGTTATCGCGCAGGTAGAGCGTTCTTTCCGAGCCCGGCGCGACTTCGGGAGATAGCGGTGTCGAGTCGGACCCGGGTTCCAGCAGGCCTTGGGAGAGGTCGGTTGAGAAGACGTGCCAGAATTCGCCCGCCCGGACGAAGCTACCGGTAGATGTTCCTTCGGGCGGGAGCTCTTGGGTGGCGGAGACGTCCTGTGTCTTCCAGCCATCGGCCCCGCGGCTGGATAGGACCTGGGGGTACTCGTTGCGGCTGGCTTCATTTTCCGCGACGACCGGTTCGTTCGTGGTGTAGGTGATCGCGTTGCCTTCCGCGGCGGCCTGAATCAGGTCGTACCCGTAGAGCGGCCCGATGAATGCTCCCCGCTTGGCCTGCGGCGAGACGAGTTCCCACGCGCGACCGTCGGGCAATGTTCCCGTCCCGCCGGCGAGCTGCGTTGTGAAGGTGTGATCTGCGCCTTCGACGGCGCCGACTTCGCTGCTCGTCAGCAAACGGTAGTGGTAGGTCGTGTCCGGCTGCAGACCCTGGACGTGATCGCTGCCGATCGAGACGGCGCTCAAGCCTTCCCCGACGCTGCCGCTGAACACGCTGCCATAGCTGCTCGGACCGTATTCCAGGCGATAGGTCGTGCTCGCGCCCAGCGGGTTGATCGTCGCGGATAACGTCACGCTCGAGTCGGTGACGCTCGTTGCCACAGGCCCTTCGACCAACGCCGGTGGGGTCGCTTCAAAAGTCTCAGGCGAACCCGTCGTGGTCCCCAGCGCGTTCGAAGCGACGACCCGGTAGTGGTAGGTCACGCCCGGCGTAAGCCCCGTCAGGCCAGCGGTGACTGGCTGTTCTTCAAAGCTCGCCGCGAGCGACGCGCCCGCGGTGCTCGAGGCCCCCGCAAAACCCCCTGTTTCATACTGCGCCGCGTCGACGTATTCAAAAACGGTACGTCGTTTCGCTGTTCTCGGGATCGACGGTCGCAGCGAGCGTAGCTGTGCCCCGCAGCCCCGGGGTCGCCGACTCGCCACCCAGCCCGACAAACGGCCCAGGCGTCGGCGCCGTGAACACCCACACACCTATATGACCGTACTCGTCCACCGCTGTGGAGGACGTAACAGCGTCGGAGCCGTAAACGTAGAGCTCATCCGTCGAATCACCAAACGCCAAGGCAGAGTAGGCAAGGTCTGACTGGCCTTCGAACTGCTGCACCGCCAGTGGTATGGCGGCCAAGCTGTCCAGCTCTTGCCCGTTGGGAGCGTACTTCAGCAAGTGCACGCCGCCGCCGGTATCTGTAACAAACAGATCCCCGGTCGGGTCGAGCGTGATCGCCTTGATCGATTCGCTGCCGGCGTCGAACTGGGCGAGCATTTCCACGCCGGCGGGGGAGAACTCCCGCACACCCGCCGCTTCACTGTCCTTCACGAACACATCCCCCGCGGCGTTGACCGCCAGCGTCGTGACGCGACCTTCGTTGGAGAGCCCGGCAAGCGAGATGCTTTCCTTCCACGCCCCTGCGGGCGAGAACACCTGGACGCGCGCACGATCCCCGACATACACATCGCCACCCGGACCGACAGCGATTATCTGCCCCTCTTCCCATTCGAATTCGCCGGCGGCCGTGCCTGTGCTGCCCCGCGTGCATGCTTCCCCGGCGACGCAAACATTCCCACCGGTCGTTTCGTTGACGTGCCCACCGAAGGCCAGCAGGAACTTGCCGGACGAGTCGAACTTCTGCACACGAAAGTTACCGACATCGACCACATATACGTCGCCATGAGAAGCACTCGACGGATCGTTATCGACCGCCACACCGTCCGCATCAGAGAACTCGCCGGCCCGTGACCCACCGGCTCCTTGTCTACATTCGGTAGTGCATATCTGCTCTTCATCAGGCGGGTTTGCCCCACCACTGACCACGCCACGACCCCACGCCAGCAGAAACGCGCCGGACGGACCAAGCTCATCCACACGTTCGTTGTTCTGGTCGTTGACGTACACGTCCCCGTTTTCTTGGTCGATCGCCATGCCCGGCTGGCTCGCGCTGATCTCCCCGGCGTTTTCACCGATCGGGCCGAACAGGAACGCCGCCGAAGCAGGAGCCGCACCGAGCGCGGAAGCGCCGGTCAGCGCGCAGAGCGCCACCAGGCAAATCGTGAGCGGCTTGCGGAAATCTACAGACATATCTTCTCCTCCGGGGCAGTAGCGAACACTTCATGGTCGTAGCTGGACATCACGCGGCCTCACATTCGTCCCGAGCATGCATCCGGATGCTGTGGGTCACCCTCTGGCCCTTGTCGGTGAGCGCCCACGCGTTCGGCGCGCCCTTGGCGTGCCCCGCCCCGGTGTTGCTGAGCAACCCAAGGCGCTCCAGGCGGCGCAAAAGCTTTGAGATCTGCCCCGGGTCGCTGACACCGGCGAAGGTCGCGACCTCGCGGTTGCTAGGGTCCGCGCCGCGCCCGCTCAGCTCCGCGATGCCTTCCAGCACCCTCGCCGTCCGGTGCGTCAGGCGCAGGTTCACATCGGCCAGCGGATCGCGAGCGCCCCGGGGAACGACAGCGCGCGCGCCCGCTGACACCGGTGGCAACACGGGCGCGGGACGAATCCGCTCGCGTCGCGCCGCCGCCGGGCCGAGGTACGGCAGCACGATCATCCCCATCAACTCGCCCAGCAGGCCCGCCAGCGGCTCACCATCCCGCCGCGACAACCGGGAATAAACGATCGCGAACGCCGCCCCGACCAGACCCTCCGCCGTCACCGCGGTCAAGCCCTCGCCACGCGCACCACCCTCACGGCCCTCGTCAACCGCCGCCACCAGCCGCGCGAGCAGGTCCTCCCGGCGCCGCATCACCTGCGGACCCGCCCGCAGCGCCTGCACCACACACACCCGCGCCAACGCCGGCTCACGATCCAAACACACAAGAATCGCGAGCAGACCCCCACGGAGCCGCTCACGCCACGACAACCCCTCCAAGCCCGCCGCCGCAAGCTCCCCCACGACCGTCGCGACCAACTCATCCAACACCGCCGCGAAACACTCATCACCATTCGCGAACATCTGGTAGAACGTCCGCCGCGAAAGCCGCGCACGCCCCGCGATCCGACCCACCGTCGCCCCCGGATAACCCAACTCATCGATCACCGCGACCGCACCCGCAAGCAGCCGCGAGCGCTGAATCTCACCCACCCGCGTACGCGGCAACGCCACATCACTCAACCGCGCACGCGCCAACGCCGACTCACCCGCCCGAGCCGCACGAGCACGCCCGGCCCGCCGTGGCGTCCGGACCACACCGCCGCCATGTGCACCGCCGCCACGCACAGGGCTCATGAGAACCACCCCAAGCACGAGCTGTACCCACCCGTGGCGGGGAATGACGATGGGCCCGTCAGGGCCCGAAGATGAGGAGCCCCAGCCCCTAGCGGCTCAGGACAAGAGAGAGAGAGAGAGAGAGAGATGCGACAGCGCCATGCTGGCGCATCTAGCATCAGCCCCTGTACGGGACGCGCACATCCCCGCTACGTATCTCCCACTCGAAACCACGCTAAACCCAACTCCCTCATCCGTTGCGATCCGATCCCTCTACACCCACCTGCACCCTGCTAGCGCTTGAAGTCAACCACCGAACGCGGCGACCCAACCGGATCCTATGTACGCCAGTCAACCCCGGGGGGATGACCATGACGTTGGAAACCGTACACCAACCCGGCCCGGTTGTCAATACCCCTACACCACAGCTCCACCACACAGACCCCTGCCGGGCAAACTCGACGGCGGAGGGCTGTTGAGAACCGCGATGCAGCGCCCCGAGCGCCCCGCAACCAGGTCGACCAAGCGACTCGGCAGCGAGGATCTTAGCCTTGTGCTTGTGCAGCGAACCGTGCAAATCCCAAGCGACGGTTTATAATTGCACGGATGATCGCGAGACACGTGGCCTCTGAAGTTGCCGCGCTGCTGGATCAGACACCAGCAGTTGCCCTGCTCGGCCCGCGACAGGTTGGCAAGACCACGCTTGCCTTGGAGATCGCCGAAGGACGACCATCGGTCTATCTGGACCTCGAGTCTGCCGCCGACCGAGCGCGCCTTGCTGAGCCCGAGCTGTACTTCGCCGACCACGCCGATGAGCTGATCGTCCTCGATGAGATCCAGCGAGCGCCCGGCCTGTTCGAAGTGCTGCGGGGCGTGATCGACCGGGCCAGGCGTGCAGGCAGGGGAACCGGCCGATTCCTGCTGCTGGGCTCCGCCTCGATCGAGCTGCTGGCCCAGTCGGGCGAGACCCTGGCTGGCAGGATCGCATTCCTCGAGCTCGCGCCGTTCGATCTCACCGAGGTCGGCGCCGGAGAGCTTGACCGGCTGTGGGTGCGAGGCGGCTTCCCCGACAGCTTCCTCGCGGCCAACGACGCGGTCAGCCTGCGCTGGCGCCAAGACTTCATCCGCACCTACCTCGAGCGCGACATCCCGCAGCTGGGCCCACGCATCCCAGCCGAGACGCTGAGGCGACTGTGGACTATGTTCGCGCACCATCAGGGCGGCCTGCTCAACGCCGCGCAGCTCGCACGCGGACTCGGGGTCAGCGCAACGACCATCACCCACTACCTCGATCTGATGGTCGACCTGCTGCTCGTACGGCGCCTGGCGCCGCGGCTGCCGAATGCCGGCAAGCGGCTGGTGCGCTCCCCCAAGGTTTATGTCCGCGACAGCGGCCTCGTGCACGCCCTGCTCGGGCTGGCCGACAAGGAGACGCTGCTCGGACACCCCGTCGCCGGCCCGAGCTGGGAGGGCATGGCAATCGAGAACCTGCTCGCGGCCGCCGGGTCGGGCGGGCATCGAGCACAGGGGAGCTTCTACCGCACCAGCCACGGCGCGGAGATCGACCTCGTACTCAGCTGGCCCGACGGCGAGGAGTGGGCCGTGGAGATCAAGCGCAGCCTCACCCCCACCCCGGAGCGCGGCTTTTACTCCGCGCTCGCCGACCTCGCACCGCAGCGCGCACTGATCGTCTACCCCGGGACCGAGAGCTATCCCCTAACACCGCCGGCACAGGCGATTGGCCTGGCCGAACTCTGTGCGCAGGCCCAGGCGCGCAGCGGCGCGGGTCCGTAGGCGCCTCTCAACGCTTGGTCTTGCGGCGACCCTTCTTCTTGCGCGGATGGTGCGCCTTCTTCTTCGCGGCCTTCTTGTGCTTCGTGGCCTTCTTGTGCTTCGGGCACCCCGTGACGGCGATCTTGGTGCTCTGCTTGATCTCGGCGCCGTTCTGCGCGATGAATTCGGTGGGTATCGTGAGCTTCTTGGCCGCACACAGGTTCCCCGCGGTCGTGAGCGCCGAGTAGGGGCCCTCGGGGAGTGTCAGTTCGAAGCTTGTGACGGGCTGGTCGGGGACGGTCTTGAACGTGCTCGACGTGACCCCCGCTTTGCTGATGAACGTGTCGCCGACAAGGTCGATCGTGACGTTGTAGCCCTGCAGCACCAAGATCAGGTTCGGGAACGCTTCCCCACCGTTTGAGACGAAATACGCCGGACCTTCCAACGGAACCGGGACCAGCGGCGTGATCGCCCTGCCGTGGCCGACGATCGACGCGGCCGGGCAGCCAGCAGGGTTCGCGTCGAACTGCGCCGCGGTGCACGCCTTCTGCAATGTCGTCAACCGCGACGGCAACTGCTTGGGGAGTTCGACTTTGACCTGCTTGATGTTCGCCTGGCTACCAAACGGCGCGTTCGGGTAGGTCAGCTTCGCGGTCAGGCTCGCCCCGTCGGCCCGGCTCGTCTTCGCGGACGTGGAGACACTGAACTTCGGTTCGAACTTCAACGCCGCGCAGTTCGTGACCTGGAACGGTGTAGAGATCGTGCTCGAGCCACCTTCGCTCAGCTGCACCGTGCCCGTCAGGGACATCTTTGAGCAGTTCGTCGGGTTGAATTGGAAGTTCCCGCGTGTGGTGGTGGCGTTGACGTGCTGGATTTCCAGGGGGATCCCTTCGATGCTCGTCGGGATCGAGTCCGGTGAGCCGGGTGGGTTGGAGGTGATCGTGATCGCAGCGGTCTGCGGGTTCAATTCGATCTTGCCCCTGACGAGCACGCAGTCGCACGCCGGATGGTTGTTCTTCGTGTTCGCGAGATCGAACGGGCCAGCCTTCGCGGGCACCTCGAACGTGATCCCGAACGGCGCGCACCCCGCTTCACCGACGGTGCAGCTGCCGTGGCCGTTATAGGGGCCGGTGAGATAGAATTTCCCGCCCGTGACAGTGAACGGGTCGTTGCCGACACCGACACCGATCGTCGCTTCGCCGACCTTGCTGGCTTCCCCGCACAACCCTTCGTTGGCTTGTGGTTCGGGGCACATTTCCACACCCGTCAGCACACCCGACAGGCCGGGTGGTAGTTTCGCTTCGAGCGACTTCAGGTTCTGTTCACCGTCTTTGCGATTCACCGTCACCGTCAACGGCGAGAACGCACCCGCTTGGATGTTCGTCGCACCCGCGTTCACACTGGGGTTGAATGGCAGGGTCGCACCGGGACACGGGCCACCGCCGGGGCCGTGTTCGATCTTGAACGACGATTCCGAAGTCACGGGACCGTTGCCGTCCCATGGCGTGAACACCGCGGTTGTGGTGTACGTCCCGCAGTGCGACGGGGTGCTCAGCGGTGCGCGTTCTCCGCCGAAGAAGTGCAGTTCGAGGTTTTCAAATGGCAGGTCGGGGTTGTTCTTGAACGTCGTGACGATCTGCCCCGTCTGCGGGTTCAGCGACACTTCGCCCGCGAGCTTGATCAAACTCCCCGAATAGGGGTCTTCGACGACGACATACATCGCCACCAAGCTCCCGAACGGGTTGTTGTCTTGCTCCGCCAAATACACCGCGCCTTCCAGTTCGTGTTCCAAGAGCGGTGTCTTGATCTTCGCCGTGCCGACCTTCGACCCGTTCGGGCAGAAGTTGGTCCCCGGCGCAAGCAGGCTCGCCAGTTCCGGCGTGAACGTGTCCCACTTCACGCCCGGTTCGTATTCCTTGTTCAGTTCTTCCTGGCCCTTGTAGCCAATCTGATCGCCGGGGCTCCCAAGCGCGCCCCCGAGCGCCGCGGGTTCGGACGTGCACGCTTCAAGGCCGTCGCCGCCCGCCGGGTTAATCGCGACCCCTTCGGGCAGCGTGACGGTCGTGTCCCTGAGCGAGGACTCTGCCAGACCGTTGGGGTTGAGCGCGGCGGTCTGTGGTGTGTGGATGTTCACCGTCAGCCCCGAGGACGTGCTGGCGTTGCTGCCGTCCGGCTCGACGCTGATTTCCGGCAGGAACTTGAGCTTCGAGCAGCCCGTCAGCGCGACGGGCGTGCCCGCGGCGTTGCGCGTGACCGCGCTCTTCTTCGCCCAGTTGCCCGGTTCTGCCCACGACTCGACTTCGATCGTTGAGCCCAGGGGGCCGTGGCAGCCGGTCGGCATCGTCAGGAAGACTTTCTGGCCCTGCGGTGCCCTTTCGTATTCTCCGCTTTCGCCTACTCGGGCAAATTCTGTGCACGACTCGAAACCGTACTTACCGGTTCCACTCGGCACCTTCACGCAGGGGGCAAGCACACCGGAGAGCACCGCCCTGCTGCTGAGGACGGGTGCCGTCGGCGGCGCTTCCGTCACCGTCGTCTGCAGGGGGTAATTGCCGCCCGCGAGAACGCCATTGTCGAGATACAGGAGGGGCAGGAAGAAAGGGGTGCCGAGCTGCAAGCCCACGCCGTGTACGGGCGGTGTGGCGAAGAGGAAGTCCGAGAGTTTCGCTTGACGAGTCGCGTTTTCTGACCAGATCAGGCTCAGTTCGCCCACGATCGATCCGGCTGGACAGTCATTATCGCGAAACTCAAGCTCGAGTTGCTGTCCGTTGCACTTCTGGGAGGCCGCATTGGGGTTACCGATGAAGCCGGGGGGCAGATCGATCTTGACATTCCTCAAGACGCCGTCGGGCAGGCGAATGTACGGTGAGTCAGCGTTCGATTCGACGCGCTCGAAGTGCGAGTTCAGTTCGAAGAAGTCGATGAACTGGAACGGGTGCGAGCCCGCCTGCGTGTCGGGCGTGCCGTTTTCGTTCAGGAAGCTGATTTCATAGCTCTTGATGCCGAAGCCGACGCCCTGCGTCGCGAGCATACCGTCGGCCTGCCCCGCGCCGTTGGCGTTGGTCGCGATCAGGCGGAAGTGGTAGAGTTCGCCGGCTTTGAGGCCTTCGAGCTGCGCGGAGACCGCCACGGGACTGCTTCCCGCTCCGATCTCGGCCGGCGTCTGCCTGCAGGGCACGCTGTGGTTGTAGGGGCCTTCGCCGAATTCGTTGGTGAGACCGTACTCGAACTCACATTCGCTGACGCCGCGCGGATCGACCGTCCCGCCCAGGCTCGCGTCTTGCATGGTCACGTCAGCCGGTTCGCCGACTGTCACCGCCGGGGCGTCGCTGCCAAAGATGTACACCTTGCCGTTTACGGGGTTTGAGACGTAGATCTGGCCGCTCGCGCCGTCCACAGCGATCCCGCCCTCGCCCGAAGTCCCCGAAAGTTCGCCCAAGCCGAAGCGCGCGACGAGCGTGCCGGCGCTTGCGCCCTCCCGGCTATCGCGGTTCATCGCGCCCGTGTCCCACTCGGCTACGGAGGACTGGTCGTCCGCGTAGAGATGGCCGGTCGTGGGGTCGATGGCCACCGCGACGTCGCCCGCTTCACCGCTGTCCACGCGGCCGAGTGGGGAGAGCTTCTGCCCGAACTTCTGCGTACACGAGCACGTCGGTTCGTAGATCGGGTAGTCATCGCCCGTGGCGGACACGGCGAAGCCGTGAGCTTGGGGTTCGCCGGGCAGGCCTACCCCACCATCGACGTTCTGTGTCTTCCATTTCTGGCGAGCAATGTCTACGCCTGCGCTGTCGAATTCGTCGATCGCCAGTTCGCCGAACGTTCCTTGTGATCTGCTCAGGTCAACGTGCACGGTGCCGCTCCCGTCGACACCCAACCCCAGCAGTTCGCCGTCGGCAGACCCGGTGGATGGCGTAAAGCCGCCGATCTGGCCCAGGTACCTGCCTTCGGCACCGAACTTGTCGATCACGCCGTGGCCGGTATCCATTACGTACAGGTCGCCGGCCGAGGGGTCGAATTCTTCACAGGCCTTGCCGATGAGCGCCGGGGTGTGCTGCACGCAAGCGTTATCGACCGCGATCGCCGCGGGGCTGCCATACAGCGAGGGGAACGAGAACGATTCGGCGGGCGTGTCAGCGCCCTCGAGTGTGTTCCCGGGTGTTTCCTTGGAGCCCGCGGGGAAGTTGAAGTTGACCGGGGTTCCGTTCGCATCGAACTTGTAGACCGCGTTCCTCGTTGCGATGTCGGCCACGTACACGTCGTCGGTCGCTTCGTCGACCGCGATGCCATTCGGATTGGTGAACGAGCCGAATTCCCCGATCTTGGGGTGCGGTTCGGCCGCCGCGAGCGCCGGGGAGGCCGAGAAAGCGAGGGTGATGAAGATGAGTGCGCATGCAAGTGCCAGAGGCTTCTTCAACCAAGCTACGCCGAGAGAGACTAGCTTTGTGGACTTGGTGGTTGTCATTATTTGCCCCTCCGGTTGTGGCTGGCTCTTTTTGCCTGCTTCTTACTCTTTTTTCGTGCGCACTTACCCCTTTTGGTCTTCACAAAGTCGAGTGGCCCGGGGCGTTGCAGCCCCAGGCTCTCACAGAACCGTACGTGAGCGTCTCCACTCATACGGCTCCCACCAATCGGTCGCTGGGGCGTACTACTCGCCAGTGAGCAAAGAGCTTGGGTTCGCGTGTTGCCACGCCTGCCAGAAACTCCCATGTTCGCCTGCGACGCCCCCGTAAGCGCTTGTACTTTCGCCAGGCCCAGCGCACCAGGTAGTCGTCGATGCGTCTGAGTGACTTGGCCAACAGGGACGGGTAGAACTTCCCGTAATAGTTGACCCACCCGTGCGCGATCGAGTTGTACTCGCGCGCTATTTCCGTGAGGGACGCTCCGTTCCATAAGTGAATCCTCCATCGCTTGATCCTTCGGCGTATCGCCTTCGCGGCGTCATCACTGATCGCTGGGAGGAAGCTGGTGAACAACTCGCCATTCTTCCTCTTCGCGGATCGTGGCCGGAACGTGAACCCGAGGAAATCAAACCGCTCGTGCTCGTGAGAGCCCTTGCGGTTCGAGTCCTTGCAATACACTACTTGTGTCTTGCCCAAGTTCAGCGCCAGACCCAGTGATGCCATCCGCTCGCTGATCGCGCCGAGTACGAACCGCGCTTGGCGCTCACTCTTACAGTGCGTGACAATATCGTCCGCATACCGCTCGAACGGGACAGCCGGGAACTCCCGCGCCATCCACGCATCGAACGCATGATGCAAGAAGATATTTGCCAGCACAGGAGAGATCGCAGAACCCTGAGGGGTCCCACGATCTCGCGCTACCAGGGTGCCGTCCCCTTGTTGGGTCGGCGCATTCAGCCACCGCTCAACATAGAGAAGGATCCACCGCTCTTTGGTGTGGGCCGCCACCGCCTTCAGCATCAGCTCGTGGTCAATCGAGTCAAAGAAGGACTGGAGATCGAGGTCGATCAACCAACTATTTCTCCAACATCGTTCCCGGCAGACCGCTACCGCATCATGAGCCGAGCGTCCCGGTCGGTACCCATACGAGTCCGTGTGAAAAACCGGCTCCACATTGGGCTCCAGGTACCTCTTTACGACCGTTTGCGCGACTCTGTCAGCGACAGTGGGCACACCAAGGGTTCTGACCCCTAGCGAATGTTTCTTCGGTATCTGCGCTGCCTTCACCGCCGGCGGCATATACGACCCCGAGGACAGCCTATTCCAGATTCGATACAGGTTCCCCGAAAGGTCCCGCTCGAAATCCTCGATTGACTCCCCGTCAACACCGGCACCGCCCTGGTTGGACCTGACGTCCTCCCAGGCTTCCAGAACGATCTTCTTGGAAATAACAAACGACTTCACTTGCGACTTTGACTCAACCATTGGTTCCTCCCACGACAACTGCATCGCGGTTGCCCACCAATCCAGTCTGAATGGCCCGACCGCTTCGCTCCAGCCCCATTACAGAACCTTCATCACTACTATCAGCCGGCCCGACCCTGTGCCCCGCATCAGGAGCTTGTCCCTCACGGTTTCTGCCGCTTGGAACTCTCCCTTGGACGCCCGGCCGCAGGTCAAAGACCACTGGCCGATCGTCCCACGAGGCGACAGGTTCCCACGTTCCACGCAAGAGCCTGACCCGTGCTCGCGCCGCATTCATGCCGGACACCGCCTGGCCAATCAGCAGGCACTCTCCAGGCTGCTCCCAGGTCAAAAGGTCGGCCCTGGTTTCGATGTCATCTAATGCATTTCGACACGTCACCTGCGGTTTACTTTCATTCGCCTTCATCGGGTCATACCTGACGCACTCAAAGGCACGCCTTTTCCCGCAACGCTTCCCACCACGGCTCTTGACCGCAGCAGTTTGCGGGTGGTTTGCGATCTCTCCCTGCAGAGCGACCGCGGAGGGCCACCGGACAAACAGCCGCCCGGCTCCTCCATCACTTGCGCGACACTGCATTAGGATCGCCTCGACTTCCGACGAGCCGCTTTACGAGCCGACTTGTGTTTCGTCTTGGGTTTCTTCTTGCACTCGTGGCGCACGCCCTGCTTGCACTTCACGGTCTTTTTTGTAACCTTCTCGACGACGGCTGGCGGAGGCGGCGCGAGATTCCCCACACCTGAGAATGTCTGGCTCGCCGGCGCCCCGTAGACCGAGGGCTGAGGCGCGACCGGCGTGCGACACGCATCGGCTGTCGTGCACGCCGGTGGCGAGGCAGGCGCCGGGAAGCCGCCTGCGACGCGCGCATCGTAGATGACGATCTGTCCTTCCTGGTTGTCCTGCGGCACGAGCTGCTGGTTCGAGCGGAAGAACACGTTATCGCCGTTTTCGCTCACGTCATCCAGGTTCGATTCGAAGTAGCTCGTGCCGCTCGAGATCAAGTACACGTGGCCACCCTCGTACTCGTAGACGTCGAGCACGCCGTTCGTATCGGAGGGCACGAGCGCGTCCGTCGTTTCGAAGAACATCTGGCCGGCGTCCGTGAGCAGGTGCCGACTCCGGAAGGATCCGAAGGTTTCTCCCTTGATGTCCCCCGGGTACTGAGCCACACCGCCTCCTGCGACCGGGGGTACGCCCGTGGGGTCGCACGAGGCGCAGACAAGCTGCCCTGTGGCGGCACTGTACAGGAAGAGCTCGCTGACGGCGGCTTCGTTCGTCGGCGAGACGTTGTCATAACCGGTCAGGCCATTCTTCGATTCGAACGCGAGCCACGTGCCGTCGGGCGAGGTCTGCGCGATGCCGAGCCGGCTGTATTCGACGCCGGTGGCGATGAACGTCGTCTCTTCGCCGTTCCACAGATACAGGTTTTCCTTTCCGACTTGCGCGCCTTCAACGACGGTCTTGCCTTCGCTGTTCGTGAATTCCCTCGTGTTGGATGCAAGCACGCCCTTGGCGGCGAAGTAGACGTAGGAACTGTCATGGCCGCCGAGCGGCGTGACGTGGAGCACGTCGGCGTGCTTGCCAGCCGCAGCCACCGTGAGGTCGGTCAATTCGCATTTGCTCGCGCCTTCGGGCAGCAAGCACTCGTACAGATCCGGTTCATTGGATTCCGCGGTCGAGTCAGCCGTGAGCTTGCTTTCGTCGAGGAAGAAGACCTTCGACCCGTCAGCGGTGGCCCCCATGAAGGTGCCGCCACCGCCGGGGCCCGGCCGACCCTGTTGTTCGTCGACCTGGACGGTGCGCTGCCCGTCAATGCGATCGTAGAGGGCACCGCCGTAGGTGAAGAGGACGTGCGAGCCGTCGCTGGAGACCACACCTTTGTCGGCCACGTACGTCCCACTCTTTACTTCTTCTGCCGGAAGCGATCCCAGGACCGCCGTGCCGCCTTCGCTTTCCGGCAGCACGCTCACCAGCCGCAGCGCGCCTTCGTCCCATTCGTACAGGTTTGCGACGCCGTACCGCGCGCCTTCGGCCAGGGGCGAGGTCTCCGTGAAGATCACGTGGCTGAGGTCCGCGGAGGCGGCCTTGAAGTGCGCATCGGCCGGCTCCACGCCCGGCGGCGGGATGTTGACAAGCTGGTAAGCGCCGGTCGCGTTCTCGCGCACCAGCAGGTTTTCATAGCCCACCGGTTCGCCGCTCACGACCTGACGTCCTTTGGGGTTGCACGATTCCGGATTTTCGACTTCGGAACCGTTAGCGCGTGACCCCCCATCAGCCAGCATCACCTCCCTGGTGAGCTGATCCGAGAAGGCGTACACGGGTTGGTATTCCATGCAGCCCACCCCGTCATAGGATTCGAGCGGCATGATGTCTTCCTCGCTCCAGCCGCCCGCTCCACGCGTCGCCACGTAGTTTTCGCCGGCGGTTGGCGCGCCCGGCTGCGGTTCTTGGGTGTAGAGCGTGACCGCTTCGCCATCTGCGGCAGCCACGCTCGCGTATGCCGTAGACGTCTTAGCATCGAACTGGGCCGAGGTCTTGACCGGCGGCGTCACGAGCTCGTAGGCGCGGCAGTCGGGCAACTTCCCGGAGAAGCCGCCGCGTAACTGTTCGTTGGGACACGCCGCCTGTTCGACGGTCAGCGTAGTGAAGGTCTGGTCGGGGCCATAAACCGTCCCCAGTTCATTGCTCGCCACGACACGGTAGTGGTAGGTGCTCCCGGGCGCCAGCCCGCTTGCGGCCGCCCACACCGCGTGCGATTCCAGTCCCTCACCGACGCTTCCTTCCGGGAAGGGCGTCGAGCTCCCGTAGGCGCTGGTAGGGCCGTATTCGAAGCGGTAGGTCGTCTGGATGCCACCGGGGCTAACGAGCGCCCCGAGCTTCACTTCGGAGACGCCCGTTTCGGCGGTGAACTCCCTGCCGACCACAGGCGCGACGGGAGGCCCGAACACCCAGACGGTGTCATTGGGGCCGTCGGTCACGTATACACGCCCGTTCGCTTGATTCACCGCGACCATGTCGTAGAAGCGGCTCGACCCGCCTTCAGTTTCGCCGAAATGGCCGGCCCCCACATCGGCGAGCTGCCTGCCTTCCGAGCTGTACTCGACGAGATGGACGCAGGGCTTCGGCTTTTCGCCGCACGGGTCCGCGCCGTTTTGGACCACCGCGAACACGTCCCCCTGCCTGTTGAGTGCCACGGAGAAAACGCCTTCGCTTTCGATTTCCACGGGCTTGCCGTTCGCTTCCACAGGCGCACCGCTGGAATCGAGCTCTACGATCCTGTTGCTGCCAGAGTCGGCCACCCAGAGGTTGCCGGAGGAGTCAATCGCGACGGCGGTCGGTTCCGTGAGCGCGCTGGCGCCGGAGCCCGTGAACGTCTTCAATGGCGTGAGCGTGCAGGGTTCCGGTAGTGCCGGACATTCCGAGGGCTTGTACTCGAGCACCTCGTTTTCCGGCGTCACCGGCACGTACACGTTGCCGGCCGAGTCGGCTGCAATCTGCACGTCTGTGAAGACGCCGACGGCATTGCGTGACGCCGGCACTTCAAACGAGCCCAACGGAGCGCCCGTGTTGGGGTCGTAGACGAAGATCTTCGCGGGTGTGAAAAAGCCTTCTTCGCCGAGCACGTACACGTCGCCGTTCACCGGGTTCACCGCGACACCCGAGTTGTACTCGGACCCAAACGGGGACGGGGGCGAGAGCAAGCTGCCTGAAGGCCCGAGCTTGACCACCGGCGCGGGGGCAAGCCCTTCCCCGAAGAAGAGACCCGACACGAACAGGTCTCCAGAGCCTTCCACAGCGACACCAACCGCGTGCGTCTCCTGCGCGCTGAACGATTCGTAGAGGATCAGCTTGGGAGGTTCGGCCTGGGCGACGGCGGCGGTCGCGAACGCAAAGAGGCCGGCGAGTGCACAGAGGACCACGAGGGAACGAGCCACGAACGGCGCGGCAATCGGACCGCGCGCGGACGCACCACTCCCTTGGGCGTGGAGAAGAGCACGGAGCGTCGCGAAGCGACCGGTCTCGGGGGCGACGGCCTTCGCGGTGTGCTCTGTGGGTTTCACCTTGTCTCCTTGGTTGGTGTTGTGAAGTCGTTGCGGCGGGGCAAGCTCCGTCCGCGCACCGCATGCCCACGGAGCACTCCCGCCCTCGACGAGATGGTTGAGCGCGCCTGTGGCATCACGCGGCCCGCAGCTCGTGGGAGGCGCTGTGCACCCGGATACCCTCGGTGACCCTCTCCCCCTTCGGGGTCAGCGCCCAAGCGTTCGGCTCGCCCTTGGCGTGCCCCGCCCCGGTATTGAGGAGCAGCCCGAGGCGCTCCAGGCGGCGCAGGAGCTTCGAGATCTGCCCCGGGTCGGTGACACCGGCGAAGGTCGCGACCTCGCGGTTGCTCGGGTCCGACCCGCGCCCACTCAGCTCGGCGATACCCTCCAGCACCCTGGCCGTCCGGTGGGTCAGGCGCAGGTTGACATCCGCGAGCGGGTCACGCGCGCTTCGCGGAGCAGCAGCGCGTGCGCTCGTTGACACCGCGGGCGTGGCGGGCGCGGGACGGGCGCGTTCGCGCCTTGCCGCCGCGGGACCGAGATAGGGCAGCACGATCATCGCCATCAGCTCACCCAACAGCGCCGTCAATGGCTCACGATCGCGCCGTGAGAGCCGCGAGTAGAGGATCGCGAACGCCGCGCCGACTACACCCTCCGCGGTCACCGCGGTCAAACCATCGCCACGGCCACCATCCGCGCGGCCCTCATCAACCGCGGCCGCGAGCTGGGCGAGCACCGCCTCGCGGCGCCCCAGCACCAGCGGCCCAGCGCGCAACGCCTGCACCACACACACCCGCGCCAGCGCCGGCTCGCGGTCGAAGAACACAAGGATCCCCCACACGCCCGTGCGAACCCGCTCACGCCAAGGCAACCTCTCGACGCCCGCCTGCGCGCCCAAGAGCTCCTCAGCGACCGTGGCGGCCACCTCCTCCAGCACCGCCGCGAAACACTCATCACGGTTAGCGAACATCTGGTAGAAAGTCCGCCGCGAAAGCCGCGCCCGCGCAGTTATCTGCCCGACCGTCGCCTGTGGGTAGCCCAGCTCATCGATCGTGCTGACCGCACCCGCCAACAGCCGCGAACGCTGAATCTCACCCACCCGCGTACGCGGCAACGCCACATCGCTCAAACGCGCACGCGCCAACGCCGACTCAGACCCCCGCGCCACACGAGCACGCCCCGCCCGCCGTGGCTCATCCGCCGCCACACCACCGCCACGCGCACCGCTGCCACGCACGGCGCTCACAACAGGCCCCCCGAACACAAGCGGTGCCCACCCCACGCGGGGGACGAAGAAAGGCCCCTTAGGACCCGAAGACGAGGAGCCTCTGCAGCTAGATCGCTAGCCGAAGAGAGAGAGAGAGAGAGAGAGATGCGACAGCGCCAAGCTGGCGCATCTAGCATCAGCCCCCAGACAGGACGCGCACGCCCTCACTACGTATCTCCCACTCGAAACCACGCTAAACCCAACTCCCTCATCCATTCGCGATCCAGTCCCTCTACCCAACCAACACCCTGCTAGCGCTTGAAGTCAACCACCTGACGCGGCGACCCAACCGGACCCTATGTTCGCCAGCCACCCCACAAACAGGGATGACCATGACAAAGGAGACCGTACACCACCCCCGCACGGTTGTCAATACCCCTACAGGCAAGCTCCACCACACAGCCCCCAAGCCGGCACAAGGCAACGGTCGACCCCACCGACGACCAGCAACGGGTTGGCCGTGCGGCGCCGAACGATCCGTCCACCGACGTAGGATTCGCGGCATGCCGACGCTCAGCTGGTTCTACGGAATCACGATAACGATGCACTGGGACGAGCCTCGTCACCACGCCCCACACTTCCACGCGCTGTATGGCGAGCACGAAGCCGCCCTCGACCTGGCGGGCGAGGTCATCGCAGGCGATCTCCCTAGGCGGCAACTGCGCCTCGTACAGGCCTGGGCTGAGCTCCACGCCGGGGAGCTGAACGCCGATTGGGAGCTCGCCTGCGACGAAAAGCCAATGAACCCAATCGCGCCCCTGCGTTAGAATGCCCTTCATGGACAAGCTTGTAGCGCCCATCGCGGTCGAGGTCATCGGTGAGCACAAGCTGCGCGTAACCTTCAAGGACGGCCTCGTCGGCGACATCGACTTCGCCGGCCGGCACTGGCGCGGCGTCTCCGAGCCACTCGCCGATCCCGCCTTCTTCGCCCAAGCCCGCGTCGATCCCGAGATACGCACCGTGGTCTGGCCCAACGGCTTCGATATGGCACCCGAGACGCTGTACGAACGGGCCTCGCAGCAGGCTCGTATACCGGCATGATGCGTATCCGGTTAGCTCCATCCGGGTGGTTTCGTAGTTTTGTTGGGTGTCGCGGCCTACGTATCCTCTGAGCATCTTGGAGTTTCAGGAGCGCTTTGCGACCGAGGAGGCCTGCCGCGAGTATCTGTTCGCTTCGCGCTGGCCGGAGGGGTTTGCTTGTCCAGGGTGTGGCGGCGGGCGGGCCGGTGGCCAGACGCGCTGCCACCTGTGGGTATGTACCGCGTGTGGGCACCAGACGTCGGTGACTGCGGGGACCGTGATGCACAAGACGCACACGCCGCTGCGCACGTGGTTCTGGGCGGCCTATCTGGTCGCCACTCACCACCCGGGCATATCGGCCAAGCAGCTGCAACGCCAGCTCGGGCTCTCGCGCTATGAGACTGCCTGGCTGATCCTGCAGAAGCTGCGCAGGGCGATGGTCGCCCCTGAGCGCGAGCTGCTGAAGGGTGAGGTCGAGATCGACGAGTTCTTCCTCGGTGGGCGCGAGGAGGGCCTCAAAGGCGGCCGCCAGCGCGGAAAGAAGGCGCTGATCGGCATCGCGATCGAGGTCCGCGGACACGGCTCCGGGCGGCTGCGCCTTCGGGTGTTGCCCGACGCTTCAGGGCCGATACTGCTCAGCTTCACCCAGGCGACCACCACCACCGGCGCAATCGTGCATACCGACGGGCTTCAGTCCTACCGCGTCCTGAGCAAGCACGGCTACGAGCACCGCCGACACCCGAAACAAACCGCTGCGCCCGATCAGCTACTCCCTCGAGCACACCGCGCAACCTCCAACCTCAAGGCCTGGATGCACGGCACACACCGTGGCGTCTCTGACGAGCACCTACAGGTCTATCTCGACGAGTACGTCTTCCGTCACAACCGCCGCAGCACACCAATGGCGGCGTTCCAGACCCTCCTCGGACTCGGCGCCCTGCACAACCCCACCACCTATCAGCAAATCACCCGCCGAGCCGCCTAAAACCCCATCTGGAGCTAACCGGATACGCATCACCGGCATAGTTACGTCCGGCCTTCTTGCGCTGGCGCTCACTTCCTGCGCTTGTGCTTGATCTTGGCCTTGTGGTGCTTCTTCTTCTTGTGGGTGGTCTTCTTCGCCTTCGGGCAGCCGGTGACCGCGATCTTCGTGGCCTGGTTGAGCTCCGCGCCGTTTTGGGCGATGAATTCGGTGGGCATCGTGAGGTTCTTGGCGGTGCAGAGGTTCCCGGCGGTCGTCAGCGCGGAGAAGGGGCCCTCGGGGAGCGTCAGTTCGAAGCTCGAGAAGGGCTGGTCGGGGGCGGTCTTGAACGTCGTCGAGGTGACCCCGTTCTTGATGTCGGTCGTGCCGACGAGGTCGATCGTGATGCCGTAGCCCTGCAGCACGAGGGTCAGCGACGGGAACGCTTCGCCGCCGTGGCTGACGAAGATCGCGGGGCCCTGCAATGGGACCGGGATCAACGGGGTATGCACGGTCGCGTAGCCGATCTTCGACGCCGCGGGACAGCCGGCGGGGTTTGCTTCGAACTGTGCCGCGGTGCACGCCTTCTGTAGCGTCGTCAGGCGGCTTGGGAGCTGCTTGGGGAGTTCGACTTTGACCCTGGCGATGTCCGCGTCGGTGCCTTGGGGCACGCTTGGGTAGGTCAGCTTCGCGCTCAGGCTCGCGCCTTGCGTGCGGCTCGTCTTCGCGGACGTCGAGACCGAGAAGCTGGGTTCGAACTTCAGCGCGGCGCAGTTCGTGACCTGAAACGGCGTGGTGATCGTGCTCACGCCGCCTTCGTTCAACCCCACCGTGCCGGTGAGCGTCATCTTCGAGCAGTTCGTCGGGTTGAACTGGAAGTTCCCGCGTGTGGTGGTCGCGTTGACGTGCTGGATTTCCAGGGGGATCCCTTCGATGCTCGTCGGGATCGAGTCCGGTGTGCCGGGCGGGTTGGAGGTGATCGTGAGCGCGGAGGTCTGTGGGTTCAATTCGATCTTGCCCCTCACGACCACACAGTCGCACGCAGGATGGTTGCTCTTCGTGTTCGCAAGGTCGAACGGACCGGCCTTCGCCGGCACCTCGAACGTCAAGCCGAACGGCGCACAACCCGCTTCCCCGACCGTGCAGGCGCCGTGCCCGTTGTAGGGGCCGGTGAGATAGAACTTCCCGCCGGTGACCGTGAACGGATCATTGCCGACACCAACCCCGATCGTCGCTTCGCCGATCTTGCTGCCTTCCCCACACAACCCTTCATTCGCCTGTGGTTCGGGGCACAGTTCGACACCCGTCAGCACACCGGACAGGCCCGGCGGTAGCTTCGCTTCGACGGACTTCAGGTTCTGTTCACCGTCTTTACGGTTCATCGTCACCGTCAGCGGCGAGAACGCACCCGCCTGGATGTTCGTCGCGCCCGCGTTCACAGTCGGGTTGAACGGCAGGGTGGCACCGGGGCAGGGGCCTCCACCCGGGCCGTGTTCGATCACGAACGACGATTCCGAGGTCACAGGCCCATTGCCGTCCCACGGCGTGAACACCGCCGTCGTCGTATACGTCCCGCACCGCGACGGTGTCGCCAACGGCGCGCGTTCCCCACCGAAGAAATGCAGTTCGAGGTTTTCAAACGGCACATCCGGAGTATTCTTGAACGTCGTTACGATCTGCCCCGTATCCGGGTTCAACGACACTTCGCCCGCTAGCTTGATCAAACTCCCCGAAAACGGGTCTTCCGCGACGATATACATCGCTACCACGCTCTCGAACGGGTTGTTGTCCTGTGACGCCAGATACACCGCGCCTTCCAATTCGTGTTCCAACAGCGGCGTCTTGATTTTCACCGTCCCGATCTTCGACCCGTTCGGACAGAAGTTGGACCCCGGCGCAAGCAGGCTCGCCAATTCCGGCGTAAACGTGTTCCACTTCACACCCGGTTCGTATTCCTTGTTCAATTCTTCCTGACCCTTATAACCAATCTGATCACCAGGGCTCCCGAGCGCACCTTCCGGCAACGCGCCAGCGTCAGACGAGCACGCTTCAAGGCCATCCCCACCCGCCGGGTTGATCGCCACGCCCTGAGGCAACGCCACGGTCGTGTCCCTGAGCGAGGACTCCGCCAGACCGTTGGGATTCAACGCGGCGGTCTGCGGGACGTGAACATTCACCGTCAGCCCCGAGGACGTGCTCGCGTTGCTGCCGTCCGGCTCGACGCTGATTTCCGCCGGGAACTTGAGCTTCGAACAACCCGTCAGCGCCACTGGCGTACCCGCCGCGTTGTGCGTAACCGCGCTCTTCGTCGCCCACTTGCCCGGTTCCGCCCACGACTCCACTTCGATCGTCGAGCGCAAGGGGCCGTGACAGCCGGTCGGCATCGTCAGGAAGGCTACGTTGTTTTCCGGTTCCCTGTTGTATTCGCCCTTGCCTGCCGGGGCGACTTGTAGGCACCCTGTTTCGTACGTACCGGTTCCCTGCGGCACCCGCACGCAAGGGGCAAGAACACCGGAGAGCACCGCCCTGCTACTGATGACGGGCGCCGGCGCCGGCGCTTCCATAACCGACACCTGCACGGGGTAATTGCCGCCGGCAAGAACCCCATTGTTGATATATAGCAGGGGTATGAAGAAATTGGTGCCGAGCTGCAAAGCCACGCCGCGTACGGGCGCCATGGCGAAGAGGAAGCTCAGGAGTTCCGTTTGACGCTGCTGGTTTTCTGACCATCCCAGCCTCAGCCTGCCCACGCGCGATTGGACTGGACAGGCGGCAGGATGTGCAAACTGAAGCTCGAGTTGCTGTCCGGTGCAGTGTTGGGAGGGCGCGTTGGGGTTGCCGACGAAGCCGGGGGGCAGATCGATCTTGACATTCCGCAAGGCGCCGTCGGGCAAGCGAATGTACGGTGAGTCAGCGTTCGATTCCATGCGCTCGAAGTGTGAGTTCAGTTCGAAGAAGTCGATGAACTGGAACGGGTGCGAGCCCGCCTGCGTGTCGGGCGTGCCGTCTTCGTTCAGGAAGCTGATTTCATAGTTCTTGATGCCAAAGCCGACGCCCCGCGTCGCGAGCATACCGCTGCCCTGCCCCGCGCCGTTGGCACTATTCGCGACCAGGCGGAAATGGTAGAGTTCGCCGGGCACGAGGCCTTCGAGCTGCGCGGAGACCGCCACCGGGCTGCTTCCTTTTCCGATCTCGCCCGGCGTCTGATCGCAGGGCACACTTTGGCTGTACTGGCCGTTGCCGAATTCGTTGGTGAGACCGTACTCGAACTCGCATTCGCTGACGGCGGCACCGCGCGGATCGACCATCCCGCTCAGGCTCGCGGCTTCCGTGGTCACGTCCGTCGGCTCGCCGGCCGTTACGGCCGGGGCGTCGCTGCCGAAGACGTAGACCTTGCCGTTGGCCGGATTCGACACGTAGATCTCACCGCTCGCGCCGTCCACGGCGATCCCGCCCTCGCCCGCCGAGCTCGAGAGATGCGGCGAGCCGAAGCGCGCGACGAGCGTGCCAGCGGACTCGTTGCTATTTCCGTTGCTGTTGCGGTTCATCGCGCCCGTGTCCCACTCGGCCACGGAGGACTGATCGTCCGCGTAGAGATGGCCGGTCGCGGGGTCGACGGCCACCGCGACATCACCCGCTTCGCCACCGTCCACACGGCCGAGCACGGAGAGCTTCTGCCCCCACTTGAGCGTACACGAGCACGACGGTTCGTACATCGGGTAATCATCGCCCGTGGCGGAGACAGCGAAGCCATGGGCCTGGCGTTCGACGGGCAGGCCCCCGGTCTGAAGAGATTCGTTCTCCGGTGGCCGGTGCTGGCTAGCGATGAGATGATTCACGGCCGCGTCGTCGAATTCGTCGACCAGCAGCGCTTCGGCGCTTTCTAGCACGTCGACATGCACGGTACCGCTCCCGTCGACACCCAGCCCCAGCAGTTCGACGCTGAGGGAGCCGGTGAATGGTGTGAAGCCGCCAATCTGGCTCAGGTACCTGCCTTCGGCGCTGAACTTGTCGATCACGCCGTGGCCCGCATCCATCACGTACAGGTCGCCGGCCGAGGGGTCGAATTCTTCACAGGCCCTGCCGGTGAGCGCCGGGGTGTGCTGCACGCAAGCGTTATCGACCGCGATCGCCGCAGGGCTGCCGTGCAGCGAGGGGAACAAGAACGATTCGGCGGGCGTGTCAGCTCCCTGGAGTGTGTTTCCGGGTGCTTCCTTGGAGCCCGCGGGGAAGTTGAAGTTAACCGGGATACCGTTCGCATCGAACTTGTAGACCGCGTTCGTGCCGATGTCCGCGACATACACGTCCCCCGTCGATTCTTCCACCGCGATCCCGTTCGGGTTCGAAAAGGCTTCCGTCGCATTGCGGCCGAATTCATTCAGGAACGGGTGCGCTTCGCCGGCGAGCGCCGGGGACGCGCCCGCTCCCAGCGCCACGATCACAGCGACCGCGAGCGAGAGTGCCGTTGGGATTCTCCTGGAGCGCATCACTTACTCCTCCTGTTGGCGCGGGCGGACTTCTTGGCCTTCTTCCCCGTCTTTTTCACACACTTGCCTTTCTTCTCGACAAAGTCGAGTGGCCCGGGGCGTTGCAGCCCCAGGCTCTCACAGAACCGTACGTGAGCGTCTCCACTCATACGGCTCCCACCAATCGGTCGCTGGGGCGTACTACTCGCCAGTGAGCAAAGAGCTTGGGTTCGCGTGTTGCCACGCCTGCCAGAAACTCCCATGTTCGCCTGCGACGCCCCCGTAAGCGCTTGTACTTTCGCCAGGCCCAGCGCACCAGGTAGTCGTCGATGCGTCTGAGTGACTTGGCCAACAGGGACGGGTAGAACTTCCCGTAATAGTTGACCCACCCGTGCGCGATCGAGTTGTACTCGCGCGCTATTTCCGTGAGGGACGCTCCGTTCCATAAGTGAATCCTCCATCGCTTGATCCTTCGGCGTATCGCCTTCGCGGCGTCATCACTGATCGCTGGGAGGAAGCTGGTGAACAACTCGCCATTCTTCCTCTTCGCGGATCGTGGCCGGAACGTGAACCCGAGGAAATCAAACCACTCGTGCTCGTGAGAGCCCTTGCGGTTCGAGTCCTTGCAATACACTACTTGTGTCTTGCCCAAGTTCAGCGCCAGACCCAGTGATGCCATCCGCTCGCTGATCGCGCCGAGTACGAACCGCGCTTGGCGCTCACTCTTACAGTGCGTGACAATATCGTCCGCATACCGCTCGAACGGGACAGCCGGGAACTCCCGCGCCATCCACGCATCGAACGCATGATGCAAGAAGATATTTGCCAGCACAGGAGAGATCGCAGAACCCTGAGGGGTCCCACGATCTCGCGCTACCAGGGTGCCGTCCCCTTGTTGGGTCGGCGCATTCAGCCACCGCTCAACATAGAGAAGGATCCACCGCTCTTTGGTGTGGGCCGCCACCGCCTTCAGCATCAGCTCGTGGTCAATCGAGTCAAAGAAGGACTGGAGATCGAGGTCGATCAACCAACTATTTCTCCAACATCGTTCCCGGCAGACCGCTACCGCATCATGAGCCGAGCGTCCCGGTCGGTACCCATACGAGTCCGTGTGAAAAACCGGCTCCACATTGGGCTCCAGGTACCTCTTTACGACCGTTTGCGCGACTCTGTCAGCGACAGTGGGCACACCAAGGGTTCTGACCCCTAGCGAATGTTTCTTCGGTATCTGCGCTGCCTTCACCGCCGGCGGCATATACGACCCCGAGGACAGCCTATTCCAGATTCGATACAGGTTCCCCGAAAGGTCCCGCTCGAAATCCTCGATTGACTCCCCGTCAACACCGGCACCGCCCTGGTTGGACCTGACGTCCTCCCAGGCTTCCAGAACGATCTTCTTGGAAATAACAAACGACTTCACTTGCGACTTTGACTCAACCATTGGTTCCTCCCACGACAACTGCATCGCGGTTGCCCACCAATCCAGTCTGAATGGCCCGACCGCTTCGCTCCAGCCCCATTACAGAACCTTCATCACTACTATCAGCCGGCCCGACCCTGTGCCCCGCATCAGGAGCTTGTCCCTCACGGTTTCTGCCGCTTGGAACTCTCCCTTGGACGCCCGGCCGCAGGTCAAAGACCACTGGCCGATCGTCCCACGAGGCGACAGGTTCCCACGTTCCACGCAAGAGCCTGACCCGTGCTCGCGCCGCATTCATGCCGGACACCGCCTGGCCAATCAGCAGGCACTCTCCAGGCTGCTCCCAGGTCAAAAGGTCGGCCCTGGTTTCGATGTCATCTAATGCATTTCGACACGTCACCTGCGGTTTACTTTCATTCGCCTTCATCGGGTCATACCTGACGCACTCAAAGGCACGCCTTTTCCCGCAACGCTTCCCACCACGGCTCTTGACCGCAGCAGTTTGCGGGTGGTTTGCGATCTCTCCCTGCAGAGCGACCGCGGAGGGCCACCGGACAAACAGCCGCCCGGCTCCTCCATCACTTGCGCGACACTGCATTAGGATCGCCTCGACTTCCGACGAGCCGCTTTACGAGCCGACTTGTGTTTCGTCTTGGGTTTCTTCTTGCACTCGTGGCGCACGCCCTTCTTACACCTCACGGACTTGGACTTGGGCATCGCCTTCGGCTTAGCTTCGGGCGGTTCGAGGTTCCCCAAACCGGAGAACGTCTGGCTCGCCGGCGCCCCGTAGACCGAGGGCTGCGGGGCGACCGGCGTGCGGCAGGCATCGGCGGTCGTGCACAGCGGCGGGGAGGACGGTTCGGCGAAGCCCCCGTCAACGCGCGCATCGTAAATGACGAGCTGTCCTGGCTGATTGTCCTGCGGCAACAGCTGCTGGTTAGAGCGGAAGAACACGTCACCGCCGCTTTCGCTCACGTCCTCCAGGTTCGATTCAAAGGAGCTCGTGCCACTCGAGATCAAGTACACGTGGCCATCCTCATACTCGTAGACGTCGAGCACACCGTTCGTATCGGAGGGCACGAGCGCTTCCCCCGTTTCGAAGAACACCTGGCCAGCGTCCGTGAGCACGTGCCGACTCCGGAAGACCCCGAAGCCTTCTGTAAGACTGTTCCCTGGGAATTTCACCACACCGCCCTCTGCGACAGGGGGTTCGCCCGAGGGGTTGCACGAGGCACAGACGACCTGCCCCGTGGCAGCGCTGTACAGGAAGAGCTCCCCGACGGCGGCTTCGTTCGCCGGCGCGACGTTGTCATAGCCGGTCAGGCTCTCGTGCGATTCGAACGAAAACCACTGACCGTCGGGCGAGGCCTGCTCGCCTTCGAACCCGGACGCCCCGCTGAAATTGACGTCAGTGGCGATGAACGTCGTCTTGACGCCGTTCCACAGATACAGGTTTTCCTTCCCAGCTTCCGCGCCTTCGACGACGGTCTTGCCTTCGCTGTTCGTGAATTCCCTAGTGTTGGACGCCAGCACGCCCTTGGCGATGAAGTAGACGTTGGAGCTGTCATGGCTGCCGAGCGGCGTGACGTGGAGCACATCGGCGTGTTCGCTTCCCGCGGCGACCGTGAGGTCGGTCAATGCGCATTTGCTCGCGCCTTCGGGCAGCGCGCACTCGTACAGGTCAGGTTCGCCCGCTTCCGCGGTCGAACCGGCCGTGAGCTTGCTTCCGTCGAGGAAGAAGACCTCCGAACCGTCGGAGGTAGCGGCCTTGAAGGAGCCGCCACCGCTGGGGCCTGTTGACCCACTCTGTTTTTCGTCGATCTGGACGGTGCGCTGCCCGTCGATGCGATCGTAGAGGGCGCCGCCGTAGGTGAAGAGGACGTGCGAGCCATCGCTGGAGACCACACCTTTGACGGGCACGTTTATACCTATCAGTCCTTCTTCTGCGGGAAGCGATCCGGGGACCGCCGTGCCTTTCGGCAGCCAGCTCACCAGCCGCAGCGCGCCTTCGTCCCATTCATACAGGTTTTCGACACCGTACCGCGCACCTTCGGCCAGGGGTGAGGTCTCCGTGAAAATCACGTGGCTGAGATCGGCGGAGGCGGCCTGGAAGTGCGTGTCGGCCGGCGTCACGCCCGGCGGCGTGACATTGACAAGCTGATAAGCGCCGGTCGCGTTCGCTCGCACCAGCAGGTTTTCATAGCCCACCGGTTCGCCGCTCACGACCTGACGCCCTTCGGGGTTGCACGATTCCGGGTCTTCGTGCTCGTTTCTGGACGAGGAACCGCGTGACTCTCCACCAGCCAGCATCACGTCCTTGGTGAGCTGTTCCGAGTAGGCAAACACGGGTTCTTGGTACTCAGGGCAGCCCACCCCGTCATAGGATGCGAGCGGCATGATGTCTTCCTCGATCCAGCCGCCCGCGCCACGCGTCGCCACGTAGTATTCGCCGGCGGTGGGCGCGCCCGGCCGCGGTTCCTGGGTGTAGAGCGTCAGCGCTCCGCCATCTGCCGCGGCCGTGCTCGAGTAGGCCGTACCTGGGTGGCCATCGAACTGTGACGAACTCGCGACCGGCGGCGTCACGAGCTCGTAGGCTCGACAGTCGGGCAACCTCCCAGCGAAGCCGCCGCGCAGCTGTTCGTTGGGACACGCCGCCTGTTCGGCGCTCAGCGTGGTGAAGGTCTGGTCGGGGCCGTAGACCGTTCCCAGTTCGTTGGTCGCCACGACACGGTAGTGGTAGGTGCTCCCGGGCGCGAGACCGCTTGCGGCCGCCCACACCGCGTGCGCTTCCAGCCCTTCACCGACGCTTCCTTCCGGGAACGGCGTTGAGCTGCCGTAGGCGCTGGTAGGACCGTATTCGAAGCGGTAGCTCGTCTGGATGCCACCGGGGCTGGCGAGCGCCCCGAGCTTCACTTCGGAGACGCCGACTTCGGCGGTGAGCTCCCTGTCGACCACAGGCGCGACGGGAGGCCCGAACACCCAGACGGTTTCTCTGGGGCCGTCGGTTACGTATACACGCCTGTTCGCTTGATTTACCGCGACCATGTCGTTGAAGCGATCCGACCCGCCAGAAGTTGCGGTGCCAGTTATTGCGCCGAAATGGCCGGCCCCCACATCGGCGAGCTGCCTGCCTTCCGCGCTGTACTCGACGAGATGGATGCAGGGCGACGGCTTTTCGCCGCACGGAACCGCGCCGTTTTGGACGACCGCGAACACGTCCCCCTGCCCGTCGAGTGCCACGGAGAAAACGCCTTCGCTTTCGATTTCCACAGGCTTGCCGTTCACTTCTACAGGCGCACCGCTGGAATCGAGCTCCACGATCCTGTTGTTGCCGGAGTCGGCCACCCAGAGGTTGCCGGAGGAGTCGATCGCGACTGCGGCCGGTTCCTTGAGCGCGCCGGCGCCGGAGCCCGTGAACGTCTTCAGCAGCGTGCCGCTCGGGCTGTACTCGAGCACCTCGTTATCCGGCACCACCGGAACGTACACGTTGCCTTTCGAGTCGAATGCAATCTGGACGTCTGTGAAGTAGCCGTTGTCATTGTGTGACGCCGGCACTTCAAACGAGGACAGCAACGCGCCCGTGCTGGGGTCGTGGACGAAGATCGTCGCGGGTGCGCCGAAGCCTTCTTCGCCGAGCACGTCCACGTCGCCGTTCGTCGGGTTCACCGCAACACCCGAGTAGTACGCAGACCCAAACGGGGACGGCAGCGAGAGCAAGTTGCCTGAAGAACCGAGCTTGACCACCGTTCCCGGGCCAAACCCTTCCCCTAAGAGACTCGACATGAACAGGTCTCCAGAGCCTTCCACAGCGACGCCAACCGCGCTGTACTCCTGCGGGCTGCTGAAGGATTCGTAGAGGATGAGCTTGGGAGGTTCGGCCTGGGCGACACCGGCGGTCGCGAGCGCAAAGAGGCCGGCGAGCGCACAGAGCGCTATGAGAGCGCGAGTCACGAAGGGCGCGGCGATCGGACCGCGCGCGGACGCACCACTCCCTTGGGCGTAGAGAAGACCACGGAGTGCCACGAAGAGGCCCGTCTTCGACGTGGCAGCGGCGTTCGCGGTGTGCTCTGTGGATCTCACCTTGTTCTCCTTGGTTGGTGTTGTGAAGTCGTTGCGACGGGGCAGGCTCCGGCCGCGCACCACATGCGCGGGGCGCATCCATGCCCTCGGCGAGATGGTTGAGCGCGCCCGTGACATCACGCGGCCCGCCGCTCGTGGGGGGCGCTGTGCACCCGGATACCCTCGGTGACCCGCTCGCCCTTCGGAGTCAGCGCCCAAGCGTTCGGCTCGCCCTTGGCGTGCCCCGCCCCGGTGTTGAGGAGCAGCCCGAGGCGCTCCAGGCGACGCAGCAGCTTCGAGATCTGCCCCGGGTCGCTGACACCCGCGAAGGTCGCGACCTCGCGGTTACTGGGGTCCGACCCGCGCCCACTCAGCTCGGCGATACCCTCCAGCACCCTGGCCGTCCGGTGCGTCAGACGCAGGTTGACATCCGCGAGCGGGTCACGTGCGCTCCGCGGCGCAGCAGCGCGTGCGCTCGGTGACACCGCGGGCGTGGCGGGCGCGGAACGGGACCGTTCCCGTCTGGCCGCCGCGGGGCCGAGATATGGCAGCACGATCATCGCCATCAGCTCACCCAACAGTGCCGTCAATGGCTCACGATCGCGCCGTGAGAGCCGCGAGTAGACGATCGCGAACGCCGCGCCGACCACACCCTCCGCGGTCACCGCCGTCAAACCATCGCTACGCGCACCATCAACACGGCCCTCGTCAACCACCCCGGCGAGCTGGGCGAGCACCGCCTCCCGGCGACTGAGCACCAGCGGCCCCGCGCGCAGCACCTGCACTACACACACCCGCGCGAGCGCCGGCTCGCGATCGAAGAACGAAAGAATCGCGAACACGCCCAGGCGGGCGCGCTCACGCCACACCAGCCCCTCCACGCCCGCCGCCGCCAGCTCCCCCGCGACCGTCGCCGCGACCTCATCCAACACCGCCGCGAAACACTCATCGCGATTGGCGAACATCTGGTAGAACGTCCGCCGCGACAATCGCGCACGCGCGGTGATCTGACCGACCGTCGCCTGTGGGTAGCCCAGCTCATCGATCGTGCTGACCGCACCCGTCAGCAGCCGCGAGCGCTGAATCTCACCCACCCGCGTACGCGGCAACACCACAGCACCCAACCGCGCCCGCGCCAACGCCGACCCAGGGGCCCGAACAACGCGCGCGGCGCTCACGAGAACCCCCCCAAGCCCAAGCTGTGCCCACCCCACGCGGGGGACGAAGAAAGGCCCCTTAGGACCCGAAGACGAGGAGCCGCTGCGGCTAGATCGCTAGCCGAAGAGAGAGAGAGAGAGAGAGAGATGCGACAGCGCCAAGCTGGCGCATCTAGCATCAGCCCTCAGACCGGACGCGCACGCCCTCACTACGTATCTCCCACTCGAAACCACGCTAAACCCAACTCCCTCATCCATTCGCGATCCAGTCCCTCTACCCAAACCTGCACCCTGCTAGCGCTTGAAGTCAACCACCGGACGCGGCGACCCAACCAGACCCTATGTTCGCCAGCCACCCCACAAACAGGGATGACCATGACAAAGGAGACCGTACACCACCCCACCACGGTTGTCAATACCCCTACACCACGACCCCACCACACAGGCCCCCAGGCCTGGGTCGAGCTGCACGCCGACGACCTGCTCGCAGACTGGCAGCATGTCGTCAACAAAGAGCCCACGAACCTGATCGACCCGCTGCGCTAGACTCGAGCAATGGATTACGTCTCGCCCGGCAAGCTCGTCCCCATCACCAAGGTCGAGGTCATCGGTGACCATGAGCTGCGCCTGACGTTCAAAGACGGCGTTGTGGGAGACATCGCATTCGACGACAGCGAGTGGCAGGGTGTGTTCGAGCCGCTTCGCGACCCCAAACGCTTCGCAAAGGTCGCGATCGAATTCGGCACGATCATCTGGCCCGACGATGGCCTGGACATGGCGCCCGAGCCACTGTACGAAGAAGCCTGCGCGCACCAGGTCCGCGGGGCAGATCACATCGCTGCCTGAAGCGCCGGCCGGCGATCCTTGCCGATCATCGACGTGCAGATCGGCAGCATCAGGGTAAAGGCCGCCCGCGTCACCAACGTCCGGACAGTCTGGGCATTCGATCGCCCCGACACCCCCCACGACCTGTATCCTCACTTCTTGCGCTTGTTCTGGGTCTTGGTCTTGTGGTGGTGCTTCTTCTTGTGGGTGGTCTTCTTGCGCTTCGGGCAGCCGGTGACGGCGATCTTGGTGGTCTGCTTGAGCTCGGCGCCGTTCTGCGCGATGAATTCGGTTGGCATCGTGAGATTCTTCGCGGTGCAGAGGTTCCCGGCCGTAGTCAGCGCGGAGTAGGGGCCCTCGGGGAGCGTCAGTTCGAAGCTCGAGAACGGCTGGTCGGGGACCGTCTTGAATGTTGTTGAGGTGACCCCGTTCTTGATGTCGGTCGTGCCGACAAGATCGATCGTGATGCCGTAGCCCTGCAGCACCAGCGTCAGCGACGGGAACGCTTCGCCACCGTGGGAGACGAAGATCGCGGGGCCCTGCAACGGGACCGGAATCAACGGGGTATGTACAGTCGCGTAGCCGATCTTCGACGCCGCGGGGCACGCGGCAGGGTTGGATTCGAACTGTGCCGCGGTGCACGCCTTCTGTAGCGTCGTCAGGCGGCTCGGGAGCTGCTTGGGGAGTTCGACTTTGACCCTCGCGATATCCGCGTCGGTGCCCTGCGGCACGTTCGGGTAGGTCAGCTTCGCGCTCAGGCTCGCCCCGCTCGTGCGGCTCGTCTTGGCCGATGTCGAGACGCTGAATTTCGGTTCGAACTTCAACGCCGCGCAGTTGGTGACCTGGAACGGCGTGGTGATCGTGCTCGTGCCGCCTTCGTTCAACTGCACCGTGCCGGTCAGCGACATCTTTTCGCAGTTGGTCGGGTTGAACTGGAAGTTCCCACGCGTGGTGGTGGCGTTGACGTGCTGGATTTCCAGGGGGATCCCTTCGATGCTCGTCGGGATCGAGTCCGGGGACCCAGGCGGGTTCGAGGTGATCGTGAGCGCGGAAGTCTGAGGATCCAGTTCGATCTTGCCCCTGACGACCACACAGTCGCACGCAGGATGGTTGTTCTTCGTGTTCGCAAGGTCGAACGGACCGGCCTTCGCTGGCACCTCGAACGTCAAGCCGAACGGCGCGCAACCCGCTTCCCCGACCGTGCAGGCGCCGTGCCCGTTGTAGGGGCCGGTGAGATAGAACCTCCCGCCGGTGACCGTGAACGGATCATTGCCGACACCAACCCCGATCGTCGCTTCGCCGATCTTGCTGCCTTCCCCACACAACCCTTCATTCGCCTGTGGTTCGGGGCACAGTTCGACACCCGTCAGCACACCGGAGAGGCCCGGGGGTAGCTTCGCTTCGATCGACTTCAGGTTCTGTTCGCCGTCTTTACGGTTCATCGTCACCGTCAACGGCGAGAACGCACCCGCCTGGATGTTCGTCGCACCCGCGTTCACACTCGGGTTGAACGGCAGGGTGGCGCCGGGACACGGGCCGCCGCCGGGGCCGTGTTCGATGTTGAACGAGGATTCCGAGGTCACGGGGCCGTTCCCGTCCCACGGCGTGAAGACCGCGGTCGTGGTGTAGGTCCCGCAACGGGATGGTGTCGCCAGCGGTGCGCGTTCGCCGCCGAAGAAGTGCAGTTCGAGGTTTTCAAACGGCAGGTCGGGGGTGTTCTTGAACGTCGCGACGATCTGCCCCGTATCCGGGTTCAACGTCACTTCGCCCGCGAGCTTGATCAAGCTCCCGAATAGGGGTCTTCCGCGACGATATACATCGCTACCAGGCTCTCGAACGGGTTGTTGTCCTGCGCCGCCAGGTACACCGCGCCTTCCAGTTCGTGTTCCAACAGCGGCGTCTTGATCTTCACAGTGCCGACCTTCGACCCGTTCGGGCAGAAGTTGGACCCCGGCGCGAGCAGGCTCGCCAGTTCCGGCGTAAACGTGTTCCACTTCACTCCCGGTTCGTATTCCTTGTTCAATTCTTCCTGGCCCTTATAGCCAATCTGGTCGCCGGGGCTCCCGAGCGCACCCGCGGCGAGCGCTGCCGGTTCGGAGGTGCACGCTTCAAGGCCATCCCCTCCCGCCGGGTTGATCGCCACGCCCTGGGGCAGCGTCACCGTCGTGTCCCTGAGCGAGGACTCCGCCAGGCCGGCGGGGTTCAACGCGGCGGTCTGCGGGACGTGAACATTCACCGTCAGCGCGGCGGTCTGCGGGACGTGAACGTTCACCGTCAGACCCGAGGACGTACTCGCGTTGCTGCCGTCCGGCTCGACACTGATTTCCGCCGGGAACTTGAGCTTCGAGCAGCCCGTCAGCGCGACGGGCGTCCCTGCGGCGTTTTGCGTGACCGCGCTCTTCTTCGCCCACTTGCCCGGTTCCTCCCACGACTCCGCTTCCATCGTCGAGCCCAGGGGGCCGTGACAGCCGGTCGGCATCGTCAGGAAGGCTTTGGTGGCTTCCGGTGCCCTTTCGAATTCGCCAGTTGGTTGGCTTCTTCTTGGCAGCCTTCTTCGTACTTACCGCTATTCCCCCCCACAAACGTGCAGGGCTGAAGAACACCGAAGAGCACCGCCCTGCTCTTGATGACGGGTGCCGTCGGCGGCGCTTCCGTCGCCGTCACCTGCACGGGGTAATTGCCGCCCGGGAGAACACCATTGTTGAGATAGAGCAGGGGTACGAAGAAATTGGTGCCGAGCTGCAAAGCCACGCCGCGTACGGGCGCCATCGCCTGGATGGAGTCTGAGAGTTTCGCTTGACGACTCGCGTTATCTGACCAGATCAGGGTCAGTGTGCCCACGTCCGATCCGGCTGGACAGCCAACAGCAGAGGTGTAGACGCAAGTTGCTGTCCGGTGCAGTGTTGAGAGGGCGCGTTGGGGTCGCCGACGAAGCCAGGGGGCAGATCGATCTTGACATTCCGCAAGACGCCGTTGGGCAGGCGAATGTATGGCGAGTCAGCATTCGATTCCACGCGCGCGAAGTGCGAGTTCAGTTCGAAGCTGTCGACGAACTTGTAGGGGTGCGAGCCCGCCTGCGTGTCGGGCGTGCCGTTTTCGTTCACGAAGCTGATTTCATAGTTCTTGATCCCGAAGCCGACGCCCTGCGTCGCGAGCATACCGCTGGCCTGCCCCGCACCGCTGGCATTGGTCGCGATCAGGCGGAAATGGTAAAGTTCGCCGGGCACGAGGCCTTCGAGCTGAGCGGAGACCGCCACCGGGCTGCTTCCTTTTCCGATCTCGCCCGGCGTCTGCCTGCAGGGCACGGTGTGGTTGTAGGTGCCTTCACCGAATTCGTTGGTGAGACCGTATTCGAACTCGCATTCGCTGACAGCGACATCGCCCGGATCGACCATGCCGCTCAAGCTCGCAGCTTCCCCGGTCACGTCCGCCGGCTGCGCCGGCCGACACAGCCGGGGCATCGCTGGCGAAGACATCGACCTTGCCGTTGGCCGGGCTTGAAACGTAGATCTCACCGCTCGCGCCGTCCACGGCGATCCCGCCCTCGCCCGAAGTCCCCGAAAGTTCGCCCGCGGCGAAGCGCGCGACGAGCGTGCCGGCGCTTTTGCCCAGCGCGCTGTCGCGGTTCATCGCGCCCGTGTCCCACTCGGCCACGGAGGACTGGTCATCCGCGTAGAGGTCGCCGGTCACGGGATCGACGGCCACCGCGACGTCGCCCGCTTCTTCGTCATCGACGCTACCGAGCGGGGAGAGCTTCTGCCCGACCTTCTCCGTACACGAGCACGACGGTTCGTACATCAGGTAATCATCGCCCGTGGCGGAGACAGCGAAACCGTGGGCATGGCCGGTGCCGAAGTCGCCAACCCCCTGACCGCGGTTGCCCGCGGTTTTCACGACTCTGGCTAGCAATGTTCACGCCCGCGCTGTCGAATTCGTCGATCAGCAGAACCCCTCCTATGTTCACGTCGACGTGCACGGTGCCGCTCCCGTCGACGCCCAGCCCCAGCAGTTCGCCCTCGGCGGAGCCGGTGGACGGCGCGAAGCCGCCGATCTGGCTCAGGTACCTGCCTTCGGCACTGAACTTGTCGATCACGCCGTGGCCGGAATCCATCACGTACAGGTCGCCGGCCGAAGGATCGAATTCTTCACAGGCGTTGCCGGTCAACGCCGGTGTGTGCTGCACACAAGCATTATCGACCGCGATCGCCGCGGGGCTGCCATACAGCGAGGGGAATGAGAACGATTCGGCGGGCGTGTCAGCTCCCTTGAGTGTGTTCCCGGATGCTTCCTTGGAGCCCGCGGGGAAGTTGAAGTTGACAGGGATGCCGTTCGCATCGAACTTGTAGACCATGTTCGTGCGGCGATGTCCGCGACGTACACGTCACCGGTCGCTTCGTCGATCGCGATTCCGTTCGGGTTCGAGAACGTGTCAGTTTCGAAGCCGGTGTGTTCGACGATCGGGTGTGATTCGCCGGCGAGGGCGGGAGACGCCGTGACGCCAATAACGGCGAACGTCGCCAGCAGCACGGGGGCGAGCTTCTGAAAAGCTTTGAAGGTGATCATTTCTTTGCCCTCCGGTTGTTGCTAGCTTTTTTGGCTTTCTTAGACTTCTTTGTTTTCCTACGAACGCACTTGTCCTTTTTGTTCTTGGTAAAGTCGAGTGGCCCGGGGCGTTGCAGCCCCAGGCTCTCACAGAACCGTACGTGAGCGTCTCCACTCATACGGCTCCCACCAATCGGTCGCTGGGGCGTACTACTCGCCAGTGAGCAAAGAGCTTGGGTTCGCGTGTTGCCACGCCTGCCAGAAACTCCCATGTTCGCCTGCGACGCCCCCGTAAGCGCTTGTACTTTCGCCAGGCCCAGCGCACCAGGTAGTCGTCGATGCGTCTGAGTGACTTGGCCAACAGGGACGGGTAGAACTTCCCGTAATAGTTGACCCACCCGTGCGCGATCGAGTTGTACTCGCGCGCTATTTCCGTGAGGGACGCTCCGTTCCATAAGTGAATCCTCCATCGCTTGATCCTTCGGCGTATCGCCTTCGCGGCGTCATCACTGATCGCTGGGAGGAAGCTGGTGAACAACTCGCCATTCTTCCTCTTCGCGGATCGTGGCCGGAACGTGAACCCGAGGAAATCAAACCGCTCGTGCTCGTGAGAGCCCTTGCGGTTCGAGTCCTTGCAATACACTACTTGTGTCTTGCCCAAGTTCAGCGCCAGACCCAGTGATGCCATCCGCTCGCTGATCGCGCCGAGTACGAACCGCGCTTGGCGCTCACTCTTACAGTGCGTGACAATATCGTCCGCATACCGCTCGAACGGGACAGCCGGGAACTCCCGCGCCATCCACGCATCGAACGCATGATGCAAGAAGATATTTGCCAGCACAGGAGAGATCGCAGAACCCTGAGGGGTCCCACGATCTCGCGCTACCAGGGTGCCGTCCCCTTGTTGGGTCGGCGCATTCAGCCACCGCTCAACATAGAGAAGGATCCACCGCTCTTTGGTGTGGGCCGCCACCGCCTTCAGCATCAGCTCGTGGTCAATCGAGTCAAAGAAGGACTGGAGATCGAGGTCGATCAACCAACTATTTCTCCAACATCGTTCCCGGCAGACCGCTACCGCATCATGAGCCGAGCGTCCCGGTCGGTACCCATACGAGTCCGTGTGAAAAACCGGCTCCACATTGGGCTCCAGGTACCTCTTTACGACCGTTTGCGCGACTCTGTCAGCGACAGTGGGCACACCAAGGGTTCTGACCCCTAGCGAATGTTTCTTCGGTATCTGCGCTGCCTTCACCGCCGGCGGCATATACGACCCCGAGGACAGCCTATTCCAGATTCGATACAGGTTCCCCGAAAGGTCCCGCTCGAAATCCTCGATTGACTCCCCGTCAACACCGGCACCGCCCTGGTTGGACCTGACGTCCTCCCAGGCTTCCAGAACGATCTTCTTGGAAATAACAAACGACTTCACTTGCGACTTTGACTCAACCATTGGTTCCTCCCACGACAACTGCATCGCGGTTGCCCACCAATCCAGTCTGAATGGCCCGACCGCTTCGCTCCAGCCCCATTACAGAACCTTCATCACTACTATCAGCCGGCCCGACCCTGTGCCCCGCATCAGGAGCTTGTCCCTCACGGTTTCTGCCGCTTGGAACTCTCCCTTGGACGCCCGGCCGCAGGTCAAAGACCACTGGCCGATCGTCCCACGAGGCGACAGGTTCCCACGTTCCACGCAAGAGCCTGACCCGTGCTCGCGCCGCATTCATGCCGGACACCGCCTGGCCAATCAGCAGGCACTCTCCAGGCTGCTCCCAGGTCAAAAGGTCGGCCCTGGTTTCGATGTCATCTAATGCATTTCGACACGTCACCTGCGGTTTACTTTCATTCGCCTTCATCGGGTCATACCTGACGCACTCAAAGGCACGCCTTTTCCCGCAACGCTTCCCACCACGGCTCTTGACCGCAGCAGTTTGCGGGTGGTTTGCGATCTCTCCCTGCAGAGCGACCGCGGAGGGCCACCGGACAAACAGCCGCCCGGCTCCTCCATCACTTGCGCGACACTGCATTAGGATCGCCTCGACTTCCGACGAGCCGCTTTACGAGCCGACTTGTGTTTCGTCTTGGGTTTCTTCTTGCACTCGTGGCGCACGCCTTTCTTGCACTTTGTAACCTTCTTCACGGTCGTTTTGCCAGATGAAGACGGGGGCGGTGCGAGGTTGCCCACGCCGGAGAACGTCTGGCTCGCCGGCGCCCCGTAGACCGAGGGCTGCGGCGCGACCGGCGTGCGGCAGGCATCGGCGGTCGTGCACAGCGGCGGGGAGGACGGTTCGGCGAATCCTCCGTCGACGCGCGCGTCGTAGATGACGATCTGTCCTTCCTGGTTGTCCTGCGGCACGAGCTGCTGGTTCGAGCGGAAGAACACGTCATCGCCACTTTCGCTCACGTCCTCGAGGTTCGATTCAAAGGAGCTCGTGCCGCTCGAGATCAGGTACACGTGGCCACCCTCGTACTCGTAGACATCGAGCACGCCATTCGTATCGGCGGGCACGAGCGCTTCCCCCGTTTCGAAGAACACCTGGCCGGCGTCCGTAAGCACCCGCCGGCTCCGGAAGATTCCTATGAACTGTCCCTGGCCGCCCGGGAACTGCACCACACCGCCCCCTGCGACCGGAGGTTCACCCGAGGGATTGCACGAGGCGCAGACGAGCGTGGGTGGGTGGGAACCAGATCCGGCGCCGTACAGGAAGAGCTCCCTGGCGGACCCGCTGTTCGGTTCGACGTTGTCATAGCCGGTCAGGCTCTCGTGCGATTCGAACGAAAGCCACTTGCCGTCGGGCGAGGTCTGTTCGCCCGCGAACCCGGAGATCCCGTCGTAGCTAACGTCGGTGGCGATGAATGTCGTCTGGTTGCCGTTCCACAGATACAGGTTTTCCTTCCCGGCTTGCGCGCCTTCGACGACGGTCTTGCCTTCGCTGTTCGTGAATTCTCTCGTGTTGGACGCCAGCACGCCCTTGGCGACGAAGTAGACGTCGGAGCTGTCGTGGCCGCCGAGCGGCGTGACGCTGAGCACGTCGGCGTGTTCGCTCCCCGCGGCGACCGTGATGTCGGTCAATTCGCATTTGCTCGCGCCTTCGGATAGCGCGCACTCGTACAGGTCAGGTTCGCCCGCTTCCGCGGTCGAACCGGCCGTGAGCTTGCTTTCGTCGAGGAAGAAGACCTTCGAGCCGTCGGACGTGGCGCCCTTGAAGGAGCCGCCACCGCTGGGGCCTGGTGGCCCACCCTGTTTTTCGTCGATCTGGACGGTGCGCTGCCCGTCAATGCGGTCATAGAGCGCGCCGCTGTAGGTGAAGATGACGTGCGAGCCGTCGCTGGAGACCGCACCTTTGACGGTATTGTACCTTTGAGTCTTTATTTCTTCTGTCGGAAGCGATCCGGTGACCGCCGTGCCGCCTTCGCTTTCCGGCAGCACGCTCACCAGCCGCAGCGCGCCTTCGTCCCATTCGTACAGGTTTTCCACGCCGTACCGCGCGCCTGCGGCCAGCGGCGCGGTCTCCGTGAAGATCACGTGGCTGAGGTCCGCGGAGGCGGCCTTGAAGTTCGCGTCGGCCGGCGTCACACCCGGCGGCGTGACGTTGACAAGCCGGTAAGTGCCCGTTGCGTTCTCGCGCACCAGCAGGTTTTCATAGCCCACCGGTTCGCCGCTCACGACCTGACGGCCTTCGGGATTGCACGATTCCGGGTTTTCGCCGCCGGTCGTGGAAGCGGCAGCGCGTGACGCTCCACCAGCCAGCATCACGTCCTTGGTGAGCTGTTCCGAATAGGCGTACACGAGTTGCTGTTCCTGGCAGGCCACCCCGTCATAGGATTCGAGCGGCATGATGTCTTCCTCGATCCAGCCGCCCGCGCCACGCGTCGCCACGTAGTATTCACCGCCGGTGGGCGCGCCTGGCTGCGGTTCCTGGGTGTAGAGTGTGAGCGCTTCGCCATCCGCGGCAGCCGTGCTCGAGTACGCTGTCCTCGTCCGATTGTCGAACTGGGATGAGATCTTGACCGGCGGCGTCACGAGCTCGTAGGCGCGGCAGTCGGGCAACCTCCCGGCAAAGCCACCACGCAGCTGTTCGTTGGGACACGCCGCCTGTTCGGCGGTCAGCGTGGTGAAGGTCTGGTCGGGGCCGTAGACCGTTCCCAGTTCGTTGCTCGCCACGACACGGTAGTGGTAGGTGCTCCCGGGCGCGAGGCCGCTTGCGGCCGCCCACACCGTGTGCGCTTCCAGTCCTTCCCCGACGCTTCCTGCCGGGAAGGGCGTGCTCTGCCCGTGAGACGCTTCGCCTTCCTTGTATTCCCTCGTATCGTATTCGAAACGGTAGCTCGTCTGGATGCCACCGGGGTTGACGAGCGCGCCGAGCTTCACTTCGGAGGCGCCAACTTCGGCGGTGAGCTCCCTATCGACCACAGGCGCGACGGGAGGGCCGAACACCCAGACGACGCGATTTGGGCCGTCGGTCACGTATACACGCCCGTTCGCTTGATTCACCGCGACCATGTCGAAGAAGCGATCCGACCCACCATGAGTTTCGCCGAAATGGCCGGCCCCCACATCGGCGAGCTGCCTGCCTTCCGCGCTGTACTCGACGAGATGGACGCAGGGCGACGGCTTTTCGCCACACGGGACCGCGCCGTTCTGGACGACCGCGAACACGTCCCCCTGCCCGTCGAGTGCCACCGAGAAAACGCCTTCGCTTTCGATTCCCACAGACTTGCCGTCCACTTCCACAGGCGCACCGCTGGAATTGAGCTCCACAATCCTGTCGCCGCCGGCCACCCAGAGGTCGCCGAAGGAGTCGACCGCGACCGCGGTCGGTTCCTTGAGCGCACCGGCGCCGGAGCCCGCGAACGTCTTCAGCAGCGTGCCGCTCGGGCTGTACTCGAGCACCTCGTTTTCCAGGGGATTCGGCACGTACACGTTGCCGGCCGAGTCGGTGGCTATCTGGACGTCTGTGACCAGGCCGCTGAAATTGTGTGACGACGACACTTCAAACGGAGTTCCCACCGGCGCGCCCGTGTTGGGGTCGTAGGTGAAGATCTTCGCCGCACCCCCGAAAATGACTTCTTGGCCGAGCACGTACACATCGCCGTTCACCGGGTTCACCGCGATACCCGAGTTGTACTCGGACCCAAACGGGGATGGCGGCGAGAGCAAGCTGCCTGAAGGACCGAGCTTGACCACCGGCGCGAGGGCAAACCCTTCCCCGAAGTAGAGACCCGACACGAACAGGTCTCCAGAGCCTTCCACAGCGACCCCAACCGCGTTCGTCTCCTGCGCGCTGAACGATTCGTAGAGGATCAGCTTGGGAGGTTCGGCCTGGGCGACGGCGGCGGAGAGCGTGAGCAGAGCACAGAGAGTGATCAGGGGGGTGGCGATCAGACTGCGCAGAGGCGCACCACTCCCTTGGGCGTAGAGAAGCGCACGGAGCGTCGCGAAGCGCCCGATCTTCGGCGTGGAAGCGGCCTTCGCGGTGTGCTCTGTGGATCTCACCTTGTTCTCCTTGGTTGGTGTTGTGAAGTGGCAAATCGATCCGAGGTGGCGCATCATGCGGCCTGCTCCCGGTCGAGGGTGAGAACGCTGAGGCGCCGCGCGACCTGCGCACCCAGCGGCGTCAGCTGCCACGCATTCGGCACCCCACTCTGATGGCCGCCGCCGGTGTTGACAGCGAGGCCCAGACGCTCCAGGCGCCGCAGCAGCTTTGAGATCTGCCCCAGATCTGTGACCCCGGCGCTCTCGGCGACCGCCCGATTGCTGGGACCAAATCCCCGCGCACCCAGATCGGCGATGCATCCCAGCACCCGCGCGGTGCGGTAGGTGAGGCGCATGTTCACCTCATCCAGCGGATCCTTCTCCATATGGGGGGAAACCCGCCCGACCCGCGGAGCCCGCCGCGGCATAGGCGCGGGGCGCCGCTGTTCACGCCGCGCCGCCCTCGCGCCGAGGTACTGCAGGGCGATCATCCCCATCAACTCATCGAGCAACCCTGTCAACGGCCGGGGATCGCCACCGCGCAAACGCGCGTACACCACACCAAACGCCCCGCCCACCAAGCCTTCCGCCGTCACCAGAGTGCACTGCTCGCCGCGCGGACCCTCCCGGCGCCCCTCATCGAGCACGGCCGCCAGGCGCGCAAGTGACTGCTCGCGACGCTCAAGCGCCCGCGGCCCGCCGTGCAACGCCTGCACCACGCAGATCCGCGCCAGCACCGGCTCGGCGTCGAGGAACGAGAGGATCGTCCATAGCCCCCCGCGCACCCGCTCATGCCACACGAGGCCCTCAAGGGCCGCCGCTGCAAGCTCCCGCTCGACCCGACCGGCGACCTCATCCAGCAGCGCAACCAGGCACTCCTCGCGGCTGCCGAACAGCTCGTAGAACGTTCGCCGCGACACCCGCCCCCGCGCGGCGATCCGCTGCACCGAGGCCTGCTCATAGCCAAGCTCGTCGATCACCGCGGCCGCCGCGCTCAGCAGCCGCGAGCGCTGGATCTCCTCCACCTGCACCCGCGGCGTGCCCTGCGGCGCCACCGGGCTACCCGACCGGCGCCGCCGCTCCGCCGGCAGTGCCCGCTCGCCAGCCAGTGGACGCGCCGCCGTTTTCACACCGCCACGCGCCGGCGCCGCCATCAGCGACCACTTCCCACGCGCGCAGGTGAAACCGCTATCCCGCTCAGAGCCGGCCGGAGCCCACCCCCCGCGGGGATGAAGCAAAAGCGGCGCAAACGCGCCCGATGAGGAACCTCTTCAGCTAGTGGCCTAGTCGAAGAGAGAGAGAGAGAGAGAGAGATGCGACAGCGCCAAGCTGGCGCATCTAGCATCAGCCCTCCGGGCCGACGCGCACATCCCCATCATGAATCTCCCTCTAGAAACCACGCTCAAACAACTCCCTCATCGCTCCGATCCAGCCCCTCTCCCATAACTACAAAACCCTGCGAGCGCTTTGGACGTCAACCACAAGACGGTATGACCCCAACCAGACCCTATGTATCCAGGCTCCCAACGGCGAGAGACCGGCTTGTAAACAGACCGTAACGCTTCGCGGCGCAGATGTCAAGCCCGAAAAGGGTAGGGAGCCACCTACCGTTTCTTGCGAGCTCGTCGAGAAGCACAGCTGAACTACGGCCTATTCCGGATTGGGAGGTCATGCTACTCCGGATTGGTAGGCTACACTAGTCCGACATGGTCGGAGATCTTGATAGCTGCGCCCCACGGAGCTGACCCTTCCGTGGAGCTGATCCCCAGGGGCATCGAGGCCGAGCTGCGCGACATTCTCAGCGTGAGCCGCGCGGCAGCGATCATCGGTCCGCGGCAGGCTGGTAAGAGCACGCTCGCCAAGCAGCTGCAGGCAGCGGGCGTGGTCCCGAACTACTTCACCCTCGACGATCAGGGACTGCGCGCGGCAGCACGCACAGATCCAGACGGGTTCGCGCTGTCGCTCCCACGTCCAGCGGTGATCGACGAGGTCCAAAGGGCACCCGAGCTGGTGCTCGCGATCAAGCAGATCCTCGATCGCGACCAGACACCGGGCCAGTTCCTGCTCACGGGCTCCGCCGACCTCCTCACGGCCGGGGTCATCGCCGACGCGCTGCCCGGCCGCGTCGAGTACGTCAACCTGTGGCCCCTGTCGGCGGCCGAGATCGCCGGCCGAGATACCTCTGTCATCGACGCGCTGCTCGACGGAGCGCCACCCCACATCAGCGGCGCGCCCAAGGGTCGCGCGGCGAGCGCCGAGCTCATTCTCGCGGGTGGCTTCCCCGAGGCCCGAGCCCGCGCCCCCCACCAGCGCGCGCGCTACTTCCGATCCTATGTGCAGACGGTTCTCGGTCGCGACCTGCCCGAGATCGGGGAGGTGCGGAGCGACTCTTCCAAGCTCGAGCAGCTGCTGCGGCTGCTCGCGGCGCGCACGAGCGCGATGGTGAACTACGCCGCGCTCGGGCGCGAGCTCGAACTCGACGACAAGACGGTCAAGGCGCACGTGGAGCTGCTGAGGCAGCTGTTCCTGGTGGATCGGCTGCGCCCCTTCTCGATGAACCTCGGGGCGCGGCAGGTCAAGACACCCAAGCTGCTGCTGACCGATACCGGCATGGCCGCGGCGCTGCTCGGCGTCGACGCAGCCCGCTACAGCGCGCCCGACCAAGGACCGGTCGCGGGGATGCTGTTCGAGACGTTCGTGGTGATGGAGCTCGTCAAGCAGGCGACCTGGAGCAGGACCCCGGTCGAGCTGTTCTTCTACCGCGACACCGGCAAGCGCGAGGTCGATCTCGTGATCGAGTCCCCATCCGGCGAGGTCGTCGGAATCGAGGCCAAGTCCGCGGCAACCGCGAGTGCATCCGACGCACGCGGACTACACCTGCTGCGCGACAGGCTCGGCGCACGCTTCAAGACCGGCATCGTTATCTACTCAGGAGAGCACACCCTGCCCCTCGGCGATCGCACCTGGGCAGTACCCATCTCGGGCCTGTGGGCATGATGAAGCTCACCTCCCCTGGGGGCTGCTGGCCCGACAGCTGACGCAGCGCCATGCGCCACCTCCCCTGCCCTTCGCGTATAGGAGGCCCTCACAAACGGCCGCGGGTGGCCGACGCTCGAGGACTGAGCCGCACATAACGCCCCCAGTAGCCTCCAGTCCGCCAAAGCGCTCCGGGCCTCGTCCGACGGAGGTCACCCCGTTCTCGGGTAGCTATGCTATTCCGGATTGGTGGACGAGGGTCTGTCGCTCTCCGGGACCGGCGTCTTCATGTCCAGAGGCCGCTGACTGGTAGCCCCCAAATCCGGTCGCCGAGCGGCACGGTCTGCTCGCCCCCGTGAACGACTGCGCCCGCGACGAATTGCGGGCCGAGCGCGTCTCTGAGCTTGGCAAGACCCTTGCTGTCGCCATGGGAGAGCGACACCCTGGCCTTGACCTCAATCGCGACGACACGTCCCGCGCGGTCCTCAAGCACCAGGTCGACCTCGCCTCCGCGGCGGTCCCGGAAATGGTAGACGCGGGGATCGATGCGACTGAAAGTCGCGTGCTTGATGACCTCCATCGCGACGAACGTCTCAAGGCCAATACCGGTGAGACGGTCGTCCGCGGCGAGCCTCTGCTCGTCGGCACCGAGCAGGTGGCAAAGCAGACCGCTGTCGGTGATGTAGACCTTTGGGGCGTGCAGAACCCTCTGCAGAAAGCTGGGTCGCCATGACGGCACGGTGCGAACGAGAAAGATCGCCTCGAGCACACCGATGTAGCTCTTGACAGTCTTCTCGTCGAGATCGAGCGAGTCAGCAACGTTCGCGTAGTGCAAAAGGTTGCCCGACCGCGTCGCGAGCAGTGTCAGCAGCCGCCGCATTTCATGCTCCTTGTGCAGATCGGCGATCGCGCGCAGGTCGCGCTCAAGCGTCGTTCGCAGATAGCTCTGAAACCAGCGGTCGCGCCGGTGGCCATCCCGCAAGCGCGCTTCGGGGTAGCCGCCGACGGCGACCCGGGCCACGAACGCATCCCGCCCGACAGTCGCCCCGGTGATCCGCGGAGGGGAAGCGGCGAACAGCGCGTCAACAAGGTTCCCGGTGCCACCCGCAATCTCGGATTGCGCAAACGGCCACAGATTCGTCAGCTCAATCCGTCCCGTCAGAGCCTCTTGCACCTTGCGCGAGCTCAATAGGTTCGCCGAACCGCTGAGCAGGAACTGTCCGGGGCTCGTGTCCCGGTCGACGACGCGCTTGATCGCGAGGATGAGCCCGGGGGCACGCTGCACCTCATCGATGAACGCCGGCCGCTGCAACCCGGCGAGAAACCCCGCCGGGTCGGCCTGTGCGGCCTCGCGAGGGCCATCGTCATCGAGGCTGACGCTCGTGGCTGGGTGCTCACGTTCGGAGATCGACTCACAAAGTGTGCTCTTGCCGACCTGGCGCGCGCCCATCACCATGACCACGCGCGTGTCGTTCAGCGCTTCAAGAATCTGCGGTCGGATTAGGCGAGCGATCACATCGAGCATCGTACACGCAGGGGTGGCAGATCCGGAACTTAAAGACGGCAAAGACGGAGTTTTGTGGGGGCGGACGCGGAAACGCGGCTGTGGCGCCTTGGGGGCCGACGCGCGCGACGCCCTCACCTGCCGCGGCGAGGTCCTCACAGATCTCCACCGCATAACCGACCCTACTCCGCCACTGGCTACGCCAACGGCGCCGCCCACCCGAACCCGAGGAATAGAGGACGGGCGCCCACCGTCGCCCACGAATAACCCAGCTCATCGATCGCGCCAACCGCACCACTCAACAGCCGCGAGCGCTGAATCTCACCCACCCGCGTACGCGGCAACGTCACATCACTCACACGCGCACGCGCCAACGCCGACTCAGACACCCCGGCCACAGCCAAGTCAGGCGTCCGGGCCACACGAACGCGCCCGGGACGCCTGGACGCCCTGGCCACGCCACCGCCACGTGCCCTTGGCGCCCGATCGCGTAGCACTACTGCTACCCCGTGGTGGTGGCGACCATCCAACAGAAGGAGCTACGCGAACACGTCGGCGAGACATCGAGGATCACTCGAACGGCTGTGGGCGTGAAGATTACGTCCTACTGCCGTGACCCTTGCCATGCTGCCCGCGCTTGACCTTCCGCTTCTTCTTGCCCTTGTGCTTGACCACCTTGTGCTTCGGGCAGCCGGCGACGGCGATCTTGGTGCTCTGCTTGAGCTCCGCGCCGTTCTGGGCGATGAATTCGGTGGGTATCGTGAGTTTCTTGGCGGTGCAGAGGTTCCCGGCGGTGGTGAGCGCGGAGTAGGGGCCCTCGGGGAGTGTGAGTTCGAAGCTTGTGACGGGCTGGTCGGGGACGGTCTTGAATGTGCTCGAGGTGACGCCGGCTTTGCTGATGAACGTGTCGCCGACGAGGTCGATGGTGACGCCGTAGCCCTGCAGCACGACGATCAGGTTGGGGAATGCTTCGCCGCCGTTTGAGACGAAGTACGCCGGACCTTCAAGCGGGACGGGGACCAGCGGGGTGATTGCCTTCCCGTGGCCGACAATCGAGGCCGCGGGGCAGCCCGCGGGATTGGCGTTGAACTGTGCGGCGGTGCACGCTTTCTGCAGTGTCGTCAACCGCGATGGCAGCTGCTTGGGGAGTTCGACTTTGACCTGTTTGATGTTGGCTTGACTGCCGAACGGCTCAGCGGGATAGGTCAGCTTCGCGGTCAGGCTCGCACCGTCCGCCCGGCTCGTTTTCGCGGATGTCGACACCGTGAATTTGGGTTCGAACTTCAGCGCGGCGCAGTTGGTGACCTGGAACGGGGTGGAGATCGTGCTCACGCCGCCTTCGTTCAGCTGCACCGTGCCCGTCAGGGACATTTTCGAGCAGTTGGTTGGGTTGAACTGGAAGTTCCCGCGGGTGGTGGTGGCGTTGACGTGCTGGATTTCCAGGGGGATCCCTTCGATGCTTGTTGGGATCGAGTCTGGTGTGCCGGGTGGGTTTGAGGTGATCGTGATCGCCGCGGTCTGCGGGTCCAGTTCGATCTTGCCCCTGACGAGCACGCAGTCGCACGCGGGGTGGTTGTTCTTGGTGTTCGCGAGGTCGAACGGGCCGGCCTTCGCGGGCACCTCGAACGTGATCCCGAACGGTGCGCACCCCGCCTCACCGACCGTGCATGCGCCGTGGCCGTTGTAGGCGCCGGTGAGATAGAACCTTCCGCCGGTGACCGTGAACGGGTCGTTGCCGATACCTACGCCGATCGTCGCTTCGCCGATCTTGCTGTTTTCCCCGCACAATCCTTCGTTGGCCTGCGGTTCGGGGCACAGTTCGACACCCGTCAGCACACCGGACAGGCCGGGTGGGAGTTTCGCTTCGAGCGACTTCAGGTTCTGTTCGCCGTCTTTGCGGTTCACCGTCACCGTCAGCGGCGAGAACGCACCCGCCTGGATGTTGGTCGCACCCGCGTTCACGGTCGGGGCGAACGGCAGGGTCGCACCGGGACACGGGCCTCCGCCGGGGCCGTGTTCGATGTTGAACGAGGATTCCGCGGTCACGGGACCGTTGCCGTCCCACGGCGTGAACACAGCCGTCGTCGTGTACGTCCCACAATGCGACGGGGTGCTCAGCGGTGCGCGTTCCCCGCCGAAGAAGTGCAGTTCGAGGTTTTCAAACGGCACGTCGGGCGTGTTCTTGAACGTCGTGACGATCTGCCCCGTCTGCGAGTTCAGCGAGACTTCTCCCGCGAGCTTGACCAAGCTCCCCGAATAGGGGTCTTCCGCGACCAGGTACATCGCCACTAGGCTGCCGAACGGGTTTGAGTCCTGCGTCGCCAGATACACCGAGCCTTCCAGTTCGTGTTCCAGCAGCGGCGTCTTGATCTTCGCAGTCCCGACCTTGGACCCGTCCGGACAGAAGTTGGTCCCCGGCGCAAGCGGGCTCGCGACTTCCGGCGTGAACGTGCTCCACTTCACACCCGGTTCATATTCGGCGTTCAGTTCTTCCTGGCCCTTGTAACCGATCTGATCGCCCGGACTGCCGAGCGCGCCTTCTGACAACGCGCCCGCGTCCGACGAACACGCTTCAAGGCCGTCGCCACCCGACGGGTTGATCGCCACCCCTTCGGGCAGCGTCACCGTCGTGTCCCTGAGCGAAGACTCCGCCAGGCCGTTGGGGTTGAACGCTGCGCCCTGAGGAACGTGGACGTTCACGGTGAGCCCCGAGGAGGTGCTGGTGTTGCTGCTGTCCGGCGCGACGCCGATTTCCGGCAGGAACTTCAGCTTCGAGCAGCCAGTCAGCGACACGGGCGTACCTGCGGCGTTGTGCGTGACCGTCTTCACCTTCACCCACTTGTCCGGTTCTGCCCACGACTCGGCTTCCATCGTCGAGCGCAGGGGACCGTGGCAGCCCGTCGGCAGCGTCAGGAAGGCTTTGCCGTCAATAACACCGAAGCTCCTCAGTTTGCTGTTGATGACGGGAGCCGCCGGCGGCGCTTCCGTCAACGCCGCCTGCACAGGGTAGTCTCCGCCGGCGAGCACATTGTTGTTGATGTACAGCAGGGGTGTGAAGAGGTTGGCGGCGAGCTGCAACGCCACGCCGTGCGGGGGAACGATGTTGAAGACAGGGGAGGCGACGCCCCCTACAGCACCAAGCCTTTCTGACCAGTTCACTTCCAGTGTACCCACAACCGATTCGGGTGGGCAGCGAGAACCAAAACCTTCACGCACCTCCTCTCCGGTGCATCTTTTCGTACTTGCATTGGGGTCTCCGACGAAGCCGGGGGGCAGGTCGATTCTAAGACCCCGCAAGACGCCATCGGGGATGCGAATGTACGGTGAGTCAGCGTTCGATTCCGTGCGCTCGAAGTGCGAATTCAGTTCGAAGTTGACGAACTGATACGGATGTGAGCCCGCCTGTGTGTCGGGCGTGCCATTTTCGTTGTTGAAGTTGACTTCAAAGTACTTGATGCCGAAGCCGAGACCGTGCATGGCGAGCATCCCGCTGCGCTCCCCCGCGCCATTGGCATTGCTCGCGATCAGGCGGAAGTGATAGAGTTCACCAGGCCTGAGGCCTTCCAGCTGCGCCGAGACTGCCATCGGACCGCTTCCCGCACCGATCTCGGCCGGTGTCTGCTTGCAGGGCACGCTGTGATCGTAGGGACCGTTTCCGGCTTCGTTGGTGAGGCCGTATTCGAACTCACACGAGCTGACGGCGCCACCGCGCGGATCGACCGTGCCGTTCAGGCTCGCGGCTTGCGTGGTCACATTCATTGGTCCGCTGACCGTCACGGCGGGGGCGTCGCTGCCGAAGACGTAGACCTTGCCGTTGGCCGGGTTCGAGACGTAGATCTCCCCGCTCGCGCCGTCCACGGCGATTCCACCCTCACCCGAAGTCCCCGAAAGCTCAGACGAGCCGAAGCGCGCTACGAACGTCCCAGAGACATATTTGTACTTTTGCTGTTCGTTACGGTTCATCGCGCCCGTGTCCCACTCGGCCACCGAGGACTGATCGTCTGCGTAGAGCTCGCCGGTCGCAGGGTTGACGGCCAAGGCGACATCACCCGCTTCTTTGCCGTCCATGTCGCCAAGATAAGAGAACCGCTGCCCGAACTCGGCCGTACACGAGCACGACGGTCCGTACATCATGTAGTCATCGCCCGTGGCGGAGACGGCGAAGCCGTAGGCCAACTCGTCGGAATTATCTGACTCGGAAAGGCTAAAACTCAGCCCCTGGCGAGCCACGAGACGGTTCATCGGCGCGCTGTCGAACTCCTCGACCAGCGGACCGACCATGGCATCACTGACGTGCACCGTGCCGCTCCCGTCGACGCCCAACCCCATCAATTGTTCGCTTTCGAAGCCCAAACTGGCGGGCGGAAAGCCGCTCATCTGGCTCAGGTACCTGCCTTCGGGGCTAAACTTGTCGATCACGCCGTCGCCGGCGTCCATCACATACAGATCGCCGGCCGAGGGGTCGAATTCTTCACAGGCCTTGCCCGTAAGCGCCGGGTTGTGCTGCACGCAAGCGTTATCGACCGCGATCGCCGCCGGAGTGCCATACCCCGCAGGGAAGGAGAACGACCCAGCCGGCGTGTCAGCTCCCTCGAGTGTGTTCCCGGGTGCTTCCTTGGAGCCCGCGGGGAAGTTGAAGTTGACCGGGTTGCCGTTCGCGTCGAACTTGTAGACCGCGTTCGTCGTGGCGATGTCGGCCACGTACACGTCGCCGGTCGCTTCGTCGACCGCGATGCCATTCGGGTTCGAGAACGGCACCCCGGTCGAGCGTTCGAAGCTTGCGGGGGTGGCGGGTGGATGGGGTTCGCCGGCGAGCGCCGGGGACGCGCCCGCTCCCAGCGCCACGATCGCGGCAACCGCAAGCGAGAGTGCTGTCGGGATTCTCCTGGAGCGCATTACCTACCCCTCCTGTTGACGTGGGCGGACTTCCCGGCCTTCTTCGCCGTCTTTTTCACACATTTGCCTTTCTTCTCACCCCTCCGGGACCCGTAACCTTTGCACTTCACGGGCTTCGCCTTGGGCATCGCCTTCGGCTTGGCTTCGGGCGCTTCGAGCGGAGCGAGGTTCCCGACGCCGGAGAATGTCTGGCTCGCCGGCGCCCCGTAGACCGAGGGTTGCGGCGGGACCGCCGCACGGCAGGCATCGGCGGTCGTGCACGCCGGCGGGGAGGACGGCTCGGCAAAGCCACCCGCGGCACGCGCATCGTAGATGACGATCATTCCTTCCTGATGGTCCTGCGGCACAAGCGCCTGGTCGGACCTGAAGAACACGTCATCGCCGCTTTCGCTCACACCCTCCAGGGTCGATTCGTAAGAGCTCGTGCCGCTCGAGATCAGGGACACATTGCCACCCACGTACTCGTAGACGTCTAGCTCACCGTTCGTATCGGACGGCACGAGCGCTTCCCGCGTTTCGAAGAACACCTGGCCAGCGTCCGTGAGCAGATGCCGTGTCCGGAAGAGTCCTTTATCTTCTTCGAAGCCTCTCGAGCTCGGCGCCGCTACACCGCCTGCGACCGGCGCTTCGCCCGTGGGGTTGCACGAGGCGCAGGTGAGCTGCCCAGTGGCGGCGCTGTACAGGAAGAGCTCCCGGGGGCGTTCGTTCGTATCAAGACCGGCGTCATAACCGGTCAGGCTCTCTTTCGATTCGAACGCGAGCCACTTGCCGTCGGGCGAGGTCTGGTCGATGCCCAAACGTCCCACGGCTTCTTCCTCGGAGGGGATGCCGGTGCCGATGAACGTCGTCTTGTTGCCGTTCCACAGATACAGGTTCTGCTTCCCGGCCTCCGCGCCTTCGACGACGGTCTTGCCTTCGCCGTTGGTGAATTCCCTCGCGTTGGACGCCAGCACGCCCTTAGCGGCGAAGTAGACGTAGGAGCCGTCATGGTCGCCGAGCGGCGTGACGCTGAGCACTTCGGCAGGCTCGCCCGCCGCAGCGACCGTGAGGTCGGCCAATTCGCATTTGCTCGCGCCTTCGGGCAGCACGCACTCATACAGGTCGGGTTCGCCCGCGGCCGCGGTCGAGTCGGCCGTGAGTTTGCTTTCGTCGAGGAAGAAGACCTTCGAACCGTCGGCCGTGGCGGCCTTGAAGGAGCCGCGACCGCTGGGGCCCGACCCACCCTGCTGTTCGTCGACCTGGACGGTGCGCTGCCCGTCGATGCGGTCATACAGGGCGCCGCCGTAGGTGAAGAGGACGTGCGAGCCGTCGCTTGAGACCACACTTTCGTGTTCGGACGTACCCGCTTCTGCCGGAAGCGATCCGGTGACCGCCGTGCCGTCCGGCAGCCAGCTCACCAGCCGCGGCGCGCCTTCGTCCCATTCGTACAGGTTTTCCACGCCGTAGGCCGCGCCTTCGGCCAGGGGCGAAGTCTCCGTGAAGATCACGTGGCTGCCGTCCGCAGAGGCGGCATGGAAGTGCGCGTCGGCCGGCGTCACGCCCGGCGGCGGGACGTTGACAAGCTGGTAAGCGCCGGTCGCGTTGTCGCGCACCAGCAGGTTCTGGTAGCCCACCGGTTCGCCGCTCGCGACCTGACGCCCTTCGGGGTTGCACATTTCGGGGTTTTCGTTCCGGTTGTACGACACGGACGCGCTTGACCCTCCACCAGCCAGCATCACCTCCTTGGTGAGCTGATCTGAGTAGGCGTACACAGGCTGGTATTGCAGGCATTGCAGCCCGTCATAGGATTCCAGCGGCATGATGTCTTCAGCGATCCAGCCATCCGCGTGACGCGTCGCCACGTATTCTTCGCCGCCGCTGGGCGCGCCCGGCTGCGGGTCCGTGGTGCGGAGCGTGATCGCTTCGCCATCCGCGGCGACCACGCTTGCGTACGCAATTTCCTGCTTATCGTCGGGCTGGGATGAGTTCTTGGGCGGCGGCGTTACGAGCTCGTAGGCGCGGCAGTCGGGCAACCCCACGGCGAAGCCGCCGCGAAATTCTTCGTTGGGACACGCCGCCTGTTCAGCCGTCAACGTGGTGAAAGTCTGATCGGGGCCGTAGACCGTTCCCAGTTCGTTGCTCGCCACGACACGGTAGTGATAGGTGGTTCCGGGCGCGAGGCCACTCGAGCCTGTCCACACCGTGTGCGATTCCACTCCTTCGCCGACGCTGCCTTCTGGGAAGGGCGTCGAGCTGCCGTACGCGCTGGTGGGGCCGTATTCGAAGCGGTAGCTCGCGGCGATGCCGCCCGGGTCGACGAGCGCGCCAAGCTTCGCTTCGGAAGTGTGGACTTCAGCGGTGAACTGCCTGCCGACCGCGGGCGCGGTGGGGGGCCCGAACACCCAGACGGTTTCTTGGAGGCCGGCGACCATATATACACGCCCGTTCGCTTGATTCACCGCGAGACCGCTGTCGTAGTCTTCTTCTTCGCCGCCGTCCTCGCCGAGCTTGCCGGCCCCCACGTCGGCGAGCTGCCTGCCTTCCGAGTTGTACTCGATGAGATGGAAGCAGGGCGCGGCTTTTTCGCCGCACGAGTCCGCGCTGTTGTTGACGAGCGCGAGCACGTCCCCTTGCCCGTTGAGTGCCACCGACCACACGCCTTCGCTTTCGATTTCCACGGGCTTGCCGTTCACTTCCACCGGGGCGTCGCTCGCGTCGAGCTCCACGATCCTGTTGCTGCCAGCCACCCACAGGTTGCCGGACGGAGCGACCGCGACCCCGGTCGGCTCCCTCAGCACACTGGCGCCCGAGCCCGTGAACGTCTTCAACAGCGTGCCGCTCGAGCTGTACTCGAGCACCTCGTTTTCAGGCACGACCGGCACGTACACGTTGCCGGCCGAGTCCGCGGCAATCGGGACGGCTGTGAAGAGGCCAAAGGCATTGCGCTGCGCCGGCACTTCGAACGACGACAGCAATGCGCCCGTGTTGGGGTCGTAGACGAAGATCTTCGTCGTAGGGGTGAAGAGTGCTTCTTGACCGAGCACGTACACATCGCCGTTCGTCGGGTTCACCGCGACACCCGAGTAGATCGCATACCCAAACGGCGACGGCGGCGAGAGCGAATTGCCTGAAGGATCGAGCTTGACCACCTTCCCGAGGGCAAAATCTTCCGCAAAAGGATCTCCCGAAAAGGTACCCGACACGAACAGGTCTCCAGAGCCTTCCACGGCGGCGCCGCCCACATCCGCCTCGTGCGTGCCGAAGTGTCCGTAGGAGATCAGCTTGGGGGGTTCGGCTTGGGCGACGGCGGCAGAGAGCGTGAGCAGAACGCAGAGAGCTATCAGGGGGGTGGCGATCAGACTGCGCAGAGACGCACTACTCCCTTGATCACGGTGCACGCCACGGAGCGTCGCGAAGCGCCCGGTCTTCGGCGTGACGGCGGCCTTCGCGGTGTGCTCTGTGGATCTCACCTTGTTCTCCTTGGTTGGTGTTATGAAGTCGTTGCGGCGAGGCAAGCTCCGTCCGCGCGCGGCATGCACGTGGAACACCCACGCCCTCGACGAGATGGATGAGCGCGCCCGTGACATCACGCAGCCCGCCGCTCGTGGGAGGCGCTGTGCACCCGGATGCTCTGGGTGATCTGCTCGCCCTTCGGGGTCAGCGCCCATGCGTTCGGCTCACCCTTGGCGTGCCCCGCCCCTGTGTTGCGGAGCAGCCCGAGGCGCTCCAGACGACGCAGAAGCTTCGAGATCTGCCCCGGGTCGCTTACACCAGCGAACGTCGCGACCTCGCGGTTGCTGGGATCAGAGCCGCGCCCGCTCAGCTCGGCGATACCCTCCAGCACCCTGGCCGTCCGATGGGTCAAACGCAGGTTCACATCCGCGAGCGGGTCGCTGGCGCTCCGCGGGGCAGCAGCGCGTGTGCTCGGTGTCACGACAAGCGCGGCGGGCGCCGGGCGAGCTCGTTCGCGGCGCGCCACGGCGGGACCGAGATACGGCAGCACGATCATCGCCATCAACTCCCCCAACAAACCAGTCAGCGGCTCACCATCCCCCCGCGAGAGCCGCGAATAGACGATCGCGAACGCCGCGCCGACCACACCCTCCGCAGTCACCGGAGTCAAACCATCACCACGCGCACCCCCGCTACGACCCTCGTCGACCACCGCCGCCAGCCGCGCGAGAACCGCCTCGCGGCGCTCCAGCACCAGCGGACCGGCACGCAAAGCCTGCACCACACACACCCGCGCCAGCGCCGGCTCGCGATCGAAGAACGAGAGAATCGTGAACAGGCCCATGCGGACCCGCTCACGCCACGGCAACCTCTCCAGGCCCACCGCCGAAAGCTCCCCCGCGACCGTCGCGACCAGCTCCTGCAGAACCGCCGCGAAACACTCATCACAATTAGCGAACGTCTGGTAGAACGTCCGCCGCGACAACCGCGCACGCCCGGTCATCCGCCCCACCGTCGCCCGCGGATAACCCAACTCATCGATCGCGCTAACCGCACCCGCCAGCAGCCGCGAACGCTGAATCTCACCTATCCGCGTACGCGGCGACGTCACATCACGCAAACGCGCACGCGCCAACGCCGACTCACCCACCCCAGCCGTTCGAGCGCGCCCGACGCGCCTCGACGCCCCTGCCACACGTCCACCACTAGCACCGCTGCCAAACGCGGCGCTCACGAGAACCCCCCGGAGCACAAGCTGTGCCCACCCCCCGCGGGGAACGACGGAAGGCCCGTTAGGACCCGAAGATGAGGAGCCCCAGCCCCCGGTGAGCTAGGACAAGAGAGAGAGAGAGAGAGAGAGATGCGACAGCGCCAAGCTGGCGCATCTAGCATCACTCCACTGAGCGGACGCGCACGTCCCCACTACGTATCTCCCACTCGAAACCACGCTAAACCCAACTCCCTCATCCATTGCGACCCGGTCCCTCTACACCAACCGACACCCTGCCAGCGCTTGCAGTCAACCACACGACGCGGTGACCCAACCGGATCCTATGTTCGCCAGCCACCCCCGAGGGGATGACCATGACAAGCGACACCGTACACCACCCCCGCACCCTTGTCAATACCCCCACACCACAGATCCACGACACAGGCCCCACCATGGGCCCAGCGGCCACGATCCACCCGGCCAGCGTCCGATCCAGCGAACCGCTCGGACCGTTGCTCTTCCGATCAGACCAGTTGTTGCTATCATGATTGCATCGTGATGCAGAGGTTGATGATCCAGGCGGAGCCGGAGCTTCTCCAGCGGGCCAAACGGCGCGCCGCCGAGCGCGGGGTCTCCGTCGCCCAAGTGGTGCGCGACGCGATGGAGCATGAGCTGGGGTCGGCCGACGAGGAACGGATCCCGCCGCCTTTGACGTGCATCGGCGCGTTCTCCTCCGGCCAGGGAGACCTTTCGCGCCGGGCAAGCGAAGACGAGTACGAGCCCGAGCCATTTCGCTAGTCATCGACACAGGTCCACTGCTGGCGGCGATCGATGCGAAGGACGAACAGCATGCCGTCTGCGCCGAGCTGCTGAGCAACGTGCGGGAACCTCGAATCGTGCCGGCGCCCGTGCTTGTCGAGCTCGACTACATGGCCTCGCGAGAGCTCGGCCCCGAAGCCTTCCCCAGGATTTTGGATCAGATCCGCAGCGGAGCCTTCGAGGTGGAGAGCCTCACCGAGAGCGATTACGCGCGGATCGCCGAGCTGCTTCGCACCTACGCCGACCTGCGCGTCGGATTCGTCGATGCCGCGGTGTTGGCTGTGGTGGAGCGCCTGCGCGAGCCAAAGCTGGCGACGCTCGACCATCGACACTTTCCGGTCATGCGCCCCCGTCACGTAAAGGCGCTCGAGCTGCTGCCCGCGTAAGGAGGGGCGGGGCGGGGCTCTTTCTGTCGATCAGCCCAGGTGGATGGCAGGTGCAATAACAGCGCAACAAAAGGTGCTATAAACCTGCACCTTCTGGCGCTGCTATAGCATCCACCCGTTGCGAGGAGTCGGACAGGGCGCTAAGGTGGGGCCATGGATGATCCCCTCAGCCTCACGATCGTCTACGAGCCCGACACCGAAGGGTGGATCACGGTTTCGATTCCCGAGGTGCCCGGCGTTCTCAGCCAGGGCCGTACACGTGAGGAAGCTCGAGAGATGGTTCTGTCTGCGCTGAATGACTGGCTGCGCTTCTACGTCCAGGATCAGGCCAGCAATAAGCTGGGCGAGATTCCGGCGGACGCAGACACCGAGCCGGTGCATCTGAGCTTCGCTGCGTGAAGCGTCGCCAGCTCGAACAGCATCTGAAGAAACACGGCTGCTACTTGGACAGAGAGGGTCGCGAGCACTCGTGGTGGGCGGCACCTGGAGGCAAACCGCTGACATCGATCCCCCGCCATCGCGAGCTGGGTTACGGATTGGCGCGCACGATCTGCCGCCAACTGGGCATACCTCCGCCGACCGGCTCGCGCTAGAGCGCCAGGTTGTGCTCCAGCCGCTTGCTCATCCCTTCTTGCCGTGACTTCCTTTGTCCTTGCCATGCTGCCCACGCTTGGCCGTCCGCTTCTTCTTGCCCTTGTGCTTGACCACCTTGTGCTTCGGGCACCCCGTGACGGCGATCTTGGTGCTCTGCTTGAGCTCGGCGCCGTTCTGGGCGATGAATTCGGTCGGTATCGTGAGTTTCTTGGCGGTGCAGAGGTTCCCGGCGGTGGTGAGCGCGGAGTAGGGGCCCTCGGGGAGTGTGAGTTCGAAGCTTGTGACGGGCTGGTCGGGGACGGTCTTGAACGTGCTCGACGTGACCCCTGCTTTGCTGATGAACGTGTCGCCGACGAGGTCGATCGTGACGCCGTAGCCCTGCAGCACGACGATCAGGTTCGGGAACGCTTCGCCACCGTTTGAGACGAAGTACGCCGGACCTTCAAGCGGGACGGGCACCAGCGGCGTGATCGCCCTGGCATGCCCGACGATCGACGCCGCCGGACAGCCTGCCGGGTTCGCGTCGAACTGCGCGGCGGTGCACGCTTTCTGCAATGTCGTCAACCGCGATGGGAGCTGCTTGGGGAGTTCGACTTTGACCTGCTTGATGTTCGCCTGGCTACCAAACGGCACGTTCGGGTAGGTCAGCTTCGCGGTCAGGCTCGCCCCGTCGGCCCGGCTCGTCTTGGCGGATGTGGAGACGCTGAATTTTGGTTCGAACTTCAACGCGGCGCAGTTCGTAACCTGGAACGGCGTGGAGATCGTGCTGGTGCCGCCTTCGTTTAGCTGCACCGTGCCCGTCAGGGACATCTTTGAGCAGTTGGTTGGGTTGAATTGGAAGTTCCCGCGTGTGGTGGTGGCGTTGACGTGCTGGATTTCCAGCGGGATCCCTTCGATGCTCGTCGGGATCGAGTCCGGTGACCCGGGTGGGTTGGAGGTGATCGTGATCGCGGAAGTGATCGGGTTCAGTTCGATCTTGCCCCTGACGACCACGCAGTCGCACGGGGGGTGGTTGTTCTTCGTGTTCGCGAGGTCGAACGGGCCGGCCTTCGCGGGCACCTCGAACGTGATCCCGAACGGCGCGCACCCTGTTTCGCCGACTGTGCAGCTGCCGTGGCCGTTGTAGGGGCCGGTGAGATAGAACTTCCCGCCGGTGACCGTGAACGGGTCATTGCCGACCCCGACACCGATCGTCGCTTCGCCGATCTTGCTGTTTTCCCCGCACAATCCTTCGTTGGCTTGCGGTTCGGTGCACATTTCGACACCCGTCAGCACACCGGACAGGCCCGGTGGCAGTTTCCCTTCGATCGACTTCAGGTTCTGTTCGCCGTTTTTGCGGTTCACCGTCACCGTCAGCGGCGAGAACGCACCCGCCTGGATGTTCGTCGCGCCCGCGTTCACAGAGGGGTTGAACGGCAGGCTTGCGCCGGGGCACGGGCTCCCGTTCGGTCCGTGTTCGATATTGAACGAGGATTCCGAGGTCACGGGACCGTTACCGTCCCAGGGCGTGAACACAGCCTTGGTCGTATAGGTTCCGCAATGCGACGGGGTCGCTAGCGGCGCGCGTTCCCCACCGAAGAAGTGCAGTTCGAGGTTTTCAAACGGCACGTCGGGCGTGTTCTTGAACGTCGTGACGATCTGCCCCGTATCCGGGTTGATCGACACTTCGCCCGCGAGCTTGATCAAGCTCCCCGAGTAGGGGTCTTCCGCGATCAGATACATCGCTACGAGACTCTCGAACGGGTTGTTGTCCTGCGCCGCCAGATACACCGCGCCTTCCAGTTCGTGTTCCAACAGCGGCGTCTTGATCTTCACGGTCCCGATCTTCGACCCATTCGGACAGAAGTTCACACCCGGCTGAATCACGCCCGGCATTTCCGGGGTATACGTGTCCCACTTCACGCCCGGTTCATCTTCGTTCAATTCTTCCTGACCCGTGTAGCCAATCTGATCGCCGGGGCTGCCGAGCGCGCCCGCCGGCAACGCGCCAGGGTCCGACGAGCACGATTCAAGGCCACCGCCACCCGCCGGGTTGATCGCTACCCCTTCGGGCAGCGCCACGGTCGTGTCCCTAAGCGAGGACTCCGCCAGCCCGTTGGGGTTGAACGCGGCACCCTGCGGGAGATGGACATTGACCGTAAGCCCCGAGGACGTGCTGGCATCGCTGCTGTCCGCCGCGACACCGATTTCCGGCGGGAACTTGAGCTTCGAGCAACCCGTCAGCGACACGGGCGTACCCGCGACGTTCTGCGTGACCGTGCTCGCTTTCACCCACTGGCCCGGGTTTTCCCACGAGTCCACCGCCATCGACGAGTGCAGCGGGCCGTGGCAACCGGTCGGAAGTGTCAGGAAGGGTTTGCTGCTGGACGTTTCCTTTTCGAATTCGGCGCCACCGCGGGCAGTAGCTTTTTCCCTGCACGCGAAATCGTTGTATTTTCCGGTTCCCTTTTCCACTTTCACACAAGGGGTCACAACACCGGAGAGCGTCACCTTGCTTCTGATCACGGGCGCCTCCCCCGGCGCCTCGGTCACCGTCGCCTGCACGGGGTAGGCCCCGCCGGCATGCACCCCGTTGTTGATGAACAGCAGAGGGACGAAGAAATTGGTGCCGAGCTGCAAAGCCGTGCCATGTGGAGGCACCATGTTCCAGAGGACGTTGCGGAAGCTCCCCGCACGAGGCGTTGCTCCTCCCCAGCCCAGTTGCAGTTCGCCTACCCTCGAAGTGTTTGGACAGTCGCCCGGCCACGGCCGCAGTTCCTGTCCGGTGCACTTCTTGGGAGTCGCATTGGGGTCACCGACGAAGCCGGGCGGCAAATCAACCGTGACATCCCGCAGGACGCCGTCGGGGTAGGGCACGTACGGCGAGTCGGCGTTCGATTCCATGCGCTCGAAGTGCGAGTTCATTTCGAACGTGTTGACGAACTGGAACGGGTGCGAGCCCGCCTGCGTGTCGGGCGTGCCGTCTTCGTTCAGGAAGCTGACGCCAAAGTCTTTGATGCCGAAGCCCAGACCGTGCGTCGCGAGCAGAGCGCTGCCCTCGCCCACGCCATCCGCGTTCGTCGCGACGAGGTGGAAGTGGTAGAGCTGGCCGGCTTCGAGGCCTTCGAGCCGCGCGGAGACCGCCACCGGGCCGCTTCCCGCGCCGATCTCGCCCGGCGTCTGCGCGCAGGGCAAGCTGTGGTCGTAGGGACCGTCCCCGAATTCGTCGGTGTGGCCCCATTGGAATTCACACGAGCTGACGGCGACGCCGCGCGGATCGACCGCGCCGCTCAAGCTCGCGTCTTGCATGGTGACGCCCGTCGGTTCACCGGCCGTCACGGCCGGGGCGTCGCTACCGAACACGTAGACCCTGCCGTCGGCCGGGTTTGAGACATAGATCTCGCCGCTCGCGCCGTCCACGGCGATCCCACCCTGCCGGGCCAGAGAGGCCGACAGCTGCAGCGACCCGAAGCGCGCGACGAGCGTGCCAGCGGCTTGTTGTTCTTCCCCCGTGGATTTGTTTTCGCGGCTGTTGCGGTTCATCGCGCCCGTGTCCCACTCGGCCACGGAGGACTGATCGTCCGCGTAGAGGTGGCCGGTCGCGGGGTCGACGGCCACCGCGACATCGCCCGCTTCACCGCTGTCCACACGGCCGAGCGCCGAGACCCGCTGCCCGAACTTGAGCGTGCACGAGCATGCCGGTGAAGGTTCGTAGACCATGTAGTTATCGCCCGTGGCGGAGACGGCGAAGCCGTGGGCGAAGGGTGTTTCGGCGAAGCCCTCACCGGGACCCGCGTTCCACGTTTCCCACTGCATGCGGGCCGTGAGACGATTCGCGACCTCGGTGTCGAACTCCTCCACCAGCGGGTGGCTAGACGTTGCGTTGAGGCCAACGTGCACGGCACCGCTTGCGTCGACGCCCAGCCCCAGCAGGTCGCCGCCGTTGGCAGTACCGGTGTAGGGGGGGAAGCCGCCGATCTGGCTCAGGTAGCTGCCTTCGGGACTGAACTTGTCGATCACGCCATGGCCGGCATCCATCACGTACACATCGCCGGCCGAGGGATCGAATTCTTCACAGGCCTTGCCGGCGAGCACCGGCGCGTGCTGCACGCAAGCGTTATCGACCGCGATCGCCGCCGGGGTGCCATACACCGAGGGAAACGAGAACGACCCGGCCGGCGTCGCGGCGCCACTCAGCGCATTTGAGCCGAGCGCCGCGAAGTCCACCGGGGTGCCGCCAGCGTCGAACTTATACACCGTGTCGGTGCCGAGGTCGGCCACGTACACATCGCCGGTCCCTTCATCGACCGCGATCCCGTTGGGGTTCGAGAACGGCACACCACTGGAGCGTTCAAAGCTGCTCGTGAGCGGATGCTGTTCGCCCGCGGCGAAGGCGGGCGTGAGGCCGCAGAGCGCTGTCAGGACGAGCGCCGTGGCAGCGACACCGAGCTTACGTGTGATCCCCATGTTCAGCGTCTCCCCGTCTTGTAGTTGGACTTCCTGGCCCGCTTCGAGGTCTTCCTGGCCCGCTTAGCCCGTGCCCCGGCCTTCACACACCTGCCCTTCTTCTTCACGGTGCCCTTGCGGCACTTCGCCGTCTTCCTCTTGGTCGTGACGGTCCCTTCGGCAGGCGGGGCGAGGTTCCCGGCGCCTTCGAAGGTCTGGCTCGCCGGCGCCCCGTAAACCGAGGGCTGCAGCGGGACCGCCGCACGGCAGGCATCAGCAGTCGTGCACTCCGGCGGAGAGGACACTTCGGCGAAGCCACCCCCGACGCGCGCGTCGTAGATGACGATCTGCCCTTCCTGGTCGTTCTGCGGCACCAGCGCCTGGTCGGAGCGGAAGAACACATCATCACCGCTTTCGCTCGCGCCCACCAAGCTCGATTCGAAAGGGCTCGTGCCGCTCGAGATCAAGTACGCGTGGCTACCCTCGTACTCGTAGACGTCGAGCTCGCCATTCGTATCGGCGGGCACGAGCGCTTCCGTCGTTTCGAAGAACACCTGGCCGGCGTCCGTGAGCAGGTGCCGCGTCCGGAAGACTCCGCCGTCGCCTTCTTCGGAATCGCCCGGGTTCTGCCCGATGCCACCTCCGGTCGATAAAATGCCGCCATCAACCGGGGGTTCGCCCGTGGGGTTGCACGAGGCGCAGGCGAGCTGCCCTGTGGCGGCGCTGTACAAGAAGAGCTCCATGGCGGAACCGCCGCTCGGCTCGACGTTGTCATAGCCGGTGGGGCTCTTGTCCGAGTCGAACGCGAGCCACTTGCCGTCGGGCGAGGCCTGCGAGCCGCCGAACGCGGAGTTGGAACCGGTGGCGATGAAGGTCGTCGTGTTGCCGTTCCACAGATACACGTTTTCCTTCCCGGCTTGGGCGCCTTCGACGACGGTCTTGCCTTCTTCGTTCGTGAATTCCCGCGTGTTGGACGCCAGCACGCCCTCGGCGACGAAGTAGATGTAGGAGCTGTCATGGCTGCCGAGCGGCGTGACGCGCCGCACGTCGGCGTGTTCGCCGACCGCGGCGACCGTGATGTCGGCCAATTCGCATTTGCTCGCACCTTCGGGCAGCGCGCACTCGTACAGGTCAGGTTCGCCCGCGGCCGCGGTCGAGTCGGGGCTGAGCTTGCTTTCGTCGAGGAAGAAGACCTCCTGGCCGTCGGAGGTGGCGGCCTGCAGGGTGCCACCACCGCTGGGGCCCGACCCACCCTGTGATTCGTCGACCTGGACGGTGCGCTGCCCGTCGATGCGGTCATAAAGGGCGCCGCCGTAGGTGAAGAGCACGTGCGAGCCATCACTCGAGACCACACCTTCGTGTTCGGGCGTACCCGCTTTTGCCGCGGGCGATCCGGCGACCGCCGTGCCATTCGGCAGCACGCTTACCAGCCGCACAGCGCCTTCGTCCCATTCGTAGAGGTTTTCGACGCCGTACCGCGCGCCTACGGCGAGGGGCGCGTTCTCCGTGAAGATCACGCGGCTGAGGTCAGCGGAGGCGGCCTGGAAGTGCGCATCGGCCGGAGTCACCCCCGGCGGCGTAACGTTGACGAGCCGGTAGGCACCCGTCGTGTTGTCGCGCACCAGCAGATTTTCCTGCCCCACCGGTTCGCCGCTCACGACCTGACTGCCCGCAGGGTTGCACGATTCCGGGTCTTCGTGGATGTTTCCGGACACGGTGGTGCTTGACCCTCCGCCAACCAGCAGGACATCCTTGGTGAGCTGATCCGAATATGCGTACGCGTATTGGTATTCCGGGCAACCCGCCCCGTCATAGGGTTCGATCGGCATGATGTCTTCCGCGATCCAACCGCCCGCACCACGCGTCGCCACGTATTGCTTGCCGGAGGTGGGCGCACTCGGCCGCGGCTCCGTGGTGACGAGCGAGACCGCTTCGCCACCCGCGGCGACCGTGCTCGAGAACGCAAATTCTTTCGCCGCGTCGAACTGGGAGGAGCTCTCGACCGGCGGCGTCACGAGCTCGTAGGCGCGGCAGTCGGGCAACCTCGCGGCGAAGCCGCCCCGCCGCTGTTCGTTGGGACACGCCGCCTGTTCGGCGCTCAGCGTGGTGAAGGTCTGGTCAGGGCCGTAGACCATACCCAGTTCGTTGCTCGCCACGAGACGGAAGTGATAGGTGCTCCCAGGCGCGAGACCGCTCGCGGACGCCCACACCGCGCGCGCTTCCAGTCCTTCGCCGATACTGCCTTCCGGGAAGGGAGTCGAGCTGCCGTAAGCGCTGGTCGGGCCATATTCGAAGCGATAGCTCGCGGCGATGCCGCCGGGGTCGACCAGTGCCCCGAGCTTCGCTTCGGAGGCCGTGACTTCGGCGGTGAACTCTTTGTCGAACACGGGGGCAGTGGGGGGCCCGAACACCCAGATGGTTTCCTGTTGGCCGGCGACCACGTATACACGCCCATTCGCCTCATTCACCGCGAGACCGCTGTAATAGAGTTCCACTTCGCTGCCAGCGAAATTGCCGGCCCCTACGTCGGCGAGCTGCCTGCCTTCCGCGCTGTACTCGAGGAGATGCAGGCAGGGCGCGGCCTTTTCTCCGCACGAGTCAGCGCTGTTGGCGACGAGCGCGAACACATGCCCATGCCGGTCGAGTGCCACCGACCACACGCCTTTGCTTTCGATTTCAACGGGCTTGCCATTCACTTCCACGGGCGCGCCACTGGGATCGAACTCCACGATCCTGCCGCTGCCGGAGTTGGCCACCCAGAGGTCGCCGGAGGAGTCGACCGCGATACCAGTCGGCTCGTCGAGCACGTCGGCGCCGGAGCCCTTGAAGGTCTTCAGCAGCGTGCCGTTCGGGCTGTACTCGAGCACCTCGTTTTCGGACACCACCGGCAAGTACACGTTGCCGGCCGAGTCGGCCGCGATCTGCACATCCGCGAAGAAGCCGAAGAGATTACGTGACGCCGCCACTTCAAACGACGACACCGGCGCGCCCGTGTTGGGGTTGTAGACGAAGATCTTCGCGGGTTCGCCCGAGCCCAAGCTTCCCGTTTCACCGAGCGCGTACACGTCGCCGTTCACGGGGTTCACCGCGACGCCCGAGTAGTGCGCCAAGCCAAACGACGACGGCGGCGAGAGCAAGTTGCCCGAAGGATCGAGCTTGATCACCGTCGATTCTTCAAACTCCCCTTTGAAGATGCTTGTCAAGAACAGGTCTCCGGAGCCTTCCACCGCGATGCCATTCACCAATTCCTGGTGTGTGGGGAGCACTCCGTAGGGAATGAGCGCGGGAGGTTCGGCTTGGGCGACACCGACACAGAGCGCAAGCAGAACACAGAGCACGACGAGCGGCGCGACAACCAGACCGCGCGCGGACGCACCACTCCCTTGGGCTTGGAGGAGGCCACGAAGCGTCGCGAAGCGCCCGATCTTCGGCGTGACGGAGGCTTTCGCGGTGTGCTCAGTGGATTTCACCTTGTTCTCCTTGGTTGGTGTTGTGAAGTCGTTGCGGCGAGGCACACGCCGTCCGCGCGCCGCATGCGCGGGGAGCACCCACGTGCTCGATGAGATAGATGAGCGCGCCCGTGGCATCACGCAGCCCGCCGCTCGTGGGAGGCGCTGTGCAACCGGATGCTCTGGGTGATCTGCTGGCCCATGGGGGTGAGCGCCCACGCGTTCGGCTCGCCCTTGGCATGCCCCGCCCCGGTATTGAGGAGCAGCCCGAGGCGCTCCAGGCGACGCAGGAGCTTGGAGATCTGCCCCGGGTCGCTGACACCGGCGAACGTCGCGACCTGGCGGTTGCTGGGGTCGGCGCCGCGCCCGCTCAACTCCGCGATTCCCTCCAGCACCCTCGCGGTTCGGTGAGTCAGGCGCAGGTTCACATCAGCCAGTGGGTCACGCTCGCTCCGCGACGCTGGGGTGGGCGCGCTCGCTGCCACCACAGGCGCGGCGGGCGCCGGCCGCGACCGTTCGCGCCTGGCCGCCGCGGGACCGAGATACGGCAGCACGATCATCGCCATCAACTCACCCAACAGACCCGTCAGTGGGTCACCATCCCGTCGCGAGAGCCGGGAGTAGACGATCGCGAACGCGGCGCCCACCACGCCCTCCGCGGTCAACGGGGTCAAGCCGTCGCTACGCGCCCTTTCCTCACGACCCTCGTCGACCACCGCTGCCAGCCGCGCAAGGATCTCCTCCCGGCGCTCCAGCACCAGCGGACCCGCACGCAACGCCTGCACCACACACACCCGCGCCAACACCGGCTCACGATCGAAGAACGCCAAGATCGCCCACACACCCATACGGACCCGCTCACGCCACGCCAACCCCTCGAGGCCCGCCGCCGACAGCTCCCCGACAACCGTGGCAGCCACCTCCTCCAACGCCGCCGCGAAACACTCATCGCGATTCGCGAACATCTGGTAGAAAGTCCGCCGCGACAGCCGCGCACGCCCGGTGATCCGCCCCACCGTCGCCCGGGGATAACCCAACTCATCGATCGTGCCGACCGCACCGGCCAGCAGCCGCGAGCGCTGAATCTCACCCACCCGCGTACGCGGCAACGCCACATCACTCAACCGCGCACGCGCCAACGCCGACTCACTCACCCCGGCCGTTCCGGCCGCCCGAGCGCGCCCGGCACGCCTCGACGCCCCCGCCACGCGGCCACCACGAGCACCGCGATCAAGCGCGGCACTCACGACAGCCCCCCGGAGCACAAGCTGTGCCCACCCCACCCGGGGGACGCCGCGAGGCCCCTCAGGACCCGAAGATGAGGAGCCCCAGCTCCTAGCGGCTCAGGACAAGAGAGAGAGAGAGAGAGAGAGATGCGACAGCGCCAAGCTGGCGCATCTAGCATCAGCCCTCCGGGCCGACGCGCACATCCCCACTACGTATCTCCCACTCGAAACCACGCTAAACCCAACTCCCTCATCCGTTGCGACCCGATCCCTCTACACCCACCTGCACCCTGCTAAGCGCTTGAAGTCAACCACACGACGCGGTGACCCAACCGGATCCTATGTTCGCCAGCCACCCCCCAAGGGATGACCATGACAAAGGAGACCGTACACCACCCCCGCACGGTTGTCAATACCCCTACACCACGACCCCACCACACAGACCCCCAAACACCAGCGGAACAGCGGACAGGGGGTGATCGTCCGTCGCTCCACACGGCCCTCAGGGCTCTGCTCGACAGCAGCTGGTGCGCGCCATGCGCCACCTCCCCTGTCCTGTCGCCTGTCAGGCGTCTCACCGCTTGGTCTTGCGCTTGTGCTTGGCCTTGGCCTTGTGCTTTTTCTTCTTGTGGGTGACCTTCTTGTGCTTCGGGCAGCCGGTGACCGCGATCTTGGTGGTCTGCTTGAGCTCGGCGCCGTTCTGCGCGAGGAATTCGGTTGGCATCGTGAGGTTCTTGGCGGTGCAGAGGTTCCCGGGGGCTGTGAGCGCGGAGTAGGGGCCCTCGGGGAGCGTCAGTTCGAAGCTCGAGAACGGCTGGTCGGGGACCGTCTTGAACGTCGTCGAGGTCACCCCGGCTTCTTGATGTACGGTCGTACCGACGAGGTCGATCGTGATCCCGTACCCCTGCAGCACGAGCGTCAGCGAGGGGAATGCTTCGCCGCCGTGGGAGACGAAGATCGCGGGGCCCTGCAGCGGGACCGGGATCAGCGGGGTGTGCACGACCGCGTAGCCGATCTTCGACGCCGCGGGGCAGGCGGCGGGGTTGGCTTCGAACTGTGCGGCGGTGCATGCCTTCTGTAGCGTCGTCAAACGGGAGGGGAGTTGCTTGGGGAGTTCGACTTTGACCTTCGCGATGTCCGCGTCGGTGCCTTGCGGCACGTTCGGGTAGGCCAGCTTCGCGGTCAGGCTCGCCCCGTCCGGTGCGGCTTGTTTTGGCGGATGTCGAGACCGTGAATTTGGGTTCGAACTTCAGCGCGGCGCAGTTGGTGACCTGAAACGGCGTTGAGATCGTGCTCGAACCGCCTTCGTTCAGCTGCACCGTGCCGGTGAGCGCCATTTTTGAGCAGTTGGTTGGGTTGAATTGGAAGTTCCCGCGGGTGGTGGTGGCGTTGACGTGCTGGATTTCCAGGGGGATCCCTTCGATGCTCGTCGGGATCGAGTCCGGAGACCCGGGTGGGTTGGAGGTGATCGTGATCGCCGCGGTCTGCGGGTCCAGTTCGATCTTGCCCCTGACGAGCACGCAGTCGCACGGGGGATGGTTGTTCGTCGTGTTCGCGAGGTCGAACGGGCCGGCCTTCGCGGGCACCTCGAACGTTAGGCCGAACGGTGCGCACCCCGTTTCGCCGACGGTGCAGCTGCCGTGCCCGTTGTATGGGCCGGTGAGATAGAACTTCCCGCCGGTGACCGTAAACGGGTCGTTGCCGATACCAACACCGATCGTCGCTTCGCCGACCTTGCTGTTTTCTCCGCACAGCCCTTCGTTGGCCTGTGGTTCGGGGCACAGTTCGACACCTGACAGCACACCGGACAGGCCCGGTGGTAGTTTCGCTTCGAGCGACTTCAGGTTCTGTTCGCCGTCTTTGCGGTTCACCGTCACCGTCAACGGCGAGAACGCACCCGCCTGGATGTTGGTCGCGCCCGCGTTCACGGTCGGGGCGAACGGCAGGGTCGCACCCGGGCACGGGCTCCCGTTCGGGCCGTGTTCGATGTTGAACGACGATTCCGAGGTCACGGGACCGTTGCCGTCCCACGGCGTGAACACCGCCTTCGTCGTGTACGTCCCACAATGCGACGGTGTCGCGCAGCGGTGCGCGTTCCCCGCCGAAGAAGTGCAGTTCGAGGTTTTCAAACGGTACGTCGGGTGTGTTCTTGAACGTCGTGACGATCTGCCCCGTCTGCGGGTTCAACGACACTTCGCCCGCGAGCTTGATCACGCTCCCCGAATAGGGGTCTTCCGCGACGATATACATCGCTATCAGACTCCCGAACGGGTTTGCGTCCTGCGCCGCCAAATACACCGAGCCTTCCAGTTCGTGTTCGAGCAGCGGCGTCTTGATCTTCACAGTCCCGATCTTCGAGCCGTTCGGGCAGAAGTTGAACCCCGGCGCAAGCGGACTCGCCACTTCCGACGTGAACGTGTTCCACTTCACGCCCGGTTCGTATTCGGCGTTCAGTTCTTCCTGGCCCATGTAGCCGATCTGATCGCCAGAGCTACCGAGCGCGCCCGCGGCAAGCGCTGCCGGTTCGGAAGTGCACGATTCAAGGCCGTCGCCACCCGACGGGTTGATCGCGACCCCTTCGGGCAGCGCCACCGTCGTGTCCCGCAGCGCCGACTCCGCCAGACCGTTGGGGTTGAGCGCGGCGTTCTGTGGGACGTGAACGTTCACCGTCAGCCCCGAGGACGTGCTGGCGTTGCTGCTGTCCGGTTCGACGCTGATTTCCGCCGGGAACTTGAGCTTCGAGCAGCCCGTCAGCGACACGGGCGTGCCCGCGACGTTGTGCGTGACCGTGCTCTTCTTCGCCCAGTTGCCCGGTTCTTCCCACGACTCGGCTTCTATCGTCGAGCGCAGGGGGCCGTGGCAGCCGGTCGGCATCGTCAGGAAGGCCTTGTCGCCGCCTTCTCCCCTTTCGTAGTAGCCTTCTCCGCTGGCGGCTTCGTTTTCCGCACCCGAATTCGTACTTACCGGTTTCCTGCAGCTCCCTCACGCAGGGGACAAGAACACCGGAGAGTTCCGCCTTGCTACTGATGACGGGCGCCGACGTCGGCGCTTCCGTCACCGTCACCTGCACGGGGTAATTGCCGCCCGCGACAACGCCGTTGTTGATATACAGCAGCGGGTATGAAGAAATTGGTGCCGAGCCGCAAAGCCACGCCGCGCACGGGCGCCATGGCCAGGAGGGGGCTTTCGAGTTTCGGTTGACGAACCGAGTTTTCTGACCAGTACAGGTGCAGTTTGCCCACGAGCGATTCGGGTGGACAGTCACCAGTCGCAAAGTAAAGCTGAAGTTGCTGTCCGGTGCACTTCTGGGAGGTCGCATTGGGGTCGCCGACGAAGCCGGGGGGCAGATCGATCTTGAGATTCCGCAAGACGCCGTCGGGCAAGCGAATGTACGGTGAGTCAGCGTTCGATTCCTGGCGCTTGAAGTGCGAGTTCAGCGTGAAGCTGTTGACGAACTTGTACGGGTGCGAGCCCGCCTGCGTGTCGGGCGTGCCGTCTTCGTTTAGGAAGCTGATTTCATAGCTCTTGATGCCGAAGCCGACGCCCTGCGTCGCGAGCAGACCGCTGGCCTGGCCCGCGCCATTGGCGTTGGTCACGACGAGGCGGAAATGGTAGAGTTCGCCCGCTTCGAGGCCTTCGAGCTGCGCGGAGACCGCCACGGGACCGCTTCCCGCTCCGATCTCGCCCGGTGTCTGCTTGCAGGGCACGCTGTGGTCGTAGGGGCCGTTGCCGAGTTCGTTGGTGACGCCGTACTCGAACTTGCATTCGCTGACGGCGACGCCGCGCGGATCGACCGTGCCGCTCAGGCTCGCGGCTTGCCTGGTCACGCCCGTCGGTTCGCCGGCTGTCACGGCCGGGACGTCGCTGCCGAAGACGTAGACCTTGCCGTTTGCGGGGTTGGAGACATACACGTCCCCTGTCGCGCCGTCGACGGCGATCCCGCCCTGGCCCGAAGCGAGAGCTCGAAAGCGAGCCGAAGCGCGCGACGAGCGTGCCAGCGGAGCGGTTGTTGAGATGTTCTTCGCTGTTGCGGTTCATCGCGCCCGTGTCCCACTCGGCCACGGAGGACTGATCGTCTGCGTAGAGGTGGCCGGTCGCGGGGTCGACGGCCACCGCGACGTCGCCCGCTTCGCCGCTGTCCACGCGGCCGAGCGCGGAGAGCTTCTGCCCGAACTTGACCGTACACGAGCACGACGGTTCGTACATCGGGTAGTCATCGCCCGTGGCGGAGACGGCGAAGCCGTGGGCCTTGGGTTCGCCGGGAATGCCAGGAGAGTCGATACCCAAAACTCCGATTCCAGCACCTGGCTAGCGATGCGATGATTCACGGCCGCGTCGTCGAATTCGTCGATCTGCAACAGATGGCCGGATGCCACGGTCGACGTGCACGGTGCCACTCCCGTCGACGCCCAGTCCCAGCAGTTCGCCTTCGAAGCCGCCGATCTGGCTCAGGTACCTGCCTTCGGGGCTGAACTTGTCGATCACGCCGTGGCCGGCATCCATCACGTACAGGTCGCCGGCCGAGGGGTCGAATTCTTCACAGGCCCTGCCGGTGAGCGCCGGGGTGTGCTGTGCGCAAGCGTTATCGACCGCGATCGCCGCCGGGCTGCCGTACAGCGAGGGGAACGAGAACGATTCGGCCGGCGTGTCAGCTCCCTTGAGCGTGTTCCCGGGTGCTTCCTGGAGCCCGCGGGGAAGTTGAAGTTGACCGGGGTGCCGTTCGCGTCGAACTTGTAGACCGCGTCGTGTCGCGATGTCGGCGACGTACACGTCACCCGTCGATTCGTCGACCGCGATCCCGTTCGGGTTCGAGAATGCTTCCGTCGCATTGTGGCCGAATTCACGCAGGAACGGGTGCGCTTCGCCGGCGAGCGCCGGGGACGCGCCCGCTCCCAGCGCCACGATCGCAGCGACCGCGAGCGAGAGTGCTGTCGGGATTCTCCTGGAGCGCGTCATCACTTACCCCTCCTGTTGGCGTGGGCGGACTTCTTGGCCTTCTTCGCCGGCTTTTTCACACACTTGCCTTTCCTCCCACCCTTCCGGGACCTGTCACCTTTGCACTTCACGGGCTTCGCCTTGAGCGTCGCCTTCGGCTTGGTTTCAGGCGCAGCGAGGTTCCCGACGCCGGAGAACGTCTGGCTCGCCGGCGCCCCGTAGACCGAGGGCTGCGGCGGAGCCGCCGCACGGCAGGCGTCGGCGGTCGTGCACGCCGGCGGGGAGGACGGTTCGGCGAAGCCACCGTCGACGCGCGCATCGTAGATGACAAGCTGTCCTTCCTGGTTGTCCTGCGGCACGAGCTGCTGGTTTGACCTGAAGAACACGTCATCGCCGCTTTCGCTCACGTCCTCCAGGGCCGATTCGAAGGAGCTCGTGCCGCTCGAGATCAGGTGCGCGCCGCCGCCCTCGTACTCGTAGACGTCGCGCACGCCGTTCGTATCGGAGGGCACGAGCGCTTCATTCGTTTCGAAGAACACCTGGCCGGCGTCCGTGAGCACGTGCCGGGTCGGGAAGAGTCCATAGATTTCTCCAAGGGCTTCTCCACGCCGCGCCACACCACCTTGTGCGCCCGCGGGTTCGCCCGTGGGGTTGCACGAGGCGCAGGCGAGCGTGGGTGGGTGGGAACCCGATCCGGCGCTGTACAGGAAGAGCTCGGCGGATTCGCTTCCCAGCGCGGCGTCGTCATAACCGGTCAGGCTCTTTTTCGATTCGAACGCGAGCCACTTGCCGTCGGGCGAGGTCTGTTCGATGCCGAACCGGCTGTATTCGACGCCGGTGGCGATGAACGTCGTCTTTTCGCCGTTCCACAGATACAGGTTCTGCTTCCCGGCTTCCGCGCCTTCGACGACGGTCTGACCTTCGCTGTTCGTGAATTCCCTCGTGTTGGACGCCAGCACGCCCTTGGCGACGAAGTAGACGTAGGAGCTGTCATGGCCACCGAGCGGCGTGACACTGAGCACGTCTGCGTGTTCACCGGCCGCAGCGACCGTGAGGTCGGTCAATTCGCATTTGCTCGTGCCTTCAGGCAGCGCGCACTCGTACAGATCCGGTTCGTTGGATTCCGCAGTGGAGTCCGGGGTGAGCTTGCTTTCGTCGAGGAAGAAGACCTTCGAGCCGTCGGACGTGACGGCCGTAAAGAAGCCGCCGCCGCTGGGGTCCGGCCCACCCTGTTTTTCGTCGACCTGGACGGTGCGCTGCCCGTCGATCCGGTCATACAGGGCGCCGCCATAGGTGAAGAGGACGTGCGAGCCGTCGCTGGAGACGACACTTTCGTGTTCGGGCGTACCCGCTTTTGCCGCAAACGATCCGGGGACCGCCGTGCCGTCCGGCAGCACGCTCACCAGTCGCACCGCGCCTTCGTCCCATTCGTACAGGTTTTCGACGCCGTACCGCGCGCCTTCGGCCAAGGGCGAGGTCTCCGTGAAGATCACGTGGCTGAGATCCGCGGAGGCAGCCTGAAAGTGCGCGTCGGCCGGCGTCACCCCCGGCGGCGTGACGTTGACGAGCTGGTAAGTGCCGGTCGCGTTGTCGCGCACCAGCAGGTTTTCGTAGCCCACCGGTTCGCCGCTCACGACCTGACTGCCTTCGGGGTTGCACGATTCCGGGTCTTCGGCGTGGTTATTGGACGAGGTAGCGCGTGACCCTCCGCCGGCCTGGATCACGTCCTTGGTGACCTGTTCGGAGAAGGCGTACGCGAATTGGTAGTTCGCGCAGCCCACCCCGTCATAGGATTCGAGCGGCATGATGTCTTCCGCGACCCAGCCGCCCGCGCCACGCCTCGCCACGTATTTTTCGCCAGCGGTGGGCGCACCCGGCCGCGGTTCCGCGGTGGTGAGCGTGAGCGCTTCGCCATCCGCGGCGGCCTTGCTCGCATACGCCATCCGCAGTTCACCATCGAACTGGGAGCCGCTCGTGACCGGCAGCGTCACGAGCTCGTAGGCACGGCAGTCGGGCAACTTCCCGGAGAAGCCGCCGCGCATCTGTTCGTTGGGACAAGCCGCCTGTTCGGCGGTCAGCGTGGTGAACGTCTGATCTTCTCCGTAGGCCGTTCCGAGTTCGCTGGTCGCCACGACACGGTAGTGGTAGGTGCTCCCGGGCGCGAGGCCGCTTGCGGACGCCCACACCGCGTGCGATTCCAGCCCTTCACCGACGCTCCCTTCCGGGAACGGCGTCGAGCTGCCGTAGTCGCTGGTCGGGCCGTATTCGAAGCGGTAGCTCGTCTGGATGCCGCCGGGGCTCACGAGCGCGCCGAGCTTCGCTTCGGAGGCGCCGACTTCGGCGGTGAGCTCCCTGTCCACCACAGGCGCGAGGGGAGGCCCGAAGATCCAGACGGTGTCTTTGCGGCCGTCCGTCACGTAAACACGCCCGCTCGCTTCATTCACCGCGACCATGCTGAAGAAGCGTTCAAATTCGCCACCAGATTCTGTGCCGAAATTGCCGGCCCCCACATCGGCGAGCCGTCTGCCTTCCGCGCTGTACTCGATGAGATGGAGGCAGGGCGATTTCTTTTCGCCGCACGGGTCCGCGCTGTTGTCGACAACCGCGAACAAGTCCCCATGCCCGTCGAGTGCCACGGACCACACGCCTTCGCTCACGATTTCCACGGGCTTGCCGTTCACTTCCACAGGCGCACCGCTGGAATCGAGCTCCACGATTCTGTTGTTGCCGGCCACCCAGAGGTTGCCGGAGGAGTCGATCGTGACTGCGGTCGGTTCGTCGAGCGCTCCGGCGCCGGCGCCCGTGAACGTCTTCAGCAGCGTGCCGCTCGGGCTGTACTCGAGCACTTCATCATTCGGTACATATTCATATTCGCCCGATCCCGGCGGACTCTTTTCCCTCTTCTTGAGCGGCTCAGGCACATAGATGTTGCCGGCCGAGTCGCTGGCTATCTGTACATCTGAGAGGACGCCGAAGAACTGGCGTGGCGCCGGCACTTCAAACGGCGCTCCCACCGTCGCGCCTGTATTGGGGTCGTAGTCGAAGATCTTCGCGGGCGTGCCGAGGCCTTCTTCGCCGAGCACGTACACGTCGCCGTTCGTCGGGTTCACCGCAACGCCGGAGTAGTGGGCAGACCCAAACGGCGACGGCGGCGAGAGCAAATTGCCCGACGGATCGAACTTGACCACCGACTCGGGGGCGAATTCCGAGAAAGTAAGGAAACCCGACACGAACAGGTCTCCAGAGCCCTCCACAGCAACGCCAACCGCGCTCGGCTCGTGCGCGCTGAACTGTCCGTAGGAGACGAGCTTGGGGGGTTCGGCTTGGGCGACGCCGGCAGATAGCGTCAGCGAAACACAGAGGACGAGGAGAGGCGCAGCAACCAGAATGCGCGCAGGCGCACTACTCCCTTGGGCGTGGAGGAGGCCACGGAGCGTCGCGAAGCGCCCGGTCTTCGACGTGACGGCGGCTTTCGCGAACTGCTCTGTTGGTTTCACCTTGTCTCCCTTGGTTTGTGCGTTGTTGAGTCGTTGTTCACCGGCCACGCCCCGTCGGCGCGTGGGGGCGGCAAGTGCCGACAACCCCGACGTAGATGAGGGCGCCTGTGGCATCACGCGGCCTCACGATGCTCGCGGGCGTGTATCCGGATGCTGTGCGTGACCCGCTCGCCCTTGTCGGTCAGTGCCCACGCGTTTGGCTCACCCTTGGCGTGCCCCGCCCCGGTGTTGGCGAGCAGCCCGAGGCGCTCCAGACGACGCAGCAGCTTCGATATCTGCCCCGGGTCGCTGACACCGGCGAACGTCGCGACCTCACGGTTGCTCGGGTCCGACCCGCGCCCGCTCAACTCCGCGACACCTTCCAGCACCCTGGCGGTCCGATGAGTCAGACGCAGGTTCACATCGGCAAGCGGATCGCGGGCACTCCGCGGAGCAGAGGCGCGCGTGCTCAGCGCCACCGCGGGCGCAGCGGGCGCGGAACGGGATCGTTCGCGCCTGGCTGCCGCGGGCCCTAGATACGGCAGCACGATCATCGCCATCAACTCGCCCAGCAGACCGGTCAGCGGCTCACCATCCGGCCGCGACAACCGGGAGTGGAGGATCGCGAATGTCGCACCGACCAGGCCCTCCGCGGTCAGCGCCGTCAATCCCTCGCCACGCGCACCATCCTCGCGGCCCTCGTCAACCACCGCCGCCAGCCGCGCAAGGATCCCCTCCCGGCACTGCAGGACCTGCGGACCCGCGCGCATCGCCTGCACCACACACACCCGCGCCAACGCCGGCTCACGATCGAAGAACACAAGAATTCCCCACACACCCGCGCGGACCCGCTCACGCCACGGCAACCCCTCGATGCTCGCCGCCGCAAGCTCCCCGACAACCGTGGCAGCCACCTCCTCCAACGCCGCCGCGAAACACTCATCGCGGTTCGCGAACATCTGGTAGAAAGTCCGCCGCGAGAGCCGCGCACGCGCAGTGATCCGCCCCACCGTCGCCCGCGGATAACCCAGCTCATCGATCGTGGCGACGGCACCCACCAGCAGCCGCGAGCGCTGGATCTCACCCACCCGCGTGCGCGGCAACGTTACATCGCTCAACCGCGCACGCGCCAACGCCGACTCAGACGCCCGCGTCGTACAGGCGCGCCCGGCCCGAGCGTGCCCGGCCCGCCGTGGCGCACCATCCACCACGCCCTCACCGCGTGCGGGGCTCACGACCACCCCCCAAAGCACAAGCTGTGCCCACCCCACGCGGGGGACGACAGGAGGCCCGTCAGGACCCGAAGATGAGGAGCCCCAGCCCCTAGCCGGCTAGGACAAGAGAGAGAGAGAGAGAGAGAGATGCGACAGCGCCAAGCTGGCGCATCTAGCATCAGCCCCCAAACCGGAGGCGCACATCCCCACTACGTATCTCCCACTCGAAACCACGCTAAACCCAACTCCCTCATCCGTTGCGACCCGATCCCTCTACACCCACCTGCACCCTGTCTACACCCACCTGCACCCTGCTAAGCGCTTGAAGTCAACCACAGACGCGGCGACCCAACCGGATCCTATGTTCGCCAGCCACCCCCAGGGGATGACCATGACAAAGGAGACCGTACACCACCCCCGCACGGTTGTCAATACCCCCACAGCGAAGCTCCACCACACAGCCCCCAAACCAAGCAAAGAGCCGCCCAGCGACTGCGCCTCGTCCAGGCGTGGGACGGGTTCCCATGTCGATCAGCTCGACGCCAGTTGGGGGGTGCGCCGTCAATGGAGTCGGACGGACAACAAGGGCCCTCGGTTGTTGTGTGTCGCGACGCACCGAGAGGGCGCAGCGTAGGCGCGATCGAGAGAACCGTCCCAAGCGCGGCATACGGTAGGTCTCGTGAACTCGATCGGCCCACAGCGATGAGCGAGGACCTCGACACACACCCGCCGCCCGCCGTGGGCGAGCCGCTCCCGCGCGGAGCGAAGGCGTTTGGCGTGCGCCGCAAGCTCGAGACTTACTCGTTGGACCCTGCCCACAAGTACGGCGGACCCAAGGCCCTGGGCTTTGAGCAGATCCTCGGGATCACGATCGATGCAATCGACTACCTCGAAGCGGAGATCCTCACCCGCCTCCTCGACACGCCCGTCAGCGACATCCGAGACAACCCGCCCTACGGCACCAACTACGTCATCGACATGCAGATTGCCGGCATCGGCGCAAAGGCCCACCGCGTCACCAATGTCCGGACAGTCTGGACATTCGACCACCCGGGCGCCCCACCACGACTTGTAACAGCCATCCCAAGGCCCTAGACTGGGGGACCATGACAACCGTCAAGCAGGCAATCGGAGAAATCGACGTCGTCGCCTTCACCGCAGAGATCGAGAAGGACGACGGGACCGGCACGTGGGCCGCGGGGACCGAGGGCACTGTCGTCAGCGACTACGGAGACCACAAGATGGTTGAGATCGTGGGCGACAGCGGCGAGACCCTTGACTTGGTCACGGTTCCGGTTGAGCACCTCGAGCTCGTCGAGAAGCACAGCTGAACTCGGCTGATGGTTGCACCCATCGCCGTCGAGGTCATCGGCGAGGACAGGCTGCTGCGCGCGTCACCTTCAAGGATGGCCTCGTGTGCGCACGCGAGCGCCTGACCGGCGTGGCGAAGGACACCTTGGCGCTCACCGCCGCAGACATCTTCGACTGAGCCGCGACGGTGCTCACTTCTTGCGATTCCCGTGCTTGTGCTTGGTCTTGGCTTTGTGCTTGTGCTTCTTCTTCTTGTGGGTGGTCTTCTTCGCCTTCGGGCAGCCGGTGACCATGATCTTGGTGCTTTGCTTGAGTTCGGCGCCGTTTTGAGCGAGGAATTCGGTGGGCATCGTGAGGTTCTTCGCGGTGCAGAGGTTCCCGGGGGCTGTGAGCGCGGAGTAGGGGCCCTCGGGGAGCGTCAGTTCGAAGCTCGAGAACGGCTGGTCGGGAACCGTCTTGAACGTCGTCGAGGTCACCCCGTTCTTGATATCGGTCGTACCGACGAGATCGATCGTGATCCCATACCCCTGCAGCACGAGCGTCAGCGAAGGGAATGCTTCGCCGCCGTGGGAGACGAAGATCGCGGGGCCTTGCAGCGGGACCGGGATCAGCGGGGTGTGCACCGTCGCGTAGCCGATCTTCGACGCCGTGGGGCACGCGGCCGGGTTTGCTTCGAACTGTGCAGCGGTGCATGCCTTCTGCAGCGTCGTCAAACGGGAGGGGAGTTGCTTGGGGAGTTCGACTTTGACCTTCGCGATGTCCGCGTCGGTGCCTTGCGGCATGTTCGGGTAGGCCAGCTTCGCGGTCAAGCTCGCGCCGCCCGTCCGGCTCGTTTTAGCGGATGTAGACACCGTGAATTTGGGTTCGAACTTCAGCGCGGCGCAGTTGGTGACCTGGAACGGCGTGCTGATCGTGCTGGTGCCGCCTTCGTTGAGCTGCACGGTGCCCGTGAGGGACATTTTTGAGCAGTTGGTTGGGTTGAATTGGAAGTTCCCGCGGGTGGTGGTGGCGTTGACGTGCTGGATTTCCAGCGGGATCCCTTCGATACTCGTCGGGATCGAGTCTGGGGACCCGGGCGGGTTGGAGGTGATCGTGATCGCCGCGGTCTGCGGGTTCAATTCGATCTTGCCCCTTACGACCACGCAGTCACACGAGGGATGGTTGTTCTTGGTGTTCGCGAGGTCGAACGGGCCGGCCTTCGCGGGCACCTCGAACGTCAGTCCGAACGGCGCGCACCCCGCTTCCCCGACCGTGCAGCTACCACTACCGTTGTATGGTCCGGTGAGATAGAACTTCCCGCCGGTGACCGTGAACGGGTCGTTGCCGACACCGACACCGATCGTCGCTTCGCCGACCTTGCTGTTTTCCCCGCACAATCCTTCGTTAGCCTGCGGTTCGGGGCACAGTTCGACTCCCGTCAGCACACCGGACAGGCCGGGCGGTGGTTTCGCTTCGAGTGACTTCAGGTTCTGTTCGCCGTCTTTGCGGTTCACCGTCACCGTCAACGGCGAGAACGCTCCCGCCTGGATGTTCGTGGCACCCGCGTTCACAGTCGGATTGAACGGCAGGGTCGCACTGGGACACGCGCCACCGCCGGGGCCGCGTTCGATTTTGAACGTCGATTCCGCGGTCACGGGACCATTCCCGTCCCACGGCGTGAAGACCGCGGTCGTCGTATACGTCCCGCACCGCGACGGGGTCGCCAGCGGCGCGCGTTCCCCGCCGAAGAAGTGCAGTTCGAGGTTTTCAAACGGCACGTCGGGCGTGTTCTTGAACGTCGTCACGATCTGTCCCGTCTGCGGGTTCAACGACACTTCGCCTGCGAGCTTGATCAGGCTCCCCGAATAGGGGTCTTCCGCGACGATATACATCGCCACGACACTCCCGAACGGGTTCGAGTCCTGCGCCGCCAGATACACCGCGCCTTCCAGTTCGTGTTCCAGCAGCGGCGTCTTGATCTTCACGGTCCCGATCTTCGACCCGTTCGGACAGAAGTTCACGCCCGGATCGAGCAGACTCGGAACTTCCGGCGTGAACGTGTTCCAATTCACACCCGGTTCGTATTCGGCGTTCAGTTCTTCTTGGCCCCTGTAGCCGATCTGATCGCCCGGGCTGCCCAGCGCGCCTTCCGGCAACGTGCCGGCGTTGGAAGAGCACGCTTCGAGACCCTCGCCACCCGACGGGTTGATCGCCACCCCTTCAGGGAGCGCCACCGTCGTGTCCCTGAGCGAGGACTCAGCCAAACCTTGGGGGTTGAACGCGGCGCTCTGTGGGACGTGCACGTTCACCGTCAGACCCGAGGACGTGCTGGCATTGCTGCTGTCCGGCGCGACGCCGATTTCCGGCAGGAACTTGAGCTTCGAGCAGCCAGTCAACGAGACAGGTGTACCTGCAGAGTTGTGCGTGACCGTACTCGCCTTCACCCACTTGCCCGGTTCTGCCCATGACTCGGCTTCCATCGTCGAGCGCAGGGGACCGTGGCAGCCCGTCGGCAGCGTCAGGAAGGCCTTGCCGGCGCCCGGTTCCCTTTCGTATTCGCCCTGGCCTGCTTCTTCGACGGCTTCCACGCACCGGGGGTCTTTGTATTTACCGGTTCCCCGCGGCACCTGCTTGCAGGGGGCAATAACACCGAAGCTCACCAGTCTGCTCTTGATGACGGGGGCCGTCGGTGGCGCTTCCGTCACCGACGCCTGCACAGGGTAGTCACCGCCGGCGAGCACACCGTTGTTGATGGACAGCAGGGGTAGGAAGAAGTTGACGCCAAGCTGCAACGCAACGCCGTGTGGGGGCACCATATTGAAGAGGTCTCCGGAGGTGCCCCCTACACGAGTCGACACTTCTGACCAGTGCATTTCCATTTCGCCCACAACCGATTCGGGAGGGCAGGTGGGTACAGGAACACGCAATTCCTGTCCGGTGCACTTCCTGGCACTCGCATTGGGGTCGCCGACGAAACCGGGGGGCAGATCGATCTTGACATTCCGCAAGACGCCATCGGGTACGCGCAGGTACCGTGAGTCGGCGTTCGATTCCACGCGCTCGAAGTGCGAATTCAGTTCGAAGGTGTTGACGAACCGATACGGATGCGAGCCCGCCTGCGTGTCGGGCGTGCCGTTTTCGTTTATGAAATTGACTTCAAAGTACTTGATGCCGAAGCCGAGGCCGTGCATCGCAAGCATACCACTGCCCTCTCCCGCACCGTTGGCGTTGCTCGCGACGAGGCGGAAGTGGTAGAGTTCGCCGGCCTGGAGGCCTTCGAGCTGCGCCGAGACTGCCACCGGACTGCTCCCCGCCCCTATTTCGGCCGGTGTCTGCTTGCAGGGCACGCTGTAATTGTAGGGCCCGTTGCCGGCTTCGTTGGTGAGGCCGTATTCGAACTCACACGAGCTGACAGCGCCACCGCGCGGATCGACCATGCCGTTCAGGCTCGCGGCTTCCCGCGTCACGTTCATGGGTTCGCCGACTGTCACGGCGGGGGCGTCGCTGCCGAAGACGTAGACCTTGCCGCTGGCCGGGTTTGAGACGTAGATCTGGCCGCTCGCGCCGTCCACGGCGATCCCACCCTGGCCCGAAGTCCCCGAAAGCTCGGACGAGCCGAAGCGCGCGACGAACGTCCCAGAGATGTCTTTGTACTTTTCCTGGTCGTTACGGTTCATCGCGCCCGTGTCCCATTCGGCCACTGAGGACTGATCGTCTGCGTAGAACTCACCGGTCGCAGGGTCGACGGCCAAGGCGACATCACCCGCTTCTTCGCCGTCCATGTCGCCAAGATAGGAGAGCCGCTGCCCGAACTTGACCGTACACGAGCACGACGGCCCGTACATAAGGTAGTCATCGCCCGTGGCGGAGACGGCAAATCCGTAAGCCAACTCGGAATTGTCTGATGAATGAAGACTGACAGTCTCCCACTGCTGGCGAGCCACGAGATGGTTCGTGGGCGCGCTGTCGAACTCCTCGACCAGCGGATAGCCCGACGACCCCGCCGGCATGAGGTCGACGTGCAACGTGCCGCTCCCGTCGACGCCCAGCCCCAGCAGTTCGCCTTCGAAGCCCATGGGCGGGAAGCCCGTGGATGGGAAGCCGTCGATCTGGCTCAGGTAACTGCCTTCGGGTCCGAACTTGTCGATCACGCCGTGGCCGGCGTCCATCACATACAGATCACCGGCCGAGGGGTCGAATTCTTCACAGGCCTTGCCCGTGAGCGCCGGGGTGTGCTGGACGCAAGCATTGTCGACCGCGATCGCCGCTGGCGTACCGTACCCCGTGGGGAACGAGAACGACCCAGCCGGCGTGGCGGCACCCGTCAGCGCGTCTGATCCCAGGGCGGCGAAGTCGAGCGGGTTGCCATTCGCGTCGAACTCGTACACCGTGTCGGTGCCGATGTCGGCCACGTACACGTCGCCGGTCGCTTCGTCCACGGCGACCCCGTTGGGGTTCGAAAAGGCTTCCGTCGCGCCGCGGCCGAATTCGCGCAGGAACGGGTGCCCTTCGCCGGCAAGCGCCGGGGACGCGCCCGCACCCAGCACGACGATCACAGCGACCGCAAGCGAAAGTGCTGTCGAGATTCTCCTAGAGCGCATCACTTACCCCTCCTGTTGGCATGGGCGGACTTCTTGGCTTTCTTCGCCGGCTTTCTCACACACTTGCCTTTCTTCCTACCCCTTCGGGAGCGGTCACCTTTGCACCTCACGGCCTTCGTCCTGGGCGTCGCCTTCGGCTTGACTTCGGGTGCTTCGGGCGGCGGAACGAGGTTGCCCACACCGGAGAACGTCTGGCTCGCCGGCGCCCCGTAGATCGAGGGCTGCGGCGGGACCGCCGCACGGCAGGAATCGGCGGTCGTGCACGCCGGCGGGGAGGCCGGTTCGGCGAAGCCACCCGCGACGCGCGCATCGTAGATCACGATCATTCCTTCCTGGTGATCCTGCGGCACGAGCGCCTGGTTGGACCGGAAGAACACGTCATCGCCGCTTTCGCTCGCTCCCTCCAGGTTCGATTCGAAGGAGCTCGTGCCGCTCGAGATCAGATCCACGTGGCCACCCTCGTACTCGTAGACATCGAGCTGGCCGTTCGTATCGGAGGGCGCGAGCGCTTCCCGCGTTTCGAAGAACACCTGGCCAGCGTCCGTGAGCAGGTGCCGCGTCCGCAAGACTCCGTCGTTCTCTTCGCTGAGGTTCTCCGCGGGATACGCCAAAGCTCCTTCCGCGACCGGTGCTTCGCCCGAGGGGTTGCACGAGGCGCAGACGAGCTGCCCTGTCGCCGCGCTGTACAGGAAGAGCTCATTGAGGAACCGCCCCCCGCCCTGTTCACGGTTGTCATAGCCGGTCAGGCCCTTTTCCGATTCCAACGCGATCCACTTGCCGTCGGGCGAGGTCTGCTCGTAGCCGGACTGCCCCATATAGGAGACGCCGGAGGCGATGAACCTGGTCTTTTCGCCGTTCCACAAATACAGGTTTTCCTTTCCGGGTTCCGCGGCTTCGACGATGGTCTTGCCTTCGCTGTTCGTGAATTCCCTCGTGTTCGACGCCAGCACACCCTTGGCGACGAAGTAGACGTAAGAGCCGTCATGGCTGCCGAGCGGCGTGACGCGTAGCACATCGGCGTGTTCGCCCGCCCCAGCGACCGTGAGATCGCTCAATTCACACTTGCTCGCGCCTTCGGGCAGCGCACACTCGTATAGGTCGGGTTCGCCCGCGGCCGCGGTCGAGTCCGCCGTGAGCTTGCGTTCGTCGAGGAAGAAAACTCTCGAACCGTCGGCGGTAGCGGCCTTGAAGGAGCCACCGCCACTGGCGCCCGACCCACCCTGGTCTTCGTCGACCTGGATGGTTCGCTGCGCGTCGACGCGGTCATACAGAGAGCCGTTGTAGGTGAAAAGCACGCGCGAGCCATCGCTTGAGACCACATCTTCGTGTTCGGACGAGCTTGCTTTCGCTTTCGCCGCAAGCGATCCGGGGACCGCAGTGCCGTCCGGCAGCACACTCACCAGCCGCAGCGCGCCTTCATCCCATTCGTAGAGGTTTTCCACGCCATAGACCGCGCCTTGCGCCAGGGGTGAAGTCTCCGTGAAGAAGACACGGCTGAGGTCTGCCGAGGCGGCCTGGAAGTGCGCGTCGCCGGGCGTCACGCCCGGCGACGCGCCGTTGACGAGCTGATAGGTGCCGGTTGCGTTATCACGCACCAGCAGGTTTTCGCGGCCCACCGGTTCGCCGCTCACGATCTGACGGCCTTCGGGGTTGCACATTTCCGGGTTTTCGTGGGAGTTTCCCGACACGGACGCGCTTGACACTCCACCGGCCAGCATCACGTCCCTGGTGAGCTGATCCGAGTAGGCGTACACAAATTGGTACTCCTGGCAGCCCACCCCATCATAGGATTCGAGCGGCATGATGTCTTCCGAGATCCTGGCCGGCCCCCGTTTTTCGGTCCATCACGTGTGAGAGTCGGTGGTTTGGACCCGTTCTCGTGGACACGGGTTGACTCGTGGAGTGTATGTGATGTAGCGGTTGGGCCGGTGGGCATGTGGGCAACGCGAAGCGTTGTCCAAGCGGTGTGGGCAGCTTGCTGTCCACACCGCGCCATGTCCACGGGCCGCAGGGGGCGATGGGAAAGGGTTGCCCGGCCCGGGGTTATGCCGCTACGCGGTTGATGGTCTCGGTGGCGGTGTACGCACCGGCGAACGCGACCGGGGTGCGCATCCCGAGCGCGGAGTGCGGGCGGCGGCGATTGTAGTCCTCTTGCCAGTCGCTGATCACCACGCGCGCCTCGGCTAAGGAGAAGAACTCCTCGACGTCCAAGAGCTCGTCGCGGACGCGGGAGTGGAAGCTCTCCACGAATGGGTTCTGCCACGGCGAGCCGGGTTCGATGAACGCAGTTCCGGCCCCCGAGAGCGTGCACCAGTCCCGCAGCGCGTGCGCGGTCATCTCCGGCCCGTTGTCGCACCGCAGCAGCCCGGGGGCGCCGCGCTCGCCGCACAGCCGCTGCAGTGAGCCGACGACCGTCTCAGCGTCGATGCTGCGCGCCACCAGCATCGCCAGCGACTCGCGGGTGAACTCATCAACGATGTTCAGCAGCTTCAGCGCCCTACCGTCGGCGGTCTGGTCGAACTGGAAGTCAAACGCCCATACGTGGTTGGGACGCTCGGCGCGCAGCCGCTCGGCCGGAACGGTCGAGGAGCCCAGCCGTCGGCGCTTGCGCTTGCGCACAGGAACCCGCAGCCCCTCCTCGCGCCACAGCCGCTGCACCCGCTTACGATTCACATCCCAGCCTTCCTCACGTAGATGGTGGTGCGCGCGGCGGTATCCCCACCGCGGCCGCTCCACCGAGAACTTGCGCAGCTCAGCGCGCAGCGCCTGGTCCTCCTCGGCGCGCTTGGGCTCGTAGCGCTCCGTGGAGCGATGCTGCCCAACCACCCGGCATGCCCAGCGCTCGCTGACGCCGAGACGGTCGCGCAGCATCGCGACCGCCCGACGCCGACGGACTGGGCCTACCAATTTCCCGAAGAGATCTCCCGAAGCGCGCGGTTCTCAAGCGCCTGGTCAGCCACGATCGCCTTCAACCGCTGGTTCTCGCGCTCCAACTCCTTCAACCGCTTGACGTCCTGCGCCTTCATCCCCCCGTACTGGTTACGCCAGCGATGGAACGTCTGCTCGGAGACCCCGAGCGCCTTGGCGACCTCCGGGATGCCCTCGCCCTCGCCAAGCATCCGCTCGGCCTCCCGCAACTTGCGGATGACCTGCTCCGGCGTGTGCCTGCGTCGCTTCATCAGAGTTCCTTTCTCGCCCATCATCACGGGCGCAAGAAACTCTCACAAGGGCCTGGTCTGGTCCCAAAGTAATGGACCGTGCTTGTGCGAGTCAGGCGGCTATGGGCTGTTGGTTGTGTAGCGTCTCATATTCGGTTGGTGTGAGCATTCCGAGTGCGGAGTGGCGGCGCTTGCGGTTGTGGAAGATCTCGAGGTACTCGAAGATCGCGTTGGCGAGTTCCAGCCGGGTGCGCCAGCGTTTGCGGTTCAGTAGCTCGGTTTGCATGCGCGCCCAGAAGGACTCCATCATGCCGTTGTCATAGGCGTCGCCGACGCGGCCCATCGAGAGTGCTAGCCCGGCGGTTTTGATGCGCTCACTGAAGGCCCATGAGGTGAATTGGCTGCCATGGTCGCAGTGTATGATCGTGCCGCTGGTGGGTTTGCGGTTCTTGACCGCCATCCCGAGCGCGCTGGTCACCAGGGTTGTTGCTTGTTGGCTGTCGATCGACCAGCCAACTACGCGCCGGGAATGGGCATCCAGGACGGCGCAGCAGTAGAGCTTGCCCTCCCTGGTGGGGTGCTCGGTTATGTCTGTGAGCCATAGCTGGTTAGGCGCCTCCCTGGCGAACTGCCGGGCGACCAGGTCGCTGGCGGGCGCCCTGTCGCTCCGCGGCCCTCGTCGCTTACGCTTGGGTGCCGGCAACCCCTGGATGCCGAGCCGGCGCATGGCCGCTCTCACGGCCTTCTGGTTGACCGTCATGCCGTACCCGAGCCGAAGCTCTGCGGTGATCCTGCGCTTCCCGTAGGTGCCGTTGGACGCCCGGTGGATATCGAGCACGAGATCCCCGAGCTGTCCTTGGCGTAGCTGGCGGATCGACGGGGGTCGCGTACGCCAGTAGAAGTAGCCCGACGGTGCGATGTCGAGCATCCTGCAGCACGCCTTCGCTGAGTGTCCCTGCCCGGCCAGGACCTCAATCACCGGGTAGATCCTTTTGGGCGTGCTGCCCGTCGTCCCTCCTGCTCCTCGAACAGCGCCGAGGCCTTACGCGTCAGCTCCAGTGCAGCTTCAAGCTCTTTGATCCGCGCCCGGGCTTCAGAGAGCTCAGCGCGCTCGCCGCTTCGGACGCCCGGCCGCTCGCCGAGGTCGACTTCCTCCTGGGCGATCCAGCGATAGACGGTCCCTTCAGCGACACCGAGCTCCTCAGCGACCTCCCGCGGCCTACGACCCCCCGCCTGGCACAACTCGATCACACGACGACGAAACTCCGGCGAATAAGACTTCGGCATGCACCTCTCCTTCGGGGAATCATGCCGCCCACCCTCTCACATACGCGGTCCATTACTCGGGGACCAGACCAGCCGGACCGAACTCAGGGGGTCAGGCCAATCCAGCCGTCCGTGTGACGCGTCGCCACGTATTGTTCACCGCCGGTGGGCGCGCCCGGCTGCGGTTCCGTGGCGCGGAGCGTGATCGCTTCGCCATCCGCGGCGACCGTGCTTTCGTACGCCATGTCATACCTGGCATCGAACTGGGATGAGTTCTTGGGCGGCGACGTCACGAGCTCGTAGGCGCGGCAGTCGGGCAACCCCACGGCGAAACCGCCGCGAAGCTCTTCGTTGGGACACGCCGCCTGTTCGGCCGTCAGTGTGGTGAAGGTCTCATCGGGGCCGTAGACCGTTCCCAGTTCGCTACTCGCTACGACACGGTAGTGATAGGTGCTCCCAGGCGCGAGGCTGCTCGCGGCCGCCCACACCGTGTGCAATTCGACCCCTTCGCCGACGCTTCCCTCCGGGAAGGGCGTCGAGCTGCCATACGCGCTGGTGGGGCCGTATTCGAAGCGATAGGTCGTCTGGATGCCGCCCGGGTTCACGAGTGCGCCAAGCTTCGCTTCGGAAGTGTGGACTTCGGCGGTGAGCTCCCTGTCAACCACGGGCGCGGTGGGGGGCCCGTACACCCAGACGGTGCCTTGCAGGCCGGCGACGGCATATACACGCCCGCTCGCTTCATTCACAGCGAGACCGCTGTAATAGTCTTCTTCCTGGCCACCCACGGCGCCGATATTGCCGCCCCCCACATTGGCGAGCTGCCTGCCTTCCGAGTTGTACTCGATGAGATGAAAGCAGGTCCCAAATTTGTCGCCGCACGAGCTCGCCCTGTTGGTGACGAGCGCGAGCACATCCCCATGTCCGTCGAGTGCCACCGACCACACGCCTTCGCTTTCGATTTCCACGGGCTTGCCGTTCACTTCCACCGGGGCATCGCTTGAATCGAGCTCCACGATCCTGTTGCTGCCAGCCACCCACAGGTTGCCTGACGGAGCGACCGCGACCCCGGTTGGTTCCTTCAGCACACTGGCGTCCGAGCCGGTGAACGTCTTCAGCGGCGTGCCGCTTGGGCTGTACTCGAGTACCTCGTTTTCGGGCACGACCGGCACGTACACGTTGCCGGCCGAGTCCGCGGCAATCGGTACGGCTGTCAAGACCCCGAAGGCGTTGCGCTGCGCTGGCACTTCGAACGACGACAGCAATGCGCCCGTGTTAGGGTCGTAGGTGAAGATCTTCGTCGTAGGCGTGAAGAGTTCTTCTTGGCCGAGCACGTACACATCGCCGTTCACGGGGTTCACCGCAACACCCGAGTAAAATGCGGACCCAAACGGGGACGGCGGCGAGAGCAAGTTGCCCGAAGGATCGAGCTTGACCACCGGCGAGGGGTCGTGCCCTTCCCCCAAGAGACCCGACACGAACAGGTCGCCAGAGCCTTCCACGGCGACGCCCGCCGCGTGCGCCTCGTGCGTGTCGAACTGTCCGTAGGGGATCAGCTTGGGAGCTTCGGCTTGGGCGGCGCCGGTACAGAGCGCGAGCAGGACGCAGAGCGCGGCGAGTGGCGCGGCAACCAGGCCGTGTACGGACGCACCACTCCCTTGGGCGCGGAGGAGGCCACGGAACGTCGCGAAGCGCCCGATCTTCGGCGTGGAAGCGGTGTTCGCGGTGTGCTCTGTGGATCTCACCTTGTTCTCCTTGGTTGGTGTTGTGAAGTCGTTGCGGCGAAACACGCTCCATTCGCGCGCCGCATGCGCGGGGAGCACCCATGCCCTCGACGAGATGGATGAACGCGCCCGTGGCATCACGCGGCCCGCCGCTCGTGGGAGGCGCTGTGCACGCGGATGCTCTGAGTGATCTGCTGGCCCTTGGGGGTGAGCGCCCATGCGTTCGGCTCGCCCTTGGCGTGCCCTGCCCCGGTGTTGAGAAGCAGCCCGAGGCGCTCCAGGCGGCGCAGGAGCTTGGAGATCTGCCCCGGGTCAGTCACACCGGCGAAGCTCGCGACCTCGCGGTTGCTGGGATCCGAGCCGCGCCCGCTCAGCTCCGCGATACCCTCCAGCACCCTCGCGGTCCGGTGAGTCAGGCGCAGGTTCACATCAGCCAACGGGTCACGCGCGCTCCGCGAAGCGGCAGCACGCGTTATCGACACTGCCGCAGGCGTAGCGGGCGCGGGACGGGACCGTTCGCGCTTCGCCACGGCGGGACCGAGATACGGCAGCACGATCATCGCCATCAACTCCCCCAACAAGCCCGTCAGAGGCTCACGATCCCCGCGCGAGAGCCGCGAGTAGACGATCGCGAACGCCGCGCCGACCACGCCCTCCGCGGTCACTGGGGTCAAACCGTCACCGCGGGCGCCACCGATGCGGCCCTCGTCGACCACCTCGGCGAGCTGCGCGAGCACCGCCTCGCGGCGCTCCAACACCAGCGGGCCCGCGCGCAACGCCTGCACCACACACACCCGCGCCAACGCCGGCTCACGATCGAAGAACCAGAGAATCGTCCACACGCCCGTGCGGACCCGCTCACGCCACGCCAACCCCCCGAGGTCTGCAGCAGCAAGCTCCCCCGCGACCGTCGCGGCCAGCTCCTCCAACACCGCCGCAAAACACTCATCGCAATTGGCGAACGTCTGATAGAACGTCCGCCGCGAGAGCCGTGCACGCCCGGTGATCCGCCCCACCGTCGCCCGCGGATAACCCAGCTCGTCGATCGCGGCGACCGCACCCGCCAGCAGCCGCGAACGCTGAATCTCACCCATCCGCGTACGCGGCAACGCCACATCGCTCAACCGCGCCCGCGCCAACGCCAACTCAGAAGCCTGAGCCACACGCGAGCGCCCGACACGCCGCGACTCCCCGGCCGCACCGCCGCTACGCGCGCCGCCGCCAAGCGCGACGCTCACAGCAACCCCCCAGAGCACGAGCTGTGCCCACCCCACGCGGGGGACGCTGCGGGGCCCGTTAGGACCCGAAGATGAGGAGCCCCAACCCCTAGGGGCTCAGGACAAGAGAGAGAGAGAGAGAGAGAGATGCGACAGCGCCAAGCTGGCGCATCTAGCATCACTCCACTGAGCGGACGCGCACATCCCCACTACGTATCTCCCACTCGAACCCACGCTCAACCCAACTCCCTCATCCGTTGCGATCCGATCCCTCTGCCCAACCGACACCCTGCTAGCGCTTGAAGTCAACCACCGAACGCGGCGACCCAACCGGACCCTATGTTTGCCGGCCACCCCACAAAGGGATGACCATGACAAAGGAGACCGTACACCACCCCCGGACGGTTGTCAATACCCCTACAGGCAAGCTCCACGACACAGACCCCAAACTACGCCAGAGCCGTCCGGCAACCGACACCATGGACGCGACATCTCTGCCTAACTGACATCGGACGTAACCGACAGTCGATGTCGGTTACACTGGGTGTGTGTTCGTGAACAGAGTCGCCGAGCTGGAGGCCTTGAGCCGTTGGTGGGATGGGCCGCCGGGCGGGCATATGGCGCTCGTCTGGGGGCGTCGACGGGTCGGCAAGACCGCGCTGCTGGGCGCGTTCGCAGAGGGGCGGCGGACCGTGTTTCACACCGGTACGGGACGTCCCGCGCGGGACGAGCTGCGCGTACTGAGCCGCGCCGCGGAGGCCGTGTGCGCGCCCCCAGGTGCGCGCGATCTGTCCAGGCGACCGTTCGTGGATTGGGACGACGCACTGGAAGGCCTTGCGACCTGCGCCAGCGATCAGCCGCTGCTGCTCGTGCTCGACGAGTTCCCCGAGCTGCTGGGCGCCGCACCCGAGCTCCCAGGGGTGCTGCGCGCGTTCTCCGATCACGCGCGGGAGCACACCCGGCTGCGCATCCTGCTGTGCGGCTCGGCGGTACGCACGATGCAGGCGATCCAGGAGGAGCGCGCGCCGCTGTATGGCCGGATCGACCTGGCGCTGCCCCTGCACCCGTTCACGCCTCACGAGGCGTCGGCGATGCTGGGCAAGCTTCCGGCGCCCACGCGCGCGCTCGTGTGGGGCATGCTCGGTGGCATCCCCCTGTATCTGACCTGGTGGGAGGAGCGGCAGACCGTACGTGAGAATCTGGCGCGGCTGGTCTGCCGTCCGGGCGGGCGCCTGCTCGATGAGGGGCGACTCGTGCTGGCAACCGAAGGCGACACGGGCGGGCTCGGAACGCTGGTGCTGCGCGCGATCGCCGCCGGACGCACCAAGCACGGCGAGATCGAGCAGGCCGTGCGCGCCGAGCCGGCACGAACGCTGGAGCGGCTGATCGAGCTGCGCCTCCTCGAGCGCGTGGTTCCCATGACCGAGGCCGGCTCGCGCACGCGCCGGCGCAGCTACCGCATCGCCGACAACTTCCTGGCGTTCTGGCTGAGCATCGTCGAGCCCTACCGCGCCGAGATCGAACGCGGCCTCGGACCGAGCATCCTCTCACCGCTAATGGCACGCCTGGACGACCACATGGGACCCCGCTTCGAGGAGGCGTTCCGCGCCCACCTGCGCCGCCTCGCCGCCGACGGCGCCCTCGCCCCCGACATCGTGCGGATCGGCCCGTTCTGGTCCGAGCACCCACCGGTAGAGATCGACGCGGTCGCGCTGGCGGGGCGCGACGAGGAGGCCGTCCTGCTGGGCGAGGCCAAGTGGGCACGCAGCACCGACGCCGCCCGCACCGTACGCGAACTACAGCGCAAGGCAGAGGCGCTCCCGCGAGTCGCCCCCGCCCCGCGCTACGCGGTGTGCGCGCGTGAGCGCCTGACCGGCGTCGCGAAGGACATATTGGCGCTCACCGCCGCGGACATCTTCGACTGAGCCGCGACGGCGCTCACTTCTTGCGCTTCCCGTGCTTCCCATGCTTGGCCTTGTGGTGCTTCCTCTTGTGGGTGGTCTTCTTGGCCTTCGGGCAGCCCGTGACCGCGATCTTGGTGCTCTGCTTGAGCTCGGCGCCGTTCTGGGCGATGAATTCGGTCGGTATCGTGAGTTTCTTGGCGGTGCAGAGGTTCCCAGCGGTGGTGAGCGCGGAGTAGGGGCCCTCGGGGAGCGTCAGTTCGAAGCTTGTGACGGGCTGGTCGGGGACGGTCTTGAACGTGCTCGACGTGACGCCGGCTTTGCTGATGAACGTGTCGCCGACGAGGTCGATCGTGACGCCGTAGCCCTGCAGCACGACGATCAGGTTGGGGAATGCTTCGCCGCCGTTTGAGACGAAGTACGCCGGACCTTCAAGCGGGACGGGGACCAGCGGGGTGATTGCCTTCCCGTGGCCGACAATCGAGGCCGCAGGGCAGCCCGCGGGGTTGGCGTTGAACTGTGCGGCGGTGCACGCTTTCTGCAGCGTCGTCAAGCGCGATGGCAGCTGCTTGGGGAGTTCGACTTTGACCTGTTTGATGTTGGCTTGACTGCCGAACGGCGCAACGGGGTAGGTCAGCTTCGCGGTCAGGCTCGCGCCGTCCGCCCGGCTCGTTTTCGCGGATGTCGAGACGCTGAATTTTGGTTCGAACTTCAGCGCGGCGCAGTTGGTGACCTGGAACGGTGTTGAGATCGTGCTCGCGCCGCCTTCGTTCAGCTGCACCGTGCCCGTCAGGGACATCTTCGAGCAGTTGGTCGGGTTGAACTGGAAGTTCCCACGCGTGGTCGTGGCGTTGACGTGCTGGATTTCCAGAGGGATCCCTTCGATGCTGGTCGGGATCGAGTCGGGGGACCCGGGTGGGTTGGAGGTGATCGTGATCGCCGCGGTCTGCGGGTTCAATTCGATCTTGCCCCTGACGAGCACGCAGTCGCACGCGGGGTGGTTGTTCTTGGTGTTCGCGAGGTCGAACGGACCGGCCTTCGCGGGCACCTCGAACGTCAGACCGAACGGCGCGCACCCCGCTTCGCCGACGGTGCAGCTGCCGTGGCCGTTGTAGGGGCCGGTGAGATAGAACCTCCCGCCCGTGACCGTGAACGGATCGTTGCCGACGCCGACACCGATCGTCGCTTCGCCGACCTTGCTGCTTTCCCCGCACAATCCTTCGTTGGCTTGTGGTTCGGGGCACAGTTCGACACCCGACAGCACACCGGACAGGCCCGGTGGGAGTTTCCCTTCGATCGACTTCAGGTTCTGTTCGCCGTCTTTACGGTTCACCGTCACCGTCAGCGGCGAGAACGCACCCGCCTGGATGTTCGTCGCGCCCGCGTTTACGGTCGGGTTGAAAGGCAGGGTCGCACCGGGGCACGGGCTACCGCCCGGACCGTGCTCGATGTTGAACGAGGATTCCGAGGTCACGGGGCCGTTGCCGTCCCATGGTGTGAACATGGCGGTTGTTGTGTAGGTCCCGCACCGCGACGGTGTGCTCAGCGGCGCGCGTTCCCCACCGAAGAAGTGCAGTTCGAGGTTTTCAAACGGCACGTCCGGGGTGTTCTTGAACATCGTGACGATCTGTCCCGTGCCCTGGTTCAGCGACACTTCGCCGGCGAGCTTGACGAGGGTGCCGGAGTAAGGATCTTCGGCGACGATGTACATCGCCACGAGACCCCCAAACGGGTTGTTGTCCTGCGCCGCCAAATACACCGCTCCTTCCAGTTCGTGTTCCAGCAGCGGCGTCTTGATCTTCACCGTCCCGATCTTAGACCCGTTCGGGCAGAAGTTCACACCCGGATCGAGCAGACTCGGGACTTCCGGCGTAAAGGTGTTCCACTTCACGCCCGGTTCGTATTCGGCGTTCAGTTCTTCCTGACCCTTGTAGCCGATCTGATCACCAGGGCTGCCGAGCGCGCCTTCCGACAACGCGCCGGCGTCAGACGAGCATGCTTCAAGGCCGCCGCTACCCGACGGGTTGATCGCGACCCCTTCCGGCAGCGCGACCGTCGTGTCCCTGAGCGAGGACTCCGCCAGGCCAGTGGGGTTGAGCGCGGCGGTCTGTGGAATATGGACGTTCACCGTCAAGCCCGAGGAGGTGCTGGCATTGCTGCCGTCCGGCGTGACGCTGATTTCCGGCGGGAACTTGAGCTTTGAGCAGCCCGTCAACGACACGGGCGTGCCCGCGGAGTTCTGCGTGACCGTGCTCTTCTTCGCCCACTTGCCCGGTTCTTCCCAGGAGTCGGCTTCCATCGTCGAGCGCAGCGGACCGTGACAGCCGGTCGGAAGCGTCAAGAAGGCTTTGCCATCGGCCGCCGGCTCCCGTTCGTATTCGCCCTGGCCCGAAGCGCTCGTTTGGCCTGGCTGGCAGCTTTTGAACGTGTACTTGCCCTGTCCCTGCGGCACCCGCACGCAGGGGGTATGAACGCCATAGGTCACCAGTCTGCTGTTGATGACGGGGGCCGACGCCGGCGCTGCGCTCACCGTCGCCTGCACGGGGTAGTCTCCACCGGCGGCCACCCCGTTGTTGATATACAGCAGCGGGAAGAAGAAATTGCTGCCGAGCTGCAAAGCCACGCCGCGTGGCGAGGTCATGGCAAAGACGGCGCCAAGGAAGTTCGGTGCAATATCCTGGTTTTCTGACCAATTCAGGTACAGCTCACCCAGAGCTGATTCGGATGGACATTCCGCGGAACGCAGCTCCTGTCCGGTGCACTTTTGCGAAGTCGCGTCGGGGTCGCCGATGAGGCCGGGGGGCAGATCGGTCGTGACGTCCCGCAAGATGCCGTCGGGCAGGCGAATGTACGCTGAGTCGGCGTTCGATTCGATGCGCTTGAAGTGCGAGTTCATCGTGAAGATGTCTTCAAACTGGTAAGGGTGCGAGCCTGCCTGCGTGTCGGGCGTGCCGTCTTCGTTCAGGAACTTGACTTCATAGCTCTTGATGCCGAAGCCGACGCCCTGCGTCGCGACCAGGCCACTGGCCTGGCCCGCGCCGTCGGCATTGGTCACGCTCAGGCGGAAGTGGTAGAGTTCGCCCGGCTCGAGGCTTTCGAGCTGCGCCGAGACTGCTACCGGACTGCTTCCAGCTCCGATCTCGGCTGGCCTCTGTTTGCAGGGCACGCTTTGGTTGTAGGGGCCGTTGCCGACTTCGTCGGTGACACCGTATTCGAACTCACACGAGCTGACCGCGACACCGCCTGGATCCACCGCACCGTTGAGCATCGCGGTTTCCCTGGTCACGTTCGTTGGTTCGCCGACTGTCACGGCCGGGGCGTCGCTGCCGTAGACATAGACCTTGCCGTCGGCGGGGTTCGAGACGTAGATCCGGCCGCTGGCGCCGTCCAAGGCGATCCCGCCCTCGCCCGCGAAGCTCGAGAGCTGCAGCGAGCCGAAACGCGCGACAAGCATGCCGGCGGCGGATGGTTCTTCTCCCCCGTTGCCGTTGGGTGTGATCACGCTGTTGCGGTTCATCGCGCCCGTGTCCCACTCGGCCACGGAGGACTGATCGTCTGCGTAGAGATGCCCGGTCGCGGGATCGACGGCCACCGCGACATCGCCCGCGTCGCCGCCGTCCACGCGGCCAAGCGGAGAGACTTTCTGCCCGAACTTGACCGTACACGAGCACGACGGTTCGTAGATCGGGTAGTCATCGCCCGTGGCGGAAACGGCGAAGCCGTGGGCCTTGGGTTCGCTGGGTTGACCCGTCCTACCAGAGATGTTGTCCTGAACCCATTCCTGGTGAGCGACGAGCCGATTCACGGCCGCGTCGTCGAATTCCTCGATCAGCAGTGTGGTGTGCGGCGCTGCGTTCAGGTCGACGTGCACAGTGCCGCTCCCGTCGAGGCCAAGCCCCAGCAGTTCGCCGCCAGCGGAGCCGGTGGATGGCGTGAAGCCGCCGATCTGGCTCAGATAAATGCCTTCGGGGCTGAACTTGTCGATCACACCGTGACCGGAATCCATCACATACAAGTCGCCCGCCGAGGGGTCAAATTCTTCACACGCCCTGCCGGTGAGCACCGGCGTGTGCTGTACGCACGCGTTATCGACCGCGATCGCCGCGGGGCTGCCGTACACCAAGGGGAACGAGAACGATCCGGCCGGCGTGTCAGCTCCCTCTAGCATGTTCCCGGATCCTTCCTTGGAGCCCGCCGGGAAGTTGAAGTTGACCGGGGTCCCGTTCGCATCGAACTTGTAGACCGTATTCGACATGGCGATATCGGCCACGTACACATCGCCAGTCGCTTCGTCGACCGCGATCCCGTTGGGGTTCGAGAACGCTTCCGTCGCATTGCGGCCGAATTCATGCAGGAGTGGGTGAGCTTCGCCGGCCGCAAACGCCGGAGACGTGCCCACTCCCAGCGCCACGATCGCAGCAATCGCAAGCGGGAGTACTTTTGGGATTCTCCAGGAGCTCATCATCATTTACCCCTCCTGTTGGCGTGGGCGGACTTCTTGGCCTTCTTCGCCGTCTTTTTCACACACTTGCCTTTCTTTTTCTCTCCCCTCCGGGACCCGTCACCTTTGCACTTCACAGGCTTTGCCTTGGGCGTCGCCTGCGGCTTGGTTTCGGGCGGGGCGAGGTTCCCGACGCCGGAGAATGTCTGGCTCGCCGGCGCCCCGTAGATCGAGGGCTGTGGCGCGACCGGCGTACGGCAGGCGTCGGCGGTCGTGCACGCCGGCGGGGAGGACACTTGGCCTTCTTCGCCGTCTTTTTCACACACTTGCCTTTCTTTTTCTCTCCCCTCCGGGACCCGTCACCTTTGCACTTCACAGGCTTTGCCTTGGGCGTCGCCTGCGGCTTGGTTTCGGGCGGGGCGAGGTTCCCGACGCCGGAGAATGTCTGGCTCGCCGGCGCCCCGTAGATCGAGGGCTGTGGCGCGACCGGCGTACGGCAGGCGTCGGCGGTCGTGCACGCCGGCGGGGAGGACAGTTCAGGAAAGCCTCCGTCGACGCGCGCGTCGTAGATGACGATCTGTCCTTCCTGGTTATCCTGCTGCACGAGCTGCTGGTTGGACCTGAAGAACACGTCATCACCGCTTTCGCTCACATCCTCCAAGTTCGATTCGAAGGAACTCGTGCCGCTCGAGATCAAATACACGTGGCCAGCCTTGTACTCGTAGACGTCGAGCTGGTCGTTCGTATCGGAGGGCACGAGCGCTTCCCGCGTTTGGAAGAACACCTGGCCGGCATCCGTGAGCACGTGCCGGGTCAGTTCGTAAGCTTCTCCATAGGTTTCTCCACGCCGCGCCACACCGTCTCCTTCGATCGCAGGTTCGCCCGTGGGGTTGCACGAGGCGCACGCGAGCTGCCCTGTGGCGGCGCTGTACAGGAAGAGCTCGGCTTCCTCGTTTTCCAGCGCGGCGTCGTCATAACCGGTCAGGCTATTTTTCGATTCGAACGCGAGCCACCTGCCGTCGGGCGAGGTCTGCTGGATGCCGAACTGGCTGTATTGGACACCGGTGGCGATGAACGTCGTCTTGTTGCCGTTCCACAGATACAGGTTCTGCTTCCCGGCTTGCGCGCCTTCGACGACGGTCTTGCCTTCGCTGTTCGTGAATTCCCGCGTGTTGAACGCCAGCACGCCCTCGGCGACGAAGTAGACGTAGGAGCTGTCATGGCCGCCAAGCGACGTGACACGCAGCACGTCGGCGTGCTCCCCCGCCGCAGCGACCGTGAGGTCGGCCAAATCGCATCTGCTCGCGCCTTCAGGCAGCGCGCACTCGTACAGGTCAGGTTCACCCGCGGCCGCGGTCGAGTCCGGGGTGAGCTTGCTTTCGTCGAGGAAGAAGACCTTCGAACCGTCGGCAGTCGCGGTCTTGAAGGAGCCCCCGCCGCCGGGGCCCGACCCACCCTGCGGTTCGTCCACCTGTACGGTGCGCTGCCCGTCGATACGATCATAGAGGGCGCCACCGTAGGTGAAGAGGACGCGCGAGCCGTCGCTTGAGACCAAACCTTTGCCGCGCGCGTGTTTACCTTCACCTAGCTCTTCTTCCGGAAGCGATCCGGGGACGGTCGTGCCATCCGGCAGCACGCTCACCAGTCGCAACGCGCCTTCATCCCATTCGTACAGGTTTTCTACTCCGTACCGCGCGCCTTCGGCCAGAGGCGAGGTCTCCGTGAAAATCACGCGGCCGAGGTTCGCAGAGGCGGCCTGGAAGTGCGCGTCGGCCGGCGTCACGCCCGGCGGCGTGACGTTGACAAGCTGGTAAGCGCCCGTCGCGTTCTCCCGCACCAGCAGGTTTTCGTAGCCCACCGGTTCGCCGCTCACGACCTGATGCCCTTCGGGGTTGCACGATTCCGGGTCTTGCGGGGCGTTCCCGGATGTCGAAGCGTGTGACCCTCCACCAACCAGCATAACCTCCTTGGTGAACTGTTCGGAGTAGGCGTACACGGATTGGTATTCTGAGCAGAGCACCCCGTCATAAGATTCGAGCGGCATGATGTCTTCCACCATCCAGCCGCCCGCCCCACGCGTTGCGACGTATCGTTCGCCGGCGGTGGGCGCACCCGACTGCGGTTCATAAGCGCGAAGCGAGACCGCTTCGCCATCCGCGGCGGCCGTGCTCGAATACGCAAACCTCTGTTCAGCATCGAACTGGGATGAGTTCTTGACCGGCGGGGTCACGAGCTCGTAGGCGCGGCACTCGGGCAACTTCCCGGCGAAGCCGCCGCGCAGCTGTTCGTTGGGACACGCCGCCTCCTCAGCGGTCAGCGTGGTGAAGGTCTGGTCTGGGCCGTAGGCCGTTCCCAGTTCGCTGGTCGCGACGACGCGGTAGTGATATGTCGCGCCCGCCGCGAGACCGCTCGCGGATGCCCACACCGCATGCGATCCCACTCCTTCACCGACGCTGCCTTCTGGGAAGGGCGTCGAGCTGCCATAGGCGCCGGTAGGGCCGTATTCGAAGCGGTAGCTCGTCTGGTTGCCCCCGGAGGTGACGAGCGCGCCGAGCTTCACTTCGGAGACGCCCACTTCGGCGGTGAGCTCCCTGTCGACCACAGGCGCGAGGGGAGACCCGAACACCCAGATTTTCTGTTTGAGACCGTCGGTCACGTATACATGTCCGCTTGCCTCATTCACCGCGACCATGCTGTAAAAGCGCGCTGTTGCGCCCTCGTAGAGGGTGCCGAAAGAGCCCGCTCCTACATCCGCAAGCCGCCGGCCTTCGGGGCTGTACTCGACGAGATGCAGACATGCCTGGCCCAGTTCCCCGCAAGGGTCGGCATCGTTGTAGACGAGCGAGAACACGTCTCCACGCCCGTCGAGTGCCACGGACCATGTGCCTTCGCTTTCGATTTCCACGGGCTTGCCGTCCACTTCTACAGGCGCACCGCTGGTATCGAGCTCCACGATCCTGTCGTTGCCGGCCACCCAGAGGTTGCCGGAGGAGTCGATCGCCACGCCGGTCGGTTCCTTCAGCGCACCGGCGCCGGAGCCCGTGAACGTCTTCAGCAACGTGCCGCTCGGGCTGTACTCGAGTACCTCGTTTTCCAGAGGATTCGGCACGTACACGTTGCCTGCCGAGTCGGCGACAATCTGCACGTCTGTCAAGACGCCGTTGAAATTGCGTGACGACGACACTTCAAACGACGACACGGGCGCGCCCGTGTTGGGATCGTAGACGAAGATCGTTGCGGGGGTGGAAATTCCTTCTTCCCCGAGCACGTACACGTCGCCGTTCGTCGGGTTCACCGCAACACCCGAGTAATGCGCAGACCCAAACGGGGACGGCGGCGAGAGCAAATTGCCCGAAGGATCAAGCTTGACCACCGACGAGGGACCAAGCCCTTCCCCCAAGAGACCTGACACGAACAGGTCTCCAGAGCCTCCCACAGCGACGCCAGACGCCTCTCCCCCCTCGTGCGTGCTGAACAATCCCTCGGAGATGAGCTTGGGCGGTTCGGCTTGGGCGACACCGACACACAGCACCAGCAGAACACAGACCGCGACGAGCGGCGCGGCAACCAGACCACGCGCGGACGCACCACTCCCTTGGACCGACAGGAGACCACAAAGCGTCGCGAAGCGCCCGATCTTCGGCGTGACGGCGGGCTTCGCGGTGTGCTCTGTGGATATCACCTTGTTCTCCTTGGTTGGTGTTGTGAAGTCGTTGCGGCGGGGCAGGCTCCGTCCGCGCGCCGCATGGGCGCCGAGAACCCAGGCCCTCGACGAGATGGATGAGCGGGGCCGTGGCATCACGCGGCCCGTCGCTCGTGGGAGGCGCTATGCACGCGGATGCCCTCGGTGACCCGCTCGCCCTTCAGGGTCAGCGCCCACGCGTTTGGCTCGCCCTTGGCGTGCCCCGCCCCGGTGTTGAGGAGCAGCCCGAGGCGCTCCAAGCGGCGCAGGAGCTTCGATATCTGCCCCGGGTCGATCACACCGGCGAACGTTGCGACCTGCCGGTTGCTGGGATCCGAGCCGCGCCCGCTCAGCTCGGCGATGCCCTCAAGCACCCTCGCGGTCCGGTGGGTCAAGCGCAGGTTCACATCCGCGAGCGGGTCACGCGCGCTCCGCGGAGCCACAGACCGTGTCCCCGACGCCACCGAGGGCACGGCGGGCGCAGGGCGAGTACGTTCGCGCCGTGCCGCGGCGGGGCCGAGGTAGGGCAGCACGATCATCGCCATCAACTCGCCGAGCAAGCCCGTCAGCGGCTCACCGTCACTCCTTGACAGCCGGGAGTAGACGATCGCGAACGCCGCACCCACCAAGCTCTCCGCGGTCAACGAAGTGCAACCCTCGCCGCGAGCGCCTTCGGTACGGCCCTCATCTACCACCGCCGCGAGTCGCGCGAGCACAGCCTCGCGGCGCTCCAACACCAGCGGGCCCGCGCGCAGCGCCTGCACCACACACACCCGCGCCAACGCCGGCTCACGATCAAAACACGCAAGGATCCCCCACACGCCCATACGAACCCGCTCGCGCCACGGCAAACCCTCGAGGTCGGCCGCCGCGAACTCCCCGTCGATCACCGCGACCAGCTCCTGCAGCACCGCCGCGAAACACTCATCGCGGTTGGCGAACATCTGGTAGAAGGTCCGCCGCGACAGCCGCGCACGCGCCGTGATCCGCCCTACTGTCGCCTGCGGATAGCCCAGCTCATCGATCACCGCGACCGCACCGGTAAGTAGCCGCGAGCGCTGAATCTCACCCACCCGCGTACGCGGGAACGTCACATCACTCACACGCGCACGCGCCAACGCCGACTCAGACACCCCGGCCACAGCCAAGTCAGGCGTCCGGGCCACACGAGCGCGCCCGGGACGCCTGGACGCCCTGGCCACGCCACCGCCACGCACACCACGGTCAACCGCGGCGCTCATACCGGGCATCCCGAGCACAGCCGGGGCCCTCCCCACGCGGGGAACGACGGAAGGCCCGTTAGGACCCGAAGATGAGGAGCCCCAGCCCCCGGTGGGCTAGGACAAGAGAGAGAGAGAGAGATGCGACAGCGCCAAGCTGGCGCATCTAGCATCACTCCGCTGAGCGGACGCGCACGTCCCCACTACGTATCTCCCACTCGAAACCACGCTAAACCCAACTCCCTCATCCATTTGCGACCCGGTCCCTCTACACCAACCGACACCCTGCCAGCGCTTGCAGTCAACCACACGACGCGGTGACCCAACCGGATCCTATGTTCGCCAGCCACCCCACAGGGGATGACCATGACGAAGGACACCGTACACCACCCCCGCACCCTTGTCAATACCCCCACACCACAGCTCCACGACACAGACCCCCAAACACCACGCAAGCCCCACGCGGACCCCTCCCGGCGACCCTCATCGAGCACCGCCGCCAAACGGCCGTGCAAAGATGTGCTACGCTGTGCGACATGCGAACCGTGACACACCGCGAGATGCGAAACCAGAGTGGTGAAATCCTGCGTGAGGTCGCGGATGGGGAGACGATCCAGGTCACCAATCATGGCCGGGTTAAGGCGCTGATCGTTCCTCCGGGCACCGATACGCTTGCGGACCTCATATCGCGAGGGCAGGTGCGAGCGGCGCGACAGCCGCCTTCCAGCTTGCGATCGATACTCCGACGCAAAAGCACCGCTTCAAGCCAGGCTATCGTGGCCGATGTCCGCGGCCGCTGGTGACGATCGCCTACCTGGACACCTCAGCCGCAATGAAGCTCGTCCTCGACGAGCCGCAGTCCGACGCGCTGACCGAGGAGCTGGCCACGCGGGACGATCGGCGGCTCGTCTCCTCACGGTTGCTGCACACTGAGATGCACTGCGCCGCAGGGCGCCACCCTCAAGACGTCGACCTCGACGCGGTGCGGATCGTGCTCGATTCCGTGAACCTAATCGACCTCACACGCGGAGACCTGCTCGCGGCCGGCACCCACTCGCCGCTGCGATCCAACGACGCCATCCACTTCGCTGTCGCACTCAGGGTCGGTGCGGATGAGATCGTCACCTACGACGGGGAGCTTGCCCAGCGGGCGAGCGCGGCCGGCTTGCCCGTGCTGTCACCGGGAACCGCCTCGCACCAATGACCCGCCCCGTGCGGCCTCCAAGGTGAAGGTGTCGCGGTGTAGGGTGCCTGCATGCCCATCACCGTCGTCGGATCGATCGCCTACGACAGCGTCTCCACGCCGTTCGGCGAGCGCCAGCGGATGCTCGGCGGCGCCGCCGTGCACTTCGCGCTGGCCGCCTCCTTCTTTCAGGAGGTGCGCGTCGTCGGGCCCGTCGGGGACGACTTCGGCGAGACCGAGCTCGACGTGCTGCGCAACCGCGGCGTCGACATCTCCGACGTCGAGCGCATCCCCGGGGGCAAGACCTTCTTCTGGCGCGGCAAGTACGGCTGGGACCTCAACTCGCGCGAGACGCTCGACACGCAGCTGGGCGTGTTCGAGGGCTTCCAGCCGAAGCTCTCGGAGAGCTCGCGCTCCAGCGACGTGCTGTTCCTCGCCAACATCCAACCCGATCTGCAGCGCGAGGTGCGCGCGCAGATGCCCGACGCGCGGTTTGTCGCGCTCGACTCGATGAACCTGTGGATCGAAGCGGCGCGCGAGTCGCTGATGAAGGCAATCGCGGAGTGCGACTGCCTGATCCTCAACGACTCCGAGCTGCGCCAGCTCACCGACAAAGCCTCGCTGTACGCCGCCGCGCGCGAGGTGCTCTCGTGGGCCTCCTCACCCCCCGACGGCAGCGGGGAGACATCGGGCAGGCGCGGGCCGCGGGTGATCGTCGCCAAGCAGGGCGAGTACGGCGCCGCGCTGGTCACCGCCGACGGCTTCTTCTCGCTGCCGGCCTTCCCGCTGGAGTCGGTGGTCGACCCGACCGGCGCGGGCGACACGTTCGCGGGCGGCTTCGTCGGCTACATCGCCGCCCACGCCGACGAGGAGATCACCGACGAGCTGCTGCGCCAGGCGATGGCGCACGGCACCGCGCTGGCCTCATTCAACGTCGAAGAGTTCGGCACCCACCGGATCGAGAGCCTCGCGGGGGCGGAGATCGTCGCGCGTGTGCGCCAGCTGCGCGAGTTCACGCAGTTCTCGGCCGCGCCCGTGCCGCTGGGGGAGTGACGCAACTGCTGGCCGTCCCCGCCAGGGGTGGCCTTCGGTGAACCCGCCGAGCACTTGAGTAAATGGCCACCCACAGGCCGCAATCGGTAGTACGATCGGATGTGACGTGGATGCTTGGACCTTCATCTGGCTGATGTTCATCCTGAAGATCCCGATCGTCGGGCTCTTCCTGATCGTGCGCTGGGCGGTGCGCCAGGGGCCCGAGGTGGCCCCCGAAGAGGACGGCGGCATCGGCCACAGCCCGCACCCGCACCATCCCAGCCATCCGCGCCACCCGCGCCCGCGCCTGCCGCGCGGCTCGCGCCGTGGATCCTGCGAGAATCCCGCGCCGTGGCGCAACTCAAGCCCTGCTCCGTCCTCTCGGACGGCACGATCACTCGCCTCGTCGAAGAGGGCCGCATCGCGATTGACCCGTGGGACGCGACGCTCGTGCAGCCGGCCAGCGTGGACCTGCGCCTAGGCAGCACCTTCCGCGTCTTCCACAACCACAAGATCACGGCGATCGACCTGCGCGACCCCCCGCGCGGGCTCACCGAGCAGGTCACCCCCCCGGAGGGCGAGCCGTTCGTGATCCACCCGGGGGAGTTCTGTCTCGGCCGAACACTCGAGCACGTGGAGCTCCCCGACGACATCGTCGCCCGGATCGAGGGCAAGAGCTCGCTGGGACGCCTGGGGCTGATCGTGCACGCCACCGCCGGCTTCTGCGACCCCGGCTGGAAGGGCACGTTGACGCTCGAGCTCAACAACCTCACGCGCGTGCCGATCAAGCTCTACCCCGGCCTGCCGATCGCGCAGCTGTCGTTCATGACGCTCGACGCCCCCGCCCTGCGGCCCTACGGCCACGCCGAACTCGGCAGCCACTACCAGGGGCAGGTCGAGGCCACCGAGAGCCGCTACGGTGGGAGCAGCTGACCGGCACCCGCGGAGCGGCGGCAAACCGGCTTGACGGAGCGGCGGCAAACCGGCTTGAGTTGCCTCATAATCGGGCAAAAGATCTCTGGACGGCCGAACAGGAGAAGCCAAAATGAGTACGGAGACGGCGGACACGCAAAGCGGGGCCACAGGCCAGAGCACGGGCGGTAATGGCGCCGCGCCCGCGCAGACGCTGACGGTGACCGACAACCGCACCGGGCGCACCTACGAGCTGCCGGTCACCGACGGCACCGTCCGCGCGATGGACCTCCGGCAGATCAAGACCGACGAGCAGGACTTCGGGCTGATGGCGTACGACCCGGCGTATACGAACACGGCCTCGTGTCGCAGCTCGATCACCTACGTCGACGGCGACGCCGGCATCCTGCAGCACCACGGCTACCCGATCGAGCAGCTGTGCGAGCACTCCAGCTACCTGGAGGTCGCCTACCTGCTGATCAACGGCAAGCTCCCGACGCAGACGGAGCTGACCGGCTGGGTGGAGGAGATCACGATCCACACGTTCGTGCACGAGAACGTCAAGGACTTCATGCAGGGCTTCCGCTACGACGCCAACCCGATGGGCATGCTCGTGGCCTCCGTGGGCGCGCTGTCGACGTTCTACCCCGACGCCAACCAGATCCACGATGAGCGCGTGCGCGCGATGCAGATCATCCGGCTGCTGGCGAAGATGCCGACGCTGGCCGCGTTCGCGTTCCGTCACAACATGGGCCAGCCCTACGTGTACCCCGACAACGACCTCAACTACGCCGGCAACTTCCTCGGGATGATGTACAAGATGACCGAGCTCAAATACGAGCCCGATCCCCGCCTGGAGCGAGCGCTGGATGTGCTGTTCATCCTGCACGCCGACCACGAACAGAACGCCTCCACCAGCGCCGTGCGCTCCGTCGGCTCCACCCAGGTCGACCCCTACTCCGCCGTCGCCGCCGGCGTGGCCGCGCTGTACGGGCCGCTGCACGGCGGCGCCAACGAGGCCGCGCTGCGGATGCTGGCGAGAATCGGCACGGTCGAGAACATCCCCGACTTCCTCGAGGGCGTGAAGGCGGGCAACGAGCGGCTGATGGGGTTTGGGCACCGCGTCTACAAGAACTACGACCCCCGCGCGCGGATCATCCGCAAACACCTCGACGACGTGTTCGAGGTGCGCGGCAAGAGCCCGCTGCTGGACGTCGCCACCGAGCTCGAGAAGCGCGCCCTGGACGACGAGTACTTCACCTCGCGCAAGCTCTACCCCAACGTGGACTTCTACTCCGGCCTGATCTACGAGGCGCTCGGCCTGCCCGTGGCGATGTTCCCGGTGATGTTCGCAATCGGGCGCACCTCCGGGTGGATCGCGCAGTGGAAGGAGATGGTCGGGGACTCCGAGCAGAAGATCGCCCGTCCCCGCCAGATCTACACAGGCGAGCGCGACAGAGACTACGTGCCGGTGGCGCAGCGGGGCTGAGCGGGCTGCTCCATCTGCCGCTCGTTCCTTTCAGAGCTCGCGGACCTTTGTAAGGATCGCTCGACAACCTTTCAAAGCTCTGTAAGGACTTGAAGTGCTCCGGGTGTCGTGCTTTAGAGCACCAGTGTCGCTCCGTTATGCCGCAGCCAATCGCGGTCCTCCCGCCAGCGGCGCTCGACGCAAGGACTCGGGCTCGCGATCGGTTCCCGATCCACCGCCCGAGAATCTAGAAGAAGTGCGCGTCGGGCTCAGGAACCCTAAAACGGATGTCCGAGTCCTCGACTCGCTCATCAGCCGTCAGGGCCTGGAGAGTATCTGCCGCCGCCACAACATCTCCGCCGCGGATTGCTACCCACTTGCCAGGGAATCGCTCGAATGCCTCGGAGGGCACAGGCGACTGCGAAAACTCAGCTACAGGTGCCATCGTACCGTCCTCATATGGGTTCGCATCTTTTCCGTCCGACTAGGATGATAGACGACTTATCGGCGCACTTTGCGTCAATTATGAATCTTTAAAGATTGGATCGGACGTTGCCCCGGCTCACGACTCTGTCCTCCGATAGCACCCCGGTTCTTACCCTGAGCTTGAGCGCTGGGGGCACATCAGTGCTCGTAGCCGGCATCGTCGATAGCGGAGCCGATAGGACACTTCTTCCAAAGAGCCTCGCCGCGAATCTCGGTATCTCCGACACGGATCTCGTTCCTACGCCCCACGGCTCTGGTGGCGCAGGGAATACTTCATTCTCGACGTGGACATCGACCCGAGTGCTCACCGGCCAGATTGTCGCCATTCTCCCCGGAGGCCCACAACTCTGGGGGCCAACATTCGCGCTGGCGCCTGAGTACGCCGAGAACACGACGCCGCTCTTTGGTTGAGCCGATTTCTTCAAGGCATTCGTCATTACGTTTGCTCAGGACGCGAACCTGGGCGACATCTTTCATTTGGATTTCTGATCGGGACTCCCCCTTGACTCGCTCTCGGACCTCCTCGCCGGAGTCCAAGGGCCAAGCCAACATGTCCCACACCCCAAAAACGCCTACAGCACCAACGTAGCCCCATGCCGGCGCAGCCACTCGCGATCCTCGCGCCAACGCGGCCAGCGGCGCTCGACGAGCGCCCAGAACCGAGGCGAGTGGTCGAGGATCTCGAGGTGGCAGACCTCGTGCCAGACGACGTAGTCGAGCACGCTGTCGGGCGCCATCAACAGGCGCCAGTTGAAGCTCATCCCCCCCTTCGCCGAGCACGAGGCCCAGCGCGAGCGCTGGGCACGGATCGAGAGGCCGCTGTAGGGGGTGCCCGCCAGCGCGCTCGCGCGATCCAGCCGCGCGCCGATCTCCGCGCGCGCGGCACGGCGGTAGAAGCGCTCGAGCGCCGGCCGCGGATCGCCCGCCGGCACCAGCAGCCGCTCACCGCGGCGGTGCACCCGCGTGCGGCCCGGCTGCGCCACCAGCGCCAGCGGCTCACCCAGATAGGGGACCGTGGCGCCGCGTTCGGCGATACGGGCGAGCGTTTGGTGGGCCTCGTGCAGCCGCCGCTCGATCCACGGGCGCAGCTCCTGCACGGCGGCGGCGGCCGCCCGCTCGGAGGCCCGCGCCGGCAGCACCACCTCGACGCCCGTGTGGGCGTGCACGTTGACCCGCACCCGGCGCGCGCGGGTGGAGCGGCGGATCGTGTAGGGGATGTCGGACACCGCACCGTAGGGTACGCAGGCCAGCGGGTGCATAATCCGAGCCGCGTGCCACGCTCGATCGTCAAGCTCCCCCGCGAGGTGCGCGGGCCATATGAGGTGTACCTCAACGGGGTGCGCCAGGAGCTCGGCGGCGATTACGTCGTCAAGGGAGGCGCGCTGGTGTTCGAGCAGGAGCTGCGCAAGGACCACATCAGCGGCTGGCGCTGGCTGCTGGGCGCCTGGGGCGTGGGCACCTACCGCCAGAACGACTCCGTGGACGTGCGCTACGAGGCGCCCGACGGCTCGCCGCGCGTGGCGGAGGGGCTGGAGATCGAGCTGGGCTGAGCGGTCGCCCACGGCCGCGCCAACTTCAGCGCGCTGAGGATCGCGCGCGTGGCGGGGGAGCGGTTGAGCGTGATGAAGTGGATGCCGGGCACGCCCTCGCGCAGCAGCTCCGCGCACTGCAGCGTGGCGTAGGCGACGCCGAAGTCGAGCACCGCCTCGGGGTCCTCGCCGCGCGCGTGCAGCTCGCGACGCAGGCCGTCGGGAATGGAGGCCCCGCAGAGCTTGGCCATGCGCTGGACCTGCCCCACCTGCGTGATGGGCATGACGCCGGGGATGATCGGCACGTTCACGCCCGCCGCGCGTGCGCGCTGGACGAAATCGAAGTAGAGGGCGTTGTCGAAGAACAACTGTGTGATGAGGAACCGCACGCCCGCGGCCACCTTCTCCGCGAGATGTTCCAGGTCCTCGTCGGGGCTGACTGCGTGGATGTGCGTCTCGGGGAAGCAGGCGCCGCCGATCGCAAAGGGGTAGTCGGCGGCGATCAGCTCCACCAGTTCGCGCGAATACTCCAAGCCGCCCTCCGTTTTGCGCCACTGCTCCTGGCCCGCGGGCGGGTCGCCGCGCAGCGCGAGCACGTTGTCGATGCCCGCGCTCTGCATCTCGTCGAGCGTGGCGCGCAGTTCCGCCACGGTGGCGCCCACGCAGGTGAAGTGCGCCATCGCCTCCAGCCCGTGCTGCTCGCGGATGTGCTTGACGATCTCGATCGTTTTGCCCCTGGTGGAGCCGCCGGCGCCGTAGGTGACGGAAACGAACGACGGGTCCAGGCCGCGCAGCTCGGCGAGCGCCGTGCGCAGGTTCTCCTCCCCCGCCTCCGTCTTGGGCGGGAAGAACTCGAAGGAGAAGACGGGGCCGTCATCTTCAAGCAACTCGTCGATCCGCATCGTCGTCAGTTTGCCATCCACCGCTCCGGCTCGCCCTCGATCCGCCGCGCGCGCCCGGTGACCTCCAGATGCGTGAGGAAGGCGAGCGTCTCGGTCAGCAGCCACGGCGCGGTGTTCGGGGAGAACGGCACCTCGTAGAGCACCTCCGGCACGACTTCGAAGCCGGTGCGGGGACGCTCGGAGATCACCTCCAGCACGCGCTCGGTGCGCTCGCGCACGAGCTCGCGGTTGCCTTCGATGTGGGCGTGGACGTCCGCGAACGTGCGCCCGTGCCCCGGCAGGCAGAGACGCACGCCGAGGCGCTGCACGACATCCAGGGAGCTCAGGAATTCGCCCACCGGGTCGGGTGAGTAGCCGTAGTCGAAGAACAGCGAGATGCGCCCCAGCAGGTGATCGCCGGAGATCAGCAGGCGCCGCTCGGGCTGGAACAGACACACGTGCGAGGGGGCATGGCCGGGCGTCTCGTGCACCGTCCAGGAGCCCAGGTCGGTGGCGATTGTGACGCCCGGCAGCAGCATGCGGTGCGGCTCGATCACCGCGGCGATCCCCGAATCGTGCTCACCGCGCTCGGCCGCGTAGCGGCGCAGCGGCTCCTCGGGCACGCCGCTCTGGCGCGCCACTTCCAGGCGGCGCGCGATCGCCGCATCGGTGTCCTGCGCCCACTGCAGCATGTGCTGGTAGTTGGGGTGCATCCACAGCTCGCAGCCGGCGCGTTCCACGATCGTGGCAGCCTGGCCGTAGTGGTCGGAGTGGGCGTGCGTGCACACCAGCAGACGCACGTCCTCCACGCGCAGGCCGCACATCTCGAGCGCCCGTTCGAGGTTGGCGATAGAGCCCTCCTCGTGCATCCCGGTGTCGAACAGCACCACCCCGTCGCCCGACGCCACAGCCCACGCATTGCCGTGCGGCACTCCGGGCCACGGCAGTGGCAAGCGCAGGCGGAAGACCCCGGGCAGGATCCGTTCCCCGCGGCCCAGCTCGCGCTTGTGCACCATCTCCGCCATCCTCGGGAGCCTATTGGCTCGCAGGCCAAACGGCTCTCCAGGCCAAAGGCTCGAAGGCCAAACGGCTCTCCAGGCCAAGCCCGGTCTTCGGAGCCCCTACACTTCGTATCTTCGCCACAAAACGCCCAAGGAGTTGAGAGCATGGCTGAGGAGCATGTCGAGCAGGCCGCCACGAAGGTCCAGGAGGCCGCCTCCAACATCCACCAGCCAACGGGCGCCAGAGAGCGCATTTCCGGAGATCGTGCGGGAATGAGCGAAGCCGAGACCGTGGCGCGCGGCTACTTCGAGGCGATCAACGCCCACGACCTCGACGCCGCCGTGGCGATGTGGGCGGTGGGGGGACGCGAGCACGTGCGCGGGCAGATCAACGCCGCGGCGCCCGAGGGTGTGAGGGCGTTCATCGGCGACCTGTTGGGGGCGATGCCCGACGTGAGCTTCGAGATCCTGAGCACCACCACCGAAGGCGAGCGCTGCGCGTTGCAGTGGCGGCTCACCGGCACGTTCGTGGGCCCGGGCACGTTCAACGGGCTGGCCCCAACCGGCCACCCGCTGGCGCTCGAAGGCGTCGATCTGCTGACGGTGCGCGATGGGCTGGTGCAGAGCAACGACGCCTTCCCCGACTCGATGGCGGTGCCGCGCCAGATCGGGATGCTGCCGCCACAGGGCTCCACCGCTGAGCAGCGGATGACGGGCGCGTTCAACGTCAAGACGCGCGTGACCGGGCGGATGCTCGCCGAGCCCGAGCTTGTGGCCGAGGGCGTGTGGGTGGTGCAGGGCCAGCCGGGCCGCTGCAACGTGTACCTGATCGAGGACGAGGGCGGCGTGACGCTGTTTGACGCGGGCGCGCGCACGATGGTGCGCTCGGTCGCCGCCGCCGGTGCCAAGCTCGGGGGCATCCGCCGCGTGGTGCTTGGCCACGGCCACACCGACCACCGCGGCACCGCGCCCGCGCTGGGCGTGCCCGTGTACTGCCATCCCGACGAGGTGCAGGACGCCGAGGGCAGCGGTGGCTTTCGCTACTGGCCGGAGGGCCTCGCCGGCCTGCCGACCCCTCATCGTCAGATCCAGCGGGTGGTGCACCGCCTTGCGTGGGACGGAGGCCCAGTGGAGATCGCGGGCACCGTCAGGGAGGGCGACGAGGTGGCGGGCTTCAAGGTGATCGACCTCCCCGGCCACGCCCCCGGGCTGATCGGGTTGTGGCGGGAAGCCGACCGGCTGGCGCTCACGAGCGACACCTTCTACACCCTCGAAATGTGGAGCCGTGACTGTCCGCCGCGAGTGCCCTTCGCCGTCTACAACTACGACACCGAGCAGGCCCGCGCCAGCATCCGCAAGCTGGCAGCTCTGGAGCCCGCCGCGGCGTGGCCGGGCCACGCCAAGCCACTCACCGGCGATGTGCGCGGTCAGCTGGAACGCGCCGCCGACACCACGTGAAGTGGCGCGACGCAAGCCCAAGCAGCGCCAGGCGCGGCTGAGGGCGCCGGACAGCGATTACACGGACGCCGAGGGCAACGTACTTACGCTGCGCGGCGCGATGACGGCGGCGACGCGAGCGCAGTATGCACAGACGCTCGCCGGCGAGGACGCACGGGCGGCGAGCACGCGCGAGGACAAGTGGCACAGGGCGGTGGAGCTGTTGTTCGAGCGCCTTGCGGTGCGCTGGACGATCGCGGGCGCGCCGATCGAGCGCCAGCGCGAGTTGCTGGAACGCTTCCGGGTGGCGGGTCCCGCGGAGCGCGCGTGGGTGCGCGAGACGCTGCGCGAGCACTGCAGGGAGAACTTTCCCGACGTGAAGGCCCCGTAGAACCGGCCCGGCCGCTACCGTGCGTGCGAACATGCGCCGCACGAAGATCGTCGCCACGATCGGCCCCGCCTCGCGCGAGCCCGACACCCTGCTGAGAATGGTCAACGCGGGGATGGACGTGGCGCGGCTGAACTACTCGCACGGCACGCTGGAGGAGCACGCCGAGACCGTGCGGCGCGTGCGCGACGCCGCCGGCAGGGCGGGGCGCCCGGTGGCGATCCTGCAGGACCTGCCCGGCCCGAAGCTGCGGATCGGCCCGCTGAAGGAGGGCGTGGTGGAGCTGAAGCCGGGCGACGTGGTGACCTTCACCTGCGGCGCGGGGGACGGCGGGGGAAATGAGGAGGGAGGGGATGCCGAGCACATGACCATCTCCTGGCCGGGGCTCGCCGACGCGCTGTCACAGGGGGACGTGATCTACCTCGCCGACGGCTCGGTGCGGCTGCGGGTGCTCCAGACGCGCACCGACCTGCAGGAGGTGGAGGCCGAAGTGCAGGCCGGCGGCGCGGTGGCGTCCCGTCAGGGCCTCAACATCCCCGGTCCGGTGGACATGCTGCCGGCGGTGCCCAAGGAGGATTTGGAGCTGCTGCGCCACGGGGAGTCGATCGGGGTGGACATGGTGGCACTGTCGTTCGTGCGCCGCCCGGAGGACATCGAACAGGTGCGCGAGCACACGCGGTTGCCGCTGATCGCCAAGATGGAGAAGCCGCAGGCCGTGGAGCGCGCCGAGGAGATCCTCAGAGCGGCCGACTGCGTGATGGTCGCGCGCGGGGACCTCGGCATCGAGCTGCCGATCGAGCGGGTGCCGATCGTGCAGAAGGAGCTGCTGCGCCTCGCGGGGTGGCTGGCAAGGCCATCGATCACCGCCACGCAGATGCTCGATTCAATGGTCACCTCCTCGCGCCCCACGCGCGCGGAGGTGGCCGACGTGGCGAACGCGATCCTTGACGGCACCGACGCAGTGATGCTCTCTCAGGAGACCGCGGTCGGCGCCTACCCCGTGGAGGCGATCGCGATGATGGCCTCGGTGGCCGAACAGGCCGAGGCGATCGCGCCCTACGAGGAGTGGAACGCCTCACGCGTGCGCCGCACCGAGGCCGACCCCGCGTACACGGTGGCGCACAGCCTGTGCATCGCGGCGCGCGAGTTGAGCCTCGACGCGCTCGTCGTCCCGACGCTCTCCGGTCGCTCCGCCCGCCTGGTGTCGGCGCACCGCCCGAAGGTGCCGATCTACGCGCTGTCCCCCGGCCGCGAGACGGTGCGCCGCTGCGGGCTGATGTGGGGCGTGCAGGCCGCGTCAATCCCCCGCCACGAGACGACCGAGGAGCTGATCGCCGACTCCGCCCGGCGCGTGGTGGAGCTCGGCTGGTGCAAGCGCGGCCAGCGCGTGGGCATCACCGCGGGCCTGCCGAGCGGGCGGCCAGGGACCACGAGCCTCGTGCAGATTCAGGTGTTGTAGGCAGACACCTTCTGACGGTGGCGCGGGGACGCCGATGTTGTGTTTGGGATCGTCCGTGCTTGCATGCCTGCCACCCCCGCCCCTGGGGGCGGGGCGTCCGTGCCCCGCCCCGGCATGTGCGGCGTCCGCGGCTCAGGAGGCCGCCTCCACCTCGCCCGCGCGCAAACGCAGGCGTCAGTCAGTGGACTTCACAGGCTCCGTCATACGAACATCCTCACTAAGTTTTCCGCGTTTAGGAAGGAGACTCTGATGGTTAAGTACATGGCGGACTGTAACTCGTTGGATATTTTAACCGATTCGAGGGTCATAAGACAAACTTTACTCGTGCTGTCGAACATGAAGTTCTGACAAGTGATCAGCGTATTGGAGCCAGCCGCAAAACCGAAGAACACTTCCGGCGCCGGCGTGCGGAAGTCCGCCGTGGTTTCTTGAGCGGTGAGGGCGCCGTTGCCCAGAATGATGGGTATCACCGACGTCCCGCGGTAGATGACTTCCACGGTTCTCGTGCTTCCCACCGGCCTCATGAGACCTCCGCCACCAGCGAAAGACAGGACGAATTCGCCCACCGGCGGCCCGTCATCGAGACCTTTGCCTTCCACTCCATCGTCCAGCTTCCCGCTCGTCGTCGAGGTGATTTCTGCCGTGGTACACGCACTGCCGCTGGTTTTCGTCTTCACGCCCCCCAGTTCGAAGCTGAGGATCAGGTTTTCGTTTTTTTCGCCGCTGTGAACCATGTCGACTTCTTTGAGTTCTTTGTTTTCGCTGGCTTCGATTTTGATTTCGCAAATCGATTCTTTTTTGAGTTCGATTTTGAACGTGCAGTTGCTGATGATTTTGGCCAGGCCCCGCGTTTCTTCTTTCGGCTGTTCGGCCTCCAGTTCGCATTCGCTGCCGGTCACTTTGCCTTCTTTCGCTTCGATCCCTTTGGCTTTGGCTTTGCATTCCCCCCACGTTTTAGACTTGACGATCAAGTCCGGGCCTTTTTCAACGTGGCCTTTTTCTTTGTTCTCGATGATCCACGTGCCGTCGCCTTTGGTTTCTTCTTCAGGGGCGCAGACAATCGTCGCGCCGCCGGCTTCCAAGTTCAGCACGCTGGAGCCGGTTTTGCCTTCGCTTCCTTTTTCAACCGATTTGAATTCGGCGAGGGCCGCCGGCGCACCGACGAGCAGCGTGCCAACCACGCCGACGAGGATGGTAAGTACCTTTATTCTGTACACTATATCTATCTCCTTTTTTTGATTATGCCGCCAGTTGATACGGCGGCTGCCTGGCTTTATCGAATGCCCAGACACGACGCCAAACGCCGCGGCCGGGGGGTAGATCGACATCATCTTCACGCCTGACGACGGCACTGACAACAGCTGGTTCCGCGGACTCCTAGACGGCTGACACGCCACGCCGCTGAGCGTCCAAGCGCACGCGCATCCTCCGGCGCGGATCGTCGGTCAGACGTAGGGAAACAACGCATCGGCTCTTGAGCCGATGCGATTGAATAGCACCCGCTCCAGGGCACGCAAGACGCCCATAAATATTTCCGACTGAGCGGCGAGCCCGTCTACGACGCCGCGCCGACCCCGTCGCGCGCGTAGAACTCGGCCTCTTCGCGGCCGAGCTCGGTGACTGGAGGGTCGCCGTAGATCCACTCGCGCGCGATCCGGTGCCAGTTGGCGGTGGCGCGCAGCTGCGAGAGCACCGCCAGCGTCAGCATCTCCATGCGCCGGCCGAAGAGGTGCTCGGGGCGCATGTCCTGGTGGCGCATGTGACGGAAGTGGCGCGAGCGCGGGTCGGAGCTCTCGATCATCACCTCGGTGGCGATCTCCGGCGTCAGCACGTACACCTCGTCGGTGGTGTACCAGCCGATCCCGTCCTCGATGAACTCCAGCAGCTCCTCGGGGTCGACGCGCTCGGGCTGAGGCAGGAAGCCCGACTGCGCCAGCAGCTGGTGCAGCGCCGGCGCGTCGTGCTCGATCACCGCGCGCTGCGCCGCCAGCTCCAGTTCCACCGGCGGCGGGTCCAGGCGCTTGAAGAGGCCGAAGTCCAGGAACGCCACGCGCCCGTCGCCCAGCAGCAGGAAGTTGCCGGGGTGGGGGTCGCCGGAGAACTGGCGGTGGCGGTAGAGGCAGCCGAGGAAGAAGCGGAACACGATCTCCCCGATGCGGTCGCGTGAGGCCTGGGGGTAGCCCTTGAGCTCCTCGAAGCCCACGCCCTCCACGAGCTCGGTTACGAGCACGCGCTCGCGCGAGAGCTCGGTGACCACCGCGGGGATCTTGATGAACGGGTGCCCGTCGAAGATGCGCGCCAGCGAGCGCTGGTTCTGGGCCTCGAGCTCGTAGTCGAGCTCCTCCCCGATCCGATCCCGGATCTCGCGCGCCACGGCGCGCACGTCCAGCTGCGGGGTCATCCGCTTGAGCAGACGCATGATCATCTCCAGGTTCTGCATGTCGGCGCGCACCGCCGCCGCAACCCCGGGGTACTGGACCTTCACGGCGACCTCGCGGCCGCCTTCGCGCAGCCGCGCGCGATACACCTGCCCGATCGAGGCCGCCGCGATCGGCTGCTCGTCGAAGGACTCGAACACCGTGGGGATCCGCTCTTCGAGGTCGTCCTCGATCACCTTGCGCATCTGCTTGAAGGACACGGTCGGCGCCGCGTCGCGCAGCTTCGCCAGCTCGTGCTGGAACTCCTCGCGGTACTCCTCCGACACAAGCCCGACGTCCAGGAAGGACATCATCTGGCCGAGCTTCATCGCCGCCCCCTTCATCGTGCCGAGCACCGACACGATCTGCTTGGCGGTCTCGACCTGGCGGCGCGCCAGTGCCTCCTGGCTGGCCTGCTCACCGCGCGTCATGTTGGCGGCGCGCGTACCGAACTGCTTCACGGTCTCGGTCGCCGCCAGTTTTCCCACCGTCGCCGTACGGCGCACCCTTGATGTCGGGACGTTCTTCTCGCGGGCCACAACCCCATGTTAAGGGGACGCGCGACTTATGCTCACATCCCTCCTGGGTGGCCTCACCCCAAGCGTTTGACCTGCGAGCCGGGCACAATGTCGTCCGAGCCATCCGGCCAGCGCACCCACGCCTTGTGGCCGCCGTCGTAGTCGCCGCACAGCAGCACCAGCGTCGCGGGCTTCTCCAGCGCGGTGCAGGGCTCGGAACCCTCCCCGTCGAGGCCGCGCCACACGCGGATGAACGGATTGTGCTCCCACTCCTCGCCGACCGAGGTGGGGTCGGCGTGCCCGGGCTGGATGACCGTCTCCGGCGGCAACTCCATCAGCGTGCCCATGATCGAGTCCCTCAGGTCGGTGTACGTGGTGTGGCCGGGGGCACGCACTCCGCCGACCGAGCCGCGGAAGAGCGTGTCCCCGGTGAATACCGCCCCTTCCCGGCCCGTGAACCCCCCGGGCGCGGTGGTCGAGGAGGGACGTGACTGCCCATCGGGCACGCACACAGCGAACGACAGCATCCCCGCCGTGTGCCCGGGCGTCAGCAGCGGCCGCACCTCGAGCGCCCCGAAGTGCAACGCCTGCCCCGGCTCCACGGTGCCGGTGGCCACGCCCCCCCCCAACAGCTCGCGTTCCACCGGGTGGATCACGACCTCGAGCTTCGGCCAGCGCTCGCGCAGCGCCCCCACCTCGCTGACGTGGTCGAAGTGGTGGTGGGTGAGCAGCACGTGAGTGGGCGTCACCCCCAGGCGCTCGGCGCCCTCGATCAGCGGCTCCACGGGCCCACCCGCATCGACGAAGAACGCGGGCCCACCCTGCCCGTCGCACACCAGGTAGGTGTTCGACAGGAACCGCGGATGCGTTGCACGCTCAACTATCACGCTGCCTCCATCCCAAAATCATCGCGCCATCCTTGCACGAAGCGGTTCGCCACCGAGGTGTCCCCATACACTGCTCACCATGCCCCTCATCCACACCTGCTACCGCATCACCGACATCGACCGCTCGATCGCCTTTTACAACGCGCTCGGCTTCGAGGAGGTCGGGCGTATCCCGATCAAAGACGAGGCGATCAACGTCTTCATGAACCAGCCCGGCGACGGCGACATGCCACGCCTGGAGCTGACCTACAACTTCGGCGTGGACTCCTACGAGATCGGCACCGGCTATGGGCACATCGCGCTCACCGCCGCCGACCTCGACGCGACGCTCGCGCGCCTGGCCGAGCAGGGCATCGAGCCCGAGAAGCCGCCGTACAGCGTCCGCGAGGGGGGCTCGCGGCTGTGCTTCGTGCGCGACCCCGATGGGTACAGAATCGAGATTTTGGAGATGTAGGGCTTGATGCCCAGCCGGTGCACTTGACATGGTATGCTGGCATATCATGGTACGCACGACGGTAAAGATCCCCGAGGAGCTCGACGAGCGGCTGCGGCACGAGGCGAGACGCTGCGACAGCACCATCTCAGAGGTGACGCGCTCGGCGCTAGAGGCCCATCTACAAGGCGGACGTCGGCAACTGCGAGCCGCTGCCGCCGGCCACAGCGGCAACACCGACATCTCCGAGCGGATAGAGCAAATCATCAGCGCGGAGTTGGGCGATAGCGCTCGTCATTGACGCGGGGCCACTTTACGCTTATGTGGACGGCGACGACGCTCACCACGAGGCGTGCCTCGAGTTGCTGGAGGCTCATCCCGGGCCCCTGATCGTCCCGACCCTCGTCATCACCGAGGTCGCATACCTGATCGCGAGTCGCCTCGGCTGGCAGGCCGAGACTCGATTCCTCGGCGACCTCGCAGCCGGCGAGATGAGCCTCGAGCCGGTCGAACGCAATGACACTCTGCGAATCGCAGAGCTGGTTGCTCGCTACCACGACCTTCCCCTTGGCACCGTCGACGCATCAGTCATCGCTGCCGCCGAGCGCCTTGGCGCAACCGAAGTGGCGACACTCGATCGCCGCCACTTCACAGTTGTACGCCCACGCCATGTTGAGGCGTTCGACCTCCTCCCCAGTCGTATCTAGTAGTCCCCGCCTACCCAGAGTTGCAAACCGACCACTACCCCGACGGGTATAGAGTCCAGTTGATCGAGACAGGCTGAATACCCAGCAATACAGCCAGATTCTTGTGCTTCGTCTAGTAGCTGATTCGACGCTGGCGATCATCTGGATCACATGTGCTACCATATGACGCACTTATGGCTACCGTTCCAAGCCGCATCACTAAGACAGTTGGCGTTCGTGAGTTGCGCCAGAACCTGAGCCGCTACTTGGAGCACGTCAAGGAGGGCGAGACGCTAACGGTCACAGAGCGAGGACATGAGGTCGCGCGGCTCGTTCCGTCGCGTCCCGACATCGATCCCGACTACTTGGAGCTGGCGGAGAAGTACGGCGCAACGATCCCGAAGGGGGATCTGCTCGAGACCATCCGGAACCTGCCCCCACTCGACAGACCTGCACCGGCCGGGACGACCGACGCTTTCCTCGACGAGAGCCGCCGGGGCGAGTTCGGACTTCGGTGAGTCTTGCCTATGTCGACACGAGCGTGCTCGGGCGCTCGTTGCTCGATGAGCCCGACAAGCCTGCCATCGAACGCGCGCTGGAAACCTTCACGGCTCGTACTTCAAGCAGCCTGCTCCGTATCGAGCTGCGGCGACTGGGACTTCGACTGGACGTGCTTGATCGGGTGGATTCCCTCTTGTCGAGAATCTCCCTTATCCCGCTCGACCAGCAGATCCTTACCGCTGCGGAGACACTCACACCAGCTAGTGTTGCGACCCTCGACGCGATCCATCTCGCCACGGCGATGCGTCTTGCCAAAGCCGGCAAGCTCGATGCGTTGATGACCTACGACAAGCGTCTGGCCGAGGGCGCTCGGGCGCACGGCCTCGAGGTCCTTTCCCCAAGCTGATCTGCCGGATCCACACGGCGGGACAGGGCTTCGAGGCGTGGCCTGAGTTGCAAACCGACCACTACCCCGGACGGCTATAGGGTCGAGCTTCTGGAGATGAGCTCCCGCCGAGCGACACTTGCGGGCTGGGCCGGAGAAGCGTCGTATCGAGCAGCAGCGGCGGGCTTGGAGACGACGTCTGGCGATAGCCTGGCGTTGTGGAACTGGGCCTTGCCACCTTCGCCGACCTGCCGCTTGGGGCAGACGCGCCTCACGCGGCGCAACGGCTGCGCGAGCTGCTCGAGGAGATCGAGCTCGCCGACCAGCTCGGGCTGGAAGTCTTCGGAGTCGGCGAGCACCATCGGCCCGACTATGCCGTGTCCGCGCCACCGATCGCGCTTGCCGCCGCGGCGGCGCGTACGCAGACGATTCGCCTGAGCAGCGCCGTCACGGTGCTCAGCTCGGCCGACCCGGTGCGGGTGTTTCAGGACTTCGCCACGCTCGACCTGATTTCCGGTGGGCGCGCGGAGATCATGGCTGGTAGGGGGTCCTTCACGGAGTCGTTTCCGCTGTACGGCTTCGACCTCGACGACTACGACGAGCTGTTTACGGAGAAGCTCGAGCTGCTGCTGGCGCTGCGCTCCTCCGAGCGCGTCACCTGGTCGGGGCGACATCGGGCGGCGCTGCACGACGTAGGTGTGTATCCCCGCCCGCTGCAGAACCCGCTGCCGGTGTGGATCGCTGTTGGTGGAACGCCCGCGTCGGTGGCGCGCGCGGGGATGCTAGGGCTGCCGTTGATGATCGCGATCATCGGTGGGCCGCCTGCGCGGTTTGCGCCGCTGGTCGACCTCTACCGCCGGGCCGTCGCACAGGGTGAGCCGAAGGATGGCCAGGCCCACCCCGCCGGACCCGCGATCGGGATCAACTCGCACACCTACCTCGCCCCCACCTCGCAACGGGCGGCCGACGAGTACTTCCCGGCCTACTCGCAGGTGATGAACCGCATCGGGCGCGAGCGGGGCTGGCCGCCGATGGCGCGCGCCCAGTTCGACGCGGCGTGCGGGCCGGAGGGACATCTACTGGTGGGGAGCCCGCAGCAGGTGGTAGAGAAGATCCTCTCCGAGTACGAGCTGTTCGGGCACGACCGCTTCCTCGCGCAGGTCAGCATCGGCGCGTTGCCGCATGCGCGGGCGATGCGTGCGATCGAGCTGTTCGGCAGCGAGGTCGCGCCGGCCGTACGCGAGGCGCTTGCCGGCCACGGCTGACCGTCAGCTCTACGCCGTGACCGGACGCAGCGCCTCGACGCCGTCGAGCAACCGCCAGTTGCCATCCAGCGCGGCTTGGGCGCGGGCGAGCATGCGCTCGCCGACGGCATTGCGCTCGTCCGCGCCTTCGGGCAGCAACTGCTCGATCAGCTCGCGCGCCTGGCGCGCGTGCTCCACGTCGAGCTTGGCGTGCAGCGTGAAGTAGGCCGCTCCCGGGGAATCCTCCGGCACGCCGTAGTGGGTGGCGAGGCCCTCCAGCTTGGTGGTCGAGATCGCCGGCTGACTGGCCTCCACGGTGTACAGCACCGCCAGGTGCTCCAGCAAGCCCTCACCCGCGGTCCACGCCTGGGCGCATGTGCGCGTCTGCGCTAGCGGTTCGGTGCTGGCGCTCAGCGACTCGGAGCTAACACCCGGGCGCCGGTCTTCCAACTGTGGCCGCGCGTCCTCGGGGATGCCCACCGCACGCGCGAACTGCTCCCACAGCTCCACGTGGCTCTCCTCCTCGGCGGCGTGGCGGGCGAGGCCGGCGGCGTGCTCGGGGCCGGCCTGCTCCGCGGCCAGCCGCGAGGCCCGCGCCAGCGCGCGCACCGCGTGACCATACTCGCCGGCGTACAGCTCCAGCTCGCCGTTCTGCAGCTCGCCGGCGCTCCAGCGCTGGTAGAAGGGGTGTTCGAGGACGTTGGTGCGCCTGCGCGCCTCGTCAAGCTGGGCGAAGATGTCCATCGCGGGTCACACTCCCCTTCCGTCGGCTTTTGTGGTGGTGGTCGTTTGCAGGGTGGTTGCTGGGGCACCGTCGTCGCGGCGCGGTGCGTCGCAGCCGCTGCATCGTACGCGCGCGACCGGTCACCCGCGCTACGCTACCGGCGAGCGATGGCGGACACCGGCAAGATCGCCAAGAACCTCGAGCGCTTCGCCCAGGCGGTGGCGGCGCACGACCGCGAGAACCCGACGCACACCGCGCACGGCATCGGCCTCGCCCACTTCGACATGGAGCGGCTGGACTTCGAGGAGGGCGAGGAGATCCTGCCGGGGATTACGATCCACGCCGACAGCGGCGTCACCGGCAACTTCCGCGTGCTGTGCGACGGGCAGCACGACGAGCAGCACGAGGAGTCCGAGGCGGAGGTGGTCGAGGCGGTCGCCACCCACACCGTTCCCGCCGCGCCGGAGCTGCCTCAGTTCCGGCCGTTCGGGGAGTAGCCAGCCGTAGCGCACACCGGCGGGTCCGCCGTCGCCTCAGCGTGCAGGGAGTGGCGCCGGGGTGCCCACCCGCTTGGCGATCGCCGCCACCAGCCGTTCGATCGTCGGGCACTCCACGCCGTGGCGAGCGCCCGCGCGCAGCACCGCCCCGGGGATCGCGTCCAGCTCGGGGGGGCGGCCGGCGGCGATGTCGCGCTGCATCGAGCTGCCCAACGTGGGGTGCGCGGCGCTCAGTTCGCCCAGGGGGTCGGCCGCGTCGATGCTTGCTCCCTCGGCCACCGCCACCGCGCAACCCTCCTCGATCGCGCCGAGGAGCTCGGCACGCAGCTCGGGCGTGGTGAGGATTTCGCCGAGCAACCGGTCGAACGCGCTGGTGGTACACGCCAGCGCGTTGAGGCGCACCAGCTTGCCCCACATCACCTGCGCCTCTGACTCCTCCACACGCGCGGGGATCCCCGCCGCGTTCAGCGTCGCCGCCAGGGCCTGCATCCCCGGGCGCGCCGCCGCGTGCGCGGAGGCCATGTCGATGCGCAGGAAGGGGCTTGTGTGCACCACCACGCCCGGCGCGGGGCGGTCGGCCTCGACGCGGATCGTGCCCGCCAAGACCGTCTGGGCGCCAAAGCGCTCGCGCAGCACCGCGAGGTGGTCGAGGCCGTTGAGCAGCGGCAGCACCAGCGCGGGCGCGGCGCCGATGCGCTCCAGCGCCTCGTGCAGGCCGGTCGCCTTGGTTGCCACCACCAGCGCCTCCACGGGCTCCTCCAGTTTTGTCACTGCGCGGGGGTGAGCGACGAAGTCGCCGAGACGCACGGAGCTCACCCGCAGGCCCTGCGCGGCGATCAGCTCCGCGGTGGACTCGCGCGCGAGGAGGGTGACCGGCGTCCCCACGCGGTCGAGCGCGGCCGCGACCAGGCCGCCCACGCCGCCGGGGCCGAGCACCGCGATCGTCATGGCGCGCACCCCTTGCGCCGCAACGCCACGCCCGCGGTAGAGCCGGCTGGGATTGCCGTGGCCGTCGCTCTCACGACAGCGGGGTCCACCAGCACACCCGGGTTCATGATTCCGCGTGGGTCGACCGCCGCCTTCGCGCCGCGCAGCGCCGCCGCGAACGGGTCGGGGCGCTGGCGGTCATACCAGGGACGGTGGTCGCGGCCCACCGCGTGGTGGTGGGTGATCGTGCCTCCCCCCTCGATGATCGCGTCCGACACCGCGCGCTTGATCGCCGCCCACTGCTCCAGCTCCTGCCCGCGGCGCCCCCTGGCGAGCACCGTGAAGTAGGGGGCCGGGCCGTCGGGGTAGACGTGCGTGAAGCGGCACGAAACGCCGCCCGGCTGCGCCCCCACCTCGCGCATCGCCCGCTCGGCCGCCGCCGTCACCCGCTCGTGGAAGGTGGGGAAGCGCTCCCACGTGATCGCCGTCTCGAAGGTTTCGCTGATCGCCCCCATCGCCACGAACACGTCGCGCAGGTAGGGGGCCGCCAGGAACGTCTCCCGCCAGGTGTTGACGGCGCCGCCGCCACCAGTGCCCCCCGCGTCGCCGCCACCTGCGACGCCTGCACCGTCACCTCCCGAGCGGGCGGTGCGACCTTCCGCGTCGCCCCCGCCCGTGCCACCGGCGCCGCCGCCGCGCTCGCCGGCCTCGCCCCCATGCTCGCGGCAGATCTCCAGGGCCCGCTCCATCGACGCGTCGACCGGGTGGTCGGTCGACTCGAAGCCCATCACCAACAGCGCGCTGCCGCCGTCGCCCGCCATCGTCATCTTCGCCTCGCGCTGGTCGATCAGGCGGCAGTTGGCCGGGTTCAAGCCCGACTGGCTGAGCTCCCGCACGCACTCCACGCCCCTGGCGAAGTCGGCGAACGCCACACCCGTCGAGCGGCGGTGGGTGGGGCGCGGCTGCACGCGCACCCACGCCTCGGTGATGACCCCGAGGATTCCCTCCGAGCCGGCCAGCATCCGGTCGGGGCTCACCCCCGCGCCCGAGCCCGGCAGCCGGCGCGACTCCCACGCTCCCGTGGGCGTGAGCGCGCGCACCGACTCCACGAAGTCCTCGATGTGCGTCCACACGGTGGCGAAGTGCCCCGCCGCACGGGTGGCGATCCAGCCGCCGAGCGTCGCAAGCTCCCACGACTGCGGAAAATGGCGCAGCGTCAGGCCGTGCTCGCCGAGCTGGCGCTCCAGCTCCGGCCCGTTGGCGCCGGCCTGGATGCGGGCGGAGCGGGAGATCGGATCGACCTCCAGCACGCGGTCCATCGACCCGAGGTCGATGGTGATCGCCCCGTTGTAGGAGGGGGCGACCTCGGGTCGGATGCCGCCCACCACGCTCGTGCCGCCGCCGTAAGGGATCGCCGCCACGCGCTGTGCGGCGCACCACTCCAGCAGCTGCTCCACCTCGTGCTCGTCGCGCGGGTACGCCACGAAGTCCGGGGGGTGCTCGAAGCTGCCGCGAAAGCCCCTCACCACGTCGGCGTACGAGCTGCCCCATGCGTGCGAGGCACGCGCGTGGACGTCATCCGCGCAGAGCTCCGCCAGCGCGGCCGGCGGGGAGATCCGCGGGGCCGTCAGCGTCACGGCCTCGAGCGCCACCGGGTCCTCCACCTCCACTTCCCCCAGCCCCAGATGCGCCGCCAGCCCGCCCGCGGCCTCACGCACCTGCTTGGGCGAGAAGCGCTGGTCCTCATATCCCCAGCCCCAGTGATTGCGTCGGCGCCCCAGCATCGATGCCGAGTCTATTTGCCGTGCGCAGTGACGCACACTCGGAACGCTAGCCTCACTCGGCCATGCACATCGGCCTCAACCTCATTTACCTCGTGCCCGGCGAGACCGGCGGGATGGAGGTCGTCGCGCGCGAGCTGATCCCCGAGCTGCTCGCCGCCGCTGGCCGATTCGGGGATGAGAGCGAAGCGAGTGTCTCCCGAATCGGCAAGTCGGGCCGCGACTTGCGCTTCACGGCCTTCGTCAACCGCGAGGCGGCTGCCGCCGGCGATGGGCCCTGGGGCGAGCTGCTGCCGGCGGTGACGGTGCCGGTCAACGCCCGCCGCCGCGAGCAGTGGGTGCTCGGCGAGCAGGCCCTGTTGCCGGTGCTGGCGGCGCGCGCGGGCGTCGACCTCGTGCACTCCCTCGCCTCCACCGCGCCCGCGTGGGGGCCCTTCCGGCGGGTCGTCACCGTCCACGACCTGATCTACGCACGCTTTCCCGAGGCCCACTCCGGCCTGCGCGACCGCGGGATGCGCGTGCTGGTGCCGCTCGGAGTGCGCCGCTCCGCGCGAGTGATCGCCGACTCGCTCAGCACGCGTGCGGATCTGATCGAGCTGCTCGGCACCCCCCCGGAGCGGATCGACGTCGCGCCGCTGGGCTTCGGCGTCCCCCCCCGCGCGCACCCGCTCGGGGAGTCCGCCACGCGAGCGCGCTTCCGCCTCGACGCCCGGCGGGTGCTGCTCAGCCTCTCCGCCAAGCGCCCCCACAAGAACCTGCTCGCGTTGATCGGCGCGCTGGCGCGCATCCCCGCGGAGCGCCGGCCGCTGCTGGTGCTGCCCGGCTACCCCACCTGGCACGAGGCCGAGCTGCGCGAGTGCGCCGCCGCGCTCGGGGTCGCCGCGGACATCCGCTTCGAGAACTGGGTCACGGGGGAGGAGCTCGAGGGCCTGTGGGCACTCGCCGACGCCTTCGTCTTTCCCTCGCTCTACGAGGGGTTTGGACTGCCGGTGCTGGAGGCCATGAATCGCGGGGTACCGGTCGCCTGCGCCGACGCCTCCTCGTTGCCCGAGGTCGCCGGTGACGCGGCGCTGCTGTTCGATCCCCGTGACGTGGCTGCGATCGCCGCCTCGATCGAGCGCCTGCTGGGAGACCCCGAGCTGGCGCAGTCGCTCCGCGCCAAGGGCCTTGCCCGCGCGCGGGAGTTCACCTGGGCGCGCACCGCGCGGCTCACGTTGGACTCCTACGCGCGAGCGTTGGGCTCCCCGGCGCCGCCATCCGGCTCGTCCCTTCCCGCCGCCGCGGGCGATCCAAAGGGTATGGGGGGCGCAGTCGGCGGCACGGACTCATAGCTCGCCAGCACCGCACGCAGCGACGACTCCAGCGACAGGCGCCGCGCGTTCTGCTCAAACCACTTCGCCGTGCTTTCGCGCATCGCCATGCCCGCCTCGTGCACCCTCACAATCGCTGCCGCGATCGCCTCGGGGTCGGCGGTCGGGGCGACCACACCGTTGACACCCTCCCGCACCAGCTCCACGGCGGCGTTGTCCTCGCCGGCGACCACCACGCTCGGGGTCGCCCGCGCGGCAGCCTCGATCACGACCATGCCGTACCCCTCCCTGCGCGAGGTCGAGAGCATGCACATCGCCTTCGTCAGCGCCTCGTCGATCCGCGACGCGTCGACGAAACCGGGGGCGCTTGCGATCTGGCCCACGCCGTGCTCTTCGATCGCCCGCTCCAGTGCCTCGCGCTCGGGACCGTCGCCGTAGAACTCTCCCCGCAGCATCGGCTCGGGTGCACCCCCAGGCGCCGGCCCGGACTCGCCCAGCGTTTGCGCTCGCGACCCGGACTCGCCCCGCGGCTCCGACGCAGCGATGCGGCGCGCCGCGAGCGCGAATGCCGCCACCGCCAGCGGCGCCTGCTTCTCGGGGATCAACCTTCCCGCGAACACCACCAGCGGCTCGGCGGGGTGTGCGGTCGGGGTGTCGAGTGTGCCCGCGTACTCCCCCTCCAACACCGTCGGCTCGCCGCGCAGGCCCTCCGCGCGCAGGCGCCGTGCGTGCAGCCGCGAGAAGCAGAACGCCTGCTGGGGTATGCGCGCGCACAGCAACTGCACCGCGTACCCCACCGCGCCGCCGATGCCGCCGAGGTATTCGCGCCAGTACGTGCGGCTCCACACCTCGTGCCAGTCGACCACCAGCCCGTAGCGGCCGACGGGGCGCGCCGCCGCCGCGGCCAGCAGCGAGAAGTAGGGGAAGGAGCAGGTGTGAACCACCTCGTAGCGGCGGCCGTTTCGCAGCAGGTGCCACAGCACACCCAGCCCGAACACCAGCGGCGGGGCGATCTTGCGCCGGCCGTCGGCGGTGTACAGCGCCATTCGCGGTCCCACCGCCACCACATCTACCCCGTCGATCCGCGGCTCTTCGCCCCGCTCCCACTGGCGCAGCGTCAGGTAGGTGACCTCGTGGCCCTCCTTGGCGAGGCGCTCGGCGAGGTTGCGATACCAGCGCTCGGCGCCACCCACGGTGTAGGGGAAGAGGCAGTCGTAGACCAGGCAGATGCGCATCGCCCAGGAGATGCCAGACGCTGCGGTAGCATCCGGCTGCGGCGGAGTGCGACCCTTTCCGCCCCTTCGCGCGTTATAACCGCATGACTCGGCTCCCGCACCACCCTCGGTGCGGCGCTGCACGGGTTCCCCAGACATGAGCACAGTCGAGCAGACAAGGCCCATCCTTCCCGCGGACCTCGAAGGCCGCTCCTCCGGCGGCGGCGACTCGCTGCTGGTGTCGGTCGTGATCCCCTGCCTCAACGAGGCCGAGAACATCGAGCGCTGCGTGCGCACGGCGCTGGAGGTGCTGGCCCGCAACGCGCTCGCCGGCGAGGTGCTGGTCGTCGACAACGCCTCCGAGGACGACTCCGCCGCGCTTGCGCCGCCGCCGGCGCCCGCGTCGTGCACGAGCCCCGCCGCGGCTACGGCAGCGCCTACCTCGCCGGCTTCGCCGCCGCGCGCGGGCGCTACATCGTGATGGCCGACGCCGACCTCACGTACGACTTCAACGAGATCCCCCGCTTCGTCGCGGAGCTGGAGCAGGGCGCCGAGCTGGTGATGGGCGACCGCATGGACAACATTCAGCCGGGCGCGATGCCATGGCTGCACCGCTACGTCGGCAATCCGATCCTCACCGGCCTGCTCAACCTGTTCTTCGACACCGGCGTCAAGGACGCCCACTGCGGGATGCGCGCGCTGCGCCGCGACGTGCTGCCCCGCCTCGACCTGCGCACCACCGGGATGGAGTTCGCCTCGGAGATGGTGATCCGCGCCGCCAAGGCCGACCTGCGGATCGCGGAGTTCCCGATCGAATACCACCCCCGCGGCGGAGAGTCGAAGCTGTCGAGCTTCCGCGACGGCTGGCGCCACCTGCGCTTCCTGCTCGTGCACTCCCCCACCCACCTCTTCATCCTGCCCGGCGCGCTGCTCGCCGGCCTCGGCACGCTGATCGTCGCGCTGGTCGGCGGCGGCCTCGACTTCTTCGGGCGCTCGTGGGGCATCCACGCGCTGATCGGCGGCTCGCTGCTGATGGTCGTCGGCACCCAGGTGCTGGCGCTCGGCCTCTGCGCGCACGCCTACGGCACCTACTTCATGGGCGAGCGCGACCCCTGGTTCGATCGTATGCGCGCGCGCTTTCGCCTCGAGCACGGCCTGCTGCTCGGCGGCGCCTTCGTGCTGGTCGGCTTCGCGCTCGGCGCGGTGATCGTCGCCACGTGGATCTCCCACGGGTTCGGGTCGCTGGCGGACGAACACATGGCGGTCGTCGCCGCCACGCTGCTGATCGTCGGCGTGCAGATCTTCTTCTCGTCGTTTTTGCTGTCGATTCTCGGTCTGCGCCGCGGCTGAGCCCGTGCGCGTGCGCCGCCGGTGAGCGCCACCCCTCCAGAGGTGGCCTCCACGCCAACCGCGGCGGTGAGCTCCACGGAGGCTCACACCGACGAGCGCAGCGCCCGCGTGCCGGGCCCCGCGACGGGGTCCGGGACGCGACTAGCGGCGCGCGCGCGGTGTGGTGGCCGGCGGCGATCGTCGGCGCCGTGATGGCCGGGCTGATCCTGTGGCAGCTGGCGATCCCCCGCGACTTCTACACCGGCACCGACAGCGTCGGCGTGCGCAGCGTCGTCGCCAACCTCGACGTCGGTCAGCGGCTGTGCGTGCCGGGCCTGCGGCTGCCCGCCGACACCGGTCGCGTGCAGCTCGCGGTGTTCGCCCACAGCCCCACTTTCACCGCCTCGCTGCGGGTCATCGCCGGCGGGCGCACGCTGTCTCCTCGACGATGACCGGCGTCCCCGGGCCCACCTCGCTGGTGTACGCCAACGCGGCGATCCCCGCGCGGCCGGCATCCCCCGCGGCGATGCCCGCGACGGTGTGCATCGCTCCCCGCAGCGGGCCGATCGCGCTCGGGGGGATGATCGGCCTGCAGGCCAACCAGCTGCCCGCGCGGCTCGATGGCGCCCCGGTGCCCAACCGCGTCGGCGTCTGGTTTATGCCGCCGGCGGGCGTGCAGCGCTCGCTGACTCGAATCGGCGGGCTCGATCTTCTCGCGCGCGGCGCTGTTCCGTCCGGGGATCGTCGGCGCGTGGACCTACCCCTTCCTGCTGTTTGGCCTGCTGCCGCTCAGCTGGGCGCTGGCGCTGCTGGCGCTGGCGCGTGCCGCCGCCGGCCGTCCGCTGCGCCTGCGCGGGCGCACGCTGCGGCCCGCCGTGGCGATCGCGCTGATCGCGTTCGCCAACGCCGCCTCGTGGGCGCTGATCACGCCCGCGTTCAACGCTCCCGACGAGCCCGACCACTTCGCCTACGCCCAGTACTTCGCCGAAACCGGCCATGCTCCCGAACGCGTGCCCGGTCCGCGCGCGCCCTACTCCACCGACCAGACGATGGCGCTCAACGCGGTGAACGTCTTCTCGCAGATCGCGCTCCCCGACGGGCGCCCGCCGTGGCTGGGGGTCCAGCAGAGCGCTTGGGAGCACGAAGTCGCCACGACCCCGCATCCGGCGGACAACGGCGGCGGCTACACCACGGCGGCCGCGCCCCACCAGCCGGCCTACTACGCGCTGCTCGCGCCCGCCTACCTGGCCGTGCGCTCGCAGTCGATCTACTCGCAGCTGACCGCGATGCGGCTGGTCTCCGCACTGCTGGGGGCGCTCGTCGCGCTGTGCGCGTTCGGGGTGATCCGCGAGGTGCTGCCCCGCCAGCCCACCGCCGCGCTCGCCGCCGGGCTGCTGGTCGCCTTCCAGCCGATGTTCGGCTTCATCTCGGGCGCCGTCAACAACGACAACGGCATCAACGCCGCCGCCGCGCTGGCGCTCTATCTGACGATCCGGGCGCTGCGGCGCGGTCTCACCTGGCGGATCGCGCTGGCGCTCGGGGCGACGCTCGCGGTCGCGCCCCTGCTGAAGGAGACCGGCTATGAGATCTACCCGGCGGTGGCGGTCGGACTGCTGGGGATGGCGTGGCGCCGCCACCGCCTGCGCGACACGCGCGCGTGGACGGCGCTCGCGGGCCTTCCTGGTGGTGCGCGAGGGGTGGTCGCTGCTACAGCCCGTCTTCTACCCGCCCGTCGCCGGCCACACCCCCGGCGGCGGGATCGCGGCCGCGAGCGCGCTCACCACCGCCGAGCAGATGCCGGGCCGCTTCCTGGTGTACCTGTGGGAGCTGTTCCTGCCGCGGCTCTCGTTCATGGGCGACCTGTTCCCGCCCGGCTGGCCGTTCAGGCAGGTCTACGTCGAACGCGGCTGGGGCGCGTTCGGCTGGTACACGTGGGTGTTCCCCAGCTGGGTGTACACCGCGATCATCTTCGCGATGGGCCTCGTCGCGCTGCTGGCGCTCTCCGCGGCGGTCCGCGAGCGCGTCGCGCGTGGCTTCGCGCTTCTTCGAGGTCGCCGTGATCGCGCTGTTCCCGATCTGCGTGCTGGTCGCCGTGGAGGCCGCCTACTTCGCGCCCGACGGCGGGCGCACCGTGGTGGCCGAACAGGGCCGCTACATCTTCCCCGCGATCGCCGCGCTCGCCGCGATCGCCGTCGGCGGCACCTTCGGCGCCGGGCGCCGCTGGCACGTGCCGCTGGCCACCACGCTGGTGGTGGCGATGATCGGCCTCAGCTACGCCTCGCAGTGGCTGACGCTCGGCAGCTTCTTCACCTGACGCGTGCCGGCTGCGGGTGCCGGGACGGCGGGCCTCGCGGGCTACGGTGAGGGCCGGGGTGTGGATGACTGTGACCCCAACCCTTCATTTTGTGAAGTGGTGGGTCAACGGAGGCAGTTTCGCGCTCGCGCAGCGCGTGGCGCAGCCCGCTTCGACCTCGTCGGTGGCGTGCTCCCAGGTGTGGGAGGCGACGAACTCGATGCCCTCGCGCGAGCGGCGCTCCCGCAGCGCGCGCGGTCGGTCGAGCAGGCGCTCGAGCGCGTCGGCGATCGCGGCGGGATCGAGCGGGGCGAGCTCGAGCGGCCCGTCGGCGCCGAAGATCGACTCGGCGCTGACCCCCGCGAGCTCCACGCACGGCAGCCCGCAGGCGAGCATCTCCTTGGGCATCAGCGAGAAGTTGGTCAGCGACAGGCACAGCCCGACGGTCGCCTCGCGAGTACAGCCGCGCCAGCTGCGTCGGGGTGAGCACGCCGAGGTGCTCGTAGGGGAAGGCGGCGTGCAGCGGCTTGTCGGTCGCCGAACAGCACGATCCGCACGTCCGGCCGGCGCCGGTGGAGCTCGGCGAGCGCCATCAGCCCGATCGGCACCGCGCGCCGCGGGGTGGCGTGGCGCGCGTAGTAGATCACGGTGTCGCGTGCGGCGCTCCACCGGCAGCGGGCGGTAGGTGTCGTGGTCGACGCCCAGCTGGAAGGCGTCGGCGCTCGCGCCGTAGCGCTCGATCAGCAGGTCGCGCAGCCACGGGCTCGCGGCGATGCAGTGCAGGCCGTGGCGGTAGGTGTCCTCGGCGAGCACCTGCTCGGTCGAGGCGGCGTAGAACTCGGGCTCGTGGTCGTTGACGAGGTAGGCGCGCGCGCGGCACTGGTCGAGCACCAGCGTCGCGTGCACCGTCTGCCAGCCGGTGGCGATCGCCACGTCGGCGCCCTGCCAGTGCGTCGAAGCCCTTGTACACCGGCCCGTCGAAGGGCGCGAAGAACTCGCGGATGTCGCGGCGCAGCACCGCCGGCCACACGTCGCGCATGCTGGCCGTGGTAGTCGGCCAGCCAGACGCTGCAGGCATGCCCGCGGCGCTCCAGGCGCGTGAAGATCTGAAACAGCGTGTTGTGGCCGCCGCTGCCGCGGCTGAACGGGGGGATCACCAGCGCCAGGCGCAGCCGCTCGCGCGTCGGCCATGCCCGGGCACGGGCTCGAGCAGCGGCGCCGGCGCCCTCGCGCCAGACCCGCGCGACCACGTCGTAGTCGTCGCGCGTGCAGCACCTGGCGCGATGTGCTCGGCGGGCGGCAGCCGGGCAGCACTACTCGCCGGCGCCCGCCGCATCCTGGCGGCCGTGGCGGACCGCCCCGCGCTCGCCGTCGTCGTCGCGCCCCTCCAGCGACAGCCGGCGGCGCAGCGGCGCGGGCACCCGCTCGGCGCGCGAGCCCAGCGCGGAGAACACGCGCCGCCCGCCGTGGTGGGCGAGCGGAGCGCGCGGTCCAGCGGGCCCGCTGCGGCGGCGCTCAGGCCCTGCTCGCGCCATCCAGCGGCGGTCGGCGGCCACCGCGCCGGCGACGTGGCGCGCGGCGGCGAGCGCGCGCGAACGGCTCGACGTGGCCGGTGCTCTCGCGCAGGCCGCGGTACTCGTCGAAGTAGCGGCGCATGAACTCGACCGCGCCGTAGTCGTGGGCGTGCAGCACCGCGGCGCCGGGTGGTAGACCTTGCTCCAGCCGGCCTCGAGCATGTCGCGCGCCGAACGCCTGGTCCTCGGAGTAGGCGACCTCGCGAAAGCGGATCTCCTCCCAGCAGGCGCGCGCGTAGCAGGCGTTGACGTTGGAGAGGAAGTGGCGTCGCCCGGCGCGCTGCACGCCGGCTGCGCCGTCGGGCGCGAAGCCGGCGAAGAACTCGGTCAGCTCGCGGGCGATCATCGGGCTGGTGTCCGGCGCGCGGCAGGTGCGGCCCGTAGGCGGCGCCGACGCGCTCGTCGAGCGCGAACGCCTCGCGGTAGGCGTCGAGCCAGCCCGGGCACGGGCGTGGCGTCCTGGGTGAGGAAGCAGATCAGCTCCCCCGATGTGCGCTCGGCGCCGAGGTTGCGGGTGCGCCCGTGGCCGAACTCGCGCAGGCTCGATCTCGCAGCAGCTCGCACGCCGGCCGCGCGGGCGATCTCGAGTGAGCGGTCGCGCGAGCCGGAGTCGATCACGAGCACCTCGTCGACGCCCTCGCGCGCGAGCGCGTCGAGCAGCTCCTCCAGGTAGCGCTCGCCGTCCTTGACGGGGATGACGACCGAGACGCGCGCTCACGAGGGCCCGCCACGCGCAGCCGCCGCTTGAGGCGCTTCATGCGCCACGCACACCGCCGCGCACGGCGCGCACCGCGCCGAGCAGCTCGGTCGGCGCCGGGTCGGCGCATCAGCGCGTTGAGGTCGAGGTGCCAGCGGTCGAGCCAGTAGGCGCGCTCCTGCCACTCGGCGACCGCGGCGTTGGTGCGCGCCTGCACCTCGACGAGCTCGGCCTCGAGCGCGGCCACGCGGGCGCGCAGGCGCTCGTTCTCGGCCTGCGTCGTCGGCCAGCTGCTCGCTCGGTGCTCGTCTCGTCGCGTCGGTCAGTGGCGGTCCATCTCACAGATTCTCCGCGATCCGCGCCGCCTCGCGGTTGAAGCACCACGAAGCCCGACGACGAAGATCGCCACCACGATCGCGAGCGCTCCGAACAGCGCGCTCCAGCTGCCGAGCACTTCGCCGGCGCTCGGGCGTGGCGTTGGTGATCATCGCGTGGCGGAACTGCTGGAAGATCACCGCCAGCGGGTTGAGCATGTAGATGTGCAGCAGACGTCGGGCTCACTTTGGCGATCACCGTCTGGATCGAGATGATCACCGGCGAGGCGTAGAAGAGGATCTGCGGCGAACACTTCCCAGATCGGCTGGATGTCGCGGAAGTGCACGAACAGCGCCGAGAGCAGCATCGCCACGCCGGCGGCGAACACGACCAGCGCGCCGACGATCAGCGGCAGCTCCAGCCAGCTGAGCATCGGGTCGCACGCCGGCGCTGATGGCGAAGATCGACCACCACGATCAGGTTCAGCGCCGAGGTTGAACAGCGCCAGCAGCACGACCGAGAGCGGGATCACCAGGCGCGGGAAGTGGATCTTGCGCACGAGGTTCTCGCGATCGACCACGCTGCGCACCGCGCCGGTGGTCGCTTCGACGAAGAAGGTGAACAGCACGATCGACCCCAGCAGCTGCGCGCCGTAGTATTTTTCACCGGCTTCTTGCCATCGTTGACGTGGCCGACCTTGGTGAAGAACACCCACAGCACGCCGAACAGCAGCAGCGGGCGCATCAGCGTCCACACGTAGCCGAGCACCGAGCCGAAGAAGCGCAGCTTGAATTCGGTGCGCGCGAGCGTGAACGTCAGCGACCAGAAGCGCTGCAGGTCGCTGCCGAGCGCCGAGGGACCGTGCACGCGGTGGCTGCCGGCGCTCGCCGCGGAGCGGGCAGGCCGACGTCGGCTGCGCGCTCATGGCCGCTCGATCCTCGACGTCGACGGGCAGCTCGAGGATCCCGCCGCTGGCTGTGCCGTGGATGACGACCGAGGTCATGTCCTCGACCAGCGCGAGCGCGTTCGCGCCGGTGCCCTCGCGCGCGAGCGAGGGCGTCAGCGTGTAGCGGCTCGGGGTCAGCCAGTTGGGGATCGAGAAGCGCGCGATCACGGTTTCGCCCGCCGCTGAAGGAGCCGCTGGCGCCGCCGTGCTGATCGGAGCGCGCGACGACGATCGTGTGCCCGAGCTCGGTGCGCAGCGTCGCCGCGAACACCGGATCGTCGAGGTCCTCGCCGAAGCGGACCTCGAAGCACATGTTCAACAGCGTCCTCCTGGCTGCGACTGCGTCACCCGCTCGCCGCTGGCGCTCTCGAACCAGGCGTCGGCGATCGTCGGTGCCGCGAGTCGGCAGTGCTCCTCGGCCGGCGCCTCGTGGGGGAGCTGGCCGAAGTTGAGCTTGTGGTAGGCGCGCCCGATCGCGCGCGGCTCGCCGATCTGCACCATGCTGCCCCGCTCCATCAGCATCGCGCGGTCGCAGAAGCGCTCGACCGAGTACATGTCGTGCGAGACGAACACGATCGTGCGTGCCTTCGCGCTTGAGCCGGTAGAACTCGCTCGAAGCACTTCTGCTGGAAGGCGGCGTCGCCGACGGCGAGCACCTCGTCGATCAGCAGGATCTCGGCGTCGACCTGGATCGCGGTGGCGAACGCGAGCCGCACGAGCATCCCCGAGGAGTAGTTCTTCAGCTTCAGGTCGATGAACTCCTCGAGCTCGGCGAAGGCGATCGATCTCGTCGAAGCGCGCCCTGGCCTGCGGCGCGAGAGCCCGAGCATGATCGCGTTGATGATCACGTTGTCGCGCGCCGTGAGGTCCATGTTGAAGCCGACGCCGAGCTCGATGAACGGCGAGAGCCGGCCGGCGATCGAGATGCGGCCGGCGTCGACGCCGTAGATGCCGGCGATGCACTTCAGCAGCGTGCTCTTGCCGCTGCCGTTGCGCCCGACGATCCCGAAGAACTCGCCGGTCGGCGATCTCGCAGCGAGACGTCCTTGACGGCGTGCAGCTCGTCGTAGTCGGTGCGTGCGAAACGGGTGCAGCGCGCGCTCCTTGAGCGTCGAGTACTGCTGGTGGGGCAGCCGGAAGGTCTTGCTGACGCCCTCGATCGAGACCGCGGCAGGGCCGCCGCGCGCGGTGGGCGCGGGCATCGAGGGGGAGGGTGTGGGGGTGGTTGCGACGGTAGACAAGGGCAGGTGAACGCTACCAACCGCGTGCTCGGATCCCGTCACATAGATTGCGTGTCGTACTCGGGTTGCTATCCCGATCGGGACAATAGGGTAGATCAGCGGCTATCTATAAAAGAAAATGTCCCGACCGGTATTTTTTTGCTTTTGACCCCAAATTTTTCGCTATAATTGTCCCGATCGGTAACATGTCTAGCGCGATCCGCAAACCCGCCGACCTTGGCTTCGCCGTGCGCAGAGCACGCAAGGCCAGGGCGCTGCGCCTCGAGGACGTCGCGTTGACGGCCGGGGTGGGAATCCGGTTCGTCAGCGAGCTGGAGCGCGGCAAGGCAACCGCCCGCCTGGCCGAGACACTGCGCGTGGCCGAGGCGCTCGGAGTGAGCATCGTCTTGGAGGATCCGCTTGAACAGCCGGATGCTTGAGGTCTCCGTGCTCGATCACACTATGGCTATGCGCGCAACTCCGTGAAACCGGCCGCGGAGAAGTCGCCATCGAAGGCAAAGGCCTCGACGATCTTCAGCTCTCGCATTGTGGCGAAGCTCGTGGCATCGATCCAGGAGAACTCCCGGTCGTCTCGCTGACGCAGCCAGGCGCCTGCATCGGCTTCGGCAGAGTCCGAGACCCGGACGAGCTCCAGGCGCAGCGAGGTGTGCAGAGCGTCGAGGAAGCCGACGGCCGCACGGTGGCCGGCTCGCCGCCGCAGGAATGTCCAAGTCTCACCGCGCACGTCATTGGTTGTGATCAGTCGGTCGTTCTCGTGGGCGGCGAGGAGTGCGTTTGCTTCGTCGTGACGATCATCCCGTCGGTTGGTGAGTGCTACCCAGAAGGACGTGTCGACAAAGATCAAGGTCAACGGCCGTAGACGGTGTCATCGATGTCGGTCGGCTCGAAATCGGCGCTACCCACGAGCAAGGCGAGGGGGTCGTCTGCCAGTGGGGGGATCGGCCGCAGCCCGAGTCGCACGTAGCGGCGGACAAGTGACGCCTTCGAAACATGATCCTGGGCGGCCTGGATGTCGAGTGCCCGATCGACATCCTCTTCGATCATTATCTGCAGACGCTTCATACTGGCCATGTTACACCACTTTTGAAATCTGCTGTAGCATGCAGTAGGGCGACAGGGGCCAGGTCCCTGGACTGGCAACGACAGCGCGGTCACACGCGCTGCAACACGTACACGTCCTGGTTGTCCTGGTTGCGCCCGGGCGCGAACTCCAGCACGCGCCAGCGCGGGCAGAGGTGCGTGAGCAGCCACTCCGGCGAGAGGAAGGCGGTGCCCCAGTCGGGGTTGATCACGCCCCAGTCGCCGTCGGCGCCGAACTCCTGCGCATACCACCAGCCGCGCTGGTACATGCCGCCGACGATCTGATCGGACTGCGCGGGGGTGCGCAGCGTGTTCTTGACGTAGAAGTCCACCGAGGTGAAGCCGTGCGTGGTGCAGACGAGGTGCCCGCCGGGGCGGATCACGCGATGCATCTCATCGAACCAGCGCAAGCCCAGCTCGGGCGCGAAGTGCGACCAGATCGAGATCGCGCATGCGAGGTCGAGCGAGCCGTCGGGCAGCTGCAGCGGCGGCGCGTTGGAGCTGAGGAACAGGTTCACGCGCGGGTAGGCGCCGCGCGCCCACTCGATCGCCGGCCCGTTGGGGTCGCAGCCGTGCCAGACGACTTCGGGGTAGGCGGCGGAGAGCACCCGCACCAAGCGCCCCGAGGAGCAGCCGAAGTCGAGCCCCGCCGTGGCCGACTCGATGCCGACGCCGACGCTCGCCAGCGCGCTGGCGAGCATGTCGGCCTCGTACAGCCCGCCGGCGGCGGCGAGCGGCCCGCGCGCCATCGCGTGCACCTCCTCGGGCGGCTGCTCGACCCCGAGCGCCACCTTCTCCAGCACCGCGGGGATGCTCAGCCACACGCCGAAGCTGAGCAGCAGGAAGACCCGGTGGCGGCTGTCGGGGGCGCCGGTGTAGTAGGCCTGAAGCTGATCGTCCTTCGCAATCGCGGCCTCGATCTCGCTCACGTCGGCCGCGGTGAGCCGCTCGTAGAGCCGGCGGCTGACGATCTGATCGGCCTCGGTGGCCTGCATCGGCTGCAGGTCGCGGGCAAAGCGCGCGGGCGCCCCGGGCTCGGGAGAGATCGGCGGGGGCGGGCCGGCCTGCCCGTTGACGCTGCCGTTTCCGCCGGGACCGGCGGGGTGCTCGGCCGGTGCCCCGGCGCGCGCGGCGACGAACTCGCCGCCGTTTCTTGCCAGCCGCCGCAGCCATCGAGTGCTCGCCGAGTCGCGCATCCCACGGAACGTATCAGCCACGCCCGGCCCTCACTCAGCCTCGGGCCAGCGATCGTTACCGAGCGCCTACGGCGCTACTGCCCCGGCAGCGAGATGCTGTTGGCCTCAACGTCGCGCAGCATCGCCACGGCGTCCCCGTACATGCGCTGCTTGATCGTCGCGAGCGTCGTCGGGTCCTTGGTGGCGAGCGGTGCCGCGAGCGCGATCGCGTGCTCCAGCACGTGCTCCTCGGTGACGGCTGCCTGGACGATGCCGGCGGCGTGCGCGTCTGTGCCACCGTAGCGTCGGCCGGTGGTCATCGCCTCGTGCGCCGCGGCAATCGGCAGGCGCGCCACGATCAGAGCGCTCATGCCGGGGCTGAAGGGGATGTTGATGTCGACCTCGGGCAGGCAGAAGAAACCGCGGTCGGCGCGCATCACGCGCTGGTCGTGCGCCACCGCGAACATCGCGCCAGCCGCGAAGGTGTGGCCCTGGAGCGCGGCCACGGTGGGGACGCCGAGCGTCAGCACACGCGCAAACAGCTCGTGTACCCGCGTCAGGAACGGGTTGGCCTGCGCAAGGTTGGCCGCGAGCCACTCCAGGTCCAGACCGTTTGACCAGACCTTGCCCTGCGCGGCTGTCACCAGCGCGCGCGGCACCGGAGCCGCCTCGACCTCGTCCAGCAGCACATTGACGGCGCTCACCCAATCGGGGTTGAAGCGATTCTCGTTGTCGCCAAGGTCGAGAACGAAGACATCCTCGTGGCGGCTAAGGCTGGGCATGGATCTCCTTGGGGGGTGGTGTGAGGGCAGGCCGCAGTCTGCCAGCTTGCGCTTTGGCCTGTCCTATAAGCGCGCGGTAGACGGAGCACGTCGGCCGCAACTCGCCCAGAAATGGAGGTATCGCTTTCCCGAACAAGCAAGATCATTGACATTTTGCGGCGCGCCCCGGCGGGCTCGCGGCTCACGCGGCGTCGTCGCCTGAACTACAACCAATCCTCGCCGTCGGCGAGATCGCGCTCAGCGGGATGGGCCGCGAGCTTACGCTCGAGCGCCGCGACGATGCGGCCGGTGTCGGCCCTTGTGCGAGGGTAGCCGCCGGAAATGAAGATCATGCCGTAGTCGCCGGGACCACCGGGAGTGATCGCCTCGTAGTGCAGGGGTCGCATGTCGGAGAGGTTGTCGGTCACGACTGCTCTGCGCTCCCGTCGAGCGAGCTCGAGCACCTGCCTATCCTCCAAAGCCTGCCACTCACGGTGCTCCTGGATTGCCCGCGCGTCATGCCCTCGGACGCGCAGCTCACGTGCGATCGTCGGGGAGAGCATCTCGTCCAGCAGCAGCCTCACCCGCCGAGCGCCCTACCGCCGGCAAGGAAGGCCGCGTGTGCCGCCTCCGTCTGCCGCCGGCCCAGCTCGATGCGCGCGTCGATCTCCTCGGGGTAGGCGCCGTAGTAGGTCGCGGCGGCCTGCACCAGCCCGAGCGGCAGCTCCAGATAGGAAGCGGTCTCGCGCAGGTCGCCGTCGTTGTCGCGCGCCACCGCGATCACCTCCCACACGTCCGGGCCTCCGATCAGCCGCGCGCGGCGGCCGGCGGGGCCCTCGGCAAACCGCACCAGCGGATGGTCGTCCATCCGCAGGCCCTCCTCCACGTAGCGCTGAGCGAGGGTGCGCGGAGCCAGGCCACTGTGGCTGGATCGGTCGGCAAGCCGACCCAGGGTCCGTTCAGGCAGCCGAATGCTCAGTGGCGCCGCACTCATGTAGTACAAAGTAGCACTGACCGCTACGGAGGGAAGGAGGCGGTTTGGGGTGGTCGCACTCTTGAGATCTGAGAGCGGCTCATCCCGATGCCAAGACGGCATTACGTATAGCCGACCATACGTATAAACGGCTAAAATTAAAGCTCATGATCTTCCGTCAGAGGTCCAACAGGAAGCGCAACACGCGTGCGATCTGGAAAACCGCTTCGTCGCCCACTGCTCCAAGTCTTCGAAGGAGCCGCTGCTCGGAGATCGACTTAACGTCCTCGCACTTCGCGTAGCTGACCTCGTCGAGCCCCGAATCGCCTCGGTCCAGCTCGACGTGAGACGGCAGGCCACGATGGGCGGTGGTGATCGGGACGACGATTACAACGCCAGCACGGCTGTCGTTCAGCAAATCAGACGAGAGGATCGCCGCAGGGCGACAGCCCGACTGCTCGCGACCGACAGGCTCGCCGAAGTCGACGAGCCAGACCTCGCCCCGCCGAGGGCTCACGACGAGCTGTCGCGCAGCGCCCCGCTCTCGACGGCGCGTTCGGCCTCGATCTCCCCCCAAGTGTCGCCATCGGCGCGCAGAGCCTCATAGCCGGCGGAGAGCCGATCGAAGAACATGCGCCGCTCCAGCTCATCGACAGCCTCATCAACCAACTGGCTCATCGGACGGCCGGTGGACTGCGCCAACCTCGCGAAGCGATCACGAGTTGGCTCGCTGACCCTGATGGTGGTGCTCATACCTTGCAGTCTACCGTTTAGGCGCTTGATTTGTCTACACACAACCCGGCGCCCCCAAGAGCCGATCCGCTCTGCCAGGCGCGCGCGACCGACGCGGGGGCGCCCCGGCTCGCGCGCCACCGTCGTGGACTGTACCGCTTACCAGGTCCAATAATGTACCGTGCTCCCGGTCCATTATTCGAGTAGCGGGCTCGGTCGGTCTGCTAGCGGGTCCCTGGTACGTTGGACAACCCCGCTTGATCGAGCTTCGATCAGGGTCTTCCCGCGGCCACGACCGTCTCCAGGGTGAGCGATCCCCGGAACACCCAGGCTTCGACCGAGCTCCTGTTGAGTGAAACCCGCAAGGCTTTCCCGCAGCTCTTCCAGGTTGTCGCCCGTGGCACTGAACGTCTACCGCCTAATCCGCTGCTGTGCCCACTGGACGGCAGATGCGGCCCAGCTCAACGCCTGGTCGCGGTCGAGGCCAGTCGAAGGGGCCGCGCCGTAACGCAAACGAACAGCAAAAGGCGACAAACGGCCGACCTCTAACAGGTCCTCCGGCACATCAATGTTGTTCTCCTGGCAGAGTTCCAGCAGCGCATCGAGATCGTGCGTGTAAGGGAAACTCAACACCCCGAAGCGCCAGAACCGCCTTCAAAGACTTCTCTACAGCCTGCTGAGCGTGAAACCCAAGCCCGGCATCAGTGACTCCCTCGATCGGCAGCAACGATCTCGCCATGAACTCGTCATCGGCTGCCAGACCAAGCAAACCTACTGCAATATCGGCAGGTCCAGGCATCAGGCCGCCAGAGGACGGCCCTCAGACAGCGCCGCGTGAATTACGGTCCCGTGGACATCGCGCCAAGCCTCGGCTTCGTCTTCGCTCACCACGATGATGTCGGCCGCAACAAGCAGACCACGCAGCGCTCTGCGCAATCGAACGGACTCGCCGATGGTGTCATCGACCGACGGCTCGATCACTAGGAAGTCAAGGTCGCTGTGGCGCCCAGCCTCACCCCGCGCGTGCGACCCAAACAGGACCACCCGGGTTCCGGCCGGCGCAGCATCCAACAGCCGGCGACCCGCCTCAGCAATGACCGTGTCGTCGAACACGAGCAGATTGTACCCGCGGACCCGCCATCCGCCGATCACCTCCAAGAGGGCAGAGCCGAGGCACGTTCGCGCTCATCCTTCAGGCCGCTTACCGCCCACGCGTTGCCCGCCACGGCCTCGAGCCTACGGTCGGACCCGGGCGAGGACCCCTCCGCCACCTGTCGGCAGGTGGCGGCAATCGCTGCTTCCCACGCTCGCCGCCACCCCCTCCCGTTCTGCTGACCCCATCCGTCCAAGCTTTCGATACGCTACCGCGCCGTGAGAAGCAGACAGTCGTCGCCACACCCGACACCGCCAGCTGAGGCAGGGCGGCGATAGCCCCCTCGGCTCGCACGCAGGGTGACTCGCCGCGGGAGGTGTGCGCGGCGCTGATGGCGCACCTGCAGGCTAGGCGAGAGGAGGTGGCACAGGACATCCACGCACACATCGACGAAGCGGTGCCCTCGCCGCCGAGCAGCACGGACCCCAGCTACCGGCGGGGGATGCAGCTGGCGATTGTGGAGCTGCTCGACTACACCTTCGACGGGCTTACGCAGGGCCAGGAATGGTCGCGCGCGGTGCCCGACGCAGCGCTTGCCCAGGCCCGGCGCGCGGCACGGGCGGGCGTGGGCGTGGGCACGGTGCTTCGCCGCTACCTGGCAGGGCACGGGCGTTTGGGGGAGCTGATCACGGAGGCGGCCGACAGCGGCGACTACACCGACGGCGAGCCCGCGCTTCGCCACCTGCGCGCAAGACAGACCATGCTGGTGGAGCAGCTGAGCGCCCAGATCGAGCAAGAGTACGAGCGCGAGCGCCGACGCCTGGCATCGGCACCCGAGCAACATCGGTGGGAGATCGTACGACGGATGCTCGCCGGCGACACCCTCGACCCCGCGGACACGGCCACGCTGGGCTACCAGGTCGACAACCGCTGGCACGTGGGTGTGGTGGTGACCGGGGATCGCGCGCAGGAGGCAATGCAGACGCTGCAGCAGCAGCTCGGCCGTCGCCTACTGTGGGCAACGTGCGAGCAGGGACTCGTGTGGGCATGGCTGGGCGATCAACGCAAGCCCGCCGCCGGCGAGCTCGAGCAGCTGGCGTGCGCCAGCCACCACACAGCGGCGGCGGTGGCGATCGGCGAGCCCGGCAAAGGAATCGAGGGATGGCGACTCACCCACCACCAAGCCCGCGAAACGGTGGCACTCGCCACCCGCAAACCCGAGCGACTGGCACGCTATGGCGACGCGCCGCTGCTGGCGGCGGCACTCAACAACAACACGCTGGCACACTCGCTGACCACACTCCTCGCCCGGCTCGACGCTCACGGCAACGGCTCCAAGCTGCGTCGCACGCTGCGCGCCTACATCGACCTCCAGTGCAACGCCACCTCAACCGCCGCACTCCTGAAAATGGGCAGGCACACGATCGAAACCCACGTACGCTCCGCAGAGGAGCTCCTGGGCCGAGCACTGCGGGATTGCCTGGCTGAGCTCAGCGTCGCGTTGGCGCTCGACGCACTCGAACTGACCGCCGGCGCCACACACGAGCACGGCGCGTCGTCGGCGCCACTCGATCGACGGGCAGCCACAAACCCCAGCCACGCCGCGGCCGACGCCAGCTCGAACCAATCGCCGACCTAACACAGCACGGCCTGCCACGGGAGCGTCTTTCAAGCTCCGAGCAGTGCGAGCGGAATGGTCGCCACGCCGTCGGGTCGGCGGTAGGCGAATCTGCCCGTGTAGACCACGATTCGGTCGACCAATCGGTCGCCGATCTGCTGATGCAGCCAGTTGAGGTGCACTACGTCGTGGTCACCGACGGTGTCGGCCAGCTTCGCCTCGATTGCGACGCATGATCGGGTCTCGCCTTCGACGATCAGGTCGATCTCGTGATCGCCGTTCTTGGTGCGCAGGTGGCCGACACTGGCATAGGAAGCATCGGCGTAGACCCGGACCGACTGGGTCACGAGGGACTCGAAGAGCGCACCGAGCCACGTGCCGGTGGCAGCCGCGATGCGGCTGCCCTGGCCGCGCAGCAGGCCAGCCTTGTCGACGCCGACGAGCCGCGCGGCGATGGCGGGGTCGACCAGGTGGTGCTTGGGTGTGTAGGTGAGTCGCTTGAGAGGTGCAAAGGTGGGGATCCACGCCTGCAACGGATCGAGCACGAAGATCCGTTGCAGGTGCTCTCGATACGCCGCGGTAGTCTGGCGCGCAGGCTTCTCGCCCTCGCCTGGCGTGGCGGCGTTTAGGATGGTGCTGTAAGCGGCGTTTGTAGCTGTTGCCGCCGCGTACGCGACCAGCCACGCCCGCAGCGCGCCAGGACGACGGACGCTGACGCCGTTCTCCGGCAGCTCGCGCTCGACGATGCGAGTGACGTAGCTGTCGAGTTGGATCTGCCGCGCCCGCTCGGGCAGATCGCGGATGCCGGGGAAACCGGACCGAAGGATCTCCTCGGCGTAGCTCGCCACGTCGACATCGGAGGTTCCGCCGATCTCGTGCGACTCACTGTTGAGCAAGGCTCCAAGCGAGACCGTTGGTCGACAGAGGCCGCGCTCGCTGAATGCCATCGGCCGCATCGCCATGCTGACGATCCGGCCAGCACCTGAGTGGATGCGGACCCCTGGGGCTACGCCCGCGGACCCGGCCAGCAGGAAGCGTCCGCCAGTGAGGTCATCGTCGACCGCTCGACGAACGCGGTCCCAAACGCCGGGCTCCAGCTGCCACTCATCGATCAGCACCGGCGGGGGCACCTGCGTAACGAGGTCAAGATTGCCGGCGAGAGCTGCCTGCTCGTTAGGGTTGTTGAGCGACAGAATCGTCGACGCCCGCTGAGTTGCCGTAGCCGTCTTGCCTACGCCCTTGGCTCCCTCCAAAGCGATCGCCGCCAGCTGTGGGAAAAGCTCGTCGAGCGTCTCGTCGATGATCCGCCGCCGATACGCCATGCACACAAACTAACATATAGACGTACTCCTATCTAACATCTGGTCGTTGGTCGACTCGAGACCGACCAGCTACAGGTCTACCCCGACCCGGGCACCAACTGGGGTCGCAAAACGCCCAAGCTCATCGACGTCAAGCCGATCAACTACGAGGCCTACTTCGCGTCGGTCACCGGCGACCCAATCGAAGGCCAGTTCTCCTTCACAGTCAGTCAACGTGGGTCGAAGGTGGCGTCTGCTGGGATGACTGAGAACGTTTAGGCAGCCCGGCTCACTGCGGCCGCTTGGGGGAGCGCGTTCCCTCGGGGATCGCTGGGCTCGCAGTCGCCGTGCAGAAACTCCGGCGAGGGATCAAGGCCGTTGGGCCACATCACCGTTCGCGCTTCGTCATCGACCCGGACCTGCCGGAAGTACTTGGGATCGCGCAGGGGCTCTCCAAGCGTCCCGTGAAGCAAGAAGGAACAGTCGACGTCCCGCTCGACGCCGTCGTTGAACGCGACCCGCAGGCGATACCCGTCTAGCGGCTCGACGTCGGTGACTCGGAGCATCATTCCTTCATGCTAGGGCAGCGGCTCGATCGGCGCCAGGGGCTCCAGTTCCTGGGCGCGCGTCCAGTTATCGGCGAGCTCTTTGGTATGGAGTCGTGCCCAAGCTCGGACGAGTCGCAGCGCACGCGGTGGAAGCGAGCCATTGAGAATCCGAAGGGTGCTGAGCTCGATCTGAGCGACCTCGTCTCCGTACTGGGCGTGGAAGTGCGGCGGTGGATGATCGGGACGGTACATCCAGATGACGATCCCGTAGAACGTGGCGAGACGAGGCACCGCGCCATTGTCAGCGACAGCGCGGCGGATGTGGTGGATCCTCTTCGAGTCGCTCCTGCGGTGGGCCATCTTGTGGCCCGATCTGGCGCTCGACGCAATCGTGCGGGCGCCGCGCGGGGGAGAAAGGAGCAGCCTCCAACGTAACCATGGCGGGCACCTCGGGCCACGGCGGAGGGCACATCCCACCTGGAAACGGCCGGATGTCGTACTCGCGGAATGAGCCCGGACGCTCGCTATCGCCAGCGCTGCGGCTGACGCCAAACAAAATGCACCGAACAAACCACCCTCTTCGAGGTGCGCGGCGCCGCCCGCGGCAGCTATGGGCGGCGGGCGAGAGTATTACTTGCTAGTCTTACTGCATGCGGGTCACACAGAAGGGGCAGGTCACAATTCCGCTGCCGGTGCGGCGGGCGCTCGGCATCCAGCCGGGCAGCGACGTCGAGTTCCAGCTCGAGGAGCATGGCGCGCGGCTGCTCGTCGACTCCGACCGGGCCACCGAAGAGATCAATCGCATGCGTGGCGCCGGCGAGGGCGAAATGAGCACCGAGGAAATTCTCGCCCTGACCCGTCGGTAGCGGCTGAGCTTGGAGACATTTATCGACAGCAGCGTCCTGCTGGACCTCTTCACCGAGGACCCGCACTGGCTGTCCTGGTCCCAGACGCAGCTCACGCAGGCCGCCCAGCGAGGCGCGATCGTCCTCAACGCCATCGTCCTCGCCGAGATCGCCCCACGGTTCCCACGCATCGAGACACTGCACTCAGCGCTCCCGTCGATGGCGGTCATCGAGGCAATCCCGCCCGCGGCAGCATTCCTCGCCGGCCACGCCCACACCGACTACCGCCGCTCTGGCGGAACGCGCGAGGCCATCCTCCCCGACTTCCTGATCGGCGCGCACGCTGCTGTGACCGGCCGCCCCCTGCTTACGCGCGACCCACGCCGCATCGCCACCTATATACCGGGCGCCACACTCGTCGCCCCATAGGGTTCGACATGGGCTGGCTGCGTCATTCCAAACCCCTTGACGCCACCCCGCACGCGGCGGCCAGGCCGGGACGCGGGGAGCGCTGAGGATCAGGGATCGTCCACGCGGGTGGACGCGGAGACCAACGCGTGGGGCGCGCGACCGAGGTAATGGCTGGCGAGGAACCGCCACAAACAACGATCCCGGCCCATTCGCTCAGCACCATCTATCCCAGCCTTCGATACGATGCCGCGCCGTGAGAGGCCAACCACCGGCGCACCACCGGGCACGGCGAGGACAGCCACGGTGGCGATAGCCCACGAGGCGGGCCAGCCGAGCGAGTCGCTGCGCCTAGCATGCACACCACCCTCGTGGAGCCGCTACGCGCGCGCAGCGAGGAACTCGCCCAGGCCATCTACACGCGCATCCACGAGGCTAGGGAGTGATTCGTCTCGAGTATCTGTGAGTCGCCGCGTAGGGCTACATTCAGCTCATGGACGTTCGGCCCTGGCCTGTGTTGCCCGATGAGGATCGCTGGCTTGCCGACACTATGGATCGCCGGCTGCGCGACAGCGCGCAGAGCAGGGAGCAGTTGCGCTCGCGGGCGCGCGAGTTGCGCGCCGAGGCGGAGCAAAGCGACGTGCAGGGGATACGCAACGCAGCCTTGGCGCTCGCAGAGCGCTACGAGCAGACAGCAGCCGCCCGGCTTTCGGCCTGAGGGTCTGGCCCGCTAGCGTGCTCGGCTGACGAGATCGAGCAGTTCGGCAGCAATCTGGTTCTGTCTGGCGCATCCGCTCGAACACCAGTGCGTTGGGCCTCACGCAAGCTGGCGACGGCTCTGTCGTCGGTGGCGTTGGTCGTCGGGGAGTGCCTCAGTCGTCCTCGTCGTAGGGATGCTCATCGATCGACAGGATGTTCCCTTCCTTATCGGACTCAACGTGGATAATCTCACCGTCTGGGTGCTGCCTGCCACGCAACGCGGTTCGACGTGTCGTAGCCGTCCGTCCGGCAGGGGAGCGAACATATGTTCGGGAATACGCAGGAGGTGGGCTTGCGAGCACGAAGGAGTCAGAGCCTTGGCCGACAACAGCGCAATCGAGTGGACGAACGCGACTTGGAACCCCGTTACGGGTTGCGACAAGGTTTCGCCGGGCTGCGCGCACTGCTACGCGGAGACATTCGCCGAGCGCTGGCGGGATATCCCCGGCCATCCCTACCAGCAGGGTTTCGATCTGCGCCTGTGGCCGAACCGGCTGAACCAACCGTTGCGCTGGAAGCGTCCACGAACGATCTTCGTGAACTCGATGAGCGATCTTTTCCACGAGCGCATCCCCGAGTCGTTCATACGGCAGGTGTTCGATGTCATGGAGCAGGCGAGCCAGCACACCTTCCAGATTCTGACCAAGCGCCACGAGCGCCTGGCCGAGCTAGCACCAACGTTGCCTTGGGCTCCGAACGTTTGGATGGGAGTCACCATCGAGAACCGGCGCTTCGTGCATCGAGCGGACTACCTACGCAAAGTCGATGCAGCGGTGCGATTCATCTCCGCCGAGCCACTGTTGGGTCCCCTCGAAGGGCTCGACCTCAACGGTATCGACTGGCTGATCGCGGGTGGCGAGTCTGGGGCGAAGCATCGACGCTGCGACGCCGCCTGGATACGCAACCTGCGCGCCCGCTGCGCAGAGGAGGACGTGGCGTTCTTCTTCAAGCAGTGGGGAGGTCGCACGTCGAAGACGGGGGGCCGGTTGCTCGATGATCGGACTTACGACGCTATGCCGTCGCCGTCCGATCGCCAGCACCGCGAGCTAGCTGTCGCCGCCGTTTAGCCGCCGCTTACGCGGGCCGCTCTCCATATCGAAGAGCGTTGTCTGTCCAAGCTCCTCCTGCACGCGCAGGCGCACACGATCGAACACCCAGTCCATGATTTTCTCGCCGGCGTCGTTGTCGGTGGCGAAGATCAGAAAGTACATGGGCTGGCCGTTGGACTTCTTGATCTGCCGATCAAGCACCGTCGCGTAGCCCAGGCGCTTGAAGCCCTCTGCGTACATGCGCACATACTCGCCGCGGGCCTCCTCCGCGCTGATCTGGCCGGACTCGCGCCGAGCATAGATGTCTTTCCAGCCGTCGTGCCCATAGATTCGGGTCACAAGCTCTGGATGGTCGGGCGCAAGCCGCACGAATCCCATATCGGTCGGGAACAAAGATGAGTTGCTCGATCTTGTTGGGGCTGTGCCCGCGCTTGTGCTCGGCGATCACCTCGGGCGCCCGTGACTCCAAGGCGATCAGCGCAGAGCCATTGATCTCCCGGTCGCGGGTCGTGGACCAGTTCAACCCGGTTCCCGCGAACAAGTCCAGGGCATACCAGCCGCCAGCCGTCCTGCACGCCTTCGCAAAGGAGTTGAGATAAGCGTCGAGGATCATCAACTTCTCCTCCGTCCACGACGCAGCATCTCGCGCCGAATAGCCATCCGCCGCGTTGTGAAAAGTCGCTCGTGCCATGCGGCCCGCGACTTTAGACGGCGCTTCGGAGGTTTTGCGTCCGCGCCGTGTCCCAAATAGCAATCCCCGCCTCTGCTGGCGCGCTCGGCCCAGGGCGATCCACCCGAGGCCAGATCGTGGAATCGTCCTGCCAGCGAGGGGCTATAGCGGGGACTCGCTGGAGCATCAACCCACGCCGGCCCCCGCCCGAACCGATCGAGCCGGACGAGCACGGTGGTCGCGTGGGCGACCTCGTCTGTGGCGCCAAGCTCAAGGGGCAGACCGCGACCGCGCGTTCGCGGCGATCACGCGCAGCGTAAGCCCGGTGGCGCCGCGCCCGGGCGCCTGACGCATCCCCCCCACACGGGCGAAAGCGGCGACGGTTCGGCTGACCTCGGATAGCGCCCGCAGGCAAGATCCGGGCGCTGGCGCGACACGACTGTGGTTCCTCGAGAGCGTCCGCGCGCCGTGGTGCGAGCACCAGCGTGGTGGGCGCGAGCACCAGCGTGGTGGGCGCGAGGCATCCCTGCCTCGCGACCGACGACACGGCGAGGACCCCTCCTCCACCACCTGCCGTCAGATCGCGGCAATCGCACCATCCGACGAATCGCCTCCGCCCTCGGCGAGGTCTCGGGGGTGGCACAACTGGCCGAGAAGATCGAGCCCAAGACTCGCCTGCCGCCACCCATGTAGTCGCCAGGACGCCAACGCCATAGTGAACAAGCTCGCGGCGTACCAGCTGCGGATCGCTACTTACCAGATGGTCGGAACCAGCCGGGCTTCGCGGATGGCGTCATCCCTGGTCACCAGCGACAAGGCAATCCAGTCGGTGACGATGGCGGGCACCTCGGGCCACGGCGGAGGGCACATCCCACCTGGAAACGGCCGGATGTCGTGCTTGCGGAATGAGCCCGGACGCTCGCTATCGCCAGCGCCCGGATGAGGCTCGACGTCCCACGCACGAGCGTGTTGCCCTCGATCGCAGTCGAGTGGTGAGCCTCCTCCAGCCATCCCAACCTGGTCGCTCACACCCCGCGGCGAACAGGTCGCGCGGGCGCTCGAAGCTACGCACCGAGATCGCTAACCCCCACAGTTACAACCTATGAATTATCATGTATGTATGCCCAATCCCGCCACGCTGCTCAGAGCCTCGCGCCGCCGCGCGGGTCTCACACAGCGGCAACTCGCTCTGCGCCTGGGAGTCAGCCAGGCGGCGATCGCGAAGCTCGAGCGTCCGGGGGCCAATCCCACCTTCGAGACGCTCGCGGGTGCGGTGTGGGCCACCGGGCACCGCCTTGAGCTCGAGGCCCCAGCTCGGCGCGGCGGCGTGGACGAGGGCCTCGTCCGCCGGCAGCTCGAACTGTCACCCAGCGAACGGATGCGCGAACTCGAAGCGATGCACGCGCAGGCGCGCGCGCTCGCTCTGGCAGGCGCTCGGGGCCGCGGTGAGCACACCTAAATCCTGGCTGGACCAGCCGGCCTTCAAGCTGGGCAGCCTGCTGCGCCGCCTGACCAACGCGGAAGTGGATTTCGTGATCGTGGGCGGCGTGGCGGTAGTGCTGCAGGCGAGCCCGCGCTTCACCAGAGACCTCGACATCTGCTACGCCACGGCGCAGGAGAACCTCGAGCGACTCACCGGAGTGCTCGTCGATCTCAACGCCATGCTGCGCGGCGTCGATGAGGATCTGCCGTTCGCGCCCGACGCGCGCACGCTGAGACGAACACAGATCCTGACGCTGCGCACCGGCGAAGGTGACATCGACCTGCTCGTCAACCCCGACGGAGCGCCGAACTATGCAACGCTGCGACGCAGAGCGAATCGCATGGACCTCGACGGCCTCACGGTGGCCGTCGCCTCGATCGAGGACCTGATCGCGGCCACACTGGGTCCGCCACTACAACGAGCAGCGCACCCACAGCGCCCTCGGCAACCGCCCACCCACCGCGTTCGGGGGACATCACCGGGCACAACACCTAGCCGAGCGCGGCAGCCAGCTCGCCCGCCTCGACCCGCACTGAGTGCGGCACCGTGATCGTGAGGTGCCCGTCACGCTCCAGCAACCATCTCGCGTTGATGATCGTGACGCCGATCACCTCACCGTCAGGGCCGTAACGGACACCGTGACCCTCGGGCGTGAGCACGGCATCAGCAGCCATGTTTGACTCGCCACGCGTGAGGTAGAGCACGTCGCCGTCCGCGTCGTAGTTGGCGCGCTCGAATACTAGATCGTCGATCTTGACCTTCATGTTGTCCATCCGCTTAGTGTTGTCCATCCGCTTGGCGATTCTCCGTGTCCGTAGCCAAGAGCGGTCACGATGCGTGGCGGCTCCTTTTCAGAGTCTACGACCACCATCAGCCACTTGCTAGGGCCAACACCCTGCTTGAAGAAGCGCTCGCGCAACGGTCGAGGGTCCGGCTCGCGATGATCGGGGTCGGGAAGGACGGCGAGCACGACGGCGAGATAGGGCTCGAGCTCTGGATGCCCCTGCTGCGGGCGCAGGATGTGGCGGAGCCATGTGTCCTCGAACAGCACCACTCGTGTGCCCTCTGGCGTCCTCGTCTCAGCCAGGATCGGGCGCTCGCTCATGACCGGCTCGCTTTTGGTGCCGGACGAACGCGCCAAGCTTCACTATCCACGATGGACAACACAGCCCGAGGCTACCTACGCGGTCGGATCGCCGAATGCCCGGGCGACCATCTCGACCTCACGCTCGTTCGGCGCGTAGTCGGCGTAGCGCTGCGTGCTGGTCGCCCTCGCCGAGGAGCGCCATCGTCGCGCCGCCCGAGCCGTCGCGCAACTGATCGAACTTTTGTGCTTGGCCGTCCCGCGAAGCGCATCGACGCGGGTTGGCTCGCCGGGCGACCTTGACGGTGAACGTCACGTGCTGGCAAGCGACTCGGCGTCGCCGGCAGGGGCATCAGCGAAACCATCGCGCGTCAGGCTCGGCGAGCTCGCGCTGGTCGGCGGCGGCGGCCAGCAGCAATTGCCAGCGCTTATCGCTGCCGGCCGTCTCGCGGAGGCGCCCCAGATCGCAACGCAGATCGACAACGCTCGCGAAGGCCAGCATCATCGCCCGTTCTCTCACGATGTCCATCAACCCACGCCGGGCCCCCGCCCGAACCGATCGAGCCGGACGAGCACGGTGGTCGCGTGGGCGACTTCGTCTGTGGCGCCAAGCTCAAGGCACAGACCGCGACCGCGCGTTCGCGGCGACCACGCGCAGCGTAAGCCCGGTAGCGCCGCGCCCGGGCGCCTGACGCATCCCCCCCACACGGGCGAAAGCGGCGACGGCTGGCTGACCTCGGATAGCTCCCGGAGGCAAGATCCGGGCGCTGGCGCGACACCACTGTGGTTCCTCGGGAGCGTCCGCGCGCCGTGGTGCGAAGACCAGCGTGGTGGGCGCGAGGCATCCCTGCCTCGCGACCGACGATCCGGCGAGGCAAGGCGATCAACGCAAGGCCGCAACCGGCGAGCTCGAGCAGCTGGCGTCCGCCAGCCACCACGCGCCGCCGGCGGTGACGCCACTCGACGGGTAGCCGCAAACCCCAGCTACGCCGCGGCCGATGCCAGATGATCGGCCGATGTGGCCTATGCGACACAACGCATCGGCCTCGCGCTGGCCAAACGACCCCTGATAGAAGACTGCTGTCTGTTGTCAAAAAGATAAGCGCAGCCGATTGGGGGAGCGATGATGGCAAGACGTTCGACAATCACGTACACCGGCATGGGCCACGTGTTTTGGCACGCCATCAGCGCTACGGCACGGCTTTCAACTGCGATCTTGTTGGTCGCAACAGCCATGTCTCTTGGCGAGGCAGCCCCAATGGCCTGACCCCCTGAGTTCGGTCCGGCCCTTGTGAGAGTTTCTTGCGCCCGTGATGATGGGCGAGAAAGGAACTCTGATGAAGCGACGCAGGCACACGCCGGAGCAGGTCATCCGCAAGTTGCGGGAGGCCGAGCGGATGCTTGGCGAGGGCGAGGGCATCCCGGAGGTCGCCAAGGCGCTCGGGGTCTCCGAGCAGACGTTCCATCGCTGGCGTAACCAGTACGGGGGGATGAAGGCGCAGGACGTCAAGCGGTTGAAGGAGTTGGAGCGCGAGAACCAGCGGTTGAAGGCGATCGTGGCTGACCAGGCGCTTGAGAACCGCGCGCTTCGGGAGATCTCTTCGGGAAATTGGTAGGCCCAGTCCGTCGGCGTCGGGCGGTCGCGATGCTGCGCGACCGTCTCGGCGTCAGCGAGCGCTGGGCATGCCGGGTGGTTGGGCAGCATCGCTCCACGGAGCGCTACGAGCCCAAGCGCGCCGAGGAGGACCAGGCGCTGCGCGCTGAGCTGCGCAAGTTCTCGGTGGAGCGGCCGCGGTGGGGATACCGCCGCGCGCACCACCATCTACGTGAGGAAGGCTGGGATGTGAATCGTAAGCGGGTGCAGCGGCTGTGGCGCGAGGAGGGGCTGCGGGTTCCTGTGCGCAAGCGCAAGCGCCGACGGCTGGGCTCCTCGACCGTTCCGGCCGAGCGGCTGCGCGCCGAGCGTCCCAACCACGTATGGGCGTTTGACTTCCAGTTCGACCAGACCGCCGACGGTAGGGCGCTGAAGCTGCTGAACATCGTTGATGAGTTCACCCGCGAGTCGCTGGCGATGCTGGTGGCGCGCAGCATCGACGCTGAGACGGTCGTCGGCTCACTGCAGCGGCTGTGCGGCGAGCGCGGCGCCCCCGGGCTGCTGCGGTGCGACAACGGGCCGGAGATGACCGCGCACGCGCTGCGGGACTGGTGCACGCTCTCGGGGGCCGGAACTGCGTTCATCGAACCCGGCTCGCCGTGGCAGAACCCATTCGTGGAGAGCTTCCACTCCCGCGTCCGCGACGAGCTCTTGGACGTCGAGGAGTTCTTCTCCTTAGCCGAGGCGCGCGTGGTGATCAGCGACTGGCAAGAGGACTACAATCGCCGCCGCCCGCACTCCGCGCTCGGGATGCGCACCCCGGTCGCGTTCGCCGGTGCGTACACCGCCACCGAGACCATCAACCGCGTAGCGGCATAACCCCGGGCCGGGCAACCCTTTCCCATCGCCCCCTGCGGCCCGTGGACATGGCGCGGTGTGGACAGCAAGCTGCCCACACCGCTTGGACAACGCTTCGCGTTGCCCACATGCCCACCGGCCCAACCGCTACATCACATACACTCCACGAGTCAACCCGTGTCCACGAGAACGGGTCCAAACCACCGACTCTCACACGTGATGGACCGAAAAACGGGGGCCGGCCACCAACACAGGCGGCAAGCTTCTACTGGTATGGCGAAAACAACTCGACCTGCTGGCAGACGGGGCAGCTGGGATCACCGTCAACAGCGTGCGACTCCGTCGGTCCCGGGTTTCTTGCTACACCGGGCAGCCTCAAAGGCGGCCTAGCTCACATGGATGAAGTGAGTGCTGGAGGCAGCGCCGAAGGCATTCAGCTATCAGACGGCGATTACTGCAACTACTACAAGACAGGCGACGATATCTCCCGCGAAGAAGCCAACAACCAGGGTGGATACACCGGCTATACACCGCCCACGCCGTACAAAAGCTACCAGGAGAGCGACCCATATGGCAACGTATGCCAGGCAGACGGCGCGACATGGGGACAAGAGGTTGGCACCGGGGACCCCAGCAACAATTGCTACAACACGTGCGGAATGCACCATATCGTGTCGCTTCACGAACTCAGCGATCACCCTTGGGCCAGCTGGTTTGGTGAACCGTCACTCGCGGTGTCGGCCGAAGCCCTTGTTCATACCGTTACATTCAGCGGCGAAAGCGCCTACAACATGGCTTGGGGATATGTCTGCCCTCTACTCAAGGATACGACCACCGGCCATATACTCGAGTACTGTCTTGAGGAGTGGCGCTCGGTACACAACCCACCCGAATGGAAAGAAGAGCGAATAGGCACATGCGGTCCCAATGGGTACGATACTGTCGTCACCTACTTTTGGCCAGGAACCAAACTCGCAACGGAGCAAGCAGGCTCTGCGAATACATTGGAATTTTCTGGGACGCCCAGCGGGTGGACGCACTATGCCGCAACGATCACGAAGGGTGACCTGCTGAACGCCATCAGCCTCGCCAAAGAACCTCCAACCGTCAAAAACGGTTGCGGAACGACCTTCTCGACAGAACTCGAAAACTATGCACTCATAGGGGTGGAGCAGGGCGTCGAGGGCGAACATAAGCTCAGCGGCATAGGAGGCGCTGGACGCAATCTCCAACTCTACGACACCTACACGCCGGTTCCGCCCAAAGTATCCACTAGCGCAGCGTCAAATGTGACACAGACCCAGGCAACTTTGAACGGCACCGTGAACCCTAATGGCGTCGAAACACACTACCATTTCGAATACGGCACGACGACGTCATATGGCTCTTCCACATCGGAAGGTAATGCAGGCACAGGAACGACGACCGAACCGGAGAATGCCGCCATTACAGGGCTGCTAGCAGGCACGACATACCACTATCGGCTTGTGGCGAAAAATATATCGGGGACCAGCTACGGCGCCGATCATGAACTCGTGACAGCACTCATGCCTAGGGCCTCAATGGTGGAATGGCAGGGCAAGATACACGTGTATTATCGAGGCCTTAACGGACAGCTACGTGAATGGTATTGGAACGGGACTGAATGGAGCCAACATTACTGGGGTAACGAAAAAGAAGTAGGGGGCGAACCGTCAGCAGTCGTACACAGTAACGGCAGTATCGACGTCTACTACCTCAATACAAAAGGGCAAATAGGGCAGTGGTGGTACGGAACCAGTCACTTCACTGAATGGAGCCAACACAACTGGGGCAACGAAGGCGAAGTGGTTGGCGATCCTTCAGCAGTCGTACTTCCAAACGGCACTACCGATGTCTACTATCGCAGTACGAAAGGACAACTCGGGCAGTGGTGGTTCGGAGTCAACCAATCCACTGAATGGAGCCAACACAACTGGGGCAACGAAAACGAAGTGACGGGTGACCCTTCAGCGGTCGCCCACAGTAACAACAATATCTATGTCTACTACCGCAGTACAAAACAGCAACTCGGACAGTGGTGGTTCGGAGTCAACCAATCCACTGAATGGAGCCAACACAACTGGGGCAACGAAAACGAAATTGCCGGCAACCCGTCGGCAGTTGTGCTTCCGAATGGCACCACCAATATCTACTACCGCAGCACAAAACAGCAACTCGGACAGTGGTGGTTCGGAGTCAACCAATCCACTGAATGGAGCCAACACAACTGGGGCAACGAAAACGAAGTGACGGGTGACCCTTCAGCGGTCGCCCACAGTAACAACAATATCTATGTCTACTACCGCAGTACAAAACAGCAACTCGGACAGTGGTGGTTTGGAGTCAACCAATCCACTGAATGGAGCCAGCACAACTGGGGCTATGAAGGCGCGCTTGGCGGGGATCCCTCAGCGAGCGCGCTTGCGAGCGGCGGCGAAGATATCTACTACGGCGGTACTAACACACAGATGTCGCAATGGTGGATCAACGGCTCGTCGTGGAACCTCACCACCATTGGATCCTGGTGACACGAGTAATACAGCGCCTCACCGCATAGCCGCCGGGATCACGAAGTGGCGTTGGAGCTCGTTGGCGTAGGAGCGGCCGATCGAGCTGCTGTTCTCCGCGAGCCACTCACTGAACGCGATCCGACCGAGAGGGGAGTCGCGTGAGACGAGTAGACCGGACGTCAGACCGCTGATCTCATCTGGCGTCAGCACGACGTCGCGAACGAGTAGGCCCAGCGCGCGTGAGAGGCCGCTGACATGACCCGCGGCCATAGATGCAGGATCGGGGAGCGTGCTCCGACGGCGCGGCGAACCGCCCGGACAAGCTCCTCGAAGGACATCGTCTCAGGTCCGGCGGCGTCCACGATGACGTCGCCGTCGGTGTGAACGGATTGCTCGCAGATCCGCGCCAGGTCGTCGACATGTACCGGCTGAACCTGGTAGCTGCCGTTCCCCGGGAGCGCAAAGACCGGCATGCGTCGCAGGATCCACGCGATGTTGTTCGCGAGGACATCGCGATCGCCGCCAAACACCCAGGTGGGCCTAACGATCGAATAGGGAACGCCGGCCTCGGCCAGCGCGCGCTCGACGAGCGCCTTGCCTCTGTAGTACGGCAGCGCCGAGTCGAGCGAGGGGTTCGTGATGCTGACGTGGACGATGCGTGCCACCCCAGCCTTTCGGGCTGCGTGAAAGAGTGCCTGCGAGTTCGCGATCGCGTCGGCGAAGGTCGTTTGGCGGTGATCGAAGCGGACCCAGTAGGTGTTGTAGAGCGTGGTCACTCCCTCGAGGCTCCGAGCAAGAGCGAGCGGGTCGTCGAAACGGTAGGGCGACGTCTGAACTCGCTCCCGCAAGGGATGTACTCGATCCGGGTGAAACGTGAGGGTCCTCACGCTGCGTCCCGCGTCGAGTAGCCTCCCGGCAATACGAGACCCCGAATAGCTGAACGAGCCCGTGACGAGGTCCAGTCCCGTGTCCTCACTCATGACAATTCTCCTTCCCGTTGGGAGGGCAACAGCGTGCCAAGCAGCGGCGCGTAGCGTTCACCGAAGTCGAGCAGCGACTCGGCACGAGTGTGGTCGCCCTCTAGATGGCTGAGCATGTCGACGCCCAGGTACATCGCAACGATCGCGAATGCCACGTCCTGTGGTGGAACGATCGACCCAAGCGGCGATCCGGCGAGAAGCCCTCGCAACTTGCCCTCGACGAGGTCGATCCAAGGCCGTAGACGAGCGGCCACCTCGCCGCCCAGCTCGGCATCGGACACGCCACCACCGACCATCTCGCCCAGCACGGTGACGTATCCGTTCTCAAGATCCTCGTCGTATATCCGGCGGGCGAGGCTCGCCAACTCGGGGAGCGTCTGCGCCTGCTCAAACAGCGACTGGTAGGCGTGCATCCTGCGAGCGCTAACGAGGTCGAGGGCTGCCAAGAGCGCGTTCCGAACGCTGCCGAAGTGGTAGAAAATCAGCGCCTGATTGAAGCCCCCGACACCAGCTACCTCGCGCGCGCTCGCACCAGTGAACCCCTTCTCCTTCAGGGTCTCAAGCGCCGCCTCCGCGATCTTGAGCTTCGTCCCCGTCAGCGTTGGCGGAGCATCCTCGGCGGCAGCATGCCCACGCGCCTGCCGGCCCTTGGCGTTTCCTAGCGGCTCCATGCCCATAGTTTAGCATACGCTCAAAACGTTTGCTCAACTAGTGCACCCGGTCATACCAGCAACAACCGTTCGACTCGCCCTGGGCACGATCGCCAAAGCCCATGCCACACTCAGTTGTCAACACCATCCGCCCTGACGGTCGCCCGCTGATCAGCGAGTCCCCGATGGCTTCTCGATCCCCGCCAGGGAGACCAACGCAGCCGACAAACAACAGTTGCTCGCGATGCGCGGATTCATTGGAGCGAGTACTCATCGGCCTCTGCACGAACGCCTGCCGAGCACCTACGGGCGATGCACGACAACAAACAGTCCTCGTGGCTGGATCCCAAGCGAAGGAGTGCTGACCGAGTCGCTCCAGCTGACGATAGCCTCGCCTGCCCTGTCGATTCCGGTATGGATTGTTTGGGCAGCGACGTTCCCAGCCGATAGGACCTTGGCGGGGCCGAGGTGGCCTTGGTCCCCACGGCGGCTGCGAGGCTGGAGCGAGTAAGGCTGACAAGTCCGGGGGGTCCTGCATGCCAGGCGATCACGAATTCACCCGTAGCGTTGGCGGCAAGCGTCGGCGGCTCGGGCGAGTTGGGACCGCTCACAGCAACGGGCTTGGCGAAGTGATCGCCATTCGCCGGAAGCAAAGACCATGCCAGGCCTCCCAAGGACCCCTCTGGGCTGGATGTCTGGAACACGGTGAGCGCGCCGTGCTGACCGGAAGGGGTCACGACCGGGAAGCCGCCGAGGCCCGACAACTCGCGTGCTGTTCCCCAGCGCCCATCGGGGCGTCGAACCACGTTCCACAGCTCGTTCCTAGGCGACGGACCCGGAGACGGTCGATAGTTTGATAGCTGGCGAGCACGTTCGCAGTGCCGTCTTCCGAGAGCGCTATAGCCAGCTGCCCAGGAGAATCGTGGCCGACTCGACCAAGCTTGTGCAGGTGCCGCTGCGAGCAGCGACCCTCCGGGTCGCACACAGCGACGAATGGGAGGTACAGGTCTTTCCACAGGCCGTTCTGAGGGTCCTTCGCTGGCATAGCCGATCGCCGCAAAGGCACCCCGATCGTTGAGCGCAAACGGCCAAACGGTTCGCCTACGCGCTCGACCCCATCGTCCCCACGGTGACCGCCGTTTCCAGCGTCCCATCGGCACGAAGCCGTGCATAGTGCATCAGGGCGCCGGCGAGGAGCCCGAAGCGACGGTAGACCAGACCACCACCACGGGTCCTGCGGGACTTTGCACGAGCGCCGACTCCATCGTGTGCCGCGGTAGCAGTTCGCGCGGTGTCGAAAACGGTTGCCGAGGTGCTGCTGTTGCGATCAGTATGGCTTCGTCTGCGGGTTGTCCCAAACAGCGTAGGCAGTGCCGGACCCGGAGACCGCTATCTGCAGACGGAAGTCGGCCCGGTGCGCCACTCAAGACGGTGGGAGGTTCGAAGCCACCGGCCACGGTCCCGCGATCTACTACCACCGTTTCGCCGGTCGACACTGCCGGCGGCGCTTTGCCTGGCCTTCGTGGTATTGAGGACGACAGGCAGCGGTTCGCCGCTGAGCCACCCCGCGAGCACCTGTCCGTTCGCCGTTACAGCAAGCTGCGAGTCGAATGCGTTTTCCGTGGTCGGGGCAAGGGTTTGCGGCGCGCTCCATGAACCCCGCGCCGGCGTACCGGAATCCGCTGTCGCGCCGCCGCCCAACACCAAAGCTGCCACACACGTCGCCGTTCCAAACCAAAGCCGCCACGACAAGCACATGCGCCGAGTATGGCAAATACGGAATGACGTTTGGCGGTTGCCCGCGGGCATTCCATGACCCTCTATACCCTCGAACACCTTCGCCGCGGAGACCCCGACGGTCTTGGAATCCCGACGTGGCGCGCCACGCCGTACTATCCCGAGGAGTATCCGGGCAAGCGGGCGCGAAAACACCAGAGCGGTGGGCACGAGGCGTCCCCGCCTCACAACGACGCCACAAGGGGCACACACTGCTGGTCACCGAGCCGAAATAGGCGGTCGCACACAACGTCGAGGAAGGGCTGGGGATGACAGCCGGATATCTACGACGGGTGCCTGACGCCGATCCCCACGGCGACCTCGAGGTTGCTGACGTCCGGATGCTCGGGGAGGAAGAGCAGGCATTCACGGGCGCGGCGGCCACCCGGATTGTCGACATCGGCGGAGGCGGCGTGCCCAGCCCGTGTCGTGTGCTTGCGTTTGCGGAGTGACCATCGAGAGTCTTCTCCAGCCTGGACCGTGCGCGCGATCTGTGCCGCACGACGATCGCCCGCTCCACCCCTGCCCCTTATCGAGGTCGGGTCTCGTCACCAGGCCGACCAGCGGGCCTAGCAGTGCAGCGCGCACAAGCCTTTTCCGCGCTTGCCGCCAGCCGACAATAGAATCCGCATCGTGAACGTCTGCACGATCGCCAGTCGCAGCCAGCTCGCCCGAGCGCGCGTGCTGGTGTCTACCTTTCGCGAGCACCATCCCGATCCCGAGCTGCGCTTCACGGTGCTGATGCTCGATGGCGTGGCTGGCACGGACATGGTGCCCGGAGCGCAGGTGCGCCATCTCGACGAGCTGCCCGAAGAGGCAGGGGGACTGACGGTAGCGGGCAATCCCCGCGAGGCACTCGCCACGGTGGTGCTCCCGTATCTGCTGCGTTTCCTGCTGGAAGACAGCGCTGATCCAGTGACCTACCTGGCGCCTGGGTTGCGGGTACTGGGTCCACTGGTCGAGCTTGAGCGGACGCTTGAGTTAAGCGAGTTGGTGTTGGTAGCGCGCGCCGCGCCTGTGCTCACACGCGACGCGTCGGGGTTCGGGGGACATACCGGCGGCGCGATAAGCCATCGCCTGCTAGGCGTGAGCAACAGCGCAAGCGTGGCAGGTTTGCTCAGCTCCTGGCCGCGCTGGTTCCTAGACGGAGGGCCGGCAGTGCGGGCGTGGTTCGACGGCCTGCCGGCAATCGTGGCAGGGGCCGAGGTGCTGCGTGAGTCGGGCTACGGCCTTGATCCGTGGACCTTGGCGCAGTGGCACGCGGACGGTAGCCGCGAGATGCTGGAAGTCGAGGGCAGACCGGCGCGCGTATTCGACTTCAGCGAGCTTGACCCTCTGCACCCCGAGCGGTTGTGCGACGCCGACGAAACCGTCGACCTCAGCTCAGTGCCGGCCCTGGCGGAGCTATGCCAGCGCGAGGCGGCGGACCTCCTTGCGGCGGGCTGGGAGCAGGATGTCGCAAGGGTGGACCGCCTGGGAGTGCTGAGCGATGGGGCACACATGACCGCCACCCTGCGCAGGCTGCTGGTGGAGGGTGTACGCGATGCAAGGCTAACGCGTTCGCCCTTCAGCGAAGCGGGCAAGGCGGCGTTCTACGAGTACCTGAACGAACCTGCCGAGCGTGGGCGGGCGGTCGGCCTCACGCGTCTACACGCGGCGATCTGGAGCGCCCGCTCAGATCTGCAAGCGGCCTACCCGCATCTCGACGGTCCCGATGGCCTCGGCTACGCGGGCTGGCTCTATGTACACGGACCGGGCCAGGAGGGTCTGACGGATCCACTGATGCCACCATCTCCCGAGCATCTTTATCGTGATGCGGCCCCCGATCTGCACGAGCGCGAGCCGCTGTGGGGGGTGAACGTCGCCGGCTTCTTCACCTCCGAGCTGGGTCTCGGCGAGGCCGCGCGTCTGCTGATCGCCGGACTGGACGCGTGCGGGGTGCCCGCGCTGCCTGTACAAGCCCAGATAGTGCCACCCTGCCGCCAGGGGGCGGAGTTCACCTACGCCGACCCCGACGTGGCACCCTATCCGACCAACATCGTCTGCATGAACGGCGACACGATCGCGCCGTTTGCACGGGAAGTCGGGCGGACCTTCTTCGAAGGGCGTCACACGATCGCGTTGTGGTGGTGGGAGGTGGGCGAATTCCCTGCTGGCTGGGAGACAGCGTTTGAGCACATCGACGAGGTGTGGGTGGCATCTCAACACATCTACGACGCGATCGCGCCCGCATCTCCCGTTCCGGTGGTCCAGATGACGATGCCTGTCATCACACCGCGAGCCGCCCCGCGCGGGCGTGCCGAGCTGGGACTGCCCGAGGATGGGTTTTTGTTCCTGTTCGTGCACGACTACCACTCCACCGCTGCCCGCAAGAACCCTGTGGGGCTGATCGAGACATTCAAGCGCGCCTTCAAGCCTGGGAGCGGCGCAAAGCTAGTGGTTAAGTCAATCAACGCTGAGAACTTGCCGCACGAGCACGACCGCGTGAAGCTTGCGGCCAACGAGCATCCGGACATAACGCTGATCGACGCCTACGTCTCGGCCGAAGACAAGAACGCGATGATCGCTGCGTGCGATTGCTATGTCTCGCTGCATCGCTCTGAGGGTTTTGGACTGACCGTGGCCGAGGCAATGCTCCTCGCCAAGCCTGTGATTGCAACCCGCTACGGAGGCACGTTGGAGTTCACAAACGACGCGAACTCCTATCTCGTGGATTGGCAACCTGTGGAGGTCGGCGAGGGCGCCGGGCCCTACCCAGCACATGGCGTGTGGGCCAATCCGGACCTCGATCAGGCAGCTGCACTTATGCGACGCGTGTACTCCAAACCGGAGCAGGCGCGGGCGCTGGGCGAAACCGCCCGGCGGGACGTGATCCAGCGTCACGCCCCCCGGGTCGCCGGCGAGTCGATGCGGGCGCGCTTGCGGATGCTCCAGGAACGGCGTGTGCAGGCTGGGGAGCGGTCGCTGAACGTCGCCCACCTGCCGACTCTCGAGCTTGACGAGCTGACGAAGCTGATCGGCACTGCACCTCCGCTGGAAGGCTCCGAAGGGGAGTCCGCGTTGAAGCGAGCCGTGCTGCGCCGCGGTGCAGCACTGACGCGCCCGCTTCTACTCCACCAACGAAGCATCAACACGCTGCTCACGGACAACCTTGCTCGCATCGACGCGCGCTTGCACGAGGTCTCCCTGACGCTCCAGCGCCAGCAGGAGGCGCGCTTCGCGGAGACCCTAGCGATGGTGCGCAAGCTACGTGCCGAGGTAAATGATATAGGCGCCGAACTGGCCACCACGCGCACGGACGTCGAGCGCGACGAGGCCGGCCCCCGCTTGAAGGAGTTGGAGGACCTGGGGCGCGAACTTGAGCAGCACCTAGCCGAGCACCGCTCACGCCCGTATGTCGATGCGGAGCACGATCTGGAAAGCTGGTCAGATCCGACCGTAGGAAGCGTGCTGGGTTTCCGCGCGAGCGAGGTCCCCGATCAATTGGAGACCACCGCGCAGACCGATCGTACCTATATAGATTTCGAGGCCGCCTTCCGCGGCCCGGAGGAGCGTGTCCTCGACATCCAGCGGGCCTACCTGCCACTGCTGACTGGACAGGCACCGGTGCTCGACGTGGGTTGCGGCCGCGGTGAGCTGCTCGACCTGCTGCGCGACGCCGGAATCGAGGCACGCGGTGTCGATTTCGACCCCGGCATGGTCGAGCATGCCCGCGCCAAGGGACACGATGTTGGGTTAAGCGACTGCAATGAATACCTGCATGAACTGGAGCCCGGCTCGCTGGGAGCAGTCGTCGCACTGGAGGTCATCGAGCACCTTCCCTACGAGTCGCTGACGGAGTTCTTGACGCTCGCCCGCTCGCGTCTGCGGGAGGATGGCCTGTTGATCTTGGAGACCGTCAATCCGCATGCCGTACATGCGATGAAGGCCTTCTGGGTCGATCCTACCCATCAGCACCCTCTGTTTCCCGAGGTAACCCTTGAGCTATGCCGCCTGACGGGCTTCGTCGAGGCGCTATGGTTTCATCCCACCGGAAGCGGAGACATCGAGTACGACCGCAACCGCGAGCCAGTCTACGCGGTCGCTGCGAGACCCGGAAAACGGCAGGAGTCAACAGAGATATCGGCTTGAAGCGAGCGTTTACGACGTCAGCTGAGGCTGTGGGCCCGATGCGCAGAGTGTCGCCGCAGCACCGGAATGCCTCCCGGCGCGCGATCCGATCGGCAGGCATTGCGCCGCCTCGCTGATCGTAACATCGCGGATTTGCAGAGCAAGCTCGCGGGTATCCGGTGGATACCGAGCAAGTGGAGCGTTGGTCAGGAACCTCACCTCATTGTGACCTGGCGCCAAGGTTAAGTGGGCAGAGAGGGTAGTCCCCTGGGAGCTGACAGTAGTATGAACAGTCATATTGCCAGGATACGCAACCACCAAGCTGCTGGATTTTGCAAGTCCCGTAGCCGCGATCGCCTTGAAACTCACCGAGCGCGCGGTCTTGCCAGGGTTGAAGAGATCCAAACTCGAACTTTGGAGGGCCCAATGCCAGCTATTTGCACCTTGAGCTTCCAAGCCATAGAAGCCCGAACCAAAGCTCATCTCCAGCGGATACAGTGTAATCGTCGCGAGCTGCCCGAGCTGCGCGCTTGAGTAGCGCTGGCGCAGCCGCCGGTTATACGGGATCATATTGAAGAAGTACAAGCGTCCACCTGGGCTTACAAGTGGCGCAACTTCGAGCGCTTTCGACAGTGCGGGAATGAGCGCCGCCCCGCCATCGGCATATCCAAAGGTATCGACGTAAATGCCCTTGAAGCCCGCCGCCGAGACCTCGGCGAGCATCAGCGCCAGCGGCTGGTTGACGACGCTTGACTCCCAATCGGAGGGCAGGCCCTTGAGCTGCCCGTAGCTCCAACGCAAGCGGGTCGAATGCACGTACCCAATCAACTCAGCGTAGTCTTCCATACGATTGACGGGGGGATTCTCGGGAAATGGTACATAGGGCAGCTGGAACACACTGGCACCAGCTGGCAACTGATGTTGGATTGCGTAGACGAAGTGGCCATCCGCGAGGTATTCGGCGGCCTCCGCCTTGTATGAGGGCGCCATCGAGGAGCCTGTCTGGTCCAGCACGCCGACGGCCAACACCACGGCGAGGCATGCGGCGAAACCCCAGCGCCGACTCGACGAGCCGCTGCCGATGCGCCGCCCCAGCGCATCCAGCATCAGTCCGACTCCCATCAGGGCAAAGAATGCGATAAACACCGAGATGCGGTTCCACCCGCGCAATTGTGGACTCACGACGTAGGCAAAGATCGTCCCCAGCCCACCCACCGTGCCGACCAGGAAGGCGAGACCGGCGCCAAGCGCCGCATACGCATAGCGTGGGTCGGCGAACCTCAATCGGTCGGCCCGTAGGCTACGCACCACGAGCGCGATAGCCAGGCACAGCAACCCCAAAGTGCCGATCAAACCAAGACTGGCGCTGTGTCCCTCGCCGATTGGCGCGGTGGCCGTGGCCTGGTATTCCTGGGCGAGATGCGCCAGCGGCTCGATACGATCCCCTGCGATCGGCAGAACCAGATCAGCGAGTGACAGCGCATACATGTCACTCTCCTGAGGGAAGCGCTGCCCTACGGCCGGGTCCTTGCCGTGCTCGGAGGCGTAGATCAATGTGGGCAGCCCGTTTACGGCTACCGTGGTAAGTACCAGTATGGCAACGAGCGTCCCGCTCACCAAGCTACGGAGACTGCGGCTGGCGAGAAACGCTAATACGGCTGCCAATAGCACCAGCACCGCAGTGAAGGCAGCATAATAGTTGTCCGAGGAACCCATGATAACGCAAGCCAGCACGGTTGCGCCGGAGCGCCATGTTAGATACCTCCTGACGCCATTGCTCTTTGCTCTACGACCGAAGAGGGCTTTGCCAGAGAGTACGGCGATGACGAGACAGCAGCCGAGTGGGACTGTGAAATAGGAGCCTTGGAAGAGGTGGCCCTCGCCGTCGTAAAAGTGGTAAGGAAGCAGGGTAAAGAGGACAGCGCAGACAATGGATGCGCCGATCGAGATCCGCAATATACGCAGCCCGACATATGCGCTCAGCGCAATCAGTGGGAAGCAGAGGAGAAAAAATAGATTCTCGACAGCGGCGGGGTTGCTAAACGGAATCCCGATAATCTTGATGATCAGCAGGTAGAGACTGTCACCGCTAAACACTGGATAGTCATAGAGCCGTTGGCCCAACGGCGCCCCGACGTTCGAATTGGTCAGATACCAGCCATGTTCAAGGATGCTCTTGATGACCGCGAGGCCGAACGTCTCGTCCCCGCCAGGGCTGGCGTACAGAGGTACCTTTAGATTCGCCTGCCACACCTGCAGCACGATGACTCCGATGGCAGTTGCGAGTCCCGCTGCGATAAAGGCAGCCAGCAGGTCGGGCCGTAAACGCTTGATCCATGACGACGCCGTAAGCCCAGCCGGGGGGGTTCCCAGCCCGTCAATGTCCTGTGAGCTACTCCAAGGATGCACTGCCTGAGGCTCGGAATCGCTCATATCACACCACCAACTGGTCGTCCAGCAAGCAACGCATAGCCCAAGCAGTCGTTGCCACCGTCTCGAAGAAGGATATTCGGTACATGCACGTTGCCGTAGACTATACGCTCAGGTCTGTGTTGAGTCCGCAGGAACGAGGTGATGTCACATAGTGCCGGGCCATTGTCCACTACGCGCAGCCAGTTGGCGGCACAGACGACAGTGGAACAATCGATGGACGTGTCGAGCCAGGTGTGAATCGGGTCATCCGAAACGCTCGTAGGCCTTGTGCGTCGCTAGCGATCTCGTGCAACATGAAGCGACCCCGTAAAAGCGTGAGGGTGTATTGCTCAATCGGCAGCAGCCCACCGTTAGTCGGGCCGGTGCCGGTGACCACTATACCGCCGGGTGCGAGCGAGCGCACCTCCTGCGCGACATGCCCCGGACCCTGGCCCGAAAGCTGTTCTTGACATGGCTGGCTCGACCCTACGGCGTTCGCGGTGCCTAAACGTAAAAGTGACTCCGTCTCAACATTTGGAGTCAATAAAAGCGTTAGGCTGGCGTGCCTAGGCTCAAGTGACGAAACGAACTGAACAACGTGAGCAGATTCCGGATCGACGAGCGGATTGTGCCAGAGCTCGCTCACCTGGCCGGTGAGCGACGGTGCGCTCCCCAGCACCGCGGCAAGCGCGGTGGCTGGGTACTTTTCGCTGAGGGTACCGCTTTCGTTCGCGACGACCATGGCTCCGCCAAAGACCACCGTGCCGCTTGCAACTGCCACCACAACGCGGCTATCGAACGTCGACCGGACGATACCCAACCACACGAACACAAGTGCAACCCCCGGCGGCGAGATGTGGTATAGGTTATTTGGTTGAGCGCGGCCGAGGAAGTATGTGTAAACGAGCGCTCCGAGCACCGTCAGACCGGTGGCAGCACGAAATGCGACCGCACGCTCGCGCATGAGCGCTGGCCGCGTCAGCGCAAGCAGCACAATGGCGATCGCCGAGACTATATACATCGCTCCAAGCGCAAGACCCGGCGACCAGGGTTCGATCGGCAGTGCGCCGAGCCCGCCCGTGGTGTACAGGCTAATGTAATAGAGATATGCGCCCCAATTCGGCCACACGCCGGCGAATGCTCGCGTCAGCAGTGTAAATATCAACAGGGCAGACGCGCTTGTGGCAACCAGTTGGGCAATGCGGCGGACGGCCATGCGCACGCGTTTGCGCGCTCCGACATCCGCTATCGCCGCGTCGAGAAGTGCGAGCGCGACCGCAGTCCCCAGGCAATAAACGGCGACCTCCCCGCTCCATACTGCAGCGACGGCGACGGTCGTGAATACCAACGCATCAAATAGCTGCTTGTGAGTCGTCGTCCTAGCCGACGCAAGCGAGAAGAGGATCACGAGCCACGGCAGGCCGAACCGTAACACACCGGTGCTCGGAGCCCAAGGGTAGTAGCCCACAGTACCGAAGGTACCGAGAACGACCGCGACAGCCAGGCCTACCAAGGCGATGAGCAGCGACTCCGTACTCCAACGCAGGACGACATATACGACCGTGAAAAGCAGCGCCGTCCACGCGGACAGTAGCAGGGTGAATGTGCCGTAGCCGATCGGTACAACCAGGAAGATCGCCGCCAGTGCGTCGATCAGGCCGACCCCGTACTGCGAGAAGGTGCTGACCAACATAGGGTGACCGTGAAGCACGTCGATGGCCGGTCCGAGGAAGTAATTTTGGTTGCCAACGAAACCGACGCCCACGGCAGGGAAGTTCGAAGCCCCTAGGTACATCACCACGAGTATGCAGAGAACAACGACGCCAACGTCCAGTACGCGAACCCACATGCGCGGTAGGCCTCGACGGCCCCCAAAGGCTCTGACGAGGTCGAAGGTCGCAAGTCCCGCGGCCAGCGCTACAGCGATGTCGAGAACGCTGAGGGTGCCGGGCGGGACAAACGGTGTCGCGGCTGCCGCGAGGACAAGGGGCGTAACGGCAATCATCGCCCTCGACGGAATCCTCTGCGGCCAGACTGCTGGGACGAGGCGGTCTGACATCGCGATCGCGATGCGGGCCATAGCCAGCGCGAGCAGCACGAAGAGCGACGTGTCGAGTGCGCCGCTGGTAGGGAGCGCGAGCAGGCACGCCAGACAGAGCACGCCAGCGGTTGCAGCAAGCGTCGCGAGGGCGAGGAGCTGCTGGCGCTCGCCAGTCGCGCCTGCGCGCTGACGGCGCCATGCAAGCGTGACGCTCAGAGGCACGATGACGAGGATCGCAAGGAGGTAGCCGAGGCGCTCGATCGGCTTGCTCTGACCGAACAACACAATCACAGCCGCAGCGCTGATCGCAAACATCATCACGCCATCCGCAATCGCCCCGCTCAGCAACGATGCGATGTCCACGTTGGTGTCGCTTGTGGGCGTGTGACGCACACTCACGATCAACGCGGCGATGAGCAGATCGCAACCAACGATCAGCAACGTCGCCTTCTTCCAGCCAAAGGCGGAGGACGCCGCAATGCCCAGCACGTTCGCGGCGAGCGCCAGGGCCACGGCCGCGGCACCGATTGCGAACAGGCTCACCGCAAGCCTTGAACGCTCGCGGGACACCGAAGCGAGTTGCCCCATCAGGCGCCCTGCCTCGCGTCGTAGCGCTCCCACAGCCGCGGTTTTGCCTGCAGCCCACACGATGGTGCAAGTGAGACCATGTCGAGCACCATGTAGTGGAGGTGGCCCGTGAGCAGGACGATCCGCTCGTCGGATGCCGCCAGCTCGGCGAACCCAGCGATGAAGTGGTCTCTCATACGGCTGCGTCGTGAGGTGCGGGTAGCGCCTGCGTGTACTGGTCGTCGGTCATCGGCAGGTCATGCCAGTCGATCACATTCTGCAGGCGCATGGTTTGTCGAGATTGGAACACAGATCGGAGGGCCAGCGTCGGTCGATTCCCTGGACCCTTACAATGCCGGACCGTACCACGCACCCGAGACGTCTACGCGTCTCCTCAGCCTCGCGCGGAGCGGTATTCGGCGAAGACAGAACGTGTGTGCGGCGGGTGGCGCGCCTTGTAATGCAGCCGCAGGCCGACGAGCACGAACGGCACGAACTTGACGGCGTGCAATACGAGCGCGAACGGAAGGATCGAGGACTTTGGCAGCCATACGCTTTCAGCGCCAGGAGCCCTTCCCGCCGAACAGGGCTCCGCGCGTCTTCGCGCGGTGGCTGCTGGCGCCCACGCGGCCCTGGCGCGACCAGCGATCCCGTGGGCATCGAGACTCGGACAAGGGCGCGTCTCAGCGCCTGCGTAGGTGGGCCGCGAGCGCGCCGAGGACCTTCTCGCCGTCCGCGATCCCAGCACTCGCTGACGCTCGCGCCTTGTGCCGGGCCTCCTCGGTGAGACACCAGTCGAAATGCCGCGCGAGCTCCCCGTCGTCCAAATCGTCCACGGTCATCGCTGCCGGCCACGCGAGCGCCCGAGCCTGGGCTATCACCTTTGCGCCTCCCGCCACGGAGTCAACGGCCAGCGCAGGAACCCCCTGGGCGAGCGCGAGGACGAGGCCGTGCAGGCGCGTAGTCAGGACGACGTCGGCTCGCGCTAAGAGCGCTTGGACCTCGGCCGCCGTTCGCCGCCCGGGGACTCGCCGATCGAGGACAGTGTCGACCTCGAAAGTCGCCGCCTCGCGAGAGGCGAGCAGGCGGTCGAGAGCGCTGTGCGCGTCGTCCGGGCAAGACTCCGGGTACTCGGCCTGGCGGTGCGTGCGCACGAGCGCCACCACCGGCGTTGGTGCAGCGGCGCGGGTGAGTGCGAGATCGGGCCTCGAATGTCCAGCGCCGTCGCGCTCCAGCAGCAGATCGAATGGCTGCCATGCCTGATCGCCGACCAGCGAGACATTGATCGCCGCTCGCCGGCATCTCGCAAAGCGCTCGATGATGTCGCGTACGGCGAGATCGGGGCCGACGGGTCCGCAGGCAAACACGAGGTGGGTATAGCGTTCGGGCGAGACTCGAAACCAATCGACACCTGGTCCCATCGCCCGCTCCTGGGCGATGTCGTACGGGATGTCGCACCGGTGCAGCCAGTCGCAGACGGCGTCGCGCACGAGCACGTCACCGGCGGTGGCGCCACCGCCTTCGATGCTGAACCAGCCTGTGAGGAGAACCCTCATCCGCAGAGTTGCTCTTGCCGCCAGCTCAGCGCCCAGTGGTGGATCGCATAGGCATCCGGGAACGCCTCCCCACACCGCTCCGGCTCGTTCCAGAGGTACGGATAGAACAGCTCAGCTCCGAAGATCGCCACGCCTGGATCCTGCTCGAGAATCAAGCTCATCAGATATGGCCCGTTGGCGTCGGCGGAGTGGGCGCCAATGCCGAGGGTCCGCCGCGTCAGATAGGCCGCTCTTGCGAAGGCCGGGTGGCCCGGTATGGTGCCCAGCACCGCCGTCCCAACCCGTCCCGGGAGCTCCAGGGCGGCAAACGCGTCGATGCCTCGCAGCAGTGGCGTCAAGGCTTGCCGACACTCGACGTCGGTGTCGACATAGACACCCCCCAGGCGATGCAGCACCTCGTAGCGAGCGAGATTTGACAGCTCCGAGTGGCTGCGGGCGCGTCTCCGCTCGACAGTTGTTATATCGAGCTCTGGCAGATCCCTATCGGTCCATAGCCGCATCTCCCAGCCTGGATGGTGCTTCGCGAAGGTCTCCTCGAAGCGCTTGTGCTCCTGAGGCATGGGCTTGTCGCCGAGCCAGATCCTGTGGATCGTGCGCGGGACGCGCACTCGCCGCCAGCGCCGCCACCGTGGAAGTGGCGTCTCTCGCAGTCGTACGCCGACCGGCGGCAGCCCCTGAGGCGGCGCCACATGGACGGGGACCCGGCAGGGGCATTCAAACCAGCGCACGTCCTCGTGGACGATGTCCACCTCAAGGACGTAGTCGCCCGGGGCCGAGGGAGCCGTGACCTGCACTGGCACGAGCACGCGTTCTTGTGGGCTCACCATTCGAAGGAACGGAGAACGTGGGCTCTCAGCGGTATGGACGACGCCATCGGGACTCAACCAGCGATAGCCGAGTCGAATTTCTGGCCGTTCCTCCAGACGAGCCGGCCACCGCTCCGTACCCTCGTTGGTAACGTGAAAGAACACGGGCCGCTGCTCGAAAGGCGCCAGCCACGATGTCGGCTCCCGTGGCTCGATTCGTGCACTGTAGGCGTCCTCGTTGACGGCGCGCCCCTCCCAGAAGCGGTCCATCTCATCCAGCGAAACGAAGGGAATCCCTTTGGCGGATATGCTCGATTCCGGCAGGGGCGGGACTTCAAGGGCACGGGCCACCAGGGCGCGATCCTCGTCAGGCACCTCGCGAAGCTCGAGGCCGTCACGCAGCTCCGGCAGGTAGTAGGCCTCGTTGATCCGCCCTCCCCCGGTTGCAAACAGGTGCGGGCGCGCCACCTCGTAGCGCACTACCTTGTCGCGTCGCTCCTGTGCGCTGGCCGTCACAAGATCCAAGTGGTAGAACGGCTCCTCGACATATGCGCGAGGTATGACCGGATCGGCGTGTAGGTGCTGCAACCCGCGAGTATGCAACGTGCCATCGTTGCGCATCAGCCTGTTGGCGAAGTCATCCGACCAGGGGGTCTCGGCGAGGAATCGGCTGGGGTCCGGAAATATCCAGGCTTTGGCCGTCCAGAACTGCTGGACACTCCGGGAGGACAGCATGTTCGGCAACTCTCGTACGAACGCGCGACTCGGCACTTCGTCGCCGTCCAGCCTGAGGATCCAATCCTCCTTGCACTGTGCGAACAACCAGGCCAGGTGCCGCTCGATCAGGCAAAACTCGATCGTGAACAGCCGGTCCGCAAGCGTGTCGTAGCCGGCGAGCGTTCGCTCGTCCACGCCCGAGTCGGCGGCGATGAGCACCTCATTGGCGTAAGGCCGCAGGGGCTCCAAGATAGCCGAGACGCGCGAGGGCGGGTCCGAAGTGATGAGGCAGACTGAGAGCGATATGGGCGCCATTATGTCGCCTGCGCCAGACCGCTATCGCCCGGAGGCACATTGGCGCCGGGAGCAACCGCGTTGGTATCAACCCCAGCCCGAAGATCACCGCCTCCGGTGGGACCGATGCCTCTCGATCACAGAGGCCGCGACAGTGCTCAACAGCGCGACGATCGCGACTAAGCCTCGATCCACCGTTCGTTGGTGGGGAGTCGTCCGCGGCTGAGGTTTAGATGACCCCCTGAAGCAGGCAAGACGGGCCGTGCCAGCGGCTGCGGGTCCTGCGCCAGGGGGTCACCCGTATGGTGAATGGTCTGCCGGACGCAACGAGGGTCGTGTTCGACGATGAGCGGGTGGTCGCGAACGCGGGGGTGCTGCTCCCTGCGGTGCTCGCGGAGCGGCTGGGAATTGAGGCCGTGATTGACCGGACGGTTGATCTCGGTGACCGGGCGGGGGCGGCGAACGCGGGCGGCAAGGTGATGAGCTTGGTGTCCGCGATGTGTCTCGGAGCGGACTGCATCGATGACTGTTCGGTGCTGCGTTCGGGTCAGACACGAGCGGTGCTCGGGCATCGCGTCGTCGCGCCGTCGACGTTGGGGACGTTCCTGCGCGCGTTCACCTTTGGGCATGTCCGGCAGCTCGACAAGGTGTTGGCTGACTGCCTGTCACGGGCCTGGGCCGCCGGCGCCGGTCCTGGCGAGGAACGACTTGTTGTGGATGTCGATTCGTTCGTCGGCGAGGTCTATGGCCATGACAAGCAGGGCGCGAGCTATGGGTATACCCACACGCGGGGGTATCACCCGATCGTCGCGACCCGCTCAGGGACCGGCGAGGTGTTGCACATCCGCGCCCGGAAGGGCTCGGCGAACACCTCCCGCGGTGCGCTCAGGTTCGTCGAGGAGCTTATCCCTCGTGTTGCGCGGGCGGGCGCGGGCGGGCCGAAGCTGTTGCGCGCGGACTCGGGGTTCTGGAACACGAAGATCATGGCCCGGCTCCAGCACGCTGGCTGGACCTATTCGATCGGGGTGCGCCAACAGAAGCACATCAAGGCCGCGATCGCCCAGATCCCTGAGCAGGACTGGCAGCCGCTCGAGGACTACCCCGAGGGCGGGGAGGCACAAATCGCGCAGACGATGCTCGGCTCACAACGGCTGATCGTGCGCCGCACCCGCCTCCTCGGCGCCCAGGCCGAGCTGTGGCCCGACTGGCGGCACTTCGCGTTCTTGACCAACCGCACCGACGCGCTCGAGCTCGTTGAGTCAGAGCACCGCCAACACGCGGTCGTGGAGCTCGCGATCCGTGACCTCAAAGACCAGGCACTCGCCCACTTCCCGTCCGGGAAGTTCCTCGCGAACGCCGCCTGGACAGTGATCGCCGCCCTCGCGCACAACCTGTTGCGCTGGACAACCATGATCGGGCTGCCCGGCACGGTCATCCCCACCGCCCGAACGCTACGCCGCCGGCTGCTCACCGTCCCCGGCCGGATCACCCGCACCGCCCGCACAGTGACACTCCGGATGCCCGCACGCTGGCCCTGGAAAACCGCGTTTCTCACAGTCCTCGAGCACCTCCGCGCCCTGCCAGCACTCACCTAACGCACGGCAGGCGCCCACGAGACCGACCGGGGCCGGACCCCGGCCTCGGCCTGCCCGAACTCGCCGACGACCACCGACGCGATCGCCTCAACCGGCCCCACCAGCCTCAGCGAACCCATCCACACCCGCACCTTCACCCAAAACGCGCCAACCGGGACCCCGCACGAGCGATCAGACCATGACCACGACAGCCTCCCCACCAAACGGTGGATCCAGGCTAAGCCGACATTGACCAGCTGCGTCATGGTGCCCCAGATTTTTGTCGGGAATGCCGAGGAGCACGGCAAGGTGACTGCCCAGAGGCCGGCAGTTGCGGTCTTTGTCCACACTTGGATCCCCGGACTCGCATATCCCGGACTCTGGTATGGCCCGTTCCATTCCGCCCGGCCAGCACCCAGCGCCCGACGCGGGGCACGATGCCCCGCGCCCACCCCGCCCCTGTGGCACGCTGGGCCACGCGGACGATCCCCTACTCCCACCGCTCCAGCCGAGACCCCGCGACTTCCTGCCAACGCGGGGGCAGATATCCAAGTCCTTGGCTCCCCTCCGGGCTGGGGGCGTGCCTCAGGCGTCCGCGGGCAGCAGACGGAGCGGCTCTCCGCCCGAGGCCACAACGCGGAAGTGCCGCTCGTCGAAGGTCAACACGTCACGGACGCGATGGCGCTCGACCAACACCACGACCGATGCGTCGGCGAGGCTGATCTGAAGGTCGGCGCAGCGCTGGATAAATCGCGTGCGCGCGGGCGACATCCGCGCCCGTCCTCCACTGCAGCAGCGCCGCGTATGACCTCTTCGGGCAGGCTGAGCACATCTATGGGATGCCAGCGACGATCACTCGGGAAGCGCTCGCCGCAAGTCGAACAGTCCGGCCAACTCCTCCTCGCTCATGCCGGTCTCCTGGAGCACCTGCTCGACCGCCTCACCGAGCCTGACGACGGCACGCCGAACCTCGCCCTCATCGCGCTCAAGCGGGATATAGAAGCCGATCACATGCCCGTGCTTGCTAACCGCGACAGGATCAGGCCCCGACAGATAAGTCGTGGCATGGTCGCGGAACTCCCTGACTCCGATGCTCTTCATCTTAGGTGTATGACCACAATGTGGTCACACTCTAGCACTGATCCTCGGTCGGGTGTCGGTCAGCCTCTGCGCGCTTCCAGTCCGCAAGCAGCGCCTCGCGATTGCGTTTGCACCAACTCGTGATCTGGCCGCTTGCGCGGCCGGAAGCACGCCATCGATCAGCTCACCTGTGTCGATCGAGAACCGGGCTTCCGTCGTAACCCTCCGCGAGGTCAGGCGCCGGGAAACTCCGGACGCAAAATCTCACCGGAGTGTTCAGCCAGATCGGCGGGGTCCATCGAAGCTCGCGAAGAACGACGGCAACTCCTGCTCAGCGACGGTATTCGATCCGTTGCGATCGACAACCGCGACGTGGAGTCGCTGCCCGGGCTTCACGCCGTGGCGGCGAAACTCGGCCACCAGCTCAGTGTCGTCGCCTGGCACGACCAAATCCCATTCGTTGGCTGCGTCGGCCGTGCCCATGCCCAAAGGGTAGCGATGGCAAACGGTCCTTTGAATCTACGGTATGGACTTCCGCCTAGCCGCCGTCCAGCGCGCCGGGACGGTGTGGTAGCGCAGACATAGTGCTACGCGGCTTGGCGCACCGCCCGATTTCAGCTAGGCACGCACGACCCGGCGGTTCTCCGCTCTGCCGAAGAGCCGAACGTGTCGAGGTCGGACGGAACGATTCAGCGGCTTCTCCGTCGAGTCGGGCGAGGATCAGCAGCACGATCACAGCGACGAAAAGCATCTTGGTGAGGAACAGGCCTTTCCACTCTTGGTCGCACGCGCTCTGCAGGTCTTTCGCGAAGAATGGGATCGGTACGGGAGAATGACGGGCGACCCAAGGCCAGAACCCGGACTTAGTGGTGCCTCGCACGTTCTCTTCGAGTTCGATCATCGCCTCATACCAGGCTTTAGGGCTCTTCGCTGCCCCCGGTTTCGGTCCGTCAGCCTTCGCTTCGACTTTGTCGCGAAGCCGGCGGTATGGCTTGAGCACGCTGGATAGAACGCTCACGCACACCATCGCCGCGAAGACGCCGAGCGCCCAGCGGGTGAGTGTGTGGTCCAAGTGCGACTTGCCGGTCGTCTCAAACCCAGTGATCAGGCCTGCAACGACCGCGGCGGAGATCGGCAGCGGTCCGAGCTGCTTGGTGATGTCAGACCGAGCGTCTCGGAGCCGCTCGTTCTCTCGCCGCACATCCTCGAACCTCAGCCGGAGCGCCTGAACCTCAGATGTTTCCTCTGGCACACTGCCCCCTTTCGCGATCGACAAAGCATGGCGAGAGTGGCGGATCGAACGCTGGCGCGTCACATACGGGAGGGGCCTGTGACCATCGGACTTGCAGGCAGCGAGGGCACCTTCGGCAGCTATCTGGATCACGGTGGACGCCAGCTCGAAATGCAAGCGCACTGCCTGTAAGCCGCAGAAGTGCAAATAGCCCGCCTGCAGTTGAGGCGGGTCGGCGACTGAGTGATTAAACGGCGCCCGAACACCGACACCCGTCGTAGTAGCCTCTCCGCTATGGGCGCGATCCAAGAGCTGGCGGCTGATCTGGCTGTCGAGGGGCGCACGTTGCGCCGGGCTGCATCACAGGGCACTCTCCGCGCCAGTCGAGATGGATCGCACGATTTGCAGTTGGCGCCCGGAGAGCGCGACTACCTTTGGGCCCACTGGCCGCTGCTCTCCGAGCTGCGCGGCGCGATGCTACCTGATCACGACATTCGTCTTGCTGTGCTCTACGGCTCTCTGGCGCGAGGCGACGAGGACGCAGATTCCGATCTCGACCTAATGATCTCGCTCGCCGACGACCGTCTCTCGGCAGGGTTCGAGCTTGCCGTCCGCGTCAAGCGTGTCAGCGATCGCCTGGTGGATATCGCGCACCTCGCGCGCGTGGAGGCACAGGCGCCGCTATTGCTGGACCGGGTTCTTGACGAGGGACGAGTCCTGATCGATCGCGACGGGCAGTGGGGCCAGCTATACGAGCGCCGCTCCGCCATCCGCGTCCGCGCTCGCCGTGACCACAGCCGCCAGATGGCCAGCGCGGCCCGTGCGATCAAGGAGCTGACCGGGTGAGCGAAGACCCGCCCGCGAAGCTCGGCCACGACGCACTCGCGGCCGAGCAGGCCCGGCTTGCTCGCTTCTTTCAAACCATCAGCAAGCACCACAAGGCGCTCAACCTCGCGATCGAGGAGAACTTCGATGGCCGGCTCGACCCGACCGAATGGAGGAACGCCTTTCAGTCCGCCGAGCCCCACGACGCCAACCGCACGATGGTCGTCACCGGCGATCACTCCGCTGTGCTCAACGCCTATGTCGAGATCCTCAAGGCCAGCGCGGGATCGCGCCTTATTGGCCTGCTCCCACACCGGCGCCCTCACGCCGAGCAGGTCTTCGAGGCACTCGTCGCCGGCGGCGGTCTGACCGAAGACCAAGCCACCCTCCTGAACGAGGTCTATGTCCTTGAGGGTCGCCTTGAGCACGCCTCCCCTGATGTCGATGCCGAGGAGGTCCGCGATGCCATCGAGCGCCTACGCGAAGCGCTCCCAGGGTTGATCGAGGGTACCCACGTCTGGCTCCGCCGCCACGGCGTCGAGCTCGGATAAGGATTTCCCGTCAGCGCTGCCAACGCCGGACATCCGCGGGCAGCAGGCGGAGCGGCTTTCCGCCCGGGGTCAACACGTCGCGGACGCGATGGCGCTCTGCCAACACCACGATCGATGCTTCAGCGAGGCTGATCTGAAGGTCGGCGCAGCGCTGGATGATCGCGTGCGCGCGGGCGACATCCGCGCCCGTCCTCCACTCCAGCAGCGCCGCGCATGACCTCTTCGAGCAGGCTGGAGCGCATCTATGGGATGCCAGCGACCTACTCCCCGCCGGACCGTCCGCAACGGGGATTCTCAAACTGATGCACCACCCGGTCGTCAGGCGGGGTGCCTTTTGGTCCCGGCTGGAGCGAGCGCCGCTCGCTCCGCCTTGCCGTTACCGGCCTCGCGCATCATCTCGATGGCCCGGCGGGCTCCCTGGGAGAGCAGCATTGCGCTTTCGGCGACCTCGCCACACCCAACACCGCGTGATGAAGGCCATGTATGTGCTGACGGGCCTGCAGTGCTCCGTACAGCGCCGTGCCGGCGATCAGTGCAGACCTGCCTCATACAACGTCCAGCTGTCCGTATCGCACCCTTCGCCTTGGCACAGCTTGTGGCTCGCCGTGGCGACAACAGCTGCGTACGCGGTGTGCACAACCGCCGCCGGCACGCGGAATCCAGTTCGCGCACCGGGCGCAGTCCAGCTGATGCGACGCCGCTGAGCGATCTCATAGACGTGGACCGCCGCGCTTGGTGGGCTGTACCAGCTGACAATGCCCGCACCCACCTGGTCGCCTGGACCGTCGAACCAGGTGTTGACGTCGGTTGCGGCCGCTTCCAGCACAGTCGGCATCGCGGTCCCGCAGCGCCCCAACACCAGGCCGGGGGGCGCATACGGTGCGCTGTTCATTGGGTTTCCGTTCATTGGGTCGACCGCCTGCCCATACAGCACGTACGGGGGCTGATACAGCTGTGGGTTCGCCAGCAGGCTGTCGTCGAGATTCGACGGCTGAGCTGGTGGACAAGGGCGCCACCGGAGAAAGCGCAGGCGTGTCGAGGTCACGCGCGAGCACTTCGGCGCGGGGCACTTCAATACGCGTGGGCTGCGGAGGGGAGCTGTTCCCGGTTTCCATAGGCGGCGGCGGGTTCGTGGGCGAAGAGTCGATCCGGCGGATGGCGCCCGTGCGCCAATTGAGGTAGTCGTCGCAGACATAGAAATTCGGGCAGTTGGGAGCTGGGGTCGGCCCGACCCAGAAACGACCAATCCCCGACCATGCCTCAGTCAGCCCCGTGGGATTCGGCAATCGCCGCAAGCGCCCGGTGGTTGCGTTGATCAGTACGCTGCCCGATTCACACTCCAGCTGCACCATCGGAAAACTGATGCCCTGCAACGCATTCGCACCGGCCTGGACACACCGCCCGGGCAGATGCCGTGCGTACCGACGCCCGGTCAGCGTATCGAGCACATCGACAGCCGCCCTTTGTTGGAAGGCCACATACCGGCGCCCATCGGACACGAATGCCCTCACGTCCCCCGCCAGCGGCTCCAGCGCACCAGGAACACCGTTCCGCGCCGGCGGGAGCTGCACGAGCCGCGACACCACCACGCGCGTCGTGACAGACCGGGAGCCTCGCAGAGACAGCGTCAGCAGCATCGCGGTCGTCCGCCTGTGCTTGACGATCGCAAAACCCGCCGGAGTCAACGGCATCACAACCAGTCCTCTCCCTCCCGCGGCGACGTCGAACGGGCCACTGCCAACCAGCACCCGCCGGGGAGACCGGCGGGCTGCGCCTGCCGATCGCACCTGCAGCATGCCCACGCCCCGACAGTTCACGTACGGCAAGCAGGCCACGGACACGCTCGCGACTCCCCCGACCGGTCGCACCAGCCGACGCAGGATGCTCACACGCGCGTGCGGCACAGGACTGAGACCGAACACGCGCGCCACAAAGATGCCATTGCCATCGCTGGAGGAGGCCGTGCCGGTGACAACGACCTCGCCATCGCCGAGAACGAGCATGTTGCCCATGGTTTCACTTCCGGCGGGAAGCTGGGCAAGCGCCACCGCCGAGCCTAACGAGACGTCTTCGCCTTCTTCGCTGCTACCGAGGCCGGGCACGGGCTGCAGGCGCGAGTTGAACCGCTCGAGCAGGAGATCTCCCTCCCATGCGCCCCCGAGCAGACCGCCATTCGGAAGTGGGGTGAGCGCCAACCTCTGGTCGCAGTACGCTGGAGTGCAGCTCAATCCTTCCATCGGAGGAACCGCGCTGCTCGTGGTGGCGAAGAAGACGAGAAAGTCAGGGGAACACATCCCGTACTTCGCGCAGATCGCGGCGCCCACCAGTGCACGTCCATCGGTCCTCAGCAGAAGAGCGTTGGGGTCAAACGAATCAAAGGCCGACACACCGCCATACCGTTCCACCAAAAGTTGCCCGGCGTCACCGAACGCCGAATTCAGTCTCCCATCGGCCATCAATCGCGCCACGAGGCCGTCCCGTGGCAAACCGCGGGTCCGGCGTGCCGCCTGGCAAAAGGCGCGCCACGAACGCCGTCGAGGTCACGGCGCCATTGGCCGGTTCGGCGCTCGCGTACCCTCCCACCACAATCTTGCCGTCGTGCTGCAACGCAAGGCTGTCAGCGACATTGGCAACGCCAGAGACGATTTGGGCAGCGGTTACGCCTGACGAGCCAAACCTGGGATCCAGAGTTCCTGCATAGCTCGCCCAGGCACTTGACGCGCCGAGCAACGCCATCAAGAGCACTACGCAGGCGAGGGCGGCAGATCGTATTCTCCGCAAAGCCTTGATCAGTTGCAGCATATGGTTCATGCGGATGCAAACGCCGGCCGTTGTGTGGAGTTGCGGTCATGCGTGCTCGAATTCCCACAACGTCACCATACGGATCGAGGGGCACGAATCGAACGGGCACACGGGCCGCGGTAGGCATGTCGTGAGATGAACAGGATTCAGGGTGCGTCCGCGAGTACCGGTCGACGAACTGCCAATCAAAGCGAGTGCGCCACCGGCTCGAGCAGGCCGCTGGCTACGTTCGAGCTTCCTACGCGATGCGGGGTCAGCCGAGCTCTATGCTTCGTCAGCGGCTCGCGGCGAGCATCTTCGCGGTGATGACCCGCTCGCGCCCATCGGCTGAGACGAGCACGACCGCGTAGCCCTCATCGAGCGCACGTGTGATCTCGTGCCCAGCGTGGGGCGAGTCGGCGTCCACGAACGCGGCGTGCTCGGGGTAGGGCGAGCTGCCCTCGATCGCCAGGTCGATCGCGCGGTCCATCGCCTTCGCTGTGAGCGACTTGGCCGGGTTCACGTTGCTCGCCATGCTTCGATCATCTCCTTGTAGCCGGTGCGCACCGTGGTGATCGCAGCCCGCATACCTTCCTCGTAGTCCAGCACGTCGCGGTAGCGCTGACTCATGCTCCCACGCCCGACCATTCCGCCGCCACAACACCGTCGGCCCAGGCGACGCACCGCCGACATCGCCGCGCGTCAGCGCGTGGCGCCTTCGTGTGTTCTGCGCTCCAGGTCATACCGAGTGCCGAGACTATCCACGGCCCCCGACGCTTGGGGTCGGCTCGGCCCATTCGCGCGGGTACCAGACGGTTACATGGCAGTCTCCGCGAGCGGCCATCAGGGCGACGCCGAGGCCGATCTGAAGGTCGGCGCAGAGCTGGACGACCAGCACCCGCCGGGGAGATCGGCGGGCTGCGCCTGCCGATCGCACCTGCAGCACGCCCACGCCCCGACAGTTCACATACGGCAAGCAGGCCACGGACACGCTCGCGACTCCCCCGACCGGTCGCACCAGCCGACGCAGGATGCTCACACGCGCGTGCGGCACAGGACTGAGACCGAACAGGCGTGCCACAAAGATGCCATTGCCATCGCTGGAGGAGGCTGTGCCGGCGACAACGACCTCGCCATCGCCGAGGTACGCCCGGCGGCGCCGGCGTGCCGCTGACGTGGTCAGGCGACCTTGAGGTACTCGCGCAAGGCTTTGCGGATCACCGAGGAGGTCGTTTCGTGATCCCGCTCGGCGCGACTCGTCAGCGCTTGACGCAACTCGGGCTCCAGCCCCACCAGGGAATGGGCGGAAGATGTTGCTGATCAGCTGCGCTATGCCCTCCCTGCGGGCATACAGGTCGAGCTGGGGGCTCCCGGCGAGCCTCTGCGAGACGGCCAGCCGTTGACCGGCTTCACAGTCCGCTGCCAGGTGTCTCTTGCGGGAACGCCAGGAGCCGCGGTGACCAGACGAGTGCGCGCAGCGCTCGCCAACATGGAGGGCCTTGAGGTTGACTACAGCCGGCCCCTCGACCTCATAGTCATCGCGCCCCTCGGCTGAGCACAGCACCTGCCACGGACAGCAGCCGAGTGCTCGGGCACCTGCATCAGCCGATCAGCCCGGCGCCCCGCCGGACGGGTGGGCTCGCTGACCGCGACGCGAACGAACGGCAGCACCGAGGGAGGCGCCGGCGAGCTAGGATCGATCGGATGACCAGGACTCCTGCACATCAGGGAATGCGATCCCCGACCGGCTACACAGAGTTCCTCGCCGAGGTCAAGCACCGGATCGCGGCGGCGCGCACTCGCGCCGCGCTGGCGGTCAACAGCGAGCTCGTCAGGCTCTATTGGGAGATCGGGCACGACATCCTCGACCGCGAGAACAGGGAGGGATGGGGCGCGAAGGTCATCGACCGCCTCGCCACAGACCTGCGCCGCGAGTTTCCTGAGATGACCGGGCTCTCACGGTCGAACCTGCACTACATGCGCAGCTTCGCCGCCGCCTGGCCGTGCGAGCGCAGCAGCGAGGAGATCGTCCAACAGCCCGTTGGACGATTGCCGTGGGGGCAGAACATCGCCCTTCTCAGCAAGCTCGAGGACCGGGATGCCCGCTTGTGGTACGCCGTCAAGGCTATCGAGAATGGGTGGTCGCGCAAGGTGCTGGAGGCCCAGATCGCGACCGGTTTGCGCGAGCGCCAGGGGACCGCGCTCACCAGCTTTGCGCACGCCCTCCCGTCACCGCAGTCCGAGCTGGTGCGCGACACGATCAAGGACCCCTACAACTTCGAGTTCCTCGGCCTCTCCACACAAGCCAAGGAGCGCGACCTCGAGCTCGCCCTACTCAACGACATCCAATCGTTCCTGGTTGAGATGGGACGCGGCTTCGCGCTGGTGGGACGGCAGTTCCCGCTGCGAGTCCTCGACGAGGAGACCGGCGAGGAGCAGGAATTCTTCATCGACCTGCTGTTCTACAACTACATTCTGCGGCGATTCGTCGTCATCGACCTCAAGATCGAGGACTTCAAGCCTGAGTTCGCCGGCAAGATGAACTTCTACCTCAACGCGGTCGACGCGCTCGAGCGCCAACCCGAAGACGAGCCATCGATCGGCCTGGTGCTCTGCCCCGGACGCAACAAAACGGTGACCGAGTGGGCGCTGCGCGGCGTCGACGCCCCAGTCGCGGTCGCGCGCTACACCACCGGCGAGGTCACGCTAACCGACACCCCGCCCACCGAGCTCAAGCGTGCGCTCCCCGACCTCCCCAAGCTCGCCAGCGAGCTCACCGGCATCGTGGAAGCCGCCAACGCCATCTACGACGGACACTCGAGCGACGGAGCGCCGCGGAAGGCATAGGCCCCGGCGGGAGCCCCAACGCTGGAGATTGTCCAACGGGTCGTTGGAGAAGCCAATCAGGCAGACGCGAGCATCCGCGCCGACGGGCGACGAGCGACGGCGCGTACACGGCGAGACCACGGCAAGAGCGACTGCCCAGGCCCCGACGGCTGCGTCTTTGCCGATCTTCCGGTGAGCATGTCATATGAGCTCAAGCGAGCGCGGTCCCGTTAGCCGCCCACTGAATACAGCGCCGATCGTCACGTTCCCTGCGTCGTCGGCGATGAAGGCCATGTATGTGCTGATGGGCCTGCAGTGACTCAGTACAGCGCCGTGCCGGCGATCAGTGCAGACGTGCCCCTCAAGCCGGCCGATGGAGATTGGTCAGGCCGCTTCAGCGGCCAGTGCCTCCCGCACGAGCCTCTCAGGGCGCTGCTCGATTTACACTCCAGCTGCACCATCGGAAAACTGATGCCCCGCAATGCATTTGCACCAGCCTGGACACACCGCTCGGGCAGATGCCGTGCGTACCGACGCCCGGTCAGCGTGTCGAGCACATCGATAGCCGCCCCTTGTTGGAACGCCACATACCGGCGCCCGTCGGACACGGTCGTCACGCGCCAGCAGGTAGCCAACCTCGGCGATCACCATGCCCGGCACGAGCCGAGGCGGACGGGCCGCTACGAGCGCTTCCGTGGATGCGCGGTGATGCGTGTCGTTGCGGTTGGCGGCGGCGACCAGCGGGCCGGTGTCAACCAGGATCATCAGGCGCCGGGAAACTCCGAACGCAAAATCTCGCCGGAGTGTTCAGCCAGATCGGCGGGTCCATCGAAGCTCGCGAAGAACGACGGCAACTCCTGCTCAGCGACGGTATTCGATCCGTTGCGATCGACAATCACGACGTGGAGTCGCTGCCCGGGCTTCACGCCGTGGCGGCGAAACTCGGCCACCAGCTCAGTGTCGTCGCCTGGCACGACCAAATCCCATTCGTTGGCTGCGTCGGCCGTGCCCATGCCCAAAGGGTAGCGATGGTCGGCTACGACGGGCGGGACGCAGGAGCATCCCAGCGCCCGACGCGGGGCACGATGCCCCGCGCCCACCCGGCCCCTGTGGCACGCTGGGCCACGCGGACGATCCCCCACTCCCACCGCTCCAGCCGAGACCCCGCGACTTCCTGCCAACGCAGGGGCAGATACCCAAGTCCTTGGCTCCCCGCCGGGCTGGGGGCATGCCTCAGGCGTCCGCGGGCGGCAGGCGGAGCGGCTTTCCACCCGAGGCCACTACACAGAAGTGCCGCTCGTCGAAGGTCAACACGTCACGGACGCGATGGCGTTCGGCCAACACCACGATCGATGCATCGACGAGGCCGACCTGAAGGTCGGCGCAGCGTTGGACGATCGCGTGCGCGCGGGCTACATCCGCGCCCGTCCTCCACTCCAGCAGCGCCGCGTATGACCTCTTCGAGCAGGCTGGAGCGCATCTATGGGATGCCAGCGACCCTCCTCCCCGCCGGACCGTCCGCAACGGGGATTCTCAAACTGATGCACCACCCGGTCGTCAGGCGGGGTGCATTTTGGTCCCGGCTGGAGCGGGCGCCGCTCGCTCCGCGTTGCCGTTACCGGCCTCACCCATCATCTCGATGGCCCGGCGGGCTCCCTGGGAGAGCAGCATTGCGCTTTTGGCACGCGGCCGCCGCCGACACGACACCCTCGATGTGACGCGGCGTCATCATGTTCGCGCGCAGCACACACGGCCACGGCGGTCTCTCGCGGGTGATGCTGTGGACTCCCCAGCGTCCCCAGACCCCACATGGGTCCGTGCCCGAGAAATAAGGGCGATCAGCTGCCCATCGGAATCCCTCTGCGTCGCCGTCGACGGGTTCAGTTGAAAAGCAGCGGCAGCAAAACTCGCTACACAAGTCGGTCGACCTCCGCCCGGTCGGGCCGCGTCCCGTGGAGATAGGCCAGGCTGTTGAAGCCCTTCTGTTCGCCCGGGCTCACGTGGTCCTCGGGCTGCGCCAAGCGGCGGCGGCGCTCCGGGGAGCTGAGCGCGTCGACGCGGCTGGCTTGGGTTGCGCCGATTTCTCGATTGCGCTGGAGCTTGGTCTCGATTAGGTCGTTGATGAGCCTCTTGATATTCGTGTCGCGGTCGCGGTGGCCGTCGCGGACCATTCGCGCGGCGAGGAATGCGATGTCGTTGTAGTGCTTGGCGTGTCCGAACAGCCACCATGCGACGATCTTCTCGGCCAGGATCTCGTCACGATGCAGACGATTCGCGCGATGTCGCGGACGACCTGTTCTTCGTTCAATCCAGGCCGCGTGTTGCAGAACTCGATGATCTGCTCGTCGATGTTCTCCTCGACCGCGAGGATCGGCTCATTTGCCATAGGAGAGCCAGCCCTCCAGCCGGTCGCGGCCTGCGTTCATCCTTACCCGCCAGAACGGGTCGAGCTCCATCTGCTCGTTCGCCGCTGGGCCGTCGGCGAGCATCAGCGGCGCGCGGTCGCCGCGACGAACACGGCCTGGCAGCTGTGCGCGAGCAACCTCGCCGGCGCCGAGCAGGTCGAGCATCAATCCCGTCCGGCGGGCGACTGTTGGGCCGAGCGCCAGGGCGTATCGGCAGGCGGCGAGCGGATCCAGGCGCTCCTCGCGCATGCCGCGCCCCCAGGCACTCACCCATGTTTCGGTCGCGCCGCCAAGCTGCGGATGCCACAGGCTGAGCCGCCGCTACGTGCACCAGAGGCGTCGGCTTCGCCTCCGGACTACTCCCACATCGCAGCAGTATTCCGCTGCTCTACGCAGCAGCGCTTTGGGGAGCGACGGGTGTCGGCAGGGCTTCGAGCAAGGTTCGAGGTAGGCGGGTGCTGGCGTCCCAAATCTCGATAGCGACGAGCGTATGAGTCGCACGGTCGTAGTCGCGTAGACCGCCAGGGACACGCTCGCTGACGACATCGTCGGACTCACCCGTCGGGAGCCAGGCGATGTCCGCCTCGGGGTCATAGTAGGCGTACATGCTCATTCCAGGGTACCGTGCCAGACCCCCGAGCAACTACCCAACCCGCCACGCCGACACGATGCGTGCTGTCGTCTCGTCGCCCCCGCTGGGTGGTCGTATACGGCTTCGAAACCGACGCCATGGGCGGTGAGGCCTTCGATGAGCCAGTCGCCCTGGCCGTCGTTGATGCACTCCGCGATGTCCGTCGCGGATCGCCTGCTCGACATCAGATTGCGTCAGCATGCATGCACAGCGCTCGCTCCGCGCGTGCTCTCGCCGCCCGCGAACGCGCCTCGTCGATTCGTCGTCATCGACCTCAAGATCGAGGACTTCAAGCCTGAGTTCGCCGGCAAGATGAACTTCTACCTCAACGCGGTCGACGCGCTCGAGCGCCAACCCGAAGACGAGCCATCGATCGGCCTGGTGCTCTGCCCCGGACGCAACAAAACGGTGACCGAATGGGCGCTGCGCGGCGTCGACGCATAGGCCCCGGCGGGAGCCCCAACGCTGGAGATTGTCCAACGGGTCGTTGGAGAAGCCGATCAGGCAGACGCGAGCATCCGCGCCGGCGGGCGGCGAGCGACGGCGCGTACACGGCGAGACCACGGCAAGAGCGACTGCCCAGGCCCGACGGCTGCCGTCCTTGGCGATCTCCCGGTGAACACCCCGCAGAATGGCCCGGCGGCAAGCAGGGGTGTCGGTCGGACGAGCGGTAGCCGCCACGGCCTTTGCCGTGGGCATCGCCGTGCTGGTTGCGAAGCCCCCCGATGCCCTCCACGACGGAGGTCCCTCCGCCGAGTATTCGTCTGATTTGGGTCGTCTCCTCGCCGGCTGCATCGGGTGCCACGCACAGCGATTCAGAGGCGCGCGCCAAGATGAAGAGGTTCGTGACTCGCCGGAATCGCAGGTACCATCGGGGCATGTCGCCACAGTCAAAGGCGGATCTGGCTCGCGAGCACCTTACGAGAGCCAGCGGAGCGTTTGAGCTCGGGGATCCTGTGGTAGGCGTCACCTTCCTGCATCTCGCTGCAGAGGCGGCGGTCGTCGCACTGGCCGAGCTGAATGGCATCCCGACCGAACGCCAGCACTGGCGTAAGGGGGAGGCGGCGACCGAGCTACACGCGCGCGGCATCCTGTCCACGGACCTTGGTCCGATGCTGGAGTGGCTGAATCAGGCGCGCAAGGACGCTGGCTATGAGGGCGAGGACCCGGACTTTGGCGACTGGACTTCGGAGGAGCTCGTGGGCACCGTCGAGGATGCTGTACACGCAGCCCAAGGGGCTGCACACACTGTTCCGAATGAGGATGAGAAGAGAGAGGGAGCGGTGGACACCCTGGAGGAGTCGAGTCCATGACGGCGGTGGATGTAGCAACCCAACTTTCCGTCGATGCTAGATGGAGTGCTCGCCTGCGAGACGATCGCGGGCGAGCGATCAAGCTCCAAACACCTCCGCAGCGGCAGGCCACGGAGACGATCCTTCAGCGTGCGCTTGTCCTTGGCGCCCAAGCGGTGGCGCTCACCGGCTCGACCGTCCGTGGTCAGCGAACGACGATCAGCGATCTCGATCTTATGGTCGTCGGTGGGCGCCCCAACCTCGGGGGTATCCGGGAAGACGTCGATGTGTACGCGGCCAGCGCAAATGCGTTCTGGGAGCGATTGCTCGCCGGCGATGACTACGTCCAGTGGACGCTGCGCTTTGGCTGCATACTGCACGACGACGGTATCGTACGGAGCGCGAGCCGCTATATCGAGGAGCATGGCCTCGCCCCGTCCGCTGAGCGCAAGCTCACCCAGGCCCGTCGCGGGTTCAGCCTGGCCCGGCTGGTTCTCGAGGGCGGCGACGTCGAGGCGGCCCGTGAGCAGTGTCGCGCGGCTCTGACCACGATCGCACGGTGGTGGTTGATCGCAAACGGGGAGTTCCCGCTCTCCCGCAACGAGCTCTCCGGCCAGCTGGTTACGCTCGGCCGCTTCGATCTGGCCGCGGCACTGCACCGTCTGATCCACGACGAGCCCTCCCGCGAGGAACTGCAAACCGGCCTCGAGCTCGCCGAGAAGCTCATAGGCGAGCGGCTAGCTGACGAGGGTCCCTAATATCGCAACACCAAGCGACTCGGAGGGGCACGCAATGGACCTCGTGGCCTGACCCCCTGAATTCTGGTCTGGTCCCAAAGTAATGGACCGTGCTTGTGCGAGTCAGGCGGCTATGGGCTGTTGGTTGTGTAGCGTCTCATATTCGGTTGGTGTGAGCATTCCGAGTGCGGAGTGGCGGCGCTTGCGGTTGTGGAAGATCTCGAGGTACTCGAAGATCGCGTTGGCGAGTTCCAGCCGGGTGCGCCAGCGTTTGCGGTTCAGTAGCTCGGTTTGCATGCGCGCCCAGAAGGACTCCATCATGCCGTTGTCATAGGCGTCGCCGACGCGGCCCATCGAGAGTGCTAGCCCGGCGGTTTTGATGCGCTCACTGAAGGCCCATGAGGTGAATTGGCTGCCATGGTCGCAGTGTATGATCGTGCCGCTGGTGGGTTTGCGGTTCTTGACCGCCATCCCGAGCGCGCTGGTCACCAGGGTTGTTGCTTGTTGGCTGTCGATCGACCAGCCAACTACGCGCCGGGAATGGGCATCCAGGACGGCGCAGCAGTAGAGCTTGCCCTCCCTGGTGGGGTGCTCGGTTATGTCTGTGAGCCATAGCTGGTTAGGCGCCTCCCTGGCGAACTGCCGGGCGACCAGGTCGCTGGCGGGCGCCCTGTCGCTCCGCGGCCCTCGTCGCTTACGCTTGGGTGCCGGCAACCCCTGGATGCCGAGCCGGCGCATGGCCGCTCTCACGGCCTTCTGGTTGACCGTCATGCCGTACCCGAGCCGAAGCTCTGCGGTGATCCTGCGCTTCCCGTAGGTGCCGTTGGACGCCCGGTGGATATCGAGCACGAGATCCCCGAGCTGTCCTTGGCGTAGCTGGCGGATCGACGGGGGTCGCGTACGCCAGTAGAAGTAGCCCGACGGTGCGATGTCGAGCATCCTGCAGCACGCCTTCGCTGAGTGTCCCTGCCCGGCCAGGACCTCAATCACCGGGTAGATCCTTTTGGGCGTGCTGCCCGTCGTCCCTCCTGCTCCTCGAACAGCGCCGAGGCCTTACGCGTCAGCTCCAGTGCAGCTTCAAGCTCTTTGATCCGCGCCCGGGCTTCAGAGAGCTCAGCGCGCTCGCCGCTTCGGACGCCCGGCCGCTCGCCGAGGTCGACTTCCTCCTGGGCGATCCAGCGATAGACGGTCCCTTCAGCGACACCGAGCTCCTCAGCGACCTCCCGCGGCCTACGACCCCCCGCCTGGCACAACTCGATCACACGACGACGAAACTCCGGCGAATAAGACTTCGGCATGCACCTCTCCTTCGGGGAATCATGCCGCCCACCCTCTCACATACGCGGTCCATTACTCGGGGACCAGACCATTCAGTCCATTACTAGGGGACCAGATCAACATTCAAGTTGTTCTGTTCCGCCCGGCCTGCGCCCAGCGCCCGACGCGGGGCACGATGCCCCGCGCCCACCCGGCCCCTGTGGCACGCTGGGTCACGCGGACGATCCCCTACCCCACCGCTCCAGCCGAAACCCCGCGACTTCCTGCCAACGCAGGGGCAGATCTCCAAGTCCTTGGTTCCCCGCCGAGCTCCCTGCCACTGGGCCGCCAACTGGCCGACCGCAACAAACGCGACACCGTGGCGCTCCAACGCCGCAAGCATTGCAAGCGTGTACGTTCAGCCACTCACTCCACTCCTCAAGCGAGACAAACTGGGACTTCACCAGTTGCAAATCGATGAACACCCCGCAGAGTGGCCCGGCGGCAAGCAGGGGTGATGAGAACGACATGGGAGGAGTCACCAACCCTCATAGCTGCCGCCCATCAAGGCGGGCCCCACAACGCGGGGACACGATCAGCCGGATCACCTCCCGTTCAGCCTCGTGAGAGACTGGTAGAGAACCACGAATTGGAGCGAAAGGGATGAGTGATCAAAACGAGGGCCGCGTGGCAGTCATCACTGGCGCGTCATCGGGTATCGGCGCAGCCACCGCTCGAGCATTGGCTGCTGATGGTCACCGCGTAGCGTTGCTTGCCCGAAGGATCGATCGGATCAACGTTCTTGCCGAAGAGATCGGGAAGGGGGCAATCGCAATCGAAGCGGACGTCACCGACCGCGACTCGCTCGTCGCCGCGGCGGAGCGGGTGCAGAGCGAGCTCGGAGGCGCGGGCATCCTCGTCAACAACGCCGGCGTGATGCTGCTGGGGCCCTTTACGTCCGATCAGCGCAGAGAGCAAGAGCAGATGGTCAGGGTCAACCTCCTGGGTGCCATGACGACAACCGAGGTGTTCTTGGATCAGCTGAAAGACGGCGGCGGCGACCTCGTCAACCTCTCCTCGGTTGCAGGCCGGACCGCCCGACCCGGTAACGCGGCTTATGCTGCCACGAAGTCGGGCATGAACGGTTGGTCAGAGTCCCTGCGCCAAGAGCTCCAGCCGGACATCCGGGTGATCGTGATCGAGCCTGGCGCCGTCGCAACCGAGCTGCCACAGCACATCACCGATGCCCCAACCAAGCAGGGCGTGGAGCAGATGTACGAGACCACCGCCATCCCCGCCGAGGACATTGCCGAGATCATCGCGTTCGCCGTCAGTCGTCCACGCCGCACGACGATCAACGAGATCCTGGTTCGGCCTTCTGGGCAGGCCGGTTAGCGCATGGAGATGATCATCTCAACAACGGCGTCGAGATGCCGGCGCTGGGCCTGGGGGTCTTTCAGACGCCATCCGATGAGACTCGTGACGCGGTTTGCGCTCGACGGTTTAGTCTTCGCCTGCCAGCCTCCAGGCTCCATCACTTGATGCGCTATGATGCGCTACTATGGAACCTCGTAGAAGGGCGCCCCGGCGGACAGGGCACAGAACCACTCTCACCGTGCCTCACTCTGTGCTCGACGCAGCGGATCGGCTGGCGCAAGAGCTGGGCACTACGACCAACGACGCAATCGTGCGCCTAGCGGAGGAAGGTGCCTCTTCCCGCGAGCGCCATGAGCAGATCGCCGCACTGGCAGCTGAGCGCCGCGCCACGGTCGAGCGCGCTGGCTCGAGCGATGCGCTCGCATTCCCGTCGGCAGACGAGCTCCATGAGGCGATGCTCGCAGGCCGGCGTGCTTCTTGACGCCTACTTGGGACACGACGCTCGTATCCCGGATCTATCCGGGCGGGCCGCTGGAGCGGCATCTGTTGGATCAGGCGCGCACAGACGAGCCGGTCGCCGTCACAGCGCCCACCATAATGGAGGTCGTCCGCGGCCTCCAAGCAACCGCGGCCGACAAGCCGAGGATTGCGTTGGCGTTGACCTGGTTTGTCGGGCTCGCCGCGAGCGATCTGGTGGAGATCCTCGCGCTCGACCGCCCCGCGGCTATCGTCGCTGGGCGACTCCGAGCAATGCAGCCGACACCACCCACCGGCGCCCGACGCAAGGGCGTCAAGCCCGAGCAACGCGCCGGGTGGGTGCTCGATATTCAGATCGCGGCCTGCGCCTGGACCCACGGCCGCCAGATCGCCACCGAGAACCGCCGCGACTTCGAGGCCCTGCGCGACCTCATCGCAAAGCTCTACCCTGACACCTCGCCGCTCGTGGTTGCTCCACCGCCCCCATAGACGATCGCGTCGCTGGCGCCGTAGTGCTTCAGCGCGCCTGCAGCACCGGGCTCCCCCCGAACGCTGTAATGGACCGCTGAGAACGGTGGGTGTCGCGTAAAGGTGGGACACCGGCAGGCTACCATGCGCTGGATGGGTTGCGTCCCACGAACGCCGTGTAGTCGCGCCAAGTCAGAGAGTCGGGGCGTGCGGCGAGCTCGTCCGCGAGCCGCGCCAGGATGACTCCGAACTCGCTGTGGTCGATCCCGACGAGGATCGCACAGCCTGCGTGATGCCGGCGCTCGCCCGCCCATTCCCGCGCGATGCGGGCAAAATCGCGCGCGTTGAAGGTGACCATGATCCGATCTTCCGCTGCCGCAAGCTCGAGCAGGCGGTCGTCCGCCCAGCCGTCAAGCCCGCGCTCTTCGTCGGCCGCTCGAACATCGTAACCGTGATCGCGCAGTGCTCTGGCGATCCGCCCTGCCGAGACGTGGGCGTCGAGGAACAGCCGCATCTGTGCTCAGCGCTCGCCGAGCACGTCGATCGTCGGGTACTCCCGGTGAAGCAGCGGCGCACTCGGCGGTCGCCATCGGCTCGGCCCACCCCGACCGGTCTATAGAAATCTAGCGTTGTATAGCGCGTACGCCTATACTGGCCGCTGCGCCCGCGGCAGAGCTTGCTGGACTGGCGAAACCGCCTATCGGTGTGCCCGACGAGGATCGGGCCCGGCTGGGAGGCTCAGCGCAGCCGCCGGTTGTAGCGGGCCATGTCGAAGAAATACAGGCGCCCGTCGGAGCTCACGAGTGGCTTGACGCCAAGCGTGCGCGACAGCGCCGGGATGAGCGCCGCCCCGCGGTGGGAGTAGCCGAACGTGTCGAGGTAAATGCCCTTGAACCCCGCCGCCGAGACCTCGGCAAGCATTTGCGCCGGCGGCTGGTGCGCGACGGTGGCCTCCCAATGGGATGGCGGGCCCTTGAGCTGCCCATAGCTCCAACGCAGATGGGTGGAGTGCAGGTACCCCACCAGCTCGGCGTAGTCGCTCATCCGGTGGACGGGGGGGTTCTCGGGAAAGGGGACGTACGGCAGCTGGAACACGCTTGCGCCGGCAGGCAGCCGATGTTCGATGGCGTGCACAAAACGGGCGTCGGTGAGGTATTCGGCGTCCTGCGTCTTGTATGGGGGAACCAGAGACGGGCTGGTCTGGTCGAGCACGCCGACGGCCAGCACCGCCGCGAGGCAGGCGGCGAAACCCCAGCGCCGGCGCCGGGAGCCGCTGCCGATGCGCCGGCCCAGCGCATCCAGCATCAGGCCCACCCCCACCAGCGCGAAGAACGCGATGAACACCGAGATGCGGTTCCAGGCGCGCAGTTGAGGGCTGACGACGTAGGCAAAGATCACTCCCAACCCACCCACCGTGCCGATCAAGAACGCCAGTCCGGCGCCGAGCGCCGCATACGCGTAGCGCGGGTCGGCAAACCGCGAGCGGTCGCCGCGCAGGCCGCGCGCGAGCAGCGCCACCACCAGGCACAGCAGCCCCAGCGTGCCAACCAGCCCGAGGCTGGCGCTGTGCCCCTCGCCGATCGGTGCGGTGGCCGTCCTCTGGTACTCCTTGGCAAGATGCCTCAGCGGCTCGATGCGGTCGCCCGCAATCGGCAGCACGAGGTCAGCGAATGACAGCGCGTACATGTCGCTTTCCTTCGGCTGGCGCTGCCCGACGGCCGGGTCGCCGCCGTGCTCGGAGGTGTAGATCAGGTTGGGCAGCCCGTTGAGAGCCAGCGTCGCGAGGATCAGCACGGCGACGACCGCCCCGCCCGCCGGCGTTCGCCAACCGCGGCCAGCGATGAGCGTCAACGCCGCCGCCAGCAGCACCAGGGCGGTGGTGAAAGCGGCGTAGTAGTTGTCCGAGGAGCCCATGATCACGCAAGCCAGCACGGTGGCGCCGGAGCGCCACGTCAGATACGCCCTGACACCGTGGCTGTGAGCGTTGCGAGTGAAGAGGGGCTCGCCGGCGAGCACCGCGATCACCAGACAGCAGCCGAGTGGAACGGTGAAGTAGGAGCCCTGGAAGATGTGACTCTCGCCGTCGAAGAAGCGGTAGGGCAATAGGGTGAAAAGCACGGCACACACGATCGACGAGCCGATCGAGATCCGCAGCGCACGCAGCCCGGCGTAGGCGCACAATGCGATCAACGGGAAGCACAGCAGGAAGAAGAGGTTCTCGACAACCGCCGGATTGCCAAACGGAATCCCGATCGCCTTGATGATCAGCAGGTAGAGGCTGTCGCCACTGAACACCGGATAGTCGTAGAGATGCTGTCCAGCCGGCGCACCGACGCTCGGGTTGGTCAGATACCAGCCGTGTTCGAGTACCCCCTTCACCACCGCGAGGGCGAAGGTGGCGTCCCCGCCCGTGTAGAAGGGCACCCGCAGGTTGGCTTTCCAGAGTTCGAGCACCACCACCCCGATGGCGGTCGCGAGCACCGCCGCGAGGAGACCTCCTGGCAGCTCGCGCCGCAGGCCCACCGTCCCGGGCGTGGCTTGCCGGTGGAGCATGTCGTCGGACTCTATCCCGGCGGCATCACACCCGTGCCCGCCGCAACGGCGTCACGCGAAGCGAGGGGGACGAGCCGGAGACGAGCGGGAGGCTCGCGCAAGCTCAACCGGTAGGCGTCCTGGCAAGCACCGTGTAGCCCAGGCAGTCATCGCCACCGTCACGCAGCAGCGACGCCCTGGCCACGAGCACGCATGCCGCCAGCAGGGGCGAGAGCACGAGGCCGCCGACACGTAAAGTCGCCTTGCGCAGAGCGCCCTCCCCGCGAGGCATCAGCAGTGGCAGCATCAGCGCGATCACCTTGTAGCAGGCGACTGTGAGCGCGTTGCCACGCCGATACACCTCGACCTCCGCAAACCCGCTCCCGCTCAGAAGGTGCACGAGACCCGAGGGGGTGAAGCGCCAGTAGTCGAATGGAACGTAGTGCCAGCGCGCCGCAAACGGCACCGTGAGGATCAGCCGCCCGCCGGGCCGCAGCGAGCGCCTCGCTTCCGCGAGGAACGACGGCGGATCCAGGACGTGCTCGAGGGTCTCCGTGCATAGGAGCGCGTCGGCCACCCCATCCTCCACCGGCCAGCGCTCACCGGTGAAGTACGTCGTATCCGGCACCTCATAGCCGAATCGATCCTTCGCGTCGGCCGTGTCGATGCCGACGTACCGCACGTCGGGCGGTACCAACGTGCGGTAGGGCTGGGCGCCGCAGCCGACATCCAGCAGCGTGCCGCGCACCGTTCCCAGCTCGCCGGCGAGGTCGTTCCAGATCGAGCCGGCCTGCACGTCGAACAGACGGCGGGCGCTCGTTATCGCGCGGCTGGCTGGACCCTCCGGCTGGACGAAGGGCGGCGGCTGCCAGCGCTCCTCGCTCTGGCCGCCCACGTCAGTCCGATGCGGTGAGCTCGAGATGCCGCCTGTGGCTCGCCGCCGCATGTTGTCGGACTCTATCCTTGGGAGCCTACTTTGGCCGAGCGTAGCAGCCTTGCTACACTAAACGCGTGGCAACGACAATACCCCAGCGCGAGCTACGTAATCAGGCCGGCGCGGTGCTGCGCCGCGCCGAGCGAGGTGAGCGGTTCACGATCACCGTGGACGGTCGCCCGGTGGCCGAGCTCGGACCGCTCGCAGGCGCCCGAGCGCCTGCGCCGCCAGCGAGCTTCGCGGCGCTCATCAAAGAGACCCCGGTCGATGCCGGCTTCGCCGCCGACATCCGTGCCATGCGCGAGGAAGACGAGGCCGTCGCAGTCGATCCGTGGGCGACTTGACAATCCTCGTGGACACGAGCGTCGCTGCCGGTGACGTGCCAATCGAGCTTCAGGAGCCGTGGACGGTCAGCGTTGTGACGGTCGGCGAGCTGGAGGCGGGTGTGTTGCTCGCCAAGAGCGACCAAACCCGTGCGGAACGTCTCGCTCGATTGACCGCCATCATCGGCGAGGCGCCAGTGTTGCCGATCGACCGTCACGTCGCCGGCCTCTATGGCAGGCTGCGCGCTCAGACCGGGCGCAAGCCGCACAACGACCTGTGGATCGCCGCGACGGCGATCGCACACGGGCTCGTGCTCCTCACCGCCGACGAGCGCCAGGCTACGTTGCCCGGCGTCGATGCAAGGGTGGCATAGAGGATCAGCCCACCGCCGGGCCGCTCAGCACGCCGTAACGCTCCCACAGCCGCGGTGTCGCCCGCAGCCACGCGGCGGTGCGGGTGAGGCCCTCATCGAGGCCGGTGGACGCCTTCCAGTCGAGCAGCTCAACGGCGGCACGCGGGTCGGACACCCACACGTTGGTGTCCCAGTCGCGCTGGTCCATCGTGCCCCACTCGGGCTGGGCGGCGACGCCCAGGGCGCGGCGGGCGACCTCCACCAACTCGTCGAGACGTGTTTGGGCTCCCGAGCCGATGTTCAGGGTTGCGCCGGGGGCGCTGGGTGCGCCCCGCTGTGCCGCGCGCACCAACGCCTCGCAGCAGTCCTCCACATACACGAAGTCGCGCGCCGTCTGCGGGCCCACCAGCGGCGGCAGTCTGCCGCGCGTCGCCTCGCGCACCAGCGCCGGGATCAGCCGGCCCGGCTCCTCCCAGGGGCCGTAGATCGAGTACAGCCGCAGCGTCACCGCCGGCAGGCCCTCCGCCGCGGCGAGCGCGACGAGGTGGCGTGCCCGCGGCCTTCGTCACGGCGTAGTGGCTGTTGGGCTCCAGCCATTCGTTCTCGCGCGGCGCGTGCGCCTTCAAACCGTACTCCGAGGATGAGCCCGCGTTGACGAACGCCTGCGCGCCGGCGGCGCGCGCGGCCTCGAGCAGCGCCGCCGTGGCGGCGACGTTCACGGCGATCATCGCCTCGAGGTCGGTTTGCCAGGAGTAGGCGCCGTGGGCGGCCAGGTGGAAGACCCACTGCGGCTTGCTCGCCGCGACGGCTTGCCCGATCGCGGCGGTGTCGCGGAGGTCGAGCTCGACCGTTTGCACCTCGGTCGCGAGCTCCGTCCAGCCGCCACGGCGTTCCGCCGGGGCGCACGACGGCGATCGGGTCGTGGCCGGCGCCGGCCAGATGTCGAACGAGGTTGGCGCCGAGAAAGCCCCCGGCGCCTGTCACGAGCGCTCTCACCGCGGCGATCAGCCCGGCTTGCGCGCGATCAGGCAGAGATTGCCGAGCGGCACCGTCACCCGCAGGCGGGCGGCCGGGCCCGCGCGCAGGGCGGGCAAGAGCCGCGACTTCAGTGCGGCGGGCAGCGGTGTGAGCTGCGCGAGATAGGCGAGGCTGTAGGTGTTGCGCACGCTGCGCACCCGCGTATCGACGAAGCCCGCCTTCGCGAAGAGGGCGCGCATCGTCGCGGGCGAGTACAGGTAGGTGTGCTCGATGTCGACGATCGGGCTGCGCTCGCCGAGCAGCCGCGCCGAGAAGGCGCGAACGTTGTGGTTGAAGGCAAGGATCTGCCCGCCGGGCCGCAGCACCGCCAGGCACTCCTCGAGCAGGTCCACCGGGCTGGAGATGTGGTCGAGCACCTGAAACAAACACACCGCGTCGAAGCTCTCGGGCGCAAACAGCCCGCTGCGCATCACGTCCTGCACGATCGCACCGTCGAGCTCGGGCGGGGCCTTGGCGACGGCGTCGGCGCTCGGCTCCACCCCGCGCACCTCCCGCCAGCCCTGCCGGCGCGCCTGCGCCAGGAAGAAGCCGTTGCCGCAGCCGATCTCCAGCAGTGCGTCGCGTCGCGTCGCGCGCTCCTCGAGGCTGCGCAGCGCACGGCCGTAGGTCGCCTGGATCGAAACCACCTCCTGGCCGTAGTCGAAGCTGCTGGACGCGTACAGCCTCGCGAGCAACTCCTCGCCCGCGACCGGGTCCGAGCGCACCAGGCCGCAAGTGCCGCAGGTGACCATCCGGTAGTGGACGCGGTCGGGCAGGCGCCGGGCCGAGAAGACACGCGCGCTGAACGCCTCGGGGTCGAAGGTCGCCGGCCAGCGCTCCACCGCACCGCCCTCACGCTCGCAGATCGCGCAGCGGGTGGCGCACATCTCCGGCAGCTCGGTGTCGAGCGCCCCGCTCACGGCTGGCGCACCTGCTCGCGCTTGCTCGATCCATCCGGTGCCTGCTCAGGTTCGTCCTCGACCGCGGCGCTCGCGCGCTGCGTGGGAGCCTTGGAGGGGGGGTTGAGCACGCTCTCCACCAAGAATGGTGGGCGGTGCTTGCTCTCCTCGTAGATGTGCGCCACGTAGGAGCCGATGATCGCGAGGCACAGCAGCTGGATGCCGCCGATGAACAGCATCCCGACGATCAGCGTGGTGAAGCCCTTGGGCGCGAGGCTGGGGTCGGAGAAGTGCAGGATCAGCTGCGCCACCAGCGCGAGGAACGACACGCCCACCGTCGCCAGCGCCAGCCAGGCGATCAGATCGAGCGGCACGTAGGAGAACGAGACGATCGCGCGGCGCGCCCAGCCGAGGTTCTTGATCAGCGAGTTGGTGGTCTTGCCGAACATCCGCTCCGGTCGCACATAGGGCACTCCCACCTGGCGATAGCCCACCCATGCGCGCAGGCCTCTGATGAAGCGGTGTGACTCGGGCAGGGCGTTCAGCGCGTCGACGACGCGGCGATCGAGCAAACTGAAGTCGCCCGCGTCGAGCGGGATGCTGAGGTAGGAGAGCCGGCGGAACAGGCGGTAGAAGAGCTTGTAGGCCCGACGCATGAACGCCGTCGCCTCGCGCTCCACCCGCTCGCCATACACGATGTCGAACCCCTCCTGCCAGCGCTCGACGAACTGGGGGATCACCTCGGGCGGATCCTGCAGGTCGCCGTCGAGCAGCACCACCGCGTCGCCGGTGGCGATCTGCATCCCACTGGTGAACGCGCTCTGCGAGCCGAAGGCACGGGTGTGATTGACCACCACCACCTTGGGATCGCGCCCGGCGAGCTCGGTTAGCACCTCGCGCGCGTTGTCGGGGCTGCCATCGTTGACGAAGATGATCTCGTAGTCGGCGCCGATCTCGTTGAACATCCTGGTCAAACGCTCGTGCATGACGGGCACCGCGGGGGCGTCGCGATAGCAGGCGATGACGGCGCTGAGCTTCACGCTGTGGCGGTGTCGAGCGCCGCCTGCGCCGTGGCCGCCAGCCGCTGCGCCGAGAGACCGAAGCGGTCCTCGAGGAACCGCTGGCTGCCCGCGAGCCCGCGCGGAACGGTGTCGACGCCGGCGCGGATCAGGCGGCAGCTCAAACCCCGCTCCGCGATCGTCTCCGCCACCAGCGAGCCGAGACCGCCGTTCAGGTAGTGCGTCTCCACCGAGATCGCCAGCGACACGCCTCCCAGCAGCTCGGTGAGATCCTCGACCGGCGAGGGATTGAACGTCGAGACGACCACGACGGTCGCGGCGACGCCCTCTTCGGCGAGTAGCTCCGCCGCCCGCCGCGCCTCGCGCGCGACCGACCCGATCGCGATCAGGGCAACGTCGCCGCCGTCGCCGATCAGCTCCGCTCGGCCGGTGCGAAAGCGACCGTCGAGGCCCGGCACCGGCGCACCCTGCTTGGCGACCCGGAAGTAGATCGGCCGCTCGAGGGCGCGCGTGGCCCGCACCGCCGCACGCGCCTGGGCGCTGTCGGCCGGGGCGATTACGGTGAGGTCGGGCTGAGCTCGCATCAGCGCATAGTCCTCGAGCGCGAAGTGGGTGATGCCGTTGTGGCCGTAGTCGAATCCGCCGCCGACGCCGACGATGCGAACCGGCAGGTTGTGGAGCACCGGGCCGTTGCGCACGAATTCGTACGGGCGCATCGTGGCGAACGTCGCGATCGAGTAGACGAACGGCACGTACCCCGCCTCGGCGAGACCGGTGGCGATCCCCACCATGTTCTGCTCCGCCACGCCGACGTTGAAGAAGCGATCGGGAAAGCGGTTGGAGAAGACGTCGAGCACCATGTAGCCGAGGTCGCCGGTGAGCAGGACGATGCGCTCGTCGGATGCCGCCAGCTCGGCGAGCTCGGCGATGAAGTCGTCTCTCATACGGCCGCTGCCTGGAGCTCGGACAGCGCCTGCGTGTGCTGCTCGTCGGTCATCGGCAGATAGTGCCAGTCGATCACGTTCTGCATGAAGCTCACGCCCTTGCCGAAGGTCGTGTGGGCGATGACGATGTGCGGCGGGCCCGCGTCGAAACCCATGTTCTCGATTGTGGCCCCCAGGGCGGATACATCGTGCCCGTCCACTTCGTGCACGTCCCACTCGAACGCACGCCAGCGCCGCGCCGGAGCGCTGAGGTCGAGTACCTCCCTGGTGTAGCCCATCGCCTGCTGCCCGTTGAGATCGAGCACCACCACCAGATTGGAAAGGCCGTGGTGGGCGGCAAACATCGCCGCCTCCCACACCGACCCCTCGTTGAGCTCCGCGTCGCTCATCACGACGAAGACCCGGCGCGTAGATTTCTCCATGCGTGCGGCCAGCGCCGCCCCCACCGCGATCGGCAGCCCGTGACCAAGCGAGCCAGTGCAGAAGTCGACCCCGTCCAAGTCGCGCTCGGGATGCACGCCCAGCAACGTACCGTCGGCACAGTAGGTACCGGTGCTCCCGGCGCGCAGGTGCCCGGTCAATTCGAGCGCCGCATAGAGCGCGAGCGCGGCGTGCCCCTTGGAGAGGACGAGGCGGTCCCGCCGGGAGCGATCGGCGGGCAGGTCGAGCACGCCGCCATAGAGCGCGGCGAGGATGTCCGCGATCGACAGCGCCGACCCGATGTGGCCGACGTTGGCACGCTTGGACTGGTCGATGACGATGCGACGAATATCGCCGGCAAGGGCCGCGCTGTCCACGTCGATCACCGCTTCCCGGAGTCCAAGTGGGGCGGGTGACGCGCGTTGTAATTAAGAAGCAGGAGGCCGACGAGCACGAACGGCACGAAGCTTACTGCGTGCAACACGAGCGCAAACGGCAGGATCGAGGACTTCGGTAGCCCGTACGCTTTCAACGCCAGGATCGCGGCGCCCTCGAACACCCCGATCGCGGCGGGCGGCGAGGGCAGGATCATGCCCAAGCCGACGGCCACCGCGACGAGCACCCCGCAGGCGAAGGGCAGCTGCAGGTGGAACGCCACCGAGACGAAGTATGCGCACGCCGCGGTGAGCATCCACGCGGCCACAGTCCAGACGAACGCCTCCAACGCCACCTCGCGGTTGCGCAACCCACTGAGACCATGGACAAGCTCGCCCACCGTCTTCTCCAAACGCTCACCCGAGAACAGCGAGATCCGACCGAGCGGGCGCAGCAGAAACCGCACCGGCCGCTCGCCGTAGAGCACCAAAACCACCACCACGACGGCAATCGCGAGCGCCAGCACGAACGCGGCGATCGCGGCCGCTTTGAACCAGCTGACGTGCGGCAACCACGGCTGCGCGACGAAGAAGATCGCCAGGATCGCCATCACGTCGTACAGCCGCTCCACCACAACCGTGCCGACCGTCTCCACCGGAGGCACCGTGGTGCGCCGCGTGAGCACCACCACCCGCGCCGCTTCCCCGGCCCGGGCCGGCATGATGTTGTTGTAGAAGTAGCCGATCATCGTCGCGTTGAGCGTCGGTCCCACCGGTGGACGCCTGCCGGGAGCAAACAGCGAGCGCCAACGCAACGCGCGCGCCACGTCACCCAGTCCGAACGTGGCAAGAGCGGGGATCAGCCACCAGTAGTCACAGCTGCGCAGCGCACGCCACACCTCGCTGAAATCGATACCGCTCAGCGCGATATAGGAGAACGCCACCGTGACAACGATCGTCACGAGGTTGAGCACCAGGCGCGAGCGCCGGCCGGTCTTTGAATCACTACCGGCGGGACTGCCGGCGGCGAGACCACCGCCGCCGCCGTCGGGATCGTGCCCAGGGGCTCCTCGCTCGCGCTCCTGCAGCAGCATCGACTCGCACGTTAGCCGATGCCTCCCCGGAGGATCGACGTCGCTCCGCTCAACCATCGCGTTACTCCGAAAGGACGCCTTCCACCGCGGCGAGGAAGCCGCTCGCCAGCTCGATGGCCCGGCGCGCCTCCTCGGCGGGCGCTGACCAGGCGTCGTAATCGGCCTGCTCGCGCTCGGGCTGGATCTTCTGCACTGCAGCCACCAGGTCGGTGTCGACTTCGCCGCTCTCGACGAACGCGACGCGGAACTGATGCCACGCCCCACGGTGAGTCTTTGCGTAGACACCACGCTCACTCAGGGCGGCCCTCGCGCAGTAGAGCATCGCGTAGTACGCCGCGCTCAACGCAGTGGAGGGATCCTCCGTCACAACCGCGTCGGCCGCCGCCAGGCGACGCCGCGCCGCCGTCATGAACTCGCTCGAGCGGGGGCTCACGCCGACCCGAACAGCGCGATCTTGTCGCGATCTACCTCGGCGATAAAGAACGACTCGATCTCGCGACGCTGCGCCAGCCAAGCGGGCGTGTTGATGTGCACCGAGAACGACCACGCCACGGCCTGCGCCCCAAGCGCATTCGCCGTCGCGTCAAGCGTTTCGCGCACCCGCATCTTGCCCTCCCACGAAGCGTTCTCGACGAGCACCAGCACGTCAACGTCCGACTCGCTTGTCGGCCGCTCGCCGCGCGCGCGCGAGCCGAACAGCCACACGGCGTGCAGATCGCCTCCCAACCGCGCCTGGAGGTCCTCGGTGAAGCGCTCGAGCAGCGCCCGCTCTGTCGCGCTCAGCGAGGCCTCCGTGAGACTGGACACATAGTCAATGTACAAAAAACGGCAGAGAGGGGGATAGCTGCGCCTGAGCGGTCCATGGTGGCATGCCCCACTACCAAACCGGTGCAGTACCTCGGTGCTACACTCATGCGATGCCCACCCGCTACCCCCGCCACTCGATCACCGAGACGCCCCCCGTACACGAGGCGCTCAGCGAGCTGCGCCGCCGCGGCGAGCGGATCAGGCTCGGCGAGCTGGTGGCCCTTGGCGCCCGCACGCGCCTGCGCGAACTGCAGGCCGAGTGCGACGAGGAGGCCCGCAAGCTGGAGCTTCGCCGCGATCTGGTGCGGCGACTGCGCACAGGCGAGGGTCTCGACGCCGCCGCGGCCTATGAGGTGCGCGAGCACGGCTGGACCCATACTTGACCGGCTACAACCGGTCGCTGCTGCTCGACAACTCGGCCTGGGCAAGGCTGGTTGACGGGCGCCTCATCAACCCCTACCGCAAGACCTTCGAGGCGGCGCTCACCGCCGGGCAGCTGTGGACCTGCCCGCCAACGCTGCTGGAGATGCGTTACAGCGCACGCGACGGCGATCAGTTCACCACCCTCGTTGATGAACTCGACGCGCTGCCCCACGCGCCGCTCACCGCCGCTGCCGCCGCGCAGGCGCTCACCGCCCAAGCCGAGCTCGCCGCCGCGCCCGGGGTCTCGCACCGCGTCAAGCCAGTCGATCTGCTGATCGCCTCCGTGGCCGCCGCCGAGGGGCTGGGGGTGCTGCACTACGACCGCGACTACGACGCGATCACTGAGAACACCTCGCTTACCTTCGCCTCTGTCTGGATCGCCCCCCGCGGCAGCTTCGACTGAGGCTGAATGAACGCCATCGGTCAAGATCCGCGGGATCATGTAAGAGCTGGGGCAACCTCGGGCGGTTCCGGCGGGCCGCCACAGCTCGGCGAAGGTCCGATCGAGCGCCTGATGATCGCCGTCCTAAACGGTGAGCTGCCGCTCGCCGTGGCCAGGAGCAAGGCGTCATCGAGCGACGTGGTTGCGCTGCTCTCGCCCGCCTATGTGGAGGACCTGGCGAGGTTTGCCGAGGATTCGCTGAGGCAGGGCGCCAGCCAGCCCGCCTTGCTGCTCGTCGAGCTGCTGGCGAGCGCCGCCGTGGCCGGCCGGGACGCGCCCGTGCCTGCGCCCGGCACCGCCGCCCAAGCCGCTCGCGCGGTGTTCGCCTACATCGAGGTGGCCCGCGGCTATCTGACCGATGTTCCCGACGGCCGGCTGTTCCATCGCGCACTGCAGCTCGGCCGGGACGAGGAGCAGATCGCCAGAACCACCGGCGACACCCGCCTACTGGGCAGCTTGCTGCACCGGCTTGGCACCATGCACCTCGATCCGTACAGCGCCAGGCGGACCCTCACCCCTGGAGACACCACTCAGTACCAGGACCAGCACCTGCGCTGGCTGGCCAACGCACATCAAGGCGCGGACGACTTCCGCGTGTCCGTCGACGGCGACGACGCCGCGATGCCCGAGCCGGTCGAGGCGATGCGCGCCGCCGAGGGGTTGCTCGGAGAGGCCGCCGGCTTTCGCGAGGGCGACGGGCGCGGGCGTTCGCTGAAGGCTGAGGCCGAAGCGATGCTGTGGCGTCAGTTCCTGGGCGATCCGGTCGACGACCAGGCGATCGTCGGCGTCCTGCGGGAAGCGCTCGCGGGGCTGGCATGGGATCGCGATCCCCAGCTGCGCCTCACCGTTCTCAACGCGCTTGCAGTCAAGGGACAGGAGATAGACACAAACGAGGTCGATCACGTGTTCGAACGTTCGCTGGACTCGTGGCTGCACGGGCTCGGCGCGGTGCAGGCGCTCGATCTGATCAGGCAGTCCTACCGCCTGCTCCTCGCTTCGCGCCCTCGCGAGGCGCTGAGATTGCTCGACGAAGGCCGCCCAATCAGCGAGGGTCTCGGCGAGGAGGCGCTCACCGGACATCTGCTCGAGGAGATCACGCTGTTGAGTCGACTCGCCCCGGAGGACGACCGGACTCCAGCCCCCGGCCAGTTCGACGCGGCGGTACAACGACTGCTCGGGCGTTATCGCGACGAGGACTGGGACGTTGAGCGTCTGTTCGGGGCGCTCGTGTCGTTGATCGCCTCGACGCGCGCCAGCGACGAGGAGGCGGCGGGCCTGGCACTGTTGCCGTGGCTGAGGGCCAACACCGCAACCCTGCTCGCGGGCCGTCACGCGTCGGCACTCGACTGGCTGACCGCAACCCTCCAGCTGAACACTGCAGTGAACGGGGTCAACCGCGGCGACTACGCCGCCGGCATCGCCGGCTACTCGCGTGCACTGGCCAGTTTCCTGAAGCTGGGACTGGCCCGCTCGGCCGAAGACTGCTTGGTCCGCACCGTGGATCTGATCGAGCGGGGCGAGGGAGGGGCGAACGTCGCGGTCGCCGCGATCGCCGGCGTAGCTCCGTCGGCGCTGACGGCCGAACAACGCATCGGGCGCAACACCAGCCAGCTGATCCACCGCGCCGCCAGGCGCATCCTCGGTACCCCGCCTGAGGCACTCGAGCCACAGGACTTCCTGTTCGCCTCACAGGTGTCGAAGGGACTGCGTCTGGCCACGGCGCTGTACGGCGGCTCTCGGTACGAGTGGGACGAGGACGAGGAGGGCCGTCGCCTGCTCGATGCGATTGCCGCCGATAGCGAGTCCGAAACCGCGTCCTGGACACCGCTCGACGAGGATGTGCTGCTCAGCAGCTACGAGGAGGACGTCGGCCTGGGCGAGGACCAGCCGGTCACTCAGACACCGGCGGAGCGTCGAGCCTGGCTTCGTCGCCGCTACGACTCCCACCTGTGGGACGCGCTGCTGCGCAATGCCGAGGCTTCCGAAGCGCTGTGGCTGCAGCTCACGAGCGTGCAGGCGGCGCTCGACGAGCGCACGGCACTTATCTCCTACTTTTTGGGAGCAGTGGAGCCAGACGGAATGGTCAGCACCTGGGCGATGGTGCTCACCCGGAGCACGGTGCGCAGCACGCTGCTCTCACGAGGCACCAGCGCAATCACGGGAATCGGTCCGACGCGCAAGGCGGTGCAGGCCAATCCCGGGTCGGGCAACGTGAGCGTAGAGGGTGAGAACGCGCTGGCGCTGGGCTGGGAGCGGTTCCTGGGCGCCGGTGAGCTGCTCAGGGACCTGCGTGCGCAGGGGATCGACCACCTGTGCATCGTTCCGCACGGCCCGCTGCACTACTACCCGCTGCATCTTGCCGGTCCGGCGGACAAGCCGCTCGCCGACGACTGGATCGTGACCTACCTGTCGAACCTGCATCTGTTCGTGTCACGACGGGGGCGGCCCGCGGCGCGACGGCACCGGGGGCGGGCCCTGTCATCGATCGGACTGTCGTTCGAGCGGGACAACCCCCACGGTCTGCCGCCGCTGCGTGGCGCGGCGCAAGAGGCCATCGACGTAGCTGGCTGCTTCGGGGTCGACGCGGTGCGGGAGACCCAAGCGACCGAGGCGGCAGTACGGGACGCGTTGGAGAACTCGCGTCTCGTACACCTCGCGACTCACGGACGGCTCGACGTCGACGCGCCGGCGTTCCAGTGCCTGTATCTGACACCCGACCAGACAAGTGATGGTTGCCTGCGCGCGCACGAGCTGCTGTCGATGGACCTGCGCGGCCTCGACCTCGTCACGTTGAGCGCCTGCGAGACCGCGCTCGGCCGCTTCGACCGCTCGGACAACCTTCGCGGACTGCCGGCCGCGCTGATGCTCTCGGGTGTCTCCTCGCTGATCGGGACGCTGTGGAAGGTCGAGGACTCCACGTCGCGCCGGTTCTTCACGAGCTTGTATGGGCGCCTGCGCGAGGGCGAGCACTGCCTTGACGCGTTCCGGAGCGCTCAATTGGCCACACGCCAAGAGCATCCCCAGTACCGTGATTGGGGCGCGTTCTATCTGGTGGGCGACTGGGATTGGAGTGGAGGTTGATGAGCCCCGTCACGATCGAAGTTCCCGAGCTCGGCCTGATCGCCGAGAGTGCCGTGCTGTCCGAACGCAGGCTGGCGCTACAACCTCGGCAGACCCGAGGTGACGACGGCACACCCGTGTCGATCCGGTCCGAAGTCGTGCTGGGAGGACCGGACACAGCGCGGATGCAGGCCCGCGACGACGACGACGCGAAGCTTGCCGACCGCCGGGAGGACGACGACTTCTGGTCGGTGCTGATGAGCCTGACCTTCGATCCGGTGGACCCGGAGACCGTGGCAAGCGCCTGGTTGCGGGTCGATCTGTCGAGCCACGGTGATGGCGTGGCGCCCGTCGCGTATCTGATGGAGCCAGATCGCCAGGAGGACGACGCGCAGCGCACCCGGACCGGCGGGGGCCAGGCGACGCTGAAGCTGATTCAGATCAGCGGCTCGGCCGCGCGCACGTACACCGTGCACCAAGCCGAGGTGCTGGCCAAGCGCAAGCTCCGGTCGGACCCGGCGTGGGACTTCATGCCTTCGCAGGGACGGCCCATCGACGGTGGGATCGACCTGGCGATGGTCGTGAAGGCACCCAAGGGAACGTCCGGGCAGGGGGTAGTGACGTTCGGGGCGACGATCGAGCAGAAGGACGGTTTGTTCCGGCGACCACACGAGGTGTTCTGGGCCGCAGAGCCCGTGGAGTTCGACCTCAGCTGAATGAACAGGCGGGAAACTGCCGGGAAAGGAGCCACGTGTCCGTAGCGCGAGAGCTGTTCATACGTCCATCGGTTGAGCAGGCCAAGGCGACGATCATCACCGTGCTGGGAATGCTCGATCGAGGCGACGAATACGACCTTCACACCGAGGTCAATCCACCATGGATGAGGGTCGTGTCAAACCGGCCCGATCAGATCGTCAGCGCGATGGAGGAGGCCGGCGTGTCGGTGCAGCTGGGAGCCTGATAGCACCCGCCACATCGCCAGCCACCGCCACATACGCTACTTCACAAAATGAAGGGTTGGGGTCCGAAAAGTACATGCAACACCCCCCGACCCAGAGCTCGCCGCCAAGCGGCGTCTCTCACCGGCCGCGTCACGGCGTCACCACACCCCTGTTACGCCTGTGCCGCCCCAGGTCACTAGCCTTGTTCCCATGTCCGCTCAACCTGAGCCCACCACGCCACGCCCCACCCAGCCCGAGGCCGCCCCGCCGCGCCCCACCGTGCTCGCGCGCGGCCCCTGGCCGCTGGAGCGGGTGAGCGCGAGCTGGAGCGAGCAGTGCTTCGAGCCCTCCCCAGCGCACGCCGCGGAGGCCGACGCTGCGATCGCCGCGCTGCAGGAGCGGGGCTCCCCCAGCCACGACGGGATGGCGGGGCGGCTGCTCGGCTACAGAGAGTCCGACGGGGGGATCGAGATCGAGATGCAGCCCGTGCGCTGGGCGCTGCGCCTGGTGGGCGGCGACGCCTCCTGCAGCATGGCCGCATTGTGCGTCACCCGCGACACCGCGGGGCGCTGGCTGGCGGGGCGGCGCGCGCCGTGGGTCGCCTCGTGGGCCGGGCGCTGGGCGCTCGGCGCCGGCGGCGCCGTGGACCTCGGGGAGAGCCCCGCCAACACGCTCGTGCGCGAGCTCGCCGAGGAGTGGTCGGTGCAGCCCGCGCGCGTGCAGGCCGAGGCGTTGATCGCGCTGCCCCACCGGATGGTGATGTTCGTCGGCCAGGCATGGCTGCCCGAGGGCGCCGAGGTGACTCCCGACCACGAGCACGACGCCTTCGACTGGTGGCCCTCGGAGATCGATGAGTGGCCTGCCGAGGCCGGCGAGGCCCTGCCGCTGGTGGCGCGCTGGCTGACGGCGTGAGGAGCGAGTCGGAGCTCCCGTGGTGACAAGGCGCTCGCCGCCGGTCCGCCACCCGCAGGTGTTCACCCGCCTGAAGTGGACCTCGTTCACACACTCCTGCATCTACACCGCGCTGTTGATCTGCGCCTTCGCCGCCGGCAAGCCGCAGCCCGAGACGTTCATCCTGGGACTCACCCACGGGCTGCTGTGGATCGGGATGTCGCTCGCCTGCATCGTGTGCGTGCGTCTGCGGATCGTCCCGCTGCGCCTTGCCACGGCGGTCGCCGTGCTCGGCGGTATCGGGCCGTTCTTCGGCAGCTGTCGAGTTCGTGCGCGAGTCGCGCCGGCGGGAGGCGGCCGCGGACGAGCGCCGGGCCCGCGTGAAGGTCAGGTGAAGCGTCCGGTCGGCGATCCGATCCGCCCACCCGCCGCGCTAGAGTGAGTCCAGAGATGGCGGCATCCGCGACGACTGGCCAGACGATCGACGTCGTGACCCCTGCCGCGGGCGAGTCGGTCACCGAGGGAACGATCCTCGAATGGCGCGTCAAGGTGGGCGATGCGATCAAGCTCGACGACACGATCGTCGAGATCTCCACCGACAAGGTCGACGTCGAGCTGCCCTCGCCCGCGAGCGGCACCATCAGCGAGATCCTTGGCGCAGGAGGGCGACACGGTCACCGTCGGCCAGGTGATCGCGCGGATCGCCGTCGGTGGGGACGCGCCCGCCGGGCCGGACGGCAGCTCGCAGCGGTGGCTCCGAGGGGAACGGCAGACGCGAGCGACGACCAACTTTCGAGCGCGACCCCAACGGCGCTCCGTCCGCCCCGTCCGCGCCCTCCGCCTCGTCAGCGCCAGCCGTCCCTGTCACTCCCGTGGCAGCGCGCGCCGCCGCCGTCGAGGGCGTCGATCTCACAACCGTCTCCGGCAGCGGACCCGCGGGCGCATCGTCAAGGCCGACGTGCTCAGCGCCGCCGCCGGTAACGGCGCGACCACCACCACCACATCCCCGGCAGCCCCCAACACCGCATCTCCGGCGGCCCCCACCACCGCATCTCCGGCGGCCCCCACCACCGCATCCCCGGCGGCCCCCACCCCACCCGCGACTGCCACGCCCGCGGGCGCGCAGCTGATGAAGGGCAGCGCGGCGGCGCTCGCCCGCTACATGGACCAGTCGCGCTCGATCCCCACCGCCACCAGCTTCCGCACGCTCACCGTCACCGCGCTCGACGCTCGCCGGCGCGAGCTGAAGGCGGCGGGACGCAAGGTGTCGTTCACCCACCTGATCGCCTACGCGATCGCGCGCGCGGCAGCCGACATGCCGGTGATGGCGGACCACTTCGCCGAGATCGACGGGCGGCCCCACCGCGTCAGCGACGGACAGGTGAACCTCGGCCTCGCGGTGGACGTGGAGAAGAAGGACGGCAGCCGCACGCTGATGGTGCCGGTGATCGAGAACGCCGCCAACATGCCCTTCGAGCGCTTCCTCGGCGCCTACGACGCGCTCGTCGAGAAGGCGCGCACCAACTCGCTCACCGCCGACGACCTGCAGGGCGCCAACGTCACGCTCACCAACCCCGGCGGCCTCGGCACGATCGCCTCGGTACCGCGCCTGATGAACGGCCAGGGCACGATCGTCGCCACCGGCTCGATCGGCTACCCGGTGGGGCTCGCCGCGATCGGCGCGATGATCGGCGCGGAGAAGGTCATGACGATGACCTCCACCTACGACCACCGCGTGATCCAGGGTGCGGAGTCGGGCCGCTTCCTCGGGCGGATCGAGGAGTACCTACAGGGCGAGCTGGGCTTCTACGACGGCGTGTTCGCCTCGCTCGGAGTCGAGCTCGGCCCCGTGCCGCCAATTCCGGCACCGGCGGCCGCGGCCGCCGCGGCGTCGGCCACCATCGAGGAGGCCCAGCGCGGCGCAGCCGCGCGCGGTGCCCGACGAAGCGTTGCTGCAGGCGGTGCAGTCGGCGACCGCGCTGCTGAAGGCGTTCCGCACCCACGGTCACCTCGCCGCGCGCCTCGACCCACTCGGCGTCGAGCCCGAGGGCGACCCGGCGCTCGACCCCGAGCCGCTCGGCCTCACGCCCGAGCTGATGGCGCAGATCCCCGCCAAGATCCTGCGCATGTGGGTGCCCGGGGCGACGCTCGCCGACGCCCTGCCCCACCTGCGCGAGACCTACTGCGGCACGATCGCATACGAGATCGAGCACATCGCCTCCCACCGCCAGCGCGTGTGGTTGCGCGAGAAGATCGAGTCCGGCACCTTCCGCCAGCCGCTGACGAGCGACGAGCAGCAGACGCTGCTCAAGCGTCTCGTCGAGGTGGACGCGCTGGAGCGCTTCATGCACAAGGCCTACCTCGGCCAGCATCAGTTCTCGATCGAGGGACTCGACGTGACCGTGCCGATGCTCGACGAGCTGATCCAGCTCGCCGCCGCCCACGGCGGCAAGGAGGTCGTGATCGGGATGGCCCACCGCGGCAGGTTGAACGTGCTCGCGCACAACCTCGGCCGCCCCTACGACACGATCTTCGCCGAGTTCGAGGGGGCATCGACGCTCGAGGCCGTCACCACGATCCCGCAAGGAGGGACCGGGGACGTCAAGTACCACCACGGCACGCACGGCTCCTACCAGCTGCCCGACGGCGAGACGATCCAGGTCAACCTCGAGTCAAACCCCTCCCACCTGGAGTACGTCTCCGCGGTCGTGGAGGGCGCCACGCGCGCGGCTCAGACCACGCGCAAGGGGCCGCACGCCCACCAGGACACCGACGCGGCGGTGCCGATCGCGATCCACGGCGACGCCGCCTTCCCCGCCCAGGGCGTGGTTGCCGAGACGCTCAACCTGCAGGCGCTCGACGGCTACAAGGTCGGGGGCACCGTCCACCTCATCACCAACAACCAGATCGGCTTCACCACCGACCCCGACGACGCCCGCTCCACGCGCTGGGCGTCGGACCTCGCGAAGGGCTTCGACGTGCCGATCATCCACGTCAACGCCGACGACGTCCCCGCCTGCATGAGTGCCGTGCGCCTCGCCTTCGCGTTCCGCAGGGAATTCGGCCACGACGTGCTGATCGACCTGATCGGGTACCGCCGCTTCGGGCACAACGAGTCCGACGAGCCCGCCTACACCCAGCCGGAGATGTACGCGAAGATCAAGTCGCACAAGCGCGTGGCGGAACTGTGGGGCGAGCGCCTCACCGCCGAAGGGGTGGTCACCAAGGAGCAGATCGACCAGCTCGCGCAGGGGGTGTGGGACAACCTCACCACACTGCACCAGCGTCTGAAGGCAAAGATCGCCGCCGCCGCCGAGAACGGCTCGGGGAGCGGCACCGGCGAATACCAGCTCGACCGCTCTCCGTCCCCCACGGTGGAGACTGCGGTGCCCGCCGAACGGCTGCGCGAACTGGGCCTGCAGCTGCTGCGCACCCCCGAGGGCTTCACGGTGCACCCCAAGCTCGTCAAACAGCTGGAGCGCCGCCGCGCCGCCCTGGAGGAGAGCCACGGCGCCGGCGACGAGCCCGCCCGCCTGGACTGGGCGCACGCCGAGGCACTGGCCTTCGCCTCGCTGCTGACCGACGGCACCCCCGTGCGGCTCACCGGCCAGGACACCGAGCGGGGCACCTTCAGCCAGCGCCACATGGTGCTGCACGACGCCAAGACCGGCCAGACCTTCTGCCCGATCCAGAGCCTCCCCGAGGCGCTCGCCCCGTTTGAGCTGCACAACAGCCCGCTCTCGGAGCTGGCGTGCATGGGCTTCGAGTACGGCTACTCCCAGGAGGCGCCGGAGACGCTGGTGCTGTGGGAGGCGCAGTTCGGCGACTTCGTCAACTCCGCGCAGGTGATCGTCGACCAGTTCATCGTCTCCGGCCTCGCCAAGTGGGGGCAGACCTCGCGCCTGACGCTGCTACTGCCCCACGGCTACGAGGGCTCCGGCCCCGAGCACTCCTCCGGGCGCCTGGAGCGATTCCTCGCGCTCGCCGCGGAGGGCAACATCCGCGTCGCCAACCTGACGACGCCCGCCCAGTACTTCCACCTGCTGCGCCGCCAGGCGCGCATCGCCAAGCAGCGGCCACTCGTGATCATGACCCCGAAGTCGCTGCTGCGCCTGCCGCAGGCCGCCAGCGACATCGCCGACCTCGCCGAGGACAGCAGCTTCCAGCCGGTGCTCCCCGAGCCCGGCGTGCAGGACGAGAAGGTCACGCGCCTAGTGCTGTGCACCGGCAAGATCTACTACGACCTCGTCGGCCACCCCGACCGCCAGAAAAGCGAGGCTGTGGCGGTGGGGCGCGTGGAGCTGCTCTACCCCTTCCCCGAAGGACAGATCCTCGCGCTGATCGCCCGCTACCCCAACCTGCGCGAGGTGGTGTGGACGCAGGAAGAGCCTCGCAACATGGGCGCCCGCGCGCACATGTTCCCGCGCCTCATGCAGATCCTCTCCGGGGAGGTCCACTTCGGCTACATCGGGCGCCCCGAGCGCGCCTCGCCGGGCGAGGGCTACCCGGCCGCGCACGCCGCCGAACAGTCGCGCATCGTGCGCACCGCGCTGGACCTCAGCCTCGACACCTCCCAGTACCCCCGCAAGACGCCGGGGGAGCGGTAGGCTCCGTCGATGCTGTGGCGACGCTTCAAGAACGTCTTCGCCCAGTGGCGCCGCAAGCGCCGCGCGCGGCGATGACGATCGCCAACCTGCACGAGAGTCCCTCACGCGAGTTCGCGATCGGCCACATCAAGGGCATGTGGCGCGATCTCGGACGTGAGGTCGGCACGCGCAAGGTGGGCCTGCGCCGCATCGAGATCGCCGAGGGGCACTTCTCCACCCCCGCCCACGACCATGGCGCCGACGAGGAGATCTTCTTCGTGCTCGGCGGGCAGGGACTGCTGTGGCAGGATGGCAAGACCTGTGAGGTCGGCACCGGGGATTGCATAGTGCACAGGCCAAAGCGCGGCCCGCACACGCTGCGCGGTGACACGGGGGGGCTCGACGTGCTCGTCTTCGGCCAGCGGCTCGACGCAGCGCTGACCGCACTGCCCCGCGCAGGCGTGGCCTGGTCGTTCCCGCGCTGGGTAGAGCTCGGCGACGGCGAGCCGCCGTTCGCCCGCGAGGCCGTCGGCCGGTGCTCCCGAGTGTCCGCCTCCAGAGGCGGAGCGCCCGCGCAATGTGGTCGCCCTTGCCGACGTACCCGCCGTCTTCGACGGCCGAGCCCGGCGCTGCGGCCAGGCGGCCGGAGCCGTCGCGACTGGGTTCAACCACGTGGTCTTGCCCTCGGGCGGACAGGGCGCTCCGGCGCACTGCCACTCCGCGGAGGAGGAGCTCTTCGTCGTGCTCGACGGCAGCGGCGTCCTGGAGCTGTGGGGACGCGCGGCCGCAGCGCCCCGAGGAGCATCCGCTGCGCCCGGGCGACATCATCTCGCGCCTCGCCGGGAGCGGCGTCGCGCACGCGCTCCGTCCCGGCGAGCAGGGACTCACCTATCTGGCCTACGGCACCCGCGAGCCGAACGACATGTGCTTCTACCCCGAGTCCGGGCGGGTCTCGCTGCGCGGCCTCGGCATCGCCCTGCGCTCGCCCGAGATCGATTACCTGCCCGACCTCTGAGCGGTAGGGCTACCCGGGGACCGCCTCGTTGGCTGCTGGAATCGCTCGAGCAACTCAGCTGACCCTGACCGGCTTGGCGCTGGCCTCACCACTCGCCAGGGAGATCGGGCACTCCGCCGCGCGCGGGGCCCAGCCTCGGCCGCTCAGCGAGCATTTGCGGTCAGGACAGTGGTACTGCCTCCGACCACCGTAAGCGCGAGCTCCGCCGCGAGGGGGTGGCGTCCCACGTGAGCCAGACGCCGCCTGCCAGCCGCCGTGAGGCGCAGAGCGATCTCTGCCCCCTTGCCTACCTTCAGCGAGAACGACCCCTTCGCAAGGATCAGCGTCTCCGGACCCACCACCACCCTCGCGCCCACGCGATGCCCGCTGACGACCTGCATGGTCAACTCCACCGATCCGCGGCAGGGAGCGCCGCTGCACTTCAACTTGACGTGCACCAATCCCGAACGTCCCGGCTTGAACACCCCCATCGAGGCGACCTTGACCCGCGGTTCGGGCGCAGTCGATTTGGCGGGTCCGCTGGAAGTTCCAGGCCCGGTGGGCAATACCGTGGTCGGGGGCGGCGTGGGAGGCTTTGGCGCTAGCACGGCGTCAACTCCCGAGACGGTGCTCCCGTCGAGCACCGACACCGCGTCCGCTTCAGAGAGCGCCGACCTGCCGTTGTAATACTGCACCGCATACTGCGGCGGGTCGGCGAAGCCGACCTTGTATTCGCCGCCCACCAACCCCGTGATCGTGTATTCGCCATTGGCGTTGGTGAACGCACACCCGCCGCTTTCGGGGTTGGAGCCAAACGCACACACGATCGCCCGCTCGATCGCCGCGCCCGTCGAGGCATCCGTCACCCTGCCGACGATCCGACCGCCTTCGGCGAGCTTCGCGTCGATCCCCGAGACGGTGCCGCCGGTGGTGACTGTCACCGGCTGCGCTTCGGCATACGCGGACTTGCCGTTGTAGAACTGGGTGACGTAGTTGAGTTCGCTCATGAACGGCGCCCCGAACCCGACGATGTATTCCCCGCTCGCCAACCCGGAGATCGTGTATTCGCCGTTGGCCGCCGTGGTGGGGCATTGGGCGAGTTCTTCTTCGGTGCCTTCTTCCCCGGTTTCGACGCCCCCCGGCGCTTCGTCGCTCGTCTTCGGAAACGCACACACTTCGATCCCGGCGATCGGCGCTTCGGTCGCCGCGCTGGTCACCTCGCCGGTGATTTTTCCGCCTTCGGCAGCCTGCGCGAGGGAGGTCGTGCAGGCGGCGAGGACGAATACGGCAAAGAGAGCAATCGCCGGTCGCATCGGATCCGCTACCGCCCTCGCCACACCGGCTCGCGCTTCTCCTTGAACGCCGAGGCGCCCTCTTTGGCGTCATCGGAGGCGAAGACCGGACCCGAGATCGCCGCCTGGCGCTCCCACATCTCGGCGGTGGACCAGTCGAACTGCTCCTGCAGGATCTGCTTGGAGGCGACCAGCGCGAGCGGGCCGTTCTTGGCGAGCGTGGCGGCAAGCTCCAGCGCGGCCTCGACGGCGCCCCCGGGCTCGGTCAGCCGGTTGACGACGCCGAGCTCGTGGAAGCGCTCGGCAGGCATCGTGTCGCCGGTGAGCGCCAGCTCCATCACCACGTGGTAGGGCATCCTCCGCGGCAGGCGCAGCAGCGCGCCGCCAGCCGCCACCAGCGAGCGCTTGGCCTCGGGGATGCCGAGCTTCGCGCCTTTCGCGGCGACGATCAGATCGCAGGCGAGCGCCACCTCCATGCCGCCCGCCACGGCGAAGCCCTCGATCGCCGCGATCAACGGCTTGCGCGCGGAGCGCTGGGCGATGCCCGCGAAGCCGCGGTCCCCAAACCAGGGGGATTCACCGCGCACGAACGCGCCGAGGTCCATCCCGGCGCAGAAGAAGCCCCCCGCCCCGGTGAGGATCCCCACCGCCAGCCGCTCATCGCCGTCGAGCTCCTCCAGCGCGTGCGCCACGCCCTCGGCGACGGCCGGGTTGACGGCATTGCGCACCTGCGGGCGGTTGAGCGTGATCAGCAGCACGCTTCCGCGGCGCTCGGTCAGTACAGCTTCTGTGGTCTCCGTGGTTTCTGTGGTCATGGCGGCATCCTACGCCGCGAACAGCTTCAGCTCCGGCTCGCGCTCGCCGCGCAGGACCTCGAGATCGACCTCGACGCACTCGATCCCGCGTGCCTGTGCGAGCACCCGTGCCTGCGGCTTGATCCGCTGCGCCGCGAGCACGCCGCGGCAGGCGCCGAGCGCGGGGTCGTGGCGGATGCGCTCCAGGTAGCGCGTCAGCTGCTCGACCGCGTCGATCGTAGCGATCCGCTTGATCTCCACCGCCACCCACTCGTCCTCCGCGTCGCGGCACATCAGATCGACCGGGCCGATGTCCGTGGGCCACTCGCGACGCACCAGCCGGAAGCCCTCGCCGCACCACTCCGGGGCATCGGCGAGCAGCTCCTGCAGCTCGCGCTCCAGACCCTCCTTCTCCAGCGACACCAGGGTGTCCAGCTCGTGCTCGATATCCGACAGCACCTCGATGACGGCGATTTCCAGGCGATCCTCCTGGCGCTGCTTGCGCACTGTCAGATGCGTCAGCGTGCCCTGCGCGTCGGTCTGCGGCTCGAGCACCGTCGGCGGGGTCATCCAGTTCAGCGGCTTCACGTTCGGGCCCGCCACCGTCGGCCCACACCATGAACGTGCCGTCCGCCTTGTGCATCAGCAGGCGCACCGCCTCGGGGAGCACCGTCGTCAGACGGCCGATGTAGGAGACCTCGCAGCGGGCCACGATCAGGCGCACCTCGGAAACCTATCCGGTGGGGCGGTCAGCCTATGGGCACCCTGTTGAGGTCAACCTACCCGCAGGGCGTCGAGGTCAACCCAGGGCACGGCATTGAGATCGACCTACGCGCACGGCGTTGGGTCAACCCAGAGGCACGGCGCTGGTGCTGCTCACGATGTACCGACGGTAACGAGGAAGCCGTTGCGGCCGCGCTTTGGCGTGAAGCTGCGTAGCACGTGGCCACCGGTGTCCAGCCACTGGACCTGCTTGGGCGGGAGCTGGCTGAACACGTGGTCCAACGCCTTGATCACCACTCCAACAGCGCGCCGGCGCTGGCGCTTGGTGAGGTGTCTATGCCTGTGTGTGCGTTCATTTTCGAACGCTCGTTCGAGACGCTTGAACGCCGCCTTTGCGCGCTCGATCAGCCCCCGTGGCCGCGTGAACGCGAAGGCGTTTTCGCTCACCGGTGCGGCTATCACCGTCCCACCGCGATAGACCAGTCGCACCGTCGCCACACCGTCGGGTACGAGATCGACCTGGAACGAGCTGGAGAAGTAGGGCTCCGCGAGGTCGCCCCCGGTTTCGATTTCAGCGAGCGTCTGGCAGCTGATGCCCGCGAGCGGACGCACGGTGAGGCCGATGCCCGCGATGCAGTAGACCGGTTCGGGCTTGGGCTGGCGCAGATGTCTGAGCTGCTTTGGCAGGCATCGTGCCGGAGGGAGCTTGGGCACTCGCTTGAAGCCGGGGATCAGGAAGTAGCGGCTTCCGTTGGCGAGCCGGACCAGCTGACGGATGTAACCGGGGTAGTAGCTGCTCAGTTCGGAGCCCACCGCGGAGCCGATCCTATTCAGAGGGGGCAGCTGATCAGCAGGCACTGCCGCGCGCCGCAAGACCCCGAACTTGCCCAGGACAGCTGGTTCAAGTGGACCGGCAAGCTCCACCGGTTCCGGTTCGGACTGCGGTTCGAGCGCGCGGACGACACCGGAACACGACGAGGACCTGGTGGACCTCTTCTTTGCGCTCGCCGGCACCGCGAGCATCGATCCGATCGCTCCGGCGAGCAGACACATCGTCACGATTCGATACACCCGATTGGCGAACATCGACGGCGACCTTATCATCCGTCTGCCAGCGTGACCAACTCGTCGCCTGACGCCCTTGATAGCCCGCCGACCAGAGCGCACCTCGTCGCCTGGGCGGTGCTCAGCCGGCCCGCCAGCCAGCCAAACCAGGCACCGCCGCCCCGCGGATATCGGACTTCCACCTGCGCCGGCTGCCCAGCGGTTGCCCCTGGCCGTATCGTTCACGAGATGGCAAAAGTAACCGCAATCCGCACCTACCGCGCGGCCGGGGGCATGGCGATCCTCGCGGCAGTCGGCTACCAGGTGGCCAAGGGCCTTGAGGCGTCGCACTGGAGCGCCGCCGACTATTTCAGCTACTTCACGATCCTCAGCAATCTCTTCGCCGCCGGGATCCTGCTCTCGGGGGCGCTGCGTGGTGACGGGCCGCGGTCGGCGGGGGTCGAGCTGCTGCGCGGCGCCGCCGTGGTGTACATGCTGACGACGGGCATCGTCTACGCCGTGCTGCTCTCCGGGCACGACTCCGCTACACCGTGGGTCAACGCGATCGTCCATCGGGTCATGCCCGTGGTGGTGGCGCTCGACTGGATGATCGACCCACCGCGCGTGCGGTTGCCGCTGCGTAGCACGCTGGTGTGGATGAGCTTCCCGCTCCTCTACATCGCCTACACGCTAATCCGCGGGGCGGTGGTCAACTGGTACCCCTACTTCTTTGTCAGCCCACACCACTCCGCCGGGTATCTCGGGGTGGCCGGCGGCTGCCTGGCGATCGGGGTCGGCATCCTCGCGCTGATCCTCCTCACCACCTGGGTGGGCAACAGCCGCTCTGCCTCGATCGCGCCGCTGACGGGCGAAGCGGTGTCAGCTCGTTAGCTTCAGCTGCAGCCCCTCCGCGGCCTTTGTGTATGGGTCGTATTCGTCCCTCGGCGGGCGTTCGCTGCGGATTTGCTAGACAACAACCTGCGCAATCGCCGCTGCCCCCCGCGCTACTCAGGCTCCCGCTCGGGCTCGGGCATCTGCCCAACTTGCAGCGGATCCGCCAACTGCCCGGCCGGCGCCGGCTCGGCCAACTGCCCAGCCGGCGGCGGCTCGTCCACCACTCCGCCGTTGAGCGCCTCGCGGAACTCGCGGATGCTCTTGCCCGCCGCGCGCGTGAGTTCGGGGAGGCGCTTGGGGCCTAGCACGACCAGCGCCACCGCCGCGAGGAACATCAGGTGGACGGGGTTCTCGATACCCACACCACTTAGGCTAGCGCGCCCCGACCGTGCTCCTCCACCACTCGCAAGCCACGCAAACGCGCCGCGCACGGGTGCTGTGATGCCAGCCGATCCGCGCCGTACCCTGCACCCGTGGATCAGGCCTCTCCCTCTCCCTCCCCGCCTCCTTCCTCTTCGCCTTCTCTTTCACCCTCCCCGACCTCTCCCGGCCGGCCCTACCCGCCGCCGCCCGCCTCCGAGCCCTTCTGGCCGGCGCAGGCCACGATCCTTGCCGCGATCGCCCTGCAGGTGGCACTCCCCAAGCGGCTGACCGCCGGGCCGCCGTGGCTGGTGCCCTCGCTGGAGGCCGCGTTGCTGCTCGGGATGTTCATGGCCACGCCTCGCCAGCTCGAGCACGAGCATCCTCGCCGGCGGCGCGTCGCGCTGGGCCTGACCGCGTTCGTGAGCGCCGCCAACATCTACTCGCTGGCCGCGCTCAGCAGCCTGCTGCTGCACCGTAACGTTCAGAGCGGGACCGAGCTGATCACCTCCGGGGTGCTGATCTGGATGACCAACTTCCTGATCTTCGCCCTCTGGTACTGGGAGACGGACCGCGGCGGCCCCGGGCGCCGCGCCGCCGGGCAGGATCGGGCGCCGGACTTCCTCTTCCCGCAGATGAGCGACGACCGCATCGAGCCGCTGTACTGGCGCCCGAAGTTCATCGACTACCTGTACGTCTCGCTCACCAACGCCACCGCGTTCTCCCCCACCGACACGATGCCGCTCACCTCCACCGCCAAGAGCATCATGGGCTTGCAGGCGATCGTCTCGCTGGTGACGATCGGCCTGATCGTGTCTCGCGCGGTGAACATCCTGGGCTGATGTGATCACCCTGGGCTGACCGGAGCCCGGAGCGGGTAGATGCATTCTTTTGCGCCCCCAACCACTTTACAAAATGAAGGGTTTGGGCCTGAAAAGTTTAACATCAACTGGCGCCACCCGAAGCTCGACCCGCTACGCGGCGCGGGAGCACGAAGCTCGACCCGCTACGCGGCGCGGGCGCGGGAGCACGAAGCTCGACCCGCTACGCAGCCGCGGGCGCAGGCGCGGGAGCCCCAGGCTCGACCCGCTACGCGGCAGCGGGCGCGGGAGCCCGAGGTTCGATCGCCAGCGCCTGCACCACGAGGTCTTTGACCTCGTGGTTGGCCCCGAGGCGGAGCGCGCGCTCCAGCGCCTCCAGGGCGCCCTCACGGTCCATCATGCGCAGGCGCAGGCGGCCGAGGCGCTCCCACGCGCCGGCGTCCGAGGGGCCCCGTTCGGCGGCGCGCCGCGCCGCTTCCTCGGCGAGGTCCACCGCGCCGACGTCTTCGTAGATGCGCGCCGCGAAGCGGTGAGGTGCCGGGCGCTCGCCGTCGACGCGCGCCCAGTCGCGTACCGCGCGCGCCGCCGCCTCGAGCTCGCCGGCCTGCCAGAAAGCCAGCGTCATCAGCCGCAGCACCCCCACGTCGTTGGGCTGTGCTTCGCGCGCGTACACCAGCCGCTTCGCCGCCAGGGCGTATTCGCCTTCGGCCATCGCCCGCTGCGCCGCCACCATGAAGCGCTCCATCCGCTCGCCCGCGGGGTCGGGCTTGGAGAAGTCCACGAAGCGCATGCTGCCCGCCGGCACCGTGCGGATGCCGTGGCTGAACTTCACCCGTGCCCACTGCTGCACTTCATCGCCCGCCCCTTCGCCGGCGGTACTGTCGCCGGTGAAGTAGATGCCCGCCACAGTTCCCACGCCCCACTCGGGGTAGGAGGTGCAGCGCGCGTAGCGGTGCACCACCGAGTGGTCGGGCACCCTGCTGCCAAAGGGGTCGTACTTGGCGTTCTCGGTCGCGCTCGCACGCGCGCGCTGCTCAGCTTCGTAGGCACGGCGCCCCGCCTCCTCGCGCGCTTGGCGCGCCGCCGCCGCGCTCGCCCGCACGGCGTTGCGTGAGACTCGCCCCCCGCGCAACGTCTCCGCCATCCGCTCCAGCTGGTCGGCCGCCTCGTTGATCGCCTTCAGGTGGCGCTCGTGCTCGACCTGGCGTCCGGGGGGCGCCAGGTCGGGATGCCAGCGCTTGGCCATCTTGCGGCGCGCCAGCTGCACCGCCCGCTTGTCGAACGGGGGCTCCAGCTCCAGCAGCATCATCTGCTGCTCGATATCCAGCACCGTGGGCATGAAGCACAAACGGTAGGGCATCTCGCCGCCCCCATCCAGTCCGGACGGCAATCCTTCTAAGCTGCCCAGAATGTCCGCCCAGTACATCTTCACGATGCACCGCCTGTCCAAGCTCCACCCACCGGACAAGACGGTGCTGGACAACATCACGCTCGCGTTCTACCCCGGCGCGAAGATCGGCGTGCTCGGCTACAACGGCGCCGGCAAGTCGACGCTGCTGCGGATCATGGCGGGGGTCGATCAGGAGTACCGCGGCGAAGCCGCGCTCGCGCCGGGGGCCACCGTGGGCATGCTCGAGCAGGAGCCGCACCTCGACGAGAGCAAGGACGTCAAGGGCAACGTCGAGGATGGCGTCGCGGAGACCAAGGCGCTGCTCGACCGCTTCAACGAGCTGGCCGCCAACTACTCCGAGGAGATCGCCGAGGAGTTCGGCAGGATCCAGGCGAAGATCGACGCGGCCGACGCCTGGAATCTCGACACGCGACTCGAATACGCGATGGACGCGCTGCGCCTGCCCCCGCCGGACGCCGACGTGAGCAAGCTCTCCGGCGGCGAGCGCCGGCGCGTGGCGCTGTGTCGCCTGCTGCTGCGCGCGCCCGATCTGCTGCTGCTGGACGAGCCCACCAACCACCTCGACGCCGAGTCGGTGGCGTGGCTGGAGCAGCACCTCTCCGAGTACAAGGGCGCGATCGTGGCGGTCACCCACGACCGCTACTTCCTCGACAACGTGGCCGGCTGGATCCTCGAGCTCGATCGCGGCAAGGGCATCCCCTACGAAGGCAACTACTCCAGCTGGCTCGAGCAGAAGCAGGCGCGGCTCGCCCAGGAAGAGCGCGTGGAGAAGGGCCGTGAGCGCACGATCGCCGCGGAGCTCGAATGGGTGCGCATGAACCCCAAGGGCAAACGCACGAAGTCCAAGGCCCGCCTCGCCCGCTACGAGGAGCTGATCGCCGAGGAGCGCAACGTCAAGCTCGACGAGGTCCAGATCCACATCCCGCCCGGGCCGCGCCTGGGAGCGAAAGTGCTGAGCGCCACCAACCTGTCCAAGGGCTACGGCGAGCGCCTGCTGATCGAGGAGCTCTCCTTCGACCTACCACGCGCCGGCATCGTCGGCGTGATCGGCGCCAACGGCGCCGGCAAGACCACGCTGTTTCGGATGATCACCGGCCAGGAGCAGCCCGACAGTGGCACGATCGAGCTGGGCGACACCGTGAAGCTCGCCTACGTCGACCAGTCGCGCGACTCGCTCAACCCGGAGAAGACCGTGTGGGAGGAGATCTCCGAAGGCTACGAGCACATCCAGGTGGGCGACCGCGAGGTCAACTCGCGCCAGTACACGGCGGGCTTCAACTTCAAGGGCTCCTCCCAGCAGGCGCGCATCGGCAAGCTCTCCGGCGGCGAGCGCAACCGCGTACACCTGGCCAAGCTGCTGCGCAGCGGCGGCAACCTGCTGCTGCTGGACGAGCCCACCAACGATCTCGACGTGGACACGCTGCGCGCGCTCGAGAACGCGCTGCTCGAATTTCCCGGCTGCGCGGTGGTGATCTCCCACGACCGCTGGTTCCTCAACCGCGTGGCCACGCACGTGCTCGCCTTCGAGGGCGACTCCCAGGTGACGTGGTTCGAGGGCAATTTCGACGCCTACGAGGAACGCCGCCACGAGCTGTTGGGCGCCGCCGCCGACCGCCCGCATCGGATCTCCTACAAGCGGTTGGTGCGGGGATGAGGTAGGTGGCCCGCGCTGGGGCGAGCACGCCCCGCAAGTCGGCCGGGGCCGTCCGGTGTTGCTGTATACTGCGCGGTATATGGCTGCTACGCGCACACAGGTGTACCTGACCCAGGAGCAGCGTGATCGCATCGAGGAACTGCGCGCGCGCGACGGTCGCACGCTGGCCGAGGTCATCCGTGCAGCGCTCGACTCGTACCTGCCACCGCCGGAACCGGACCTCGAAAAGTTGCAGCGCGTCTTGGACGAAACATTTGGGTCCTGCCCGGACCTGGAGGTACCGCCGCGCGAGGAGTGGAACCGCTTCGACCTCGACTGGAATCGTATTGAGTCGGATCCTCCTGGACACTGACGTCCTGATCGATCACCTGCGCGGATACCGCCCGCTGCACCTACTCGACCCCAAGCTGAAGATCTCCGTGGTCACTCGCTGCGAGCTGTTCGCCGGCCGGAACGTCGACGAGCCGGCTTTGCGCCAAGCGCTGAGCGTGCTCGAGGAGGTCTCGGTGGATCGAGCGATCGCCGAGGCCGCCGGACGCATCCGGCGCACGACCGAGCTTCCGGTGCCAGACGCGCTCATCGCCGCCACTGCGCTGGAGCACGGCATGAAGGTCATGACTCGCAACCGGCGCCACTTCGAGCGGGTCGCGGGACTGGAATTGCAGACGCCCGCGGGGGAGTCGAGCAACTCGTAGTGCCCTCGGGTTGCGCCCGCGCCGTCAGCGTGCCACGTGGAAGCTCGCGGAGCCTTCGGCGTTTTGGCTTCCATCGGCGGAGGCCAGATAGATTTCGATCACGTAGGTCCCGCCGCCCGGCGGCGTCTGGATCCAAGCGCCTTCGGTGTTTTCGTACTTGACTGCTTGCGAGACGATGCGTTCCGGCGGCCAGATGCTGCCCAGTTCATCTGCGATCACCGTCTTTTCGCCTGCCTTTTCGCGAAAGAGCGTGTGAGTCACCTCAAATCGACGCCCAACTGGCCCTTCCAAGAAGATCTTCCACTGCACTTCAGCTCCCGGCTGGCGCAGCGCCTGATCGATTTCCCGCTGGGTCAAGGGCGGTTCCCCGTCGCGGATGGCAGCCGTCCGCAGTTGGGCTTCTTCGCGTTGGAGCTGCCCGGGATGGCTCTGGAGATAGGTGTACTCGGTGATGCCGGGGTGCGCGTGGACATCCACTACGTGAGCCACCAACTCGGCCGGCGCGGGCGGCGCGGGCGTGGGCTTCAGAGCAAGGTTCCATATCAGCACCCCGGCGGTGATCACCGCCGTGAGCGCCCCCGCTATCTGGCCCGCTTTGATCACCCCGGCGCCGAGCCCTTTGGAGCTGTCCTTCGAAGATGTCCCGGTCTCAGGCAGGAATCCAAATCATATCTAGATCCGAACCTTGCGGCGTGTCGGAGAGTTCTGTATTCTCGTAGCCACCATGGCTTCCCGGCGGCGAAGCTCGGCCAGGCTTGGCGCGATCGCCGTGGTCGGCGCGATCGCGGCAATGCTCACGCCCAGCGCCGCGGAGGGCTCCTTTCCCGGCGGAGACGGCGTGATCGCGTACTCGGCCGAACACAGCATCTGGGCCGTGGACCCCGCCACGGGCGACCAGCTGCGGCTGACCACCGGCCCCGAAGACTCCGCTCCGAGCTTCTCGCCGTCGGGCGACCTGCTGGCATTCCAGCGTCGCACGACGACCACTCTCCCCGCATTCCACCCCACGGCCAGCACCGTCTCCCCCTTCCATCCCACGGCCGACGCCCGCCCCCCATTCCATCCCACGACGAGCACCCTCACCGTGTACGTCGCATATGCCGATGGCTCAAACCCCACTCCGCTCGTCGCGGGCAGCGAACCCGCCTTCTCCCCCAACGGGACGCAAATCGTGTTCGTCAGGCCCTCCGGCCTCTTCCTGACGGGCGTGGCGCCGGGCTCGCCCGTGCGCCCACTCACCGATCATCCCGGCGATCGCACGCCGCGTTGGAGCTCGAAGGGGTCGATCGTGTTTCAGCGCGCCGACGGAGCGGGCAGCGAGCTCGACATCATCACTCCGCCAAGCCCCCACATACGCCGGCTCTTCACCTACCACCGCGGCGCCGGCAACGAAGACCCGATCGTCATGTGGCCCGAATGGTCGCCCAATGGCAGGAGCATCTCGGTGGCGCTCTGCGAACCCGGCAGTGAAATACCCCCCGTGGAGACCGTCCCGTCGATCGTGTTCCACGCAAGCTGCGCCCCGGACGTGTGGGCGCCGGCGGGCGGGCCCCCACTCGAAGCCGGCACCGGGGCGCTGCGGGGCAAACCCGACTCCTCATGCCCCCCCTTCATCAAGGGTGGCGCCAACGAGGACGTGAGCTTCTTCGTTCATGGGCGACCCCTGTACCAGGGCGAAGGCCCAAACTGGCCGATCGCATGGCAGCCGCTGCACCCCGGCACGTTGCGAGTGCCCACGGTGCCGTGTGCGGAAGACAAGGAAAGGGAAAACGAGCCCACCGAAGCGGTCTCGCCGGCGTTCGTGGTGCGCGGTGGGCAGCTGTGCGCTTATTTTCGACGACGCCACCGGAGGATCTGCCACAAAACCTGATCGAGATCGGGACGGCCACCGGAGGATCTGCCACGAGACCTGATGGGATCGGGGGCCCATGCGAGCTCGCACGAATCGGACGACTTTCTTAGTTAGCAGTCGCTAAGATTCTGGCTCGACTTTCGGCGGTCGTCGACCTCGGCGACCACACAAAACTACGGATAGGGAGTTGCTGTCATGCCCGGATACACCGCAAAGCAGATCGACGAGATGGAGGGCGCGTTCGGCGGCGGCCTGAAGAAGGCCCGCGCCGAACTGGGCGTCTCCTCCTTCGGCATGCAGGTCGTGGACCTGCCCCCCAACTACAATGACTACCCTGAGCACGAACACGCGGAGGACGGCCAGGAGGAGGTCTACTCGGTGATTCGCGGATCTGGCGCGATCGAGGTCGAGGGCGAGCGTCTGGACCTCACACCCGACGTCCTCATCCGGGTCGGCCCCGGCATCAAGCGCAAGCTGTTCTCGGGACCCGAGGGCATGCGCGTGCTCGCGCTGGGCGGCACACCCGGAGCGGCATACGAGATCCCCGAGTTCACCGAGCTAACCCCCGCCGCCTGAGGGCCCTGTTCGCCGGCCGATCGGGGATCGACGGGATCTCCGATCGGCGCGGCCGGCGGCGCCGACCCGCTAGCGCGCCAGCGACGTATCCACGCCGAGCGTGCGTGCCGCGGCGGCGATCAGCTTTGCGGCGGCGTGCACATCGGCCAGCTCGACCAGCTCAACCGGGGAGTGCATGTAACGGATCGGGACCGACACCAGCGCGGTGGGAACGCCGCCGCGGCTGAGATGGACCGCATCGGCGTCGGTACCCGTGTTGCGACCGATCGCCTCGACCGTAAAGGGGATGCCTTCGCGCTCGGCGGTGTCGTGCAGCAGCTCGAACAGGCGGGGGTGCAGGGTCGAGCCACGGCTGAGGACGGGCCCCGAGCCGAGCGGGTGCTTGCCCGACTCCTTCACCTCGATCCCGGGGGCGTCGGTCGCGTGGGTCACGTCCACCACGATCGCCGCGTCGGGCTCGAGCGAGAAGGCCGAGGTGCGCGAGCCGCCGAAGGTGGTCTCCTCCTGCGCGGCGGCCACGGCGACGAGCTCCCACTCGGCGCCACCACTGCCCTCACCCTCACCGCCACCGTTGCCCTCACCCTCGCCGTCACGCCGGCCGCCGACTGCGCCACCAGCCGCGCGGCCTCGAGCGCGACGAACGAGCCGAGGCGGTTGTCCAGGGCGCGCGAGGCGATCGCGCCCGTTGGGCAGCTCCACCGGCTCGCCGGCGATCACCGCGACGTCGCCGACCCGCACCAACTCGCGCGCCTGCTCGCCGTCGCGCGCGCCGATGTCGATGTGCAGGTCGCGCACCTCGGCGACCTTCTTGCGCTCCTCCTCGCGCAGCAGGTGGATCGGCTTCTTGCCGATCACCCCGGTGAGCTCGCCATCGCGCGTGCCGAGCACCACGCGCTGGCCGACGAGGATCTGCGCGTCCCAGCCTCCCACCTCGCGAAACCAGAGGAAGCCCTCGTCGTCGATGTGGGTGACGATCAGCCCGATCTCGTCGATGTGGCCCATCACCACCAGCCGCCGGGGGGCACTGGCAGGCGCGGCGTCCCCAGCGGGGAGGGCTGGAGATGTGGAGTCGACGCCCTGGCCGCGAGCCGGCACCCGTGCCGAGGGCGTGCCGACCACGTCGATGTCCACCTCGGCGCCAAACGCCTCCGCCGCCGCGCGCCACACCGCCGCGGGCGCTGTCTCATAGCCGGACGGACCGCGCGCCGCGAGCAGGTCGCGCAGGACCTGCGGGAAGTCGTCGCTCATGAGGCGAGCAATCCTCGCAGGACGTACTGGAGGATGCCGCCATGGCGGTAGTACTCAGCCTCGCGGGGCGTGTCAATGCGTAGCGTCACCGTGAACGCCTTCTCATCGGCGTTCACCTTCAGCTCGTGCGGCAGCTCGGCGATCCCCTCGATCGAGAACATCTCGTAGCCCGTCAACCCCAGCGAAGAAACCGAGTCCCCGGGCTTGAACTGCAGCGGCAGCACGCCCATCCCCACGAGGTTGGAGCGGTGGATGCGCTCGAAGCTCTGCGCGATCACGGCGCGCACGCCGAGCAGCTTCGTGCCCTTCGCCGCCCAGTCGCGCGAGGAGCCGGTGCCGTACTCCTTGCCGGCCAGCACCACCAGCGGGACCTCTTCCTGCGTGTAGCGCATCGCGGCGTCGTAGATCGACAGCTGCTCGACCGCCCCGGCTCGACCGCAGCGCCACCCGCGAGGCCCCCCGAGTCGCCCTGTGAGCCCGCCGTGGACACCGGCAGGTGGAAGGTGAGACCGCCTTCGGGCAGCGCGCGCTCCCCGCCGGCCCGCAGCAGGTTGCGGATGCGGATGTTGGCGAAGGTGCCGCGCATCATCACCTCGTGGTTGCCGCGGCGGGCGCCGAAGGTGTTGAAGTCGCGCGGGGCGACCCCCTGTTCCTGCAGGTACAGCCCGGCGGGACCGTCGCGCTTGATCGCGCCAGCGGGGGAGATGTGATCGGTGGTGACGGAGTCGCCCCACACCGCCAGCACGCGCGCGCCGCGCAGGTCCTCGAGCGGCGCGGGCTCGGGGGGCATCCCCTCGAAGTAAGGGGGCAGGCGCGCGTAGGTGGAGCGCTCATCCCAGGCGAAGCGCTCGCCGGCGGGAACGTCCAGCCCGTTCCAGTGCTCGTCGCCGGCGAACACCTCGGCGTAGCTCTTGCGGAACATGTCCGACTGCACCGCCTGCTCGATCGTCTGCGCGATCTCCGCCTCGGTGGGCCAGATGTCGCGCAGGTAGACGTCCCCGCCCGTCGGCGTCGCAGCCCAGCGGGTCGGCGACGATGTCGATGTCCATCGTGCCCGCCAACGCGTAGGCGACGCACAGCGGCGGCGAGGCGAGGTAGTTCATCTTCACGTCCGGGTTGATGCGCCCCTCGAAGTTGCGGTTGCCCGATAGCACCGAGACCACCGCGAGGTCCTCGTCGCCCACGACCTTCGAGATCTCCTCGGGCAGCGGCCCGGAGTTACCGATGCAGGTGGTGCAACCGTAGCCGACGAGGTTGAAGCCGAGCTGCTCCAGCGGCTCGGTGAGCCCGGCGCGGTCGAGGTATTCGCTGACGACCTTCGACCCAGGCGCCAGCGAGGTCTTCACCCATGGCTTGCGCTGCAGGCCCCGGGCGAGCGCGTTGCGCGCGAGGATCCCCGCCCCAATCATCACGGAGGGATTGGAGGTGTTGGTGCAGCTGGTGATCGCGGCGATGACCACGTGGCCGTGGCGGAGGGTGGTTGAGGTGCCGTCCGACAGCGTGACCACTGCCCCCCCTCCTCCTCCTCCCTTTTGTCTTCCCGCGGCCCGTTGGCTCCCGATCCGTCCGACGACCCCTCCGAGCCGCTGGGGCCCCCCGACGACCCCTCCGCCTCGCTCGCCGCCGACGCCTGCGCGTGCGCCGCGCGTGCGCCTTCGCCGTTGGCCGGCTCCTGCGAGGCGGTGGGATCGCTCGCGGGGAAGGTCGCCGCCACCGCTTCGTCGTCGCCGTTTGAGGTGGGCACGTAGCCCGCCAGCGCGCGGCGGAAGGCCGGCTTGGCGTCGGTCAGAGAGATCCGATCCTGCGGGCGCTTGGGGCCGGCGAGGCTCGGCACCACCTCGCCGAGGTCGAGCTCGACCTGCTCGGAGAAGCGCGGCTCGGGGGAGTTCTCATCGTGCCACATGCCCTGCTCGCGCGCGTACGCCTCGACCAGCTCCACCTGCTCCGCGGGGCGCCCCGAGAAACGCAGGTAGCGCAGCGTCTCCGCATCGATTGGGAAGATCGCGCAGGTCGAGCCGAACTCGGGCGACATGTTGCCGATCGTCGCGCGGTCCGCCAGCGGCAGGCCGGCGAGGCCGGCGCCGTGGAACTCGACGAACTTGCCCACCACGCCGCGCTCGCGCAGCAGCTCGGTGACGGTCAGCACGAGGTCAGTGGCCGTGGCCCCCTCGCGCAGCGCGCCGTGCAGGCGGAAGCCGACGACCTGCGGGATCAGCATCGACAGCGGCTGCCCCAGCATCGCCGCCTCGGCCTCGATCCCGCCGACGCCCCAGCCAAGCACGCCGAGGCCGTTGACCATCGTCGTGTGCGAGTCGGTGCCCACGAGCGTGTCGGGGTAGGCGGCGGGCAGGGCGGGCGGGCCTTCATCCTCATGCGCGTCTGCACCGGGCCCACCAGCCCGCGCGTCGCCCCCGTGCGCCCGTCACCCGCCAGCCTCGGCCCCTCGCCGTCGGCGACGAACACCACGCGCGACGAGGTACTCGAGGTTGACCTGGTGCACGATCCCGGTGTCAGGGGGGACCACCTTGAAGTTGTCGAACGCCTGCTGGCCCCAACGCAGGAAGAGGTAGCGCTCCTGGTTGCGCTCGAACTCGCGCGCGGCGTTGATCGCGAAGGCGTCGCGCGTGCCAAAGGCGTCGACCTGCACGGAGTGGTCGATCACCAACTCCGCGGGTGCGAGCGGGTTGATCTTGGCGGGGTCGCCGCCCATCTGCGCCATCGCGTCGCGCATCGCGGCGAGGTCCACCACCGCCGGGACGCCCGTCAGGTCCTGCATCAGCACACGCGCGGGAGTAAAGGCGATCTCGATCGAGGGCTGCGCGGCGGAATCCCAGCCGGCCAGTGCCTCGATGTCGGCAGCGCGCACCGTGCCGGTGCCCGAGGCCGCGCCCTCGGCGCGCAGCAGGTTCTCGAGCAGCACCTTCAGCGAGAACGGCAGATGCGCCACGTCGAAGCGCTCCGCGAGCGGGGCAAGGCGGAAGATCTCGTACTCGCGCCCTCCCACCGTGAGCGTGCCCCGCGCGTCAAAGCTGTTGCCGGCCATGCCCCCAGTCAATCAAAGACCGTCGTCGTTCTGCTCGATCGTCCACCACCGGGGGGAGATGATGTTTCAGTTTTGGGCCCCAACCAGCTACTGGACCTCTCACAGCTGTCATCTGGTGGCTGTTACGCAGGTCCAGTTGCTGGTTGGGGCCCAAAAAGAAACAACAACAACGACACCCCCTGCCTGCTCCCCCTCCGGCGAGAGTGCCACCCCCGCGCAGGGCCCCCGCCTGCCCCCTCAGGCGACTGCCAGCTCGACGCAGCCCTTGCCCGCGCGCTTGGAGCGCAGCAAGGCGGCGTCGCACGCTTCGAGCAGCTGCTCGGCGCTCATCGGGGGAGCCCACTGGGCAACGCCGATCGAGGCGGACACCCCCGCGACCAGGTCGAAGGAGGAGACCTCGGCGAGCCGTTGCAGGGCACGCTCGCCGGCAAGCGCGGCGCTGTGCAAGTCGGCAGCCGGGAGGATCACGACGAACTCGTCGCCGCCGTAGCGGGCGACGCGGTCGAAGGCGCGGAACTCGCCCTGCAACGCGCGCGCGACGCCGCGCAGCACGGCATCCCCAGCGGGGTGCCCGTGGCGGTCGTTGACCAGCTTGAAGTCGTCGAGATCAATCAGCAAGCAGCCGAGGTCGCCTCCGGTACGGGTGGCGCGGTCGATCTCTTCGCGCAGACGGCGGCGCATCGCGCGGTGGTTCATGCAGCCGGTGACGGCGTCGGTGCCGGCCTCCGCGCGCGCGCGCAGCAGCGCCAGCGTATGCGCCGCCTGATCGACAAGCGCGCCGGCGCGGGCGATCTCGGGCTCGCTCCACCCAATGGGGCGCCGGCGTGCGGCGACGACCACCGCCTCCACCTCCTCGCGCACGGTGAGCGCCACCAGCAGCGCGCAGCCGAAGCCGGCGGAGGCGGCGCGCGGCAGCGAGGCGGCCAGCTCGCGGGCGCCGACGGCTAGCACGCTCTGGCCGGTGCTCGCGACCCCGGCGACCCCGGGCGGACGCTCGGCGCGGGGGACGACGTAGCCGAGACGGCCCTCGCCGCCAAACAGATAGGCGACGACCGGCTCGCCCGGCTCACCCTCCCGCTGGCCGGCCTCCGAGCGGGTCCCCTCGCGGGCAAGATGGTGCACCTGCATCTCCTCGGCTCCCAGCAGCGTGCACAACTCGTGCGCCAGCGCGCGAAAGACGGCCTCGGAGGAATCGCCGCCGGCCTCGGAATCGCCGCCCGCATCGGCAAGCCGCATCAGGCGCCGCAGCGCGCCGAGCAGCGGGTCACCGTCGGTGCCGGCGACCTGTCTTACGGGGGCGTCGATGCGTGCGGTGGCCATGCCCGTGAGACTTTAGACGGCGGCTCCGATGTCCTGTTTTTTTCTTGTGCCGGGGGCAGCCCCTGACGAGGATCTTCGTGCGCTGTGTGATCCGCGCCCCGCTCTGCGCGACGATCGTCGTGGGCATTACGAATTTCGAGCCGCAGAGGTTGCCGTTGCGGTTGTCGGTCAGCACTGAGTGCGCACCGGTGGGCAAGCTCAGCGCGAAGCTCGAGATCGGCACGTCGGGCAGCGATTCGAACGACGACGAGAGGATCCCTGTGCGGGCGATGTGAGTGTGGCCGACCAGCACCACCTCCACCCCGTTGTCGCCGCTGAGGATGACGTCTAGGTCCGGGTAGGCTTCGCTGCCGTGGGAGACCAAATAGGCAGGCCCGGTGAGCGCCCCGCCCGAAGCCGGGAGACGCTCGCCTGCGGCTCGCATCCCCGTTTCGGGTAGCACGGGTGTGGTGACGGTGGCGGAGCCGACGCGCGCTTCTTTGGAGCAGCCACCGGGGGGTGGGCTCGCTTCGAAGATGGCAGCGGGGCAGGCTTTGTGCAGTGTGGTGATGCGCGCCGCCAGCTTTTTCGGCAGCGACGTGAGCACTTCACGAATGTTGGCCTGAGCCAGCCCTGCGGGCTGTGTGCCCGCGGCCTGCGTGACCTTGACTTCGAGGCTGGCCCCGTTGACCCGCGAGACGCGCGCGCCGGTGGAGGCGGTGAGCTTCGGGGTGAACGCCAGCTTGTTGCATTCGCCGACCTGGAAGGGGTTCGAGAGGCTCTGTTCGGCGATCGCGCTGGACCCGGGGACGAAGCCGCTGAGCAGCGATTCCGTGGCCAGCGGGGAGCAGTTGGTCGGGTTGAACAGGAACTTGGGCCGGTTGACGTCGACGTCGACGTCGCGCAGGCGCAGCGGGACCCCTTCCACGATCGTTGGCAGCGTGGCGGTGACGACCGCACGAGCGCTGTACAGCCCGACACCGATCGCCGCACGCGTGATGACCTGACCGAAGTTGTAAGGACCGGCGATGGCGGGCACCACGATCGAGAGACCGTAGGGAGCCCCCCCGTAGGGCCCGGTAAGAAAGACCTTGCCGACGAACCCGTACGGTTCGGAGCCGGCGCCGGCATTCACCGACGCGCTCCCGATTTCACTCGCCGCGGGGCAGGTCCCCGCATTGGCGGGCGTTTCCGCGCACAGCGGCACTGAGGAGATCGCGCCGAGCAGGCCGGGAGGCAGCGTGGTCTGCACCTTCGACAGGTACTGCTGCCCCTCCCCGCGAGCGAGTTTGAGCACGAAGGGACTGTACGCGCCGGCACTCGCCGGGCTCTGCGGCGCGGTGGTCTGCGTCAGCGTGAAGGGCAACGGTGCGGGGCAGGCGCCGCCATGGCCGTTGACATCGACGGTGAAGCCGTACGTCTGCGCCGTCTGCGCCGGCTGGCCGGTGTAGGGAGTGAGCGCGGCCGCAGGTGCGGCGAGGCCGCAACGCAGCGGATTGGCGAGCGGCGCCCGTGGGCCGCCCTTGAAGGCGAGGACGAAGTCTTCGAAAGGCACCTGGGGATCGCCGGTGAAGAGCGCCGTCAGCCGGCCGGTCTGCACGTTGGCCTTTACGTGGCCTTCGAGGCGCAGCCCCACCCCGTACTGCGGCGCTTCGGCGGCGAGGAAGATACGGAACTCCTCGCCCGATTCCGCCCCCCCGGGCTCGGGCGAGCCAAGGTAGACCTTGCCCGCCAGCGAGCCGTTCGGGATTCCGGGCGCGTTGATCGCCACCGTCCCGATTTCCGAGCCGGCGGAACATTCGATCTTTTCGTTGGTACCCAGCTTGATCTGCGCATTGGTGCAGCCTTCCAGGCCGTGGGCGGCGGCAGGGTTGAGCGTCATCCCTTCCGGCAGCGAAACTTCGGCGTTCTGCAGATCGGGCGAGTCGGGCTTGCCCGGTTCAGAGATCAGTTGGGGAATGTGGAGGTCCACGGTCGCGCCATCGGGCTGATCGGAGCGGCTGGTTTCGGGAGCAAGCGAAAGCGAGGGGTCATCGAACGCGAGTGCATTGCAGCCGGTGGCGACGATCGGCGTTCCATCTTTCAAGCGCGTTTCGTCGGCGTATTTGAGGAAGACGCCTTCGGTTTCATAGGAGTCGACATGCAGGTAGGTGGTCGACGGGCTGGCGCAGACGCTCTGCGAGCTCGGCATCGTGATGAACGCTCGGGGCGCTTCACCGGTGAGCGTGTGTTCCCGCGGCACGCCCCAGAAGATCAGCCGTGACTCGATCAGTTCGGGCTGTGTGGGGATGTTGTGGATCTCGAAGAACTCGTGGTAGTCGCCGGTGGGCACGCCGCTGCTTTCGGCGGTTTCGGCTTCGTGGTGCCAGCTGATCCCGCTTTCGAGGTAGATCGCGCTCTGGAGTTTCGTGCCGCTGACTTCTTCGGCGAGCTTGAGCGTCGAGCTCTTCACCTCGACGCCAAATCGCGCGGGCTGGCCCGGCCGGCGCGCGAGGTTATAGACGGGAAAGCTTTCCGTCACGGTCTTCCTGATGCCCAGCGCCAGTTCTGCCGTGCCCTGCGCTTCGTCTTCCCCGACCTCGGTCGATTCGGGACATTCGAGCGCCTCGATCTGCGCTTCTGGGCATTCCTTGACGGCTTCGGGGTCGACGGCAAGGCCGGGTGGCAGATCCACGCGCGCGTCGCGGACGTGGCCTCCGGGGGTCCTCACTTCTTCGGCCAGGATGTTGGTTTCCCGCGTGTAGTTGAATGCGAAATCGGTGATTCCGAAGTCCGGGTGCCCGGCGGCCTGAGTGTAGAATTCGGCGGCGGGGTCTTTTCCTTCGCTATTGCAGGCTTTTTCCTTGCACGTCCCCGCTTCCCACTTGTTCACCCCGAACGTGGCAAACGCGTCAGGCGCCGCGACGCCGCTCGCCACACAGGCGAGCAGCGTCGCCAGCCAGATTCGTGCCTCTCCACTCCTCACGAATGACTGTTACCCCGCGACAAGCGGTTCTAACTTTAAGTTGGACCCGCCGGCTTAAGTTGGACCCGCCGGCGCCAGGATTTGCCCGGCGGGTCCAGGTACTACGCTCTGAACGTAACGGTGGCGAACGCCTTGGAGGTGATGTTGCCTTTTTTGCTCTTCGGAACGAAGCCAACCCGCACCTTGATCCGCAGCTGGCGGAATTTGCGCAGCACTTCCTTGCCGACCGAGGTGAGCGACACCTTGACGTTGGTGCGCCCGCCCGCGCCCACGCTGCGCTTGGTGAACTTGAGGTCAGTGCCCGCGCCGCTGACGCTGCCAGCCGCCGGCAGCTGCACGTTGAGCGTTGCGGTGGCGCCGCTGGTTTTGTGTTTGACGATTTCCACCGGGCAGTTGCGCACCGCGATGATGGGCGATTGGAGGATAATCGCCCGGTTCTGGGCGACGAGCGTGGTGAGCATCTTCATCGGCGAGCGGCACAGGCTGCCGTTGGCGCCCAGCACCGAGTTAGGGCCGGACGGCAGGTAGAGCGAGATGTTCGAGACCGGCACGTCGGGCAGCGTGCTGAACGAGGTGGTGATCTGTGAGTTGGACACTTTGGTGCGCCCCACGAGGATCACGGTGACGCCGTCCCCGTTCAGGATCAGGTCGAGGTTGGGGTAGGCTTCGCTGCCGTGCGACACCAGCCACGCGGTGCCGGTGAGCGTCCCCGGCAGCACCGGCGTAGTCGCTTTCACAGTGCCGACGTTCGCTTCCTTGGAGCAGCCACCGGGCGCGGGGCCAGCTTCGAAGGTCGCCGCCGGGCAAGCTTTAGCGAGCGTCGAGAGGCGCACCGGCAGCTGCTTGGGCAGCGTCGTGGTCACCTGCTGGATGTTCGCTTGGCCGACCGGCTGGCTGATGTTGACTTCGAGGTTGGCGCCGTTGGTGCGCGAGGTTTTCGCGCCGGCGATCGCGCCGAAGGACGGCTTGAAGGCAAGCTTGTTGCATTCTTCGGTGACCAACGGGCTCTTGACTTCGGCCGTCGTGAACGTGCTCGACCCCAGCAGCGTCACGCCCGTGAGCGTCGATTCGGTCAACAGCGGCACGCAGCTGGTCGGGTTGAGCATGAAGCCCTGACGGTTGACTTCGACGGTCAGGCTCTGCATCCGCAGCGGAATACCCTTGTAGATCGTGGGCACGCTGCCGGCCACAACCACACGCGAGGTGTACGGTTCGACGTTGATCGTCTCGTGCGTAACCACGTTGCCGAGGCTGAACGGACCGGCCACCGCGGGTACCACGATCGCCATGCCGTAGGGCGCGCCGTTGTAGGGGCCGGTGAGGTAGGCCGAGCCGGAGAACTGGTACGGCGCGGAGCCCGCCCCGGCGAGCACCGTGACCGAGCCCATCCGGCTGGAGGCAGGACAGCCACCCGTGCCGGCGGCGGCTTCGGCGACCTGCGCTTCGGTGCAGAGCGACACCGCGGGAATCCGCCCGACGAGGCCGGCCGGCAGCACGGTCTTGATCTGCGAGAGGTACTGCTGGCCGGAGGGCCGCGTCACGGTGAACGAGAAGTTGGTCGACGCCCCTCCGGTCGCGGGTTGGCTTTCAGATGCCTGCGTGGGCGCGAACGACAGCGGCGAGGCGCAGGCTCCGCCGGAGCCGTTGCTGTCCACGGTGAACGCGCTCGTGGGCATCTGCGTCGCGAATGCGCCAATGTACGGCACGAGCTTCGTTTCAGTCGTCGCGGTACCGCAGGCGAGCGGGTTGGCAATCGGCGCTAGCGGGCCGCCATTGAAGTGCAGGATCACGTCGCTGAAGGGCTGCTGCGGGTTCTCGACGAAGCTCGCGATCACCCGTCCGGTCGTTTCGTTGAGCGTGATCGAGCCTTCCAGGCGCACCGACACGCCGTAGCGCGCCGACTCGGCGTCGAGGTACATGGTGTACGGCTGTTTCGTGATCGGTCCAGATTCGGGCCCACCGAGATACATGTTCCCCTGCAACGATCCCGGCGGAAGGTCGGGGACGTTCAGCGTGACCGTACCGATCTTCGAGCCGGCCGGACACGCGACTCCCGGTGTGAGGCTGTGGATCCTGGCCTGCGCCGGGGTGCAGGCTTCGAGGCCATGGGCGGCGGCGGGATTGAGCGTCATCCCTTCCGGCAGCGAGACGGTCGCGTCCTTCACCTGAGAAGAGTCGATGCCTTCGGGGCTGGGATCGTGCGGAACGGTAAGTTCGGTCGTGACGCCGTCGGGCTGATCGGACTTGGTCGTTTCAGGTGTCATCGAGATCGCCGGCACGAACGGGACGGGCGAGAAGGGCGCAACGCCGTTGCAGCCTTCGGCGGCGACCGGCGTGACGTATGACTTCGCAGCTTCCTGGCCTTCGAGGGATTTGAGTTTCACCGTGGTCGTCGTGTTTTCTCCAGGACCTTCACAAAGGCTCGAGTTCGTGATGAACCCGCCCTGTCCGGTGGTGCCAATATTGCCGAAGAGAACCAAACGCGAGGAGATCAAAGGCAATGCGGGGGAGACGTTGATTTCGTAGTAGTCGTGGTAGTTGCCGGCCCATTCGACGTGACCTTCGATCAGGGTGTGGGCAAAGTACTGTTCTTTCTCGAGCGCTTTTTCGGTAGCCGCTTTAGCCGCTTCTTTTTCTGCTTTGTTCCCCGGGGAACTCCCCTTCGGGAAGCGGATGTTCCGCAAACCCTTTTTCAAGCTCAGCTTTGGTGAGTGGGATCGGAAGTTTGAGCGCAACTCCGAAGTCCGAGGCGAGGCCAAACGGCTGAACGAGGTTGTAGACTTTGCCTTCGAGCGGAAGATCTCCGCCAAATGGAGGCGATGCCGGGCCAAGGTAGACGACGACTTTGTTGACCCCGATTTCGGACTCCACTTTGCCTTCTTTGTCTTCTCTACATTCCGATTTCGTATAGAAGCCGGTGCCCGGTATTGCTTCCGTTTTACCGAAGTCCGCGAATGAGCACTTTTCCACAGCCTCGGGATTGGCACTCACGCCCGTACCCACGTCCGTACGTACGTGCGTGACTATGGCCAGCGGCGGTTCTTCGGGAAATTTGGTGCCCGGGACGGTGGCAACCTTGAATTCGGTGACCCCGTACGGCGGATGACCCGCGGCCTGTGTATAGCCTTCTTTTTCGGCTTTTGCCAGTTCTTCTTCGGGAGTTGCGGGAGGAGGGGCTTTGTTGCATTCTCCTTTGGACGCTGTGTTGCAGTTCCCCGCAAAGACACTTTCGACGCCAAGCGCTTCCGCAGCCTGCGCCTCGGGCGCGACGACAGCAAGCGCAAGACCCGCGCATGAACAGAGCGCAACAAGCCAGACGCGAGCAGATCGTACCGTCGTGTCAGTGGGAAACCTCATGTCATCCTCCCTCGTAGCCCAGGGCATCCTTGTGCTCCCTAGAACACACAGTCTATACCCAGGTTGCGCAGACCTTAAGCAACTTTTCGCCCAGCAGGATCGGTCAGGGGGTCCCACTTGGCATGGCCAATCGAGAACGGCGTGTACATCGGGCGCCGATGACCGGTGGGCAGGCTGGCCTCGGATCGAGGCCTACGACGAGCCAGGTTGGGCAGTCGTCAACGAGGCCTACGACGAGCCAGGTTGGGCAGTCGTCAACGAGGCCTACGACGAGCCAGGTTGGGCAGTCGTCAACGAGGCCTACGACGAGCCAGGTTGGGCAGTCGTCAACGAGGCGTGCTCCTCACGGGCAATCGCAAGCGTCTGCTCGAGGCCGCGGCCGGAGCGGTCCACGAGTGGCTGCAACAGCATCCGCAGCGGCAGCGCCGGCGCCACCCACCCCGGCGCGGTCACGCGCCTGGAGCGGCGCTCGACCCCGCGCTCGATCGCATCGAGGGCACGCGCCAGGGGCACCGGCTTGACGGCGGCGCGGCGCGAGCGAGGGGCCTGTTCGACAGCCCGCGTCTGCGTGCCGCGGCTGACCATGTCGGTGTCGATGAAACCGAAGTACGCCACGCCCACGCGCGCGCCCGTGTGCAACAGCTCGATGCGCAGCGTGTTGCCGAGTGCCTCCACGGCTGCCTTCGAGGCGTTGTAGGCGCCCATCATCGGCGCGTGCATCGCCGCCGCCAGCGAGGCGATCGGCAGCGCGTACCCGCGCGGGTGGGCGATGTGCGGCCCGGCCGCGCGCAGCGTGTAGTAGACGCCGAGCAGGTTGACCGCGATCGTGCGCTCGAAGATCTCCGGATCGCCCCCAAGGAGCGGCAGCTGCGCCGCAACGCCGGCGTTGGCGATCGCCACGTCCAGGCCCCCGAGCCGCTCGACGGCCCCCTCCACCGCGCGCTCGACCTGTGCCCGGTCGGCGACGTCGCACTCAAACCACGGCGCATCGCCGCACTCCGCGGCCACCTCCGCCAGCAGCTCGGGCTCCAGCCCCGCCAGCGCCACTCGCGCCCCGCGGGCATGGAGCCGTCGCGCTGTCCCGGCCCCGATCCCGCGCGCCGCGCCGGTGATCAGCACGCGCCGGCCCTCCAGGGGGATCGCGACGGCGCTGCTCATCTGATGCTCGGGGCGATCGAGGCCATCGGCAGCTGAGAGTACCTGAGGAGACCCCCGACCGGCATGCCACCCTTCGGCTTCTCGCCCCACCGTGGCGCACGGGAGTCTTGCCCGTGCTGGTAGCCCTCCCACCAGCCGGTGGTCATCGTGCTAAACCGTATACGTGTCGGTTAACGTCTCCGTGCGCTTGGACGACGGTCTTGCCGAGCGCCTGCGTCTACGGGCGCGAGCCGCGGGCGAGACGCTGTCGGATCGCCTTCGCCGCTACGCCGAGGAGGGGACACGACGCGAGGAACATCCACTGATCACGTTCCGTGACGGGCCAACTGGCCGGCGGGCCGGGTTGCTCGGCGGCCCCGACGTCTCGGAGGTCGCGATGTGGGTGGAGGATCTCGCCACTGAGGAGGACCCCGTCGGAGCACTCGTCGCGGAGTCGGCCCTCTCGCGGTCGCAGATCGAGTCCGCGCTGCGCTACCGCGGCGCCCACCCCGACGAGGTCACGGCGCGGATCGAGCTGCACCGTGCCGAGACGGCCGCCGCCGAGACGCATTGACGCGCCGTCGCGGATCAACCACTCGACGATCGCGTCGTGTATCTCGCGAGCGCAGCGGCACCGGGTATTTGACGCCGGCGGGTCGCGCTCCCCCCACCCCCAGACTCGGCGCGTGTCTTGCTCATCCAGAAGAGCGCCACGAACACGAGCGTCGCGAGCACGTTCAGCACCAGCTTGTAGTCGAGCGCAACGCTGCCGAAGACGGCCGTGGTGCTGGGGCGCGGGCCGGTGGGGATCAGGTCGAGCGCGCTGAAGAGGGCGGCGACGAGCAGTGCGGCGAGCACCATCGTGCAGTACATCAGGGCGACGGTTCGCAGCGCGTACTCGCGGCCGTAGTACTTGCGGTAGATCAGGATGATCGGCAGCACGATCAGGTCGGCGAACAGGAACGCCAGCACCCCGGCGAAGCCGATCCCCCCCGACCACAGCACGGCCGCGAGCGGCACGTTGCCGATCGAGCACACGAACGACGCCACCGCGATCAGCGGGCCCACGAGCGCGCTCTCGATCGCCGGCCACGGCGCGGGGGCGTTGACGATGAAGAGGCTCTCGAAGAAGCCGTGGCCGAGCTGCGCGATGAAGCCCGCGAGCAGGAAGCCGGCGGCGATCTCCCGGTAAACCATCGCCCAGTCGCCGCGGAAGTTGCCCGCCACCTCGACCCACGCGGCGCGGGAGGTCAGGCGCTCGCGCCAGCCACGCGCGGCGTCGCCGCCGTGGCGGTGGTGGCCGTGGTCGCCTTGGCCGTGGTCGCCGTGACCTTGATGGTTGGGGGTGTGGTGGTGAGTCGCCGCCGTCCTCCGTCACGCCCTGGGCGTGCTCGCGCGCGCGTGCCTCCAGGTCCGCCGGCACGAATGCCCGTAGCGCCAGCGCCATCAGCGCGATCATCACGATGCCGCCGAGGTACTCCGCGAGCGTGAACTGCCAGCCGATCAGCACCCACAGCACGAGGCCGAGCTCCCACACGAGGTTGGTCGAGGCGAACTGGAACGCCAGCGCGGTCGCGGAGGATGCGCCCTTGGCGAACAGCGAGCGGGCAATCGCCACCGCCGCGTAGGAGCACGAGGAGGAGGCCGCCCCGAGCCCGGTGGCGAGCGCGACAGGCCGCGGTCCCGTGCCCGACAGCGCGCGCTGCACGCGCTCGCGCGGCGCCCACGCCTGCACGATCGCGCTGATCGCGAAGCCCAGCACCAGCGCCCACCACACCTCCCACGCCATCAGCAGCGAGTCGCGCAGACCGTGCCAGATCACTTCGAGCGCGCTCATGCGCGGAGGCCGTTGCTCATGCAACGAACGCTAGCGGCGATCTTGCCTGAGCAGCCTCGCGTAGTTTGTCGTGGCCTACAGTGGAGAACGTGGGCACGTCGTCACGGCCTACGCCACCGGATCGGCGCCATGACCATCACGATCGGCTCATTCACATTCGACAACGTCTTCTACGACGCGGAGGTCGATGTGCTCTATCTGCACAAGGGTGACCCATCCTCAGCGGTGGCCTTTGACGAGTCGCCGGAGGGCCACGCTTTGCGCTTCGATGCCGCGGGAAGCCTGGTCGGGGTGACGATCGTGGGAGCCAAGTCGCTCCTTGACGGTACGGGAGAGATCAAGATCACTGTCCCTGAGATCGTCCGGGTTGGCTCCGACGCAGTCGCTCCAGCGCTGGCCAGCGTATAGATCGCCCGAGTCACCCGGCCCGCGTGGGTCTGCGCGGGTCTGCGCTTACGCCTTCAGCAACGTGGGCCGTTCGAACGCCGCCGCTTCGGGGATCACGAGGCCCGCTTCGGTCTGGAACCACTGCTCCAGCAGCGCGCAGTACATCGCGCGGAAGTCGGAGGTGTTGACGAGGTTTTCGTTTTCGTCGAGTTTGCCGAGGCCGGGGAACTCGCCGATCATCGTGCCCGCCACCCGCGTGCCGATCAGGAACGCCACGCCGGCCGCGCCGTGGTCAGTGCCCGAGCCGTTTTCCTGCGGGTGGCGGCCGAACTCCGACCACAGCTGGATGATCACGCGGTCGTCGAGCTTGCGCGCTTCGAGGTCGCGCTGGAACGCCAGCACCGATTCCACGGTCTGCCCGAGATTCGCGCTCAGCGTGGTGGGCTCGTCGGAGTGGGTGTCGTAGGAGCCCGGCGCGGTCAGCGAGGCGCACTTGATCGGCAGCCCCGCCGCCAGCATCGCCGCGAGCGCTTCCAGGCGCCCGGCGAATTCGCCGCCGTCCTGCGGGTAGGCGACGGGCGCGGTGTACGTCGGCTTGCCTTCCGGGCCGACGAACGGCGCCATCTCCTTCAGCACGATGCTCGTGTCCCACGCGGCGCCGCGCGCCTGCGCGTAGGCGGGCGAAGGGCGCTCCCAGCGCACCCAGCTGGCCGAAGGTTTCCATCGCCGGGCCCGCGATCGGTTCGTCGAAGCCGTACGCCCACATGTTGTAATCGGTGGGCGAGCTGACGGCCGCCACCGGCAGCTTTTCCGTCGCCAGCGCCGGCGCCAGGCTGTAGTCGAGCGAGAGGCCCTGCAGCGGGTTGTTCGGTTCGCCGGTCGCGTCGATGAAGCGCCCGATCCAGCCGCTGCGCGCGTTGGCGTCGAGCTGGCCCACCTCCCAGTAGTGGCGGCTCGTGAAGTGGCTCTCGTCGGGCGGGTCATACCCGACGGCCGGGAACACGGTCACCTTGCCCTCGCCGTGCAGCGTCGCGAGGCCCTGCGCCTGGGGGTGCCACATCAGGTTGGGGTCCTCGCTGAACGGTTCGCCACTGGCCTTCGGCGAGGGCGAGCGCGGGGCGCAGTTCGCGGTAGCGCGCTTCCTTCACCGGCGCCAACACCGACAGCGCGTCCCATCCGCCTTCCATGAAGATCGACACCAGCACCGGCTGGTTAGGGGAGGTGGCGGCGGCCTGGGCGATGCCCTCTTCGAAGTGGCGCGCGCCCAGCATCGAGGCGCCGTACACCGACACCACGGCGCCGGCGGTCCGCAGCAGGAAGCTGCGCCGGTCCATCCCGGTGCCCGCCGGTAGCGGCATCCCCGGCTCGATCGCGGGCAACCCGCGGCCGGGTACCGCAACCCCGCGGCCGGCCACCCCGATTCCGCGGCCGGCCACCGCGCCCGGAACCGCGACCCGGTTCCCGGCGGCCGCGAGGCCGCGGCGCAGCAGTTGCGCGCGGTTGAAGTCGTTGCAGGAGCAGCTCTTGGCCACTTCAGCTCACCTGCATGTCGGGCGAGGTGGCGATCAACATCCGCAACGCGTTCTGGCGGATCGCCCGGTAGGGACTCTGCTCCCATTCGGCCATTTCGCCGGGCATGCACGACTGCGCGAACGCGGCGATGCACTGCTGCGATTCAGCCGACAACGGCGGGTTGCCCCAGTACGCGAGAGCGCTCGCCAGCGCCGCAGCCGGTTCCTCGGTCGGGTCGTACTCGCGGTTCGCCTTCGGCCGGCCACGGGTTGGGGTAGGTGTTGGCCACCACGTAGTTGGCGATTTCCCAGCGCGCCTTCACCGTCGAGGTGTCCAGCCAGCGGCTGAATTCCCAGCCGGCCACGTTCGGCGGGTAGAACAGCTGCTGCCCGGCGCCGCTGCCCAGCCACGCCCAAGCCGTGGTGTCGATGTAACGGCCGATCGCGCGCAGCAGCCCGGTGTTGTACACGACCGGGGGCGTTACCAACTCGGGGCCTTCGTAGAAGTCGGGGTGCTGGAGAATCGCCTCGACCACGGCTCGGGTGCTGAAGCCCGAGCTCGTGTAGAGGCTCTGCAGCGAAGCCAGCGTCGCTTCGTCGGGCTGCGTGGGGATGAAGTAGCCCCACAGCTTGGTCACGAAGAACGAAGGGTGCAGCGGGTGTTCGACGCACATCCGCACCGCGTCTTCCCAGTTCCAGTTTCCCGGTCTGCCCAAACACGGTCTTCTGGCCTTCGTCGTGCTTGGCGGGGTCGTAGTGGAAATTGTGCATCCCTCCTTCTGCCGACCACTCCGCCTGCCATCCCGTGAGCGCGCGCCCCATTTCGCGCACGTCGTCCTCGGTGTACGCGCCACGGTCGGCTCCGAGCGAGAACAGCTCCATCATCTCGCGCGCGTAGTTCTCGTTGGAATCTCCCTTTTCGTTGTCGATCCCGTCGAGGAACACCAGCATCGCGGGGTCCACCGTGACGGCGAGAAACAGGTCGTAGAAGCTGCCCAGCGCCTTTTCGCGGAACAGCTGGTTCTGGTTGAGCATCAACTGCGGGCTGTTCACCTGCGCGTTGGAGTTGGCAAACCAGTCGTGCCAGATGAAGGTCATCCGCTCGACCAGCGGCTGGTTGGTGCGGATCATGCGATCCATCCACCAGCAGTGGTCATCGCCCCACGTGTGCACGGGATCGAGCGGCTTGCCTTCTTCGTTCACCGGTTCGGGGCCGTTGAGCGTCGCTTCGCCAGAGGGGCGTGTGAGGCCGTACACCACCTGCTGCAGCGGCTGCCCCCCCAGCGCCTCGGCTTCGCCGGGCCGCGGCCCGAAGCCGGCGCGCCACAACAGCCGCTGCGCCCCCGCGGTGCTCAACGGCGCGCTGAAGGTGGCAACCGATGCGCTTGAAGGCGCCGGCGGCGTGGCGGGAGCGGTTGGCAATGCCACCGCGGCGGCGGCAAGCGTGTGCGGATGCTTGCCCTTGTGCCGACGATGGTGCTTGTGCTTGCGGCCACGCTTGGGGTGACGGTGCTCAGGGTGCTCGGCCTTGCGATGCTCGGGGTGCTCGGCCTTGGGATGCTCGTGGACCTCCTTCGGATGGCCGCGGCCACGAAGGGGAGTGCCGCGACGCGCTCCAGCACTGCGTGAGGCGCCCTGGCCGGTCCCACCCATCCGCTGCTTGTACAGCACGCGGGGGCATTTACTTCTAGATCAAGACTTGGCTGGACGTTTGTTGGAGGGGCCTGCCGCCGGTAGATGTTTCAGTTTGGAGCCCCAACCACCAACTGGACCTGGGGAGTAGCGGCAAGATGACTGCGACGAGAGGTCCAGTGGCTGGTTGGGCTCCCAAATGCACTTCATATGGCGTCATGCTTCTGGCTCAGCTCGGAGCGATCAGCTCGGCAGGTGAAACGGAACCGTGGTGATCACGATCCCCGGCAGCTGGCGCAGGGCGCGGCGCAAGCGGGGGGCGACGCCGTTGTGCAGGGCGCGGTGCCAGTAGGCGGCGGGGCACCAGTTCGGGGAGCACGACGGTGATCGTGAAGTGGGGCGCCTGGTCGTGCAGCAGGTACAGGTAGCGACCCAGGGGGGCGACCAGCGCACGGTAGGGGGAGAGCACGATCTCCAGCGGGACGTGGTCGCCCCACTCCTGCCAGTAGGAGCGAAAGCGCTTTGCCTCCTCCTCATCGGCTGAGATGTGCAGCGCGAGCACCGGCTGACCCAGCGAGGCGGCATAGGCGAGCGCCCGCAGCGAGGCGAGATCCATCGCGATGATCGGCACCACGGTGAGGTTGAGCACCTGATCGGGCGCCTCCTCGTGCTCACTCTGACCGCTCATCACGATGCTCGCCCCGCGCTCCAGTTCGGCGAGGCCGCTGGGCGGCGGCGTGATGCTCCGCGCGCGGGCCTTTGCGGCGAGCGGCTGCAGCGCCACCGCGCGGCCCACCGCGAGGTAGTGCTTGCGGATCTGCAGAAACAGGGTCACCAGCAGCGGGATCAGGATCACCACCAGCCACGCGCCCTCGAGGAACTTAGTGAAGGCGGTGATCAGCAACACGATCGCCGACAGGAAGGCGCCGAGCGCGTTGAAGCAGATGCTGCCCTTCCAGCCCGGCTCGCGCGTGCGCAGCCAGCGTTTCACCATGCCGCTCTGCGAAAGCGTGAAGGCGAGGAACACCCCCACCGCGAACAGCGGGATCAGACTGCTGACCGAGCCGTCGAACGCCGCGAGAATCGCGGCCGCGGCGGCGCCCAGCACGACGATCCCGTTGGAGAAGGCCAGGCGGTCGCCCATGCGCAGGAAGAGCCGCGGCGCGGAGTAGTCGCGCGCGAGGAAGAACAGCAGGCGGGGGAAGTCGCTGAAGGCGGTGTTGGCCGCCAGCAGCAGCACCAGCGCGGTGGCGCCCTGCACGTACCCGTACAGAGCGCCACTGCCGAGGTTGCGGTGGGCGAGCTGCGAGAGCACGGTCTGCGAGGACTGGGGCACGATCCCGTCGAGCTCGATCAGCGCGATCGTGCCGATGAACATCACCACCAGCAGGCTCACCATCCAGGTGAGCGTGGTGCGCGCGTTGCGCCACTCCACCGGTCTGAACGCGGGGATCCCATCGGAGATCGCCTCGATCCCGGTCATCGCCGTGGCGCCCGAGCCGAACGCGCGCAGGATCAGCAGCAGCCCCACCCCCTCGGCGGCGTGCACCGGTGGACGTGGCGTGGCGTGGAAGCCGTGCCCCCCGGCGTCGACGAGACCGACGACCACCATCAACAGAATCCCGAAGATAAACATGTAGGTGGGCGCCGCAAACAGCAGCCCCGCCTGGCGCACGCCGCGCAGGTTGCCGGCGACGAGGATCGCGATCACCGCCAGCCCCAGCGGCACGGTGTCGGGCGCCAGCGAGGGAATCGCCGAGGTGATCGCTGCGATCCCCGACGCAACCGACACGGCGACGGTGAGGATGTAGTCGAGCATCAGCCCAGCGGCCGCGATCAGCCCGGGGAGCAGACCGAGGTTGTCGGAGGCCACGATGTACGACCCCCCGCCGCGCGGGTACGCGCGGATCGTCTGGCGGTAGGACAGCCCCACGACGACCATCAGCACGACGATCGCGATCGAAATCGGCACCGAGAAGCCAAACGCCGTCGCGCCCCCCAGCGCGAGCACGACGAGCATCGCTTCGGGGCCGTACGCCACCGAGGAGAGCGCGTCGGAGGAGAGCACCGGCAGGGCGACCAGCTTGCGCATCCGCTCCTCCACGACCGCAGCGCTGTGCAGCGCGGGGCCCAACAGCACTCGGCGCACCCGCCCCGCGGTCCAGCCACCGCGGGTGGGCGCGTGCCCGGCCTCGCGTGTCGCTTCGAGCTCCTCACCGGGCGCGCCGTCGGCCTCGACCGGCACGAAACGGGTGCTCCCCAGGCGCACGGTGCCAGGGCGGCCGATCCTGGTGCGCCGGGGGCGCACCTTCGCGGAGCCGCCCGCAGCGCCGGGGCCGGCCGGGACGCCGGACTCGCCGACACCGGCGGTGCCCGTGGTCGCAGCGCTGCCGGCTCCCGCATCGCCGCCCTCGGCGCCAGCTGAAGCGCTCGACTGGCCGAGGTTGGGGTCGCACGGCAGCGCTTTGATCCACTCCGCGCGATCCCCCAGCGCCGCCCCCCAGCGCCGTCCGATCCCGCGCAGCACCTCGAGATCGGTCTCCCCCAGCGCGGGGTAGCCCGTCGCGGGGCTCAACACCACGGGCACGTGGTCGTCGTCGGGAGCCGCGCGGGGGGTGTCCGCCGCGGGGGGTGCCGCCGGCTCGGTCTGCGACTCGATTGGGCTCGCCATTGGCGCAATCATCACAGAGCGAGCCGTTGGGCCTCGCTCGAGTCGCGCCGGCGCGTTACGCGGTCACCCAGCGGCGCTCCTTGCGTCCACCGGCACCTTACGCGGTCACCCAGCGACGCTCCTTGCGTCCACCAATATCCGTCCACCAAATATCACACAAGTTCACCAAAAGTGTACAATCGCGCCTCGGCCTGGAGCGACTATCCCTCGGAAGCAACCGGAGAAAGGCACGCATTTGAATCATGGCGGCTGCCCAGACATACCCAGGCGTTTACATCCAGGAGCTTCCCAGCCCGGTCCACACAATCGCTGGAGTGGCCACCTCGATCGCGGCCTTCGTCGGCTACACGGCGCGCGGCATCGACGACCGTGCCCAGAACATCTTCAGCTTCTCCGACTTCGAACGGCTGTACGGCGGGCTGGCCTCCGATAGCGAGCTCAGCTATGCGGTGGCGCAGTTCTTCCAAAACGGCGGCACCCAGGCATACGTCGTGCGCGTCAAAGCCCACGGCGCCACGCCCTCGAGTGTCACCTTCGACGGGCTCACCTTCACGGCGCTGAGCACCGGCGCCTGGACGAACGGGCAGCTCCTGATCGACATCGATCTCCAGAACATCGATCTGACAGCCGACCCGGAAGCGTTCAACCTGACGGTGACCGACCTCGCCGGCCAAACCAGCGAGTCGTTCGCCAACGTGACGTTGAAAACAAGCGCGATGCGCTACTTCGCGACGGTCATCAACGACCCCGACAACGGCTCGCAGTTGGTGAGGGTGGAAGGCACGCCGAAAGGGGACGTGACGCCGACGGGGATCGTCGGCGCCGCGATCACGAGCTCCGCCGTCAACAAAGAAATCGGTGGCACCACCAGCGCCACCGCAGCCACCAAAGAATTCGGCCTCGCCCTGACCACCTCGACGCCGCCCCCAGCGGGCTCGAAACCGGTCCCGGTGACGGTGCTGGCCGAAGGCGCACCGATTCCGCAGAGCATGGCCGGCCTGGCGGCGCAGCTGCAGCAGGCGGTCAACCAGGCGCTGTCGGCATTGACCCCGGGCACCAGCCCGCTGGCCGGGGCCTCGATCGCCGTCACGGTCACACAGGTCGCGGGCGGCCAGGCGCTACGCGTCGTGGCGCAGATGCCCCAGCACCCCGACGCTGTGCTGGTGTTCGAAAAACCGTCGACCGGGGGGGACGCCGGGAAGGCGCTGGGGCTAAATCCCCCCTCCTCCTCCAACAACGCCCACTACCCGCTGGCAGGTGGCTCCGATGGACCAACCACGCCGCTGATCCTGCCCCAATCGGCGGAGCTGATCGGCGATCCCAAAGCCTTCAAGGGAATCTACGCGCTGTCGAAGGTCCCGAGCTTCAACATGCTGAGCATCCCGGACGCCACCCGTGCGATGGCCAGCAGCCCCACCACGCTGGACAGCAACGCCGGGGAACTCAACCCGGCCGCGATCTACGCCGCCGCCATCACCTTCTGCGATCAGCAGCGCGCGTTCCTCCTGGTGGACCCGCCCCCCGAAGTCGCCACCGTGAGCGGGGCGATCGATTGGAAGTCCCAGCAGCTTGGCATCACCGACGCCAACGGCGCGGCCTTCTGGCCGCGGCTGCGACTGGCGGACCCGCTCAACAACTACAACCTGCGCACCTTCGCCCCCTCCGGCATCGTCGCCGGCGCGTATGCCGCCAGCGACACTCGCGGCGGCGTGTGGACCGCGCCCGCCGGCATCCAGGCGAGCCTCAACGGCGTGCAGAGCATGACCTACCAGCTCTCCGACCAGGAGAACGGCCAGCTCAACCCGCTCGGCCTCAACTGCTTTCGCACGTTCCCCACCATCGGACCGGTCCTGTGGGGAGCGCGCACGCTGGCCGGCGCCGATGTGATGGCCAGCCAGTGGAAGTACGTCCCGGTTCGGCGCATGGCCCTGTTCCTCGAGTCGAGCCTCTACCAGGGGACACAGTGGGTCGTCTTCAAGCCCAACGACGAGCCGCTGTGGGCGGCAATCCGCCTCAACGTCAGCTCGTTCATGCAGACCTGCTTCCTGAAGGGCGCATTCCAGGGGCAAACGCCGGATCAGGCCTACTTCGTGAAGTGTGACAGTGAGACCACGACGCAAACCAACATCGACGAAGGCGTCGTCAACATCCTCGTCGGCTTCGCTCCCCTGCAGCCAGCCGAGTTCGTCGTGATCCAGATCGAGCAGCTGACCGGGCAGGCGCAGTCCTAGCGCTAGGGCGGCGAGAAACAGACAGACGGGAGAGCAGCCATGGCCGAATTTGTCGCAAACTCGACGCGCTTCGATCCCTACAAGAACTTCAAGTTCAGGCTCAAGTGGGATGGCCTGTACGTGGCCGGCGTCTCCAAGGTGAGCGCGCTCAAGCGGACCACGGAGACCGTCAAGCACCGCGACGGGGGCGACCCCAGCACAAGCCGCAAGTCGCCCGGTCGCACCGAGTACGAGGCCATCACCCTGGAGCGCGGCGTGACCCACGACCCCGCCTTCGAGGCGTGGGCCGCCAAGGTGTGGCAGATCGGCGCCGGGCTGGGTTCCGAGGTGTCGCTGGCGGACTTCCGCAAGGACGTGATCCTCGACTTCTACAACGAGGCCGGCCAGCTGGCGATCAGCTACAAGATCTACCGCGCCTGGGTATCTGAGTACGAGGCGCTGCCCGAGCTGGATGCCAACGCCAACGCCGTGGCGATCCAGCGGCTGAAGCTCGAGAACGAGGGCTGGGATCGCGATGTCTCCGTGACCGAGCCGACCGAGCCCAGCTTCACTTCGACCCACGCCTAAAAGCTGTGTACGCGCTCGCCGGAGAGCTCCTGCTGCAGGCCTGGGAGCAGGGCGCGTCCGTGCCCGAGCCGAGCCGGCCGCTGGCGCTGCTTAGCCTCGCAATGCCGGATCGAGACCCCATCGAGCTGGCTGACATCCCCGTGGCGGAGCGCAACCGGCTGCTGCTGCGCCTGCGGGAGCTAAGCTTCGGCGCCGAGCTGAGCGTGATCGCCACCTGCTCGACTTGCTCGGAGCAGCTCGAGCTCTCGCTGCCCGTGGCGCAGCTGGCGGCGCTGAGCGAGGCCGATGAGTGCGCGGGGCTCGCTTGGACCGACGGGGGCCGGCGCTTTGAGCTGCGCCCCGCAACCACGGCCGATCTGCTGGCGTCGCTGGAGCTGGCCGAGGTCGGCGCCGCTCAAGAGCTGCTGCTATCGCGATGCCTGACGGTGGACCCGCCGCGGGACGCAGAGCGGCTGTCCGAGACACCCATGGTGCTCGAGCAGTTCGAGCGGCTGCACGCGACAGCGGAGCTGAGATGCAGTGTGGCCTGCCCGGAGTGCGCGAGCGAGGAGGTGGTCGACCTCGACATCGGGCGCTTCCTGTGGACCGAGATCCGCCGAGCCGCGTCGCGGCTGCTGCGGGAGATCCATGCCCTAGCCGCAGGCTACGGCTGGAGTGAGCAGGCGATCCTGGCGATGAGCGAGCATCGCCGCATCGCCTACTTGGAGATGGTCGCTCTGTGACCACGCTTCTGCAGCGCATGGTGATGCGTACACGGGCTCCGCTGTCCTCGGCGCAACCGGCGACGCGCCCGTTCTTCGCCCCCGGCGACCCGGGGCTCGCGCTTGGCGTTGCCGACAGACCCGAGGTGGCGGCCGACGCGTTCCCGGCTTCGCCCACCCGCGGCCCGGCCACCCGGCCGCCGCTCACAGGCCAGCGCGCGCCGGCGCCACGGCCCGAGGACGCCGATCGCGAGGTCTCAGCCGACGCATCGACGCCTGCCCGTGCCACGCCGCCCGGCGGGCGCCATGGCGCCGAGCGGGACCGTCGGCAGGAGTCCGGAGAGGCCCCGGGCAGCGCAACGCCATTGGACCGGATTGGCGCCGCCGCCGCCGCGAGCCCCGGCAGGGATGACGCCGTGAGCGCCACAGCCGCCGGCCGGGATGAGGTCATGAGCGTCGCGACCGCCACCCCACCAGCGGTCTCGGTCTCGCCCACCGGCTCGACCGAGCACCCACCACCAGCGCCCGCGGACCCACCACCATCGCCCGCCGACCGACCGCCGGCACCCGCGGGCACCGCCGGCCGCGTGCGGCGTCGCCAGCAGCTCCTCCCGCCGCCGGCCAACGAGCCGGCGGTTGCGGCGCCAGCCGCCGCGCCCGAGGTGACGATCTCGATCGGTCACATCGATGTGCGCGCGGCGCCGCCACCGGCGCCGGCACGCAGTCGGCCGGCGTTCCGCCCGCGCGTCTCGCTCAATGAGTTCCTCGCTGCCCCCCAGGACCGCCGACCATGAGCAGCTACCTCGCCGTCGGCGGCGTCAGCGCCGTGCTGCGCTCGCTGCTCAGCAGCGCTCTGCATCCCGACGGTCCGAGCACGCTGCTCAACTCCTCCACTCCCGGGATCACCGCCGTCTCGCCCGATCTGATCACCACGGGCTTGGAGGAGCAGCCGCAGCTGAACCTGTTCATGTACTACGTCAGCCTCAACCCGGCGCTGCGCAACCTCGATCTGCCCTCGAGGAACGGACAGGGCGAACCGATCAGCAACCCCCCGCTGGCGCTCAACCTGCACTATCTGGTGTCCGCCTACGGCGCTCAGCAGTTCGACCCGGAGGTCCTGCTTGCGTGGGCGATGAAGGTCTTCCACGACAACCCGGTCGTGCCCCCCGCGACGATCCAGACCGCGCTCACCGGTCTACTGAAAGAAAGCTCGCCTGGCACAGCCGCGGCGCTGATCGCGGGGAGCGGCCTGGCGGAACAGACCGAGCATCTGCGGATCACGCCCGAGACCCTCACCACCGAGGAGATCTACCGCCTGTGGGCCGCGTTCCAGACCGCCTACCGGCCCAGCACCGCGCTCCAGGTATCCGTCGTCGTCGTGCAGGACACCACCGCGTACCCCACCAACAAGGAAGTCGAAACGCGCAACGTTGTCGCGGAACTCCTCCAGCCCCCCCAGAGCGCATGACCGTCGCCGCGACCATCGGATCTGCACAGGCGCGGCCAAAATCCGCACAGGCACCGCCCGAGCCCCGACAGGCGCGGCAGCGATCCAAGCAGGCACAGCCCGAGCCCGGACAGACACCACCGGAGACGCTCGCCGAGGCGCTTGACCGCGTCTACCACGCGCTGGCCGAGCACACCGGGACGCCGGCTGACGACAGTCCTGTCCCCCAACAGGCCGCTTTGCGCTCGCCAACCATCGGCGGCGATGCCTGGCATCCGTTCACGCACCTGAGCAACCTGTTCGACCTGACGCCGTTCGAGCGCGATCTCATCGTTCTCTGCACCGGCGTCGAGCTGGAACACAGGTTCATCTCGTCCTGCGCCGGCGCCGCCACCGAAGACGGCGCGCGCCGTCCCACGCTGGCGCTCGCCCTGACCGTGCTCGAGGAGCCGCACTGGAGCGCCATCACCCCGGGAGCGCCGCTGCGGTACTGGCAACTGATCGAGCTCGGAGGCGGGAACCTGCTTGATGCCCCGCTGCAGCTCGATGAGCGGGTCCTGGAGTTCGTGCTCGGCGTGCCCGCCCTGGACGCGCGCCTGCAGTCCTTGGTGCGACCGATCTCGCTTGCCGCGGGCGGCAATCCACCCCGGGACGGCGCAACGGGGGCCGGGCCGTCCCGGGACAGCGCCACGGAGGCCGGGCGGTCCCCAGACAGCGCAACGGGGGTCGGGCCGCAGGACAGCGCGATCGCGGTCGGCGTGCGCCACTGGAATCGGTCCCCGGCCCCGCGCGAGCCCCTGCTGCTGGTCGGCCGCCACCGCTCCAGCCGTGAGGCCGCCTTCGTGCAGATATGCCGCGAGCTGGCGCTGTCGCCGTACTCGCTCGACGCCGCCGATCTTCCGAGCGAGGCTGTCGAGCGCGAGCACCTCGCCCGCCTGTGGACGCGGGAGGCAATTCTCTCCAGGGCCGCCCTATACGTGCGAACCGAGCGCTGCGAGACGGTGGCCAACACGGGGGCGTGGCTGGAGACCGCGCGGGCGCCGATCGCGGTCGAGGTCCCGCCCGGCAGCCCCGCGGAGCGGCTCGAGGGCGTCCGCCTGCACCTCAGCCCGATCACCGCGCTGCAGCGGCGCGAACTGTGGAGCCGGAACCTCGGCGCGCTGGCGGAGGGAATGGACGGCCAGCTGGAGCGGATCGTGGAGTACTTCGACTTCGACGAGTCCGCCATCCGGCTGACCGCGGCGCAGGTACGGGAGACGGCGGCCGCCGTCGATGCAACCGATGCGGGACAGCTGTGCTGGCGCGCCTGCCGCGAGCACAGCCGGCGCTCGCTGGAGTCACTCGCCCAGCGGATCGACGTCGCGGCCGCCTGGGAGGACATCGTGCTCCCGAGCTCGCAGGTGGAGACGTTGCGCCAGATCGTCGTCCACGTGCAAAGGCGCTCGCTGGTCAACGATCGTTGGGGCTTCGCCGGCAAGCACGCTCGCGGCCTCGGGCTGACCGTTCTGTTCGCCGGAGCCAGCGGCACCGGCAAGACGATGGCGGCGGAGATCCTCGCGGCAGAGCTCGATCTCGACCTCTACAGGGTCGATCTCGCCGCGGTGGTTAGCAAGTAGATCGGGGAGACCGAGAAGAACCTGCGGGCGATCTTCGACGGGGCCGGCGCAGAGCGGCGCGGTCCTGCTCTTCGACGAGGCCGACGCCCTGTTCGGCAAGCGCAGCGAGGTGCGCGACAGCCACGATCGCTACGCCAACCTCGAGATCAGCTACCTGCTCCAGCAGATGGAGGCCTACCGCGGGATTGCGATCCTCACCACCAACATGCAGCACGCTCTCGACGCGGCGTTCATGCGGCGGATCCGCTTCATCGTGCAGTTCCCCTTCCCCGACCAGGCCGCGCGAGCCGACATCTGGCAGCGCGTCTTCCCGGCGGACACACCCACCTCGGAGCTCGACTACAAGCGTGCTCGCGCAGCTCAACGTGTCCGGCGGGGTGATCCGCAACATCGCGACTGGGCGCGGCGTTCCTCGCCGCCGACGACTCGCAACTGGTGGAGGCCAGGCACATCCTGGAAGCGGCGCGCACCGAGTACGCGCAAGCTTGACAAGCCGCTGACAGCGGCGGAGACGCGAGGGCTCTCGTGAGCCGCGGCAGCGATCCACTTCGACATCGGGCGGATCACGCTGCACGGCTTTCCGCCCACGCACCGCGCCCGGTTCCTGGCGTCGCTGCAAGCTTCGCTGACCGAGCTCGGGACCAGTGGCGACTGGTCGCCCGCGGCGCCGCAACAACTTGGTCGCCTGCTCGCCGGCGCCCCTGCGCGCGGGAGCATCCCCGGAGGAGGCCGCCGGGCTGGTGACGCGCGCAGATCCGTGCCGCGATCGATTCGGCGCCCAACCGGGAGCCGGCGCCATGCTAGCGTCTCGCCGCTCGTCCGCCAGGGCGCGATCGTGTCGCTCGATCCCGACCAGCGGCATTCCGCTCGGCACGATCCTGTTGCAGTACAACCCGGAGACGCTCACGCGCTCGCTCAAGCCGCAGAGCGTCGGCGACGAGCCCGACCGCACGCGAGATCCTGCGCCTCAAGGGGCCGCCGATCGAGACCATCAAGTGCGAGGTCGAGATCGACGCGACCGATCAGCTGGCCGCGTCCGACCCCGCGGCCATGAGCCTCGGCATCCAGCCGCAGCTGTCGCGCGCTCGAGCTGCTGGTCTATCCGTCCAGCGCCGCGCTGATCGCCAACGAGGTGCTCTCGCTGCTCGGCACGATCGAGATCCTGCCGATGGAGTCGGCGCTGACGCGTGTTCGCCTGGAGCAAGACGCGGATCACGCCGGTGCGGATCACCGAGCTCGAGATCACCGAGGAGGCCTTCGACCCGCAGCTCAACCCGATCCGCGCCAAGGTCACGCTCGGCATGCGGGTGCTGAGCGTCAACGACGTGGGCTTCCTGACGCCCGGCCGGCGCGCCTCTACATGGTCTACCAGATCGCCAAGGAAGCGCTGGCCGCAGCAGGCCTGAGGAGACGGTCGATGGATCAACGCACTCGCAGCGCTGATCACCGCGGCGGCCGGCACCGGCGCGCCCACCAATCCGAGCAGCCGCTACTACGGCTCGGCGGTCGCAGCCGTACACGCTGCCCGACGGCACGCCGGTCGTGTACCTCGCACGGCGCATCATCCCCCAGCCGTCGATCTACACCAGCACCCAGACCTACGTCGTCGTCGACAGCGACCGCCTCGACAACCTGGCCGCGAGCTTCCTCGGCGACCCGCTGCTGTACTGGATGATCTGCGACGCCAACGGCGTCGACCGATCCCGACGAGCTGACCGCACAGGTCGGGCCAGACGATCCTGATCCCGCTCGCCTCGGGCGTCGCCGGGAAGCGCGCAATGGCTAGTCCGCTGTACCTCACGCTGCTGGCGGGCCCGGTGGAGGCCGTCGCCGGTGCCCAAGCCGCTGATCGACGCGCTCATCTCGGTCGAGGTGACCGAGTCGGCGACCGGCGCGCAGCGGCTTCCAGCTGACGTTCACGCTGGCGGACGACTCGATCGCTGCAGACGTTCTTCCTGCTGGCGGCGGGCTCGCCGCTCCCGGTGCTGCGCGTGATCCTGGTCGTGACGCTTCGGCGGCCTGCCGCAGGTGATCATCGACGGCATCGATCGCAGCACCACGAGGTCGCGCCCGACGCGATGCGGGGCTCGTCGAAGCTGGTCGTCACCGGGCAGGACCTGTCGGCGGTGATGGACCTGATCGACTTCACCGGGCTGCCCTACCCCGGCATGAGCCCGGACCTGCGCGTGCTGACGATCCTCGCCAAGTACGCGGTGTTCGGCATCATCCCCGAGGTCATGCCCGCGTCTCGGTGCCGGACATCTCCGTGCCCGTCGAGCAGATCCCGACGCAGAAAGGCAGCCGACCTCGCCTACATCCAGCAGCTGGCCGAAGGAGGTCGGGCTACGTCTTCTACATGCACCCGGGCCCGCTGCCGGGGACGAGCCAGGCGTACTGGGGACCGCAGGTCCGGATCGGGCGTGCCGCAGCCGTCGCTGAACGTGAACATGGATGCGTGGACCAACGTGGAGAGCCTGAGCTTCCGCTACGAGCCGCAGAGCTCGGTGACTGCCGATCGTGTTCATCCAGGACCAGACCACCGGGGTGCCATTGCCCATCGCCGATTCCGTCGGTCACCCCGTTCAACCCGCCGCTCGGGCTGTGCCGTCCCGGTGCCGCAGAAGATCGAGCCAGCTCGAAGCGACACGGCCAAGCTCGTCCCCGGCCCAGGCGCTGATGCTGGGCATGGCCGGGCGGTCGAGACCGCCGACGTGGTCACCGGCGACGGCACGCTCGACGTGTTGCGCTACGGGCAGATGCTGCGGGCGCGCAGCCTCGTCGGCGTGCGCGGCGCCGGGCTCGCCTTCGACGGCATGCACTACGTCGAGAGCACCACGCACAACATCAAGCCCGGCGAGTACAAGCAGAGCTTCGTGCTCAAGCGCAACGCGCTGATCTCGAACCTGCCGGTGGTGCCGTCGCTCGCCCGTACTGAGGTCTGCGAGAGGCATGCCGATGGCGGACAAGAACACATGTTCGGCAAGTACCGCGGGATCGGTCATCGACAACGTCGATCCGCATGCAGATCGGGACGCCTGATGGTGCAGGTGCCCGACGTCTCGAACGTCCTGCCCGTCGACCTGGGCGATGCCCTGCGTGCCGTTCGCCGGGCATCCAGTCCGGGCTTCTTCGTCGTGCCCGACGATCGGCTCCGGCGTGTGGATCGAGTTCGAGCAGGGCAATCCGGACTACCCGATCTGGGTCGGCTGCTTCTGGGGCTCGGCGGCGGAGGTCCCGGCGCTCGCGCTCGCCGCGCCGCCCGGCGTCGCAGCAGATCGTCATCCAGACGACCGGCCAGAACACGCTGATGATCAGCGACGTGCCCGGGCCCGACCGGGGGGATCCTGCTGAAGTCCACGACGCGGCGCGATGATCTCGATCTCCGACACCGGGATCACGATCAGCAACGGCCAGGGGGCGACGATCGCTCATGACCGGCCCGGCGGTCACCGTCAACGAGGGCGCGCTGGAGGTCATCTGAGAATGCCCGGGTTCCTCATCCAGCAGGGCGCGACGGTGATGTGCGTCCACGGCGGGCAGGCGCATGCCGACCGTGCCCAACCCCGCCGTCGACGCTCGACGGCATGCCCACCGGTCGCTGATCCCGGATCCGTGGATGGTCGCCGGCTGCCCCGGCATCCCGACCGCCGATTCCGCCGTGCGTCACCGCGCAGTGGATCGTCGGCACCACGCGCGTGACCTCCATACGGGCAGCCGCTCGTCGTGCAGAGCGGACAGGCGGTGTGCGCGCCGGCCGGGCACGCCGCTGCATCCCGGTCGGTCACGCAGAGCGCGGGTCGACCGCGACGTGAGCGCCGATGAACCTCGCCTTCCCTACGCCTTCGACACCACCGGGCACACCGCGCAGACCGATCCGCTCACGCACATCGGCGACATGATCGAGCAGATCCTGTTCACCTCGCCGGGCGAGCGGGTCAACCGGCCCGACGTTCGGCAGCGGCACCGCGCCAACTGGTCTTCGCGCCCAACAGCGACGTGCTGGCGGCGGCGCAGCAGCAGGCCATCCAGGCGGGGCTGCAGCAGTGGCTCTCCGACCTGATCCGGGTGCAGTCGGTCACCGTGACCGCGGAGGACGCCACGCTGCAGGTCACGGTGGTCTACACGGTCATCCAGACGCAGCAGCAGCAGACGCAGCAGTTCGTCTACGGCGGCGGCGGCGCAGTGATCTACTTCTGCTCGCAGAAGAACCGCCGCGCGCTGGTGCTTGCAGAACGCGAAGCTCAACGGCATCGACTATCTCGAGGTCGCCGGGCGACACCGGGCTGCGGCAAGCAGCTGGCCGTCACGTTGCTCAAGGACGCGCGCCCGCTCGCGCTGACCCCGGCCAACGTCGCTCATCACGCGGCGGCGCGCCGGTCGATGCTGTCGTCGAGTCGACGCCCGGCGCCGCGAGGACGCCCACGGTGGTCACCGTCGACCTCGACCAGACCGGCGACTTCTCCACCTACACGTTCGCGCTGGTCGCCGCGCCCGGCATCGACGACCCGCCGGACGGCATTCGATCCGGCAGCTGTCGAGCGTCGAGCTTCTCGTTCAAGGCCGGCTGCCCCACGCCCGCCGATTGCCTGCCCGAGCAACTGCTGCCCGCCCGACCGCGCGGCCGCCGCCGGACATCAACTACCTGGCCAAGGACTACGACGGCTTCCGGCAGGTGATGCTGCGACCGGCTTGGCGGTGCTGCACGCCGGCGTGGACCGAGACGCACGCCGCCGACCTCGGGGTCGCGCTGGTCGAGGCGCTCGCCTACGCCGCCGATCACCTCAGCTATCAGCAGGACGCGGTCAGCACCGAGGCCTACATCGGCACGGCGCGCAGCCGCATCTCGCTGCGCCGCCACGCCCGGCTGGTCGACTACCAGATCAGCGAGGGCTGCAACGCCCGCACCTGGTGGCGGTGACGACGGCCACCGACGGTCTGCCGCTCCCCGCCGGCAACGCTTTTCTACACCGGCGTGCCCGGCCTGCCGTGCGCCGCCCGCGACGGCGATCCGTCGCGCAGCAGCTGGCGCAGAGCGCGCAGCCCGTCTTCACGAGCATGCAGGACAGCGTTCTGTACCTCGCGCAGAACGAGATGAACTTCTACACCTGGGGGGACGCCAACTGCTGCCTGCCGCCGGGCGCCACGCAGGCAACCCTGGAAGGCACGCTGACGACCCTCGCGGCCGGCGACATGCTGATCTTCGAGGAGGTCCTCGGACCTGACACCGGCGCAGCCCGAGGACGCCGACCCCGGCCAACCGCTGCGCCGTATGCCTGACCACCGTGACGCACCACCGGCCACCGGGAGCAAGACGCTCGTCGATCCGCTCACCGGCACGCCGATCACGCAGATCACCTGGGCGGCCGCCGACGCGCTGCCCTTCCCGCTGTGCGTCTCCTCGCACCACCGACGCCGACCACGGCTCCCAGCCGATCGTCGGGGTCACCGTCGCCCGCGGCGAACATCGTGCCCGCCGATCACGGCGTGTGGCTGAGCGCCGGCGAGGATCTCGGCACCGTGCCGGCTCCCACGCCGACGCCGGTGGCGAGCGCCGGCTGCAGCTGCGGCGCCGACGGCACCACACCCGCGCCGCTACCTCGCTACTACCCGTCGCTCGAGCGCTCGCCGCTGACGTTCAGCGTCCCCTATCAGGGCGCGACCTCGGCCGCGGCGCTCCTGTCACCCGACACCGCGGACGCCGCCCCCAGACATCACGGTCACCGGCGACGACGGACACACGTGGGAGGCGCAGCCGGATCTTCTCTCCAGCGGTCCCGCCGACCGAGCGTTCGTTGCGGAGATCGAGCACGACGGGACCGTGTTCCTGCGCTTCGGCGACGGCCAGTACGGGATAGCGCCCGACACCGGCCTCACGCTTCAGCGCCGTCTACCGGGTCGGCAACGGCACCGCCGGCAACATCGGGCGTGACTCTCTCGCCCACGCCGTGCTGCCCGCGGCCTACCTACCTGCGCTGGACGGGATCGCGGCCGTGCGCAACCCGCTGCCCGCCACCGGCGGCGTCGACCCCGAGACGATGGAGCACATTCGGCAGTTCGCGCCGTTCGCCTACCAGACCCAGGAGCGGTGCGTCACCGAGGCCGACTACGGGCAGACGACCACGCAGCTGACCGGTGGCCTGCAGGCCCGCGGGACGCTGCGCTGGACCGGGAGCTGGTACACCGCGTTCGTCTCGATCGACCGCCACGCAGCTCACCCCGACGGTCATGTCCGAGACGACCAGCGGCCTGGCCAAGCTGCGGATGATGGGCACCGACGTCGCCGTGGAGGCGGCGGTGATCGTCGGGCTGGCGATCGAGACTGGCGATCTGCGTCGACCCGCGAGCACTTCCGGGGCGACGTCTACGGCGCGCTGATGGAGATCTTCATCACCGCCAACCAGTGTGACGGTGCCCCCGGCCTGCTCAACGCCGCGAACTTCAGCTTCGGGCAGACGGTGTACGCCAGCCCGCTGATCGCCGCCGCGCAGGCCGTCGAAGGCGTGGTGTCGGTCAGGCTGACTGATGTTCACCCGCATGGACGCGCCATGGGTCGACGGCGTCGCCGACGGCTACCTGACGATGGGTCGTCTCGACATCCCGCGCTGCGACAACGACCCCAACCACCTCGATCACGGCACGTTCGAACTTGAAATGGACGGTGGCAAATGAACGGCGATCACGGCACGTTCGCACTCGATATGGACTGGCAAGTGAACCGCGATCGCGGCACGCTCGCACTCGAAATGGACGGTGGTGGCAGGTGAGCGGCGACTGCCACCCCTGTGAGCAGCAGCTGTGCGACTGCTGCACCGGCGTGACCGATGAGACCCCCGAGATCATCGGCAACCGGCCCGCGCTGTCGTCGATCGCCTACCGGGTCGGCCGCTGGGCGACGTTCGACGCCAGCATGCTCGCCGCGCTCTCGGACCCGAAGTTCGCGCCGCTGGCGGCAGCTGCGTACCCGCGACAGCAGCGACTTCTCGATCGCGCTGCTCGACGCCTGGGCGCTCACCCTGGACATCCTGACCTTCTATCAGGAGCGCTTCGCCAACGAGGCGTTCCTGCGCACCGCCGTCGACCAGCGCTCGGTGATCGAGCTGGCCGCGCCTGGTCGGGTACGAGCCCTCCCCGGGCGTGGCCGCCTCGGCGGCGCTCGCGTTCACGCTGTCCAGCGCTCCCGGCTCGCCCGAGAACGTCCTCATCCCGGCGGGCACGCGGGTGCAGAGCGTGCCGGGGCCGGGCCAGACCCCGCAGGTGTTCGAGACCTCCTCCGACCTGACCGCGCGGATCGGCTGGAATGCGCTGCCGGCGCACACCACGCAGCGCGTGGGCGCTCGCCGAAGACGACACCAGCACGTGGATCGCCGGCGACCGCCAACAACATCAACGTCGGCGACGCGCTGCTGTTCGTCCTGGCACCGGGCGGCGCCCCTGAAGCGGCGGACTTCCACTACGTCACCGCGGTGAACGTCGTGCCGGGCGCGGCCACGACGCCGGGAGTGGCCACGCCAGGGGCAACGCAGATCACCTGGGATCAGCCGCTGTCCTCGACCTTCGCCCACGGGTCCGACAGCACCGAGGCCTCCGTGTACGTGTTCCGCAAGAAGGCGGCGCTCTACGGCGTGCAGGCGCCGAATCCCGAGACACTGCCCCCATCCAGCATCGAGTACGTGAACGGGGCGCCGGCTGAACAATCCACCGGAGCCAGCTGGAACTACGGCGCGCTCTATCGGTCGGGGAACGGCTCGCAAGTCAACCTCGACGCCTCCTACGCCGGCCTGACGCCACGGTTCGGCGGCCCTCCGCAGTGGATCGTGCTCGCCGGCACCAGCCACGGACTACCGGTCGGTGTTCGAGATCGAGCGTGCGCTCGACACCAATCCCAACTACTTCACGCTGACGGCGAAGACGACGCAGTTGACGCTGGCGCTGCTCCAGATCCTCGAACGGTGACTTCGCGCTCAGCCAGGAACAGGTAATCGACAAGTTCGTGCAGGAGACACCCGCGATCACCGCCTACGTCCAGAGCGCCCCGCTCACGCCCTGCCCGCTCCCGTTGACCAGCTGGCCCGAAGACCCAACCTACGAACGCCAGGCCGGGATGCTCGCGCCGGTGGCCGCCACGACGGCCGGCACGACGGTGTCCGTGGTCGGTGGGCAGCAGATCGCCGCGGGACAGCCGATCGGGATCTCCGGAAGGCGCCTGCGCCTGCAGGTGGCGCTCAACCACAGCGCGAGCTTCGTCCCCGCGGGGTTCGCGAGCGGATCGGAGGCCGGCGGGCAGGTGTTCGTGGTCGACGCCTTTCCGCCCGTGAGCGATCCGGCCATCCCCAAGAACATGCTGTGGAGCGTCGAGACGCTCAGCGGCGTGTCGGGCTCGCTGAGCGTCCCGCCCACCACCTCCGTGCAGCTGCAGCCGTGCGACCCCAGGGCCGACGCGAGTCGTGGGCGAGGCGGCGGTGGTCCAGTCGGTGACCGTCGAGGGCGACGTGACCACGCTCACCCTCAACGCCGCCGCTGTCGCGCATCTACGACGCGAGCACGGTCACCGTCAACGCCAACGCCGTGCAGGCCACCAACGGCGAGACCGTGCAGGAGATCCTCGGCTCCGGGAACGCCGCCATCGACCCGCCTGCAGTTCACGCTCAAGCAGGCGCCGCTCACCTATCTCACCGCGCCCGTCGGGATCCGGCGCGCAGTCGACGCTGCAGGTTTGGGTCAACAACCTGCAGTGGACACGAGGCGCCCAACCTGCTCGACCTCCGGCCCGGCCGACCGCGCGTTCGTGACCGCGGCGAACGCGCCCGGCAAGCCGGTGGTGCAGTTCGGCGACGGCGTGCAGGGCGCGCGTCCCGCCGACCGGAACCGTCGAACATCCGAGCCACCTACCGCAAGGGCATCGGCAGCGCCGGCATGGTCAGCGCCGGGCAGCTCACGCAGCCGCTGGACCGGCCGCAGGGACTCTCCTCGGTGACCAATCCGAGCCCCGGCTCGGGCGCCGCCGATCCCGCCACCGCCGAGCAGGCCCGCGCCAGCGCCCCGCTGCCGGCGCTGACGATCGGCCGCGTGGTTTCGCTGCAGGACTACCAGAACTTCGCGCTCGCCTTCGCCGGCATCGCCAAGGCGCTGGCCACGTGGACGTGGTTTGGCGACGTCCGCGGCGTGTTCCTGACGGTCGCCGGCGCAGACGGCGCGACCCTCAGACGGCGACGACCCGATCCTCGCGGCGTTGATCGACGCGATCCGGGCTCTGCGGCGAGCCCTGACGTTCCGCTGCAGGTCGTCTCCTACGTGCCGGTGCTGTTCAGGTTCTCGGCGGCCGTCGCGGTCGACCAGCCAACCTACGACCCCGACGCAGGTGCTGGCACAGGTCTGGCAGGACGTCTGCGCCGCGTTCGCGTTCGACCAGCGCGATCTCGGCCAGGGCGTCGCCGCCAGCCTGATCGTCGAGATCATCCAGCGGGTCCCTGGCGTGATCGCCGTCCAGCTGCAGACGCTCGGCCGCAGCGGCGACCCCGCGACCTCCCCGCCGCGCCGATGCTGTGCGCCGCCGGCCCGTGCCCCCGGCGGGCCCGCGTCCACGAGCAGCCGTGCCCCCGGCGGGCGCGCAGCTGCTCGTGCTGGACCCGGCCACCGAGCGCGCGATCGGACAGTGGTCGTGAGCTTCGACGCCGAGCAGATGTTTGCGCTGGACCCGCCCACCGAGGGCGCGAGGGGACGGTGGTCATGAGCCTCGACGCCGACCAGCTGTACGCGCTCCTGCCCGCGGTCTACCGCACGCGCGACGCTGCAGTCGGGCGGTCCGCTGCAGGCGCTGTTCGACGTCATGGCGGCGCAGTCGGAGATCGTCGCAGGACAACATCCAGCAGCTCTACGACGACCAGTTCATCGAGACCTGCGCGCCCTGGGCGATCCCGTACATCGGGGACCTGATCGGCTACGACTCGATCTACGAGGTGAGCTCCGCGAGTCGGCGACAGCCGCGCCGAGGTTGCCAACACGATCGGCTACCGCCGCCGCAAGGGGACGCTGCTGGCGCTCGAGCAGATGTGCAGCGACGTCTCCGGGCGAGCCGCGGTCGCCGTCGAGGAGTTCCGGCGCCTGATCACGACCGAGAGCATGCGCCACGTCGAGCCCCACCACCGGCGCGACGGTCGATCTCCGGCCGGGCACGCGCTCGAGCGGCTCGGCACGCGCCTTCGACGTCGAGAACCACACCATCGACGTCCGCCGGATCGCCCCGCGGGTCAGCGAGACCGTCAGGACCCGACGCGACGCCGCTCGACATGGTGCTGCACGGCGGCGGCCGTTGCAACATCCCAGACGTCGCCATCCACCTCTGGCGCTGGCAGAGCTGGCCTGTGGTCGATGCGCCTGCGTTCGAGGTTGGCGCGCGGCCGGTACACGTTCAGCCCTCTCGGCGCACGACATGCCGCTGTTCTCGCGCTGGACGCGACCGCTGCGGTTCACCACGCTGGCCACGCGTGCGAACACGCCGCAGCCGATCGCATGCGATGAGCTGCTCGACCACTACGGGCCCGGCGGCAGCGTCCTGCTGATCGCCGACGGCGTCCCGGTCGACGCCGACCAGATCTGCGCCGCCAACCTGTCTGACCGACCCGGCGGCTCCCTGTGCGTCGTGGAACCCGGCAAGATCGCGATCGACCCCGAGCTGGGGCGGATCCAGTATCGCCGCCGACGTGCCGCCGCCGCAGACCCTGCGCCTGAATTACCTCTACGGCTTTCCGGCGGCGATCGGCGGCGGCTATGACCGCACGAGCACCCTCGAGCAGGTCGTGAGCACCAGCGCCGCCGACTTCTTCGCGCTCGTCGGCTCCGCCGACTACCCGATGTGGCGAGCGCGGTCGCCGCGTGGAACGAGTTTGCGCCGGGCTCGTCGGGGATCATCGTCCTGCCCGGCTTCGAATCTCTGACGGTCGATCTGACAGGCTCTTCGGCGGTGCTGCTGCCGGCGGGGAGCAGCCTGTCGGTCCTCGCCGGCGCGCCGGATCCGGCGGGCGGCCCGCGCGATGTGATCTGGAATGAATCGTGGCCCACTGTGTTCGGCAACATCGAAGTGACCGGCGTCGCCGCGGGGCCCGCGGCTGACGGTGCACCGCCGGCCGCCGGAGCACTGCTGATCAGCGGCGTGCGGATCGCGGGGCAGCTGCTGGTGGGGGGCGCCGCGTCGAGCGTCACCGCTCTCCGACGCCACGCTGGTTCCGGGGCTCGGGCTCACCGACGACCAGCCGGCCAGCCCGGGTAAGCCAAGCGCAGTCGTCACGGCGCCGGGCGCCACGCTGGTGCTCAACCGGGTGATCAGCGGGCCGGTGGCCGCCGACCCCGCGGCGACCACGAGGATCTGCGCCAGCATCCTCGACGCGAGCTCCGCCTCCGGTGTGGCCTACGCCGCCGCTGACCTCGACTCGGCCGGCGCCGACCTGCACGTCGAGGACAGCACGATCATCGGCAAGGTCCGCGACGCGAACGATCACGCTCGCGTCCAACACCATCTTCCATCGCTTGCCTCAGCAGCGAAGACAGCTGGCTGGCCGCCGTATGGGCCAGCCGCAGGCAGGCGGGCTGCGTGCGCTTCTGCGTACTGCCGCCCGACTCCATCACTCCCCGGCGCTATCACTGCCTGGCGTCCGGAGACTCGCAGGGGCTGGCGCTCGCACCCTCGTTCGTGACGCTCCGCTACGGCCTGCCCGCCTACGCGCTGCTGAGCGGCGACTGTCCGGTCGCGATCTGGAACGGCGCCGACAACGGGTCTCAGATCGGGGTCTACCTGCAGATCCAGGAGACCGAGGCCGTGACCAACGTGCAGCTGCGAGCGGCGGAGTACCTGCCGGCGATGCTCGAAAGCGGCGTGTTCATCCACCCGTCGCAGCCAGCTTGTGGCCGGTCTGCGCATCTGCCGGTAAGCAGCGCCGGACCGACCTAGGAGCACACTGAAAATGTCGACCGCCAGAGCGCGAGAGGACGAATAGTCATGAGAGGCGACTTCAGCCGCATCAGGTTCAACCGCCTGAAGGGGTACACGGCGGTCTTGGACCAGCAGGGGCGCGTCGCGCTCGACGCCGACGCCAACGAGCAGTGCTTCACCGACGACTACCTGCGGCGCACCGAGACCGTCGATGTGATCGGCGAGTACGGCGCCCCGAAGGACGACGCCGGCTTCGCGATCAGCATCGTCGGCGAGGAGATCGAAATCGGCCCCGGTCGCTACTACGTCGATGGGCTGCTGTGCGAGAACCCGACCAGCCTCTCCTACGACGACCAGCCGTTCCTGCTCGGCACCCACCCCACCGCCACCAAGCTGCTGGAAGAACTGAGCGCCGCGGGCGCCGACTCCGTGGTGCAGCTTTACCTCGAGACCTGGCAGCGCTTCGTCACCGCCCTGGATGACCCCTGCCTGCGGGAGCCGGCGCTCGGCCTGGCCGACACCACGGGGCGGCTGCAGACGGTTTGGCGTGTGGTGGCAAGCGAAGTGCTCCCCGAACAGAAGCCCTCAGCGGACGCCCCGGCCGGCCTGTCGCCCTGCTGCCAGGCCATGTACGGGGTGCCCACGGTGCAGAGCACCGGGACGATGAACGCCGAAGCCAGCGGCTCCGCGGCGGACTGCGGCTGCCAGCCGGTCGCCGCCGCCGGATACCAAGGCGTCGAGAACCAGCTCTACCGGATCGAGATCCACCACGGCGGCGCCGACACGGAAGCGACCTTCAAGTGGTCCCGCGAGAACGGCTCGGTGGTGGCGGCGGTCACCGAGATCGCGGGCTCGACGGTCACGGTCAACTCGCTGGGGCGCGACGCCAACCTCGGCTTCCAGGCTCAGCAGTGGGCGGAGCTCAGCGACGACAACGATGTGTTCGGCGTCGAGCCCAACCAGCCGGGAGGCCTGTACCTGGTCAACAAGATTCAGGCCACCGATCCGTCGGTCACGCTGGCCGGGACGGTGACGCCCGTCGATCCGACCCGCAATGCGCGTCTGCGGCGCTGGGACCAGTCCGGGCCGGCGGCGGGCTCGAACGGGATCCCGCTCGCCGCCGGGAGCTGGATCGTGCTCGAGAACGGCATCCAGGTGTCGTTCACCGCCGGCACGTACAGCTCCGGCGACTACTGGACGATCCCGGCGCGGACGGCGACCGGCACGATCGAGTGGCCGCCGTGCGGCAGCGTCGGCGGCGCGTCCCAGCCGCCGACGTCGATCGAGACTCGCCGAGCGCCCCTCGCCTGCATCCACTGGCAGCCGCCGTCACGGCCAATTCGCCCGCCGGCCAAAAAAGCGAAAGAGACAAGTCGTGCGCTTGCCGCGAAAGGCGTCGGCATCGTTGCACAGAGTCCGCTCGAGGGTGGCGGCATCGCAGTAGAGAAACCGCTCGAGGGTGGCGGCGTCGCGGTGAAGAACCCACTCGAGGGTGGCGGCGTCGCGGTGAAGAACCCACTCGAGGGTGGCGGCGTCGCGGTGAAGAACCCACTCGAGGGTGGCGGCATCGCGAAAAACCCGTTCGGGCGCGGCGGCTTTATCGCGGAGGACTGCCGGGTGCTGTTTGAGCCGCTGAGCATCCTCACCGCCCCCGTCACTCCGCAGGCGATACACGTGGAGCACGTCAGCTGGGTCAACGATGACGTCACCACACTTGATCGGCTCCTCGCCGACGGCCTGACGGTGCAGCTCGACCAGCAGCCGTCTTCGCCGATCAGCGGCGCGAACTTCATCGTCACCGTCGAGCCGGTCGTCGTGCCCGCTCGAGATGACGGCGAGACGCGCTTCATTCCCCTCCAGCCCGAGAAGGGCCTGCTGTCGACGCTGTTGCGCAGCGTCACGATCGTCGACTCGATCGGCGTTCCCTCGGCGATCATGGTCGACGGCCCCACGCTCAGCTGGCAACTTCCCTACGAGACCGACTCCTACCTGCAGCGACTCACGATCGCCAATCTCAACGCGCTGATCCTGCCGGGCGCCACGGCTGGTCTCTGGGCCCGCGTGCGCGTCCGGCTGCTCGGCCAGATGATCTTCGCGGCCGGCGAAGCGGGATCGCTGTTCCTGGACGGACGGGCGTTCGGAACGCTCGCCGAGCGCGCGGACGGCGAAGCACGCATCGACCTGCAGCTACCCTCAGGCGACGGTGAGCGCGCCAGCGACCTCGACGGCTGGTTCTACCTGGCCCCCACCCTGGCGGTCGATTCGCTGGAAGTCGCCTACTCGGAACTGACGGTGGTCGCCGACTCCGACGAAAGCGTGACTGTCGAAGCGCCTGGAACGAAGGGCAAGGTCAATCCTACCGCCACCGCCTACCTCAACTATCCGGCGGTCGCGAAAACCAGCCTGGCACTCGCCCTCACCGGTGAAAAGGGCGTGGGAACAGTCGTGAGCATCCCCTCGTCGGTGGAGATCGAAGTCGGCGAACGCTCGGTCACGTTCCCAATCACCGTCCTGTCCGACCCGGGCCAGAAGGTCACACTCCCGTTCAAAATCGGCGCGACCATCACTCCACCTGCGGGGTCCCCCTCGTCGTCGAGCGCGGGCTTCACGGTGATCGGAGGACAGCAGGAGGAACGGCCCAAAGTGAAAGGAACGGCCAAGTGACGGTTGCGAAAGCCACGCGCGCGATGTGGTCGGCCGACTGATGGAGCACGCCCGCGCCCCCGCTCAGAAATACGTCCGAGGCGGGATCGCCAGCAGCGCGTAGATCAGAAGTAAGTCCGAGGCGGGATTGCCAGCAGCGCGTAGATCTGCGTCAGCGCGGCCTGGCCGAGCAGTTCGGCGGTGGGAGGCGAGCCGTAGGCGAAGAGGTTGTCGGAGAGACGGTGGCGCAACCAGGCCCAGTAGGCGTATTCGCGCGCCGGGAGGGTGCCGGGGGCTTCGTGGGTGATCGAGTCGAGGTAGATCTGGTTGCGGAAGTAGACAGCCGCGAAGAATGGGTTTTCTGAGGAGAGCTTGCTGTAGGGGAAGTAGGCGACCGCGGCCTTTGCGGTGGCGCGCGCCTGGGCGAGGTAGGAGCTTTCGTGGGTGACCTGGTAGAGCAGCGTGCCCGCGCCGATCATCACGCCCTGGGTGTAGCTCCACAGCGAGTGGTTGATTTCGCCGTCCAGTTCGATGTGGTCGGCGTACATGCCGCTCGGTTCCAGCAGGCATTCGCGCACCCAGCCGTAGGCCATCTCGGCGAACTGCAGGTAGCGCACTTCGTGGGTGATGCGGTACAGCTGCACCCCCAGCTCCGCGGCGGGGCCGTCGGTGATCGTGTTGCGCTGGGTGTTGTTCTTGGCGTTGGAGAACGGCACGCCCCCGGGGCACGGCAGCGGCTGGCCTTCGGCGCCGGTGGTCTGCCAGCCGGCCATCACGAACTGCATGATCTGCTCGGCGCCGCTCAGCGCGGTGGCGTTGTGGTTGAGCTCGTACATGCGCGCCAGCTCGATCCCCACCCACTCGTTGTCGTCGTAGTAGCTGGCGCCGCCGGGTCCGATCGGGGGCGCGGTGACGTCGTCGTAGGAGTACAGCGTGGTGGCCGTGGAAGCGCCGCTCGCGGTCGTTTCCCCGGGGGGCGTCGAGGAGCTGGCGTACACCTGCAAGCTGGCGCCGAGGGCGTGCAGGCTGGTTTCCAGCTTGGGCTGCTGGTTGGGGATGTGGGCGACGCTGACGCTCGCCGCCAGCGCCTGCGAGAACGGCCACAGGAACGAGTACTCCGGTTCGCCCTTGTACAGGCCGGCGCTGGCCACGTAGAAGTTCTGCTGCATCGCTTCGTACGCCGCCAGAGCGCGTTTGGCGTAGAGGCCGAGCACGGGCTTGGGCTTGGGCTTGGACGGCGCGTGGTGGCGCGAGCGCGCGGCGTCATGGGGGACATGGGCGTGACGCGAGCGCGCGGCCAGCGCGGGCGTGCAGAGCGCCGCCAGCGCGAGCACGGTCGCGAGGCATGCGCTGAGCATGGGTCGGTGAGCAGTCCGGGGCAGGGTCATCGGGCCGTCAAAACCTGAGAACAGGCTAGCGCGGCGTTCGATGCGGGTCGACCCTTTGTCGAGGGTCCGTGAGCCCCCGCAAATGGCTGTGTCCTCAGCACGAGGTCTTTATTTCTGCACATGTTCGCAACAGCCAAACAGACAGGAGAGCATATGAGAGCGGTGAACAAGAACTTGCAGCGCCCCGAGGTCAACGGTCCCGTGGTCCCCGCCGGGAGGCGCGGCCGGGTCATCCCGGCGAGCGCCTGCCATCCGGCGATCCCAGCGAGGATGCGCCGCCCGCCGATCCCGGGGTCGCTGCGCCTGGAACTCACAGGCGGCGAGGGGATGCCGCTACGCGCGGCAGTGTACGGCGAGATCGACTACGCGGGCGCCTTCTCGATGCAGGTGCGAATCGCCGCGGCCTGCCGGCGCCGCCGCGCACGGGGGCTGATCGTAGATCTCGCGGGCGCCGAGTTCATGAGCTCGAGCGGGCTGGCGGCGCTTCTCAATCTACAGCGCGAGACGGCCTGCCAGCGCGGCGGGATGGCGCTCACCAGCCCCAACCCGGAGGTGCAACGCCTACTGAAGATCACCGGCATCGACCGGCGTCTGCTGGTGGTGGGCTCCTGCGAAGAGGCGGAGATGCTGCTGCTCTACAGCGCCGCCGGCTCCGACGTGAGCCCCAGCCTCCCCCGGGACCCCAGCTTCAACTGAGAATGGGGGCGCCACCACCGCGTGCCCCGCACCGCGCTCCCCGCCAACCCGGCGCCAGCCGGCATCCCCAACCCCACCGGCGAGACTGTGGAGCGCCGCTCCCGCCGACCGACAGCGCCGCGCTCGGGTACCGTTCCCACCGTGACCACGGTGAGGGAGGCGACGTTCGAGCTGCTGCGCGCGCGCGGCATGACCACGCTGTTTGGCAACCCCGGCTCCACCGAGCTGCCGATGCTCGGCGAGTTTCCGGCGGACTTTCGCTACATCCTCGGCCTGCAGGAGTCGGTGGCGGTGGGGATCGCCGACGGGTACGCGCAGGCGAGCGGGCACCCGGCGCTGGTCAACCTGCACACGGCACCCGGCCTCGGCAACGGGATGGGGGCGATCTTCAACGCGCAAGCCAACAAGTCGCCGCTGGTGGTCACCGCCGGGCAGCAGTACCGCTCGCTGATGACGCTGCAGGCCAACCTCACCAACCGCGACGCCACGCGGATGCCCCACCCGCTCGTGAAGTGGAGCTGGGAGCCGCCGTGCGCGCAGGACGTGCCGCACGCGCTGGCGCGCGCCGTGCACACCGCCGGGCTGCCCCCGCGCGGCCCCGTGTTCGTGTCGATCCCGATGGACGACTGGTATGCGGAGGTGCGCTCGGAGGATGAAGTTAGACACCAGACCACGCGCGCGGTGAGCGGCGGGGCGGGCCTCCCCGACGGGGGGAGCATCGCGAGCATCGCGCGGCGCCTGGTGGAGGCGTCCAACCCCGCGCTGGTCGCCGGCCCCGACATCGATGCCTCCGGCGGGTGGGACGCCGCGGTGCGTCTGGCCGAGCGCGCGCGCCTGCCCGTGTACGCGACGCCGGCAACGGGCGGCGGCCGGCTGGGCTTCCCCGAGAACCACCCCTTGTTCCAGGCGATCCTGCCGCCGGCGGTGCAGCCGCTGGGGGAAGCGCTCGCCCCGCACGACTTCGTGCTGGCCGTGGGCACCTCGATCTTCCCCTACTACCCCAACATCCCCGGCCCGCTGCTGGCAGAGGGCACCAGCCTGACGGCGATCACCTCCGACCCCGACGAGGCGGCGCGGGCGCCGATGGGCGATGCGATCGTGGCCGACGTGGGGCTGACGCTGGCGGCGCTGGCGGACGCGGTGGGCGCGCTTCTAGACGGGGATGGGTCCTCGCCGGGGCGGGCCGCACGCGAGGCCCCAGCGGCGCGCCCCGCCCCCGAGGCGGTGCCGCTCGAGCGACCCGATGAGCCCCTCGACCGCGGTGCGCACGCTGGCGCAGGTCTTCCCCGACTGACGGCATCGTCGTGCTGGAGTCACCCTCGGCCACGCCCGCGCTGCGCAACCAGCTGCGCCTCGGGCGCCCGGGGAGCTACTACTTCTCCGCCGGCGGGGGCCTCGGCTTCGGGATGCCGGCGGCGATCGGCGTGCAGCTGGCCTGCCCGGAGCGCCCGGTGATGTGCGTGATCGGCGAGGGCTCGGCACAGTACGCGGTGCAGAGCTTCTGGACGGCGGCGGCCTACAAAGTGCCGGTGACGTTCCTCGTGCTGCGCAACGAGGAGTACGCGATCCTCAAGTTCTTCACGCTGTTGGAGGAGATCCCGGGCGCGCCCGGCCTCGACCTGCCGGCGCTGGAGACGGCGGCGGTGGCGGCGGGGTACGGCATGAACGCCCGCCGGGCCTCCGACCCGGAGGAGCTGGGCGTGGAGCTGCGCCGAGCGCTGGCCTCCCCGGAGCCGGAGCTGATCGAAGTGCGGGTCGCGCCGGGCATGGCGCTGGCGTGAGCGGTGCGTAATGTTTTCTTTTCGAGCCCCAACCAAATCAGCACAAGACTCAATCTCATTTGGTTGGGGTCCAAAAAGAAACGTTTGACCCCCCACCACCGCACCCTCCCACAACCCGTCTCAGCACGATGACCACCACCAACGGCAACGGCCTCCACGACCCGCCCACGCCCGACGCGATCGTCGTCGGCGCCGGCCTCGCGGGGCTGGTGAGCACACTGGAGCTGCTGCGCAGCGGCCACACGGTGCTGCTGCTCGACCGCTGCGAGCCGCGCGAGCTGGGGGGCTTGGCGCGCGAGGCGTTCGGCGGGATGTTCATGGTCGACTCCCCCGAGCAGCGCCGCTCGCGGATCCGCGACAACGAGCGCCTGGCGCTCGAAGATTGGCTGCGGATCGCCGAGCTCGGCGACGAGGAGCAGTGGCCGCGCCGCTGGGCCGAGCAGTACGTCACCCGCGCGCGCGACGACGTCGGCGGCTGGCTGCGAGCGATCGGCGTGCGCTTCTTCCCCGTGGTCAACTGGGCCGAGCGCGGCAACTTCGGCGACGGCAACTCCGTCCCGCGCTTTCACCTCACGTGGGGCACCGGCAAGGCGCTGGTCGAGGCGGTGTGGGGCGCGATCGAGCGCCACCCGCGGCGCGCGGCCCTGGAGGTGCGCTTCCGCACGCGCGTCGACGGCCTGCTGGTCGAGGAGGGGCGCGTGGTCGGCTGCCGAATGGAGCAGTGGGAAGAGGAGAGGAGGGCAGTGCGCGCGGGCACGGCGGTGGTGATCGCCGCGGGCGGGATCGGCGGCAACCACGAGCTGGTGCGGCGCGTGTGGCCGACCGCGGAGCTGGGCAGCCCGCCGAAAAGGATGCTGATGGGCTCGCACCTCTACGCCGACGGCGCGCTGCACGAGGAGGTGCGAGCGCGTGGGCGGCGCGGTCACGCACCTGGAGCGGATGTGGAACTACGCCGACGCCGTGCGCCACCCCGCCCCGCAGCGCCCCGACCACGGGCTGAAGCTGATCCCGCCGCGCTCGGGGGTGATGCTCAACCCCGACGGCCGCGCGCTACGGCCCGGTGCCGGTGATGCCGACCTACGACGCCTACGCGGCGCTGGAGCGGATGTGCGAGGACGAGCGCAAGTACTCGTGGCTGATCTGCAACCAGAAGATCGCCCGCCGCGAGCTCGACGTGTCGGGTTCCCAGCACAACCCCCACCTGCGCGAGCGTCGCTGGGTGCGCTTCGCGCTCGGGGTGCTGCTCGGCAAACCGCGCATGCTCGCGCACCTGCTGGAGGGCTCGCCCGACTTCGTCGCGGCCGACTCGCTGCCCGAGCTGGCGCAACGGATGAACGAGGTCGCCCGTCAGGTGGCGGTCGAGAGCGCCGAAGGTGAGGAGGCCACCGCGGGGGAGACGACCCTCGCGCAAAACGGCGCGAAGCAGGGGCCGATCGACCCTGAGGTGCTGGCGGCGGAGATCGGCCGCTACGACGAGTCGATCGCGCGCGGCAAGGGACTCTTCAACGACGACCAGCTGCGGCGCATCGCGCAGCTGCGCAACTGGCGCGGGGACCGCCTGCGCACCTGCGCCTTCCAACCGATCCTCGACCCAAAGGCGGGGCCGCTGATCGCGATCCGCCTGCAGGTGATGGCGCGCAAGAGCCTCGGCGGCATCCAAACCGATCTGGCCTGCCGCGTGCTGCGCGCCGAGGACGGCGAGCCGATCCCCGGCCTGTACGCCGTCGGTGAGGCCGCCGGCTTCGGGGGCGGCGGGATGCACGGCAAGCGCTCGCTGGAGGGCACCTTCCTCGGCGGCTGCGTCTTCACCGGCCGCCTCGCCGCCGCGGCGATCGCGGGCACGGAGCTGCCGCAGCGAATCCCCCCGCGCGTGGCCGTCCCCGCGCCCTGAGCGTCTGCCCGCGCGCTTCATCACAATCGGGTCATCACAATCGGCGCTATGCCCCACTACGACTACACGACGGTCGGCCACGTCACGTCGACGTGCTCCCCGACGGCTCGCGCCGCCTGGCGGCACCGCGCTTCTACAGCGCGCTGCAGGCCGCCCGCTTGGGCTTGCGCACACTGGATCGTCACGCGCGGCGCGACCCGCACGAGATCGAGACGCTGCTGGCGCCCCACCGCGACGAGCTCGATCTGCGGTGCTGCCCACCGCGCACACGACCACGCTGCAGACCGACCACGACGGCGGCGAGCGCCGCCAGCGGCTGCTCGCCTGGGCCGGCCCGATCCCCGGGGAGATCGAGGTGGACACCGCGATCCTGCACCTCGCCCCCGTCGCGCGCGAGACCCCGCGCACCTGGTCGGGCCGCGCCGCGTTCGTCGGGCTCACGCCTCAGGGCCTCGTGCGCGAATGGGACGCCACCGGCGAGATCGTGCTCGCCCCGCTGCCCCCCGAGCTGCTGCCCGAGCGCAGCGATGCGTGGGTGCTCAACGAGCGCGAGCACGAGCTCTGCGCGGCACATCTCGCCCGCGCGGTCGCGGCTGGCGCGGTGGTGGCGATCACCGACGGCGAGCGTCCCGTCACACTGCATCAGCCGGCCGCCGCGCGGCCCCGCGATGGCGAGCCGCTGCGCGTCCCCGTCCCCGCGCTCACGCCGATCGACGACCTCGGCGCCGGCGACGTGTTCGCGGCCGCGTTCTTCATCGCTCTCCACGAGCGCCAACCACCGGCGCGGGCAGCGGCCTTTGCGTCCGCCGCCGCGGCGATGCGGGTCGAGGGGCTCGGCCCGGGCGCAATCGGCGAACGCGCCGCGGTCGAGGCGCGGCTGCGCCGCTGATCGCCGCGAGCGAGAGAACCATCCCAAGCGCGGCGTAGCGTGTCCGCATGGACCCAATCGCTGCACATCGATGAATCCCGCCAGCTCCTGGCCGCCACACGTGGGGCAAGTATTGCCTCGCGCGTCGGCCGCGTACGCCGCCCCCGAGAAGCTGGCGTGGATCCTCAGCGTCGAGGGTCACGGATGCGAATGGGCACGCGTGCTGCACATCGGCGAACACGACGCATGGCGTTTCTGGATCGCGATTGCTAACGCGGTGGCGCAGTCACCTATATACAAGATCATCGACAGAGGGCGGGACGGCCTGGTCTGTGGCGTCGAGGTGAAGCTCACGATTGATGGGCGCACTACCAACGCCGTGACGTCGTGGCATTACGAGTACGCGCTCGACGCTCCCCGGCTTGTCACCGCTTACCCGAGGCACTAGCATGAGACACATGTCGACCGCTGAGAAAATCGATGTATTGGATGTCATCGAGCTGGCCGAGGACTTCGATGGCATCCCCGCGGGGGCGACTGGCGGGGTGCTGGAACTTCGCCACGACGACACGGCGATGGTCGAGATCACCTCGATTCCGGAGCTCGACATCGAGCGTGTCATCTTTCCGCCACTCGCCAAGCTCCGCAGGATCGGCACCGCGCGCAAGCCGCGCGGTGCCGCGGCCTGAGCAAATCGGCGCTACCCCAGCGGCCCCGCGATCAGTCCGTCAGGTCGAGCTGCTCGACCGCCACTTCGGCGCCGCAGGCGCGCGCGGCGAGCAGCAGTGAGCCGCCGACCGGGGCCATCTCCACGACCGCGACCTGCGCCCGCGGGGCAAGCGCGTGGATCGCCGCGCGTGAGCGGGTCGACGAACACCGCGCCGGCCTTGTAGGCGCTGCCGATCAACCCGACTGGGAACTCGCCCTCCAGGCCGGTCTGGCGGATCACCGCGGCGATCTGCCCGGCCAGCTCGCGGGCGCCGCGCTCGTACAGCTCGCGCGCCACGGCGTCGCCGCGCATCGGCCAACCGCGCCGGTCTCGATCGCCAGCGCCGCGATCTCGCCCTTGGTCAGCGGCTTGCTGTACACCAGCGCCGCCAGCGCCTCCACGCTGGCCACGCCGAAGTGCGCGACCGCCGCTTCGCTCAGCGCCGTCTCCGGGCCGGAGCGCTCGCGGTCGCGCAGCGCCGCCTTGATCGACTGCAGCCCGTACCAGTAGCCCGAGCCCTCGTCGCCCAGCTGGTGACCCCACCCGCCGGCGCGCCACCCGCGGCCGTCGCGCCCACGCCGAACACGTTGCTGCCGGTGCCCGCGATCGCACCCACGCCGGGGCGGGCGCCGGTCGCGGTCGCCCACGCGCCCACCACGTCCCCCACCACCATCCACTCCCGCGAGCGCTCCGCGCGCACGTGCGCCACCACCGCCTCGGTGTCGGTGCCCGCCACCGCCAGCACCGCCGCGTCCAGCTGCTCATCGGCGATCCCGGCGCCCGCCAGCGCCTCGTCGGCCGCCCCGAACAGCGCCTCCCCCGCGGCTCGCACGCCGACCGCGTCCTGGTTGCTCGGCCCGCCGTGGCCGAGGTGCAGCCGGCCGCGCTCGAGGTCCAGCACCCCCGCCAGCGTCTTGGTGGCGCCGCCGTCGATGCCCAGCAGGAAGCGCAGCGCCGCGCGTGGGCGGGCTGCACGTCGAAGTGGGCCAGCGCGGCGGGCAGCTTGACGAGCGAGTCGCGCTCCATACCGGGATACTTGCAGCCGATGCCCCGGACCCGTATTCACGCCGCCCGCCGGCGCCGGCCGCGTCCCGGAGGGGAGCATCGTGGCGAGCTGCGCCGATCGTCGATCGCGAGGTGCATCCGCGTGATGAGCTCACGGGCGTACGTGCGGTCTTTCCCGACGCCCCACTGCGCAGCTCGGGATGTACGAGTCCTTCTACCTGCGCGCGGTCGCCCCCGACCGCCCGCTCGGCGTGTGGATCCGCTACACCGTCCACAAGCACTCCTGGGCAGCCGGCGCGCGGCTCGGTGTGGTGCACGGTGTTCGACGGCCCCGCGCGGCCGTTCATGCACAAGCTCACCACCGACGCGCTCTCGCGCGCCCGCCGGCAGCTGGATCGCGGTCGGCGACGCGCGGCTGGGCCCCGCGGATGGCTCGCGGCAAGGGGCGAGGCGACGCCTGGGGCTCCGGCGGCAGATCACGGCGAGGCCGAGGGCGCCTGCGGCGAGGCGCGCTGGTCGCTGCGCTTCGCCTCCGCCGAGCCCGAGCTGCGCCACCTGCCGCACGCGCTGCTCTACCGCGCGCCGCTACCGCGCACGAAGCTGACGAGCCCCGCGCCCGCCGCGCGCTTCGAGGGCACTCTGGAGCTGGCGCAGCGCACGATCGAGCTCGACGGCTGGCGCGGGATGGTCGGGCCACAACTGGGGCGCCCAGCACGCCGAGCGCTGGATCTGGCTGCACGGCGTCGGATTTCGCCGAGGAGCCCGACGCGTGGATCGACGTGGCGATCGGGACGAGTGCGCGTGGCGGGGCTCACCACGCCGTGGGTCGCCAACGGGGCGCTGAGCATCGACGGCGAGCGGCTACCGGCTGGGCGGGCTGGGCGCGCGGGGGCTGCTGGTCGCCGAGCGCCCCGCGCACTGCGTGCTGTCGCTGCCGGGCGCCGGGCGGGCGGTGGTCGAAGCGCACGTGCAGGCGCCCCCCGCGGCGCTCGCGGGCTGGCGCTACGCCGATCCCGACGGCAGCCGACCGGGTGAGGGCCACCAGCACGACGTGAGCAACTGCTCGATCGCCGCGCTCACGCTCGTGGTGCGCCGGCCCGGGCGGATAGCGCGCACGTTGCGCACCGCCCACGGGGCCGCGTACGAGCTGGGCATGCGCGAGCGCGACCACGGCGTCCCGATCGCCCCGTTCGCCGACGGTTGAGATTCTCGCGCACAAGGGCCGCCTTCCCCGTCGTTTATGGGGGGCGTGGCCCTCGAGGGCGACAGCCCCGTGGGAAACATTTTCGGCCTTCTGCGAACTGCAGAAACATCCCTGTCCAACTGACTTCGTCTGAAAAATGTGACCCTTCGCCCTCAGTAATCCTCCGCAAAAGTGGACTTGTCTCGCCAAAAATCGCCGCAAAATGCGGCAAGAATCGTCTACACTTGGGCGTGCAGGCAAGATGGATTGGATAGCGATAGGCACGGATAGCTTTAGTTCAGGCCGTGGTTTGCAAGCCACGTGTGCCGGCGCAATGCCGGGATGGTGCGTCAAGATGACGACCATTCTGAACTTCGACAAGCCCCGGGGGCACGGGGCGGTTTGGACAGCGAGGAACAGGGATGATCATCGCCAGCAGCGAATCGGGATCGCATCGACGACGCGATCGAGGGTGTTGCGCCGCGCAACAGGCGCGGCGGGCACGCCGACCCCAGCGACGCGTCCGCCGACGGCCACCGGCCACCACCACGCTACGGGCATGCGGATGAGGCGCTGCACGTGGCCACGCGGCTCCTCGCCCACGAGCGCTGGCAGATGGCCACCGACGTCCACGACCTGATCATGCAGGACCTCTCGCTCGCGCTCGCCAACGCGCGCGCGCTCGGCGACGATCCCGCGTTGCGTCGCGTGCCGGCATCGTCGTCGGCGCCCTGGAACGTGCGCTCGCGGGCGCCCGCGACGTGCTGGGCGGACTCTCCGAGCACGACACCCGGCCGATCGCGCAGACGATCGAGGTCAGCGTGCGCACCGCCGCGCGCCACACGTCGCTGCGGTTCGACGCCGCGCGCGTGCCCTCCTCGGCGCAACCCGACCAGCCGACGCGCGACGGCACTCGTGCACATCGCCCGCGAGGCGGTCACCAACGCGGTCAAGCACGCCCGCCCCAACGCGATCGAGGTGGTGCTCGAACACGCCGGACCAGTGGCGGCTGACGGTGCGCGACGACGGCCGCGGCTTCGAAGAAGCCCCGGCTCATGGCCCCCGCCGTCGGCGGCTTCGGGCTTGCTCAGCATGCGCGAGTCCGCCCACGCGCTCGGCGGCGCGGTGCACGTCGGCAGCGCCAACGGCGCCGGCACCACGGTGGAGGCGGTGCTCCCGTGAACGCGCGCGCCCACCGTCGTGATCGCCGACGACCACCCGCCGATCCGGCTGGGCGTGCGGATGGCGATGATGCAGGGCGGCTTCCGCGTGCTGGCCGAGGCCGCCGACGCGACCGGCGCGGTGGAGGCCGTGCTGCGCGAGCGCCCCGACGCCTGCCTGCTCGATGTGCGCATGCCCGGCGGCGGCATCGAGGCCGCCGTGCGCCTGGCCGAGCTCGCGCCGGACACGGCCGTGGTGATGCTCACGGTCTCGGCCAGCGCCGAGGACCTGCTCGCCGCGCTGCGCGCCGGCGCGCGGGGCTATCTGCCCAAGGACATGTCCCCCGACCGGCTCCCCGCCGCGCTGCGCGGGGTGCTGCGCGGCGAGGCCGCGCTGCCGCGCACGTTCGTCGGGCGGATGCTGCAGGAGCTGCGCGCGCTCCCCGACCGTGAGCTCGCGCCCGCTGCGCGTCGGCGACGTCGAGCTCACCGCCCGCGAGTCGGAGATCCTGCGGATGCTGCGCGCGCGGGCTCTCCACGATGGAGATCGGCGAGCGCCTCTCGCTCTCGCCGATCACGGTGCGCCGCCACATCTCCGCCTGCGTCGCCAAGCTCGGCGCCGACGGCCGGGACGACGCGCTGCGGGCGATCGGCCTCGCCGCGTGAAGACCCGACCCTAAGAGAAGGCTGTGCAGCTATTGCAATAGCTGCTACGCCAGCTCCGCCCGCACGGCATACACGGCCGCCTGCACGCGGCTGTGCACGCCCAGCTTCTCGAAGATGTTGGTCACGTACTGCTTCACCGTGTGCGGGCTGATCGACAGCTCCCTGCCGATCGCCACGTTGTCGGCCCCCTCGACGATCAGCTGCAGCACCTCCTGCTCGCGTGGGGTCAGCGCCGGGCGCTGCTCGAGTGCCGCTTGCGCCGCCACCGTGGCCGCGCCGCCTGCGTCGCTCATGCCCGTCGACCCCCGCGCTCACGTCGGTCGAGGCCGCCCGCGCGCCCCCTTGCCCCTCCGCGCGCACGCAAGCGACCAGCGCACGGGCGACATCGCCCGAGATCACCATGTGCCCGGCCGCCGCCTGCCTGATGCCGTCCACCAGGCGATCCACGTGGGTGTCCTTCAGCAGATAGCCGCACGCCCCCGCCGCCAACGCGTCGACCACGTCGCCGTCCTCGGCGGACACCGTCAGCACCACCGTTTGGACATCCGGGTTGCTGCGTGCGATCCGCCGCAGCGCCTGCATACCGGAGGTGCCCGGCATGTTCAGGTCGAGCACCGCCACCGCGGGCTGCAGCTCCGCCACCAACGCCGCCGCGCCGGCACCGTCGGCCGCTTCGCCCACGACCTCCATGCCGGCGTCCTGCAGCATCCCCTTCAAGCCTTCGCGAAAGATCTGATGGTCGTCGGCGATCACCACTCGCAGCGCATCGGCGGAAATGTCCACAGGGTGGAAAATAGAGCAATCGCCGCGGCCGCCCCATGGTGCCCTGGCACCCGATGTGGCATTCTTCCCGACTCGACGCTCGCGGGCGCGACCAGCGCGCGCATGGGTTGTTCTCGTATTTACACATGCGCCGCAACGTACTCATCATCCTGGGAGTCGCCGTGCTCGCTTGGGGCGTGTCGGCGATCTTGCTCGGCTCGCCCAGCCTGAGCTGCTGTCGGGCTCGAGTACGACCACGGCGTGCCGGCGGCATCTCGCCCGCGTGCCTGCCCACCACGTTCGACCGCACCGCCGCGCTTGCGGCGGGCACCGGCGTCGACGTCTCGCCCGCGCCGGACAGCGCCACCGCCAATCCCCACACCCAGATCAGCTTCCTGGGGGTGCCCGCCGCGGAGATTCACGCGGTCTCCGTCACCGGCGCTCGCAGCGGCGCGCACGCCGGCAGCCTGCACGGCTACTCGCAGGGCGACGGCGCCAGCTTCGTGCCCGACACCCCATTCGACGCCGGGGAGCGCGTGACCGTGCGTGCCACGATCGACTCCAGCGCCGCCACGGCAAGCAGGTGGCCTTCGAATTTCACGTCGACACCCCCTACCCGACGGGCGCTGTCCCGGAGTTCGGCAACCCGCGCGCGGCGCCCGCCGACTACCAGAGCTTCGCCACGCTGCCGGGCGTGCAGGTGCCGATCCTGACCGTGACCGTGCCCGACCGCGATCCCGCCGCGGGCGACGTCCTCACGACCAACGGCCCCGGTCCCGGCCAGTACGGGCCGCTGATCTACACCCCGCAGGGCCGGCTCGTGTGGTTCGAGCAGGCTGCCTGGCGGCGAAACGGCGGAGGATCTCAACGAGCAGACCTACGAAGGCCGGCACGTCCTGACGTGGTGGCGGGGGCGCGTGCTCGAACTGGGCTTCGGCCAGGGCGAAGACGTGGTGATGAGCTCCAGCTACCGCACCGTTGCGAGGGTGCCCGGCGGCAACGGTCTGCACGCCGACCTGCACGACTTCCAGATCGCCCCCCACGGCATCGCCTACATCACCGCCTACAACCCGATCCGCTGCAACCTCTCGCCGCTGGAGGGCGCGCGCGACGGGGCGATCATCGACACGGCGATCCAGGAGATCGACATGGCGCACGGGGCTGGTGCGCTGGGAATGGCACAGCCTCGACCACATCCCCGCCGCGCAGTCGGAGACCCCGACGGCGACCAACACGCGGCCGTGGGACTGGTTTCACATCAACTCGATCGACGTGGAGGGGGCGGGGCTCGGTCGGGAACGGACCTGGGTGCGGCGGGTGTGCGGGGGCGGGCGTGACGAGGGCAGCGGGCGCCAACTCACCCGGCGACCTGTTCATCTCGGCGCGCAACACGTGGGCCGGCTACCAGCTCGAAGGCGGCAGCGGCCGCATCCTCTGGCAGCTGGGCGGCCTGAAGAGCTCGTTCAAGATGGGGCCGGGCACCGAAACGGCGTGGCAGCACGACGGCCGCATCCTTTCCGACGGCGAAGTCACCTTCTTCGACGACGGCTCCAACCCGCCGATCCACCACCAGTCGCGCGCGGTGCGGATCGCGCTCGACTTCGCCACCCACGAAGCCCGCCTCGCCTCCTCCTACACCCACTCCAACCCGCCGCTGCTGGCGGCCAGCCAGGGCAACATGCAGACGCTCGCGGGCGGCAACACCGTCGTCGGCTACGGCGGGGTGCCCGCGATCAGCGAGTTCGCGCGCGACGGCGCGCTGCTGTTCGATGCCCATCTGCCCTACGAAATGGCCTTCTACCGGGCCTTCCGCTTCCCCTGGAGCGGGCGACCCGGCGAGCCCGCCGGCGGTGCTCGCCAGCCTCAACGACACGGGCGAAGAGACCGATCGTGCACGCAAGCTGGAACGGCGCCACCGAAGTGGCCGCGTGGCGCGTGCTCGCGGGCAGAGCACACCGGGCCGCTGGCGGCGCGCGCCACGATCCCCGCCAGCGGCTTCGAAAGCTCGACCACGCTGCCGCGTGAAGTACGCCCACGTGGCGGTGCAGGCGCTCGACTCGGCCGGCCACGTGCTCGGCACCTCCCGCACGGTGCGCGGTGATCAGCTACGCCGCGTCGCTGCCGAGCGGCGGGGCGGGATGACGGCGAAGGGATAGGAGGAGGAGGGGAGGTGCTCGGCCTCGCGGTCGTGGAGCCGGATCGGCGCCGGCTCCGCCGGGGGCTCAGTACCCCGGTTTGGTCGCGTGCTTGTGCACGGTGCTCGTGGTCGTCGTCGCCGGACTGCTCGTCGTCGAGGTCGTCGTGGAGGAGCTCCCGCTTTCGCCCCCGCACCCGGCCACTGCGACAGTGGCAGCCAGGGCGGCCGCGAGCGTTAGCATGGCGGTCAGTGGCGGTCTTCTCATCGGCCGGGCTCCTCTCATCGTCGCTTGCGTGGCTCGAGCGCTCACCCTACCCGGCGCCACGCCACCCCAATCGAACGCCAGGGGCCCGGTCGCGGCGATGAGCGTCGAGACGACCGCGGGCCCAGTCGCGACGCCGCCGCCCGCGGCCGAACCGACCGGCGCGGCTCGGGCTTGGGGCTGCTGCTGGCGGTGTGCTGCGTGGCGCAGTTCATGGTGATCCTCGACCTCAGCATCGTCAACGTCGCGCTGCCCTCGATCCAGTCGAGCCTCGGCTTCACCTCGCCCGAACTGCAGTGGATCGTCGACGCCTACGCGATCACGTTCGCGGGCTTTTTGATGTTCGGCGGCCGCGCGGCCGACCACTTCGGGCAGCGGCGGATGTTCGTGATGGCGCTGCTCGTGTTCGCGCTCGCCTCGCTCGCCGGCGGCGTCGCCGCCGACCGCGAGACGCTCATGCTCGCGCGCGCGGCGCAGGGCGTCGGCGGCGCGCTGATGGCGGCCTGCTCGCTGGCGATCATCACCTCCTCGTTCGCGCCCGGCCCGCAGCTCAACCGCGCGATCGGCGCGTGGGCGGCGATGAACGGGCTCGGCGGCGCCGCCGGGATGCTGTTCGGGGGGATCATCACGCAGGAGCTCTCCTGGCGCTGGGTGCTTTTGATCAACCCTCCGATCGGGGTCGCGGCCGCCGTGGTCGCGTACGCGGTGGTGAGCGAGCGCCGCCGCGCGCCCGGCCGCAGCTTCGACCTCGCCGGCGCGCTGACGCTGACGATCGGCCAGATGGTGCTGGTGTTCGGGGTCGTGGAAGCCGGCCTCAAGGGCTGGGACACGTTCGCCGCGCTCGGCCCGATCATCGGCGGCGTGCTGATCCTCGCGGTGTTCGTGGTGATCGAGACGCGCCTCGCCTCCGAACCGCTGATCCCCTTCAAGGAACTGACCAAGCCGCTGCGGGTCGCCAACAACATCGTGCTGCTGTTCAGCGCCTCGCTGTTCCCGATGTGGTTCGTCAGCTCGCTCTACCTGCAGCAGGTGCTGGGGCTCTCGCCCCTGCACACCGGCCTGGTGTTCCTGCCGATGACGTTGATGATCATGGCGGTCGCCTCGCGCGCCGGCAAGCTGGTGAGCCGCTTCGGCGTGCGCCCGGTGCTCGGCGGCGGCCTGGTGATGCTGACGGCGGGGATGCTGCTGATGGCCAAAGTCGGCTCCAGCGGCAGCGCGATCGTGTACATCATGCTGCCCGGGCTGCTGACCGCGGCGGGGATCGCGATGTCGATCGTCCCCTCGACGATCGCCGCCACGCAGGGGGCCAAGGAGGGGCAGGCGGGGCTCGCCTCCGGCCTCGTCAACACCTCGCGCCAGATCGGCGGCGGTCTGGGGCTGGCGATCCTGGTGACGCTCGCCACGCAGCGCTCCAGCCACCTGATCGGCACCGGTGTGCAGGTGCCGCAGGCGCTCACCGACGGCTTCCGCCTCGCCTACCTGATCGGAGGCGGCCTCGCCGCGGCGGCGGCGCTCGTCACGTTCCTGGCGGTGCCCGCCCCCGCCGGCGCGCTGCGCGGAGCGGCGCGCCGCCTGACGGTGGCGGTCGGCGTCGTGGTGCGTCGGCTTCGTCGCGATCGACACGGCGTTCGCGGGCTCGCACGGCGCCCCCGTGGGCGCGTACACGACCGACGGCGCCTACCAGCTTCGTCACCGAGCCCTCGCTGCACCCACCGGTGATCCACAAGGACGGGCCCACGCTCGCCGGCCGCCTCGCGCCCGGGTACATCCTCACCACCAACTTCTACAACCTCAACTACCCCCCGCTGGTCGGCCAGAGCGGGCCGCTGATCCTCGACGAGGACCTGCAGCCGGTGTGGTTCCGGCCGGTGCCGGAAAAGGTCGTCGCCGCCAACCTCAGCCCGCAGACCTACGAAGGGCAGCCGGCGCTCGCGTGGTGGCAGGGCGTCGTCACCAACACCGGCTCGACCGAGAGCGGCGAAGACGTGGTCGTCAACCGCCACTACCAGACCGTGGCGCGGCTGAAAGGCGCCGACGGCTGGGTGCTCACGCTCCACGCGCTCGTGATCGACGGCGACGACGCGTGGGTGACCGCCAACAAGAACGTCGCGCGCAACCTCTCCGCCTACGGCGGCGCCTACAACGGGGCGCTGATCGACTCGGCGGTGCAGGAGTACAACCTCAAGACCGGCAGGCTGCTGCGCACCTGGGACGCGCTCGAACACATCCCACCGGGCGACTCCTACGCCACGGTGCCGACCAACGGGTTCCCGTGGGACACCTACCACGTCAACGCGCTCGAACTGACGGGCAACGGGACGTTCCTCGTCTCGATGCGCAACACGTGGGCCGCCTACCTGGTCGACATCGCCACCGGCAGGATCGAGTGGATCCTCGGCGGCAAGCGCTCGAGCTTCAAGTTCGGCCCGGGCGCCGACTTCCAGTGGCAGCACGACGTGGCGTTCGCCCCCGGCTCGAGCGCGGCGGGCACCGCGCTCGACGATCACGATGTTCGACGACCACTGCTGCCAGCTCACCGGCGGCGGCACCTCGGTGCCGGCGACGGGGCCCTCGCGCGGCCTGGTGCTCGATCTCGACCAGCAGACGCGCACCGCCACGCTCGCCGCCCAGTACCCGTCCGGCGGCGAATTCGAAACCGAATACATGGGCGACACGCAGCCGCTGACCAACGGCAACGTGTTCGTCGGCTGGGGCTCGGAGCCCTACTTCTCGGAGTTCACCCGCTCCGGCCAGCGACTGCTGGAGGGGAACTTCCCCGGCTCGGACCTGAGCTACCGCGAGACGCTCGACCCGTGGGTCGGCCTGCCGCTGACCCCGCCCGTCGGCGCCGCCCGCCGGCAGGGCAGCCGGGCGACGGTGTACGCGAGCTGGAACGGCGCCACCCGGCTCGTCTCGTGGCGGGTCCTGGCCGGGTCCGCCGCCGGCCCGCTGACCGTCGTGGCGAGCGCCGCCAGGTCAGGGTTTGAGACGGCGATCGCGCTGCCGCAGAGCTACGAGCGCTTCGAGGTCCAGGCGCTCGACGCCGCCGGCCGAGCGATCGGGACCTCGCGGCCGTTCACGGGGAGCGGCGGCTGACGTCATCCACCAGGGCCGGAGAACACCCACCTTCTCCGTAAACGGCATACTAACAGGAGGTTAGTAGTACGATTGCGGGGTGAGCAGCTTCCGTGACCTTCCGCGCCATTTCGGGGCGCTCCCCCCGGGAACCGTCGCCTCACTGACCAACATCGCAGAAGCCCGAGGGAAGATGGAGGCCTTTCCTCGCCAGCACCCGGCGGCCCTGGAGACGTTGCGCGGAGTCGCGATGATCCAGAGCACAGAGGCGTCCAACGCGATCGAGAACATTCACGCGCCACGGGCACGCATCGAAGCGCTCGTCGCCGAAAAGACAACGCCCGAGAATCGCTCCGAGCAGGAGATCGCCGGCTACCGCGACGTGCTCGCGCTGATCCACTCCAACCGGGCCGAGATCCCCTTCGAGCCCCGCTATGTCGAGCAGCTCCACGGCACCCTCCACAGGTATGTCGGCGTCCGCGACGCGGGACATTGGAAGAGAATCGACAACGAGGTCTCAGAAGCTCGTCCGGACGGCACGATGGTCGTGCGCTTCACCCCTGTCTCAGCCGCCCTAACCCCCCGGGCGATGCAGGATCTCCATCGGCGGTTCGCGCGCGCGCTGCGGGACGACGCCTATGCCGCACTATTGCTGTGCGCGGCTTACGTTCTCGATTTCACGGTGATCCATCCGTTCCGTGACGGCAACGGCCGGATGTCGCGTCTGATTACGCTGTGGCTGCTCTACATCGTTGGGCACGACGTGGGGCGCTACATCAGCATCGAGAAGCTGATCGACTCGAGCAGAGAGACCTACTACGAAGCGCTGCGTCGCTCCACCGAGGGCTGGCACGAGGCCGAACACGATCTCCAGCCGTGGACGGGCTACTTCCTGGGCATCCTGATCGCCGCCTACCGTGAATTTGAGAGCCGCACAACCACGCTCGGGGGCCGCGGCTCCAAGAAGGCGCTCATCGTCACATTCATCGCCTCGCTGCTGAGCGACGAGTTCACGATCTCCACGGTCAGGGAAAACGCCCCAGGCGTCAGCGACGCCCACATCAGCAAGGTTCTCGTGGAACTCAAGCAGGCCGGGATCATCGAGCCACTCGGAACCGGCCGCGGCGCCCGCTGGCGCAGAGTCAGGTGACCCCGCGCGCGGCGAGCGCCTTCATCACGCGGTCCACGGCCGCCTCGATCCCTTCGCCGGAGGCCCCAACCACGACATCGGGTGCTGTCGGCGCTTCGTAAGGAGCACCCACGCCTGTTAGCCCCGCCAGCTCGCCCGAGCGCGCGCGGGCGTAGAGGCCCTTGGGGTCGCGCTGCTCGCACTGCGCGAGCGGGGTGCCGACGAAGACTTCGAGGAACGCCAACTCCTGCTCGGCGTGCAGCGTCGCGGCGAGCTCGCGGTCGGCAGCGTAGGGGCTGACGAGGCTGACAAGCGCCACCGCGCCGCACTCCGCCAGCAGGCGCGCCACGTGCGCAGTGCGGCGCACGTTCTCCGTGCGCCCGCACTCGTCGAAGCCGAGGTCGCCGTTGAGGCCGTGGCGGAGGTTGTCGCCGTCGAGCAGGTAGGCAGGCCGCCCCGCGCGCACGAGACGCTCCTCGATCGCGCGCCCGATCGTCGACTTGCCGGCGGCCGGCAGTCCCGTCAGCCACACCGTCGCGCCGGTCAGCCCGAGCGCCGTCCAGCGCTCATCGCGGGTGATCGTCTCGCGCTCCCAGCGCACGTTGGGGCTACGCTCGGTCTTGGCCTGAGTCTCGCTCGCCGCCCCACCGTCGTCCGCCGCCCCCTCGCCGCCGGCCGCGCGTTCCGCGGGCTCGGCCTCTGTGTCGAGGATCACTCCGGCCGCCACCGTTTCGTTGGTGGCCTCGTCGATCACGATCAGGCTGCCGGTGGCGCGGTTGCGCCGGTAGGAGTCGAACACCAGCGGCGCCGCCAGCTGCACGCGCACGCGCCCGAGGTCGTTGAGCTTGAGTGTCGCGGCGAGCTCGTCGCGGTGCAGCGTGTCCACCTCGATCCGGTAGCGCACCTCCAGCGCCCCCACCGCCGCGGTGCGCGTGGTGTGCTTGACGAGGTAGCGCCGCGCGGGGTCCAGCGGGCGCTCGGACATCCAGCACAGCAGGCTCTCGAAGCTGCTGGCGACCGACGGCTGGTTGTGGGGGCGAGCGATCGTGCTGCCACGGCTCACGTCGACCTCGTCGGCGAGACGCAGCGCCACCGACATCGGCGGGAACGCCTCGCGCACAGACCCGTCGAAGGTGTCGATGCCCGCGATCGTGGTGCGCTGGCCGCCAGGCAGCACCACCACCTCGTCGCCCTCACGCAGGATCCCGCCGGCGACCTGGCCGGCGTAGGCGCGGTAGTGGGCCGCCGTGGCCCCGCCGCCCGCGTCGGCCGATCCAGCTTCCGCCGATCCAGCGTCGACGCCCACCCCCACGCCGGCCGAGGCACGCGGGCGAATCACCCACTGCACCGGGAAGCGCACGTCGATCAGGTTGCGATCGGAGGCGATGTGCACGTGCTCGAGGTGGTAGAGCAGCGGCGAGCCCTGATACCAGGGCATGTTCTCGGAGCGCTCCACCACGTTGTCGCCCTTCAGCGCGGAGATCGGGATGAAGGTCACGTCCTGGATGTCCAAGCGTGCCGCGAAGCGCTCGAACTCGTCGACGATCGAGTCGAACACCTGCTCCTCGTAGGCCATCGCGTCCATCTTGTTGACGCACACCACCAGGTGCGGGATCGCCAGCAGCGAGGCGATGAAGGCGTGCCTGCGCGACTGCGCCACGACGCCCTTGCGCGCGTCGATCAGCACGATCACGAGATCGGCGGTGGAGGCGCCCGTGACCATGTTGCGCGTGTACTGCTCGTGCCCGGGCGTGTCGGCGATGATGAACCGCCGCTGCGCGGTGGCGAAGTAGCGGTAGGCGACGTCGATCGTGATCCCCTGCTCGCGCTCGGCGCGCAGCCCGTCCGTCAGCAGCGAGAGATCGAGGAAGTCATGCCCCATCCGCTTGCTGGTCTGCTCCACGTGCTCCAGCTGGTCGGCGAGCACCTGCTTGGAGTCGTACAGCAGCCGCCCGATCAAAGTGCTCTTGCCGTCGTCCACCGAGCCGGCGGTGGCGAAGCGCAACAGCTCAGCTGGGCGCTCGGAGAGGCGCCGGAAGATCGCGTCGGCCTCGGTGTCGTGCTCGGCCGGCTCGGCCGGGGCACCCACCGCGCGCCCGTCGCGCTCACCAGCCAACCCCTCCCCCTCCTCCAAACCCGTTCCCCCGACCGGGAGGCTCTCGTCGATGCGCGTGTCGCTCGCCATCAGAAGTACCCCCGCCGCTTGCGATCCTCCATCGCCGCCTCGCTGGCGCGATCGTCACCGCGCGTCTGGCCGCGCTCGGTGAGGTCGGTGGCGGCGATCTCGGCCACCACCTCGGCGAGCGTCGCGGCGTCGGATTTGACCGCGCCGGTGCAGCTCATGTCGCCGACCGTGCGGTAGCGCACACGCGCGCTGAACGGCCGCTCGCCATCCAGCAGCTGCACGAACGGGCTGAGGGCGTAGAGCATCCCGTCGCGCTCGAACACCTCGCGCTCGTGGGCGAAGTAGATCGAGGGCACCTCCAGGCGCTCCTCGGCGATGTACTGCCACACGTCGAGCTCGGTCCAGTTGGAGATCGGGAACACGCGCACGTGCTCGCCGCGGTGCAGGCGCGCGTTGAAGAGGTTCCATACCTCCGGGCGCTGGCGCTGGGGCTCCCACTGGCCGTGGGGGTCGCGGAAGGAGAGGATCCGCTCCTTCGCCCGCGCGCGCTCCTCATCGCGCCGCGCGCCGCCGAACGCCGCGTCGAAGCCGTGCTCGGCGATCGCGTCCAGCAGCGTCACCGTCTGCAGCGCGTTGCGCGAGGCGTAGGGCCCGGTCGTGTCCTCCACGCGCCCGCGTTCGATCGACTCCTCCACCGAGGCGACGATCAGACGCTCGCCGAGCTCGGCCGCCCGGCGGTCGCGGTACTCGATCGCCTCGGGGAAGTTGTGGCCGGTGTCCACGTGCATCAGCGGGAACGGGAACGGCCCCGGCCGGAACGCCTTCTCGGCCAGGCGCAACAGCACGATCGAGTCCTTGCCGCCGCTGAACAGCAGCACCGGGCGCTCAAACTCGGCGGCGACCTCGCGCATCACGTGCACCGCCTCGGCCTCCAGCGTGCGCAGGTGCGAGAGGCGGTAGGTGGTTGCGGGGTCGGAGCCCTGGTGCGGGGGGCGTGCGGCAGCGCTCCCCCCATCGCCCCCAGGCCCCTCGTGGCCGGAGGCCCCCGTCGAGGCAGCAGGCGACTCTGGCTCTGAGGCTGCGGGCAACTCTGGCTCGATGGTGCGCGGCATGCGCGATCAACGCTAGCGTGGGCGCGAGACTTCCGGGGCACGGGCGATCACAAGGCCGTTACAAGCCGCCGGGGCGCCGCGTGAGCCAACGCTCCAGCAGCGGATCGACGATCGTGAAACCCGTGTCCGCTCGCTGCGCCTCGCCACGGCCGATCAATGCGTTGACCGCCGCTTCGGCAGAGCCCTTCTTGAGCCCGTACACCGCCAGCGTTCGGCGGTTGTAGAGCGTCTCGGCGCTGCCGGCCAGCGCCATCAGCACCCGACGCTGGTTGGGCTTGTCGACCAGATCGTTCCATAGCGTCTCAAACGCCTCCTTGGTCTCCCGGTCGACGGCCCCCAGCGCGCGCTCGAAGGTCTCCAAATCGGCGGTCGCGCCGCGCGGCGTCTGCTCGAAGAGATGGTGTGCGCACAACATCGCCCGCTGCGGGTGACCGCGTACGAGATCCAGCAGCGCGTCGAGCGCCTCGTGAGGGTCGCGATCGGCCTGCTGGAAGCGCTCGCCGATGTACTCGGCCAGGTCGTCGTCGCGCAGCGGCTGCAGCTGGATCAGCCGCGCCTGGCCAAACAGCGGTCGCGTGCGATCGCCAAACAGGGCGCCCAGCATCCCGGGCTCCGACCCGCAGAAGATGTAGCTGGCCTCGTCGCGATGGAATTGGATCTTCGACCGCAGCAGCCCGTCGAGATCCGACTCCACCCGCAGCAGGTCCTGGAACTCGTCGAACACCACCAGTGTGCGCCTGCCACTGCGTTGAAACACCCGCTTCGGCAGATCCAACATGTCAGCCAGCCGCTGGTGCTCGCGGGCATCGACAGGTTCGATCTCAGCGCCGATCCCGCCCGGCGTGAGCACCACCTTGCCGCGCCATCTGCGAGCGATCGCGCTCACCGCACGGCGCGCCGGGCCCGTCAGCGCGCCGAGGTAGGCCTCCTCGATGCGGCGCGACACCTCCGCCAGCGACAGCGCGCGGTAGAAGTCGACATACACGGTGCTCATTCCAAGCTGCTCGGCCTCCGCACGCACCTTGCCGAGCAGGGTTGTCTTGCCGTACCGACGCGGGGCCTGCAGGCGCGTGTTGTGCCCGCCCTCCGCCAGCCCCACCAGCTGCTCGGTCTCGGGCTCCCGGTCCACCAGTTGGTCGGGCGGCAGCGGATCGTCGTACACAAAGGGGTTGAGATCGTCGCTCACACCGCCACCATAGCACCCCGGTCAAAATCATATTGACCGGCTGGTCATAACTATGTTGACTAACTGGTCATAGCCAGATTGACCGTTTGGTCATAGGTGGCGTGACCTGGTGGGCCCGCCAGCACAGATGCGAGACCTCCGGGGTCGCGCCGCACAGCCGTTACAGGCGCTCGTCACCGCTCCGCGGCGGAGGATCGCGTGTTCTTGCCAACGGGGCCGGGAGTCGGCTTGCCCGCCATCGACTTTGCACCACGACCGAGGAGACGCCATGAACATGCACCGTGGAGCACGATCCCTACTGGCCGTGCCCGCCGTGGTCGGCGCGATGGCGATCGCCGTCCCCGCGCTGGCGGGCACGAGCACGGGCAGATCCCCCGCCACCCCCACTGCCCGCGAGGCCATACGAGGCTGCCGCGCGGTCATCGTCATCAGCCACGGGCGACGGGTGCGCGCCTGCCTGCTTCGGGGTCCGCGCGGCTTCACGGGTCCCAGCGGGCTGCGTGGCCCCACCGGGGCGAGGGGCGCCACGGGGTCGAAAGGAGCCACGGGGCCCAAAGGCGCCACGGGGCCCAAAGGCGCCACGGGGGCCGCGGGGCCAACCGGTCCCGCGGGCACGGCGCGCGGCTATGCGGTGGTGCAGCCGACCTCGCCGTCGACGGCCAACCTGATCTCCGGCCAGACCTCGGGCATCACCGGCGTCAGCGAGGTCAAAGAAGGCGTCTACTGCATCGCTCCGGCGGCAGGGGGCGCCAACCCCGCGACCGACACGGCGGCGGTCTCGCCGGAGGTCAGCTACAGCTCGGGTGGAGCGGCGGCGGGCTTGATCGCGCTCAACGCGCAGCACCCCGACTGCCCTGCCGGCGACTTCGAGGTCGAGACCTACGTTCCGAGCGCCACCACCCCCACGTTGTCGAGCAACTACGCGTTCACGATCGTTATCGCCTGAGTCTTGATCCGGCCATACGAAGCCATAGGCACCTTCTCCTGCGATGAGCCGCTTCGCTATTCGGGATCCTTGTCAGCGTCGATAGGGAAGACTTCGGCCAAGCGTTGCAGCGTAAACGGGTGACGCAGCTTGGCCACCACTGCTGGGATGGCGTCTTGTAGACTGCGCCGCCCGACGTGCCCACGACCGAAGGCGTGCGATATGCGAGGAGAGTGTTGGTGCTTTGCGACGGTTCGGCAGTACAGGCGGCCATCGCTTGCTGCGATTCTGCTTGCTGGGTCGGTAGCCCTCATACCCACGGCTGTAGCAAATGCGAAGCGACCCGCGTTGGCGGCGCGCCGCCCGTCGGCCTCACTCGCGATCCCGACCCCACGGATCACTATGGGCACCGGCCCGGTCGTCACCTACGGTGTTCGTGGTGGCCAACGCGCTGTCCTGCAACGGCAATTCGGCACCGGGCGCGTCTACGAGACGGTTGCCGTGCTTTCCGTTCACGGAGGAACGGTCACGGCGCCACGGCTCTCCGTGCAGGGACGGTTTGACTATCGCGTGGTCGTGTATAGCCACAATCGGATGGTTGCTATATCACCGGCTCGTCCGGTGTTCTCCTATGCGACCGTTGCACTCACGGCGGTGTTCTCCACGGCGGGTGGAGCGCAATGCCCCGGTGGTGTCGTCGATATCGGGACCCAGCCGTTCACAGCCGAGTTCGCCAACATCAATGATTGCGAGGGCGACGGGTACATACCTACGGCAGGTAGCGGGACCGTCAATCTACTCACGATGTCGTCAACGACGTGCCGGTCAATCAATCTAACCATCGGTGGGATGGACACCGCATCGACGGGCGGTGTGGCATCAGTCACCGTCGCACAGGAGAACGCGGATCCAGTTTCAGTCAGCGTGCCCGCGGCGTCCCTTGTCCCTTTCACGGCATCTCTCACCGGAGCTGCGTGGCAGTTGCAGGACGCCACGGTCACCAACGGCTCCAACGGTGATGCGGCCGGCATCGCGCTCAGCGGGTCGCTGTCCTGCTACACGCCCAGTGGCGTCTAGCTGGGCAAGCTGCTTGAGCTGCGCACTGTCGATCTCGCTGGTTAGCCGCCGAGCGGCAAGCGCTTGGTGAACGTTATGTCCGAGCTGAGGCCAAGCTGCACCTTCACGTCGAACTCGGGGGGCTTTTCGAGCAGTATCGTGGCCCGCGCCATTACTGCGCCGTCTACGAACGGGCCGGTGTAGGAACGGAAGTCAAGGACGCGGACGTTTACTTGCCTGGTGATTTCGGTAGTGAATCCCTCCGCGGCTACGACCAGTGAGTCAAGTGCTCAGCCGTGGTGCTTTTTCTTCTTGCCCTTACCGTGGAGCTTGATGTTCCCCGAGCCTTTGGTGCAGCTTTCGTAGGTCTGGCTCCCGGTCACGTGCTGCTTGAGGATGGTGGTGGCAACGACGCTGACCTTGTAGGTCCCTGTCGGCAGGTTCTTGATCGTCACGCCCTTTTTGATGCGCTTGACCCCCTTGACGTCCACGACCTTCTTGCCGTTGACCCTGACGAGCACCTCCTTGAGGGCGTCGTACTTGGGGTCGTGCAGCTTGAGCGTGAGCGACGTCTGGCGCGTGCATTCTTTGGTTGCCGGGGGCAGCACCACGGTGTTGGTGATGGTGAGCACCGGCAGCGACGCGATCAGGGCCGACTTCACGCAGCCAAAGGTGGCTTCGGTTTCCGCGCCGTCGGGAGCGATCTTCGGCTGGGTTGTGTTGGGGCGGCTGAAGCACACCTTCAGGTAGCGAGCACCGCTCGGTTCATGGAGCACCCGCCACGCGGTCGGTCCGAGGGGAGTCTCTCGGTTGCATTCGTGCGATGTACCGTTGAACCACTGGTGGAAGCCCCAGAAGGAGCCGTCGGGCTGCTCGGTCATTTCGGTCCACATCACTTCTTCGGCGACGTGAGTGCATTCGTCGAACGTCGTCGGGGTCTCGACCGTGCCCTGATAGGTGCCGTTGGGCAGGGGAGCAATGGCGACACTGCCGCCGTTGAACGACCAGACGCCTTCGATTTCGTTCGTCGTGGCGCCGGCGGGGCCCGCGCCGAGCGCGAGTACTCCCAGGAGGGCGAGGGCAAGGGACGTGAGGGCTCGTTGAGCAAGAGATGGAATGTTCATATCCCCCTTCAACGGTGGATGGCCCTCGAAGCTTGCGCACCGCCGCGGCCAGATGGGGGAGCAATTGCCGGGCGCCTCCATGGTCGCCGACGGATAGGGTCCCGGGTATGCCGGATAGGGTCCTGGGAATGCCGCACAGCACAACGGAGAGCACAACCACCCGGGAGAGCGCCGCGTCGAAGCGGAGGGCGCCGAGTCACGGAGCATGAGCCTGCGCGCCTTCGGGCTCAGCCTGCTCGCAGACATGCCGCTCCCCGGCGCATGGGAGGACGCGTCGGAGCAATCGCCACCGACCGAGCCGATCCTGCGCATGCGATCGGCTACACCACAGGCGATCGCCGAGCGCTGGTCGGGAATGGAGACGGTCGGCTGGGAGGGCGTGATCGACGGCTCCCGGTTCGTCGTCGAGCGGGGCCTCGCAGGCGACCACCGCTTCGTGCACGTCGAGCGGGGGCTGGCGGGCGACCACCGCTTCGTGCACGCAGAGCGCTCGGTACATCACCTCTCCGCCGACGCCTCTCTCCTGCTGTGCGGCCCGGACGAGCAAGGTGAGCCGCTGCGGTGGCGGGTGATCCTCGATTCCGTGTTGTTCACCGTGGCACTGCTCCGCGGCTACGAGGCCCTGCACGCCGGGGCCGTGGCAACGGAGGGCGGGGCGATCGCGATCACCGCGGGCACCGGCGGCGGCAAGAGCACGCTGCTGGTCGAGCTGCTCCGCGGTGGCGGCTCACTGCTCGCCGATGACGTGGTCGTGCTGGAGTCTCGCGGCGAGGTGCCCCCGCTCGCCCACCCTGGAGCGCCGCTGATGACCGTGCCGGCAAGCACCTCCCCGCTACCGGGAGACTTGATCGCGCCCGTCGGCGAGGAGCGTTGGATCGCTGTCGCGGCGCATCAAGAGGCGATCCCGTTGAGAGAGCTGGTCGTACTGAATCGCGCCCCGGGCCTGGCCACGTCGCTGCACCCGGCCCGCGACCCGCTCGCCGTGCTGATCGGCTCGCTGCTGCGCTTTCCGCGCACACCGGAGCGTGAACGCACCCGCTTCGAAATGGCCGGTGCGATCGCCGCGCACGTCCCGATCTGGGAGCTGAGCGCCGATCCGAGCGTCACACCCGGCACGCTTGCCGGCATGCTGAGGGGGCTGAGCTTCGGGCCCGGGGCATCGCCTGAGAGCCCAGCGACCGTCGCCTGAGGACCGTACGTAAGCGGCGCGTTCAACCGTTGTTAGGGTCACGTCGACGCGCACGCGCGCGCCAATCCGCCTATGACCTCCACCTCCGCAGCCCCAACCGCTCCCAGTGAAGCACCCGCCCACGGCCCGGGAGCGCCGCTGCTCGAGCTCGAGCACCTCCACCACCGCTGGAAGGGACCGAAGCCACCGGTGTTGGAGGACGTGAGCCTGACGTTGCGCGCGGGCGAGGTGACCTGGATCGGGGGCCGCAACGGCGTCGGCAAGACCACGCTGCTGCGCCTCGCTGCCGGCATCCTGCTGCCGCAGCGGGGCAGCGTGCGCATGGGCGATCTCACGCCCAGTTCGAAGGGGGGCCGCTATCGGCGGCAGATCGGCTTCCTCTCAGCGGGCGACCGCAGCCTGCAGGCGCGCATGCGCGTACGTCAGCAGCTCGACTACTGGGCCCGTCTCGCCTATGTTCCGCGCGAGCGTCGCGCCGAGCTAGTGGCACGCAGCCTGCGGCAGTTCGGCCTCGAAGAGTTCGCCGAGCGGCGCGTCGACCGGATGTCGATGGGTCAGCGCCAGCGCATCCGCCTCGCGATGGCGTTCCTGCATGAGCCGCGCGTGGTACTGCTGGACGAGCCGCGCAACTCGCTCGACGACGATGGCTACCAGCTGCTCAACGAGCAGATCATGCGGACGGCCGCCCATGACTCGACCGTCCTGTGGTGCTCTCCACGAGGAGAGGATCGGGTGATCGCCTCCGACGCCAGCTACACCCTGCGGGATGGCCGCTTGGAGCGCGTAGAATGAGATTGTGGCTGGAAGCGACGCAGGCGATCATGCGCCGCGACGCGATCCTGTTTATGAGCTACCGCACACAGCTCCTCTCTCAGGTTCTGAGTCCCCTGTTCGCGGTCGCGATCTTCTACTACATCAGCCATCTGCTCACCAGAAGGACCTTCCACTCTCCCGGCGGCTACTTCGGCTATGTGATCGTCGGACTCGTGATCGTCGAGATCCTCACGCTCTCGTTGGGCCTCATGCCCGCGAGCATGCGTCAGGAACTGGTCTCCGGCACGATCGAGCGCTTCCTCGTAAGCGCCCATGGGCCGGTCAACGGCATCCTTGGCACGATGCTGTTCCCGCTTTGCAACGCGTTCCTCAGCGGCTTCCTCACGCTTGTGCTCGCCACAGTGCTCTTCGGACTCCCACTCGCCGCAACCTCGTTGCTGGCAATCCCCGTGGCGCTGCTCGGCGTGATCGCATTCATGCCGTTCGCGCTGTTCCTCGTCGCGGTGGTGATGGCGTTCAAGCAGGTGGCGGGCGTCAGCCAGTTCATCGTCTCCGGCATCGCGATCGTGGGCGGCCTGTACTTCCCGATCGCACTGCTGCCCGGGTGGATTCGCTGGACGTCCGAAGCTCAGCCGTTCACGCCCGCCACCGACCTTATGCGTCATCTGCTGGTGGACACGCCTCTGGCCCACCCAGCTTGGGTGGAGGTTCTCAAGCTCGTGGGCTTCTCCGTAGCGCTGCTCCCCGCTAGCTTCATGCTCCTGCGTGCAGCAATTCGATACGGTCAGCGCACCGGAACAGTTGCCGAGTACTGAAATCGATCCAGGAGCTCGCCCACCCATGGCATCCCCTACCACCAGCGAACTGCTCGCCGCCCGCATGCGTCTACCCCAGCACGTGGTGCACCGCAGCTTTGTCGCGGAGACGGTCGTGCTGAACTTGCAGACAGGCCAATACCACGGCCTGAACCCGACCGCCGGCAGGATGCTCGAGGCGCTCGACAAAGCGCCGACCGCTGGCGATGTCGTGCCGGAGCTGGCGCGCGAGTACGGGGTCGAGCAGGCGCAGATTGCGAGCGATCTGATCGCGCTCTGCCAGGGCCTGCTCGAGCGCGGCCTGATCGAGATCGTGGATGCAGGGCCGGCCTAAGGCGTACGCCGGTCTCGCCCGCGAGCGTACCGTGCAGGGCGCCGCGTTCGGACTGGCGCTCGAGATCGACCCCAGCATCGAGATCCCCGGCATTGCGCAAGCCTCCGACAACCCCGACGACGTAAACCGCCACCCCGCTGGCCCCGACCACCGCGATCTCACAACCTCCGCAACCCCCCGCTCCTGCTCTTCCCAGCCCGTCACTTATGTGAGACTCGACCCACAGGAGCTGCAGCGTCGTTGGGGTCCCGCCGCTCATACCGCGGAACGGATGCGCGAGCTGCGCGACGGGGACACCGTGTTGCTCACCGTCGAGCTCGCCCTCCCCGCCGGCTACCTCCTACATGTGCCCGGGTTCGGGCGTATCCTGATCGCGCCGGGGGGCACCGAGCTGATCTGCGACCCAGAGCCGGAGAGCCCAGAGTGGACCACCCTGCTCCCCGCTCAAGCGCTGCCACTAGCGGCGACCCTGCGCGGGTTGGAGGTTCTGCACGCTTCGGGGGTGACGATACGAGGCAAGGCGGCGTTGTTGGCCGGCCCGCCGGGAGCCGGCAAGTCATCCCTGGCGGCCGCGCTGCTGCGCCGCGGGGCGGCCGAACTGCTCAGCGACGACACTGTCGCGCTCGAGCCGCGCAATGATGCGCTAATCGCCCATCCCGGCGCGAGCCTGCTGCACCTGCGAGCGGCAGAGCACCAGCGTCTGTCCGTGCGCGAGCGCGCGATCCTCGGCCCCCACACCGCAGTCCTCGGCAAGCAGCGTTACAGCCCCGGCGTGAGCGCCTCCCCGGCGCCGTTCGGCGCGCTGTTCCTGTTGGAGCGCTCCGCACATGGCTCCTCCGTCGAGCGCATCGAGGCGGTCGACCCGTTCGCGCTGCTGGCGAGCACCTTCAACCTGTCGGTGCGCACCCCCGAGCGCCTGGTCCGCCACCTCAACCTGGCCGGCGCGCTGGCCGCCACGGAGCGTATCTACCGCCTGCGCATCCAGCCCGGCGTGGACGCGACACGACTCGCCGACACCCTTCTCGAGCATCTACGGGAGCTCTGAACGCATTGCTCGCCGTTGCCTGGGGGGAGCGGGCGGTGGGGCTGCTGGATCGCGGCGCCGCGAGCGCCGGCTGGGAGATCGAGCGAGTCGGGCCGCTGGCGATCGTCGGCGCCGAGGGCGCCACCAGCGGTGACTGGCGCTGCTGGATTGCGGGACGTCTCACAAATGCCGAAGATCTGCGCGAGCGCTTCGGCTTGCAGCCCGACTGTGGCATGCCCGCGGTGCTCGCGCACGCATACGCCCGGCTCGGCGCGGTCGCCTGCGAGCTGCTTCGTGGGACGTTTGTCGTCGTCGCCATCGATCGTGACCGCGACGCCGCGACGATCGTCCGCGATCACCTTGGCGGACGCCCGCTCGTCCACGCCCGCGTGAGCGGCGGAGGGCTGTTCGCCGAACACGAGCGCACGATCGTGGAGCTGCTGCCGAGCGCTCCCGGCCCCGATCGACTGGCTCTGGCGCAATGGATCGAGGGCGGCATCGTTCCCCCGGGGCGGACTCTGTTCGAGGGCATCAGGCGCATCCCACCGGCCCACCGGGTCAAGCTCGCCGAGCATTCTGTTGCGATTGAGCCATATTGGCGCCCTCGCTACAGCGGCATCGCCAGTGGCTCGCGAGAGGCTCTCGCCGAGCGCCTACGCGATGCGGCGTTCGCCGCGGTACGGCGTGCCACCCAGGGAGCGCACCAGCCCGCTCTGAGCCTCAGCGGAGGTCTCGACTCGGCCTGCGTGGCCGCGGGATTGGCGGCGCGACGGGGGGTGGGCGGGAGCCGAATCGGCGCGCTCGCGTTCGCCGGGGTCTTTCCGACGCATCCTGAGACCGACGAGCGCGAGCTGATCGAGGCGACGGCGCGGCACACCGGCCTTCCCGTCGAGCTGATCGCATTCGACGATCGCGCCTCGATCCTCGCGCCGGCGCTCGAGCACATCGATCGCTGGAGCCTGCCGCCGGTGACGCCCAACCTGTTCGTGTGGAAGCCGCTGATGGCTCGCGCGCGCGAGCTGGGAGTGGACGCGATGCTCGACGGCGAGGGGGGCGATGAGCTGTTCGGACTCGCCCCCCACTTGATCGCCGACATGCTGCGCACCGGCAGGCCCCTCGCAGCCTGGAGACTGACCCGACGCATCCCCGAAGTCGGCGCCGACGCGGATCTGCGGATGCGCATGCGGGCAATGCGCACATGGGGCGTCAGGCCCCTGGTCCCGCCCGCGGTCAAGCGTCGCCGCCAGCGGCGACGGCAGGGAGGGATCGCGAGCTCGCAGGGATCGCTGCTGCTGGCAGCCGACGCCTCGGCGCTCTTGGAGCTCGCGGACGACCAGCCCACGCGGCTTCTCGACGGACCGCTGTGGTGGCGAGCATTGGCGGAAGGCCTGACACAGGGGCGCGAAGCGTTCGGCGTGCAGGGCCACCTTCGCCGCAAGGCGATCGACGAGCGGATCGACGGGCGCCACCCCTTCCTGTTCGACCTCGATCTGCTGCTGAGCGTGCTCGCCAACCCTCCCCGACCGCAGTTCGATCCGGCCCGCGATCGCGCGCTTCTGCGCGATGCCCTGACCGGCCGCATCCCCGAGTCAGTGCGAACCCGTCACGCGAAGAGCTTCTTCACCGATCTGCTCGCCGGCGGGCTGGTGGCAGATGGGGCCCTGCTGGCCAGCGGCCCTGCCAGCGGCGACTCGCCGGTGCGCGCGTTCGTGCGCACCGAGCCCCTGGATCGGCTCCTGCGGACCGAATCCGAGCTTCGCAAGGGTCGCGCCGCGCGCCGGCTGTGGCACGTCGGCTTGGCCGACGTGTGGCTGCGGACACTCGAATGCCCGGAGTACCCGCGGGAGCTGCTCCACAGGGCCACATCCCGGGCCGCGTAGACGCAAAGGACACAGGCCGGTACTTTTTTCGTACCGGTACTTTTTCTAGTCTTGAGGCTCGCGCGAGCCCTCTATCATTGGTCTTCAACGTCCTCCACCGACGAAAGGAAGCCATGGAGAAGGACACCAACGAGTACGAGACCCCCAGGATTGAGGATCACGGGGACCTCGCGGAGCTCACCGCGGGCAGCAGCACGGGGGAATACACCGACAAGGAATTCCCCATCAACACGCCCAAGAAAGACCTCACCTTTCACTCCACGCCGTAGCTTTGGCGTCGGACCGATAGGGCGGCCAAATGCCGGTCTCCTACGAGACCGGCATTTGGCGTTTAAACGCTCTAGTAGTCCTCTCCGAATTCGGTGGTCAGCGTGAGCCCTTTGCCGCCAAGGATCGCCGAGTCGTTCCCGCTCGCGGTGTTTTTCTCGCCGCCGAGCACAGAGGAGGACTCCCCCTGCGCAGTGTTTTTGGACCCGCCGGTCACCGAGGCCTCAAAGCCACTGGCCGTGTTGAGGATTCCGCCGCTCACCGTCGCGAAATCTTCGCTGGCTTTGTTTTCGGCGCCCCCGCTAATCCAGCTGGTGGTGCCAGAGGCTTCGTTGAAGAGACCACCGCTCACCGAAGCCCCAAGGCCATCGGCTTTGTTCACCTGGCCGCCGCTCACCGAAGCGCCTTCGTCACTGGCCACGTTACCGTAGCCACCGCTCACCGAGGCGCGCAGCCCGCTGGCGGTGTCGTCTTCGCCACCGCTGACCGAGGCGTCGCCGGCGTCAGCGGCGTTGTGTTCGCCACCGCTCACCGAGGCGCCGGCGGCGCTCACCGTGTTATGCGTGCCAGCAAGGAGCCCGCCGTAGCTCGTAAAGGACTGTTTGAACGTCCCCAAGATGAGGTTACCAGAACCCGTCTGGGTGCCGGGTTCTTCGTCGTTGCCGACGATCAGGTTGCCCAGCCCGTTGACTTCGGTCTCTTTGACGGCACCCGATACTACCTGCACGTTGACGCCGGAGAACTTGATCGTCGGCTTTTTGCCGATGCCTTCTTTGACGAATTTGATGTAGGGAAGGACCGCCAGCAGCGTTTCCTTGTCGGCTGTGGTGAGGCCGGCGAAGGTGCCTTCTTTGCCTTCTTTGCCGGCAGCGCCTTCTTTACCGGCTTTGCCTTCTTTGCCTTCTGCGCCGAGTTCGACGAGTTTGTATTTTGCGAGGCACGCGCCTTTTGTGGGCGTCACCGGCGCGGTGTTTTCGGCTTCCGGAATACACAGGCTCACCCCGCCCGCAGCGAACGCGCCGCCCGCACTCACCAGCATAAAAGCCACAGCCACCAAAGCCGCGGCCACGCCCCAAAGGGCCCTGAACCACTTCATCGAGCCACCTCCCCTGCTAGAGATGAGCGAGCGAACAGACATGTGCGCCCGCGGTATTCGGCCATCGTGGCACCCTGGAAGAATCTTTGCGTCCTCGGAGTTGCTTGGAGCACGCATGCGTGCCACTTCGCATGCAACTTCGTCGTGTACTGACCCCGAGGATGCATAATGCTCCCCAGCACCATGCCCGAGATCATGCCCACTCAAACAACGTGCGATGTTGCGTCGCTGTCAACGACAAAGATCAGGGTCCCGGAGCACGTGGTGTACCGCAGCCTGCCCACCGAGACGGTCGTGCTCAATCTCCAGACGGGGCGCTACCACGGACTCAACCCCACCGCCGGCAGCATGCTCGAGGCGCTGGCGCGAGCCGCCTCGGTGCGCGACGCCACGGCCGTGGTGGCCGAGGAGTACAGACAGCCGCCGGCCGCTGTCGAGCGGGACATGCACGGGCTCTGTGAGGCTCTGCTCGCGCGGGGATTGATCGAGCTCGACGGTGAGTCGGCGCACTGAGCGCAGCAGCCGCGCCCACGCCCATAGCGCGGAGGCCGACAGACTGCCGCCGATGCGCCGTAGGGGCACACTGGAGCGCGTTCGCCTCGCCGCCGAGATCGTCACGGCGTACCTGCAAGCGCGCCGCGAGCTGCGCCGCGCGCCGATCGCCTCCGTCGTCGCGGCAATGCGTTCGGAGTCCCCGCCCCCGCTGCCAGTGGAGGAGATCGCGCTCGCGGAAGCCCGCCGCCTCGGGTGGACCGTCGCCCGCACGCTCGCGCTGATGCCAGGCGATACGCGCTGCCTGGCGCGCTCGCTCGTGCTCACGCGGCTGCTGGCGCAGCGGGGGATAGCGGCCAAGCTCGTAATCGGCGCGCAGGCCTCCCCGGAGTTCCTCGCCCACGCCTGGGTCGAGTGCGACGGCCACCCCGTCCTCTCTCCAGGCGACGAGTCGCTCGGCCGGCTCGTCGAGCTCTGACAGCGCCACTGCACAAGGAATCGTGCGCCGTAAGTCCGGCCCCACTCCTCGCGTTACTCTGCCATGTCCGAGTCCCGCCTCGTCAGAGCGTCGATCGAAGCGCCGGTGACAGCCCACCCGCTCGACGCCGGCGCCGCGGTCGCGCTGATCGCGAACGAGGGGCCGCGGGAGCGCATCGGCGCGGTTCTCGAGGAGCAGGGGTGGGGGCTCGCCGTCTTTGACGGCGTGGAGGATCTGCTCCAGCAGGGCGGGGAGCACGACAGCCGACTGATTGCGCTGTGGGTCGAGGATGCAACATCGGACGCGGCACGGCAAGTCGAGCAGGTGCGGCGTGGCCTGGAGCATGCCCTGGTGGTGCTGATCTGTCCGGAGATCCAGCGCTGGGAGGTGCGCGCGGTGCTTGCCGCGGGAGCCACCGGGGTGGTGCTCGAGCGGGAGCTGGCGGGCACGCTCGGCCCCTGTCTGCACGCAGTGCGCGTGGGTCAGGTGTGCGTGCCCAGGCAGCAGTGGCGCCAAATCGCCCCGCCAGCGCTCTCCTCACGGGAGAAGCAGATCTTGGGACTGGTGGTGATGGGCTACATGAACAGCCAGATCGCCGAGCGCCTGTTCCTTTCGGAAAGCACCGTCAAGAGCCACCTCTCCTCGGCTTTCAGAAAGCTGGGAGTGCGCTCGCGCAACGAGGCGGTCAACCTGATTCTTGATACGGAGCGGGGATTCGGCATGGGAATCCTCGCGCTGGGAGGAGAACCGTTGGACGCAGGGATCGGGAGCGGGTAGGAACCACAAGCGCCAGGGAGGCGAACGATGAGCGGGGGCGTCGGCAGCGAGGCAGAGATGACATTTCCAGAGGCAATACCGAGTGCGCAGGCACCTCCGGATCCGGCGGGCTTCACCGCGCTCGATCGCAGGCGCATGCGCATCACCGGCGCCCGCGACCCGCGGCCCGCCGAGGAGCGGGGCCTGCTCGAGAACCTCTCGCGCGAATCGCTGTTCCGCCGCGCGCTGCTGGCCGCGGATGTAGTGGCGATCGTTGGCGCCTTCGTGGTGCTTGCGGCGGTCTCCGGGAAGGCGCTGCAGCTGACGTGGGTGAGCGTCTGCGGGCTGTTGACGCTGCTGCTGGGCGCCAAGGTGATGGGGCTGTACGACCGCGACGACGTGCTGCTGCACAAGACCACGCTCGACGAGGCGCCGAAGCTGTTCCAGGTGGCCACGCTCGGCGCCCTGGTCGCGTGGCTGGCCGGCGGCTTCGTGATCAACGGCGACCTGCTCAGCCGCCGCGAGGCTCTGCTGTTGTGGCTGGTGCTGATCCTGCTGCTGGTGCTCGCCCGGGCGACCGCCCGCACCCTTGCTTTGCGGGCGTTGCCGGCCGAACGGTGCCTGTTCATCGGCGACCAGGACGCGGCGCGGACGATCCGCTCGAAGCTCGCGGGGCACGGCGGCGTCAAGGCCGAGCTGGTGGGGCACCTCGACCTGGACGACGTGGGGACGTGGTCGACGAACATGTTCTCGGCAGAGCGGCTCGCAGAGATCCGCGATCTGGCGCGCACGCGGAACGTGCACCGCGCGATCGTCGCCCCCACCAGCGCCGACGGGGGCGAGATGCTCGATCTCGTGCGCACGCTGAAGGCGGTCGGCGTGCGGGTCAGCGTGCTGCCGCGCCTGCTCGAGGTGGTGGGCTCCTCGGTCGAGTTCGACGACCTCCACGGCGTCACGCTGATGGGCGTCAGACGCTTCGAGATGTCGCGCTCCTCGGCGGTCGTCAAGCGCGCCTTCGACCTGATCGGCGCGTCGTTGGGGTTGCTGGCGGTGGCGCCGCTGTTCGCGGTGATCGCCGTCGCGATCAAGCTCGAGGACCGCGGCCCGGTGTTCTTCCGCCAGCAGCGCGTGGGGCGCCACGGCAAGCACTTCGACCTGTTGAAGTTCCGCACGATGGTCCCCAACGCCGAGGCGCTGAAGGACTCGCTGCGCGACCGCAACGAGGCGCAGGCGGGGCTCTTCAAGATCGCGGACGACCCCCGCGTGACGCGCGTGGGCAAGCTGCTGCGCAAGAGCGCCCTCGACGAGCTGCCGCAGCTGCTGAACATCATCCGCGGCGAGATGAGCCTCGTCGGCCCGCGGCCACTGGTGCTCGACGAGGACCGCCACGTGGAGGGCTGGTATCGCCGGCGCCTCGAGCTGATGCCGGGCATGACCGGCCCCTGGCAGATCCTCGGCCCGGCGCGCGTGCCGCTCAACGAGATGGGCGCGATGGACTACCTGTACGTCGCCAACTGGTCGCTGTGGGGCGACATCAAGATCATGCTGCGCACGGTTCCGCACGTGCTGGGCAGACGGGGACTCTGAATCATCGGCCGGCCTCCGGGGCCACCGTTGCGCATCGGATCCGAGCGTAGCCAAGCAGTCGTCATGCAAGCGGGTGACGCCAGTTGAGGCCGGGGAAGCGCGAGAAGCCGCCGTCAGTTGTGATCCATTCGCTTCCGGACTCGATCGCCAGGGCAGCGAGGTAGGCATCTGGGACGATGTTGCCCGTCGCGCCGCGCTGGCGGCAAAGACCAGCGAAGATTCCCCAGTGGCGCGGGCCGGGCGTCACCTCGACACAGTTGGGGCGCGCGCGTAGGGACTCCGCGAACTCCATCGCGGTTTCGGTCGGGGTGGGCGGGCTGAACACCCGCGGATGGGTGACGATCCTCAACATCCCGCTCAGCACGAGAGTGGAGATCCCAAACGGTGCGCTGCGGTTGACCACATCCTCGAGCCATGCGCCGATCTGCTCGTGCTCTGGCGCATCCTCGCGATGGGCGTAGACGAGCACGTTGACGTCGGGCAGGATCAGCGCAGGCCATCCATCAAGTCGCGCAGCGCCACCGAGTCGTCGAGGTCGACCCCGGGGAGCGTGCCGCGACCGCTAAACGTCCGAAGCGAAAAGCGCTCATCCGGCTCCACCGGGCGCACAGCCAGCGTCTGCCTGAGCGAGTCTTCGATCAGGGATGTCAGCGTAGTGCGATCAGCCGCGGCCCTCTGCTTGGCCGCCGCGAGCAGATCGTCGTCGAGTCGTACCGTCGTTCGCATACACCAAGCATACCATCGAGACATATTGATGTCTCGATGGTGATAATGGACTCATATGTGTGTCACAATGGACACATCATTGGGCTGGCGTTCTCGCGCGGAGGAGGCGGGGTCAACGAGCGAACGCTGCGGCGAGCGCAGCTCGGCGAGATCCTTGATCCTCTGATTATCCGCGCAGCGATGCGTCGTCGAGCTCGATCTGGACGACGCGCGCGACGCGATCCATGTCTGCGTCGTGGGCAAGCAGCGTCGCTCCCCGGCGCAGCGCAACGGCCGCGATCATGCAGTCGAGCATCCCTCGCGGCGTGACACCGGCGGCACGGCAACGACGGTAGATACGTGCCGCGCCGTCGAAGTCGATAACGGCGTCGAAGCTCAGCAGCGCAACGCTGCCCAGCAGCCGACGCAGGTCGGCCTCGCGGCGGTCGTCTCGCGCCCCCGCCAGCACCTCCATCATGACCGGCTCGGTGACCGCCAAGGGACCGCCGGTCTCGATCAGCGCCGCGAGACGTCGGTGCGAGCGGCTGCCGGTCGCCCTGTCGTACTCCACCCATGCCGAGGTGTCGGCGAGGATCACGCGACCGAGCGCGGCGGCGGGTCCGCCGGCTGCTCGGCGATGGCGTGAGCGCCCTGCATGGCCAGTGCTTCCTCGCGAGTCATGGGCTGTCCTGCCAGATGGCGCAGGGCGAGATCGACCGCCGCCGTCTTGGTGCGTACGCCGTAGCGATCCATGATTGCCTGAACGTAGGCGTCCTCAATCTCGATGTTCGTCCGCACCGCGCCCATACACCAATCATACACCAAGAAATGGGGTGAGCTTTCTATCCCGCACATGGCGGCGCCTACGCGGACTCACCCAGGCGCCGGCGAGGACATCCCCGCCGGAAGGCTATGGACCCACCGCCGGGGCCGCAGCGAGTCCGCTCCATCCGGCCTCACCGATCTATAGGGTGGGTGCTACCCTACATGGATGAAGAAGACCAGCATCTACCTGGAGCCCGACCTGGATACCGAGCTGGCGCGGATCGCTCGGGCAGACGGCGTGACGAAGGCCGAGTTGATCCGTATTACGCTCAGGCACGCCGTCGAGAAACGTCCTCAGCCGCAGATTACGGCGATCGGCCTCGACCGCGATCCCAAGCCGGCGGAGCTCTCCGCTGAAGACCGGGAGATCGCCGAGCTGCTGCTGGCCGAGCACGCCCGGTGATCCTCGCCGACGCCTCGGCGATCTTCGCTCTGCTCGATCGCGCCGACGAGCGCCACGAGGTCACTCGTGCGTGGTACCAGCAAACACATCCGGCGTTGGCGACCGTCCCGCTGGTGCTGGCCGAGGTGGACTTCCTGGCCGCCAGCAGAGGAGGCCAGGGGATGCGCGAAGCGTTCCGGCGAGACGTGATCGCCGGCGCCTACCGCGTCAGCTGGTGGGATGACGCCGCGGTACAGGCGGCGGAGATCGCCCAGCAGTATGCGGACCTCGGCGTCAGCCTCGCCGATGCCAGCCTGGTCGCACTCGCCGCACGGCTGCAGACCATCGAGATCGCCACCTTCGACGAGCGTCACTTCCGGGCGGTCCGGCCACTGTGGGGCGGAGACGCGTTCCGACTGCTGCCGCTCGACGGTGGGTGAGGGGCACCGCACGCCCCACGGCCAGGGCCGTAGGGGATCGGGTGCCGAGCTCTTTGTCCTTGAAGTCGTGGGTGCGCGTGCCGCTGAACGCGACGGGGCGATGACTACTTGTACGTCGCCAGCTGGTCGCTGTGAGGCGACATCAAGATCTTGCTGCGCACCGTCCCCCAGGTGCTCGGCCGGCGGGGACTCTGAGCCTCGCCCACCAGCTCTCCGTCGCCGCGGGCGGCCATCCGGCAGACAGCCACCACCACGACGCTCACCGAGAGCCACACGAACGCCAGCAGGATTAGGAAGAGCGTCAGCATCAGATCACGCGCTGGGGGAGGTCCATGTGCGTTACAACACTTTCTACCCCAGTATGGCTCTCCTATCGGAAGAACTTTTGACCGGCTTGACGCGCGGTGCGCGAGTAGACGAAAAGGCGCCTCTGGCAAAAGGTCGCTCGCGCCTGGGGGGATGCGCCAGATTTGGCGCATGATGCGCCAGAATGGGCGCTTGCGACACCAGGAGGAGCGCCTCACGCGATAGGCCGCGTGAAGCACAAACTCAAGTGAAGAGCTTTACGGGTCGATATATAGATCACTAAATGCTATAATGACCTATATATGGACCCCAAAAGCAGGACTGGCAATCGAACCCCGCTCCCCGTCAGGCGGGCCCTTGGAAACGTTGCGGACAGCGTCTCCACATGGCGGCGCCTACGCGGGCTCACCCAGGCGCAACTCGCCGACCGCGCGGGCGTCTCCCGTGGCGTGGCCCGGCGCCTCGAGGCAGCGGACGGCGGTGTCAGCGTGGAGAACCTGCTGCGCATACTCCGCGCCCTCGGCATCCACGAACTACTGACCGACGCCCTGGAGCCGATGAGCAGCGACATCGGCCGGCTGCGCGCCGAGGAGCATCTGCCGGCCCGCGTGCGACCAAAGCGGCTGAGCGACAATGGTTGAGCAACCGATCCGAGTCAGCGTGCAGATCGCCGGCGAGGACATCCCCGCCGGGAGGCTATGGACCCACCACCGGGGCCGCAGCGAGTCCGCCACATTTGCCTACCTGCCCGATTTCTTGGTGCGCCAAGACGCTTACGCGCTCGATCCCTCGCTGCCACTGCAAGCGGGCAACCAGCACACCGCGATAGGGCAAGCCCTCTTTGGCGCATTCACCGACTGCGCCCCAGACGGTTGGGGACGGCGCCTCGTCCTCAGAGCCGAGCAGCACCAGGCCCGTGGGGACGAACGGGCGCCGCGCGGTCTCGCCGAGATCGACTACCTGCTTGGGGTGCGCGACGATCTCCGCCAGGGATCGCTGCGACTCCAGGCCGCGCGTGAGGCAACCTACTTCGCCGCCGGCGCAAGCGGCGTCCCGCACCTGCTCAACCTGCCACGGCTGCTCCACGCCGCGGAAGAGCTCGAACGCGACGAACCGACCGCCGAGGACCTCAGGCTGCTGCTGGACGGCGCGAGTTCGCTCGGTGGCGCACGGCCCAAGGCGCACGTACTCGACACAGTGGAGCGCCTTTCGATCGCGAAGTTCCCCTCACCCGCCGGCGATCGATGGGACGTGATCCGCTGGGAGGAGGTCGCGTTGACGCTCGCGCAGGAAGCCGGGATCGCGGTCCCACCGCACGAGCTGCACCTCATCGCCGGCCGTCCGGTGCTGGTTGTGCGCCGCTTCGACCGGGAACCGGGACGACGAGTCGGCTACGTCAGCGCGATGACAATGCTTGGAGCGCGGGACGGCGAGCAGGGCAGCTACCTGGAAATCGCGGAGGCCATCGAAGAGCACTCCCCCAGCGCGACCGCAGACCTGCACGCACTTTGGCGGCGGATCGTGTTCAACGTGTTGATCTCCAACACAGACGACCATCTGCGCAACCACGGATTCCTGCGGATCAGCACAGCCGGCTGGAGCCTCTCACCCGCCTTTGACCTGAACCCCAACCCAGAAGGCGAGCATAAGCGACTGAGCACCGCGATCGACGAGAACAACACCCTCGCAAGCATGGTGGGCGCGCTGGAGGTCGCCGACCAGTTCGGCCTATCACAGGAAGTCGCGCGAGTGATCGTCGGAGAAGTCACCCGCGCAACCGACAGGTGGCAAGAGGTCGCGCGCGCAACCAACCTCGGTGGGGCCGAGATCGATCGCATGCGGCCCGCGTTCGAGCATCAGCAACGCGAGCTCGCTCACGAGCTCGCGTTTGCCTCACTGACCAAAGCCCAGCGTCATTCGTATCTTCGCACTACTTCATCCGGCTCACCATTGAATCTATAGGGTGGGTTCTACCCTACATGGATAAAGAAGACCAGCATCTACCTGGAGCCCCCACGGCCAGGGCCGTAGGGGATCGCGTGCCCGAGCTCTTTGTCCTTGAAGTCGTGGGTGCGTGCCGCTCAACGCGACGGGGGCGATAACTACTTGTACGTCGCCAGCCGGTCGCTGTGGGGCGACATCAAGATCCTGCTGCGCACCGTCCCCCACGTGCTCGGCCGGCGGGGACTTTGAGCCTCGCCCACCAGCTCTCCGTCGCCGCGGGCGGCCATCCGGCAGGCAGCCACCACCACGACGCTCACCGAGAGCCACACGAGCGCCAGCAGGATTAGGAAGAGCGTCAGCATCAGATCACGCGCTGGGGGAGGTCCATGTGCGTTACAACACTTTCTACCCCCAGTATGGCTCTCCTATCGGAAGAACTTTTGACCGGCTTGATACGCGGTGTGCGAGGGAAGACAAAAAGACATCTCTGGGGTGCGCGAGCTCTCGGTCGGCCTCGCTGGCGAGGAAAGCGAGCGCGTCGCGCGTCAAGCCCACCTGCAGCAGGCAGAGGCCGACTTCGACCCCCTCCCCTTCGATGCGAGCGCCGCCCGCGCATTCGGAGGCGTGGCGGCCTCGCTGCGGCGCGCCGGGCGCAAGACCACCGCGCGTGCCTATGACGCGATGATCGCCGCCACCGCCATCGCCAACGGACTGGCCGTTTACACGTGCAACCCCACCGTCTTCAGCGGCATCGACGGTCTCGAGGTTGTTGCTGTGCCGATGCCCGACGCTCCGGATACATCAGGCACCTCTGACCCGCGCAAGCCTGACCACATGCAATAACGCCTGATGGGCAGCCCATACCCGCGTAAGTCTGGCGGGATGCCCACCGTTGGTTTGGCGTGTCAGGGAGCAATATGCAGGCGAGCCTGCCCGCAGCCCCGGGTTCTGTTCAAGATCGCCGGTGTTCCCCGCGCGACCCGCGTGGGCCCTCCGACACGCACCGGGTGACACGCGCTCGAACCGCTGGTGCCGTGCCGCAGGGCAACCTGGTCCCGAGCAGCGAGCCTGTCCGCAGCAATGAGGACTTGGCTTGCGAGATCAACACCGAGCATGGCCATGTCGAAACGCACAAGCGCAGCGCGATCAAGCACGCGATCCGTTGCGGCGAGTTGCTCCTGGAGATGAAGCAGCGCGTCGGGCACGGTAGCTGGCTGGCCTGGCTCGAGGAGAACTTCCAGGCGAGCGAGCGTACGGCCCGTAACTACATGGAGATCGCCAAATCGGCAACTGTTGCCGATTTGAGCGACGCCACGACGATGCGCTCCGCGCTGCGCGCGCTCGCGTCGAGATCCGAGGCGTCGAGGGCGCCCAAGCTCGAGCCCAAAGAGGCACATGTAAGCCCGGCGCTCGCCAATGGCCACATCCCGATCGAGGACGAGCGGCACGCTGCCGAAGCAGAGGTCAGGGAAGAGCCGAGAGTCGGCCTCGCCAAAGCCCATCGGCGCACCTGGGCCAGCCTCCCCGCACGCCTGACCACCATCAGACGGGCCTTCAGCGAAGCGGCCGGCAACCAGCTCGACGACCAGCGCGCCAGCGAAGCTCTGTACGAGGCATCGCGGGAAGCGCATCAGGCCGCGATCGACCTGGAGCAACTGGCGGCGGCGCTGCAGAAGCGCGCGGCGTGACTTATTTGCCGCTACCTCGTGGATAGCCTCGTTCGCCAAGCGGCTGATGACTCCGCGATGTTGCATGTCCTGCACGCCCTTGGCCGCGTAGAGGATCATCCTCGCGCGCTGATCCACCCCCCGCGCGCTCGGTTGGATCTGCTTTACGGTCCCGGCCAACGCTGTAGCCATAGCTTCGGCGTCATGCCAACAAGCCCAACCGTCAACGCTGTCCACGGGAGGCGTCGACAAGTCGTCCACGCCCCAGGCCACGGTGCGGGCGGCCACCCGACGTTCAAGACGGTCCGTAAGTCTAGGAGCGGGGATGCCGTTGATTGGCCATGCCGAGGGCCAACACCCAAACGAGCCGATCGCGCGGCGCAAACCCGAATGACAGCGCGACCGCCAAGCCAGCACGGCAGATGCGAATGTTGGGCGCTCCGATGGGGGTCGTCACCGAAGCGCACGCGGTGCACGCGATCGTCGCCGCGGCGGAAGCGGGCCAAGGACACTGGACTATCACCGCCAACCTGGATCACCTGCGCCGCTATCACCGCAACTCGCTCGAGCGGAGCTTGATCGAGGAAGCTGACCTGATCGTCGCCGACGGGATGCCATTGATCTGGGCTAGTCGACTCGCCGGCGAGCCGCTGCCCGAGCGCGTGTCGGGGTCGAGCATGGTGTGGTCGATCTGCGAGATCGCCAGCACCAGCGGGCAACCTGTGTTCCTGCTTGGCGGCGACCCGGGGGTGGCCGAGCGAGCGGCAATGGTCTTCCAGGAGCGCTACCCCGGCCTGCAGATCGCCGGAACTGTCTGCCCGCCCAGGGGGTTCGAGCACGACGAGCTGCAGCTCAGCCGCATCCAACGTCAGGTCACCGAGGGGGCGCCCTCCATCGTATTCGTCGCTCTGGGGTTCCCTAAGCAGGATCTGTTGATTCGCAGGCTACGTAAATCCTTGCCACGCGCATCGTTCCTCGGGGTCGGTATCAGCCTGAGCTATGCGACGGGCGACGTCTCACGTGCGCCGAATTGGATTTGCCGACTCGGCCTGGAGTGGGCCTATCGCCTATACCAAGAACCCACCCGTCAGCTCGGTCGGCGCTATCTCATCGACGGACTGCCGTTCGGCATGCGGCTAATGGTCTCCGCGGCTCGGCGCCGCGTTAGTCACGGACGCCTTGGCACTTCCAAGGCCTGGGATTGATGAAGCGCTCATCGGTTCTACGCAACTTGCGCCTCGTCGTAAAAACAGCCCTCCTCCCCCGCACGGAGCAGGGCATCTCGATCGCGCGCTTTGGCTTGCTCACAACAATGATGCTCGGCTTAACGGGCCTACTCGTCGTGTGTGGTTGGGCGATCGCAGCGGGCGATGTCGAGCTGATGTTCGTCCCAGTGGCGGCGGCAGGGGTTTGCTCTCTGGCGTTCTATCAGCGTGGAGCGTTTATTGGCATTCTCGTTCTGGTCGCGATGAACGGCGTCCCCTTCGTGGCGACCTCTCGCGAGCTCATCTCAGGCAAGCTCACGGTGGAAGACGTCGCCGCCATCATCCTGCTTCTCACCGCGGGAGTGTGGATCCTGTTCGACGACAGATCCTATCACCCGAGCCGAACGGCTCGGGTGATCTCCAGTTTTGCCGTCCTACTGATTGCGTGGTGGCTGTTGACCGTGGTGCGCACGGTGGTCGGCCAAGGCATCCCCATTTTTTCCGCGGGATCGTTCGGTAAAGACTTCGCCTTCTTCGCGTTCCTGCTTATCCTGCTGCCTCGCATTCGACTCACAAACCGCGACATTGGCACCCTGCTCGGCGTCCTTTCCGCGGGCGTGTGCCTATTTGCAGTAGGACAGATCATGATAGCCACCGGCATCGGAGATCCGGGAAATCTCATTCACTTCCAATATACGCTGCAAGAATCCGGCTTTACAGGACTAACGCGCGTTTATTCAAATATGACCGACCTGGTCACCGCAGGCCTCGCCGCAAGCTTCGCAGCGATTATGCTGAGCCGCAACCGAACCGTCCGACTAGTGGCGCTACCAATGGTGGTGTTGCTGACGACCAGCACAATCGTCCAATTGACACGGGCACGCTGGGTCGGGCTGGTAGTTGGAATTGTAGTCGTGACGTGCTGGCTGACGATAATCAACGGTCAGACCTCTGTCGCCACGCTCCTACGTAAACGGCTCGCCCTTGTAGTCGGGATACTTGGTCTGGCCACTATCCTGATCCTGACTACTGCGCCCGACATCCTGTCGGGCGGTACGACCATTCACCGTTTTTCATCGCTGTTCACCGATCTTCAGACCGGCGGGGGGACAGTCGCGGTACGCGAGGCAGCGACCAAAACCATGAAAGCTTACTTAGGTGGCGGGTGGCTGTCCGGCCTAGGGTTCATACCGCCCTCTAGGCATTATTTCGAGAGCCTACCCCACGGTTCGATCCGAGACGCCGATCTTGGCGTGCTCAACGCGGTTATGACCATGGGTGTGATCGGCGCAGTGCTCATATATCTCCCCGTTATTTGGATGCTCACCGATTGTCTCCGTCGCAGATCGTTACAGCAAGCAGCCGAGTACGACTGGCTGCGCTACGGGGGCGCCATCTGGATAGTTGCCACACTCGTATCATCGATCACCCTAGTTACCCTCTTCAGTACCAGTGGCTTGGTCCTGGTCAGTGTTGGGGTGATGATCCTGGTACACCCAAGTGTCTCGGGACTTTTGGCGCCGCCCAAGGCGGCGTACGCTCGACCCGAGCGCAAGCCGTCATTGTGGCAACCGCGCGCAGACCTGCCGACGGTGTCGAGCTAACGTTGCCGACCCAGATTAATCTTAGCCCTGAGGGCAGCTTCGGGTAATCACAGGATGATGCGACCGACCAAGGACACGCTCGACTTTCTCGTCATCGGAGCACAGAAGGCCGGTACCACATCGCTCTTCGAGTATCTAAGACGTCACCCGGAGATATACTTGCCGACCATCAAGGAGGCGCCTTATTTTAGTCAAGACGCCGTCCGCAGGCGAGGTTGGGAGGCATATTTGGAGAAGATATTCCCGTTCGCCGATCCGGGCCAGCGATGGGGAACCGTGACGACACACTATATGTTCGGCGCCGTCTACGACGGAGAGGATGCACCCGTTCTGTCTGAGATCGGCTACGACGAGCGGACGGTGCCCGAGAGAATCCACGAATGCCTGCCAGACGTGCGCCTGATCGCGATTCTGCGAGATCCCGTAGAGCGTGCCCGGTCGCATCACGCAATGGCTGTATTGAATGGGATTGAGCATCGCTCGTTCGAGGATGCGATCGATGCGCTGCTAAGTCCGGAGGCGCTTGAACGTCATCGGCGAGCCCCACAAGAAGCCACTGCATACGTCGTTTGGGGCGAGTATGGAAGGATCTTGAAGGGGTATTTTGACGTGTTTCCGCCCAGCCAGATCTTGGTGGCGTTTACCGATGAACTGGAGAATGATCCTAAAGGACTCCTGCGTCGAATTCACGAGTTTCTTGAAGTAACACCAGGCGTTATGCCTGACAATCTTGGGGCGCGGTATCGTGAGAGCGGCACCTCCCGCAAGCTGTCGTGGCTAAAAATCGATGTCGTGGGACATGCGTTAGCCGGAAATCGGGTAGCCCGTGCTCTCTGGCACAGGCTACCGCAGACAGCTCAGCGTTGGGCCGACGAGATTTACACGCGCGTCTATTACTGGATCGATCTGCGAAACCGCAGCGACAAGCAAGGCCGTACCGCGCCGATCCCCGACTCCGCGACAGTGGCCCGGCTGCAACTACACTTTGCTCAAGACTCCGACCAGCTTGAGGGCCAGCTGGGCAAGGTCCCTCCGTGGCATGTGCGTACCATAGCTGAGTCCTCATGATCAGATTGACGGCTGAGAACGCGGTGGAGGCGCCGCTCAGCGATGGACAGCTTCAGGTGGCCGCGAGCCCATCGCAATTCGACCTACGCCGGTTGCTCGTCAGCGCATCCGCTACAGGAGTGCTACAGGTGGTGTCGCTAGTGCTGGGCTTCGCGACAGCTGTGTTGCTCGCGCGCTTTCTCGGTGCAGAGGGCTACGGGCGCTATGTGGTTGCGCTCACGTGGGCCAATCTGTTGATGATTCCGGCGATCCTTGGTCTCAACGTCTTTCTGGTGCGGGGGATAGCGGTCTATCAGGTCAAGGAAATGTGGTCACTGATGAAGGGTCTGCTGTTTCGCACCAACCAACTGGTGCTGCTCACCTCAACGACGATCGCGCTATGTGGTGCGATCGTCGCTGTGATCTGGCTGTCGCCGGCTCTTAGGGGTCCGTTCTGCGTGGCAATGCTGCTGGTGCCTCTCACGAATCTTACGCTGCTGCGCCAGGGTGCGATGCAGGCATTTGGTCGCGTTGTGAGGGGGCAGCTGCCCGAGTACTTGATCAGGCCACTGCTGATACTCGTGGGAATCGTGGTGATGCGGGTGGTTGGGCGTGATGTACTGACGTCCACATCCGCCCTCGGCGCAAATGTCGGTGGCGTGATGGTAGCGTTTGCCGTCGGCGCGCTACTACTCAAAAAAGCGCTTCCAGCAAACCTACGGCCGGTTCGTGCAGAGTTTGTGACACGGGAGTGGTTGCGAGCATCCCTCCCGATGATGTTGATCAGTGGCGTATGGATGGCAAACAACTACTGCACCACGCTGGTCGTCGGAACGCTCGACGGACCTAGGGCGGCTGGCGTTTATAGTGTCGTCCAGAAGGGCGCAGAATTAATTGTCATCCTACTGCTAGCCGCCAACATGCCTCTCGCACCTGCGATCGCACGTATGCACGCAAAGGGGGATCGGAAGGATCTCGAGCGGGTGACTGAACGCATCGCCCAAGCCACGCTTTTGGTTTCGGTGCCCATTGCCGCAGCCTTTATTTTCTTCCCAAATCTCTACCTTGGCTTGTTCGGCTCCAGCTTTCAGTCCGGCGCGGTCGCCCTGACGATACTTGCAGTCGGACAACTCGTAAATGCGATGGCAGGGCCAGCCGGGAATGTGCTGCTCATGACCGGCCATGAGGGTATCGCGGTGAGGGGCATAGGCATCGGCTTACTGGCCAATTTAGTGCTTGGCATCTTGTTGGTTCCTCTGTTCGGAGTAACGGGTGGTGCGGTCGCCTTTGCGGCGAGCCTAATTCTGTGGAACGTGATCCTTGTGATGCTTGCTCGTCGTCACGTCGGCGTCAATGTGACCGTCCTGCCCCGTCTAGCTCTCACCAGATGATTGTGATTCCGCCTCAACGAACCTCGCCTCGGGCTGACCTGGGTCGTGATGGCCGTGCTGGAGATCTGCGAAAGCCGCGGCGATGCCCCGATCTGACCAGCGGCTACCCCACACTTCTCGCTTCTTCCGGTGGCCTAGAAACACAGCCTGGTAGCTACACTAAGGACGTGGCTCAGCCAACCTTCCGACCCGGCCCTCTCGTAGGTGGCCTGCTAATGCCCGCAAACGGTTTGCGCGGCCCGCTGGCTACACTTGAGGCTGCTCTTACACTCTTGCAAACCGCGCTCTAGACGTGAGCTACGAGATTGTCCCGAGCGAGGCCGAGCCAGTCGAGAGACCGTCTGGCCACGCCCACTTCACCAGCGTTATCATACCTAATTTCAATGGTCGGGAGTTACTGAGGGTTGCCCTTGAGTCGCTCCGGCAGCAAACGTGCCTCGACTTTGCCGTAACGGTGGTCGACAATGGATCGTCCGATGGGTCGGCTGAATATCTCGCTGCCGAGTGGCCCGAGGTATCCGTGATAGCGCTTTCGACCAACACGGGATTCGCGGGCGCGGTCAACGCCGGCATCGGCGCCACCAGCAGCACCTACGTCGCACTTGTCAATAACGATGTCGAACTTGCTCCCGACTGGCTTGAGAATCTGATCGAGCTATTCGAGTTAGATAATTCCATCGCCTCGGTAACCGGAAAGCTTCTTGATTATTATGATCGCCAACGCCTTCAGGAGGCCGGTACGCTGTTTGCGTGGACGGGCAATTCACGGATGCGTGGCGCCGACGAGCTTGATATCGGCCAATACGATACGGTCGCCGACGTATTCTCGGTCTGCGCGGGCGCGGCGGTATATCGACGCGACGTGATTGAACGAATCGGCGATTTTGACGAGTCTTATTTCGCGTATGTCGAGGATCTCGATTGGGGCCTTCGAGCAAGACTCGCGGGCTATCGAGCGGTCTACACGCCGAACGCACGAGCGTATCATGTGGGGCAAGCTACCTCAGGTGCTTTGCGACTTTCGCTTAATTATCTTACGGTCCGTAATACTTTAGCCCTGATTCTTGCCGATTATCCTTTGCATGCCTTGGTACGTTATTCACCGTACATAAGCTCCCGACAGCTGCTCCATCTCGCGAGAGCGATGAGACAGAGACAGGGTAAACTGTACATAAAAGCTTGGCTTGACTGTGCTCGTATGATGGGCACGATCAGGCGCAAGCGAACAAAAGTCGCCAAGCTCGCCGCGGGGGCGCCGCGACTTGATCTACCGGCTCGCCACCCCCGGCGCCCAGGGCACTGGTGAGTGACGATGCTATGCCTCTTTCGCCATATTGCTGGTTGAGTATATCGAATGACGACGATATGCAGATAGCGGTTAACTGCGCCATTGCCAACAAAGGCATTTCGGGCAGCTCACGCGGCCTGAGCCATATTCTCAATGCTTTGCAGACGATGCCGGAAATGGATGTCAAAGAAGCGTGGCCAAGGCACGGCCTGAGACAGAGACGCGTCTGGAACGCCTGGACCCAGGCGTCGTGGGATCTTTACCTGGCGGCGCGCGAGTTTCGATCAGCCGATGTCCTGATATCTCCGTGTAACGTCGGTCGCGCACGTCGGCGCCAACACCACGTTTTGATAATGCACGACACTATGGTAATCGATCGACCCGACCTGTATGATCCCGGCTTTGCGCTATATGCTCGGCTGTTGTTTCAGTCGAGCTTACGACACGCAGATGTCGTGCTTGTCCCATCTCGCTACACAAAGGGCTGCTTGGAAACTCGGTGGTCGCACACCCCTCCAATCATGGTTGCGCCGTGGCCACTGCGCACAACCGATGACGGGAATGACCCAGTCTCCAATGTCGAGCGGGGGCTCGTCGGCGCCCGCCAACGTCCCGCCCGCAGCAAGCACGTCATCATGGTGGGGGCGACTGAGCCCCATAAGCGACACCTCCTCGGAATTGCTGCGGTGAGCCGCGCCAGAGAACTTTCCGACGAAGATCTGTCGCTCACGATCGTGGGGCCACCTGGGCGGTCGGAGCGTGAGGTCATGGCCGCCCTAACGACCGTCGACCGAGATCGGGGCTGGACCTCGCGGAGGATCAATGTCGCCCAAACTGAGTTGCACTCGATCTACGAAAACGCTTGGCTTCTGCTCCAGCCATCAGAGATCGAGGGCTACGGCCTCCCGGTAGGAGAGGCAGCAGCAGTCGGACTTCCGGCGGTACACTCTGGGATGGGTGCCCTCAGCGAGATCGCGCCACGGGCCGTACGTTCGCCCAGCGATCCCGCCAGCTACGCCGATGAGATATGCTCGCTGCTCAGCCCAGATCAATACTCGCATGCTGTTTCAGAGTCGATGATCGCCGCAAAGCGGCACAGTTCGGAGCGATTCGCCGCTGTTGTCGCACAGGTGCTGCTGACCCCGACATCATGATTTCTTCCCTCGTCAAGTCGCTTGCGAATGCTTTCGTCGCGGAGCACGCCGTTACCCCAATCTGGATGAGTGACTGCGGTCATTCACAAGCACCGGCTCGGATTGGGATGACACCCAACGTCAGCCTAAAACTTTACGGTAAGCGCTGTACGTCGCCTCTGCCGCCTTCTCCCATGTGTAGTCGGTGAGGATACGCCGCTTGAGTTCGGTATCGGGTCCAGCGCGGTAGCCTGCACTCACCGCGTCCCGGATCGATCCGGGATCGTCCGGCTGGCAGAAATGGGCGTGACCGGCGAAGTACTCGCCGGTGTCGCCGTTGGGCGTCACGACAAGCGAGCAATCCATCGCTGCCGCTTCAAGCGAGGAGATTCCGGTGGTCTCCATCCAGCTTGGCAGTACGTGCACTCGGGCCAGCTCATACAGAGCACGCTTGGTATCAGGCGATACCTCTCCGAGGTAGTGCGTATTCCTTGCCCGCTCTGCGGCCTCACGAACCTTCGCCACGTAGCGGGTTTGGTTGGGAGTGGGCTTCCCCGCCAGGACGAGTGTAAAGCCGGTGTCCCGCAGCGCTTCGATCAGGCCGAGCTGGTTCTTACGACCCTCAACCCGAGCCACACAGAGAATCGAATTCCGAAATCCAGCTAGGCACTCAAGCTCGGCAGGATTGATGCGGTCTTTGTTCATGTCCGAGAGATCAACCCCGTTGGGCACCGGCACCACACGATTATCGCTGACGTTAAGTTTGAGATCGTGCCGCAGACGACGCCACTCCGACCGTGAGTTAGGAAGAAACACGGTTGTCATCTCGACGATCTCCCGCTGCATGCGTGTGAAGCCGCGTGTGAAGAGCGCCGCAGAGCCCTTGGTCCACTCGTGGCTGTTGAGAGCCCGACCACCGGCCTTGAGCGCCTCAAAGATGTCCGGGCTCGTTTGTCGAGCCACCCAGCCGACCGGACCGGTTCTCGCAGTACGCTCAAACTCGCGAACATCACAATAGACGGTAGACAATAGAATTGGCTTACCCTGGCGACGCGCATTTTGGGCCTGAATCCAAACCTCCTGAGGCCGGACAATGCCGAATAGATGCACTGCGTCTATGCCCGCAAGATCGGGCTGCAGCTCAGCCGATGCCGAAACGTCAACATCAAACTTCTCGCGAAGGAGTCTGGCCGTTTCTTCAAGCTGAACCTGGTCGCCGCCGGGCGCGGTTTGAATACTGCGCGCTGAGCGACCCTGAAGTAGGATCCTCATCCTTCAGCACGAGAAAACATAGTGGCAAATTCCGATGGCCAGCTGTGTTAATATATGTAACAACCCTATCAAGTTCACGCTATTTGAAGGCCGTTAAAGAGGGTGAGAAAATGCATTCTGCTGCAGGCGCGTCAGCCATAGACGACGATTAGCATAGCATTTGGGTGATGCATCTAGTGGACGCCTCATCCGAAAGCGCTCCGATCGACGGTCATCTCGTCGACTCGCGCGCGAGTCGAACCAGCTAGTATCTAGTGGCTCCGCGTCTTGGCCGCTCGGTCTACCAGCAATGCCCCACTTGATATCACCACACATCTGCCGGCAGTGAAGAAGACCGTCCGCATCTTAGGTACCCATGGAGTGCCCGCCGCCTACGGCGGGTTCGAGACGGCTGCGGAAAACGTAGCGCTGTTCCTGGTCTCGCGGGGCTGGCGGGTGATCGTGTACTGCCAGCTGGACGGCGCAGGGTCGATCCAAGAAGACAGCTGGCACGGGCTCGAGCGTGTGCTCATCCCCATCGACGTCGAGGGATGGAGAGGGACATCGATGTTCGACCTGCTCTCGATTCGCCACGCCTGCAAGTCCCGCGACCTCTGCCTGACCTTCGGATACAACACCGCCATCTTCAACGTGCTTCAGCGCGCCAAAGGGATTCCGAACGTCATCAACATGGATGGTATCGAGTGGTCACGCTCGCGGTGGGGGTTCTTCCGGCAGGCGATCCTCTACACCAACGAGCGCATCGCGTGCTGGGTGGGCAACCATTTGATCGCCGATCACCCGGAGATCGAAAAGTTCCTTTTGACACGAGCGCCCCGCCGCAAGCTGACGACGATCACCTACGGCGCCGATCCCGTGGCTGACCCTCCGACTACCGCCGTGGTCTCACGCGGTCTCGATCAAGGCCGGTACCTAACCCTGATCTGTCGGCCCATTCCCGAGAATTCGATTGCGGAGTTGGTCAAAGGGTTCTCCAGGAAGCCGCGCGGTTACAAGCTTGCACTTCTTGGTGACTACACGCCAGACGAGGACCCCTACCACCGTCTGGTTGTCGAGTCGGCAAGTGATGAGGTCGTCTTCCTGGGTGCGATCTACAACAAGTCAGAAGTGGAGGCGTTGCGCTTCCATTCTGCAGCATACCTGCACGGACACACCGTCGGTGGAACCAACCCGTCTCTGGTGGAAGCCATGGCCGCCGGCAACCCGGTGATCGCCCACGACAACGCCTACAATCGCTGGGTCGTAGAGGATGGCGCGGTGTACTTCTCCACCGAGGACGAGGTGGCCGGCCACCTCGATGAGATACTCACCTCGCCGACACGACTGGAGCAGATGGGCGCCGCAAGCCTGAGCCGATATGAAGCCGAATTCACCTGGGAGCACGTGGCCGGCCAGTACGAGCAGCTGCTGCTCCGCTTTCTTCCCGACGCAGGGTTCCGCTCCCCACAGCCGGTCACTGTGGAGTTGGCATCGTGATCAAGCTTGCCGTCGTCGGGCTCGGTAAGATGGGCCTGTCTCATCACGCGATGATCAATGTGCACCCAGACGTCGAAGTGGTCGGTGTCTGCGACTCCTCTAACTATGTCCTTGGAGTGCTAAATAAGTACACCGGGGTGTCGACCTACACCGGCTTCGACGTGATGCTGGAGAAGGTAGACCTGGACGCCGTCCTGATCGCCACGCCATCGAGTTCGCATGCGCACATGGTTCGCGCTGCCCTGGAGCGCGATCTGCACGTCTTCTGCGAGAAGCCGTTTACGCTCAGCGTCCCAGACGCCGAGGCTCTGACCACACTCGGCCGCGAGCGCGGTCTCATCACGCAGGTCGGCTACCACAACCGCTTCGTGGGGGCCTTCCACGAGGTCAAGGCGCTGCTCGACGCGGGGGCCATCGGGGATGTGACCCATGTTCTCGGCGAGGCGTACGGACCAGTGGTGCTCAAGCCAAAGGGCGGGACCTGGCGCAGCCAGCGGACGGAGGGCGGTGGATGTCTGTATGACTACGCAGCGCACGTCATCGACCTCTTGAATTGGTACCTCGGCGAGCCGGTGGGCGTCGGCGGGACCGTTCTGAACAAGGTGTTCTCCCGCGAAATTGACGACGAAGTCTTCAGCACGCTGTACTTCCCGGACGGCAAGACGGGCCAGATCTCTGTGAACTGGTCCGATGAGTCCTACCGCAAGATGACCACCCGCGTCACGATCTGGGGCACCGCAGGGCGGATCTACGCAGACAGGCAAGAATGTCAGATCTATCTCCGCGACACCGCCCGTATCCCGCCCGGGTTCCAGGAGGGCTGGAACGTCCGCTATACGACCGAGCTGACCGAGCCCGTCTGGTTCTATCTCCGCGGCGAGGAGTACAGCGCCCAGCTCGACGCTTTCGTGCAGCGAATCAAGAACCAACGCGCAGACGGCCTGAATAGCTTCGAGAGCGCAGCAATGACCGACAAAGTCATCGCCATGATGATCACAGACGCGGAGAAGGGCGCTTCAACCTCCCCGAGCAGCACCGCAATGGCGTCCAAGCCCACAAGGCGCCCGAGACGGTGGCGTTTCAGGAGGGCGTCGTGATGGAACGTCTGCTCTTTGGCGACAACCAATTCTTCGGCGTCAACCATATGTCCGAGGAGAAGGCCCGCTCACAACAGCTGCGCTTCCAGGAGATCGGGGCCGTCATCGACGTTCTCGACGCCGCCTACGACGAGGGCGTGCATACCTTCATGTGCACGACGCACGACCGGATCTCGCTAGTCTGCGATCACGTGCGGTCTCACCCCGACCGCTACGCCGACTTCAAGTTCTATCCGGGCATGCCGTACGCCCACAAGTATGCCAACGCAGTCACCGAGAACGGCATGCTTGGGGCCGTGAAACGCTTTCTTCCCGACGAGGGCCTGATGGACGCCGCGATTCGCGGCGGCAGGTCGATGGCCAAGAAGGACATCGAGGGCATCACGACCCTGCTGATCGACGCGGAGATGAAGATGTTCCAAGGGCTGAGCACCTCGGTCATCTTTCTGCAGAACATTGTCGTGGACCTGCTGCTGGGGCTCGGGTTCAAGGATGCGTTTCGAATCTTCGCCGATCACGTCAAGAGTCGCTACGACGCCGAGCCCGGGTTCATCACGATGAACATGCCGGCCCTGCTCGACGTGCTGGATGAGCTGAGGATCGAGAACCCGATCGTCTGCTCCAACATCAACAAGATCGGCTTTCGGATGTGTGGCGGCATCGAGGCCTACGAGACCGCCCTGCATGAGCGGAAGTTCCGGGCGATCGCTATGTCTGTCTACGCCTCCGGAGCTATCGCCCCGCGGGAGGCGATCGAGTGGGTCTGTGCGCAGCCGAACATCGAGTCCATCGTGTTCGGTGCATCGGGCAGGGCAAACATACGGAACACACGGGAGCTAGTTGCCGAATATTGGGACATTTGACCTGCGGTCCAGAGGCGGCTTTGCAAAATTCGATTGGGCGGAGAGGCGGCGATTTTTATGTTCATCTGTGCGGGCATTCCGGCCTCTGTTCACCGACCCGATCATCAGCGTTTCAACGGGTCCGCTCGTGGGGCAGCCCCGGGCTTTCAACGTGGCAAGCGCTTTGGACGCAGAGTGACGACGACAGCGCTGGCCGGCTGTATAATGATGCGAGCGAGGTGGCGCGAATGAAACAGTCTAATGGTTCTCGGCCGCCACTTTTCCGTACTGGTTACCACCACACCACCTAGTGTGATCCCGCTACCAGCTTCGGCGGACGGGGCGGCGAGCGTCTCCTCGGTGCCCGTATAGCCCGAGATGGGAATGGACACGGGCTGGGCCAAGCCAGTAATAGCCATGTTGTCGATCGCGATCCTGACCGTGCCATTCGAGGCGACGGTAGCCCAGGTGGTAATGTTGGGAAGCTGGCTTGGCGCCGTAAGGCTTGCTGGCACAAACCGGCCACCCTCAAGCTGCCGAGCGGCAAGCAACCCATAGTACTCTGGCTGAGGCGCGACATCTCCGGCATCGGCAGCCTCACGACCCGTAGAACAGATTGGCGTCTGGCTTTGGGCATTATCTGCGCACTTGCCGAAAGCACCGTGAAAATTCACGCCCTTGACGCCAGAGCTCACGGCGCGTAGGGTCCAATCCAGCGCCCACAGAGCGCTGGCCATCGACGGGCTGCCGGGAGTGCCTTCGCTGCAATACGAAATATCGTTAGTCTCGTCAATTCGTATCGAGCGACCCGTGATTGCGCCTGCTTGGGCAATCACTTCGAGGGCTTGATCCTCTCGCAGGCGAACTGCCGGCGAGAGGATCCCTGCGGCGGTAGGGGGCGGCTCGGCGGCAGGAGCATTCGGACATGTGCTGGTCGGATAGTAGTGCTGCGTAAGCACAGCGAACATACTTCCGGCGACTCCCATCCTGATCAGCCATCCGCTTCCACCCGCAGCCGGCCCGTATACGGCTAAGCCAGGTGTCGCCGCTCGGAGTTCACGGCGATATGTCGCCGCTTCGCGCACGTATTCGTCGACCCCATAGCTCGCCGGACGCAGGCTGAACTTCCGATTCCCGGTCTTTTCGCCATAGCCGTCGGGCTCGTTGCCGATCTCGATACCCAAGAGCTCGCCACCGAGAATCTTGCGCGCATAGCGAGCCTCGTCAGCTACTCGGGCCGGTTCGAAGTGACCGAGATCGACCCCGAGCAACACACGCCAGCCGGTTACCGCCAGCAAGCTATGCAGGGTCGAGAGGTCGGCCGGCGTAATCGTGCTGGTGGCCCACGCCGGAGGAGCTTCGTTGCTGCTGGTCCACCATGAGAAGTCTACGTTTCCTCCGCCGACACGTAAGACCGCCGGTCCCAGCAGTCGCATCAGCCGCACGAGACTGTCGTCACTGGCACTGAGACGGCCGCCGCTCAGTTCCAAAGCATCCGTGGCCAACCCTACGGCGCCAACTGCGAAATCGTTCCCGGACCGACGGGTGTCTATCTTGAGGATTGCGGTCGGAGCCCGTGATACGGTGGCGGCCGATCCAATCAATGCCCACGTGCCGGCAGCCGCAAGCACAACCACCAGCATTAGCAGCACGCGGCGAACAGGCGAACCCTTCATCTCACAACCATCGGTAAATCCTAACCGACCAGTCGGACTCGATCCGTCAGTGACCCCTTGTGGCGCCTGGGACACGCGCGGCATTGGATCAGTCTCATCCGCACGCGCTCGCGACAAATCGAGGCTTCCTACCAGCGGTTACCGCTGTAATTAGCTGGCGGTTTCAGGCCTCCGCCGTCGAAACGAGCTGCTCGGATGAAGCGTCGTCTTTTGGTGCAATCCGAACAGATGGCGCGTCCGCTCGGACATAGGCGTCGGAGCTCGAATCGCCTGACTTCGAGCCGTTCGCGACGACCCCCAGCAGCGATGCGCCACTGCCGGTGAGAACTTTATGCAGGCGTTCCGCGGCGTCGCGTCGGCTGCGCCCAACCCAGCCCACAATCACCACACCGTCGACCTTTGTGAGCAGCGGGAACGCGTCCGAGACAGCGTTCAATGGCGGCGCATCGATCACAACAAGGTCATAGGCTGACTCCGCCTGCCTCAGCAAAGCCTCCATCGCGCGACTGTCGAGCAGTTCGCCAGGGTTGGGAGGCAACATCGCACCGGCAGTCAACACGTCAACTGTTCGCCCCCTGACTCGCTCGTTCGGCGAGGCCACCAGGTCAACCGGCTGGGCAGCCTCCCCCATGGGCGTAGAGTCGAGCAGGACGCCCGCGAGGCCCGAGCCGGTCTGTATGTCCAGCTGCGCGGCAAGCGTCGGATGGCGTAGATCAACCTCCATCAGCAACACCCGCGCACCCAATCTCGCAGCGGCTTCCGCCAGGTGGCGAGCGACTGTCGTCTTGCCATCGCCAGGCGCGGGCGACGCAATCAAAATTGTGCGCACGTCACGATCGACGTTGAAGAATCGCAGGTGTGCACGAATCAGACTGAACGCCTCGGCCTCGGCTGGCGGCAATACCGATCGCGCGCCCTTCCCTCGGCGAGAGCGTGAAAGCGCCGGGCTCTCGGGGATGGAGCCCAGCAGCGGCAGGCGATAGATGCGTTCCAGGTCCTCCGGTTGTCTGATCCGGCGATCGAAACGCTCGAACAAGAAGGCAAGGCCGAGACCTATCAGAAGGCCGACGATCACTCCGAGGATTACGTTCCGCGACGTCCTTGGGGACGAGGGAGCGGTGGGAACCGCTGCTTCCGCCGCGACCTTGACGTTCGCTTCCCTGAGTTCCGCCAGGAGGCTCAACGTCTGCGCCCTGTTCTGCAGCTCCAAGCCGCCCGACCCGGCCCTTTCCTGCGGAGAGAGTGCCGCCAGTTGCCTGCGCACGATCGCAAGGGCGGTTCGGTAGTAATGAAGCTGAGACCTCCGCTGTTCCGTTACGAACCGTCGGGCGTAGGTGTTCGCGATCTCCGCCGAGAGCGCCGGGGAGGTTGTCGTGGCCGCAACGTCGACCACACTTGATTCTCCGACTCCTTCTATGCTCAAACTGCCAAAGATCTTTTCTTCAGTCAACCCGTGCCCTAGCACATCTGCGGTGTTGCCCGCCGCGTCACCGCTCTTGGCGAGTTCAACGTTGCTGGCCTCTTGAGCCAACAGGTCACTGCTACTGAAGCTGCTGCCAGGGAGTCCAGCGATCTGCTGACTGAGCGGGTTGGCGTTGAAGGCGAGCGATGCGGTTGCCGTGTACTTCTTGGTCTGATGCTTGGAGAAGCCGAAAGCGGCGCCCGCAACGACCACGACGCTCATCACGATCAAGAGGCCACGGCGACGAAGGATCCCCAGAGTCCGCTCTAGATTGGGTGCTTCGGGTTCTTGCCGCACGCGCTGGATATCCTTTCAAATAGTCGTGTTTTCCCTACGCTGCAAGCTTACGGAGTCCGCTTCATCGTAGGCGCCGCTGCTGGAGCGACTAAGAATGATCTCATGATTTTGCCCACACCTCGTCCTCCTAATAGACATCAACGCTCAAGTGGCTAACGGCACAAGGCCAGGTACCCGGATGGTCACTTCGCCATCGCGGCCGGGACCTCTTCCCCCCCAGCGTCGTAGGCTCACGATCGCGGGGCACCACGACCCCGTGCTGGTGCTGTTCATCGGCGCGATGCTGTTCGTGCGCGTGCTGACCGACGATCGGTCTGCGACGAACAGTCGCCATTCGGGCAGCCTCAACCTGTCCGCGGTGATCGCCAGCACGTTCATCGTCCTAGCCGCCTATCTGCTGCTCCGTCGGCGTCGCGGCGTGCTGCCCACAGTCCTGGCAGTGCTGTGGCTGTGCATATGGATGGCCATCGCCGTGAACACCAGCGGCACCTCGACTGAGACGCTCCGCGAGGGCGTGCGCGAGGTGTCGGTAGTCGCGCTCGCCGTCATCGTGTACAACGCACGTGGGGACATGACTGTTCCGACCGCCACACGCGTCGTTCAGCTGATTGGCCTTACTCCCGCGCTCGTCGCTATCTATCAACTGGCGACCGGCACTGGTCTCGATGTCGATGGCACGATCCGAGCGAACGGCACGCTCGCCCACCCGGACGGCGCCGCGATGTTCTTTGCGATTGCGGTCACCGCCTCCTTGTGGCGGTACCTCGACTACGGGCGACGGCGATCCGACGCGCTGCTCACAACATTGTTCGTGGCCGCTTTGATCGCGACGTTCAGCATCGACGGTCTGATCACGATGGTTGTGATGTTGACGACATTTGGCGCACTGCGTCCCGGCTCCCTCCCCGCCAAACTTGGACCCTGCGCGATCGCGGTGCTCGCCGTCCTGGTGTTCGTCGCAACACCGCTCGGCGCGCAACGTGTCGCCGGTGAGACATCGACGAGCCTCGCGGCCGCCGATCGGGGAGCAACGAACAGCCCGCTCGATACACGCCTCTACAGGTGGAAAACCCTGCTGCCCGAGTGGGAGGCATCCCCGGTCCTCGGCCAAGGCATAGGCACGACCACAACCACGGAAAGCACGGCGGTAAACCGGTTGAACTTCCTTCTGCCTCATAACGAATACCTGCGTTACCTTGTCGAGACCGGCGTCCTCGGACTGATCATTCTGCTCGGAGCCCTCTACATCCTGATCCGTAACCTCCTGCGCCGGCGTCAAAAAACCTCCGGCACACTGGAGGCAGGCACTCTCAACGCGGCGACGCTAGCGCTCGTGATCGTCATCGGCTGCCTCGTTGACTCGCTCGCCGACAATACCCTGCTCAACAGTCCCACCTGCTACGCCGCTGCACTGATTATCGCAGCCGTCCTGAGCTGCCAAGCGTCGAGACGCGAGGAGCATGTAGCAACTCAACCAGCGTGACCTGATGGCCGGACCCCGTTTGTCGGTCCACAACCAAGGGTCCAGATCAGCCGTCCATTACTTTGGGACCAGACCAGCCGGACCGAACTCAGGGGATCACGCCACTGAGAAGGGAGTATCGCGCGCTCGCGAGCAATACCGCTCGTAACCGGGTGGGCGAACGTTTCGGTTCGTCACGCCCTTGTATAGCAGTGTATAAGGTGATCCCTTATACCGTGATAGAACTTGTGAGAACCACGGTCGTCCACCACTTCGGTCCCGACCCCGCCACGGTCGGCGGTATGGCCAGCGTTATCCGCGTGCTCACCGAACATAACGTCGGGGGCGACATCGTCGACGCTCACCCCACGTGGCGACCCGGGTCGCCCCTGAGCACCGCACGGCTGGTCGCGACAGCCGCGCGCGAGCTCCTGCGGATGCCCGCCGGCCAAGTGGCACACATACACCTCTCCGAGCGGGGGTCATTCCTGCGTGAGGGATGGCTCGTGGTACTGGCACACCGGCGAGGCCTCGTGACGGTCGCGACGATCCACGGCGCCGAATTCATAGCGTTTGCCGGCAAGCATCCGCGGCTTGCGTCCGCGGTCCTGCGCCGCGCCGATCTCATCACCTGTTTGGATCAAGAGACGCTCGACCTCGTGCGAAGCAACGCTACTGGAGTGCGATCCGAGCTGGTGCGCAATCCGGTCTTCGTGGGCGACGAACCCCCACCGCCGGTCGACACTACCGACGAGCTGGTCGTGTTCGCCGGTGAGATCGGCCTGCGCAAGGGCGCCGACGTCATGTCTAACGCATGGCGTCTCGTGGCACAGCGACGCCCACGGGCCCGGTGTCTGATGGTCGGACCCGTTACCGACTTCGCCACTCCTCCGGCCGAACGCCTGGAGATGCGCGAGCCCGTCGGTCCTGATGAGATGCAGGAGATCCTGCGTAGCGCCCGCGTAATCGCGCTGCCCGCACGCGCGGAGGGCATGCCGATGGTGTTGACCGAGGCGATGAGCCTGGGCCGGCCGTTTGTGAGCACACCGGTGGGCGCCATCCCCGAGCTCGCCGCCGCGGGAGGGATGCTCGTGCCCGTCGAGGACGCAAGCGCCTTGGCGGACAGCCTCACCGAGCTGCTTGCCGACCCCGAGCTCGCGCGGACGATCGGCGAACGCGGCCGGCAGTTCTGCGTGGAGACCCGCAGCTTCAAGATCGTCGGCGCCCGCCTGCGAGAGCTGTACGCCGCGGCGGTCAGCGATAAGAAATAGTGCGCTTGGGCCCAACGAGGGAGGCCGTGCGTATACTCACGAGGCGCCGTGCAATTCCACTTTGAGCAGCTGTAGGTGATTCCAGGGGAAGGCCTCCAAAATCTGCTGGGCGGATTTGCCTTCGTAGTAGCCGTGAGCGCCAGCGTATGGGTTGGTGCCCGTGGGTGTCGGGTCCTGCCCGTACAACGCGACGTTCACGCTCGAGTCCCTGATGAAGATCCCGTAGCGTTGGGCGGCTTCGGCGAGCATCAGCGTCATCTTTGGAAGGTGCAGGGCCGCGAGATCGAGGCCGGGTTCCAAGCGCAGGTGCGCGCCCTCTGGCAGCGACGTCAGTTCGGTGGACCAGCCGTCGGTTCGGTGGGCGGGTGCGGCGTAGACTTCGCCACGGGGGTTGGGGATCGCCATCGCCAGGGCGTGGTTGATTTGACCCGTTTTGAGGTCTTCTAGTGTGATCAGCCCACCGGCGATCGACAGCGATGTGGCGCTCCCTCCCCATCCTGTCGTGGCGCCCGGCCAGGCTTCGGGACCGTAGCTGCCCGAGTTGGAAGAGACGTTTTCGATGGCGCCTCCCGCTTGCGCCTGCCATCCGCTGGCGGCGCCTTCCAGGTGCCAGAACTCCCACAGCCGATCGCTGCTCGGCTGCCACACCACGAGATGTTTGTCGGTCCCGGCAGCGGGTTTGGCGTTTGCCGGCAGCGGCACAGCATCCCACGCCGCCTGCAGTGTCGCGTCGGCCGATTCGGGTTCGCCCCACGCATTGACCTGCGTCACCTTGACCGTGGGCTGACCGGCGGGCACCGTGTAGACCGGAACGGACCACGAGGTCGTGTTGATGTTCGGTAGGTGTTCTTTGGCTTCCTCATCCTTGATGATTTCTTTGGCGAAGGCGCCAACCACCGCGGTCGAACTCGGATCCAACGGCGCGTCCGCGGGCAGCTGTTCATTCCAAAAGCTCGACGGTGAAAAGAAATGGAATGGGCCCGAGGAGTCGATCGCCGGTTCAACCGTCTGCGTAAACACGGACGAGGCCGAAGCCAGATCGCTGCCGTCCCCGTTGTAAGCAGCGGTGATCGTATACGAGGACCAGCTGGGGTAGCCCGTCACGGTACATGTAGCCGTGCCGGAGCCGACGGTCACCGCTGCGCATCCGGTGATCGGGGCGCCTTCTTCTTTGAATTCAACGGTCCCCGTCGCCGCCGTACTATTGACCGTAGCCGTGTACGTCACCGCTTCACCAACCCTCGACGGATTCAACGAAGACGACACTGTCGTCGTCGTGGTTTTCCTATAGACCGTCTGGCCCAAGCCAGGTGACGTCGAGACAGCATAATTGCTATCGCCCGAGTAAATCGCTGTCACCGACCGCCCGCCTGACGATGAATTCACCACAGTACATTTCGCCGCACCCGCACTTATCGCCTGCGCAGCACACCCACCAATCGTCACCCCCGCTTCATTGAATTCAACGGTCCCCGTCGCCGCCGTACTATTGACCGTAGCCGTGTACGTCACCGCTTCACCAACCCTCGACGGATTCAACGAAGACGACACTGTCGTCGTCGTGGTTTTCCTATAGACCGTCTGGCCCAAGCCAGGTGACGTCGAGACAGCATAATTGCTATCGCCCGAGTAAATCGCTGTCACCGACCGCCCGCCTGACGATGAATTCACCACAATACATTTCGCCGCACCCGCACTTATCGCCTGCGCAGCACACCCACCAATCGTCACCCCCGCTTCATTGAATTCAACGGTCCCCGTCGCCGCCGTACTATTGACCGTAGCCGTGTACGTCACCGCTTCACCAACCCTCGACGGATTCAACGAAGACGACACTGTCGTCGTCGTGGTTTTCCTATAGACCGTCTGGCCCAAGCCAGGTGACGTCGAGACAGCATAATTGCTATCGCCCGAGTAAATCGCTGTCACCGACCGCCCGCCTGACGATGAATTCACCACAGTACATTTCGCCGCACCCGCACTTATCGCCTGCGCAGCACACCCACCAATCGTCACCCCCGCTTCATTGAATTCAACGGTCCCCGTCGCCGCCGTACTATTGACCGTAGCCGTGTACGTCACCGCTTCACCAACCCTCGACGGATTCAACGAAGACGACACTGTCGTCGTCGTGGTTTTCCTATAGACCGTCTGGCCCAAGCCAGGTGACGTCGAGACAGCATAATTGCTATCGCCCGAGTAAATCGCTGTCACCGACCGCCCGCCTGACGATGAATTCACCACAATACATTTCGCCGCACCCGCACTTATCGCCTGCGCAGCACACCCACCAATCGTCACCCCCGCTTCATTGAATTCAACGGTCCCCGTCGCCGCCGTACTATTGACCGTAGCCGTGTACGTCACCGCTTCACCAACCCTCGACGGATTCAACGAAGACGACACTGTCGTCGTCGTGGTTTTCCTATAGACCGTCTGGCCCAAGCCAGGTGACGTCGAGACAGCATAATTGCTATCGCCCGAGTAAATCGCTGTCACCGACCGCCCGCCTGACGATGAATTCACCACAATACATTTCGCCGCACCCGCACTTATCGCCTGCGCAGCACACCCACCAATCGTCACCCCCGCTTCATTGAATTCAACGGTCCCCGTCGCCGCCGTACTATTGACCGTAGCCGTGTACGTCACCGCTTCACCAACCCTCGACGGATTCAACGAAGACGACACTGTCGTCGTCGTGGTTTTCCTATAGACCGTCTGGCCCAAGCCAGGTGACGTCGAGACAGCATAATTGCTATCGCCCGAGTAAATCGCTGTCACCGACCGCCCGCCTGACGATGAATTCACCACAGTACATTTCGCCGCACCCGCACTTATCGCCTGCGCAGCACACCCACCAATCGTCACCCCCGCTTCATTGAATTCAACGGTCCCCGTCGCCGCCGTACTATTGACCGTAGCCGTGTACGTCACCGCTTCACCAACCCTCGACGGATTCAACGAAGACGACACTGTCGTCGTCGTGGTTTTCTTGCTAACCGTCTGGGTCTGGTCATCGTTCTGGCCCGATGAGATGGCTTGAGTCAAGGTAGGGGATGTTGATGTGAGATAGTTGCCATCCCCACCGTAGGTGGCGGTGATGGCATGTTCACCAACAGCGACGTAGCCAGCAACCGTGCACGTCGCACCGCTGAAGCTGACTGCCTGATCGGCACACCCAGCAATCACGACGCCTGCATCGTTGAATTCGACAGTACCCGTCGCTGCAAGGGCGCTGAGCGTGGCCGTGTAGGTCACGGCCTGCTCAACCGTCGAAGGATCCGCTGAGGAGACAAGCGTCGTCGTAGTCGACAACTCTTCAGTCTGAGGCGGTTCGATCGGAGGCTGTTCTACGGGAGGGGTCGGTTCCACGGGGGGGGGCGTACTCGCCTGGTTGACTACTTGACTCAAAGGAGACGATGTCGACCCGATGTAATTGCCGTCACCGCTGTAGGTGGCAGTGATAGCGTGTTCACCCGTCGTAACGTAGCTTGGGGCTGTGCATGTGGCGCCGCCGGAGCTATCAGCCTGATCGGCACATCCCGGAATCACGACGCCTGCATCTTGGAATTCGACGGTACCCGTCGCACTGGCCGGGTCGAGCGTTGCCGTATACGTGACTGCCTGGCCGACGTTCGATGGATTCGCCCCAGAGGATACCGTCGTCGTTGTGGCGGCTTGGTTAACAGAATGGGTTAGAGCGGAGGATGTCGAGCTGAGGTAGTTGCCATCCCCGCCGTAGGTGGCGGTGATGGCGTGTTCACCAGCGGTGGCGTAGTCCGTTACAGCACAGGCAGCATCACCGAAGCCGACTGTTCTGTGCAGCGCACCCAGCGATCGTCGCGCCGCGGTCCCTGAATTCGACGGTGCCTGTCGCCGCGATAGTGCTGAGCGTCGCAGTGTAGGTCACGGCCTGCCCGACCGTCGAAGGGTTGGTGGAAGAGGCAAGCGTAGTCACAGTCGACACTTGTGGTCGACGATTTTTCGACCGGAGGCGTTTCATTCAAAGGCGGTTTCTTTTTTCGGAGCGGCGTTCTTCTTTGGGGGTCGCGGAGCGACCGGTTCTTTGGGCGGAGTAGGTGCTACCGGCGCGATGGGTTCTATCAATGGAGTCGGCGATACGGGGACGTCCGTTGAGGAAACGCCGCTGTTCACAGGCGCCTGAGCGCTGGTGGATGCGCCGGACGGTGTGGATGACGCGCCCGGGCTGATGACCTTCTGCTTCGACTTCTTGACGGCGCACGCCTTGCTAGCCTTGCGACGCTTGCGCTCACGTGCCGCGGCGGCGCACTCGGCCCGTCGCGCGGCCGCTGACTTGCCCACAGACGCCGCCGCGTGCGCCCTCGTGGGAGCGCCGGCCCGCAACGAAGCGGGGCTCGCAGCGAACGCGACGGCGCTCGTGTTGAGCAGCACGATGCCGAGTATCAGCAGCAGGCAGGATCGAACCGCCGGCAGGCGGTGGACACGCGACATAAGACACCCCTGTCTAGTGGCAGGCTTCTCTAAGCTGGGCAGCGCGCCTGCGCGGGCTCGCTAGCTGCAGGTATCGAACCAGGCCTCAAGATTGGTGAGAGCCGGCCGAGCACCTGGACATTTATCCCAGCACGGGGCTTCCGACCAACCTCAACGCAGTGTTTCGGGGGCCCGCACCAGACGAGTCATCGTCAGCCCATACCGGCCCAACATGCCCGCGCCGCGACCCACGCGCGATCTCGGCCGTGGCCTGCCTTTGTGTCGCGCCTGCTCATCCAAGACCTCACGTGGCGGCAGCACCTGGCGCCGCACGAACGCGCCTAAGCCACCCGGGGGCGCCAGCAGCCCATCGATCAACCCCATGTCGGCATATAGCTGGGACTGGCTGGAGTGCGGGTTGGGATTCGCCAGCCGCACGGCCATACGCTCGCGCAGACCCAGCCTGTGCGTGTCCCCGATGATCCGCGCCGCCGGCAGGCCCACGATCTTCCCGGCCACCTCGACCGCAACCGGAATCACGCGCGCGAGCGCAGGATAGGCGCGCAGCAGCTCATCCAGAGCGCCGGCCGGCAGCTCGGCTCCATAGGTGTCCCACCAGGCGCTCAGGTCGCTGACCAGGCGCAGGTCGATGAAGCCATCCCGCGCGTAGAACAACAGCAAGGCGGCGAACTCGGCGGCAGGCGCCGGGCGCCAATCGCCCGACGGATCCACCGTCGGCGACAGGAGCCGCTCGCGCGCAAAGCTCCGCTCATACCAGTGCACGCGCCAGTGCAGCTCCACCGGCGGCAGCTCCGCCCGCTCGTGGACGAGCACGAAGTGCAGCAGCGGCAGCCCGCCCTCCTGCACGTAGTCGGTGGGGGCGCGGTAGCCCAGCTCGCGCACCACCTCCACCGCCGCCCGCAGCTGCTCCGGCGCAACGAGCAGATCGACGTCGTTGGAGAGACGCCGGCCGAGATCGCCGTAGATCGCCTCGCCTAGGAGCGGACCCTTCAACGCCGTCGAGCTGATTCCGGCCTCGGCGAGCATGGCCGTGATGCGCAGCGATACGAGCTGCAGGAAAGCGCCGTGGAGACGCCCCGCCTCGATCGCCCGCTGCACCGCCGTCGCGAAGTCATCGTCGGCGCGTCCATCCGCCAGCTCGAGGATGTGCGGGCCCAAGATGGGCAGCAGCCTGCGCGAGCGCAGGGTCTCGGCGAGTACTGTCCAATCCACATCTTTCACGCAGCCGCCCGGCCTGCTCACGCATGGCGTGCCGGCGGGCGGCGATGCCCGCGCTGATCAGGATCACCTGCCGTTCGGCTTGGACGCTGGGCATCAAGTTCACCGCAGCATGGTATCGGCGGAACCCATCGTCAACGCTGCATACGGCGCACAGGACCGACCTCTACCCGGTCCCGTGCCGGCGCACCGTTGGCGGAGCAGAAGGCTCCGCCCCCACCACCCCTCGCTCCCGCCACCGACCCGCGCGGATGCGACCCAAAAATGGATCGTTGCGCCAAGAAACGACACGATATCTAAACATATCTAAAAAATCTAAAAAACTCTAAAGGGATGCTACTCTGCGAGGTGTGGCGTCAAACCCATTCAAGCCAAGCTTCGGCGTCAGCCCGCCGCTGCTCGTGGGCCGCGATGCGCTGATCGACGAGTTTGCGGAAGCACTCGAAGAAGGACCAGGATCGGCTGGTCGAGCAACGATCTACACGGGCGCGCGGGGCTCCGGCAAGACCGTAATGCTGAACGCAGTCGAAAACCGCGCGAGAGAGCTCGACTGGATCGTGGTAAGCGAGACCGCCTCACCCGGCTTCGTGGATCGGATCACACGCCAACACTTGCCGAGACTCCTCCAGACCTTTGACCCCGGAGCGACTCGGCGCCGTATTACGGGAATCACAGGACCGTTGGGATCTGGCGCCGTCACTTGGGACAGCGCCACCAGCCATGTTCCCGAACCAACACTCCGCAGCCAGATTGAACTCATCACCGATCTTCTTGCCGAGAACAGCACCGGGCTGCTCATCACGCTAGACGAGATCCACTCAAACCAGATAGCCGAGCTGCGACAGCTCGCCACGACTGTGCAACACGCGTTCCGCGAGGAACGTGAGCTGGCCTTCGTCGGAGCAGGGTTGGCCTCTGCGATCAGCGACACCGTGAACGACCAAGTGCTCACCTTCCTCCGAAGGGCCGAGCGACACGCCCTGGGATCGGTTGCCGACGCAGACGTGGCGCGCGCAATCAAGACCCCCCTCGAAGCGAGCGGACGCGCAGTCGCCGACGACGCGCTCACCGTGATGGTCGAGGGTACGCGCGGCTACCCGTTCCTGATCCAGCTGATCGGCGCCCAGGTATGGCGCCTTGGTCGATCTGCGCCCGGGATCTCTCTCGAAAGTGCGCGGGAGGGCGTCGCGCAGGCTCTGCGCCGACTCGGCACGCTCGTCTACGAGCCGGCGCTTGTCGGTGCTTCCGCCATCGACAAGTCGTTCCTCCTCGCGATGGCCAAGGACGACGGCCCCTCGAGGATGAAAGACATCCAGCAGCGACTCGCCATCGATGTGAACTTCGCAAGCCAGTACCGACTTCGACTGATCGCGTCAGAGCTCATACAGTCAACAGGTCACGGCTACGTCGACTTTGCACTTCCCTATCTCCGCGACTACCTTCGGGAGCACGCGGCAGCCGCCGGGCTCGAGCCCTGACTGTACATTCAGGCGCGCGCCATCCATAATCGCCCGCGCAAGGGTCGGCTTCTCATATCTCAGACGCAGGGGGCAATCGCGATGGTGCATGGGCGTTTAGATACAGGCAGGGCTTTGCAGGCAGGACATCGGCTGGCGTCGCTCATTGCGATTGCGATGGCGGTCCTCATGGTGGGGGCGGCGAGCGCGTCGGCGCTGGCACTTGGCCAGACCGACGATTTCCCAGCGCCGACGGCCGAAAGCTCACCGTTCGCGATCGCGGTCGGCCCCGAAGGCATCGCCTGCCAGACCCATGCCGGGAGACAGCAGCTCTGGCCCCTCCTAGTGGTACCAGGCGCGGATCGTTATACTGCCTCGGTATGACTCATCGTGTCGGTGCCAAGGGGCAGGTCGTGATCCCGAAGGCTCTGCGTGAACGCACAGGCCTGCATCCGGGAGCGGACGTCGAGTTCGAGCTGAATGGGCAGCGGTTGAGCATCAAGGCCGCTGGAAGGCGCCCCGGCATGGGCGGGCGGTTCGCGCGGAGCGGCATGGCTCAGCGCCTGCTCGAGGATCGCTCGCGCGAGCCACGTTGACCGTCTGCCTGGACTCCTGGGCTGTCCTTGCCTGGCTGGATGGCGAGGAGCCCGCACACAGCCGCGTCGAGCAGTTGCTCGACGACCGCCCGCTGATCAGTTGGGTGAATGCCGTGGAGATCTACTACCGGGTCGGGCGCGACCACGGGCACTCCGAGGCAGACGAGGTGCTCGCTGGGTTGCGCAAGACGTTCCAGCTGGATCTGCCCGGCACAGCGCTGATGATCGAGACGGCCCGCCTGAAGGCAAGCACCCCGGTCGCGCTCGGCGACTGCTTTGCGATCGCCACCGCCTGCGCTCACAACGCGACGCTCCTCACGGGAGACCCGGAGATCCTCGATCGAGACACCCCATGCCCGGTCGAGGACCTGCGGGGCCGAGGGACGTAGGCAACGGCACCCGGTGCCGACATCGCACTGCTCTCCGAAATAAGGATCCGAAGGGACCCGTCTCTGCAAACGGCAGCGCACACATCCTGCGATCAGTAGCGTAGATGGCCTGCGATCGGTAGCGTAGATGGCCTGCGATCGGTAGCATAGAGATGATGAGCACGAGCCGCACATTGCACGAGCCAACCCGCAACCGCCCCTACCTGCATCGGGTGCTCGATGACGAGCTCGACGAGAAGACGGTCGAGTTTGCAGCCATCTCGGTCGAGGGACCCAAGGCGGTCGGCAAGACAGAGACCGCGCAGCGCCGGGCGAATACCGACTACCGTCTCGACGGCCCCGCCGGCCAGGTGGTCGCGGGCAATCCGCAGGTCGTACTCACCGGCCAACCCCCGATCCTCGTCGACGAGTGGCAGCGCGTACCCGCCATATGGGACGTGATTCGCCGGGCGGTCGACGACGGAGCACCGCCGGGCAGCTACCTGCTCGCCGGCTCGGCAAGTGAGCACGGTGCCCACACCGGGGCCGGTCGCATCCTCACATTGCGGATGCGTCCCCTGACGCTTTTCGAGCGTGGCATCGGGACGCCAGTGGTGAGCCTGCGCGAGATGCTTGGCGGCGGGCGGCCCGCCATCGAGGGGCAAACCAACATCGCGCTGGAGCACTACGCGCATGAGATCGTCGCCTCAGGGTTCCCCGCCTCACGCCACCTGTCCGACACGGCGCGCGAGGACTTCCTCGACAGCTACCTGCAACGCATCGTGGAGCGTGACTTCGACGAACTGGGTCGCGCCATCCGCCGTCCGGCAACCCTGTTGCGATGGATGAACGCTTACGCCGCCGCTACCGCGTCAACGGCCTTGCTAGAGACGATCCGCGACGCCGCCACCGGTGGCGGAGGGCAAAAGCCCGCGAAGACCACCACCCAGCCCTACCGAGAGATCCTGGAACGGCTGTTCATCGTCGATCCACTCCCTGCGTGGGCGCCTACCCGCAATCGGATATCGCGGCTCGCGATGCCACCCAAGCACCATCTCGCAGATCCGGCGCTCACGGCCAGCCTGCTCGGCGTAGGCGCCGGCGCCCTGCTGTCCGCCGAACCCGCCGGGCCACCGTCGTTGCGCGACGGTTCACTGCTCGGCGCGCTGTTCGAGTCGCTGGTGACGCTCTCGGTACTGGTCTACGCCCAGCCAGCGCGCGCGCGGGTCAGCCACCTCAGGACGCGCAACGGTGACCACGAGGTGGATCTGATCGTGGAGCGCCGCGACGGGCGCATCCTCGCGATCGAGGTCAAGCTCGCGGCCGTGCCCGACGATCGCGACGTCCGCCACCTCCACTGGCTCGCACGGCAGATCGGGAGTGACCTCCTCGACGCAGTCGTGATCACCACCGGACCTTACGCCTACCGCCGGCCCGACGGGATCGCCGTCGTGCCGGCCGCGCTGCTCGGCCCCTGACGCGCGGCTTCACGCGCCGCCCGCAGCGACGCGCCGCTCGCCACGCCGTGGACCGACATGTTATTCTAGAACGCCAAATTACTCGTACATTCAGGCGTTGGGAGATAGGTCGCAGACAATCCGCCTCATGCTCGATGCCCGTGACTGGGGCACGGGTGACTCTCGCTACGGGGCCCACCGAAGAGAACCAGCCTTTTTCGGTACCCGATGGGAGCATGTGTGCGGCAAGTCTGGGCGTCGCTCGACGTTGGAGCATAGTGCAGTACGAACCGACCTCGATGGTGATCTCCTTGTGCGCTGAGCTCCCTCCCGACGATTCCAGCAAGCTGGATTCGCGCGCCTCGCACGAGTTGAAGCTCGACCTCGACGCCTTCGCGCGCGAGGCGCTCGAGGCGCAAGCCACGCGGCTCGGAGTCTCAGCCGAGGAGCTCGCCCGCTTCGCGGTGCTCTACTACCTCGCCGATGGCGATAGCGGGCGCATCTCGCGGCGGCCGCCGCCGGTGCCCTCACCCGACCAGCCGCACCCCCTCGGCGAGCTGCTGGATCGACTGAGCTCAGCCGCGCGCGCGGCCGGCGGCCATCGTCGTCGGCGCCATGCCGCGGCTGGCGAGCTCGGCGGCGAGCGTGCGGCGCCCACGGTGGTGCAGTCCATGGATCGACCCCTCGCTCTTGCCGGTCAGCTTGGCGATCTCCATGGGCGAGAGCCCCGCCACGTGGCGCAGGACCAGCACCTCGCGTTGGGCGCACGGTAACATGTCCAGCGCCTCGCGCAGCTCGCCCGTCGCCCCACCCGCCGCCGGGTCGGACTCCTCGCGGCCGGCGACGTGCACTTCCTCGACCGGCACCAGGCGCTCGCTGCGGATGTGGTCCATCGTGACGTTGCGCGCCACCCGCAGCGCCCACGCGAAGAAGGGGACGTCGCGCTCCTCGTATTTGCCGATGACCCGCATCAGCTTCGTGAAGACGTGCTGGGTGATGTCCTCAGCTTCGTGGTGGTCGCGGACGATGCTGCGCACATAGCCATAGACGTTCTCGGCGTAGCGCGCGTAGAGGAAGCCCAGCGCGTCGCGGTCGCCCGCCTGAGCTCGCCGAATCGCCCGCGACACCAGCGGCGAGTTCTTCTCCTCGTTGCGCAACAGCCCGCCCACGGGGCCCTCAGCTCCGGCGCCACGCAACAGCGACGCGGCTGCCATACGCTCGTCGATCCCTGCCGTTGCCACTGCCGCCATCCCTGTGTCGTTCATCCTGCCCCACATCTCTCCCGGCGTCCGCGCGGGCGGCCCTTGGAGGTCTAGTTCTGCCCGTATATGTCCGCTGAAGGTACTCATCCCTGACCAACGCGACGTTAAGAAGCTGTACAAAATTTGAGTCTCACGCCTGTGACGATTGCCTGAGCACCACTCCCGTGTGGTACCCGCGGCGGGAAGCCCTGCCAACCACTGCCGCCACATATATGGCTTGAGCATTAAAGCCAAGCATCACGCTCACGCGTGAAGCCGTACCCCTCCTCGCCTTCCAGCCCGCCCTACCAGAGCCAATTCCGCAATTTGCGGGCTGCTTGAGCGGCACCCTAGCATACTCGACAGATCTCTGACAACAATGGTCCCTCTCTGCCCATCCTGCAATTCCTCATCCACATTCCATCCATATTCCTCACAATTTTCACTAGGAAAGTTACTTTTCATGGATCATTTACCGGAGCAGGACCGCTGGGCCCTTGTGCGCGTCGAGCGCCGCGGCGCCAGGTTCGCCGGGAGTGGCACGTCCGCTACCGTTCCACCGCATGAACGCCACCCCCCTATCACGCCTCCACGGGCCCGTCGTGCTCCAGCCACCGGTGTTCGCCGACGACCGCGGCTTCTTCAGCGAGACCTACCGACTGCAGTGGCACACCTCCGCGGGGATCCCCCCGCGGGAGCGCTTCATCCAGGACAACCACTCTCGCTCCACCCGTGGCGTCGTGCGGGGGATGCACTTTCACATCGGCGACGGTGTCGCGAAGCTCGTGCGCTGCGCGCGCGGGCGCATCCTCGACGTGATGGTCGACCTGCGTCGCGGCTCCCCCACCTACGCCCAATGGGAGGCGGTGGAGCTCGACGACGAGCGGATGCGCGAGCTTTACGTCCCTGTCGGCTTCGCCCACGGCTTCTGCGTACTGAGTGACGAGGCCGACGTGCTCTACAAGCAGACCGCCTACTACGACCCCGCGATCGAGCGCGGCATCGCGTGGAATGACCCCGACGTCGCGATCGACTGGCCCGCAGAGATCGAGCCGATCGTCTCCGCCCGCGACGCCGCCGCCCCCCTGCTGCGCGAGCTCGCCGACGAACTGCCGTTCGTCTACCAGCCCTGACTACGTAGGGCAGCCATGGCGCGTCGCATGCGAGGCGCCACCGCGCCACCCTGGCGTGCGCAGCCTTCGCGGAGGTCCCCGATCAGCACCGCGTAGATGGTAGAGCCCCGTCCTGCCGGGTACAGGACTCGTACAGCCCCGTCCTTGCCGGGTACAAGATTCGTACAGCCCCGTCCTTGCCGGGTACAGGATTCGTACCGTCTGCGGCCGAGAAACGGGGGCCGCGAATTTCGCAAGGTCTGACCCGTCCAGGTCATCTGGCCGCTGTCGTCCTGCCGACCCGACAGGACGTCGTTCCTTAGGCCATACACCGGGGTTATCCCTATATACGGATCCTTGCGTTGGGGGTGGCCCAAGCGTTTAGAAGCTCGCGCCTGTGGTTAAGCACAGGCATACACCAGTCGAGCCTCAAACCAACCTAGCCCCGCCAGGAGGGCCCAGATGATCAAGTTTCTGTCGCGCAGCCCCATCGCTGCGTTCGTTTTACTGCTCGTTCTCGCCACATCCTCGGCGCTCGGCGCGCGCGGCTTGCGCACTGAGACAAAGCGTGCAAGCCGCTCTCACGCGGCTCGCCACCACCACCGCCGGCGCCGTGCCAAGCATGGGTCTGGATCCGATCACGCGTCCACGTCCAGCCGGGAGTTCACCACCGAACGCACAGCGCCCACCGCAACCTCAGCGCTGCTCGGCAATGAAGCGGTCGAATCCAACCGCGACAGCCTCAGCGGAGGGCAGGCCGAAGCGTTCCCCTTCCCGGCACGGGCGTCGGGCGCCGCAGGGGCCATCCACGTCTACATCGACTCCCCCAATACCGCCACCACCCTGCTCGTCGGCCTCTACTCCGATGCCGACGGCCGTCCCGGCTCGCTGCTGAGCAAGGGCTCGCTCTCCGCGCCCCCCTCCGGTGCGTGGGATACGGCACCCATCAACTCCACGCAGCTTGTGTCAGGCGACACCTACTGGCTCGCCGTGCTCGGGACTGGCGGGACGCTGCGCTACCGTGACCGCCCCCGCGGGTTCTGCAAAGCTCTCACCAGCGCTCAAACCAACCTCGAAACGCTCGCCACCACTTGGAGCACGGGCGCCGTCTACCGGACCTGTCCAGTCTCCGGCTACGTGACAGCCGTCACCTCAGGCTTCCCGGTAGAACCGCCAGCGCCCGTGGAACTCACCCCTCCGGTCGAATCAACGCCACCGATCGACCCGCCTCCTCCGCCTCCACCAGTCGAAACGACCCCTCCGCCGGTGGAAACCACCCCACCGCCAGTCGAAACGACCCCACCGCCGGTGGAAACCACCCCACCGCCAGTCGAAACCACACCACCACCCGTGGAAACCACCCCACCACCCGTCGAAACTACGCCGCCGCCCATCGAAACCACACCACCCCCACCCTCGCCCCCAACGAGCAGCTCACCTCCGACGATCGCCGGCACCCCGACCGAAGGCCAGCGGCTGACCGCCACCACGGGCGCTTGGACGGGCAGCCCCACCGCATATGCCTACCAGTGGCAAGACTGCAACGCCTCGGGCACGGGCTGCTCGAATGTGAGCGGAGCCACCGGCTCGGCCTACACGCTGGCCGCAAGCGACGTTGGGAGCACCGTGCGCGTCGTGGTGAGCGCGAGCAACTCGGGTGGTTCGACGCCCGCGTCTTCGGCTGTGACCGCGGTGGTCGCCGCCGACCCGCCGCCCCCACCGCCGCCGCCCACCGCGGGCTTCAGCTACTCCCCGGCCTCGCCGGTGACCGGCCAGGCGGTGACCTTTAACGGCAGCAACTCCACCTGCCCCGACGGGCCGTGCACATATGAATGGTCCGACGACGGCGGCACCACACGGCCAATCCCAGTGCTGTGGCCGCTTGGCGGTGGACAGACTCTGCCGTTTACATTCTCTGGCGTAGGCACAAAGTACGTGCGCTTGGTGGTAACCGACGCGAGCGGCCAGTCGGCCACGGTCGAGCACAACGTCGTGGTCGCCGAAGCCTCGCCACCACCACCCCTCGCGCCGAGCAACACCGCCCCGCCCACCGTGAGCGGCACCCCCGAAGTCGGGCAGACGCTCAATGCGGGCAACGGCACGTGGAGCGGCAGCACGCCCATGAGCTATGCCTACCAGTGGCAGGACTGCAGCGCCTCGGGCACATCCTGCTCGAACATCGCCGCCGCCACATCGTCCGGCTACAAGCCGGTCACGAGCGACGTCGGGCATACGCTGCGCGCGGTCGTGAGCGCAAGCAACGCCGGCGGGTTGACCTCGGCGAGCTCGGCTGTCACGGCGACTGTGACGACGCATGTGGCGCCGAAAGAAGAACCCAAGGAAGAACCCAAAGAAGAACCGAAAGAACAGCCCAAAGAAGAACCCAAATCCGAAGAACCCAGCCTGACCAAGAAGGAATGCTTTGAGAATCCCGAAACAGAAGGCACGAGCCGGATCGAAGCGTGCGGCTACCCTGGCGCCAATAATGTCGGAGTCGAAACGAGCGCCTTGGAAAAAGGCCTGCACGCAGAATCGGGAACGGTACACCTGACCGGTGAAGAACACTACGAAAACAAGCGGCTCACCGGCACGATCATGATCGCCTGGAACGCCAAGAACGTCGTCATCAAGAACGACGAAATCATCGACACCGGCTCCTGCCCCTCGCCCCAGCTCAGCCTCAACGACGGCTGCGTCGGCAATGCCATCGAGTTCGAACGGCGCGGCTCGGGCAGCGGTGAAGAAATCAACGAAGCGGCCAAAGGCACGCGCATCGTGCATGTGAAGGTGGGCGGCACCGAAAAACACGGTCCCAACACGGTCCAAACCTGCATCGACGCTCGCTGGAACAGCCCCTACGTCGCCGAATACGTCAACACCGAACACTGCTCTGGCTTCAAGCTGAACGCCGGCGGCGAACTGAATCACGTGTACTGCCCAAGCAACTACGAAATCGGCGGCGAACACTACGAGTGCGTCACCGACGAGGGCGACGAGCTGAACGCCACCACGCTGCACACGCCGCTCATCATCAAGAACAGCACCGTCTTCCAGCCACCCATCAAAGCATCGGTGGAAGGCTCCGGCCTGACCGCGGCGATCTTCCAACAAAGCCTGTACGGCTCGATCCAGGAAACAATCATCGAAAAAGATCTGATCGCCGGCGGCAACTTCTCCATGTACTTCGGCGAAGAATCCGGCCAAGCCTACAAGCTGACCGGCCCCGACACCGTTCGCTACAATCGCTTCGCCCGCTGCACGTCAAGCAAATGTCCCGACTCCCATGGCTATTTCGAAGAATTTGGCCAGTACCACATTGCGTCGTACGACAACGAATCCAAAATGACCTGGACCCACAACTTCATCGACGACAGCCTCGAAGAATGCAACCTGGGAGCGGGCCTCTGCTACTAGCTGGCTGGATCTCCCTTTGAGATCGGCCGCGGTGATCGCCGCGTGCGTGATCGCCATTGCGGCCGGGTGGGTACTGACCCATAGGCCGTCGCATCCCGCGACGGGCGCGCATGACTCGGACTTCGCCAACCATACGGCGAGCAATCCGGGGGGCGGGAGCCAGACGCTCCCGCCCCCCAGTCTCACGCAGACCGGCTGCTTTGAGGATCCCGAATCCGAAGGCACCACCCAAATCGAAGCCTGCGGCTACCCGGGTGCCCACAACGTGGGGGTGGAAAGCGCAATCACGTTGACGGATACCACGACCTGCCCGACCCTGACCGGGACCGAACATTACGAAGACATGCGGCTCGTAGGCAGAGATTGCGGAATCACAATCGCCCCCGGTGCCACGGGTGTGGTGATTAGAAATGATGAAGTGACCATGACAGCGTCGTGCCCGGCCCCACACTTCAGCCTCAACTATGGATGCGTGGGGAACGCCATTGAGTTCGCACGCAGCGACTCGGGCGCGGGCGAAGCGATCGACGAAGCGGCGAAAAACACGCGAATCGAGCACGTCTTCGTCCACGGCCTCGAACGTCACGGAGTCAACACCGTGCAGACCTGCGTCGACGCGCGCTGGAACAGCCCATACGTCGCCGAATACGTCAAGACAGAACACTGCTCTGGCTTCAAGCTAAACGCCGGCGGCGAACTGAATCACGTGTACTGCCCAAGCAACTACGAAATCGGGGGCGAACACTACGAGTGCGTCACCGACGAGGGCGACCAGCTGAACGCCACCACGCTGCACACGCCGCTCATCATCAAGAACAGCACCATCTTCCAGCCAACAATCAAAACATCGATAGAAGGCTCGGGCCTCACAGCGGCGATCTTCCAGCAGAGCCTCTACGGCCCAATCCAGGAAACCATCTATGAAGATGACCTGATCGCGGGCGGCAACTTCGCCCTTTACTTCGGATTCGAACCGGGACGGCCATATACGGCGGCTGGGCCGGATACGGTCAGGTACGATCGGTTTGCGCGGTGTCTCACCAATGGCCGGTGCCCGGATGCGGCCGGCTACTTCCCGGAAATCGGCGCCTACCACGTCGCGGCGTTCGACGATCAGTCGAAGATGACCTGGCAGCACAACTTCATCGACGCCAACTTGGAACCCTGCGATCTCGGGGTAGGCGTCTGCTATTAGGGGCGCCTTTGGGGGGGCGCCCTTCCAGACCCGCCCTCCAGGGGCGCCTTCCCAACGAGATGGCGCCCCTCGGCCGCGATGGGACGCGGGCCGGCGCAAGAGTGGCCGCTCGGCTGTCGTTCTGTACGGGTGGATCGCCGTATGGGCAACTCGACGCCTGCACCGCAGGCCTCTTGAGCGGGGGCATCGCGACATGGAACTGGATCTGAGGGGCAAGGCGCGGTTCGAGCTGCGACGTGGGTATCTGGCCACGCGGCTGGCCCTCGGCTCGGCGATCGAGCGGCGCATGGGCATCGAGACCTCCGGCTATGCCGATCTCGGAGGCCTGGGCATCGAGGCACCCGGTCGCAAGCGCTACGAGCCCTCGAAATGGCTGGATCTGCGCAGGATCTTGCACGACAAGGATGTCCACCCCGACGACGTGTTTCTCGACATCGGCTCGGGCAAGGGGCGCGTCGTGCTGCAGGCGGCGCGCTACGGCTTTCGCCGGGTGATCGGGGTGGAGCTGTCACCCGAGCTGAATGCGATCGCCACCGCGAACGTGCAGGCTCGCAGGCAATCCCTACGCTGCTCAAACGTCGAGCTCGTGACGGCCGACGTGGCGGAGTACACGATCCCCGACGACGTGACCGTGGTCTACCTGTACAACTCGATCGGCGGCCCCGCGTTCGCCGCGCTCGTCGATCGCCTGGTCGAGTCGCTCGACCGGGCGCCGCGTACGCTGCGCTTCATCTACAACACGGCGCTCGAGGAGGACACGCTGCTTGCGAGCGGCCGGTTCCGAGTGGTCCGAGCGGCACGTGGCCTGCGGCCGGGGCGTGCGTGGTCGCGCAAGATGTCGATCCGGATGTACTCCACCGAGCCGGCTTGAGCCGAGCGCAGGGTTTGGGAACCCGCTGGCGAATCTAATGGATGCCGTCGCCCGAGCCGATGGTAAGCCGTCGGGGCTTGGGCCGTCTGCCCCCGTGCCATGACCAGTCCGCCGGCCCGGCACGATCCCGACTCGTTCCAAGTAGTCTTTCGCCGATCGCGACCATGCAACGTTTTATGCAAGCACGTGCCGGCTCGCCACTGAACGCTATGGTGTTCGCCCTTCTGGCGACCTGTGCGCTGGTCGTCGCTGGTGTGCCGCCGGCATCCGCCGCCCCACATGCGAGCGGTGGCAAGCATCGCCGCCGGCACACGAAAGTCAGGCACTGCGCGACCGCCAAGCACAAGCATGCCGCGCACGTGGCCGATGGGCAACTCGCTCCTCGCGACAGAGCCACCAAGCCGGCGCATCGTCGCCACCCACCGCGCTGCCTACGCACACACCACCGACCCATCCGGCATACGGCGCCCGCGACCGGGCCAGCCCTCGAACCGGCCGCAGGCGGTGCGACACCGGTCATTCCGTCGATGAATCCGCTGAATCCGCTGGGGCCCGCCATGCCCTCACCGAACCTCTCGCTTGAACCCACGCCAAAGCCGGTCAACCAGGCACCACCCAACCAGAAGCCACCGGTAAACACGGAACCGCCGGCCAACCCAGAACCACCCTCCAACCCGGAATCGCCGGTCAAACCGACACCACCCGCCAAACCAAAGCCACCCACCGCGAGCTTCAACTACGCACCCAAGGAACCCGTCGCCGGGCAGCCGGTCCTCTTCAACGCCTCGAGCTCCAGCTGCCCAGATGGCGCCTGCACCTACGAATGGTCCGACGACGGCTCCCCCGTAGAACTGTCCTCGCCGCTGTGGCCGCTCGGGGTCGGGAAGACGCTGACCTACACGTTTTCGGAAGCCGACACGAAGTATGTGCGTCTCATGGTCACCGAGGGCTCATCGGGTCAGGCAAGCACGGTCGTACACGACGTTGTGGTTGAAGAATCCGAACCCGAACCTCCTCCCACCGAACCTCCACCCACTGAAACCACGCCGACCGAACCCCCACCCACAGAAACCACGCCGGCCGAACCTCCTCCACCCGCTCCGCCAAAGAACACGGCGTTGCCGTCGCTCAGCGGATCGGCTGTGGAAGGGCAGACGCTGAGCGCAACCAAAGGCACGTGGACGGGGAGCCCGACGTCCTATGCCTACCAGTGGGAGAACTGCAACTCCTCCGGCGCCAGCTGTTCGAATGTCAGTGGCGCGACGGCCGCAAGCTACAAGCTCCTCGCGGAAGATGTGGGCCTCACCATGCGAGTGGTTGTGAAGGCCAGCAATGCGGGTGGGTCAACATCGGCGAGCTCGGCCGCCACGGCGACGGTCACCAGCGCCGCGGCGAATCCCGGGAATCCCGGCGAACCCAGCCTGTCCGCGAAGGGATGCTTCGATAACACCGAGACGGAAGGCACCAGCCGGATCGAAGCCTGCGGCTATCCCGGCGAACACAACACCGGAGTGGAAAAAAGCGCCCTGGAAAAAGGACTTGCAGAAGCGGCGGGAACGATCCGTCTGACGGGCGAAGAGCACTATGAAGACAAACGACTCAACGGCTCGATCATTGTCGCCTGGAACGCCAAGAACGTCGTCATCAAGAATGATGAAATCACCTCCAACGGCCTCTGCAGTTCCACGCCTCCATACAGCATCGCGAACGGATGCACCGGCAACGCGATCGAGTTCGAACGAGAGTCAGACTCCAATGATGAAGCGGCCAAAGGCACCGTGATCTCGCACGTCAAGGTCGGTGGCACCGAAATCAAAGGCCCCAACACGATCCAGACGTGCGTCGACGCTCGCTGGAACAGCCCGTATGTCGCCGAATACGTCAACACGGAGGACTGCTCAGGCTTCAAGCTGAACGCCGGCGGCGAACTGAATCACGTGTACTGCCCAAGCAATTACGAAATCGAAGAAGAACACTACGAGTGCGTCACCGATGAGGGCGAGTCGCTGGCGAAAACGCCGCTGGTCGTCAAAGACAGCACGATCTTCACCCCGCAGACGACCACCATTACGGCGGCGCTGTTCCTGCAAGGCCTCTACGGCCCGATCCAAGAAGTCCGCTTGGAAGACAATCTGATGGCCGGCGGCAACTACATCATCGACGGTGGCGAAGAAGCAGGCCATGACAAACTGGTGGGCCCCCTGGTGGTAACCGGCAACCGCTTCGCGCGCTGCCTGTCGAGCTCCTGCCCAGACTCGCACGGCTTCTGGGAAGAAGGCGGCCAGTACAAGGTGCAGGCGTTCACCAACGAGGCGCTCACCACGTGGACCCACAACTTCTGGGACGACAACCTGGAAGAATGCGTCTACGGGGTCGGAGCCTGCTACTGAGGGAGTCGATTCAGCAGGCCCGTTCTTCAGCGATGCCCTCGACGGCCACCGTCGAGCGCCGGCCGAGGCGTCCTCGCAGCTTTGCCAATCCGAACGCGCTCACCATGCGCGCCCGCAGCTCGCCCCGGACGAACCGTGCAAACGCCGGGTCCTCCACGCGCGGGACGCGCCGCGCCGCCGACCTGAGATAGCCGTACAGAAACGCCACACCAGATAGTCCCCGTGGGCGCGCCAGCGCGACTTTGAACGCCCGCAGGGTGACCCACGGCAGCGTGAAGTGGACGATGTAGGCGCACTCGCCGTGCCGGGCACGGCCCCGCAGCGTGCCGTCGGCGCTCCCCCACGGCCGATGGTGGCGGGCGACCAGGCTCGGGTAGGCCCGCGTGCGGTACCCGTGCATGCGCGCATAAGTCTCGTCGATCGTGTCCCACGCCAGGCGCTCCTGCATCCCCCCAATCGCCTGAAAGCAGGCGGTCGAGTAGCACTTCAGTGTCCCCGGCACGTGATAGTCCGACGGTGGGTTCATCACCTTCCATCCATCCCCATCCCCATCCCCCTCTCCCCCGGGATCGGGGTCGGCGTAAACGCCGCCCGCCAACCCCAGCGTGGGGTCCAGCTCGAACTCGCCCAGCAGCGTCTCGAAGTAGTTCGCGGGCAGCTCCGTGTCGCCGTCCAGCTTGGCGATGTGGGTGAACTCCTCCCACGCCACGGTCCCCAAACCGAGGTTGAACGCGCGCGCCTCGGCGGCGGTCGCCAAACGATCGCGGACGGCGCCAACCGCGGGTAGCTTCGAGGTGTCGAGGACCTGCAGGAATCCGATTCGCCGCTTCAGATCGGAGAGGATCTCGGGGGTGCGATCGGTGGAGCCATCATCGACCACCAGCCACAGATCCGGCGGCCGTGTCTGCGCCGCCACCGCCTCGGCGACCAGCTCGAGATATGCCTCCTCGTTGCGCACCGGCGAGATGAGCAGCAAACGCTGGGTCATCGCGGTTCGATCGCGGTGGTCGGCGGGATGTTGAACGGAGGCGCGGCGCGTCCGGCGAGTACCCCAAACGCGCGCGTCGCGGCCTGCCGGCGCGGAGTGGCGTCGGCGCCTTCCCCGAGCGCACAGGCGGCGCGGATCAGGTGGCGCAGACCCAGCGCCGACAGATACAGACCACGCTGGAGCGGACCGAAGTGCTTGCGTGCGTACTGCCTGCGTGCGTACGCGTCTTGGGCCACCATCCGTGGCTGCACGCCGCCCTTGCCCGCGTGGTGGATGATCGACATCGCGGGCAGATGCCGCACCTCCCAGCCGGCGCGCTTGATGCGCAGGCACAGGTCGGGCTCCTCGCAGTACAGAAAGAACCGCTCGTCCAGCAGCCCCGCGCTCAGCAGCGCCTCGCGCCGCAGGAGCAGGAACGAGCCGGACATCCAATCGCACTCCCGCTCCCGCCGATCGGCGCCGGCGTCGAGCACCCGTTCCCCCGCCCACGCCGGATGGATCGGCCAGCGCTCGGAGAACAGCGCTTCGCCGAGCGCCCTGCTGGCGCTGGGAAAGCGGCGGATGCTCGGCCACGGCGTACCGTCCGCGGCGAGTTGACGCACCCCCGCCACGCCGAGCGCCGGCCGCGAGTCGAGCAGCCCCACCAGCTCCCCGAACGTTCCCTCGATCACTTCGGTGTCCGGGTTGAGCAGCAGCAGGTAACGCGCACGCGTCTGTTCCAGGCCGCGATTGTTGCCGTAGGCAAACCCCCGATTGGGCGAGCTGATCACCCGCACGTGCGGGAACTTCGACTCGACCAGCTCACGCGTGCCGTCGGTGGAGGCATTGTCGACGACGATCGCCTCGATCCTCGCCTCGCCCGCGTGCTCGAACGCGCTCGACAGGCAGCGCTCCAGCCAGCGGGCGTCGTTGGCGGAGACGACCACGATCGCCAGGTCGGGCGTATCCGTGCTCGCATCGGCCATTACGCCATCGCCTCGGCTATGGCCATCGTGGTAACTGCGTCAGCGTCGCGTGTGTAAGCGTCGCGGCAGGCCGCCTCGACGGTTTCGCGGATCACATGCTCGACCACAGCGCCGGCGTCCTCCCAGGATGCTCCCTGCACGCTTGCCGCAGCGGCGGCGGCCGTCGCCGAACGCTCATCCGCGGGCCGCTCCACGAGGTCCGACAGCGCGTTGGCGAGGTCGAACGGTGTCGCCTGGGCGTAGGCGACCGCGGGGTTGTCGAGCACGATCCGGTTGTGCTCGGCGTCGTTGACAACCGGGATGCAGCCCGCCGCGAGCATCTCGTGGGGGACCAGCGAGACGTTGGTCGCCGAGAGCACCAGGCCGGCAATGCAGCGGTTGTACAGGTCGTTGAGCTGGGCGGGGTTGAGCGTACCGTGGTCGATCGCCGTGAACGGCAGGTGGCGCACCGACTCGCCGTACAGGTGGATGTCGATCTCGGGGTGGCGCTCGGCGAACAGATCGATCGCGGCCGCGGCCAGCTCGAACGCCCTGCGCGGAGTGGAGGGGCGCGCGTACATGCACACCCCCGTGCGTGGCACCCGGGGTTCCAGGCGGTAGCGCGCCAGGTCGCAGCCGAAGTCGAAGTGATCGGCGTCCATGCCGTAGCGGCTGTGCAGCATCTGGGCCAGCCAACGGCCCGGCGTCACGCCGTGAAATCCAAACCGATAGGTCGCCTCGGCAAGCAGCGCCTCACTGCCGGCGGCGTAAAAGGACGGCTCGAAGTCCTGGACGAGGTAGAAGCGGGCCCCCGCCGCGGGCGAGGTCAGGGCCGGGTAGGCAGTCTGCCATGAGGTGGCGAAGATCGCGTGGCAGTCCTCGATGCCATCCGCGAGGTCGCGAAACTCAGCATGGAGGTCCGGCCACCAGGCCTGCATCGTCTCGCGATGGCGACCGTGCGACCAGCCGTGGCGATCGTGCAGATACACCACGCACCGGTGCCCCGCCGCTTCCAGCAGCGCCGCGAGTCGCGCCATCGTCGTGAACCCCCCACTACCCTCGCTCTGGGGCACACAGATCCATGCGATCCGCAATGGATCGCCGGCGCGCAGCGGGATCGGCGGTGGCGGCCCGGCGCCGCGTGAGGCGAGCTCCGCCGCCCGCGCCAGGTCCTCACGGGCCACGCCCAGGCGCGCATCGCCGACGGGGGCAACCCACCGCGACGCACGATCGCGCAGGCGGGCGGTGACCCCCGCGGCGCCTTCACTGCGCAGCAGCGCGCGCGTCTGCGCGACGCGCTCGATAACGGTTGGGCTGCTCATGTCGGTCTGGGCGTCCGCTGTGCCCGGGGGGGACGCGTGGTGGTGGTGCGCATGCGGACAAAGAACGAACCGGGAGCCGCGCTACGTGCGCGAGGTGTGTGCGTGTGCGTGACCTTGCGGGCGCTTATCCTGACCGGCCCGCGTTTGGTGGTCCAGATCACCCGGACCACTCAACGTGGGTCACGCCAATCCGTTTACCTCAAGTTTAGGCTCGACTTGACGAAGGCTCCCTGGACGTTCTGGAACCACGTAGGCGAAGCGCACCCCAAGTGCCGGCACCTCGCCAAGACCCCGCTGCCGCCCGAGCTGGCTCGCAAGATGGAACGTGTCTATCTAGCTTAAGTGCTCTGGCTCGGAAGTTCGGCGACGTATTCGGCAGACGGAATACGCTCGCTTTTGGCGGCCAGCAGGCGCCCGTCCGGTGCCGAGACAAGCGCTGGTTGTCGTCCGGAGGAGCAACGCTTCAGGTACCAACCCTGGCTTCCGCTTCTCCGAGGCGAAGCAGGCGCGGGTCAAGGGCGCGGCGCCGACAGGGGACCACCACTCGTGGGGTACGCCAACGTACCTCTGGCTCGCGGAATCGTGCTGGTCAAGTCCCCTCCACAGAGAGAGGACTTGCCGTGGCGTCAGGTGCTCCCCAGCGGGATGGCTGTCGTGGCAATCAAAGGGCAAGAGCTACCTTGCGCTATCGGACAACTGTCCCTTCTGCTCGGTCCCCAACGTGGACAAGAAGACCGCTGTCCACGTATCTGAGGAGTACGAATCTGCTGCGGTCAGGAACATGAGCGCGCTGCGCCTCGTGATCGACAAGCTGGCCCGTTTCTTCGTGCCTAAGCGCCTTGAGCAACTGCGCAAGATCACAACGAGCCTGGAGGACCTGTCCCCCGAGCAAGCCCAATTCCTGGCGAGCTTGCGAGGTCAGGTCGAGACGCTTCTGGACAAGTTCACCGCGCTCAAGCAGCTCTCGTTCGTGTCCCTCCGCGATGAGCCCGACGTGGACAACGCGCTGCGGAGTCTGAAGATCGAGCTGGAACTTCTTGACGCGCTCAATTCTGAGGACACTCAGGGTGTCGTGGGAAAAATGAACGCGGCGCTTGATCATGTCGCCCAGCAGATGGATGAGATCAAGAGGCGCGTGGGCATCCAGAAGGCGCAAGTGGCGAAGTCGATCGAGCAAAACCAGGACGAGATTAACGAGTACCTTCGGTCCGCTGGCTACAAGTACGCGGTGCGGATCGCGTCCAGCGGCGACTCCTACCGGATGATCCTTGAACACCAGGATGCTCCGGGTCACCTGGAAGCTGCCGGCAGACATCTGAGCTTCGGCGAGCGTAACGCCTTCGCGCTCGTCCTGTTCATGCATCAGGTCCACCGCGACGCGCCTGACCTCGTCGTCCTCGATGATCCCGTGTCGAGCTTCGACAAGACGAAGAAGTTCGCCATCCTCCATAAGCTCTTTCACGGCAGGCAAAGCCTCCGGGGATTCACCACGCTTCTCCTGACCCACGACATCGAGCCTGCTATTGACATCGTCCGAACGGCGACATCGGAGCAGTTCCAGGCAGCGATCCCCGCCGTCCATTTCCTCCAGAGCCGGGAGGGGCAGGTGGAAGAGAAGCCCATCAAGCCCGAGGACATAATGACGTTCTCTCAGGTCTGCGACAAGAACATCGCCTCATCCGCCGACCCCATAATCAAGTGCATCTACCTCCGCCGCCGCTACGAGGTCCACGGTGAGCGCGGGGCGGAATACGACATTCTCTCAAGCCTTCTTCACGTTCGGGATGAGCCCAGCTCGAAGAGCGAGAAGGGGGATCTCATTCCCCTTGACGAGGAGAAGCGTGAGCAAGCGATAGCTGAGATCAAGAAGGATATCCCCAGCTTTGACTACGATGCGCTCCTCGCGCAGCTCAAAGAACGGGCGGTCCTGAAGGCCAAGTTCGACGGCACGAGCGTGGGCTACGAGAAGGTCCAGATCTTCCGCATCGCATCGGCGCTTGACCCCGATACCCTGGGAGGCGATGCTGCCTTCAAGAAGTTCGTCAATGAGTCCTACCACATTGAGAACGAGTACGTGATGCAACTAAACCCGCGCGAGTTCGATGCGGTTCCGGAGCATGTCATCCACGCGTGCGCGGACCTTCTCGCGTAGCGCGGCCGCAGTCCCGGAACCCGGTACGCTCATTCTCGACGGCTTCGGAGATGCGACGGGTTCATGAGGTACGCGGTCTGCCACGTTGCGCCTGCCCCGGCCTTACAGGCAGGCGTCCCGATTCGACCTCAGCAGAGCGCCGCCCTGGACGAGCAGCGGCGAGATGGGGTTGGGTCGATCGTTGCGGTTGCTGGTCGGGCGGGAGCGCTCGTGGAGCCCCCGCCCGTTGGGAGTTGGAGCTTCAGAGGCGTAGGCCGGCGGTGGCGGACATCATTGGGGCGTGTCGTGTGTGGACGGCGGCGATGATCTCCTCGGTGTCGATGGAGGTAGACCGATGTCGTTCCGAGGTTGGCGTGCCCGAGCTGGCGCTGATGTTCAACGGTACGCCCTCCCGGGCGAGCTCGACCGCATGAGCATGACGTAGCTGGTGTGGCGCGAACCGGCGTCGCACCCCCGCCTGGCTGGCGAGTCGACGAAGCTCGACGCGCACGGCAGCACTTGACCAGGGACGTCCACGGGTCGGACCGTCGATGACGCAGAACAATGGCCCGACGGGCAGCTCGCGACGAGAGTCAGCCAGGGGCGCAGTTGTTCCCATCCCCAAGCGTCCATCCCGATCTCGCGGCGGCGGCCGCCCTTGCCGCTACGCACGAGTAGCGATCCTCGCCGCGAGTCGAGGTCGGACTCGGCCAGCGCAAGGGACTCTTGGATGCGCAGCCCGCCGCGCCACAACACGACGATCAATGCGCGCAATCGCCAGCCGTGACGATTATCGCCGGCATGGCGCATCACGGCGATGATCTCCTCGACAGTTGGCGGGTCGGCCGGGTAACGCATCCCCTTGTTGCTAGGCGGACGGCCGGCATGAAAGCCGGGCAGGGTCGCCGGTGAGCGACGCCGCCCAGCGGAATCGAGAACTGCGGTCGTGATCATGGGATCCTCCTCGGGATCGAACAGGGGACAGTTCTCGCTGCTCTACCAGCCCCGGGCAGCCACCGTCATGCGTGGGCTGGCCGGGTCCTGTCGCGTCGGGCGCTACCCTTGCCTTGTGAGCCATTCTCTTGTGAGCACCACGCCAACGGCTGAGACGCCTGCGCTGAGCGACGAGGAGCGCCTCGAACGGCGGAGGCGATTCATCGAGCGAGCGTGCAGCCGGATGGGCTTGATCGGGACACGCTCGAGCACATCGAGCAGCTGACAGACAACGAATCATAAGCGCCCCGCAGTCAACGCCGTCGAGCTGCTGGAAGGCGATACCCCATTTGTCGTCGATACGTCGGCATGGTGGCGGTTCTCGGCGCTGCCCAGCGAACTCGTCGAGAAGGCGGTCGTAGACGATCGTCTCTGGATCACCCCGATCGTGCGGATGGAGATCCTCTACTCCGCCCGCACCAGCACCGAGTACCTTGCGTTCGAGACGGAACTCGACGGGTTCCGGATCATCCGCAACGATCGCGCCGTCACCGATGAGCCGCCCTGGGTTCCACGGAGATCGTGATCTGCCCCGGGTTTAGTGGAGTTGTGTTTCTGGAATCCTCCGGCGTTTAGCGAGGAGGAAGCAATGCCCAGCAGGTATCCAGTCGAGGTGCGCAAACAGGTTGTCGAGCTCGCCCGCTCCGGGACGCGGGTCGCGCAGCTCGCCGAGACGTTTGGGATGAGCGAGGCGGTGATCTATGGCTGGCTGAAGCAGGAGCGCATCGACCGCGGTGAGGCGCCTGGGCTGAGCACCGAGGGGCAGATGGAGCTTGCGGCCGCAAAGCGGCGTATCCGCCAGCTCGAGACTGAACTCGCGGTCTCCCGGAAGGTCAATGAGGTGTTCCTCGAGCAGAACCTGCCCCCAAAAGCCTCTTCCCGGTGATCGCCTCCCTGACCGGGCAGGGGTTTGACGTGCAGCGGGCCTGCTTGATGCTCGGCGTGTCGGTCTCGGGCTACTACGACTGGAAGGTACGTCCACCGTCCGCCCGGACACTCAGACACGCCTGGCTTGCTGGTGAGATCGCACAGGTGCACAAGGACTCCGGCGGCACCTACGGGACGCTGCGTGTGACCGCTGAGCTGAGGTACGGCCGTGGGATCCACGTCGGCAAGGAGCAGGTGCATCTGCTGATGAGACGCCTGGGGATCTATGGGCTACCGAGGCGCCGGCTGCCGCGGGGTGCGAGGGTCGGCAAGGCCAGCTCGCTGGACCTGGTGCGTCGACGCTTCACTGCCGAGGGGCCTGACCGGCTATGGATGACAGACATCACCGAGCACCCCACCCGCGAGGGCAAGATCTACTGCTGCGCGGTCATCGACGCGTTCTCACGCATGGTCGTTGGCTGGTCGATCGACAGCCGCCAGACCGGGCTGCTGGTCACGAACGCGCTCGGCATGGCGTTGAACCGCAGAGCGCCGAGAGAGGGCGGGATCATACATTCCGATCAGGGGGTGCAGTTCGCGTCCTGGGTGTTCAGCCAGAAGGTCACAGAGGCCGGCCTCGCGCCGTCCGTGGGTGCTGTCGGTGCCCCGTTCGACAATGCGATGGTCGAGGCGTTCTGGGCCCGCATGCAGGTCGAGCTGCTCAACCGCAGAAGATGGAAGACACGTGTCGAACTCGCCGCTGCGATCCATGACTACATCGAGATCTGGCACAACACCCGCAGACGCCACAGCGCTCTGAACATGCTCACACCCAGCGAATACGAGAACCAACACCAACAACAAGAGATCGCCGCCTGATTCCAGAGCACCGACTCCGAAAAACCCGGGGCAGATCATCGTTTTTGTAGGTTCCCTACGTTCAGTGTGTGGGTGTGGTCGCCCGGTTTTTCGCAGCGTATAGTTCCTCGATCTCTCGGGGTGGCCGGTCGTCGAGAGATTCATGCAGGCGGGTGTTGTTGAACCAGGCGACGTATCTGACGATCGCCAGCTCGAGCTGGCTTCTGCTGGCCCAGGTGCGGTCTGTGATGAGCTCGGTCTTGAAGGTGTCGACGAAGCTCTCGGCGGCTGCGTTGTCGTAGGCGTCGCCGACCGTCCCGATCGAGGCGAGCACGTCGTGGTCGTCCAGGAGCTGGGTGTAGTCGTAGGACGTGTATTGGCTGCCGGCGTCCGAGTGTGCCACGAGCGAGACGTCCGCGCCGGTGGCTCGCTGATGCAAAGCCATCCTGAGAGCGTCCAAGACGAGATCGGTGCGCATATGCCCAGCGAACTGCCAGCCGACGATCATCCGGCTGTAGGCGTCGATCACGAAGCTGAAGAACACCGGGCCCTCCCAGCACCTGAGATACGTGAAGTCTGCGAACCACTTCTCATCCGGCCGGGACGCGGTGAAGTCGCGCTGCACCCTGTCAGGGCTGCGCAGCGCCACGGGGTCGGCCTTGGTGGTCCTCCACGGCTTGCCCCTGCGCTTGGCTCCCTGAATACCGTTCTGGCGCATCAGGCGTTCCACCCGGCTGCGGCCGACCTGCTCGCCCTCACGCAGAAGCGCCTTCCACATCCGCCGCGACCCGTAGGCGCAGTAGTTCGCGGCGTGCAACCCTTCGATCACGCCGAGCAGCCGCTCATCCTCGACGGCCCGCGCTGAGCGCTCTCCGGTCGCCCTCGGTAGTAGGCGGACGCCGACACGCCCAGGATCTCGCAGATCGGCTCGACCCCGAAGCGCTCGCGATGCTCGTCGATGAACGCGCTCACTTCGGACGGTGTGGATCGAGCTCGCCCGCGAAAAACACGCTGGCGGCCTTCAGGATCTCGTTCGCACGGCGCAGCTGCGCAACCTCACGACGCAACGATTTGATCTCCTCGCGCTCCTGGCTGCTCAGGACGTCTTTGCGCCGGCCCTCATCTGCTTCGGTCTGCCGGACATGTTTACCAAGCGTCTCGCTCTCGATCCCGAGGTCCCTCGCGACATGCGCAATAGGACGCCCAGACTCGAACACCAGACGCGTCCCGCGGTCCAACAACTCCTTTGAATACTTCCTCGCATGTGCCATGAGCCGAGACTTCTCCCTCCGCCAGGCAAACCCTGGCCTCGAAGTCTCCGCCAAACACAGGATGGCTCAGACACCCTTCTCGTGGGCAACCGCGTGGCCCGTCTGGAAGACCACAAGTAGAGAGGTGGATCGCAGTTCGGAGACGGCCAGAAGGCCGGCCTCCGACCCGGTTTCCGCAAGTACGGTCTGCAGTACCCGTCCTTGCTTCTCATGGTCGTATGGGTTCATGCTGGAGTCTGCAAACAGCGGGTAGTGCGGGTCCGCGTAATCCACGCTGGCAATGATCGCAGACCCGCACAGAGTGGGTTGGTCGCAAGGGCTGCCTGTCGGCGGGCAGCGCAACCAAGCTAGCCGGCGTTGGGCTGAACTTGGACATCCCTGCCGCAGAACCGGCAGATAACCGCTGCGGCCTTGATCGTCTCGGCACACCAAGGGCACGTGCGCTTGTCTGACTGCGCCGGTGCGGGAGGCCTGTAGATGTTGCCCTCGTCCGATGGATCCTGCATGAGCGTGTTAGCTTGATCGATACCTTGGAGGAAGGCATCTGGAGTTTCCCTATCGCCCATGAGGCTCCAGCGTCGCCGGTTTCCTCTGCCGCACGCAGATGCGGAAGCGCCTCGTCCAACGCGCCTTGCTCGGCAAGCATCAGCCCCAGGTTGAGCACCGCATCCGTGCTTCCAACCGCAATGGACTGTTCATACGCCGCTTTCGCCCCTTCGAAATCACCGTTCTCCGAAAGCAGATTGCCCAGGCACGACCCAGCCTCGGGATGTCCGCGGGCTGCGGAGCGCTGAAACGCAGCGGCTGCCTCACGCAGCTCGCCGCGCCGCTTGAGTAAGAGGCCGACGAGGATCGCTCCCTCGGCATCGTCAAGCTCGTCGGCTTCTCGGTAAGCCGCTTCGGCCCCCTCCAGGTCTCCGGCCGCTTCGCGCTCACCGCCGCTACGCAGCAGTTCCTCGACGGTCATCATTCGCCCCTCTCTCGTAGCACTCGCGAATACTAGAGCGGCTCGCAGCAGGATTGACGTTCCCGTAGTCGATCGCGAATTTTTGGCGAGCGAGCTCAGATGGCTGCCACCGTTAGCCCTCGTCATAGGGGACGTCGACCGAGAGACGCTCGAAGTCCTCCGCGGAGCCGGGCTTGGTTGCACGCCCGGGGTGGAGCTCTGCCACGGGGGTGATCGGCGGCTAGGTCGTCACGCCGCCCCCATGATCTGGGACGACCTCATAGCGGCGCCCGGAGATCTCCACGAACTCACCCACCGTCAAATCCCGAAAGCCGACGGAGAGCAGCTCAGCTTTCGAGTTCGCCACCCACCATCCCGACCACGCAACGTCCCTGCGCCCGCGCCCTCAGTCCCGCCAACCGCCATGCCCGCCACGTGACGTCCACGTCCCGCCACCCAGCGTTCGCCGACCACCCGCAGTCGCCGCCGCCACCAGCGCCCGCCGCCCAGTCGCCGCCGCCCCGGCCGCCGCCACCTCACCCATCGGCCTGGCTGCGACGGTCAGCTCCTAGCTTGCGAAGTCTGATCGGCGAACGAGCTATGGGCGACCCCTTGGCGCGCGACCGCTTTGATGGCTGAGCGAGCATCCGAGAGAAGCCCTCGCTGACGCTCGCTGCGGACGAGCTCGGGGCGTATCGTCCGGCGCTCGCGGGACGCCTATTTCCGCATCGAGGAGCAGAGCACGGCTGCGTTTCGCACTGTCGGCTTTGACCTCGACCTCGCACGCCGCGAACCCGTCGCGAGCTGTTCAGGGCCTACCTGGCTGGACTCCCGCGCCGTCCTGAAGCCCCTCGGGCAGACGTTCTCCGAGGACGGCGTCGCCGAGCGGACGCTCGAGGTGGCTGGCGAGAACCAGCGGCTGCAGCTTTCGGGACCCAGCCGCGAGGAGTTGATGGCGCTGCTCGGGTAGGGTCGAGGAGCGTAGAGGACCCTCCGCGAGACGCGGACGAGCTCGACGGCGTGCGGCTCAATCGAGCGAGAGCACGTGGGCGGTCTTGGCCTCGACGCGTCCCTCGAGCACGTCGAGGTAGACGCGCCGAACCGCTTCGAAGCCTCGGCCGTGGATAACCTCAAGCCAGCTGCCCGTCCACTCACAGAACGGGTGCCAGGTCCCAGAGACCCTGGTCTGAAGCTCGGCCGGCCCCCAGTCCTCAGAGCGCTTGGTGACGCGATCTGGGGCGAAGAAGAGGGTTGGCGACGGCCCAGGCAGCTCGCCGCCGCTAGCGCCGAACTCCTCCCAGTGCGTGACCCCCACTGTCATGCTGTAGACCAGCTCCTCCGCATAGTGCTCGTGGACAGCGAGGCGCACGGTTGGGTCTCCCGCAATATCAACGAAGGTAGCCGGTCCTCGATCGAGAGATTCGATCGCGTCGTAGGTTACGGTGCGGGCGTAGACGCCAAGGTCTTCGACGAACTCGACGTTGCGTGCGGAGGTCAGCCCGATCAGCTCGACTCCCTCGCGCTGCGCCAGAAGGAAGGCGGCGCCGATGGCGGTCTTGCTCGAGGCGCTTGAGATCACGATCGGCCCGCGCGCAGCGAGCCCGTCGTCGACGAGCTGGTCCTCGATCAGAAACGATGTGAAGAACAACGGACGCAAGAGCATCTGCAGATCCTCGGTGTCCGCACGGTAGAAAGGATCTGCGTCGGTCGCCAGGTAGCGCTGATACGCCGAAGGCAGCGCCGCTCGGTGCGGTGAGCCGTCAACGAAGCCGTCCGCGCCAGCTTGGGCGGGGGTCACGACAACGTAAGACGAGGGGGGAAGGTATCCGTAAAGGCGCATGCCCGGCTCGACATCCTTTGCCTCGCTTCGCTCCACCTGGGCGAAGCCCCACATCGGAACATGACCCCAGCCGTTCTCGGCTGGAAAGAAGTCCCAGTAGGACATCATCTCGCCGAGCACCGCATACGTCACGTTGTTCGCGGTCAGCCCGAAGCTGTCGACCCGAAGCAGCGTCTGGCCGGGCTCGAGTTCGGGCACCCTGGATTCCACGATCCCGCACTCGCGGAGGTCGTTGCGCTTGACCAAGAAATCGCTCATCGACATCGAGGATGCTCCCACACCCGGCGTCGGAGCGCACAGCAGGAGAGAGGCCGCAGCACTTGGCGAAGCTCATCGCAGTGCTCCAGCCCGGGGGACCCCCATAGCTGACCTGGCGTTCCAGCCGACTCACGGCGCGACAGCGCTAATACCTGCGCTGCCGGAGCGGGGACGGCGTGAAGCGGCGAGATCCCGGTAGGCCGCCACAAGCGTCTCGCCCTGCGCGGGCCACATCAGCTGCGTCCCCCGAGCCAGTGCGCGCTCGGCGCTCGCGCGCCAGGTGTCGGTCGAGCTCAGCAGCTGGGCGATCGCGCCGGCATATGCCTCGACGGTGTCCTGTTCGATCGTCACGACGGCGTCGCCCCCAGTCACCTTCGTCTCCCGCAGCGCGGTCGCCACCACCGGGAGCCCGACGGCCAGATACTCGAGGATCTTCACCATCGTCGAGCCATGATTGACCTCCGTTGCCGCGGCGGTGTCGAGACCCACGTGCGCGGAGGCCAGCAGACCCGGGACATCCTCGAACGGGACCCATCCGGTGATCGTCACCCGCTCGCCGACACCCAGCAGCCGGGCGCGCTCCTGCACCGCGCGGCGCTCTGGGCCATCGCCGATGATCAGCAGCTCGGCGTCGATCGCGCCGTCCGCCACCAGCGCCGCCAGAATCTCAACCGTTCGCTGGACGCGATCCTGCGTCCCAATCTCGCCGAGGAAGACGAGCTTGGCGCGCCCGGCGGGAGGCGCGGGGCGGCGATCGGCAAACCACATCGGCGGGCTGTTGCGTACGACGATCGCGCGGCGGGCGAGCGGTGCGACAAGCGTGCGCTGGGTCTCGTTGGTGGCAATCGTCAGGTCGGCCGTCCGCGCCGACTGGTCGCGCATCCACGCCAGCAACCGCGACGCACGCGTCGGGCGGCCAAGCTTGGCCCGCAACATGCCGGCCGCATCGTCGTGGTGGTCGAACACGGTCGACCACCCCCGCCGGCGAGCGAGCCACAGCAGCGGGAAGAAGAAGTCCGGTGGGTTGTGCACGTGCAGCGTTCCGCCGCGCCGGCGAGCCAGTCGCGGCAGCACCAGCGCAGAGATCACGCAGAACGCGATCGCATACTCGACCGCCGTTCCCAGCAGCCGGCCGTTGCCGTCCGGCAGGGGAAACCGCCTCACGCGGACCTGGCGGATCGTCTCACGAGCCGGGCGATCGGGCTCGCGGGGAGCCAGCACTTCGACCGACAAGCCCGCTTCGATCAGCGTCTCCGCCTCCATGCGCACGCGCGCGTCGAGCGGGTACTGGCTGTTCTCGAGCACCATCACCACGTCCGGCGCCGCCTGACTGCTTGTGCTCATCGACTCTGCAAGGAACTGGTTGTGGAGGGAGATGAGGATCGCGCGGGAGCGAACTCGATGCCCGACCCGGTCCACCTCGCCACGCCATCCTCGCGCGGGGTGAGGCCCTGTGCCCGGCGTCGCCACCAATCCGCGATGTCCCGCGGGAGCGCAACCCACAGATCGTCGCGACGCGCGATCGTGTCGAGCAGGTCTCGGTACGCCGCGCCGATCGTCGGGCGGCCAAGATATTCCTCGTCGGGGTGGGTGAGCGATTGGAACAGGCCGTTGCACGACACGATTCGCTCCAGCTGCTCCCGCCACATCGAGGCGTCGGTGTGGCCGAGGAGATTGAACAGCGTGTGATCCTGGGGCGCGGTGTAGGGCAGCTCGACGACCTGATCGTGGAAGAACGGCCACACGGTCGCGGTTCCGCCGGGGATCGGCTCGAATGGATCGGAGTGCGGCATCGTGCAGTCATAGGAGAACGGCAGCTCCCCCAGCCACTCAACTACGCGATGAGTCGCGGGAGAGCGGAACCCGACGGCGCCGAAACGCTCAGCGGCCTCGGCGAGCAACGGCAGCTGGCGCTCGAACGAGTCGCGGGAGGCAAACAGAGAGCGGTCGTGGTGGATCGCGTGAGATCCGATCTCATGGCCCCGTTCGCTCAACCCCGCCACCTGCTCGGTGTCGATCGGATACCAGTCGCTGACGATGTTGAACGAGGATCTGAACCCGCGCTGCTCCTCCCATCCGGCGACCGTCGCCGCACGCGCGAGGCCATCGGCCGACTCGACGTCATGCGTGAGCGTCACCGCGGCCTTCGCGCCGTCGGGCCAAAACCACGGGAACCGCACCGCATCTGTCCCGCGCGCCAGCAGCGCATCGGCGAACGCGATCCCCATCAGGTCGGCGCCGGCAGGGTCAAACGGCCACAGCGGAAACGCCGGCAGGCCCTGTCGCGCGATCAGCCTGCGCCGCAGGCCCAGCTGAAGCGAACGCGGGATGAAGCGCCTGATCCCGTAGAACAGCTCCAGCGCAAACGGGGGCAGCGCACGCGTGCTGCGACCCTCGCGCCAACGTTCGAAGACGATGCGCTCATAGCATTGGGCAGGATCGCGCGTGGGGGCAGGATCACGCGTGGTCGACGCGCCCGCCCGCTGTTCCAGAGCGCTCCAGCGTTGATCGCGCCAGCGCGCGATGTCGGCGCGGCCTGACGCTCCCAGCGACGTGGCGTCCGGTTCGTCCACCAGTGCACCAGTGGTCGAAGCCAGGGCGCCATCGTTGCGGATGCAGCGTGGCGGGCATCGCGCCCTGTCACCGCGGCGAGTCCGACCGGCATCAGCAACGCCAGACAACCATCAGGCGGCGAACGGGTACGCGAGCGAGCCGATCGAACGTCCCACGAACACGGGCGCGCGCTGGATCGTCGTGGTCAACAGCCGCCCCGGCTCGAGCGTGTCCGGGAGCAGGCTGGCGTCGGTGGCCGAGAAATAGGCGGGCCGCTCCTCGCCGCCCCAATGCACCTTGTATCTGCGCAACGACGTGTTGTGCAGGTCGGTGATCCCGAAGTCCATCGAGCGCATCCCGCGGGCCACGAGATGCTCGAGCGCCGTAGCAAACGCCAGGTAGTTCGAGCGCAGGTCCCTCGTCGCGGTGTCGGACGCGCTGTACTTGAACGTGGCGTGATTGCTGCCGATCACGAATATCGCATTGGCCACGAGCCGCTCCCGCAGGTATACGCCGATCGTCAGCGCCATGCCCCGCTCGTGCAACTCCCACACCCGCGACCAGTAGCGCCGCGGCTGGGTCGGCGCGCCGAGCCTGCTGCGCGATTGCGCGATGAGATCGAGGTTGGCACCCATGAACTCCGAGCGCGAGACGAGCGGCCGCGCCGTCAACTCAGCCTTGCGCGCCAGATTGATGTTCTGGCGGGTCTTGCGCTTGGCGCCGCTCAAGACACCCTCGACGCCGTCGGTGAGATCGAGTACCTGCACCGTGCCCACCTCGCGCGAGACCCACCCCGGCAGGTCAGCATGCGTGCGCAGGAGGATCGACTCGCCGCCAGCCTGCTCCGCCACCGCCGTCAGCAGCTCGTCGCGATGAGACTCATCGCCGGCCACCGGCTCGAGCGTGTCGGTGAAGGGCAATGCGGTCCAACGCCTGCGCCACGGCAGCTTGCTGGCGATCATCGGCAGGCCAGCCAGGATCGAGCCCGCGGAGTCGGTGAGCGCCACGATCCGCGCGTCGAGCCGGTAGGCACCCACCAGCGCCTCAATCCACGCTGGGTGCTGCAACGGCGAGGTCGCGTGCTCGGCGACAAACGCGCGCCACCGATCGCTTTTGGGGGAGAGCACGGAGATGCCGGAGGAGCCGGAGGAGCCGGCCATGTGGTCTAAGCAGTGGCTCATGTCCTGGATAAAACGGTGTCGTAGCGCTCCATCTTGCAGCCCACGGCGCGGGGCCGCGTGAGCCGACACCACGGCACTCGAAAATGAGCGGCGACGCTCGCGAAAAAACGGCCGCCGCCGGCCCGTTGCTTGCTCGGATGGGATTTGCACTCGCCCTACGCGAACTGTCGAAGCACCGAAAGCTACTGGCGCTCGGAGTGCTCGTCGCCGCGATCGCCACGATCCTGAGCGTGTACCGCCTCGATGGCCTGAAGCTGAAGTCGCGCTCGCTGCAGTACTCCAGCGCGAGCACACAGGCGCTCGTCGACGCCTCCTCGTCGGTTCTCGGCAACCTCTCGCAGTCCTCCGAAGACCTGAGCGCGCGCGCCGCGGTATACGCCAACTTCATGGCCAGCCCCGCGGTCCTCGATCTGGTCGGCAAGCAGGTGGGCCTCTCCGGCGAACAGCTCTACGCCGCCGGACCGGTCAACGCCAATCAGCCACGTGTAGTACAGGAGCCCACGGCGCTCAAGCGCAACGTGGAGATCACGGGGGAAACAACCCCGTATCGCCTGAACTTCGAAAGCCAGGCGAGTCTCCCGACGATCAACATCTACTCCCAGGCTCCCACCACCCCTCAGGCGATCGCGCTGGCGAACGCCGCCGTTGTCGGCTTGCGGCGCTACGTGACCAACCTGGAGAACGAAGACAGGGTCCCAGCCTCCTCGAAGATCGAGATTCGCCAGCTCGGCCCAGCCAACGGCGCCGTGGTCGACAGCGGCATCAGCAAGCAGCTCGCGGTCATGGTTTTCGTCGCGGTGTTCCTGCTGTGGTGCGCGCTGATCCTCGTCGGATCGCGGTTCCGCGGAGTCTGGCGCGAAAGCGCGGCTCTCCAGCAGGATGCGGAGGACCGCGCCCAGACGGCCGAGGCGGAGGACGAGGAGGGGGCCGAGCTGTCGGTGCACGCGCCATACGGCGGCCGTGCCCGCAACCTCGGGGGCGAAGGCGCTCTGCTCGACCTTCCCTCCGCCCGCGAGATCGACCGCCCGGCAATGCCGGCGCGGAGCATGCGGTGAGCGACTCGCCCACCCAGCTCGTCGGGTAGGTCATGCGCGGAGCAACCGTCGCGGACCGGGCCGGCGTCGTCTCGCGCCTGCCGCGGTCGCCAGCGGTGGCCGAGCCGCTGCCGGCGGCCGCCGACCTGCGGGTCACGCCGACCACGCACGATGCCTTTCCCCATACCCGGCGCCCCCTGCCCTGGTTTCTGGCGGCCTTTGTGGCGATGGTGTTCCTGGTCCCGATCGACTCGACCGAACTGAAGGTCAACATCGGGGTCGATTCCCATCCCGACCGCCTGGCTGTGGTCGTGCTCGCCCTCGCATGGCTTTGGTTTGGTGGCGATCAGCGGGCGTTCATCCGTACGCGGCGGTCAAAGCTGTTCGTCGGCGCGGCCTGCGCGTTTCTCGTCGTGGCCGTCACAAGCCTGCTGCTCGACGTCGGGCGGATCGTCAACCTGGGCGACTTCCATCTCGCGGAGAAGCGCTTCGCGCTGTTGGGCTCGTTCCTCGTGGTCGCGTGGTTCGCGCTCACCGCCCTGCGGTTCGAGGACGTGCGCGGCTTCGCGACGTACCTGATCGGGCTCGCCACGCTGATGTCGATCGGGATGCTCTACGAGCGCCACACGGGCTACAACGTCTTCTACGAATGGAGCCGTGAGCTTCTCCGGCCGATCGCCAGCGTCGAAGCCTCGCCGACCGTCATACACCCGGCGCTCGGCACCGAAGGCCGTGTCAACGTCGTCGGTCCGACCCAGCACGGGCTCGCGGCGACAACCATCCTCGTGGTGGTGATGCCGTTCGCGTTGGTGCGCGTCCTGGACGCCACCTCGCGTAGATCCTGGTGGCTGAACGCGGCCGCCTTCGCGCTGATGGTCGCCGGGGCGCTGGCGACCGATCGCAAGACGGCGCTGGTGGTGCCGGTCGCGGTCGTCATCTACATCGCCTGCTACCGCCCGCGCCAGGTGCTGCGTTTGGCGCCGGTGGGGATCGTCGTGCTCCTCGGCCTGGTGCACGTGGCCTCGCCGGGGGCGCTCGGAACCGTCTTCGACGTGAGCTCTGCCACGCAGAGCGACTCTACGACCCATCGCGTCGGGGATTTCAGCGATGTGGCGCCCGACGTGCTGGCGCATCCACTGATCGGTCGCGGCTTCGGCACGCTCGACCCCGAAAAGCCCGCTCAATTCCGGATCAACGACAACGAGTACATCGACGAGATCTGGGAGGTCGGCGCCGTCGGGCTGCTCGCTTTCATCTGGATGATCCTCGCGCCCGTGGTCCTCGCCCGCGCCGCGATCCGCACGCGCGGCCCGACGGTCGCCTCGCTCGCCCTGGCGACCTCGGGCGGGTGCGTCGCCTTCTTCGTCGTCTGCGCGCTGTTCGACGCCCTCTCGTTCCCGCAGGCGCCGTACATGTTCTTCCTCGTCGCGGCGCTGACCACGATCGCCGCCGCCGGGCCCGAGGGAAACGTCTTGGGTACTACCCGCCGAAGCTGATGTGCGCGTAGTCGACAGACGTGACTTGGGATTCGGAGAGGTTGCCGCCCGGATCGGCCGTCTCGATGATCAAGAACATCGGGTGGGTCGGCACGTGACTCGTGAATTTGCAGGTCTGGGTGCCATCGATCTTCCAGATCACCGACGCTGGGGTCCAGTCGAGTTCGTAGGTGTGGTAGTTGGCATTCGTGTTGCTGGTGGTCGGCGTACAGGATTGGTTGCCGCCGCTGGCGATCAGGTTCTGCCACACCGTCCCGGGACCCGTGGTGAAGCCCTTGATCTCTGCGATGTCGATCTCGGCGGCATCCGATTCGTCGGAGGGCCAACCGCACGAGTAGCCAGGGTTGGTGAGCCAGTTCGGCTGCTGGCACGAGGCGCCGAGCAGCCAGATGGCTGGCCACGCGTTACTGCCGCTCCCCATCTTTGCGCGCACGACCACGGTGCCATAGGTGAAGTTCACCGACTTCATCTGCACCGCGCCCGACTCGTCGGGCAATGGGTTGCTGCTGTTTGGCGTCCCGGCTGGGCATGTCACCGAATGCGAAATCAGCGTCTCGGTCAGGAACCCGCCGGACTCGGCGACCTGTGATGGCAGGAAGCACTCGACCTCTTCGTTGGACGTGTCGCCCTGCTGGTCCATCACGGTCCACAGGCTGGTTTGGACACTGGAGCCGTTGAATTCGTCGATCAGGGGCACCGGCGACGCGGAAGCGGAAGCGGATCCGCTTGTGTTAGCAGCGGTTACGACAGCGGTGATCGTGTGTTCGGCGTCGCCCGACGCGACCGTGTAGGTGCTCGACGTAGCGCCCGCGATGTTCGAACAGTCGGTACCCTCGGTGGCACAGTCCTGCCATGCGTAGCTAAAGCCCGTGGGACTGTTAGTCCACGTACCGTTGCTCGTGGTGAGCGTCTGACCAGTCGCCACCGTGCCCGTTACGACGGGCACGCCCGTATCGACCGGCGCGCCGGCCGAGGGTTCCGTCGGTTCTGTTGGTTCCGTTGGTTTCGTTGGTTCCGCTGGTGTGACGGCGCTCGAGTGTTCGGATGCAGGCCCAGAGCCGGCGGCGTTGGCCGCGGTGACCGTGAAGGTGTAGGCGCTGCCAGCGGTGAGTCCGGTGATCGTGGCGCTGGTCGCGGGTGGAGTGCCAGTGATCGTCGTTGTGGGCTGGGCGGTCGTGCCGATGTAGGGGGTGATCATGTACTTGGTCGGCGCACCGCCACTCGATGGCGCGGTCCATTTGAGCGTTGCGGACCCGGTGCCGGCGGTTGCGGCGACACCGGTGACCTGGCCGGGAGCGGCGGGCAGTGCGGCCGGTTCAAAGTCGACGTCGACCCAGTAGTTGGTTGCCTTGTAGGCGCTGGTAGGGAAGACGCTCGTGGCGGTGTAGGCGTAGACGCCGTTGGCGCTCACCGTGTTAGCGAGCGCCGCGAGGGGCGGGTTGCTGACACCGGCCGTGGCGAATCCGGACTGTGTGTCGGAGTAGTGGCCCTTGGGCGCGAAGTAGCCAGCCACATAAGTGGTGTTGGCGGCGATGGCGACGGGCGAGGAGAAAGTGACCTGCTGCCAGCCGGAGGCAGTTTCGCCGGCGAACGTGGCCGACGCGAGCAACGTCCCACCGGAGCTCCACAGACTGCCAATGTGGGTGCCCGTGTTGGAGGAGGCCTTGTAGAAGCGCATGCCCGTAACCTCGCCAGAGACTTCGGAGCTGAACTTCACGCCAAGCTCCACCGAGCTCCCATCCCCAGAGTCGACCGTCGCCGGCGTGCTGGAACCAAAGATCGTGTCCGGGGCGGTTGGTGCGGCTGTTGGTGTGATGGCGCTCGAGTGTTCGGATGCAGGCCCAGAGCCGGCTGTGTTGGCCGCGGTGACGGTGAACGTGTAGGCGGTGCCGGCCGTGAGCCCGGTGATCGTGGCGCTGGTCGCGGGTGGAGTGCCAGCGATCGTCGTTGTGGGCTGAGCGGTTGAGCCGATATAGGGGGTGATCATGTACTTGGTCGGCGCTCCGCCACTCGATGGCGCGGCCCATTTGAGGGTCGCGGACCCGGTGCCGGCAGTTGCGGCGACGCCGATGACCTGGCCCGGCGTGGTGGGTGGTGCGGCGGGTTCGAAGTCGACGTCGACCCAGTAGTTGGTCGCTTTGTAGGTGCTGGTGGGGAACGTGCTGGTGCCGGTGTAGGCGTAGACGCCGTTGGCGCTGGTCGTGTTGGCGAGCGCCGCGAGGGGTGGGTTGCTGACGCTGGCCGTGGCGAATCCGGCCGGCGTGTCGGAGTAGTGGCCTTTGGGCGCGAAGTAGCCGGCCACATAGGTGGTGTTGGCGGCGACGGCGACGGGCGAGGAGAAAGTGACCTGCTGCCAGCCGGAGGCAGTTTCGCCAGCGAACATGGCCGACGCAAGCAACGTTCCACCGGAGCTCCAGAGACTGCCGATGTGGGTGCCCGTGTTGGAGGAGGCCTTGTAGAAGCGTATGCCCGTGACCTCGCCGGAGACTTCGGAGCTGAACTTCACGCCAAGCTCCACCGAGCTCCCGTCTCCAGAGTCGACCGTCGCCGGCGTGCTGGAACCAAAGATCGTGTCCGGCGTCGCGGCCACGACCCTGGCGGGAAGCAGCAACCCCGCCACCAGCACGAGCAACGCCAAAGCAATCAGGGAGCGGTGCTGCTGTCTCGTTACGTTCGCCCTCCTCAGCCATCCGGACACAAAGCGCGCCGGATACTACATGAGCCGAGCCTCAGGCGCCCAGTCGCCACAGGGCCGTGGCGGCGAACCTGGTGCCGATCGTGCAGGCACTGCGACCCCCCGGCCGCGCGAGATTCAGTCTCCGGGACCGTCGCCGAGGATCTCGACCTCGGCCATGTTCCAGGAGTCGCTCGTCGGGGCGGTGTCGTTGAGCGTGACGGTTTCGCCGACGGGCCCGGTAACCGCCCCGTCGAACTGCGACCAGAACGTGTCTTCGGTTTTGGTGTCCAGATACTGGCGGAGCATCACCTGGTTGGCGCCCAGGGTGCGCGCTGCGGCGGTGTCCCAATCGTTGCCGACCGCGTACACCAACGACCCTTCTTCGGTCGTCTTCAGCGACACGCTCGGTGCTCCACTCGCCGCGCCGGCCGCCGCCGTGGCGCCGATGCCATCTGACATCTGCACCGAGATCACCGTGAGCGACTGGTCATAGCCGCTCGCTTTCGGGGTGGAGGTCACGGTCACGTTGTTGAGCTGGTTGGCCGCCGTGGCAGCCCAGATCTCGACGTCGCCCGATTGCGAGTTGGCGCGCTTGACGAGTTTCCAGGTTAGCCCCGCGCCGGTGACCGTCGCCGACTGCTTGCCGGCGCCTGCAGGCCCGTCGGAGGAGACGAACGCAAACAGCTGCTCGCCACCTTCGGCGGTGGTGAAGCTCTGCGTCGTCACAGCGCCATGGCCGTTGACGCTGACAGTGGCGTCCACGACGAAGCAGGGGCTTTCTTCGGCCGGATTCCGCACCGTCACGCTCACCGGCGTGGAGGTGCCGGTGTTGCCCGAGGTATCGGTCGCCGTGGCCATGAGGGTGTGAGCGCCGTTGCTCGCTTCGGCCGTGTTCCAGCTGACGGCATACGGCGAGGCGCTCACCGGCGCACCCAGCGGCTTGCCGTCGAGGTAGAACTGGACCGAGCGGATCCCAACGCCATCGCTGACGGTGGCGCTGACCTGCTGTGTGTTGGAAACCGTTGCGCCAGCCGCGGGGTTGACGATCGAGACCACCGGCAATTCGCCCCCGGAGCCTGAGCCCGAGCCTTCCTTGACGGTCACCGGGACATCTGGGGCAGTACCGATGAAGCCGTTGCTGTCGGTAGCCTGGGCGCTGATGAAGTGCTTGCCGGGCGGGGTGCTCCCGAACGGCCAGCTGATCGTGTAGGGCGGTGTCGTGACGGGTGCGCCGATCGGTTGGCCGTCGAGCAGGAATTGAACCGAGGAGATCGGCGCCGGACCGCCAGCGGTCGCGGTGAGCGTCGTCGTCCCGGAGACCGTGGCTTCCGCGGCCGGGCTCGTGAGGGCCACGGTCGGTGGGGTCGATTCGGGGTGTGTCTGTTCGAGCACTTTCACCGTGTCACCTTCGATCTGCAGCTTGGTGTCGGTGATGTCGTTGGCGGTGTTGGACTCCTGGAAGTAGTGGTAGGGATCCACCTCGCCGCGCAGCCAGTAGGTCCCGTTCGGGATGCTCGAGATCGGGATGCCCTCACCCCCGTCGGTAGCTTCGTACTGGTCTCCCCACCCAACGCTCAGCCCGAGCCTGCCTTCAGGTGAAAGGCAGCCGGGATCGCCGGGGTATTCGTTGTCTTCAGGCGTGTTGGGAACCCCGCCGACGTAGGTGTCGGAGGTCATGCAGAACAGGTCCTTGGGACTGGTTTCCACGAGGCCGCCGATTCCGCCTCCGGAGGCGGCGTTGTAGAGCCAGAACTTGTCCAGCGGGAAGTTGTAGTCGCTCGGCGGAGTCCAGATCATCGGTCCGACGATCGGGACTGTGTCGGCAAACTTCCACACTCCCGGACTGGGCATCGTGTAAAGCGCCTGGTAACCCTGGGAGATGCCGGCTTTTGCGTTATACGTCGGGCGAATCTCAAACGGGCCCGCGCCGGCGTTCTCGGTGATGTGCGTGAACTCGAGTGTCCTCGTGCTCCCCGAGTGCTCGATCGCGATGTCGCCCGTGGGCATCAGCACCTGCAGATCGGGATAGGCGATCGGCGCGGTGGTGGGGGTGACGGCGTTGGAGGGTTCTGACGCCGGCCCGGAGCCGGCCGAGTTGGCCGCGGTCACCGTGAACGTGTAGGTGCTGCCGGCGGTGAGTCCGGTGATGGTGGCGCTGGTGGCCGGCGGAGCTCCCGTGATCGTGGTCGTCGTCTGGGCGCTCGATCCGATGTAGGGAATAATCGTATAGCTGGTCGGAGTCCCCCCGCTGGCCGGGGCATTCCATTTCAGGCTCGCCGATCCAGCACCGGCGCTCGCAACGACACTGGTGACCTGGCCCGGAAGGACGGGCGGTGAGGCCGGTTCGAAGTCGACATCGACCCAGTAGTTCGTCGCTTTGTAAGTGCTGGTGGGAAATATGCTCGTTTTGCTGTATGTGTAGACGCCGTCGGCGCTAACCGAGTTGGCGAGCGCGGCGAGCGGTGGATTGCTCACGCCGGCCGAGGCGAATCCGGAGGATGTATCGGAATAGTGGCCTTTGGGAGCCAGATAGCTGGCGACGTAAGTCGTGTGCGCAGTGATCGCCACAGGTTTTGAGAAGCTGACCTGCTGCCAGCCCGAGGCCGTCTCACCTGTGAATGTGGCCGAGGCGAGCAGCGTGCCGCCGGCGCTCCACAGGCTGCCGATGTGGGTGCCGGTGTTGGTGGTTGCCTTGTAGAAGCGGACACCGGTCACGCTGCCGGGCACTTCGGAGGTGAACTTCACACCGAGCACGACCGCGTTGCCATCCCCAGAATCGATCGTGGCCGGTGTGGCGGAGCCGAAGATCGTGTCGGGCGTCGCGGCCGCGGCACTGGCGGGAAGCGATAATCCCGCCACCGCTAACGCCATCACCACTGTCATCGCAGACCAACGATCTCGTCTCCTCATTGCTTTCTCCCCAGTTGCTCCGTCGAAAGTGCCAGCCAGCGAGTGACCAGCTCAAATGAATTGGTTATGTTACAGAAATATGGTTCGAACGTCCAGTCGCGGGGTCGGCCGGGCGGCAAACTTGGCGCCAATCGCGCAGGACGCTGTGACAGCCAGAGCTCGGGTGAGCTCAAGCGTGGAGTTGTGACACCGCCTCAGCGGCAAACTTGGCGCCGATCGCGCAAGACGCAGTGACGGCCAGGACCCGGCCGCTGGCCAGCGGGACGAACACGGTGGGCTGTCCATAGACGCCACAGTAGGCTGTGCGGCCGGCTACATCGAGCTGCGTGCGATTGCGAATTTGCGCCCTGACCCTCGCAAAGTCGATCGACTCGACGGTCAGGGTGACGAAGCGCTTGGCGCCCACCGGCCGATAGATGCACGTCGGGCCAAGCGGCGCCTCCACGGGGGAGCCGACCGCCTTGCCGAGGATCGTCTGCGCCTGTGCGCGGGACACAAGCGTGCATGGGTTGCGTCCGGCAGCGTGCTGGTTGCCGACATCCGCGCGACCAGGATTGTCGTCGTTGATTTCGGCCCCCCCGGTTCCGTGCTGCGGCTTGTGGATGACCACACCGTTGGTGACCGGGTCGGGATGAGCTTGTCTGCTTCGATGAGCCTTGGATCTGACGTCTGCGCTGTGGGAGGCGCCGACGTCCGCGTTCTGGACGGTGGGCGTGGTGGTTGCGGCGGTGGTGGCAGAGGGCGAGGTGGATGAGGAGCCGCAGGCCGCGAGCAGCACCGCCACGGGCACGAGCGGGATGACGCAGAGCGGCCTGAAGCCACGTTTGAAGCGAGTAGGCATCAAGCGCTGGGTTCGAACTCGACGTCCACCCAGTAGTTGGTGGCGTTGAAGCTGCTGCTCGGGAACGTGCTCACAGCGGTGTAGGCGTAGACGCCGTTGGCGCCGACTGAGTTGGCGAGCGCCGACAACGGGGGGCTGCTCACGCCGTTGGGGGAGAATCCCGCCGGCGTGTCGGAGTAGTGCCCGTTGGGCGCGAGGTAGGCCGCCACATAGGTCGTATTGGCGGTAATCGCAACGGGCGAGGCGAAGTTGACCTGCTGCCAGCCGGAGGCGGTCTCGCCGCTGAATGTGGCCGACGCAAGTAGCGTCCCGCTCGCGCTCCACAGGCTGCCGATGTGGGTACCCGTGTTCGTAGCCGCCTTGTAGAAACGAATCCCGGTGATGTTGCCTGAGACTTCGGAGGTGAGCTTCACGCCGAGCTCGACCGAGGAGCCATCGCCCGAGTCGATCGTCGCCGGCGTGGTGGAGCCGAAGATCGTGTCGGGCGTCGTGACCGTAGACGTCGGTGTGACGGCATTTGACGGTTCCGATGCCGCGCCCGAGCCGACCGCATTGGATGCGGTGACGGTGAACGTGTAGCTGGTGCCGTTTGTCAATCCGGTGATGGTTGTGTTGGTCGCCGGTGGCGTCCCCGTGATCGTCGTCGCCGCCTGCGCTTCAGCGCCGATGTAGGGGGTGATCGTGTACTTGGTGGGCGCGCCACCGCTCGACGGCGCGTTCCACGTCAGACTCGCCGACCCGTTGCCGGCGGTCGCGGCCACGCCCGTGACCTGGCCAGGGGCGGCTGGGGCGGCGGGTTCAAACTCGACATCAACCCAATAGTTCGTGGCATTGTAACTACCGGACGGGAACGTGCTGGTCGAGCTGTAGGCGTAGACGCCGTCCGGGCTGACTCCGTTAGCGAGCGAAGACAGCGGTGGGTTGTTGACTCCGGCCGAGGTGAACGCGGCGGCGGTGGCGGAGTAGTGCCCGTTGGGCGCGAGGTAGGCCGCCACATAGGTCGTGTTCGCTTTGATCGCCACAGGGGAGGAAAAGTTGACCTGCTGCCAGCCAGAGGCGGTCTCGCCGCTGAATGTGGCCGACGCAAGCAGCGTCCCGCTCGCGCTCCACAGGCTGCCAATGTGGGTACCCGTGTTCGTAGCGGCCTTGTAGAAGCGGATCCCGGTGATGTTGCCTGAGACTTCGGAGGTGAACTTCACGCCGAGCTCCACCGAGGAGCCATCGCCCGAGTCGATCGTCGCCGGCGTGGCAGAGCCGAAGATCGTGTCGGGTGCCGGCGCCGCGGCGGTCGGCGTGACGGCGTTCGAGGGTTCCGAGGCCGGTCCGGAGCCGGCGGAGTTGGCTGCGGTCACGGTGAACGTATAGCTGGTGCCAGCGGTGAGGCCGGTAATCGTTGCGTTGGTGGCCGGCGGGGTGCCAGTGATCGTCGTGGTGGTTTGAGCGGTCGACCCGATATAGGGGGTGATCGTGTACTTGGCGGGTGCGCCACCACTCGACGGCGCGCTCCACGTCAGGCTCGCCGAGCCGGCGCCGGCCGTGGCGCTCACCTTGGTGACCTGGCCGGGCACGGTGGGAGGCGCGGCGGGTTCGAACTCGACGTCAACCCAATAGTTGGTGGCGTTGAAGCTGTTCGATGGGAACGTGCTGACAGCGCTGTAGGCGTAGACGCCGTCAGCGCTGACCCCGTTGGCGAGGGCCGCCAACGGCGGGTTGCTGACGCCGCTGGAGGCAAACGCGCTGGGGGTGGCGGCGTAGTGCCCGTTGGGCGCGAAGTAGGCCGCCACATAGGTCGTATTGGCGGTGATCGCGACAGGGGAGGAGAAGTTGACCTGCTGCCAGCCGGAGTTGGTTTCGCCCGTGAATGTGGCCGACGCAAGCAGTGTGCCGCTCGCGCTCCACAGGCTGCCGATGTGCGTGCCGGTGTTCGTGACGGCCTTGTAGAAGCGGATACCGGTGATGTTGCCTGAGACTTCGGAGTTGAACTTCACACCGAGCTCGACCGCGGAGGCGTCCCCGGAATCGACCTTGCTCGGCGTGGTACTGCCGAAGATCGTATCGAGCCCGGACGCCCCGGTCGTCGGCGTGACGGCGTTGGAGCGTTCGGAGACAGGCCCCGAGCCATTGGGGTTGGACGCTTGGACGGTGAACGTGTAGCTGGTGCCGTTGCTCAGTCCGGTGATGGTGGCATTGGTGGCCGGCGGGGTGCCGGTGATCGTCGTGGTGGGCTGTGCTTCAGAGCCGATGTAGGGCGTGATCGTGTACTTGGTGGGCACACCACCGCTGGAGGGCGCGCTCCACGTCAAATTCGCCGATCCGCTGCCTGCGGTCGCACTGACATTCGTGACCTGACCCGGCGTGGAGGCGGGCATGAAGACGGGGTCCACCCAGTAGTTGCTGCCCTCGAAGCTGTTTGTGGGGAAGGTGCTCGTGGCGCCGTAGGCGTACAGGCCGTTGGCCGAGACAAACGACCCTCCCACCGGTTCGGCACTCGCCGAAACGGCGTGCAGGGGCGGGCTGTTCAGAATATTGCCGCCGGTCGGGGGCGGCGTGTAGAAGTAGAACGGAGAGTCGGCGTAGTGACCGGAGGGATCGAAGTAAGAGACGATGTAGGTGGTGTTCGGGAGGATCGCGACAGGCGTGGAGAAGTTGACCTGCTGCCACCCGGATGCCGTTTCGTTTGTGAACGTCGCCGCTGCCAGCCGTTCGCCGCTGGAGTTCCACAGGCTGCCGGTGTGCGTGCCGGTATTGGCCGCCGACTTGTAGAAGCGTACGCCGGTCACGGTGCCAAACGTTTCCGTGGTGAACTTCATGCCCAGCTCGACCGACCCGGTGTCGCCCGAGTCGGGGGTCGGTGGCGTGACGGCTGAGCCCCACAGCGAGCAGGGGCAGGACACTTTCACCTGCACGCCCGCCGAGGGGCTCTCCAGGTTGGAGCTATCGTCGACCGCGCGCGATTTGATCGTCGTCGCGGGATAGTCGTTGGCCCCCCATGTGTACGACCATTTGACCGACTGTTCAGCCGGAGTCGTAAGCGTCGCCGGGTGCCACGTCGCCCCGTTGTCGGTGGATACTTCCACCCCCGCCACGACCCCACCACCGGCGTCGGTGGCCGTGCCGGTGATCGCCACGCTGCTACCGTCCTGGAGCGTTTCGCCCTGGGTCGGGGAGGTGATCGTCGAGGTCGGCGGGGTGGTATCAGTGGACTTCGACCCCGTGAGGAGACCTTTGGTGAGCGACCCGGGCTGCACCCCCATTTCAGCGAGCAGGTTGACCGTGAACTGCTCCACGTTGGGGTCCGGCGGCGGTTCGCCCGGATCCGTCGCGTACACGCTCCACGCGTTTTCGTTTTCAAGACCCCACGACCACTGCACGGTACCGGCTCCGAACACCAGCGCGCCACTGGGCGCGCGGTAGAGCGTGAGGTGGTGGGTGGCGGTGGTGTCATCGGCAAGGGTGCTGCCGTAGTCGGTGAACGTCTGCAGTTCGCTGACGGTCGTCGAGGAGAGATCGAACTCACCGGCAGGCCGGAAGCCGTTGTCGACGTCCTCGTCCCACTCGTAGCCGAGCGTGTCGGCTTCCGGGGCGAGCGTCAGCGTCTGTCCTGCTTTGAGGTTGGCCACGGCCGTGTTGCGCCACAGCCGCAGCTTGCCGTACTGGGCTGGCACGGTAATTTCAGCGGAGCCCGAGTTGACCTCGAACTGCTGGCCCGACAGAGCGTTCTCGGGCTTGCCGCCGTCGGCGCGGGGGCTGCGTGGATCTCGCCACGCTCCCGTCCACGTCGGCGGGTCCTTCGGATCGACCGGCCCTTCGAAGTGCGTCTCCTTGTAGGTGGTCAACGTTCGGTAGGGCGTTGCGCTGCCTTCGGTGCTGGGACCCCAGCGTGTCTTCCAGAACAGCTCGTTGGCGCTGAAGAACGCTAGGTTGACGCCGGCTTCACGCGCAGCTTCCACGTTCGCGCGCTGGCCGGCCGACCAGTACTCGTCGTGACCGCTGGACATGAAGGTCTGGTGGTTCTTCAGCAGCGCGCCGTTCTGATCGACCTCCGCCTCGCTGGTGTAGCTGACGTTGTAGCCGTTCTTTTCCAGCCAGCGCATCATCTGATATTCGGCGTACCAGAGGTAGGAGGCGCCACCGTCGGTCACCAGCGCCCCATCGAAGGGGCGGTTGTAGGAGACCGCGTAAGCGGCCTTGTAGGCTTTGGGTTCGCCAGAAGGGCAGGAGACGGTGCACGTGTAGAGGCTGTTGCCGCCATAGTCGTTGTAGGCCTCCCACGTGGCGTCGGAGGTCTGCAGGAGGATCGGCGAGTGGCTGGCGTCGTTGCGCACGACGAAGATGATCTGGCTTTTCCCGCCGGTGTCGCTGCGTGTGAGCTCGGCCAGGTAGACCCCCGAGACGGCGTTGCTGGGCACGGTCCACTGCGCCGAGACGCCCCAGTTGCCGCAGTCGATCAACCCGGTTGAGGCTTCCTTCAGGCACGCCGGTTGGGTCTGTGGCAGTTTCGCGCTTGGCGTGATCGACGTGACCACGCGGGCGCCATCGCCGCCGTAATAGCCCAGTCGCAGGATTTCGATTTTATATCCGCTCGCCGGAGTGTCGATCTTGAACTGCTCGGTTTCGCCGACGTTCACGCTCATCGAAGTGGCGAAGCCCTGGATCGTCGGGTCGCCAACGCCGTTCACCTGCCATTTGCTTTCCGGATCGCCGGGCAGTGCGTTCTCGCACACGATCGGGTTGGCGGCCGCGGCGCAGTTATCTTCGCTTTCGGCCGCCGCGGTCACGGCGGTGAGCGGGGAGAGCAGGAAGACGCTCGCCACAACCGCGGGCACGAGGGGGCCGAGCCTGCCGACCACACGAGCTCGCACGCGACCAATCGCGTGCATGCGTCTCACCACGACGTGCATGCGTTTCACCACGCCGTGCATGCGTCTCACCACGCCCCCTTCGTGCTCAGCACCGCGGGCACGGTGCGCACGATCAGCGCGACGTTCAACCGCAGCGAGCGGCGCTGGATGTAGTCGACGTCGAGTCGCACCATCTCCTCGAGCGTCACGTTCGAGCGCCCGCTCACCTGCCACAGACCCGTCAAACCGGGCTTCACCGCGAAGCGGGCAAACCAGTGAGGCGGGTACTGCTCCACCTCGTAGGGAATCGGGGGTCGTGGCCCGACCAGCGACATCTCCCCGCGCAGCACGTTCCACAGCTGCGGCAGCTCATCGAGGCTCGAGCGCCGCAGCAGGCGCCCACTGCGAGTGACACGCGGATCCTTGGTCATCTTGTAGCGGGGACCCGGCGCCTGCAACTCGGGGGTCTCACCGCTGATCAGATCGGTCACGAACTCGCGATGCTGGTCGTGGGCGACGCCGTTGTACATGGTGCGGAACTTGTTGACCATGAACGGTTTGAGGTCACGCCCGATGCGCTGCTGGCGAAAGAGCGCCGGGCCCCGTGAGTCCAAGCGGATCGCGATCGCGATCAAACCGAGCAAGGGAGCAAGCATGATGAGCAGGATCGCCGACCCGACGATGTCCAGTGCCCGGCAGCTTGCGTCCAGCAGCCGATTCCCGTGTCGCGGCGCGGTGCGTGGCACGGCCGGGTGTAGGGACGCCGGGCGTGACGACGCCGGGTGTGCGTTGATCTCACCGCAAGGCAACGCGGTGCGCTCATCGATTGCACTAGCCGACATGGCAGAAGAAACGGCCGTCGATGAGCCGGTCTTGCAAGCGTCGCCGAACAAAATTCTTACGCGGCTTGCACATGCAGAGTCTCTGCGAGATGGTCGATCACACGATCCTGCTGCTCCTCGGTGAGATCGGGGAACAGCGGCAGCATCAGGGTCTCGCGGGTCGCCGCCTCAGTGTGGGGTAGGGCGGCGCGGGTCGCCGCCTCAGTGTGAGATAGAGCCGCGCGGGTCGCCGCCTCAGTGTGCGGCAGGGCCGCATAGCCGCCAGTCTCGACCGGATCGGCATAGGAGGCTTCCTCGTGGATCGCCATCACCCCGCGGCGGGTGGCGATGCCCTCGCGCAGCAGGCTTCGCATCACCTCGGTGCGTCCGACGGGGGCCCCGGGACGGACGCGTATGCAGTAGGACTGCCATGTCCGCTGCGCATACGGCGGGTCATACGGAGCTTCCAGGTAAGGGATCCGCTCGATCGCCTTGGTGTAGCGCTCGGCGAGCGCGCGGCGACGCTCGAGGATCCAATCGAGCTCCCGCAGCTGGCAGAGCCCAAGCGCCGCCTGCATGTCGGTCATACGAACATTGAAGCCGCGTTCGGGATAGGCCTCGATCACCACGTCGTCGGCCGTGTGGCGGGCCAGATCGGAGGTGTCCATACCGTGTGCGCGCAACCGCCGCAGCCGTTCGGCCACAGCGGGGTCGTGCACGGTGATCATGCCGCCCTCGCCGGTCGTGATCACCTTGCGCGGATGCAGTGAGAAGCAGGCCAACGAGTGCAGCGAGCCGATCGGCCGCCCCTTGTACAGGGCTCCGATCGCGCAGGCGGCATCCTCGACGATCGCAACGCCATGGCGCTCGCCGAGCTCGAAGAACGCGTCCATGTCGGCGGGCAGCCCGACCTGGTGGACCGGCATGATCGCCTTCGTGCGGGGGCCGATTGCGCGCTCGGCGGCGGCCGCGTCGAGGTTGTAGGTGCGCGGGTCGATGTCGGCGAAGACGGGCTGGGCGCCACAATGCCAGACGGAGTTGGCAGTGGCGATGAACGACAGCGAGGGGACGATGACCTCGTCTCCGGGTCCCACGCCCGACACGTGCAGCGCGAGCGCGAGGGCCGTGGTGCAGCTGGTGGTCGCGACCGCCGCGGCGGCGCCCATGCGCGCCGCGAACGCCTCCTCGAACTCCCGCACCCGCGGGCCTTGTGAGACCCAGCCTGAGGCGATTGCCTCAGCCACCGCGGCACCCTCCTCGCCGGTGAGGTGCGGACGCGTGATTGGGATCTCGCTCATCGAGCAATCCCTGGTGGGAGTCGGCGGGGTGCGGCGTGGTTCATGACGTGACAAGTCACCGGCTTGCTCATGACCTGACAGATCGCCGGCTCGCTCATGACGTAACGGCGAGCGCCACCGGGGCCGTGCCATTGGCGCGTTCCATCCGCCACCAGTCGACCAGCCGGCGCAGGCCCTCTTCGAGGCCGACCTCGGCCTCGAAGCCCAGGCGCTCGCGCGCGAGCGTTGTGTCAGCGAGGCGTCGTGGGACCTTGTTGACCGAGCGCTCCGGCCCGAATTCGACGGCCACGTCCGAGCCCATCACCTCGATCAACAGGTGGGCGAGCTCGAGCAGACTAGTCTCGGTGCCGCTGGCGACGTTGAAGACCACGTCGCTCGAGTCGATCGTCGCGGCGAGCAGGTTGGCGCGGGCGACGTCGTCGATGTGGACGAAGTCCATCGTCTGCGAGCCGTCGCCGAGGATCAGCGGAGCTTCTCCCGCCTCGATCCGCTCCATCCAGCGCACGAGCACCTCGGTGTAGACGCCGTGGATGTCCATCCGCTGGCCGTAGACGTTGAAGTAGCGAAGCGCCACGTAGTCCAGGCCCTGCATCGCATGGAAGCTGCGCAGCAGCCCCTCGTTGAACGTCTTGGCGGCGCCGTAGAGCGTGTCGTTGGCGTAAGGATGGTGGGCCTCGTCGGTGGGGAAGATTTCGGCGAGGCCATACACCGAAGCCGAGGACGCAGCCACGATCCGGCGCACGCCCTCGCGTAGCGCGGACTCGATCACGTTGCAAGTGCCGTCAACCATCACTTCGACGCCGAGGCGTGGCTCGGCCGCGCACTGCGTGATCCGCAGGGCAGCCTGGTGGAAGACCACGTCGATGCCGCGCGTGAGCTCGGCGAGGAGCTCACGATCGCGGATGTCGCCGAGGACAAACCGGACGGGACCGTTGGCGAGCGCCCAGGCGAGGTTCTCGTGCCGGCCGCGCACGAGGTTGTCGAGCACCACGATCTCCTTGGCGCCCGCCTGCACAAGCTGGTCGGCAATGTTCGAGCCGACCGCGCCCTGCTCCGCCGGTGATCAGTACGCGTTGATCGGTCATGGAGAAAGCTTGCATGGCCAGTAAACGGTTCGCGACCCGCCGATTTTTCGTGCGGCATGACCCATTGCCCTCGGGAGCATCACGGGGGGGCGGGGGGGGCGGGGGGGGGCGGGGGGGGGCGGGGGGGGGCGGGGGGGGCGGGGGGGGGGGGGTTACGGCACGACCCGTTGCCCACGGGAGAATCGCGCGGGGTGCGGCACGACCCATTGCCGACGGGAGAATCGCGGGGGAGTGTTCGTTGGTTTGGCGATGCCCGGCAACTCACGACCATCGATCTCGGCCGTCGTCGCCGCCTACCAGGCGCAGGAGTGGATCGCGGAGGCGGTGGAGTCGATCCTCGGCCAGACCCGCCCGCCCGATGAGGTCGTGGTGGTCGATGACGGATCGACCGATGGCACCGCCCGCGAGCTGGAGCGATTCGGCGAGCGGATTCGTGTCGTGCGCCGGCCCAACGGGGGCTGTCCCGCGGCGTTCAACACCGCCTTCGCGCAGGCGCGGGGGGACTTCGTAGCGATGTGCGGCGCCGATGACATCTGGGAGCCGCACAAGCTCGAGTGGCAGGAGCAGGCCATCGAGGCGCATCCCGAGGTGGATGTGTTCTTCGGACACGCGAGGTTGATCGGTCGCATCGAGGCTGAGCACTCCCGCCCGCCAGGCAGTCGGTGTGCTCGACAGCTCCGCATTCAGGGATGCGCTGTTCCGGGAATGCTGCGTGTGCGCATCCTCGGTGCTGATCAGACGCTCGCGGTTCGAGCGCCTCGGGCCGTTCATCGAGGACTTCGGCAACGACGACTGGGAGTACTGGTTTCGCTGCCTGCGCGCCGGCGTTCGCTTTTACTACGACCCGCGTCCGCTGGCGAGCTGGCGCCAGCACGAGAGCAACATCACGCGCAGGACCGCGTGGATGGACGAGTGCGCCGCCCAAGTGCGCGGCTGGTACGCGGCGGATGTGACCGGCCGCGCGATCGCGGAGCAGCTGTTCAGAACCGGGCGCCGGCTGGTTGACGAAGGTGACCCACGCGGGGCCCGGCAGGCATTTCGCCAATCGCTGCGCCACGGGCTCGGCGACATCGCCTCCACGGCCAATGTGCGCCTCGGCGACGTCAGCTCCGTTGCCAGTGTGCGTCGTGGCGACGTTGGCTCCGCCACCAACGTGCGGCGCGGCGGCATCGCCTCCGCCACCGATGCGCGAGCGCTCGTATGGGTCATGGTTCTAGGCCTGCCCGCGGGCGCGCGCGAGCGGATGAGCCGGCAGCTGACCGGCGCCAGCCGCGCCCTCGATCACCTGAGCGGCGGGGGCGGGCGGGCTCCATCGCTGCCATTGCCATGAAGCCCCCGACGATCACCGCGATGGTGAGGGTTTACAACGCCGAGGAGTACGTCGGCGAGTCCCTGTCGGCGATCCTCTCCCAAACACGCCCTCCAGATGAGGTGCTCGTCATCGATGACGGCTCGACGGACGGAACGCCGGATGAGCTAAGGCAGTTTGGGGGCGAGATCCGCGTAGTCAGGCAGGCCAATAGCGGGTATGCCGGAGCGTTCAACCGCGGGTTCGGCGAGGCTCGCGGCGAGTATGTTGCCAACTGCGACGCCGACGACATCTGGGAGCCCGAGAAGCTCGAGCGCCAGATCCGGGCGCTGCGCGATCACCCCGAGATCGATTTCGCATTCACCGGCGCTCGCTTCTTCGGGCGCACCGACGGACCGCGCGCGCCCTATCCGGGCGCCGGCCTGCTGGAGGCGCGAGAGCTTGCGCGGACGCTCTACCGCGCCAATTGCGTGTGCACTTCCTCGACGCTGATTCGGCGCAGCCTGTTCAAGCGGCTCGGGCCGTTCGACGAGCGGGCGGCACCGTGCGAGGATTACGACTACTGGCTGCGTGTGCTGGCAGCCGGTGCGGTGTCGTTTTATGACCCTCGTGAGCTGGTTCGCTACCGGACTCACGCCGAGCAGGTCTCGAAACGGACTGCTGCGAATGCACAGGCGCGAGCACATGCTGCACGGCCGGCACTCCGCCCTGGTCGCCGATTCGCGTTTGGTTGAAAAGATGCTGGCGCGCGACCTCTCCAACATCGGGCGGGCGCTCAGCGACGAGGATCGCCCGCGCGAGGCGCGGGTGGCATTCGTATCCTCGCTGCGCCATCGCCCGACGCCGCGCGTGCTGGGGTGGGTGCTGGTTCTGTCGGCCCCTGATCAGTTTCGCCGCCCGCTTGCCGACCACCTGGTGTCGATCAAGCGCGCGTTGGTGTCGGCGCCCTTGCGATGAGCGTCGATCACCCGGTGTCCGAAGAGGAGCTGCGCGAGGCCGCGGCCCACGGCGTCCGCTGGTCGGCCATCTCCCGTCCCGCGGTGGAGCTCCTCCAGTTGGGTTCGATCGTGATCCTGGCGCGCCTGATCGTGCCGGCGGAATTCGGTCGTTACGCGATTGCGATCATCGCCCAGGAAGTGGCATACTTGATCGTCGCGGCGGGGCTCGGCAGCGCGCTGGTGCAGCGTAAGACGATCGATCGCACGCACCAGCAGACCGGAATGGCTTTGGGGCTACTCGCGGGTCTTGCGCTGACCGCGCTGACGCTGGTGGCCGCCAGCCTGATCGTAAACCCGATCTTCGGTGCGCGCACCGCCTTGTTCGTTCGGCTGATGGCGCCACTGTGCCTGATCTCAGCGCTCAGCACGGTGCCGATGGCGACCCTGCGCCGACGGCTGGCGTTCCGGCGCCTGAGCGAGATCGAAGTGCTCAGCACGCTCGTGCGCGCGATCGTCTGCGTCGGCCTGGCACTGGTCGGTTTGAGCGGCGAGGCACTGGTGCTCGGTGTGCTCGCCGGTTCGCTGGCGACGGGGGTCGTCGCGATGATCAGCGCGCCACCGCCGCCGCCGCGATTGCAGCGCGCCGCGGCGCGCGAGTTGCTTGGCTATGGGTTGCCGGTGTCACTGGCCTCGATCAGCTGGGTCGGCTTCAGCAACGTCGACTACGCGATCGTCGGCGCGCGTTTGGGTGCGCTGCAGACTGGGTTTTACTTTCGCGCCTACACGCTCGCGGTCGAATACCAGAGCAAGGTCGCGGTGGTGATGGCTCAGGTTGGGTTTCCCGTGCTGGCGCGCACGCACGACTCCACCGAGATGACCAAGTTGTATCGCCAGATGGTGCGCCTGCTGACGATCGTGTTGTTTCCGCTGCTGGTGCTGCTGGCGATCGGCGCACCGGTGCTCGTTCCGTTCCTGTTTGGCGCTCGCTGGGCGCCCGCGATCGTGCCGGTGCAGATTCTCGCGCTGGGCGGCGCCTCCACGCTCGTCATCGATGCCGTTGGAACGGTGCTGATGGCAACCGGTCGTGCGCGCGCACTGCTCGGATATGGAACGGCACACTTCCTCGTGTACGGGCTCACGGTGCTCGTGGTCGTGCGGTTTGGCATCGTCGCGGTGGCAATCGACGCGGCGGTCGTACACACGCTGTTCCTCCTGGTCGCCTACCGCGTGATGCTGAGCGGCTCGGGCGAACCCTCACTGCCCCGTTTGTGGGATGACATCGCACCGGCGACCGTCTCATGTTTGGCGCTTGTCGCGGTTGGGCTGCCCACGAGTGCCGCCCTGACGGCCGCCCACATGCCCGCGGCTTTGTGGCTGGCAGTGCTCGGGCTCGTCGCCGTGCCGGCCTATCTGCTGGCCTTGCGCCTCTGCTTCCCCGCAACGTGGCGCACGCAGCGCGCCGCCCTTGCGCGGATTCTCCCATGGCACCGCGCTCTGCGTGGCGTGAAGCGGCGCCTGCCGGCAGCCGGCGCGGGATCCTCGGCGTAGTCAGACGGCAGCGAACAGGTCCGTACTCAGACGGCGGCGAACAGGCCTGATCCCACCCAGTCCGCCTGGCCTTCGGCGCCGGGCGGCACAAAGAAGTAGCCACCGCCAACGGGGGTGATGTAATCGATCATCGGCTCGTTGAGCAAGCGCGTTTGGGCCGTCTGGAACTGGCGCGTGGGGCTTTGGTTGAAGGCGACGAACACCAAGCCCTGGTCGAGTTGCCCGGCCGCATCGAAGCCGCGCGTGTAGTTGAAGCCGCGGCGCAGGATGCGCTGGTTGGCGGTCGCGGGGGTGCGCGGGTTGGCGAGGCGGATGTGGGCGTCGAGGGGGATGCGCTTGCCACCAGGGTCGAGGTCGTAACGCGGATCGTCAAACTCTTCCGTACCCCCAAGTGGCGCGCCGCTCGCGCGGTAGCGGCCGATCATGTTCTGCTGCTCGGTGAGGCCGACACGGTCCCAGAACTCGACGTGTTGGCGGATGATCCGCACAACTTGGTAGGTGCCGCCGGCCGCCCACGCGGGTTCGCTGGCGCCCCCCACCCACACCAGTTCGTTCATGAGCCCGGCGTCGGTGGTGGGCGGGTTGGCGGTGCCGTCGCGGAAGGCGAACAAGTTGCGCGGGCTGTTGCGGGGTGTGGGGCCGCGCGCCGCGCTCGAGAAGCCGTCGATGTTCCAGCGCAGCTGCAGCTCGCCGCGCACCGTGCGCAGCAGCTCGCGCAACGTGTGCACGACCGTGTCGCGCTGGTGGGCGCAGATCTGCAGCAGCACGTCGCCGTGACTCTGGGCCGGGTCGAGGTCGTCGATCGGGAACGTGGGCATCGTCACTAGCTCGTGCGGGCGCCGGCCGGCGAGCCCATAGCGCCCGTCGAACAGCGAGGCGCCGAACGCGATCGTCACGGTCAGCACATCCGGGTCGTTGACCGGCCCAAGGGTCCCCGAGTCGGCCGGCGGGGCGTCTTCCTCCAGCAGCGGGATCGGCCCGCCGACCGTCAGTTCGCGTGCGCGTTGGCTGAGCGCCCGCAACGCCTCTTCGAGGGCGCTCCGGTTGGGCGCGAGCGAGTCGAGGGCGGCGAACGTCGCCTGTGCCGGAGCCGGGGTGAGGATCCCCGCTTGGTGGGGACCGTCGAATGGCTCGCGCGCCGCGAGCTGCGTCTGCGCGACGTCCCATTCCTCCGTCGCCGAAGGTGCGGCAGTCACGACGTTGGCGTCTTGAGTCTCGGCGCTCGCGCGTGCGATTGCACCGACGCCGCCGATGCCCCCGGCTCCCAGCACGATCGCCGAGCGGGTGAGGAAAGTGCGACGGTCCACCGGGCTCACGGCTCGCACCAGCTTGGAGTTGTGGGCAGCTGCTGCTCGGGGGTTGGACAGTGGGGGCTCATACGTTGGCCTTGGCGTGGACTCATGGGTCGATCGGATTGACCCGCAGGTCGTCCTTGGGAATCGCGGGGATCGGCGGCGGGGTTTCAGTCTCCAGCACACCCGGCACCTGGGAGAGCGCCTCCAGGGCACCCCCGACCGCGCCGTCGAGTTGGATCGACTGCTGTTGGGTGAGTTGCCTGTTGCTGGGCAGCTGGCCGCCGTGCGCCGCGGCAAGCGCCGCCATCACCCTGCGCAGGGTGCGCAGTTCGGTGTCGACGGCGGGAATCACACGCTCGGTGCCGTGCAACAGCGGGCGCAGCGTCGCGATCACCGCTTCGTCCGCTTGCAGCCCGGCGTCAGTGGCAAGCACCCCTTCTCCGCTCCACGGCACATCGGCGCCACTGAGGAAGTCACGCGTCGCGTCCTCGAGGATCTCGTGCGCCCTCGTCGCGTATTCCAGCGGCGTGAGCGGCGCCCGGGGCAACACATGCGCCAGCTCGCGCACGTCGGCGGCGAGTGAGTGCTCGTAACCGAGGAGCGAGCGTGGCGCCGCGTCCGTCCACAGGCCATATTCGATGCGGTGCAGGCCGGTGAACCGGGGGCTTGCGGCACCTCCGGGCAACCCTCCAGGCGTGCCGTCGATCGCCGAGTTCAGATTTGCCACACGCGCGTCCAGGGCCAACTGCCCATCCAAGTACACCGCGCCGAGCCGCAGGTAGTCGGCGTATGCGGCGCGCCACGCCGTTTGCGCCGCCGTGCGATCTTCCGCGGCGAGGGCGGCCCGCAGGGGCGCCAGGTCCCCTTCCATCAGGTGCAGTTGAGCGACGGCGTAAGCACGGTAGCGAGCAATCGGCCGATCGAACGCGGAGGCGGGCAGCGGGGAGACCTCGGGTGGGGGCGTTACGTAGGCCCCGCCCGCGAGATTCTGCGCGCCGTAGACCACGACCCCGCTCAGCACGTGGGGCGCTTGCAACGAGTCAGTCGCGAGCGGAGTCAACGTGAACGAGGCCGAGGCCGAGGCCGAGGCCGACCTCGCGCTCCGCGCGGGACCACCGACCCCGAGCGCGGTGAACGCAAAGAAGCCGACGAGCGCGGCGCAGACCGCGGCGATCGCCGTGAGCCCCCAACGTCTCGCGGTCGAATTGGGCATCGGTCAAAAAACGAAGTTCGGCGCACCCACCTTGCATTCCTCCACGTCCGCATCCGGGAGCGCCCTGATCACCCGCGCCGGGTTGCCGGCCGCGATCACGCCCTCAGGAATCGAGCTGCTCACGACGCTGCCGGCGCCGATGACTGAATCGGCGCCGATGCGCACACCCTTCAGGATCAGAACACGGTCGCCGACGAATACGTTCTCCCCGAGCTCCACAGCCGCCATCATCGGTCGCCCGCTGCGGCGGCGATCCGCTCGCAGATCATGAAAGTCGCTGTCGTAAATCGTGACCTCCGAGCCCAGCAGCGCACGGGCGCCGATCACGATCCCGGGTCCTTCGCTCTTGATGAAGGCATTGTTGTTGATCTGCGCCCCATCGCCGATCTCGATCGTCGCCTCCGGCTTGGAGGCCTCCAGATGGCAGTAGCCGGTGTAGAACAAGCTCGACGTGGGCCAGCCAAACTCGACGCTCTCGCCGAAGACAATCGCGCCGGGGCCAACGAGCAGCACCGGCTGCAAAGCAATCGGGGATCCACTCACCCGGTGGCACGTCGAGAGCACCCGGTACTTGAGTACTCGCGGACGCTGGGCGAGCTGCTCCAGTCGCGAACGGGCTCTCAGCATGATGCGCTCACCGTGGCATTCAGCACAGCGCCACCTCGTCGCCGTCGCCGACCTGCAGGCGCAGAGCACGCGGAATCGAGAAGTCGCGGAAAACGCGCGCGTGGCGCCCGACGATGCTCGCCACGAGGCGCCCGCCCACGTGCAGCACGCTCGCGTCATCGAGCACGATCGAGCGCTCGAGCTCCGTTCCGTCGATGCGCACGCGCTCTCCGATCGAGGTGTGCGGTCCGATGTATGAGTCGGTGATCAGCGAGCCGGCGCCGATCATCACTGGTCCGACGATCACACTCGAGCTCACGCACGCTGTGGGATGGATGACAACCGGCCCCTCGAAGCGATTGCCGTCGTATGTGGTAGTGGTCAGCTCGGGGTCCAGTGCGTCGAGCAGCCTACGGTTCATGTCAAGCAAGTCACGGCCGTCGCCGGAGAATTGGCGCCACCCCTGTACAACCCGCACCTGAACTCGTCCACCGTCGCGCTCCAGCCCCTGCGCGAGAGCGGCAAGGTCGTACTGTGGCATGGGGCCTCCGAGCTTGGCAAGACGCTGTAAGGCGCCAGCGGCGAGTAGGCAGACGCCCGCGGAGCCGGGGGCCGCGAGTTTCGGGTCGGTCGCGGCGGGGTGCGACGATGGCTGGGGCACGAGCCGCAGCCGCTTGGGGTCGCATCCCCCACCGTCGACCAGCAGCAGAGCGTCGACAGCCTCCTCGCCCAACAGCTCGACGTACTGGGGGAGCGACCGTCCGAGCAACCCGTTTGCGCTATGCACGACACACTGGTCCTCCCCGACGAACTCCGCGGCGCCAAGCAGCGCACCGTCGTGCTCCCGCGACCGGTCGCCCACCACCTGGTAAACGGACATATCAGCCGGGCCCTCGCTCGCGATGCACTCGCCGATCTCGCTTGCCGCATCGCTCGGAGCCACGATCGCGACCTCGACGATTCCGACCTCGCGCAGCGCGTCCAGCACGTGGCAAACAATCGGGCGGTTGGCCACTCGCTGCAGCGACGGCCTGCGCGTGGCACCGAGCCACGGTCCCGTCCACGCAGCGGTTTTGGGAACTAGAAGGACCCCCTTGATGGACACGCCGATAAAACGGATCGCGTCAGGCAATTCTCGCGCGAGGGGCCCTACGCGGCGGCCTGTGCGAGCCGCGAAACGAGCGCGCGCGGCGCGCCGTTGTCGCGGATCGACGCCGTGGCCATCTCGACGGCGGCGACGATCTCGATCCCGAGCGCCAGGTTTGAGCGCGGCTCGGAACCAGTGCGGATCGCATTGGCGAAATCCTCCAGCTCCAGGCGCAGCGGCTCCTGCGGTTGCACCCGCGGGCTCACGACGTCGCCAGTGCGGTAGATCAGTTGGTGCTCTCCGAAGTTGGAGGGCGGTCCCACGTCCATGCCGCGGTCATACACGCGCACCGGCTCGTCGGAGGCGGTGTCGTCGTACTGCACCATCCGCTTGCTCCCCACCACGATCATCTGGCGCATCTTGCGCGGCGCCAGCCAGGAGAGTTGTACGTTGGCGGTGGCACCGCCCGCGAAGGTGAGCGTCAGGAAGGCTGTCTCCGGCACCCCGTCAGCGAACACACTGCTTCCCGACGCTGCCACCTCGAGGATCGGCTGGTCCAGCCAGTACAGGAGGATCGAGAGATCGTGTGGCGCAAGATCGCAGACAACCCCGTCGCTCTGATACTTGCCGAGGTTCATCCGCGAGGACGTGACGAAGTGGATGTCGCCGATGACACCACTCTGAATCAGGTCGCGCACCGCATTGACGGCCGGGCTGTAGATGAAGGTATGACCCGGCATCAGCACCAGATCCGCGTCCTCGGCCAGGTCGGCCAGCTCGTGGGCGTGGTCCAGACGCGTGGCGAGTGGCTTCTCGACGAGCACATGCTTACCCGCTTCCAACGCCCGTTTGACAAGCGGGTGGTGAGTCTGCGGCGGAGTCGCGAAAATCACCGCCTCGATCGCGTCGTCACACAGCAGCTCCTCGAGATCGAGAACCGCGCGCGCCTGCGGGTGGCGCTGGGCAAGCGTCCTCAGCTGAGCCGGATCGCGGTCGCACAGCGCATGCAACTGAAACTCGGGCCGCTCACCCAGGTTGCGGGCGAGGTTGGGTCCCCAGTAGCCGCAGCCGACCACCGCCGCGCCGATCGGCGCCGGCCGGGGAGCGAGCCCTGGCAGTCTCACCTTCCCGGCCGGGGCACCCCAATCGCCACGTATCCCTGGAGTAGCGGTCCCGTTGGTGGGAGATGGGTCCATATATGTCATCAACGCGCTCCCTCATGTCCGTCTTTTGCGGATCCGAACTCTGTGAACACCGGCGTGGTCCTTGGAAAGTCCGCGACCGCCTTCGCCACCTGCCCCAGCTCGGTTGCGCTCATCCCCGGAAACATCGGCAGCGAGCAGATCCGCTCCGCCAGCGACTCGCTTACCGGGAGACTGCCCGGGCCGAGACCAAGGTGGGCGTAGGCCGCGGTGCGATGGATCGGCACCGGGTAGTGAACGCCCGTCGACACGCCCCGTTCGGCGAGATGCTGGCGCAGGGCGTCGCGCTGCTCGCAACGCACCACGAACAGGTGGTGAACACTGTCGGCCCCGGGAACGGTGGGTGGACTGGATCGACCACCCCCGCCCGCGGGGAGCAGCACGCGGGCGGAGTCCACCCCTGCCTGCCCCTCCCACGCTTGGGTAATCCGCGCCCCCACCGCGGCTCGATGCGCCGCGCCTGCGACTCGCGCCTGCGCGCTCGTAATCCGCGCGCGCAGCTCCGCGCCGAGCCAGCGACGTTCGTCGTTCCAGTCGTCGAGGCGTGTGAGCTTGCGCCGCAGCACCGCCGCCTGCAGCGCATCGAGTCGCGCGGTGGAGCCGACCACGCGGTGGTGGTAGCGCGGACGCTCGCCGTGTGCGCGCAGCAGTTGCACGCGGTCGGCCAGCTCCGGGCGCGAGGTCACGACCGCGCCGCCGTCGCCCCACGCACCGAGGTTCTTCGCGGGGTAGAAGCTGAAGCAGCCGAGTGCTCCCAGCGTGCCCACGCGCCGGCCACGGTAGCGCGCGCCGTGCGCCTGACAGGCGTCCTCGATCACCTCGATCCCCGCTTCGCCCGCCAGCACGAGGATCGGGTCGAGGTCGACGGTGGCGCCGAACAGGTGCACCGGGATCACGCAGCGCACGCGCGGCGTGATCGCCCCCGCGACGAGCTCGGCGGTGATCAGGTGCGAGTCGGGATCGACGTCGATCGGCACTGGCGTGGCGCCCACCGCGCTGACCGCCTCGGCGGTGGCGATGAAGGAGTTGGCGGGCACGATCACCTCGTCACCTGGACCGACCCCCAGCGCGCGCAGCGCCAGCACGAGCGCCTCGGTGCCGGAGGAGACCCCGATCGCGAAGTCGCTCTCGCAGTAGTCGGCGAACTCGCGCTCGAAGGACTCCACGTGGTCGCCGAGGGTGAAGGCGCCGTGCTCGGCGACCTCGCGCACAGCGCCCATCAGCTCCTCGAGCAACGCCGGGTCGGCGAAGTCCATGCGCGTGAACGGAACCTGGGCGGGCGGCGCCAGAGCGGATGTGGCAAATGTGGTTGACATGGTCCTCCTCAGCACGCCATGGCGACGGTCGCCGGCGCCGACTCCAGGCGGATCAGCTCCTGCTGCAGGGCGCGACGGCCACGGTGGTGCAGGCCGTGGATCGAGCTCTCCGAGCGGCCCATCCGCTCGGCGATCTCCGGTGGGGTGAGCCCGATCAGGTGGCGCATCACCACCACGTCGCGCTGCTCTTCAGGCAGCGAGTCGAGCGCCGCGCGCAGCGTACGTGCGCGGTCGAGGGTTGCCTCGTCGACGTGCGCGTCCGCGCCGTACACCTCCTCGGCCGGGGTGGCACGGCGCCGGCGCAGATGGTCGAGCGCCACGTTGCGCGCCATGCGCAGCAGCCACCCCGAGAAGGGGATGCCGCGGTCGTCGTACTTGCAGATCACCGTGATCAGCTTCAGGAAGACGTGCTGGGTGAGGTCTTCGGCCTCCTTCTCGTCGCGCACGATCGAGCGTATGTAGCCGTACACGTTGTCGGAGTAGCGCACGTACAGCAGCCGCAACGCCTCGCGGTCGCCCTCCTTCGCGCGTGCGATCGCGAGGCGCACCTGGCGCATCGCCTCGGGTGACTCGTCGAGTGTGGTGCGAGCGCGTAGGCCGATGTGGCCGCTCTCGCGAGCGTGCATGTCCTTGGTGACCACTTGAGGCACCTCCCATCCTTGGTTGGACATTCCGTTCCTTGTCCATCCAGAGCCGTCTGCTGCCCCCGGGTCCGGTGTATGGCAAGCGATGATGGGGATCGCCCGGAGCACCCACAATCGCCCATTGGTCGCGACTTTCGTTCAACTGACATGAACGCCGCGATCCGCCATCCTTCGGGTGTCACCTACCATCAAGGAGCCCCCATATGAGCGAGCACCCGCACTCCCGCACGCAGCCCGACGACGAGGATCCCTATGAGTCGTTGATGGCCCGCCGAGGCGCACCCAAGCACCGGTTCCCCGCTCGCGAGAGCGACCCGCGACTCGCGTACGCCCTCGTGCACGACGAGCTGCTGCTCGGACGGCGTGGCGCGCATGAACCTCGCGACCTTCTGCACCACGTGGGCCGAGCCGGAGGTGCTGGCGCTGCTGGCGGAGTAGCTTCGACAAGAACATCGTCGACAAGGACGAGTACCCCCAGACCGCGGAGCTGGAGGCCCGCTGCGTGCGGATGCTCGCCGACCTGTGGCACTCCCCGCACCCGGGCACCACACTCGGCACCTCGACCACCGGCTCCAGCGAGGCGGCGATGCTGGCGGGCCTGGCGGCGAAGTTCCGCTGGCGCGAGCGCCGCGCGGCCGAAGACAAGCCGACGGAGAAGCCGAACTTCGTCTGCGGCCCGGTGCAGGTGTGTTGGGAGAAGTTCGCACGCTACTTCGACGTGGAGATCCGCGAGGTGCCGATGGACCAGGGCCGCTACCTGATGCAGAAGGAGCAGTGTCTGGAGCGCTGCGACGAGAACACGATCATGGTCGTGGCCACGCTCGGGCAGACGTTCACCGGCCTGTTCGAGGACGTCGCCGGGATCGCCGCCGCGCTCGACGAGCTGCAGGCCGAGCAGGGTCTCGACATCCCGCTGCACGTGGACGGCGCCAGCGGCGCGCTGCTGGCTCCCTTCACCGCCCCCGACCTGGAGTGGGACTTCCGCCTGGAGCGCGTGAAGTCGATCAACGCCTCCGGCCACAAGACCGGCCTCGCCCCCCTCGGCTGTGGCTGGGCGGTGTGGCGCGAAAAGCCGGACATGCCGGAGCGGATGATCTTCAACGTCAACTACCTCGGCGGGGAGATGCCCACCTTCAACCTCAATTTCTCCCGCCCCGGCGGCCAGGTGGTGACCCAGTACTACGACTTCATCCGCCTGGGGCGCGAAGGGTACGCCCGCGTGCACGGCGCCACGTACGAGACCTGCGCCTACGTCGCGCACGAGCTCACCAAGTGCGGCCCGTTCGAGCTCGTCCACGCCGGCGACCCCGACAGGGGCATCGCCGCGGTGTCGTGGAAGCTGACCGATGGTGTCGAGCACGCCTTCAACCTGTTCGACGTGGCCGATCGCCTGCGGGCTCACGGCTGGCTGGTACCGGCCTACACGCTGCCGCCCCACCTCGAGGACCTGGCGATCCAGCGGATCCTGGTGCGCCACGGCTTCAGCCGCGACATGGCCGACCTGCTGCTGGCCGACATCCACCGCAGCCTCGCCACGCTCAACGAGCACCCGCCGAGCAGCTCGCTCTCAGAGCGCGAGGTGGGCTCCTTCAACCACGATGCCACGGCGGCCGTGGCCTGATCCCTCAGCTACCAGCTGGAGCGTCAGCCTGGGCCGCTCTCGCCAAGGGTGCGCAGGCGATCGATGATGCGTGGCTTGGCTCGGCGATAGGCGCCTAGGTTTTTACGCTCTGCGGCGGCGACAATTGCGACAATGTGCGGTGCCCCGTCGGAGGGCTCGTTGCGGTAGACGAGCCGAAAGCGAGGCTTGTCGGTCCAGTCGTCTCGGTCGAACGAGACACGCCTGCACTCCGCGAGCTCCTCCAAGCCTCGACGGGCTCGCATCTGCACCCCGAGCCACGGATTCTCTTTGAGCTCGCTGGCCAGGCGCAAAGCTGCGCGCGCCGCCTCACGGTCGCGCTCAGCCAGCTCGACGAAGTCCCCGTGCGCGCCTGGCAGCACGAGAACTTGGTAGCTCATCCCGTGCGCTGGAGCTCCGTCATCCCGTGCGCTGGAGCTCCGCATGCGTGAAGCCGAGCTCGCGGATCACATCGTCGAGCGGGACGCCCTGGGCGCTTGACTCGCCACCACGCTCACGCAGTAGTAGGGCGAGCGCGAGATCCTCGGCCTCCGCCTCGAGTCGCTCGATTCGCTCCACGGCGGCGAGCGCGTCGAGTTCGGGGATCAGCAGCGCGCCACCCTGACGGCGCGGGCCGATGCCATAGCGTTGTCGAGCAGGCCACTCGAAGGCTTGCGCCGGCGTCGCATCGCGCCAACCGGCTTCGGCAGCCTCGTTCGCGCCTGGTCTGTACCCAGCTGACGCTCCGCTGGAAGGTCCAGCCCACCACGCATGAACCACCTCCAAGTCGTACGACTTCTCGTCCATCACTATAGCGGTTGGCCGAGCGGATTGACTGGCCGTAGGCCTACAGCGCCTCCTGCGCGAACGCCTCCGCGAGATCGCCGTGCCACGTGCGGAAGAACGCCTCCGCCGTGGCGGCGTCGAGCGGGCGGGCGAAGAGGAAGCCCTGCCCTGAGTCGCACTGCTCGCCCTGCAGCAGGGTGAGCTCGTGCTGGCGCTCGATGCCCTCGGCGAGCGTCTCGATCGACATCGCCTTGCCGAGCTGCACGAGCGTGCGGATCAGCGATCTCGCCTTCGGGGCTCTGCGTCAGCCGCGCGATGAACGAGCGGTCGATCTTCAGCGCGTCGACGGGGAACTGCTGCAGGTGCGAGAGGGAGGAGTAGCCGGTGCCGAAGTCGTCGATCGCGATGCGCACCCCCAGCTCCTTTACCTGCTTCAGGCGGCTGACGGTCAGGTCGGTGTCGCGCATGATCGTCGTCTCGGTGATCTCCAGCGTCAGCGCCGCCGGCTCCATCCCGCTCTCGCGCAGCGCGTCGCGGACGTGCTCGACGAACTCGTCGGTGTCCAGCTGGCGCGCGGAGACGTTGACCGACATCCCGATCGCGTGGCCTCGCTCGCGCCAGCTGGCGCTCTGGCGGCAGGCCTCGCGCAGCACCCAGCTGCCGATCTCGGCGATCATCCCGGTCTCCTCCAGCAACGGCACGAAGTCGTCGGGCTGCACCACCCCGCGCCGCGGGCTGTTCCAGCGCAGCAGTGCCTCCACGCCGGTCGGGGTCATGTCCTGCAGGTCGAAGGTCGGCTGGTAGACGAGGAAGAACTGCTCGTTCTGCAGTGCTTCGCGCAAATCCATCTCCAGCTCCATGCGGCTCTGCACCGCGTCGTGCATCGTCGACTCGAACACGACGTACCGGTTCTTGCCGTCCCACTTGGCGCGGTACATCGCCACGTCCGCGTCGCGCAGCAGCTCCTCAGCGGAGTCGCGCGGACCCATCGCGATCCCCACGCTCGCGGTCACCGCCAGGCGCTGGGCGTGGTCGTCGTCGAGGCGGAAGGACGGCGCTAGCGACTCCAGCAAGCGCTCGGCGATCAGCTCGGGGCCGGCAGCCAGAGACATCCCTTCCGCGATCACGACGAACTCGTCGCCGCCGAGGCGTCCGAGCGCGTCGGTCTCGCGGATCGTGTGCCCAAGCCGCGCGGCCACTGCCTTCAGCAGCCGGTCGCCAGCGCCGTGGCCGAGCGTGTCGTTGATGCCCTTGAAGTTGTCGAGGTCGATGAACAGCGCCGCCACCGGCGTCTGGCTGCGGCGCGAGCGCACCAGCATCTGCTCGACGCGGTCGAGAATCAAAGTGCGGTTCGGCAGGCCCGTGAGCGGATCGTGGGTGGCGAGGAACACCAGCTCGTCCTGGCGGCGCGAGAGCTCCTCGTGGGCGCGGCGGCGCTCCTGCTCGAAGGACTCGCACATCCGCACCAGCGTCACGTCGAGGCTGCGCTGCAGCATCTCCAGCGCCTTTTCGCGCACCTCCTCGGGGAGCCCCAGCGCCCGCGCGTGCTCCAGCACCACCTCCTCGGCGGCGTCGCGCCAGCGCAGGCAGCGCTTGGTCACCTCGTTGAGCGGGGCCGCCCGCTGCGCGGCCAGCTGGCCGAAGATCCGCCACGACTCGCGGCCCACCTCGCGGGCGACCTCCTCGCCGTCGCCCGCCATCCAGCGGGCCACGGCGATCGTCGACACCGAGCCCACCCTCGCAAAGCTGTCTTCGACGAGCGCGTCGAGCGTGTGGCCCGATTCCGAGGAGCGGCGCTGCAGCCTCGCGACGACCTCACCGGTGTCCCGTTTCAGGGCTTCGCCGAGGCGGCGCAGCTCAGCGGCGGCGTACGGGGGCATCGTCGCAGCCGGGGATCCCCCCGCGACATCGGCCTCGGTGGGCGGCGGCCCGGGCACCTTCCTCGCGCCGCTCTCATGCATCGAGGGACCCTGGGTTCCGGGTGGCATGCTTCGACTATCGACGCCGCCGCCGATTCCTTGAGCCTCACGCCCGCCGGCTTGCACCCGCTCCCACTCGACACGAGTGGCTGTAAGCGGTAGTTTTTCATCATGCGCCGCGCCCGCAACTCGCCCGTCCCGATGCGTCGCGTCTGCAACTCGCCTGTCCCGATGCGCCGCGTCCGCAACTCACCCGCCCCTGATGGGTTTGACTGTACGACGGGATGTAATAGACAGCGTCTTGACGAAAAGCCCAGCGGGCCGGTAGGGTGCTAGGTTCTAGCCTGGGGTCTACATCGAAAGTAGTGGAGGAGAGGATCGTGGTCATGAGAAGCCTTGCTCGCCGTAGCCTTGCTGTTGGAGGTGCACTGGCGGCCGCCGCCGGGACACTTGGCCTCGCCGTCGGCGCCACCGGCGCCTCAGGATCGACCGCGCACGCAGCGCGAACGGTCTCGCTGAACGACACCGGCAACCTGCATAAAACCAGCAAACATGGGTTCAATCTGTACGAGTCCGGCAACGCCTCCGGCTCGCTCTCGGGCTCGATCTCCCTGCACCTGGACGTCGTCTCCACCAATAAAGTCACGGCCGAACTGACCGTCAGCCCGAGGGGTGGCTCGCTCACCGGGAAGGCCACGGGCAGCTATCGCACCAACGGCGGCACCGCGAGCTTCTCGGGCACGCTCTCGGTCACCCACGGCACCGGCAGCTACTCCGGCGCCCACGGCTCGGGCATCAGCTTCAGCGGAACGATCCAGCGCTCCAACGACTCGATGACCGTTCGCGTCAACGGCAAGTTCTCCTCCTGACGCGCGGGCGAGGGGGGAACTCAATGCGCAACATCACGAAGGTCGCGGTGGCGGCGGCGCTGCTGGCATGCGGGTGCATGCCGGCGGCCGCCGGCGCGACGGCCACCGAGCAGGCGAAGCTTCAGGCATCGTTCAACCCCGATCGACTGGGGGCGACCACCACGATCGGCTTCTCCTTCACGGTCGCCACCACCGAAGGGCTGGCGCCTCCGCCGCTGACCAGCATCGACCTGCACATGCCCGCCGGCATGAACTACACCGACACCAACCTCGGCTTGGCGGTCTGCAAACCTGAAAAACTGCAGCTGGAAGGCCCCGCGGGCTGCCCCGTCAACTCACGCCTCGGGTCGGGCAGCGCATACGTGGAAGTGCCGTTCGGCGACGGAGCGGGCCAGGAGCTGCCCGAAGTGCAGGCCGTAATGGGACCCTCCAACAACGGCAACCTGGTCGTGCTGTTCTACGCCAACGGCAAGACGCCCGTCTCCGCGCAGCTGGTGTTCAAGGGCGAAGTCCAGCCCGCCTCGGGAATCTTCGGCTCGCAGCTGGTGACCACCGTGCCGGCGATCCCCAGCGTCCCCGATGGCCCCAACGTTTCGATCGTCAGCGTCAAAGCGACGATCGGCCCCCAGGGCCTGCTCTACACCAAGCACGTCCACGGCCGGGTCGTGCACTTCCGCCCAACCGGCATCGGCGTGCCCGAACACTGCCCCCGCGGCGGCTTCCCGTTCTCGGCTTCGTTCACCTTCGAAGACGGCTCCTCCACCAGCACCACGGCGACGGTACCCTGTCCCGCGCACGCCGCGCGCAGGAAAAAGTAGCAGCCCTTCTCGGACCGGCAAGCGGGCGTCCCGCGGCGCGGCAGATCAGTCGCCGCGGGAATCCGCCGCTCAGGACCTACCGGGATAGGCCCTCGACCTCAGCTGAGACGCGCGACGATGACCGCGGGAGCGGTCGGCAGCCGGGTGCCACCGGCGGGCTCCTGCGTAACCATCACCACGTTCGCTCCACCGCCGTCGGGCACGGCGACCGTTGCGGCGCCGGAGGAGGTCGGGGCGAAGAGGCTGTCGGTCGGCTGCGGCTCCGCGCGCCCGGGACGTTTCACCCACACCTCATACACGTGCCCGGCCGAGGGCTGGGGCATGTCCGCCACGGTGAGCCACGTGTGCCCACCGCTCTCGTGCAGCGCCGCACTGGCGCGTGCCAGCGTGACGTCGGCGCTCACCACGCGCGCCGAGGAGCTCCCAGCCGGAGTGGAGCCGCCACCGAAGGGCTGGGACAGTGCACCGATCGCGACACCCCCCATCAACACCGCCGTGCCGGCAAGCCCCAGCGCGGGGCGCAGGGCAAAGCGCCCGCGGGCCACGCCGCGCGCACGGGGGGAGCGCGCCGCGCGCTGGGTGGCGCGCGAGGAGGAGTGCCTCCCCCGCTGGGCGGCCTCGCTGCGCACGACTGCCATCACCTGCCGCTTGGCGTGCGCCGGTGCCAGCACTTGCCTGGCCATGGTGGGAAGACGTTCGACCGCCGGCTCCAGAGCGGCAAGATCATCGCTGCACAGTGCGCACGAGCCGGCGTGCTCGACGAACATCCGACTGTGGCGCTCGTCGAGCAGCCCCAGCAGATACAGGGCGCCATCGCCACAGCCACCGTCGCCGGGGCTCGGCAAGCCGCGCGGGTCGGAGTCGCGGGGGTCGGAATCATGCGGGTCGGAGTCGCGGGGGTCCGAATCATGCGGGTCGCTCACCTGGACATCCCCTCCTCGGCCGCCATCGTCAGACGCAGCTTGGCAAGTCCCAGGCGCATCCGGCCCTTCACCGTGCCGACCGGCATCTGCAGCATCGACGCAATCTCGGTGTGGGTATAGCCGCCGAAGTACGCCAATTCGAGCACGCGGCTCTGCTCCTTGGGCAGGACATCGAGGGCGCCCTTCACCTTCTCGGAGCGCTCCTGGTCGAGGACCTGTTCCTCGATGTCCTCCGAGCTCGCCACCCGCTCGAGGCCCCCCTCTTCGCGGAAGGCGTGGCGATCTCGTACCCCACCCCGGCGCAGCGCGTCCACCGCGCGGTTGTGCACGATCCGCAGGATCCAGTTGCGCACGCTCCCACGGGTGCAGTCATACCGTGCGCCGGTGCGCCACAGGGCGAGGAACGCCTCCTGCAGGACGTCCTCGGCGGTCGCTCGCCTGCCGCATATACGGTAGGCGAGCGAGAAGGCGACGTCGCAGTGGCGGTCGTATACGACCTCGAACGCGTCGGCGTCGCCTCCCTGCACGAGCGTCATCAGCTCCTCGTCGGCGAGCTTGCCCAGGCCAGCGGAGCCCCTCGCCGCCGAGTGCAATCCGCGCGCTCGGGGCATCGGAATCTTCATCGGTGTCCCACGGTACACGCCAGCGAGCTGGTGCTTCGGTGCCCCACGGTACACGCCGGCGAGCTGGTGCTCATCGCGGGCTCTGCTCCTCGGCGGTCGGGATTGGGTCAAGTCCCATCGTTTATACCCCCCTCGGTATGTATATATATAGAGAGCGTGCGTGCGTGCCGTCCCCGGCCAACTGACCAGGTGTGGCGAGATTCCTACGCGCCCACCCACCGGGCAGATCACCACCAGCCGAGATTCGAGAGGGACTTCAGTCTTGCGGCACCACGGCGGGCGGCACACCCGCAGTGATGGAGATTCCCATCCACCCTCGCGAGCGTCGCGGGATGCTTGATTCGGACCTCGGGTGTCAGTCCTGCAGTGCCACCGCCGGCGGCACGCCGGCGGCAATGTATCCCGGAATCGCGACAATCGCCACGGCCGCCGCGGTCACGAGCGCCAGGCTGGCGAGCGCCACGAGGATGCCGAAGGAGTACACCACGGGGAAGTTGATCACGTTGGCAAGGGCGCGATCGAGCAGCTGCTGGCCGTAGAGGCCGAACACCGCGCCGCTGACGCAGCCCACGCCGAGCAGCAGCAGGCTCTCCAGGAGGATCGTGCGCCACAGTTCCGCGCGCGGGAAGCCCTCCAGCTTCAGCTTCGCCAGGCGCGGGCGGCGCTGCCACACCATGTTGCCCATCGCCGCGGCCATCGCCAGCACCGCCGCTATCAGGATCAGCGTCGCGATCTGAGTGAGGCGTTCGAGGCCCTGGTGGCTGAGCGCGCGCTGCTGAGCTGCGTGTTCTTCGGCGGTCTGCACCGCAAAGCCCGAGCCGCTGCCGAGCGCGCTTTCGATCTCGTGCTTGCCCTGCGCCTGGGAGACGCCGGGTGAGAGCAGCACGTTGTAAGCGCTCGCGTCCGCCGAGCCCCACACGCGCGCATAGTCGTCGGCGTTCATGATGATCGCGCCCGGCGCCCACCCGATGTTGGTGCCGATCGCCGCCACTTTGAAGACACTCGGCACGGGGGTGGGCAACGCGAAGGAGCCACCAACGTGCAAGTGGTGTTCATCGGCGATCGCCTGCGACACCACCATCCAGTCGCCATTGCGCACCTCTTCTTCGGCCTGCTTGACGTTCCCTTCCACGATCTGGCTGGCGGGCAGCAGCGGCGTGGATTCGCGCGGCGGGGCGATCACCCACACGCGCCGTTCGCCGATGTCCAACAGCCCTCCGCGGTACAGACGCACAGCGCTCACGCCCGGCAGGCTCGCGAGCTTACCCTGATCGCTCGGCGTGAACGGCGTGGTCCTCAGCAGGTCGTAGGAACCCGCCGGCGCTACCCACACGGCGGTGAAAGCGTTCATGTCGTGCGCCGCGTTTTCGAGGCCATGCAGCAAATCTCCGTGCGCCGCCTCGATCGCGACGCTGCCGAATACGGCGACGGCTCCGGTCGCGGCGATTGCCACCGCGCGCGCGCGCCCGGCGCGCAGCTCCATCACCGCCACGTGCGGCACGGCGCTCGTGATCCCAGGCGCGATCCGCCGCACCAGCGCAAGCGTCGCGTTCAACGGGATCGGCAACAGCAGCAGCAGCGCACCCACCAGGAACACCATCCCCAGCACCGCCGACTTCGGCGCCGCCAACAGAATTGCCGTGGCCGCCGCCAGGCACACCACCCCGCCCAGTGCCAGCCAGCGTGTGCCGCTGAGCGTGCCGGCGCCGTCCTTGTCGGTGATCGCCGCCAGCGGCTGGCGCGAGACGATGTCTTTGAGCGGGCTCAGCACCGCCACCGAGGCGGCCAGCATCCCCCCCGCAACCGCGATCGCGACACTCTGGACGCTCACCACGCGCTGCGCGCCCACCGCGAAGGCGGAGGAGAGGTAGCCGGGGTTCGCATGGAAGAGGTGGATCGAGAGCTCCTCGCCGAGCGCCAGCCCCAGCACGCACGCGAGCACGCCGAGCACCAGCGCGTCGAACATCATCACCGCGATCACCGTCCGCGGGGGGTAGCCGTCGCGGCGCAGGTCGGCGATCAACCGCCGCCGCTGGGGCACCGTCAGAAGCATCGCGTTGAACGCGAACAGGAAGCCGACGAGCGCGCTGATCACCGCGAACAGCGCCGTAGACTGGTTGGTGGCGGCCGCCGCTTTCGTGAACAGCGTTTCGTCGTAGTCGGCCGGCTCCACGTTCAACCGCCCCCCCGCCAGTCGTTCGAGCCCCGCGCGCACGCTCGCTTCGGCACCCGGCACGGGCTCGACGAGCACGCGGCTGACGCGGTTTTGCAGCCCCGCCATTTCCTGGGCGAATTCGAGTGTTGTCACCGCAATCGGGCTGGAGGTGAGCGCTCCGATCTGGTTGGCGTGCAGCAGCGCGTACAGCGGCGCGAGTTCCACGTGACCACTCACCTTGACGGTCGCTTCGGAGCCGAACTTCACGATCCCGATCTTGTGACCCAGCGGCGCCGGCAGCACCAGCGCTCCAAAGCCGCCGAAACCTTCCACCTTGACCTTGCGCACGAGTGCCCCACCGAGTTTTGCGAGGCTCGCGTCGGCGCCCACCAGCTCAACCGATTCGCTGCCCTTCGGGCCAGAGATCTCGGCGTTCCCTTCAAGCAACGGCGCCGCGACGCGCACCCCCGGGAGGTGGCGCACCTTCGCGACCATCCCCGCTTCGAAGCCCTGCGCATCGCGCGCCAGCAGCTGCAGCGAGGCGTTTCCGACGATCCCTTTGGAGAGCTGCGCCACCGAGCTCGACAGACTCGAGCTCGCCACCTGCGAGGCGAACAGCAGCGCCACGCCCGCCGCGATGCCGACAATCGCAAACAGCTCCTGCAAGGCCCGCGCGCGCAGGCGCACGCGGTAGAGGTGCAGAACGTTGAGAGGCTTCATCGCAGTTCCCCTACTGCGCGGCTACCCGCGCGGCCCACTGCTCGGGCTCGTACTCGCCCAGCTTGCCGTCGCGTAGCGCGAGCACGCGGTCGGCGTATGCCGCCGCCTGCGGGTCGTGGCTGACCAGCACGATCGCCACCTGGTGTTCCCGGCACAGTTCGGTCAACAGTTCCAGCACTTCGCGGCCACGCTGGGTGTCGAGGCTGCCGGTCGGCTCATCGGCCAGCAGCAGGCGCGGTTTGGTGGAGAGCGCACGCGCGATCATCACCCGCTGACGCTCACCCATCGAGAGTGTCTCCGCGCTGTGGTCGAGGCGCTCGCCGAGGCCGAGGCGCTCGAGCAGCGGCGCGATCTGGCGGTGAGCATCGCGCCAGCGCATGCTCTTGAGCAGCTTCAGCACCGCGTTGTCGATCGCGGTCACGCCTGGCAGCAGATCGAAGTTCTGGCGGATGAAGCCCAGTTCGGAGAGCCGAAAATGCGAGGCCTCCTTCTCGCTCAGCGAGGAGACGTCGCGGCCACCGATCAGCACCGCGCCGCTGGTTGGCGCAAGCAGCGTTGCCACCATCAACAACAGCGTCGTCTTGCCCGACCCGCTCGGCCCATACAGCGCCACCATCTCGCCCGGCTGCACTTCAAGCGACACGCCGTCGACGGCGCGCACGGGGTCGCCACCGATCTGAGGGTAGTGCTTTACAAGATCACGCAGCTCAAGCATCAGGGCTCTCCCTCATGTGGTACATCAAACATGCCCGCCCCGCAGCACGGCGGGCGTGGGTGGCAGGCCGGCTCCAATGGCCGAGTTTGATCTGATCGGACACTGATCTACTTTATGCCACGCGTATCGTGGCCGAGCGGGGCGCGTGTGGTGGCGATCGCCGAGGCGGCGGCCACCTCCTGCGCCGGAGGGATCACTACCTCCGCTCCACCGCCGCGCCGCGCCGGCGCGCCGGGCGTGCTGGGCGCCAGGCGCCGCAGCGCCAGACGTGAGCGGAACACCGTCATCGCCATCTGCGCCGGCTCCCCAAGCGCCTCCAGCACAGCATCGGCGACCGGCGCCGCCTCGGGCACGCGGGCCTCCGGCGTGCACAGGTAGAAGCTCGCCATGGCCGCCAACACCAGCGTGTGGCGGCGGCCCGGCAGCGCCTGCGCCGCCTGCATCGAGCGCTCCGCCAGCAGCCCCATGCGCGTGGCTGCGTCGCACGGGGAGGCGTAGCAACCGACGAGACTGCGCTGGCCCGTCGCGTAATCCTCGGCGGCGTCGATCAGGTTGTCCAGCAGCGAGTGCAGCGCCCCGATCCAGGGAAAGTAGGCGGATTCGATCGCCACGATCTCCTCAGGGTTCACGTGGGGCTCGGCGGCCGCGGCGATCAGCGCGTAGATGCCCAGCGAGCTGCCCCCGGCGGCCGCCGTCTCCCACCAGCGCATGCCGGTCCCGTGCGGCGTATGCGCCCGTGCCCACCGTTCGAGCGCCAGGTAGTCGCCCTGCACCTCGCCGGTGTTGCAGCTCTGGAAGGCAACGATCCGCTCCGCCGCCCGCAGCGCGGCGGGCGCAACCGCCGCGTAGGAGGGCAGCTGCGCCAGCGCCGCACGACAGCCGTCCACCGTCTCCTTGAGATAGCCGCCGTCCTCTTGCAGATGATGGTGGGCGTAGTAGTCGAGGTGCTCCGCCTCGGGGTCCAGCGCCACCAGCAGCGCGCGGTGTAGGAGCCTGCCGTTTGCCGCCGGATCGGTGTTCGGCAGCTCGGTCAGCATGTCCAGGTAGTTGTATGCCGCCTGGAAGCACACCATCGCGCGCGCAGCCGCGGCACGCCGGCGCCGAGGGACGAACGCCGCGAACGCGCTCGCGCCCTCGATGTTGCCCCACTTGCGCAGAGCATCCACCACGACCTGGCGCAGCAACTGGTCGGGGATCTCCTGAGCGCGCGCCTCGCGACGGCGACGCTCGGCGCAGACGCCGGGGAACACGCCCAGCCAATAGCGCCTCGCCGCGCCCGCGAAGGATCCCCCAAGTGCGACACGACCGCCAGCTTTAGAACTCATCGGCACCTCTCCCAGACCCTTAGCTCCTCGACCGCGCCGACCCGCGCGCCCCCGGATTATAGACGCTGACGCGATCCGCTGTCCAGCGTACCGCTTTCACCTGTAAGAGAATGTTCCACATGTGGCCTCTTAGTTAGGGTGCTGATCCCCATTCTAGGCTGCCGTGATCGTTCGATGAGCCACCACCGAGCGGCACGCGGTCGCGCGAGACCGCTGAGTCTCAGGCTCCGCAATCACGCCATCGCGCGGGACGGCTGAAGCTCAGGCTCAGCGATCGTTGCGGGCGTGGATCGCCTGCTCGAGCTCCTCGCCGCGCTGAGTCAGCCGCCACATGTTCGGCTCACCTCTCACGAGGCTCTCGCCCCCATTGGAGATCAGCCCGAGGCCCTCCAGACGCGCCAGCAGCTTCGACATCTGGCCCTGGTCGGCAACGCCCGCGTCACGTGCGATCTGGCGGTTGTTGAGCCCCGGCTGCGCCGCCACCGCGCTCAGCACGCGCATCGTGCGATAGGTGAGGCGCATATCCAGGTGCTTGAGTGGGTCCTCCGGGCTGCGCGCCTGACGGCGCGCGCGTGGCGAACGGCGGGCCAACTCGGCGGCGGCCGCCTCGGGACCCAGGTAGGGCAGCACGATCATGCTCATCAGCTGCCCCCGCAGCGACACCAGCGGCTTGGGGGCCGGCTCGCGTAGGCGGGTGTACAACACGCCCAACACGGCGCCCACCACCCCCTCCGCAATGACCCGGTTGAGGCCTGTTTGGGTGCCCGCCTCGCGACGGCCACGGTCCACTGCGCCCACCAGCGCGTCCACCACACCCGCGCGACGCTCCAGCGCCTCGGGGCCCGCGGCGAGCGAGTCCACCACGCACAGCGCCGCCGTCGCGGGATCGGCGTCGAAGTATTCGAGCATCGCGGTGAGCGCGGCGCCGATCCGCGCGCTCCACCCACGCTCGCGGCGGTACGCCGGCATCACCGCCCCCTCAATCCGCCCCAGCGCGTCATCCAACGCCTCCAGCAGACACGCTTCGCGATCCTCGAACAGCTCGTAGAAGGTACGGCGCGACACTCCCGCCCGACCGACGACGTGCGCCACCGTCACCCGCTCGGCACCACGCTCGCGGGTCAGGTCCACCATCGCACCCAGCATCCGCGCGCGCTGGATCTCAGCCACGCGCTCGCGCTCGAGGTCGAGCTCGACGCGCCCGCGAGCCGACGACTCACCCGAGCGCAGCTCGCGCCGCTGACCGCTGCCATCCTCAGTGCCACGCCTGCTCACCACTTTGCCATGACTTTCGATCCTCTCACCTCCCTCCCGCCTGCCCCGGCATGTGGAATATAGGCGACAAGCAGTGATTTTGTCAAGGGATGTCTCTGTTTCTCCAAAAGTGTCCGATGCCGGTATCTCCGGGGATTGGCACGTTGCCCGCAGTGATCGCCGCCGGCAGAACAACTACGGCAAAATTCGAACATCTGGTTATAGCCGGGAAGAATTTGCCCACTTTCGGTGGTATCCTGCTGTGCGGAGCGCAACGAAACCGGGACGTGGAATTGGCGAGGCTCGCCAAAGAGCGGCACCGGCACCATCCGCGAGCGTTCCAGGGCCAGGCGTTTGACATCCAATCGTCTCCAGGAAAAACAGCGATGGACCGTACCGTACGTGGGGTACTGGATCTAGCCCGCGACGTGCTCGCCGAGCTCGACCTCGACATCGTGCTCGATCGGGTGCTGGAGTCCGCGCAGGACCTCACTGGCGCCCGCTACGCCGCACTGGGAGTACTCGATGAGTCGCGCAGCGAGCTCTCCCGGTTCATCACGCGCGGCATCGACGACGCCACTCATGCGGAGATCGGAGCGCTACCCCGCGGACGCGGCGTGCTGGGCGCGCTGATCGAGGATCCCGTGCCATTGCGCCTCGAGGACGTCGGACGCCACCCCCGCTCCTACGGGTTTCCCCGCGGACACCCCCCGATGCGCACCTTCCTGGGTGCGCCGATCATCGTTCGCGGGCTCCCCTACGGCAACCTCTACCTCACCGAGAAGGCCGGCGGCGCGCAGTTCTCCGCGGAAGACGAGGAGGCGCTCACGGTGCTCGCCGAGCTCGCGGGCGTCGCGATCGACCACGCGCGGCGCTACACCGGGGCCAGCGAGCGCCGCGACGAGCTCGAGCGCACTGTCGCCACGCTCGACGCCACCACCCAGATCGCGCTCGCCGTCGGCGGCGAGACCGATCTCGACGTGATCCTCGAGCTGGTCGCCAAGCGTGGACGCGCGTTGGTTGGTGCGCGGGTGCTGCTGATCGAGCTGTGCCGCCGCCAGGAGCTCGTCGTCGCCGCCGGCGCGGGGGAGCTGCCCGCCGGCGTGGTCGGCCAAACCATCCAGCTGCGCGACTCGCTCGCCGGGCAGGCGCTGCGCGTGCGTCGCACGCTGCGCCTCGACGACGAAGTCAACCGCGCCCGCTTCGAAGAGCACGGCACCGGTCACCTCGGCGTGAGTGTACGGGGCGGGCTGGTGGTGCCGTTGCTGTTCCGCGGTCACGGCTATGGCGCACTGCTGGCGATCGATCGGCTGCAGGACGGGCCAAGCTTCAGCACCGATGACGAGCGGCTGTTGGTGGCGTTTGCGACGAGCGCCGCCACCGCCGTGGCAACCGCCCAGTCGGTCGCCACCGAGCGCCACCGCCAGCGCCTCGCCGCCGCCGAGGGCGAGCGCCGGCGCTGGGCGCGCGAGCTGCACGACGACACCCTCCAGAGCCTCTCCGCACTGCGGATCGGACTCTCCACCGCCGCGCGCTCGGAGCGCCCCGAGGCGCTGCGGAACGCCTTTGTCCAAGGGATCGAGCAGCTCGAGGAATCAATCACCAACCTGCGTGCGCTGATCACCGACCTGCGCCCCGCGGCGCTCGATGAGCTCGGCACTCAGGCGGCCGTCGAAGCGCTCGCCGAACGGACCACCCGCCACGGCATCGAGGTCGACGTCAGCATCGATCTCGCCCACGAGCAGAGTGGGAGCCGGGGCGAAGGCGAGCGGACGCTCGCGCGCCACACCCCCGAGCTCGAGACCGCGCTCTACCGGATCGTGCAGGAGGGGCTCACCAACGCCGCCAAGCATGGCGGCGCGAAGCGCGCCGTCGTCGAGATCCACGAGGACGCAGACACGGTGCACGTCGAGGTGCGCGACGACGGCGCCGGCTTCGACCCCGCCGCCGACACCTCGGGCTTCGGCCTGCTCGGGATGCGCGAGCGCGTTGAGCTGCTCGACGGCACGCTGCAGATCGACTCCTCCCCGGGCGCCGGCGCCACCGTGCGCGCCAGCTTCCCCGTCCAGCGGCGGGCGCTCACCGCCCCGGCCGCCGTACGCACGATTCACGGCGGGTGAGTCCCTACGGGTTCACTGGCGTGGGCCCTAAACGTGCATCAGCCCGCGCTCCATCGCGTAGCGCACCAGCTCCGCGCGGGAGGCGAGGTTCAATTTCTGCTGGATGTGAGCGCGATGGGTCTCCACGGTGCGCACCGACAGGAACAGCTGCTCGGCGATCTCCGCATTGGTGTGGCCGAGCGCGATCAAGCGCAGCACTCCCATCTCGCGCTCGGAGAGGTCGTCCGAGCGTCCGGTCGACGGCTCGGCCGCCATGCCCGCGCCCAGGCGCGGGGTCAGATACGTCTCACCCGCGGCCGCGGCCCGCACCGCCCGCACAAGCTCATCGTCGGCGGACTCCTTGAGCACATAGCCCAGCGCGCCCGCCCCGAGCGCGTGGTGGGCGAAGGCCGGCTCCTCCCGCATCGTCAGCACCACGATCTGGGTGCTGGGGGACTCGGCCCGCAGCGCGGGGATCGCCTCGAGGCTGGACCCGCCCGGCATGTTGAGGTCCAGCACCAGCACCGCGGGACGGTGACCGCGCACGTGGCGCCGCGCGCTCTCGACCTCGCCGGCCTCCGCCACGACGTCGAAGTCGGGCTCACTGTCCAGCAACATGCGCAGGCCGCCGCGCACCACGGCGTGGTCGTCGGCGAGCACGATCTGGATCCTCGGCTCCGGCCTCGCCACGCCACCCCGCCCGCGCGCGTCGAGCGCTTGGATCTCCGCTTCTTGCACCCGGGTAGCTATACAACCCGTGCGCGGCGCCGTTAGCCGTAATTACCCGCGGCAACACTGCGGAGATTCACGCGACGCGACGGTAGCTTCGCGCAAGCGTTGAGGTTTTCGCCACTCGCAAACGTAGCCTGCGAACATCCCTCGTGAGGACAGGGCGGTTTCGCGCGGTCAGAGTGCTGTACGCCGGTCGGGCTGGATAGGCTCCCGGGCTGCGGCGGCGGCAAGGATCCCAGCCGGTCGCTGGCGGCGAACATTGCCACGCGAGTTGATCGTCGAATCCCAAAAGTGGGAAACCTTTCACAGATTTTTCACCGATTCGCGGCGGCAGTTTGTCATCCTCATCTGCCAGGGTCACCTGGGATTTCTCACATCGCAAGGAGAATGAGCAATGACCGGTAGTACGCCTCCCAATAGCGGCGCGCCCCCGCAGGGCTCCCAGCCGTTGATCTCGCAGGTCGAGCAGGTCAGTGCCCCATGGATCGAAGGGGTCCAGGCAGTGGGGCAAGACTACATCCTCAAGAGCCAGACGCCTCCCCCGCCGCCGAAGAAATAGGCGCTAGCGGCGCCTGCCATCGGGGGAGGCTGCCCGCGCGGCCTCCCCCGAACTTTGGGATGGATACTCGAGCGTGCCAACGGCCGGCAGGCAGGGATAGACCAGCGGACACCCACGACCGCGAGCAATCGACCCGCGCGCGGCACCGGGGACGGCTTGGACGTCGTCGCGCGCGCTTGGCAGGGCACGATTCACCCGTCGGGACTCGAACGCGAGCTGATTGTGCAGGCCAGCGAGATCTTTGACATCGCCGGCACTCCAGAGACAGCGCGGGCGAGGGCAATGCGAGTCGAGGCAGTGACGGTGCGCCAGGGCGATCCAGCGCTTGAGGTCGGAAACGGGCTCCGGACCCTTCCAGGCGTTTAGTTTCCTGTAAAGTTGGACGGCGATATGCCCGTCTCTTCGAACACCAAGTTTAGCATCGATCGTACGAGGCTGTGCGAGCTGGGCGGCCTCGAGCGCGGCAAGCACATCCGCTGGACCAAGACCGGAGTGCTCGCCGGCGCGGCTCCCTACGGTGAGCTCGACCTGATCCGCGCGGTCGTCCTGGACGAGCTAACTGAGGTGCTCAAGCCCGCCTTGGCACGCAGGGCGTGGCGCCAGATACAGGACGACCTCGGCCTCGCACAGGGCCGCCTCGACGTGCTCGCCGCTCCCCAGACCCAGTCGGCCCAGCTGATCCGAAACCCGCAGCAGCTCGATCAGGCGATCCCACGAGGTCAACCAGTGATCCTCGTCCCCCTCACCGCACGGATCGACGATGCGCGCACCGCCCTGTCGAAGTTCCGCGAGCTGGCGGGCGCCGACCAGCCGGCCGAGATCGAGGAGCCCGCGGTCGAGCGCATCGACGCGGGTAGCGGCGGCGGCTAGATGAACCCCCACGCCGGAGAACCCCGCTCTCACCTGAGGGCCGTCGCGCCCGGCGATACGGAAGAACTACTGCTCAAACGTGAGGCCGGTGGGGCTCCCGGCTACGCGCGTCAGACGCCCGAAGGCCGCAGCGGGCCCCCGCCCCACGGCGAGGGCGGCTATGACTGGATGGCGCTCGGCCCGGTCCCCTCGGCCGCGCAGGACGGCAGCGCGGGCCGGGAGGCCAGGAGGGCGGCAGAACTCCAGATGCGCCTGCGCGAGCTCGCGCTCAGCCGCGAACAGGTCGCACTCGAACAGGACGAGGAGGACCTGCTGGCCGCGAGGAGGGCCAACGAACTCGCCGAGGACGCCACAGCACGCAGAACCAAGGCCCTCTCGCGCAAATGGATGGTGTCCCTGATCCGCAGTGTCGTCGTGCTGCTCGCTCTGATCTGGCTGCTCTTTTACCTGGCGCTGTCAGACGGAGGCTCGCGGCTGGCGCACGAGGTGACGCCGCAGGCGATCATCCGCTACGCGAGCGAGCTGCTGGAGGGCGCCGTCAAACATCCGCCGCCGAGCCACCCGGGGGGCGAATCCACGACCCGGGCGCCGGGCCAGGCATAGCTCGCGGTCGGCGTCGGGTCGCTAGGGAATGATCTGGGCGCTCCAGTCCTCGTCGTGGTTGCCGTTGACCGAGCCGAAGAACCACGGTTCGCGTGAAAGCAGCACCAAAAGCTTCAGGTGTGCGGGGATGTCGATTGTCAGCTGCGCGACGGAGATCGCGCGGAGGGTGTCGGTATGCGGGCTATCACTCGTGCTCGGGGCGGTCTCGGGTGCCGGCCCGCAGGAAGCTGAATGCGAGCAGGGCCAGCAGCACCCAGGAGGCGATGATGCAGCCGTGCCATGCGAGGTGGAGTTTCTCGCCCGAGTCGCGGTAGACGAGCAGCAGGCCGGCCATCACAAGCGGCACGAGCGCGCTCAGCATCGCGAGGGCCTGCACGCCGAGCAGGTAGCGTCTGACCAGCGGCGGGTCCGAGGGGCGGAAGACGAAGTAGCCAATCAGCGCGGGGACGAGCGCGAGCAGCGCGACGGACCCGTCGAGGTCTTCGGGCCTCGTCAGCGGGCCGCGCTCGACGTATAGGAGGGTGACGAAGACGGCGACGAGCAGACTCGACATGAACGCGGCGGCGATGAAGCCGCTGCGGCCGGGGGCGAAGCGGTAGAAGAGGTCGGCGCCCATCGGGCGTCGCCCAGAGATGTAGACGTGCGCGAAGCGCCCCTCGTAGTCCAAGTGCTGCTCGGGGCGCAGGCCGACGGCCTCCGCCGCCTGGGTGGATTTGCCGCGGTCCTCGGCGGCGGCGGCAGGGTCGTCGGTCAGCCACCAGAACTTCGGGTTCAGGTCGCGGATCACGAGCACGGGCGGCGCCTCGAGCTCGACGTGGTAGCTGGCATCGGCGCCGACGTGGCGCAGCGGCAGCGACTCGATCGGCTGCGCCCATGACAACGAGCGCAGGACGCGTTGGTAGATGCGAGCGCCGGAATAGGCAGGGGACATGTAGGCGAGCTTCGCGACCATGCGCTCGCCGGCGCAGCAGGCGGTCGGGAACCACAGCAGCGTCGAGTCTGTCAGCGCGGCGCCGACACCGACGAGTCGCTCGAGGATCGACTCGTCGGTGCCGCCGGCGGGGCGCGCCGCGCTGATCCGTTCGAAGAAGTCGCCGAAGGCGGCTTCGAGGTTAGTATCGGGGCCCATCGTCAGCCGCTTCAGCGCCTTCAGGTAGTCAGCGTCGCCGGCGAGCGCCGGCGACGCGATCTCGCTGAGGCCGCGCATCAGCGCCCAGTCGGCGGCGCCGTTCTCGGCACTGGTCAGCAGCGGGATCGATTCGCCCGCCGCGTCGGTGTAGTCGAAGCGGTACAGCGGCGGCCACTTCGGCAGGACGGTTATCGGGACGTGGCTGTAATAGAGGCTCGCGGGCGGCGTGAAGTCGATGCTGAGTCGGACCAGGGCGACCTGCGGCTCGACGTGGTGGATGGACTGAACCCGGCGGTGGATCCAGTCGCAGCCGGGGAGCACGAGCTTCGCGGCCCTGCGGCATGAGGTTTCCAGCGCGTCGCCGGAACTCCCCTGTGGGGGCGATGGCTCCACGGCGTGCCGGGCCGGGGGTTAGCTGCCGGGGGCTAGGTCGCGGCCGGGCGGCGGTGAGGCGGCGGGTGGCGGCGGTGCCGGCGGACGTGAGGAGGAGCGTGTGCCGTTGATGTTCTTGCCGTCGACGACCCGCACCCGCTCGGACTTCAGGTAGACGGCGCGGACGCCCCCAAGTACCCGCACGGGCAGCGGCGTGTCTTTGGCTTTGGAGAAGCTCTTCAGCTTCGAGGTCGGGAACTCGTCAGGCATGGCTCATCTCCGCATCTGCACCCATTGTTACGCGCGAGCTCGGCACAATCCCCGCAGCACCCCGCGCGGAGCCGATCACGCGGCGCCCGACCCTAGCACTCCGCCGGCGCCCGCACGCACCCGATGCCCCGCCGAACGCCACACCCTCCAGGATCGCGTCTCCATCGTGAGGGATCCTCCTCCCCGATGCGGACAGACCCACCAGAGGGCTTGGGGATCATAACCCCTCCTGACGGGCTGCGGCGGTAGGTACCCGCGTCAAGCGCTGAGCGAATCTGCGACCAATGGTCTTATGGTTGGTGCCATCAACCTCCACAGGGGACTCCCACCCCCGAGCGTCAGGCCATGCCCGGCGTACACGCGGATATGCCCAACCATATCCGGCTCTACAGCGGAGGGGGGGAGATTCGAACTCCCGGTACGCCAATAAGACGCACAACGGTTTTCGAGACCGCCGCATTCAACCGCTCTGCCACCCCTCCAGGGGGACGATTCTAGGCTAGTGGATCGACCAGGGTAGCGGCGATCCGCCGTGCTTGGGGACGACGATCGGGGTCGGAGATGTGCGAACGGAGCAGCCGTGAAGTGATAGAGCACGAAAATAGATGTACTACCGCCGCGAGGCGAAGAACCCGCTGAGCAGCGCCCCGCACTCCCCCCCCAGCAGGCCGCCCGCGACCTCGGGGCGGTGGTTGAGGCGTCGCTCGCCGAGCACGTCGAGCACGCTGCCCGCCGCGCCCGCCTTGGGGTCGGCCGCGCCGTACACCACGCGCGGCACACGCGCCAGCACGATCGCCCCCGCGCACATCGCGCACGGCTCCAACGTCACGTAGAGCACCGTGTCCAGCACCCTCCAGCTTCCCACGGTGCGCGCGGCCTCGCGCAGCGCCAGCAGCTCCGCGTGGGCGGTGGGGTCCTGGCGCAGTTCCCGCTCGTTGTGGCCGGCCCCCACCACCTCGCCGGCGCGCACCGCAACCGCGCCGATCGGCACGTCCTCGTGTTCCAATGCATGTTCGGCCTCGCGCAGCGCGAGGCGCATGAAGTACTCGTCGCGCGGGAAGAAGCGGTCGCTCACCGTCCCCCCCGCGGGGCGCTCCAGCTGAAGGTGGGCTCCTGTGGCGACACGCGCCATCATCATTACCAATCCGATGCCCCACCGCCTCCCCTCCACCCGGCTCGCGCAGCGGCTCGCCTGCGCGGCCCTCGCACTTGGCATGGGGGCGTCACTGGCGCTCATTCCCCGCTCCACCTCGGCCGCCATCCCGGGCCGCCCTCCGGGCGAGCCCGCCATCCCAACCTCATCCTCCCGCTCCACGCCCCCCGCCGCGGAAGCTCCATACGCGCCCGGCAGGGTGGTGGTCGGCTACGCGCCCTCCGACTCACCCTCCGCATCCGCCGCGATCGCGCACGCCGCCGGCGCGGTGGACCCGATCGAACTGGAATCGCACACGCGTGTGCTGACGCTGGGCGCGCACGCCTCCGTCCCCGGCGCGCTCGCGCGCCTGCGCCACACACGCGGAGTGGCGTGGGCAGTGCCCGACTACATCGCTCACGCCGCGGTGATGCCGCGCTCGCACGCCACCCCCGTCTCGGCCGCCGCTGCCACGGGTCCCGCCGCCGCCTCGCTCACCCGCGTGCTCCCCGCGGGAGCATCCGGGGCGGGGGCGACCGCTGGTGCATTCGGGGCGGGGGCGACCGCGGCCGCGCCCGGCGAACCCTTCCCCAACGACCCCGGCCTGGCGAAAACGCCGGGGGGGTGGAGCAAACTGCAGTGGAACTTCGTCGGCGAATTCGGCGTCGACGCGCCCGGGGCCTGGCAGAACCTGATCGCCGACCATGCCCCCGGCGGGCAGGGGGTGGTCGTCGCGGTGCTCGACACCGGCGTCGCCTACGCCAACCGCGGGCGTTTTCGCATCTCGCCCGACTTCCACCGCTACCAGTTCGTGTCGGGGTGGGACTTCGTCGCCCACAACCGCCACCCCAACGACCGCAACGGGCACGGCACCGACGTCGCCGGCACAATCGCGGAGGCCACCGACAACGGCAGGGGCCTCACCGGGCTGGCGTACGGGGTGCGGATCATGCCGGTGCGCGTGCTCAACTCCGAAGGCAACGGCGACGCCGCCACGATCGCGCGGGGGGTGCGCTTCGCGGTCAACCACGGCGCGCGCGTGATCAACCTCTCCCTCGAATTCCCCGGCGGGATCACCGCCTCCGACATCCCCGAGCTGATCTCCGCCCTGCACTACGCCCACCGCCACCGTGTCGTGGTGGTCGCCGCCGCCGGCAACGAGGCCCACTCCGCCGCCGCCTTCCCGGCGCGGGCGCCCAACGTGATCGCCGTGGGGGCCTCCACCGAACATGGCTGCCTGGCCTCCTACTCCAACTTCGGCACCGGCGTCACCCTGGTGGCCCCCGGCGGCGGACCCGACGCCAACCTACCCGGCGACCCCAACTGCAACCCCGACCTCGCCTCCGGGCGCGACGTCTTCCAGGTGACCTTCCTCGGCACCTCCCCCCGGCGCTTCGGGATCCCGGGCGGGTATGAAGGCACCTCGATGGCCACCCCCCACGTGGCCGCCACCGCGGCGCTGATCATCGCCTCGGGCGTACTCGGCCGCCACCCCACGCCCGCGCAGGTGGAAGCCCGCCTGATCGCCACCGCGCGGCCACTCGGCGGGCCCTCCGACAGCCGCCTCTACGGGGCTGGCCTGCTCGACGCGGCAGCCGCCACAGCGCCCGGGGGCCCTGGGGCGGTTACACGCTAGGCGGGTACAAAGTACGCAGTTTTTGTGTATATGGGGCCGCTCAGCGCGCGATCCCACTGTGCAAAGGCAATTGGCCAGTTCGTCGGGTATCGCGCTTGGACTCGCAGGCCCGCGTGATCACCTCCGCCATCTCCGCGCGGAAGCGCTCACGCCCGAAGCGCTGGGCGTTGGCGCGCACGTCGGCCTGCGCGAGTGTGAGCCGCTCGAAGCGCTCGATCGCGCTCGCCATGCCCGCGGCGGTCGGCTCGTCGAACAGCACCCCCGTGCGCCCGTCGCTCACGGTCTCGGCGGCACCGCCGACGCTGTAGGCGATCACCGGCAGTCCGGCGGCCTGGGCCTCCACGGGCACGATCCCGAAGTCCTCCTCGCCTCCGAACAGCAGCGCGCGGGCGCCGCCCAGCAACTGATCGCGCTCGCGCTCGCTCACGCGGCCGAGGAACTCGATGTTCGCGCCCGGCGGCGTTGCGGCCCGCACGGCGTCCAGCGCCCGCCCGTCGCCGGCGACCTTCAGCAGACGACCCAGTTGCGCGCAGGCCGCCACTGCCACATCCACGCGCTTGTAGGGCACCACCCGGCCAAACGCCAGGTAGAAGTCCTCCGGGGCGCGCGGCACACCGAGGTAGTGCTGGACGTCCACCGGCGGGTTGACCACCTCCGCGGTGCGCCCATAGCAGCGCTCGATGCGTGCGGCCACGTGGCGGGAGTTGGCGACAAACACGTCCGGGGACGCCGCGCCGCGCAGGTCCTGGCGACGCAGGCGGCCCAACAGCAGCGGCAACGCCAGCCGCGTGAGGCGCCCCACCTCCTCCTCACCGTCGAAGAAGCCCTCCTCCCAGACGTAACGCATCGGAGTGTGGCAGTAGCACACGTGCAACGCGCCGGGGGGCGTGCGCACGTTCTTGGCGCAGGCGTGGTTGCTGGAGATAATCAGGTCGAAGCGTGAAAGATCGAAGGAGCGGTAGGCGCGGTCCATCAGCGGCAGCAGCCTGCGGTAATGGCCGCGCGCCCCGGGGAAGCGGCTGAGGTAGGAGGCGTGCACCGGGCGCTCGGTGATCCGCGTCGGCCACCGACCGGCGGTGGGGGTCGGGTTGTAGATCGAGCAGAACAGCTCTGCTTGGGGGAACATCTCCAGCAGCTCCTCCACCACCTGCTCGGAGCCTCCGGGGATCGTCAGCCACTCGTGGACCACCGCCACGCGGGGGAAGCGGGCACGCAGCCGCTCTATCGACGTCTCGCTCAAGCTTGCGAGGGTAGTACCACCAACCGGCGCGTAGGGTGTATCGCTCTTTTAGAGCCCCAACCAAATGAGATCAAGTCTTATTTGGTAGGGCTCTAAAAAAGAGGGTATGGCGCGGCCTGTTTGACGATGGATCAAGCGATTCGTTGCGAGGCCCCACCAAATGAGACGCCGTCTCTTTCTCATTGGGTTGGGGACTCTCAGAGATCCGCCAACGCATCCCGCCGGCGCGCGGTGAGCGCCAGCAGCGAGAGGCCCCCCGCGCACGCCAGCCCCAAGGGAACGATCGGCAGGCCGCCCAGCAGCTGGTCGATCAGATCGCGCTGAGCGCGAGCCCCCGCCGGGGCGGAGGTCAGCGCCGTGGCCACCGCCTGCATCTCCGCCACAGTGCGTTCGTCGGGGTAGCCGGTGACCGGCAGCCGGTACTTGCGCTGGAAGTAGGAGAGCGCCCCCTTGGTGTGCACGCCGAGCGTGCCTGCGCGTTCCCGCCCCAGCGGGTAGCCGAGCACGTGGAAGAGCCGCTGCACGGTCACCACCGTCCCCCGTGAGGGTTGGCGGTGGGTGACCGTAACCGCCGTCCCCCGTGAGGGTTGAGGGCGGGTGACCGTAACCGCAGTCCCCCGTGAAGGTTGAGGGCGGGTCGCTCCCAACGCGGTGGAGCACAGCGCGAGCACCATCACCATCGACACAACCGCCGCCGCGAAGCGCAGGGCACGCCGGAGCGCGAGCGGCGCTCGCAGGCTCGGCCGCGAGACGCCGTGCCAGCTGAGGCGCACGAAGCCGAGCAACAACAGGCTGTACAGCACCACCCAGTAGGCGGAGCTGACGTCAAAGCTGTTCAGGAGACTGTGGTGGGCGAGCGACCAGCCCATCGTGGCGGCGAGCGTCGCCAGCAGCGCCAGGTGGGGCAGTGCCAGCCGCCAATGCCAGGCGTGCTGGTTCTCCTTGCGGGTGACGACATAGCGCGGCTTGCCGTCGCGCCCGCCGCCGACCGCCAGCACGAAGGCGCGCGCGTAGGTGAAGCTGAGTCCGGCCCACACCAGCCGCGCGCGCCACAGCTGCTCGAGCGACAGCGGCCGATGAACCGCCGCCATGTACAGCTCCAGGGCGGCGGCAAACGGCCAGAAGTGCAGCAGGAAGGCGCCGGTGCTGGTCACCACCGGGTAGTCGTGCAGCGCGAAGCCCAGCGCCGGGGTGATCAGGAACACGAGCGTCGCGGGACCCTGGAGGTAGAACAGCGCCAGCTCGTAGAACTGCAGGCGCTGGCGCAGGCTCAAGCCGCCTTTGGGGGCCCACAGCATCAGCCGCATCGTGTCGAGCGCCCACGTCCCCCGCTGCTTGACGAAGTTGGGCAGGTCCTCCGGGGTGTGCTGGGCGTGAGCCCCCACGATCGGCAAGTAGCAGCCGTCCCAACCGCGGCGCAGAGCCTCGATCCCGGACTGCAGATCCTCGACCAGATTCCACGTCGGGAAGTCCCCGATGTCGGCGAGCGCGGTGCGGCGCCACACCACTCCCGAGCCACAGGGGAACACCGCGTTGGCGGCGTAGCGCGAGGCCATCGCGCAGCCAAAGAAGTGCGGTTGGAGGTTGTCGAACGGGTCGCCGCCGTACACCTCGCCAGACTTGACGGTCTGCACGAATGCCAGCCGCTCGTGGGCCATCAGCTGACCCACGGTCTCGCGCAAAAATCGCCGGTCGCCAACCAGGTCGTCGGCGTCGCGCGTCTCGATCAGCTCGATCTCCGCGGGTATCCGCGCAAGCGCCGAATTGAGGTTGCCGGCCTTCGCTTCGCCGTTGCGGCGCGGATCGCCCTTGGCGGGGGGCCGGTTGTAGCGAAGCGTTGCCCGGGGGTACGCCAACGCGAGCTCGTTGAGCAGTTTGTGCACCCGCGGGTCGTGCGCGTCGTCGCTGACCAGCACCCACAGGCGCTCCTGCGGCCAGTCCTGGTCGAGCACCGAGCGCACGGTGCGCTCCAGCAGCTCCAGCGGCTCGCCGAGCGTGGGCACGATCACCGCCACCTGCGGCTCCGCGCCGGCGGGAACGGGCGAGCTCACCGGCACGGCGCGCTCCCAGCGGTTGCACACCGACACCAGCAGCGCGGCGACAACCACGGCGGTGGCCGCCAGGAAGGGCAGCGACAACCAGGCGTGCGCGAGATCCGCGTGAGCCACCAACCAGGGCAGGAACCATGCGATGCAGAGGATCAGCAGAACGCCGAGCGCCTGCGCCCAGCGGTTGTGATGAATCGTCTTGCTCATCTCATTTTCCATTCCGGTCGTATTGGCCCCAGCCACTCCTCGCCCGCGTGGCCGACCCCTCGCCTCGTCGCGCGCGCCCGACCCCGCGCCTCGTTGACCCTCGTCCCGCGGGGGTGCGGCGCCTCGTTGCGCCAGATTTCGATCGGTTCGGTGTAGGTGACGAAGCGCAGGTTGCTCCCAAGGTTGGTCAGTGTGGCGCGCGCCGTGTAGATCTCCCGGAAGCTGCCACAGCGCAGCATCTGTTCGCGCATCGCCGCCGGCCACGCTTCGCCGCCGGGGACGACGGCAAACCACTGGAAGGCGCACACGTCCACTGGCTTGGTGAGGTGCTTGACGCGGTATGCGTCGTACAGGTCGTAGGGCGTGTCGATCCGCCCGCGGGAGTACAGATAGACGTCCTCGACCCACGCCGAATTGACGAGCAGCCTTTCGCCGGGGTGCACGTCGGCGCTTAGCACGTTGGCGGAGGCGCGCAGGTCGGGCCAGCTCTCGTCGATGCGCACCACCTGCACGCACCCAAACAGCGCCAGCCCGAGTGTGAGCACCGCCGCGGGCAGCAGCCGGCGGCGGTCGGCGAAGGCACGCTCGAGCGCGATCCCCGCCAGCGGCAGGATGAAGATCAGCCCGAACACCACGTGCTTCTGATCGCCGGAGGGATTGCCAGTGCCGAGGTGGTAGATCGGCGCGGCGATCACGCCCGTGAGCAGCGCCACAGCCAGCCAGTCGGCCCGCAGGGGCGCCGGGGCTTGGCGGTGCGCGGGCGGCGATAGCGTGACACTGCGCCTGCGCGCCAGCAGGATCGCGCCGGCAAGCGCGAGCAGCAGCGGCACGGCGGTGTAATAGAACTGCGAGTAGGCCAGCTGTCCGGTGCTCACGCCGAAGCTCGGGTTTTCGTGCGTGCGGAAGCTCATGAACCCGATCAGCTGCGCGCGATCCGCCATGAAGTAGACGAGCAGCACGGCGCCCGCCACCATCGCAAACAGGAACAGGTCGAGCGCCGCGCGCCGGCCGCGCGCGGTGAGAATCAGCAGCGCCAGCGGCGGGGCGATGAACAGCAGCACCGGGTACTTCGACAGTCCCGCCAGCGCGTACAGCAGCGCCGCGCCCACCAACCATGCGCGGTCGTCGCGGCGCAGAAACTCGCTCAGCGCCCAGAAGGCCCCGCCGGCGAAGGCGACCGCGGAGGTGTCGTACACCGCGAGGTGCGCAAGCGCGATCACCGGGCCGCTCGTCACCGCCGCCAGCACCGCAAACGCGCGCGTGCGCGCCCCGAAGAGGTTGCCCGCCGCCCCCGCCATCCCCGCCATCCCGGCGGTCACGCACAGCGCCGCCGCCGCGCGCGCGCCGGCGAGGCCGGCGAGTTTCCAGCCGAGCGCCGCGATCACCGGCCACAGCAGCGAGCCCGAAAACCAGCCGAGGTAGTTGTCGGCGATCCCGTGACCTTGGAGCGTGCGCAGGCCGGCGGTCACGTAGATCCCCTCGTCCAGGAACGGGCCGGTCAACTGCATGAAGCAGATCGCAAGCTCCACCGCCAGGAACGCGCCCAGCAGCAGCCATGGGGCGAGACGCACCGCGCGGGAGGCCACGTGTGTGCGCTCGCGCGCTGAGAGGAAGTCCGGGCCAGAGTCCGAGCCAGGCGCGCCGGGGAGCCAGAGGAGCTCGCGCGCGGGAGCGGCGGCGGCGGACGTGGGGGCACCAACCGTGGGGGCGCCAAGCGTGGGAGCGTCGGACGTGGGGCCGTCGACCGTGGGAGCGCTAGAGTCGGGCGGGGGCAGGAGCTCGCGCGGGATGAGCTCACGCGGCGGTGGGACGGTGACGCTCACGGCGCCCCCTGCGGTCCGACGTGCACCCACTGGGCTTCCGCGGGCACACCCTTGGCGTTGACGAGGAACACCATGTAGTAGCCGGGCGGCGCGAGGTTGGGGTTGGAGGTGAGGTTGACTTCCAGCGACTGCTTCTCACCGGCCGCTCCGGTGGCTGCTTTGATCGGCAGCGCCACCTCACGCTGGTTGGGGTCCGAGGAGTGCGTGACCGCCGCCGGGCGGATCAGCACCGCGGAGGTGATTTCGGAGGACTTGGAGGTGTAGGCGATCGTGTGCTCGCTGCCGTATTCCCACTGAGCGGTCCTGTTCACGCTGCCTTCCAGCCGGTTGGGCTGGCCATCGATGCTTTCGATCACGGGCCGTTCGCCCTTGAACATGTACGGCGGTTCGTAGACCGAGATGGCCGTCTGGAAGGCTTCGGTTCCCGTCCCCACGTTGACCGGGTTGGAGCCGAGCGCGATCACGTCACCGTTGGGCAGCAGCAGCGCCTCGGAGTGGTAGTCGCGGCCGACCGGATCGGCGGCGACCGGGGTGAAGACGTTCGTGACCGGGTTGAAGATCGCGGCCTCGTGCACGTCTTTGGTGCGGGGCAACAGCGAGCCGCCGGTCTCGAGCACCGTGCCGTCGGGGAGGGCCACCGCCGACACGTACATCTTGCCGGCGCCTGCGGGCTCCAATTCGCCGTTGTCCAGCGTGCCGCGGGGGAGGTCGGGACCCTTTTCCCATACGGGGTGTTCTTCCTGAAGGTCGATCTCGTCGGTGGAGTCGATCGCGTTGGTACTTGTTTCATAGGTGTTGGCGCCGCCGAGGATCATCACCTTCTGTTCCTGCGCCGGGGGCAGCAGCAGCGAGGCCGACTGATCGCGCTGGTCGGGGTCTTCAAGGCCCGGGGTGTTTTCGACGCGCGGATGCATTTCGTCTTCGGAGGACGGCCCACCCGCCACCCGCGGCCCTTCGACCTTGGCTTCCGGATTGGTGTTGTTCTGTTCTTGTTCTTCTTCGTGCTGCGATTTGCCGGGCGCGCAGTAGTAGTCGTAGATCGCCGAGGCATCCGGCGCCGGGGTCGACTTCGCCGGAGTCGACTTCGATTCCTCGAGCCCATTCCCGAACACGTGGCTGCCGTCGTAGAAGAGGCGGCCGTCAGCGGTGAGGATCATCGATGGGTACAGGCCCCAGAACCAGTCGTAGGTCTGCTGCAGTTCACCGCTGCCGAAGCCAACCCACTGCCCCGGCTGATCGCCTGCCGCATCACCTTTGTTGTATGGCGCGATGTAGTAGTTGGTGGCGGTGGCGCCTTCGCCCTGCTCGTTCAGCCCACCAAACGAGATCACGTTGCCGTTGCCGAGCTCGGTGGCGCTCGGATACCAGGCCCCGTTCAGCAGCGGGCCCGGTTCCTTGGGCTGATGCGGTTCGAGTTCGTTGTACGGCACCTTTTCGAACTTTTCGGTCTCGATGTTGAAGATCCAACTGGTGTTGGCACCCTTGTAGACGGTGCTCGGGAATTCGCCAGGCTTGGGGGCCGGGGGGTAGCCCTTGGTGCCGCCGACGAACAGCACGTTGCCGTCCGCCAGCTGCACGTGGCCCGAGCAGAAGAGGTCGCTCGGCGTCTGGAGTTCCTTCCACGTGTTGGCAACCGGGTCATAGACGTAGGAACGGAAGCAGCCCGCTTCGAATTCCAGGCGCGAGTTGCCCGAGCCCGCCATCAGCAGCAGCTTGCCGTTCTGCAGCAGCACGGCGTGAACGGTGCGCGCATGGTCGGTCCCAGCGCGCACAGTCCACTTCCCTGTGACCGACAGCGGTTCCGTGGACGGGGCTTCGGGCAGCGACTGTTCGGCGGGAACTTCTTCGACCGCGAGCTGTTCGCATTGCGAGGGCAGTTTTCCGCTCGGGGGCGGATTTTCGAGTGGGTTTTCGGTGACCGTCCCCGTGGATATGGGCGTCGGCGTGGCGAGGACGCCCGCGGCCGACGGCGGCAAGGAGGGGACGCTTGCGGTGGATGCCGGCGAGGAGCTCGGCGCTAGGGGATGAGCCGAGACGTCGATCAGCGAGTACCCCCTCGTGCGGACGATGCCCTTGCCACGCAGGAGCACACCAAACGCAAGGCGGTCCACTCCCGCCTGAATCGGGCCGATCACCGCGGATGCGGTGGTGAAGGTCCCGCGCCCACGCAGCTGCTTGGCCACGTACGACGCGCGCCACGCGCCTTTGACACGCTCCAGCACCTCGAGGCCGAGCGCGGCGCCGGTGCCGCTGTAGCGCAGCGAGGCCGCATAGGAGTGGCCGACCTCAACCTTGGGCGCGCAGGCGGGCGACTGCGTGACCATCGCCTGCGAGTGACCAGAGCCGGCGCGTAGGACGATCGCACCACCAGAGCCTCGCGGCGGGGACGAGAAGCGCACGGTCGAGCCCGAGATGGCCGCCTGCGCATAGCATGCCGGGATGCTCGAGCGACGGCTGGTTACGTTTGCGTTGGCGAGCAGGCTGTCGGCGCGCCGCACCGCCGCCGCCGCTGCCATCCACCGATCCGTCCTGGAGAGGGGAGTAGTCGGTCCGCTACGAGCGACGCCGGGCAGCGCGGCGCTCAACACGAGCATCGAGCCGACCGCGAACACCATCCATGGCGCGAAGCGCTCAAACCTCGGCATCACCACCACGATGTTGCCCAAGGTACTCAATCGATCGTCCATCCGTCTAAATCAACGGGCTCAACCTGGACCGGCTTACGCGTCCGTCGATCACTGCCTGATGACCCCCTCGCCTTGCGCCCGCGGCTCGGCAGGCGATCGTACGCATTGCTACGCAATCTTTCGCATCGCGGCGACACTGATGATCGGGGCGCTCGTGCTGAGTGGATGGCTGGCTGGCGCTCGATTGGCACAAGCCCGGGGGAACCCCCAACGGAGCGCGAGGACTCCCACCGGGCACGGGAACTCTCTCACCCACCCAACCAGGTCGGGGCGTCGCCGCCGCAGGAGCAGGGCCCACACGTCCCAGGGGCGCAAGGCGGCCTGCAAGCACGAGCGCCGGTGCGCTCAGCGACACGACCCCCCCGTGCAACCCGCCGGCGGCGGCTCAAGTGGCGCTCCCCCGTCCGCAGCGGGCTTCGCTTCGCCGCCGGGCGAATCGCTACCGCAAGCGCTGCCGGCGCAGGGATCGCCGCCGTTGCAGATGCCGCCCACCGAAACACCCACCGAAGCACCCGCGCGGGAACCGCCCGCCACGGAACCCACGGGCGGGAAACAGCCCGCCGGAGACGAAGCCCCCACCACGAAGCCGCCCGCCACGGAACCTCCGGCGGAAGAACCATCGACGAAAGAAACCCCAGCCACGGAACCTCCGGCGGAAGAACCTCTCACGAAGGAAACCCCAAAGGAAAAACCGGCCAGCAGCCCCTCCTACGCGCTGCGCCTGTTCTCCGCGCAGAGCTTCTTCAACCAGCCGCTGGCGGCCTCCGCGCCGCAAGCGTCGGACTCGGCGCAGCTGGTGGCGGCCTTCAACCACCAGGTGCAGACCTACTACGGGCATGTGGTTATCAACACAACCGAATGGAGCGCACCCGTCTACACGGTCCCGGCGAACGCGCCAACGACGGCCGTGGTGGCACGGAACTCGACCTGCCCGCGCAGCGAAGGCATCTTCCAGCCGTTCGCGCAGGACATCAGCGCGGTGCCGATCCCGGCGGGAGCGCAGGCAGCGAAAGGCACCGACGAGGACATGGTTGTGTGGCAGCCCTCCAGCGGACATGAGTGGGAGCTGTGGCGCGCCCAGCAGGAAGGAGGGCACTGGACGGCGTGCTGGGGGGGCGAGTTCCAGGACGCCCACACCAGCGAAGGCATGCTCCCCGAACCGCTGGGCGTGTCGGCCGCCGGACTGTCGATCCTGGCGGGGCAGATCCACCTTGAAGAACTGCAGCAGGGTGCGATCGCCCACGCCCTCGAAGTGACGATGCCGGACACCGCCTCCTCGGGGTGGGTGTGGCCGGCCAACCGCACCGACGGCACCTCCGACGACGCCTACTCGATCCCCGAGGGCACCCGCTTCCGCCTGAAGGCGAGTGTGAACCTCAGCTCGCTGCACCTCAATCCCGCGGCGTTGGAGATCGCCACCGCGATCCAGCGCTACGGGATGATCGTCGCCGACACATCGGGCGCGGTGGCGTTGGAGGCGCAGGATCCCTCCCCGCTGATGCGCGAAGGCAAGCCCAACCCTTACGAAAAGCTGCTTCCAGGTGGCCCCTACGAAACGCTAAACGCCGTCCCCTGGAGCGAGCTTGAAGTGGTCAGCCCCAGCTACCACCTGTAGCCAAGCTCATCCAGCCTGCTTGCGGAGGACAACTGTCGTCTGGCGAAAGTGCGGACGCAGCCGGGGCGCGCGCGCGGCGAGCCACTCGTCAGCGCGATCGCAGACGCGCAGCAGGGCGTTGTCGGGGCGCAGCCGCAGCGACGAGGTGAGGATCGCGGCGGGGAAGGTGAGGTAGTTGACGGGGTGCAGCTCGATCGACGGGTAGCGCTCGCACAGCCACCGCAAGTCGCCCTCCATGAACGACTGCTCGTCGGGTGTGTGCGCGGCCGCGACCAACCGGGTGTAAAGACGGATCAGCAGGTTCTCGCCCTGCGGCTCCATGAACAGCATCGTCCCGCCCGGCGCCAGGTGCTCGGCGTAGAGGCGCGGAAGGGCACCCTGGTAGTCGATGTGGTGCAGGATCGAGCGGCCGAAAATGCACCCGAACTCGCCCTCCAACTCGCGCGTGACGTCACCCAGGCGAAACTCCAGCCGCCCCGGCTCCGCGCGCGCCTGAGCGCGAGCGATCGCTGTCTGCGAGATGTCGATGCCGAGCACGTACGCGGCCCCCATGCCGAGCAGCCGCTCCGAGCTGGCGCCCTCGCCGCAGCCCATGTCGAGCACGCGGCTGCCGGCGACCGCGGCGCGCGTCAGGGCGTCGAAGCGTTGCTCCGCGCGGCGCGTGTTGGGACCCTGGAAGACATGCGGGAAGCGGCCGTGCCACGTATCCATCGCCTCCTCGACGCCGTGCTCGTCGTATGCCTCGCGCTCACGCCGCGCGCGCTCGAGATCGACGCCGGGCGCCGGGTGTGAGGAGCTCGCCTCCGCCACGCCGGCGACTGTAGCAGCGGCATCCACCGCCGTCGCCGTCTCGACGCACACGGGAGGCGTGAGGTGGTGTTCCGGCTTGGGAGCCCCAACCAGCAACTGGACCTGTGAGGGAACGACCAGATGGCAGCTAGAGAGGTCCAGTAGCTGGTTGGGGCTCCGGACAATGCATTCGCTGTGCGCCAGCGATATCTGACGGTCCTGTGATCATGGCCGCGATGCCCGACCCCCCCCACCTGCGAGGACGCGAGATCGTGTGTGTCGGGTTTGCCGACTGGGAGACCGACCTGTGGACCAACCAGCAGCACCTGATGTCGCGGTTGGCGCGCGAGAACCGTGTGCTGTTCGTGGAGTCGCTCGGCCTGCGCCGTCCGCAGCTGGCGGGGCGCGACCTTGCGCGGATCGCGCGCCGGCTGCGCAGGGGCCTGCGGGCACCGCGCGCGGTGGACGGTCTGCACGTGCTCTCGCCGCTGGTGGCGCCGCTGCACGGCAACGCCGCGGTGCGCGCGCTCAACCGCAGGCTGCTGCGCGCGCAGGCGCGCCGCGCGACGCGCCGTCTGCGGATGGGACGCCCGATCCTGTGGGCCTACGTTCCCCAGGCGGAGGCGCTGATCGAGGCGCTCGACCCCGAGCTGGTGGTCTACCACTGCGTCGACGACGCCGCCGCGGTGGCGGGCATCAACGCCGAGGGCTTTCGCGCCACTGAGCGGCGCTTCGTCGCGCAAGCCGACCTCGTACTGGCGAGCGCCCCCGCACTGGCCACGCGCATGCGGGAGCTCTCGGGGAACGTGCTGTACGCACCCAACGTCGCCGACACCGCGATGTTCGCACGGGCGCTGGAGCCGCTCCCGGCCGATCGCGGGACTCCTGGCGAGAGCTGCGCCGAGCCAGGTCACGACTATGCATCGCGGCCGCACCAGCCACCCGCCGAGCCAGATCCTGCAGTGGCGGCATTGCCACGGCCGCGGATCGTCTTCACCGGGGCGATCGTCGCCACCAAGCTCGACGTGCCGCTGCTCGCCGCGCTTGCGCGGACACGGCCGGAGTGGTCGTTCGCACTGGTTGGGCCGGTCGGACCGGGGGATCCCCACACCGACGTCTCCGCGTTGCGGGAGCTGCCCAACGTCCACCTGCTGGGGCCACGCGCCTATGCGCAGCTGCCCGCGGTGTTGCAGGCAGCCGACGCCGGCTTGATCCCCTACGCGCGCAACCCGATCACCGAGAGCGTCTTCCCGATGAAGGTGTACGAGTACCTCGCTGCCGGCCTGCCCGTCGTTGCCACCCCGCTGCCGGCGCTGGCGGACGTCACCGAGGTCGCCACCGCGCCTGACGCCGAAGGTCTCGCGCGTCTGCTCGAGCAGGCAATCGCCACCGACGGCCCCGAGCGCCGCGCGGCCCGTTCGCGTGGCGCCGCGGCGCACTCGTGGGAGCGGCGCCTGCAGGAGATCGCCGCCGCGGTGGAGGCACTGCCCGCCAAACCGCGGCGGGAGGCCGGGGACGTGGTGGGCGATCGGCAATCGCACACCGACCGTGACGGGAAGGACCCGCGATGAGGGACCTGCTCGTAACCACCCACACCCCTGTGTTGGGGTCGGGGCGCGCGCTGCGCACCTATGGGATCGCCCGCGCGCTCGCCGCCCACGGGGGACTCGACCTGCTCTACGCGCGCTTCGAGGGCGACGCGCCCGACGCCGCGTTCCGCGCAATCGCGGGAATCGCGCTGCACGAGGTCGTTCCCTCGCGCGGCACACGCCGGCTGCTCGCCTACGGGGCCGCTCGTCTGACGGGCGTGCCGGAGGAGCTTGCGCGCGGTGTCTCCCCCGAGCTGGCCGCAGCGGCCGCGCGCCTTGCCCGCGCCCCCGACCGCGGCGGTGGTGGTGGCGGCGGCAGCAGCAGCAGCAGCAGGGTGATCGCCGACGGGCCGGTCGCGGCGGCTGCACTGGCCAGCCTGACACGCAAGCGCCCCGTGATCTACAACGCCCACAACTTCGAGTCGGGCTTCCGCCACGAGCTCGGCGGCGGCCACACGATGGGGGGCGCCCGCGCGCTGCGGGCTTTCGAGCGCGGGCTGCTGGAACGAGCCGACGAGTCGTGGATGACCAGCGAGGCCGACCTGGCGTCAGCCCACGAGCTGTGTCCGGCGGCACGACTGCGGTATGTGCCCAACGTGGTGGACGTGGCGGCGATCACGCCCGTGCAACCCCGCACGGAGGAGCGGCGCGCGATCTTCGTCGCCAACTTCGCCTACGAGCCCAACCGCAACGGCCTGCGTTTTTTGCTTGGCGAGGTGCTGCCGCGCGTGTGGGAGCAGCTGCCGGACGCAAAGCTGGCGCTCGTAGGATCCGGCTTGGAACGCGCCCTCCAGGAGGCGGACGCAGGTTCCGATCCAGCGCGCTCGGGCTCAGCCTCGGAGGGATCGTTCACCAGGAGCTCCGGGCCGGGCACAATGGTAATAGACCCCCGCGTGGAGGCGCTCGGCTTCGTCGATGACCTGCGCGGCGTCTACGCCAGCGCCTGCTGCGCGGTGGTTCCCCTGCTGCAGGGCGGAGGCACGCCGCTGAAGCTGATCGAGGCACTCGCCTACGGTCTGCCCGTGGTTGCCACCCCCCGTGCGGTGGGGGGCCTGGCGGTGCGCGACGGCGAGCATTGCCTGGTTGCCGACGGCGCCGAGGCGTTTGCGGCGGCGCTCGTACGCGTGTTGCGCGACGGAGCCTCCGAGCTGGCTCATCGCGGGCGGGAGCTGGTTGCGGAGCGCTACTCGATCGAGGCGCTCAGCCGACTGCTGGCTCACGCGTGAGGACCCCCGTAGCGCGAGGATGACGGCCTTGACAGGCCCCACTGGACATTCGTCCACGCCTTCCGAGGGCGCTCACGAGCCCCGGCAACGGGCCCGAAAGATTGCGTGCAGACCTAAAAAACAGGCTCATCCGGCCTCAGAACAGCACGCCGGACTCGCCATGGCAATCCCGATAACGGCACCCCCGTCGCAAGGCGGACTCGCAAAGCCAGGGGTCTCTCCGAGACAGCCCAGCTCCCGAAGGAGAGATCATGACCACCGCCCAGTCTCATCCTCGACGGGCGCGACGTACGCTACCGGCCCTGCTGATCGCCACCTGCCTGGCGATGGCATCCTTCGGGTCTGCGGCAACCGGGCAGTCCCCGGCCACTCAAAGCGGCCTCACGAATCCACAGGTGGTGCATGCGGCGGCGGCCGCCGTCCGCGCTGCCGACCACCTGCTGGTGTCTAGCGCCGAGTCGCTCGCAGCCTGCCGCATCCAACACCGCGGGCACTGCATCGCCGAGCAACGCTCGGTGCAGCGCGCCGGCCGCCGCCTGGCCCGCGAGCGGCGCTTGGCGGACCGCGAGGGACGCCAGGCAAGGCTCGCGCGCAGGAACCGCCGACGGACGGCCATCGCTTCGACCGCGACGCCGGCCTCACCGCTTCCGAGCTCCTCTACCCCGCCCCCTCCCACATCCTCGCTTCCACCAAGCTCATCCGCTCCCCTGGCCGCTTCCCTCACCGATCCGGCGAGCGCACCGGCGAGCAAATCTCCCGGCGCAACCTCCTTGCTGCCTGAAGCTCCCTCCTCGCCTGAAGCTCCCTCCTCGCCTGAAGCTCCCACCTCGCCCGAAACTCCCACCTCGCCCAAAACTCCCTCACCGCCCGAAACTCCATCGCCGCCCGTCACCGGCAAGATCATCGGCACCAACGACGGCGCCGGCTGGGGGCCCGCGGCGGCGCAGACGATTCTTGGCGGTCACATCACCTGGAATCGTGTGGAAATCGGCATGGAATCCAACACGCCGGCCGCGTCGCTCGAAGACGGATTTCACAATCTCGCAATCGTCGGCAACATCGACGATGGCACTCCACTCAGCCAGTTCTCGCCGAGCGACTGGGCGAGCACGGTCGTCTCACAGCTGCAATCCAACCCCGGCATCTCGATCGCCGAAGCCGGCAACGAGATGTACCTCAAGGGCAACGTCGCCAACCCCACGCAGTATGGGCAGATGTATCTCGACGCGGTCAATGCGATGAAGGCCGCCGGCATCCACACGTCACTGCTGTTCAACATGGTCGGCGACTACCCGACGACCGGCACCTGGTCCTCGTCCACCGGCTACTCCCGGGATTCCGAAGGTGGCGGCTGGCTGCACGACGCCGTCGCGAACGTCCCGGGACTGGGCGCCGCGATTCTCGCCAACGGCCTCAGCACCCACCCCTACGGCGCGCTCGGCGAAAACAGCGATGACACCAATGGGGTCGACGCCGTCGCCGCCCAGGAAGCGATCGCGCAGCGTGTGCTGGGGGCGGTGCCGCCCTTCTACATCACCGAGTTCGGCTACAGCCTCAGCAACTGCGGCGAATCCGACGGGGCCTGCTCGGAAGCGGAACAGGCCACCAAGATGCGGGCTGCCTACAAAGTGCTGCTCGCCGACCCGCACGTCGAGGGCATCTGGTGGTACCAGTCACACGACGACAGCAGCGGTCGCTTTGGCTATATGAACCGCGACAACACCACCCGCCCGTCGTTCGAAACCCTCTCCTCGATCGCCGTCGAAGAGGGGCAGTAGCCACCTATCACATCAAAGAGCGCCGACCGCGTGCGTCATTGCACGGTGGCTAGTCGCTCTAAAGCACGGCCGGTGCCCCGATCCCGTCCATGTCGAACTCGCGACCCCACTGGTCGCCGAGCTCGGCGACTTCCCTGTCAACCGACAGAGCGTGGATCACGCCCCACACCATCGCCAGGAAGAAAACCAGGAAGTCGATCTCGTAAAAGAGATAATCGAACAGGCCCTGCGCCATGAAGCCTCCGAGCGCCGCGGCAAACACCGACGCCCTGACGGCCGACGTGCCGCCACGTCCATATGCCAGCACCTTGACGATCGGCCACCCCCAGAGGATCAGGAAGCCCGCGAGACCCAACCAACCCGCGTCCAAGCCGATCTGCACCGGCGTCTCGTGCGCATGATCGAACGCCATCTGGATATAAGCGCTGTGCACATGTTCGCGCAGGTAAAACGGGAAGTTTTCATACCCAATACCAAAAGGACGCCCACCCAATGCCTGCTCCCCCGCTTTCTGAAGCGCAAAGCGCGTCTTGTCCTCCACGTCGACACCACTCTGAACGGTGAGACGCTGTTGAATCGTGACGATCGTCGACTGGGGGGTCGCCAGGAAGCCCGCCATGATGAAGATCGCCAGGATCGCACAAGCCTGGACGAGAATCGTCCCACGACGAAAGTTGAGCACGAGCAGGAACAACCAGCCACCCGCCAGTGCCAGCAGTCCACCGCGCGAGGTGGAGATCGCAATACCGATGAGAATCACCACCAAAGCCGCGCCATACACTCCGGCCCGGGTCATACGATGCTGATTGACGGCGATCAGGATCTCGCCGGTCGCCAGCACCGCCGCCATCGCCGTGTAGCCCGCATACACCGTATATATTCCGAAGAACGAATTGGGGTGTCCACTAAAATAGGGAGGCCCAACCAACGTATAAACTCCGGCCCGCTGCGCAAAGGCGAACATCACCACCACTAGCGCCGAGCCCGTGAAGATGTCGATCATGCGACGCGAGGCATCCCGGCGGCCGCGAAAGACGCTGATTGCCGCAAACAGAAGGATAATCGCGGTCAGCCAACGCACCGCGCCCCACAGTGCGCCGGTCTGGTCCTGCGCACCGATCGCCGCGACGAAGCTGCCGAGCACGAGCGCCAGGCCCCCGACCGCGATCCATCCCGGTATCGCGGTGGTCCGAATTCTCCACATGAGCACCAGCGCCATCGCCACGATCACCACCTCGTTGGTGCCCGTGCCCGAAAAGTGAAACTCGAACGGCATCAGGATCAACAAGATCGCGAGCCCCACTTGCGGGCGCAGGGCCGCGACCACCATTGCGACGGCCGCAGCCATGATCAGCAGCGCCTTGAGCTCGCGCTGGGTCGTCCCCAGCCTGACCATCGCGATCCCCACGAGCGCCGACAGCGTCACAGCGATCAGGGCCGTCAGCAGCGTGGAGCTCCTCAAGCGCCATCGATCGGCGAGGCGGGGGCGACTTGCCATGTGGCGTGAGATTAGCGCCGGCGGCGGGCGCGTAGCGACGGACGCGCGGCGGCGGGCGCAAGAGGAGACCGCACGCCCATGGCGAACATCCGGCTACCATTGCTCGTGCGGGTGCATACCGCTGTGCCGCGCGGCGACAACACATAACCGGCCACTCAGGCACCAAGCAACCGGCCACTCACGCACCCCAGCCAGCTATGCCCCCACCAGCGCACGAAACCTCAACATCGGCTGAGACGCCGGGGCTTGCGCGCGCGCTGCGGGTGCTGCGCGAGCGCTGGTGGGTGGTGGTGCTCTGCCCGATCGTCGCGCTCGTGGTTGCGGTGGTCTACGTGGCGCGCCAGCCCGCGCAGTACACGGCCACCGCCAAGCTCCAGTTTGTCAGCAACTCGCTGCCCAGCCAGGTCGCGGGCGTCTCGGGTGAACAGGTCGTCGACCCCGAAGGCGTCAAGGCCACCGACGTGCAGCTGGTGACGACGCCGCCGGTCGCCGCGCGCGTCATCGACAAGCTGAAACTCGCAATGACGCCGACCGAGCTGCTTGAAGAAGTCAGCGCAAGCAATCCGCAGAACGACTACATCGTCGACGTCACCGCAACCGTCGGCAACCCCGACCAGGCAGCCGCTATCGCCAACACGTTTGCCGAAGAGTATGTCGCCTACAGCCAAACGCAGAACGTCGAACAACTGGTGAAAGGCGAGCAGCTGATCACGCACAAGATCGAAGAACTGCCGACGACCGATACGACGGATCGCGCCAACCTGCTCGGGCTGTATCAGAAACTGCTGCTACTCCAGTCGGTGCAGACCGGCAACGCACATGTGGTGAGCACCGCCTCCACCCCCACCTCGCCCAGCTCCCCGAAGAAGAAAACCACAGCCCTGGTCGCGCTTGTCGTCGGGCTGCTGCTCGGCATCGGAATCGCGTTCGTGCTCAACCTGCTCGACCGGCGGGTGAAGTCGTGGGAGGAGTTTGAAGAGCTGTATGGGGTCCCCGCGCTGGCGGCGATTCCGAAGGAGGCGCGCACGTCGCGCACCGCCCGCGAGCGGGAGCTCGAGCTCGAGCCATTTCGGATCCTCTACAACAGCCTCTCGCTGCTACCTCACACACACCCGATCAAGACCGTCATTGTGACGAGCGCCGTGCCGGTCGAGGGCAAGACCAGCGTGGCGCTTGGCCTGGCACGAGCGGCGGCGCACTCCGGACGACAGGTGATCCTCGTCGATGCCGACCTGCGGCGCCCGACGCTCGCGCGGCGCCTCGAGCTCCCCAGCAGCCCGCAAGGCCTCGCCTCGGCGCTGCGCGGCGAAGCCGACCCGCTGGAGCTGCTGCAAGCGCCTGACTCCGAGCTGGATCGCGATCTCAAATTGCTTCCCAGCGGTCCCATCCCGCTGAACGTGACCACCCTGCTGAACCCGGTCGCGCTGGCCGAGATATTCACGACACTCGCCGCCCAGGTCGACCTCGTCGTGATCGACTCCGCGCCGCTGCTGCCGGTCGCCGATACCCGCGAGCTGCTCGACGCAGTGGCCGTGGACGCCTGCCTGATTGTGGCTCGCGCAGGGGTGACAACACGAGATCAGGTGCGCCGTGCACGCCTGGTCTTCGAGCGACGCAAGCTGCAGGCCATCGGCCTGGTCGTCAACGCGCTCACCGATGTAACGAATAAATATGGCTACTACGACGGCGAGGGATCGGACACACCAGAACGCCCGGCCGTGGCCGCCGGGGGTTCCTTGCGCAGCACCGAGCGCACCTCCGCCACCGTCAGCACACGCAGCATCAGCAGACACGGGACATAGCTGAGCACCGCGATCGCCGCGAGGCCGCCAAGCGGCACGCCGGCGGAGTGCGCACCCCACGTCAGCAGGCCCATCGCCGACGCAGCGAGGAGCGTGCGCAACACACGGCCCACGTGTGGTCGCATCTGCAGATCGATCAATACGCTGCGCGCGGAGCACGACATCACCGTCACCTCGGTGAGCAGCGTGACCCAGGCAGCTGCCACAAAGCCATAGCGGGGAATCAACACCACGTTCAGCGCGGCATTGAGCAGCAAACCGGCTCCCGCGTAGAGGGCGAATCGGCGCTGCAGTTCCACCACCACAACCATGTTGCCCACCAGGTACCCAAACGAGATCGAAACGAACGCACCCGCGAGGATCGGCAGCGCAGGCGCCGCCGCGGCGAACTGCGAGCCGAACAGGAAGATCATGATCGGGCGGGCAGCCACGATCGTGAAGGCGAGGATCGGCAGCGATGCCATTGAAAGATACTCGCCGGCGGCCTGCAGCAGAGCTTCCATACGAGGGCGGTGGTCGGCGTACGCCGCAGCGATCAGCGGAAACAGCGTGGTCATCACCGATATCGGAATGAACTGCACCTGTTCGAGCAGGCGGTAGGCGGCCCCGTACAGACCCGCCTGGTGGCTGCCGGCAAACTCGAAGACGAGGATCTGATCGAGTTTCACATATGAGGTCACGAAGATGCCGGCGATCCCGACTCCCACTCCCACGCGCAGCAACGGCCTCCACAGCCGCCGCACGCCCCGCAGGCGCACATGTGTGAAGCGCAACGCAAGCACCACATTTAGCCCCATCGTGATTGCGGTGGTGAGCAGAAAAGCGGCGGCATACGCCACGATTCCGCCCGCCAGGGCGGACACGGCGATCACCGCACCGGCCCAGATAATGCTGTTGACAGTGATGATCGCCATCGAGATGTCGTTGCGGATGCGCAGCTGAAACACCACGCTCAGCACCGCGGGCGCTCCCACCAACGCCACCAGCGCGATCAGAACGCCCGCCACCGTCGCCTGATGGGAGGGCGCGATCAGCAGCACCGCGATCAACGATCCAAACGTGATCGGGATCACCAGCAACAGCCGCAGCTGTAGCAGCGCTCCCACCCATTCGGACTCGCGGTCGGGCTGGTTGGCCGCACGGCTCACAGCTATCTGAGTGAGTCCCAATTCTCCCATGCTGTTGGCGATCTGCGTCACCGCGAACAGCGTCGACCAGACGCCGAAGCCATCCGTTCCGAGCCCCCGCGCGAGCAGCAGGGTGACAACAATCCCCAGCGCCAGGTTGAGTACGCGCGCGACGATCTGCACCACCACATCGACGGTGATGCGCCGCGCCCCGACCTGGATCGACTCGGTCATGCCCTCCGAGCTATCGTCATCGCGGCGCACAAACACGAGCATGCTAGTGGCTTACACTCTCGCCCCAGTGAGCGTACAAGGGGGCAACGACATCTCGCTGGTCGTCCCCACCTACAACCGAGCCGGCGCTCTGCGCGCCAACCTCGACTCGATGCTGGCGATGCACGACATCGCGGAGCTCGTGATCGTCGACGACGGCTGCACCGACGACACGGTGGCCGTGTGCGAGCAGTTCCACGACGAGCGGCTGCGCGTGATCAGCCACCACTCCAACCGAGGCGTCTCCGCGGCCCGCAATACGGGGATCGAGGCGGCCGCCGGCGAGTGGGTGCTGTTCGGCGAGGATGACTGCCGCTTTCCCGCCGACTACGCGACGGTACTGCGCGCCGAAGCCGAGTACCACGCTGCCGATGTCGTCGGCGCGCCGCTGATCCACACCTCCGCTCCCGAGTCCGAGGTGGCGGAGATCGCCGCCGCAGCGCCCCGTCAGGCGCAGCCCTCGATGGAGGACGTCGACGTCTTCCCCGAGGAGACGATCGAGACCCCGTTCCTGCCCGCGCGGGCACTCATACGCCAGACGGTGTTCGCGCACGCGCGCTTCCACGACTTCCCGGTCAACGGCTACCGCGAGGAGACCGACTTCTTCGTGCAGGCGGCCCGCGCGGGCTTCCGCTGCATCTTCACCCCCGCCACCTACTGCTATCAACTGCAGACCTGGCGTGGCGGTCAACATCACTCGTCGACCCTGCGCTACGAGTATTGGGCGCTTCGCAACAACTGGAGCTTTCTGCGCCGGCACGGCGCGTGGCTGGCCGAGCGCAACCACATTCCCGGGATCGCCAGAGCCCAACTGCGGTTTGCAAGAACGCGGGCCGCGGTGGTCGCGTCGGGAGCGCTCCGCGCACGACTCCACAGGATGCGCGTCAGCCTCGGCGCACAGCCGCGCGACCCGCGCGACCCGCGCGCAGCGGCATAGGCCCTGAAGCCGTCCGAAAAATCCGGGATCGGCCCGCCAAAGGTGCTGGGAGACAGTCTGACGGGTGCTGGGAGACAGTCTGACGGGTGCTGGGAGACAGTCTGACGGGTGCTGGGAGACAGTCTGACGGGTGCTGGGAGACAGTTTGACGGGTTATCGGACAGACTCTAAGCCCGTGCCTCGCGTTGCGATCGTCTCGCCCGACCCCTCCAACCAGGCCGGCGGCGTGGAGCGGGTGTGCGTGCTGCTCGGCGATGTGCTCACACGTATGGGGTGGGAGGTGGAGATCGTCGGACCGGCGTACGCGCCCACACGCTGGCAGTCTCGCCTGGGGCTCAACTACCCGCTGCTGTCGCGCTCGGCCACCGCCGCCACACGCGAGCAACGCGATCTCGACCTGATCGTCACCAACGGATTCCTTGGGGTCGGCTGCCCGCGCGGGATACCTCGCATCCACCTCTACCACGGCACGATGGTCGGCAACGCCCACGCCCAGCGCGGCAGCGTGCCGGCACGCGAGCGCCTGCGGCGCACAGTGGGCGCGGGCATAACCGAGGCACTATCCGGACGTGGGGCCACACGGGTGGCGTGCGTCTCGGAGCTCGTCGCCGAGGAGGTGTTGCGCCGCTACCGCCTGCGGGCCGACGTTGTGATCCCCAATGGCATCGACACCGACACCTTCGCGGCGCGCGAGATGCACGGCGCGCGTGAGCGTCTGGGGTTGCCGGGGGATCGCCGCTATGCGCTGTACGTCGGTCGCCTGGAGCACGGCAAGGGCAGCGACCTGGTAGTGGAGGGCACGATCCGCGGGGGCTGCGAGCTGCTGGTCGCCGGGCCGACAGGCGCCCCAGGTGCGCATCATCTTGGCGTGCTCGCGCCCGCGGTGCTCGCCGACGCCTACGCGGCGGCTGACTGCGTGGTCTTCCCCAGCCGCTACGAGGGCTGCAGCCTGGTGGTGCTGGAGGCGCTCGCCTGTGGACGCCCGCTGCTCACCACCCGGGTCGGATGGATGGGAACGCTGCTACGCGCGGTGCCGGCATACGACGCCCTCTGCATCGAGCCCACCGTCGAGGCGATCGCGCTGCGCCTGCGCCAGCTGGAAAACTTCCAGAGCGCCGAGCTGTGCGCCGCCGCACGGGCGTTCGTGCTTGCCAACAACGGCCTCGCGCGCTGGGCCACGCACTGGGGGGAGCTGATCGATCATGCTCGCTCCGCTCAAGCAGAACGTGGCTTTTGCCGATGGGCGCGCTAGCATTGCGCTGCTCCCGCGCCACGCGCGATCTGGCGTCCCACATGGAGGACTCAGGGGCCAGCGCTGCGAAAGGCACCACACGGAACGATCAAGGAGGAGCGTCGGATGAGCGAGGCCACACTTGTCACTGGCGGCAGCGGTTATATCGGCGCGCTGCTCGTACGGGAGCTGCAGAGCGCCGGGCGTGAGGTGCGCGTTCTGGACTCGCTGCTGCACGGCCAAGAGGAGATCGCCGCCGAGCAGGAGAGCTCCAGCGTCGAGGTGATCCGCGCCGACATTCGCGACGCCGAGGCGCGCCGGCGGGCGCTCGCCGGGGCCCAGGCAGTGGTGCACCTCGCCGCGGTCGTCGGCGATCCCGCGTGCGCGCTCAATCCCGCGGTCGCTGAGGAGGTCAACGTGCAGGCCACCCGCGCGCTGGTCGCCGACGCGAATGACGCGGGCGTGCAGCGCCTGGTGTTTGCCTCCACCTGCTCCAACTACGGGCGGATGGCCGACCCGACGGTGCCGATCACCGAGGAGGGCGAGCTGCGTCCCGTCTCGCTCTACGCCGAGCAGAAGGTTGGGATGGAGCAGCTGATTCTGGGGAATGGGAGCCCACCCACCCATGGAACCGCGCCCGACCCGCTCGCCCGCGTGACGCAACCCACCTGCCTGCGCTTCGCCACCGTGTACGGCGTCGGACGGCGGATGCGCTTCGACCTCACCGTCAACGAGTTCACCCGCGAACTGTGGGCCGACCGCGAGCTCGAAGTCTTCGGCGAGCAGTTCTGGCGCCCCTACATCCACGTCGGCGACGCCGCGCGCGCCGTGCGCACGGTGCTCGAGGCGCCGGTCGAGCAGGTCGCGGGCGCAGTCTTCAACGCGGGGCGCTCGGGCGAGAACTACCGCAAGCTCGATCTCGTGGAGGAGATCCACAAGCAGATCGACCGCGGCACTGTCTCCTACGTACGCCGCGACGAGGATCCTCGCGACTACAAGGTGAGCTTTGAGAAGATCCGCGCCGAGCTTGGCTTCGAGACGCTGATGACCGTGCCCGACGGCATCGCCGAGGTGATCGCCGCACTCGATGCCGGCACCTTCGGCGATCCCTTCGACGCGCGCTACAAGAACATCCCCTGACCTCCCGCCATCACGACCGAGTGGCCTCAACCGACACCTTCCCCGAGCTGCCGCTGTTCGATCTGCAGTTGCAGCCGCAGGATCTAAGCGCGGTGGCACAGACGCTGCGCTCTGGCTGGCTGACGCTCGGCCCCCGCACCACCGCCTTCGAGCAGGCGTTTGCCGCGCACCTCGGCGCGCGTCACGCGGTCGCGGTATCGAGTTGTACCGCGGCGCTGCACCTCGCCTACCTCGCCGCCGGTGTCGGTCCCGGCGACGAGGTGATCGTGCCCTCCTTCACGTTCGCCGCCACAGCGGCGGCCGCACTCTACTGCGGGGCCACCCCCGTGTTCGCGGAGATCGTCTCGCGCGCGCGCCCCAGCCTCGACCCCGAGGACGTCGCCGCGCGCATCACTCCCCACACCAAGGCCGTGTGCGTGGTGCACTTCGCCGGCTACGCCGCCCCCGCCGACCGCCTGCGCGAGCTCTGCGACGCGCACAACATCGCGCTGATCGAGGATGTGGCGCATGCGCCCAGCGCGGAGCTCGCCGGACGCAAACTCGGAACATGGGGCCTGGCGGGCGCGTTCAGCTTCTTCTCCAACAAGGTCCTGTCCGTTGGCGAGGGGGGTCTGCTGTGCACCGACAGCGACGAGGTCGCCGAGTTCGCGCGCTCGCGCCGCTCGCACGCGATGACCAGCGGCACCTGGGACCGCCACCGCGGTCGCACCGACAGCTACGACGTCGTCGGGCTGGGCTACAACTACCGCATCGACGAGCCCCGCGCGGCCCTGCTGCTCTCGCGCCTGCAGCGGCTGGAGGAGGACATCGCCCGCCGACGGGAACTGGCCCTGCGCTATCGCAGCCTGCTCGCGCCGATCGAGGGGATCATCGTGCCCTTCGAGGACGCCGACGTGCCGAGCTCCTCCTGCTACGTGATGCCGATCATGATCGAGCGGGACGGCCGCCAGGCACAGGTGAGCGCGCGGCTGCGGGAGCGGGGGATCCAGACGAGCATCTTCTACCCCTCCATCCACCGGTTCAGCGCCTACCGCGAGCGCTTCCCTGACGTGTCGCTGCCGATCACCGAGCTGGCCTCGCGTACCGAGTTGACGCTGCCGTTCTATCCGCACATGACTCACGCCGACCAGGACCGAGTGGTCGCCGCGCTGGCGGAGGCGATCCGATGAGCGACTGGCGCGTACCGCTCACCGATATCGCCATGTCCGAGCAGGACGTGGAGGCCGTGCTCGAGTGTCTGCGTTCGGGCTGGCTGACAATGGGGCCGCGCACGCAGGCATTCGAGGAGGCGCTCGCCGCCTACACCGGCAGTCCGCACGCGCTCGCCGTCTCCAGCGGTACCGCCGCCCTGCACCTCGCGTGCCTCGCCGCCGGGATCGGCCCCGGAGATGAGGTGATCGTGCCCGCGCTCACGTTCGTCGCCAGTGCCGCGGCTGCGCGCTATGTGGGCGCCAAGCCGGTCCTGTGCGACATCCGCGCCCGCAACGGCGGCAGCTACGACCTCAACATCGACGTGCACGACGCCGCCCGGCGGATCACGCCGCGCACTCGCGCGATCGTCGCCGTGCACTTCGGAGGCTACCCCGCCGACGTGCTCGCGCTGCGCGCGCTCTGCGACGAGCACGGCCTCGTGCTGATCGAGGATTGCGCCGAGGCGATCGGCGCGCGGCTCGATCAGGATGGGCGCCAGGTCGGAACCGTCGGGGAGCTGGGTGCGTTCAGCTTCTTCTCCAAGAAGCAGCTGTGCGTCGGCGAGGGCGGCATGGTGTGCACCGCCGACGAGGAGCTCGCCTCGCGCGTGCGACAGCTGCGCTCGCATGCGCTGAGCAGTTCCACCTGGGACCGTCACCGCGGTCACGATCCTGCCTACGACGTGGTCGACATCGGCTTCAACTATCGCCTCGATGAGCCCCGCGCCGCGTTGGGGCTCAGCCGTCTGCCGCGCCTGGAAGAGGAGATCGCGATCCGCCGCGCGCTCGTCCGTACCTACCGCGAACAGCTCGCCGAGGTACCCGGGCTGGAGCTCGTGTGGGACGATCATGCCGTCGAGCTAGCCTCCCACTTCTTCTTTCCCGTGCTGCTCCCCTCCCGCGACGCGCGCGATCGCTTCCGCGCCGAGCTCGCCGCGTCCGGGGTGCAGACGACGTGGTATCCGGCGCTGCACACCTTTACCGACTACCGCGACGCCGGCTCCGCCGAGGACCTCCCAGGAGCCACCGAAGCGGGCGACCGCCACTGTGCGCTGCCGCTCAGCAGCACCATGCACGAGGCCACCCTCAGGCTGGTTGTGCAGATGGTCCGCGCAGCGCTCGCATAGCCCCAACCCGAGGCTCAGCTCTCCGGCGGGATCAGCCGCTCGCGCACGCTCTCGAACTCCTCCTGCGCCTGCTCGTAATCGTCATGGCGGCCGATGTCCAGCCAGTAGTCTTCGCTCGGCCACGCGCGCACCACCTCACCCGCCGCAATCAAACGCAGCACAAGGTCGGGGAAGTCCAACCGCTCGCCCGGCCGGATGTGCGCGAGCGCCCGGGGCGCGAAGCAGTAGACGCCCATGCTCGCGGTGTAGTCGATCGCCGGCTTCTCGTCATACCCCGTCAGGCGGGTCGGGTCGCCATCGTCGCCGAAGCGCAGCACGCCGAGTGAGATCTGCACGTGGCGCGTCTTGGTGGCGATCGTGGCGGCGGCGTCGCTTACGCGGTGGCGCTCGAGCAGCCCGCCGTAGTCGATGTCGGTGAGGACGTCCCCGTTCATCACCAGCACGTGCTCGTCCCGCACGCCCTCGATCAGCGCAAGCGCACCCACCGTGCCGAGCGGCTCGTGCTCCCGGTAGTAGTCGATCGGGATGCCGTACCCCGAGCCGTCACCGAAGAACGCCTCGATCAACTCCGCGAGGTAACCGGTCGCGATCGTGATCCGTTCGAAGCCGTGCGCCTTCAACTGGCGCACCACGATGTCCAGCACCGGGCGATCCCCGATCGGCATCAGCGGCTTGGGCAGTACGGTGGTGTAGGGGCGCAGGCGTGTGCCTTTACCGCCCGCGAGGATCACCGCGCGTCTCATGGTTGCAGCGCGCTCTCCAACAGGCGCTCGATCTCCGCCGCCACCACCGGCGCGGCGTAGGTTCGCTCGGCGTGCGCCCGCGCCGCGGCGCCCTCGCGCTCCACCCGCTGTGGGTCTCCGATGTAGCGCCTTAGCAGCGCCCGTAGCGCCGCCGGTTCGTTCTCGGGCGAAGCGATGCCCCCGAACTCTGGGGCGATCATGTCCGCCACCCCCTCCGCGCCGGTGGACAGACACGGGCGCGACGCCAGCATGCCGAGGATCACCGCCCGTGGAGCGCCCTCGGTAGGGCTCGGGCAGAACACCGACACGTCAAACGCCGACAGCACCTCGGCTACCTCTCTGCCCGGGGTGGCAATGAAGTGCACCCGCTCCCCGAGCGGCGCCGCCAGTGCCCGCAGTTGCGCCTCGGCCTCCCCGTCGCCGGCGAGGATCAGGTGCACGTGTGGATCGTCGAGTTCGCGCACGGCCTCCACCACTACGTCGTTGCGCTTCTTGGGATGAAAGCGCGAGATGCAGCCCACCACGAACGCGTCTGCGGGGATGCCCAGCTCGCCGCGCACCCGCGCGCGCCCCTGCTCGCTGTAGCGGATCTCCTCGGTGCGCAACACATTGGGGACGACCACCAGCTTGGTCGGGTCCACGCCCAGCGACCGCACCGATTCGAGCGTGCCCTGCGAGACACACATCACGAGGCGGACCTGCCTCCCGGCGGCCCGGTAGAGGCGCCCGGGAATGCCCGTGTGCAGCTGGTAGGGGACCTTGCCCCACTCCGCCCACACCACCGTGCGTCGTGCACGCGCGGGCAGCGTGAGCGCCAGCAGCTGCTCCTTCTTGTAGTGCAGCAGCAGGGCGCCATACGGCTCCTGCGCCGCGAGCGCCCGCCGCAACCGCCACGCCAAGAGCGGCCACTTCGTCGTCAGACTCACCCACGAGCGCCTGGAAAGCTTCGGGCCGATGCCGATCGGGAGCACCGGCACGCCCGTGTCACGCCCCATCCCCACCATGTCGGTGAGCATCACCACGTCGTGCCCGCGCTCGCGCAGAGCGTCAAGCATCTCCACCGCCGCGAACTCCGCGCCGCCGCTGGAGTCGGTGGTCATCACGCTGACGATCTTCATGTGCGCTTATCATCCCCGATCACGCTCTGTCGGGGCAGCTTCACCAGCTAATGAGCCGCCGCTGAGATATAGAGACCGGCAGATATGGACTCCAAGCTGACACTCTCCAAGCTGCGCCCCGCCAAGGTTCGCTCAGGGATCGCGCGCCGCTGGTTTGAGTGGCGCATGGAACGCACGCCGGTCAGCGGGCGCGGCAAGCCGGTCTCGCTCGGCTCGGCCTACGGCGGCTGGATGGTACCCACGGCCCTGATCGAACCCGGATGGATCTGCTACTGCATCGGCGCCGGCAACGACATCTCCTTCGACCTCGAGCTGATCAAACGTTTCGACGTTCGCGTACAGAGCGTCGAGCCCGTCGAGCAGTACGTCGAGGAGGCGCGGGCAACCACCGCCGGCGAGCTCCGCTTCGCGATCTACCGCGCGGCGCTTGCCACCCACGACGGGGTCATACGTATGCAACGCACGCACCATCCCCAGGGCCTCGCGCTCTCCAGCGCCAACCTGTTCGAAACCGATCAGTTCATTGAGGTTCCCGCTCGCACGCTCGCCAGTCTCACCCGCGAGCTCGGCCACCCGCACATCGACCTGCTGAAGTTCGATCTCGAGGGCGCCGAGTACGAAGTCGTCCCACAGCTTGACCTCGACGCGCTCGAGGTCAAGGCGCTTGCCTTTCAAGTCCACCACAATCGCGGCCCGCGCGAGGCACAGCGCCTGATCGAGCAGTTGGATGAGCGAGGCTTCGAGCTGATTGGGATGCGGCCGACGATCAAGCTCGCCTTTGCGCGGCGCGAGCTGCTTGAGACGTAGCTGCCCGCGGATGCCCCGAGCACGCATCTCGGCATGCATGATCGTCCAGAACGAGCGCCAGCGCCTGCCGGCGGCGCTCGCGAGCGTGGCCTTCTGCGACGAGGTGATCGTCGTCGACGGCGGCTCCACCGATAACACGGTCGAGCTGGCCCGCGCAACCGGAGCGCAGGTGATCGAGAGCCCCTGGCGCGGCTTTGCGATCCAACGCAATGTCGCAATCGACGCCGCCTGCGGCGACTGGATCCTCGAGGTAGACGCCGACGAGCGGGTCTCGCCGGCGCTACGCACCAGTATCGAGGCGCTGCTCGAGCCCCCCTCCAAGGACGTGGACATCGCTGTTTGCGCGTTGCGCAACCGCTTCCTCGGTGGCCCGCTCGGACCGTCGGCCAAGTACCCCGCCTACCGCTCGCGGCTGTTCCGGCGCGGGGCCTACCGACACGACGAGTCGCTCACAGTGCACGAGGGCCTCGAGCTCCGTGAGCTGCCCGCGATCCTCGGCGGCGATCTCGAACATGAGCTCGCCGACACGCTGCGCGAGGCGCTGCGCGACACCTGGGGCTATGCCCGGCTGGAAAGCCAGCAGATCGCGCGACCCCGCTCCGCCCGCGCCTACCTGAAGGGGATCCTGCTGCGCCCCGCCGCCAAGCTCAGCTACCGCACGATGGTGGAGGGCGGCTGGCGCGACGGCTGGCGTGGGTTCCTGAAGATCTCACTTGACGTGGGCTCCGACGCGCTGGTGTGGATCTTCGTATTGCTGCGCCGCCACGGTGCGCGCCAGTCCGCGAGCAGCGACGGCGGTGGCGGTGAGCACTTCGGGCGCCGGCGGGCCGGGCCGGCGCGGATCGTCGCAGTCGCCGATCGCGGCCGCGCCACCGAGAGCGCCGTGCGTTGGCTGAGCGCGCTACAACAACGCGGAGTCGACGTGGCGTTGATATCCGAGGAGCCACAACCCCACCACGCGGGGCCCGACCACGCCGTCCCGCGCCTGAGGCGTACTCAGACGGCAGCCCAGCTGTCCGGCGTCCCACACCGAGGCGTGCACCGGATCGGACCACTGACGCTGATCCGTGCCCTGGAGGTCGAGCGACAGGTGCGCATCATCGACGCGGTCGTTCCGTTCGGACGGCGGGCACGCCTGCTGCAACCCCTACTACCGCGAACGCTGCGGCCCGAGATCCCGGGATTGGACGCCGATCTAGAGGCGGGACCGGCCGCCGCGTTGATCGCAGATGCCGTGCGGCCGTGAGATGAAGCCGGGAGGGTGCCGCGGGCACGGCTGGGATAGGGGGGACGAGCCACGCTAGCTCCGCAGAGGCGGGGCGGGCGACGACGCCAGAAGAGGGGACCCGTCAGGTCGTACGGATGATCAACACCGAGCAGGGCGCGTGGTGGGAGACCCTGTTGGGCACCGAGCCCAGCAGGAAGCGCTTGGCTCCGCTCATACCCTTGTTGCCGACCACGATCAGGTCCGCGCCGCGCTCCTCGGCGACGTCGAGGATCGCGTCGGCGGGGTCGCCCTGGCGGGCGTAGATATTCACCTCAACGCCCGCCTCGCGCGCCGGCGCCGCGGCGGCCTCGAGCGCAGCGTCCACGTCCTCGCGGGGGTTGATCGCCCACTGCAGGTCCTCCGGGGCGTCGCGCCGTTCCGAGCGCAGGCGTCCAGCCGGCACCGGCTCGTAGGCGCTCACGATCTCGAGCGTCGCCCCCAGAGTACTGGCCAGGTCGCCCGCCTGGCGCACTGCCTCACCGGCCGTCTCGGAGCCGTCGGTGCCAACCACGATCGATTTGAACATGCTCTGACCTCGCCTGCTTGTGTGTGGGCAGCTGTGGACGTGGAACGACCGCCGACGCGGCTGTCATCGTATTCGTCGCCGCCGCACCGCCAGCCGGCTCGATCATATCCGGGCCAGCCACGACGGGCCACCGCCGGTTCATCGACGAGCCTCGCGTAACGTTCAGCGCAAGCGTGATCGACCTGCACTGCCACGTGCTGCATGGGATCGACGACGGTCCCACCACGATCGAGGGCTCGCTCGCGCTCGCACGCGCCGCCGCAGCCGGCGGGACGCACGTGCTGGTGGCCACCCCGCACATCAACGGGCGCTACCGCAACGACGCTCAAACGATCGCTCGGCTGGTCGGAGAGCTGAACGCCCGCCTGGCGGCCGAGGGCGTGCTGAGCATCGACGGAGCACCCCTCGAAATCCGTACCGGTGCCGAGGTCGCACTGACGCAGATCGCCGAGATCGAGCCGGCGGAGCTGGAACGCCTCACGCTCGGGGGGGGAGCATGGCTGCTGGTGGAGCCGCCCTTCACCCCCGTCGCCCCCCACCTCGACGAGATCCTGTTGGCGCTGCTGGCCGATCTTCGATCGGTCGACGGGCGGCGCGTGGTGGTGGCCCATCCCGAGCGCTGCCCCGCCTTTCAACGCGACCGGCGCATGCTCGAGCGGCTGGTGCGGGAGGGGCTCCTCACGTCGGTCACCGCCGGCTCCTTCGGCGGGCGCTTCGGCGCCGAGGCGCAGCGCTTCGCGCTCGAGCTCGCGCGCGACGGGCTGCTGCACAACGTCGCCTCCGATGCCCACGACCACGTCCACCGCCCCCCGGCGATCGCCGCGGAGCTCGAGCAGGCGGGGCTGGCCCCTTTGACGCAGTGGCTGACCGAGGCGGTGCCACGCGCGATCCTCGACGGTGGGGAGCTGCCGCCCCGCCCGGAAGTGGCTATGCGTGACATCGACGGCTCACACCTGCGCCGGTGGCTGCACCTGCGCCGGTGAGCTACGCCAGCTTGGTGATCGCGATGATCATTCCGATCACGACGAACACCACGATCGCAATCTGCATCCAGATCCAGGTGGGGGACACGACCGAAAGCCTACCGGGGGCATCTATCTTGTAGTGATGGCAGGATGCCGATGTATGCCCATGGCTGGACGCCTACCGAAGCTCGGGGCCCACGTCCCGAGAACCCTCGCCGCCGCAGTGCTGCTCTGCCTATGCGTAACCGCCTGGCTGGCAACGAGCGGTGCAGCTGGTGGCACGATCGGGACGCATGCCTCCTTTGTCGCACCGCTCGGCGGCGTGAACGTGGCGGGAGTCGCCGGCAATCTGCCGTCCTCCCTGGCAGATCGCGAAGTCGCGCGTGCGCACACTCTGCAAGCGAAGCTCGTGCGCGTCGAAGTGCCGTGGTCCTCACTCGAACCCAACGCTCCGGGCAAGATCGAACCCCGCGCCCTTGCCTATCTCGACCGCCTCGTGAGCGACGCCGGGAAGGCCGGCATCAAGGTGATCGCAACCGCCGACAGCACACCCTGCTGGGCCTCCTCGGCCCCGGCATCCCTGCTGCGCAAGTGTGCGGCGGGGCGGTTAACCGCAGCAAACGCCTGGCCTCCACGCGAACCGTCCGCGTACGCAGCCTTCGTCGCCTACCTCGCCACGCGCTACGGCAAGCGCCTGGCGGCGATCGAGGTGTGGAACGAGCCCGACCAGGCCAACGAAGCCTACTTCGCGGGGCCGGAAAAACCACAGCACTACGCCGCCGTCCTGCGTGCGGCCTACCCTGCGATCAAGCAGGCCAACCCGAACGTGAAGGTGCTCGCCGGCTCGCTCGTAGGCTCCAACGGCGTCTTCCTGCGCGCACTCTACGCAGCCGGCATCAAGGGCTACTACGACGGTCTGGCGGTCCATTTCTACACCCTCACGCTCGGCTCGCTGCGGGCGATCCACGAAACGCAGCTGGCGAACGGGGACAACACACCGCTGTGGCTGGATGAGTTCGGCTGGAGCAGCTGCTGGCCGCAGCAGAGGGTCCAGCAGGAACAGGGGTGCGTCAGCCCGACGGTACAGGCCACCAACATCACCAACCTCTATCGCTCGCTCGCCCGCACCCCCTACGTCGCGGCGGCGGTACTGTACAAGCTGCAGGACTCCATGCGCGAAAACTTCGGCGTGCTGAACACCAAGGGTGCGCGCAAGCCCGCGTTCGCAGCCCTCGCCCGCGTGCTCGCCAGCCCTTTCGCCAACCCCAGCGGCGTGACTCTGAGCCTCCGCCGCCACCACGGCGCAGTACTCGCCAAGGGCGAAGGCCCCGTCGGCGACTACATGCAGCTCGAAGCCTTCCAGGGCAATGTCCTGCGCTACAAGGCCCTGTTCACGCTCAACCGCTTCAACCGCTACGCGATCTCGCTGCCGCGCGTGCTCGGCACCAGCGGTTTGACAGTGCGCGTCTACCAATACTGGCAGGGCAGCGGCACGGACGCACACCGCAGCATCTGAGCCCCATCCCCTCCCCCATCGAGGCCGTATGACGGCGTAATGTTCGTGATACCCTTTTGGGGGTGGCTACGAAGTCGGCGCCTTTCAGCATGCGTCTCTCCAAGCGGATGGAGGCCCTGGTCGATCGGGAAGCGCGACGTACGGGTCGCAGCCGAGGAGCGATCGTCGAAGCGCTGGCGGAGGAGGCGCTGCGGATGAGACTGCTCCCGGGGATCGCGTTCCGCGGCGTGGACTGGGAGCGGCGCGCATGGGTGATCGGGACCGCGCTCGACGTATGGCAGATCGTTGACGCCCATCGCGACATCGGGTCGATCGAGAGCATGACCGCGGGCGGGTCCGCCAACGAGCGTCAGATCCGGCTTGCCCTCGACTACTACGAGCTGTTTGGAGAGGAGATCGACTCAGCGATAGCTGAGAACAGGCGACCCATCGAGCAGCTCGAAGAGGAGTTCCCGTTCATAGCCGTCAGCCGTGTCGATGTGTAAACGGGCGCCCGACGCTCCGTGAAGCTCTTCCTCGACGCGCACATCTCGGCACGACGCGTCGCCACGCCCCTCCGCGAGCGAGGCCACGACGTTCGAGCCGCAGACGAAGAGCGCGAGCTCGATGGCCTCACCGACGAGGATCTGCTGTCGATCGCCACGGCCGAAGAGCGGATCTTCGTCACCTTTGACGTCAAGGATCTCCCCGTGCTCGCGCGCCGCTGGGCGGAGGCCGGACGTGTGCACGCGGGCTGCGCGATTGTGGTCGGCGTCGACCATGGCGAGTTCAGCGTGATCCTCGAGATCATCCTCCGCACCCTCGGCGCGCGCCCACAGCAGGCCGATTGGGTCGACCTCACGCTGTTCCTCGCACGAGCATCGCGGGATTGAGCGATCGGGGTCACTCCGTGTTGTGCAGCAGCGCCCCGAACGTGAGCGCGAGGATCTTCAGATCGAGCGCGAGCGACCAGTGGGCGATGTAGTAGTTGTCCCACTCAACCCGTTCGGCGAGCGAGGTTTGGCCACGCAGGCCGTGCACCTGCGCCCAGCCCGTGATCCCCGACTTCACGCGGTGGCGGTCGCCGTAGCGGGCGACGTCGTGGCGGAAGAGCTCGACGAACTCGGGACGCTCGGGGCGCGGGCCGATCACGCTCATCTCGCCGCGCAGTACGTTGAAGAACTGAGGCAGCTCGTCCAGTGAGGTTCGGCGCAGGAAGCGGCCGATCGGGGTGCGGCGGTCGGTGCCCTCCACCCCGCCGGGAGCGGTGTCCCGCTCGAGCGCGAACTCGAACTCGAAGGCCGCGATCTCCGCGCCGCTCAGGCCCTCCGCGGGATCGTATCCCTTCGCGGAGCCCTGCCCGTTTGCCGAGCCGTGCCCGTTTGCCGAGCCATGACCATTGAGGGAGGGCGTCTGCCGGTTGGCGTTCGAATGACCGTTGGCGTTCGAATGACCGTTGGCGTTCGAATGCCCGTTGGCGCTCGAATGACCGTCGACGCTCATATGCGCTGATTGGAGGCCTTCCAACGCGTCGACCCGCATCGAGCGGAACTTGTAGACGTCGAACAGCGTGCCGTCACGGCCGACGCGGCGCTGACGGAAGAGGATCGGGCCGGGGGAGGTGAGGCGAACCGCCAGCGCCGTGAGCGCCAGCACGGGGGAGAGCAGCGAGCAGCAGCGTGGCGGCGAACACGCGGTCGAAGGCGTGCTTGAGCGCGAACTGCACGCCCTTCGGGTTGACCGTGGTGAAGGAGAGCAGCGGCAGGCCGCCGACGGTGTCGTAGCCGACGCGGTTGTTGATCGTGTCGAACATGCGCGGCACCACCGACACCTCGACGCCGAGCTCCTGGCAGCGCTGGATCAGGCGGCTGACGTGCGCGTCGGCGACCGAGGAGAAGGCGACGATCAGGTTGCGCGTGTGCGTGTTTCGTACAACCTCGTCGAGATCCTCGGTGCTGCCCAGCACCGGCACGTCGCGGCCGCCCACTTCCGCCAGCGGACGCGGGTCGTTGTCGAGGAAGCCCGCGGGGTAGAGGCCGTACTCAGGATGGTCCTCCAGACGGCGCGCCACCTGCGCGCCAACCATGCCGGCGCCGACGATCAGCACCGGCCGTGCCCACCAGGCGGCGGCTGCGCGCCCACCGTTGCGCGAGCGCCAGCACCGCACGACCAACCCCAAGCGCCGCCAGCGAGAGCAACCACGCCGCCACCCACCGCGACTGGTCGGGGATCCGTCCGTTGGCCAGCAGGCCGATCGCCGCGACCGCCATCGCCGCGACCGACACCGCGCTCACGGCGGGCGCCAGACCGTCGAGCATGAGTGCGCGCAGACGGGTGCGGTAGAGCCCGCGCAGGTAGAGCGTCAGCAGCGTCAGCAGCGGCAGCGCCAGCAGCGGCGCGGCGACGGCCGAGACGTGCAGCGTGGCGTGCACCCCACCGAGCGCGAGCACCATCGCAAGGAGCAGCATCGCGAAGTCGATCGCCGGCACCAGCACGTTCCAGCCGGGCTCCTCGAGCAGCAGCTGCAGCGGACCGTGGAAGATCCCACTATGCGCGGAGCGTGGTCCCGTAGCCGACCGCGCGGCAGGGCGCCTGGTCAGCGGCAGGCTGGGTGCGGTCGTTTGCTGGGTAAGACGAGGTCCGTTCATGCGAAAGAGCATCAGCGTCGTGATCCGTGCGCAACTCGTGCGTTCGAGCCCGTGCCGTCTATTCATGATGAGCACCAGTACCCGACAAACGCACGGTGGCAACCGCAACGAGCGCCAGCACGCCGGCGGCCAGCACCAAGCGCCAGCAGGTCCCCGCCGGTGAACCACGACGCTCCCGCGCTCACCGAGGCGGCCAGGGAGGCTGCCGGGTGCGACGCGGCTCGCGTGCACGCCCGTGCTCCCGGCCGATACCCCGCCGCCCGAGGAGACCTCGCCCGCGGCCGTGCCGGGAGGGAGGTGCCGCCTCCGGACCGCCGGAGCCGCTCGCTCGCGACCGCCCGCTACGACCACTGGCTGCAACGCCGCTTGCACTCTTGGCGGAGGGGAGAGGAAGAGGGAGAGGGAGAGGAGAGAAAGACGGAGCAGGAAGACGGAAGCGGAGCCGCCCGCGCTACCGCCCGAGCCGCCGCCGGAGCCCCCCTTGGGCCCGTTCAGCAGCGTCCCGCCGATGATCGCCTGGGCACCTGCGCCGGGGCCGCCGTAGCCGCTCAGCAGCGGCCCGCCGGCAAGCGCGGCGGGGGCGGGTACGGCAAGTAACGCCAGCAGAGCCAACGTTCCGAGGATTATGCGATTGCGTCTCATGCTTCCCAACCTTGGGGGTCCTTTCGGCGTCGAGCAACCCTATGTCGCTCTCCTTGCCTCGCCCGCCGTTTCGCCTCGCCACCACTGACACGCCGTTCTCGGGGTCCATCGCCGCCACACGTCGCGGCCGGCAAATCGGTCAGGTCAGTACACAAACTAGCGAACTTACAGTTGATGTCGAGCGAAAAGTCGTGTTTCTGGTCCGTATTTTCACTCAACATTCGTTCACATTATGAGAATTGCTGAGCATTGCTCAGGATTGAGCGGTTGAGTTCCCCGATGTCCACCCGGTGGCCGCGCGCGCACCACCGCGAGCGCCGCACGCGTGAGCGGATCGCGCGGGGCGAGACGCACCGCCCGTTCGAGCAGCGCGAGCGCTTCGCGGCGGTCGACCACGCGCGGAGGCGATCGCCCCACGCTCGAGCGTCGCGTAGGCGTCGCCCGGGGTGCGCCCGAGGGCCAGCGCGAACTCGTGGTTGGCGCGCGCCAGTTCGCCCCGGCGCAGCGCGATGCTGCCGGCCACCACGTACGGTTCGTCGCTCAGCGGGTTCAGCCGCGCGGCGTGGTCGAGGCGTGCGTACGCCTGCGCCAGGAGTACGCACCCACACGCGCGCGGCGCTCTCGACCTCGAGGCTGCTCAGCCACGGGGCGGTGAACGAGACGATCGCCACCAGCGCGGCGGCAGCTCCGAGGGCAATCAGCCAGCGCGGCGGCCGGCCGCGGGCGGGGGGCAGCGCGCGCGGCCGGCCGCGGCGCGAGCGAGCAGGCGAGACCGAGTAGCGCGAAGGCTGGCGCCCCCAGGCCGGCGAACTCCCAGAACCAGTCGAACGAGCCGTGCACGACCCAGTAGGCGAAGCCCGCCATAGCGGCCGCGGCAACGGCGCGCGCGAGCGGATCGGGGTGGCGAGCGAGCGCCCGCCAGGCCGCCAGCAGTGCCGCACCCAACCCGACCACGGCGAGCAGGGCTCCCACCAGTCCGGTTTGCACGAGCGTGCGCATCTCCACGCTGTGCGGGTAGCGCGGGGTCTCGGTGGAGCGCCCGTGCGCGAGGTAGGGCTCGGCGAAGTTGTCGGCGCCGATCCCCAACAAGGGATGCGCGGCGAATTCATCGAGCGCCACGCGGTAGAAGTCGTAGCGGCTGGAGCCCAGCCCGCTGGTGAGTCGGCTGCCGGTGGTGCTGTTGGCGGCGTAGCCCTTGGGACTCTTGAACGTGTCCCACGCGTGGCGTACCCGCGCCACCGGGTCACCCGCCGCCGCCAAGCCGCCCGCCAGCATCACCAGCAGCAGGGTCGAGCGCGACCGCGGCGACGCCCCGGTGCACCCGTGCCGCGGCGGTCGGCGAGAGCGTGCGCCGGCGCTCGAGCGCTGCCCCCACCGCCACCACCGCGCCGACTACGAGCGCGCCGAGCAGCGTCGCCACCACGGCGGCGTGGACCGCGGCCGTCGCGCTGTGCAGGGCAGCCGGGCTGTGCAAGGCAACCCCGCCGTGGGCGCCTTCCAGCGCGCCCACCCGTTCGCCCACGCGCAGCACCGCCGGTGCCGCCGCGCCGATCCCCGCCGCGACCGCCACCAGCAGCGCGAACGTGCGCACGCGGCCCGGAAGCAGCGCGAACACCAGCACCAGCATCACCGGCTCGGCATACACCGAGCCGCGGCTCTGGCTGAGCAGCGCAACCTCGGCGAGCAGCACCGCGCCCCCCGCCAGCGCCCCCCGCAGCCACCACGGCAGCCGCCGCTCGCGCGCCAGCAGCAGCGCTGGCCAGCAGGCCATCAGCCACTGCGCCGCGTTGGCGTTGACGTACCCCGCTGGGTACACCAGCCGCCCCTCCGGGAGCAACACGATCAGGCGCGCCGCGCTGGTGGCGGCGTCGATGTGGAGCAGCACGAACAGCCCCACGCCAACCATCGCAAGCACCCACCCATACAGCAGCAGCGCCGCCGCGGGACCGGTTTGCGCCCAGCAGGCGAACAGCGCGAACACCAGCAGGTAGAGCAGCGTGCGGTTGGCCCCTTCCCAGGCATCTCCCGGCACGCCGGCCCACAGGATCGAGAGGAAGCTGAGCGCGGTGTAGGCGGCCAGAGCGCCCACCGCGATCCGTGTCGCCAGCGGGATCTCGGCCCACCGCGGCACCACCGCCAGCAGCGCGATCGCCAGCAGCGCGAGCACGATCAGGCCCCCCGGCGCCCAATGGGTGAGCGGGTAGCCGGCCTGGTCGGAGGCCCATACCACCATCAGCGCAAGCGCGCCCAGGGCGGGCACCGTGGCGGGGGCCGCGCGCAGGGGCGCAATCAGCCTCATCCGAAGACAGAGCCTATGACTTCAAGACGACGCCGGGCGCGTCGCCCCCGCCAGCAGCAGCGAGAGAACCCTACCCATCAGCTCGTCCGGGACGGCATCGGGGTCGGCCATCCGCTGGCGGGCGATCCCATCGGCGAGCGCGTCGATCGCGATCGCCAGCTGCTCCGCTGGGAGGGTCAGCTCCAGCTCGAAGTCGCGCGCACCGTCGGCGATCAGACGCGTGAGCGTCGCGCGGGCGCGGGCGAAGCTGGCGGCCACGTGGCGGCGCACACCCTCGTCGCGGGCGGCGTAGGCCCAGAACTCCACGAACAGCAGCAGCACCTCGGGCTCGCGGTCGATCATCGCCATCCACCGCTCGGCGCCGCCGCGTGCGCGCTCGTCCACGGAGGTGCGCTCGCGCACCGCCTCCTCGATCTCGCGCGTGTGCTCGTCGATCTCGCGATCCATCACCGCGAGGAACAGCTCTTCCTTGCCGCTGAAGTTGGAGTACAGCGCCCCCGTCGAGTAGCCGCCCTCGGCGGCGATCTCCTCGACCGAGGCGCCGTGGAAGCCGCGGCGCGCGAATACCGTGCGCGCCGCCAGCAGCAGCCGTTCGCGGGTGAGCGCCTTGCTCTGCTCGCGTGTCAGACGCGCCGTGGTCACAACGCAATCCTACTTGACGGAGCGAGTGCTATTGCGATAACGTTCACTATCAGTTGGTAGGCCGTCCGCGCGCACGCGGATTGCTCGCCATCAGCTGGTAGGTCGTCCGCACGTACGCGGATTGCTCGCCATCAGCTGGTAGGTCGTCCGCGCGCACGCGGATTGCTCGCCATCAGTTGGTAGGTCGTCCGCGCGCACGCGGATTGCTCGCCATCAGTTGGTAGGTCGTCCGCACGTACGCGGATTGCTCGCCATCAGTCACCAGGGCCCCAAACCGAGGAGCAGACCCGATGGCAACCACCGAGCAGCCCACCACCTCCAGCGAGCTCGGCAGCCTCCCCGCCGACGCGATCTCCTACGAAGACCTTTACGCCCGCTGGGAGCGCGGCAACTGGAAGGCGACCGAGCTCGACTTCACCGAGGACGCGCGGCAGTGGCGGGAGGAGTTCTCCGACTTCGAACGCACGGCGGCGATCTGGAACTACGCGCTGTTCTTCTGGGGCGAGGACGCGGTTGCCGACAACTTGTCGCCCTACATCGACGCCGCGCCGCGCGAGGAGCAGAAGTACTTCCTCACCACCCAGCAGGTCGACGAGGCGCGCCATGCAGTGTTCTTCAAGCGCTTCATGCACGAGGTCGCCGGGATCGGCGACGGCTCGATGGCGAGCGGGCTGAACGCAATCAAGCCGCAGCTCAGCACTGGCTTTCGCAAGATCTTCGAGCGCCTCGACCGGATGGCCGACGAACTGCGCGCCGACCACTCACCCGCCAAACTCGCCGCGGCGGTCACGCTCTACCACATCGTGATCGAGGGTACGCTCGCCCAGCCCGGGCAGCACCTGATCTGCAGCTACCTGGAAGAGCGCGACAAACTGCCCGCCTTCCGCGAGGGAATGCAGAACATCCAGGCCGACGAGCAGCGCCATATCGGCTTCGGCGTGAAGCTGCTGGCCGATCTGCGCCGCGAAGACCCCGTCAGGGTCCCGAAGGCAGTCGCGCACATCCTGCACGACGTCACCCGCTACACCGCCCAGGTGCTGATGCCACCCGGCTGGGACGAGAGCTACCTGACCGTGTTCGGCTACACCTTCGACAAGATCGGTCCCGACGGCGTCAACTCGCTGATGACCAAGCTGCGCTCAGCGGGTATGCCGGCCGAGACGCTGCCCGGCCCGCCGCTGATGCCCCCCGGCCTCACCCCGCTGGAACTCTCCCAGCGCGGGCGCCGTCTGGCGCAGGCGGGAGTCCTCGGCGTGCGCGAGGGCCCCTCGATGCGCGACCCCGAAACGGTGGAGCTGCTGTTCGACACGGTGCGCCGCCAGGTCAACCCCAACCACGGGCTGCGCCGACCGACCGTCTTTCAGTGGGAGTTCACCGATCCCGACGTCCCCACCTGGCACCTCACCGTGCGAAAACGGCTCATCCGCCGTCGCCGAGGGGACGGTGCCGAGCCCCGACGTGCGCCTGCGGATCGCCTGGCAGGACTTCGTCGACATCATCGGCGCCCGCCTCACCCCGATGCGCGCGCTCGCCACCGGCCGCCTGCGCCCGCGCGGCAACCCGCTCGGGCTGAGGCTGCTCACGAAAGTCTTCCCGCAGCCCTGAAGTCTGCAGGACCTATTCAGGCCCGAACTCCCGTTCCGCACGGCTGGGGGGTGGACCGCTTGGCGTCGATGCCGGCGTAGCTTCCGAATTCGGGGTGGACTTCCGTCGGCGCTCGCAGTCGATTCCCCGGCACCGCGTTCCCGCTGTCGAACCGAGGCCGCGCGTGCGGTCACCGGCGCGGACTGTGGCGATGAGCTTGCGATGGCCGTCGCCGGAGCGGGCCGTTCGAGGCCGAACTCCCGCTGGGCGTGCCTGTCCGCGGCGCGCCTCACCGCGGCGGCGCGCGCGGTCGGCGAGATGCGCGGGACAGCCTCCGCGGACGAGTGCCCCGCGATGGACTCCGCCAAGAGCGGTCGATCCCACGAGCGCTGGGGAGCGCCGTCGCGGCGCCCGGGGCGTCCGCCAGGGAGGCCTCGCCGGCGACGGCGCGGCGCGGCTTCGCGTGGATGCTCCCGCGTGGTGAGGCACCACCGAGAGAGCCACACATCCGACACTCAGCGCCAGCACACAGCCCACCGCCAGCTTGGCGCCCACCGAGCCCCCCAGCAGCCAGCCTCCACTGGCGGCGCCACCAGCACCGGCGGCGCCCGACGCTGCGATCGTTCCGGCGCCGGTCCCCGCTCCCGCCTTCGCGCCCACTCCTGCGTGGGTGGGTGGGGTTCGGGGGGAGGAGGTCGGGTGGGGGGCCGTGTGATGGACGCCCGCGAATGCCAGCCCCCACGGCAGCGGCAGCGGCGGCAGCACCGCGGCGAGGCCGCGCAGGGAGAGGACGTAAGCGCGACAGGCCGGGCACTCGCGCTGGTGCAGGCGCGCGAGGCGGTAGCGCTCGCCGCGGGGGTCGAGGATGCCGAAGGCGAAGCCGCGCATCAGCGAGCCCTGCTGCTCGCACCACTCCCCGCCGCTGATCGCCTCCAGCAGCACTCCCACCTTGCCCGCCACACCCGGTCTGCCCGGGGCCGCCAGGGCCCTCCATCAGCTTGCGTCATGCGCGCCTCGCTGATCCCCATCCGCTGCGCGGCCTGCGCTCGCGTGAGGCCCTGCAGGTAGCAGAGCGCCGCCGCTTCGCACTCGCGCGCGCTCAAGCGGCTGCGCAGCGCCTCGAACAGCTGGCGCAGCTTCGCACGGTCGTCGAGCTGCGCCGCGAGGTCAGGCTCGATGCGGGCAGTGTGCGCGATGCGTGCTCCTGGCGCCGCTCCCGCCACCTCGCGCTCGGGGCCAGTGGGCTCAACTTGGGCGAGACTGCCAAACCCACGTACGCGGGCACCGCGGTGCTCGTCGATCGCACGCCGGAACGTCACCACCGCCAGCCAGCCTCCCGGGTTGGCGATCTCCTCGCCCGCGGCGATCGCGGCGTAGAGGCCCTGCCACGCCTCGGCGTAGCACGCTTCGAGATCGCCGCCGTCGAGGTGCACCCCGCGAGCGCGCAGGCGTCCGCGCACGCTGCGCAGCACCTCCTCGCGCAGCCCCCCGAACTCCTGGCGCAGCAGGCGCTCTGCTCGGTAGCGGCGCAGGGTGGAGGGGCTCACTGTCCCGAGAGATTACGACTTGCGGGAATCCTGCGGCCCAGTCGAATTATGGTCTGTCAAAACGCGTGCAAATCGACCCTTTTGGGAGGGGCCGAGAGAGTTGCCGCTTGGCGAAAACAGCACAGCTACGCGATCGCCACCGTGGTGGCTATCTTGACCCCATCGCCTCCCCCGCCCTCTCAACCATTCCGGCGGCCCCGCCTCGCGCGGAGATCCTCGGTATCCCGCTGGCGGTCTCCGACTACGAGCAGGTGCTCGACTGGATGCAGGCGATGATCGTCGCCGGCGAGCGTGGGTACGTGACGGCTGCCGCCGTCAACCTCGTGATGAGCGCGCACGAGCAACCCGCCACGCTTGCGGCCACGCTGGACGCCACGCTCGCCGTGCCCGACGGGATGCCGCTGGTGTGGGCACTGCGCCTGCTCGGCCACCGCGGCGCCACTCGCATCTACGGGCCCGACCTGATGGCGGCCTTCTGCGCGCGCGCGGCGGGCGACGGGACCCCGATCTATCTCTACGGGGGCCGCACCCCCGAGGCGCTCGAGCTGCTCAGCAGCCGCCTGCGCGAGCGCTTCCCGGGCCTGGTAATCGCCGGCGGATGGTCGCCCCCCTTCCGCGAGCTCACCCCCGAGGAGGAGCGGCGCGTGATTGCGGAGATCGACGGCTGCGGCGCGCAGGTCGTGTGGGTCGGCATCGGCCAGCCCAAGCAGGAGCAGTGGATGCAGCGGATGCGCCCCTGCCTGCGCGCGCCGCTGCTGGTGGGAGTCGGCGCCGCCTTCGACTTCCACGCCGGCCTCGTCTCCCAGGCGCCGCCGTGGATGCAGCGACACGGCCTGGAGTGGGTCTACCGGCTGGCGCGCGAGCCGCGCCGGCTGTGGCGGCGCTACGCCCGCTACAACCCCCGCTTCGTGGTCGGCTTTGCGCGTCAGTACCTGCGCGAGCGTGGCTGACGTTGTAGGCAAAGCGGTGTCACCCATGCACCGTCGCCGACCCATCCACCCGCCCGCGCATGCGGACCGGACTCGAAGCTAACCTGAGCGCTGTGACCCCTCGGAGCACACCGCCGACGTCTCGGTGATCGGCCTCGGCCGCGTCGGGCTGCCGCTCGCGCTCTCCTTCGCCGACCGCGGCCTGCGAGTGATCGGGATCGACAACGACGCCGCACGCCTCGGCGCCGTGCGCGAGGGCGCGATGCCCTTCCAGGAGACCGGCGCACAGGAGCTGCTGGATCGCGTGCAGGGCGCGATCAGGGCCCGCCCGCGCGGTTGGAGCTCTCCGAGCGCGTCGCCGACGCCGCCCGCGCGCGGCACATCGTGATCACGCTCGGCACCCCCTCCTTCTCGCACATCGAGATCGACATGCGCGACATCCGCTCCGCGCTCGACGATCTGCTGGGGGTGCTCGCGCCCGGGCACTCGCTCGTGCTGCGCTCCACGGTCGCACCTGGCACCACGGAGTTCGTGGCGGGCTACTTGGAAAAGCACCGCGGCTTTCGCGATCGGCGAGGAGGTGTTCGTCGCGCACGCCCCCGAGCGGATCGCCGCCGGGCGCTTCCTGGAGGAGATCGACACGCTGCCCTGCATCGTCGGCGGCGTCGGCGCCCGCTCGGGCGAGGTCGTCGCGGAGCTGTTCGGGGTGTTCGACGCGCCGATCGTGCACACCACGCCCGTGCAGGCCGAGCTCGCGAAGATCTGGGCCAACATCCTGCGCTACACGCAGCTTCGCGCTGCCCAACCTGCTGATGATGGACTGCGAGCGCCACGGCGCCAACGTGTTCGAGGTGATCGACCTCGTCAACCGCGACTACCCCCGCGGCGGCCTCGCTCAGCCTGGGCTCACCGCCGGGACGTGCCTGCGCAAGGACTTCACCTTCTCCGAGGAGCGCTCCCCCGCGCCGGGGATGCTGCTCGCGGTCTCGCGCGTCAACGAGTCGGTGCCGCTGTTCCTCGTCGAAGGGATGCGCCGGCGCCTCGGTTCGCTCGCCAACCGCAAGGTCGCCGTGCTCGGCCTCGCCTTCAAGGCCGACACCGACGACGAGCGCGACTCGCTCGCGCACAAGCTGATCCGGCTGCTGGAGCGCGAGCTTGCCGACGTCGCCGCGCACGACCCCCACGTCGCCACCCCCACGGCGCCGCTGGAGGAGGTGCTCGCGGGTGCCGATGCGGTGGTTGTGGCCGCCAACCACTCCGAGTTCCGCGAGCCCCACACGCTCGCGGCGATCGACACACTCGCCGCGGAGGAGTGCCTGGTCGTTGACCCGTGGAACTGCTGGGGGGCTGGGCAGGTGTTCGCATACTCCGCCGAGCTTGGGGCGGTGGTGGCTGGACAGGAGGTCCAGCCCCCGGGCGGTTATGACACCCGCGACGCACGCGGACGATCCCCTGGCGACACCCACCTGAGCATATGAGCCGCGTGCTTGTGACAGGGGGCGCCGGGACGATCGGCGCCGCGGTGGTGCGCCGTCTGCTGGCGGACCCCGCGTACGAGGTGCGGGTCTCCGACCAGCGGCCCGCGCCGCAGTGGATGCGCGAGGGGTGCGAGGTGCACACCGGCGACCTGCGCCTGCTTGCGGAGGCGCAGCGGGCGACCTCGGGCTGCTCGCACGTGATCCACCTCGCCGCGATCGTCGGAGGGATCGCCAACTTCCACCGGCTCCCGCACACGCTGACGGAGGTCAACAACGCGCTCTACAACGCGGTCGTGCGTGCCGCGCTGGACGAGGAGGTCGAGCGCTTCACCTACGTCTCCTCCTCGATGGTGTTCGAGCGCGCCACCGAGTACCCGACGACCGAGGCCCACCTACCCGACTGCCCCGTCCCGCTCTCCGCCTACGGCTTCTCCAAGCTCACCGGCGAGGTGTACTGCCGCGCCGCGCACGCCGAGCATGGCCTGCCCTACACGATCTGCCGCCCCTTCAACGCCTACGGCCCCGGCGAGCTACCCGACGCCGAGCCCGGCATCGCGCACGCCGTGCCCGACCTGATCCGCAAGGTGCTCTCCGGCCAGCGGCCGCTGCAGATCTTCGGCTCCGGTGAGCAAACGCGCACACTCACGCACGTCGACGACATCGCCGACGGAGTCGTCGTGGCGATGGGCTCCCCCGCGGGTTTGAACGAGGACTTCAACATCTCCGCTTCGCGCGAGCTCACCGTCGCAGAGATCGCGCGAATCGTGTGGGTCGCGTGCGGCGAGGACCCCGAGACATTCGAACTGGAGCACCTCCCCTCCTTCACGGTCGACGTACAGCGGCGCTGGCCCTCCGTCGAGAAGGCCCACACGCTGCTCGGCTGGGAGGCGCGCATCGGCGTCGAGGAGGGGATCGCCGCCACGGTGCGGTGGCTGCGCGAGCGCGAGGCGCCGGTAGGGTCGCCACGCGTGAGCGTCCCCCTGTTCGACACCTCCTCCCCGCTCGCCCCGCTGCGCGGCGAGCTGCGCGCCGCGATCGAGCGGGTGCTCGACTCCGAGCGCTACATCCTCGGCCCCGAGGTGTCCACCTTCGAGCAGGAGTTCGCCGCCTACTGCGGGGCGGCCCACGCCGTCGGCGTCGCCAACGGCACCGACGCCCTCACGATCGCGCTGCGCGCAATGGGCGTCGGCCCGGGCGACGAGGTGGTGGTGCCCTCCTTCACGTTCTACGCCTCCGCCGAGGCCATTCCCCCCACGGGCGCCACACCGGTGTTCTGCGACATCGACCCCTCCACCTACTGCGTCACCGCCGACACGGTGCGCGCCGCGCTCACCCCGCGCACGCGGGCAGTGATCGCCGTGCACCTGTTCGGCAACCTCGCCCCGGTCGCGGAAATCGAGGCGCTGGGCGTGCCCGTGCTCGAGGACGCCGCCCAGGCCGCGGGCTCGCGCATGAGCGCCGGCACTCGCCCCGGGTCGCTCGGCACCGCGGCCACTGACGCCGCCCAGGCCGCGGGCTCGCGCTCCCCCGCCGGGCGCCCCGGATCGCTCGGCACCGCGGCCACGTTCTCCTTTTTCCCCTCCAAGAACCTGGGGGGCTTCGGCGACGGCGGCGCGATCACCACGTCGGATTCCGGTATCGCCGAGCGCGCACGCACGCTGCGCTTCCACGGCTCCCACGACAAGGTCACCTACGAGCAGGTGGGCTACAACTCGCGCCTCGATGAGCTGCAGGCCGCGGTCCTGCGCGTGCAGTTGCCCCTGCTCGACACGTGGGCCTCGGGCCGCCGCACCGCGGGCGCCCACTACGAGCGCTCCGGCCTCGGGGAGCTGGTGGCTCTGCCCGCCCCCGTCGCCGGCGCGCAGCCCGCATGGCACCTCTACGTGATCGCCCACCCTCACCCCGAGCAGCTCGAAGCCGCGCTAACCGCCGCCGGCATCGGCCACAAGCCCTACTACCGCACCCCCCTCCACCGCCAGCCAGCGATGCTCCAGTGGGGTGCCGGCGTCGAGCTACCCGCCACCCAACACGCCGCCGCCACCCACCTGGCGATCCCGATGAGCGCGGTGCTCAAGCAGGCGCAGGTCGAGGAGGTCGCCGCCGCCGTGCGGCAAGCTTTGGCGGTGTAGCCGTCTCGGTTTCGGGTGCCCGCTGCTCGACGGGCTGCTCGCCATTCCCGCCCTGCTCCTGCTGCCCCTCGCCGTCCAGCGCGGCCTGCAGCGCGGCCAGCCGGCGAATCAGGTGCGTTTGGGTCAGCTCCAGCTCCTCTGTGTCGAGCAGTCGCGGGCCGCTGTCGGGCAGCACCCGCCGCGGTGGCGCCGCCGCGCGCCCAACCGAGGCGAGCTCGGGGTGCTCGGCTTCGATCTTTACGAGCATCTGCTCCAGCGTGGCAATCTGGATGCGCAGTACGCGCCGGTGCTCCGCCGCCCGCTTGGGGGGCGCAGGCTGGTGCTCGGACTCGACGTACAGCGCGGCCGCGACCTCGCGGGGATCGATTCCCGTCTGGCGGGCCTCGCGCGCTGCGCTCGCCGCGATCGCGCCGGCGGCTGTGCGCTCGTGCGCGGTGGCGGTGACGTAGGTGCCGCTGCCCTGCTGGCTTTCGATCATGCCCTCATGCTCCAGGCGCTGGTAGACAGCACGTACCGTGTTGGCGTTGATCTTCAGCGCCTGCGCCAGATCCCGCAGGCCCGGCAGGCGCTGCCCGGTCGCCAGTCGGCCGTCGTGGATGCGCGCGCGCAGCGCCCACGCCAGCTGCACACCGATCGGCACCTCCGCGCGGCGATCGATCGTGAGACCCAGGCCCCCGCCACCGATGTTCGGCTCGTCACGAGTCACCCCTTTACGGTAGCGCCCCCCGCGCCTGTCTGGGAGTCTGCTAGTGAACTAGTACACTTACGCCCACTGCGGCGGCACCCGTGGGGATGTCGCGGGTGACCGCTTTCGAGGCGTACGCTGGGAAAATCCGCTGCGCGCCTGAACTACCGCCAGCGCTCCAGCAGGTCCTCGGCGAGGACTTCGCGCACGATGCGGGCGGGGACGCCCATTGCGACCGCGCGTGCGGGGATGTCGCGGGTGACGACCGCACCGGCCGCGATGAACGCCTCCTCGCCGATCTCCACGCCCGGGGTCAGGACCGTGCCGCCGCCCACGCGGCAGGCGCGGCGCAGGGTGGCACCGCGCAGGGGGCTGGCGTCGTCGTGGCGGGCCATCGTGTCGTCGTTGGTGGTCGTCGCGCCCGGGCCCACGAACACGTCGTCCTCGATCACGGTGAAAGCGGTGAGGTAGACGCTCGTCTGCACTTTCACGCGCGCGCCCACGTGCACGTCGTTGTCGACCACGCTGCCCCTGCCGATCACCGAGTTCTCGCCCACGCGGGAGCGCTCGCGCACGAACGACTGGTCGCCGATGATCGCCTCGTCGCCGATCGTGGCCCCCGCGAACACCACGGCGCCGGCGCACACCGTCACCCGCTCGCCCAGCTCCAGGTGACCCACCTCCCCCTTTGCGGACGAGCCGCGCGCCAGGCGCGGGCGCTTGCCGAGCACCGTGTGGTCCTCGATCACGCAGCCGGCGCCAACCACGGTGCCCGCGTGCACCACGACGTAGGCGCCGAACGACACGTCCGCGCCGATCTTCACACCCTCGCCGAGCAGCAACCCCGGCGCGCGTGGATCGGGGGTGAGACTCACGGTTGCACCGGGGAACATACGCTGGGTGTTGGCCTCACAGCCGCTCCGCATTGGCGACAGGTGTTCTGCGCGTGACCCCGCGCAGGTCCACCACCACCCGCGCCCGCTCGGCTGCCGCCGCATGATCGACGGTGGGGTGGGCCGTCACGATCAACGCGAGATCCGCGTCGCACAGCGCATCATCGAGCGGCACACTGCGCAGGCCGAACTCCGGCAACTCGGGGACGTGTGGGTCGTGGTAGGCGAGCTCCGCCCCCAGCGCACCCAGCAACGTGAGGATCTTCAGCGCCGGAGATTCTCTCACGTCACCCACGCCCGGCTTGTAGCTGACGCCCAGCACCGCGATCCGCGCGCCCTTCACCGGCAGGCCCACATCGTTGAGGGCGCGCTCCACCTTCATCACGCAGTGGTAGGGCATCTGCTGGTTGACCTTCCCCGCCAGCTCGATGAACTCCGTTGCCATGTCGAACTCGCGCGCACGCCAGCTCAGGTAGAAGGGGTCCACCGGCAGGCAGTGCCCGCCCATCCCCGGGCCCGGCTCGAAGCGCATGAACCCGTAGGGCTTGGTGGCCGCCGCGTCCACCACCTCCCAGATGTCGATCCCCATGCGGTCGGTCAGCATCGCCAGTTCGTTGACCAGCGCGATGTTCACCGAGCGGAAGATGTTCTCCAGCAGCTTCGTCAGCTCGGCCGCCTCGGGGCTGGAGACCGGCACGATCTCGTCGCACACCAGCCCGTACAGGCTCTCCGCGCGCTCCGCGCACGCCTCGGTCAGGCCACCCACCACCTTCGGGGTGTTGCGCAGCGTGAAGTCCGTGCGGCCGGGGTCCACGCGCTCGGGGGAGAACGCGAGGTGGAAGTCCCGCCCCGCCGACCAAGCCCGACTCCTCCTCCAGGATCGGCAGCACCCGCTCGCGCGTGGTGCCCGGGTAGGTGGTGGACTCCAGCACGACCAGCTGGCCCGCCTGCAGCACATCCGCCAGCGCGCGCGTGGCGTCGAGCAGCGGACCGAGGTCGGGCTCGCGGTTGCGCGTCAGCGGCGTGGGCACGCACACCAGCACCGCATCCGCCCGCTCCAGGCGGGCATAGCGTGTGGTCGCGTGGATCCGCTCCCCCACCGCCCGCAGCTGCGCGGAGGGCACGTCCTCGATGTAGGACTCCCCCGCCTCGATCGCCTGCACCTTGCGCGGGTCCACGTCGACCGCCACCACGTCGCAGCCCTCCTGCGCGAACGCCACCGCCAGCGGCAGCCCCACGTAGCCCAGCCCGACAATGCCGACGGTCGTCATCGTCCGGGCGTAGTGTAGAGCCGTCGTCCCCCCGTAAATCTCCGCGAGCCGCGCAGCCACCAGCTCGGGGGCGCAGAGCGCGCGGACCCGCTCCAGCGCCCGCTCTCCCGCGCCGAGGTCGCCGCGCACGCGTTCGATCGCCTCCGCCAGCGCCCGCGCGTCGCCCGGGGGCGCCATCGCCTCCTCCTCCAGCAGCTCCGGCAGCGCGCCCACGCGGCTGCCCGCCACCGGCACGCCAGCCGCCATCGCCTCGGCCGCCGCCAGGCCGAAGGTCTCCGCGGAGCGCGAGGGCACCAGCGCCAGCGCCGCCCCCGCCCGCAGCTCGGCCAGGCGGGCGTCGTCGACGCGGCCCACGAAGCGCACCCCCTCACGTTCCGTCTCACGCACATCGGCACCGCCGTCCAGGCCCGCGCCCGCGACCACCAGCGGGATGCCGACCCGGCGGCATGCCTCGATCGCCACGTCGATCCCCTTCTCGGGGGAGTGGCGCGCCACCACCAGCGCGTACCCCTCCGGTGAGTGCTCCGCAGGACGATGGCCCGCATACCTCTCCGGTGAGTGCTCCGCAGGACGATGGCCCGCATACCCCTCCGGTCGACGCTTCGCAGCCGGCCCCCTCTGCTCCAGCGCTCTTACCGGGGGCGCCAGCACATGCACCCGCTCCCACGGCAGCGGCGCCCCCAGCTCGCGCAACCGCTCCTGCGCAAACTCGCTCGGGACGATCACCGCGTCCGCCTGCTCCACCACGCGACGCTGCCACAGCGCCAGTCCCGCCCCGTACACGAGCGCCTCGGCGTGGCTGCCGCGGCAGTTGCGCAGCACGCCCGGAAGCGTGTTGCGACCATGGCAGCGCACGCACTCCTCTCCCTCGGTGAAGCACACCCCGACGGCGCACACCAGACGGTATTGGTGCAGGTGCACCACAACCCGTGCTCCCGCGGCGCGGGCCGCCGCCAGTGCACGCCAGCCGAAGGTCGGGTGGATGTTGTGCGCGTGCACCACGCGAGCGCCCGTGCGGCGCACCGCGTCCCCCACCTCGCGCGGGTCGAGACCGCCGCGCAGCAGTCCCGCGGCCGCCCGGTTGCGCCCGCCCCCGTTTGAATCTCGCGCCAGCAGCTCCGCGGGCTCACCCATCCGCTCGCGCACCAGCCACATCAGGTCGTCCACCACGCGCTCCTCTCCCCCGGGCGCGCGGTAGCGGTTGTGCAGGAAGAGGATCATGTGCGCGATGCGAATACTCTCACTGCGACTATTCGCATCCAGAACAATCGCATCTTGAACCTCACCGATCCCACCGTCTCGATCGTCGTCCCCACCCGTGCGCGCCCCGACTACCTGAGGGTCGCGCTCGCCTCGATCGCCCCTCAGGCCGCCGCCACCGGGGCCGAGCTGCTGGTGGTAGAGGACGACCAGCCCTCGCCAACGACCCGCGCGCTCGCCGAGCGCTTCGGCGCCGGCTACGTCTCCCACACGCGACCGCTTGGGCTGAACGCCGCCCGCAACACCGGCGTCGCCCACTCACACGGCGAACTGCTGGTGTTCGTCGACGACGACGTCGAGGCTGGCCCCGGCTGGCTGCGGGCGCTGCTCCTCGCCGCCCGCGAGCATCCCGACGCGCAGGTCTTCACCGGCCCCATCCGCCCGCGTCTGGAGGGCCGCCACCGGTGGAGCAGGCGCTCGTGCGGTCGCGAGGGACCCCCGATCACCTCGCTCGACCTCGGAACCGAGGACACCGACCATGTGGGCTTTGCCTGGGGAGCCAACATGACCGTGCGCCGTGCGGCGTTGGAGCGGGTGGGGCCCTTCGATGCGGCGCTGGCAAACGGCGGCGACGAGCAGGAGTGGCAGGAACGGATGCTCGCGGAATCTCGCAACGGCGACGCGCCGATCATGTACATCGCCGCCGCCGCGCTCGACCATCGGCGCTCGCCTGCCGACGCGCGCCTACGTCCGCTTGCCCGCGCGGCCCGTGCCCGCGGACGCGCCAGCCGCCGCTATGACGCCTGGCGTGGGGAGGCGCCGGCGCTGCGCCGCGAGCTGCGCACGCTGGCCGGATGCCTCGGCCACGTCGTCCGTTACCGCTGCCCCGCGGGACTCACAATGACTGCCCACAGCCTCGGCCGGCTCGAACAGGGCGTCCGCGAACAGGGCGGTGGATCGCAGCTGAAGCGACCGGACGTCGGGGAGGACTTCCTCTCCGGGGAAAGCGGCACCGTCGGAGGTCTCGACGCGACGCGGCGGGAGCTGTACGACCGCCTGGTGGACGCCCGCGAGCTGCTCGGCGGCCGGCGTCTGCGCCTCGATCGAGCCGCGCGCCACTCGCCCCCCCGCCGGCGGGTGCTCGTGCTGGGCGTCGAGCGCCCGCAGCGGCGAGCGCTAGCCGGCGCAATCCGCGCGGAGCTGGCGCACTCGCGTCACGACGTCACGGTGCACCTCTGTCCTCCGGGGGAGCTTGGGAAGTTTCAGAACCTCAACCACCTACTCGCTGCCCATCCCGTCGACGAGTGCGATTGGCTGGTGGTGGTCGATGATGACGTCGTGCTGCCCCACCACTTCCTCGACCGTCTGCTGTTCCTCGCCGAGCGCTTCGACTTCCAGCTGGTCCAACCGGCCCACCGCGCTCGATCCCACGCCGCCTGGGGCGTCACCCGCCGCCGCGCGGGGGTCGTGGCCCGCCAGACGCCGTTCATCGAGATCGGCCCCGTCACCGCGTTCGCCCACGCCACGTTCCCGGCGCTGCTGCCGTTCCCCGACGTCCGCATGGGCTGGGGTCTCGACATGCACTGGGCTGCGCTCGGCCGCGAGCATGGATGGCGCTGCGGGGTCCTCGATGCCGTGGCGATCCGCCACTCCGTCGCGCCCGCCGGCGAGGCCTACTCACGCGCAGCCGCGATCGCCGAGGCGCGTGCGCTGCTCGCTGAGCGACCTCACCTGACGGCCGCCGAAGCCCAAACCACACTCGTCACCCACCGACGCTGGTGAAGGTCGCCGTCGTAGCGGAGTTCTACCCCCGCCAGAGCGATCCCGTGCTGGGGGTGTGGGCCCACCGTCAGGCGCTTGCCGCGCAGGCCGCGGGGGCGGAGGTGCACGTGCTCGTGCTGCACCGCCTGGTGCCACCGCGCGCCGGGGCGGGTGGACTCGGCCAAAACGCACGCACGCTGGGCGGCCTGCTGCGCGAGCCTCGCCACCAGATCCGCGACGGCCTGTCCGTGACCTACGTCCCCTACATCTCCCCCCCGCGGTGGCGCTCCTACGCGTCGTGGGGCGCATGGGCGGCGCCCGCGCTGGGGGTCGCGCTGCGCCGTCTGCGCCGTCGCACCGGCTTCGAGCTGATCCACGCCCACAACGCCGTCCCCGCGGGGGATGCCGTGCGACGGGTGGGCCTCGACGTACCGCTCGTGGTCTCGGTGCACGGAGGCGACGTGCTCTACACCGCCCTCCGCTCCACCGCAGGCCGTGAGGCGGTGGAGCGCGGGCTCGGCGCGCCCCGCCTGGTGCTCGCCAACAGCCGCGGCATCGCCAAGCTCGCCCAGGCGTACGGCGCCCCCGAGGTGCGCGTGGTGCACCTCGGCGCCGACCCCCCGAGCGCCGGGCTCACCCGAGATGCCGAGCCCGCGTTGGTCACCGTCGGGCATCTCGTCGCCCGCAAGCGCCACGCCGACGTGCTGCGCGCGCTCGCCGTGCTGCGCGATCGCCACCCCACCCTGCGCTACGTGATCGTGGGGGAAGGCCCCGAGCGAGTGGCCCTCGAAGGGCTCGCCGCCCGTCTCGGGATTCGCGAGCGGGTGCTGTTCTGCGGGCAGCTCCCTCCAGCCGAGGCGATCGAGCGGGCCCGACGCTGCACGCTGTTCGCGATGCCCTCCACGGAGGAGGCCTTCGGCGTGGCCTACATCGAGGCGATGGCCGGCGGCCTGCCCGCGATCGGCTGCCGCGGCGAGCCTGGCCCGGAGGAGATCGCCGCCGCCGGGGACGGCTTCATGCTGGTTCCCCCCGGCGACATCGAGCGCCTCACGCAGCGCATCGACGAGCTGCTCTCCGATCCCGCGCGGCTGCGCGAGGCCGGTCGCCGCGCGCGGGCCACTGTCGCCGCGCACTTCACGTGGGAGCGCTGCGGCGAGCAGACCGTCGCTGCGTACGCCCACGTCTTACGATGACCCCGCGGGGAGCACGCAACACGATGACCCGCCCGGCGACCGATCGGAGATCGGCGAGCAAGCCCGTGCTGTTCGTCACCGGGCACGCCCCGTTCGACCGGGTGGGCGCGTTCGCCCGGCTACATGAGCTGGAGGGTGTCGAGTTTGCGCTCTTCGGGGGGCCATCGCAGCACGGTGGAGCCGCGAGCCAGCACCAACGGGTTGGCAGCGGCGTATCGGCCCGCGAGGACAGCCCAACAGGCAGCGGCGTATCGGCCCGCGAGGACAGCCCAACAGGCAGCGGCGTATCGGCCCGCGAGGACAGCCCAACAGGCAGCGGCGTATCGGCCCGCGAGGACGAAGAGGCGTTCCCCTTTCCCCACCGGCGCGTGCGCCAACACGAGCTCGTCGCGCTCGCCGCCTCCAGACGCTACCGCGCGGTGGTCGTCTCCACGGGAGGCCGCATCGCTCTGCCGGCCGCCTGGGCGGGTGCCCGCCGCGCGGGAGTTCCCGTGGTCCTCTGGAGCGCCCTGTGGGCTCATCCCCGCACCGCCGCCCACGCGTTCAGCTACCTCGCACTGCGGCGCCTCTACCGCTCTGCGGAGGCGCTCGTCGTATATGGGTCGCACGTCGAGGCGTACGTGCGGGCGCGGGGCGCGCGCAACGTGCACATCGCGCCGCAATCGGTCGACAACGAGTTCTGGTCCCACCCGCTCACTAACCCCGGGCCATCGGAGACAGCCGTGAAGTTTCTGTTTGCGGGGCGCCCCGTGCGGGAAAAGGGACTCGGGGTGCTAATTGAGGCTTGGTCGGATTCCGGTCTCCAAGCACCCTCCGCCGCGCTCGTCCTCGTCGGCGCGGGGTCCATTCCCCCTTGGGTCCCCGCCGGCGGCGCGGTGGGGAGCGAGGTGGTCTTCGTGAACCCGGTGCCCCCAGTTCAGCTGCGCGACACGTACTACGCCGCCGCCGACGTCCTCGTGGTGCCTTCGATCCCCACCCGCACCTTCCGCGAGCCCTGGGGGTTGGTGGTGAACGAGGCGATGAACCGCAAGCTCCCCGTGATCGCAAGCGACGCCGTCGGCGCCGTCGCCGGCGGGCTGGTGCGCGACGGGCACAACGGCCTGGTCGTGCCGGCCGGCGACGCGCATGCGCTCGCGGGCGCCATGCGCCGGCTGGCCGGCGACGCGCGGCTGCGCGTCCGTCTCGGGGCCGCTGGGGAGCGCGACGTGCAGGCCTACACGCACGACGCCTGGGCACAGGGGTTCGTGCGAGCACTGGGCAGCCTCGGACTTTCCCGCGGGGAGCGCTGGTAGCGTGCGTCGCTTGCGCCGGCCTCCCACAGAACGTCGCTCGCCGAGACGGCTTCGACCCCGAGTGCTCGCGCCGCTTTGATCCCGCCCACCAGAACCGCTTCGCCCCGGACGTGGCGGGCTCTCAGGGCCGCGTCCGCGGCCATGGCAGCGCTGGCGCTTTCGCTGCTCGTCGCCATCCCGGCGAGCGCGAGTGCAAGCGAAGTCACAAAAATCTATGAAGCCTGCGGTAACAGCACAGTGCCCACCGGCTACAGCCAGCAAGCCTACAGCCAGGCGATCAAGGAAATGGAACCGTTCCTCGCCGAGTACACCAACTGCCCAGACCTGATCCACAAAGCCCAGCTCGCCGGCGCCGCCGGCTCCCACGGCGCCGGCACGTCCAGCGTCTCCAGCGAGGCGGATACAGCCGCGGTGGCGCCACCCACCCCAACCGAACAGCACACGCTCGAAGGTATCCCCCACGCGAGCGCCCCACCGGTGCGGGTCGGTGGCGAGGTGATCCACCCGGGCGTCGTCCACGTCAACCTCGCCTCGGCGTTCAACACACTGCCGACCCCGCTGCTCGCGCTGCTCGCCTTCCTGCTTGCCTGCGCCCTGCTTGTGGTGGCATGGGCCGTGCGCAGGCGCGTCGACCGGGCTGGCACGCCGGCAGGCGGTGACTCGATCGCCGACGAGTGAGATGTCCACCGAGATCGCAGAGACCCCGGGACAGGTAGCTCCAGCCGCAGACCAGGCGACCGTTGAAGCACCGGCCCTCGGGCCCGGGGAGGGGGTCCGCCTGAGCCGTCGCATCCCAGCCTCAGGGCTTCGCGTTGGGAGCGCAACACGGTGCAGGCGTGGTTAGTCCGCGCTCTCGAATCCGCTCTCCCCACGCTGCTGGTCGCCGGCGTCCTCTGCCTGATCACCTTTCTCGCCGGCGGCGGCCTCAACCTCAGCACCCGGACCCCTGTCGAGATCGCGCTGACGCTGGCGTGCGGCATCGGGATCGCCGCGGCGATCCTGCTCGCGCCCGCCGGCCGAAGCCGGGAGACACTCGCCTCCGGCGAGCATCCCCCGTTCGGCCAGCATCCCCGTTTTGGCCAGCGCGTCTATGGAGCGTGGTCGGTGGGCCTGCTGCTCGCACTCGCCGCGCTCTCGGCGCTGTCGGTGATCTGGTCGGTGCAGCCCGACGCCAGCTGGCAGGACGCCGGGCGCCTGTTCGCCTACAGCGCCGTGTTCGCGCTCGCCGTGCTGCTCGCGCGCGCTGCCCCCGCGCACTGGTCGGCGGTGCTCGGGGGGGTGCTGCTAGCCGCGGTGATCGTGTGCGGCTATGCGCTGCTCAGCAAGATCTTCCCCGACGCGATCGGCGTCGCTCAGAACAATGGGCATGTCTACGCCCGGCTGCAAGCGCCGTACGGCTACTGGAACGCGATCGGCCTGGCGGCCGCGATCGGCGCGGTCGGATGTATGTGGCTCGGCGGCCGCCGCGCCGGGCACGCGCTGCTGAGCGCACTCGCCTACCCAGCGATGGGGCTGATGCTGGTGACGCTGCTGCTCGCCTACTCGCGCGGCGCACTCGCGGCGCTGGTGCTCGGGCTGGCGCTATGGCTGTGCCTCGTCCCGTTGCGCCTGCGCGGGGCGGCCGTACTCTGCAGCGGCGCGCTCGGGGCGATCGTGGTGGTTGCATGGGACTTCTCCCAACACGCGCTCACCACCGACGACATTCCGCTCGCCGAACGCGTCACCGCCGGGCACCAGCTCGGGGTGCTGCTCGCCGCGGTGCTTGTCGCGCTCACGCTCGTGGGTCTGGCGATCGGCTTCGCCTTCGGCCGCCGGGCGCTCTCGCCGCGGACGCGCAGACGTGCGGGCACGGTGCTGCTCGCGCTTCCCGTGATCGCCGTGATCGCCCTCGCCGGACTGCTCACCGTCAGCCACCGCGGCCTGTTCGGCAGCATCTCGCACACCGTCAGCACGCTCACCAACCCCAACGCCACGGTACCCGCCAACGGCCCTGGGCGGCTCACCGCAATCGGCAGCGTGCGCGCGCGCTACTGGAACGAAGCGCTGGAGATCTTCACCGACCATCCCCTGCTCGGAGTCGGCGCCGAAGGCTATGAAACCGCGCGCCTGCGCTACCGCACGGCGATCCTCAACGTCGGCCAGGCGCATGGCTTCATCGTCCAGACGCTCGCCGACCTCGGCCTGGCGGGGCTGCTGGTGGTGCTCGCGCTGCTCGGTGCCTGGATGTGCGCTGCGGGGCGTGCCACGCATCCCTTCAACCGGCGCTGGCGGCGCCGGCGCTGGCTGGCGCTCACGGGCGACGAGCGCCTCTACTCCGCCGAGCGCGTCGGGCTGCTCACGCTGGTCTGCGTCGTGGCAGCGTTCGGCATCCATTCGTTCGTGGACTGGACCTGGTACGTCCCCGGTGTCGCCTGCGCCGCCCTGCTGTGCGCCGGCTGGCTGGCCGGACGTGGGCCGTTGAGCGATGCCCGATCGGCGGCCTTGTTGAGCTCGCCCGCCACCGCCCCGGCGGGTCTCGATCCGAGCGGGGGCGGCAACCCCATCTCGCACTCGCCGCGGTGGCGCTCGCTCACACTGCGCAACGTCGGACCGCTACGCGGGGGGATCGCCGCGGCCGTCGTCGTCTGCGCGCTGCTCGCAGCGTGGGCGCAGTGGCAGCCGCAGCGCTCGGTCGACGCCTCAAACGAAGCGCTGGCGCTGGTCGCCCGCGACCCGACCGCCGCGCTCGCCGCCGCGCACACCGCGGTCAGCCGCGATCCGCTCTCCGCGGAAGCGCTGCTCACGCTCGCCGCCGTCCAGGAGGGCGCCGGCCAGTCGGCCGCGGCCGCCGCCACCTACGAGCACGCCGTGCACCTGCAACCTTCCAACTTCCACACGTGGCAGGCGCTCGGCGAATACGACCTGCGCGTCGGCCAGCCGCAATCCGCGCTGCAGGCGCTGCGCGCGACCGTCTACCTCAACCCGGAGGCCGTCGCCCCCCGCGCCGAGATCGCCGAAAACGCCGAACTGCTCTCGATCCAGAACGACTACCTGCAGGCGCTGCGCGACACCGCCAGCGGCGGCGGGACGGCGGTGCATTGAGGACGTCGATGCCTGCGAACGGGCATCGTGCCGGCGGATGAACGCCGGGTCATGGGGTCAGCGTCGGCGGTCGTATATGTAATTTTCAGACCCCAACCCTTCATTTTGTGAAGTGGTAGGGCGCTTAAAAGACATCTTCATCTTCCTCAGATGCCGGTCAAAACCGCCGACGCCGCGCCGCCACCAGCAACACTTGCCGCGGTGGGAGTGGTCCGATCGAACCGCCCACGGCACGGGTCTCGATCTGCTCGAAGCCGAAATCCTCCAGCAGCCCCACCAACGTGCGGCGGGTGTAGAAGCGCAGGTGGTCGGAGCGCGGATCGAAGTGGGCCGCGAAGGCGCGACCCGAGAGCCCAAGCGCCAGACGGGTGAGCAGCTCGTGCGCGGGTGTACTCAATACCAGCGTCCCTCCGGAGCGCAGCACGCGGCGCACCTCCGACAGCCACCCGGCAGTGTCGGCCACGTGCTCGATCACCTCCCCCGCCCACACCGCGTCGAAGCTCACGTCCCGCAGCGAAGACCACGCCCCTTCCGCGGGGACGCGGCGCAAATCCAGGCCCGGCTCGCGTGCGCGGGCGCGGCGCAGCGGCTCCTCGGCGACGTCGATCCCCACCACGACGGCCTCCCCGCACGCCTCTGCGAGCGCCGCCGTGAACCAGCCTTCACCGCAGCCCACGTCCAGCACACGTGCGCCGCGGGGCACGTGGGCGAGCAGGAAGTCCAACCGTGCCTGCATGTACGGTGGGCGCATGCCCTCGGGGACCGCCTCCCACAAACCCTCGTGATAGTCGCGCGTGGGCAAGCCTGCAGGCTAGACGGGCGACTGAGAATCCGCACAGAGCGGCAACTCCGCTGTCACCTCTCCCACTCCCGACCCAAACCGACTAAGGTGCCCGCTGTGCACGTCCTGGGGAGAGACGTCGGGGCCCGTCGAGCGATGGTCGGGGCCCGTCAAGTAGTGTCCGATGGTCCCAGCGACCGCGAGCGCCTGTGAGACTGGCATTCGACAGCAGGCCGACCACCGACTCGCAAGGGCTGGGGCGCTACTCGCGAGGCCTGTTGCAGGCGCTGCGCGACACCGCCGACGAGCAGGATGAGATCCTCGAATCCCACCGCCCGCGCGGAGCCGACCTCTTCCACACGCCGTGGGTGCAGGGCGCGATGCTGCACAGCCCCTGCCCGATGGTCGTCACCCTCTACGACATCGCCGCGCTCAAGCGTCCCAGCGAAAGGTTGCGCGGGGGCGGCATGCACATGCACCTGCGCCACCTCGCGCTGCAGCGCGCCTCACACGTGATCGTCCCCAGCGAGCTCGTCGCCGGCGAAGCCGTCGCCGAGTTCGGACTCGAGCACGAGCGTTTGGCAGTGATCCCGGAGGCGCTGGCGGTAGTCCCGCCGGCGCTGGACCCCGCGACCTTGACGGCCGTGCCGCCCGCCGAAACCACTCCCCCCGCCGAACCCGCTCCGTCCGTGGCGTGGACCTGGGAGGACGCCGCACGCGAGACTTGGCGTGTCTACCGCCGGGCGCTCGCCCACCCCCACCGGCCGTGCGTCACCGCTTGGCGCCGGCCCCAGAGCCTCGCCGTACACCGTGTCGGTCGGGCGCAGGCCGATCTGACTCAGTAGGCCCCGCGGCGAAGCGGGAGGGGGCAAGCCCCCCTCCATCCTCGGCGGGAAGGGGGAAGGCCCCCCTCCTGACCTCCCCCCGGTGATCAATAGGCCCCGCGGCGCGTCAACACCGCAGGAATCGTCTTCAGCAGGATCGTCAGATCCACCGCCAGCGACCAGTGCTCGAGGTAGAGGAAGTCGAGGTGCACGAGGTCGTTGAAGTCGAGCTCCGCCCTGCCCGACACCTGCCACAGGCCGGTGATGCCGGGCAGCACCAGGTAGCGCTTGCGGTGCCAATCCTCCAGCTTCTCGAAGTCCCGCTCGGGCAGCGGGCGGGGGCCGACCAGCGACATCTCGCCGCGCAGCACGTTCACCAGCTGCGGCAACTCGTCCAGCGAGAAGCGTCGCAAGAAGCGCCCCACCGGGGTCGTACGGGGGTCGTCGCGGATCTTGAACAGTGCGCCCGATGCCTCGTTGAGCGGTTCCAGGTCGGCTTGGCGGTGCTCGGAGTCCTCGTACATCGTGCGGAACTTCAGGCACGCAAACGGCTGCTCGCCGATCCCCGGGCGGATCGAGCGGAACAGCGCCGGGCCCTTCGAGGTCGTCCGCACCGCCACCCAAATCGCCGCCAACAGCGGGCTGAGCACGATCAGCAGCAGCGTCGCGCCGAGGATGTCAAAGGCGCGCTTCAACGCGAAGTCGACCCCTTCGAAGACCGGCGGCTTCAGCTCGAACAGCGGCACCGACTCGCCCGGCACGAACTCCGCGCGGTGGATCAGGATCTCCATCGTGGAGGGCGCGATCCGCACCCGTACTCCCCGCTGGTGGCAGCGGTCCACCAGCTCCACCGCATCCCCCTGAGGGAAGTCGGGGTCGGCGATGATCACCTCGTCGACGCGCTCCCGCGCCAGCACCTGGTCGAGATCCCTGGGGGTACCCAGCGAGCGCAGGCCGTTGGCCGGTAGCGCCTTCGGCGAGACGAACCCCACCACCTCGATGCGCGAGTGCGGTGCGTCTAGCAACGCGTGCGCCACCTCGCGGATGTGCTCCCCAGTGCCTACCAGCACCGCGCGGCGCTCATAGCCGGCGGCGCGCAGGATCGCGCCGGTGGAGCGCTCGTAGAGCAGCCGCAGCAGCGGTATGTACAGCAGCGCAAACGCCAGCGAGCCCCAGAAGATGTAGTAGCTGGAGAAGTGCTCGCCGCTCACCAGCGCGAAGATCAGCGCCACGACCGTCACCTGGAAGAGGCACCCCACGATTCGCGCCATCCCCGGCCGCTGCGCCCGCACCGCGTACAGGCCGGAGCGCGCGAACAGTAGCGCCGTCAGCAGGTAGGCAAACGCGATGATGCTGCGCGTCTCCTCGTAGGCGCCGTGTGCACTCACTTCGCTCAGCACCGCCGCCTTTAGTACCAGTGCCGTGAAGATCGCCGCCGCCAACCCCGCGAAGTCGAGCGCCAGCAGCGTCAGCACGCGCACGGCGCGGCGCGCCGTGTCCGCTCGCAGCAGGAACGACAACACCGGCCAGCGCTTGCGGCGCATGTCGCGCCCGGAGGACTCTCTGCGCACCGTCGCCTCCGAGAGCACGGGGATCTCCACGGGCTCCCGCGGCGGCGGGGGAGCCGTCCGGGCGCTCGATCCCAGAGGGTGCGCCTTGGGCGGGGTCTCAAGCGGGGCGGCAGACATCCTCGTGGCGGGGGCCATCTCGCCATTCACAACGCTTCACACTTGCAGATGTAGCGGTCGGGACGCCCCTTGGGTGGGGCCATGCAGTGAGGCAAACCGAGGAGAACGTGGAGCCAGCCGGGCAGATCGACGGGCAATCAGCCGACCAGCACCTCGACACCCGACTCCTCGATCGTGCGCTCCAGCCCCTTCTTCAGCGCCACCTCCGGCGACCATCCCAACAACTCTTGGGCCAGCCCGATGTTGGGTCGGCGCTGCTTGGGGTCGTCCACCGGCAGCGCCTCGAACACGATCTCCGAGCTCGACCCGGTCACCTCTTTGACCGTCTCCGCCAGCTCCAGCAGCGTGAACTCGTCGGGGTTGCCGATGTTCACCGGGCTGTGGTGGCCGGATTCCGCGAGCGCGATGATGCCGCGGATCAGATCGCTGACGTAGCAGAACGACCGCGTCTGGTTGCCGTCGCCGAACACCGTGATCGGGCGGTTGGCGAGCGCCTGGCGCAGGAAGGTCGGGATCGCGCGGCCGTCGTGCGGGCGCATGCGCGCGCCGTAGGTGTTGAAGATCCGCACGATCGCCGTATCCACTCCTTGCTGACGGTGGTAGGCCATCGTCAGCGCCTCGGCATAGCGCTTCGCCTCGTCGTACACCCCCCGCGGGCCGATCGGGTTGACGTGCCCCCAGTAGGACTCCGACTGCGGGTGTTCCAGCGGGTCGCCGTACACCTCGCTGGTCGAGGCGATCAGGAAGCGCGCGCGCTTGGCCTTCGCCAGACCGAGCGTGTGGTGGGTGCCGTAGGAGCCCACCTTCAACGTGTGCAGCGGCAGGCGCAGGTAGTCGATCGGGGAGGCCGGCGAGGCGAGGTGGTAGACAAAGTCCACCGGCTCGTCCACGAAGTAGGGGTCGATGATGTCGATGCCCAGGTGCACGAAGCGCTCGGGGTCGCGGATGTGCTCGATGTTGGCGAGCGACCCCGTCTCCAGGTTGTCCACACAGATCACCCGGTGCCCGCGCGCCAGCAGCTCGTCGCACAGGTGCGATCCCAAGAAACCTGCGCCGCCGGTCACCAAACAGGTTGCCATGCGGCGCAGGATGTACCCTGAAAGGCGGACCCGAGGGATTCGGTCCGCCCGCCCGGGCTCCTTATCATCCATCATGGCCACCATCGAGCGACCCCCCGCGGCAGCACCGCGACGGGATCCCGAGCACCTGACCGTCGCCCCGATCGTCGGGCCCGACGACCCCCGCCGCTTCACCGACTCGGGGATCGAGGTCGCGCCGCTGTACACCGAGGAGGACCTGCCCGGCCGAGCTCGACCTCGGCGAGCCGGGCGAGTTCCCCTACACGCGCGGGCCCCACCGCGAGATGTACCGCAAGCAGCTGTGGACGATGCGCCAGTACGCCGGGTACGCCTCGGCGAAGGAGTCCAACGTTCGCTACCGCTACCTGCTCTCGAAGGGGTCGACGGGGCTGTCGATGGCGTTCGACCTGCCCACGCAGCTGGGGCTGGACTCCGACAACCCCCGCTGCCTGGGCGAGGTGGGGCGCACGGGCGTGGCGATCGACACGATCGACGACATGCGCACCGCGTTCGAGGGCATCCCGCTCGATCAGGTGTCGACTTCGATGACGATCAACGCCCCCGCCGCCTGCCTGCTGTTGCTGTACGAGCTGGTGGGCGAGGAGCAGGGCGTGCCGGCCGAGAAGCTGCGCGGCACCACCCAGAACGACGTGCTCAAGGAGTACATCGCGCGCGGCAACTACATCTACCCGCCCGCGCCCACGATGCGGCTGACGACCGACCTCTTCCAGTACTGCCAGGAGCGCGTGCCGCGCTGGAACACGATCTCGATCTCCGGCTACCACTTCCGCGAGAAGGGCTGCTCGGCCGTGCAGGAGGTCGCGTTCACGCTGTGCTCGGGGATCGCCTACGTGCAGGCGGCGATCGACAAGGGCCTCGACGTCAACGACTTCGCGCCGCGCCTGGCGTTCTTCTTCAACGGCCACAACAACGTCTTCCAGGAGGTCGCCAAGTTCCGCGCCGCGCGGCGCATGTGGGCGGCGATCATGCGCGAGCGCTTCGGCGCCACCGACCCGAGAGCGCACGATGCTGCGCTTTCACACCCAAACCGGCGGCGTCACGCTCACCGCGCAGCAGCCGGAGAACAACATCGTGCGCGTCGCGTTGCAGGGCTTCGCCGCGGTGTGCGGCGGCACGCAGTCGCTGCACACCAACGGCTTCGACGAGGCGCTGGCGCTGCCGACCGAGCGCGCCGCCAAAATCGCGCTGCGCACCCAGCAGATCCTTGCCCACGAGTCGGGCGCCGCCGACACCGTCGACCCGTTCGCCGGCTCCTACTTCGTGGAGGCGCTCACCGACGAGATCGAAACGCGCGCGCTGGAGCTGATCGGCAAGGTCGACGCGCTCGGCGGGTCGGTCAACGCGCTGGACTTCATCACGGGTGAGATCGACGAGTCCGCGTGGGGCTACCAGGAGCGCTACCGCATCGGCCAGGACATCGTGGTGGGGGTCAACAAGTTCGAGGAGGACGACGTCGAGGTACCCGACCTGCTGCGCGTCGACCCCGAGTCGGAGCGTCTGCAGGTGCAGCGACTCACGGCCTTCAAGGACGCCCGCGATCACGCGCTCGTGGAGCGCCGCCTCGAGGAGCTGCGCGCAGTTGCCCGCGGCGAGGCCAACCTGCTGCCCGCGATCCGCGCGGCGCTCAAGGACCGCTGCTCGCTGGGCGAGGTGTGCGGGGCGATGCAGGACGTGTTCGGGCGCTACGCGCCGACGTTCTGAGGGCGCCGGTCGTTCTCAGGGCGCCGGCGCCGGCGCAAGGTCGTCCCACGCGGAGAGGCCGTGCCACGCGGACGAGGCCGTTTGCCCGAGAGGCCATCCACGAGGGCGTCGAAGGTGCGAGGGGAAGGGGGAGAGGGAGGGACGGACGGTGTCGCTACAATGTCGCTATCCCACGACTCGGAGGTGACCTTGCCCACTGCCACGTTCCCGGAACACGATCGGTTGGCGGCGATCGACGATCTGACCAACGAGCTGCAGGAATGGCACGAGGCGCTGATGGAGGCGTTCGGAGATGTGTCCCGGGGGCTTACCGACGAGGCGTCGCGCCAGCGCGCGCAGGACACGATCACGCGGCTCGTGCAGATCGACGGGGAGCTGCACAAGGCCGACTTCGACCCTGAGTGGGTGGCCGAGTTCCGCGGCCTGCTGCTCGACAGCCTGCGGGCGATGCAGCAGGCGCAACCGCTGGACGCATTCGACAAGCTGCTGCTCGACGTCGAGGCGATGCGCCATCTCCTGCGCGACGCGCTCGACGGACACGTCGGAGGAAGCGAGGAGGACATCGCGGCCGTGGTGGGGCAACTGCAGCAGTGGCTCCCGCGCGCCAGCCAGGCCGAGCTGGCCGGACTGATGGGCATCTCGACCCGCCAGTACCAGCGGTGGGCGCAAACGCATTCGCAGCCAACACGTCGGGCGCAGGTGGTGGCGCGGCTGATCGCGATCCTCAGACGCTCCTGGACGGACGCCGGCGTGGTGGCGTGGTTCCACCGGCCGCGCCCCGAGCTCGACGGCCGCCCGCCGCTCGACGTGCTCGACGACCCGGCCTACGAGCAGAGCCTCTTCCGAGCCGTGCGGCAGGGCCGAGCTCAGCATGGCGCGTAGGCCCGAGGCGGTGCGGTTCGCCGACGTGGCATTCCGCTATTCCGACTACGACACCCCGCTGTGGGTACGGGCCAACACCGAGGACGGACGCTGGAACACCGCGCGCGGCCAGCCCACTCAATACCTCGGACTGTCCCCCGACGGGTGCTGGGCCGACCTGATCCGCCGGGAGAGCCTGCGCACGGAAGCGGAAGTCGCCCTGATCCGAATGCCGTTGTGGGTGCTCAAGATCGACGAAGAGCGGATCGCCGACTACCGCACCTTCGAGCGAGCGCAGGACGCGGGCTTCCCTGCTGATGCGCTGGTCGACGAGGATTGGGGGCGCTGCCAGGCGGAGGCCACACGCCTCCAGGCGCTGGGCTTTCGCGGCGTCCTCGCGCCATCCGCGGCGCTGCCGGGCGACACGACCCTGACGTTGTTCGGCGGGCGCCGGGCGGTCGATTGGGAGGATGAGGTTTCGCTGGCATCGGCCATTCCGGCGAAGATCGTCACGATCGGCGCGCCGCCGCACGGCCTCGCCGAGCGGGTGCGATTCCGCGGCGCCGAGCACGACGGCTACGCCGCGTATGCGCTCGCCCGCGCCCAACGCGAGCGCCGTCGCTGAGCGCCCACGTTCTGGGTTCTTTGGGACAGGTCCGCATGCGGACCTGTCGGCAGGGCCACATGTGGCCCTGCCCGGGATGGCCGCATGCGGCCATCCCCCGGTCGGCGCATGCGCCGACCGGATCAATAGGCTTCGCCCGTGCTCCTCGCCGTGGCCTTCTGGCAAGTCGTCCTCGCGCTGCACATCATCGCCGTCGTGTTCGCCTTCGGCGCGACCTTCGCCTACCCCGTGCTGCTCGGCGCCGTCACGAAGGCCGACCCGCGCGCGCTGCCCGCCCTCTACCGCGCCTGCACGCGATCAGCCAGCGGGTGATCATGCCGGGGCTCGCGGCCGTCATCGTGTTCGGCATCTACCTCGCCTCCCACCTGCACCTGTGGAGCTCGTTCTTCGTGCAGTGGGGGCTCGGCGTCGCGATCGTGATCGGCGCCGTCGAGGGCGCCTACCTCGGTCGCCGTGAGCAGCGCCTGATCGAGGTCGCCGACCGGGACGTGGCCGCCGCGGTCGGCGACGGCGCCGTGACGTTCAGCGCCGAGCACGATTCGCTCGTCCGTCGCATCGGCGCAGTCGGGGCGCTGATGGACCTGCTGGTGGTCCTCACGATCTACTTCATGGTCGCCCACACCGGGGCTTAGGTGTACGCGCAGGCGTGCTTCACAGCGGGATTCGCCCGCTGGTCGTGACGGTCTGGTCCTCCGGCAGCCTGAAGTAGTCGGCCGGGTCGGCGGCGTGGCGCGCCATTGCGACGTACAGCCGCTTGCGCCACATCGCCATGCCAGGCTCGTGGGTGGGCTCGATCGCGACCTTCGAGACGAAGTAAGTGGCGTTCGCGAGGTCGGGCCCGCATTCGATCAAGCCCTGCTCGACCGCCATGTGCAGCGCGGCCGGGACATCCTGCTCCTCGAGGAAGCCGAAGCGCACCGTCAGCGATGTGATGCTCTCTACGAGTGGGTCAAGCGGATCTCCGGTCGCGGCGCTGAACAGCATCTGCGCCTCAGCCACCACCCTCTCCGAGTCCGCTACGCGGGGGATGCGCTCCGTCTCGACGGCGACGATCATCACGTGGTCGTGCAGGGTCTGGTTGTGTTCGAAGTCGGCCTGCAGCGCCAGCGGCGCGCCGCGCAGGTTGGGGCTGAGGAAGATCGCGACGCCCGGGACCCGGCGAACTGGGAGGTGCTGCCCGCCGAGCTGCTCGATGAAGTCCGCAAGCAGCCCTTCCGCGCGCTCGCGGTTGGCGTTCACGATCTCGCGTCCGTGATACCAGGTGATGACGAGCGTGAAGACGACGAGTGCGATCGCCAGCGGCAGCCATCCGCCGTGCACGATCTTCGTGAGGTTCGCCGCGAAGAACGCGACCTCGACCGTGAGGAACACCGCGGCGCCGAGCGCGATCTGTGCTCGCGGCCGGCGCCACAGCAGCCGCGCCACCGCGAGGAACAGGATCGTGTTGAGGATGAACGTGCCGGTGACCGCGACGCCGTAGGCCGACGCCAGCGCAGTGGACGAACCGAATCCGATTGCGATCGCGAGCACGGTCACGAACATCGCGCCGTTGATCGCCGGCACGTAGATCTGCCAGATCTGCCGCTCGGAGGTGTGGCGGATCGTGAGACGGGGCAGAAAGTCGAGCTGCACGGCCTGCTGGGTCACGCTGAAGGCGCCCGAGATCACCGCCTGCGAGGCGATGATCGTCGCGGCGGTCGCCAGCACCACCATCGGGATCTGCGCCCAGCCGGGAACAACAGGAAGAAGGGGTCGGAGATCGCCTGCGGGGAGCGCAATATCAGCGCTCCCTGGGCGAGGTAGTTGAGGGTGAGCGCCGGGAACACGATCAAAAACCATGCGCGGCGGATCGGCGGGCGCCCGAAATGGCCCATGTCGGCGTAGAGCGCCTCGGCACCCGTCACCGCCAGCACGACCGAGGCGAGCGCGATGAACGCGACGCCACCGTGCTCGGCGAAGAACTGCACCCCGTAGCTCGGCGACAGCGCGCGCAGGATGCCGGGGTGGTGCGCCACCTCCACGGCTCCCACCACGCCGAGCACGCAGAACCAGATGACCATCACCGGCCCGAACAGGTTGCCGACGACGCCCGTGCCGAAGCGCTGGATCGCGAACAGCACGCAGAGGCTCTCGGCGGGCATCGGCGGTGGACGGTATCGCGCTCCAAACGCGCAACCACTGCGCCCGACCGCCAGACCCCACTGCACAACCCACGTGCAGGACCCCTGCCGGACCACACTGTGCAACCCACTGGGACCCAATACAGGACCGCACCGCGAGACCGCACTCGTGGAGCACTGTACCCTGGGCTTGATGAGCCAGGGATACCGAGTAGCGGTCGTCGGCGCCACCGGCCAGGTGGGCTCGCTGATGCTGCGTCTGCTGCGCGAGCGGGGGTTCCCCGCGCGCGAGGTCGTTCCCTTCGCCTCCGAGCGCTCGGCCGGACGGGTGCTGGAGGGCGCCGGCCCGCGCGGCGAGGATCTCACCGTGCAGGGTCTCTCCGAGGAGACTGTCCAGGGCTTCGACCTCGCGCTGTTCTCCGCCGGGGGCTCCACCTCGGGCGAGTGGGCGCCGCGCTTCGCCGACGCCGGCGCCGTGGTGGTGGACAACTCCTCGCGCTGGCGCATGCACGACGACGTGCCGCTGGTCGTCGCGGAGGTCAACCCCGACGCGCTCGCCGCGCATCGCGGGATCGTCGCCAACCCCAACTGCTCGACGATGCAGATGGTCGTCGCGCTCAAGCCCCTGCACGACGCCGCCGGGATCGAGCGGCTCGTGATCTCGACCTACCAGGCGGTCTCCGGCACCGGCAAGGCCGCCGTGGACGAGCTGCTCGACCAGTCCCACGCGTCTGCTGGACGAAAGGGGATGTGAGGCGTCTCCCCTTCGCGCGCGCGATCGAGCCCCCCGGCGCCTACGCCCACCAGATCGCCTTCAACGCGCTCCCCCACGCCGGCTCGTTCGCGCCCGGCGAGGACCACACCGACGAGGAGCGCAAGCTGATCAACGAGACGCGCAAGATCCTCGGCGACCCCGCGATTCGCGTCAGCGCCACCTGCGTGCGGGTGCCGGTCGTCAACGGCCACTCCGAGGCCGTCAACGTGCAGACCCGCGCGCGAGCTCTCCCCCGAGCGCGCCCGCGAGCTGCTCGCCGCGGCGCCCGGCGTCACCGTGCTCGACGACCCCGGCGCCGCGCTCTACCCGCTGGCGATCGACGCCACCGGCAGCGACGACGTGTTCGTCGGGCGCATCCGCCGCGACCCCGGCCACGAGCGCGCGCTCGACCTGTGGATCGTCGCCGACAACCTGCGCAAGGGGGCGGCCACCAATGCGGTGCAGCTCGCGGAGCTGCTGCACGAGCGGGGGCTGATCAAGCCTTCGCGGGAGCGCGTTGCAGCCTGAAGGAGTCCCGCCGTCGCCCTCGAAACATGGGGCGATGCCCACCATCGAAGCCCAACGCACCCTCGTCAAGTCTCCGCCCGAGCTGTGGGCCGAGCTGAGCGATCCCACATCCCTGGCGCGGCATCTCGGCGAGTTCGGCGAGATCCGCATCGCTCGCGTCGAGGCCGAGACCAGCGTCGAGTGGGAGGCCGAGTCCGCCAGCGGGAGGGTGGAGCTCAAGCCGTCCGGCTGGGGCACCAAGGTCACGCTCACGGTCGCTCGCGAGGCCCCGCAGCCGGTGGTCGCAGAGCCACAGCTCGGAGCCCGAGCCCGAGCCGCCGTCGCCCCGGAGCCCGAGCCCGAGCCGATCCCCGAGCCTCCCCGTCGCAGATTCTTCGCCAAGCTCTTTCGCCGCCGCAAAACGCAGCCGATCCCCGAGCCCGAGCCCGGAGCCCCGCCCGAGGCCGAGCAGGAGCCACCACTCGACCTCGCCGCCGAACTCGCGGCGGAGCTGGCGCGGGTGGAAGCGACGATGGCCGAGCAGGACGCCGAGCTGCTGAGCGCGGTGCTGGATCGCCTCGGCGCCGCCCACCATCGGCCGTTTTCGCGGGGTTGAGCCGCGCTCCTGGCGCGGCCCAGCCGCGTCGCCACACCACTCTGGCACGTCGCCGCGGGCTGGCGACGGATAACATCGGCGGCCGATGATGCGCGCGAAGGCACCGGAAACCTACGAGGAGAAGCTCGCCCAGCTGCAGGAGCTGCGCGCGGCCGCCGTGCACTCGGCGCCGGAGGCCGAGAAGAAGCAGCACGCCCGCGGCAAGTACACCGCCCGCGAGCGCGTCGAAAAGCTGCTCGACCCCGGCTCCTTCCAGGAGCTCGACACCTTCGTGCGCCACCGCACCTACGAGTTCGACATGCAGAAGAACCGCCCCTGGGGCGACGCGGTGGTCACCGGCCACGGCACGATCGACGGCCGCACCGTGTGCGTGTTCAGCCAGGACTTCACCGTCTTCGGCGGCTCGCTCGGCGAGGTGATGGGCGAGAAGATGTGCAAGATCATGGACCTCGCCGCCAAGATCGGCTGCCCCGTGATCGGCATCAACGACTCCGGCGGCGCGCGCATCCAGGAGGGCGTCGTCTCGCTGGGCTCCTACGGCGACGTGTTCCTGCGCAACGTCCGCTCCTCGGGCGTGATCCCGCAGATCAGCCTCGTGATGGGCCCGTGCGCCGGCGGCGCCGTGTACTCGCCCGCGATCACCGACTTCATCTTCATGGTCGCCGAGACCTCGCACATGTTCATCACCGGCCCCGACGTGATCAAGACCGTCACCGGCGAGGAGGTCGGCTTCGAGGAGCTGGGCGGGGCGATGTCGCACAACACCAAGTCCGGCGTCGCCCACTTCGCCTCCGTCGACGAGGACGCCTGCCTGGAGGACTGCCGCTACCTGCTCAGCTTCCTGCCCTCCAACAACCTCGGCACCCCCCCGCGCGTGCAGCCCACCGACGACCCGCTGCGGCAGGACGCGGAGCTCGACCACGTCGTCCCCGACAACCCCAACAAGCCCTACGACATGCGCGACGTCGTGCGCCTGATCGTCGACGACGGCGAGTTTCTGGAGGTGCACGAACACCACGCCAAGAACATCATCTGCGGCTTCGCGCGCATGGACGGCTGGACCGTCGGGATCGTCGGCAACCAGCCCAACCAGCTCGCGGGCGTGCTCGACATCGACGCCTCCGCCAAGGCCGCGCGCTTCGTGCGCACCTGCGACGCCTTCAACGTCCCGCTGCTCACCTTCTGCGACGTCCCCGGCTTCCTGCCGGGCACCGCGCAGGAGTGGGGCGGGATCATCCGCCACGGCGCCAAGCTGCTGTACGCCTTCGCCGAGGCCACGGTGCCGAAGGTCACGATCATCACGCGCAAGGCCTACGGCGGCGCCTACGACGTGATGTCATCGAAGCACCTCGGGGCCGACTTCAACTTCGCCTGGCCGACCGCCGAGGTCGCGGTGATGGGGCCCGAGGGCGCCGTCAACATCATCTACCGCCGCGACATCGCCGGCTCCCCCACGCCGGAGGAGCGCCGCAAGACGCTAATGGACGACTACAAGGCGCGCTTCGCCAACCCCTACACCGCCGCCGAGCGCGGCTACATCGACGACGTGATCGTCCCCCACGAGACCCGCCCGCGGCTGATCACCGCTCTTGCGGACGCTGGAGACCAAGCGCGAACCGGGACCCAAGCGCAAGCACGGCAACATCCCGCTGTAGTCAATCGCGTCGGCGCCCTCGCCGTTCCCCAAGCGCCAGCCACAGCGGATAGGTGGCGAACAGCAGCGCGGAGATGAGGTGCGTGCGTCGGCCCGCGCGGCGGAAGTGAAGCGGAAACACACCGGAGTTGAGCATCCAGTCGCGGCCGCTCCGCGCGCGGCACGCCTCCCACAGCCGCCGCGTCCAGGGACGGTCGAAGTAGAGCGAGATGCCGGTCGCCAGGAAGGCCCCGGCGGTCGCCCTGCCGATCGCGCGCGCGGCCGGGGTGCGCTCGGGCATCAGCTGCCCATAGGCGCGGCCGGTGGCGTACAGCCAGGGGGGATCGATCAGGAAGGACATGGGCGGCCCAACAGATGGTAGGCCAGAGCGCGTCGCGAGCGCCATGATCGTGATCTGCGGGTTGACGCCGAGCGAGCTCGGCATCACGCTGCCGTCGGCGACGTACAGCCCTTCGACACCGTGCACGCGCAGGTTGGGGTCGAGCACCCCGCGCGCGGGGTCGGCGTCGGCGCGAGCCGTGCCCAGCGGATGGAAAGCCAGCAGTTTCAGGTCGCGGGCACGGGCCCGCTCCGGGGCGACCCCCACCGGCAACGGCAGGTAGACCTCGCGGGCGCCCGCGGCGCGGAGGAGCTCGTCGAGGCGGGCGAGGCCGGAGCGGAACTTCGCGACATCCTCGCTCGACGATGTCGTAGCGGATCAGGGGGGCGTCACGGAGTGGACCACCCCCAGCGAACCCCTCCCCCAGCCCCTCGCCGACCGCAACGCGGCAGGCGCACGCTGCCGCGGGAGCGGTCGCTGACCATCAGCCCAAACTGCGCGAGGTGTCTGTAGTTGACCATCGCCGCGGCGTGGCGGGCGCCGGTCAACGGCAGCGAGAGCGCGACATACGCCGGAGGACCGGCGATCCCCTCGAACATGATCCCGTCCGAAGCGAACTCGTCCACGTAGAAGCTCTGGGGCACGCCGCGCGCCATGTCAACCACCTCGTCCATCAGCGCAAAGGCGGCGGTGGCGGGGTGCAGCACGAGATTGCGTCCGAGCTGACCCGAAGCTCCCCCCAGCCCGTTGCGGGCGAGCAGCGGCGGGGTGTGGATCGTGCCGGCGGCCAGAACCACGCGGGGGGCACGCACCTCCAGCGCCTCCCGCGACCGCTCTCCCCTCACGCGCGAGTGTCCCGACCGGCCTTCCCGCTCGCCGAGCGCACCGCCTCCGAACGCGCCGCCTCCGTCCCCAGGCCACGCCCGGTCGGGGGCCGTCAGCCGCGCCTGCACCCCCCGCGCGCGGCCGCCCTCGACGACGATCCTCTGCACGTCGGCGCCCGTGAGGACGATGGCCCCGGCCGTCTGCGGCGCGGGCAGGTAGGTGATGCCGATGTGCTGCTTGGCGGAGGTGGGGCAGCCGAAGGCGCACACCCCGGAGCCGACGCAGCCGCGGGCGTTGCGGCGCAGGTAGCCGTGCGACCACCCCAGCGCGTTCGGCCCCGCGGCGGGCGACGGCGGCGTTGGCGCCTGCCAGCTCGGGGGTGACCTCGGTGACCGAGAGAGCGCGTTCGACCCGCTCGAAGTAGGGAGTGAGCCCCCCGCCGTCGAGCTCCAGCCCGCACTCGCGCCGCCAGCGCTCGAGCACGTGGGCGGGAGTGCGGAAGCAGGTGCCGGAGTTCACGAGCGTGGTGCCCCCGAGACCGCGGCCGAGCAGCAGCGGGATCGGGGGAGTGCCGAGCGTCACCGTCTGGCCGCCGTCGCGGTAGAGGCGGGCCATCATCTCCATCGGCTGCGCGGTGAAGTGGTCGGGATCGTGGTGGGAGCCCTGCTCGAGCACCACCACCCGCGCCCCGCCCTCGGCGAGCTCGGCGGCCGCCACGGCCCCGCCGGCCCCGGCGCCGATCACGCAGACGTCGGCGTCGAGCGTGCGGCAGGCCGCTCACGGCCGTCCCTCGGCGCGACGCAGGGCGCGCCCGCGCGCGACGACAGCCGCGGCGTCCCAGCCAAGCGTGCGGGCAAGGGCGGGATCTTCGTAGCGCTCCATCCCGAGGAGCGACTGGGCAAGCTGGTCGGCGGGGGGGAGACGCCTGAGCAGCGAGACTCCGCGGGGACGCCGGCCGAGCGCGACCAGCGCACGCAGCCCGACGCGCTGCGGCAACGGGGCCGCGGCAAGGAAGCCGTCGAGCACCTCGGACACGCCAGCGAGCGTACCAGTGCCCTGGCCATCCAGCCAGCATCAGGTCCGGCGCAGATCCCGGAGGGGAGCCGCACTCGGCAGGCTGGGAGGATCCACGCCAGCCCAGGCGCCTACACTGTGGAGGCCGATGGTCAACCGTCGCCCTCAGCTGGAGCTGATCGCACCGGCCGCCTCGCCGCAGGAGGCCGCGGCGGTGGTGGCGGCGCTGGAGCGTTTCATGAGAGACACCGCGCCGCGGCTGGCGCCGGTGGCCGAGCGCCGCGACCTGTGGACGCGCATGGCGATGCTCGAATGCGTCGGGCGCGAGGACGAGTGGCCATCCGACTGGGGAGACCCGCACCCCTGGGAATGAGCAGGCTCGCGCTCGGCGCGGCGCGCCCGTGAGCAGTTCTTTTCACAGCCGCGGACTCTCGCTCTGGACAAATACCCAAAAGCCGCTAGCCTTTAGGGCTAATCTCCGCAGCCGATAGCTCCGCACCAGCCAACGAACCGCCAGCATCGAGCTACCGCAGTCAAAAGCAAGCCGTAAGCAGCCGTCAAGAGCTGCAGCCCATCCCCCCCATCCCGAGCACCCCCGAGCAAGCCCTCAGGAGGTCCCGTAGATGGAGCCAACGGCAGTACCCAGCCGCCCCCCGCGGCACGCTGGAGGATCCCGAGATCCTGCAGAACGTGCCCGGCCACGTGATCCCGATCCTGCAGCGGGAGTTCGACGACTTCAAGACCGAGGCCACGAAATTCCTTGAGGGGCAGACGCCGGAGGACGAGTTCATCAAGTTCCGCCTCAAGCAGGGGGTGTACGGCCAGCGCCAGGCCGACGTGCAGATGATCCGCGTGAAGCTGCCGTTCGGGGGGATCACCCCGGAGCAGCTGGAGAAGTTCGCCGACGTGATCGAGAAGTATGTGCCGCTCAACAAGGGCCACATCACGACGCGCCAGAACATCCAGATGCACCACATCCCGCTGCCGGACGCCGAGCTGGCGATCCGCGAGCTGGGCGAGGCGGGGCTGTCCAGCCGCGAGGGGTGCGGCAACACGGTGCGCAACGTCACCGGCGACCCGTGGGCGGGCGTGGCCAGCGACGAGCTGTTCGACATGACCCCCTACGCGGGCGCGTACGTGCGCTACTTCGTGCGCCACCCCACCACGCAGGCGATGCCGCGCAAGATCAAGACCGCCTTCGACGCCAGCGAGCCCGGCCGGGCGATCAGCGAAATCCACGACATCGCCTATCGGGCGCGCGTGCGCGAGTCTGACGATCGCCGGGGAGGGTGGGGTCCGAACGGTGCGCGGGGCGCAGATGCTGGTTGGCGGCGGCACCTCGATCATGCCCCGCAAAGCACCGGTGCTGTACGAGTGGGTGGGGCTCGACGACGGCGAGTACCTGAAGATCGCGGAGGCCGTGTTCCGCATCTTCGACCGCCAGGAGTGGTTGCGCGCCAACCGTGCGCGGGCGCGGATCAAGGTGTTCGTGGACAAGTACGGGATCGACGAGCTGCGCCGCCAGGTGGAGGAGGAGCTCGAGGGCGAGTGGGTGGCCGAACGGGACTTCTCGGTCGAGCACCGGCTGTTCCTCGACGACGAGCGCGAGAGCGCCCCGGCGCCGCCGACCACCTACGGAAGTCCCAACGGCGATCTCTCCGAGTTCGAGCGCTGGCGGGCGGCCAACGTGCGCGCGCAGAAGCAGGAGGGCTTCGTGACGGTCGAGGCGAAGATCACCCGCGGCGACCTCACCCCCGAGCAGCTACGCGGGCTGGCGGCGATCGTGCGCGACTACTCGGGCGGGTACGCGCGCACGACGGTGCAGCAGAACCTCGTGCTGCGGTGGGTGCGCCACGAGAGCGCCTACGACGTGTGGCGGGCGCTCGGCGAGCTCGGCCTCGGCGACGCGGGCTCGCGGCGAAATCGACGACGTCGTGTCGTGCCCCGGCACCGACTCGTGCAAGCTCGGGATCACCAGCTCGATGGGCCTCAACCAGGCGGTGCAGGAGCGGATCGAGGCGATGGACATCTCCGACCCGCTGACGCGCGCGATCCACGTCAAGATCAGCGGTTGCCCCAACGGCTGCGGACAGCACCACGTGGGCAGGATCGGCTTCACGGGAGCGTCGATCAAAGTCGGCGAGCACACGATCCCCGCATACATCCCGCACGTCGGCGGGGCGTTCGAAGGCAAAGAGATCGAGTTCGGCGCTGCGCCTGAAGGCGCGCCTGCCCTCCAAGCGGGTGCCGGACGCCGTGGAGCGGTGGTTGCGCCACTACGAGTCCACGCGTGAGGACGGCGAGGAGTGGGGCGCCTTCGTGCAGCGCGTGGGCACGCCGGAGCTGGAGGAGCTCGTGAAGGACCTCTCCCTGCCGGTGGAGTTCGGCCTGGAGACGATGGGCCAGTTCATCGACTGGAACCGCAACGTCCCCTTCGAAGTGATCCGGGGTGAGGGTGAGTGCGCGGTGTAGCCGCGTGCTGCCTTCAAGGTGACCGAGAAACGAGACGACCAGATCAGATGCAGCCATCAAAGAGCGACATTGCGCCGGCCACTTCCGAGCTCGACCCGGCGCTCAGCCTGACCCACACGCTGCGCGAGGCAGCGCGTCACGGCAGCGGGCGGTGCTGCTGTGCTCCTTCCAGAAGGAGGAGTCGGTGCTGCTCGACGAGCTGCTGACGCTTACGATACGGTCGCCGACCCGGCCGCGCGGTGCGGATCGTGACGATCGACACCGGCGTGCTGTTCGAGGAGACGTTGCAGACGTGGCGGGCGTTCGAGGAGCGCTTCGGGATGAAGTCGAGGTGCGCGACGCCAGCAGCTCCAGAGGCGACCGTGGAGCGGACCGGAGCACTGCTGCTCGCAGGCGAAGGTGGCGGCGCTGGAGCAGGCGCTGCGACGGCGCCGAGGGCTGGATCACCGGCATCCGCCGCGAGCAGGGCCCAACGCGCGCGCAGGCGCGAGCTGATCGAACACGACGACAGCAGGGGCCTGTGGAAGTACAACCCGCTGGCACTCTGGACCGAGAAGGATTTGTGGCGACGTATACACGAGCGCAACCTGCCGTACAACCCGCTGCACGATCATGGGTACGCCTCGATCGGCTGCGAGCCATGCACCCAGCCGGGCAGCGGCCGCGAGGGTCGATGGGCGGGCACGGACAAGACCGAGTGCGGTCTGCCGTGGTGGAGACGGTGCGATGAAAGATGAGGAGAGCATGTACGGCGGGTCGGACGGAGTGAGTCGTGAGCGTCGCGGAGCGCCCACAGCTCAGTCATCTGCGTGCGCTGGAGAGCGAGGCGATCCACGTGATGCGCGAGGTCGCCGCCGAACTGGAGAAACCGGTGCTGCTGTTCAGCGGCGGCAAGGACTCGATCGTGCTGCTGCGCCTCGCCGAGAAGGCATTCCGCCCGGCGCCGTTCCCGTTCCCGCTGATGCACGTGGACACCGGCCATAACTTCCCCGAGGTGATCGAGTTCCGCGACCGCCGCGTGGCGGAACTCGGCGAGCAGCTGATCGTGGCGAGCGTGCAGGAGTCGATCGACTCAGGACGCGCGGTCGAGGAGACGGGGCCACGGGCCTCGCGCAACCGCCTGCAGACGGTGACGCTGCTCGACGCGATCGCCCAGCACGGCTTCGACGCGGCCTTCGGCGGCGCGCGACGCGACGAGGAGCGGGCGCGGGCGAAGGAGCGCATCATGTCCTTCCGCGACGACTTCGGCCAGTGGGACCCCAAGAACCAGCGCCCGGAGCTGTGGAACCTCTACAACGGGCGCATCCGCAAGGGCGAGAACGTGCGCGTCTTCCCGCTGTCCAACTGGACGGAGCTGGACGTGTGGGAGTACATCTCCCAAGAGCAGCTGGAGGTGCCCTCGATCTACTTCGCGCACGAGCGCGAGGTGTTCAGCCGCGACGGAATGCTGTATGCGTGGCGGGACGACGTGGAGCTGATCGACGGCGAGCAGGTGTTCTCGGAGAGCGTGCGCTACCGCACCGTTGGGGACATGAGCTGCACCGGCGGCGTGCGCTCGCAGGCGGCGACGCTCGATGAAGTGGTGGTGGAGATCGCCGCCACGCGGATCACCGAGCGGGGCGAGACGCGCGCCGACGACCGCGTGTCGGAGGCCGCGATGGAGGATCGCAAGAAGGCCGGGTACTTCTAGTGACCCTCGACCTGCTGCGCTTCACCACCGCCGGCTCGGTGGATGACGGCAAGAGCACGCTGATCGGGCGCCTGCTGTACGACTCCAAGCAGGTGTTTGAGGACCAGTTGGAGCACGTCGCGCAGGCCAGCGCGCGTCGCGGCGGGTCGGGCGCGCTCGACCTGGCGCTGCTGACCGACGGTCTGCGCGCGGAGCGCGAGCAGGGGATCACGATCGACGTGGCCTACCGCTACTTCGCCACGGCCAGCGCCGCTTCATCATCGCCGACTGCCCGGGCCACCGCCAGTACACGCGCAACATGGTCACGGGCGCCTCGACCGCGGACGTGGCGGTCGTGCTGCTGGACGCGCGCAAAGGCGTGCTGGAGCAGTCCAAGCGCCATGCATTCATCAGCGCGCTGCTGGGCATCCCCAAGCTTGTCGTGGCGGTCAACAAGATGGACCTCGTCGAGCACTCCCGGAGCGCTTTGAAGAGGTGGTGGCGGAGTTCGAGGGCTTTGCGCCGATCCTGCGCCGCGACGGACGCAGAGCGGGCCAACAGTACGAGATCATCTACATGCCGATTTCGGCCCTCAACGGCGACAACGTCGTCGAGCGCTCGCCAGGCGATGGATTGGTATCAAGGCCGCCGCTGCTGGAGCTCCTCGAGGAGGTGGAGGTGGCTTACGACCATCCACACGACAGGCCAGCGCGCTTTCCGGTGCAGTGGGTGATCCGACCGGGCGCCAACGTGGTGGCCGGCGCCAGCGTGTCCGCCGACGCCGGTGTGCTGGCAGGCGCCGGCGTCACCGCGAGCGATGGCGGCTGGGCGGGCGAAGACCGAGCGGAGGATTACCGCGGCTACTCCGGCCAGCTGGCCAGCGGTGCACTGCGGCAGGGCGACGAGGTGATGGTGCTGCCCTCGGGCGCCCACACGCGTATCGCAGGATCGAGACCTACGACGGCCAGCTGGAGGAGGCGATGGCGCCGATGTCGCTGACGCTACTCCTGGAGGACGAGCTGGACGTCTCCCGCGGCGAGCTCATCTGTCACCCCGACCAGGCCCCAACGGTCGCGCGCGAGCTGCAGGCGGATGTCTGCTGGATGGCCGAGCAGCCGCTGCGTACCGGCTCGCGCTACGTGCTCAAGCACACCTCGCGCACGGCCACCGCCGTCGTCGAGGCGATCGACGACATCGTCGACGTGCACACGCTGGAGCGCATCACCCCACCCGAGCAGCTGGAGCTCAACGACATCGGCCGCGTGCGCCTGCGCACGAGCATGCCGCTCGCGTTCGACCCCTACACCAGCAACCGCCGCACCGGCAGCTTCATCCTGATCGACGAAGCCACCAACGAGACCGTCGGCGCGGGGATGGTTGGCGCCGACTGAGGCCGAGCCCGGCTACGTAGTTCGGGCATACGCGCTGCCGTCCCTTTCGACGGACATTCGAGTTTGACCCGACAAATAGAACCCCAGCGGCCGGGCCACCGATAGGCGTACAGGGCAAGACGGCCCAGCGGCTGTCCGCCCGGCAGGCGGCACCGAGCGCGAGAGCGCGCCAGGGCGGTGCCGTGGCCCGCGTCCGGGGTCTGTGGAGCGCTTACCCCGGGCGCGGGTGGCCTGCCCACGAGGCCGTCCCGACGTAAACGCACGCCGTCCCAGGACGCACCCCAACCGGGTGGTAATCTGCCGGCCCTCCATGTTTACGAAGGTGCTTGTAGCCAACCGGGGCGAGATTGCCGTGCGCATCGTGCGCGCGCTCGAGGAGCTGGGGATCGCCTCGGTGGCGGTGTACTCCGAGCACGACCGCGATGCCCTGCACGTGGCGCGCGCCGGGGAGGCCTACAACCTCGGCGGGGGGCCGGCGGCTGAGAACTACCTGAGCGTCGAGAAGATCCTCGACGCGGCGGGGCGCTCGGGCGCGGAGGCGATCCACCCGGGGTATGGCTTCCTGGCAGAGAACGCCCCGTTTGCACAGGCGTGCGCCGACGCGGGGGTGGTGTTCATCGGCCCGCCGCCGAGCGCGATCGAGGCGATGGGCTCCAAGACACGGGCGCGCGAGCTGATGCAGGCGGCGGGCGTGCCGATCGTGCCGGGCACAACCAAGCCGGTGGCGACGGTTGCGGAGGCCCTGGAGATCGCCAAGGGCGAGATCGGCTTCCCGGTGGCGGTGAAGGCGGCGGGCGGCGGTGGCGGCAAGGGCTTCCGCGTGGCGCTCACCGAGGAGGAGCTGGAGGGCGCCTTCGAGGGGGCCAGCCGCGAGGGCGAGAAGTTCTTCTCCGACCCCACCGTCTACCTGGAGCGCTACCTGCACGACCCCCGCCACGTCGAGGTGCAGGTGCTGGCCGACCGGCACGGCAATGTGATCCACCTCGGCGAGCGCGACTGCTCGATCCAGCGCCGCCACCAGAAGGTGATCGAGGAGTCCCCGGCGCCGGAGTGGGTGGTGGACGCGCAGATGCGCGAGCGGATCGGCAAGATTGGGGTGGAGGCGGCCCGCGCCGTGGACTACGTCGGCGCCGGCACGATCGAGGGGCTGCTCGCGAGCGCCCCCGCCGCGGCGGGCGGCAAGGGCGGGAGGCGCAGGAGCCGGAATACTTCTTCCTGGAGATGAACACGCGCGTGCAGGTGGAGCACTGCGTGACGGAGCTGACCACCGGCATCGACATCGTCAAGGAGGGCATCCGCGCCGCCGCCGGCGAGCCGCTCTCCTACGCGCAGGAGGACGTGGTGCTGCGCGGCCATGCGATCGAGTGCCGCATCAACGCCGAGGACGCCTCCAAGAACTTCGCCCCGGCGCCAGGCAAGATCGGGCGCTACAAGGAGCCCACGGGGCCCGGCGTGCGCGTCGATTCGGGCGTCGGCGAGGGCGGCGAGGTGTCGCCGATGTACGACCCGATGGTGGCGAAGCTGATCGTGTGGGACGCCGACCGCGCGCAGGCCACCCAGCGGATGCTGCGGGCGCTCGGCGAATACGAGATCGAGGGGCTGCGCACGCTGATTCCCTTCCACCAAGCGCTGCTGGCGACCGAGCAGTGGGAGCGCGGGGAGACCTGCAGGGACCTGCTGGAGGACCGCGCCTGGCTGAAGACGTTGGCATTCGAGAAGCCGCAGAAGGACCCCGTGGGCGACTCCGGAGAGCAGGAGCTGGAGAAGGTCGAGCAGTCCTACACGGTGGAGGTGTCGGGCAGGCGCTTCGACGTGAAGGTGGTCGGCCCCCCCTCCGGCGCGCTCGGCCTCGCGGCGGAAGGCGCGCTGAACGGGTCGGGCGCGGCCGGCGGACGCCGTCCTCCTCGCCGCGGGGAGCGCAAGGCGGCGACGGCGGGAGGCCCTGACACCCTTCCCTCCCCACTGCAGGGCAACATGTGGAAGGTGCTCGTCAAGCAAGGCGACACCGTGCAGGAGGGCCAGCTGCTGTGCATCATCGAGGCGATGAAGATGGAGAACGAGATCACCGCCCACAAGAGCGGCGTGATCGCAGAGCTGCCAATCACCGAGGGTGCCGCGATCGCCGCGGGCGCCCCGATCGCCACGATCAAGAGCGCAGCCGCCGAGGGCTGACCCAGGTGGCTTAGCCCCAATACCGTAAACTTAGGCTGCTAGGATTGTGATTGTGTCGTTGGCTGGCTTGGTTGGCTGGGGCCAGTCGCGGTGTTCGGGGCGCTTGAGGCCCCAGTTGGACATCTTGCGCTTGATGACGCGGGGGTTGGTGCGCTGGCGGCGTTCGGGCAGGGGTTCGGCGAGGATCTCAGCGATCGTCTGCGCGTGCGCTTGTTCGAGGCTGTGGGGGGGAAAATCCCGGGTGGGATCGGGTGCTGCGTCGGGCGGCCCGGAGGCTCCTGGTGAATGACAATCGGTCGGGGTCGAGATCGGCCTTCAGCGCGGCCTGGTGCATCAGGCGACGGATCGCGTAGTGGGTGCAGAGGTAGCCGTAGGCCTCTTGGTAGACGCCCTCGGGGTGCTTTGAGCGCAGTACCGCGCGCGGGCCGCGCTGGTGGGTCTTGAGCTCATCCAGGGCGCCCTCGATCTCCCAGCGTTCTGCGTAGAGCGCCGCGAGCTCTGCGGCGGGAGCCCGCTCGCTGTCATCGATTGTGCAGAGCAGCCGGTAGCGCTCCTGGGTCTGGGGTAGACCGGGATCATCGAGCGCATACTCCACGACACGCACGCGCATCGGGTCGGCGTGGGCGTGTCGGTCACTCCACGCGTAGACCGAGGAGAAGTAGGAGCCATCGCTGAGGGTCTGCTCGCGGGGCAGCCGCTGGTTGGCCTTGGCGCGCCACAGAAGCTGCGCCCCAGCCTCCCGCGCGGCCTGGAAACGCTCAAAGCTGTAGAAGCCGCGGTCGGCCAGGCACAGCATCCCCGGCCCAAGCGCCCCCAACAACTCATCAGCCAAAGCATGCTCAGAAGTCACATACGGGCCGAGCGCCGCGCTCGTGATCGCATGCGTCCCGCACTCCGCCAGCCCCACCAGCCGCAACTGCGGGAACGCCCCGCCACCCTCACGACGCGAGGAACCCGGTCGTCCGAACGCCTCATCGTTCGCCTGCGTGTCAGCCACATCAAGACACGTCCCGTCCAAGCTCATCAACCGGAGATCCCGGTAGAACGCCCCTCGTGTCTCCTCGCTCGCCAACGGGCACGCGACCGCCCCGAAAAGCAGCTCAAGCGGCTCAGCCCCGAGCCGCTGACGCGCCTTGTAAATCGCGACCTTGCTCGGCACCTCCCAAGCACGCCGCCAACCCGAAGCCCACGAAAGCCCCTCTACCAGTTGGCGCATCACCTCCTCATAGGACGCGTCACTGAACAACGCCATCGCCAACACGTAATAGACAACCACCCGCGCCGGCAACAGCCGATGACGCTGCTCACCACGACCCGCCTCAGCCACCACCCGATCGACCAGCTCCGGCGGAAAGACCCGCGTCAAAACACCAATCGAGATGTGATCCGACAAACGCTGATCACTCGCCGGCTTGACCCACCCAGACCGAGGCACCCCACAACCATAACCAGACCACCAGACACTAAGTTTACGGTATTGGGCTTAGCCCGAAGTTCCCCGGCTTAGGGCCTATCCCGGTAGAGGACGTGCGACCGGGGCGTTCGATGGCCAAGCAGGGCAAGGACGCAGGGGCGAAGGCGTGGCAACGCCACGTCGAGCCCTGAGGACGCCGCCATGCGCAGGCCAGCGGGCGCAGCCGGGCGTGCGGACCTACCGGGATAGGCCCTTAGCCAGGCAAACTCGACTCAGAGACATACAGGGACAGGGAATCGGCGCTGACACAGGCGATGCCGCGCACCGTTTGACCTGCTTGCGCCAAGCCGCCAGGGTCCAGCCGACCTATGGCGACCACGGCAAGCACCGACCCAGCCGCCGCAGAGCGACACAACGAACCGACATGCCTGCTGTCGGTGGTGATCCCCTGCCTGAACGAGGCGCAGAACATCGAGCAGTGCGTCTCCACCGCGCGCGCCGCGATGGCAACGGCTGGAATCGCCGGCGAGGTGGTCGTCGCCGACAACGGGTCCGTAGACGGCAGCGCCGCCCTCGCGGAGCTGGCGGGCGCGAGGGTGATCCATCAGCCGGTGCGCGGCTACGGCAGCGCCTACCTGGCTGGGTTCGGCGCGGCGCGCGGGACGTACATCCTGATGGCGGACGCCGACCTCACCTACGACTTCAACGAGATCCCGCGCTTCCTCGCCGCGCTGGAAGCGGGGGCGGACATGGTGATCGGCGATCGGATGCAGAACATCCAGCCCGGGGCAATGCCGTGGCATCACCGCTACATCGGCAACCCGCTGCTCTCGCGCCTGCTGAACCTGCTCTTCCACACCGGCGTCAACGACGCCCACTGCGGGATGCGCGCGTTTCGCCGCGAGCACCTCGAACGCCTCGATCTGCGCACCAGCGGCATGGAGTTCGCCTCCGAGATGGTCGTACGCGCGGCGAAGGCGGGTCTGGAGATCGATCAGTTGCCGATCGAATACCGCCCCCGTGGTGGGGAGTCGAAGCTGTCGAGCTTCCGCGATGGCTGGCGGCACCTGCGCTACCTGATGATGCACTCGCCCAGGCACCTCTTCATCTTTCCCGGCACGGCGATGGCAGCGCTCGGGGGCGCGATCTGCGCGATGGTGCTGGCTCACGTCGACGTGTTCGGCCGCCGCTGGGAAGTGCACACGTTGATCGGCGGCTCGCTGCTGTTGATCGTCGGCACGCAGGTCGTAACGCTCGGGCTGTGCGCCCGCACTTACGGAATCTGCTTCATGGGCGAGCGCGACCCATGGTTTGAGCGCATGTGGGCCCGCTATCGGCTCGAGCACGGCCTGCTGCTCGGCAGCGCGATCGCCACCGCCGGCCTCGCGATCCTCGTCGGCATCGTGCTCGAGTGGGTGAGGCACGGCTTCGGCAGCCTCTCCGAGGAGCGCCTGGCGATCCTCGCGGCGACGCTGATGGTGCTGGGCATCCAGGTGATCTTTGCTTCGTTCCTGCTCAGCATCATCGGGCTGCGGCGCCGCTGATGACGCGGATCAGGGTGGCACTCGCGATCGGGTTGGTGCTGATCGCGCTCGCATTCGTGCTGACCCTCGCGCATGCGCCGCTCACGGTCGCACGCAGGGGGGTGGCCACCGAACACACGCTGGTGAGCACCGCCAAGCCGGCGTCGGCCTGCCAGGGAGGCGAAACGCTGCCACGCGGCACGACCGCGCTGCGCCTGAGCCTGACCGCGGCGGTCGGACCGCGGGTGGCGGTGAAGGTGTTCTCGCGCTCCCGCGTGGTCACGCGCGGCGCGACCCAGCCCGGTTGGTCGAATGCCTCGGTGACGGTTCCCGTGCAGCCGCTGCCGCGCACGCTGGCGCCGGTGAAGGTGTGCTTTGCGATGGCGCTGATGAACGGGACCGTCGCGATGCGGGGATCGCCGACGAGCCACGCGCTGGCGGCGACGTCGAGGAAACAAACCCTGCCGGGGCGGATGGGCATCGAATACCTGCATCCGGGCAGCAGCTCGTGGTGGTCGCAGGCGACCGCGGTCGCGCGGCGTCTCGGGCTCGGCCACGCGGCAAGCGGCGCGTGGGACGCGCTGCTCGTGATGGCGCTCGTGGCGTCTTTCATCGCGCTCTCCTCGTGGCTGGTGGTGAAGGAACTGCGATGAGCAGGCGCTCCGCATCGAGGACGTCGGCGCCCGTGAAGACGTCCGCGCCTGTGAAAGACATCCGCGCCAGTGAAGACATCCGCGCCCGTGAAGGGCAGGCCGCGGCACAGCGAGACACCCGCCGCCCCGGCCGTCGGAGCGAGGCCGTTCACGCGTGGTGCCCAGGATGTCCGCCGCCGAGCGGCACGCAGACGGACGCCCGGCGAGCAGCAGCGGCTCGGACAGCTGCTGTTCGGCCAGCTGCGCCGGATACCGCGGGCGGCGTGGGTGTGCGCGCTAGTTGCATTTCTCAATGCCGCCTGCTGGTCGGTGATCTCGCCCCCATTCGAGACCCCCGACGAACCCTCCCACTTCGCCTACGTGCAACTCCTGGCGGAAACCGGCAGCCTGCCCCATTCGAGCGCCGAAACCTTCCCGCCAGCCGAGTACACGGTGCTCAGCGACCTGCACTACTCACAGGTGCGCTACCACTCCGAACAGGGCACGATCTCCACGCCGACACAGCAGCACACGCTGGAACGCGATCTCGCCAAGCCGCTCGCGCGCTCAGCTCCCGGAGATGGGACCGGGGTATCGGCGTCCCAGCCGCCGCTATACTACGCGCTCGAGACGATCCCATACGCCCTCGCGTCGGTCGGCAACCTGCTCGACCAGGACGCGCTGATGCGGCTGCTCTCAGCGCTGATGGGCGGCGTGACAGCGCTGTTCGCCTTCCTGTTCGTGCGCGAGACGCTCCCCGGAGCGCGGTGGACATGGACGGTCGGCGGCCTTGGCGTCGCGCTCACACCGCTGCTCGGCATGATGTCGGGTGCGGTCAACCCCGACGCGATGCTGTTCGCGGTCTCGGCAGCGCTCTTCTACTGCCTGGCTCGGGGCTTCCGGCGAGGGATCACGCCCCGGCTGGCGGCCGCGACCGGCGCGGTGCTCGCCGTGGGCGTGACCACCAAGCTCAACTTCCTCGGCCTCGTGCCCGGCGCGCTGCTGGGGGTGCTCGCGCTGTGCGCGATCGAGCTGCGCTCCTCGACGCACAACGCCCGCCGCTGCCTCGCGCTCGCGCTCGGCATCGGCGCGAGCCCGATCGTGCTGTACGGCATCGTCAACGTGATCTCGGGCCACCCGGTCGCCGGCTCGTTCGGCTCGTTCATCGCCTACAGTGGCAAGGGCGGATCGATCCCTGGCGAGATCAGCTACATCTGGCAGCTCTACCTCCCGCGGCTGCCCGGCATGAGCGCCGACTTCCACGGCATCCTCCCCGCGCGCGTGTTCTGGTTCGACGGGCTGGTGGGGCTGTATGGCTGGCTGGAAACGACGTTCCCGGGCTGGGTGTACACCGTCGCGCTGATTCCAGCAGGGCTGCTGGCGCTGCTGCTGGCGAGGGCGCTTGTCGTGTATCGCAGCGCGCTCCCGAGCCGGGCGCTGGAGCTGGCCGTGTATGCGGCAATGGGGCTGGGGCTGCTGATCCTGATCGGCGCCGACGAATACGCTCACAAGATCCCTGGCGAGTACGACGAGCCGCGCTATCTGTTGCCGATGCTCGCGCTGTGGGGTGCCACGCTGGCGTTGGCGGCGCGCGGCGCGGGGCGACGCTGGGGGCCGATCGCGGGCGTGGCGATCGTCAGCCTGGTACTGGCGCACGACCTCTTCAGTCAGCTGTTGGTGATCTCGCGCTACTACGGGTGACGTTCTCAGCGACCCGCGCGCGCCACGTTCTCCACGTGCAGGTCCCGCTGAAACGCCGTGCGCCGCCCAGCGGGGAGGTCCGCCTCGGCACCACACTCGGCAAGGGCATGGAGGTATGCAAGGTCCTCATCGAGCACCGCGAGCGCCCGTGTGGAATCGAGCACCGGGCCGTGGCCTGGCACCACGTGCTCGGCGCCTTCCACCAGTGGCCGCAGCCGATCCAGCGTCGCGAGATAGGTCTCCAGCGAGCTCCAGTTGAGGTCGGGCGCCGCCGTGGCACCACCGAGGGTCGGTATCTCGACACTCGACAGGTAGTCGCCGGCGAGCAGCACCCGCGCCCACGGAACCCACAGCGCCATCCCGTCCTCGGTGTGCCCCTCGGCCGGGTGCAGCTCGAGCTCGCGCTCGCCAAGCCCGCAGCGCCCCGGGACGGGCAGCGCCTGGATGGCGCCCAGCGCCAGGGGCCGGGGGCGCTCAATCAGGTACCGCTCGTCGAACGCGCGCAGCTCGCGCTGTACCGCCCCGGGCGTCGCGCGCATCCGCTCAGCGGTGCTCTGCGCGCAGCCGAGCGCCACGCCCGCGAACGCGAGCGGACCCAGCAGGTGGTCCCAGTCGCCGTGCGTCGCCAGCAGCCCGCTGGGGGCCGGGAACTGGGCCTGTTCGAGCAGCGCCGGCAGGGCCTCCAGCTCATCGGGAAGGACGGGGGAGTCGACGACGAAGGTCTCGTAACCCCGTCTCTCTGCCTCCGAGCGTCGATCCTCCACCCCCGCCCCGCCGCCGCGCACCACGACGCAGTTGGTCTGCCAAATCGCGCTGGTCGCCACCAGCACGTCCGGGTGCAGGGCGAGCACCCGCACGGCGGGTCAGGCGACGTCGAGCAGCTTCGCGGCCTCGCGCAGGTTGGGGACCTCCGCAGTGGGCTTTTTCTGCGACGGGTCGAGCGTCTCCTTGTTGCGGTTGACCCAGATCACCGGGACGCGCTGTTTGAGGCAGGGTTCGACGTCGTGGTGGTGGCTCGAGGCGATGTGCACCCACCCCTTCTTGCTCCCGATCCGCCGGGCGCACTCGGTGAAGTGGGCGAGGTCGGGCTTGTAGGAGCGCACCTGCTGGGCGGTGACGACCAGGTCGAAGTCGATCGGGATGTGGCGCCGGGTCTGGCCGAGCAGCTTGTCGTCGATGTTGGAGAGCAGGCCGAGCTTGTACTTCTTGGCGAGCTTCTGCAGCTGGATCGGCGTTTCCTTGAAGGGCTTCCAGCGCTGCACCGAGTCGGGCAGGAAGCCCGAGCGCGAGGTTTCAAGCGGCCAGTCGAGGCGTTTGGCGATCTCCAGGGCAGTGCGCCGCAACACCTCGGCGTAGAGCTCGTAGGAGCCGGCCTCGATTTCGCGGGAGATCTCGTGGAAGAGCGCGAGCAGCTCGGCGCGGTCGAGCGCGATGCCATCGCGCTCCGCCTCCTTGGCGAACGCGTCGTACACGCCGGTCTCCCAATCGATCAGCGTTCCGTAGACATCGAATGTGACAAAGGTGACGTTCTTTGGCAGAGGCATTGCGCGGGCATTATGCCGCGCCTGGGGATCGCCGCGCGGTGAGCCTCGCTGAGATAGAGTCCCGCGCCGCCATGGACCTGCTCGAGTATCAGGGCAAGCAGCTGTTTGCCCGCCACGGATTGGCCGTCTCTCCCGGGAAGGTGGTCACGACCGTCGAGGACGCCGTGGCGGCCGCCACCGCGGTGGGTTATCCGGTGGTGGTCAAGGCCCAGGTGCTGATCGGCGGGCGCGGCAAGGCCGGCGGCGTGAAGCTGGCGGCGGACGAGGCCGAGGCGCGCGAGCACGCCGGCAACATCCTCGGCATGGACATTCACGGGCACACCGTGCGCAAGCTGTGGATCGAGCACGCCAGCGACATCGCCAGCGAGTACTACGCCTCGGTGCTGCTCGACCGGCAGGCGAAGCAGCCGCTCGTGATGTTCAGCACCGAGGGGGGCGTGGACATCGAAGAGGTGGCGGAGAAGACACCGGAGAAGCTGGTGCGCCATCACGTGGACGCGCTGGCGGGGCTTTCGCGCGAGGAGGCCATGAAGATCGCCACCGACGGGCAGGCCGACGCCGACGTGGTGGCGGGCGTCGCCGACGCGCTGGTGGCGCTGTACGAGACGTGGATGGCGGAGGACGCGACGCTGGCGGAGATCAACCCGCTGATCGTGACGCCGGACCGCGCGGTCAAGGCGCTCGACGCGAAGGTCTCGCTCGACGGCAACGCGCTCTACCGCCACCCCGACAACCAGGGGCTCTCCGATGCCGAGAACGAAGATCCGATCGAGCGGCGCGCGAAGGAACAGGGCGTGCAGTACGTGGCGCTCGACGGCGACATCGGCATCCTCGGCAACGGTGCGGGTCTTGTGATGTCGACGCTCGACGTGGTCGCCCAAGCCGGCGGCAGCCCCGCCAACTTCCTCGACGCCGGCGGTGGCTCCGATGCGGCCAAGGTCAAGCAAGCGGTCGAGCTGATCCTCTCCAACGAGCGCGTGAGGGCGGTGCTGTTCAACATCTTCGGCGGGATCACCCGCTGCGACGAGGTGGCGAAAGGGCTGATCGCCGCATTCGAGGAGCTCAAGCCCTCGGTGCCGTTCGTGGTGCGCCTAGACGGCACCAACGATGTCGCCGGACGCGAGCTGCTGAGCGAGGCGGCGCTGCCCAACGTGCATCCGGCCGCAACGATGAACGAGGCCGCGGAGAAGGTCGTGGCACTCGCGCGGGGGGAGGGATGATGGGTTCATCCAAACACGCGCAAACCACTTCAAAAAATGAAGGGTTTGGGCCTGAAATTTATATGTGCAACCCCAGCCCGAATCCATCGATCCCGGGGTCCCACCGGCACCCGCACCGACGCGTGAAGGGCAGGAGCAGCTAGTCGATGTCAGTCCTGGTGGACAAGAACACGCGTCTGGCGGTCGCCGGCATCACCGGCAAGGAGGGCTCCTTCCATACGCTCAACAACCGCCGCTACGGCACCAACGTGGTCGGTGGGGTGACGCCCGGCAAGGGCGGCCAGGACGTCGATGGCATCCCGGTGTTCGACAGCTGGGCGGAGGCCGCGCAGGCCACACAGCCCAACACGGCGATGATCTTCGTCCCCCCGCGGTTTGCCGCCGACGCGATCCTGGAGGCCGCGGCGGCGGGTGTGGCGCTGGTGATCGCGATCACCGAGGGAATCCCCGCGCACGACGAGCTGCGGGTGTACAACACGCTCGAGCGCGATCGGGTGGGTGGGGTTCCCAAAACCCGCCTGATCGGCCCAAACTGTCCCGGGATCCTCTCGCCGGGGAAGGCCAACGTGGGCATCATCCCCGCCTCGTTCTTCAAGGAGGGCAACGTCGGCGTGGTGTCGCGCTCGGGCACGCTCACCTACCAGATCGGCAACGAGATCGCACGGGCGGGCTTCGGCAACAGCTCGATCGTGGGGATCGGCGGAGATCCGGTGCCGGGGTCGTCGTTCGTGGACGTGATCGAGCTCTTCCAGGCCGACCCGGAGACGGAGCTGATCGTGCTGGCGGGCGAGATTGGCGGCTCGGCGGAGGAGGAGGCGGCGCAGTACATCGCCGAGCACGTCACCAAGCCAGTGGTGGCCTACATCGCCGGCTTCACGGCGCCCGCCGGCAAGCAGATGGGCCACGCGGGAGCGATCGTGTCGGGCAGCTCGGGCACCGCGGCCGCCAAGGCGCGGGCGCTGGAGGAGCGGGGAGTGCGCGTGGGACGCACCCCCACCGAGGTCGCCGAGCTGGCTGTGCAGATCCTTCGCGGCTGATCCGCGCGGCCGACTTCACCGCCACGGCCTCGATTCATCCGCCACGGCCTTCATCCGCCACGGCCTCGACCCGCATCGAAGATCCGCAACATGCGGCCCAAGGCTCGTGTAAGCGCCGCTCCCGCCCGAGTAGGATGGACGGTAGACCGCTTCCCCGATACCGATGACCGACACCTTTTCCAACGGACCGAGCACGCCTGGCGGCGGCGCGCCCAACGCGACCCCACAGGCCGGTGACGTAACCGGCACGCTCGCCGAGCTGGAGCGCAAGCTGCGCGAGCTGGAGAGCGAGCTGAGCTCGATCGGCAGGCGCCGAGAGGTCCCCGGTGCGACTCCCGGGGCGACCCCCCTGGATTCTTCGATCGAGGCATCCCCTGCGTCGGCGAGCGGGAGGCTGGTGGATGAGGCACTCGAGCCACCAACGCCGGTGGCATCGGCAGCACCGATCACACCGCCAACTCCGATCGCCCCCCTGACACCGGTTGTGCCTGCGCCAGTCACTTCAGAGCCCCCTCCGCCCGCCGAGGCAGGGCAGCCGATGAAGTTCATGCGACCGCCCGAGTCGGTACGAGCGCGCGCGGCTCGAGAGCCCGCCGACCGGGATAAGTCGCACGACGAGAACCAGCCGCAGCGTCTGCGCCCCAGCGAGGCGCAGCTGGCGAGCCTGGCGGAGCTGCGGCGCTTCCGCGACCGCCTCGAGCGCTTCGCGCGGGATCTGGCGGCCGAGTACGACGCACTGCTGGGCCGGGTGATGTCGGGGTTGACCTCCACATCGACCCCGACCGCGGTGGGACCCGCACCTGTCGAGGATCTCCCGGCAGCGGCCCAGCCCATCGCAGAGGAGATCCCAGCGGCGCCCGGGTCGCCGGAGGACATGCTGTTCGAGGGCCGGGTCGAGCTGGGAGTGGGACCGTTCTACGACATCGCCTCGCTGAGCGCGTTCGAGCGGAGCCTGGCAAGCCTCCCCTACGTGGTCGAGGCGTCGGTGCGCCGCTTCGAGGCAAGCCACGCGGTGGTGGACGTGCGATTGGCGGCGCCGGTGGCGCTGGTGCGCGAGCTGCGACGCACAGTCGAGAGCGACTTCAGCATCCGCGAGGTCGCGGACGGGCGAATTCTCCTGACGTTCGACGAATCCTGAGTAAGCTTCGCCGCATGGCGGACTCCACCATCTCCTTCGCCCGCGGCGCTCCCTCGCTCGACATCATCGACGTCGAGGGCCTGCGCGAGGCGGCGACGCGCGCGTTTACGAACGACCCCGCGGGGAGCACCGCGTACGGTACCTCGATCGGCTACCCGCGACTGCGGGCGTGGATCGCCGAGCGCCACGGGGTGGCGCCGGAGCGTGTACTGGTCACCAACGGCTCGATGCAGGCGGACGCGTTTCTGTTCGACCACCTGGTGGCAGCAGGCGACGACGTAGTCGTCGAGCGCCCGACCTACGACCGCACGCTGCTCTCGCTGCGCGAGCGCGGCGCGCGCGTGCACCAGGTGGAGCTGCTGACGGACGGCATCGACGTCGACGCGCTGGCCTCACTGCTCGACGGCTCCTCGGAGCCGGCGGTGCGGCCGAAGCTCGCGCACATCATCCCCAACTTCCAGAACCCCGCCGGCTACACCCTCTCGGTGGCCAAGCGCCACGCGCTGCTGGAGCTGGCGGCGGAGCACCAGTTCACGGTGTTCGAGGACGACCCCTACGTCGATCTGCGCTTTAGCGGAGAGGGGCGGCCGACGATGCTCTCGCTGGACCCCGAGCGCGTGGTGTACGCCTCATCGTTCTCGAAGACCGTCTGTCCTGGCATCCGCGTCGGCTACCTGGTGGGGCCCACCGACCTGATCGCGGCGGTCGCGCGACTGGCCACCAATACCTATATCTCACCCAACATGGTGGCGCAATCGATCGTGTACGAGTTCTGCGCCTCGGGTGCGCTGGAGCGCTCGATCGAGACCGTCAGGACAGCGCTGGCCAAGCGTGTGCGCACGCTGGAGGTGGCGCTGCACAAGGAACTGCCGCAGGCCGAGTTCGTCACGCCCGAGGGGGGCTACTTCATGTGGGTGACGCTGCCCGAGGGCACCGACGTGGCGGCCCTGCACAAAGCCGCCGCGGAGTTGGGAGTGGTGTTCGTGAAGGGCACCGACTTCCTCATGGAGGGCGGCGAGAACACGCTGCGCCTCGCCTACTCGGGCGTCACGCCGGAGCAGATCGAAGAGGGCGTCGCCCGCCTCGCCGCGGCCTACCGCTCGCTGCAGCCGGCGGCGGTGTAGCCCCCGATTCCGTCAGCGGCCGTAGCGTTGCTGGCCTAGCACCAGTTGCTCGGGCAAAGCGGTGCGCGGCGGCGGCGAGGGGTCAGCGGCAACCGAGACGGTCTCGGCGACCGACGGGGTGACGGCACAGCGGCGGCCGTCCGCCGTCTCCACGACGACCTCGAGGCGGTCGTGGGCGGCAAGCGTGCCCCTCAGGCCCGGCGACAGGCCTGAGCCCTTGAGGTAGCGCAGCAGGTCCTCCGCCTCGTTCTCGAAGCGCAGCACGCGCACCGCGGCGCCGACCTCGACATCGGCGAGCGGGACGCCGGCTTCGCGAGTACCGGCGACGATCGGGTGGCCGTGCGGGCAGGTGGTGGCGTCGCCGATCGCCGCAAGCATCCGCTGTTCGAGCACTGGTGACATCGCGTGCTCGAGGCGCTCGGCCTCCTCGTGGACCTCGTCCCAGGGGATGCCAAGAACGTCGGTGAGGAAGCGCTCGATCAGGCGGTGGCGGCGCACGATGTTCTCGGCCTGGGCGGCACCGTCGTCGGTGAAGGCGATCGTGCGGCTCTGCCCACGGGTGATGTAGCCGTCGCGTTCCAGGCGCCCCACCATCTCGTGGACGGTCGGCGCGGACAGCTGCATCGCGCGCGCGACATTGGCGCCGGTCATCGGCAGCCCGGCCTCCTGCAGCCAGAAGAGGATCTGCAGGTACTCCTCCTCCCCCACGGTTGCGCTGTCGGTGCTCATCCCATCAACGATGCTAGTGGACCGGCCACGGACCCACCCTCGTGGACCGGCCGCAGATCCCCTCGCCGATCAGGCCACCAACGTGGGCCCCTGCTTCGGTGCACAGGGGCCTACTGAAGCTGATCGAACGTGCACTCGCGCGGGTCCTTGTCCTCGCGCCAGCGCCGCAGCTTGGCGCCATGACGGATGCGCCCGGCGGAGATGTGGTCGAAGTCGATCTCGACGACGAGCTCGGGGCGCAGCGCGACCCACTCGAGGTTGCGCCCCGCGCTCCAGCGGGAGGGGTCGGCGGTGCCGCGCTCGCCTGTCTCGTATGGGGCGAGAAAGCCGACGAGGCGGCGCTTCTCGGCGGCGGTGAGGCCGGAGCAGTGGCCGACGACGCGCAGGGCGTCGCCGTCGTAGAGCGCGAGGATCAGCGCGCCCACCGTGTCGGGCTCCTTGCCCGGGCGCCACCCCGCCACGACGGCGTCGGCGGTGCGGGTGCGCTTGACCTTGAACATCCCCCGACGCTCCCCCGGCCGGTAGGGAGCGGCGCGCTCCTTGGCGATCGCGCCCTCGGCGTCCTGTAGCCAGCGTTCGGCCTCGCGGACGGTGTCGACGGTGGGCATCAGCTCGACCGGGGCGCCCTCGAAATCGATCCCGCCCACCCCGGCGAGCAGCGCCTCGAGCGCCGTGCGGCGCGCGCTGAGGGGTTGCTCCAGCAGGGAGTCGTCGTCGCGCGCGAGCAGGTCGAAGGCGACGTACACCGCGGGCGTCTCGCACGAGAGCAGCTCGATGCGCGAGGCGGCGGGGTGAATGCGTTGGCCGAGCGCGTCGAAGTCCTCACGCCCGTCGGCACCCCGCACGACGATCTCGCCGTCGAGCACGTAGTGCCCGGCGGGGAAGCGCAGCTCGGGAAAGTAGCGCCCGAGCGGGCGGCCGTTGCGCGACTGCAGGAAGACGTCCTCCCCGTCCACGAACGCGAGGCAGCGGAAGCCGTCGAGCTTGATCTCGTAGACGTAGATCTCGCCCTCGGGAAGCGCCTTGCGGGAGAGCGCCAGCTGTGGCTGCAGCGGGGGTGTGAGGGGCAGGCTCACGACTGATCTCCGGTGGGGCGGTCGGTGCCGGCGGAGGACTTCGACCTGCCATCCGCGGAGGACCCGGGCTTTCCGGTCGCCGCCCGCGCCCGCGAAGGCTGCACCCGCCGCGGCTCGCCGCTCTGCTTGCGAAAGTGCGGCGGCCAGGGGGCGTCGCCCAGCCCCTCGCGTTCGTCGCGCGCGGCGAGCTCCAGCAGCGAGTCGAGCGAGCCGGGGTGGCTGTCGATTGCGGCGGCGGGGTCGCCGCGCTCGCGCAGGCGGGCGGGAACGGTGTCCAGGCGCAGCTCGGCCGGCTCGACGTCGGCGACCTCGCCCCACTCCAGCGGACAGGAGACGCGCGCGTCGGCGACGGCGCGCACCGAGTAGGCGGAGGCGACGGTGCGGTCGCGGGCGTTCTGGTTGTAGTCGATGAAGACGCCCTCGCGCTGCTCCTTCCACCAGCGAGAGGTGGCGCGGCCGGGCACGCGCCGCTCGACCTCGCGCGCGAGCGCGAGCGCGGCACGGCGCACCTCGTGGAAGTCGCGCTCGGGCGGGATCCGCACGAACACGTGCATGCCGCGCGAGCCGGAGGTCTTGGGAAAGCCGCGCAGCCGGTGCTCCTCGAGCACCTCGCGCACCGCCAGCGCAACCTCGCGAACCTGCGCGAAGGGGACGTCGGGCTGCGGGTCGAGGTCGATGCGCAGCTCGTCGGGGTGGTCGGGGTCGGCGCGGCGCACCGGCCATGGGTTCCAGTCGATCACGCCGAGGTTGGCCCCCCACACGAGGTGGGCGGCATCGTTGACGACGAGCTCGCGCGCGGTACGCCCGGAGGGAAACTCGACGACCGTGGTTTGCAGCCACTCGGGGGCGTGGTCGGGGACGCGCTTCTGAAAGAAGGGCTTGCCGGCAACCCCATCGACCCAGCGCTTCATCACGGTGGGGCGCTCCCGCAAGTGCACGACCACGGCCTCGGCGCACTCGACATAGTAGCCGATCAGGTCAAGCTTGGTAAAGCCGGGCTCGGGGAAGTAGAGCTTGGAGGGGCTTGATACCCGCAGCTGCAGGCCGGCCGCCTCGATCGTGACGTATTCCTTCGCGGCGGCTGCGCGCCTGCGCGTCTTCGCCGCTGCCGGGGCTTGCTCTTGCGAGGTTGCGGGCTCGGGCTCATCGGCCATGCCTGTAAGGATGCCGGACAATGATCCCGCACACAGTGCTCATTGCAGTGGAGCCCTTCGGCGAGAGACTGGGTGCCGAGCGCGTGGGGGCCACGATCGGGCGGGGGCTGCAGGCGGGAGACCCCTCGCTGGGGGTCGATCTCTGTCCGATCGAACCCGCCGTGCCAGAGGACTTCGACACCCGGATGCGCGCAGCGCGGGCGGTTGTGGTCAGTGCGGAGCGCCTTGACGAGCGCACGCTGGTGGGAAGCTCCGTGCTTCGAGATCGCTACGCGTGCCCGTCAGGCGGGAGTGCCTGCATATGCGGTGACCGCCGACAACGAGCTGAGCCTCTTCGACGCGCGGATCCTCGACCTGCAGATCATCCTTCAGGCGCGCGACACGCGGGCGCTGCGCAGGGCGGGCGAGAAGCTGGCGAGACTGGTTTGAGCCCTCAAAGAAAGCACTGCCCCTCCCCCCTGTAGGTCGGGACCTCCTCGACCACACGATCGCCCTCGATCAGATGCAGGCACAGGAAGCGCTCGCATAGCTCGCCGGCCTTGGCGTGACGCATCCAGACACGGTCGCCGACCGCGAGCGCGGCAGCGGGGGCGCCGAGTAGCGGCGTCTGCACCTCACCGGCGCCCTCCTGGCGATCGAGACGCAGACCGGCGGGCAGGTGAGGTCGGGGCAACCGCGCCCGGTCGGCGGGGCCGGAGGCGAGGTAGCCGCCCCCGAGCGCAGTGGCCACGCCGGGACCCGGGCGGCGCACGACCGGCAGCGCGAACAACGCGGCGGGACGGGGGGTGAAGGCGCGGTAGGCGTCGAACAGCCCCGGCCCGTACAGCCCCGAGCCGGCGGCGAGCTCGGTGACGGCGGCCTCGCGCGCGGTGCCTTCGAGGCTGCCGGTGCCGCCGCCGTTGACGAGCTCCAGCGGGGCGATGGCGCGCACAGCCGCCACCGCGTCGCCACGGCGCGCGGCGAGCTCGCGGGCAGAGAGGGATTGCAGCCGGCGCACCACCCCAGCCCGCAGCTGAGCGGCAACACCGGGGCCTGCCGGCGCGTCGCCGAGCCCGGCGATCTGGGCCTCGTAGGCCATCATCCCAACGAGCTCGACACCCTCGCGGGCGACAATCGCGCGGGCGAGCGCGGCAGCCTGCGCGGGGGTATGCACGGGCGAGCGCTTGGCGCCGATGCGCACGCGCCCACCGAGCAGCCACAGCCCCGCGTCGAGCTCCAGGCAGACGCGCACGGGGTGCCGCGGTCCGCCGGCTGAGGAGCGGGAGATGTCGGAGGATGTCGGGGCAGCGGCAAGGGCGGCGTCGAGCAGGTCGAGCTGCTCGAGCGAATCGACCATGATCGACACACGCGCCTCGGGCCGCTCGGCGGTGAGCTGCGCGAGCTCGCGCAGCGCGCGGCGATCGGCGGTCGGATAGGCGACAAGGATGTCCTCGAACCCGTGCGTCGGCGAGCCACAGCGCCTCGGGCAGGGTGTAGGCGAGCGTCCCCCGAAAGCCGGGCCGCGCGAGCACCCGCTCCTGCAGCGCCCGGCAGCGCACCGACTTGCTGGCAAGGCGGATCGGCTTGGGCGCGGCGCGCCGTTCCATGTCGGCGGCGTTGGCCCAGAAGGCGTCGAGGTCGACGATCGCGAACGGGGGATCGAGCGCGGAGGTGGCCCGTTCGAGGCGTTCGAGGTCATTTACCATCGACGGTCCGAGCACGGTCGGGTCATTGCGATCGACGGGGCCCAGCACGGTCGGGTCATCGTGCATCGACGGGGCCGAGCACGCGGTCGGTGTAGTCGTTGGCGAAGCGCCCCTCGGGATCCAGCCGCCGGCGCACCGCCTGGAAGCGCTCCCACTCGGGGTAGCGCTCGCGCAGCGTGGCGGCGGTCTGGAAGTGGCGCTTGCCCCAGTGGGGCCGGCCGCCGAGCTCGTCCATGATCGCCTCGACGGCGCGGAAGTAGGGCTCCCACGCCATCCCCTCGAACATGTGCACGGCGACGAACCCGCTGTCGCGCCCGGCGGCGGTCGAGAGCAGCGCGTCGTCGGCGGCGACGGTGCGCACCTCGATCGGGAACGGCACGGGGAATGGGCACCGCCGCCCGCCCTCCACCAGCTCGAGCACGCGGCGCACCGCCTCCACCGTGCGCTCGCGTGGGAGCGCGTACTCCATCTCGGTGAAGCGCACCAGCCTGGGACTGGCGAAGATCCGATCGGAGCGGTCCACGCGGCGGCTCGTGCCCGCGAGGCGCGTGACGAGCCGGTTGATGCGCGGGATCTGGGCGGGCATCCGCCGGCCGAGGCGACAGAAGAGCCCGAAGGCGTGGTTGGTGAGCAGCACGTCGTTGGCGTAGGCGCGTGGCCCTGCCGCGCGGGCGGGCCGGCTCCTCGGTGCGGTTGTTGGTGCGCGTCAGCGCGGTGCGGGCGTGGGGGAAGACGAAGAACTCGAAGTGGTCATTGGCGAGTGCCAGCTCCTCGAAGCGCTCGAGCGTCTGCTCCAGCGGAGCGGGGGCGTCGAGGCCGCGCAGGCGGAAGGCGGGCACGCAGCGCAGCGTCACCTCGGCGACCACGCCGAGCGCGCCGAGCCCCACACGCGCGGCGCGCAGCAGCTCGGGATCGTCCTGCGCGGAGCAGTGCAGCGTGGAGCCGTCGGCGAGCACCAGCGTGAGCGCCGCCACCTGCGAGGGGATGTTGCGCAGGCGCGCGCCGGTGCCGTGCGTGGCGGTCGAGATCGCGCCGGCGATGCTCTGCGCGTCGATGTCGCCGAGGTTCTCGAGCGCCAGGCCGATCGCGGCGAGGCGCGCGTTGAGCGCGTGGATCGTGATGCCCCCCTGCACGCGCACCAGGCCGCTTGCTCGATCGACATCCAGCAGCCGGTTCATGCGGTCGAGCTTCAGCAGGCGCCCGTCGGTCAGCGCGATGTCGCTGAAGGAGTGCCCGGCGCCGGCGACCCGCACGCGCTGGCCCTGCGCGGTGGCCCGCTCCAGCGCGGCGGCGATCTCGGCGATCGAGGTGGGCCGCTCGATCGCCGCGGGGGCGCAGCGCTCGTCGCCGGCCCAGTTGCGCCACTCTCCAATAGGCTCGCTCACCGATGAATGAGCCTACCCCCACGCCGGGGCCGGCGCCAGGGGCCGAGGTTGCGACCGCACGCTCTCCCCGCGCGCGCTCGCTGCCGACGCCCGGGGCCAAGCGGGCGACGGTGATCGGGGCCGGCTCGTTCGGCACCGCGCTCGCGGTGCTGCTGGCGCGGGGCGGCCTGCGCACGACGCTGCAGACCCGCACCGCCGAGCAGGCGCAGGCGCTGGAGCAGCAGCGCGAGAACCGCACTTACCTGCCGGGCGTGGAGCTGCCCGCGCAGCTGCGCATCGAGCCGGCCGCGGCGGGCGTGGCGCGCGCTGACTACGTGTTTCTGGCGGTGCCTTCGCAGGCGCTCGGGCCGGTCGTGGCGGGGCTGCGCGGGGCCGGCCTGGGGCGGCGCACGGCGGTCGTGTCGGTCGCCAAGGGCCTCGTCCCGCCCGACGGCTCACCGCCGACCAGCGTCCTCGAGGCGGCCTTCGGCGCCGGGCGCGTGGCGTGCCTGGGGGGCCCGGCGCACGCGCAGGAGATGGTGCACGCCGGCGCGGGACTGGTCGCGGCCGCGCACGACGAGGAGCTTGCCCGCCAGCTCGCGCAGGTCTTTACGCGCGCGGGCGTGGTGTGCGAGCGCTCCGACGACCCGCTCGGGGTGGAGCTCGCGGGAGCCGCCAAGAACGCCGCGGCGCTGGCCGCGGGGGCCACCGAAGCGCAGGGTCTCAACGCGGCGGGGGCCGCGGCGGGCCACATCTTCGCGGAGGTGTGGCGCTACGCGGAGACCCTGGGGGCGCGGCCGGAGTCGATGATCGGCCTGGCGGGCACCGGCGACCTCGTGGCCACCGCGCTCGCCCCCGAGAGTCGCAACCGCCGCGCGGGCGAGCTGCTCGCGGCGGGTGTGCCAGCCGCGGAGATCCCCGCCCGCATCGGGCAGGCGGTGGAGGCGCTCGAGTCGGTACCACTGCTGGCGCTCGCGCTGGAACGCGCGGGCGGAGAGACTGCGGCTGAGCGAGCCGGCCGCGGGCGGGCGCGGGGTGAGCGGGCACCGATCACCAACGCTCTCGGCCGCTTGATCGCGGGCGAATTGCCGCTCCAGGAGTGGGTCGCGCTGGTGCGCGCCACCGTCCCCCCGCCGGCTCTGTGGCGCCGCCGGCCACAGCCCGGGTTTTGGCGGCGGCTGTGGGGACGCCCTTAAAGGAGAGCACCTTCTAACGGGGACTCGCTGCATATACGATCATCACTACATGTCCCCTGCTTCCGAAGGAGACCCACAGCTCATGTCACCAACCGACAAACCCAAGGCGACGGAGAAGAACAGCGCCGGAGAGCCCCCCTTTGGCCTCGGATCCGATCCGGACGAGTTCCACGAGCAGGAGCTTCGCCGCGAAAAGATCATCGAAATGCAGGACGCCATCCGGCCCGGCCGGACGATACCCGTCGCGATCCGCTTCGACCAGTTCACGCTGCGGCGGCTGAAGACGCTCGCCACGCTGCACAACACCGGCTACCAGACGCTGCTGAAGGCATTCGTGCTCGAACGACTCTACGAGGAGGAGAAGCGCGCAGGGATCATCGAGTCGTAGCTGGTCCCACCATCAGCGTGCTCACAACCGCCTCGTACACGCCCGCTCCATTCGCCGCCTCGCACACGCGCACGTTCGTGTACTGCTCCAGCACCTTCCCGATCGTCGGGTCGCGCAGATGCGCGTTTGCCACCAGCCAGAAGGTCTGCACGTGCCGCGCACACGCCATGTCCTCGCGCGAGTCCCCCACCGCGAAGGTCTCCTCGCGCGCATACCCGCACACCCGCTGATGGAACGCCACCGCCCCCGCCTTCGACGCGCCCGCGGGCACGAGGTGGTAGCCGCGCACCTGCTCCAGGCCCGCCTGCCTCGCCGAGCGCGTGCTCACCGCGCCGTTGTCCACCAGCCGCAGCTCCTCATACCCGTGCTTCGCCAGCACCCCGTCGGCCTCTTCGGCGTCCACCAGGCCACGGAAGAGGTGTGACACTTCGCGTTCGGTGTGCCACGGGTCGTGGTGCTCCAGTCGCTCCCCGTAGTGCTCCAGCAGCAGCGCCGGCGCCCCCGAACGCTCGATTTGCTGGGCGATCGTCAGTTCGCCTGGTTGCATGTTGCCGGTCAGCCAGTGCTCTTCGCCGTCGAGCACCACGCACGCCCCGGCCTCGTAGATGTAGGAACTCCCTCCCAGCAGCCGCGCATCCTCCGCCAGCTGTGCCTTGCGCCGGCCCGACATCAACACCACCTCCACGCCCGCGCGCAAACACGCCTGCACCGCCCTGACGCCGTCGATCGCCACCGCCCCCTCGCCGTCGTGCAGCAGCGAGGCGCCTTTGCCCAGCAGCGTGCCGTCGAGGTCGAGGTACAGGCAGCGCGCGCTCACGTCACGCTCACACTCGCCAGCGGCGGGCGCTCCGGCTGCGGCTCTCCCTCCAGCTCCGTCAATCGCCCTTCGCGCTGCAAACGCCGTGCGATCGTCGCCAGCACCGTCGTCGCCATCGGCGTCAGCTCGCTGAGTGACTGGTGGCGGTTGCGGTGCACCTCCAGATCCACCTGCGCGATCGCATCCAGGCCAACCGCCTGCCACGCGTCGATCAACATCCCGATCTCCACTCCGTACCCGGTCGCGAACGGCAGCCGCTCCAACAGGTCCCTGCGTGCCGCCACCTCCCCCGCGAGCGGTTGACGCACCTCCGCCAACTGCGGGTAGAACAGCGCCAGTGCGGGGCGCGCGGTGAGGTGGTTGACGCGCCCCCCTCCCTCGGGCAACGCGACTCCGCCATGCTCGAACGGCCGCCGGTAGAACGCCTTCACGAACTCCGCTCCCTGCTCGCACACGAGCGGACCCAGGAGCCCGATCGCGAAGTGCGCCGAGAAGCCCTCGCTGTCCGCGTCCAAGTAGCACACGATCTCGCCCTCCGCCGCCCCCAGCGCCCTCCACATCGCGTCGCCCTTGCCCAGCACCTGCCCGTAGTGCGGCATCAACGCCGCCTCCTGGCGCACTGTCGCTCCCGCCTCTGCCGCCACCGCCGCGGTGCCGTCCGCCGAGGCAGCGTCCACCACTATCACCTCGTCGATCGCCCCCGCGTCGCGCAGCTTCATCAACTCCCCCACCACTTTCCCCACCGTCCCCGCGCACTCCTTCGCCGGCACGCACACCGACACGCTCTCGCTGCGCTCGCGCGCGATCCGCTGCGCCGAGTAGCGCGAGTGGTGGTAGGTGCGCATCGGCCTCTACTATCGCAACCGGTGGCGATAGAGCGCACGATCGAGCCTTGGAGCGCCCTGCTCGACGACGGTCGCGCCGACGGACGACTCGTCCGCGGGGCCTCGGAAGGACCAACCGCGGCCACTTTGGTGGACCCCCCAGCGGACCTGCACCCCGACGTGCTCGCGGCGCTGGGGCGCGCGGGGATCGAGCGGCTCTACTCCCACCAGGCGCGGGCGCTCGACGCCGCCTGGGAGGGGCCGTTGATCGTCACCACGGGCACCGCCTCCGGCAAGTCGCTGTGCTTCAACCTCCCCACTCTGGAGGCCCTCTGCCGCGATGCCCACGCGCGCGCGCTCTACCTCTATCCGACCAAGGCGCTGGCGCAAGACCAGGCGCGCGCGCTTGCGCGCTTCGGCCTCGGCGATCGCCTGCGGCCGGCGATCTACGACGGCGACACCCCCCGCGAGGCACGCACCCAGATCCGCCGCCGCGCCGGCATCGTGCTCACCAACCCCGACATGCTCCACCTCGGGATCCTCCCCCATCACGAATCGTGGGGCAACTTCTTTGCCAACCTCGCCATCGTCGTGATCGACGAGGCCCACGTCTACCGCGGCGTGTTCGGCTCCCACGTCGCCAACGTGCTGCGCCGCCTGCGCCGCGTCGCCGGCGCATACGGCACCTCCCCGCGGTTCCTGCTCGCCTCCGCGACGATCGCCAACCCGCTGGAGCTGGCGGAGCGGCTCACCGGCCTGGAGGGAATCGGACTGATCAACGATGACGGCGCCCCCGCCCCGCGACGGCGCATCGCGATCTGGAACCCCCCGCTCACCGACGCCGCGCTCGGCGCGCGCCGCTCCGCGCTCGGCGAGGCTGCCGAGCTGCTCGCGCGGCTGGTGCGCGACGGCGCGCGCGTAATCTGCTTCATGAAGTCGCGCAAGGGCGTCGAGCTGCTTTCCCGGCTGGTGCGGGAGGAGCTCGAACGCGACGCCGACCGGCCGGAGGGCCAGGGGCAGCCGGTCGCGGGCACGGAGAGCCTCGCCGACCTCGTGGTCCCCTACCGCGCCGGCTACACCCCCCAGCAGCGGCGCGATTTGGAGGGTCGCCTGATGCGAGGTGAGCTACGCGCGGTGATCACCACCGATGCGCTGGAGCTGGGGATCGACATCGGCGAGCTCGACGCCGCCGTGGTCGTCACGTTCCCCGGCACCGTCGCCTCGCTGCGCCAGATGTGGGGGCGCGCCGGGCGCCGCGGGCAAGGCCTGGCGGTGTACATCGCCGGCGATGACGCTTTGGACCAGTTCTTCTGCCGCCACCCCGACGAGTTCCTGGAGCGGCCCGTCGAGGCCGCGATCCTCGACCACGAGAACCCCTCGATCCACCTCGCCCACCTGCTTTGTGCTGCCTTCGAGGGCCCACTCTCCGGCGCCGACGCGGAGATCCTCGGGCCCCGCTGGGAGGCCTACGCGGAGATCCTCCTCGGTCGCGGGCAGCTGCGTCGGCGCCCTGACAGTGCCGCCTACGTCCCCCGCAACCCCGCCGACTACCCCGCGGCGGCGGTCTCGCTGCGCTCTGCCTCGCCGGACAGCTTTGCGATCGTCGACCTCTCCTCCGGGGAGCTGCTCGGCACGACCGAGGCGGCGCGCGCGTTCTCAACCGTCCACCAGGGCGCGATCTACCTGCACTTGGGGCGCTCCTACGAAGTGCAAGAGCTCGATCTGGAACGCCGCCGCGCGCTGGTGGCGCCGTTCGACGGCGGCTGGTACACGCAGCCCAAGCGCGACACCTCCACGACGATCGAGAGCGTGCTCGACCGCCGCGACCTGCTCGGGGTCTCGCTCTACTTCGGCGAGGTGTCGGTCACCGACACCGTGCTCGCCTACCAGCGCCGCCGCCTCCTCGACCACGCCCAGATCGATCTCGTCCCGCTCGATTTGCCCGAAACCAGCTTCTCCACGCAGGCGCTGTGGTTCGAGCTCGACCCCGGTGCGCTCGAAGCAGACGCGCTGGGTGCCCTGCACGCCGCCGAGCACGCCCAGATCGCGGTGCTGCCGCTGATCGCGATGTGCGACCGCTGGGACATCGGCGGGCTCTCGACCAATCTCCATCCCCAAACGGGGCTGCCGACGATCTTCATCTACGACGGCCACCCCGGCGGCGTCGGGCTCACGCGGGCCGCCTTCCTGCGCTTCGAGGAGCTCTGCCGCGACGCTCTCCGCCTGATCGCGGAGTGCCCTTGCCGCGCCGGCTGCCCCTCATGCGTGCAGTCGCCCAAGTGCGGCAACCTCAATGAACCCCTCGCCAAGGGTGGGGCCAGGCAGCTGCTGGAGGGGATGCTGGCGGTGCAAGCCGCCACCTGATGGGAATTGGAGGAGGGTGTTGATGTCTTTTACGGCCCCCACCACTTCACAAAATGAAGGGTTTGGGTCTGAAAAGGAACCTGCGAATCCCCCAGGCGCGCCCGTCACAATGGGCAGCGCGTGTCCAGAGGCGTCCCCGGCAAGAGAGCGATCGTAGGTCTCGCCGCACTGCTGGCGCTGGCGATCGCCACGCCGACCAGCAGCGCCGGTCTCGACGGTCCGAACGGGCGCGCCAGCCCGACCCATCGCAACGGTCCGGGCGGCCACGCCAGCCAGGTAGAACTCGGCGAAGGTCCCGGTGGGCGCGTGGCGCTCACCGACTGGACGCTGCGCCGCGACCCAGCAGACGTCGGGCAGCTGCGGGGGTGGCTGACCGGCAACTTCGGGGGCACGCCGGTGAGCGTCCCCGACGTGGTCAGCCCCGCCCCGATCAAAGGCAAGCGGGCGGTCCCCGACTTCGAAGGCTCGACCGCGTGGTACCGCACGACGCTCACCGCGCCCACCGCGGGCACCTATGCGCTGGAATTCCAGTCTGCCAACTACCTCGTCGAAGTCTGGATCGACGGCCACCCGCTGGGCTCCCACACGGGCTTCTACCTGCCCTTCGAATTCCGCGACGCGCTGGCGGCGGGCACGCACACTCTGGTGGCGCGCGTGGACTGGCGCAACCCACAGCTGCAGACCGACGAAGGCTTCAACCGCGCATGGTTCAACTTCGGCGGCCTCGACGGCCTCGTCAGCGTGCGCGAGCTCACCGCCAGCGAACTCTCCGACCCCACGATCCAGACGACGCTCACCCCCGACGTGAGTGGGCAGGATTCGAGTCCCACACAGGCGACTGTGCAGCTGGGCGTGGTGGTACGCAACAACGGGCCGGCGCGCACGCTTGCGCCCGCAGGCACGCTCAGCCGCCCCGGGCAGACGATCCCCGTGACCTTCACCCCGCAGCTGGTCGGCGCCGAACAGGCGGTGACGATGACCGCCACCGTGACGGTGCCCACGCCGGCGCTGTGGGCGCCGGGCAGCCCCAACCTCTACGAACTGATGCTCGACATCCCGGGCGAGAGCAGCTACTCCGCGCGCGTCGGCCTGCGCCAGCTCACCTGGGGCGGGGGCAAGGCGTACCTCAACGGGCAGCCGCTCGAGCTGCACGGCGCCTCGATCCAGTTCGAAGCGCCCGGTCATGGCGACGCGCTCGGCCCCGCCGAACAGGACACCCTCGTCCAGGAGCTACAGGCGATCGGCGCCAACGCCGCCCGCACCCAGCACCCGCTGCCCGCCTCGATGCTCGAACGCCTCGACGCCGCCGGGATCCTGGTGTGGCAGGGCGTCGGCCCCGTCGACCGCTCCGGCGACTGGACGGGCATCACGCCGCAGCTAGCCGAACGGGCTCGGGAAGATGTGCGCACCACGGTGCAGACCGAGGAGCTGCACCCCTCGATCATCGCCTGGAACCTCACCAACGAGATGTCCGGCAACGGCCACCCCGGCGGGCAGGCACAGTACGTCGAAGCGATGTCCGCGTGGCTGCACGCCTACGACCCGGGGCGGATGGTCGCCGTCGACGTGTGGGGCGAGCACCCCCCGCGCCACGGCGCCAGTCCGCTGTACCGAGACGTCGACGCGGTCTCCGAGACCGACTACTCCGGCTGGTACGAGGGCCTGCACGACAAGCCCGCAAAGCTGCGTCATCTGATCGACGCCCGTCTCGCCGCGATGAACGCGACGTTCGCGGGCAAAGTCCAGATCATCAGCGAGTTCGGTGCCGAAGGCAACGCGCTCAACCGCCCCGGTCGCCCCGGCAGCTACGCCTTCCAGACGCGCCTGCTCACCCAGCACATCCGCCTCTATGAGGCCGACCCCGAGCTCAGCGGGATGCTGGTGTGGGTACTGCGTGACTTCGCGCTCACCCCCACCTACTACGGCGGCTCAGTGCTCGCGGAGGACCCTCACATCAAGCTGATCGAAGGGATCCTCGGCAAGGGCCTGTTCGACTACGCCGGCCACCCCAAGCCCGCCGAGCGGGCGGTCGCGCGCCTGTTCAAGGCGCTGCCGACTTATTGAGCGTCGGGCCAGTTGGCGGCGCCCATCACGCCGTCGCCATCCTCGGGCCTGGGACCGCCGACGGCAACGATGTCCAACCCCTCGGGTCCAGCCTCGAATGCACGCACCACGTCGGGGGCCACTCGCAGGACGTCCCACTGGCGCAGCTCCTGGGTATCGTCGTCGAGCAGCACCTGCCCTGACCCGGCGACGACGATGTAGGCCTCCTCCTGCTCACGGTGACTGTGAGCGATCGGGCTACGCATGTTTGCCGAGTAGCGGAAGAGGCTGACCCCGAGGTCGCGCGAATCTAGGTGTTTACGGGCAAATCGACCATCGATCCCCGGGGCCCGATCGCCTATGGAATTCTCGATATCCAACAGGTTGATGGTGGCGAAGCGGGACATGTGTTCTCCTTTGGCAGGGGGTGGTGGGGTCCCACGAGGGTGGTGGGTCCCCACATTAGCTTCACGCGCGACGGGTGCCCCAACCTCGCAACCGGTGCCCCTACCGATTCCCCCGCGCGATCTTGCGCAGGTCGATCGTGGCGTCGTACAGCTTGGCGTCAACGCCCTCCTCCAGGGCGACCTCGCGCAGCGGACGCCCCGAAGCGGTCGCCTTCTGCACGATCGCGGTGCCCTTGTCGTAGCCAATCGCGCCGTTGAGCGCGGTTGCGACAGCGAGCGTACCGCCAGCCGAGGCGTCCGTACCCCCCCGGTTGGCTTGGATGCCGTCCACGCACTTCTCGGCGAACACGCGCGTCGTGGAGGAGAGCAAGCGCAGCGACTGCAGCAGATTGCGCGCGATCAGCGGAATGCGCACGTTCAGCTCGAACTGGCCCTGCATGCCGCCGATGGTGATCGCGGTGTCGTTGCCGATCACCTGCGCGGAGACCTGCAGCACGACCTCCGGGATCACCGGGTTGACCTTGCCGGGCATGATCGAGGATCCCTTCTGCAGCTCCGGCAGGAACAGCTCACCGATGCCCGCGCGGGGGCCCGAGCCCATCAGCGCGAGGTCGCCAGCGATCTTGGTCAGCGAGACGGCCACCACCTTGAGCGCGCCCGACAGCTCGACGAGCGCGTCACGGTTGGCCTGCGCCTCGAACGGGTCGGCCGGCGGGGCGATCTGCTTGAGGCCGGAGTCCTTCTTCAGGCGCGCGCGCACCTTCTCGGCAAAGCGCGCGTGCGTGTTCAGACCGGTGCCGGTGGCGGTGCCGCCGAGCGGGATCTGCCCGACGTGTACGAGCGCCGCCTGCACTCGCTCCTGACCCAGGCGCATCTGCGCGGCGTAGCCGGCGAACTCCTGCCCGAGCGTGACGGGAACGGCGTCCATCAGGTGCGTGCGGCCGGCCTTGACGACGTTCTCAAAGCTTTTCGCCTTTTTCGCGAACGAGCGCTCCAGCTGTTTCAGCGCCGGAAGCAGCTCGTTGTGGGCGACGTCGAGTGCCGCCAGATGCACCGCCGACGGAAACACGTCATTGGAGGACTGGCCCATGTTCACGTGGTCGTTGGGGTGAGTGGGCTCGCCCGCGAGGCGCGCGATCACCTCGTTGGCGTTCGTGTTGGTGGACGTGCCGGAGCCCGTCTGAAAGACATCGATCGGGAACTGCGCGTCGTGCTTGCCGGCGGCGATCTGCGCCGCGGCCTTCTCGATCCGCGTCGCCGTGCGCTTGGGCAGCAGCCCCAGCTCGCCGTTGACGGCGGCGGCGGCGCCCTTGATCCGCGCCAGCCAGTGCACCACCGCGACCGGCACGGTCTCCCCCGAGATCGGGAAGTTCTCGACGGCCTTGGCGGTCTCCCCGCCCCACAACTGTTCGTCTGCCATTGGGTCTCCTTGAATCGACGCTCTTTCGGGACCTTATCCGCAAAAAGAGGGGCCCAGCTCGCCGGCCGAAGCCGGGAGACACTCGCCTTCGGCTCGCATCCCCGTTTCGACCAGCGGCCGGCTGCGCCACCCTCTATCCACAAAAGGCCACCAGCTCCCGCGCGAGGCCCACCGGGTCGTCGTAGGCGATCAGGAACCCGGTGCCGGAGAGCTCGCGCAGCTGAGCGTTGGGGAGCAGCCTCAGCGTCTCTTCGGCCCCGGCGAGCGGGTACAGGCGGTCGCTGTCGGCCCACAGCAGCAGCACCGGCATCTCGAGGCGGGGATAGAGCTCGAGCAGTTGCGTCTGGGGCCCGCGCGGCCAGCGACGCGCGAACTTGGCCCACGAGCGCGCGAGGCTGGGGTTGCCCGGAACGTCGGCAAACGCGTGGCGCACGAGGTCGCGCGCGGCCGGCTCGCCACGCGCGGAGAGCCGTGGCCCCAGTGAGGGGGAGAGCACGAGCGGCGCGGCGTAGGTGAGCATGCGATCGGCGCCGGGGAGCGAGCCGATGCGCGCCGCGATCCGCCAGGCGGCTCGCAGTCGGGCATGCTCTTCGGGGCGGTGCAGGCGGTTGGGCATCAGCACCATGCGCGCGGGGTGCAGCCCCCCGCTTTCGACGGCGCGCAGCAGGATCTCGGCGCCGATGTCATGTCCGGCGATCAGCGGCCGCGGACCGAGCACGTCGGCGGCAAAGCCACACAGCACCTCGGCGTACCAGTCGATCGTGTAGGGGTGGCGGGGCCGGTCCTCGGAGTCGCCGTGCAGCGGCAGGTCGGGGAGCACCACGCGGAAGCGCTCGGCCAGCCGCCGCGCCACCGGCTCCCACTCCATGTGGGAGAGCATCGCGGAGTGCAGCAGCGCCAGCGGTGGGCCGGTGCCGAGCTCACGGTAGGCCACCCGAGCGCCGTCGGGGTGGTGGTAGAGGCGCAGCCTCACACGCATGCGCGGTAGCGGACCACCACAGCATCGTAGGAGATCCTCCCGTGATCAAACGCCCTGGTTTTCCCACCATCTGACGGTCGCCGCGAGACCGTCGGCAAGCGAGATGCGGGGGCGATAGCCGACCTCCTCGAGCAGTCGCGTCACGTCCGCCACCAGCCGATCAGGCTCACCGGGGCGGCTGGGCAGCGACCCGCGGCTGACCAGGTCCGGGCGCCCGATCGACCGCACGATCTGGTCGACCACCTCGCTCACCCGCACGCCGACTCCGGAGGCGATGTTGACGTCCCCCGCCACCGAGCTGTCGAGCAGCGCCGCCAATGCGCCGGCCACGTCCTCGACGTGCATGAAATCGCGCAGCTGCTCGCCGCTGGTGGTGGCCGCGACCCTGCTTTCCAGCAGCGAGCAGACGACCGAGGACACCAGACGCCCCGAGGCCTCCCGCGGACCGTAGATGAAGAACGGGCGGCCCCACGCAAGCTCGATGCCCTCCCGCTCGGCGTAGGCGCGCGCCACGCGGTGGAGCGCGTCCTTGGCGGCGCCATACAGCGTCGCCGGCGCCACCCGGGAGCGGTACTCGCCGAGCGGCCCGTCGATGGCCGACCAGTCGTACTCGGCGCAGGTCCCGATCATCAGCATGCGACGCCCGCCGTGGCGTACGAAGGTGCGCATCAGACGCAGGCTGTGCTCCACCCAGTTCACATTCTCAGGCGCGTCCCAGAGCACGCCATGCTCCGCATGCCAGGCGAGGTGCACAAGTCGCGTGGGGCTGAGCTCGCGCATCAGCCACTCGAGCTCGCCGCCACCCGCCAAGAGGTCCAGTGGATGCCAGGACACCCCGGGCGCCTCGGGTGGCGGACAGCGCGTGTGGAGCGCATGGACATCCTCCCCGCGGCGAGCCAGCTCGCTCACCAGCGGCAAACCGATGAAGCCGCTGGCGCCAGTGACCAGTACTGTGCTCATTGCAGCACCGTGCTCATTGGCGCTCCGCCGCATCGGCAGGGGGATTGGGGTCGGCGCAGATCCCCCAGGCGAGCGTCGAGAGCAGGTGCCTCAGGTCGAAGTCGCCGTTGGTGTAGTGGAGCGTCTGGTTGTCCGCCACCAGCAGCCCCTCCTGATCGCCCTGCCACAGCGTGCGGCTGCGGTCCCACTGCTCGGGGCCGTACACCGCACCGGCGCGGTCAACCACCAGCGAGCTCAGGCCGATCTGCTCCAGGCGTCGCGTAAGACTCTCCCGGCTGCCCTCCAGGGAGTAGGCATCCTGCTTGTTGCGCACGACGAACAGCGGCAGCTCCCTGAGGGTTTCGTGGGCGATCATGAAGGTGTTCGAACGCAGCGTGGGGGAGGGAAACGGCTCGTAGTGGAAGAGCGCCCCGGGGAGCTCGCGCAGCGTGGTCAGCCGTGCCCGCACGGTTGCCTGCACTGAGCGGCGCTGCCTGCCGTTTCGCTCCAACTCCGGCCCCCTGAACAGCGCGCGGGCCGCAGGCGCGGGGGGCATCAAGCCCCGGTAGGCGCTGGGCAGCCCCATCGAGTAGGTGAACCACGAATGGCCGCTAGCCCAGGCGCCGGTGGCGCCGACCTGCCCCACTCCAGGCTGGCCGAGCGCGGCGTCGAGCTTCGCCAGCCAGCCATCCACGAGGGGACGACTGAAGGAGTTCACAAAGCAGTAGCGGTCCCGGCGCAGTCGCGCGGCTGCGGCGAAGTACACACCCAGGTCAAACCCGCGATCTTCGAAGAACAGGGTCTCGGGCGCAAAATCGGCGACCTCGTCGATATACGGCCTGGCATGCGCAAACGACGTAAACCCCTTCAACGCGAGCACAAGCTCGCAACCGATGCCGGGGGGATGTGCACGCAACGCCTCGGCAAACCCCCGCAAAGCCCCCACGCCGTTCACCTCACGTACCAGATGAACGACACAGGGAGCACCGGCGGGGTCGCTGCCGGAAGAGGCCTCGGGCAGCGCCAGCGGTATGCGTCGCCAAGCCCACGGGGGACGCATTCAGCGCTCCCTTCGGAAGTCGGGAAAAGCACGATCGCGCGCTGAGATGGTGAGCTCGCCGACGACCGATGGCCACTCGATCCCGAACGCCGGGTCGTCCCAGCGCACCCCCCGCGCCGCCTCCGGGATGTGGGGATGGCCCATCTGGTAGAAGACCTCGCAATCCCCTGAGAGCGTCTGGTAGCCGTGCGCCACTCCCGGCGGCAGGTAGAGAGCGCGATGGCTCTCGGCGCTCAGCTCGACGCCGTTCCAGCGGCAGTAGGTGGGGGAGTCGGCGCGTAGATCTACCGCCACGTCGAAGCTGGCTCCACGCACGCAGCACACGAGCTTTGGCTCCGCATGGGGCTCGACTTGGTAGTGCATGCCCCTGATCGTGCCGCGACGAGGGTTGAACGAGGCGTTGCACTGCACGATGTGCGGGTGAAGCCCGTGGGCCTCGAACATGTCTGCATCAAACGTGCGGGCAAACCAACCGCGCTCATCGCCGAGACGGTCGATCTCGATCACCCAGACTCCGGGTAGCGCCGTCTGAAGGAACCTCATCTCACTCCCGTCATCAGCGTGGAGCAGGCTGCCTGCTGACTTGCACGCGGGGGATACGGATCGGCGCTCGCTCCCCAGGCGAGGGTTGACAGGAGGCCGCGACGCGCGAATGTGCCCGCGGCGTAAGAGAGCGTCTGGTTGTCGGCGACCAGCAGTTGCTCCTGCTCGCCCTGCCAGAAGGTGCCGCTGCAATCCCACCGCTCGGGGCCGTGGACAGCGCCCGTGCGACCAACCACGAGCGAGGACAGTCCGATCCGCTCCAGCTGCGCGGTGATGCTCTGGCGACCGCTCTCCAGCACGTAGGCGTCCATCTTGTTGTGGACGGCGGGCAGGTACAGCTCGCAGAGCGCGGCGTGGGAGATCATGAAGGCGTTGGTGCGTATATGACGCGCCGGAAACGGCTCGAACTCCACGAGTTCCCGTGGCACCCGTGGCACCGACCTCAGACGCAGTCGCGTTGCGGAGACCATTGAGCGGTCGGCGTTCAAGTCCGAGGCAATCCCGAGGGAAGCCGCCTCGCGCTGGATCTCCATCGTCAGCTCGCGCACAACCCGCCGCGGGGGTAGCAGGCCCATGTAGGCGCTGGGAAGGCCGACCACGCCCATCGCCCATGAGCGCATGCTTGCCCACGACCCACTCGCGCCCACCTGCCCCACCCCCGGCCGGGCGAGCGCGGCGTCGAGCTTCGCCAGCCAGTCATCCACCAGCGGACGACCGTGCGAGTTGACGAAGCAGTAACGGTCGCGGCGCAGACGCGCTGCGAGGGGGAGGTAGACGCCCATTTCAAACCCGCGATCCGCAAAGAACAGCACCGTGGGCGCGAGGTCCGCGACCTCGTCGAGATATGGCGCAGCCTGAGCGCGCGAGGTGAAGCCCTTCATCGCCAGCACCAGCTCACAATCGAGGCCCGGCGGATGTGTGCGCAGCGCCTCGGCAAAGGCGCGAAACCAGCCCAAGCCGTTCACCTTGCGGACGAGGTGGACGAGACAGGGCGGATCGGCGCCACCCACCTCGGCAGGCGCTGGGGGCAGTTGCAGCGTGGTCTGGCGCCAAGCCCATGGGGGGCGCATCTCTCAGCTTCTCCCCCGCGCCGACAGCAGCAGCCCCGGCAGGTCGGCGGGAAACGCCCGCAACGACAGCAACACGACGCCATAGAGGGCACTTGACAGCGCCAATCGGCCGATCACGGGAACGCTGGTGAGCAGCATCGGGGTCGCGCCCACCACGGCGGCGGCCGCGACCCTCGGCAGCAGTCTGAGACTCGGGCGCAGATACGAGCGCCCGCGCATAAGGATCACCCCGCCGGTGATCGCTGCCCCAACCTCCACCGATGCGGTCGCGATCGCGGCGCCCTGCGCGCCATACAGCGGCGCCAAGATCGCGACCGCCGCCGCGACCAGTGCGAGCAGGGCGAGGTTGAGGATCAGGATGGGGCGATGTAGGCGCAGGCTCAGCAGCGCCGTCATCCACACGTTGCCGACGAACACGGCCGCGACAGCGATGCCTTGGACTGCGAGGACGGGGGCGGCCGGCAGGAAGTGCGAGCCGCCCACCAGCGCGATCGCCAGGCGCGCGCCCACCGCCAGCGAGAGCGAGACCCACACCCCCACGATCAGCGAGGCGTCGAACATCCGCGCGATCACCGACGCAAAGCGGGCCGTATCCATGTGCGCCGCATGCGCGAAGATCGGGAAGGCCGAACCGACCAGCAGCCCGGGGAGGATGAACATGTTCTCGACCACGCGGTAGGAGACGCTGAGATAACCGAGCTCAGTACCGGATGACAACAGCGAGACGAGCACCACCGCGATGCGCAGGTACACGGTGGCTGTGAGCACCGCCGCCGAATAGGTGAGCATCGGCCCCATCAGCGCGCGCCAGCGACGCATGTCGAACGAAGGTCGAAGGGGCATGTCGCCTCGCACGAGGGCGATCGTGGGTGCCAGCATGATGAGCGCCGCGAGCGCCGCCACCGCCAGGAAGGCGAGCAGCTGCGCGCCGGCCAGCACCAGCAACGCGATGATCGCGGCGATCGTCACCTGGCGAGCGAATTCGAGCACCGACAAGGTGCCCAGACGCAGCCGCACCGACAGCGACACACTCAGCAGCACCTGTGTGTTCTGCAGGAACATGCCGCATCCGGCGATCAGCACCCCGACGCCGAGCAGGCTGCCGTAGGCGGCGAAGGCGAACACCGTGACGAGCGCCACGCCAGCGACCGCCAGCACCAAGCGCAAGCCGAGCAGGTTGCGGGCAAAGCTCCGGCGCTGCTCGCCGCGCAGCACCGACAGTTCACGCACGCAGATGCCCGTCAGGCCAAGGTCTGTCAAGCCCGACGCCAGCGCGCTCAGTGACGTCGCCGTGGTATAGCGGCCAGTTTCGATCACGCCGAGATGGCGAAACAGAAGCGCCGCGGCGCCCACGCTGAACAGCGACCCGACCGCAAATGAGGCGATCCGCAGGCTCGTGCCGCGCACCACGGCCGCTCCGGCCGTGGGAGCGGAGAGCGCGTCCGGCTCGCTGAGGGTCGTCTCCGTCACGAGCCGCGGGCACCGGCGCAGATCGCGGTCTTCATCTCGTGCGAAGCGCGCCTGAAAGCGCGCTCGGAGTCCTTGCAAGGAGCATCAGGGGGGTGAAGCTAACAAGGCGCCGGTTCACGATCGAGTGCCTGGAGGAAGATCGCCCTATCCATCGCACACAGTGGCCGCTCTCATGTTTCTGTCCGCACGCGCGCACGCGCCCTGTGCCCCGATGTTTCTGTCCGCCCGCGCACGGGTGCACGCGCCCCTGCGCCCCGCGGTCGGGACGCTCGGCGAAACCGGCGAACAAATGCATCGAATCGGAGACAATCGCACCGGTCTCACCGGTCGTTTGCCCAGCGTTGGAGACATGATCCGCGCCGATCCGGGCGCCTTGCGAACGCTCGATTATGGTGCTCGCATGTCCAGCTCGATAGACGTGGTGGTCGTCACCTACAACCGTTACGAGCTCACCGACAGCTGCTTGCGCCACCTGCGCGCGCAGACGATCCCCCACCGCGTGATCGTGGTGGACAACGGCTCCACCGACGACACCCTTGTACGCCTGCGAGCCGATTGGCCACGGGTGCGGTTGGAGTGCCTCGGTCGCAATCGCGGCTTCGCGGTCGGCTGCAACCGCGGCGTGGCGCGGGGTGACGGCGAGGTGGTGGTGCTGCTCAACAACGACGTCAACTGCCGTACCGACTTCCTCGAGCGGCTGGTGGCGTTATTGCGCCACGCCGCGGTGGGCTCGGTCGCCTCGGTGATGCTGATGCCGGATGAAGAGCGGATCGACAGCGTCGGGCTGACCGCGGACGTCACGCTCGCCGGCTTCCCGCGCCTGCACGGGCTGCCGGCAGCGCGCGCGGGCGATCCCCGTCCGGTGCTGGCTGGCCCGGCGGGTACCGCGGCCGCCTACCGGCGCGCTGCGTGGGAGCAGGTGGGCGGTCTCGACGAGACGATCTTCACCTATATGGAGGACTTCGACCTGGCGCTGCGCCTGCGCAGCGCCGGCTGGGAGTCCTCGGCGGCTCCCGAGGCCGTCGGCGTGCATCTGGGCTCCGCGACGCACGGGCATCGCTCGGCGTGGCAGCGACACAACGGGGGTTTCGGACGCGGGTATCTGCTGCGTCGCTACGGGCTGCCGCGCGGAACCGCCACCGCGCGCGCGCTCGCCACCGAGGCGGTGGTCGTGATCGGCGACCTGGCCATCTCCCACGACCTCGCCGCTTTGCAGGGACGCATGCGCGGCTGGAGCGCCGGCCAATACCGTCCTCGTCATCCTCGGCCGCCGGCGGCGGCGATCGACCGGCAGATCGGCTTCCGCGACTCGCTTGCGCTGCGGCGTGGGGTGTACAACCGGCGCGCCGCCTAGCCCGCAGCCGGCGCTCAGGGTGCCGGGTCGGCCTGCAGGCCCCACGCCAGGGCCGAGAGCACGCGCCGTCGTTCGGCGTTGCCCCGTTGATAGGAGAGCGTGCGATTGTCGATTCCCAGCAACCGCTCCTGCCCACCCTGCCAGTAAGTGGCGCTGCGATACCACTCGCCGGGCTCGTACACCGCCCCAACGCTGTCCACCACGAGCGCCCGCAACCCCATCCGCGCCAGCTGTCCCACCATGTTCGCCGACCCGCTCTCCAGCGCGTAGGTGTCGAACTTGTTGCGCACCACGAACAGACGCAGCTTCCTGAGCGTCTCGTGGTCGAACATCAGCATCGTGTTGCGCAGATGCGGGACTGGGAAGGGCGGGAAGGCAAGCAGTTCCTCGGGCAGCTGCGCAAGCAGCCGCAGGCGCGCTGTGAGCGAGTCGAGCTTCGAGCGCCGCTCGATATGCAGCTGTTCGAGATCCACCTCCAGCAGCACCCTGCGCGTCTGTCGGATCGGTGGCAGCACACTGCTGTAGAAGCTGGGCAAGCCGATCGAGTAGGCCAGCCAAGAGTGTGAGCTGAGCCAGCAGCCGGTGGCGCCGACCATGCCCACGTCTGGCGGCGAGAGCGCTGCGTCGAGCTTGGCCAGCCATCCCGCCACCGCCGGGCGTGTGTGGGAGTTGATGAAGCAGTAGCGCCCGCGCCGCAGCCGCGCGACGGCCGCGAACAACAGGCCGAGGTCGAGCCCAACGTCGGGGAAGAGCTCGATCGTGGGGTTGAGATCGGCCGCCTCCGCAACATATGGCGCGGCCTCGGCGCTCGACGCGAACCCCTTCATCGCGAGCACCAGCTCGTGCTCGATGCCCGGAGGATGAGCGCGGACAGCCGCGGCGAACTCGCGCAGCGAGCCGATGCCGTTGGCGGCGCGCACGAGGTGAATGACACAGGGCGGGCCGTCCCGGTCGTGCGATGCGGCGGGCAGCGCCAGCGGCCTGCGACCCCAGTACCAGGGGGGGCGCATCAGAGCAGCGTCAGCTCTGGCGTGCGCGCCGCAAGGCGCCCTCCCCACTCACCCACGAAGCCAAGCTGCTCGGCAATCTCGTCCTTGAGGTTCCACGGCAGGATCACCACGACATCCGGCCGATCTTCGCGGATCGCCTGCGGAGAGCGAATCGGAATGTGGCTGCCTGGCAGGAAACGGCCCTGCTTGTGCGGGTTGAGGTCCACCGTGTAGTCGAGGAAGTCGCGGCGCACGCCGCAGTAGTTGAGCAGCGTGTTGCCCTTCGCGGGCGCTCCGTAGCCGACCACGCGCCGGCCCTCGTCCTTGAGACCAATCAGGAACTCGAGGATCCGGCGCTTGTCGGCCTCGACGCGAGCGCCGTACTTGGTGTAAGTCTCCAGGCGCTCATACCCTGCCTCGCGCTCACGCTCGCGCAGCTCCAGGGCGCGCTCGGTGTCGGGCTTGGTGGCGTCATCCGCGTGTGCGCCGTAGATTCGCAGGGAGCCGCCGTGGGTGGGCAGCTCTTCGACGTCGAACAGTCGCAGCCCGTGGGCGGCAAACACCCGGCTGGCGGTGAGGAAGGAGAAGTAGGAGAAGTGCTCGTGGTAGATCGTGTCCCACTGGTCGTCGTCGATCAGACGCATCAGGTGGGGGAACTCCATCGTGATCGTGCCACCAGGCGCCAGCAAGATCTTCAGGCCACCCACGAAATCGGCCAGATCGGGGACGTGAGCGAGCACGTTGTTGCCCACCAGCAGATCCGCGCGGGCGTGCGCGGCGAGCGACCGGGCGGTCGCTCGACCGAAGAACTTCACCACCGTGGGGATGCCCTTCTGGAGTGCGACCTCCGCCACGTTGGCGGCTGGCTCGACGCCGAGCACTGGCACGCCGCGCTCGTGGAAGTACTGCAGCAGGTAGCCGTCGTTGGAGGCGATCTCCACCACCTGGCTGTGCTCGCCGAGGCCAAGCAGCTCGACCATCTGCTCGCTGTAGCCGCGGCAGTGCTCCAGCCAGCTGGTCGAGTACGAGGAGAAGTAGGCGTAGTCGGAGAAGATCTGGGCGGGCGTCTCGAATTCCTCCAGCTGCACCAGGAAGCAACGGGTGCACACCAGCGCACGCAGCGGATAGAAGGGCTCCATCGTGCCGACACGCTCGGGCGGCAGATAGGCGTTGGCCAGCGGCGAGGAGCCGAGGTCCGCGAACACCTCTCGCAGCGGGGCGCCGCACAACCTGCACGGCGCGGTGAGCGCTTCGGCCGCAAGCCCGCTCTTGCTCAGGGGCGCCGCTTTCGCCGCCGCGCTCGCGCTCGCGACCGCAAGCCCGCTCTTGCCCACGGCCGCCGCGCGCGCGCCCCCGGCCGCCCCACTCCGCTTGCCCAGGGCCGCCGCGCTGGCCCTCACAGCCGCGTTCCCGCTCATGGCCACACCCGCCAGGGGGCATCGCCGGCGACCCACAGCTGTTCCAGCTGCTGGCGATCGCGCAGCGTGTCCATCGGCTGCCAAAAGCCCTGGTGCCGGAAGGAGGCGAGCTCTCCCTCGTCTGCCAGCCGGCGCAGTGGCTCATGCTCCCAGACGTCCTGGTCGCCGTCGAGATAGCGCTCCACCTCCGGAGAGAGCACGAAGAACCCGCCGTTCAGCCAGGCGCCGTCCCCCCGCGGCTTCTCCTGAAAGCTGCGCACGCGCGTGCCATTGAGCTCGACGGCGCCGAAGCGGCCCGGGGGCTGCACGGCGGTGATCGTGGCAAGCGCGCGCTGCTGGCGGTGGTAGGCGATCAGCGCGGTGATGTCGACGTCGGCCAGACCATCGCCATAGGTGAAGCAGAAGTCTTCGCCGCCCACGTATGGGAGCGCGCGCTTCAAACGCCCCCCCGTCATCGTCTCCTCTCCGGTGTCCACCAGCGTCACCCGCCAGGGCTCGGCGGTGGAGCGATGCACCTCGATGTTGCCGCACCCCAGGTCGAAGGAGAGGTCCTCGCACGTGTGCAGGTGGTAGTTGGCGAAGTACTCCTTGATGACATAGCCCTTGTAACCGAGGCAGATCACGAACTCCTCGACGCCGTGGGCCGCGTAGATCTTCATGATGTGCCAGAGGATCGGCTTGCCGCCGATCTCCACCATCGGCTTCGGCCGCAGCGCCGTCTCCTCGCTGAGCCGCGAGCCGAACCCTCCAGCCAGGATCACCGCCTTCATCGGAAGCGACCGAGTGCGCCCATGAGCGCGCCGTGAATCTCGACTGCTGACATGGCCGGTCAAGCTAACAAGCGATCTCCGAGCGGTCGAGCGCCTGACGCCAACCCCCCTGCCTGCCGCGGGCAGTGCCTGTATCGTGTTTCCGATGCCGAGCAAATGGGTGGGGACGCGCGTGCTGTTCACCGGCGCCCAGGGCTTCATCGGCTCGTGGGTCGCCGAGCGGCTGCTCGAGGAAGAAGCGGAGGTGCACGTTCTCGATCGCCCGTTGGCGGAGCTCTCGCGCTTTCGCCTGCGCGGGCTGAACGAGCGCTGCACGCCCGTATCGGCCGATCTTCTGGATACGGATTCACTGCGCCGCGCAATCGACGAGCACCGCATCCAGGCGGTGTTCCACCTCGCCGCTACGGCGATCGTGGGGTCGGCGACCTTATCCCCCCTCACGACCTACGAGGTCAACGTCCGCGGCACCTGGAACCTGCTCGAGGCCTGCCGTCTCGCGGGGGAACCGCCTCAGCGGGTAGTGGTGGCCTCCACCGACAAGGCATACGGCACCCACGAGCAACTCCCCTACCGAGAGAGTCATGCGCTGCAGCCTCGCTATCCCTACGACGTCTCCAAGGCATGCGCCGACCTGATCGCACGCTCCTACGCGCACACCTTCGGCCTGCCGGTGGCGGTTACGCGCTTTGGCAACGTCTTTGGGGGTGGCGACCTCAACTTCTCGCGCCTGATTCCGGGAACGATCAAGGCACTGCTCGAGGGCGAGCGCCCGGTGATCCGTTCAGGCGGGCTGATGGAGCGCGATTTCCTCTATGCCGAGGACGCGGTGAGCGCCTATCTGGCGGTGGCCGACTCGCTAAATCGTCCGGAGCTGCGTGGGTGCGCCTGGAATGCAAGCATCGGATCGCCCGTGACCGTTCTCGAGGTCGTCCGGCGGCTCGCCGAGATCGCCGGAGCGGGGGTCGAGCCCGACGTGCGCGGAGAGGGCACCCCGCACGGCGAGCTCACCCGCCAGTGGCTCGATTCGAGCGCGATCTCCGAGCATCTCGGGTGGACGCCGGCGTGGGATCTCCAGCAGGGCCTTGAGACTACTTATCGGTGGTATGAGCAGGAGCTGCCGCGGATTGCGCAGCCGGCTCACGCGGGCATCTGAGCGGGGTCCTTCCAGCGCAGCGCCTCGTCCAGGCGCCCCTCTGCCATCAGCTCCTTGAGACGCCCGATCCGCATGAACCGCGACCCCTTGAAATCCTCGATGCTCAGGCCGTTGTCGCGGTAGGCCGCAAGCATCTGCTCGGCGCTCGCGCGCACCGTCCACTGCGGGTGCAGCTCGGGAAATGCCTGCTGCAGCTTGGCGAAGCTGACGCGGTAGCTGCGCTTGTCCGGTCCGGCGCCCTCGGCGAGCGCGATCCGCGATCCCGGGACGACCTCCTCGACGATCCGCGCGATGTCGCGGATCCGGTAGTTCTCCTCGTCGGCGCCAATGTTGAAGGCCTCACCATGCACCTGCTCCCGTGGAGCCTGCATCAGCCCGAGGAACGCGCGTGAGATGTCCTCGATGTGAACCAGCGGCCGCCACGGGGTGCCATCGCTCTGCATCAGCACCTCCCCCGTGGCGAAGGCGAACGCGGTGAGGTTGTTGACGACCAGGTCGCCCCGGTGGCGCGGGGAGAGGCCGTGCGCGGTTGCGTTGCGCAGGAACGTCGGGCTGAACGAGTCGTCGGCGAGCGCACCGATGTCACGCTCGCAGAGCACCTTCGACTCGCCATAGGGCGTAACGGGATTGAAGTCGGCTGTCTCGTCGATCCAGTCCTGTCCGGCGGCGCCGTAGAGGCTGCACGAGGATGCGAACAGAAAGCGCCCCACGCCCGCCTGCTTGGCGGCCCGCGCCAGTGACACCGAGGCGCGGTGGTTGATCGCGAAGGTGCAGTCCGGGTTGAGGTCGCCCACCGGATCGTTGGACAGGGCCGCGAGGTGAACGACCGCGTCGAAGCCGTCGAGGTCGGAGGGGCTCACGTCGCGGACATCCTTGCGAATGCTCACCACCGCCGGCACCGGCTGCTCGCCGAAGTCGCAGCCCTCGTACATGTAGGTGTCGAGGCCCACCACGTCGTGTCCGGCGTGGAGGAGGAGCGGGACCAGGACTGATCCGATGTAACCGTGGTGGCCGCTGACGAGGACGCGCATGGGCGGCGAGTCTAGCCCGCCCGCCCGCCGAGGCGGGCTCGTGTCTCCGACCGCGACCCAGGCCGCACCTACAATGAGCCGCCCGTGAGCATCGAGTCGAGACACCCGCTCCTACCGTCGCCGTCGAGACACCCGCTGGTACCGCCGCGCAAGGTGGACCCCCACCAGGCGCTGCCAACGATGGAGCTCCAGGTATTGGCACGCTGGCGCGAGCGCGAGGTGTTTGCACAGTCGCTACAGATGCGCGAGGGGGCGGAGCCGTGGGTCTTCTACGAGGGCCCCCCTACCGCCAACGGACGGCCCGGCGCCCACCATGTGCTGTCGCGCGTGTTCAAGGACATCTACCCGCGCTACAAGACGATGCGCGGCCACCGTGTGGAGCGCAAGGGCGGCTGGGACTGCCACGGCCTGCCCGTGGAGATCGCCGTCGAGCAGAAGCTGGGGATCAACAGCAAGCACGAGATCGAGAACGAGGTTGGGATCAAGGAGTTCAACCGCCAGTGCCGCGAGTCGGTATTTGAGTACCTGGAGGAGTGGAACCGCCTCACGGAGCGGATCGGCTTTTGGATCGACCTCGACCACGCCTACCGCACGCTGGATGAGTCCTACATCGAGTCGGTGTGGTGGGCGCTCGCGGAGATCCACCGGCGGGGGCTGCTGTACGAGGGACACAAGGTGGTGCCGTACTGCTACCGCTGCGGCACGGCGCTCTCGTCGCATGAGGTGGCGCTCGGTTATGAGGACGTGGTCGATCCGTCGGTGTATGTGCGGCTGCCGGTGATCGCCCCCGCCGCACCGCTGCGGGAGGGCGACGCGCTGCTGATCTGGACAACCACACCGTGGACTCTGCCAGGCAACGTGGCGGTGGCGGTGGGACCGGGGATCGAATACGTGCGGGCGCGATCCGGCGGCGAGACATTGATCCTCGCGGCGGCCCTTGTGGAGCGGGTATTGGGCGAGGGCACGGAGATCCTCGATCGGTTTCCCGGCACCCAGCTCATCGACGGCTGCTACCTGGGGCCGATCTTCGTCTTGAACGACCGCGAGCCGGGCGGCTTTCCGATCATTGCCGGTGACTTCGTCACCACCGCGGACGGAACCGGCCTCGTGCACATCGCGCCGGCGTTTGGCGAGGACGACTTCAACGCCGCGGCGGCCTCGCCCGAGGTGCCATTCGACCCTCGCAACCCTCACAGCCTTTACAACCCCGTCAAGCCCGACGGCACCTACGACCAGCGCGTGCGCGATCGCGATGGGCGTCAATTCGAGGGGCGCGTCAAGGACCCGGCGCTCACAGATGAGTTGATCGCAGACCTCGACGCGCGCGGGCTGCTGTTCAAGCGCGAGGAGTACGAGCACTCCTACCCCCACTGCTGGCGCTGCGGCACGCCGCTGATCTACTACGCCAAGCCCTCCTGGTACATCGCGACCTCCAAGGTGCGCGAGCGGATGCTGGCGGCCAACGAGACCGTCGCGTGGCACCCGCCGCACATCAAGCACGGCCGTTTCGGCGACTGGCTCTCCAACAACGTCGACTGGGCGCTCTCGCGCGAGCGCTACTGGGGCACGCCGCTGCCGGTGTGGCGCTGCGGCGCCGGGCACCTCCACGTGATCGGCTCGTTCGCGGAGCTGGAGAGGCTCTCGGGCACTGCGCTCGCCGACCACCATCGCCCGTACGTGGACGAGGTCGAGTTCCCCTGCCCGCAGGGCGGCGGGGAGCGCCGTGCGGTGAGCCGATGCGACGCGTCCCCGAGGTGATCGACGTGTGGTTCGACTCCGGCGCGATGCCGTTCGCCCAGCACCACATCCCGTTCTCCGCGGAGGGCGAGGAGGAGGGAAAGGAGAAGGAGGAGGGGGAGGGGCACGTAGATGGCGTCGAGAGCCTGGTAGCGCGAGCCGAGCGCTTCACAGCCGACCCTGCGCTCTTCCCGGCGGACTTCATCTGCGAGGCGCTCGACCAGACGCGCGGCTGGTTCTACTCGCTGCTCGCGGTCTCCACGCTGCTGTTCGACACCGCCCCCTACCGCAACGTGGTGTGCCTCGGGCTGATCCTCGACGGCGAGGGCCAGAAGATGTCGAAGTCGCGCGGCAACACCGTGGAGCCCGGACAGGTGCTCGAGAAGCTACGGCGCGGACGCCTTCCGCTGGTACTTCTTCACCGCCAAGCAGCCGTGGGACGGCTACCGCTTCTCCGAAGAGGCGATCGGCGAGGGGGTGCGCCTGTTCCTCAAGCAGCTGTGGAGCACCTACTTCTTCTACGTGCTCTACGCGCACGCCAACGGAGACGCGCTGAGCGGACTTCCCGCGGAGCCCCCCAGGGGAGCGAGCCAGGGCGGCCAGGCGAGGCGGGTGCACGCAGAGGCGCGGGGATCGGCCGGGCGAGGAGTCGGTGCTCTGAGGAGCGGTGCGGAGGACGACCTCGACCGCTGGGCGCTCTCGCGCACGGCCGGCACCGCCGAGCGCGTGGCCGAGCGCCTCGACGCCTACGACGCGACCGCCGCGGGGCGGGCGATCGCCGAGCTGGTGGACGAGCTCTCCAACTGGTACGTGCGCCGCTCGCGCCGGCGCTTCTGGGACGGCGACCCGGCCGCGTTCCGCACGCTGCGCAGCTGCCTGCTGACGATCGCCAAGCTGCTCGCGCCCTTCTGCCCGTTCGTCGCCGACGAGATCTACGACAACCTCGACGGCTCGCTCGCGAGCGTGCACCTCTGCGACTTTCCCGCCGGCGAGGCGCTGCCCGCGCGCGACCGCGAGCTGGAGGAGGCGATGGCGATCGCGCGCGAGACCGTGCGCCTCGGCCTCGGCGCGCGCGGGCAGGCGAAGATCAAGGTGCGCCAGCCGCTCGCCGAGGCCGTGGTCGTCGCGGCCGGTCGCGAGCGCACCGCGATCGAGCGGCTCGTCAGACGTGGTGCGCGAGGAGCTCAACGTGCGGCGCGTGCGCTTCGTCGCCGGCGCCGAGGAGCTGGGCCGCTACGAGGTGAAGGCCAACTACCGCCGCCTCGGCCCGCTGTTCGGCAGGGAGATGCCGCTCGTCGCCGAGGCGATCGCGGCGCTCGACCCCGCGCGAGTCGCGGCCGCGGTGCGGAGGCGCGGACGGCGAGGCCGGCCTCGGCATCTCGGTCGGCGGTCGCGAGCACACGCTCACCGCCGAGGACGTGATCCTCACAATGCAGGCCCCCGAGGGCTACAGCGTCGAGCGCGAGGGCGCCCACGCGGTCGCGCTCGACCTGGCGATCGACGACGACCTGCGCCGCGAGGGCCGCTCGCGGGAGATCGTGCACGCCGTGCAGTCCGCGCGCAAGAGCGCCGGCCTCGCGGTCGAGGACCGGATTGAGCTCGCCCTGGCCGGCGACCCCGCGCTGCTCGATGCCGCCGCGCTTCCACCGCGACCACCTGATGGGCGAGACGCTCGCGGTTGCGCTGCATCTGGGCGACTCGCCGCCGGGTGAGATGGATTACACCGAGCAGAGCGAGATCGACGGCCTGGAGCTTGAGATCGCGCTGCGCCGTACCTGACCGCCTCGGCTGAGCCACCGCGCCGGAACGCTATTGCGAGCCCATCCCGGCACAGCCGGATCAAGACCCGCCCACCCGGAGCCAATCCAAAAACCGGCTACCCCACCAGCGCCGGCTCCAGCTCCGCCTCGATCTTCTTCTTCGGGTAGGCCCCGACCACCGTCTTGACCGGCTGACCAGCCCTTGAAGAGGATCATCGTCGGGATCGAGAGCACCTGGAAGGTCGCCGCCGTCTGCTGGTTGTCGTCGACGTTCAGCTTCACGATGCGCAGGTCCTGGCGCTCGGAGGCGATCTCCTCGAGTACCGGGCCGACTACGCGGCATGGCCCGCACCACGGCGCCCAGAAGTCCACCAGCACTGGGGTCTGCGATTCGATGACCTCGGCCTGGAAGTTGGTGTCGGTGACTTCGCTCAAGCTGCCCGCCATGGGGGCCTCCTTTGTCGCTGCTGCTCGGGTGGTGGATGGGAGAACCTAATACTATACAAAGTGTAGTAAGGCCTCGGGACTCCCGCAGTTTGCTACCGTAGCTCGCATGATCCGAATAGAGGGGATTTTGGATTCGGGGATGCCCGGTATCCGTGAGCGCTGGCACGCCTCCCGGGGGCGTCGCATCGAAAAGCTGCCGCGCCCGCTCCGGCCACCGGCAATCTTGGTTCGCAATCTGCTGCTCGACCGGACCTACGTCTACAGAGCCGACGGGCTAGCCACCCGTCACTACTGCCCGTTCGTGGACGATCGGAACTTTGAATCGCTTTACACGGAGATGGTCGAGTCGTGGTCTCCAGGCAAAGACGTGCGGTGGCGGATGTGGCTGCTGAGCACGATCGCCCAGCAGTGCCAGGAGCTGCCCGGCAATTTCGCCGAGTTCGGCACTTGGAGGGGCGGGTGCGCGTACATGATCCTTGGCCGCACCAAGGTCGCGGCCGGACATCGTTTCTTCCTCTTTGACACTTTCACGGGCATCCCCGCGGATCGGCTCACCGCGCGCGAGCGCCAGCAGGGCTTCGTGGGCGCGCACGAGGACACCTCGACCGCGTACGTCGACGAGCTGCTCGCTCGCTGGCGGCCACGGTATGAGCTGTGTCCTGGCGATATCTTCCAGACGCTCGACACTATCGATGTCGGCAAGCTGTCGTTTGCCCATATCGACCTGAACGCCGCCGCTCCCTCCGGTCGCGCTCTTGCCTTTGCATACGAGCACATGATTCCGGGGGGGATCATCGTCTTCGACGACTACGGGGACTGGCCGTACAAGGACCAGCGACTGTTGATCGACGAGTTCTTTTGCGAGCGGCCGGAGACGCCGATCGCGCTCCCGACCTGTCAGGCACTCATCATCAAGCGCTGACGATCTGAGGGTTTCAGGTCCCCAAACGCCATCCCCGCGTGCCCCCGGCGCGGCCGCCTACACTGCCCGATCCGCGCAAATGCGACGGTCGCGGCACGCCGTTGAGCACCCTACCGCAGCGCGTGCTCCCCGCGGTCGCCGGCCGGCGCATACCCGGTGGGCGGTTGGCGGCCGTAGCGCAGCCGCGGCACCAGCCACATCGCCTCGGCGGCGATCCGCCACGACATCTTGCTCGTGCCGCGCTGGCGGTCGCGGAAGACGATCGGCACCTCCACCACGTGGAAGCCAGCCCGCACCGCGCGGTAGGTGAGCTCCACCTGGAAGGCATACCCCTGCGAGCGCACGCTGTCGAAGTGGATCGCTTCCAGCACCTCGCGGCGGAAGCACTTGAAGCCGCCGGTCAGGTCGCGCACGCGCAGGCCGAGCACCAGCCGCGCGTAGGTGGAGCCGCCCTCGCTGATGACGCGTCGCAACAGACCCCAGTCCCGCACCCCGCCGCCGGGGACATAGCGCGAGCCGAGCGCGAGGTCGGCGCCGTCGGCGATCGCCCCCAGCAGGCGGCGCAGGTCGGCGGGGTCGTGGGAGAAGTCGCTGTCCATCTCCATCACGTACGCCGCCCCGTGCTCCAGCGCGTGCGAGAAGCCGGCGAGGTAGGCGGGGCCGATGCCTTCCTTGGTCGTACGGTGCAGCACCTTCACCCACGCGTGCTCCGCCGCCAACCGGTCGGCTATCTGCACCGGTGCCGTCGGGTGAGCCATCGTCGACGATCAGCACGCGGTACTCCGCGCACGGAGCGCCCGCGAGCGCCTCTCCCGCGGCGGCCACGATCGCCTCGATGTTCTCGGCCTCGTTGAAGGTGGGCAGTATGAGCCAGGCGGTGCCGTCCACTGAAGGCACGTACCCTAGCTGAGAGGGTGGCGCAGCCGGCCACAGGCCGGCGAGCCGAGCCCCTCTTCTTTCAGACATCCACATGCCCGCCCTGCCCAATACCGCGATCGCCGACGCCCTTGAGGAACTGGGCGACCTATACGAGCTGGACGGGGCGATCGTCCACCGCGTGCTCGCCTACCGCCGCGCGGCCGGGACAGTGCGCGAGGCCTCCACGTCGGTGGCGGCGCTTGCACGGGCAGGGCGCGCCACGGAGCTGCCGGGCGTCGGGGAGACGCTGCAGGAGAAGATCGTGGCGCTGCTCGACACCGGGGCGATCCCCGCCGCGGAGCGACTGCGGGCGAAGTTCCCGCCAGGGCTGATCGCGATCACGCGGATCCCCGGCCTCGGCCCCAAGCGCGCGCGGCTGCTGCACGAGCAACTCGGCATCGACTCGCCGCAGGCGCTGCGCGAGGCCGCCCAGGCGCAGCGTCTGCGCGGAGTGAAAGGGCTGGGGGCGAAGTTCGAGGAGAAAGTGCTCGCCTCGCTCGATCAGCTGGCCGCCGAGGGGCTGCCGATCGACGGCATGCCGCCGCGGCCGCGGCGGGCGCTGCTGCCGGCGGCGATCGAGCTCGGGGAGGCGCTCGCCGCGGGGCTGCGCGAGCACGGCCCGCCCGACGCGCACGTGCAGCTCGCCGGCTCGGCGCGGCGCGGCGCGGACAGCGTCAAGGATATTGACCTCGTGGCGGTCACCGCCGAGCCCGAGTGGCTCGCGCAGGCGCTCGGGTCCCTGGAGCAGATCGAGCGCGTCGGCTCCACTAGCCCTGCCGGCGCCCGCGGGCGCACGCACTCGGGCCTGAGCGTCGACCTGCGGATCGGCGCCCCCGCGCAGCACGGCAACCTGTTGCAGCACTTCACCGGCTCCGCTGCACACAACGCCGCGCTGCGCGAGTACGCGGTGCGCAAAGGACTGCACGTCTCCGAGTACGGCGTGTTGGACGACGCGACCGGCGCCACGCGGACGTGTACGACCGAGGCCGAGGTCTATGAACTGCTCGGCCTTCCCTGCATCCCGCCCGAGCTGCGCGAGCACCGCGGCGAGCTGGAGGCAGCGATGGAAAGCCTGCCAGATCTGATCCAGCTGGGGGACATCCGCGGCGACCTGCACTGCCACACCGTCGCCTCCGACGGCAAGGCCACGATCGAGGAGATGGCAAAGGCCGCACAAGCGCTCGGGTACGAGTACCTGGCGATCACCGACCACTCCGCCTCGCACGGCTTCGGCAACGACGTCTCCCCCGCGCAGCTGCGCGAACAGATCGAGCGGGTCGGGGAGGTGGCGCGAGGGCTCGACGGGTTCACGCTGCTGGCGGGCAGCGAGGTCAACATCCTGCCCGACGGCACGCTCGACTACGAGGACGAGCTGCTCGCGCGCCTCGACTGGGTGGTGGCAAGCGTGCACACCGCCTTCGGGATGAGCGAACAGGCGCTCACCGAGCGAATGATCGCCGCGATCGAACACCCGCTGGTGGACGCGATCGGTCACCCGACCGGCCGCCTGATCGAGCGTCGCGAACCTTATGCACTCGACCTCGAGGCGATCTTTGCGGCCGCGGCACGCACGGGCACGATGCTGGAGATCAACGCCAACCCCGACCGCCGCGACCTCTCCGAGACCAACGCGCGCGCCGCGGTGCGGGCGGGCGTGAGCATCGTGATCGACTCCGACGCCCACCGCCCGGCGACGCTGCAAAACATGCGCTGGGGCATCCTCACCGCGCGGCGTGGCTGGCTCGCGAAAGGAGATGTGGTCAACACGCGGCCGTGGTCGCAGCTCAAAGAGTTGCGTAAACGGGTGCGGGCGGCTACCCCCCCAGCAGCCGCGGCAGCAGCTCCTGTGCGACGATCCGATCGACCGCGGCGACGGTGAAGGGCGCCACCAGCCCGGCGGCGCGCACGGGGTAGTCATCCCCGGCGGACGCATCGAGCGCGCAGCGCAGTGCAGGGCCGAGGTCCTCGCCGACGAGGCGGGCGTCGAGCGCGCGAGCGATCGGCAGCGCGACGTAGCCGCCGGGCGCTGGGGTGGTGACCAGGCGGCATCCCTCGGCCAGCGCCTCGAGCTGGGCGAGGCCGTAGTCCTCGCGGCGGGGCGCACAGACGAACACGCGCGCGCGGCGCAGCAGTGCACGGTAGTCGCCTTGGGTGAGCGTTCCCGCGACCTCGATGTCCTCGTCGGGCACCTCGATCCCGCTCTCACGCAGGGCTTGGCGATCAACCCCGGCGACCACCAGCCGCTCGCCGGGCAGGCGCACACGCCGCCACGCCGCAAGCACACGGTCGAAGCCCTTCTTGCGGGGGTTGGCGGCATAGGTGATCGCCGCGATGTCGCGCTCCGGACGCGCGGCTTCGTCGCTCCGCCGCGAGTCGCCGGCGGCCGGCGTGGGCCCGCCCTCGCCCGGCGGAAAGGCTGCGATCGCCGAGGGCACCACGAGGGCGCGCTCGGCGCGGAGGATTCCGCTCCCCCCGCCCACCGCGGCGGCGGCCTCCGCGAGCGCACCCGCGCTGGAGGGCAGCAGCAGCGGCGCCTGGCACAGCCGGCGGCGCTCCAGCGGGCGCTGCCACAGCCCGTGGCGGCCGGGGCGGTTGGCCGCGGCGGCAGCATCGAAGCGGATCGCCCCCGGCAGCGGCCACAGCAGCGCGGCGGTTGTGGTGGAGTAGATCACCGAGCGCGGCGGGTTCCCCCTCAGCCGCCCCAGCGAGTCCACGGCGGCGCGGCGCGCCGCGCGCGCCCAGCGCAGGTCGGTGAGCATCAGCGTGCGAATCTCGCCGGGGTGCGCGGCGGACGCTACGACGACATGCGCACCGGCCCGCCGCAGCGAGCCCACCAGCTCCTCGTCGGCCACCCGCAACCCCTCGGTCGAGCCGAGCTGCACCAGTAGGACATCGACCGTGCCGCCGACAGGCAGATCGAACGTGTCGCCAGCCTCCACCAACCCCACACTCAGACCAGGCCCTCGGGCCGCATCGCCTTGAAGCCGGGCGTGCGCTGCAGGGCGATCGGCTGTACCGGGGAGGTGTGCAAAATGTAGAAGCGCACCCCGTCGCGCTCCTCGATCGCGCTCACCGCGGAATGCTGGTGGCGCCAGGCGAGCGCCCAGATGATCGCGAAGCCCGCGCCGATCCCGGGGATCTGGGGGGCGAGGAAGGCGAGACCGCCGGCGAGCACGGTAACCGCCAGCAGCGGCCACAGCCGGTTGAGCAGGATCGCCGCGGGGCGGTGCTCGGGCAGCATGTTGGTGGAGCGGGCGCCAGCGAGCAGCCGCGCGATCGGCGGGTTGGCGTCGGCGCCCCTGCCAAGTGCGAGCCCGATCAGCGCGGCGATCGCCCACCAGGCGACCGACAGCAGCGCCGCCAGCGACCCCGAGGTGGTGAGGATCGAGAGCACGGTGATCAACGCAAGCACGGTGGCCACGCCGGCGCTGAGCAGGACGGTCGTCTTGAGGAACTCAGCGAAGCGCACAGAGATACGGCGAACGGGTCGGTGTCACAGGTGGCTCATTGGACAACGGGTTCACGTGAGGCGCCACTACAGCAGAGCCTCGAGCAGACGGCGCACACCGTCGGGACCGTCGATCGTGAGGTCCGCCTCCTCCACCAACTCCCGCGGCGCTTCCTCGGAGCGCACCGCGACGCACACCGCGCGCGTGAGCTTTCCGGCCTGCACGAGCGAGCGCAGCCCGCGGAAGGCGTCGAGATCGGTCGTGTCGTCACCGACGTACAACGCGGCGCTCACGTTCCCATCCGTCCCCGCGACCCCGCTTGCCTCGCCCTCCTCCCCAGCGGACCCCGCGCGCGTTCCGCCGGTGACCCGCGAGTTCGGGACATCGGGATTGCGGCCGTCGAGCAGCGCCATCACGCCAAGCCCCTTGTCGAGCGCGACGGGGGGACGCACCTCGAGCACCTTGCGGCCCCAGTGCACGGCAAAGCCCTCTTGCTCGGCGCGCGCGGCGATCTCCCGCACGGCTGCCTCGGCGGCGGCCTCGTCGGGGGCGCCACGCCAGTGGAAGGCGGCGATCGCATCCTTGTCCTCGGCGCGCACGCGCAGGCGCTGGTGCTCTGCCGTGAGGATTCGGGCGGCGAAGTCGCGCACGCGCCCGCTCCAGGCAGCGAGCTCGGGGTCGAGCTCGGGGCGGGTGGCCCCGGGGCGCAGCAGCTCGCCGCCGTGGTTGCCGACGTAGGCGATCGTCCCGATCGCGACGATCTGACGGGCGGTGGCGGCGCGGCGGCCGCTGACGCAGCCGACCAGGCGGTAGCGCTTGGCGATCTCGATCAGCAGCGCGCGGGTAGCCTCGGGGACATGGGCGTCGGCGGCGTGGCGCACGATCGGCGCAAGCGTACCGTCGATGTCGAGCAGCACGGCGGAGCTGGAGGGATCGGAGCGCAGCGGCTCCAGTGCCTCCACCAAGCGAGGGGCGACGGGGGACACATCCTTAGTATGCCCGGGATGGCGGCGCGTAGATCCACTGGCGACGTCCTCAAGCTGATGGCGATCGGCACCGCGGCGGGCCTGTTCAGCGGGATCTTCGGGGTGGGGGGCGGCACGGTGATCGTGCCGCTGCTGGTGCTGTGGCTGGGTTACGGCGAGCGCGAGGCGACCGGCACGTCACTGGCGGCGATCGTGTTCATCGCCGGCTTCGCGGCGGCGGTGCAGGCGGGCTATGGCAACGTGCGGGTGGTCGACGGCCTGCTCGTGGGGATTCCTGCGGTCGGCGGGGTGCTGCTGGGAGCGTGGCTGCAACAGCGGCTGCGCAGCCGCACGATCGCGCTGCTGTTCGCGGCGGTGCTGGTCGCGAGCGCGGTGGAGCTGCTGATCCAATGATCGGCGCGATCGTGATCGGTCTGGCGGCGGGGGTGATCGCCGGTCTGCTGGGAGTTGGCGGCGGCGTGCTGTTCGTGCCAGGCCTCGTGCTCTTCGTCGGCCTCACCCAGCACCAGGCGGAGGCGACCTCGCTGCTGGCGATCGTCCCCGTGGCGCTGGTGGGCGGGGTAGTGCAGGACCGCTACGGCAACGTGCGCCGCGGGGACGCGCTGCTGGTGGGGCTGCTCTCGGTAGCGGGCGCCGCGGGTGGGGTGGCGCTGGCAAACGCGCTCTCGGGGAAGGTACTGCAGGTGGGCTTCGCACTGTTCATGCTGTTTGTGGCGGCGCAGCTGGTGCTCCGGAATGTGAGACGCGGGGGCGGGGAGGCCGAAGCGGGGAACGCCGGGACGAGCGACGCGGGAGCCGGCAGCTGAGACCCGAGACGAGCGAACCGCGCGAAAAGGTGTCTAGACTGAGTGCATGGGACTCGACAACCCAATCCACATCGCGTTCCTGGTGGTGATCCTGCTGCTGGTGTTCGGCGCCCGGCGGCTCCCGGAAATCGGCCGCTCGCTGGGCAGCGGTATGCGCGAGTTCAAGGACTCGATCAGCGGCGAAACCAAACCGACGCTGAGCGCAACCGTTCAACAGCCGCCAGCCCAACAGTCGCAACCACCAGTCGCGCAGCCGGTCGCGACCCCACCGCCCGTCGCGACCCCGGCCCCGGCGGAGCCGGTGGACGAAAGCACCTTCGGTCGCTAGCCCGGTGGCGCAGGAGCGTCGCGGTCAAAGTAGCGAGCCTTCCGGTCAAAAGTAGCGGGCCTTCCGGTCAAAAGTAGCGGGCCTCCTATAGAGTTGTGTCGCGCGTAGGTGCGGTGCGGCTGCAACCCGCCGGCCGTGGCCAACACGCCGATGATCTACGGGGGCCCAAATACCGTGCTGAGAACGCTGCGAGGAGGTGTGGTCGCCGTCGGACTCGCGGACGGAACCCGCCGGGTTGCACGCCGACGGGTGCTTGCCTGCCTGGCTTGTGTGCTGCTGGTCGGGCTCGTTGGGCGAGCCCCTACGGCCTCAGCCACAACCCGGGCCCCTACGGCCTCAGCCTCAGCCACAACCCGCGCGTATCAGAGCCCGCTGACCACCAATCCATTCGCGGTCGGCAACGCGGCGGGCTTTGGTGTGGATCCAAACACGAGTCCCGCTCCACCGACGCGCTACGAAGAGGCGGTACTGGCAGATAAACCAACCCTGTACCTGCCCCTCACCGAGACCGGCGGGACAACAGCCTTCGACCACTCCGGCAACGGGCTCGACGGCACATACGACCTGGGCGTAACACACGAAGGGTCGGGACCGCTGCTGGATGAGCCAAACACAGCCGTGTTTGGAGGCGGCGAGGTCGTCGCCCAGAGCGGAGACATGCTGCCCTCCGGGTCGGAACCGCGGACACTCGAGTTTTGGGTTCACGACGTCGGCACCGAAAAGCTTACGCTCGCCCGGTACGGCAACGTCGAAGGCGGCCACGGATTTGCGGTAACGCTCTATGGGGAGACGCTCATCGTCGAAGCAGGCGGGCATACAGTATCCGCGACGACGCTCGATGGGTTCGGGCATTGGTGCTGTGACAGCACCGGCTGGCACATGCTCGACGTGACCTACGACGGCGAAAACGTCGATATCTACCAGGATGGCCAGCTCCTCGGGGGTGGCGTCCTGGGCAAAGCGGAAACCGAAACACCCGGCCAGGGTCTTCGACTCAACGCCAGCTACAGCGCCTGCTGCGGGGGCGCCGCGCCGTATGGGCTGGGAGAGGCCGCGATCTACCCGGCGGCGCTCACTCCGGAGCAGGTTGGCGCGCACTGGAGCGCGGGCGCCAGCCCGCAGGAAGAGCCGGAGTGCGCACCGACACCGAGCGGGCCCTACCCGAAGGCAGTCCTTCAAGACTCGCCGCTCGTATACTACCGGATGGGGGAAAAGTCCAACTATCCAACGGATCGGGTTGCGTTTGACTCATCTGGGCACTGCTACAACGGCACTTTTGACCTCGGCGCGAGCGCTGGCGCCGGTGCGCTGACCGGCGACGAAGACAGCGCCATCTTTGGAGGCGGTCAAGTTGTCTTTCAGAGCGGTGACAAGCTGCCGTCCGGGTCGGCGCCGCGAACACTCGAGTTTTGGGTTCACGACGTCGGCACCGAAAAGCTTACGCTCGCCCGGTACGGCAACGTCGAAGGCGGCCACGGATTTGCGGTAACGCTCTATGGGGAGACGCTCGTCGTCGAAGCAGGCGGGCATACAGTATCCGCGACGACGCTCGATGGGTTCGGGCATTGGTGCTGTGACAGCACCGGCTGGCACATGGTCGACGTGACCTACGACGGCGAAAAGGTCGACATCTACCAGGATGGCCAGCTGATCGAAAGCAAGCCTCTGGGGGGCGAAGCCGAAACGGAAGTACCTGGCCAGGGTCTTCGCTTCGCCGCCAGCTACAGCGCCTGCTGCGGGGGGGCCGCGCCGTATGGATTCGACGAGGCGGCAATCTACCCGAGCGCGCTCTCTTCAGCCCGCATCGTTGCGCACTGGGAGGCGGCCTCGCAGCCGCCCGCAGGCTTCGCGGTCATCGCCGGGACGACGAACGGTGGCGCGGGACGCATCCAGGCCTGCCCGACGTCGGGCGCCGCGTGCATCGTGGCCCCACACCCAATCGATGCATCGGGCTCCTTTCACATGCTCGTCCCGCAGGGGCAGTATGTCGTGACGATCTTTCCACCGCCCGGGCTGAGCCTCGCGCCCAAGGTGATCGGCCCGCTGACCGTTCCCCCGTCCATTGCCAATCTCACGGCGAACTTTGAAACACCGGGCACGCTTCCCGAAGGCGTCAGCTTCTTCTCGGGAAGCCGCGGCCTCCAGCACAACACAACCCCGTTCGTATTGAACGGCGAACCGAGCACGCTGACCATCGAAGGCTGCAAGAACGGGTCTGGCCTCGTCTACGTGCAGGGGGTCAACACCAGCAGCGGCCAGTACGAAACGCGCGTATTCCCCCTGGCTGAGACGCCGGCGGGATCGGGAACGTACATAGCGCAGATCGCCCCGCTCGCTCCGATCCACAGCGTCGGCGCGATGGATCCGCAGATCGCCTGCCCCACGTCGACCAAGATGCTGCCGAACGGCGGATCCCCGAGCGGGGGCACCAAAGTCATCCTGAGCGGGAGCGGCCTGGAAGGCGCGACGGGCGTGCGCTTCGGCTCGACTCCCGCGAGCTCCTTCACCGTCACCTCGGACAAGCTCGTGCTCGCTACCGCACCTCCCGGCACGGGGGTCGTGCCGGTCACCATCGTCACGCCAGGTGGGCCGGTGGCGGCCGGAAACTTCAACTACTTCGCCGTGACCGGCCTGAGCGCCACCGCCGGGCCCACGACGGGCGGCAACACAATCACGATCAAAGGCACGGGCTTCAACGAAGTCGGGGGCGTGGAGTTCGGCCTCATGCCGGCGCAGTCGTTCAAAGTCGTCAATGAAAGTGAAATCACCGCGGAAGTCCCACTGGGGCTCGGCACCGTCGATGTCCAGGTCGTCAACGGCTCCGCGGCCTCGCAGCAGTCGGCGGCCACTCAGTACACTTACGAAAAAGGACCGGCCGGCAGCCAGACGATCGTGGAGCCGCCCTCCGGCGGCGACACAGCCCTGGAGCTCCTCGCCGGCCAAACAGCGGCCTACTGCAGCCAGAACAACTGTACGGCGCTCGGCTACGGGGTGCTCGCCCAGAGCGCCGACCAGACCGGCGCCCTCGCGGCGTCGAGCCCGGCCGCGGACGAGTCGCCCGGGATCACGCCCACGGACTGGCAGGCAATCGTGAACAACGGAATCAGCGACGCCGTCCTTCTCGGTTGCGCACTTGCGGGGCCGGTTAGCGAGACAGTGTGCTCCGCGATCGGAGTCGGGTTGGCGATTGCAGGCGCGTGGATCACCCTGGACACGATCTTGAAAGAGAATCACAAATGCCTCCACATCGGCCCGATCGGGATCATCGGGTGCGACTTCTGGATCGATCCCAGCGGCACGGTCATCGACACCACTGGGAATGCGATAGCCGGAGCCACCGTCACCCTGCTCGGCCAGCTCGCGGGTGAACCGTTTGCGCCGGTGCCGGCCCTAAGTGGCGCGATACAACCGGCCGAAAACCCAGAGACAACCGGCGCCTCGGGCGAGTTCGACTGGGACGCGCTCGCGGGAACATACAAGGTCGAGGCCACCGCACCAGGCTGCTACCAGCCCGGCAACGCGGGTGAACCCAACGTCTTTACCTCGCCGTTCCTCCTCCCGCCGCCGGCCGTCGGACTCACACTGACGCTTGAATGCCCCGGGAGCAAGCCGGTGACACCAGCGGTCACGACGCTGTTCCCCGCAAGCGGACCCTCCGCCGGCGGGAACACGGTCGTCATCGGCGGGGAAAACCTGGCGGGCACAGTTGCGGTGCGCTTTGGCGGCAAGCTCGCCACATATATCAAGGTGCTCTCCTCCTACGCCGTGGCGGCCGTCGCGCCAGCCGGCACCTCGACAACCAACGTAACGGTCACCACGCCAGGCGGCACGAGCACGACCGGGGAAGCCACGGCCTACTCATACCTCACTCCCGCGAGCACGCCCGAAGGCCCGGTCATCTCCTCGGTCTCGCCGGAAAGCGGGGCCATGGGCGGAGGAACCGTTATAACGATCAAGGGCAGCCATCTCGACAATGTGCTCGGGGTGAGCTTCGGCAGCACCTCCTCCTCGCACGTAATACCCGTCTCCCCTACCGAAGTACAGGCGCTTGCGCCGGCATCCGCGTTCCCATTGAGGGTGGATGTGTCGGTCACGACCCCGACGGGCACCTCCCAGCCGACGCTCGCGGACAGCTTCACCTACGGCACGCCACCTCCGCCCCCGGCGACCACCGTCACCCTCACGGCGTCTCCAAGCCCTGCAACCGTCGTGCAGTCGGTCAACCTGACGGCCTTGGTGGCGCCAACCGACGGCGGCGGCAGCGTCGCCTTCTACGCCGACGGATCGGCCACGCCGCTGGCCAACTGCGGCGCCCAGGCTCTGACCACGGCTGCGGCCGGCTACCAGGCGACCTGCTCCACGGCTGCGCTCGCCATCGGCGGTCACACGCTCAAGGCGGTCTACTCGGGCGACGCCAGCTATGCTGAAAGCTCCGGGACGACGAGCATATCCGTCACGCATACAGCCGAAGAAGAAGCGAAAACGAAGGCCGAAGAAGAAGCCAGCAGGAAAGGCAAAGAATCAGGCAGCGGAGGTAGTAGCAGTGGGGGCGGCAGCGGTGGGGGCGGCGGCAGTCAGGGTGGAGGTGGCGGCGGAGCGACCGCGAGGGTGGGCGTCGAGGGGTCGACGACGCGTAAAGCACCGAGCGCTAAATGCAAGGTTGTTCACGTCAAAGTCAAGCACTCGAAGAAGACGAAGAGCAGGCGTGTGTGTCCAAAGCCCAAGCCCAAGAAGCACGCCAGGTCAAAGAGGAAGCATGGCCACTGACAAACGTGGTCCCGGTAGTCACCGCGAGGAACAAATCGCCGTATAGCCAACTGTTTACCTACTCGGGGGACTTGCTCTCATCCGGCACGCTCTTGGATGAGGCGAGTTCACTGAGCACGTCGCCTGCGACCTTGGCTACGGCGAGTGTCTCGTTAAGCGCCTCCTCAGCGAACTTGCCCATCGCGTCATTGATCAGCTCCGTCGCCCGTTCGTGATATCGCCCGAAGATCGATAGCCGATCCGTCTCTGAGAGCACCACCTCGTACCGTTCCTTGGTGCCGGCCTGCTCCCAGCCGATTTGGCCGAGCAGGCGCATCGACTCATCGAGCAGCGTACGCAACTGCCCAAGGGCAGCGTCTTCGCCCTCGTCCAGGGCTACCGCAAGTGTCCCTGCCCTGACAATATCGATGAGGATAAACCTGTGGATCGCGTCACGCTGGACGCGATCAAGTACCATCGCCATAGTGAGCCTCCGCTAAGGTAGCAAGCTGGTCGCGCGCTGCGCGTCCGGGCAGGTCGATAGGGCGGACAGAGAAAACCACGTCCGGCGGTGATATGGCAAGCTGTGTAGCCCATCGATCATTGTCGTGGCCGGCGGCGCGCTCGCGGGGGCTTTTGTCGTGGTGGCAAGCTCGGTATCGAAGTGCTGGAGCCTGCCAAGAACCTCGTCTGATGGGAGTTGTATTGCTTGACTCTGGTTTCTAACAATTTTACAAACTCACCGAGAGCCTCGACACGTTCCAAAGCGATATCAAAGACCTCTCGGCTGGTTATTTTCTTTGGCAGCTCTTGTAATTCGTTCCCCAGGACATCCAGCTCGCGCTTAAGGGCTTTGACCACGAGTACGCCACCCAAGCTGAGGTTGATGGCTACATCACCCCGTGAGGCGGTATTCCTCCACCCAACGGCGTCCAAATGGACACGGAGAACGTCGAACGCTTGCAGCGGCTCATCATATGCTCCCTCGGGTGAGTTGCTCCCGGACTCAAGGGTGATATTGGCTATGTCTTCCGCGGTGCAACCCAACACGCCAAACAAGCCGCTGCGTAGATATGACACGAGGTTGCCGGGCACCGTGAGCATGGCGTCCATCAGTTTTGTTCTCCTGCTGCTACCTCGACGGGATCCAGCGATTGCGAGGAGCGCGGCTCGGCCAGCATCGGGACCGAGGGAAACAGTTCCCCGGTTTCATCGACTCTGAGTATTGGTGGGGTTATCCTTGGCATCCGTTCGACCGACCGAAAACGTTTATGTCGCGGGCTTTGCTAGACAGCGGTCATGGGGGCTTTGGTTTGGCGCGTGGGTGCGCCGCTGGCCATCCCGCTCAGCGGGCACCCACGCTCTCTCCAGGGCGCCGCCGCCGGTCACTACCGAGCCCCCAGGCCGAGCTGCCGGGCCGAGCCGAAGGAAGGTGACGACCCGGCCCGGCTCGGTTGCTCTTGGAACAACATGCAACAGCCGGCTGGCTCTCCACCGAGCTTCCGGTAACGACGGAAGATGGAGCGTCCCGTCGTCATGCCGATTCTCTCGCTCGGTTCGTAGTCTCGCCGGTCATCGCACGATCGAGCATGACCGAACCCACTGCTTGTGTGAAGTCCATAAACGGGTATACCCTCAATGGGTATCCGAGATCGGATACGACGCTCGAAGGATTACGATATTTAGGAGCTGGCGCCGCGTGTGATGCGACGGGCGCGGAGCACAAGCAGAGCCGGCGTTCCCAGCTCGCCGAGCCCGTCAAGGACACTTTCGGCGGCGGGCCGCGCCGACGGCACCCAAGCCTGCGGGTCAGCGATGTACTGACTCGCCATACCAGCGAGGATCAGGCTATGGTCGATCCCAACGACTGGCGCGAGGCGGACAACTTCGGCAGTGAGGAACCCCATCCGCTCGGCGGTCTCTTGTGATGAGGCGTACAGATCGAGCAAGTTGGGCTGGCGACGAGCCGCGTCGTCGGCGTGATCGATGAGGGAGTCCAGAAGCCCGTGCAGAGCACCGGCCCACGGCCAGTACAAGGCATCAATCGCCTGCGCGTCGCAGTCGTTTGTTGTCGGGTTCGCGGCGGCGGCCAAAAGCGCCAGGGTGTTCAGCGATGATCCGCAAGAGGCCCATATCTCCCACCACCGCAACGAACGGTGCGGAGTAGCCTGGGTGGCCCACTGGCTGAGCGCCGGATAATCCTGCTCGGTGGAGAGACTGATGCCGCATTGATACTCAACACCGCGCCGGGCGCTCTCGATGACAGTGGCGGCCAACGGCGGGTAAGCCGGCAACTCGGCGACCACGGCACGGCAGCCGTCCACCAAGCGGGCGAGGTAGCCGCCATCGCGGTCGGAAACGTGATGGCAGTAGTAGTCGGGCTGCGGACGACCGGGTTCGAGGATGGCAACAAGCGCAGCGTGAAGCTGCCGGGCGTTGGCGGCCGGGACATCGCTTGGCTGCTCCATTAGCGTGTCGGCATAGTCGAAGGCAGCCTGATAGCCGACCAGCAGACGAACGACGGCGTATCGACATGCGGCCGGGACGAAGGCGGCGAAGACCGCCGCGCCCTCCAGGTTCGCCCACTTGGCATCCTGCGTTTCCAACGCCAGGCGCCGCAGGGTGGGGTCAGGAATCCGACCGGCCTCGATCCGCAAACGACGCAGCTCCTGACGAACGACGGGGAAGACATTGAGCCAGTAGCTGCGCGCAGCCACTGCGAAGGCCGCTGCGCTGGCCGCCCGCCGGGTCAGTGCGTAAGACACACGATATGGTCCCGCGTCCAAGCCGGCCGTGCAATATCACTCCTGAAAGCTGGCCTGTGCCTCGATGCCTGCCACCGAGTAGCCCGGCAGCGCGATCACCAGCAGCGCGATTCCCACGACGACGAGCAGCGTCAGGACGGCTTGCGGCACACCCAACGCGAATGGCGCCGGAAAGCCGGTGCCGAGCCGTAGGTAGCGGTCGGCGAGGGTGTGTCCGTACAGACCGAGCACGACGCCATCGACGCAGCCGATAGCGAGGATGACCCCGCTCTCCAGCAGCAGGCCGCGCCAGAGCTGGCGTCGATCGAAGCCATCAGCCTTGAGGGCGGCCAACCGTGCGCGTCGCTGGTAGATGGCTGTCGAGAATGTGGCGGCGAGCGCCAGCGCCGCCGTCAACAGCAGCAGGGTGGATATCTCGCTGAGACTTTGTAGACCCTGACTCGTCACGCCGTCGAGGTAGCCGATGCGTTCATGGACAGTCAGCACCTGGAGACCGCTTTGTGCACCGACCGCCGCTGACACCGCGCGCTTGCCAGCGTCGAGGCTCACGCCTGGTTTGAGATCGACCGCCAAGGCAGTGGGGTCGGTCGTTGTCCACCAACGCCGATAATCGGTGGTGTTGAGAGTGATAGCGCCGGGTGGCCACCCGAGGTTGGTTGTGATCGCCGCCACTCCGAACCGGGCGGTTCCCGCCGGGGTCGGTGCGGTGAAACTGCCGCCTACGTGCAGGTGGTGTTCATCGGCGAAGGCGCTGGACACGGCCGCCCAGCCGCCGCGGCGTAGTAGTGTCGAGGCGTGCGCAAGGTTGCCTTGCAAGATCTGACTGGAGGGGAGGATCCCCGGGCTGTTGGGAGGTCGTGCCCGTATCCAAAGCAGCCGTGACCCATCATCGAGATAGGCGCCCTGATAGACGCTGACCGAGGCAACCCCCGGCGCCCTGGCAATGGCAGCTCGCGCTCCGCCAGCTTGGAAGCCATCGGTGATAAAAGGATTCTTGTCGTCGCCAAATACCCAAATCGGTGCGTACTGGTATGTCTGTTGGGTGAACTGGTCAAGGCCGTGGATTAGGTCGTGGCCCGCGCCGCCCACCGCGACCGAGCCATAGATGGCGAGCGCCGCTATACCCGCCAATGCTGCCGACCGGATCGCAGCGCTGTCCAATTCGATGACCGCGACGGCCAACATCCCGCCGTGATATTCCCGGCCGATGTAACGCATGAGCCAGCTCGCCGCGCGAAAAGCCAGCGGAATGACACAGAGCGCCGCTGCTGCCAACAGCACCCCGCCACCAGCGGTCAGGCCGGGGTCAACCAGAACGATCACCGTCACCACCGTGATCAAAGCGACGCCCAGGATCGCGGCCCGGCGCGCCATCTGTGGGGTGATGTTCTGCCCCGGCTCGCCAGGCTTGTGCAGCACCGCGTCCACGGGCTCACTTGAGCGCAGGTCGAGGATGGGGCCCATTGACGCCAGTAGCGCCGCCAGCACGCCACAGCCGAGCGCAATCAAGACCGCGCTGACATGCACCGTTTGATGCCCGCTCGCCGGGAACGCAATGGCAATGTAGTCCGGCACTGCATTAAACAGCGTGTGGGCCAGCACATAACCGACAAGGATTCCCATCAATGACGCGGCGACACCCAGAAGCCCAGCCTGAAACGCGAGGATCACCAACACCTGCTTGGAGTCAAAGCCCTGGACCCGCAAGTCAGCGATCGTGCGCCTGCGCTCGGGGGCGATCAACAGCATCGCGTTGAACGCCAAAAGCAGCCCAACCATCACCGAGATGGCGACAAACAGCGCCGTGGATTGTGTGGTCGGCGCCGCCGCGCCTTTGACAAGTCGCAGTTCGTTATTCGCCGGCACCACATCCAGCCGATTGCCGGCGAGCGCGCGCAGCTCGGTTGCAACCTGACGAGCCTTGCCCGGCTGGGTGCGGATGAGCACGTTTGTCACTCGCCCCTTTTGCCCGGTGAGCGTCTGCGCGTAGGGCAGCAGCGCGACGGTTATGCCGCTGCCGGCGAGCGCGCCGATCGTGCCTTCATCGAGCACCGCGCGCACCCTGACGGTATGGGCATACCCGTCCACCAGCAACCGTGCGGTCGATTCCGCCCGCGTGCCGATCGACTGTGCCACGCCGGAGGGCAGGCCGATCCCGCCCGCGATCAGCAACGCGCCCGAGCCGAGGTTCTGCGTCGCCGCGCCTTCCATACCAACAATGCCGGCAGTCACGCCGTCGAGCTGTACCGCTCGTTCCCCGGTCGGCCCCCGGATGACCGCGTTCTGCCTCAGCAGGAACGCGGAGTCCTTAACGCCTGGCATACCACCGACCCTCTTTGCCAGCGTCTCGCTGAACCCCTGCGGGGAGCGCGCCGCCAGTTCGAGCGAAGCACGACCGTCAACATCGTGGATGGTTTCGCGGACTGAACCGACGATGCTGGTATTGGCGACCAGCACGCCGAACACGAGTGCCACTCCCACGGCGATCCCGGCGCAGGCCAAGAGCTCGCTGCGGGCGTTGCGCCTGAGCCGCTCCCAATACATGCCAAACAGGACGCTGACCCGCATCCTGAAAATAAGCGGGTCCAGCTCAAACCGGCGCATCAGGAGACCGTCGGCTGCAGCTCGGCGACGAGACCGTCGGTGATCTGCCCATCACACAGCGTATAAACGCGATCGACAATCGAGGTGGCCTGCCCATCGTGCGTGACAAGGAGCACCGGGATCTCCTGTTCGCGGCCGATCTCCTTGAGCATCACCAGGACTTCGCCGCTACGCTTACTGTCGAGGTTGCCAGTCGGCTCGTCGGCGAGCAGCAGCCTGGGGTTGCTCGCCAGCGCCCGCGCGATCGCCACACGCTGACGCTCGCCCATCGACATTTCGGCGGGCTTGTGTTCGAGCCGCTCGCTAAGTCCAACCCGTTCCAGCCACGGGCGGGCAGCGCGGGCAGCCTCGCCCATTTTCATCCCCAGCGCCAGCAACTTGAGGCCCGCGTTGTCGAGCGCCGAGGCACCCATGAGCAGATTGAAGGACTGAAAGACGATCCCCACCTGCTCGCGCCGGTATTGCGCGCCCTCATTCGGGGAGAGGTTGCCCAACTCTAGGCCGCCGAAACGCACGCTGCCACTGTCGGGGCGCATCATGGCTGCGGCCATAAGGAGCAACGTCGTCTTCCCCGAGCCACTTGGGCCATACAGAGCCACGAACTCGCCAGGCGCGACCGTCAGGGAGACACCATCGACGGCTCGCACCGTATCATCGCCCGCCTTGTAATGCTTGACGACCTCGACCAGTTCGAGCGCGCTCACGATACCTTTGGCCTCGCGCCCCGACCGGGGCGTAGCTCCACCACCTTGCGGCGAGAATCGGTGGAGTAGAGCTGGCCGTCTAGGTTCATCACGCGATGCGCGCCGCGCAAAGCCGTGACCTCTTCGGAGGCGATGATGAGCGCAAGCCCGAACTGCTTGGGGAGTCCATGCAGCAACTCGAAGAACTCCCGAGCATCACTCGAACGGGGCAGCACCGACGGCTCATCGACCAGCAACAGGCGCGGCTCGCGGACCAGTGCCCGCGCCAGCTCAACGCGCACCCGGTCGCTCACCCCGAGCCGGTCGGTCGTGCGATGCCCCAGCTCCGGTGCCTGCACCCACTCCAGTGCCCGATGCGCGCGCCGCTCAGCCTGCCTCATTTTCAGGCGGTCGCTATAGAGCGGGGTAGCGATGTGCGTCACAACCGACCGGGACGCTACCGGCCGCCAATCGCACGACACCAGCGCGATGCCCCCGCGACGCCGGCAGCGTGCTCGGTGATCGGCGCTCATCCGGGCGAGGTCGTGGCCTTCCCAACACACTGATCCCGAGTCCGCCGCCTCCAGACCGGCGGCGACCTTGAGCAGCGTCGTCTTGCCCGCCAGCCGCGCGGCGAGCACGCCGATCGTTTCACCGGGGTCGATCTCGAGCGAGACGTGATCGAGCACCAGCCGGGGACGCAGCCCATCGCGGTAGCTCTTGCAGACTTCTTGCAGCGACAGAAGCGTCATCACGCCGACCGCCCGGATATCCGCTCTTCGAGGTCGCCACGGAGGTTGTTGACCCATTCAATCTCAGCCTCGCACTGCTTGTCCACCTCGGTTCGCAGATGTTCGATGACGAACCCCAGCCAAGAGCCCTTCGGGGCCGCCCACGTCACTGCGTTCTCCTCGATCGCTTCGAGCAGGTCCGCTCGGTATTCACGGAGCGCCCTCAGCAGTGCCGGCGCGTCCTCCGGCGCGGAAAAGGCGAGGCGAGCGTGAATGTCAGCCCGCAGGACACTCATGGCCGGCGGGCTGCCGAACCAATCATCACGCGCTCCCCGTGCCGCGTCCGTCGGGTAGTAGAGCCGTCGATAGCCCGGCGCCTCGGGTATCTCTTCCTTGCGCGACCATACCAACCCAGCCTTTTCGAGCTGCTTCAGCGGGTCGTAGATGTGCTTCGGATCGACCGCCCACGTTCCCATCCGGCGGTTGATCCGCGCCGCCACGTCGTAGCCGTGACCCGGCGCTTCAAGGAGCACCGCCAGCGCAGCGGCCTTGATCGGGGCCTTGCCTTCCAGCCGGCCCGGCGACGAGTCGCCCTTGTGTTGTCTTTTCCCTCGGGGCATCTTCCAGTCGTCGGAATCGTACATACTCAGAACATGACGTGATGTGGCGAAGTCCCCACAGTTAGTCCGTAATGTTTCCGACTCCCATTGCCAGGAAGCATCGGATAGGGCCGTAACGCGGAAGCGGAGCGCCAAAATACGCACATGGCAGCAGCCATGTGCGCTATGTAGACTTTTCAAGCATGTGGATGTTGCGTAAAACCATTCGTATATCCGCCGGGCCTGCTCGGGCCGGGCCGATTGCGCTCGTACTCACCTGCTGGTCGGCTGCGCTCTTTTGGGTCTGTGCTGCGCCTGCGTTCACGGTGCCTGCGCGGACGGGGGCGCGCACCTTGAACGTCAGCGATGAAGCCCACCTCCACCTGACAGGCACCTCCGGGGAAGAACTCGAAGAGGAAGGCCAAACCACCGGGGCACTCCCCGGCAAGGTCCGCGCTCGATTCGTCGTCGGCTCATCCGTGACTGGCTCCTTCACGTTCTATCCGAGCGGCGGCGGGTCAATCACGGGCCACGGATCGGCACGCCTGCACTCCACCGGCACCAACGCCAGCTTTGGGGGTACCTTGAACGTCAGCCACGGCAGCGGACGCTACGCCCACGCCCACGGCAGCGGTGGCTTCTACGGCACAGTCAACCGCCGTACCGACGCCATAACCGTCAAGACCACCGGCCGTCTCTCCTACTGAAATGGGCGCACTGCCGAGGGGGAGCGCGGGACGACAAACCTTCCTGGGCGCGCTCGCCTGCCTCCTCTGCCTGCCAGTAGCGGCCGGTGCTACTCCCACAGCCACCCTCAAAGCTGCGCTTCGGCCCGAGCGGCTGGGCGCAGGAACGACGATCAAGTTCGCCTTCTCGATCACGTATCCCGAGGAAGCACCTGTCCCGCTCAGGGTGATCGAACTGCGCTACCCAGCCCACCTCGGGGTTGGCACCAGCGGCCTCGGGCTCTCCACCTGCCGCGCGGCGACGCTTGAAGTCAACGGGCCTCCCGGCTGTCCCTCGACCTCCGTCATGGGCTACGGCTCGGGACTGGTCGAGGTGCCGTTCGGCGGCCAGCTCATCAAGGAGGGCGTCCGCCTGACAACCTTCATGGCGCCACTGCGCGCCGGCCACCTCGGGCTCCTCTTCTACGCCGACGCGCCCAGCCCGATCGCCGCTGAAATCATCTTTTACGGCGTCGTGCTACCCACGCCAAAGCCATTCGGCGGCGACCTCGCCACAACCGTTCCCTTGGTCCCGACCTTGCCCGAGGCGCCCGACGCCGTGCTGACGAAGTTCAGTACCACGCTTGGACCCCAACACATCACATACTGGGAATACAGCAAGGGCAGTTACATCCCATACCACCCGAGGGGCATCCTTCTCCCCAAGCAGTGCCCCCGTGACGGGTTCCCTTTCGCCGCCTCATTCGCTTTCGAGGACGGCGCGAGGGCCAGCGCCCACACAGTCGTGCCTTGTCCACACAGGGAACACCATCGACGTTGAAGTTGCCTACGCGCAGGCCACTACGTGTGGCGTCCGACGGGTTGCGCTCCAAACTGGCGGCTGGCGCATCGCCGCTTGCAGAGCGCAGCGCACCCAATGGCACTTGTGCGACCTAGTGGTGCATCCGGCAAGTCTGAATCCAAGTGATTAAGGAACCGGATCAAGTCGCGCGCACGATCCGCTCAAGCTGCCGACGCTCACCCGGCTCCAGCACGATTTGCATAGCCACCGCAGGCATTCTCGACTCCCATCCTCGCCGACATCCTCGGCAAGAACTTCCAGCCCACCAGCAGTAACCCTCTAAACCATTAACGACCTTAAAGGATGAGCCACTAGCTCTCGCGCGCCGGCTCGCCCAGCACCGAGGGTCGCGCCTCCAGCAGCAGCGGCGAGCCGCAGCGCCAGCAATAGGCCGCGCCGCGGCTGTGCACGGCGCCGCAGGAGCGACAGTTGCCGCCCACGCCATCCTCCGCGGCGGACAGCAGACGCTCGACCTCGCCGAGCTGGGCATCGGCCTGCTGGAGCTCGGCCGCACGGCGGGCGAGCACGTCGAGGCGGTAGTGGTCGCGAATCGCCATCTCGTACGCCAGCCCGCCGAGGTCCCAGGTGAGCGCGGCGACGCGCTCGGCCAGCTGCACGCGCTCGCGGCGCAGCTCGGCGGCGGAGCCGCTCGAGACCACGGGCGACGACGTTTCCACCGGCGCCGGGGGTGCGGACGCGACGCGCTCCTCGCCGGGCGGGCCGCTGTCGCCGGGGTGAAGCTGTCCGTTGGAGCCGGCGATAGCCATGAAGGCTAATGGGTTTCGATCGGCCCGCTGCCAAGCGCCGCCTTTACTTCTTTGGCGTGCTGCTTACCAGTGGTGTGGGCGAGTTTCTGGAGAGTGGAGGAAGAGGTTTTGTGGGAGGTGGGCAGCGCCTTGGTGGACTTGACTTCCTTGGCCGCTTCGGCTTCTTCGCCGCTGGTTTCCGACACGCCGCCTTCGCTTTTGGAGGCGTTGTGAGACTGCGAGGAGCTGCTTGAGGAATGGTGGCCGGAGGAGGAGCTGGAGCCGCTGGAGCCGGGGCCGTTGGAGCTGGAGCCGCTGGAGCCGGGGCCGTTGGAGCCGGAGCCGTTGGATGTCCCCGCGCTGCCGGAGGGGGTCGCGGCAGCGGCGGCGAGCGGGCTGCTCAACTTCACTTCATAGACCTGCTTGCCGGTGGGAGCGCTCCCGGTGAGCCAGTGCCCGACGAGCAGCCCGATCAGCAGCGATGCGAGCAGCACCCCGAGCAGGCCAAAAAGACCGGAGTAGCGACGCAGCGAGCCGAGCGTGCCGGGAGGATCGGCCGGCGGCTGATAGCCGGCGGCCGAGGGCGCGCCGAGGATTGCCGTCGCGGCAGTCCCCGGCTCGGCCTGGAGCACGTCGAGGAAGGCGAGCCGCACCGGCGAGGCGGGACGCCCGCAGGCCAGGCAGTAGCGCTGGTCGGGGGCGAGCGGTGCGCCGCACCCGGCGCAGGCGGCGAGGGGCACGGTGGGGGCGCCATCGGTGGATGTAGGCAGGGGGATCACGTCCACGAGATCTCCATCACCAGCGATCAATCGAGCAAACCCTGGCGTATTCCTCGCTCAGCGCAATCAAGACCATTGGCTCACGTGAGACTTCGAATCTCATCCGAACGCCCCCCGGACGTAGTCGCGGGTGCGAGGGGCACGGGGCTCCTCGAAGACCTGATCGGCGGTGCCGTACTCGACGAGGTCGCCGAGGTACATAAAGGCGACCTTGTCGGCGACACGGCGCGCCTGAGCGAGGTTGTGGGTGACGATCACCACCGCGAGATCGCGGCGCAGCTCGTGGATCAGCTCCTCGATCACGCCCGTCGAGATCGGGTCGAGTGCCGAGCAGGGCTCGTCCATCAACAGCACCTCGGGTCGTGGCGCGATCGCGCGGGCGATGCACAGCCGCTGCTGCTGGCCGCCGGAGAGACGCAGCGCGGGGCGGTGGAGATCGTCGGCGACCTCCTCGTGGAGTCCGGCGCGCCGCAGCGCGTCGATCACGAGCGGCTCGAGCTCGGGCCGGCGGGGACGGCGGCGGGATTGCTCGCGTAGCGCGAAGGCGACGTTGTCGAAGATCGACATCGGAAAGGGGTTGGGCTGCTGGAAGACCATCGCCACGCGGGCGCGCAGGGCGGTCTCTTCGAGGTCGTGGATGTCCTCGCCGTCAAGCAGGATTTGCCCGCCGCGACGGGCGCCCGGGGTCAGCTCGGTGAGGCGGTTCAGGGTGCGCAGCAGGGTCGTCTTGCCGCAGCCGGAGGGTCCGATCAGGGCCAGCACCTCGCCCTGGTGGATAGAGAGGGAGACCGAGCGCACGGCGTTGGCGCCACGCCGGCCCAGGGTGCTGGCGCCGCCATAGGAGACGCTGACGTCCTCCAGCCGCAGCCGCTCGGGGCCGGCGACGTCGGCGACCGGGCGCAGCGCCTCGCGCTGCTCGGGGGGCCGCACCGGCTCGGGGGGCCGGTCGAGCACGATCGTGCGCACGGGGGGCACCTGCTCGCGACTCGGCCGGTCGAGTGCCTGCTCGAACTCGATCATCGCAGGGTTCATCGGTTCCTCACCTTCCACACTATAAAGACTGAAATGGTGTTGTGGGGGCATTAGACGATCCCGCCAGCGATGGCGACTCCCCCGGTGCGTTCCTGAGAGCGACGGGAGATCCTTTCCACCGCGAGGTTGAGCAGCAGCACGAACAGCAGCAGCAGAACGGCGGCGGCGTATGCCTTCTGCGGCGCGAGCCCTTCGCCGGCGGGAGAGTTGTCGTAGACGTAGCTGGTGAGGCTGGAGCCGGCGCCACGCAGCACGTTCAAGCCGGGAATCCCGCCTTCGGGCTGAAGGCGCAGCTCGTCGCCCAGCATCACGATCACGATCGCGGTGTCGGCGATGATCCGGCTGACGCCAAGCGTGATGCCGGTGGCGATGTTGGGGCGCACGCTGGGCAGCAGCACGCGGCGGATCGTGGCGATGCGGGTCTTGCCGAGCGCGAACGCAGCCTCGCGCATATGGGCGGGCACCCCCTGCAGGCCGTCGCGGGTGGCGATGAACAGCGGCGGCAGGGCGATCAGCGACATCATCGCGCCGGCGGTGAGGAAGGACGTGCCCGTGGCAACGCCATTGGGGGCGGAGGAGACGAACGCGAGGAAGTGCAGCTGGAAGATCGCCAGGCCGAAGACGGCGATCAGGATGTCCGGGGTACCGGCGACGATCTCGATGCTGGATTCCACGACCCGCGTCAACCAGCGCGGACGCCCGTACTCGACGATCCACAGCGCGCAGCAGATCGCCAGCGGAGCGGCGATCGCGATGCCGATCACGGTAAGCAGCACGGTGCCGAGCAGCGGATCGAGGAAGCCGCCCGAGCCGGCCTGGTTGAGACTCGCCTGGGGACGGCTGAAGAGCAGCTCCGGCCGCAGGTACTGGATGCCGCGGTAGCCCATGTAAAGGAGGATCGCGGCGGCGATCGCGCACAGCGACAGGCCGGCGGCCCACGCGGCGGCCCACACGAAGCGGTCACTCCAGCGCCAGGTGCCCATCGATGAGCCCCGCCCGCGCCGCGGCTTGGATGGGATCCCGCCCGTCCGGGGGTTGGAGACAAAGGTGCTCATCCCCGCACCTGGTACTTCCTTAGCGGCAGCTTGACGAGGTAGGCGGCGATCGACAGGACGCACACGGAGAACAGCAGCAGCAGGGCACACGCATACAGCGTGGAGTTCAGCGCCGGGGCACCGCCGAGCCCTTCGCGGAAGTCGACGATCGTAGAGGCGAGGGTGCGCATCGGCTCGAAGAAGAAGGCCACTCCATCGCCCGGCCGGGGGGCGAAGAAGTTGGAGCCGGAGACCATCGAGATCATGATCGCCTCGCCCAGCGCACGGGCGGTGGCGAGCACGGTAGCGGCGACGATCGCGGGGCGCACGGCACGCAGGGTGACGGCGCGGATCGCGCGCAGGCGGTTGACACCGAGCGCGGCGGCGCCCTCGCGCCAGGCTCCCGGCACCGCGCCGAGGGCGTCGCAGATCAGCGCGATCATGATCGGGGAGATCATCAGGGTGAGCAGCACCACCGCCACGGCCAGCCCAGCGCCGGTGAGCTGGACGGTGCCCTCCAACGAGGTCCGCTCGGAGTTGGTGATGAGGTGGTTGCCGACGAACGGCACCAGCACGAGGATCCCGAGCAGGCCCCAGATCACCGATGGCACGGAGGCGAGCAGGCGCACGACGCGGATCATCGTGCGGCGCAGGCGGGCGGGGGCGAGCTCGACGATGAAGATCGAGCAGAGCACCGCGAGCGGCAGCGCGAGCAGCACCGCCAGCGAGGTGATCAGCAACGTGCCATAGATGATCGGCCAGGCGCGCACGTGGTAGACGGAGGCGGGAGGGTGCGTGGGAGCGTTGAACATGTTTTCGAACTGCACCTTCACGCTGCCGCCGGGCCCGAGCCAGCTGAGGCCGTTGTGCTCGAAGGTGGGCCATGCGCGCACGGCGACGAACGCGATCATGAAGAGCACGCAGAGGCACACGAGTAGCGACACCGCGCCGAGCGTACGCTCGGCGCGGTGGTCGGTCCAGGGGTTGCGTAGACGTTTCAACATGGTTTGGAAAAGGACCGGACTGCCGGTCTGCGGCGAGCCGCGCCCTCGACTGGGCAAGAGGGCCCAGCTCGCCGGCTACGGCCGGCTGCGCCACTCAGCTATGACGCTTTGACCGGAACCCACTGCGTTGAGATGATCTTGCGAGCGGCCTTGCTGGTGCGGATCCACGAGATGAAGTTGCCGGCGGCACCGGTGGCGGGGCCTTTGGTCACCTCGTAGAAGCGCGCGGTGGCGGTGTACTGCCCGGAGGCGACGTTGGCGCGCGTGCAGGCGACGCCGTTGTACGCGACCGGATGGACCGTGCCCTGGTCGGCGCGGTAGTTGGAGAGGAAGCCCACCCCGTTGGGGGTGTTGGCGACCTGCTGCTCGAGCAGCCCCTCGGAGGGCTCTTCGGCGGCGGTGCTGGCAACGCTCTTGTTGGCGAGGAACAACGTCTTGAAGTTGGTGAGCACGCCGGCTGTGGAGGTACGGCTGTCAGAGGTCGATCGGCCCGGAGACGGAGGCACCGTGAACGCGTTCCACTCTTGTCCTTGCCCTCGAAGACCGCCTGGACCTGGGCTTCGTTGAAGGAGGAGACGGGGTTGGACTTGTTGGTGACGATGCAGATCCCATATTCGGCGATTGGGTAGAAGTCGAGTCCAGTCGGGTCGGTGGGCAGCGGGTCGCGGGAGACGTCTCCGATCGAGACGCGACCGGCGGCGACGTCGTTGATGCCAACCGTGGCACCACCCTGGGAGATCCTGAACGAGACCTTGTTGTGCTCGAGCTTGGAGTACTTGTGGGCGAGCAGCTGGACGAGTGGGAAGGAGGCGGTGGCTCCGCTGATCGTGATCACGCTCGTAGCCGAGGCGATCGCGGGCACCGCGGCCCCGATGAGGGTCACAGCCGCAAACGAAGCGGCGATACGGCGGATTCGATGCATGAGGGTGGGCCTCCGATTGGTTCTGGGTCCGCCGAGACGAGGTCTGACGAGCCCTAGTTGACAACTTGGCGACGATCAGCCTACCATAATCTTCATAAACAAGATCAACATTAGCTATTTTGTCGGTAAGATCGGGAAGGTCGGGATTGCCGTCCCCGACCACAACCCGCCTCGACCGTTCGAGTTGCCCCGATGACCAGTTCTTTTCCGCCCACCATCCCCAGCCACCCGACGATCCCTTTCTTTCCCCCACAGGCTCAACCTCCTGAGGTCCCCCTCAACCACCCGTCCTCCACTTGCCTCGACACCGAGACCGCCACTCCTTCCTCAGACCCACGATGACCACTCCCCTCCCCCCACAGGCGCCCAAGCTGCCCTCCCGCCGGACCGGCGCGATCCTCGCAACAGCGATGCTCGCCGCGGGGATCGCGCTGGGGGCGCTGATCGGCCCGGGGCCGGCGGACTCGCTGGCCAGCAGCTCGCGCGCGGCGGCGCTGGGCCGCGTGCTGGCACTGCTGGCGCTGGGCTCGGGTACGAGCTCCGGCAGCAACCTCGCACTCTCCTCCGGGGCGGCCAATCCACCCGCGAGCACCCCTCAGCCGACGCCATCGGCCACGACGAGCGAAACCAACGACGCAGGCAACGGAGTGAGCGGTGGCGCGGGAAGCGCGCCCTCAACTCCCCACTCCTCACACCTCCCCCTCCTCCGGCAAGGTGTCTCCCACCTCCTCAACCACGCCCGCCGCGGGCGGCGAAGAAGAAGGCGAAAAGACGCCCAAGACGAAGTCGCTCCCCCCAATCGCCGACGCGTGGGTGATCGAGCTGCCCTACGGCGCGAGCCTCGAAAACGCGCTGAAGCAGAGCACGGCGGCGCCCTATCTGGACGGGCAGCTGAAGGGCGAGGGCACGGTGCTGAGCGGCTACTCATCGCTGGCGGCGGCGCAGCTCGCCGGTGCCGCGACGTTGCTCTCGGGTCAGGTGGGCGCGAGCGTGACCACCGTCGCCCCGCCCCCGTGCGGCACGGGTACAGCGGCGGGAGCCACATCGGGAGCAACATCCGACCCACGGCGGGCGAGCACGTCGGCCCCCAGCCAGCCGGCTGCGGCCACACCCTGTCCCGTCCGGAGAACCGGCGGGTGTGCAGGCCGCGAACGCGTACCTGCAGGAAGTGGTGCCGAAGATCGAGGCGAGCGCGGCCTACAAGGAACACGGCCTGATCGTGGTCACGTTCGGAGCGGCGAGCCAACAGGGAGCGTCCGTCGGCGCACCACGACGAGCCCTTCCGCGAGCACACCCGCGGGGACGGGCACGGAAATCACCTACCCGGCGGGCTCGATCACGAGCACGCTCACCACGTCGGGCGCGCCCGCCGGGGCGCTGCTGCTCTCACCCTTCCTCAGCCATGCGGGCACGCGAAGCGCGAGCGCCTTCAACCCGCTCGCCCCCCACGAAAGCCTGGAAGCGCTCTTCCGGGCCAAAGCCCGCAAGCTGAGCTTCGGCTCCAACGACTCACCACCAACCCCCAACCAATCCACCCCACTACGAAGGAGGCTGTATGCACTCACTGAAGTCGATTTATCGAAGCGCCCTGAAGTCCAACCGCCGCATCAGCTGGTGGCTGACCGCGCTGATGGGGGCAACCGCGCTGTCGCTCGCGGCTCCAACCCTGAGCGCCGCGGCCGAAACGGCACCGGCGGCGCCCGCCGCGCCCAGCGAGCGTCGAATCCGAACGACTACGAATGCGCCGGGACAGCTCGCGGCGGGCAAGGCCGAAGGCGAAGGCAGCGAAGGAACGCCGGTGCAGTACAAATTCAAATGCGACGGGCAGATCACCGGTTACCAGGTGCAGACGCAGGTGCCGATCACGGGCATCGAAGGCCAGCCACAGGTCACCAACTACCTCGAAGCGCCGCTGCTCGGAAGCGTTCTCGTGCAGCGGCGCGTTCCCGGGGTACGCCGTGAACTGCGTGGGCGCCACCACCAAAGAAGCGTACGAGCGGATCACCGGCCAGTTCGAAATCGGCTGGAAGCTGTGCACCGAACCGCGCGTGGACGCGCTGCTGACGGTCACCTACGCGTACCTGGAAAAGGGCGTGATCACGCAGGCGATCGCAGGGCCGTTCGACCTCGGCCGCCCGGTGGGCTGCCCGACCACGAAGGGCGACGGGTAAGACGCGGCTGACGGCCTTCCAGGGTCCAGAACCGAAAAAGAAGGACAAGAAGAAAGGCAAGGGAAGAAGGGCAAGGGCGCCGGACCAAGAGCGGAGCCACCAAAGGCAAAAAGGGAGCCGCCAAGAAGTAGCGCGGAGCGCGTCCCGCAACGGCACCGTGGCGCCGTTGCGGGGCGTAGCCACACCCGACACGGGTAAGCGGAGGGCCGGGCCTCGCCGAGAAGCTAGGCTTCTCCGCCCATGGCGAGACCCGCAATCCTAGGTGCCCTGCTGCTCGCGTTCGCGATGGCACTACCGGGTTGTGGATCGAGCGGCTCAGGAGCGCCTTCGACGATCACCGACACCGCGGCGGTGTCGCCGATCGCCAGAAGCTGCCCTGCCGCGGCGCTGGAAGCGATCGAAGGTGTCGCGCAGCGCGTCTACGAGGAGTCGGCGAGCGGACGGATCGTCGCCGAGGCTCTGCAGCGCCTGAAGAGCTCGGGCACGCTCGTGCAGGCCGTCGAAGGCGATGATCGCCCGACTGCGCACCGAGTCCTGGAGGGGCTGCTGCTCAACCAGATCGTCAGCGTGCGCGTGACGCGCGGCGGGCGCACGCTGACGAAGATCGAACGGGCAGCGGGGATCGCGCCGCGCGGCGAGCCGCTCGTCAACGCCGCTGGGCCAGACGGTCGGCGAAGTCACGGTGTCGGTGCAGGGAGCCAACGGGTATGCGCAGACGGTCAGCGGCCTGCTGCACGCTCAGGTGGTCGTGCGCAGCGGCGGGCGGCAGCTGACCGCGACGCTGCATCCAGCGCCCAAGCTGGCGCCGGGCGAGCACGACTGAGCGACCGCGACGGCAGCTACCGCGTGGACACGTTCGCCGCACGCGCGTTCCCCGACCGGCCCGCGAGCATCACGCTGCTGACGCCCAGCGCCGCGCGTCGCGGCGGTGTGCGCCAAGCGGGGCGCCACCGCGGCGCAGGCGCAGGCGGCCACATACGGGCTGGTCGCCGAACGGGTGTACTACGCCGAGCACGAAGGCAGCAAAGCCGAACTGCTGCTGCACTACGCCGAGCACTCGCGGCCGTTTCGCGAAGCGGTGCTGGCCGACAACGCGACGGCGACGCGCGCGGCGATCATCGGCTTCTTCCGCAGCCACCTGCACATCGTGCGCGTGCGCGTGATCCGCGGGGGCAAGCTGCTGATGGACGTGGGCGGCCCGCACGTGCTGGCGCCGATCCCCGGCGTGATCCGCAACGCCCGCGGCCAGGTGACGGCCCACTTCGTGATGGCGATCCAGGACGACCTCGGCTTTCAGATCCTCGCGCACGCCTTCACGGGCGCGCAGGTGGCGATGCGCGAGGGAACGCGCCAGGTGATGGGCTCGCTAAGCCCCGGCCCCGCCACGATTCCGGACCGCGGCAGGGTCGTGTATCGCGGCGTGACCTACGAGGCGTACTCGTTCATGGCCGAAGCCTTCCCCTCCGGCCCGCTGCGCATCTCGCTGCTGTTCGCGGAACGGTGAGCGCCTCACATCGGCCGCCGATAGCGGGCGCGCCCCCGCAAGCGGGTCGGCCGGCGGCAGGGCGGGCGGATCGCCGCCTACACGAGGCTGGTCGTCATCCGCTCGACTTCCTCGATCGAGGTGAGGCCGTCGCGGACCTTCTCGATGCCGTCGTCGCGCAGGCGGTGCATCCCCTCGCGGGTGGCGGTGGCGGCGATCTCATCGACCGAGCCGTGCTGCAGCACCAGGGTGCGGATCTCTTCGCTGACGGTCATCACCTCGTAGAGCCCGATCGCGCCCACGGTAGCCCGAGCCCGAGCAGCGCGAGCACCCGGCCGGGGCGTAGGGCTGCTCGTCGAGTCCGTATTCGCCGAGCACCGACTCGGGCAGCGTCGCCAGGCGCTTGCAGTGCGGGCAGAGCTTGCGCACGAGCCGCTGCGCCACCACGCAGTCGACGGCGGAGGAGATCAGGAAGGGCTCGATGCCCATGTCGATCAGTCGCCCGAGCGCGGAGGGGGCGTCGCGGGTGTGCAGGGTGGAGAGCACCATGTGGCCGGTCAGCGCGGCCTCGACCGCGATGTGGGCGGTCTCGCGGTCGCGGATCTCGCCGACCATGATCACGTCGGGGTCGGCGCGCAGCATCGAGCGCAGGCCGGTGTCGAAGGTGACGCCCGCCTTGGGGGCGACCTGCATCTGCTTGATCCCGGCGATCCGCGACTCGACCGGGTCCTCGATCGTGAGGATCGAGCGGGCGCCGTCGTTGAGCGCGCCGAGCGCCGCGTACAGCGTCGTGGACTTGCCCGACCCGGTCGGCCCGGTGACGAGCACGGCGCCGTGGGGCCGGCGAATCGCGTGCGCGAAGCGCTCCTCCTCGTCGGGCTGCATCCCCAGCGACTCGAGGTCGCTGACGACCGCGCCTTTGTCGAGGATCCGCAGCACGGCCCCCTCGCCGTGGACCAGCGGGAGCGTCACGACGCGGATGTCCACGCGCCGGCCCTCGACGTTCAGCGCGAGACGCCCATCTTGCGGGGCGCGCCGCTCGGAGATGTCGAGGTCGGCCATGATCTTGATGCGCGACACCATGCCGGTGGCCATCCGGCGGCGCACGGTAGCGGCCGGGTAGAGCATCCCGTCGACGCGCAGCAGCACGCGCGTGTCGGCTTCTTCGGGGTTGATGTGGATGTCGGAGGCGCCCTGCTGCACCGCCTGGGCGATGATCGAGTGCACGAGCTTGATCACCGGGGCGTCCTGGTCGGCCTCCTCGGAGAGCGATGTGGAGAGCGCGTCGTGGCCCTCCTCCGCCTCCACCAAGCCCTCCCCGATCTCCTCGATCGCGCCCTCCAGCCGCCCGAGGCGCGAGGCGAGCAGCTTGACGTCCTCCGCGGAGGTCGCCGCCACCCGGACGCGGCGGCTGGTGATCATCGCGATGTCGTCGATGCTGAGAGGATGTTGGTGGGGTCGGCCATCGCCAGCAGCAGCGCCCCGTCCTCCATGAAGCGCACCGGCACCGCCTGGTAGCGCTTGATCGCCTCGCCGCTCAGCAGGTTGACGGCGCCCATGTCGGGCTCGTACACCGACAGGTCGATGTAGTCGAGGCCGAAGCGTTCGGCGACCACGCGGGCCAGCTGGTCCTGGCGCAGGACGCCCTGCTCCACCAGCACCTGCCCGGTGGGCTTGCGCTGCGAGCGGGCCGCCGCGACGGCCTGCTCGACGGCCTCGCGATCGGCGAAGCCGAGATCGACGACCACCTCGCCGATGCGCCTGACCGAGCGGCCCGGGCGCGCGGGCGAGCTCAGCCCATTGGCAGTTGGCTGTTCGGGCGCCGGCAGGGCAAGTCCATTCGTGGATGACTGCTCAGGGCAGCAGGGAGACATCGGGGCCGACGGCGTCCGTTCGTGGACGGCTGCTCCCGCACTGCCAGGCCGAGCCCGGCGCCCAGCGGCGGTTCCTGCGGGAGCGCGTCGCTTTGCTCGACCTCAGCCGCGTCGGAGACAGTGCCGGGCGGGGACTCCAGGAGCGCCGTTGCGGCAGGGCGCTCCAGGACCGCGGTGGCCGCGGCTGGAGCGGGGGCCGACGGCATGGCGGGCGATTCGGGTGCCGCCGGCCGAGACGGCGGATCGAGCACGGAGAGCTCAGCCGCCACGGGCGCCGGGGCGGCGGGAGAGGGAACGGGGGGCTCCGGCGTGGGACTCGGCGTCTCGGCGTCCGGCGCCCCGCGTCGGCGTCGAAACCAACTCATCGTTACCTAATCGGCATCAGAGCGGCGCCGCTTGACCGTGCTTGTGGCGAGTCTGCAACTGACGCGCCCGGCTCGGCGAAGCCGTTGGCCGTCGGGCCAGACCGCTGCTGAGTACGGCCCGTGCTCGAAGGAGCTCTTCAGGTGGGCGTCGAGCGCGTTGCAGCGGTACAGGGCGATCGCCTCGGAGGAGGCGAAGCGCTGGCCGGGCAGCGCCTCGGGGCCGTGGTGGGCGAGGATGCAGTGCTCGAGCGCCAGGCGCCGCGGCGCCGGGAGCGAGGCGGGGTAGCGCGGCGCGAGCAGGCGCAGCCCGAGCTCGACGTGCCCGAGCAGCCGCCCCTCCTCGCCGCGGGCGATCTCGGCGCCGTAGGTGAACTCGCGGGTCTTGCCGATGTCGTGCAGGAGCGCGGCCGCCAGCAGCAGGTCGCGGTCGAGGCGCGGGTGCAGCGCGCACAGCTCGAGCGCCAGCGTGGCGACCGCGACGGTGTGCTCCAGCAGGCCGCCGAGGTAGGCGTGGTGGCTGCCCGCCCCGGCCCGCCCGGAGCCGCCGGCGCGGGTGGCCGTGGGTAGCGAGCAGGGCGCCCGGCGCAGCTCGCGGCGCAGCTCGGCGTCGCCGAGCACACGCTCCAGCAGCGCCCGCAGCCCCGGTTCGTACAGCTCCCGCGCGAGGTGCTCGAAGAAGCCCTCCAGCTCGTCGAGGTCGCGGTGGGCGGCGGGCAGGAAGCCGGCCGGATCGGACTCGGCTGCCCTCGGCGCGGGCGATCGTGCGCAGGCCGATCTGCAGCTGGTCGCGGAAGCGCTCGACGCGGCCCTCCGACGCGCACGAGGTCGCCGCGCTCGAAGCGCCCGGCGAGCAGGTCGGCGTCGCGGAAGGCGCGCGCGAGGATCGAGCCGGTGCGGTCGCGCAGCTCGACGGTCAGGTAGGGGGTGCCGGCGCGCGAGAGCTGGCGCTCCTTGCGCGAGCACGCGAACACCCCCGCGACCTCCTGCCCATCGCGCAGCGTGGCGACCGTCGGGGGCTCCTCCTCGGTGGGAAACCATCACCGCATGATGTACGGTGAAGCGGATGCAGCCGCTGATCTGGGATCGCCGCCCGACGGGCCTGCGGGCTCCGGCGATGGTGTGCGCGTTCGAGGGCTGGAACGACGCGGGGGACGCGGCCTCCTCGGCGATCGCGTATCTCGGCCGGGCGCTGGAGGCGGAGCGCTTCGCGCACGTGGACACGGAGGAGTTCTACGACTTCCAGACCAACCGCCCCCGTATCCGCCTGTCGCGGCGGAGGGGGACGATTCCGCGCCCACCCGCCGCGAGATCGAGTGGCCGTCGGTGGAGATCTCCGGGGCGAGCGTCTCCGGCGCCCCGCGCGATCTGGTGCTGGTGCAGGGAGTCGAGCCCTCGCTGCGGTGGCGCACGTTCAGCGCCCTGATCGTCGAGCTGGCGGAGGCGCTGGGCGTGGGAATGGTGATCACCGTGGGGGCGCTGCTGGCGGACGTGCCCCACACGCTGCCGGTGGCGATGACCGGCTTCGCGTCGGACCCGGCGTTGATGGAGCGCCTCGGGACCACCGGCCGCTCCGCCAGCCGGTATGAGGGGCCGACGGGGATCGTGGGCGTCCTGCACAGCGCCGCCGGCGATGCGGGCCTGCCCTCGATGAGCCTGTGGGCGAGCGTCCCCCACTACGTCGCCGCGGCCCCCTGCCCGAAGGCGGCGCTGGCGCTGGTGCAGCGCCTGGAGGAGCTGGTGGGCGTGTCGGTGGACCTCGAGCGAGCTGGAGGACGCGGCCGCCAACTACGAGCGCCAGGTGGGGTTGGCGGTGTCGAGCAACCCGGAGGTGCAGGCGTTTGTGGAACGCCTGGAGCAGGATGCCGAAAGCGATGGGGAGGACGACGACGAGCAGGAGAGCGGGCGTTGGGGGGCCGAGTGGGGGCCGCTCTCGCCCGATGACCTGCCCTCGGGGGAGCGGCTGGCGAGCGAGTTCCAGCGCTTCCTGCGCCAGCAGGGGGATCAGAAGCCTCCGAAATAAAGGTCGGCGGGGCGGCTGTGGTGGGCCGCCCCGCCGACTGAGGGAGGAGAGGGTCCTACTCCTGCCGGCGAGGTATGAGGCCGGCAGACTCTCCCGCGCCCGTGGTCTCCTCGACCCGAGGCGGGGGAAGCTTGCTGCTCGCTCAGACGAGGCTGAGCACGCGCTCCTGCACGCGGCTGGCCAGGTCGGCGCCCTCCTCCAGGCGCGTACGCAGCGCATCTTCGATCTGCGCCTGGGTCTTCTCGATCTGCGACTGGGTCTGCTCGACCCTGGAGGTCACCTCTTTGGTGAGCCGCGTCGCGCCGCTGGTCGAGCTCGCGCCGGCGCTCGCGCAGTTCGCGCTCGACACGGGTGCGGGTCTTGCGGACCTCGCGCTCCATGCGCGTGCGGGCGGCGCTGCCGCGGTGCTCGAATTTGCGCAGCTGGCTCTGCGCCTTGGTCGGGCTCGAGTAGGTGGAGATCGCGTCGGTCACGCTCGACACCACCCGCTCGCGGGCGAGCAGGGCAGCGCCGACGGGGATCAGGACGGCCCGTTCGGCGTAGTCGCCGACGAGGTCGGTGGTGCTGCGGGTGGAGTTGGTGCGAGCGGCCGAGCCACGCCGCGCTGCGCCGCCACCGGCCGACGCGCGGGCGCCGGCGGGCTTGCTTTTCGATGCGCCACGCGTGCGCGCCGCGGTGGTCCGAGTGGCGCGGGCTTTGGAGGCGCCCGCGGAAGCGCGTTTGGGGGCGGCTTTGGCCGAGCCTGGTGGCTTTGGGTGAGGCGGTGGGGATCGTGTCAGGCATGTTGGAGGGGTCTCCTGTCGGTCATGTCCCCCTCAGGGGAGGAATCGATGGGTACGTCCGTTCTATGCGTCCAGCGAGTCGGCCGGTAACGAACATATGTTTGTACCCTGCTCTCCCGAGATCGTTACACCGAAGCTTAGCACGTTGTGAAGGTGGCGTAAAAGCTGCGTTTTGCCAGTAGGACTTCGTGACATGCGGAACATGCGTTCGTCTACGGAGGGAGGGCAGCGTCAGTTCGACGGCGTAGGCGGCAGAGCCTCCGCGAGACCTCGCGGACGCGGACGACTTGGCGAAGACCGCGCGCCGTAGAATCCAAGGGATGTTCGATGATGCCGTCGTACAGGAGGCAGGTCAGCGCCTGTTGAAGGCCGCGCCGGCTGGAAGCCGGGTGATCCTGTTCGGCTCCCACGCCCGGGGCCAGGCAGGCGAGCACAGCGACCTGGACTTCCTCGTAATCGAGCCGGAGGTTGAGGACATCGTCGACGAGTCCGTACGGCTGCGCAGCGCGCTGCAACGAGGCGTGTACGCCGACGTCATCGTCAGAAGCGAGGAGAGCGTCCGCGAGTGGCGCGACGTGTACGGCACCGTGATCAACTCGGCCCTGCGTGAGGGCAGGGAGATCGCCGCGTAGTGGCCACCTGCGCCGACCTCGCTCGCCGGCTGCTCGACGCGGCGGAGAACGACGAACTGATGGCAAAGTCCGTGTTGCTCGTGCCGGGGGTAACCGACGCCGGAGTAGGCATGCTCACTCAACAGGCCGTCGAGAAGGCGATCAAGGCCGTGCTCTCGGCCAGGCAGACGAAGTTTCCCTTCACCCACGACCTCAAACAGCTCAAAGAGTTCGCCAAGGAATCGGGAATCGACCTTCCCACCGCCCTGAATGGCGTCGAGCGTCTGACCCCATTCGCTCGCGACGAGCGCTACGGCTCCGAAATCCCGCTCAGTCTCGACCGCGACCAAGCGCTGCGGTGGGCCGCCGCAGCGATCGCTTGGGCTCAGGGCATCGTTGGGCAGCCTGACCCTCGACAGAGCGGCACAGCGGGGCGAACGGCAGAGGGCACACCCAGGCGGGAGTAAAGCCCCACTCGCCGGTTGTTGTTCCTTTACTTCTTTCTTCTCCTTGTGCCAAGCGTGCTGGGAACGGTCAGTTTCGCGGTGAGGCTTGCCCCGTCGGCTCTGCTTGTTTTGGCGCTGGTCGTGACAGTGAGGTCCGGCTTGAACTGCGAGCTCGAGCGGTCGGCGGCCTCGAACGGAGTGCTGACGTCGACGGTGTCCCGGTTTGTGGGGTTGGCGTAGTTGGATCCGGAGCCGGTGATCGCGTCGGTGATCCCCGAAACCACGCTAATTCCCCACTCCCTCATCTGTTGCGACCCGGCATTCCTCTCCCAACTAATACGCACCGGCGATCAGCCCTCGATGGAGGCGGAAACGCTCAGCCCACGCGCGCGAGCCACAGCTCGGGAGCCTGCAGCTCGGCGGCGGTGGGTAGATCCTCGACCGAGCGCCACGCGCGCGTCAGCGTCGCCGGCCCGCCGGCAAGCACGACGGCGTCGCAGAAGCGACGGCCCTCGTCGTACTGGCGCATCTTCAGCTCCAGCCCCAAGAGCCGCTCGAGCACCCGCCACGGCAGCCCGCGGTGCTCGCGGCGGCGGGTCATCGCGGCGCGCAGGCGCGGCAGCGAGGGCAGCACCTCGGCGCCGACGGCGTCCATCACGTGCTCGGCGTGGCCCTCGACCAGCGACATCGTCGCCTGCAGGCGCTCCACCAGCTGCCAGCGCTGCTCGCCGAGCGTCAGGCGCACAAGTTCCCCGTGGCGCAACCGCTCGGCGAACGCGCGCGCGTCGCTGGCGCTGGGAAGCCGCAGCAGCGCGCTCAGCGACACCGTCATCTGTAGGCCCGCGATCAACTGCCGCATGATTCCTGCGAGGTGCTCGCGCAGCCACGGCGCCCCGGAGAACTGGACGGCGTGGGTGATCTCGTGGATCGTCACCCACACCAGCAGCTGCTCGCTGTCCACCTGCATCGTGCGCGCCGCCTGCGCGAGATTGGGCGCGACCAGCAGCAGGCGCGGCGCGACCGTCGGGTCGAGCAGGGCGAGGTCGTACTGGCCCAGCACCCGCTGGGAGAGCATGCCCGCCATCGCCCCCACCTGCGCCCCCATCAAGAGGCCGCCGGCGGCGCTGAGCGTGTCGTACAGCGGCCCGAGGTCCTGTCCCGGGCGTTTCCAGCTGAAGCGCATGCGGCCGGTGGAGCGGCTACCAGGGCCGAGTCCCTCCGCGGCCAGCGACTCGAGCACCGGGCGCATCGTCTGCAGGTTGGCGGCGATCCAGCTCGAGCGATCGACAGCTTCGAGGGGAGGTAGCCGCTCGGGGAGCTCGAGCCCGGAGTACTCGCTCACGCGGCGGGCAAACCGCAGTGCCAGCGGCTGCACGGTATCGCTGAGCACATGGGCGGGGGGGCCATCAGCACCAGGGGATCCGGCGATCAGCTCCCCCACACGCTGCGCGGTGCTCCAATCGATCGCGTCCATACTTGGAGGGTACCGGCAGACTCTCCCGCGCCCGTGGCTTTCGCAACCCGAGACGGGGGAAGCTTGCGGTTGGTCGACCACGCCTCAGCAAACACGTGACCTGCCGGGCGGCGTCTATTTTGCGCTCTTGATGCCATTTTTGAGCGTTAGACTCGAAGCTATGAGCAGTCGTGACCGCACCCCCCTGCTATCGGTGGGCCACGAGGCCGAGTGGGCTGTCATCAACCGCGAAGAGGCCGAGCAGATGCGCGCAAGCAACATGGCGCTGACCCCCGTTCAGCGACTTGAGCAGGGCCAGAAACTCTCGCAACAGGCGGTCTCTCTACTAGCCGCCTCGATCCGCGCCGGCCATGCCCCCAGGCGAACCTACTGGGCCTGACCTTGACGGCGTAGCCGCCGACGCCAACGCGGTCGGCTTGGACTATGTCGTGATCGGCGGCTTCGCCGTCATCTACCACGGTCACATCCGCGCGACCAAGGACAGCGACCTGCTCGTGCCCGACGGTCCCGAGGCCGACACCGCGGTGCTGCGCTTCCTCGATCGCGTCGACGGCAGGCGCCTGCGCGACGACAAGGTCCTCATGCCCGAGGATGTCGCCGGCGCCGAGAGCCTGCGCATCAACAGCCGCCATGGCATTATCGACATCATGCGCGGAGGGCTCCCACCGCTCGACTACGACACCGTCGCCAAACGCGCCGAGACGACCGACTGGGAGGGACAGACCATCCGCATCGCGGCCCTGGGAAGCCTCGTCGGATTCAAGCGCCTCGCGGGTCGCCCCCAGGACCGCAGCGACCTCACCGAGCTCGAAGCGATCTACGGGACGTTGCCCACAGACTCGATCCCCGGCCTCGATACATAGCCCACGCCCGAACCCATCTGGCGCATAGGAATGCCCAGCCCGGAACAGGGTCCAGCCCCGCCCAGGGCCCACACCCATATCCTCTCAACAGGTGCCTTCCTCGCTCGACGATCCGCAGGACGTGCCCTGGCTCGGAAGCCCCGCGGACACGACTCGAGCACCCGACCGGCAGGGCGTGTCTCATCCGCTGGAGCGCCTCCCGCGGGAGGACCGCGGGGAGCGTGCCGCACGACGCGCGGAGCTGCTGAAGCGCGCGGAGGTGCGCGACGTGCTGGCGTGGATGCGGCTGCTCGTCGACCCAAGGGACGCGGCGGCGGCGGTGCGCGCGCTGGCGCGTCCCCCGATCGAGCTGCGGCAGGTCGATCTGGCGCGGGTGATCCAGATCGTGCGCCGCCAGCGCCTGGAGGTGGTGGCGGCTCTGGCGAGCGCCATGGAGTCTCCACAGCTACCGCCGGCGGCGCGCGAGCGGATCGGGCGCTTCCTGGAACTGCACCGCTGGGCAGCCGGGGGGTTCGACACGGTCCGAGCCGACCTGTTCGTGGGGCGCCTGATCGAGCGCCTCGGCCTGCGCCGCCGACAGCTGCTCGCGGCTGATGGCGAAGACGCGCAGCGGCTCGCCGGCCTGGCGGGGTTGTGCGAGCTGGCGGAGGAGTTCGTCGGCTCCTCGCCCCGGCCGACGGCGCGGGCGCTCGCGGTGGAGCTGACCGCCGCGTCGGAGCAGGGACGCCAGGAGGAGGCGGCATCGGCGCAGGGGCATCAGGACGAGCCGGCAGTGCCGGAGGGACCCGAGGAGACGCTGCAGGCCACGCTGCGGATGATGCGCGAGGAGGTGCTCGGGGATGTCGCACGGATCGCTGGACGCCTCGGGGAGCTGCGGCTGGACACCGAGCTGGACATCTCCCACGGGGTTGTGAGATACCTTGAGCTGCTCAAGCTGGCGGCACTCGCCGAGCGCCCCGCGGGGGAGACGGCCGACGCCGCGCTGCAGGACGTGAATGCGCGCTTGCGCGCGGCGATGACCCCACTGCAACGGGAGATCTACGAGAGCTCGCCGCTGGATGCGCTGCTGCGCGAGGAGCACCCCGGCGCCGATCTGCCCGGGGGCGAGCACGGTGAGCGCCGCGGCCGCGGCGCTCGCGCGCTGGCGGTGGCGGCGCGCGACGAGCCGACACTCGAGGCGTTCCTGCCCCGCAAGGGGGACGGCCTGGTGCTGTCGGCCTCGGATGTCGAGACCTATCGCGGCTGCCCGCTGCGGTACAAGTTCGCGCGGGTCCTGAAAATCCCCACCGAACAGACGATCCACCAGCGCTTCGGGATCGTGGTGCATCAGGTCCTGGAACGCTTTCACGCCGCCGCGGACACCGGGGGGCGCGATGGGGAGGGCGATGAGGAGCTGGGGACGAGCGAACGACCGCGGAAGGCGAGCGAACGACCGCGGGAGACGGGCGACGGAGAGCAGGGGACGCTCGAGGAGCTGCTCGAGCTGCTCGACGTGGCGTGGCAACGGAGCGGGATGGGAAACGGGGCGCGGGAACACGAGCTGCGCCAGAAGGCGCGGGCGGCATTGACCCGCTACCACGAGCGCCTGCGCGAGGAGCCGGCGCAGCCGCTGTGGTTCGAGCGCGCGTTCGCCTTCGACCTGGGGGCCCACCACGTGCGCGGGCGGGTCGATCGCGTGGACCGCCTCCCCGAGGGGGGGTGGGAATTGATCGACTACAAGACCGGCTACGCCAAGACCGCGGCGGAGCTGAGCGGCGACATCCAACTCTCGCTGTACGCGATCGCGGCGCGGGAGGCGTGGGGTCTCGAGGACACGCGGCAGGCCTACTACTACGTCCTGGACGACCGCAAGGTGCCGGTGCCGGCGAACGCGGACACCGGGGCGTGGGTGCGACAGGCGGTGCTCGACGCCGGGGCGGGAATCCTCGCCCAGAGCTTCGAGCCCACCCCCTCGCCCGCGGCGTGCGCGCACTGCGACTACCGGATCGTGTGCCCCGTGGCAGAGCGGTAGCCGAGTTCTGCGAAGATGGGCTCGTGCCCACGCGCGAGCAGATCATGCAGTCTCTGGAGGTGGTGATCGACCCCGAGCTGCGCCGCTCGATCGTCGAGCTCGACATGGTGCGCTCGATCGACATCGGCGCCAACGGCGTCGTCGACGTGACCGTCTCGCTGACCACGCCGGGCTGCCCGATCAAGGGCCACTTCCAGACGTCCGTCGCCCAGGCCGCTTCCACGCTCGAGGGTGTCACGCACGTCAACGTCTACTTCGACGTGCTCACCGACACTCAGAAGTCCGCACTGCAGCAGAAGCTCGGGCGTGGCAGCCTGCCCGAGGGCGCGCTCGCGCAGGTCTCCAACATCTTGTGCATCGGCTCCGGCAAGGGCGGCGTCGGCAAGTCGACGCTCACCGCCAACCTCGCTGCCGCGCTGACCGCGGAAGGCAAGCGCGTGGGCATTCTCGACGCCGACGTGTGGGGCTACTCGATCCCGCGCATGTACGGGCTCGGCGCCACTCGCCCGCCTGTGTCGGCGCAGCGCAAGATCATCCCGCTCGACGCGCACGGCGTGAAGGTCATGTCGATCGGCTTCTTCGTCGAGGAGGACGCCGCCGTGGTGTGGCGCGGGCCGATGCTGCACAAGGCGCTCACACAGTTCCTGCAGGACGTCGAATGGGGCGCGCTCGATTACCTGCTCGTGGACCTGCCCCCGGGTACCGGCGACGTGTCGATGACGCTCGCACAGCTGCTACCGCAGGCGCAGTTCATCATCGTCACCACACCGCAGCCCACCGCGCAGAAGGTCGCGCGCCGCTCCGCGCACATGGCGCATAAGGTCGATCTGGAGATCGGCGGCGTGATCGAGAACATGTCGAGCTTCACCACGCCCTCGGGCGAGCGCTTCACGATCTTCGGTGAGGGCGGCGGACAGGCGCTCGCCGACGAGCTCGACGTACCGCTGCTCGGCAAGGTGCCGCTGACGATGCCCCTGCGCGAGCACGCCGACAGCGGCGTGCCGCTCGTGATCGAGGACCCCGACGACCCCGCCGCCCAGGCAATCCGCCAGGCGGCGCGGGGCCTGATCGCGATGGCCCCGCTGGAGCTGCCGGTACTCAACGGCGCCGCCGCGACCAACGGCGATTCAGCCATGACGGTCCCGCCGTCAAGCGCCCCGCCGGCAGGCATGTCGCTGCCGATGGCCTGAGAGGGACGCCCTCACCCGCCTGTGGTGGGGCATGGAGGCCCTACCCCCTGCGCGTGGGCGCCCTCACCGACGCGCGCGGACGATCCCATCCCAACCCGTCCTGACTATCGCGACCACGGTCCAACAGTCGCCGAGCAAGCGAGACAAGGACACAGGGAGCGAAGTGTGCTGGCCGATCAGTCGATCGCATCTGATCGACGATCGGTACACGAGCGACCGAGGACGCCGTATCGCGTTGGCCGAAACGGGGATGCGAGCCGAAGGCGAGTGTCTCCCGGCTTCGGTCAGCGACTGTTGGCGAAATACTCCGCGTTGATCTGGGTGTACTTCTGCCACTCATCGGGCAGCTGGTCCTCAGCGAAGCAGGCGTCCACGGGGCAGGCCTCCACGCAGGCGTCGCAGTCGATGCACTCATCCGGGTCGATGTACAGCATCTCGGCGGCGTCATATCCGGGCTCGTCGGGCGTCGGGTGGATGCAGTCCACCGGGCACACCTCGACGCAGGAGTTGTCCTTGGTGCCGATGCACGGCTCTGCGATCACGTAGGCCATTCGCTTCCTTCTCGAGTCGATGTTGGCTGCTTGCGGAGAAGGGAATATTAGCGGCGCCCCTGCGCTTGCCCAGCGGGCGGGGCCGCGCGACTCGCTTCAGCGGTGCGTGGGCCGGCTGCTGCGGCCGGCTGCTGCGGTCCCCCGCGCCGGGGCACCATCACGACCTGCATGGGGGCCGCTCAAGCCTGCTTGGGACCGTAGTGGTGAGGTCGGGGCAGCGGGCAGTAGTCCTGGGCGCCCGCGGCCGTCGGACTGCCGACCCTGATCCACACGCCCGTGCCGTCGTCGAGCGTGACGCAGGGGGGAACTTCGTGGGCGGAGATCTTCCCGTGCGCCAGCACCGCCACGCGCCGGCCCAGGGCACCCACCCGCACGTCGGCAGCGGGCTGCCGCAGCCCCGCGATCTGCGCGAACACCGCCACGCCGGCGTTGGAGAAGTCCGGTTCGAACGTGCCCTGCCGCTGGTTCCACACGAGATAGCGCACGCCCCCCACTCCGCAGCGCCTGCAGCGTCGCCAACAGATCCCCGTCACGGTGCGGCCCCGACACAAGGAAGCCGCCCGGGTACAGCGTCAGGTAGCCCGGCTGCTGAAGCGCGCTGGGGGAGGCTCCCGGCAGGGTGATCCGGTACTGCTTGCCCACGCCGAACGTGCTCCCCATCATGTTCACCACCACCACCGCCACGAGCGCCCCGACCGCGACAGCTCGCCGGCGCCCCGTGAAGTGCGCGATCCAGCCCCCCGCGAACACCGCGGGGTAGAGCAGCAGCGGCATGCTGTAGCGGGTGTCGTGGAAGTAGGTCTCGGTCAGGATCGCCCACGACAGGAACGCGCCCACCGTCAGCTCCAGCGCGAGTGGGCCCACCGACGCTCGCTCGCGATCGGTCGCCGCGGCGGTGTCGCGATCGCCTGCGCGGGGCGTTCGGGTGGGCGGGCTCTTGCCCTTCGCCTGCCCGCTCTGCCTGCTGCGCCCCTGCCTGCTCACCACGCTCGAGGCCCTCCTCACCCCCGGCCGCCTCCCCCCGCCGCAATCGATCGTGGCCGCGAGCGCACCAACCCGGCAACCGTCCACACAAAGCCCGCCGCGGCCAGCAGCAGCAGCGGCAGCCCGAGCTCGACGTTGTCGAGGTTCCACAAGTACCACTCGAGGTTCGCACTCGACAGGCGCGGGGGGGCGATTTCTTTGGGGCCGGGGCCGGGCGAGTTCGGGTAGGCGCTCGAGGAGGCGCGTCGCCTGGTCTCCGATCCCCTGGATCAGGCGTGCTCGTGGTATATACCAGGGGAGCGCGATCGCCAGCGCGATCGCGGCGAACACCGCGACTCCCGGCCATGCGCGCCGGCCGCCGCGTCCCAGCGTCACGAGGCCCACGCCCAGCACGAAGATCGGGAACGGCTCCTTCGTGAGCATGCCGAGGCCCACCGCGACGCCGGCGAGCGCGCACGCGCGCAGCTTGGTGAAACCCTCGCTGGCGATCACCAGCCACACCGACACCGCGACCATCGCGGTCTCCGGAGCGTCGGTCATGAACACGTGGAACTGCGCGGCGATCAGCGGCGAGCCGAGCGCGAACACCACCGCCAGCAGGCCGGCGAGCGGGCTGAACGCCAGCCGTCCCACCTTGTAGCAGCCGAGTGCCAGCAGGGTCACGAACACCAGGTTCTCGGCGACGATCGGTGGCGCCACCCCCACGCCGCCGATCGTGATCCCCAGCGAGCCGACGAGGTAGGCGAACGGCGGGTAGGGGACGCTCAGCGTCAGCGCCTTGCCGAGGTGGCCCGCCGCCAGTTCCTGATGGACGTTGAGCGCAAGGTTGAGGTGCAAGCCCGGCGTCGAAGATCGGGATGCTGCGATCCTGGGTCAGCCACCAGCAGGTGATGCCGATGAACAGCGCCGTGACCCCGATCGCGCCCCATGCGGGCGCCGGCCAGCCCAGTTCGGCGAGCGCGCGCGAGCGGCGTGGCGCGCGCACGAACCCGGGGGACGGTGACTTCGCTCGCCATCGGCCCAAGTTAGTTCGCGATGCCGGCTGTTGCAACAATTTCGGCCTCTTTGTTTCTGATATCGGGCGCCTCCTCGGCGATCCCGGGCCGGCTGGCCGTCGAGCGCCGTCACCACCGATTGCGCTGGCGACGCTCGTCAGTCCGCTAGGTTGAGGCGCCCATGCTGCTGCTGACCGGCGCCACCGGCCAGGTGGGCTCTGCGCTCCTCGGTCGCCTGCTCGCGGATGGCATGTCGGTGCGCTGCCTGGTGCGCGACCCCCGCCGCCTGGGCGCCACACGGGTGCGGGTGCAGATCGCCCTCGGCGACCTCGCCGACCCGCCGTCGTTCCGCAATGCGATGCGGGGCGTGGACACGGTGGTGCACCTCGCCGCCGCGATCCGCGACCAGCCGCGCGGCTCGATCGAGGAGCTGGGGGGGATCGCTACGTGGCGCATGGTGCAGGCCGCCGAGCGGGCGGGTGTCGAGCGCTTCATGTTCTTCTCGGCGCTCTCCGCTTCCACCCACAGCCGCGCGCGCTTTCTGCGCGCCAAGGCGCTCGCCGAGCAGGCGGTGCGCGAGGCGGGGATGCATTCGGTCGTCTTCTCCCCCTCGATCGTCTACGCCCCGGGGGATCGCTGGCTGACGCTGCTGGAGCGGCTCGCGCTGCTGCCGGCGATGCCCATGTCGGGCGGTGGTCGCGCGCTCTACCAGCCGATCTGGGCCGAGGACGTCGCGGACTGCGCGATGGCGGCGCTGCGCACCCCCGAGCTCGCCGGATCGTTCGAGCTGGCGGGGCCGCAAACCCTCAGCCACGCCGAGATCGTGCGCGAGGTGCTGCACGCGCTGCACCGCCACCGGCCGCTCGCTGCGCGTGCCCACTCCGGTCGTCGCCCGGGGGCTGCGCCTGCTGGAGGCCGCCTTTGGCACGCACGCGCCCGCCACCTGGGACGAGGCGGAGCTGATGGAGGTGTCGATGGTCGCTTCGCGGGGATGCGCCGATGCCGAACGGCTCGGGGTGCGTCCGCAGCCGATGGGGGCAGTGCTGGGGCAAGCGCCTGCTGGTCGATGAGGCCGGGGGCGGAGTTGCGTGCTTAATTTTCGGACCCCAACCCTTCATTTTGTGAAGTGGTTGGGGTGCCCGGCGGGCGTCTTAGTTTGGGGGTAAACCACCGACTGGATCTGTGTGGCGAACAGATGACGGCTATGAGAGGTCCAGTAGCTGGTTGGTCACTCAAATGCACCTATATGGCTGCCAGCTCCGGCCGGCGCTCCGCCCACGGGCACGCCGCTTCCAGCTGCGTGGCGAGCGACAGCAGCAGCCCCTCCTGGGCGGGGCGGCCCACCAGCTGCACCGCCAGCGGCAGCCCGTCCTCGCCGTGGAACAGCGGCAGTGAGATGCCCGGCTGGCCGCTGGCGTTGAACACTGGGGTGAACGGCGTGAACAGGCCCGAGCGGGCGAACGTCGCCATCGGGTTGGGCGCCGCGGGGTCGAGCGTGCCGAGCGGGAGCGGACGCTCGGCGAGTGCCGGGGTGAGCAGCGCGTCGTAGGGCGCCAGGAACGCCACCAGCTGGCGCGTGAAGCGCCTGCAGCCTGAGGGTTGCGCCAGAGCCCTCGACGCGTTCAGTTTGCTGCGCCAGGCAGAAGATCGCCCAGCTCATCGGTTCCATGTCCTCCGCCGTCGGCTCGCGGCCGGCGACCGTGCCGGAAAAGGCAATTGAGAGGCCGACGTGGGTGCAGAACACCGCCCCGAACAGCTCCCTGTACGCCCTCGATCTGCCATGGGGGATCGACCTCCTCGACCTCGTGACCCAACCCACGCAGCAGCTCAGCGGCCTCGCTAACGGCGCGCGCCGCCAGCGGGTCCACCGCCGCCTCGGCAATCGGGGACAGCGTGGTGGCGGCGATCCGCAGCCGGGTGGGGGCGGGCCTCCCGTCATCGCGGCGGCCTGCGCGAAGGGCTGTGCCGGCGGCGGCGCCCAGCTGGCGTCGCCGACCTCGTAGCCGGCGAGCACGTCGAGGATCGCCGCGGTGTCGGCGACGGTGCGCGTCAGCACCCCGTCGACCCCCAGCAGCGACTCGCCTAGCTCGGGCGCCGAGGAGATGCGCCCGCGCTGGGGCTTCAGCCCCACCAGGCCACAGCACGCAGCGGGGATGCGGATCGAGCCGCCGCCGTCGTTGCCGTGCGCCACTGGCACCATCCCCGCGGCGACCGCCGCAGCCGAGCCGCCGGAGGAGCCGCCCGGGGTGCGCTCCAGGTCCCAGGGGTTGCGGGTCGGGCCGAACAGGCGCGCCTCGCTGGTCGGCAGGATGCCGTACTCGGGCAGCGTGGTGGTACCCCACCACGATGAAACCGGCGCCGCTTCAGACGGCGGGTGACGTTGTGGTCGTAGCTGGCGGTGAAGTCACTCATCAGCGAACAGCCGTAGGTGAGGCGCAGACCGCTCGACGGCGACGGTTGTTCTTGATCGCGATCGGCACTCCCGCGAAGGGACGTTCGTCGCCCGGCTGCACCTCGCTCGGCCGCCGCCAGCGCGCGCTCGGCGTCAACCTGCACGAAGGCGTTCAGCCTCGGGTTGAGCTCCTCGATGCGATCGAGCGAGCACTGCACGAGCTCGCGCGCGGAGAGCTCCCCGGCGCGCACCATGCTCGCGAGCTCGCTCGCGGAGCGGAACATCAAATCGCTGTCGGACACCGGCTCCTCCTCCTACTGGCGTGGGACGGACGGACGCCCGTCGCGGCAGAGCCTAACGTCCTCGGGGAGCAGCGGCAATCGCATCGATTCCTGCGACGATATGCACTGCCCACAAGGCAGCCCCCGGCTGGTCGCAGCACAACTCGCGGCAGCCGGCCGGGGCGGGCGGGCCTTCAATCAAAACAAGCCCAGAAAGCGAGTGCCATGAGCGCGGTTCAGACAGCACCGGAGGTCCAAGCGGGCCTGGAAGGCGTGGTCGCCTTCGCAACCGAGATCGCCGAGCCCGACAAAGCAGGAGGCGCGCTGCGCTACCGCGGCGTGGACATTGAGGATTTGGTGGGCGCGGTCCCCTACGAGCAGGTATGGGGCCTACTGGTTGACGGCCGCTTCAAACCGGGGCTGCCCCCCGCCGAACCGCACCCGCTGACGGTGCGCTCGGGCGACCCGCGGGTGGACGTGCAGGCGGGGTTGGCGATGCTCACCCCGGAGTGGGGCTTCAACCAGCTGATCGACATCTCCGACGAGCAAGCCCGCGAGAACCTCGCGCGCGCCTCGGTGATGGCGCTCTCGTTCGTCGCCCAGTCCGCGCGCGGCGTCGGGCAGCCACCGGTTCCTCAGGAGGAGGTCGACCGCGCCGGCTCGATCCCCGAGCGTTTCCTGATCCGCTGGCGCGGTGAGGCCAACCCCGATCACGTAAAGGCGATCGACGCCTATTGGGTCTCCGCCGCCGAGCACGGGGTCAACGCCTCCACGTTCGTCGCCCGCATCGTCGCCTCCACCGGCGCCGATGTGGGAGCCGCGCTGTCGGCCGGGGTGGGAGCGCTCTCCGGCCCACTCCATGGTGGGGCGCCTTCGCGCGTGCTCAAGATGCTGGAGGAGGTCGAACGCATGGGCGACGCCGAGCGCTGGGTGAAAGAAGCGCTCGATCGCGGCGATCGGCTGATGGGCTTCGGCCACCGCATCTACCGCGCCGAAGACCCGCGCGCGCGGGTTCTGCGCCGCACCTGCAAGGAACTGCGCTCCCCGCGCTTCGAGATCGCCGAGGCGCTCGAGCAGGCCGCACTCGCGGAGCTGCACGCGCGCAAGCCCGACCGCGTGCTCGCCACCAACGTGGAGTTCTGGTCGGCTGTCGTGCTCGACCTCGCCGAAGTGCCAGCCGAGCTGTTCACGCCGATGTTCACCTGCGCCCGAGTGGCGGGGTGGTCGGCGCACATCCTCGAGCAGAAGCGCGAAGGCAAGCTGATCAGGCCCACCGCGAAGTACGTCGGCGAGCCCTCACGATCTGTCGGGGCGGTCGAATAGCGGATCTGCCGGCCGCATTCATGCCGGCAGGGATACTGGGGCGTGGACCTCAAGGCCCTAAGCCCAACTTTGACGAGGCCCCTTCTGGAACGCGCGAGGGGGCGCTCGAAGCGCCCCCTCGTCATACGTTCTCCGGTCTGCCTACCCTACATCATCCCGCTCATGTCCGGCATGCCGCCGCCACCGCCGCCGCCGCCTTCCTTCTCCGGAACCTCCGCCACGATCGCCTCCGTGGTGAGGATGTTCTTGGCGATCGACGCCGCGTTCTGCAGCGCCGAGCGGGTGACCATCGCCGGATCGATCACGCCCGCGGCCACGAGATCGACGATCTCGTTGGTGGCCGCGTTGAGGCCGTGGCCTTTCTTGGCCTTGCGCACGTCGTTGACAACCACGGAGCCCTCCAGGCCCGCGTTCTCGGCGAGCTGACGCAGCGGCTCCTCGAGCGCGCGCAGCACGATGCGCCCGCCGGTTTTTTCGTCATCGTCCTCGGCACCGGCGACGGCGCCGTTGGAGCTGATCGAGGCCGAGGCCTGCAGCAGCGCGACGCCACCACCGGGCACGATGCCCTCCTCCAGCGCCGCCCGCGTGGCCTGCAGGGCGTCCTCGACGCGGTGCTTCTTCTCCTTCATCTCCGTCTCCGTGGCCGCGCCCACCTTGACGACCGCCACGCCGCCGGAGAGCTTCGCGAGGCGTTCCTGGAGCTTCTCCCGATCGAAGTCCGAGTCGGTGTTCTCGATCTCGTTTTTGATCTGGTTGATGCGCCCCTTGATCGCGGCGGCATCACCGGCACCGTCGACGATCGTGGTGTTGTCCTTGGCGACCACCACGCGACGTGCGCGTCCGAGCTGCGAGACCTGCGTGTTCTCGAGCTTCAGGCCCATCTCCTCGGTGATCACCTCGGCGTTCGTGAGGATCGCGATGTCCTCCAGCATCCGCTTGCGGCGATCGCCGAAGCCCGGCGCCTTCACGGCCACGCCGGTGAACGTCCCGCGCAGCTTGTTGACCACGAGCGTCGCCAGCGACTCGCCCTCGACGTCCTCGGCGATGATCAGCAGCGGCTTGCCGCTCTGGATCACGGCCTCGAGCACCGGCAGCACGTCGCGGACCGAGCCGATCTTCTGGTTGGCGATCAGGATGTAGGGGTCCTCCAGCGTCGCCTCCATGCGATCCTGGTCGGTGACCATGTAGGGGGAGATGTAGCCCTTGTCGAACTGCATCCCCTCGGTGAACTCGAGGTCCATGCCGAACGTCTGGCCCTCCTCGACGTTGACCACGCCGTCCTTGCCGACCTTCTCGATCGCGTCGGCGATCACGTCGCCGATCTCCTCGTCGCCGGCCGAGATCGTCGCCACGCGGGCGATCTGCTCCTTGCCCGAGACCTCCTTGGCCTGCGATTTGATGCTCGCGACCACCTGGTCCACGGCGCGCTCGATGCCGCGCTTGAGCGCCAGCGGGTTGGCGCCCGCGGCGACGTTCTTCAGGCCCTGGCGCACGATCGCCTGGGCCAGCACGGTGGCGGTGGTCGTACCGTCGCCGGCCACGTCGTTGGTGGCGGTGGCCACCTCGCGCACCAGCTGGGCGCCCTGGTTCTCGAAGACGTCCTCGACCTCGATCTCGCGGGCGATCGTCACGCCGTCGTTGGTGATCGTGGGGGCGCCGAACTTCTTGTCCAGCACCACGTAGCGGCCCTTCGGGCCCAGCGTGACCTTGACCGCGTTGGCCACGGCGTCCACGCCCGCCTCCAGCGCCTTGCGCGCTTCGGCGTCGTACTTGATCTCCTTGTGTGCCATGTCTTTCAATTCTCCTTATGCGCCTTGCGCGGGGTTTGAAAAACGAGGGGCCGGCTCGCCGGGGCGCCGCCGAAGGGCTGGGTCGGCCGGCTGCGCACCCTCTTATGCGACCTTGGCGAGGACGTCGGACTCGCGCAGCACGAGCAGATCCTCCCCATCGATCTTGATCTCGGTCCCGCCGTACTTGCTGTAGAGGACTTCGTCGTCCTTCTTGACGTCGAGCGGGATGCGCTTGCCGTCATCGTCGATCCGGCCGTCGCCGACGGCGAGGACCTTTCCCTTCTGCGGCTTCTCCTTGGCTGTATCGGGGAGCACGAGACCGCTGGCGGTCTTCTCCTCCTCCTCGATCGCCCGCACGATCAGGCGATCGCCCAGGGGCTTGAGCTTCATCTTGGTGAGACCTCCACTATCTAGAGAGTTCAATCGCGGGGCCCCCTACTGGCGGTTCGGCCCCTGGTTTTGGCACTCGCCTTGGTTGAGTGCCAACTGCCGGCCACTATACCCGACCGCGGCGGCAATTCAAGCGCCTGCTGGCACTTTCTTGCTCAGAGTGCCAGAAAGTTAGTTTTGGGCGCCGCCGAAGCCCTTCATCGCCTCGGTCATGCCGCTGGGGTTCTCAAGGATCTGCGAGAAGCGCACCACGGTGACGGTGTCTTCCGGCGAGACGGGACGGCCGTAGATCTGCTCGAGGAAGTTGATCAGCTCCTCGTGGCGGCGGAACTCGGGGTTGTCGTGCTTGATGTCGCGCGGGGAGAGGTCCGCAGCTTCATCACCTCGACCTGGTCGATGACCGCCTCGAAGATCCGCTCGCGGGGGGAGTACTGGTAGCCGATCGTGACCAGCACCAGCTGGTTCTTGCGGTACTTGCCGGACTTGTCCCCGAGGCGGATCGTGGCCGTCTTGCGGCCCCGCTTGAGCTCGTCGGCAAAGATCGTGGAGTAGAAGTTGAGAACCTGCACGACGGACATCAGGCTATCCGATAGAGAGGGGTCCGGCTCACCGGCCGCTCAGGGGTCCAGCGCGTGCAGCGCGCGCACGGCGATCTCGCGTTCGCCCGGATAGGTGAGCTCGGTGCACGCCTGCGCCAGCGGAATCCAGCGCACCTCCTCGACCTCGTCGTCGTGATCCGCCGTATCTCCGGCGAGGTAGCGCAGCAGGTAGAAGACGACCGACTTCGGTACGGTGCGGCCGTCGCGCCTGTACCAGTAGCGCACCTCGCCGAGCTCCTCGACGAGCTCTGCGTCGACTCCCGTCTCCTCGCGCACCTCGCGGATCGCCGCCTGCAGCGGGGTCTCGCCCGGGTCGATGTGTCCCTTGGGCAGCCCCAACACGCGCGCGCCATCGGCGGCGCGTCGGTGCGGCACGATCACCAGCAGCTGCCCGTCGTGCACCACCGCCCCACCCGCCGAGCGCTCCCGCGGCCTCGCCGGCCGTCGCTCAGAAGACATACGAGCGCAGCGCCTCGGGGTCGTGCACGACCAGCTTGCCCCTGCCCTGGGAGATGACCCCGGCCCGCTCCAGCACCGCGAGAAAGCGGCTCGCCGACTCCCGCGAGCTGCCCGCCAGCTTCGCCAGATCGGCCTGGGTGGCAAGGATCTGGAACATCGTGGGCCGGCTCGTCGCGGCCGGAGTCGCCCGAGGTCACCGAGCAGGCGGCTGCCTCTCCGCTGCCAACGTCGGCCCCTCTACCAACGTCTTGGCCGCTGCCAATGCCTGCGCCTGCGCCACCAGCTCGCTCAGCGCCAACGCCACGCGGCTCTGGACCGTCTGGAAGGAGCGGCGCGCGAGGCGCTCGTTGCTCTCCCGCAGACGCCGGGCGAGGGCGATCAGCAGACGCATCGCGATCTGGGGATGCTCGGCCATCAGGCGTCGCATGTCCGGACCGAGCACCGCCAGCACGCTCGTCGGCTCGAGCGCCTCCACCGTCGCCGAGCGACGCTCGTCCTCGAACAGCGCCAGCTCCCCGAAGATGTCTCCCGGGCCAAACGTCGCCAGCGTGATCGTGCGCCCGTCGCCATGATCGTGCACCGCGCGGGCGCGGCCAGCATGCACCACATAGCAGGTGTCGCTCCGATCGCCCTCGCGGAACACCACCTGACTGGCCTCGAAGCTGCGGGGCACCGCCAGCTGCGCGATGCGCTGCAGGTCCGCCTCATCAAGCGCCGAGAACACGGGTACGCGGCCGAGCAGCTCCACGACCTCCGCTGAGCTTGGCGCCCGCATCGCCAAAGTGGATAGCACACCTCTCGCGATCGGCGTTCCCCCATTCCCTGCGGCGCTATCTTCACAAGATGGTCTGCACCCGCGAAGATTGTCGCGACGCTGATCGCCGCCGGTACGTTGGGGGCAGTGGCGGGCGCGCCAGCCCGACCCTCATTTACACCACTGGCCAAGTCTCCCGAACTGTGGGCGACTGTCGACATCTGCAACACCCCCCACCACCCCGACACGATCGGTATCCGCGGCTCGATGCCAACCGACGGGCACCCCCACGACGCGATGTACATGCGCTTCCTGGTGCAGTCGCTCGACGCCACCACCAAGCAGTGGGCCGACCTCGGCGAGAGTGCCGACTCCGGCTTCGTCCCGATCGGCTCCGCCGCCCACCCGCCAGGCGGGGCGCACCTTCGAATTCAAGTCCACTCCCAGCCGCCTACACGCTGCGCGGCCAGGTGGAATTCGAGTGGCGCCGCGGCGGCCACGCCGTGCATCTCGTGAGCCTCCCCACCACCGCCGAGCACAAGAGTCTCGCCGGCGCCGAACCGAAGGGATTCAGCGCCGCGACCTGCGTGCTGCCTTGAAGCTCGACCGGGGAACAGGCGCGGGTCGTTGGTGATGATCGCCAGTCGACGCCGATCGTCGTCATCCGGTCCATCAGCACGGCGTCGTCCACCGTCCACACATACAGCTCCCCGCCGGCGGCCGCCACCGCCTCCACCAGCGCCCTGGTGACCACCCGCCAATGCGCCATGATCGCGTCGAAGCGACCCGCCCGCAGCGCTGCCCGGGCGCGCCCGGGCAGCCAAGCCCGATAGCCAACAAGCATCGCCAGCGCCGGGATCGCCATCAACCTGTCCTCCGTGTAGTCGCGGCGCGCACGCGGCACCGACCATCCCACCCGCAGCGATGGCTCGATCGCGCGCATCGCGTCAAGCTCTTCTGGGTAGGTGCTGCTCACCAGCGAGCGCTCGACCAGACCGGTGTCACGCAACTCCCTCACCACACGCTCTCCATAGCCCGGCAGCTTCACGTCCACGTCGAGCTCGATGCCCGCATATGCGTCGCCGGCGAGGTGCTCGAGACCCTCGCGCAGCGTGAGCGGCGCCGGGGGGCCGCGAAGTGCCTCGTAGTCATGGGCCAGCAGCAGCCGCCCACTGCCGTCCGGGTGCTCGCTGAGCACATCGAACTCGATCATGTCCACGCCCGCGCGCGCCGCCGCCTCGAAACTGGCGAACGTGTTGCCCGGGGCCAGGTGCGCAGCGCCCTTGTGCCCGACTCTACGCGGTGGGGTGCTCGAGCCGGGGACGCTCATCGCCGCCCAGGATAGGGGCTATGGGTCTCGAGGGCGGTCAGCCGGGAGCCGCGGGATCGCGAATCGCCAGCCGCGGAACTGTGAGTCGAGGGTCGTTCTCAGCCGTGCTCGTCGCGGGCGAGGCTTCTGCGGGTGGCGTCGATCGTCTGGCCCGCCGCCTTCGGGCCGACGTAGGGTGCCAGCACCAGGAACGCGAGATGGTCGGTCAGCGAGGGCAGATACCTCACACGCTTGCGCACCGCATAGTTGCCGATGATCGCCCACATCGCGCCAGTCACAGCCTCATGTGCGAGCAGCGGCGCACGGCGCGGCCTCGGGTGAGCTCTCCCGCAACATGCCGGCAAGCTTGCCCAGCGAGGTGCCGATGCTGTCGTTCACCGCGGGACCAACCTCGAAGAGGTCCTCGAAAGCCATTCGCGTTAGTCCGGGATGCACGACGAAGTGCTCGATGCCGGCCTTCACGCCCAGGTACGCCGCCTCCGGCCAGCTGCTCGCTCGGGCGGCAGCCGCGGCAACCACTTCAAGCGTTTCGTCGACAAACTCATCCAGCGCCGCCAAGAAGCACTCCCGCTTGGTCGGGGAAGTATTTGTGGAACGATTCCGTCGACATCCCTGCGAACTGCGCGATTTGCGGATCTGTCAACTCCTGGTAGCCCTCGTCGAGCGTGAGATGCACCACCGCGCCGAGCACGCGAGCGCGTTTCTCGTCGCTTTCCAGGAAGCGCGCCGGCTCGGCCGGCCGATGCGGCGGCGGCGTACGTGACACCCCGATCCGCGCCGCCGGCGAACGGTAGGCGCTGATCCAGTCCAGCAGTTCGTCGGTCAGCATCGGCAGCTCCGCCGCGCGGTTGGTGCGCAGCCGCTCGAACATCATGTAGCGCCCGCCCCCGACGATCGCCTTCGGTCCCAGCGGCGGGAGCTGCACGCCGTCGGGCGCCGCTCTGAATCCATCGGCCAACACCCGCTCGAAGGCGACCGCCGAGCGCATCAACCGTTCGCGGCTCTTCACTCCGAGACCAAGCCCCTCGATCAGCACCAAGCGTGAGGACTTGACGTTCCTGCACGCGTCATCCACAAACGCCTGACAAGCTCGATGCACGCGGTTGGCCCACCCGCGCTCCATCATCCATCCGTCCATCATCCGTCGCTTGGCGCGCGCCACCGCAATGTCGTAGGTGCCCAGGAAGCAGTCCTCCTTGTTGGCGAACTGCTCGTAGAAGGCTCGCCGTGAGACACCCGCAAGGGCGATCACGTGCGCGACCGTGGTGGCCTTGTAGCCCTGGCGGTCAACCGCCTCGATCATCGCTCCGAACAGGCGTGCCCGCTGATGCCGGGCGACCGCGTCGCGCCCCATTCCGTGGGGGCCGTGCGGTAGCCGCCGGTACATCGCGTTCAGCTCCCTCTCGGTTCCACTCATCCCCACACTTCCGACCATACAGGATTGCCCCAAGATTGCAAGTTAAAAATTGCGGGATCCATCCGACGTTTCTCATCCACCCGCAAGCCCTGCTGGTTGGTCAGATTGCCAACCTGTCCGAATAGATGCGCCCCCCGGTTATAGCGCGATGAGCCGCGCGATGCACTCGTGAGAACCACCCCAACCTGGAATGGTCCCAGCAGTCGGTGGCTTCGAGCGGGGTCTAGCGCGCTCGAAGTTCAACGCGGCGCGGCCCAACGCGGAAGCCGGACCGCTCGAGCGCCGCCTCCCAGGGCGAGCCGAGCACGGGCTCGCCATCCACCCGCTCGAGCGCGATCCGGGCCGGCAGCCGACCCGCTCGTGCGTGCTCGGCAAGCGCCTCCAGCGCCCGCTCGACGCGCGCGTCCGCGGAGGGCGGCCCGCCTGAATCAGGCTCGGCCAGGACCCTCAGCGTCCTGCCTCCGCGCTCCAGGTAGAGCACCGGCTGCGCGTCCACCAGCACCACGCTCGCACCCGCCGCCCTCGCCGGCGTTTGTCTCTGACCGAAGCCGGGAGACACGCCCATCCGGCTCCCGTTTCGGCCAGCATCCCCAGTTCGGCCAGCGGTGGCGTGCCTCTGGTCGGGCCACGGCAACGCCGCCCCGTATGGCTGCGCCGGATCGGTCGCCGCGAGCACCAGCGGCTCCGCGTCCTCTCGCTGCGCGCGCAGGCGCTCGACAGCACCCGCGAGCGCGAACTGGGCGCCGCCCATACCCTCCACGAAGTAGCCGCGGCGCGCGACGCCCAAGGTCTCCAGCCTGCACAGCTCGGGGTAGAGCGCCGCGAAGCCTCCCGGCACCCCCTCCGCGCGCACCAGCTCACGTGTGAGGATCCCGTAGCGCTCGAGCAGCAGTTCCGCCAGTGCGCGCATGTGGTGAATCGAGTTCACCTCACCGAACAGCGGCGCCGTCAGCGACCAGCGCCCGGGCGGATGGCCCGACCGTGGGCCGCCGCGGGCAGCGCTCGCGCGCCCGGCGAACCGACCCCGGCGACGGGGCATCGCCGATTGAGCGCCTGCCCAGCCCGCTCGCTCCTCGCCACCGGGCAGCGGGAGCAGGCGGGCCGGCGCGGCGCCAGCCGTCTTCGCCGTCGGATGTGGCGCACGCAGTGGGGCGAACGCGTCGTTGGTCACCTCCCCCGCCCATACCAGGTCCCACAGAGCCTCGCCAAGCTCCAGCGCCGCCAGATCCAGATCGGCGAGCAGGTCCGTAAAGAAACATGTCCCTTCCAGTAGACGCGCGCGCACGCGCGCGTGTGCATCGCTATCGGGCGGTCGCGATCCTTCCCGGCGCAGCGGCGGGGTGGGTGGGGGTCCCAACAATCCCACATCCTCGCGGAAGTACAGCGCCACGCGGCCGTCTGCGCGACCGAGCGCTCCCGCGCCCACCCACACCAGCTCACCGCCAGCGCACAGCTCGTCCATCCACGTCGTCGAGTACGCCCCCACCCGACGCGGCAGCACCTCCAGCTCCCACGTGCGTGGCGTCAGCGCGAGACCCTGCAGCGCCACCAGCGCTTCGCGCAGGCGCTCGACACCCGCACCCATCGCCGCGTGGCGGTCGATCCCCTGCCACGCTGGCAAAAATGCCGCGAACGCACTTTGCTGCGCCGGCTCGATCTCGCGGCGCAACGCCGCCAGCGAGGCCCGTCGCAGGCGCCGCAGCACCTCAACGTCACACCACTCCCGCCAGGCGTCCCCCGACGAGGGCGCTGGGAGGGAGGGCGCGGGGGATGAAAGCCAGCCGCCGCCGGGCGCAGCCAAAGACGCGACGTGACGTAGCGAGGCCGGATCGGGATGCAGTTCACCACGTACCAGCGCGCCCGACCGCTCCAGCTCACGCAGCCCAGACTCGACCACTGCGCCACCGAGGCCGTAGCGTGCCCGCGGCTGCTCGCTCGTGAACGGTCCCCGGGTCGCCGCATAGCGGCGCAGCAGCCGCCCCAGCGCATCCGGCACGTCCGTCACGAAGGCCTCCGGCAGACCTCCCGGTGGGACCGCGCCCAGCGCGTCGCGGTACAGGCCGGCGTCAGCCGCGTCGACGTAGCGCTCCTCGCCGCCGATTCTCATCCGCACCGCCCGGCGCTCGCGCTCGAGCGCCGCCAGCAGCGCGCCCGCGTCAACGCCCTCCAGTACGCGCTCCGCCACCTCCGCGGCACTGAGATCGCCGAGCAGGCGCAGTGTGTCGTGCAGCTCGTCGCGGTTGGCCGCCCGCAGCAGCTCGCCGCGGCGCTGCAGCTGTGCCTCCAGCTGCTCCAATGCCTCGCTGTCGAGCAGCTCGCGCAGCTCCTCCTGTCCCAACAGCTCGCGCAGTAGGTCCCTGTTCAGCGACAGTGCCGCCGCGCGGCGCTCCGCGTTGGGTGCGTCTCCCTCGTACATGTACGTAGCCACGTAGTCGAACAGCAGCGAGGAGGCAAACGGGGAGGCGGTGGGCGTCTCGACCTCCACCACACTCAGCTCGCGGCGGTGCAGCCTGCCCAGCAGCTCCATGAGGCCGGGCAGGTCGAGCACGTCGCGCAGGCACTCCCGGTAGGCCTCCAGCACGATCGGGAAATCCTCGTAGCGGCGCGCCACCTCCAGCAGCGTCTGCGCCTTCAGCCGCTGCTGCCATAGCGGCGTGCGCCTGCCGGGGTACGCTCGCGGGATCAGCAGCGCCCTGCCGGCTGCCTCGCGAAAGCGGGCGCCGAACAGCGCCGAGCCGCCGAGCTCCCCGACGACCAGATCCTCGAGCTGCTCCGGCTCGATCAGCGCCAGCTCGACCGCCTGCGACCCGTCGAGCTCGTCGCTCTCCGGCAGGTGCACGACGATCCCGTCGTCCGACCACAGCGCATCCGCCTCCACGCCCAGCCGCTCGCGGATCCGCGCCGAGAGCGCCAGACCCCACGCCGCGTGAATGCGTCCCGCCAAATGGGGAGAGCACGCAAAGCCGCCAATCGCCGATCTCGTCGCGGAAGCGCTCCACCACGATCGTGCGGTCGCTGGGCACCACTCGCGTGGCGTCCTGCTGCTCGCGCAGGTACTCCACCAGGTTGCGCGCCGCGCGGGGGTCGAGGTCGTACTCGCGCTCCAGCACCTCCGGGCGCTGCCCGACAGCCCAGCGCGCGAACGCCCCGATCGCCTCCCCCAGCTCTTTGGGGCGACCCACGCCCTCGCCCTTCCAGAACGGCACCGTCCCCGGCGCGCCCGGCGCGGGCGTGACGATCACGCGGTCGCGGCCGATCTCCTCGATCCGCCAGGCGGAGGCCCCGAGCAGGAAGACCTGCCCCGGGCGCGCCTCGTACACCATCTCCTCGTCGAGCTCCCCCACGCGCCGCCCATCGGGCAGCGTCACTAGGTACAGCCCCCGATCGGGGATCGTGCCGGCGTTCGCCACCGCCAGCGCGCGCGCGCCCTTGCGCGGGCGGATCGTGCCGGCCAGGCGGTCCCACACGATCCGCGGGCGCAGCTGCCCGAACTCGGAGGATGGATAGCGCCCGTCGAGCATGTCCAGCACGCCCTCCAGCTGCCGGCGCGACAGCTCCGCATAGGAGTAGGTGCGCCGCACCCGCTCGTACATCTCATCCACCGCCAGCTCCTGCTCGGACGCCGCCATCGCGACGATCTGCTGCGCCAGCACGTCCAGCGGGTTGCGCGGCACCACCGTCGGCTCGATCCCCCCTTCGCGCATCCGCCGCACCAGCACCGCGCACTCCAACAGGTCGGCGCGGAACTTCGGGAAGATCCGCCCCCGCGAGACCTCGCCGACGCCGTGCCCCGCTCGCCCGATCCGCTGCAGCCCTGCGGCCACCGACTTCGGCGACTCGACCTGCAGCACGAGGTCAACGGCGCCCATGTCGATCCCCAGCTCGAGGCTGGAGGTGGCCACGATGCAGGGGATCTCGCCCGCCTTCAGCAGCTCCTCCACCACCATCCGCTCCTCCCGTGCCAGTGAGCCGTGGTGAGCGCGGGCGATCTCGCGCGCCGCCGGCTCCTGCCCGCTCTCCGCCTCCTCCGCGGCCGCCAGCTCGTTCAACCGCAGCGCCAGCCGCTCCGCCGAGCGGCGGCTGTTGACGAACACGATCGTCGAGTTGTGCTCGCGGATCAGGCGCAATAGCTCCGGGTAGATCGCCGGCCAGATCGAGCCATGCAGCGGCTGATCGGAATCCCCATGGACCACGCCGTGCAACTCCGTCATCGACTCCACCGGTACGTGGACTTTCACGTCCAGCGGCTTGGGTGCACTGACGTCGACGATCCGGCACTCTCGCTGCGGACCAACCAGAAAGCGCGCCACCTCCTGCAGCGGAGTCTGCGTCGCCGACAGTCCGATCCGCTGAGGCTCGCGGCGGCCTTCCTCCCGGACGAGCGCGTCGAGGCGCTCCAGTGTCAGCGCCAGGTGCGCGCCCCGCTTGGTCGCCGCCACCGCGTGGATCTCGTCGACGATCACCCACTCCACGCTTCGTAGGGTCTCTCGCGCACGCGAGGTCAGCATCAGATACAACGACTCCGGGGTCGTGATCAGAATGTCGGGAGGGTCTTTCAACATCCGCTGGCGCTCGCGCTGGGGGGTGTCGCCGGTGCGGATCGCCACCCGCACGTCCCCTCCGATCCCTTTCAATGGCGCCCGCAGGTTGCGCTCGATGTCGTACGAGAGCGCCTTCAGTGGGGATACGTACACCAGGCGAATGCCACGCTCCGAGGAGGGCTCCACCGCCAGTCGGTCGAGACCCCACAGGAATGCCGCCAGCGTCTTGCCCGAGCCCGTCGGGGCCGACACCAGCACGTGTTCGCCGCTCGCGATCGCCGGCCACGCCTGCGCCTGCGCCGGGGTCGCCTGCGCGAAGGCCGCTTCGAACCACTCGCGTACCCGTGGGGTGAAGGGGAGGGGGAAGAAGGGGGAGGGGCGGCGGAGAGAGACACTCTGCAATGCGAGGCTAGCGTGCGTGCCGCGTACCGCCTCGTTAACCCGAATCGTGGGGTTTTTCCAGTAACCTCGAATCATGGCCACCTCCAAGCTGGACCTCGATCAGGGGCTCGTCGAGTCCTGCCGTCAGGCCGCCGCGCGGATCGCTGCCGACGTCGCCGAACAGATCGCCGGCATGACCACCCTGTCGGTCGAGCGCACCGTCGCGCGCCTGTTCGGCGTCGATGGGGCCAACGACCTCGGCGCCCCCCTGCCGAACGTGCTGGTGGACCACGTGCGCGCCCGCGGCGGGCTCGGCAAGGGCATCGCCCACTGGCTCGCCAACGCGATGCTCCACGCCGAAGGACTAGGAAACCCGACCACCCCGCCCGCCTGGGAGAGCGCCCAGCAAATCGCCGATGCCGTCGAGGCGAACGCCCTCGACCTGTGCGCGCTGCCGCTCGCACCCGAGGGGGCGATCCGCGAGCGAGCGCGCGCGGAGCTCGCACGGGGCCTCGGCGAGATCGCCACGCGCATGGAGACCCGCCGCGCGCTGCGCGAGCGCCTCGGCGAGAGCTCCCCACCGCTGCGCTACGTGCTCACCGCCACCGGCAACGTCTACGAGGACGTCGTCCACGGCCTCGCCGTCGCCGAAGCCGGCGGGGACATCGTCGCCGTGATCCGCTCCACCGCGCAGAGCCTGCTCGACTACGTCCCCTACGGCCCCACCACCGAGGGCTACGGCGGCACCTTCGCCACACAAGCCAATTTTGCGATCATGCGCGCCGCGCTGGATGAGTGGTCCGAACAGCACGGACGCTACGTGCGCCTGTCGAGCTTCTGCTCCGGTCTGTGCATGCCCGAGATCGCGGCGATGGGCGCGATCGAGGGCCTCGACAACATGGTCAACGACGCCCTCTACGGGATCCTCTACCGTGACATCAACCCGATCCGCGGGCTGCTCGACCAGCGCGTCTCGCGCACCGTCAACGGCTACTTCGGGGTCGTCATCAACACCGGCGAGGACAACTACCTGCGCACCGCCGATGCCGTCGAAGCCGCACCCTCGGTGACGGCCTCGCAGTTCATCAACCATCAGCTTGCCCGTGCCTCGGGCGTGCCCGACGAACAGATCGCGCTCGGCGACGCCTTCGAGATCGACACGCCCGTGACCAACGGGCTCCTGTACGAGTGGGCCCAGGCGCAGCTCACTCGCGAGCTGTTCCCCGACTGCCCCATCAAGTACATGCCCCCAACCCGGCACATGGACGGCAACCTGTTCCGCACCCACGCCGCCGACACGCTCTTCAACCTCGTGACGGTCGCCACCGGACAGGGCATCCAGACGATCGGCGTCCCCACCGAGGGGATCTTCACCCCGCACATCCACGACCGCGTGCTGGGTCTGCAGAACGTCAACTACGTCTTCAACGCCGCCCGCGACCTCGGCGAGGAGATCGAGTTCAAGCGCGGCGGCATCATCCAGACACGTGCGCGGCAGGTGCTGCGCGATGCGCACCTGATACTCGAGCGGATCGCCGAGATTGGGCTGTTCAAGGCGATCGAGAGCGGTGTCTTCGGCGACGTCAGCCGCCACCTCGAAGAGGGCCGGGGCATGGAGGGCATCGTCGCGACCGAGGATGGGTACTTCAACCCCGTCACCGAGCTGATGCGAGGAGCGCTCAGCGTTGCCTAGTGGAGCGGCAGCTGAGGGCGAGGCCAACCCCGCGCTCTTGGCGCGGGCGGATCCACGCGGCGATCAGGAGCACGTCAAGCCCTACGCCGACCACCACGGAGACGGGATCGTGCAGCTCAGCTTCACGCTGCCGGTCCCCGATGGCCTCGCCGCGCGCAAGGCCGCCATGGAGCTCGCCGGCAAGATGGGCTTCCAGCACCCCGAGGTCGTCCACCACCAGCGCCTCACCGACAGCCACACCTACTTCGTGATGTACGGGCACACCGTGCACACCGTCGATTACGCCACCCTCACCGAAGAGGGGATCGACATCGTCCAATACATGACCGAGGAGGAGGTTGAAGCGTACGCCCAGGAGCACGTCCGCCGGCCGATCGTCGTCGTCGGCGCCTCCACCGGCACCGACACCCACAGCGTGGGGATCGACGCGATGCTCAACCTCAAGGGCTTCCACGGCCACAAGGGCCTGGAGGGCTACCGAGCGTTCGAGGCCCACAATCTCGGCAGCCAGGTCGCCAACGGCGCGCTCGTCGCCAAGGCGATCGAGCTCGAGGCAGACGCGATCCTCGTCTCCCAAACCGTCACCCAGCAGAACTTGCATATCCACAACCTCACCGAGCTCGTCGAGATCGTCGAGGCCGAGGGGCGCCGGCGCGAGATGATCCTCGCCTGCGGGGGTCCGCGCGTCTCGAACGAGCTCGCCAAGGAGCTCGGCTACGACGCCGGCTTCTCCAAAGGCACCTACCCCCACCATCTCGCCACCTTCCTCGTGCGTGAGCTGGCCGCGCGTCTCGGCCAGGGCGAGCCCGAGGAGGACGCGCACGATGTGCCACCCGCCGGGCGCGCGGCATTCGCGGAACACCGCCGTGAGGAATTGGCAGGCTAGGCTGAGGGCCAATGCGACAACTCGCTGAGCTCACCGCGTCCGTGCGCCGCCTCGCTCTCGTCGGGCTGGCTAAGAACACCGGCAAGACCGAAACGCTCGCCGCGCTGCTGCGCGAGCTGCAGGCGCGGGGCCGCCGCGTCGGCGTCACCTCGGTCGGGCGCGACGGCGAGGAGCGCGATGTGATCGACATCCGCATCGAGAAGCCGCGCGTGGAGGTGTGCGCCGGCAGCCTCGTGGCGACCACCGACGCGCTGCTGCGCGCCGGTGCGATTCCCCACGAGATTGTCAGCGAGACCGGCGTTCGCACCCCCCTCGGGCGCGTACTGATCGCGCGCCTGCTCACGCGCGGCACGATCGAGGTGGCGGGCCCCAGCGCCGCCGCCGACGTGCGCGAAGTGGCTGACACGATGCTCGCCCACGGCGCCGAGCAGGTACTGATCGACGGCGCCATCGACCGCCGCGCCGCCTCCTCCCCGGCGGTGTCCGACGGCCTCGTGATGTCCACCGGCGCGGCTCTGCACGGGGAGATCGAGCAGGTGGTGGCGCGCACCCGCGAGGCCGTCGAGCTCGTGCGCCTGCCCGAGTTGGATCAGCCTCATGTGCGCGAGCTCGCCAAGTCCAACGCCACCAGCATGCTCGTGGGTGCTCCGGGGGAGGAGCCGCTCACGCTGCACCCCCGCTTCGTGCTCACCAGCACCGCCGCGGACATCGGCCAGTTGCTGCGCGCGCGGCCCACGGCCAGCCACCTGGTCGTACGCGGGGCGCTGTGCGAGCCGTTCCTCGCGGAGCTGCTGAACGCCCGCGATTTGGCCCCGCCCACCCGAGCGCTCGAGCTGGTCGTCGCCGACCCGACCAAGGTGTTCCTCACCGATCATGGCGTCGAGTGGTACCGCCGCCAGGGCATCTCAATCGCGGTGCTCGCCTCGATCGATCTGCGCGCGCTCACTGTCAACCCGGTCGCGCCGCAGTCGCACCGCTTCGACTCACCACGCTTGCGCGCGCTGCTGGAGGAGGCGATCCCCGGCCTGCCGGTGCTCGACGTACGCGACCCCACCCACCACCTGGTGCCCGCGGCATGAGCACGCCGGAGGAGCTCGAGCAGGCCGGAGCGAGCGCCGGCGCCGGGGCGTCCGAGCGTGCGAGCGAGCCCGCGGGGAATGGTGCCGGCGAGCCCGGCGGCGCGGACGAACGCCGCGCAAAGATGGAGCGCCTGCGCGGCGCGGGTGTCGAGCCCTATCCGCACATCATCTCCTCCGCGCGTAAGCCGCGCACCTGGATCGCCGACATCCAGGCCGCCCACGACCCCGCCACGCTCGAGGCCGGTGTGCACGAGGGCCTCGCCTACCGCGTCGCCGGGCGTCTGATCGCGCGCCGCGGCCACGCCAAGTACACGTTCTTCGACCTGCGCGACCAGTCCGGCTCGATGCAGGTGGTTGCGCGTCGCGAGGAGCTGGGCGAGGAGTCCTACGAGCGCATGGTCGGCCTCGACATCGGCGACATCGTGACCGTCGAGGGTGCCGTCTACATCACCCAGCGCGGACAGCTCGCGCTCGCGGTGAGCGCCTGCACGCTGCTCGCCAAGGCGCTGCGCCCGCCCCCCGATCGCTACCACGGGATGGAGGACCAAGGCACGCGCTACCGCTACCGCGAACTGGACCTGCTCGCCAACGAGCAGACCCGCACGATGTTCTTCAGGCGCACGAAGATGATCGAGGCGATCCACGACTTCCTGCGCGAGCACGGCTTTACCCAGGTCGAGACACCGATGCTGCAGACGCTCGCCGGCGGCGCCGCGTCGCGGCCGTTCGTGACACACCACAATGCGCTTGACGTTGACGTCTACCTGCGGATCTCTGTCGAGCTCTACCTCAACCGCTGCATTGTGGGGGGACTGGAGAACATCTACGACCTCGGGCGCGCCTTCCGCAACGAGGGGATCTCCCACCGGCACAGTCCCGAGTTCACGATCCTCGAGTGGATGATGAGCTATGCCGACTACTGGGACGTCGCGAAGTTCACCGAAGACATGGCAGAGAGCGTCGCGCTGCGCACGCTCGGCACGACCAAGGTGGAGCAGTACGACGGGCGCGTGGTGGATCTCGCGACCCCGTGGCGGCGGATCACGCTGCGCGAGGCGATCGCGGACGCCGTCGGGATCGACTACTTGGAGGCCTCCCGTGAGCAGCTGATCGAGGCCGCGGGCGAGGCCGCCATAGGCGGCGATCCTGACATCACCTGGGCGAAGCTGGTGGACGCGATCTACGTCAAGCACGTCGAACCGACGCTGCACGAGCCGACACACGTGTTTGACTTCCCTGTCGACCTGTTTCCGATCTGCAAGCGCCACTCCGAGGATCCGCGACTCTCCGAGCATTTCGACTCGGTGATCCGCGGGATGGAGATCCTCAGCGGCGACACCGAGCTCAACGATCCGGTGGATCAGCTCAACCGTTTCGTGATCCAGCGCCAGCAGGCCTCCGGCGCGGGCGACGACGGCGACCAGCCGCAGCCCAACGACGAGGAGTACGTGCGCGCGCTCGAATACGGGATGGCGCCCACCGCCGGCGGTGGGCTCGGCGTCGATCGGCTGCTGATGGTGCTGACCGGCGTCGAGTCGGTGCGCGAGGTCGTGCCGTTCCCCACGCTGCGATCCCGAGGGTAGACAAGGGCCCGCCGCAATCTGCGACGGGCCCCGGTATTACTACTGCAACTGCCTGCTACAGAACCGCTCGACCGCTGTTCGCTGGCCTTGCATGGTCCATAGAGATCCAAGGGCATGCCGCTCTTCGAACCTATCCGACCCGCGGTTGGCTTGCAATGAATGTTTCCGACATCTGGATTGGCCCCCTCGACTCAAGCCTTTCTCACCCTTTTTTCTTGTGCCCCTTCCGCGGGCAGCCGACGATCGCGATCTTTGTCGCCCGCTTGACCCGCGCCCCGTTCTGCCCGACGATCGTCGTCGGCATCGAGAGGCCCTTGGAGCCGCATATGCCTTTGGGCGTAATGCCCGCGAGCGCCGAGTCGGGCCCCTCCGGCAGATTCGCTTCGAAGCTCGCGATCGGTGCGTCCGGGACCTCCCCAAAAGTGCTCGAGGTGATTTTCGTCTTCGAGCCGATGTGCGTTTCACCGGCGAGGTCGATCGTCACCCCGTCGCCCTGCAGCACGAACACCAGTTCCGGGTACCGTGCCCCGCCGCGCGAGACGAAGTAGGTCGGGCCTTCCAGCGCCACTGGCAGCACGGGCGTGTGCACGATCCCGGTCCCCACGTCCGACGCGGCCGGACAGTTCGCCGGGTTCGCGTCGAACGTCGCCTCCCTGCAAGCTTGCTGCAACGTGTGCAGTCGCGCCGGGAGCTTCTTGGGGATTTCGAGGTGGATCGAGCGAATTGCCGCTTCGCCGGTTTGCTGCGCGATTTTGACGTTCAGCGCAGCGCCGTCGCCGATGTCGCTGGCGTTGCCCCTGGTCGTCGCCGAGAGCGACGGTTTGAACGGGAGCGCCGCGCAGTTCGCCACCTGGAAGCGGCTGGATGGGGACGCCGTCGCGCCGTCGACACTGGTGAGCGATGAGGTCACGTGGAGTTCTTCGCAGGTGGTTGGGTTGACCGTGAATTCGCTGCGGTTGATGTCCACGTCGATCGTCCCGATGTCGAGCGGGACGCCTTCGAGGATGGTCGGGAGTGAGCTGCTGGCGATCGTCAGGGCGCCCGTCGTTGGGTTCACGGCGATCGATGCACGGACTGTCTCCCGGCCGAACCCTCCGTTGCCCCTGAGCGTGAACGGTCCCGCCGCCGTCGGAAGGACGATCGACAGGCCGAATGGCTCGTTGCTGTACGGGCCTGTCAGGTAGACGCGACCGCCCTCGAGCCAGTAGGGGTCTTCGCCGGGACCCACCGCCACCGTGGCCTGGCCGATCTGACTTGCTTCGCCGCACGTGCCTTCCCCCGCCTGTGGTTCCCCGCACAGCGGGACCTTCGAGAGCAACCCCACCAGGCCGGGGGGTGTGGTGACCGCGAGGCCGCCGAGGTCCTGCTCGCCGCCGCCGCGGGCGATCGTCACCGTCTCGTCGCTGAAGCCTCCCGCCTGAGGGTTGGTGGTGCCGGCCGTCAATGTGGGGGCGAAGCCGCGAGCGCCACAGCCGGAACTGATGGAGAAGCCGCTGCTTGGTTCGGAAACTGGGTTGCCGTCCCACGGAGTGAGCTGTGAGGTCGTCGTGTACGTGCCGCAGGAGGACGGCGCCACCAGCGGCGCCCGCGGTCCGTTGAAGAAGCGCAGCTTCAGTTCGTTGAAGGGGAGTTGGGGAAGGTAGAAGCCGGTCATCGGATCTTCGCCGAACTTCGCGCTCAGCTGCCCCGTCCTCGGGTCGAGCTTCACTTCGCCCGCGAGCTTGATGATCGCTCCGCTGCCTTCCGCCACCAGATAGAGCGCCAACAGCGATTTGAATGGGTTGGAGCCATTGCCAGGGAGATTGCCCTGCTGGGCGACGTACACCGAGCCCTTCAGGGGCGCTTCCAGCAGCGGGGTGACGATTTCGACCAGCCCGAGCTTCGATTCGTCTGGGCAGTTCGCCGACTGCTTCGATTCCAGATCGATGCCGACCAGCTCCCTTTTGCTTTCTTCTGCTTCTTTCGCCGGTTCTCTGCCCCGCAGCAGGGGGCACGCGCCCAAGCCGTTTGCCGCCGACGGTGAGACCGTCATGCCGGCTGGCAACGCGACGACCGCTTCCCTGAGGTCGGACTCGGCCAGCCGAGCTGCGCTGCCTTCCGAGTAATAGCCCGTGAAGCTTTTTTCCTGAGGGATGACCAGGTCAATTTCGAAGCCCGTTGGCATTCCCGGTTCAGCCGGCTCCGCGACCTGCGCCGAGAGCGTTGGGTTGAACGGGATTTGGCTGCAACCGGTCACACTTGGCGAACTGGCTTCCTCGCGCAGGAACTTTCCGGGTTCTTCCCACGAGTTGGCGCTCACTGTCGCCGTCAGCGGCTCGCCCGTGCACGCCGACGATAGCGTCAGCAGCGGCGCGTTCGTCCGTGCCACGGGGCAGCTCCTGCCGCTGGGTTCGCCTTGTTCGAGGCAGTCGCCTCGTTCCTTGTCGTGGCTTTCGGCTGACGGCTCACCCCACAGGGTCAGCGCCACTCCGTAGAGATCGGCCTTCCCCAGGATGTCCGAGGTGGTCGCCGAGAAACCGTAGTCGCCACCGGTCCGTATCTTGCCGACGATATGAACCACGATCCCGGCGATCTCGAAGCCAAGCTCGGCAGGCACCCCCTGTGGAGTGACCATATCGAAAACCGGCACCTCCCCCGAAGACCGGCCTTTGGCAGCCGCCAGTTGGATATCGGCGACCCCCACAGCAGACGCATTGGGGCATTCAAAGGCGGTATCGAGCTCGGTCTCGGTGCACTTTTCTGTGGTGGTTTCCGGATTCACTGTTACGCCGGTGGGAAGACCCACTTCGATTTCCTTTGCGAGGCCACTGGGGACCGGTTCAAGTTCGGCTTCCGCCGCGATCGATCCCGCTTCGGGCGCGTGGGTAGCGAATTCGACCGTCGTCGTGATGGCGTATGGATGGGAACCGGCCTGCGTAGCAGGTTCTTGGTTTTCTCCCACAATCGTGTCTGTGAACTTGTTGATCCCGAATGGATGCGCTTCGCTTGCCCTGGCCATGCCCGTTGCCACGAACCCAATCAACACCACCATGGCCACGGCCGCGGGGAGCGCCCGCAACGCCGCCGACGCTCCGCGCATCATCGCCCGCCCTCTCTGCCGTTGCCCTGCTTCGCTTTCACGCCGTACTTCCTCCGCGCCCGCGCCCGGCAGCTCGCCCGCCGCTTCCTCGGCCTCTTCGCGCACGCCTTCAGCGCGGCGCCGAGCTTCCGCGCGCGCGTCGACGGCTTCTTGGGCGTTGCCTGCGGTTTGCTCACCGGACTGGGCGCTTGCGCCGGCGGCGGGACGTTCCCGTCTCCCACCAGCGTCATGCTCGACGGCGCCCCAAATATCGGGGCTGTCGCGGGCACGCCACGACACCGTTCTTCGCTTTCGCACGGGCTGGGCACGGGCGGGTTCTGGCCTGCCAGGCCACCGTCGATGCGCGCGTCGTATACGTCCACGTTGTCGTCCTGGTCCTGGGACACCAGCGGCTGGCGCGTGAAGAGGAACACGTCTTCGCCTGCTTCGCTGGCGTCGCCGAAGTAGGACGACTCTGGGCTCTTACCGGTGGACAGCAGATACAGGCACCCGCCGCTCTCCTGGCCTTCTCCGGCTTCGCAGCCGCCCGTGCCTTCCTGCTCCCACTCGTAGACGTCCATCCGCCCATTGGTATCCTCTGGCACAAGCGCTTCGTCGGTCTGGAAGAAGACACGTGTTCCCCGAGCAGACAGGTTGCGCGTCATGAATGCGCTCAATGGCGAGTTGGGAGCGGTGCTTTCGTTCTCCGAGAGGTAGGCCCCCTGGCTCGCCATGGCGTTCCCCGGATTGCAGGTCACGCAGCGAAGATTGGTGACCGAGAATGGCTCGATGGCGTCGTACAGATAAGCCTCGTTCTTTCCAGCGTTGTCATAGCTCGTCAGTTTTGCCACGGAGCTGATGAGCACCTTCGTCCCATCGGAAGATACACGCGATGCCTTATATCCCTCGTCGGGCGAGCCCGGCTCGTCGTTGGTGAACCCCTCCCAATCACTTTTATCAGAAGCCTTGTTGAGCTTAGCCATGAACGTCACGGGAGTTGCGGTACCCGCGTGCCACTCGTAGAGATTGACCCCATTGAGCAGTTCTTCGGCCTTTTCATGATTGCCGTTTTCGTTGGCGGCGAGCACCCCTTCCGCAACGAAGTAGACGTATGCCCCGTCGTTTGACACACCCACCACCCCGAGCACCCTGGCTCCCGCTCCCGCGAGCTGTTCGCGCGCGGCGCTGGGGCTGGAAGTGTCGCGAGCGACATTGAAGCGGTACAGCTCTCCGCCTTCGGTGTAGAATGCGAATGACCCGCTGGGCGTCGCCGCTCTCCACTGCGCTTCCCCGGCCGAAACCTCGATCGTCCCGGGGAGGTCCCCGCCCGCTTCTCGCATATATACCTTTTGGCTTTCGCCACGTTCCGAAAAGAAGATGCGCGATCCGTTTTCGGAGATCGCGTTCTGGTTGTATGGGTATTCCCCTTCGTCGGCTTCCGATTCGGTCGGTCCCGCGACGGTTCCTGCTTCCGGGACCCTCCCTTCGGCTTCCCCGACGAAGACCAGTTGCCCGGTTTCCCTGTCCCACTCGTAGAGATAGGGTGCGTGTTCCGGATCCGCGACACCGGCGAGCACTTCTCTTTTGGCCTCAATCAGGAGATGAGAGCCATCCGGTGTCGCCGCGGCGAGGCTCACGCCGCCCGGACCCGCTGCGATCAGCCTGTATTCACCGGTCAGGTTGTTGCGGAGGTAGAGGTTGTTCTCGTTTGGCCTGGCGCCGGGCGCCAGCAGCTGACCTTCCTCTTCCGAGACGACCACGACCGCTTCGTCGCCGTTGTCCGTCAATCCGAGCACCTGCGCTTCCGCGGGCGGTTCGGTCAGCGGGAGCAAGCCCTGCGTCGACCACCCGAGGCTTCCGCGCACGCTCAGATAGGTGGGTAATTCCGATGCGCCCGGGATCGCGGGGAATGGCACGACCGAGTAGTAGCTCAGGCTTTCCCCCGACGGCGAGCTCTGCACGAAACCCGGCCTGCCCACTGCGTCGGTTGTGTTCTTGTCCACCGGCGAGACCTGCTCGTAGGCCCGGCAGTCCGGTAATTGCGATCCATACTGCTCCGCGTCGCGCGCCCGTTCGGTTTCCGCTGGACACGCCTGGGCGGACGTAGAGATGCCGCACACGCCGCCGACCGAGATGAGTGTCACAAGCAGCGCGCTCCGCACTGCCGCACGCCCACGATGGATCCAGACCCCCATCAGGGTATCTACACCCCCCAGCTATCGCCGTTGCTCAGCACAACGCTTGCTGTGTCTTCAAGAGTGGCTTCTTCGCCATTAAGACTCAAGTGGCTGCCCGATGGCTTGAAGGCCACCGTTCTTGATGTTTTATGCGTTGCTTGTTCTGGCAGTTCGGCGTCCTGCGTCCCTTTGACGGGAAACGTTCCTTTATCGCTGCAGCTTTTACCTTCCAGGTTGTTGATTTTTATTTCCACAAGCGTTTCACTGCCCGCTTTGGGTTTAAATTCATCTTCAGCTTCTTTTGTCGTTGCGTTTTCAATCAGCTGGCCCACAAATGAAAATTTGAAGTTTGGCACCGTACAGTTTTTGAAGGTTTCTTTGCTATTGCCTACTTCACATTCTTCGAATTTGGCTTCGCCCTGCGACGCGCCGGCAGGTTCGATCTCGCCGGTAACTTTGGATTTTTTGCAGGTGATGAGGATTTCCGCTTTGAGAATCGAGCTTTTCAGCTTTGCCACGCCACTTGTGCCACTGATTGCCAACGCTTCTTTGACGTCAACTGATTCCCACGCTCCGCTGGCATCTGTTTTTCCACAGTTGCTTTCTTCGTATTTGGTTCCCGACCCACCCGCGCCTTTTAGGCACACTGAGAAGACGGGGGTCGTGGCCGAGGCCGGCACGGACGCAAACGCGCCTACAAAGACCATGGCCATGGCCGTCAACAGAGTCAACCTGAATCCCGACATCGATGACCTCTCCTCTCCCCCGGCGACCGCCGAGGCACTCTATGGCTTCCCCCGTGCGCACCGCCCGCCAAAAGCGCTCAGCACGTCCGGCCCTTTCCCCATCGGCCTTCCGCGGAAGCCCCGTCGCTCTTCCTCGGGGCTCCGCTCGAGGCCCATCCACCATGCACGATCCGGGCCTCGCCGTCAAGGCCACTCGTGCTCTACACGCCCCAAAAACCTGCTAAGCTACGGCTAAGATTTCAGTAGCGGACCACGCTTAATGCGGCACCCCACCCGCAAGCCGGGTGCCGGCGAGGCGCAAAGAGCGACTCCGCGGCAGCCCCAACCACTCATACCCAAACCAAGGAGCACCCAAGCAAATGCCCAAGACCATAGGCATAGACCTAGGCACGACGAACTCCTGCATGGCCGTCCTCGAGGGCGGCGAGCCCACGGTGATCGAGAACGCCGAGGGCGGCCGGACCACGCCTTCCGTCGTCGCCTTCGCCGCCTCCGGCGAGCGGCTGGTCGGCACCGTCGCCAAGCGCCAGGCGGTCACCAACCCGCAGAACACCATCTTCTCGATCAAGCGCTTCATGGGCCGCAAGGAGGGCGAGGTGCGCGAGGAGGAGTCGATCGTCCCCTACAAGGTCGTCGCCGGACCCAACGGCGACGCGCGGGTGGATGCCGGCGGCGAGCAGCACTCCCCGCCCGAGATCTCCGCGATGATCCTGCAGAAGCTGAAGACCGACGCGGAAGCGTACCTGGGCGAAAGCGTCGATTCCGCGGTGATCACCGTTCCCGCGTACTTCAACGACGACCAGCGCCAGGCGACCAAGGACGCCGGCAAGATCGCCGGGCTCGACGTCAAGCGCATCATCAACGAGCCCACGGCCGCCTCGCTGGCGTACGGCCTCGACAAGGAGACACGACCAGACGATCCTCGTGTTCGACCTCGGCGGCGGCACGTTCGACGTGTCGGTGCTGGAGATCGGCGACGGCGTGTTCGAGGTCAAGTCGACCGCCGGCGACAACCACCTCGGCGGCGACAACTTCGACAAGGCGATCGTCGACTGGCTGGTCGCGGACTTCAAGCGCGACCAGGGCATCGACCTGTCCGCCGACCCGATGGCGCTGCAGCGGCTGTACGAGGCCGCGGAGAAGGCGAAGATCGAGCTCTCCACCACGCAGGAGACGCAGATCAACCTGCCCTTCATCACCGCCGACTCCGCCGGGCCCAAGCATCTCGACACGCGCCTCACGCGGGCGAAGCTCTCCGAGCTGACCTCCGCGCTGCTCGACCGCGTCGTCGCGCCCGTGCGCCAGGCGCTCGACGACGCCAAAGACAAGGGCGTCAAGGAGGTCGACCACGTCGTGATGGTCGGCGGCATGACGCGCATGCCGGCGGTGCAGGAGAAGGTCAAAGAGCTGACCGGCAAGGAGCCCCACCGCGGGGTCAACCCCGACGAGGTGGTGGCCGTCGGCGCCGCGATCCAGGCGGGCGTGCTGGCCGGCGACGTCAAGGACGTGCTGCTGCTCGACGTCACCCCGCTGACGCTCGGGATCGAGACCAAGGGCGGCGTGATGACGAAGCTGATCGAGCGCAACACGACGATCCCCACGCGCAAGAGCGAGGTGTTCTCGACCGCCGAGGACAACCAGCCCTCGGTGGAGATCCACGTGCTGCAGGGCGAGCGCGAGATGGCGACGTACAACAAGTCGCTGGGCAAGTTCCAGCTCACCGGCATCCCGCCGGCGCCGCGCGGCATCCCGCAGGTCGAGGTCGCCTTCGACATCGACGCCAACGGCATCCTCAACGTCTCCGCCAAGGACCTCGGCACCGGCAAGGAGCAGAAGATCGAGATCAAGGCCGGCTCGGGGCTCTCCGAGGAGGAGATCAAGAACATGGTCTCCGACGCGGAGTCCCACGCCGAGGAGGACCGCCGCGCGCGCGAGCTCGCGGAGGCGCGCAACAACGGCGAGAACGCCGCCTACCAGGCCGAGCGCCAGCTCGCCGACCTCGGCGACCAGGTCGACGCCGACTCCAAGGGGCGCATCGAGGAGGCGATCAAGGAGGTGCGCGATTCGCTGGAGTCCGAGGACCCGGCCGCGATCAACGCCAAGACCGACGTGCTGCAGAGCGCCTTCCACGCCGTCTCCGAGGCGATGTACCAGCGCGCCCAGGAGCAGGCCGCCACAGCCGGCGGCGACGGCGGCGCCTCGACCGACGGCAACGGCGCGGCCGCCGGCGAGGAGGACGTGGTCGATGCCGAGGTCGTCGACGAGACGAAGGCGTAGGGCGATGAGCGATATCACCGAGCAGGCGATCGAGGAGGATCAGCCGAGCCGCCCAGCGACCCCGGCGCCAGCCAGGCGCTCGGGGTGAGCGGCCGCACGCACCGCCACCTCGCGCCGAGGCCAGAGCGCCTTGCCCGATGCGCCGAGCTGGATCGTTGCGCGAGGACGACGACGTGGTCAGCGAGCTCGAGGGCGACCTCGACGAGCTGGTGGCCATCGCTGCGCAGCGCGACGAGTACCTCGCGCTCGCGCAGCGCACGCAGGCCGACTTCGAGAACTACCGCAAGCGCGTCGCGAAGGAGGCCGCCGCGGCGGCCGAGCGCGGCGTGGCGAAGCTCGCCAAGGAGCTGCTGCCGGCGCTCGACAACCTCGACCGGGCGCTGGAGGCCGCGGCCGAGGAGGACCCGCTGCTGGACGGCGTGCGGCTGGTGCGCGCGGAGCTGAGCGCGGCGCTCGCGCGCGTGGGCGTCGAGTCGTTCGACCCCACGGGCGAGCAGTTCGACCCCGTCCACCACGAGGCGATGGCCCAGCAGCCGGTCGAGGGCGCCGCCAGCGGCACCGTGGTCGAGGTCTACCAGCCCGGGTACCGGCTGAACGGGACCGTGATCCGCCCCGCGCGCGTCGTGGTGGCGGCGTAGGAGGGCGCGAGGATGGCGGGCAAACAGGACCTGTACGCGACGCTCGGCGTCGAGAAGAAGGCGACCCCCGATGAGCTGAAGAAGGCCTACCGCAAGCTCGCGCGCCAGTACCACCCCGATCGCAACCCCGACGACAAGCAGGCGGAGGCGCGCTTCAAGGAGATCTCCCACGCCTACGACGTGCTGTCGGACCCGGAGAAGCGCAAGCAGTACGACAGCGGCACCGGGCCTTACGCGAACGCCGGGGGCAGCGGGTTCGGGGGCTTCGGCAACTTCGACTTCGACGCCTCCTCGATGGGCGACATCCTCTCCAACCTCTTCGGGGGGTCGGCGAGCGGCAGGCGCACGCGCGCCCAGCCCCGCCCGGAGCGCGGGCGCGACCTGGAGACGCAGGTGTCGATCTCCTTCGAGCAGGCGGTGTCGGGCGCACAGGTGCCGCTGTCGGTCGCCACGCAGACGCTCTGCCCGACCTGCCACGGCACCGGCGCCAAGCCGGGCACGACGCCGAAGGTGTGCCCGAAGTGCGAGGGCCGCGGGATCGAGACGCAGGGCCAGGGGATGTTCTCGATCTCCCAGCCGTGCTCGCGCTGCGGCGGCTCGGGGACCGTGATCGAGGACCCCTGCCCGACCTGCCACGGCTCGGGCGCGGTGCGCACGGTGAAGAAATACCGCGTGAACATCCCCGCGGGCGTGAAGGAGGGCTCGCGCATCCGCCTGCCCGGCAAGGGCGAGGCGGGCCCGCGCGGCGGCCCGCCGGGCGACCTGTACGTGATCACGCACGTGGCGCACTCGCCGGTGTTCAAACGGCGCGGCGACAACGTCGAGGTCGAGGTGCCGCTGACGATCCCGGAGGCGCTGCGCGGCGCGGAGGTGAAGGTGCCGACGCTGAGCGGCACGAAGACGCTGCGCGTACGGCCCGGCACGACCCACGGCACGGTGCAGCGCCTGCGCGGCGAGGGCCCGCCGAAGCTCGGCGACGGGGGGGGGCGGGCGGGCGGGACTCCGGACCGCGGCGACATCCACTACCGCTTCGTGATCGACGTCCCCGACGAGCTCACCGACGAGCAGAGCGCGGCGGTGCAGGCGCTCGCCGACGCCTCCAACGGCAGCGACCCCCGCGCGCGCCTGTTCGAGCAGGCATCCGATGAACGAGCGCAACCAGCATCCAACGGGGCGGGCATCGAAATGAGCGAGCGCCGACCCAACACCGAGCGGAGCACTGCCGGGGCGAGCTTCACGTCGGCGAGATCGAGGTGGCGGCCGACCGCGGCGTGTTCATGATCTCGGTCGCGGCGCAGCTCGCGCAGATGCACCCGCAGACGCTGCGCACCTACGAGGCGCGCGGCCTGATCGACCCCAAGCGCTCGCCCAAGGGCACACGCCTGTACTCGCGCGAGGACGTCGAGCGGCTGCGCCGCATCCAGGAGATGACCGCGGAGCTCGGCCTCAACCTCGCCGGCGTGGAGCGCGTGCTCGACCTCGAGCGCGAGATCGAGCAGATGCACGCCCGCATCGAGGAGCTCGAGGTGCAGGCGCTGCACGCCCAGGTCGAGCTGGCCGAGCGCCTGGAGGAGGTCCGCCGCTCCTTCCGCGCCGAGCTCGTGCCGTTCCCCAACTCCCGCCCACCCAGCCGGGAGATCGTGCGCGCGGCGGACGTGCGACCGCTGGGTCGCCTCGCCCACCGACGGACATAGCGCAGCATATAATCTGCTACGCTGGGACTTAGATTTGCTAATATGCAGCCAGATAGACTCACGATCAAGTCCCAGGAGGCGCTCGCCGCGGCCAGCGGGCTCGCACAGGAGCGACGCAACCCGCAGGTGGCTCCCATTCACCTGCTCACGGTGCTGCTCGACGACGGCGAGGCCGGCGGCGTGGTCGTCCCCGTCCTCAAGAAGCTGGGAATCCAGCTGCCGGCACTGCGCGCAGAGTCGAGCCGCGCCCTGGAGGACCTGCCTCGCCTCGGCGAGGGTTCCTCCATGGAAGGCGGGCAGCCCTCGGCCGAACTGCTGGCGGTGCTGCGCGACGCCGAGAAGCAGGCAAGGACCTCTCGGACGAGTACATCTCCACCGAGCACCTGCTGCTGGCGCTCGCCGCGGAGAAGAGCCGCGCCGGCGAGGCGCTGCGCGCCGTCGGCGCCAGCAGGGATCGACTGCTGCGGGCGCTCGCCGAGGTAAGGGGCCCGCACCGCGTGACCGACCAGAGCCCCGAGGAGAAGTACCAGGCGCTCGAGCGCTTCGGGCGCGACTTCACGAAGCTCGCGGAGGAGGGCACGCTCGACCCGGTGATCGGCCGCGACGAGGAGATCCGGCGCGTGATCCAGGTGCTCTCCCGGCGCACAAAGAACAACCCCGTGCTGATCGGCGAGCCGGGCGTGGGCAAGACCGCGATCGTCGAGGGCCTCGCACAGCGGATCGTGGCGGGCGACGTGGCCGAGTCGCTGCGCGACCGGCGCGTGATCGCCCTCGACATGGGCTCGCTGATCGCGGGCGCGAAGTACCGGGGAGAGTTCGAGGACCGCCTGAAGGCGGTGCTGAAGGAGGTCGTCGGAGGCCCGCGGCGGCGTGATCCTGTTCCTCGACGAGCTGCACACGATCGTCGGCGCGGGCGCCGCCGAAGGCGCGGTGGACGCGGCCAACCTGCTGAAGCCGATGCTCGCCCGCGGCGAGCTGCGCGCGGTGGGCGCGACGACGCTCGACGAGTACCGCAAGCACATCGAGAAGGACGCGGCACTCGAGCGGCGCTTTCAGCCGGTGATGGTGGGCGAGCCGAGCGTGCAGGACACGATCGCGATCCTGCGCGGCCTGAAGGAGCGCTACGAGGTGCACCACGGCGTGCGCATCCAGGACAGCGCGCTGATCGCGGCAGCAACGCTCTCACACCGCTACATCGCCGACCGCTTCCTGCCGGACAAGGCGATCGACCTGATCGACGAGGCCGCATCGAAGCTGCGGATCGAGATCGACTCGCTGCCCACCGAGATCGACGAGGTGGACCGGCGCGTGATGCAGCTGGAAATCGAGCTCACCTCGCTGGCGAAGGAGACCGACGAGGCCTCGGCCGAGCGCCGGGCGGCGATCGAGCGCGAGCTGGCGGAGCTGCAGGAGCAGTCGGCGGCCATGAAGGCCCAGTGGCAGAGCGAGAAGCAGGCGATCCAGGGCATATCGACACTCAAGGAGCGCCTGGAGCACGCACGCACGGAAGCCGAGCGGGCGCGGCGCGAGGCCGATCTGGAGAAGGCCTCCAAGCTGCTCTACGAAGACATTCCCGAGCTGGAACGCCAGCTCGCAGAGCGCGAATCAGGCGAACGCGAACAGGATCCGAACACACCACACCCCACACCAGTGTTCCTCAAGGAGGAGGTCGACGCCGACGACGTCGCCGAGGTGGTCGCCCGCTGGACGGGGATCCCCGTAAGCCGCCTGCTGGAGGGCGAGGTGCAGAAGCTGATCCACATGGAGGAGCGCCTGCACGAGCGCGTGATCGGCCAGGACGAGGCGGTCGAGGCGGTGGCGAGCGCGCTGCGCCGCTCCCGCGCGGGGCTGCAGGACCCCAACCGCCCGATCGGCACGTTCCTGTTCCTCGGCCCGACGGGCGTCGGCAAGACCGAGCTGGCGAGAGCGCTCGCGGAGTTCATGTTCGACTCCGAGGACGCGATGATCCGGATCGACATGTCGGAGTACATGGAGAAACACTCGGTCTCGCGCTTGGTCGGGCGCCCCACCCGGGTATGTCGGCTACGAAGAGGGCGGTCAGCTGACCGAGGCGGTGCGCCGGCGCCCCTACTCGGTGGTGCTGCTGGACGAGATCGAGAAGGCGCACCCAGACGTGTTCAACACGCTGTTGCAGGTGATGGACGACGGGCGCCTCACCGACGGACAGGGCCGCACGGTGGACTTCAAGAACACTGTGCTGATCATGACCTCGAACATCCGCGCCGGCGGCGATGCCCCCGACGTCTGGATCCGGAGAGCGTGGGCACGCCCTACGCCGTGGGAAGCCCACGGACGGGAGCGGAGTCGGTCGTGGCGGACGCGGAGCTGCGCGACGCGCTCCTGGAGCACTTCAAACCGGAGTTCGTCAACCGCCTCGACGACATCGTGCGTTTCAAAGCGCTGAACCGCGCGGGCAGATCGGACGAATCGTGGAGCTGCAGACCGAGCGCGTGATCGCGCGCGTGCGCGAGCGCGGCGTGGAGGTGACGCTCACGGAGGCCGCACGCGAGCTGCTGGGCGACATGGGCTACGACCCGACCTACGGAGCGCGCCCGCTGCGCAGGGTGATCCAGAAGCAACTGACCGATCGCCTGGCGCTGTCGCTGCTCGAGGGCAGCCTGCGCCCGGGCGACGCGATCAGCGTGGACGCTATGGATGGGGGGCTCACGTTCGAGCCCATCCCGGCAGGCGCCGCAGTTCCGAATTGAGGTCTAATCTGGCGGGTGCCCCATAGGCGCCCCACAAGACCCCCAGGAGGAGGCCCCCATGCCCACCTACATCATGCTCGCGAACCTCACGCCGGAGGGCGTGCAGACTGTCAAGAACAACCCGCAGCGGATCCACGAGGTCAACAAAGAGGTGGAGCAGCTGGGGGCGAAGGTGAAGGCGCAGTGGGCAACGCTGGGGCGCTTCGATTTCGTCAACATCCTCGAGGCCCCGGACGAGCAGACGATGGCGCGCGTCTCGCTGGAGCTGGGCTCGCGCGGGAACGGTGCGCTACGAGACGCTTACAGCGATCCCTGTAGACGACTTCATCGCTTCCCTCTGACATGCGGGTGCTCGTCGTCGGCTCGGGTGGGCGCGAGCACGCGCTGGTGCGTGCGCTCGCGCGCTCCGAGGAAGTTACGGAGCTGATGTGCGCTCCCGGCAACGCCGGCATCGCACGGGACGCGCGCCTGATCGACGTGGCGGCCGACGACGTCGAGGGAATCGTCGCGGCGGTGGAGCGTGAGGGCGCCCACTTCACCGTGGTGGGGCCCGAGGCGCCGCTGGTGGCGGGCCTCGTGGACGCGCTCGACCGACGTGGCCACCTGGCCTTCGGCCCATCGGCCGCGGCGGCGCGCCTGGAGAGCTCCAAGGCGTTCGCCAAGCAGTTGATGGAGCAGGCGGGCGTGCCGACCGCGCGCTGGCGCCACGCGCGCACGCTCGAGGAGGGTGTGGCGGCGGTGGCGGAGCTGGCCGATCCGGGGGTGGTGGTGAAGGCCGACGGCCTGGCGGCTGGCAAGGGTGTGACGGTGGCCGAGTCGCCCGAGCAGGCCGAAGCGGCCTTGCGAGAGATCTTCGTCGAGGGTCGCTTTTTGATTGGCAACCCCGCCCACCCCGACCCGACCCACCCATCGGACGACATCGGCGCGAGCGCGGTCGTCGAAGAACGCCTGATCGGCAGGGAGATCTCGCTGATGGCGCTGTGCGATGGGAAGGGCGCATACCCGCTGACGCCGGCGCACGACTACAAGCGCATCTTCGACGGCGATCGCGGCCCGAACACCGGCGGGATGGGCGCCTACTCGCCGGTGGCGGAGCTGGCGCAGCGAATCGGAGTGGCACCTCGCCCCGATCATCCACGGACCGATCGTCCAGCTGATGAGCGAGCGAGGGATTCCCTTCCATGGCGTGCTGTACGCCGGCGCGATCCTGACGGCGAAGGGACTGCGCGTGCTCGAGTACAACGTGCGCTTCGGCGATCCCGAGGCACAGGCGCTGCTGCCGCGCCTGGAGTCCGACCTGCTGAGGCTGCTGTTCCGCGCCGCGCGCGCCGGCGGCCTCGGCCAGACCGAAGAGGAAAGCGAAGATGCGCTGCTGTTCAGGTGGTCGCCCCAGTCGGCGGTGACGGTGACGCTGGCCAGCCGCGGCTACCCCGAGTCCGCCTCCAAGGGCGATCCGATCGCGGGATTGGACCGCGTGCCCGAGGGCGTGGAGGTGACCCACGCGGGGACGGCGCTCGCAAACCACGAGCTGGTGACCGCGGGCGGGCGGGTGCTGAACGTGACGGCGCTCGGCGACGACCATGAAGAGGCCCGCGAAGCGGCGTATGCTGCGGCGCGGATGATCTCCTTCGACGGCATGCAGATGCGCGGCGACATCGCCGCGGCCGTGGCGCCCGACCCCGAGGTGCGGGATGTCGACGAATGGATGCGGGCGTGGTATGAGGACGAGCCCAACGAGGGCCTCGGCGCGGAGGTCGAGCATGGGTGATGTGACCCCGATCGCGATCGCGATGAGCGAGACCGAGGTGCGCGCGCAGCTGGAGGAGCTCGAGGTGGACGCCCCGCGCGTGGGGATCGTGATGGGCTCGAAGAGCGACATGGAGAAGATGGAGAAGGCCGCGGAGGAGCTGAAGGCGCGCAACATCCTGCACGAGCTGCGGGTGATGTCGGCTCACCGCGAACCGGACGTGGTGGCGGAATACGCCAAGAACGCCCAGATGCGCGGCCTGCGCGTGATCATCGCGGGCGCCGGCATCTCCGCGGCGCTGCCAGGCGCGGTGGCGGCCCACACCGACCTGCCGGTGATCGGCGTCCCGCTGTCGGGCCGCCTCAGCGCGGCGGGCGGCCTCGACGCGATCCTCTCGATCGTGCAGATGCCACCGGGCGTGCCGGTCGCGTGCGTGGGCCTCGACAACGCCCGCAACGCGGCGATCCTCGCGGCGCAGATCCTGACGGCGTGAGCCAAGCAACCGCGGCGGGGACGCCGCTGTGGGCGCGTGGCGCTGCAATGGCGAGGATAATCCAGGAGTGATCGAGCGCTACACCCGCCCCGAGCTGGGCGCGATCTGGACCGACGAGGCCCGCATGGAGGCGTGGCGCGAGGTGGAGGTGGCGGCGTGCGAGGAGCTGCCACTCCTGCTCGGGGAGGGCCACGGGCCCCGTCGAGGCCGAGCTGGAGGCGATCCGCCGGGCGACGTTCACGGTGGAGGAGGTCAACGAGCGCGAGCGCACGACCGAGCACGACATGGCGGCGTTCGTCGACGTGCTCGCCGCCTCCGCCGGCGAGGCGGGCCGCTGGATCCACTTCGGCTTGACATCCTCGGATGTGCTCGACACGGCGCTCGCGTTGCAGCTGAAGGCGGCGGGCGAAGCGATCGTGCCGGGGGCCCGCGCGCTCGCTGCAGGCGCTGGCGTCGCGCGCGCGCGAGCACGTGCAGACGCTGTGCGTGGGGCGCACGCACGGAGTGCACGCCGAGCCCACGACGTTCGGCGTGAAGCTGGCAGGTCTGGCGTTCGAGGCGCACCGCAACGCCTGCGCCTGGAGCGGGCCTTCGCGCAGGTGTCGGTGGGCGGGATCTCGGGCGCGGTGGGCACGTACGCGGCCACCAGCCCGGAGTTCGAGGAGCGCGTGTTGGCCCGCCTCGGGCTGGAGCGCGAGTCGGTCTCCACGCAGGTGGTGGCGCGCGACCGCCACGCGGAGCTGCTGAGCGCGATCGCGCTCGCGGGCGCCGGCATGGAGCGACTGGCGACCGAGGTGCGCCACCTGCAGCGCACGGAGGTGCGCGAGGTGCAGGAGCCGTTCCGCGCCGGCCAGAAGGGCTCGAGCGCGATGCCGCACAAGCGCAACCCGATCAAGGCCGAGCAGATCTCGGGGCTCGCGCGAGTCCTGCGCGGCAACGCACAGGCGGGACTCGAGAACGTGGCGCTGTGGCACGAGCGCGACATCTCCCACTCCTCGGTCGAGCGGATCGTGCTGGCGGGCTCGACGACCCTGATCGACTACCTCCAGCACCGCGCGACGGCGCTGGTGGAGGGCATGACGGTGGACGCCGAGCGGATGCGCGAGAACCTCGAGCTCACCTACGGCGCGATCTTCTCGCAGCGGCTGCTGCTGGCGCTTGTGGAGAGCGGCATGAGCCGCGACGAGGCTTACTACGGGGTGCAGCGAGCCAGCCAGCAGGCGTGGGACACGCGCACCCCCCTGCGCGAGTTGCTCGCCCGCGACGGGCGGGCGGGTCTCATCCCCGCGACGCTCGATCTCGACGCGATCTTCGACTACGGCCACTACACGCGCTACGCGCAAGAGATCGTCGCGCGGTTGGACGAGATCGCCTAAGGACACTCGCCTCCCTTCCGGTCTGGGGAGCCCCACCTACGCCCAAACGGCTCCTGGGCATGTGCGGCGGACACCAAGCAGAGCGCGGAGCCGGCTCGACGGCAGATAGCCGATTGCTCCCCGCCGATCTAAATGCAAGAGTTCCGCCTCAATGAACGATCCCGCAATCCATGCGAGTCGCCCTCAAGCTGATGCCCTGAACGCAATCTGCCCCTACTGGACGATGTTTCCGCTGAGCTTCCCGCTGGCGGTATTAGCCGAAGCCAAGAAGGGCGAGTGGGTGCTTGATCCATTCTGCGGACGTGGCACTACGCTCTACGCTGCACGCAAGCTTGGTTTACCGGCCGTGGGGATTGACAGCAACGCGGTTGCCACGGCGATCGCTGCCGCGAAGCTCGTCGCGGTGAAACCCGATGCAATTGTGCGTCTCGCTGAACACCTTCTCAAGACCGGGGAGGAGCCGACCGTCCCCGAGGGGGAGTTTTGGCAGTGGTGCTTCGCTCCGGCCGTTCTCCACGCGCTGTGCTGTATGCGGGAGGGTTTGGCCGACCGCCACGACAACGTCGCGGTAGCGCTGAGGGCAATACTGCTTGGGGCCCTGCATGGCCCTCGCAACAAGGGTGCCCCCAGCTACTTCTCGAACCAGATGCCGCGCACCTACTCCACCAAGCCGGCCGCAGCCTTGTCATTCTGGCGTGCGCATGACCTACACCCGCACGAGACTGACGTGCTGGCCATCATCGGACGCCATGCCGACCGTCGCTATTCGATCGCACCACGCCGAATGGACGGCTCCGTGCACAACGGGGATGCGCGCGCGGTCCTATCGCGGCTGCGCCAGCGGTTCGACTGGGTCATCACCTCGCCTCCCTATCCCGGCATGGTTACCTACCGTCCCGATGGCTGGCTACGTGGCTGGATGGTGGGTGGCCCAGCGGAGCCCGACTATAACCGCAACGGGCAGTTGGGATCGCTGACCGGCGCCCGTTTTGTGATGGGACTGGCAGAGATCTGGAAGGCCGTTGCCAAGCGCTGCAAACCCCACGCGTGCCTCGCGGTTCGGTTCGGCGCCCTTCCCTCCGCCCGTCACGGGGAGCCGGAGGATCTGCTCATGGCAAGCTTCCAAGCCTCCGGAAGGTGGCGTGTGTTGTCTATCAAAGATGCGGGTACGCCTGCCCGCGTGGGAGCTCGACAGGCCAACCAGGCGATGAAAGTCGGTAAGCATGTGCCCGAGGTCGACGTCCTGGCCGTAAGGGAGAGCTGAGTCGATGCTAAGTCCCGAATCACTCGCCCGCATAGACGACGCAATCGCAAAACAGCGGGCAGCCGGCGAAGAGCTCCTGCGAGAGTTGCGCCATGACGTCCGCTTGCACTTGATCCCCACGTCGGTGATCAGACCTCATTCGGCCACGACCGTCTCATTCGTGGCATCGGACGGGGCAACCAATCGCCTGGCCTTCGATCCTTTCCGGCTGCAGCTGATACGCGTCGTCGATTCACAAGGACGCGAGCGATTCCTCGACGTCATTTCCCCCCGCACCGATCCCGATGACCTAGACCAGCTCCATCGACAAAGAGGTGACTCCCTGACAGTCCTGATGAACGATCTCGGAGTAGGTCATCTAACTGACCTCAGTCCTATGATCCCGTCGGGGGAAGACGTTCGCAGTAAACCCGACGAGGTAAACACGTCGTGGACGAGGGACTACCGCGACTTGGTCGAATGGGCCGTCCTTTATCATCGCATCAAGTGCTCGGACTGGGCCACCGATACGTTGATCGTTCGCAACGGCTTGCTGCGATCGAAGATCTTTAACAAAGACCTATTCACCCGCCTTGGCGGTCTCCTGCGGAGCGAGATCGAGCGCCACCGCCGCAATGGCGTTCAGCTGTTCTTGGTGGGAATCGCTCGGCGCTCGCGGGTCTTGTCACGCTATCGGCTGGCGATCGCGCTGGAGGACGCCATGCCCGCAAACTCAGCCCGCTTCGTGCGTGTGCCGCGCGAGATGGAGCAGAAGGTCTACAAGTGGAAGGAGTTCGCGCGCGGTGTCGAAGACGACACGCCCGGGGAGGCCCCCAAGTTCGTTAATGGCTCTATGTTCCTGGTTCGTTTCGGAAAGGAATCACACGATCCCATTTGGGCGATCGACGTGTTCGAACCGCAGGTAGATCGCGCAGCAGAGATATTTGGCTATCTCCTGCAGGATGCGATCGAAGGCTTTCCGGTCCCATACTATCCCCGTTGCCTGCAGCGGGCCAACGAGTATGCGCAGGTGGTCGACTTTGATCTCGAAATCCTTCATGACACTGTCGTTCGGCAGGCCCGCGAGTTGATCGAGCCGGAAAAGTTTGCCGTTTTCGATGGAATGACCCTGGCGTCAGACGGCTCCGATTCTAGCAACAGCTGACAACAAGCCAAAGGAATTCGATGGAACTTTTCCCAAATGGACAGGCAGTCGGGATCTTTCGTGGTGCGGGAGGGCAAGGCATGGAGTTCCACGCCGACCTCACCCTCCCCTATCAAGATCATTTCCATTCGATCCCAATGCATGGCCAGTTCATACTGGTTGAGCTCGCCAGCCCAGACGAGGCGATCTTGGGGCGTATCACGGCAGTTGCGGCACAGGGCCGACTCGCTTCGACCGCCGGCGAGGAGTATGGCCTGCGGGCGGTCGCCGAAGAGCGGCCGATACCAGAGGATCTGCGCCGTCATTATTTGCGCTACCGCATCGACGTGCGCCTGCTCGGCGTCCTGCGCTGTGAACAGGACAAGCTTGTCTTCGTGCCTTCGCATCGCCGTCTGCCTCATGTGGGCGCACGTGTGGCATTCCTGCCCGATGACGTGCTGCAAGAAGTAGCTGGCGGCACACGCGGCACGGACATAGGCTTTTTCGCGCTGGGTGAGTTCATCTACAGCGGCAACGATGAGCGCTTGGCGGACCAGCGCTGGATGCAACGCTGTGAGCCATCCGTGCCAGTACGGTTCTCCGTGGACCAGCTCGTGGCGCGCAGGTCATTTGTCTTCGCCAGGGCCGGCTTTGGCAAGTCCAACCTCGTCAAGCTGTTGTTTGCCGGCCTCTACTCGGAACGTCCAAAGGTTCCTATGCCAAACGGGGGCGAGGCTCCCGTCGGGACAGTGATCTTCGACCCAGACGGGGAGTACTTCTGGCCAGCTCATGGACGACCAGGCCTCTGTGACGTTGAGAAACTCGCGAACGAGATCGTTGTCTTCACCAACCAGGAGTCGCCATCGGACTTTTATGGGTCGTTTGTGGTCGGCGGAGTGCGCTTGGACATCCGCCAGCTGCCCGCAGCTCTTGTACTGTCGATCGCCCTTTCGCCCGAGCAGCAACAGCAGCAGAACGTTCTCAAGCTCAAGTCGCTACAGGGAGACAAGTGGAACAAAATGGTGGACCTGGTCCACCGTGACCGCCACAGCGCCGACGAGGACGAGGTCCGCGATCTGCTTGGCCTGAAGTCCGGCGTCCAAGACGCCGAGCTATTTGCTGCCCGGGCCAATATGGTGCGCGTAGTACAGGAGCTGCATGACCCTGCAAGCGAGATGCTGGCGCGCCTCATAAAGGCGCTCCGTGACGGGAAGCTGTGCGTAGTCGACATATCCAAGATGCGTGGTGCAGCTGGACTGGCGCTCTCGGGCATCATATTGCGGCACATCTTCAGCCGCAACCAAGACGAGTTCACGCGGCGCAACCCAAAACCGGTTCCAGCGATCGCGGTCATCGAGGAGGCCCAGTCGGTTCTCGGTGGCAGCGGCTCGGGTGAATCGGCCTACGAAGAGTGGATCAAGGAGGGACGTAAGTACAACCTTGGGGCTGTTCTGATCACCCAGCAGCCGGGCTCTATACCTCACGAGCTGCTCAGTCAAGGCGACTCATGGTTTATTTTTCACCTGCTCTCGCAGGGCGACCTGCGAGCGGTCAAAATGGCAAACGCCCATTTCTCTGATGACCTGCTTTCATCGCTGCTAAACGAGCCACTACCAGGCAACGGAATCTTCTGGTCAAGCGTGAGCGGCGAGGTCGACCAGGCCGGCAGTGCCTACCCGATTCCAATGAGAGTGCTCTCGTTTGAGAAGGCTCATACCGTCTTGGACCCAGATCACAAACGAGGTGCCTCGAAAGTATATGCGAGCGAACTAGCCGAAAGAGCTGAGCAACAGTTCGAGCAGACGCGCAGCCAGCTGCAGGCCATGTTGGCTGCGCGTCGGCACGAGGAGGGCGTGCAGCCGACGGAGGCGACCGAGACATTGAAGCCCGACCATGGAGCCCAAGCCAGCGAAGAAGGGCGGGCCGCCATCCCACAAGGGCCAGAGAAGCGTGAGCCGCCCGAGGAAGAGGAGCTTGACCGCAATGAGCTCTACCGGCAAGCCGCAATCGCCCATCTTGGAACCGATGAGGAATTTCAGGACTGGAGCAAGCGAGGGGAGATACCGTGGGTGGGCGTGAAGGAGGCCATCAAGCGCGGCGTGGGAGCCGATGTCGTGCCCGATGTAGATCAATGGGCCTTTGAACTCGTCCCTCATGCCTTGGACCAGATCGTTGGCAAAGGGCAGTGGTCGACCGACCGCCGCCCCAAGAAGGACAATCCGGCTAAGACGACGCTATGGGTGGTGATTCACCAGAATGCCTAGATGAGCAACGTACGCAGCTGGTCGCTCCGACACGTTGCCAGCATGAATTCAGAGACGACTTGACCAAACTCCGCTGCCTTCCTTCGCGTGCGTTCTCGCTCAGCGTGTGAAGTGAGGCTTTCGAGCAGAGCGCCTTCGTCGGCAATCAGCTCCAGGAAGTACTCATACAGACCAAGTATCTCCCCTACCTTTGTTCGAGCTTCAGCTCCTTTGGGGCTTGACGTCTGCCCGGCTGCAATCGACCAGCGGTCGGTGGGAGCGGTCCGACAAAGTTCGAGCACGCGCTCGGGGTCAACCGGCGTGGGCTCCGCAGCGAGAGCTATCACCATCGAGTAGCAGGTCGAGAGCCGGCTGAAACGCAACTTGAGGTTGTCGAGAGCCGAATCGGCGCGCCACTGAGCGTGGGGTTCGTCACTGCCCTGATCGCTGCGCTTGCGGTTGCGCTTGTGCTCATAGTTGAGGCACAGCGTGCGCCAGAAGCGTAGAATGTCGTTGATCAGAAAGGTCGGCCGGAACGTGCCTTGATTGGCTGCGTAGTCCCCGTAGTAGAAGCCGATCGTCTCCTTTATGAACTGCTCGTAAAGCGGCTCGTTGAGGACATATCGACTCTCCAGGAGCAGCAGGAGACGTGCGGTGAATCCATTCTCGGAATCCTCATGCTGTGATCCCAGCTCACGACCGATGTGCCATACGTTGTGAGCCTGCAGAAAGGCACCGTCCCGCGAGAATTCCTCGAAGTCGAGATCCCGAGAGATCCGGATCAGCTCGCCGGCCAGCTCAAACCAGGTCAGCTGCGAGGGCCGCATCTTGTGCGAGCGATCAGCAGGCCCATAAAGAAAAAAGAGGTCGAGATCGGAGCCTTTTGGAAACCGCGCCTCCAACCGGCCGAACGAACCAGTGACGTAGATTGCCAAGGGCTCTTCGCCGACGATGGACGATAACCGTCGCTCGGCTTCCTCGCGAACCAACACGAGGCCTTTCTCGCTTTCCTTGCGGCGTTTGGCGAGCTGAAGGGTCATATCGTTAGACAAGACGAGAGGATGCTACATGTTCGGGTGGCCGGATCTGCGCCACACTCTGGCTCAAGCGATGCAATGGGAGAGCGGCCAACTGGACCGGGGCGAGCTGGGGGCCGTGGCTCGCCAGCGATATATAGGGAACTGACCTTCGCTGGGTGTCCGCCATTGCACTAGTCTTATGTGTATGAGTTCGGACGAATCGCGTGACATCTACTTCTCCGCGGACGTCGAGTCCGACGGCCCTATCCCCGGACGTTATTCGATGCTTTCCTTTGCGCTCGTCGCCGTGGCGACCTTCGACGGCGAGCACTTCGCGCGGCTCGATCCCAGCGAGTCCGCGCGGTACTGGGAGCTGCAACCCATCTTCGACCGCTTCGACCCCGAAGCGCTGTCGATCAACGGTCTCGATCGCGAGCGACTACAGCGCGAGGGTAGAGTCCCTGCGGAGGCCATGCAGGAGGCCAACCGGTGGGTGCGCCATGTAGCTGGCGGTCGTCGGGCGGTGTTCGTGGCCTATCCCGCTGCGTTTGACTGGTCCTTCATACACTGGTACTTCTCGTTCTTCGTCGGTTCCTCCCCATTCGGCCACGGGACGTGCATAGATATCCGCAGCCTGTACATCGGCGCAGAGGGTTCGACCTACGCACAGTCGTCCAAGAGACACATGCCCTCAGAGTTGCTGCCACGAGCAATACATACCCACAATGCGCTTGACGACGCCATCGAGCAGGGTGAGCTGTTCAGCAACCTCTTCGAGTGGGCTCTGCTTCGGCGGCCTACATATAGCCGGAGCTGAGCCCTCCCCGCGATTGCCAGCTGCCGTCGTTGTATGTCTCAGCCCGGCGTTTGGGTCTGCGCAAAGCGCCGTGGCCAGCGATAGAGTCGGGGCCACGATGACCGTCCTCGCCGACCTGCCCCTCCTTGCCAGCGGCAAGGTGCGCGATCTGTACGACCTCGACGACCGCCTGCTGATGGTCGCCAGCGACCGCATCTCGACTTACGACGCGGTGCATCCGACGCCGATCCCCGACAAGGGGAAGGTGCTCACCGGGCTGTCGGTGTTCTGGTTTGAAAAGACCAAGCAGATCGTCGCCAACCACCTGATCTCCGCGACCGAGGGCGTGCCCGACGAGGCCCGCGGCCGCGCGCTGGTGGTGCGCAAGCTGAAGATGCTGCCGGTCGAGTGCGTGGTGCGCGGCTACATCACCGGCTCGGGGTGGAAGGACTACCAGGCGACCGGCGCCGTCTCCGGAATCGCGCTGCCAAGCGGCCTGCGCGAGTCCGAGCAGCTGCCCGAGCCGATCTTCACGCCGAGCACGAAGGCCGAGGTGGGCCACGACGAGGCGATCGACTTCGAGCGTGCCGCCGAGCTGGTGGGCGACCGCACGCTGATGGAGCGGGTGCGGGATGCGTCGATCGAGCTGTACACGTTCGCTGCCGCTCACGCGCGCGAGCGCGGGGTGATCCTGGCGGACACGAAGTTCGAGCTGGGCTTCGACGAGGACGGCGAGCTGGTGCTCGGCGACGAGGTGCTGACGCCCGACTCATCGCGCTACTGGCCGGCCGACGGCTACGAGCCCGGCAGGGGCCAGCCGAGCTTCGACAAGCAGTACGTGCGCGACTGGGCGGCGGGCAGCGGCTGGGACAAGCGCCCGCCGGCGCCAGCGATCCCTGAGGACGTTGTGGAGGGCACCCGCGCGCGCTACGCGGAGGCATACGAACGGATCGCCGGCGAGCCCTTCCAGGCGTGGCTGGACCGAACCGCCCCCGGCGATTGATGCGCGCCCGCGTGCTGATCCGCCCGAAGGCGGGCATCCTCGACCCGCAGGGAATCGCCGTCGAGCGCGCCCTGCCGGCGCTGGGCTTCGTCGGCGTGGCAAATGTTCACGTCGGCCGCCTGGTGGAGCTGGACGTGGAGGACGAGGCGCAGCTTCAGCCGATGTGCGAGAAGCTGCTCGCCAATCCGCTGGTGGAGGAGTACGAGGTGCAGCTGCTCGATGGGGACGGCACTTGAGTCCGTCTTATGTTCGAGATAATTTGTGCATATGACGCTCTCACCCAAACCCCAGATTCAGATCGACGAGGAGGAGCGCATCAGGGCTATCGACGAGTTGCTCGCCGCACAGCCGATGCCTGTCGACGACTGGCCGGCGATGAAGAAGCAAATGCTCGAAGACATGTACGCGAGCGTCATGCGCATCCTCGATACGTACGACTGACCAGCGGCACCGGAGCGGCTATCAGCTTCGTTGCCGCCACGCGTTGATGAAGTTCGGCGTCCTCCAGTTCCCCGGCAGCTGCGACGAGGTCGATGCGCTGCAAGCGGCCCGGCGCGTCGGCGACGCGGAGCTGCTGTGGCATGGCGAGCGAGACTTGAAGGGGGCCGACGCGATCGTCGTGCCTGGCGGCTTCTCCTACGGCGACTACCTGCGGGCGGGGGCGATCGCGCGCTTCTCGCCGGTGATGGAGGCGGTGATCGAGTTCGCGCACGACGGTGGGTTGGTGCTGGGGATCTGCAACGGCTTCCAGGTGCTGTGCGAGGCGCATCTCTTGCCGGGCTCGCTGCTGCGAAACGAGCACCTGCGCTTCACCTTTCGCCAGGTCGAGCTGGAGGTGGTCAACCCCGGTAGCGCGTTCACTCGCGCCTGCGGATCGGATCGCAGGGGGGAGGAGGAAGAGGAGGGGGCTCGCACCTTAGAACCCACGCTCCTGAGCATTCCGGCGAAGCACTCGTGGGGGCGCTACTACGCCGACGAGCCGACGCTCGACGAGCTCGAGCGGGGCGGCCAGATCGTGCTGCGCTACGCGCCCGGCCACAACTTCAACGGCTCGCTGCGCGACATCGCCGGGGTGCAGAACGCGGCCGGCAACGTGTTCGGGCTGATGCCCCACCCCGAGCACGCGGTGGACCCGCTCACCGGCTCGACCGACGGCCTGTGCATCTTCGAGTCGATGCGCCTTGCGGTGGAGGGCGCCCATGCCTGACAGCGCCGTGCTCCCCACCGTCGAGGACGCGCTCGCGCTCGGCCTCACGCGCACCGAGTACGAGCTGATCTGCGCGCACCAGGAGCGGGCACGCCCAACCAGGTCGAGCTCGCGATGTACTCGCTGCTGTGGAGCGAGCACTGCGCCTACAAGCACTCCAAGAAGCTGCTGCGCACGCTGCCGACGGAGGGGCCGCACGTGGTGATGGGCCCCGGCGAGAACGCGGGCGCCGTGGACGTGGGCGACGGCATGGTGTGCGCGTTCAAGGTCGAGTCGCACAACCACCCGAGCGCGGTGGAGCCCTTCCAGGGGGCGGCCACCGGCGTCGGGGGCATCCTGCGCGACATCTTCGCGATCGGGGCACGACCGATCGCCGTGCTCGACTCGCTGCGCTTCGGGGAGCCACGCGAGCCCATCCCGGCGCAGCCTCTTCAGAGGCGGAGCCCATCCCTCTCACCCTCACCGGCGTCGGCCCGCGCGCGTTACCTGCTCGACGGGGCCGTCTCCGGCATCGGGCACTACGGCAACTCGATCGGCGTGCCCATCGTCGGGGGCGAGGTGTACTTCGAGGGGCCCTACGAGCAGAGCTGCCTCGTCAACGCGATGGCGCTCGGGCTGTGCGAGCGCGAGCGCCTCGTGCGCAGCGCGGCGGCGGGGCCGGGCAACGCGATCGTGCTGTTCGGGGCCTCGACCGGGCGCGACGGGATCGGCGGCGCCTCGGTGCTGGCCTCCGCGGAGCTCGGCGAGGCCGACGACGCCAAGCGCCCCACGGTGCAGGTGGGCGACCCCTTCGAGGAGAAGAAGCTGCTGGAGTGCTCGCTTGAGCTGCTGGAGCGGGGCCTGCTCGTCTCGCTGCAGGACCTCGGCGCGGCTGGCCTCACCTCCTCGGCCTCGGAGATGGCCTCGAAGGGCGAGGTCGGCATCGACATCGACGTGGCGCGGGTGCCGCTGCGCGAGCCCGGGATGGAGCCGTTCGAGATCATGGTGTCGGAGTCCCAGGAGCGGATGCTGTGCGTGGTCGCGCCCGCCGACGTGCCCGCGGTGCTGGCGCTGTGCGAGAAGTGGGAGGTCGGCGGCGCGGCGATCGGGACCGTCACCGACACCCGCCACATGCGCATCTTCGACGGCGAGCGGCTCGTCGGCGAGATGCCGGTGAGGGCGCTGGTGGACGAGTGCCCGCTGTACGACCTGCAACCGGCGCGGCCCACGGCGCCGATCTACGCCACGCCCGTGGCCACGCTCTCGCGCGAGGCGCCCGCCGCGCGAGACGCTGCTGGCGCTGCTGCGCTCCCCCAACATCGCCTCGCGCCGCCCGCTGTTCGAGCAGTACGACGCGATCGTGCAGTCCCGCACGGTGCGCCGCCCCGCGCAGGCCGACGCGGCGGTGCTGCGCCTCCCCGATGGAAGCGCGCTCGCCGTCAGCATCGACTGCAACGGCCGCCGCGTCGCCGCCGACCCCTACCGCGGCACGATCGAGGCGGCGCTGGAGTGTGCCGCCAACCTCGCGTGCGTGGGCGCCGAGCCGCTGGGCACCACCAACAACCTCAACTTCGGCAACCCCGAGAAGCCGCACATCGCCTGGCAGCTGTGCGAAGCGGTGCGCGGCCTCGGCGACGCCTGCCGCGCGCTGGCGGCGCCGATCGTCGGCGGCAACGTCTCGCTCTACAACGAGGGCCCCGCCGGGCCGATCTACCCGACCCCGGTCGTGGGCATGGTCGGCCGCCTGCCCGACGCCGCGCGCGCGGGGCGGCTCGGGTTCGCGCGCGAGGGGGACGCCGTGGCGCTGGTGGGGCCGTTCGCCCCATCGCTGGCCGCGAGCGAGCTGGCGAAGCTGCACGGCCAGCCGCTGCCCGACGGGCTGGCGGAGATCGACCTCGAATGCGGTGCTGGCAGCGCAGGCCGCCGTCCGCGAGGCGGTGCGGGCCGGGACTGCTGCAGCAGCGCGCACGACATCGCCGAGGGCGGGCTCGCCGTTGCGCTGGCCGAGTGCTGCCTGGCGGGCGGCGTGGGCGCGAAGGTCTCGGTGACCGCTGCCGCGCTCGGGACCGAGCACGAGCCGAGCACGATCCCTCCGACACGCTCACGCAACTCTTCGGCGAGGGGCCGGGCGGCTTCGTCGTCTCCGGCCCCGGCGAGGCGCTCGCGGAGCTGGCCGCGCGGGCGCCGCTCCGGATGCTGGGCACGGTCGGAGGCGACGGGTTGACGATCGCGACAGATGCGGGGACACTGAGCGCAACCCTCGCCGAGCTGGCCGAGGCCCACGGGGCCCTGGCGGAGCTGTTCCCGTGATCGGGGACTGCTAGCTTGTGAGTGTGAGGCCCACGCCTGGCCGCGTCGAGGATCGCGATGGGCCGCGCGACGAGTGCGGCGTTTTCGGCATATACGCGCCCGGCCACGAGGTTTCGCGGCTCTCCTACTTCGCGCTGTACGCGCTCCAGCACCGCGGCCAGGAGTCGGCCGGCATCGCGGCCGCCGACCGCGGCGGGCAGATCGTCACGCGCCGCGAGCTGGGGCTGGTCAGCCAGGTGTTCAGCGAGAACGACCTGCGCACGCTCGCGCGGCGAGCTGGCGATCGGGCACGTGCGCTACTCGACCACCGGCTCCAACGCCTGGGAGAACTCCCAGCCGGTGCAGCGCTCCGAGGGTACCCACGGCTCCCACCGCGAGCTGGCGCTGGCGCACAACGGCAACCTGATCAACGCCGTGGAGCTGCACGGCGAGCTGCTCGAGCGCGGGGTCACGTTCAGCTCGACCTCCGACTCGGAGATCATCGCCGCGCTGATCGCCACCCACCCCGCCGAGCAGATCGAGGACGCGATCGCCGACGTGCTCCCGCGGCTGCGCGGCGCCTTCTCGATCGTGGCGATGACCAAAGACCGCGTGCTCGCCTTCCGCGACCCCCACGGCCTGCGCCCGCTGGCGCTCGGCGCGCTCGGACGCCCCCGACCCTCCACGCGGCCGGGACGGGGCCGGGACGCAGACACCCACGAGGCAGCCACGGGCGAGGCGCCGATGCCACGACGGAGATCGACGGGGCCCGCGGTGCGCCTACTGCGTGGCCAGCGAGTCGTGCGCGTTCGACATCATCGGCGCCCGCCACCTGCGCGACGTGCAGCCCGGCGAGCTGGTGAGCATCGGCGAGGACGGCGTGCGCAGCCGCCAGGTGGTGGAGGGCGCGCGCAAGGCGTTCTGCGTGTTCGAGTACATCTACTTCGCCCGCCCCGACTCGCGCATGAACGGCCAGGCGCTGCAGGTCGCGCGCGGGCGCATGGGCGAGATCCTGTGGCGCGAGGCGCCCGTCGAGGCCGACCTCGTGATCGCCGTCCCCGACTCCGGCAACCCCGCCGCCCGCGGCCTCGCTCGCGCCGCCGGGCTGCCCCAGGACGACGGCTTCGTCAAGAACCGCTACGTCGCGCGCACCTTCATCCAGCCCGGCCAGGAGCTGCGCAAGCACGGGCTGCGCCTGAAGTTCAACCCGCTCCCCGAGGTGATCGCCGGATCGGCGGCTGATCGTCGTCGACGACTCGATCGTGCGCGGCAACACGACCCGCCAGATCGTGGCCATGCTGCGCGACGCCGGCGCGCGCGAGGTGCACATGCGCATCTCCGCCCCCCCGATCAAGCACCCCTGCCACTACGGCATCGACATGTCCACGCGCGAGGAGATGATCGCGCACGGCCGCACCACCGCGGAGGTCGCCGCCGAGCTCGGCTGCGACTCGCTGCACTACCTCTCGCTGGCGGGCGTCTACGAGGCGGTCGGCGCGGAAGCCGGAGGGCGCCAGACCCACTGCGACGCCTGCTTCAGCGGCGAGTACCCGCTCGACGGCACCGGCGAGGCGAACGGCAAGTACGCGCTGGAGGAGCCCGTAGGCGCGTCGCTGCCGCTCGTAGGGACATAGATAGCCTGTGGGCGCGGAGTGTCCTTACCTGCGCTTGGGGCATGGCGCCTTGTAGTCGACCGTAACGACTTCGCCGCTCAGGAACTTCAGTTCTGCCTTCACGGGGGCACCGCCTTTTGGGCACTGCTTCGGCAAGGTGACGTATGAGACCGTCTTCCCGCCTTGCTTGTAAGCCGCGCCAACCTCGACTTTGAAGGAGAGGATCGACGCGTAGTTGGCTTCGGGCACTGTTTCGACGAGCGGCACTTCGGCGATCAACTTCAGCCCGAAGGGAGCGCTGGCCGTGGTCCAGTACCCCTTTTCGACGATGTATAGGGAGGCGGGCCTACGGCCTTCAACGTAGAACGCAAGACCGCCAGCGGGGATGAAGAACGGCTGAATCGTCACTTTCTCGAGGACCGGTTCGCCACCAAACGCGACCACCCCCAAACCTTCGCCCTGCGGGCCGGCGCGCGAGCGCTTTGGACATCCCATGGCGCCGCTGGCTTCGAGCGCCGCCGGCGTGCAGGTGGTGAATCCGGTGGTGTTCAACCTGACCCCGGCCGGGGCGTAGAACGTAAGTTCCGTGAGCGGCGAGGGGTAGCCTCCGTATTCGGCGCCGCCGATCGTGACGTTGACTTCCACCGCCGCGCCGGCCCCCGCGATGTCGCCCGTGCCCGGAAACCCCCGGATCGGGATGGGGACCACTTTGAGCGTGACGGCGGGAGCCGCCGGTGCGACGGCCGGCAGGCACAGAGCGACACCGAGCAACGCCAGGCAGCCGGCTCCTCCCATCCGCCCGCGCCTGCCGACCCCAGTCATCTAAGCTCGCTTTCCCACCGCAACCATCTGACCCATATCCTCCGAAACATACCATACGAAGAGGATGGTTGTAGGAGACCGTTCCCATGCCCGACGAGATCGAGCTCACCACCACCTCTCACATCGTGCTCGGACTGCTCTCCATGACAGGCCAAGCCACCCCATACGACCTCAAGCAGATGATCCTCGGCCCCGTCGGGCACGTCTGGTCGCTCCCGCACTCCCAGATCTACGCCGAGCCCGCGCGCCTCGCGCGCGCCGGCTACCTCACCGAGCAGCAGGAGCCCGGCGGTAGACGGCGCAAGCTCTACACCCTCACCGACCGCGGATGCGAAGCCTTCCAAGCGTGGCTGAGCGTCCCCACGCCCGAGCTCTACACGCTACGCGACCTCGCGCTGCTCAAGCTCTTCTTCGGCGCCGACATAGCCGACCTCGCCGAGATCCAGCTCGAAACCCATCGGAACAGGCTCGCCGAGTACGAAGCGCTGCGCGCGCAGACCACCGACGACGCCCCTCTCGGCCCCCGTCTCGCGCTTGACCTGGGCATCCGCCACACGCGCGAGACGGTCGCCTTCTGGGAAGAACACGTAAGGGCCGATCAAGAGACGCCCTAGCCACCTCTGATCTACGCCCTAGCCACCTCTGATCTACGCCCTAGCCGCCCCTGACCGCCAGCCCCAACAGCCTGGCTTCGCCTGCGGCCCACCACCTCCTGCGAAGATGCCGTTCGTGCCCTCCGCGACACCCCTGCCGATCGCCGTGCTGGTCTCCGGCACCGGCACCAACCTGCAGGCGTTGCTCGACACCGTGCATGGACACGAGGCCGAGGTGGTGGCGGTGGCTTCGAATGTCGCCGGCGCCACCGCGCTCGAGCGCGCCGAGGCCCGCGGCGTCCCGACCGGCGTGTTCACCCGCACCGAGTACCGGGATCGCGAGGCGCGCGACCGGGCGCTGGCGAAGTGGCTGATCGAGCGCGGCACGCGGCTGGTGGTGCTCGCCGGCTACATGGAGCTGGTGAGCGAATCTTTCCTGGCGCGGCTTTCCAGAGGCCGTGATCAACGTCCACCCCTCGCTGCTGCCGGCTTTTCCCGGGCTGAAAGCAATCGAGCAGGCGCTCGCGTACGGGGTGAAGGTATTCGGCGTCACCGTTCACTTCGTCGACGCCGGCGTGGACAGCGGGCCAGTGATCCTGCAGGGCGCCTGCAAGCTTCACGATGCGCGCGATCCGACGGAGGTGCTGAAGGCGCTGCGCCCGATTGAGCACACACTGCTGCCCGAGGCCGTGCGCCTGTTCGCACGTGGGGCCCTCAACCACGACCCCGAGAATCCTCGCCGCGTGGTGGTCGCTCCACCGCAATGAACGGCGAGCACGGGGTTGCCGCGAAGAGTCGGCATCGGTGAGTAGGCTCTGACCATGCCATCCGAGAGCGACATCGTTGCAGGCAGCGACACGGGGCTGGAGCGCACCGCCCCCGGCGAAGTCCGCGTGCGTCGTGCGCTGCTGTCGGTGTCCGACAAGTCGGGGCTCGTCGACTTCGCGCGCGGTCTCGCGGAGCTTGGTGTGGAGCTCGTCTCCACCGGAGGCACCGCGCGGGAGCTGGCCGGCGCCGGAGATGCCGGTGCGAGCCATCGAGGACTTCACCGGCTTTCCCGAGATGATGGACGGGCGCGTGAAGACGCTGCACCCGCGGCTCTATGCCGGGCTGCTGGCGCTGCGCGACAACGAGGAGCATCTCCAGGCCGCGGCCGAGCAGCGGGATCGAGCCGGTCGATCTGGTGTGCGTCAACCTCTACCCGTTCGAGCAGACCGTCGCCCGTGGCGACGCCACGCCCGCGGAGATCGTCGAGAACATCGACATCGGCGGGCCGACGATGATCCGCGCCGCCGCCAAGAACCACTCCTTCGCCGCGGTCGTCGTCGACCCCGGCGACTACGCGCGCGGTACTCGCTGAGCTGCGCGAGTCCGAGCGGCCGGCTGTCACCGTCCACGCGCGAGCGGCTGGCGGCAAGGCGTTCGCCCTGCACCGCGCGCTACGACGCCGCGATCTCGACCTGGTTGTGCATGCGCGCCCACGGCGAGGGCTTTCCGCCGCACTGGCGCGACGCCTACGAGAAGGTAAGCGACCTGCGCTACGGCGAGAACCCCCACCAGCGCGCCGCCTTCTACGCGCGCGTCGGCTCCCCCACGCACCTGCTGGCGGGCGTCGAGCAGCTGCATGGCAAGGAGCTGTCGTTCAACAATCTGCTCGACCTCTCCTCGGCGCGCGAGCTGGTGGAGGAGTTCGACGAGCCCGCGTGCGTGATCGTCAAGCACAACAACCCCTGCGGCTGCGCCGTCGGCGCCAGCGGCCGCGAGGCCTACGAACGCGCCTTCGCGTGCGACCCGCAGAGCGCCTACGGCGGCGTGATCGCGGTCAACCGCCCGATCGACCTTGCGTTTGCGGAAGAGCTCGGCAAGCAGTTCATCGAGGTGCTGCTCGCGCCCGGCTACGACGCCCCTGCGCTGCAGGCGCTGCAAGTCAAGAAAAATGTGCGCCTGCTCGAGCTCGGCGATTGGCCCGCACCGCTGCGCGAGGTCGAATCCAAGCCCGTGATCGGCGGCCAGCTGGTGCAGACGCACGACGTCGTCTCAGAGACACGCGAGCAGATGAACGCGCTCAGCGCGCGGCAGCCAAGCGAGCCGGAGTGGCGGGACATGCTGTTCGCGTGGACCGTCTGCCGGCACGTGCGCTCCAACGCGATCGTGATCGCCTCGGGCGGCGCCACGATCGGGATCGGCGCCGGGCAGATGAGCCGCGTGGACGCCGTGCGAATCGCGATCGAGAAGGCGCAGGCGTTCCGGCCTGAGCAGCTGGCCGGCGCGGCGCTCGCCTCGGACGCGTTCTTCCCGTTCGCCGACGGTCCGCAGCTCGCGCTCGACGTTGGCGTCAGCGCGATCATCCAGCCGGGCGGCTCGGTCCGCGACGAGGAGGTGGTCGCGGCAGTCGACGCAGCCGGGGCTGCGATGGTGGCCACGGGGGTCCGCCACTTCCGCCACTGACGCATTATTTACGTGAATATCTCTTGCGTACGCGATATATCGTGCTACTATCGTGATGTTCCAACGATAGGAGTAGATATGCACAAGCATTATCAGTACGCAACACGAGAAGGACACTGCCGCCATCGCGGCGAAGGCGGGCCCCGCGGCGGCTTTGGCGGATTCCCGTTTGGTGGATTCGGCGGACCGGGGCGGCGGTGGACCGTGGCGAGGCGGGGGCCGCAAGGCCCGGCGCGGAGACATCCGCACCGCCGCGCTGCTGCTGCTAGCCGAGGAGCCGCGCAACGGCTACCAGATCATGCAGGAGGTACAGGAGCGAAGCGAAGGCGCCTGGCGCCCCAGCCCCGGCTCTGTCTACCCGGCCCTGCAGCAGCTCGAGGACGAGGGCCTGATCCGCTCCGAGGAGGTGGACGGGCGCAAGCTCTTCCGGCTCACCGACGAGGGTCTTGCCGCGTGAAGGAGCGCGACCCCGAGCAGCCCGCGCCGTGGGAGCAGATGAGCGGCGATCTCGGCGCGAAGGCGCACGAGCTCGGCAAGATCGCGCGCGAGGTCGCATACGCCTTCGCGCAGGTCATGCGCGCCGGCAGCGAAGAGCAGCAGGAGCAGGCACGCAAAGTGCTCGTCGCCGTGCGCCGCGACCTGTACCGCATCCTCGCCGACGGAGCCGACCCCGAGGGGCCTGAAAACAGCTGAGGTCCGCGCTACGTTGTCTCCGGCCTCCGATGCGGGGCCGGAGACGCCGCGCCATGAATCCCCTCACTCCACACCCCGACACGCCCCCCTCCAACGGCAACCTTGTGGGCACCAAGGCAGCTGCTCGCGACGCTCCCGCCATCTCGGTCAAAGGCCTCGCCAAGCGCTACGGCGAGATCGAAGCCGTGCGTGAGATCGACTTCGAGGTCGCCCGCTCGGAGGTCTTTGGGTTCCTCGGGCCCAACGGCGCCGGCAAGTCCACCACGATCAACATGCTCTGCACGCTGGTGCGCCCCACCGGCGGCTCCGCGTTGGTAGCCGGACACGACGTGGTCTCCGAACGCGACGCCGTGCGCCGCAACATCGGACTGGTCTTCCAGGACACCACGCTCGACGGCTACCTCACTGCCGAGCAGAACCTGCGCCTGCACGCCGAGCTGTACGGCGTCCCGCGCGAGACGGTCGCGCCAAGGATGCAGCAGGTGATGGAGATGGTGGGGCTGTGGGAGCGGCGCAAGAGTCTCGTCGGCACCTTCTCCGGCGGGATGAAGCGGCGCCTGGAGATCGCGCGGGGCCTGCTGCACTCGCCGCGCGTGCTGTTCCTCGACGAGCCCACCGTCGGTCTCGACCCGCAGACGCGCAGCTCGATCTGGAGCTACATCGACCAGCTCAAGCAGCGCGAGGACATCACGATCTTCCTCACCACCCACTACATGGACGAGGCCGAGTACTGCGACCGCATCGCGATCATGGACCAGGGACGCATCATCGTCCTGGACACTCCCGAGGCGCTCAAGGCGAGCGTCGGCAAGGACCGCGTGCAGATCTCGACGCCCGACGACCCCGCGGCGATCGCGGCGCTGCGCGAGCGCTTCGAGATCGACGCCACGGTAGCCGAGGGCGCCGTCACCTTCGGCGTCTCCAACGGGGAGGAGTTCGTGCCGCGGCTGTTCGCCGAGTTCGGCCTGCCGATCCGTTCGGTTTCCGTCTCGCGCCCCTCGCTTGACGATGTATTCATGTCGTACACCGGCACCACCATCCGAGACGCCGAGGCCACCTCCACCGATCACATGCGCAACGTCGCGCGGATGATGGCACGCTGATGGCCGCAACCGAGACCGCCCCCACCACCACCGCGGCGCCGACCCACGAGGTCGCCGGTGTGCGTGTCCCCGTGCGCAGCTTCACCGGCGAGCTGCGCGCGATCCGGGTCGTATGGCGACGCGAGCTGATCCGCTTCTCGCGCGATCGGCTACGGATCGTCACCTCGCTCGTGCAACCCTTCCTGTTCCTGTTCGTGCTCGGCACCGGGCTTTCCTCGCTCGTCTCCGCCAGCACCTACGGGGTGAACTTCAAAACCTTTATCTACCCAGGCGTGCTGTGCATGGCGGTGATGTTCACCGCCATGTTCTCTGCCGCCTCGATCGTGTGGGACCGCGAGTTCGGCTTCCTGCGCGAGATGATGGTCGCGCCGGTGCGGCGCTCCTCGATCGTGCTGGGGAAGTGCTTCGGCGGTGCCACCGTCGCGGCCTTCCAGGGCGTGATCGTGCTCGCGATCGCCGGCCTCGTCGAAGTCCCCTATTCGCTCGGGTTGATGGCTGAGCTGTTCGCGCTGACGCTGCTGCTCGCGTTTGCGATCACCGCATTCGGGATGATGGCCGCGGCCCGCATCACCCAGATGCAGTCGTTTATGGCGCTGATGCAGATGGCGATCATGCCGATGTTCTTCATCTCCGGTGCGATGTTCTCGGTGGCCAACCTCCCCGGGTGGCTGGCGATCCTCAACCGCCTCGACCCGCTCACCTACGCGGTCGATCCGATGCGCCGCGCGATCTTCTCCCACCTCGACATCCCCGCGGCCGCCCGTCACGCGCTCGCACCCGGCGTCACCTGGTGGGGCTGGCACGTGCCCAGCCTCGTGGAGGCCGCGGTGATCGCGCTGCTCGGGCTGGTGATGCTCTCGATCGCGATAGCCGAGTTCAGCCGCACGGAGTAACCCTGAGGGTCGTGTGAGCGAACGTAATACCGTGTAAGGATGCGTATTCGTGTGGTGCGACCCGATCATCCCGAGGTCTCCGAGGTGATCGCCTCAGCGCACTGCGTGCTGCGCTTTCGCAAACGCGGCGGAATCCGCGCGCCCGGTATTGACGCCGTCGGCGAGGCGCTGCAACACACCTTTGAAGAGGCCGACATCACGCGCTGGGCCCCCACCTGGGTTGACACCGACAGACAAACGCAGATGTGGGCGCTGCACAAGGATCTCGCCTTCCCTCTGACTCCCGCCGGCGAGCCCGGCAGCTGGCTAGCAACCACCTGCCTGGTGCGCAGCCGCGTCTGACGCCACCCGGCGTCCGCCCACGTGCCACCAGCACGCGGGCGCCCACCGTGCGACGTCAGGTCCGCCATGCTCGACACTCAGGGGATAGGCTCCCCACATGTCCGACCCCGACGTGCACAGCGCCTACCGCCAGGCCGGCGTCGACTACGCCGTGCTCGACGCCGGCAAGCGCAGCGCGCTGACGGAGGCGCTCGCCACCTCACACTGGCTGGCCGCCGCCGGCGCGCGCGCCGTCGATCGCTCCCGCGGCGAGCCCGCCTTCGTGCTGCGCTTCGCCGGCAGCACACTCGCGTTCGTGCTCGAGACGCTCGGCACCAAGTCGATTGTCGCCCGCGAATACCACGAGCTCGCCGGCGTCAACCGCTTCGACCACGTCGCCTACGACGCAGTCGCCGCCGTTCTCAACGATCTCATCTGCGTCGGCGCGCTGCCGCTCGTGCTGAACGCCTATTTCGCCACCGGCTCAAGCGCCTGGTATGAGGACGCAGAGCGCGCCGAGGCGCTGCTGCGGGGGTGGCGCCGTGCCTGCGACGATGCGCAGTGCGCATGGGGCGGGGGCGAGTCGCCGTCGCTCGTCGACCTGCTCGCCTCCGAGGAGATCGAGCTCGCCGGCAGCGCGCTCGGCTTTGTGCCGCCCCCCGGCGAGCCGCTGCTCGGGGAGGATCTGGCACCGGGCGATGAGATCGTGCTGGTGGCCTCAAGCGGGCTGCACGCCAACGGCGCCTCGCTTGCACGGCGGATCGCCGCGGGCCTGCCGCGGGGGCTGCTCACCGAGCTGCCCGACGCACCGCACGTGGGAAGCCCAGCCGGCGAGAGCGGCTCTGCCGAGGAGGTCGGTCGCGGCACAACCTTCGGCGAGGCTCTGCTGGCGCCCAGCGTCCTCTATGTCGAGCTCATCCGACGGCTGCTCGCCGAGCCACAGCTGACGCTCACCTACCTCTCCCACATCACCGGCCACGGCCTGCTCAAGCTGATGCGCCCTCAGCGCGAGCTCACCTACCGGATTCGCGTGCTGCCACCGCTGCCACCGGTGCTTGCGTTCCTCGCCGCACAGGCCGAGTTGGACGCCGCGGCCGCGCACAGCACGCTCAACATGGGCGCCGGCTTCGCGGTTTACTGCCGCCCCGGCAACGGCGCCCGCGTCGTCGAGATCGCTGCCGAGCTCGGCCTTCACGCGCTCCTCGCCGGCGCCGCCGAGCGGGGACCAAGGCAGGTGATCCTCGAGCCCGTCGGGGTGACCTTCGCCGGCGAACAGCTGGCGCTCTCCCCCCGAGCAGGGTAGCTGACATCAACATATCGGATGGCTGGGCCTTTCTGGACTTCCCATATTCGACTCTGTAGCGTCGAGCTCATGAACGCGTCACGCAGCGGCGCCACCTCGATCCCCTCCGGGGGAGTCGACTACGCGCACGCTGCGATCGAGGCCCACTGGCAAGCCACTTGGGCGCATGCGCGAGCGTTTGCGGCGCCGCCGCCCACGGACGAGCGTGCGCCCGCATACGTGTTCGCGGATTGCCTATCCACCTCGGAGAGCCTCCGAGTTGGACACATCCGCGGCTACACGATCGCCGACGCCTGCGCACGCTTCATGCGCGCCCGCGGGCGCGCCGTTCTGTTCTCGTTGGGCTTCGATTCCTTCGGTCTGTCCGCGGAGCTCGAGGCACAGCGACGCGGCATCTCCCCGCACGCGTGGGTGACACGCTGCCGCGAGCGAATGAGCGGCCAGTTCGCGGCGCTCGGCTGCTCCTGCGACTGGGAGCGCAGCTTCGTCTCCTCCGAGCCCGAGCAATACCGCTGGACGCAGTGGCTGTTCCTGGCGATGCTCGAGCGCGGCCTGATCTACCGCCGGGGGGCACAGTGGTTGATGCGAATCACGGCATACGTGCAGGAGAACGAACACGGCCTGGAAGCGCTCACCGGCTGGGACACGGCCGCGCTCGACGCCCAGCGCGCGGTGCTGGGCCGCGTGGACGGAGTGGAGCTCGATGCCAGCACCTTCGACGGCGCCACGTTCGCCGTGTTCACCCCCCACCCCGACGCGATCGCGCAGGCGGCGTTCGTCGCGGTGTCGCCGGGGCATCCAGACATCGACCGCTGGGTCGCCGAGCCCGAGGTGGCGGCGCAATTGGCGGGCATGCACGAGGCCTGCCGGCAGCGCGAGGAGCACGAGGAGGGCTGGCAGCGAGAGGAGCGCGAGGCCGGCTCGCGCCGCGAGGAGCGCAACGCCGAGCAGACACCCGTGGTGCAAACCGGGGCGCTCGCCACCGTTCCTGGCGTCGCGGGGATGCTGCCGATCGTGATCTCCCCGCTGGTGGACGCTCGCTTCGGGCCGACGGCGATACTGGGCATTCCTACGCGCGATGCCACCGACGCCTCAATCGCGCAGCGGCTGCCCGCACCCGCCGGCACCGCCTGGAAGGCCGCAAAGGCCAGCGCCACCCCGCGGCCAACGGTGCGCTATCGGGCGCGCGACTTCGCGATCTCCCGCCAGCGGGCGTGGGGAGCACCGATCCCGCTGATCCACTGCTCCGACTGCGGAACGGTGCCGGTGCCGTTTGACGATCTCCCCGTGCGGCTGCCCGACGATCTGGAGATCTCGGGCGAGGGCAACCCACTGGCGAATCGCCCCGACTTCTACGAAACCTCCTGCTCGCGCTGCGCCGGCAAAGCGAAGCGAGAGACAGACACGATCCACTGCCGCGTTGACGGGATGTGGATGTGGATGCCGATCTGCGTGCCCCCCGAGGGTCGCGCCAGCGCAATGTTCAGCCACCCCGAATACGCGCGCTGGCTACCTGCCGAGCAGATCGTGTGGGGCGCGGATGGCGGCGGCTACATGTTCGACCAACGCCTGATCGGGAAGGTATTGCGGGACCTCGGACAGCTGCCCGAGCTGCCGGGGCGCGAGCCGTTCAAGAAAGCGCTGCTGCACCAGCTGATCCGCTGCGAGCGGCGCAACGCGAGCCAGCACCTCGGCAACGTGGTCGACCCCAACGAGCTCGTCGCGTCCGTGGGCGCCGACACCGTGCGCCTAGCGGTCCTCCACGCGGCATCGCCCGGACGGGCTTTCAACTGGAACGACCAGCCGGTGCGCCACTGCGAGATCTTCCTCAAGAAGCTCTACGGCTACGCCGAGGGCCGCCTGCGGGAGTGGAGCCCCCACACGCCGCCGCCAGAAGGAGTTGGCGAGCGCGGGCAAAACGGCACCTCGGACGCTGCTCCGCCGACCACGGACCAGCGCGCTCGGATCGATGCCTCCGACAAGTTGCGCCGTCGTCTTGCCAACTGGTGCGGCGTCGCGTGCGAGAAGGTCACCGAGAGCCTCGAGCGTCTGGAGACGCAGCGCGCGGCCCACAACGCGATGCTGCTGCTCACCCGCATCCAGGACTTCGAGCAGCGGGCGCTGGAGCGCCGCGGCGGCGAGTTGGAGCAGGCCGACCGCGAGGCGATCGTCGCGGCGCTTTTGCTGCTCACGCAGCTGCTCGCGCCGCTCACGCCGCACATCGCGGAGGAGCTGTGGTCGTTGGCGGGCAACGCATCGCTGGTGAGCAACACACCCTGGCCGAGGCCGTGGCAGCGGTCGGCGGCGGAGGCGACTGCGGGGTCCGCCGCCGAGCCGACGGGCACGGCGAGCGAGATCGCTGTCGCGAGTCTTCGAGTGCCCGCGATCAGCTACCAATGCGCGCGTGAAGATCCGCCGTGAAGTACGGATCTAGGAAAAGGTCGATGACTTCTCCCACCTGCCACACATACCCTTCCCCGGCAAGCACCGGAAAATGGACACGATCGTCGAGAGGGGAGGGCTGCAATACGTTGAGATGGGCGCCAAGCGGTCGGAGACCGGGTCCCACACGCTCGTTATCGACGTCGTAGCGAACGAGGCAGACAGGGCCGTCCGAGGGCGCGAACGGGAGATTACGGACGCTCAGTCCGAAGGTGCTCTGCCATAGGATCGGTGTGCCTCGTGGTACAGGCCGAATAGCCCACGACAGGTGGAGTGACCAAATCCCGGCGACGGCAGGGTCAAACGTCACTTGAATCGGTGTCTTGTTCCGGACTACTATCAGCTCCACGCTGTCAACGCCAGACTTGATGCTCTCGTAAAACCCGGCGTATAGCCGATGACGCGCAAGCGCCTTGGACGCCTGCTTGACGTAGCCGTTCGCCTCCGGGGTGAGTTTCTGTGATGCCATTACGCCACCCGCAGGAGCTCGTTTCTGACGATCCCCTGGAGGCGTGTACTTACTCCCAGCAATTCAAATGCGAGCAAATCTACGCTTGCCCGAGCCGCGCGCACAGCGTGTGCTCGTTCGACCGGGCCCTCCTTATCCAGCGCATCCAGGACGGCTTCGTAAGCCGCCTTCAACTGCCTGAGCTCAACAGCTGTAAGGTCCGGAAACGGCAAAGAACTAACGTCAAGAACGCTGATCTCTACAGTCTCGTCCGAACGAGGTGCACCTAGGCCTCGAAGAAACCACTGGTACAAAGCGCTATTCAACAATGCTGCGATGCCTGCGAGATGTTGATTAGCGAGACCACGGAAGCCGAGTGCATGTACACCTCGCATGATTGGTACGTATTGACCGGATTGATCGGCTACGGCAGCGGGCTCGCGTGCAAATGCACGCAGCAGCACCTTGGGCGCCAAGAGCGTAGGGAGATAGCCGTGTTGGTAGTTGCTGGGCAGTCCGCCGCGTGACTCCAACTCAGCAATTAGATAAGGGTCCTTCGCTCTACTCCCATCCTCGTTGAACGGCAGAAGCAAGCGCTTCCCGGAATCGCGCAAGTCGAATGGCGTAATATCAGACGCGTATACGATCGGCGGCAGATACTGCCCAGGTATCTGCCTCTCTCCAAGGTTAATCCTGCCGTGTAAACCTAGACGATATGCTGACGGCTCGATCACGAAATCGGCAACCCGCGCTGTCTTGACACCTGTGCGGATGTCGCAGCGCATACGATTGGAAGCGGCTCCCAACGGCGTTGTGGGCCTAGCCATCTCGCTCGAGAGCTCTGCCGCCCAACGGAGTCGAAAGGGAGTCCATCCAATCCGGGTCGAGGCTTGCAACTCTGCACGCGTGGTTAAGCGGCGCACAATCTTCGAGGAATCTGCAGCCAAGAGGTCGTCTAGGACAGCTCTACCATCGATTCGTGAATCTACGACGGCGGCGATCTCCGCATCTGCTGGAAGGCTCTTGTCGAACGCGATGGCCGCGACCGAGGCAGCAACGTCCGGGAACACTCGGGCACCGCGAAGATCGGCGATCCAATCGACACCTAGCGCAGCGAGAAATGCGCGAGCGGCAGCTCCTTGACCCAGGGCGAGGAGCCCACGAGGCATCACTAGTGCTGCTGTACCGTCTGGAACCAGAAGCTGCGCGCCAAGTGAAAGGAACAAGTACGCATAGTCCTGGCCAAAAGCTTTGATCTCCGGATAGCGAGCTGAGAGCTGCGAAATTGTGTCGATACTAAGCCGTTCTGGGAGCTTTGCCTGTGCTCCAAACGGCGGATTTCCGAGAACCGTCGTAAATAGTCCGCGTTCTTGGACGATCTGGTCCCAATCAATTTGTCCCCGCTTGGCCGTATGGCCTGGAGGCGCAGGTAGCGAGTCGCCGCAGTAGAGATTATGCTCGAAGCTGGGCAGTCGACCCCTGAGATCCGCAACCTCAAGCAGCTGTACCTGTGCTAGCCCGAGCGCCCTCTCGTCAACGTCTGCGCCAAATATTGATTCGAGTAGTAGCTCCTCGCGCTCGGCCGGCCTCAGTGGTCGTCCCTTCTGATGCTCGAAATGCTGATGCAGCCAGGCGTATGCAGCGATGAGAAACGCCCCCGAGCCACACGCCGGGTCGATGATCCTGATGTCGGATGGTTTTGAGGCATGCCGTTCGACCCATTTCGCTAGAGCCCGCTCCGTCAGCAGTCCGGCCAATGCAGGCGGGGTATAGAAGGTTGCCTGCTTCTCTCGGCGATCGATCCCGAGAGCCACCGGGAAGAGCCGTTGGGCTGGGCTTTCCGTCCTCTCTTCGGCAGGAAGCGCAGATAGGTAACTCTCATAGAGGCGGCCCGCGAGATCACTCCTAGCGACCGAGAAGTCAAGGTGCAATCGCTCCCAAGGCTCGACGGTCTGTCTCAATACATCGCGCAGCGAGTCTGAGGGCAATGCATCTATTGCTATGCCTGCTGGCTGGTAGAGCTCTGAGTTGGCGGTCGTGCGGTAATCAAGCAGCAATTTGTTGAGATCTGCGCTTACGTTCTCCGAATTCAAGATCTCACGGACGCTTAGCGACGATCCGCGGTGTTTCCGATCCTCAGCTACACGTGCGTACAGAATTTGGTGGAACAGCCGCAGGACAGCCGTGTCTCGGCCCGCTGGATCACGCTGCTGGTAGGCCTCATTGTTGGCGACATCAAGGCGTAGTCGGCGCAATGCATCCCCAAGCAGCTTCGGAAGCGCCTCGTGAGCTTTGACCGGCCCGATCAGGTCAGACGGAGCCTCATCCAATACAAGGTCGCGACCGAGAACCTGAAGCAACTCGCGGATGCCCTCCAAGTCATCGGCTGCCACGGTGACGACTGGGAGATCTCCCGGCCACGACTTCCATCGCTGTACATCGAAGAGAACGACGTCTGCGCGAGACCATTTAATGGCGTATCGAGCTTGTCGCGTGTAGGCCATGCTGCCGAGTCGGTCTCGGTGGTTGCGCTTGCCAAACGCCACAATCGTGGAAGGTTCGGTGGCGATTGATAGCTCCCAGACAGCACGCCTTCCAGGGCCGCCGAGCGGTGTCATCCCCGATCGCCAACCGCGCTCCTTGAAAGCATCGTTGAGGGCATCAAGGCCACGGGACTCGCCGTCGGCGAGCGCGCGAAGATCCCGGGTGGATAGTAGCGTCTGCATCGGTATACGAACATAGGTTCGCAGTAGGCCCGGCGGAGAATTATCCTCTTCAACGAGGGCACGCAAAAGCCTCCAACCGGAGATACAGCGATCGAGACTAGGCCCTAGCCAACTGAGCCTTCATCGCCTCCGCCAACGCAATCGCGCCCGACAGCGGCCTGACCATCACGACAAGCTCATCGACCAGGCCATCCGCGTTGGTGTGCAGAAAGTCGCACCCCTCGATCTGCCGATCGCCGACGCGGGCCTCGAACACAAGCGCGTGGTCGTTCGCGTCGAGGGCGCCGATCTCGCGGGCGTAGCGGAAGTCCTCGAACACGCGAGCGACGGCCTGAAGCAGTACCGCGACCTGCTCACGCCCCCGGTAGGGCTTGAACACAATTGGGCTGCGGAACACGACATCGTCGGCCAGCAGCCGCACGGCGGCGTCGATGTCGCTGGCTTCGATGGCGGCACGGAAGGGAACCATGGGAGTCGAGTGACCTCTCAGCTTACCCCGGCCGGCACCGCGCGCAGGCGTGCAATGGCGGCCAGCACCGCCTCGCGGGCGTCCTCGGGCTCCAGCACGGCCGCGTCGCCGGCTTCTCTGAGGACCTCACGCACCAGCCAGCGCACGCCGGCGAAGCTAAGCTCGACGACCACCGAGCCGTCGGTGCGCTCTTCGACTACGCGGCGGCTCTCACGCGCCCAGCGCGCCCGCTCAGGTGAGATCCACAGGCGTGCAACGCGCGAGGCCTGTACCTCCCCGGTGCGCATCCAGCCCTCCACTTCGGCCGCCGGATCGACCTCCGCGCGTGGCTCAAAGCGCTCGTCGGTGACCTCAGCGCGCCTGATGCGATCCAGGCGGAAGTGACGCATGTCCTCGCGCGCCGGGTCGAACGAGGCCACATACCAGCCCTCGCGCCCGTTGACCAATGCGTAGGGCTCCACTCGTCGCTGGGAGAACTCGTCCTCGTTCTCCTTGTAGTAGTCCAGCTCGATCAGCCTGTGCTCGACGATCCCGCGCGATATCTGCCTGGATACATCGGAATCGTTGCCGCGGCCATGCGCCACCTGCAGGCCCTGTTCCATCGGGTCGCCTCCGAGCGCGGCGACGATCTTCTCCCGTGCGGAGGTCAACGAGCCCTCGGGGATGTGCTCTCCGATCAAGTCGATCGCCGCGATCAGCGCCTTCGCCTCCACCGGCAGCAGCCGCGCGGGGCGGTCGAAGTTGTCGCTGTAGGGCTCGGGGTCCACCTCTACGACCGCGCCCTCCTCCGTGTCGATGATTTCCGCATACAACACGTACGAGCCGCCGCCGAAGTTGACCACGTTCAGCACGTCGATGTCCTCGCTCAGCTCCTCCTCGCTCAGCTGCAGGCGCTCCTGCAGGTCGGCCAGCGACTCGCGTCGTCCCTCGCGGCCCGCGTGGATCAGGATGCCGGCGAGCGTCACCAGGCGCGCGAAGCGCTCCGGGCGGATCGCCGCCTCCACACGGCGCGGCTCCTCGGAGGAGGCCTCTGGATCGGTGGGCTGTCCGCCTCGCCGCCGCCGGCTCTTGGTGGGCTGTGCCTGCGCGGCTGCGCGGGAACCACCGGTCGAATCCCCCTCGCCGGGGTGAGTCGGCAGGTGGTCCGCAAGCGGGCTCTCCGCGTGCCGGCGCTCCAGCAGCTCGAGGCGCCCGGCCAGCTCCTCGGCCAGCTCGAGCGGGCTTACCAGGCGAGCGTGCTCACCCAGGCCCAGCACCCACGAGACAAGCATCCGCGGTGCCGCGTAGGGGGTGAGAAAGACCCGATCTCCCGATCCCTCGTCGTCCACCGCACGGATCTCCCCGTAGCGGCCGAAGTGGCGCTCGATCTGCCACGCGATCCGCTCGGACAGCAGGATCTCCGCGACTCCCCGCTGCTCGCCCAGCTGCCACTCCGTGCGGTTGGCATAAGCGCGCGGGTCGAAGTCGGCGGGGCGCCTGAAATCGTGCTCGGCCTTGGTCGCATACGCCACTTTGCCGCGGATGCGCGAGAGACGGAAGACGCGGATCGCCTTGCGCTCATGGGCATGACCCAGCAGGTAGAACTCCCCCCCCTGAAACAGCAGGTGGTAGGGATCCACGCGCCTGCCACCCAGCTCGTCGCGCTCCATCGAGTAGTAGTCAAAGGTGATCGTCTTCTGACGGAAGATCGCTGTCTCGACCTTCGCCAGGCGCGCCGAGAGCTCGTGGCCGCCGGCGGAGGCGGTGATGCCGAGCGCCACCGAGCGCTGCTGCTCGGGCGCCCGCAGCGGGCTGGGCCGTCCCCAGGTGATCTGCTGCAGCGCCAGCCGCAGCGGCTCGGCGTAGGCGAACTCCCCGTCCAGCAGGTGCAGGGCGGTCTGGAGCGCCGCAAGCTCCTCGTCGGCGAACTCGATCGCGGGCAGATGGAAGCTCTCCGAGCGCAGGGAGTAGCTCTCCTGCTCGGCCGCCGCGTCGGCCGGCCGATCCACGGTGAGCTGGATCCCCAGCGATTCGAGCTCGGCGCGGTCCGCGTAGAAGCGCCGCGCGAACGCGTCCTCGTTCATCGCGCTGTATCCCTCGACGTCGCGCCGGATCTCCAGGGCCGTGACAGGCCGACGCTCGGCCATCAGGTAGGAGATCAGCGAGAGCTGGCGGATCAGCTTCTCGGTGTCCTTCGCCATCCTCGCTCAAAGATAGAACCCGATGGCGAGACTGTGCTCGCGCGCGGCGCATACCGCCCGCTATTTGCGGAGATTCACGCGGCCTCGAGCGCTTCCGACTCGAGCTCGCGGCGCTGAGGGAAGTAGGCGGCGGCGGTGAGCGCGCGATCGAACTCCGACCAATGGCGGCCGGGAGCCAGCTCCTTCTCCAGGCGATCGAAACTGCCCAGCCGCCCGCCAAGATTGTCGATCATGTGCACCAGCGTCGCCTCCCGCGTGCACGGGACGACCGGGCTGCCGTGCTCGAGCGAGCCGTGGTGGGAGAGGATGATGTGCAGCACCGCCCACGCAAGCTGCTCGGGAAAGCCGTCGATCTCCTCGATCTCGCGGCGGATGCGGTAGTAGCCGAGCGCGATCTCCCCATGCAGGCGGCCGAGGTCGGTGAGGTCGATGCTGCGCGTGTCCTCTGTGTAAGCCTGCAGCTTGCCGATGTCATGCAGCAGCGCACCGGTGACCGCCACGTCACGGTCGATCCCCGGGAAGGTGGCCGAAGTGGCGCTCACCGCCTGCGCCACCCCCAGGCAGTGCTCCAGTAGCCCGTGGGGGTAGGCCTGGTGGTAGTACTTGGCGGCGGGCGCCGTCCGGTAGCCGGGCCACATCTGCGAGTGCTCCCCGAGCACCCGCTCCAGCAGGCGGCGCAGGTGCGGGTCCTGAACCGTGAGGATCAGCTCGCGCAGGTCGCGCTCCATCTGCCCCGGCTCGCGCAGCGGGCCGGCGAGCAGATCGCCCGGCGAGAAGCTCCCGGGGACGGCGTCGTCGAGCCCGCGCAGGTTGATCTGCGGCCCAAAGCGGGGGTGCACCGAGTAGCGCCCGCGCACGTGCACAGGCTCCCCGGCGCGGGCCACCGCCTCGGCCTGCTCCAGGCCCTCCCACACCATCGTCGGCACCGCTCCGGTGCGGTCGCCCAGCAGCAGACGCAGGTAATCGCCGCCGTCGCGGCGCGGTCGGCGCTCGAGCTGGCGCACCAGCAGCACCTGGTCGAGCTCCATGCCGTCCGTCAGCTCGTTGATCAGCATGAAGCTGAAGGTAATCGCCGCTGCGGACGGCACGGCGGCGCACGCGATCGGGCGGCGCAGGCGATCGCTCGCCCTCCGCATCGACCGCCTATCCCAGATCGATCGATCGATCCCGGGCTGGCTGGGAAAGACTCGATACCAATGATGCCTTGGCGCCGCTGGTCGCCGCCGCGCGGCACGGATTGGCCGGCCGCCGCCGGTCCGGAGCCAAAATCAAGGCCGTTTACCGTAGTCAGTGAGCCAGATGGTATGGCAATGTGCCGAAACGTCTAACCGACCTTTGCGAGTTCGGCCTCGCGGTACCTAGACGTTTCCACGCGTCTTTCCTAACTTGTGTTGTGTAAGAGGCAGTTTTGTAAGTCAGCGTTTATTCGTAGCGCCGGGAGGAACGGAGATGACGATGACAGCGACGACAGCAACGACGGACAACATGCGGGTGGCCAGCTGGAACGTAAACGGAATCCGCGCCCGCTGGCCGCGCCTGACCGAGCTGCTCACCTGCGAGCGCCCCGACGTGGTGTGCCTGCAGGAGACCCGCTGCTCGGAGTGGCACTTCCCGAGCGAGCGGTTGCGGGAGATGGGCTATCAGTCCCGCCACAGCCCGGGCTCCCAGCAGGGCGGCGGCGTGGCGATCCTGGTACGCGAGGATCACCGGATCACCGAGCGCAGCGGGGAGCTCGATCACCAGCGCGACATCGCCGAGGGTCACTGGATCGAGCTCACCACCGAGGGAATCACGATCGTCTCGGTGTACGTGCCCGCGGGCGCGGGCGCCGGTGAGCAAAGCGATGTGGGCAAGCTCGCCTTCCTGGAGGCGGTCGCCCGCCACGCCTGTGACGAGCACTCTCGTCCGCTGCTGATCGCGGGTGACTTCAACGTCGCGCCCGCCGACGAGGACGTATATGAGCCGGCGTGGTTCGCCGACTCCTACCAGACCGGCGAGGCCGAGCGCGCCGACCTGCGCGCGATCCTCGACGAGGGGGAACTCGTGGATGTCTACCGCACGCTGCATCCGGATGAAAACGGCTACACCTGCTGGGAGCAGCGCGAGGGCCACTACGGGCGTGACTATGGCCTGCGCATCGACCTGGTGCTCGCCAGCGAGGGCCTCGCCCCATACATCGGCGACTGCGAGGTCAACCACGTCTACCGCAGGGGCTTTCGCCCCTCCAACCACGCACCGGTGGACGTCGAACTACGGGACGTACGGGCCTGCGCCAGCTGCCTCGGGGGACAGGAACAGCTCGTCGGGATCCAGGAGCAGCTCGGCGGGCTGCAGGGAGAACTGATCGCAGCCTGAGAGGGGGTCACGGGCCGCGGTCGCGCTTCCCGGCACTACCCAGCGACCGCGGCCCGTTAGGCGTGGTACCGGCCGTTACCCGACTCCTTTCGCCCCGGGCCGTTACCCGACTCCTTCGACCCGCCAGCTGCCGCCTTCCTTGACGAGCTTCAGCGCGTTGGTGCTGAGCTTGCCCGACCAGGTGCTGCGCACGCGCGCCGTGGCGGTGGCGCCGCTGCACAGCGATCTTCTCGACGGTCAGTTCGTAGTCGTCGATCGACCCGAGCTGGCGTTTGAGCGCCTGCTTGCAGGTGTTGCCGGCGGTGCTCAGCCGCGCACGGGCGGCACGCGAGAAGTCCTGTTCGCAGATCTTCTGCTCGTTCAACGCGGATACGTCCGACTGCAGGTCGGAGATGCGCTGCGCCACCGCGTGGGCTTCGCCCTTGAAGCTGCTCGTGCTCACGGTGCTGCTTCCACAGGCGCCGACACCGAGCGCGAGCAGGACGGCGATCAGCGGGCTGGAGCGCATTACGGCCATTTCACCATGCCCGAGCGCGCCATCGACGCCATGCCTACGGCTCCAGCCGGTTGGGGCCGCGGTAGAGGAAGGTGACCTCGCGCACGTTGTCCTGCCCCAGCATCTGCATCAAGAGGCGCGTGAGGCCGAAGCCAAAGCCGCCGTGGGGTGGCGCGCCGTAGCGGAAGAAGTCGAGGTAGTACTGGATCGGCTCGGTCTCCACGCGCTTGTCGCGCGCCTGCTCCAGCAGCACGGGGAGGCGGTGCTCGCGCTGGGCACCGGTCGTGATCTCGATCCCGCGCCACAGCAGGTCGAAGCTCTTGGTCAACCCCGGCCGGTCGGGGTAGCGCATGTGGTAGAAGGGCCGCACCGCCGTCGGGTAGTCGGTGACGAACACGAACTCGTGGCCGCGCTGCTCGGCGACGATCGCGCACAGCGCGCGCTCGCTCGGCGGGTCGAGGTCGTCGTCGGGGCCCGGCACGTGCTCGTGTCCGTGCTCGCGCAGCAGCGCCTTGGCCTCCTCGATCGCTGATGCGCGGGAACGGCAGGCTCGGCACCGCGACCTCGACGCCGAAGGTCTCGCGGATCGCGTCGCCGTGCTCGGCCGCGACGACGCCGAAAGACGTGCGCCAGCCACGCCTCCTCGAAGGCCATCACGTCCTCGTGCGAGTCGATCCAGGAGATCTCGACGTCGACGCTCGTGAACTCCGTGTCGTGGCGCGAGGTGAAGGAGGGGTTGGCGCGGAACACCGGGCCGATCTCGAAGACCTTGCCGAAGCCCGCCGCCATCGCCATCTGCTTGTAGAACTGCGGCGACTGCGCGAGGTAGGCGGTGCGCTCGAAGTACTCGACCTTGAAGAGCTCCGCGCCGGACTCGCTGGCGGAGCCCATGAACTTCGGCGTGTGCAGCTCGAAGAAGCCCTGCGCCCGCCAGTGCTCGCGCATTGCGTGCTCGACCGTGGTCTGCACCTCGAAGATCAGCCGTCGGTCGGGCCGGCGCAGGTCGAGGTAGCGCCAGTCGATCCGCTTGTCCAGCGCCGACTCCGGCGTGACCGGCAGTTCGGGCTCGGCGGCGAGCGTCAACCTCAAGGTCGCGCAGACGGATCTCCACACCGCCGAGGCGCACGCGCTCGTCGGCGACGACCTCGCCGACGAGCGTCACCGCGGACTCGTCGGTCAGCTCGGAGATGCGCTCGTTGAGCTCGCTCGGCGGGTCGGGCTTCTCCAGCACGACCTGCGCGAGCCCGGTTTCGTCGCGCAGGATCAAGAACTGCATGCGCTTCTGGTCGCGTACCGCGTTGACCCACCCGCGCAAGCGCACGGTCTCGCCCACCTTCGCGGGGAGATCGGCTATCAGGGTCCGTTCCACGCGGCCGATCGTATAGAAGGCCGCACTCGATAGCCTGCACCTTCAGGATGAGCCGGCGGGAGCAGATCAGGATGGAGGCGGATGAGGTCGCCACGTTTCTGGAGCAGGAGCGCACCGTCGTGTGCGCCACCGTCGGGTCGCGCGGGTGGCCGCACCTGATGCCGCTGTGGTACGTGCTGCGCGAGCGCACCGGCGGACGACCGGGGCCACAGCTGTGGTCGTGGACGTACGCCGCATCGCAGAAGGTGCGCAATCTGGAGCGCGACCCGCGCGCGACGCTGCAGGTGGAGGCGGGCGAGCACTACCAGGAGCTGCGCGGGGTGATGCTCGAATGCGAGGTGGCGATCCACCGCGACCTCGAGATCGTCAAAGCGCTGGGGCACGAAATCTTCGCCCGCTACGCGGCCCCTCGCGGGGAGCCAGCGCCGGCAGAGCTGCCGGAGGAGGTGGGGGCGATCGTCGACCAGCAGGCCGCCAAACGGGTGGCGCTGCAGTTCATCGAGCTCGACCGGGCGACGTGGGATCACCGCAAGCTCGGCGGGGTCTATTGAGTTGAGTGAGACCGAAATGGAGCCGTTGAAGGGACTGATTCTCTCCGGAGGCAAGGGCACTCGCCTGCAGCCGATTACGCACACCAGCGCCAAGCAGCTGGTGCCGGTGGCGAACAAGCCCGTGCTGTTCTACGGGATCGAGGCGATGGCGCAGGCGGGGATCGAGGAGGTGGGCATCATCATCGCCCCCGAGACCGGCCCCGAGATCGAAGCGGCCGCGGGCGATGGCTCGCGCTTCGGGGTGCGGATCACCTATGTGGTGCAGGACGAGCCGGCGGGCCTCGCGCACGCGGTGCTGACCGCGGAGGAGTTCCTGGCGGGCAGCCCGTTCGTGATGTACCTCGGGGACAACCTGCTGCAGGGCGGCATCTCCGACCTCGTGGCGGCCTTCCGCGAGCACGGGCCCGACGCGCTGATCCTGCTGACGCCGGTGGCGGATCCCGAGAACTACGGCGTGGCGGAGCTGGCGCCCACAAATGATCGTGCCCACCCACCCCAGCGGGGACGGGCAGGGTGGTGCGGCTGGTGGAGAAGCCGGCGCAGCCAGCGACCGATCTGGCGCTGGTGGGGGTGTACATGTTCACCGCGCAAATCCACGACGCCGCGCGGGCGATCCGACCCTCGGCGCGCGGGGAGCTCGAGATCACCGACGCGATCCAGCACCTCGTGGACGCGGGCCTGCGCGTGGAGCCCCACATCGTGCGGGGCTGGTGGAAGGACACGGGCCGCCTGGAGGACATGCTGGAGGCCAACCAGCTGATCCTCGACAACATCGTGCGCAGCGTGCAGGGTGAGCTGATCGACTCGCAGGTCGAGGGACGCGTGGTGGTTGAGCCCGGCGCGCGGCTGGAGCGCACGCGCGTGCGGGGCCCGGCCGTGATCGGTGCGGGAGCGCAGCTGCGTGACTGCTACATCGGCCCCTACACCGCGATCGGCGAGGGCTGTGCGATCACCGGCGCGGAGGTGGAGCACTCGATCCTGCTTGCCGGCTCCTCGGTGTGCGACCTCGACGGTCGCATGGAGTCCTCACTGTTGGGCCGCAACGTGACGGTGCGCCGCGGCGACCGCCAGCCACGCGCCTACCGCTTCATGGTCGGCGACAACTCCGACATCTCGATCCTGTGATGAGGCGCCTCTTGCCTTCGGCGCCTAAGGCCGGATATCTGCCGGCTCGAATGGGGCCGCTCTTGGGACTGCACCAAAGCCCTCACGCAATGGAAGTTCGTGGCAGATGAAGATTTTGATAGCCGGCGCCGCCGGCATGTTGGGTCGCGATGTGCAGAGCGCAGGCGAGCGCGCGGGACACGAGCTGGTGCTGGTGGATCTACCCGAGCTCGACATCACCGACGCGGGTGCGGTGGAGGCGTTTCTGCACGAGCACCAACCCGATGCCGTGTTGAACTGCGCGGCCTGGACCGACGTCGACGGAGCCGAGACCCATCGCGAGCAGGCGTACGCCGTCAACGCCGAGGGAGCCGGCAATCTCGCGCGGGCCGCGGGCGCGATCGAGATCCCGATGCTGCACATCTCAACCGATTACGTCTTCGACGGACGGGCGCCAGTCGATACGCAGGGCCGCGAGCGCGCCTACGTGGAGTCCGACCCCACCGGCCCCAGCTCGGTGTACGGCCAGAGCAAGCTGGCGGGCGAGCAGCAGGTGCTCGCGGCCTCCCCCCACCATGCGGTGGTGCGCACGGCGTGGCTGTACGGGGTGCACGGACGCAACTTCGTCGACACGATGCTGCGCCTGGCGGGCGAGCGTGAGGCTGTGCAGGTGGTGGACGACCAGATCGGCTCCCCAACCTGGTCGGGGCACCTGGCGCCGGCGGCGCTCGGGCTGCTGGAGCGTGAGGCGAGCGGCCTCGTGCATCACACCGGCGCCGGCGCCGTCTCGTGGAACGGGTTTGCGCAGGAGATCTTCCGCCAGGCCGAGCGCCCCTGCCGCGTGGAGGCCGTCAGCAGCGAGCAGATGGCACGTCCGGCGCCGCGTCCGGCATGGTCGGTGCTGGAGAGCGAGCGTGCCGACGTGCTGCCGATGCCCGACTGGCGCGAGGGCCTGGCGGGGTACCTGGCGGCACGAACTGGGATGATGAGGACATGAGACTGCTGGTGTGTGGCGGCGCCGGGTTCATCGGCTCCCACTTTGCGCGGGTGCGCGTGCACGAGCACGGCGACGAGGTGGCGGTGCTCGACAAGCTCACCTACGCCGGGCGCGAGGAGAACCTGCAGGACATCGCCGACGCGGCCGGCTTCCGCTTCATTCGCGGCGGTATCGAGGATCCGCGGGCGGTTGCCGAGGCGCTCGACAACGCTGCCGGCGGACAGCGACCGGAGGCGATCGTGAACTTCGCGGCCGAGACGCATGTGGATCGCTCGATCGCCGAGCCTGACGCATTCGTGAGGACGCACGCGCTCGGCACCTACATGTTGCTGGAGGCCGCGCGGGAGCGGGGCCTGCGCTACCTGCAGGTTTCCACCGACGAGGTGTATGGGTCAATCGAGGTGGGCACCTTCACCGAGGCCTCGCCGCTGCGCCCCTCCTCGCCGTACTCAGCCACCAAGACGGGGGCGGACCTGCTGGTGCAGAGCTACTTCCACACCTACGGCGTGCAGGCGAGCATCTGCCGGGGATCCAACAACTACGGCTCCCACCAGTACCCGGAGAAGCTGATCCCGCTGATGATCCTCAATGCGCTGCACGGAGATCCGCTGCCGGTGTATGGGGACGGCAGGCAGGTGCGCAACTGGATCCACGCCAGCGACTTCGCGCGGGCGATCGGCTGCGTGCTGGAACGGGGCACGCCGGGCGAGGTCTACAACGCGGGGGGGCCCGACGAGCTCGCCAACATGGATGTGGTGCGGCGCATCCTCACGCTGACCGGCGCGGACGAGTCGCTGATCGAGCACATCACCGATCGCCCCGGGCACGACCGCCGTTACTCACTCTCTTCCGCCAAGGTGCGCGCGCTCGGTTGGGAGCCGCAGGTGCGCTTCGAGGAGGGACTCGAGCAGACGGTTGCCTGGTACCGCGAGAACGAGTGGTGGTGGGAGCCAATCCGCTCGGGTGCGTATCGTGAGTACTACGAGCGCCAGTACGGTCGCGCGCTGAGCTAGCCGCGCGGCCGTTGATCGTAAACGCGATCTGGGGGCCGAGGATCAAGCAGATCAAGGACGCAGGGAGCGTGGCGTGCTATGCACGCGAGCGACCGAGGACGCAGATATGCGCCGATCATCGGCCCCCAGATCACTCCTTCTCGTCGTCTCGTCTGTATCCCAGACGGGCCGAGATGCGGTCGGCCGTCGAGACGAGGTGCGGGCCGAGGTGCTCGACGAGCTCCTCGAGGGAGATCATCGAGCTGTGTGCCGCCATGTTGACCGCGGCGATCACCTCCCGCGACTCCGAGCGCACGGGTGCGGAAATCGAGTGCAGGCCGGGCACCAGCTCCTCGTCGTTGACCGCGAAGCTCTCCTCGCGTACGTGCTCGAGCTCCGAGCGCAGACCCTTCTTGCTCGTAATCGTGTTGGGACCGCGCTTGGCGAGCTTGATCTCGCCGAGCAGGTTGCGCTGCTCGTGCTCGGGGAGGTAGGCCAGCAGCAGCTTGCCCATCGACGTGCAGTAGGCGGGTAGCCGCGAGCCCAGCGAGAGCCCGAGGTCGATCTTGCTCTGCCCGCGGCGGAAGCTGCGGGCGCGATCGACGTAGAGGATCTCGGGACCGTCGAGTACGGCCAGGTTGACGGTGTAGGAGGTGCGCTGGCGCAGTTCCTCCAGGTAGGGACGCGAATGCTCACGCAACCCAGTGGAATTCAGTGCCGACATCCCCAGGTCGGTGACGCGCAGCCCCAACCGGTACTTGCGCGAGGCGCCCTGCTCGAGATAACCGAGCGCGACGAGCGTGATCACGTAGCGGTGGGTGGTACTGCGGCTCATGCCCAATTCGTCAGCGATGTCGGCGATTCCGAGCACCGGCCGCTCGGGCGTGAAGCAGCCCAGAATTGCAAGCCCGCGCTCCAGCGACTGCGAGTAGCGCGGTTCGCGCAAACTGGGAATTGCGGGCACCCATTCCCCGTCGGCGTTGAGTCTGTCAGTATGTGAGCTTGTTCTTGGCATTTGTACGGTGGACCCCTGTCCTTAGTCCCGGGTAGTCTGGACCCCCTGCTGGGGCCAAGCATGTCTGAACAACGATCATACTTCGAAGTTCGGATGTTCTCAATCATGAGCACGGGCTTCCTACGGACGCTCGTCTGGTACTCGCCCGGATCGCGGGCGATCTCGACGCTCACGCCCCGTTTTGCGCAACCCGGCGACCCGCGCAACATACCCGCTCCGGCGGCGATCCCGCCGTGGATGGCGCCGGCGACAGGCGGTCGAGCCGGCGACCCCGAACGGCTCGCACACACAGGCCCACTCGATCGCGCACGAGTCCTCGCACACCCAGGAGTTCGTACGCCCCCGACGGCCCCGCCGGCGCAGGCGCCGGCTCTGAACCCCGCGCCACCACGCCTTGACCTGACCTGACACGCATCCGAGCCCGTTGAGCCCCTTGCAGGCCGTATATTTTTTCTGTACGTCAACCTCCGGAGAAGGCAGACCGGCTCGGGCACATCCGCGCCAGCGCGCATGCGCGGCAGGCGGGATTGCGTGCGTGACAGGTGCGGCGGCCGTGGCGCAGGAGGTTGACGTGCAGCTCCAACTCCTCGCCGGGCGGAGTAAGCGCAAGCATCTGGTCGTGCAGCTCCTCGAACGGGGCGCCGGCTCGCAGTAACCCAAGACGCATCCCGACGCGCGAGACGTGCGTGTCCACAGGGACGTCACGCAGGCCGTAGGCGAACAGCAGCACACACGCAGCGGTCTTGCGCCCGACCCCGGGAAGTTCGGTCAGGTAGTCGCGCGCCTGCACCACTGGAACCTCCGCCAACCATGCCAGCGAGAGCTCGCCCCCGACCCCCGCTTCGGAGATCGCACGCAGAATGCCCTGGATGCGCGTCGACTTCACCTTCGAGATCCCGCCCGGGCGGATCGCCTCCTCGACCTCCGCCAGCGGCGCGTCGCGCACCGCCTCCCACGTCGCCAGCCGCGCGCGCAGCCGCAGGTAGGCCACGTCGCGGTTGCGGTCGTTGGTGCTCTGCGAGAGCACCGTGAGCACCAGCTCCGCCAGCGCGTCGCCGTGAGGAGCCATGCGCGGAACGCCGTACACCGCGCGCAGCCGGTCGCGGACCGCGCGCACACGGCGAGGAGTGGGCGCAGTCCAGGTGGTGGTGGGCATCGCGCCACCGTAGGGCATGCGGCCCGCATGCGCCGGGCCCGTATATGCTCGGCTCGGTGCCAGCGGTCAGCGAGCACACCGCCCAGCTCGGCGAGCTGCCGATCTTTTGGCGCAGCGCGCCCTCCCACGGCGACGGGGCCCCGGCGCTGTACCTGCACGGCGTGCCCACCAACTCGGATGACTGGATCGGCTCCCCGGCAAGCAGCGGGGAGCCCCTGGCACCGCGATGGCGCCGGTGGCCGGGGCGGCTACCCGCGACGAGAGGCCGACGCGAGGACGGGATTCCTGGAACGCAGCGGGGGTCTCGCGCCCGACCTCCCCGGCTTCGGGCGCTCCGGCAAGCCCGGGTACTTCGACTACACCATCGACGGGTATGAGCGCTTCGTCGAGCAGTACCTGGACCTCCTGGAAATCGAGCGCGTGCGGTTGGTGGTGCACGACTGGGGCACGGTGGGATTGGCCTTCGCCCAGCGCCACCCCGAGCGAATCGAGCGTTTGGTGGTGATGAACGCCGTGCCGTTCCTCTCCGGCTACCGCTGGCACCGCACTGCGCGCCTGTGGCGCACGCCGCTGCTGGGGGAGGTCGCGATGGGCGCCACCACGCGCTTCGTGCTGCGCCGCTCCACGCTCGATGCCAACGCCACCCCGGGTCCACTGCCCGACGCCTGGCTGGACTCGGTGCTGGACCACTTCGACCACGGCACCCAGCGCGCGATCCTGCGGCTGTATCGCAGCTCTCCACCCGAGGTGCTCGCCCAGGCGGGCGCCGGGCTGCACCGTCTTGAGATGCCCGCGCTGGTGGTGTGGGGCATGCAGGACCCCTACTTCCCTGCACGCTTCGCCGCCGAGTACGCGCGTGCCCTGCCCAATGCCGAGCTGCTCGAGCTGCCCGACGCCGGCCACTGGTGGTGGCTCGACCGCCCCGATGCGATCGAGCAAGTGGTTGGCTTCCTCACGTCGTGAAGCAACGTCTGCTGAGGCCGTGGGCGCTGGCGCTCGCGACCGCGATCCCCCTCACCGTCCTTTATCTGATTGTCCAGCCGCCCAGCGGCGACCTCGCGGCGGCGACCTACCGCGGGGAAGTCTTCGCCCACATGGGTTTCACGCTGTGGGATAACGGCTGGTATGGCGGACACTACCTCCCCGGTTACTCGGTGTTCGCCCCCGCGCTGGGCGCACTCGTGGGCGAGCGGCTGCTGCTGGGGCTCTGCACGATCGCGGCTGCCGGCCTCTTTGGTTTGATCGCAGAAGAGATCTTCGGGACGGCCGGCGCGCGCGTCGCGGCGCTCTCGTTCGCGCTGGGCGCCTGCGTGACGATGCTCTCCGGGCGTGTCGCCTTCAGCCTCGGGCTCGCGGTCGGGCTGCTCGCAGTGGTGGCGCTACTGCGTTCGCGCCCCGTGGCGGCAGTGCTGCTCGCGCTGCTCACCAGCCTCGCCAGCCCCGTCGCCGGGGCATTCCTCGCGTTGGTCGGGGTGGCGGACGCCTTGACCGGGCGGAGGGGGCGCGGGCTTGCGATCGCCGCCGCGGCGCTCGCACCGATCGTGCTGTTCGCGCTGGCCTTCCCCGAAGGGGGGTGGGAGCCGTTCGCGCCGTCGGTGTTCTGGCCGGGCGTGGCGGGCGTGGCGCTGATCGCGCTGGTGCTCCCACGTGTCGGCAGCGACCGAAGCCGGGGGACACCCGCCTACGGCGGGAATCCCCGTTTCGGCCAGCGTCCGCACGCCGTGCGCGCGCTGACGTGGGGGGCGTGGCTGTACGCGCTGGCGCTGATCGGCTCATTTGCGCTGCACACCCCGGTGGGCAGCAACGCGGCACGTCTCGGCGAGCTGTTCGCCGCGCCGCTGGTGGCGGGCGCACTGTGGGAGCACCAAAATCTGAGAAACGAGGGGGCCGGCTCCCCGGCCTTCGGCCGGCTGCGCCACCCTCGTGTGGCGCTCCTGGCGCTCGCCCCGGTGCTGCTGTACTGGCAACTCGAGACACCCATCAACGACGTGTCGGAATTGGTGGGGGACCCGTCGGTGAACGCGTCCTACTACGCTCCGCTGCTCGGTGAGCTTCAACACCGCGCGCACGGGGCACCGCTGCGCGCGGAGGTGCCGCAGACGGGAGCCCACTGGGAGTCGGTGTACCTGCCCGAGCACGGTTCGATCCTGCTGGCGCGTGGGTGGGAGCGCCAGCTCGACACCCGCTACGCGGCACCCTTCTACGCATCGACACTGACGCCCGCTGCCTACCACGCGTGGCTGTACGAAAACGCGATCTCCTATGTGGCGCTGCCCGACGTTCGCCTGGACTTCTCAGGCGCCGCGGAGGGCCGTTTGATCGCACGCGGGCTGCCCTACCTGCGCGAAGTGTGGCGCTCGCCGCACTGGCGCCTGTTCGCGGTCGTGGGAGCCTCCGCGCTGGCGGTGGCGCCCGCGCGGCTCACCGCCGTCGGGGCCGACTCCTTCACGCTCGCCGCGCCCCGTCCGGGCAGCTACGAGGTGCGCGTGCGCTACACCCCCTACTGGGCGCTCCAGCAGGGGCACGGGTGCGTGCGCAGAGCGCCGGACGGCTGGACCACGGTGCAAGCGCACGCCGCAGGCACGATCCACGTGGGGATCGACTTCTCTCTTACCAGGATCTTCAGTCAGAGTCCGCGATGCGCCTAAGCATCCATTAGGCTACCTCGATGGTCGCTCGGCTCCGCGTCATGCAGGCACGAGTACTGCCCAACGGGTCGCTCGATCTGCTTCGCCAGCTGGCGCTGTTTGGGACGGCCTACCTCGCCTACCGTGTGGTGCGGGGTATGGTCGAGGGGAGGGCCACCGCCGCCTTCCAGCACGCGCGCGAGCTGATCCACGTTGAGGAAACGCTGCACGTCTTCGTCGAGCCCTCGATCCAGGCGTGGGCGGCGAGCAGCCACCTGCTGATGGACGTATCGAGCTGGCTGTATGTCAACGCCCAGACCAGCGTGACGGTGGGGGCGCTGGTCTACCTGTACCTGCGCCACAACCGCTCGTTCTACTTCGTGCGCAACATGCTGATGATCTCAATGGCGATCGCGCTCGTCGCCTACGCGGTGTTCCCGACCGCACCGCCGCGATTCATGCCGGAGTGGGGCTTCTTCGACCCGGTGGCGGACTTCACGGGAGTGCACATCGACACGGCGCACGGCGCCAGCGGCACGACCGCCGCGCTCACCAATTTGTACGCCGCGGTGCCCTCCATGCACGTCGCGTTCGCGCTGCTGATCGGCTGGCCGCTGGCGCGCCTGGTGCGTTGGCGGGTGCTGCGTGTCATGTGGCTGCTGTACCCGCTGCTGATGGCGTTCGTGATCATCGCCACCGCCAACCACTTCATCCTCGACGCACTGCTCGGCGCGGTGACCGCCGCGATCTCCGCCTACGGCGCGCTGTGGCTGGCGCGCGCGCGTCCGGCCGCGTGGCGCTTCTCGCCGGCGCGGTTGGAGAGGGCGAGCACGTAGGTCATGCCTCCCCGACACGCCCCCCCAACAAGACCGGCCGGGCGACGCAGCTCTGGGCGAGCTCCGGTCGGGGCGGGACGGCGGGGACGGCGCCGAGACCGACCCGCCCGCTCCGGGCGCGTCTTTCGGGGCAGTGGGCAGCGCCGCGAGCTGGTGCGCAACCGCCTGATCGAGTCGCGGCTGACCCCCAACACGATCTCACTGACGGGCCTGGCGCTGAACGTGGTGGCCGCCGTGCTGGTGTGGGAAAGCCTGTTCTTCCTCGGCGGAGTTGCGTTCGTGGTCGGCTCGGTGATGGACACGCTCGACGGCCGCTACTCGCGCATGTCCGGCAAGGGCACCCCCTTCGGGGCGTTCCTGGACTCGACGCTCGACCGCATCGAGGAGGGGATCGTGCTGACCGCCGTGGCGGGCTACTTCGCGCTGCAGGGCAACCGCGTGGCCGCCGCCGCGGTGGTGGTGGCGGTGTTGGCCTCGCTGATGGTGTCCTACACCCGCGCCCGCGCCGAGGCGCTGGGCGTGGAGTGCAAGGTCGGCATCGCCACGCGCCCGGTGCGCGTGGTGATCCTCTCGATCGGTCTGATCTTCGCGAAAGGCGCCTCGCTCGGGCACTTCGAGCTGCTGCAGGCCGCGGTGTACGTGCTGGCGGCGCTCAGCGTGGTGACGGTGTTCCAGCGCATCTGGCATGTGCGTCGCGAGCTTTCGCGCCCGCCGGACTGAGCCTGAGAACGCCCACCCAGATCGACTCCGGGTGTTACCCGGTGGCGCGTGCAGAGTAGTCTCCCGGGATGACTTCGACCACCAATAACGGCGTCTCCACCAACGGTAAGGGGCGCTACCAGCAGGACAAAGTGCGCGTGGCGATCATCGGCGTGGGCAACTGCGCGTGCTCGTTCGTGCAGGGCGTGCACTACTACGCCGACGCCGACCCCTCCCAGCGCGTGCCCGGCCTGATGCACGTGGACCTCGGCGACTACCACGTGCGCGACATCGAGTTCACCGCCGCCTTCGACATCGACCGTGCGAAGGTCGGCAAGGATCTCGGGCAGGCGATTTGGGCGGGGCAGAACAACACGATCAAGTTCGCCACCGGGGGGCGTGGGGTTCCCAAGAAACTTGGGGTGCCGGTGCACCGCGGGATGACCCACGACGGCCTCGGCAAGTACCTCAAAGAGAAGATCGTCAAGGCCCCCGGCGAGACCGCGGACATCGTGAAGATCCTCAAGGAGACCCACACCGATGTGGTCGTCTCCTACCTGCCGGTGGGCAGCGAGCAGGCGACCAAGTGGTATGTCGAGCAGGTGCTGGAGGCGGGCTGTGCGTTCGTCAACTGCATCCCCGTGTTCATCGCCCGTGAGGACTACTGGGACCGGCGCTTCAAGCAGGCGGGGCTGCCGATCGTGGGCGACGACATCAAGTCGCAGGTGGGCGCCACGATCGTGCACCGCTCGCTCGCGCGGCTGTTCGGCGACCGCGGTGTGCGGGTCATCCACACCTCCCAGCTGAACGTGGGGGGCAACATGGACTTCTACAACATGCTCGAGCGCGAGCGGTTGGAGTCGAAGAAGATCTCCAAGACCAACGCCGTGACCTCGATCATGGAGGACCCGCTGCCCGCGCACGACGTCCACGTGGGGCCCTCAGACTACGTGCCGTGGCTGACCGACCGCAAGTGGGCGCACATCCGCCTGGAGGGTCAAGCCTTCGGCGACGTGCCGCTGACGGCGGAGCTGAAGCTCGAGGTGTGGGACTCCCCCAACTCCGCGGGCATCGTGATCGACGCGGTGCGCTGCTGCAAGCTGGCGCTCAACCACGGCGTCGCCGGACAGCTTGACGGGCCGTCGTCCTACCTGATGAAGTCCCCCCACCGTCAGCGCCCGGACGACGAGGCACGCACGGAGACGGAGAAGTTCATCGCCAAGTACGCCGGCAGACCCGGCGCCCGGCAAGCTACCACTTCACAAAGTAAAGGGTTGGGGGCTCAAAAGTAACACACAACCTCGCCCCCTCGCACACGCCGGCGCCTGCCTCCGGATCACGGTGAGCAACTAACCTGGAGGTCGATGGCCCAGCCGTACGCGATCGCCCACGTCACCCCATACCCGTGGGAGGCGCAGGAGAACGAGGTCAACGCGTACGTGCGGGGTGTGACGAGCGAGCTCTCGCGGCGCGGACACCGCGTATTGATCCTCGCCCCCTCGCGCTCACAGGAGCGGGTGCGCGCGTCGCGGCGCGCACTGCGGGCAGCCCGCGAGCAGCCACAGAGCCTGCTGGAGGGCAGCCACGACGGCGAGCCACAGGTCATCGCGGTGGGAGAGGTGCTCGACGTGCCCACCGGGTCCAGCAGACCGACACGAGCGCTGCCGATCGACGTGGCGCGCACGATCGAGGAGCTGCTCAGCACGGTCGAGCTGGACGTCGTGCACCTGCACGAGCCGTTCGCCCCGAGCGCCGCAAACGCCGCGCTGCGCCACTCGCGCGCGTTGAACGTCGGCTCCTTCCACGCGCCAACCGAGCGGCTGCTCTCCACGCTGCTCGGGCGCCGCTTCGTAGCGACGTTCTTCGGCCGGCTGGACACGCGCACTGCGAGCTTCCCGGAGACGGCGCGACTGATGGAGCGCCACTTTCCGGCCGACTACCAACTGGTGCCCCCAGCGGGGTCCCCCGCGGAGCGCACGTGGGGCGAGGTGACGGATGAGGTGGAGCGGCTCTATCGAGACCTGGCCAACCGCCGGCGCGATCCGCGGGGCGACCCGGCGTTGCGCAGGCGCCTGGTGGGGAGATCGTTGATCGATGTGGACCTGCACATGCACACCGACCACTCCCACGACTGCGCCACGCCCGTGGAGGTGCTGCTGGCAACCGCTCGCGAGCAGGGGCTGGGGGCGATCGCGGTGACCGATCACAACGAGGTGTCGGGGGCGCTCCAGGCGCGCGCGCAGGCAGACGGATCCGGTTCCCATCCGCCCGTCAAGGTGATCGTCGGCGAGGAGGTGAAGACCGCCACCGAAGGCGAGGTGATCGGGCTGTTCATCGAGGAGCGCATCCCGCGCGGCTTGACCCTGGCGGAGACGGTCGCGGAGATCAAGCGCCAAGGCGGAGTTGTATATGTGCCGCACCCGTTCGACCGTATGCACGCGGTGCCCGACTACGAGCATCTGCTGCCCGTGCTCGACGGGGTGGACGCGATCGAGGTGTTCAACCCGCGCGTGGCGATCGGCGCCTTCAACGAGGAGGCAGCGCGGTTTGCCGCCAAGTACCGGATCCCGGCGGGCGCCGGCTCGGACTCCCACGTCGCGCAGGGCCTCGGCTCGGTAAGGGTGAGGATGCGCGACTTCGAGGGCCCGCAGGAGTTCCTGCAGTCGCTGCGCGACGCCGAGATCGTGACGCGCCCGACCAGTTTGCTGTACGTGCAGGCGCTGAAGTTCCTGGAGACGCGCGCCACGCCAGCCCCGGCGCGGCGGGCAAGGACGGCGCGGCGAGTGCGGCGCGCCACCGGCAACAACCCCCGGCCATGAAAGCCGACAAGCCGGCCCGAGACAGGCCGGCTACCCCGCAACGCAAGATGCAGTGCCAAGGACAAGCGGGAGCGCCGTCAAAACCAACGGCGTTGATGCCGGCAACCGATGACGAGATCCGCGAGAAGTATCTGGAGCGAGCGATCCGCGAGCTCAACACGCTCACGCGCGATCTGCAGACCTGCCCGCACTGCCCGCGCGGCAACCTGATGCCGGTGCTCGGCTCGGGGCACCCGCAGGCGGATGTGATGCTGCTCAAGTACGCGCCGATGCCCTCGGAGGTGGAGGAGGGCGTCGCCTTCTACGGACGCGCGGGGGGAGCATTGATGAAGTCGCTCAAGCGCCTCTCGATCGATCCGCTGGCGGTGTATGGCACGCTGTGCGTGAAGTGCCCATTGGGCGACTCCTCGCTGGCCGAGCCCGAGTGCGTGGGGCGCGTGGTCGAGGAGATCGCGATCGTGCAGCCGAAGATCGTGGTAGCCATGGGTGCAGATGCGCTGGCGGCGCTCAACGACCTGCAGATCCCGCTCGCGCGCCCGCTCGCCTCCCAGCTGGGTGAGATCCAGCAGCTGACCCCCTCGATCGACGCGCTGTATGTGCCCAACATCGACGAGTCGCTCGACGGGCAGGAGGCAAAGCGCGCCTTCTGGGAGGCGTTCCGGGCGCTCGGCGAGTGGTGGGCCGCTCAGCCGCCTTATTGATCCTTCTGCCGCGCGCATGCTTGAGACTTATTAGCTGTTCCCACCGGCGCATGCGCCGGTGGGCGGGGCAGCGCATGCGCTGCCCCGGACCAGGCCGCATGCGGCCTGGTCTATGAGATATCGAGGATGACCTTGCCGAGCTTGCCGCCGGCTGCGAAGCGGTCGTACGCAGCGGCGGCATCGTCGAGCGGGAAGGTCGCGGCGATCGGCACGGTGAGGGCTCCCGAGGCAAGCAGCGGCAGCACTTCGCGCTCCAGGCGGCGGGCCGCCAGCGCTTTCTCCTCCAGCGGCCGTGCGCGCAGCGTGGAGCCGTGGATGCGCGCACGCTTGCCCATCAGCGCCAGCAGATTGAGCTCGCACTTGACGCCAGCGCTCACGCCGATCACGGCGATCCGCCCGCCAGTGGCGAGCGCGTTCAGGTTGTCCTCCATGTTGGGGGCGCCCACCAGCTCGAGGATCACGTCGAAGGGGCCCTGCTCGACGAAGCCCTCGGGTGCGATCGCCTCGGCCCCAAGCGCCGCGACCTCGGGCCGGGACTCCTCGCGGCGCACGGTTGCCGTCACTCGCACGCCGCTCGCGCGAGCAAGCTGAATCGCCGCGGTGCCGACCCCCCCGGCGCCACCGTGCACGAGCAAGCGCTCGCCGGGGCGCAGTTGCGCCTGAACGAACAGCGCGTCGTGGGCGGTCGTAAACACCTCGGGCACCCCACCGGCGGTGAGCCAGCCCAGGGCGTCGGGGACAGGCATCAGCTGGCGCTCGTGCACCACGCACAGCTCGGCCTGCGCGCCGCCGCCAACGATCGCCATTACGCGCTCGCCCCGCGCGAAGCGCTCCGCCCCCGGGCCGAGCGCGGCGACCTCGCCGGCGAGCTCCATCCCGGGGATGTCCTGTGGCGAGCCCGGGGGCGCCGGGTAAAGTCCGCGGCGCTGCATCATGTCGGCGCCGTTGAGGCCCGCCGCGCGCGCGCGCACAAGCACCTCGCCCGTTCCCGGCACTGGGTCGGGGTGCTCCTCGACGAGGATCTCCTTGTCGCGGATGGTGGCGGCGCGCATCGGTGGAAAGCCTACCCGCGCTCCAACAGCGCGACGCACTCCACGTGGTGCGTCTGCGGGAACATGTCCACGGGGCGCACCTTGCGCAGCGCCCACCCGGCCTCCATCAGCTGGGCGGCGTTGGGGGCGAGCGTGGTGGGGTTGCAGGAGATGTACACGATCCGTCGCGGCCCCGCCTCGATGATCCGGCGCACCACTTTCTGGGAGAGCCCCGCGCGGGGGGGATCGACGACGAGCACGTCGGGGCGCCCGGCGCGGGCCAGCAGCTCGGGCAGCGCGAGGCGCGCGTCGCCGGCGAAGAAGTGGGCGTTCGCGATCTCGTTGCGCCGCGCGGCCGCGATCGCGTCGGCGACGGCCTGCTCCACGAGCTCGATCCCCCACACCTCGCCGGCGCGCGGTGCGAGCGCCAGCGCGATCGTGCCGGTGCCGCAGTAGAGGTCATACACCCGCTCCCACCCCTCCAAGGCGGCGTACTCGGCGGCGATCCCGTACAGCACCTCCGCCATCTCGGTGTTGGTTTGGAAGAACGCTTCGGGGGAGATGCGCAACTCGAGCTCTGCGACGCGCTCGGGCAGCTCCGCATCGCCCCACACCAGCTCGGTCTCCCCGCCGGCGGTCGTCTCGGCGAGCTGGCGCGAGCGCGTCCACAGCACCCCCGACAGCCGCTCGCCCAACTCCGCGGCGAGCGCCGCCGCGAGCGAGGGCGCGTCGAGCTCGCCCTCGGTGGTGACGATGCGCACCTGCAACTTGCCCGTGCGCCGGCCCTCGCGCACCACGAGGTTGCGCAGCAGCGCGCGGCCGTCCGGTCCGGGACCGGTGCGCTCCTCGCCACGCGCCGACCCACGTCGACCTCGGCCTCGGACGGCAGGGCCAGACCCGGTCTGCTCCCGCGCCGGCACCCCCTCGTCACGACGGGGTGCGGTTTCGCGCGTGAGCTCGCCTTCCGGCGAGGCGCCGTTCCCGCCAATGCCACTGTGAGCGGCCTCAGGGCGATCGCCGAGACCGCCGCCCTCCTCCCCGCCGCGGCTCCACGCGCGCAACCCCTGCTCGCGACACCAGTCCGCCGCCACACGGCGGGCGTGGTTGCCCTCCTCGGAGGCCAGCAGGCAGTCGTCGATCGCGAGCACCATGTTCCATCCCGCGGGGGCGTGGAAGCCGCACACCAGCTCATCAGTGTGCAGGTCGTGGCCGAAGGAGTACTCGAGCTTGTTGCGATAGCGCCACTGTTCGAGCGCCGGCACGATCGGCTCGACCGTGAAGCCCTCGAAGCCGCCCAGCCGCCGCAGCGCGTCCTGCACTTGGGTTTGCTTGATCTCCAATTGGCGCTCGTAGGGGAGCACCTGCCACGGCACGCCGGGGTGCTCGGCGCGCGGGGCGATCCGCTCGGGGCCAGGCCTGCAGGATCTCCAGGGTGCGAGCGTGGGCGTAGTTGCGCTTGCGCTTGTACACCACGGCGCGCACGCGGTCGCCGGGGACGGCGCCGGCGACGAACACCACGTAGCCGTGCTCGCCCAGCCGCGCCACGCCCTCGCCGCCGTAGGCGAGCGAGTCGACCGTCAGCTCCAGCTCCTGGCCGCGCTCGGGCCGCTCACTCATGTGGATGCGCCGCCCACCGCATCCACGCCCGCCGCACCGCGGTCGGTCAGCAGCTCCAGCAGCGCCTTCTGCGCGTGACGGCGGTTCTCGGCCTGCTCCCAGATGCGCTGGCGCGGGCCGTACATCACCTCGGGCGTGATCTCCTCGCCGGGGTGGGCGGGCAGGTCGTGCATCGCAAACGCGCCCGGCGCCGCCGCGTCCAGCAGCGCGTCGTCGACGCGGTAGTCCGCCAGCGCCTCGCGCCGCTCACCCGCGGTGACCTCATCGCCCATGCTCACCCACACGTCGGTGTACACCGCGCACGCCCCCTCCACCGCCTCGTAGGGGTCGGAGTGCAGCGTCAGCTCGCCCGCCGGCGCCGGCGGGCAGGTCGAGGTCAGGCTCCAGCGTGTAGCCCGGCGGCGAGGCGACGGCGACGTGCATCCCGGCGAGCGTACCCAGGACGGCGAGCGAGCGGGCGACGTTGTTGCCGTCGCCCACGTACGCCAGACGCAGCCCCTGCAGCGCGCCGTAGGACTCGCGCAGCGTGAGCAGGTCGGCGAGCGCCTGACAGGGATGGTGGCGGGCGCTGAGCATGTTGATGATCGGCACCGAGCTGTGGGCGGCAAGCTCTTCGAGCAGGTCGTCCGCGCCGGTGCGCAACCCCACCGCCGCGACGTGCCGGGAGAGCACCAGCGCCGTGTCGCGCGGCGACTCGCCGCGCGAGAGCTGCAGCTCATCGCTGCGCAGCACCACGGCGTGGCCGCCCAGCTCGTGGATGCCCACCTCGAACGACACGCGGGTGCGCGTGGAGGGCTTCTGGAAGATCAGCGCCACGCTGCGTCCCGCGAGCGCGCGCGAGCAGAGCGGGTCGGCCTTCAGCTCGACCGCGCGCCCCAGCAGCCCGTCGAGCTCGGCGGCACTCAACTCGGCTCCGGTGAGGAAGTGGCGCGGGGTCGTCGGCTCCCCGGCCCCCCGGGCGGTCTCGGGACTCCACGCCGCGGCGCTTTGGAGCGCGAGCTCGCTGTTCGGTGGCGATTCGTGAGATGCCATAGGAGCGCCAGTCTAGGCTAGGCTGGGATGCGGGGACAGCGATTGGATCGGCATCGCCGTAAGGCAGGCCGGAGCACGGAGGATCAATGGGGAAGAGGGGAAGGTTGACTGTGAAAGCAGAAAATGGTGTGTTGCCCGCGAGGGGCAAGTCGGTTGCGGTGGCCTGCGCTGCGGTGTGCACGGCGCTGGCGCTGGCTGCCGCGGGTTGCGGATCGAGCGGCTCGACGACCACGAGCACCACCACGACTACCGTCACAACTCAGGGCACCACCACGGCGAAGTCCAAAACCGCCGCCAGCGGCGGTTTGAAAGCGGTCACCGCCCCCAAGTACGCCTCGCCCTCCGCTTCCGAACCGGCGAAGAGCGGGGTGGTGCAGATCACCTACCGCAACATCGCGATCGACCCCGACACGGTGCGGGCGAAGGTCGGCAGCACGATCAGGTGGACCAACGACGACCCCGAGAAGTGCAACGTCACGAGCGAGGGCGGGCCCGTACAAGTTCGCCTCCAAGGACTTCGGCGAAGGTGGCAGCTTCGAACTGAAGCTCGCCCAGCCGGGCGTCATCCACTACGAGTGCACCTACTACCCGACGACGATGAACGGCACGATCGAAGTGGTGGAAGCTAACGGCTCAAGCGGGGAACTCGGCGAGTCCCTCGTCCGGCGTGGACGCGGTGGCGTAGAGACGGCGAGGGATGCGACCGGCGGTGCGGGCGAGTCGCCCGGCCTCCACGGCGTGGCGCATCGCGCGCGCCATGCGCACGGGGTTCTCCGCGCGGGAGATCGCCGAGGCGGCCATCACGGCGTCGCAGCCGAGCTCCATCGCCAACGCGGCGTCGGAGGCCGTGCCGATGCCGGCGTCCAGCACCACCGGCACACTGCACTGCCTGTCGCAGTAGAGCGAGGTTGTAGGGGTTGCGGATGCCCATGCCGCTGCCGATCGGGGCACCAAGCGGCATCACCGCGGCACAGCCGACGTCCTGCAGGCGTCGGGCGAGGACGGGATCGTCGGTCGTGTAGGGGAGCACCGTGAAGCCCTCGTCCACCAGCTCCTCGGCGGCGCGCAACAGCTCGGGGGCGTCGGGCAGAAGCGTGTCCTCGTCGCCGATCACCTCCAACTTGATCCAGTCGGTGGCAAACGCCTCGCGGGCGAGCTTGGCGGTGAGCACGGCGTCGCGCGCGGTGTGGCAGCCGGCGGTATTGGGCAGCAGTCGCACGCCGGTGTCGGCCAGCACGTCGATCAGCGAGCCGCGAGGATCGAGATTCCCACCTTGGTGGGCGGGCCCCAGGTGGGCGGGACCCAATCTTCGCAGCGCCACCGTCACCAGCTCGCTGCCACTCGCCCGGATCGCCTCCGCCATCAGCTCCAGCGATGGGAACCCACCCGTGCCGAGCAGCAGGCGCGATCGCATGGTGCACCCGGCGATCGTGAGGGGGGTGTCCGCTTCGGTAGATGTCGAGCTGGGCATGCGCATCGTCTACCCCATCATCCCCCCTGCATCGCGGTGAGCACCTCCACACGCGCACCCGCGGAGAGCGCGAAGCTCTCCCAGGCAGCGCGGGGAACGACCTCGCCGTCGACTGCCACCGCCACACCGCGCGCATCGGCTGATAGCCCGAGCCGAGCAAGCGCGCCGACGACGGTCTCCCCGGCCGGCAGGTCGGAGTCCTGCCCATTGAGGACGATCACGCGAACACCCCCACCAGCGCCTCGGCGATGAGCTCCGCGGTGAGCGGCGCCAGCAGGATGCCGTTGCGATGGTGCCCGGTGGCCCACACCAGCCCCTCCACCGCGCCGGGGCCGATCACGGGGGTGTTGTCGGGGGTGGACGGCCGGAAGCCCACGGACAGCTCCTCGATCTGCAGCTCCAACACGCCGGGCACCAGCTCGTGGGCGTCGCGCAGCAGCTCGTAGACGCCGCCCACCGTCGGGCGCTCCTCGAAGCCACGCTCCTCGACGGTCGCGCCCAGCACGTAGCGTCCGTCGCCACGGGGCACGAGGTAGCCACCCTCAAAGCGCACGACACGCTCCAGCAGACCCGGGCCCGCGGGGTCGCGCAGCCGCAGGATCTGTCCCTTGACCGGACGCACCGCCACGCGCGCATACGCCGGCAGCCCCGCGAGCTCGCCGCTCCATGCGCCGGCGGCGAGCACCACCTGCCCCGCGCTCACACGCTCCCCGTCGGCGAGCACCACACCGGTGACCCGCTCCGATCGGTCCTCGAGAGCGCCCGTGGTCGACCCCTCCACCTCGACCCTGGCCACTGGGGTGTGTTCGCGCAGCTGCACTCCCGCGAGCTCGCCCGCACGCCGCAGCGCGGCCAACACCAGCCGCGGGTCGACGCTGTGGTCATCGGGCGCCTCCAACGCCAGTCGCACGGTCGGCGCCAGCGCCGGCTCGAGCTCGCGCACGGCGCTGGCCCGCAGCCGCGTGGCACGCAAGCCGAGCGACCGGCGCAGCGCGAGCTGACGCTCCAGGGCGCGCGCCTCGTCCGCGTCGCGTGCGATTACCAACGTGCCACTCTGGCGCAGCCCCACCTCGACGCCGGCCTCGCGCGACAGCTCGGCGGCGAACTCCGGCCACATCCGCGCCGAGCGCAGACCAAGGTCGAGCACCCGTCGCCCCGCCTCCCCGAACTCGACCTCGGCGACCGGGGCGAGCATTCCGGCGGCGACACCCGAGGCGCATTCCTCGCCGATCGCGCCACGCTCCAGTACGGTCACCGACAACCCGCGCAGCCGCGCGCGCCAGGCGACTGCAAGGCCGACGATGCCGCCGCCGACGACCGCCACATCAAACGCTCGATCGTTGCTGGGCACGGGTTTGATGCTAGCCCCAGGTGGCCGTGCGAGACTTGGTCGATGGCCACCCACGACATTGGCGCCGAGCGGCGGACGCGCCTAGCGGCGGCGCGGCTGTACCTGGTGTGCGACTCACGACCCGGGCGGGCGCGAGCTGTCCGAAGTCCTGCGCGCGGCGATCGCGGGCGGCGTGGACATCGTGCAGCTGCGCGACAAGGGACTGTCTGAGGAGGAGCTCACAGAAGTTGTGAGCACTGCTCGCACGATCTGTAAGGCGATGGGGTCGCTGTTGATCGTCAACGACCGCCCGGCGGTGGCGCTGGAGGCCGGTGCCGACGGGGTGCATGTGGGTCAGGAGGACATGGCCGGCCGGGCAGGTGCGCGAGCTGGTCGGTCCGGACATGTTGATCGGCCTCTCGACGCACACCCCTGCGGAGATCGACGCCGCCACGGCTGAAGTCGGCAGGGTCACGGCAGGGTTCAATGCGGCAACCGGGAGCAGCCGTGAGGGCATGACGAGCGTGGACTACATCGGCGTTGGCCCCGTCTACGCGACGCCCACCAAGCCCGGTCGCCCGGCGGTCGGGCTGGAGCTCGTCCGCTACGCCGCACTGCACTCGCGGCTCCCGTTCTTCGCGATCGGCGGCATCGACGCCGGCAACGTCCAGGCCGCGACCGAGGCCGGGGCAGGGCGTGTGGCGGTGGTGCGGGCGATAGCCGACGCGGCCGACCCCGAACAGACAGCGCGCGCTTTGTACGGGACACTCGCCGAGTACCACCGGGAGCGTGACCTTGCCGTCCGTTAGTCACGGGCACGATCGGCCGGTCAGCGGCGGTGTGGACGATCCGCCCCCAGGTGCGGCCGGTGAAGAGGGATCGCGCTCGCGCACAGGGCTGAAGGACGAGCAGGCGCGCGCCGCGCTGACCCCTCTTGCCGAGGGCGAGCGGCCAGCGGCGCTGCTGGTCGCGGTGGCGGTCGCGGCGCTGGTCGCGATCGGGGTGGCGGTGGGCACGCTCACCATCCACGACCTGCGCAGCCACGGCGGCTCGGTACCCGGCGGCATCTTCATCGCGCTCGTGCTCGGCGCTCTCGCGGTGGGGATGTACCGGCGGCGCTACTGGGCGGTGCTCGGCTTCGAGGCGCTGTTGGCCTTCCAGATCCTCGTGACCTCGCTGGCGCTGGTGATCGCCACCACGATCCTTGCTGCCGCCGCCTGCCTGCTCAGCATCGGGCTGGGCGGCTGGCTGTTCTGGAAGCTCGTGCGCGTGATGGGCCGAATGCAGGCCGGGCCAGCGATAGCACGACACGGGACGGCCCAGGCAGCGCGACGGGCTCGGCGCGCCGCTGCGATAGGCTCGCCCCACCGTGGCAGGCACCTCCTACGACTGCATCGTGATCGGCACCGGACCGGGCGGGTACGTCGCCGCGATCCGCGCCGCGCAGCTCGGAAAAAAGACGGTCGTGATCGAGCGTGACAAGGTCGGGGGACGCTGCCTGAACTACGCGTGCATCCCCGCCAAGGCGGTGCTGCGCTCGGCCGACCTGCTTAGCGAGATCCGCGAGGCTGGCGACTTCGGACTGCGCGTGGCGGGCGTCGAGGTCGACTACCCCGCCGTGCAGGCGCGACGCGAGAAAGTCGTGGGGACGCTCACCGGCGGTGTGGGCGGGCTGTTCAAGAAGAACGGGATCGACGTGATCGACGGTGAGGCCACGCTCACGCCCACCTCCGGTGGGCAGGCTAGCGCGGTGGGCAGGCAAGGGCCGAGTGGGGGCCAATCAAGGTGCGCGTCGGCGAGCAGGAGCTCGAGGCCGCAACCGTGATCCTCGCCACCGGCTCCGTCGGGCGCTCGATCCCGGGCGTGGAGCTGGGCGGACGGGTGATCGGCACCGAGCAGGCGTGGGCTCTACCGGAGCTGCCCAAGCGCCTGGCGGTCGTGGGCGCGGGCGCCTCGGGGGCGGAGATCGCCTCCGGCTACGCACGGCTGGGCAGCGAGGTGCTGTTGTTCGAGGTGCTCGACCGCGTGCTCCCCACCGAGGACGCCGACATCTCCCGGCTGGTCGAGCGCGGGCTCAAGCGCCAGGGCATCGAGGTTCTCACCGCCACGCCGATCGAAGGGGTGCGCGCCAGCGAGACGGGCGTGAGCTTCACTTACGCGAGCGGATCCGCCGGCGGCTCCCCGGGAGAGGTCGGTTCCAAAGGCCAGGGCTCGGACGGAGACTCACCTGCGGGTGAGTCGGCCGAGGTGGACTATCTCGTGATCGCCGCCGGGCGCGGGCCCGACGTGGACCGGCTCGGTCTCGCCGCCGCCGGCGTCGAGCTCGACGAGCGCGGCCTCGTGAAGGTCGACGGCGCGTTGCGCACCACCGCGGCGGGGATCTACGCGATCGGCGATCTCGTCCGCGGCCCCGCACTCGCGCACAAGGCCTCCGACGAGGGCATCATCGCGGCGGAGGACTCCGCCGGGCTGCCCACCCACCCGCTCGCCTACATCGACATCCCCCGCGCCACCTTCTGCACGCCCAACGTCGGCTCGTTCGGCCTCACCGAGGAGCAGGCCCGCGAGCAGGGCTACGACGTGGTGGTCGGCAAGGTGCCCTATGGCGCCGTGGGGGGTGGCATCGTCTACGGCGACCGCGCCGGCCTCGTCAAGCTAGTGGGCGACTCCAAGTACGGGGAGCTGCTCGGCGGCCACATCGTCGGCAGCCGCGCCACCGAGCTGATTCAGGAGCTCGTCAACGTGCGCGCGCTGGAGGGCGGCTTCCCCGAGGTCGGGCGCATCGTCCACGGCCATCCCACCCTCTCCGAGGCCGTGATGGAGGCCGGGCGCGCCACCGACGGCTGGCTGATCCACGGCTGAGCGAATCGCGTTCGCGGGGCTACGCTCTGACCATGGACGCGGCCTTCTACTTCGATCTCGCCAGCCCTCTGGCCTACCTCGCCGCCGAGCGCGTCCTGCAGGTGATTCCCGGACCGCTGGAGTGGCGGCCGGTGCTGGCGCGCGAGCTGCCCGGCGCGGAGAACTTCGAATCCTTCCGCTGCGAGACGGAGGTTCAGATGTTCCGCGCGGACGTGCGGCGTCGAGCCGATGAGCTGGGCATTCAGCCGCTGCGCTGGCCCGAGCCATTCCCGTTCGACAGCGATCTGGCGATGCGCGTCGCCACCTACGCAAAGGGCATCGGACGAGTGGTTCCCTTCGCGCAGGCCGCCTTCCGCCAAGCGTTCGCCGCCGGGCGCTCCCTCTCGGATCCGGACACCGTGCTGATCGCCGCCGCGGCCTGCGAGATGCACCCCCAGGCCGTGCTGCGCGGCGCGGAGCTGCCACTCGGTGCGCGAGCAGCTTGCGAACCACCACCGCGGAGGCGGCTCGAGCGGGCGTCGGCGACATTCCCGCGGTGTTGGCCGATCTTCGATCGCACAGAAAGCGGGTGCTGGTCGGCGAGCGCGCATTGGAGGAGGCGGGGGAGCTGCTGGCGGGCGCCGCCGCGCGATGAGGGCCAACCGCGCCTACCGGCTGATCGTCAGGCGCGGCGGCTGGACTGCCCGCGCTGCTGGCCGACCCCGCTCGGGTCGATCACATCGAGGTGGTGGAGATCGACAGCGGCGAGGTGGTGCTGTTCTGGGACCTCCATCCGCAGGAGGCGGCGCGCCGCGCGCGAGCGCTGCGCGCCGACCTGGCACAGCTCCAGGACGAGGAGTTCATCGCCCGCTGGGCCGCCGTGGAGCATCGATGAGCATCCGTGCCGGGCAACGCAGCCCGCGGGCGAGTAGCCCGCCACGCTGGGCTACCGTGGAGCATTGATGAACACCGGCCTGCCCGACCCCCAGACGGCGCGCGAGTGGCTGGCGACGATGACGCTGATCCGCCGCTTCGAGGAGCGCGCCGGCGAGATGTACGCGCGCGCCAAGGTCGGCGGCTTCCTGCATCTTTCGATCGGCGAGGAGGCCACGATCGTCGGCGGCGCGCGGGCGCTGCGCGCGAGCGACTACCTGATCTCGACCTACCGTTCGCACGGCCATGCGCTGGTGCGCGGGACGCCACCTGGCAACGTCATGGCGGAGCTGTTCGGGCGCGTGGACGGCTGCTCCGGCGGACGGGGCGGCTCGATGCACATGTTCGATCTGGAGCGTCGCTTCATGGGCGGCTACGGGATCGTCGGCGGCAATCTGCCGATCGCGGCGGGCATCGCGCTGGCGAGCGACTACCGCGGCGAGGACGACGTCACGCTGTGCACGTTCGGCGACGGCGCCTCCAACCAGGGCACCTTCGGCGAGACGCTCAACCTCGCCGCGCTGTGGCGCCTGCCGGTCGTGTTCATGGTCACCAACAACCAGTTCGGGATGGGCACCGCGCTGGGGCGCCACTCCGCCGTCACCGACCTGCAGCGCAAGGGCGAGAGCCTCGGCGTGCCCGGGATGCGCTGCGACGGGATGGACGTGCTCGACACCCACGCCGTGATCTCCGAGGCGCTGCGCCGGGTGCGCGAGGAGCGCCGCCCGGTGCTGGTGGAGGCCGATCACCTACCGCTTCCGCGGCCATTCGATGGCCGACCCCGAGGAGTACCGCTCGAAGGAGGAGGTCGCCCACTGGCGCGAGCGCGACCCGATCCCCGTCTTCGGCGATCTGCTGGAGCGCGAGGGGATCCTCGACGCCGCCGCGCGCGCGCAGATCGACGAACGGGCACGCGCGCAGGTGGACGAGGCTGTCGCTTTCGCGGAGGCATCCCCCTTCCCGCCGCCCGAGTCGCTGTACGACGACGTGTACGTGCTCGGCAGCCAGGTGCACGGCTGGTACTCCGTGCGCACCTCCCCACCCGGGTACGGCGCCGCCGATGCTTCGCCGCAGGCAAACGGCCCCACGGCGGCGAGCACGGGGGAGATTCCGCAGCAGATCACGAGCGCCCTGCAAGCGGGCGAGGACGCCTGATGGCCGAGCTGCGCTACCGCGAGGCGCTGAACGCCGCGCTGCGCGAGGAGCTTGCGCGCGACGAGCGCGTGATCTTGATGGGCGAGGACATCGGCGTGTTCGGAGGCGCCTTCAAGGTCACCGCCGGCCTGTTGGATGAGTTCGGGGAGCGCCGCGTGCGCGACACCCCGATCTCCGAGAACACGATCGTCGGCATGGGTGTCGGCGCCGCGATGGTCGGCCTGCGCCCCGTGGTCGAGCTGATGACGATCAACTTCGCCCTGCTCGCGCTTCGATCAGATCGTCAACCACGCCGCCCACATCCACTACATGTTCGGCGGGCAGGCCCGCGTACCGCTGGTCGTGCGCATGCCCCAGGGCGCGGGCCACCAGCTTGGGCCCCACCCACTCGCACTGCCTGGAGGCGTTCTTCATGCACGTGCCCGGGCTGCTCGTCGCCACCCCCTCCACCCCCGCCGACGCCAAGGGCCTGTTGAAGGCCGCGATCCGCGACGAGAACCCCGTGATCTTCATCGAGCACGAGTCGCTCTACGGCCAGCGCGGGGAGGTGCCCGACGGGGAGCACCTCGTCGACTTCGGCCGCGCCGCCGTGCGCCGCGAGGGCGCCGACGTGACGATCGTCGGCATCTCGCGGATGGCGATCACCGCGGAGCGGGCCGCGCAGACGCTCGCGGACGAGCACGGCGTGCAGGCCGAGGTGATCGACCCCCGCACGCTGCGCCCGCTCGACCTCGACGCCGATGCTGCGCTCGGTCGCCAAGACCAACCGCTGCGTGGTCGTCGAGGAGGGCTGGCCACACGGGGGGGTCGGCGCCAACCTCAGCGCGCTGATCACCGAGCAGGCCTTCGACGACCTCGACGCTCCAGTGCGGCGCGTCACCGGCGCCGACGTGCCGATGCCCTACTCCAAGCCACTGGAGGAGATCGCCTTCCCGCACGAGCCGCAGGTGGTGCACGCGGCGCTGGAGGTGCTCGGGCAGGTCCCTGCGCGGGGACGGCAGGGCAAGCGGGCACACGGTGAGGCGCCGGTGGGCGAGATCGTGATGCCCCGCCTCTCCGACACGATGGAGGAGGGCACCGTGCTGCGCTGGCTCAAGCACGACGGCGAGCACGTCGGCCGCGGCGAGGAGCTCGTCGAGATCGAGACCGACAAGGCGGCGATGGTGTACGAGTCCGACCAGGAGGGCGCTCTGCGGATCGTCGCCCAGGAGGGCGACACGCTCGCCGTCGGCGCGACGATCGCGCATGTTGGAGAGGCGGCGCGTCGAGGCGCCGAGCATCGAGCGCCGCCCGCGCCAGCCGACGCGGCCCCGCAACAGGAGGCGCGTCCCACAGACGCTGCTGTGACGATCAAGGCGCACGGCAGCCCCAGCCCCCGCCAGCCCGACACCGTTGTACACGAGGCAAGGATCGGGGTGGACCGCGTGAAGGCCTCCCCACTCGCGCAGGAGGATCGCCAAGCGAGAGCGGCGTGGACCTGCACACGCTCGCCGGCACCGGTCCCGGCGGGCGGATCGTCAAGGCCGACGTCGAGGCCGCGGAGCAACGGCAGGTCGCCGCGGCCGGGCCGTCGGAGCCGGCGACGCGGCACCGGCGTCCGGTCCGCGGCGACGCCGACCACGACTCACCGAGCGCGTGGCGACCGCCAAGGGCGACACCGACCGTCGTGGAGCTCACCCGCACCCAGCAGACGATCGCGCGGCGGATGGCCGAGTCGAAGGCGACGATCCCCGACTTCGCGCTGCAGGCGGAGATCGACATGGAGCGGTGCGTGGCGCTGCGCTCCGAGCTCAAGCGCCTCTCCCCCGAGGAGGCGCCCACGTACAACGACATGGTCGTCAAGGCGTGCGCGCTGGCGCTGCACGAGCACCCCCGCGCCAACGGCAGCTACCGCGACGGCAAACTGCAGCTGCACTCGCGCGTCAACGTCGGGGTCGCGGTGGCGGTGGGGCGCTAACGACGAGGGGAGACGGGCGGGACGTCGGGCATGGCGGGCGCGCTGGTCGTCCCGACCGTGTTCGACGCCGCGCTGAAGTCCCTCGGCGAGATCGCCCGCGAGACCCGCGCCCTCGCCGAGCGTGTGCGCGCCGGCACGATCACGCCCCCCGAGCTCGGCGGTGGCACGTTCACGGTCTCCAACCTCGGGATGTACGGGGTGCGCAGCTTCAGCGCGATCGTCAACCCCCCGCAGGCCGCGATCCTCTCGGTCGGCTCGCTGGCCCCGCGCGCCGTGGTGCTGGCCGGCGGCGCGGACGGCGGCGGCGAGATCGTCGCCCGCCACACGATGGCCGTCACGCTCGTCTGCGACCACCGCATCCTCTACGGCGCCGACGCCGCCCGCTTCCTTGCGCGCATCAGAGAGCTGCTGGAGGAGCCGGCCGCGCTCACGTTGTGAGCGAGCCCTGCCGCTAGGCTGGGAGCAGAGAGATGACCGACGTCAGCCGATGCACGCCAGAGCTGTGGGTCTGCCACCTCGGCACGATCCCCTACCGCGAGGCACTCACGATCCAGCGGGACGTCGCCGCCCGACGTCAGGCTGGTGAACTGCCTGACACGCTGCTGCTGTTGGAGCACCCCCCAGTGTTCACTCGCGGGCGGCGCTCACAGCCGGGTGAGCTGACCCTCGGCGAGGGCTTCTACCGTGCGCGCGGCATCGAGGTCGTGCCGACCGACCGCGGCGGGCGCGTCACATACCACGGTCCCGGGCAGCTGGTGGGGTACCCAATCATGGGCGTCACCGACGTGCTCGCCCACCTGCGCACGATCGAGAGCGCGATCGTCGCGGCGCTCGCCGGGGAGGGCATCGCCGCCCGTTCGCGTCCCCAGGACGGCCCCGACTACACCGGCGTGTGGGTCGGGGAGCGCAAGATCGCATCGCTCGGAGTGCATGTCTCGCGGGGGGTCTCCACGCATGGGTTTGCCGTCAACGTAGACAACGATCTGGAGCCCTTCACCTGGGTGGTCGCCTGCGGGCTGCCCGACGTCAAGATGACCTCAATCACCGAGCTGGGCGGTGCGACCTCGATCGAGCGCTTTGGCGCGCGCATGGCGGCGAGCTTCTGTCAGGCGCACGACCGCCACCGGCGGCGGGTCACGGCCCAGGATCTTGGAATCGACGCCACCCAGGCTACGGAGCTCGCGGCGGCATGAGCGCAACCCGCTCCCGCGCCAACCCCGGTGGGATGGACGTGCTGGAGGTGCTCGGGCCAGAGGTGCGTCCGCTGCGCGAGCGCAAGCCGGCATGGCTGAAGGTGCCGGCGCCCGGCGGCGAGCGCTACCGCGCCCTCACGCAGCTGATCCGCGACGAGCAACTGCACACGGTGTGCCAGGAGGCCGCGTGCCCCAACGTCGGGGAGTGTTGGGAGCGGGGCACCGCGACGTTCATGATCCTCGGCGACACCTGCACGCGGCGCTGCGGGTTCTGCAACGTGAAGACCGGCCGCCCCACCTGGAACGACCCGCTCGAGCCGGCGCGCGTCGCACGCTCGATCGCGCGCATGGGCCTGCGCCACGCGGTCGTCACCTCGGTGGACCGCGACGACCTCCCCGACAAGGGCGCCTCGGCGTTCGTCGGGGTCATCCGCCAGGTTCGCCGCCAGGCGCCAGGCTGCCTGATCGAGGTGCTCACCCCCGACTTCCAGGGCCAGGAGATGCCGCTCGCCAGGGTGATCGCCGAGCGGCCGGATGTGTTCAACCACAACGTCGAGGTCGTCCCGCGCCTCTACCCGCTCGCGCGGCGCGGCTCGTCCTTCGCGCGCTCCTGCCGCGTGCTCGCGCTCGCCAAGCAGCTGGGCGGCGCCGCGGTCACGACCAAGTCGGGGCTGATGGTCGGCCTCGGCGAGACCCACGAGGAGCTCGTGGACGCCTTCGCGGCGCTACGCGAGCAGGGTGTGCAGGTGCTCACCGTCGGACAGTACCTGCGCCCCTCCGCCCGGCACCTCCCGGTCGTGCGCTACTGGCATCCCGACGAGTTCGTCGCGCTGGAGCGCGCCGCGTACGAGCTCGGCTTCGAGCACGTCGCCGCCGGCCCGCTCGTGCGCTCCTCCTATCACGCCGACCAGCACGTGGCGCAGCGGGGACGGAAGGCCCGCCCGCCCGTAGGCCCGTTGGCGACCGTCGAGCCGGCGTTGGTGGGAGCGGCCCGCGGATAGTCTGCTGCAATCCTCCCCGCTCCCGACAACCGCTCCCGACCGTGACCCGCGTGCTGATCCTGTTCGTGGCGATGCTGTTCGTCGTCGGTCTCGCCTTTCTCACGCTCCGCACGATCGTGGAACAGAAAGGCATTTCGGCGGGCACGGCGGTGTCGGTCATCGTGGTGGTGATCATGGGCGTGGGGATCTTCGGCGCCCTGCTCGACCGACGCCGTTGAGTCACCCCCTGAATCACGCCCCCGCGCACCGGCTACCGCTTGGCGCACGCAGACTTCGCCCGCACCTCGACACGCACGCTGTCGGAGGTAGTACCGTGTAGAGGCGATTGACTGGTCAGTCAACCAAGGAGGCGCAGCAGTGGATCTCGACGACACACCCGAGCAGGCCGCCCATCGCGCACAGGTGCGCGCATGGCTGGAGCAGCACAAGTCCGAAGCGCCCGTGTTGACCGGCGAGGGGGCGCTGAAGGACGAGGATGAGATCGTCGCCGCGCGCCGCGCCTGGCAGGGCAAGCTCGCGGAGGCTGGCCTGGCGGGAGTGACGTGGCCCAAGGAGTACGGCGGCCAGGGTCTCGGGCCGATCGACCAGGTGATCTGCAACCAGGAGCTCGCTCGTGCCCGGGTGCCGGGGATCCTCGACGCGATCGGCGTGGGGATGCTGGGGCCGACGATCATCGCGCACGGCACCGAGGACCAGAAGGCCCGCTACCTCGGCCCGATGCTGCACGGCGACGAGGTGTGGTGCCAACTCTTCTCCGAGCCCGCCGCCGGCAGCGACCTGGCGGCGGTGCAGACCCGTGCACGCCTCCAGGACGACGGCAGCTGGCGCCTCACCGGCCAGAAGGTGTGGACGACCAACGCGCAGTTCGCGGCATACGGACTGCTGCTCGCGCGCACCGACGCCGACGTGCCCAAGCACAAGGGCATGACGATGTTCATCGTGCCGATGGACGCCCCGGGCGTGACGGTGCGCGGCCTGCGCCAAATCTCCGGTGAGGCCGAGTTCAACGAGGTGTTCTTCGACGACCTGGCAATCGATGCCGACGCGGTGGTGGGGGGCGTGGGCAACGGCTGGGGCACGGCGCTCACCACACTGATGTTCGAGCGCGTCACGATCGGGTTGGGCGGCGAGGGCCTTGGCTACAACTCCGCGCGCTTCGCCCGCGCGATCGCCGCCGACCCACACGCCCGTCGCGATCCCGAGGTGCGCCGCCAGCTCGGCGAGATCACAAGCGAACTGATGGCGGTGCGCTTCACCGGCTACCGCACGCTCACCGCGCTGCAGCAGGGCCAGATCCCCGGCCCCGAGGCGGGCCTCGCGAAGGTGACGATCGTCAACGGCGCGATCAAGTCCGGCGACCTGATCGCCGACGTGCTCGGCCCCGACGCGCTGGCGCAGGACAGCGAGTGGGCCTACATGATCTCCTTCCTCCCCGGCCTGAAGTCGGCCGGCGGCACCGAAGAGATCCTGCGCAACACGATCGGCGAGCGCGTGCTGGGGCTGCCCTCCGAGCCGCGTCTGGACAAGGGCATCCCGTTCTCGGAGCTGCGCGCGAAGGAGGCGGCAAAGGCATGAATCTCGCACTCTCAGACGAGCAGGTGCTGCTGCGCGAGGCGGCCCGGGGCGCGCTGTCACGCTTCAAGACGCTCCAGGAAGCACGTGAGGCGCTCGACAGCGGCGGCTCGCCCACCGACCTGTGGCCGACCGCGAAGGAGGCGGGCTGGCCAGGCCTGCTGATCGACGAGGCCCACGGCGGGGCCGGCTTGGACGCGTTCGACGCGATGCTCGTGCTCAGCGAGTGCGGGCGGGCGCTCGCGGCAGTGCCGCTGCTCGGCCATCTCCCCGCCACCGCGATCCTCAACGACGGGGCGGGCGGGCTCGGCAAGACGCCGCTGCTGGAGGAGCTTGCGAGCGGAGAGCGTCGCGCGGCCTACCTGGCGGCGCGCCCGCCAGATGACATCTCCGAGCAGTGGAGCGTCGACCCCGCGAGCGGGATGGAGCGCCCCGCGCTGCCGAGCGCCGTGCGCAGCGGGGAGGGCGAGGCCCGCGTGAGTGGGCAGATCGCGTTTGCCCCCGACGCCCCGGGCGCCGATGTGCTGGTGGGAATCGCGCTGCTCGACGGGCGCGCGGTCGGTTTTGCGGTGGAGTCCTCCGCGACCGGTGTCGCGGTCGACGCGGTACGCCGCTACGACGCCACCCGAGCGCTCGGGCACGTCAGGCTCGAGGATGCGCCCGCCGTGATCCTCGACGCCCCCGAGGGCTCGCTCGCCGAGGCGTGGCACCTCGCGCAGGCGCTGATCGCCGCCGAGTCGCTCGGCGCGGTCGAAAGCGCACTCGACGTCTCGGTCGCCTACGCCAAGGAGCGCTTCACCTTCGGCCGCGCGATCGGCTCCTACCAGGCCGTCAAGCACTCGCTCACCGAGGTGCTGCGCCAGCTGGAGAACGGCCGCTCGCTGCTCTACTACGCCGGATGGTCGCGTCACGGAGCGCCAGCGGAGTTCGCGTTGGCGGCCAACGCCGCGCGCTCGGTGGCTGGCCGCGCGCTCGATCACGCCGCGCGCACGATGATCTCGGTGCACGGCGGCATCGGCGCCACCTGGGAGCACGATGCCCCGCTGTACTTTCGCCGCGCCCAGCTCTCCCGGCGCCTGCTGGGCGGCACCGCGCTCGCCACCGACCGGGTGGCGGGTGAGCTGATCGCGCAGGGGTGAGCCGCTACCGTCGACGCGCCCGGTGCGTATGCCCCGTGCGAGCCACGGTGGCGGTCGCGTACGTCGCCATCACCGGCGCGCCGTAGGCGTTGTAGACGGCCTGCACAAGCGCCGGCTGCACGCCGCAGTTGATGCAGAAGCCGTGCTGTGACCAGCCGATCGCGCGAGCGAGCACCTCGTCGGCGTATTCCACGCCGTAGGCGTCGTGACCGTAGTAGTCGTACGCCGCCCACCACGCGGAGTCGTCGAGCGAGCTGCCGGCGCCGTCGGAGTACAGCAGCCACGTCGCCGCCATGATCGCGTCGTAGTCGTCGTAGATCGACGGATGGTGGGCGGTGCGATGGTCGTACGCCGCGGGGCGCACACCAAAGCGGTAGGCGTTCTTCACCAGATCCCACGTGCTCACCGGTCCATTGGTGACGTTGAACTGCATTGGCCCCCCACAGCAGCCGGCGAAGTTCAGGCCGTGGTAGGTGGACGACGCGGTGGAGAACGCGGTCTCCTGCATGTGGATCGAGGCGAGCAGCAGCCAGTTGACGCCGAACACGCGCTGCGCCTCCGCGTAGATCGGGTAGAAGCCGGCCTCCCACGCCGCTGCGATGTGCGCTTCGGGTCCCGGTGAGCTCGCCGCCACGTCCTCACGCCCCCCGGGAGCGTGCGCTACGACGGCTCCCACCGATGCCACAGCGGGCGACGCGCTCCCAGCAGGCTCATGGCGGGCGTCCGCGTACGGTCCCGCCGCCGTGCCCCGCCCCGAGCGCAACGGCGCCTCCGAGGCGCTCGCCGCGGTGGGCGTGACCGCCCCCACCTGCACCGCCGGCGGAGCGGTCGCGCTCGGAGAGTCGCCGATCGCGCCACCGAGGATCGCCGCCAGCACACCTGCGCCGAGCAGGCATAGCGCCAGTGCCACCAGCCACGCCCTGCGTTCGGAGGGCGGGGTGGGTGTGGGGACCTCGTCGTGCACCACCTTGACGGTATCGGCGCCACCTTAAGCGCGCGTAGGGCCTACCCTGGACGCGATGCCCGAGGAGACCGATCGGAGGCCATCCAGCGACCCTTCCGCGCCTCCCGCGGATTCGCCCCCAGCTTCGCAGTCCGCGGCGGAGCCTGGCGGTCCACTGGCAGTTGAGAGCCTCCGCAAAGGGGACGGTCGGCGGCTGATCCTCTACCGATGGACTGGTGAGGATGGGTGAGCTGCGCTTCGAGGAGTTGCGCGGGGAGTGGGTGGATTACGCGATCCACCGCCAGGAGCGCACGTTCCTGCCGAGCGAGGAGCATTGCCCGCTGTGCCCCACGCGCCCGGGAGGCCCCCCCACGGAGATTCCCTTCCCGGCATTCGAGATCGCGGTCTTCGAGAACCGCTTTCCCGCGTTCGAGTCCCCGCGAGGCGCTGCCGAGGTAGTCGTCTACACCGACCGCCACCACGACTCCTTCGCCACACTTCCCCCCGAGCGCGCGCGGGCGCTGATGTGGGTGTGGCGGGAACGTTATGAGGAGCTGGGAGCACGGAGGGACGTGGAGTACGTGCTGATCTTCGAGAACCGCGGCGTGGAGGTCGGTGTGACGCTGCACCACCCCCACGGGCAGATCTACGCCTATCCCTTCCTGCCCCCCGTGCCCGCCGCCGAGCGCGCCGCCGACGCGCGCCTGGGGGGCTGCGCTCCGTGCGTGCTGCTGGGGCGAGAGCTCGAGGATGGGCTCCGGATCGTGTACGAGAACGAGCATGTGCTCGTCTACGTCCCCCACGCTGCGCGGTGGCCCTACGAAGCGCACGTGGTGCTGCGCGCGCACCGCCCCACGCTGCTGCACTGCGCCCCCGCGGAGCTCAACGCGCTCGCCGACGCGCTGCAGGCGCTCACGCGCGGCTACGACGCGCTGTTCGAGCGGCAGTTTCCGTACGTCATGGTCGTCCATCAGGCGCCCACCGGCGCCCGCGCCGAGCGGGAAGGGCATCTACACGTCGAGTTCTACCCCCCACTGCGCACAGCCCACAAGCTGAAGTACCTTGCGGGCTCCGAGCAGGGCGGTGGGGTGTTCATCGTCGACACCCTCCCGGAGGTGTCCGCCGCGGCGCTGCGGGAGGCGATCGGCCGTGCCAGATGTGGCGCCGCCGCAACCGGGGCGCGTGGAGCGTGAACGTGGCGGGGAGCGCCAAGCGATGACACCATCGGCGGTGCGCGCCTTTGCCCCGGGCCGCGTCAATCTGATCGGGGAGCACACCGACTACAACCGCGGCCTCGCCCTCCCGTTCGCGATCGCCGAGGGCGTCACGGTACGGGCACGAGCGACTGCCCAGAGACACATCCGAGCGCGGGCGCTCGACCTGGACGAGCGTGAGGACTTCGCCCTCGCCGATCTTGCGCTGCTCACGCCCGCAAAACGCCATTATGCGGCTTTCCCACAGGGCCAGCGGGGCGACGGTTGGCGCGCATTCGTGCGCGGGGTCGCCGCCGAGCTGCTGTGTGTGGGGGTGGCGCTTGGTGGCGCCGATCTGGAGATCCACGGCGAGGTCCCGCGCAACGCGGGGCTCTCGTCGTCGGCGGCGCTGGAGGTCTCCCTGGCTCTCGCCCTGCTGGGAATCGCGGGCGTGGAGCTGCACGACGATGCAGGCGTCGAGCCCGGCCGCGCCGGACGGGCTCCCCGTGCAATCAGCGACCGCCGCGGGCTGGCGCAGCTGTGCTCGCGTGTGGAGAACGAGTGGCTGGGCGCGCATACCGGCCTGCTAGACCAGCTCGCTTCCCTCTACGGCGAGGCCGACACCGCGCTGCGCATCGACTTCGCCGAGCTCGACATCCAGCCGGTGCCGCTGGCCCTCGCCGACGGCTGGCGGCTGGTTACGCTCGACTCCGGCGACTCCCGCACGCTGGCGGCGTCCGGTTACAACGAGCGCCGCGCGGAGTGCGCACGGGCGTGCGCGCTGCTCGGGGTCGAGTCGCTGCGGGATGCACAGGAGGGCACCGTCGAGCAGCTGCCGCCGGTGCTCGCCCGCCGCGTGCGGCACGTGCTTGGGGAAAACGCTCGTGTGCTTGCCACCGTCGCGGCGTTGCACCGCGGAGCGCTCGAGGAGGTAGGCGCCCTGCTCGACGCCTCTCACGCCAGTCTACGCGACCTCTATGAGTGCTCGACCCCAGCAGTCGAGGCGGCAGTGCGAGCATTGAAGGAGGCCGGGGGGCGTGGCGCACGCCTGGTCGGAGGTGGCTTCGGTGGGCATGTGCTGGGGCTCTTCCCGCCCGGCACCTCGCCACCAGCGCTTACGCGCGAGGTGCGTCCTTCGCGCGGGGCCCACCTGCTCGCTTAGAGGGTGGCGCAGCCGGCCATAGGCCGGCGAGCCGGGCCCCTCTTCGCCCCGTCACGCGACGGCCAACGCCGCCTGCTTCTCTGCCAGCGCGGCGATCAGCTCCTCAAAGGAATCCGAAAATTTCTGTACCCCCTCGCGCTCCAGCGTGTCGGTGAGATCGTCGTAGTCAACGCCCGCGCGCGCCAGCTCGTCGAGCAGCTTGCGCGCCTCCGCCACCTCCACCTGCAGACGCGCCTGCGGACGGCCATGGTCCTGGTAGGCGCGGATCGTCTCCTCCGGCATCGTGTTCACCGTGTCGGGACCGATCAGCTCTTCCACATACAACGTGTCCAGATAGTCGGGGTTCTTCGTCGAGGTCGACGCCCAAAGCACGCGCTGCGGGGTCGCGCCCTTGCCCGCGAGGAACTCCCAACGCGAGCCTCGGAAGACCGAGCGGTAGTGCTGGTAGGCCAGCCTCGCGTTGGCCACCGCGAGGCGGCCCTTCAGCTGGTCGAGGCCCCCGTCCTTCCCCGCCGACCGCAACTCATCCAAGCGCCGGTCGGCCTCGGTGTCGATGCGCGAGACGAAGAAGCTCGCGACCGACGCGACCTTGCTCGGGTCCCCCCCCGCGGCGATCAGGCGCTCCACACCGCGCATGTAGGACTCCGCCACCTCCGCGTAGCGGCGCAGGGAGAAGATCAGCGTCACGTTGATCGAGTGGCCCTGCGCGATCACATCCTCGATCGCCGCCAGCCCTGGCTTGGTAGCGGGGATCTTCACCATCAGATTCGGTCGATCCACCGTCTCGTGCAGGCTGATCGCCTCGTTGAAGGTAGCCAGCGTGTCGTAAGCGAGATCGGGCGCCACCTCCAGCGACACATACCCGTCGCGCCCCGACCCCACATCCCAGACCCCCCGGAATAGGTCACACGCGTCCTTGATATCGCGCTCCGCCATCCGCCAGAAACTGGCGCGCGCGTCCAGTCCCTCGTCGGCCAGCTCGCGCATCTGCTCGTCGTACGCGTCCCCCGCCGTCATCGCCTTCTGGAAGATCGTCGGGTTGGAGGTCGCCCCCACCACGGCGTCCGCGTCGAGCAGCTCCTGCAGGTGGCCGCCACGGATCGACTCACGCGAGAGGAAGTCCACCCACACGCTCTGCCCGAGCGCGGAGAGGCGGTGCAGCGGTGAGAGGGTCGGGGAGGATGAAGGCATCTGCATCTCCTATGTGGTCGTTTGCCTACAGGCCTGCCGTGTGTTGAAAAAAGCGACACGACCGGATGCGCTCTGGGCACACCTCTTACTTTAAAGCACGCACCTACAGCCTATCCCTCGGATCCGTGCCCGCAGAACTAAAGCAGCGCGCGTGCGCGTGCGGCGATGTTCTCGACCGAGAAGCCCAGCTCCTGGAGCACGCGAGCGCCGGGGGCGGAAGCGCCGAAGCGGTCGATGCCCAGCACGTCTCCCTGCGAGCCCACCCACTTCCACCAGCTCATGCTCGCCCCCGGCTCGACCGCCAGGCGGGCGGTGACAGCGGGCGGGAGCACCGTGTCGCGGTACTCCCGCGACTGAGCTTCGAACAGCTCCATACACGGCATCGACACGACCCGCACCGCCGTGCCCTCCCCCGCCAGCACGCGCGCCGCCTCCAGCGTGAGCGGGACCTCAGCGCCGGTGGAGATCAGGATCGCCTCCGGGGTGGGCGCGGAGTCCCACAGCACATACCCCCCACGCTCCAGCTCGCTTGCCGCCGCCAGCTGGCCATCCTCGCGGTCCAGCACCGGGATCGCCTGGCGGGAGAGCGCCAGCGCCACCGGGCCGTCCTCGCGCTCCAGTGCCACCCGCCACGCCTGCGCGGTCTCGTTGGCGTCGGCTGGGCGGATCAACCACAGGTGCGGGATCGCGCGCAGGGAGGCGTAGTGCTCGACCGGCTGGTGAGTGGGGCCGTCCTCGCCGAGCCCCACCGAATCGTGCGTCCACACCCACACCACGGGTAGCCCCATCAGCGCCGAGAGGCGCACCGACCCGCGCATGTAGTCGGAAAAGATCAGGAACGTCGAGCCGTACGGCTTGACGATCCCCCCGTGCGCCGCCGCGCCATTGACGATCGCCCCCATCGCATGCTCGCGGATCCCGAACGGGACGTTGCGGCCCGTGTGCACCCTGGAGAACTGCCCGGTGCCAGGGAACACCGTCTTGGTCGACTCGACGAGGTCGGCCGCGCCCCCCACCATCGTGGGGGCGTATGCGGAGAAGGCCGCCATCGTCTTCTGCCCCGCCACGCGCGTGGCCAGCTTCTCGCCCGCCGCGAAGCTCGGCAGCGTCTCGCGCCAGCCATCCGCCAGGCGACCCGCCCAAGCGCGCTCCCAATCCTGCGCCAGCGCGGGGTGCACCTCGCGCCATGCGTCCCACCGCGACTGCCACTCGCGCTCAGCCTCCGTGCCGCCGTCCACGAGGCTCATGTGCCCGTACACCCGCTCGTCCACCCAGAAGTCGCGCTCCGGGTCGAAGCCCATCGCGAGCTTCGCCGCGCGCACCTCCTCCTCGCCCAGCGGGGCGCCGTGCGCAGCCGCCGTGTCCACCGCGTGGGGGGCCGGGTAGGCGATGTGCGAGCGCACCGCAATGAATGACGGGCGCTCGGTTTCCGCGCGCGCGGCGGCGAGCGCGGAGGTGAGCGCGTCGATGTCCTCGGAGTCCCCCACCCGCTGCACATGCCACCCGTCCGCCGCTAGCCGCGCGATGTGGTTCTCGCCGTCGAAGGAGATCGCGGTGCTGCCGTCGATCGTGATGCGGTTGTCGTCGTAGCACACTGTCAGCCTGCCCAGTCCGAAGTGCCCGGCGATCGAGGCTGCTTCCTGGCTGACGCCCTCCATCATGTCCCCATCGGAGCAGATCACGTAGGTGTGGTGGTCCACCACCTCTTCGCCGGGGCGGTTGTAGCGCTCGGCCAGGAAGCGCTCCGACATCGCCATCCCCACCGCGTTGGCGAAGCCCTGCCCGAGCGGGCCCGTGGTGATCTCCACGCCCGGGGTGTGCCCGCGCTCGGGGTGCCCCGGCGTGCGCGAGCCCCATTGGCGGAACTGAGTCAGGTCCTCCAACGCAAGCTTGTAGCCGCTGAGGTGCAGCAACGAGTACAGCAGCACGCACGCATGCCCTGCGCTCAACACGAAGCGGTCGCGGTCCTGCCACCGCGGGTTGCGGGGGTTGACGCGCAGCGCCCGCTTGAACAGCACGTACCCCAGCGGCGCCAACGCCATCGCCGTACCGGGGTGCCCGGCGTTCGCCTTCTGCACCGCGTCCATCGACAGGCCGCGAATCGTGTCGATCGCGAGACGCTGCAGCTCGGGCTCGCCGCGGCCGTCCATCCCCGAGCCATCTGCCCGCACACCGACCGGTTGGTGCCTCACCGCCATGCGCCCGATCGTAGCGGGCGACCGCGTCGTCGGTCAGCCCCCCCGCGGATGCCCCGCGGACGCTTGCTCAGCGGCCGTGCGGGCGCCGGCGCGCGGGCGCCAGCGCCGAGATCGAGTGCGCTCGACCGCGCCTGTAACAGCCTGCCCGCGGATGCACGCTCACCAGCCAGTGCAGATCATGGCGACAGTGCGAGCGCCGGTACGGCCACCGGGCATGCAGTGCCCGGAGCATCCGCCGCTCCTCACAGACGAACACTTTCATGACAATCCAACCTCCCTCACCCTCGCAATTGGCCTACGTGGCCGAAGGAGACCTTCGATTTGGTCCGTAACGTACCAGCTAATAGTACGCTGCCTACAGAATGAGACCGTGCAAGACCGTGGGTGAGCAGCGCTCGCCAGAGCGCGTCTCCTTGCTCTGACCGCCCTGCCCAAGACGGAGCAACCCCTAGATTCCCTTTGTCTTGCTTGCACTTCTTCCCCTCAGCCAATTCCCTGGACGTCATTCCCAGTTTGCCCTTGAACCCTTCCCCGGAAACACATATAAATCATGTTTTACTCATCCTGTCAACGTCTGACGAGTGAGAAGCGCAATGTCTGTCCATCGATCAAGCCCATTGGCACGGGTCTCGCCGTCCACTAAGGTGGAGCATGTGGCCGAGGGATCGAGGCAGAATGGGGGCGGGAGTCGGAGAGCGGATGGCGCCCAAATGAAGGGGCCCGACAAGCGCGCTGGCGCCAACAGCCCCCGATCGAAGAGTCCGAATGGCCGCAGGAGCGCAAACGCCCGGCGGAGCGTGGATGGCACCCGGGAAGCGCGTCCGCGCCGCAGCGACGCCCAGAAGGGGCTGCCGCGCGGCCCCCAGGCCCTCCCACGCGAGCGAGTCGTCGCGCACCAGCGCGAGCGGCTCCTCGAAGCGATGGTGCAGGCGGTCAATGAGCGAGGGGTGGTCGCCACCACGATCTCCGACCTCGTCGCGCGCGCGGGCATCTCGCGGCGAACCTTCTACGAACACTTCGACAACAAGGAGGACTGCCTGCTGGCGACCTACGACACGGTCGTCGAGACCGAGGTCCTGCGGCTGCTCGCACTCGCAGGCGCAGATGTCGAGTGGCCGCGGCAGCTCGAGGAGATCATCCGCGCGCTGTTCGACGCGATCGCCCAACGCCCCGACGCGGCGCGCCTGATCTGCGTGGAGATGGGCGCCTCCGGCGCGGTCGGAGTCCAGCGCTGGGCGGATGGGGCAACCCGCTTTGAACGCTTCATCAGCACCGGCTTCGAGCGTGCGCCTGGTGCGGGGACGGTCCCCGATCCGGTGGCCCGCGCGGTGGTGGGGGCGCTGCGCAAGATCATCTACACACGCGTGCGCGAAGAGCGTTCCAACAGGTCGCTGAAGGCCGAGCTCGCGCGCATCGTCCCGGAGCTGATGGAGTGGATCGACTGTTACTACCCAACTCCCGCCGCAATCCCCCGACGGCCCCGCCCGCACAAGCCGCGCTGGCTGGAGGGCGGGCGGGCGCCCGGCTCGCTCTCGCCGCCGGCACCGTGGGGGGTACGGGGATTGCCGCGAGGGGAGCACAACCTGCCGCGCGGTTTCGTGGAGTTCAACCAGCGTGAGCGGATCTTCGACGCGATCGCCAAGCTCACAGCCAAGGACGGCTATCAGGCGCTGAGCCTGGAGGACATCGCCGCGGCGGCGGCGATTTCGCTGCAGACCTTCTACAGCCACTTCGAGAGCAAGGAGGAAGCCTTCCTCGCCACCTTCGAGGTCGGTCATACCCGCGCGAAAGCCGCGGTCAACCGGGCGCTCGCCCACCAGACCGACTGGATCGGTGGTGTGCGTGCGGGAGCGCTGGCGCTGCTGGAGTTCCTTGCTTCAGAGCCTGCCCTTGCGCACCTGTCGTGCGTAGACATCCTGATCGCCTACCCCCATGTCGCCGGCCGCGTGGCGGAGGCCAACGCCGCCTACGCCGAGCTGCTCGACATGGACCTCGGCGAGGGCGCCCCCTCGCAAACCTCCACCCCGATCGTGGGTGAGGCGATCGTCGGGGGGGTGTTTGAGCTGCTCCACGACTACATCCTGCGAGGCTACACCCGCAGGCTGCCGGAGCTCGCCGACCACGTCAGCTACATCGTCCTCGCTCCGTTCATCGGTCGCGAGGCCGCCGCCGAGGCGATTGCGCAGCGCTGACCAAGGGCCGGGCCCAGCTGCCTATTGGAAACATTGAGGGCAAGGTCTTGACCTTGGCCGGTGCGCAACCGTAGCCTTACTCAAATGCACCCAACCGCGGCGAGTAAAGCAAGTAGATGAGCGACGGCGCAGCGACCGACCCCCGTGTCGCCACTCACCACGTTGCCGAAGCCAATCACGGGGTGAGGATGTCGATGCCCCTCGCCGACCGGGAGGACTTCGAAGATGCGCGGCGGGGCTTCATCGCGGCGCTCTCGCCCGCGCTCATCGGCGGGACCGATGGGCGCGTGGTATGGGATATGGAGTCCTACTCATTCCTCGAGGAGGAGTGCCCCGCCACCGTCAACCCGAGCCTATGGCGCCAGTCGCAACTGAATGCGATCCACGGCCTGTTCGAGGTGGTCCCGGGGATCTACCAGGTGCGCGGCCTTGACCTCTCCAACATGACGATCGTCGAGGGCCGCGAGGGTGTGCTGGTGATTGACCCCCTGATCTGCGCCGAGACCGCGGCGGCGGCGCTGGCGCTGTACCGCGAGCACCGTGGGCCGAGAGCGGTGACGGGCCTGTTGTACACCCACAGCCACATCGACCACTTCGGCGGGGCGCTGGGCGTGGTCGATGCCGAGGAGGTCGCCGCGGGGCGAATTCCGGTACTGGCGCCGGAGGGCTTCCTGGAGCACGCGATCAGCGAGAACGTGTACGCCGGCACCGCGATGGCACGTCGCGCGGCGTACATGTTCGGTACCGCGCTGCAGCGCGGCCCGCACGGACAGGTGGGCACCGGCCTGGGCATGACCCTCTCCACCGGCTCCATCGGGATCGTGCCCCCCACGCGCGAGGTCACGCGCACCGGCCAAGAGGAGACGGTCGACGGGATAACCATGGTCTTCCAGATGACCCCGGGCAGCGAGGCGCCGGCGGAGATGAACTTCCTGTTCCCCGCACACCGCGCGCTGTGCATCGCCGAGAACGCCACCCACAACCTCCACAACATCATCACCCCGCGCGGCGCCCTGGTGCGCGACGCGCGCGTCTGGTCGCGCTACCTGGGCGAGGCGATCGACCTCTTTGGCGAGCGTGCCGACGCGCTGTTTGCCGGGCACCAGTGGCCACGTTGGGGGCGGGAGCGCATCGTCGAGATGCTGGCCCAGCAGCGCGACCTGTACGGCTACCTGCACGACCAAACACTGCGTCTGCTCAACAAGGGCTACGTCGGCAGCGAGATCGCCGAGCTGCTGACGCTGCCGGCGGCCCTGGCGCGCGAGTGGCACTGCCGTGAGTACTACGGAACGGTCAGCCACAACGTGAAGGGCATCTATCAGCGCTACATGGGCTGGTTCGACGGCAACCCCGCCCATCTCTGGTCGCACCCCCCCGAGCAGGCGGCCACACGCTACATACGCGCGATGGGGGGCGCCGATGCGGTGCTGGAGGAGGGCCACCGCGCATTTGCCGAGGGTGACTACCGCTGGGTGGCGGAGCTGATGGCCCACGCGGTGTTCGCCGACCCCTCCAACCTCCAAGCCCGTGAGCTGGAGGCCCGGGCCCTGGAGCAACTCGCCTACGGCGCCGAGAGCGCGCCGTGGCGCAATTTCTTCCTGATGGGCGCCCACGAGCTGCGCGAGGGCGTGCGCGAGGGCGGCAATACACCGTCCCGGGAGATGGTGGCTCTGCTCTCGACCGAGCAGCTCTTTGACGTGCTGGCGATCCGCATCGACGGCCCCCGCGCGGGGGAGCTGCGGCTGAGCTTCAACTGGGTGTTCACCGACACCGACGAGCACCACGTGCTGACGCTCAGCAACGGTGTTCTGATCCACTCAGCCAACCGGCAGGACCCGCAGGCGGATGCCACCGTGTTGGTTGAGCGCGCGGCTTTGAACGAGCTGTTCGCGGGCATCACCCCAGTGGGCGAGCTGCTGGGAGCGGGACGCCTGCGGGTCGAGGGCGATGCCCCCAAGCTCGGGGAGCTGCTCGGCCTGCTGGACGAGCCAGACCCGTCGTTCGCGATCGTCACGCCGTAGTCGAGTGATCCCGTTATGTTTGCGCGAGTGGACCTAATCGGAGTTCTATCGAACCACGATCTACAGGGGTCGCTGGGCCGTCTGGCCGAGAAACTGGCCGCTGTGCAGGCCAGCGGCGGGCCTCGGCGGCAGGCTGTGGCGTGTCGGCAGCGGCCTCGCCGGCCAGGCTGGGTGCTGAAGGCCGTCGTCCACGTGCTGGCCGATCAAGACGAGCCGATGCGGGCCAAGGACATCCACGCAGCCGTTGAGGCATCGCTGGGCGAGCCGGTGGCCTGGTCGTCGATCAGGGGTGCCCTTGCTTCCAATGTCTCGGGTTCTTCGCGTCGACTCGTGCGGATCGAGCGGGGGAGGTACGTGCTGGCGTGCGATGTCTCGACTCCATGATGAGCCCCGACGCACCTGCTGTCAAGGTCGTGGGTTGGGGTGCCGCAGATCGATCGCCAACTTGCTCGGGGCGCACTTCGACCGAGAGGATTGACTTGCTGTCTGCTGCGTGTGGTATGCATTAACGAAACAACCGTTGTGGAGTCAGCTATGACCGATGACCCGGCCAGCCGCGAACGAGAACATCAGGACTTGCGCGAGAGCGCAGTTGACGTCATTAGCGCGAGCGCTGCCGTAGTGAGCGCGGCCACAGGCGTCGCAAGCTACGCGCGGAGCGTACGACGGGACAGGGATCAGGACGCGCGGCAGCAGGCCATGATCGAAGCCGCACTCGCCCGGCAGCAGCGGTACGACTCTGGGTTTAATCCAGACGTCGACTATGCCCCTGGTTTTGGCGAGCGCCCCATCGATCTCGATGACTGGACGTAGCTGACTGCTGTATGGCGCGCGACAACACAATCGGCGTTGTCCACTGGGAGGCTCTAGAGACAGGGTTCGACGGAGAACGATTCCTCGTCATTATTCCGGCCTTCTTCCAGTCCCAGCATGTGCCATATCTCGGTCCGATAATCTCGGCACGAGTCAACGACCTGGACGACAAAATCTCCGTCTCCCTCAATCCTGGTCGCCTCATCGAGAGCGGCAATGGAACAAGCTATGAGTCGGGAAGCATCGTGCTGGCGGACCTTGCTAAACCGTGGCCCGATGCGGCCACGCTGCGCGCAGCCCTCGAAGCCGCGTTCGTGGAGGCCGGAGAGATTGAGCAGGAGCAACGCGCTCAAGCCCACGAGCTGGAAAAGCATCTGCGTTCGGCTACTCGTCTGTCCTAGCCTCTCGCGGCGCTTTCGCCGCACGACTTTTGTTGAGCAGGCCCCGAAGGTCGGCGAGCGATACGCCGGTAACAAAGTAGCCCTTCTCCGCGCACTCAGGGCATGGCTTGTCGGTGCTGCCCATCACAAAGCCACCTGTCGGAGCCCCAGCCCACGGAATGCGACCCGTGCCCTTGCACTGCTCGCAGGGCACCTGCATGAGAACCTTGGGCTCCAACGGCACCGAGCAACGGTACCACGCGGATCGCTGTTGTGAACCCTAGCGATCGGCCACGGGTACAAGGGATGGGGCGGACCACGATGTTCGGGGTGTGGTGGGACCGGACTCATTACGTGCAGACGATGTAAAGGCTTCGGAGAAGTACGTAAGCGTGTATCAGGCTAGTCGCACAAGCGGCAATGGGCGTCGGACCCGTTGGACGAGTCAGACCTCAAGTTGGCCCCGCGCCATGCCGATACCGCGATCATGGGCGAGGTAGATCGGCTCAAACCTCGTGCCGGACTGATGGAAGCCGACAGACCCAAGGGGCTGATCATGGTCGGGTACATGACGGCGGTATTGATGCCGCCCATCGGCTTTATCCTCGGCATCGTTGCTGTCACGAGACCCAACAGATGGGCGGCTAAACATGGTGTTGGGGTGATTGTGACCTCTATTGTGGTCCCCGTGCTTTGGGTAGTCTTGATAGCGGCGGGTGTCAACAGCGCAGTCAGGAAGACTGATCAAGAAATCAATCACAGCTTCCAGAGGAGCCAGGAAGAACTCAGACGGCAAGAGCGGCGGTCAGAAGCCAAGCTGAAGGGACAAGTCTCTGTGCCGATTCGGTGAGCGGGGGCTGCCGGCTGGCTGCACCGATCCGACCGTCCGCTATCTATAGCTGGAAGCTATGCCGATCTCGTAGCCGACGTCGGGGAGCGGGCTGCGCGCGACAGCAGCAGTCGAGCAGTGCGGACGGACCTCTCCACATTTCGCTGTGCTTGGTAGGGCAGCTTTCAAACCCCTCGCCAAGCCTGCAAACGGTGTTTGACACACTGCCCAGCGAGCTGACCCCGTTGTAGCAAACTACGCAAAGAGCCTCGAGATCTTGTTGAGCAGTGTCTTCGCCTGCTTGTAATACTGATCGATCTGGCCGAGTGATATGGTCGACTGCTGGCCGTGTGCGATCTTGTTGCGTTGAGCGTTGATGCTACCAAGCGCTTCGCGCTCTTCCTTGGTTAGTTCAGCTTCGAGTTTGGTTCTCCAGTTACGCTGGAAGGAACCTACTAACTGAAGTATTCGCTCTATGGTTGGATTCTGAAAGGCGTTCATGCGCCAGTCGACGTGTTCAACAATGGACTGGTGTGCGCGTGACTGAGCGTATGACGAGACGATCTCCGTGATGGTTTGTTCGATGATCCCACTTACTCGGATCACAAGGAACTTTGCATAGTCCGATTGGACCTCAAGGTCCGGTTGAGCGCGGGCACGCACGAATAGGTCGTCAAGTTCTTTTACCAGTTGTTGGGCGGGCCAAGGAAGGCTCACTACTTTGCATGGAGATAGTGACGAGCCCGATTGAGTCGTGTTGCCACTTGCTCTTCACGAGCAGTAGCACTCTCAACGGCCGAGAGATATTCTTTGTCGCTAGTGAGTTGCGTGTATCCCGTCCGAAGGGCTTTCCCTTTGTGCAAATTACCTGACGCTATGCCTTCCGCTACGACGGTCATAACCGAATCAAGGACGGCAGCATTTACGGCTCGAACCAAACGAAACGCACCATCGCCGAGCTGTTCCCGAATTGTGTGGACGGTTGACGAAAACGCCTCGGTAAGCTCCTTGGCCGATTCATGTTTAAGGTCGCGGTTCCAACCTGTATATTGATTTAGAAACTCCTTCATAGGCGCCTCGTAGGAGTTGCCTTTGGAACGAAAGGCGAAGAATCTGAGGATAAGCTCTTGATCCTTGAGACGCTTGGATCGCGGTCCGCAGAGGGCGCGCCAATCCTCATCATTATTTAGATTACGGAGGAGTTCGATCAACGCGCCATTGAAAAGTGCTACCCGGATCTCTTGCGGCTGAAGAAGTGTGCCTCCCGTGTTCAATCTCTCGAAGATCATGTATATGCCACTCTGGTCGTCGGACGGGATCTCTTGCTTGACCACAGTCGCGTGAATGATGCTGTTATCGAGACGCCGCCGCACATCGGGCGGAAGCATCTCGTAGGTCAGACCTTGGAAGTCACTCTGTACCTGTTGGAGACGGAATGTTTTTTCGCGTAGCGTGCCCTTATAGAAGGCGTGGAGCGCGCGCAAGCGCTGCTGACCATCGAGCACGAGGTAGACACCTTCTGAGCCCTGTACCAAGAAAATGCCGGGTACCGGAAACCCGAGTAGAAGCGACTCGATAAAGCGGTCACACTGCGGCTTCGTCCAGACAAAGTCACGTTGAAATCCGACGATACTGGAGTCGGAGTCGCTACCGTCTGGATCAAACGTTGGCACAACGATGTCTCGGACATCCAGTCGCTTTACAAGGCTATCGACTGGAAAGTCGGCTCCAAATGACGTGATGCCGTAGTGAAGGGGTGCTATCTCCTCTCGCTCGTCGATGTCCTCAAAGCCTTCCTCGCGGGAGATAGGATCGAGGGTCGGCTCTTGAGTCTCGTCAGCGGGAGCAGGGGTCTCGGTCATGTTGTGCGAAGAATACGCTACTCGCTCGACTCGCGTACTAGACCATGATCTGAAGCCCACTGCCGCCGCGTCGCACAAGTGCCATTGGGCGACTGGTCGGGCCTGCCGGCTGCCTCAGATCAACCTATACCCCACGCCGCGCTGGTTGATGACCCACCGTTCGCCGCTGGCGGCGAGCTTACCGCGTAGGCGGCTGGCGTGGCTGTCGAGCGTGCGTGTGGAGCAAACCACCGGGTATCCCCAGACCGCACGCAATAGCTCCTGCTTGCGGAACACGCGCCGGGGGTCGCTGGCGAGGTGGACGAGCAGGTTGTACTCCATGTGGCGTAGGTCGAGGCGCGTGTCGTGGAGGCTTGCTGCGTAGGCGGTGGTGTCGATCGTCAGCGGACCGACCCGGAGCACCTGATTGTGCATGGGGCGCTCGACCCGGCGTAGGACGGCGCGCAGTCGTGCTCGCAGCTCCAGGTATCGGGCGGGGCGGGCCAAGAAATCGTCGGCGCCGGCCTCGAAGGCCCGCAGCAGGTCGGGCTCCTGGCTGGTCGGGCTGAGCACGATCACCGGCACATCCTCCTGCCAGGGGGATGCCTCCGGGTCGCTGTTGTGGATCGTCCTCAGCAGATCGAGGGCGCCGCGCGGTGTGTCGAGTTCTCCGAGCACTACGAGCCTCGGTGGTTCCCTGCTCGCCAGTGTCTCGGCGTGGTTGGCGCTGAGTGCGAGCTTGGCGGGGTGCTCGTCGGCGACCAGTTGGTCAACGATTGTCTGGCCGAGGTCACAGTCGGACTCGATGACGAGGATCTGCTTACGCTTGCCGTTTGTCCTTGGCTCCGGTCTGGGCTGATTGATGGTGATGCATGGTTGGTTCATGGGCGATGGCGGCTGGCGCCTCATAGCGACGTTGCCCGATCCAGCTTGGCACGATAGGTCGAGGGTGAAACCCCGTAGCTGCGCCGGAACGCGCGAGCGAAGTGAGGCGACTGGTGAAAGCCGACTCGCTGTGCCACATCACGCACCGTGATCGAGGGCGTGGCCAGAAGCCGGGCAGCGGCTTCCAGGCGCCTACCAACGAGGTCATCGTGGAAGGTGGTGTCGCCGAACTGCGCGTAGATGCGCTGTAGCTGCCGAGGGGAAATCGCCAGGGCCTTGGAAACGCTCTCCACAGTCAGCTCGCTGCGGTAGTAACGCTGAACTATCGCGCGTGCGAGCAGGTATAGTCGGCGACGCTCACCGAAAGTAGACGGCCGCTGAGGCATTGTCAGCTACACCCAAAGCTGATGGAAGTGGATGGCTGCCCGCGTTGGGAAAATAAAGAAGCCTCTGGCGCTGACTAGCCCGGCGCGGCGGAGAGCGGTCAGAGCCTCGGTTGTCAGGTTCCAGTTCCCGATATCCCGGATCAGCGCCTCGACAGTCCACGGCCGTACTGTCGGCGTCAGCAGTTTCACTAGGATATCCTCCTGGATGTGGCGCTCGGCTATCTCAAGCGCCTCGTTGATTTCGTCGTCTGACATCGAGTGCTCGTAACTCATTTGGCCTCCCTGTTTCGGCGCTGGCGGCGGGCTTTGATGGCCGGCGGCTCTCCCCGCAGGCCGAAATAGATGACGAGCACTTGGCGTACACGCTCGACGCCGATGCCGACTCGTTCGCCGGTCTCTTGAGCGGGCGGCCCTCGACGACGCGCAGGCGGAATATCTCGAGGTTGCGCTCGCCCGCCGGCGCTGCGCAGACGGACCAGAATGGCGGGGCGCTGCCCTAGCTCGGTGAGGCGCATGGCGAGGGGCCTCAGATGGAGATGAGTTCGAGGGAGTCCAGGTACTGCGCGCAGCGTGAGGCGCCGATGAACTCGTCCAGGCAGCAGATGACACCGCTCGCCTCTAGGCGGACGATGGCTTTGCGGATGGTCTCGGGCTTGAAGTCGGAGAGGGCGCGTTCGATCTGCTTGTCTGACCATCGCTCGCGGTGATCGTCGCGTAGGAGCTGGAGGACGATGGCGCGATCTAGTTGTTGGGTGGCAGCAGTGGGTAGTGCACTATGATGGGCGGGCATGGGAGCGATACCTCCTGTGTACGACCCCGGCTGCCCCAAGCGGCCGGGGTCACTTTTATCTTTTTCACCAGTATGGTCTACCACCCGCCCAGGACGCCAAAAATCCCCCTTGGTTTTGCCGGATTTTCCGGGTAAATTGGCGGCGCGTGAACTTGCGCACTCGTGGATCTCTGCAAATGAGTGAACCACCCGAGTAACAAGGGCTAGGTAGGGATTTTTGACAGTGACACCACCGCCAGCTTGTCGGGACACGGCTCACGGTGATTAGCCCGCCCCACAGCTTGCCATATCACGGCCCGATCAGGTTTTCTTTGGGGGCGGCCCAGGCCCCGGCCCCTCCGGGGGGCTTGGGCCGCTCTGTCCCTCGGATTGGAGGCCCTGGTATGACAATCGTGTTGGATCGGGCGCAGCGCGACGCGGTGTATGGCTTCGTCGTCAGCGACTTGGCTGAGGTCGGCAATCTCGTGGCGGCGCTGGACGCCAGCGAGGTCAAACGTGCTGAATGGCTGCGCCGCAACTTCGAGCAGGCTGCCCTGCTGTTGGATCAGATCGGGTGGGAGAAGGCTGGTAGCCGTGACCGCTACGAGGTGGAGCTGGGCGACGCCGACGTGGTGGCGCTGTTTGGGCGCCTGCACGAACGAGCGAGCCGGGTCATCGACGATGCGATCACCGAGTTCGCCCGCGCCATGCTGGCCGACGCCTTCCGCGTGGCCGAGGTCGCCAGCCGGACGCTCGGCGGCGTGGGCGAGCCACCGCTGCGGCTCCCCCGCCTGTGGCTGATCGAGGGCGAGCAGTCCGAGCAGTAGCCGAGTTAGCTCCTCGGGCGGGGGGCGCCGGCCCGTGTCGATGGCCCCTGGTCGGCGAGTTCGTGGTAGCGGACGGCGGCGCGGGTGGCGAACACGAAGCCGTCGCTGGTCTTGTGGGCGAGTCCGGCGCCGTGGAGGCGGTCGATCGCGTCGATGGCGTTGAGCTCGTGGCCGTATTCGCGGGTGATCTCGGCGGTCGCCCAGGGGCGGTGGGTGCCCTCTTCGAGCAGGAGGTCGAGGATGAGCCAGTCGACGCGGGCTTCCTCGGTGGCTTGGTCGGGGGTCGGCTGCTCGTCGGGCATGGCAGGCACACTCTCCTGGTGTTATCGCTCCGTGCTGGGGCCGTTGGGTCTGCCCGAGGCTAGGGCCGTTCGGTGCGAGCCGTCAAGCTGTGGCCCTGGGCGGGCGGCGGTGTTGACTCGGCCTCGGGCGGCTGTAGCAGGGCGAGCGGGTCGACGTCGAGCTGGCTGGCGATGCGCTCCAGGCTCTTGAGCGTCAGGTTGCGCTCGCCTCGCTCGATGCCGCCCATGTAGGTGCGGTGGACGCCGATCTCGTCGGCGAACGCCTCTTGGCTGAGGCCGCGGGTTTGGCGGTAGGCGCGCAGGCTGCGGCCGACCGCTCGTTGTAGATCGCCTTCCATGCCGGGACACGGTCCCGGTTTGCTACTTGACAGTCTACATACTTATAAGTAGCGTACCTGCGGACAAAGGTCGCGGTATTGCCGAGACACCCGCCAAAGAAGGAGACCAGCAGTCGATGCCAATGCCTCGTTCTTTCATCGCCACGGCCGCGCTCGATCCGAGCTATGCCCGCATCAATCGCCGTTGTTTGCTCCTGCTCGTCGTTCTGCTCGTGCTGGGTCTGGCGCCTGCCGCCCGCGCCGCCAATCCGCTGTCGTGGTCGGCACCGGAACTGGTAGACCATCAGTACCCCTACGCTCAGCCGGCGATCCTCGAAGGCGTCACCTGCCCGTCGAGTGGCTTGTGCGTCGCCGTGGATAGCTACGGCAACGTCGTGACCAGCACTGATCCCGGAGCGGGAGCAGGCGCCTGGATGACCACGCGCGTCGGTCAGGGGGGAGGCGCCAACGGCTTTACTGGCGTTTCCTGTCCGTCCATTGGCTTGTGCGTAGCGCCCGATGACGACGGGAACCTGTGGGTCTCAACCGATCCGACCGGCGGGGCGTCAAGCTGGACGGCCGTTGCCGCGGGGAACCTCCCCGGAGCGCCAGCCGAAGGGTTTCCCGGTGGCCTGTCAGTCGCCTGTCCGTCAACGTCCTTGTGCGTAGCAGTCGCCGGTGAAGCTGTCATCACCTCAACTAATCCGGCTGGCGGTGAAGCAGCCTGGACGATCACGAGTGGGGTGGATGCTGGGAGTTTCCTCCAGCGAGTGTCGTGTCCGTCAACGTCGCTGTGTGTGGCTACGGATTCCAGTGGCGATATTGTGACCACAACGAATCCGACTGGTGGGGCGAGCGCCTGGACTGTCACTCATATTGCCGATACTGCTGCAATCCGCAGTATTGCCTGTCCGTCAACGTCGCTGTGTGTGGCCGGGGACAACGAAGGGAATGTCCTGACCTCAACCAACCCGACAGGCGGAGCGTCGTCATGGAACATCGTCAACCACCTGGCAGTATATAGCGGTGACGGTGGGTTTTCGGGTGTCGCTTGTCCGTCTACGAGTCTCTGTGTACTGACGGAAGCGGCTGGTCACGTACTGACCTCAACCAACCCGACCGGCGGGGTGAGTACCTGGCAGGCCGCAAACTTGACAAGCACGAGCAATCTAGACGGAGTAGCCTGTGCGTCCGCCGAATGGTGTGTCGTGCTCAATAACGGTGACTCCGGCAACGGCGTGATGACTAGCACCAACCCAACGGGTGGGGCGGCGGCCTGGACGATGGCAAGCCTCAACACTGACGGTAAAAACAACCCTTCGGCAATCTCCTGTCCCACCGAAGGATTGTGTGTGGCGGCAGACGAAAGCGGGAACATTATCACCTCGACGGACCCCGCTGGCGGAGCGAGTGCTTGGAAAGCCTCTCATATAGAAGGCGATGGGTCCGGTGGGCCGGTGAGGTACGTCACGTCAGTCTCCTGCCCGACGACCGATTTGTGTGTCGCCGTAGATATATCGGGTGACGTGCTCACGTCCACCGATCCTGCTGGCGGTGCCAGCACATGGAAAGTGACCTCGGAACATCCCGAATCACTGAATACTCGGTCGGTCTCCTGCCCGTCAACGTCATTGTGTGTCGCCGTGGGAGAAGGCAACGTCATCACTTCCACCAACCCCACCGGGGGGTTGCGTGCATGGAGTGTCAGCAAGGTCGATTTAGTCAACTCTCAGTCTGAGGGTCTTAAGGATGTTTCCTGTCCGTCAACGTCGCTGTGTGTTGCAGTGGACCACGCAGGGAACGTACTGACCTCGACCGACCCAACAGGCGGCTCATCGGCTTGGCACGTAGCCGATATTGATGGTAGCACCGAACTGTTTGCGGTGACGTGTGCATCAACAGCGTTCTGCGTCGCCAGCGACACGGCTGGCAACGTACTCGCCTCCACCAACCCAACAGGTGGTGCCGCTGCCTGGCATACTGCCACGACTAACCCGAACGGGCAATATGGACGTATTGCATGTCCCTCGACGCATCTCTGTGTCAGCGCCGGCTACAACGACGGTGGTGGCCCTGCTTGCACCTCAACGATGGTGACTGAAGAAAGCTCCCCCTGGACACTCACCACCGATTGCGGGGAACCGGGGGCGATTGCCTGTCCCGCAACCACCCTGTGCGTAGCGCTGGACGGCGAAGGCGATGTTATCGTGGGAACCGGAGCGGCCGAAGAACAAAAACACGAAGAACCAAAACAGACGGGTGGTGAAAGTACGAGCGGTGGCGCATCAGGGAGCAATCAGACAAGCGGCAGCTCGGTCGGCTCTGGCCCTGGTTCGGGTGGCAGCGCGACCGTCACTATTAGCTCGGGTCAGATTGCAACATCGCTGGGACAGCAGCTCGTCCCGTCAGGCAAGGCAGCCAAGATCGGAGCGTTGCTCAAGGATGGCGGACTCACGATGTCGTTCAAGGCACTGGAGGCTGGGACGCTCGTGGTGGGGTGGTATGAGGTTCCGAGTAGCGCCACACTGGCAAAACACAGCAAGGCCAAGTCAGTTCTTGTGGCATCCGGTCAGATGATTTTCTCGGCGGCGGGAGCTGGCAAGCTCAAGGTCAAGCTCACGGCAGCGGGCAGAAAGCTGCTCAAGCACGCCAAGCGGCTCAAGCTGGAGGCGAAGGGGACGTTTGCGGCGAGTAGCAAAGCGTCAGCCAGCGTCACACATGTGTTTATGCTGGAGCAGTAACCCTCAACTCAACAGTTCTACACCAAGCGCTGCTCATTTCGTCGTGAGATGGTCCTCTATACGCTCCTCAAGAAGGGAAGGTCGCGGCTTACGCATAAGTATCATGGCGATGCTATCCAATGCGCAGATCGTAGCGTCAAAGCTACCTTGACCCTCGAACTCGTCAGTCTGACGGCGCCACGCCCACCAGCGACGTGTGAGATCGGTGCCCTTGGTTACTCTCCGGACGCCCGCCACCATAATCTCCGCCGCTTCCTGACTCACTATTGTTTGCCTTGCTCTACGTTCTTTTTTCGGTATTCCACGTAAGGTATCCGTTATCCAGCGCCGCTCTGCTCCACTAAAGGGAAGCGCATCGTGATAAGCAGCCAGTCCGAGGTTGAGCCCACCTCGCAACTGCGGGCGCTGCTCTGCTGGCATCGCAGGCTCGATGCAGAAGTTGGTAACGTGGTCTTCAAAGTCAGCCATGTGGTGCAGCGTGCCATCGTCAGACGGCAACCACTCCTGCCCTTGGTCCTGCCGGTTTTCCCGCCACTCATCAACCTCGACGTTCAGGAGCAATGTCAGATCGTAGGCCATACAGCCTAGTAATTCACTATCGGTAAGTGGAGGCGGACGACGTATGTTTACCCTCGGCCCGTCGCTGTGCCCTCTATCCATATAACGGATACTCCAACTAATTCACCGTTATTATGACACACCGTTGGTAAGGGAACAATAGGGCTCGAAGTCGCTGTCGGTACTACAAAGGTCGATCTCTGACCTACAGTTAACCACTACTTGCCAAGCCTACCGATCCATTAGGCTTAGGAAACTTGAGGCGAATACGCCTTCGAAGTAGGCTTGAAATGCAGCCGGGTCGAGTTCCAACAAAGTCTTGTCCGTGGCGTCATAGCTAAACTCATACCGCTCAGCCAATTCAACGAGTCCACTTGTGATTTCATCGAGAATCACATCAATAATATTGCGGCCGCGCTCCTGGCCGTGACGGAAGCTATCGCCAGTCTTGTAGTCGAGCATTAGAGCAACCTTGTCCCATCGCGCTCGCTGCGTCCAGCCACGGGTGTCATCGAGACCCATGAGCCCCGCTGCGGCCTCGCTGCGCGGGCCACCACCGAGCTGCCCGATTGCCCACCGGACCTCGTCAAATCGTTCTCCCGACTCTTCGAGGACAGCGGCCCGTGCGGCCAGAGCTGTCAACGCTGGAATCTGCGGATGCTCACAACAGCACGCCGTGGCATAGAGCGTCTGGACGTCAGCCCGGAATGCCTCTCGGTACGGATGCGAAGTTGGTTGTTCTGGAGTCTTCATGGAGCTTGTCTGGAGGATTTGTGGAGTGTTGGAGCTTCTATGGACCTTCGGTGGAGTTTGTGTGGAGTCGCCCTCTTGAAGCAGGAGGTGAACTCTGTTTGTCTTATTTTAGCCCCTGAGATTGAACCAGGAAAGGAGCATCAATGAAGCCCATACCACCACGGCGGTCAGCATGACGCCTCCATCGTCGGATCATCTTTGCGCCGACTCCGATTGCTTCCTCTACGAGCGCCGAGGCGTCTGACCGATGGCTCGGAACGCCTACGGCTTGCAGAACACGGCGGAGGCCCACCACCGGGCCGACGTCCTGCGCGCCGCCATCCTTCAGGACGCCGGCACCATCCCCAGCCTCGGCGAGCTTGTGCGGCTGGAGGCCCGCCGGCACCCCGCAGGGCTGGCTACCGCCTCGCGGCTTGGCCTACTGGCTGCGCCGCGTGCTGATCCGATCCTCGACTCCCGGAAGGAGATCCCGTATGTCGCAGTCCCTCGTGTCCTTCGATGATGGCTCGGACGACTGGCGCACCAGGCGCCAGCTCGATCGTCTCCAGCGTGCGTACCTCGCCACTGACCGGCGAGTCTCGCTGCATGGCATGGATGCCTGGGCGACGAGCGAAGAAGATCGCCAGGACTCCGAAGCGCTCGGCGATGCTGCCGGCTTCGCCTTGGAGAAGGAGCTGACGCTGCTCCATGACGGCCTGGCGCGGGCTGGTCAGTCGGCGGCCGGCGTCGAGCTGGTGGCGCGCAAGGTGGAACTGGTAGCCGGCATCGACAATCGCCGCCTCGCGCGTCGCTTCGGAGCATGAGGCCCATGCTCATAATCACCATAGCCCTGATGGTAGGCGCGAGCGGCGGTGCATTGGCCGGCGCGGTGGCAGGTTGGCGGGTAGTGCGCCGGCAACCTGCTGAGCCGGCGTTGCCGCCTAATGTCGGCCTTGATCCCGAGCTGGAACGTCGCATTGGTGACGCGGCTCAGGCGTGGGCTGAGCACCACGGCCAGCCGGACGCGGCACCACTGCTGGCGAGCAAGCTCAGGCTGACGTATGTCCTTGGTCGTGGACGGAAGCGCCGTCGTCATTGGCGATCGTCGTGGTGACGGTGCTGACATATGTGTACCTCGCCTTTATGTTGGCTGTACCGATCGGGCTAGGAGCACTCGGTCTACGGCAGCGCAGGCGGCCACCGCAACCGCTATCGCCTTGGCTGCGGGTGCAGTTGCACGCCATCCGTCGTCGCCGGGAAGTCGCACAGTTCAAGAGTGAAACTCGGCGGGATGCGGCAAGGGCGCGGCGTGAGTTGCGCCATGCACTGAGCGACCTGGCTCGGCGGGAGCGTGAGCCATGAATCACGGCGGCAAACCGCCGTGGGAGCGACTGCTCTGGTCGCTCATCGCCGTCGTCGTCGGCCTTGAGCTGCTTGCCGCCGTGCTCCCGCGCGTGCTTGTGCCGCTGGTGGTGCTCGCTGCCGTCGTGGCTGTGCTGCGTCTCGTTTGGTGGTACACGCGGTTGTAAAAGCCACTACGGGTTTTTTATCTGGTGGAGTTGACCGTAAACAGACAATGTGTTGACAAAAATCATAGTGTGTTGCAGGATGGTCTGTGACGTCGCGTCACAAATTGAAGAAATGAAAGGAGGTGAGCGATGGGACGGCGTAAGCCACACAAAATTGTGATCCGTGAGGATCGGTTGAGCAAGCTCGATGGGACCAAGATGGAGGTCGCTATCTGGCTGCTCGCTCGTGGCAAAGTCGAAGATCGTACCCAGCGCCCACAACCTGCCCCACCAACACACGATGAGGTGAATAACCCGGTTGATGATGTGGGCGGGGGTGAACGCCCCGATACACGGGGGGCCGCGTGATGGCGGCGGCGGTCCTGGGCGGCCTGGTGCTGGCACTCGGTGGCGGGCTCGGCGCGCTGCTCATCGATCAAGGGCGCCGGGTTCCCGTCATGGAGGTTGTCGAGTTGCGCTTCGGCGTGGATGTCAGCGAGAGCGCGGTGTGGGGGGTGCTCGGGTGTATCTCAGGTTTGCCGACCCGTTCGCAAGTAGTGTTGGAGGTCATCGGTGACATGGGCGGTATTCGCCACTACCTGCACGCTGAGCCGGGGACGATCGGGATACTGCGCTCGCATCTGCGGGGTCTGCTGCCGGGCGTGCGGCTGGAGCCGGTGGAACCGGGTGAGCCGCGCGTGTGGCGGGCTGCGGCGCGGGTGCGCTGGGGTGGTCGTCATCCGCTGCTGCGCAGTGATCGCAGTGGCGAGACGGCGGCGGCGCTGCTCGGCGCGCTGTCTGATCTGCACACTGGCGAGCGGGTGATGGTGCGCTGGACGCTCAAGCCGGCGCGTGGCCCGTATCTGTCTGAGCGTCAGTCAGGGTCGTCGTCTCGTAATCAGGGGCCGCTGGGGTGGCTGTGGGGTGAGCAGCCGATTGACCCCGGCCACATGCGGGCGCTGCGCTCCAAGTACAGCGGGCCAGTGCTCCGCGCCCGTGTGATGGTGGCAGTCGCCGCTGGTGAGGAGGGAAGGAGCGTCAATCTCCTGACGCGGGTGGCGGCGGTCCTGCGAGCGCGAACCGGGCTGCGTGGGTTGCCCGTGGTCCGGTATTGCCGCTCGCGCGGTGTGCAGCGGTTCGTGGAGCGCGTGCCGCTCGGTGGTGGTCATCGGCTCTCGCCGGCGGAGCTCGTGGGGATGATCGGTTGGCCGATTGATGCGCCGCGGGTGCCGGGCCTGGTGCTCGGTGTGGCGCCTCAGTTGATGCCGTCATCGCGGATTCCCAGGCGGGGCGCTCGGGTGCTGGCGTACTCCACTTGGCCGGGTATGGAGCGGCGGGTGCTCGCTCAGCCGCTCGTCGGTACGCTCAGTCACACGGTTGCCGCCGGCCCCTCGGGAGTGGGTAAGTCCGCGTTGCTGGCGGGCGCCGTGGGTCAGGACTTGGCGGCGGGTGGTGGCTGTCTGATACTCGATGGGAAGGGCGATCTAGCGGAGGAGGTTCTGCGGCTGGTGCCCGAGCGTCGTCGGGGCGAGGTGATCGTGCTTGACCCTGGCCGGCCGGGTCCGGTGCCGGGGCTGCGGGTGTTCGGTGGTGGCGACCCGGAGCTGGCGGGCGATCTGGTGCTCGGCATGTTCCGTTCGATCTTCATCGATTCGTGGGGGGTGTGGTCGGATAAGTGGCTGCGGGCGGGGCTGGTGACGTTGGCCCATGACCGCTCGGCGACGCTTGCCGACCTGCCCTTCTTGTTCGCTTCGGACGCCTACCGTCATCGTTTGGTTGGTGGTTTGAGTGATCCGCTGCTGCGGGCGGTGTGGGCGGAGTTCGAGGCGCTGAGCCCGGAGGGTCGCGCGCAGCAGCTCGGGTCGCCGCTGAATAAAGTCAACGAGCTGGTCGGCCGGCGGGTGGTGCGCTCGGTGCTGGCGCAGCCTGAGCCGAAGTGGGACATGCGCGAGGTGCTCGGCCGTGGCCTGGTGGTGGTCGTGTCGCTGTCGCCGGGGGTGATCGGCTCGCCGGCCTCGAGATTGCTGGCAGCGCTCACGATCCACGAGCTCTTTCAGAGCGTGCAGGCCCGCGCCCGGATACCGGCCGAGAGGCGTCGTCCGTTCAACGTCTATGTCGATGAGCCGAAGGTGTTCACCGACATCCCGCTACCGTTGGACTCGCTGTTCGAGCTGGCCCGCGGCTTGGGCGTCGGCCTGACACTCTCGGCGCAGTCGATCACCCAGCTCCCGGCCGATCTCGCCCGCTCGGCGCTGACAAATGCGGCGACACTGATCGCGTTCCGCCAGAACGCTGACGACGCCAAACTGCTGGCGCGCGAGCTGCCGGGCGTGACCGCCGAAGAATTGCAGGCGCTCGGGCGGTTCGAGATCGCAGCACGGATCGGCCTCGGCCCCGGTGATGTCAGCCCGCCAGTGACCGGCCGCACCCTGCCGCCAGCGGAGCCGATCAGCGACCCCGAGGAGGTGCGCCGGGAGTCGGCCGCGCGCTATGGCCGTCGTCCCGAGGAAGTCGACGCGCTGCTGCTGGAGCGCCACGGCTTGAGCGACCAGCCTGCGGCCGGCGTCGATGGTGATGAGACGCCGCTACGCCGCCGCCGGAGGCAGGCACCATGAGGTGCGGACTACTCCTCCAAAATGTGCCGCTCGCCCCGCCGCTCGCTCCGCCGGTCGCCCCGAGTCACGAGCGCCGTATGCCCTTGTGGCATCTGGCTTTTCGGCAAATAACGCCAGGGGCTCTTGCCCTTCCGCTGTGCGTGATGCTGTCCCGCAAGGGGGGCCGGTCGTGAGTCGCGTCAGCGTTCCCCGGCTAGTAGCCCTGGCCGATGGTCTGTCGCCCCGTGAGAGGCAGATCGTGGCGGCGGTCGCGCGGCTCACCTTGGTCAGTGGGCGGCAGCTCTTGAATCTGTTTTTTGATTCTTCTTCTGGTTCTTCTACCGATACCCGTCGTGCCCGCCGGGTGCTGGCGCGGCTGGTGGAGCAGCGGGCGCTCGACCGCTTGGAGCGCCGCCGTGGCGGAGCCGGTGGAGGTTCCTCCGCCTGGGTGTATGCGCTCGGCCCGGCAGGGGTGCGGATGGTGGCCTATTGGGCAGGTGAGGGTCTGCCGCGCTCGCGTGGCGCGCACGAGCCGGGCGCGGCGTGGACGGCGCACACGCTGGCCGTCAGCGAGTTGTATGTGCGGCTGCGCGAAGCGGAGCGCGCCGGGCGGCTGGAGCTGCTGGCCTTCGATGCGGAGCCGGACTGCTGGCGGCGGTACACCGGCCTGGGCGGCGCGGCCGGGGTGCTCAAGCCCGACGCCTACGTGCGGCTCGGCATCGGCGAGTACGAGGACTCCTTCCTGGTCGAGGTGGACATGGGCACCGAGCGGCGGGGTCAGCTGACCCGCCAGCACCACGCCTACAGCGAGTACTTCCGCGCCGGGGTGGAGCAGGCCAAAACCGGAGTCTTCCCCTCGGTGTTGTGGATCGTGCCCGACGCGCGGCGGGTGGCGCTGCTGGCCGACATCCAGCGGGGGCTGCCCGCGCAGGCGCGGCGACTGTTCACGGTGGCGACCAACGAACGGGTGCTCACGGTGCTCTGCGGACTGGCGACGGACACCACTGCGGGAGGTGCAGCGTGAGCGGCGGCGCGGCCGGGCGGCCGGTGATGTATGGCGACCCGGCGCGCTGGCTGCTACTGCACGCCGATTGCCTGCCGCTGCTGCCCGACCTGCCCGCGAACTCGGTCGACGCAGTTGTCACCGACCCGCCGTATGGGATCGGCTTCGGTGGGGAGGCATGGGACGGCGGCAAGCTGACCGACCCGGTGGCCTTTCAGCGGTGGACGAGCGCGTGGGCGGCGGAGGCGCTGCGGGTGCTCAAGCCGGGCGGGTGGCTGGCGGCGTTCGGTGCGCCGCGCACCGTTCACCGACTGGTAGCCGGTTGCGAGGACGCCGGGTTCGAGGTACGCGATCAACTGCTCTGGCTCTACGCGCAGGGTGTCCCGAAGTCCCATCATCGTCCCGGCGGCCTGGGGGTCTGCTTGAAACCGGCCTATGAGCCGGTGCTGCTGGCTCGCAAACCGATGGCGGGAGCAACGCTCGACGCGAACCTGGCGGCCTACGGCACGGGGGCGCTCCAGATCGATGCGGCGCGCGTCCCGCGCCGTGAGGGTGGCCGGGGGTTCTGGCCTGCGAACGTCACGCTCACCCACGACGCGCGCTGCCGGAGCGGGCGCTGCCAGCCGGATTGTCCGGTGCCGCTGATCGATACCGAGCCGCGCCCCGGCCGGGAGGTCAGTCGCCTGTTCTTCGCCAGCAAGGCCAACCGGCGGGAGCGCGAGGCGGGCTGCGAGGCGCTGGCACTGCGCGAGGTGCCGATCCACCTGCGCGCGGGCGGCACGATGCGGCTGGTGCGCAACATCCACCCGACGGTCAAACCGCTCAAGCTGATGCGCTGGCTGGTGCGGCTGGTCTGCCCGCCAGGCGGCACGGTGCTCGACCCGTTCACCGGCAGCGGCTCCACCGGCGCGGCCGGTGTGCTGGAGGCCGGCGGTTCGTCGGCATCGAACGCGACAGCCGGTACGTGCCGATCGCCTGCGCCCGGATCACCCATTGGGCCACGGCAGCCGACCAGCAGGTGCCACCGTGACAACAACCGAGCTGGGTTCACACCCAAGCGGAAATGAAAAGAAAAAGAGAACGCAAATGTTAAGCGATCGAAATAAAAGGCAATTCGATTTGATTCGGGCAACGACGCGAGCTATCGTCGGTTTACACCGAAACCAAAAGTGGTGCAGCACGGCAAAGTGGTTTTCACTGCCAGCAGCACCCCGACTGGCGAATGGTGCGACGACGTGCATGAGGACCGAAACGTCTTTGTGCGCGTGCGTGAACCCATCCACTCCCACACAGGAGGTACTTGGCGATGACCAAGGCACAAGAGATACACGAGAAGATCGAGGCGATGGTGGCCTCGGGCGAGGTGAAAAAGGCTGATGCCTTCAAGACGCTCGCCGAGGAGTACGGCCAGCCGGTCGACAGCCTGCGCGGCGCCTACTACCAGCACAAGCGAGTGCTGGACAACGGCGGCACCCCGCCCGCCAGCAACGGCGGGGCTCGCCGCACCAGGCGACGGGAGACGACCAGCGAGACAGCGGTCGAGTCCGCGATTGCCACGCTGCGGCGGGCGATCGAGAGTATCGATGCCGAGATCGAGGTCGCCGAGGAACGGGCGAAGGAGGCTCAGGCCGAGTACGAGGCGATGCAGGCCAGCGCCGACGAGCGCAAGGCCAGCATCACCGAGAAGATCACACTGCTGGAGCAGCCCGCCTGAGCAGCAAGGTGACAACGTGGGTAAGGGTGGCCCGAATCCAATCGATTTGGGCCACCCGACACCTAGCACCACACCAGGGTCAGAATATATAATTACGGTAATGGTTAGTTGACGTCACACTCGTATTAAGATACACAGTTAACATTCGTCACATTATGTAATACAATGGAGGTAGTAAACAGGAATGAAACATGACAGGAGTACAGGCACGGGAACTCGGACGACTGTTCAAGCAGGCACGTCGCGCTCGGCAGTTGTCGCTGCGCGCCCTGGACGAGTTGACCGGCGTGTCCTACGGTTGGCTCAGCCGACTGGAACGCGGACAGATGATCGCGCCAGCACCGAGCAAGCTGACCAGGGTAGCCGAGACGCTGGACATCGCACCGGAGCGAATCGACCTGATCACCCGCGGACGGATATCACGCGACCTGCCGCCGATCCGCACCTACTTTCGCGCGAAGTACCAACTCAGCCCACAAGAGATCAGACAGATCGAGGAGCTATTCGACCAGATTCGCCGCAACCGCCGAGACGCCACAGAAGGAACCGCCAGCTAATGCACGTCGCGCGGGTGGGTTCGACCGGGCCACATACGACCCGGCTGGTGAAGCGCTTGCGCGCCCTGAGCCCGGCATGGTCGATATCCCGCAGAGAAGCACGCTGGATCGCTGAGCAGCAGGCAAAGCTCCTGCTCACCGAAGCAGGCATCACCGCCCCGCCAGTGCCCGAGGCAGTCGTGACCGAGCTTGCCGGTGTGAACGTCTACCCGCTACCGCAGATGCCCGTAAAGGGACTCTTGGGCGCCAGCAAACCAAACGGCCGAGGCGGCGACATCCTCATCGACAACACCCTGCCACTGGCCGAGCGGCGCGTGACGCTCATGCACGAACTGAAACACATCATCGACGGTGGCCACACCACCAAACTACGCCAACTCGGCAGCCAAACCAGCGGCGAGGCGCTCTGCACCGACTTCGCCCTGAGCGCACTGATCCCCGCGCCGTGGCTGCGCGCCGACTGGCAGGCAGGACACCGTAGCGTCGGCGCTCTGGCTGAGCGCTACCAAGTGCCCGCCGAGACGGTCGCACATCGACTCCATGATCTCGGGCTGCTCAAACGCAGACGGCGGCGACCACGCTCGTACTGCCAGTGGCAGCCGCACACCACTAACACCAAGGAAAGGAAACACAAGTGAAAACAGTAAACCAGACAAACGTTAGAAGCGACAGCCCGAAAGCTGTGACCTATCTGCGAGTCGAGTCCGGGGTCCGGGCCGACTCGCAACATGACCTCGCTATGCAGCGTGAGGCGTGCCGCCGCCACGCCGAGCGACTCGGTGTGGAGATTGCCGAGGAGTTCATCGACATCGGCGCGTCCGGTAACGACAAAGATCGTGACGGTCTGCGGCGTATGCTCGCATTGGTCACACCGATCGAGTACCTCATCGTGTGTGACTTCGCTTACCTGGCTCGCAACCCAACTGACGATGCGGCTACGCGACAGCACTTGGCGCGGGCCGGGGTAGTGACCGTGTTGGCTGACACAGTGAGGAGGCCGCGATGACTCTCACGCTTACCAAGATGGCTGACGCCCCGCCAGACGATGCCGTCAAACGAGCTGTGCTCTATCTGCGAGTCAGCTCACGCGACCAGCTAGAGACCGACTACGACGACGATGGCCTGTCGATCGCCGCGCAGCGAGAGCGCGCCGCGCAGAAGGCAGCCGAGTACGGCGCCGTCGTGGTCGATGAGTACATCGAGCGGGCCGAGTCGGCCAAGACCAATGATCGCCCGGCCCTCAACACCATGCTCAAACGCATTAAAGAGCAGCGCGACGTCGATTACGTGATCGTCTGGAAGGTCGATCGCTTCGCCCGCAACCGCCGCGACGACGCCAACATGCTGTTCGAGATCGAGCTTGCCGGCGCGCGGCTCATCAGTGCGACCGAGAACATCGACCAGACACCAGCCGGCCGGCTGATGCACGGCATGTTGGCCAGCTTCGCCGAGTACTACAGCCGCAACCTCGCCAACGAGGTACTCAAGGGTCTTACCGAGAAGGCCAAGCGCGGCGGCACACCGGGACGGGCGCCACTCGGCTACCTGAACACACGAGAGCAGTTGCCCCAAGGCGGCGAGGTCCGCACCGTCGTCATCGACCCCGAGCGCGCCCCGAGCATCACATGGGCGTTTGAGACCTACGCCACCGGCCTCTACAGCCTCAACGACATGGTGATGCTGCTTGAGGCCCGCGGCCTGCTCTCACGCGGGAATCGCAAACAAGGCCCGCAGCCGCTGGGCCTCTCCAGGGTTCACGAGCTGCTCTCATACCCCTACTACGCTGGCATCGTCAGCTACCGAGGCAAGCAGTACCCCGGCCGGCACGAGCCGCTCATCAGCCAAGAACTCTTCGACCAAGTCCAGGCCGTCCTCCAAGCACACGGTCTCGCCGGAGAGCGCGACCGCAAGCACCAGCACTACCTCAAGGGCACGATCCGCTGCGGCACCTGCGGCTACCGCCTGGTCTACTCCCGCCACAAAGGCAACGGCGGCACATACGAATACTTCGTCTGCCCACGCAGCCAGCGCGGCAAGTGCCCACAGAGCTACCAGCCCGTCGACCTCGTAGAAACAGCCATCGAAGACCACTACGCCACTGTCTCCCTCACCGACACCGAACGCGAGGAAATCCGCCAGGCGATCAGCGAGGACCTCGGCGAGCGGGTCGCCACCGCCAAGCAGGAGATCGACCGCTGCCGAGGCGTCCTGCGAGCAATCAAAGAGCAAGAACGAAAGCTCCTGAACATGCACTACGAAGACCGCATCACCGGCGAGCTCTTCGACGACGAGCAGACCCGCCTACGCCACCAACGCGAAGACGCCGAGGCGCTCATCACCCGCCTGAACCTCAGCTACCAGGACATCGCCGACACCCTCGACCTCGCCCTGGAGATCCTCGGCGAAGACCTCCACGACCTCTACCAACGAGCCGACGACACCGTCAGGCGCCTGCTCAACCAGGCCATCTTCAACGCCCTCTACGTCTGCGACGAAACGATCACCAAGGCCGAGCTGGCCGGCCCATTCGCCGAGCTACGCACCTTCCACAACGCCCTCCGAGGCATCATCAGCGCCACCCCGAACCCCACATCAGCCACCACCGTCGCCAGCACGCTCCCCCAAGACGCCAAGACCCCCGTGCCCTGGCGGGAACGGGGGTCTTTTGACGTTGGTTCGATTAGCGACGTTTTGGTGGGCCGTCCGGGAATCGAACCCGGAACCTTGGGCTTAACCTCGATCTTGCAGGAATTCTGGGCTTGCTGAAGGTCCTGATCCCTCGTCTCGTGCCGGGGGAGGATTGTTGTCCGGCGGCACGCGGCGGGTAGATGACGTATTCCCGTGCTACGCTGTAGCCCAATGGCGACAGATGTACCTCAGCGTGAGCTTCGCAATAACACGGCCAGCCTGCTGCGTCGCGTCGAAGCGGGCGAGCAGCTACGGATCACCGTCCACGGACACCCCGTCGCCGAGCTGACTCCGATCGATCGCGCCCAGCGGTTCGTTCCCTTCGAGACGATCGTCAAAGAGCTCGCAGGCACGATGCTCCCCACGGACCATCTCGAGGCCGAGCTCCGCGATCTCGATGAGCCCCCGCGCGACCCCTTCGCTTGAAGCGCGCCCTTCTCGACACCTCCTTCGTTATCTCCCTCGCACGTGGAGAGGACCTCGCGCTCGAGGAGCGACCCGAGGAAGCCGCGATCTCCGCTGTGACGCTGTGCGGCTTGCACCACGGCGTACTCATCGCCACCGACGAGCAGCGCCCCGGCCGTCTCGCCACGCTCATCTTCGCCGAGCGACGATTCGACGCGCTGCCCATCGACGCCCGCATCGCGCCGCACTACGGCCAACTACTCGCCGACGTCAGGCGCCGTCGCGCGAAGAAGCTCCAGACAGCCGACGCTCTCATCGCCGCGACCGCCGCCGCTCACGAGCTCCCACTCATCACGCGCGACCACGATTTCGCACGCCTAGAGATCATCAACGCCATCATCGTTTGAGCCGAATCCGGTTGAACCGCCCCATGAGGTACCCAAAGGTGGTACCCACGACACCCGGACGGGGGTCTCGCGCAGGTCACCATATGAGCGTATGTCGCTTACCTAAGCGACATACGACCAGTGGGCCGTCCGGGAATCGAACCCGGAACCTTGGGCTTAAGAGGCCCCTGCTCTGCCGGTTGAGCTAACGGCCCGTGAGAATGCTCATCGATAGGGGCATCCCCGAGGAGATGGCATTTTAGCCAGGTCATCCCCCAGCCGCGTTCCAGACCACGCGCCCTCTCAGAACACCACCGTTCGCCCACCGTCGGCGATCACGCGGTCATCGAGGTGCAGCGCCACGGCGCGGGCGAGCACCATACGCTCGATGTCGCGACCGACGCGTTCGAGGTCGGAGATGGTCTGGCGGTGGTCGACGCGCTCGACGCCCTGTTCGATGATCGGGCCGGCGTCGAGCTCCTCGACGACGTAGTGAGCGGTGGCGCCGATCAGCTTGACTCCGTGTTCGCGCGCGTGGCGATAGGGCTCGGCACCGGGAAAGGCGGGCAGGAAGGAGTGGTGGATGTTGATCACCGGCGCGCCGATGCACTCCAGGAAGCCGCCGCTGAGGATCTGCATGTAACGAGCCAGCACCACCACGTCAACGTTGCCCACCAGCAGCTCCAACAGCCGCTCCTCGGCACGCGCCTTGCCGTCGCGCTCGACCGGCACATGGTGGAAGGGCACCCCGGCTCCGTGCGCCTGCGGCTCGAGGTCGGGGTGGTTGGAGATCACCGCCACCACCTCTGCGTCGAGCTCGCCGCGGCGCCAGCGCCACAGCAGGTCCACCAGGCAGTGGTCGCGGCGTGAGACGAGGATCGCCATGCGCCGGCGCTGGCCCCAGAAACGCAGCTCCCATTCCATCTGGAAGCGCCCCGCCACCTCGGCGTCGAAGCGCTCTCGCAGACGCTCCCGCGCCGGCGCCGACTCGAGCAGGTCCTCGAGGAAGAACTCGGTGCGCAGGAAGAACCGACCGCCGGTGGGGTCAGTGGAGTACTGGTGGGATGAGACAATGTTGGCGCCGAGCTCGAACAGGAAGCCGGAGACGGCCGCCACGATGCCCGGGCGGTCCGGGCAGGCGACCAGCAGGCGCGAGGCGTAGCGGGGCGAGTCCGCCGGTTCGGCAGCCCGTGCCTCCCCTGGCCGCGCGGCCATCCCAGGGTTCAGATCGCCCGCCACGCGTTCCGAGCGAGCCTACTTCTTCGCGGTGCTCGAGGTCTGTCCGGGTGTGCCGGAGGTGAGCCCGGCGGACGGGGTGGACGACGTCGCGCCGGCCTTTCCGGCAGCGCCGCTCGTCGCCGTCGGCGTAGCGGCACCTGGAGTGGCGCTGACGTAGCCGCCTTTGCCGTTCGACTTGACGGTGAAGGTTTTGCCCCCCTCGGTCGCGACCAGGGTCCCGTTCGGGCCCTTGCTGATCGTGGAAGGCGTGTGGCTGAGCGGGTTCTTCCTCAATTCGGCTAGGTACTTCTTTACTTTCGCGCGTTCGGCGACGGGCGCCAAGCTGACGGTCTTGCGCGCCGCCGCGTCGCCCACCTTGAGGTTGCCGGCTTTGTACGCGGACACAGCCAGCGCCGAGTACAGGCGCACGGTGGGGTTGCCTTTGACCGCGACCTGCAGCGCCTGCACTTCGGATGCCGGCTGGTTGAGGCCCTGTTCGCCGAAGATCCCGGAGATCCGCGCGGCCAGTTCCGTGTCCGGATGAGTGGTTGCAAGCTTGAGGTAGGTGCTCCACGACTTGGCAAGCTTGGCGAGCAGCGCCTTGCCCTGCGCAGTGTATTTTTCGGTTTCCCCCACCGTGGCGATGTTGCCGGGTTCGCTTGCCTGATGGAACTGTGCTTCGACGAGCGCCTTCCACGCCGCCGGAGCGATCGGGTGCTGCTGGGTCTGCTTCTGCGCGGCGGCTACCTTGGCGGCGAAGTTGGCGCTGTTCGAGCCGCCGTTTTCGGTGAGGGCGTTAAAGATCCCGCCGCCCCCACCGCCGACGCCGACGCCGAAGCCCACGAATCCCAGCAGGAACAGCAGGGCGAGGCCCAGATAGACGATCTGCACGGTTTTGCGCCGGCCGCGGGCTCGCAGGTCGAAGAGCATCAGTCGGTGAGCTTCCTGTCCATGTGGTCGATTATGGCGTTTACGCTTGGGTCGGTGTCGTTATCTTCGGTTGTCGCGCTGGACGCTGGCGGGTCGGGGAGCGGGGCTCCGCCTCCTCCTGGAGCCGCCGGGCCGCCCTCTTTGGCTCCGCCGCTCGGCGAGGATGGTGGATCCTGCGGCGGGTTTTCCCTCGCCGCCTGCGCTCCGCTCCGCGTCGCGTCGCGTCGCGCAACAAACGATGCCATGAGGATACTCGCCTCGTAGAGTATGTAGAGGGGTATGGTCTCGAGGAGCAGGGTTATTGCGTCACCTGGCAGGAAGGCGGCCACGGCCGCGCACGCCACGAGCGCGTAGCGGCGGCCCTTGCGCAGCTGCTTGGGGGTCACGATTCCCGCACGGGTGGCGCCCAGGATCGCGACCGGAACCTGGAAGACCAGCCCCATCGCCAGCAGCACGGTCGCGGCAAACTGGTAGTAGGGGTTGGCCTGCACAATGATGTTGAACTCGCTGCTGTTGAAGTTCACGAGAAATCGCAGTGCGGCGGGCAGCACGACGAAGTAGCCAAACGCCACTCCCGTCGCGAACAGGAAAGGGACCGCGGCGAGCAGCGGCCTCACGGCGCGTCTCTCACTTGGCTGCAGGGCCGGCAACACGAAGCCATACAACTCGAACAGGATCACCGGCAGCGAGATGATCAGCGCGAAGAAGAAAACGACCGTGAGCGTTGTCGTGAACGGCTCGCCGACCCCCAGCGTCGTCAGCTTTTCCGCTGGGGGAGTGGGCGGGATCCTCGCCGTGGCTGCGCGCAGGTTGGCAAGCTCGGCCGTCAACTGCGCACGAACGGCCGCAGGGAGGCGGGTGTCGGGCGCGGCGAGGATCCGGACGATGCTCTGCACGTCCCCGGACACCTCGAGCACCGCCTGCTGCGCGAGCACCGCCTGACCGGTTGGGCCCTCACCCTTTGCGACTTGACCCTGCTTCTCCCGTTCGTAGGGGCGGTTGATCAGGTGCAGCAGGGCGTGGTTCTGCCACAGGCAGACGCCGAACACGACCCCCAGCACCACCCCGCTGACGATCAGCCGCGTGCGCAGCTCTTCGAGGTGCTCGACGAGGCTGAGGCGGTCTTCGTGGCCGATCGTGTGGATCGCGGTGGCCATATCTGCCTCTCAACATATATCGCCTGCGGTCGTCGAGCGGGTTGTCCGCGTTTGGACGTAGGCAAACCTCGGTATTCGTGCGCACGCGCTAAAGACCGCCCTGGGGGCAGTCGATGACTCGTCCTAAAGGGTGGCGCAGTCGGCCCAAGGCCGGCGAGCCGAGCCCTCTGCCACTAGGAAAACCAAGATGCCCGCCGACAAGAGCCATCAAAACCGCCACCACGTGCAGCTGCCCAGCGGCAAGCAGATCGAGGTCGTCTACCTGGACAACCCCGCGCCGCCTTCGCTTGGGCCTGCCCACGCCGGTCAGCGACAGGCCGATCCGGCGACGGAGCCGCTCCACGTCTGCTTCTACTGCGGTGGGGAGCTCGTCCATCCGGTCGATTGGGCCGAGGCCGGGGAGCGGCAATGGCGGATCCTGCTGCGCTGCCCCGAATGCGAGGCCACGCGCGAGGGCGTTTTCGATCAGACCGCGGTGGAAGCGCTCGACGACGAGCTCGACCGCGCCGCCGGGTCACTGCTGAGCGACCTGCAGCGTGTAACGCACGCCAACATGGCCGAGGAGATCGACCTCTTCATCCGCGCGCTCGACGCGGACTTGATTCAACCCTGCGACTTCTGAGGCTTGTACGTGCATGACGGTCCTAGGGCGTCGCTGGCCAAGCGATGCAAGGACGCAAGGAGCGTGGCGTGCTGCGCGTGTGCTGGCCGATCGGAGATCCCTTCGATCTCCGATCGGTGAGGACGCAGCAGCGCGCCGGCCAGCGGCGGCCTAGCGGTAGCGCTCGACCACGGCGTCCGCCACAAGATCCAGCAGCGAGGCGCGGCCGTTGGGCAGGATCGGCGGCAGCATCGCCTTCGCCTCGGCGACCAGCGCCAGCGCCCGCTCACGGGCCTCCTGCAGCGCGCCCGTTGCGGCGATCCGGTCGCACAGCTCGCCCGCCTGCTCGGGGCCGTCCAGCGAAGCAAGATCGACCGTCGCCAAACGCTCGTCGCGCTCACGCGCAAGGATCAGCGGCAGCGTGACGGTTCCGTCGAGCAGGTCGGTTCCGCGCGGCTTGCCGGTGCGCTCCACCGGGCCGGATACGTCGAGCACGTCGTCGAGCAGCTGGAAGGCCAGACCGATGCGCCGCGCGAAAGCCCCGAGCGCCTCTGCCAGCGTCCCGGCCGACTCCGTCGCTCCGCCCTCACCCGCCACGAGCGCCCCCAGACGGCACGCCGCCTCGAACAGCGCGGCGGTCTTCAGCTCGCAACGGCGCAGGTAGCGCTCCACCGCAACCTGCGGGGCGTAGGCATCCTCCCGTTGCAGGAGCTCCCCCTCGGCCAGCGCCGAGCTGGCGTCCGAGAGGGCGCGCAGCTGCGCCAGAGATCGATTGCGTGCAAGCTCCGCGAAGGCCCGCGAGAAGAGCAGATCCCCAGTCGCGATCGCCACGCGGCGGCCGGCCTGGGCGACCACCGAGGGGTGCCCGCGCCGCAGCTGTGCGCCGTCGATCACGTCGTCGTGGACCAGCGTCGCCGAGTGCACCAGCTCGACCGCCACCGCCGCCCGCACGAGCTGTTGGTTCTCCGATCCACGCGACTCCCCCGCCGCGGTTGCTGCCAGCACGACCAGCAGCGGGCGCAAGCGCTTGCCCCCCGCAAGCACCGTGGCGGTGGCGTGCGTTGCCAGCGGCGCTCCCGCCTCGGCGGCCACCCGCTCGAGGTGCTCCTCGGTGCGCACCATCCGCTCACGCAGCACGGCCCCGCCGCGACGCATGATCTCTGCTACGGCCTCTTCGTCCTCCGCCGCCTGTGCAGTACTGCTCACCGTCTTCATTCATCGACCATCCAGTGGCACGGTGCCGGCGTGGATCGCGATGATGCCCCCGGCGGTCAGCAGATAGCCGATCTCGCCGATCCCCGCCCGCTCCATCTCAGCGGCAAGTATCGCTGGCGCCGGAAAGCGCTTGACCGAGTTGGGCAGGTAGGAGTAGGCGTCGGGGTCCCCCGCCAGGCGCCCCAGCAGCGGCACCACGCGGTCGAACCAGAGCGCGAAGAAGCTCGACAGCGGTGGGCGTGTCGGCGAGGTCATCTCCAGCACCACGACCCTGCCCCCCGGCCGCACCACGCGCGCCATCTCCCGCAGGCCACGGGCCAGGTCCGAGAAGTTGCGTGCACCGAAGCCGACGGTGGCGGCATCGAAGGAGTCGTCTGCGTAGGGCAGTTGCAGCGCATCGCCCCATTCGAAGCGCACCGCCGCCGGGGTCGAGCCGGGGAGCGAATCCTGCCTACCCTCCCACTTGGTGCGCGCGCGGGCCAGCATCGCCTCGGAGAAGTCGCTGCCCACCACCTCGCCGCCCGGCGCCACGCGCCGCGCGAGCTCGAACGCCAGATCGCCGGTGCCAGTGGCAAGATCCAGCACGCGGCTGCCCGGACCGACCTGCGCCAGATCCACCGCGCGCGCGCGCCAGCGGTGGTGCAACCCGGCGGTCATCACGCTGTTGAGCGCGTCGTACACCCACGCGATGCGGTCGAACATCGCCCGCACCTGCTCGGCCTCGGGTTGGCCGAAACGGGGATGCTCGCCATCGGCGAGCGTCCCCCGGCTTCGGTCGGCGCCAGCGCCCTGCCGACCCTGAGCCTCTCGAGCCATTGGTCCTTACGCTACTTCAACTGCGAGAGGAACTCGACGGCCGCTTCGAACTGCTTCGGCGGCAGGTGCTTGTAAGAGGGCATCGGCTGCGTCGGGTTGACGAGCGTGCGCGCGATCCCGTAGCGCGGTATCCGCGAGCCGATGTGCGTCAGTTCGGGGCCCGGCCCGTTGTTGCCGTTCTCGCCGAGCTTGTGGCACGCCAGGCAGCCGCTGGAGGCGATCACGTTCCGGCCGTCTTCGAACTGCGCGAGCTCCTGGCCGCCGGCGTGGTGCACCGCCGCCGGCGTGGCGATTTCCACCGAGAACGGCGAGCCCGTGCTGGCGCCCTCCCAGGTGAGGTAGAACATTGCCCCGATCACGAACAGAGCCGTGATCGTGGCGATCGGCCGGCGCTCGGGTCGGCGCTCGGGGCCGCGATCGTAGAAGGGCAGCAGGAACAGCAGGATCATCGCTAGCGTCGGGATCCCGATCGTCGCCAGGCCCACCAGGCTCGGCGGCTTGATCACGCGCAGCAGCTCGAACAGGAAGAAGAAGTACCACTCCGGGCGCGGCACGTAGGTGCTGGTGGTGGGGTTGACCTTGGAGCCGAGCTCCGCCCCCAGCACCAGCGACATCGTGATGATGCACGCCATCACGATGCACGCCATGATCGAATCCTTGGCGACCGCGTAGGGGAAGAACGGTTTGCCTTTGGACTTCAGCAGCGCGTACTCGCGGAGGTACTCCTCCTTCTCGCGTTGATTCATCCCCGCATCACGCCTCAGACTCGCGCAGCTCGGAGTCTTTCTCCGCTTTGGACCATGGCGGCGCGGTCGTACCGAGCTTGGCCACCAGATAGAGGTGGGCGCCGAGCAGCGCCGCGATCAACCCGGGCACGAGCAGCATGTGGATCGCGTAGAAGCGCGACAGCGTGGTCGTTCCGATTTCCGAGCCACCGCGCAGGAAGTCGCTCAGGTAGGGGCCGATCAGGGGGCCGGTGCCGTTGATGTTGACGCCCACCTGCGTCGCCCAGAAGGCACGCTGGTCGAAGGGCAGCAGGTAGCCGGTGAACGACATCACCATTGTCAGGATCAACAGCACCACGCCGATCACCCAGTTGAGCTCGCGCGGGTACTTGTAGGCGCCGAAGAAGAAGGTGCGACCCATGTGCAGGAACACCAGCACCACCATCACGGTCGAGCCCCACTTGTGCATGCCGCGCACGAACTGCCCGAGGAACACGTCGTTGGTGACGTAGCGGATCGATTCGTACGCCCCGCCCGAGGCGTCGGGGCGATAGTACATCGCCAGGAACACACCGGTGACCGCCTGGTTGAGGAAGGCGAACATGGTCGCCGAGCCCAGCGTGTAGAACCAGTTGGTGCCCTTGGGCACCTTGCGGAACATCATCCACCGCGCCGCGCCGCTCAGCGAGGTGCGCTCATCGACCCAGTCGACGACCGCGGTGCCGGCGTTGGCGGCGTGATCGACGGGGCTTACGGCGCCGTTGCTCTCATGCGGTCGCGGTGGCGGCGCCTTCAGTGGCGCGGGGATTGGGGGGGCGGGGATTTTGGGCACGGTCTAGCGGCGGATCGAGGGGCGCGATGGGTAGGCGTACTGGCCGAGCCCGTCGATTGGCTCGCCGGGGTCGCGGGGGGAGAAGCGGCGCAGCTCGCTGTTGACGCTGAAGCGGGAGCCGATCTGCACCATGCCGTCCACGACGCGCGTGTAGAAGCGGTCAAGTGGCCGCGGCGGCGGCCCGGCCACGCGACGGCCGAGCAGGTCGTATACGCCGCCGTGGCAGGGGCAGATGAAGCGCTCGGCGGCCGGCACCCAGCGCACCGGGCAGCCGAGGTGGGCACAGCGCGAGGTGATCGCGATGTAGGGGGTGCTCTTGTCGTAGGGGTCGGTGTCGATCGCCGGGTTTTTCTGGCGCACGTACACCAGCCCCTTGCCGGCCTCGCCGATCCCCGGTGTGAGCGTGATCACGGTGGGGATGTAGTCGTTGTCGGGGAACATGTCCGTCGGGCCCACCGTTTCCCAGACGTGGGGCTTGCTCTTGAAGATCGGGCCGATCGCGAAGCCGAGCGCCGGCAGCGTGAAGGACATCGCCGCGATCGCCCCGGCGGCGTGGGCGGAGCCGGTCATGAAGCGTCGCCGCGTGACCGTCTCGCCCTCGTACGCGCCCGGTATGTTGCGGTCCAGGGTGTACTTGGAGGCGTGCTTGTCGTGCTTGCTGGCCAAGGGCACTTAAGAATACCGCCTGAGCGCCGGCGCTGGTTGGGCAGTGATGGTGCTTATCGTTACAAATACTGCGGATTCGACGCTCACCCACACTCTCAGCCCGGATCCACCGACTCCGGGATCGCACCACAGGGCGCTCAGCCCACGCTCGACGACCCGGACTCAGCCCACCGGGTCAGCTTGACCCGGGCGGTTCCCCAGACTCGGCCGCCGCGTGCATCGCCTCCAGCGCCTCGGGATCCCGTGCGTGGATGAGTGCCTTGGCGCGGCGGTGGGATTCGGTGGAACCCCAGCCGACGGCACGCGCGCCCGCGGCCCACACCGCCAGCGCGAGATCCTCACGGTCCTCTCCCTGGGCAAGTGCGGTGAGCGTAATCACGTCCGCAAGCTCCTCCACAGCAGCCAGATCGCCGAGCGCCACCAGGCGCGCAAGGCCAAGTGCGTATAGCTGATCGCCAGCCAATAGGCCGAGGTCGGCCTCCGGCGGGCGCACCACGCGGGGGGAGTCGTAATGCAGCAGATAGCCCTCATAGATCGCCTCTACCAGCAGCTCATACTCCCCAGAGTGCGCTTGTGTGCGCGGGCCCGAAGCTGCGATCTGCCCGGGGCCGGTGCCGTTGTGGGTTGGCACGAGAACACCTCCCTGCGGGAGCAGGGACGCCATCAGGCCACCCTGCTCGCGCAACAGCGCCTCCAGGCGCGCAAGCACCGGCGGAGCGCTCATGAAAGCTCTCCAAACGCAGCGGAGGCGGCGGCCATCGTGCGCTCGAGCTGCTCGGCGGTGTGGGCTAGCGAGGGAAACCATGCCTCGAACTGCGAGGGCGGGGGGTAGACCCCTCGCGCGAGCAGCCCCCGGCACCAGGCAGCGTGCGTCTGCAGATCGCACGCCTGCGCTCCTCCCAGGTCATGCACGGGGCGCTCGCTGAAGAACACCGTCAGCAGACCGGGAAGGGTGGCAATCTGGATTGGGTGCTCCGGTGCGCGCTCGCTCGCCGCCTCGCGCAGGCCCGCAGCGAGCTGCTCGGTGATCGCCGCCAGGCGCGCATACGCCGACTCGTCGAGCAGCTGGAGCGTTGCGATGCCGGCCGCCACCGCCAGCGGGTTCCCCGACAGCGTGCCGGCCTGGTAGACCTCGCCGGCCGGCGCCAGCAGCTCCATCAACTCCAGGCGCCCTCCCACCGCCGCCGCGGGCAGGCCCCCGCCTAGCACCTTACCCATGATCGTCAGATCACCGTGCACCCCGGTCAGCTCCTGCGCGCCACCCCGCGCCACGCGGAAGCCGCTGATCACCTCGTCGAGCACCAGCAGCGCCCCGCTCGCGTCGGCCTGCTCGCGCAACAGCTCCAGGAAACCCGCGCGCGCCGGTACGAGGCCCATGTTGGCGGGGATTGGCTCCGCCAGGATCGCCGCCGGCCGATGGCGGCGCACCGCCTCCACCAGCGCCTCGGGGTCGTTCCACGGCACCACCACAGTGGCAGCCGCGGCGGCCGCGGGCACCCCCGGGCTTGCGGGGATCGCCTGTGTGGCTAGGCCCGAGCCGGCCTGCGCGAGCAGACCATCCACGTGCCCGTGGTAGGCACCCGCGAACTTTACGATCTGCTCGCGGCCGGTCGCCGCGCGTGCGAGCCGTAGCGCGGTCATCGTCGCCTCGGTGCCTGAAGAGGTCATCCGCAGCATGTCTACGCCCGGCATCCGCCGCGTCACCTCTTCCGCCAGCTCGACCTCCCCGGAGCTCGGCGCGCCGAAGCTCGTCCCCCGCTCGGCCGCTGCGCGCACCGCCTCGAGAATCTGCGGGTGGGCGTGGCCATGGATCAGCGGCCCCCACGAGCAAACGTAGTCGACGTAGCGGTTGCCGTCCACGTCCACGAGCTCGGCACCCGATCCGCGGGCGATGAACAACGGGTCGCGCCCAATCGCCTGCATCGCGCGCACCGGTGAGTTGACGCCACCAGGGAGCACCCGCCGCGCGCGCCGGTAGAGCTCCGCGGAGCGGGTGTCGGTGAGCGAGAGGGTCACAGGCCCCGAATCAACTGTCCATGCCAGCCATCTCGACGCAGGCGCTCAGGCAGGTGAAATCGGCGAGGCGGGGGGCCGTAACGCACTTTTCAGACCCAAACCCTTCATTTTGTGAAGTGGTTTGCGTGCGTTCGAATGACATCTCCACCTCCGACGCCATCGTCAAACGTGCTGTTCTTCCCACCGCTTGTAGTCGTCGGTGAAGTAGAGCAGTCGGATCTTCTTGAACTCCGTGGAGGAGTACAGCGTGGCGCGCTCCCCGATCCCGGTTTGCTCGGCGATCGCGGTGAGGATCGCGTCGCACTCCTCCTTGGAGCGGCCATGGGCCATCGTAAAGACCGAGTAGGGCCAGTCCTCGTAGGTGGGACGCTGGTAGCAGTGGGAGATCCCGCGGTAGGACGCCATCCGCGGGCCCAACTCCATGATCCGCTCCGGCGGCACCTTCCACACGCCCATCCCGTTAGCTGAGAAGCCGGCGCGTCGGTGGAAGAGGATCGCCGCCACGCGCCGCAAGAGGCCGCGCTCGCGCATCCCCGCCATGTGCTCCAGCAGCGTTCCGACATCCATGCCCAGCCGCTGCGCGGCGGGCGCATAGGGCTCGCCGATCACCGGCATGTCGCCCTGGGTGGCGCGGATCACCGCAATGTCGCGCTCGTCGTAGGCCACCGACTCCAGCACCGCCTCTTGCTGCGGAACCCCCTCGCTGGCGAGCGCCTTGGTGTCGCCCTCCATCTCCAGGTCCATCCTGATCTTGAACAGCTTCAGTGTCGGTAGCTGGCGGATCGACTCCGCTCCGGTGAGCCGCTGCAGCACCTCCAGCGTGCCCTCCAGGCCGAGCGGCGAATCGGGCTCGGTGGCGAGTGTGAACCACATGTTGAAATCGTGGTTGCGCAGGTAGTTGTGGGAGACCCCGGGGTGGGAGTTGACGATCTTCGCCGCCCGCCATGGGTGCTCGGGATCGACCTTGGCCGCCACCAGCAGCGAGGAGTACCCCAGCGCCCGCGTGTCGTAGATCGGGGTGACCTGGCGGATGATCCGCTCCTGCAGGAGCCGCCGCACGCGCTCCAGCACCTGCTCCTCGGGAATCCCTGCCTCCCGTGCCACCGCCGCGTACGGCCGGGGCTCCAGCGGAAAGCTGCCCTGCATCAGGTTGAGCAGCCTGCGGTCGAGCTCGTCGAGTGCCACGGCGGCGCCTTCGGCACGACTGCGTGTCTTCGGAATGGCGCCACTCGCGCGCTCCACCCCGGTGGGCTCGACGGTCGTGGGCCGCGAGAAGCTGGCCGCCAGCGGGGGGGTCGGGTGTTGCATGGGGATCTCTACTGGCTCAGCCATCGCGCCGCGTCCTTCGCGTGATAAGTGATGATGACGTCCGCGCCCGCGCGGCGCAACGAGGTGAGGATCTCGAGCACTGTGGCGCGCTCGTCTATGTGCCCGGCCGCGGAGGCCGCCTTGACCATCGCGTACTCGCCGCTCACGTTGTACGCAACCACCGGCAGACGCGTCTCGCGGCGCACGGCGGCGATCAGGTCGCCATAGGCGAGGGCGGGCTTGACCATCACCATGTCCGCCCCCTCCTGCACGTCGAGCAGGGTCTCGCGCAGCGCCTCCCGGCCGTTGGCGGGGTCGAGCTGGTAGCCGCGGCGATCACCGAACGCCGGCGCGGAGCCCGCGGCGTCACGGAAGGGGCCGTAGAAGGCGGAGGCGAACTTCGCCGCGTAGGCGAGGATCGGGGTGTCGGCAAAGCCGTCGTGGTCGAGCTCCGCGCGGATCGCCCCAACGCGGCCGTCCATCATGTCCGACGGCGCCACGATGTCCGCGCCCGCGCGTGCGTGGCTGACGGCGGTGCGCGCCAGCAGCTCCAGCGAGGCGTCGTTGTCCACACGGGGCGCGTCAGAGCGGGATGGGAGGGAGTCGATCTCGAGCACCCCGCAGTGGCCGTGGTCGGTGTACTCGCAGAGGCATACGTCCGTGATCACCAGCAGCTCGGGCAGCTCCCGCTTGAGCGCTCGCACGCACAGCTGCACCACGCCCTCCTCATCCCACGCCGAGGAGCCCTGTGCGTCCTTCTCGGCGGGGACCCCGAACAGCAGCACCGCCGCGATTCCGAGTTGCGCCGCCGCGCGCGCCTGCTCCACCGCAGCCGAGATCGACAGCCGTGCGAGCTCTGGCAGCGCCGCCTGAGCCCCCGCGGCGGTACCAGCTCCGAGACTGCCGGAGGCGTTGGGTGGGCGCTCCTCGACGAACAACGGCAGCACGAGCTGCCCCGCGCGCAGGTCGGTCTCGCGCACCAGGCCGCGCAGCGCCGAGGAGGCGCGCAGCCTGCGCATGCGCGTCTGGGGGAAAGCCATCACCCGTCGAGGATACCCCTCGCAAGGCAACCATTGAACAGGCCACCCCGTGGAGGCGAGACGGCTGGGAGCGTCAATCCAGGCGTCGCAGCCCGAGGCGCGCCAGGACCGCGAACAGCACGGTCAGCCCCAACAGGTGCACGAGCGAGATCGCCAGGCCCGGCGAGGAGCCGTGGTTGACCGCAGCGTCGAGCGCCTCCAACGCGGCCTTGTAGGGGAACACGAACGAGATCGCGCGGATCACGTCGTACAGCCCGCTCGCCACGGCACCCGCCGGGCACGAGCGCGAGGAAGGCGAGCGGCAGCGAGAAGCAGAAAGGAGAGCAGCGAGGCCGCACGCACCTCGCGGGCCAGCGCGCCGATCGCCACCCCCAGCGCCGCGAACGCGAGTCCACCGATCGCCAGCGCCGCCAGCCACTGGCCGACGCGACTCCATTCGAGGCCCACGAACGCCCCGATACCGGCGAGCATCGCGAACGCCACCACCAGCGCGCAGCCGGCGGCCAGCAGCAGCTTCTGGGCGATCAGCGCCTCGCGCGTGATCAGCGCGCCTCGGCGACGGGACGTGGTGGGAGTGGCGGCGGAGGAGGGGTTGGGGGAGCTGGGTGAGCTCCGGACCAGCCGCGCAAGCGTGTGCTCTTCGCGCTCCAGCGCGATCCCGCCGGCGGCGAGCAGCACGCAGACGAACATCAGCGAGATGCTGACCGCCACGACCACCGCGTAGGCGTCGAGCGGGGTGCGGCCGCCCTGCAGGTTGGTGGTGTTGATCTGGATTGGTTGGCTGACGGTGCTCAGCACGTCGCGGGCGACCCCCAGGTTCTGGGCGGCGAACTCGGTGAACTCGGCCAGCCGTTCCAGCTGAGCGCGATCCGCGTCGCGGGGGTGGCGGGCGATGATGCCGCGCAGGATGTGAGGGATTTCGCTCAACCCCGGCAGGTTCTGGCGGTGCGCCCGCCACGCCGAGGTTGCCGCCCCGCACGAGCGCCCCGATCACCTGCGCCGCCACTCGCCTGATCTGATTGGAGAGTTCGAGGTTGGCCTGCGCGAGCGACGATTCGATCGTGGAGTGCACGAAGCTCTGCTCGAGGGCGTCGCCGTTGTAGATCACTTCCACGTGCGCCTGGCTGGTGACCGAGGAGAGTCGCGAGGCGATGTTCGCGGGGATCACGATCGCCGCCAGCGCCTTTCCCGAGCGGACCGCCGCACGGCCTGCGGCGCGGGTAGCGACCGGCACCGGCTGCACCTGATTGAAGAGTTCGCTGTAGTAGTGCGCCACGTTCAGGCGCGTGCCGCCCAGTTCGACGGTGGCGGATGGCGGGGAGAGGTTGACGATCGCCACCTTCGGCTTGGAGGGCGCGCGCGAGATCGCCAGCCCGATCAACAGCGCCACCGCGACGGGGTAGATCACCAGCACCGCCACCAGCACGCGCGAGCGGGCGAGGATCAGCAGGTCCTTCTTCAGCATCCACCTCATCAGTCGAGCCCCCGCATAGGGCCTCGCTCGCGTAGGAACTCCACGAACGCCCCTTCGAAGTCCGGATGGGAGGGGCTCGGGTGGGAGGCTCGATTGGGCACCCTTCAGTGGACGGGAGGACAGCCTCGCCTCGCGCGCGAACTCCTCCGGGGACCCGTTGAACAGCAGCTCGCCGTCGGCCAGCACCACCACCCGCTGCGCGTAGCGCTCGGCCTCGGCGACGTTGTGGGTGGAGAAGACCACACACCTGCCCCGCTGCGAGAGCGCGCAGATGAAGCGCCACAGGCGCTCGCGCTGGCGGGGATCGAGCGAGGAGGAGGGCTCGTCCAGCACCAGCACGGTCGGCTCGGAGAGCAGGCCGATCGCGATGTTGACGCGCTGGCGGTTACCGCCGGAGAGTCGCTCGACTCGCTCGCAGGCGCGCTCCTGCAGGCCAGTCTGCTCGAGCATCGCCGCGACTGCCGCGCGGGGGTCGGAATTCCCGCCCGCCCTGCGCTCCAGACGCGCGAACAGCTCGAGGTTCTCCGCCACCGAGAGGCGGGAGTAGAGCGCCGGCTGTTGTGGCACCCACCCGACCTCGCCGGGTGGCAGGCTGACCGCGGCCCGCTGTGGGCGGTTGGACACCCGCGAGGATCGACAGCAGCGTGGTCTTGCCGGCGCCGTTGGGGCCGATCACCGCGACCATCTCCCCGGCGCCCGCTTCGAAACTGACGTCGCGCAGCGCCTCGCGCTCGCCGTAGCGCTTGGTGACCCCGCGCACGGCGAGCAACGACTCCCCCTCAACCGGTGGTCGAATCACGCCGGAGCGACCGGGTTCTGTGCAGCACGACGCATCAGCGGGCGAACCGGCGCAAGGCTCGACCTCACAGAATTCGGCCCGGGGAGCGCTCCCAGGACTCGAACGTCAGGTGGCGGCTGAGGTAGACGAAGGTCTCGCGCAGCACGGCGAGGATCGGCAGCGCGACCAGCGCGCCGACGACGCCGTAGAGCTGCAGGCCGAGCAGCAGCGCGAAGATCACCAGCAGCGGGTTGATCCGTAGCGTGTGGCCGAAGATCTGCGGCGCGACCACGTGGCCCTCGAGTTGCTGCAGGCCGACGAACAGCAGGCCCACCCACAGCGCGGAGATCGGGTCGGTGAGGAGCGCCACCAGCACCGGCGGCACCGCGCCGAGGATCGGGCCGATGTAGGGGATCAGCTCCATCACGCCGTAGAACATCGCGAACGCGACCGCGTACTTCTGGCCGTCAGGGAAGATCCCGATCACGCCGAAGATGTACAGCGCAAGGCCAGTCGAAGCGCCCATCACGAAGCTGAACAGCAGCTGCCCACCCACATAGCGCGAGACGGCGTGCTGAGCCAGCGTGGGGTAGTCGTCGGCGGCCGTGCCGTCGCCGTCGGGCATTGCCCGGCGCACGAGGCGTCCGATGCGTTCGCCGTAGAGGAGCATGTAGACGGAGAGCACAAAGATCAGCACCAGGTCGAAGATCGCGCTCGCCACTTCGGTTATCAGGCCGCCGCCGAAGGAGGCAATCGAGCCGGCGCTCTTGGCGAGTTTCTGCTGGATCGTCTGCAGCGCGGTTTTGCCCTGCTTTTTGAATTTGACGTGGATACCGTGACGGTTCAGCCAACTCTGCATATTGGCCAGGGTTTCGTTCGCTTCGTCGACCAACTTGGGCAGGTTGTGGGCGAACGACTGCACCTGGTGGAAGATCGGGTTGCCCAGCAGAAAGCCGATGCCGGCCAATGTCAGGAAGAATGCAACGTACACGGCGAGCACCGCCAGGCCGCGGGGGAGGCGCGAGCGCTGGAGGAAGGCGACGGCCGGGTTGAGGATCAGCGCGATGAGGCCCGCCACGACGAAGATCACAAACACTTTCCCCGCGGCGCGCGCGAGCGCCCACAGCGCGAGCAGCGCGAGCGGCAGCACCACCAGCTGCACCCAACGCGGCACCACGACGCGTGGGGCCTTGGGCGATGCAGCGACCCCATGGGCGGAGCGGCCCTCGTCGACCAACTCGCGCTCGTGCGCTTGCGGCGGGGCAGCCTCGGTGGTCTCCTCGATGCTCACAACGCTCACGTCCCTCCCGTCATGGGCCAAGTATGGCTGAGGACGAGGCGCTGTCGCCCGAGGGCAACAGCGAGCAAGCAGAGCAGCTCGCCGGACGATCTCCAGCCGCGGTGCCCGGCGCGGCGACGATCCTGTTCGTCGGCGATCTCGTCGGCAGCCTCGGCCGGCACACCCTGCTCGACTGCCTGCCGCTGCTGCGTGAGCGCTACGAGCCTACGTTCGTTGTCGTCAACGGCGAGAACGTGGCCGGCGGCCTCGGCATCACACCGAAGACCGCCAAGCAGCTGCTGGCGGCGGGCGTCGATGCGATCACGCTCGGCAACCACGCCTACCATCACCGCGAGATCTACCCGTATCTCGACACCGAGCCACGGATCGTGCGCCCCGCCAATTACCTGCGCGGCCAGCCGGGGCGCGGGGTGTGCGTGGTGCAGAGCGCCGGAGGGACACGCCTCGGCGTGGTCAACCTCAGCGGCAGCCTCTACCTGCGCCCGGGGCGCTCGGCGTTTGTCGAGATCGACGGAGCGCTGCGGGAGTTGGGCGACGTGGAGCACATCCTGGTGGACATGCACGCGGAGGCGACCAGCGAGAAGATCGCGCTCGGCTGGCACCTCGACGGGCGCGTGAGCGCAGTGGTCGGCACCCACACGCACGTTCCCACCGCGGACGCCCGCGTGCTGCCGGGTGGCACCGCTTACATCACCGACGTCGGCATGACCGGCCCACGCGGGGGCGTGATCGGGGTCAAGCGCGAGCTGGCGCTGGAGGCGATGATCACGCAGATGCCGGTGCGCTTTCAGACCTCCGAGGAGGACCCGTGGCTGAACGGCGTGGTGATCCGTTGCTCGAAGCCGTTGCAAGCGGACTCGATCGAGCAGGTTCTGATGCCACGCCCCGCGGCGTCGCCGTAGCGTCCGGAGGTCCGTCCTCGCGCTGGTCCGCAGCTAGGAGCGAGGTGAGGTCCTCAGGAGGCGATGGGAGCACGGGAGCCGCCAACAGCGCGATCATCACCAGCGGGAAAAACCACGAGATGTAGAGGTAGAACCAGTATTCGAGCCCCAGCTGCAGCGCGATCAGGACCGCGGCACAGGCGGCGGCGAGTGCGGGAATGCCGCGCGGGCGGGGGAGCACCGCGAGGCCCAGCGCCAGCGCGACGGCCGCGGCCTGCACGAGCGTCTGCCACCCCTTCATGTCGCCATACAGCCCCCACACCGAGAAGGGTGCGCCGCGGTTGGACTGATAGACGATCGTGCGCTCGTAGATCTCGTGCAGCGAGTCGTGCGTGAGCGCCGGAATCGAGACGACCGCGACGGTGAGCGCGAAGGCGAGCGCGAACAGCGTCAGCGCTCGCGCACGTTTGCTGGCCGAAACGGGGATGCGAGCCGAAGGCGCGTGTCTCCCGGCTTCGGTCGAAACGGGGATGCGAGCCGAAGGCGCGTGTCTCCCGGCTTCGGTCGAAACGGGGACGGGAGCCGCAGGCGCGTGTCCCCCGGCATCGGTGGGCAGCTCGCGCAGCCCGTGCGTGGCAAGTAGCGGTGCAAGCGCCAGGGGAGCGAGCTTGGTGAGGCCGGCCAGCGCGGCGAACACGCCGCGCGCAGGCGGCGAGGAGGCGACGAGCAGCACCGCCAGCAGCAGCACCGCCACCAGCGTGTCGTTGGAGTTGCTCTCCAGCGTGAACAGCGTGAAGGGGTAGGAGACCCACGCGTAGGCAAGCGCGACCCCCAGCGTGGGGCCGCGGATGCGCAGGCCAAGCAGGAAGATCAACCCGACCGCGAGCAGGTCGAAGGCGATCGCGGCGGCGTGTGCGGCGGGTAGGTCGTCCCACAGGCCGCTCCACCCAAAGATCTGCTCGAAGGGGACGTACGCCTCGTAGTCGACCGGGCCGTAGGTGTCGCCGTGTTCGTTGTTGGAAGGGTAGCCCCCGTACAGCGGCTTGCCGTCGGCGATCCGCTGTGCGCCGATCACCCCGGCGTAGCCGACGTCGATCACGTTCCCGTCGGTGACGTTCAGGCCGATGCGAAAGCCCAACAGGAACACCACCCCGACCGCCAGCCAGGGCGCGGGGATCAACAGCTTTAGCGGGCGTGGGCGAGCCCCTGATCGCAGCAGCAGCATCATCCGCACCAGCAGGTAGATCAGCGGTGGGTAGGTGAGGGGAACGGATGTGTAGATCTCGCCGTGGTTGAAGTACGCCAGCGACACCGAGAAGGAGAGCAGCATCAGCAGGTCGAGGTGGCGCAACGCGAACGGACGGCGCCATTCGATGAACGGCAGCAGGAACAGCACACACAACGGCAGCCACACGTAGAGCGCGTTGACGTGGCGCCCGAACGCGCCGGGATAGCCCCGCGCCATCGTCCATGCCACCTGAAAGCCGGTCCATTGTTCGAGCACTCGACCGGTCGCGTCGGAGATGATCACCTGGCCGATTTCTTTGCCCTTGCGGGAGAAGTAGCTGACCTGCCAGCGCCCCGGGCCTTTCAGGTAGGCGCCGTCGTAGGAGCCGGGGTAGTCGGCCCGCACACGGCGCATCTTCGGCAGCCGGCCAGCGATTTCGAGGACGTCGTCCGGGGAGAGCCGCCGGCCCGCGGGGGGCACGATCGAGGGCGTGACCGGCACCGGCGTTTCCGAGTTGGTAGAGCTCGTGGTGGTGGCGCTGTGGGGGCGCAGCCCCTCGGTTAGCTGTCTCGTCGAGACAGAGTGCTTCAGTGCGGCGGTCGCCGGGGGCGCAAAACTCAGCAGGTAGGCGCCCGCCAGGAGGGTCGCTGCGAGGGGGCGGCGCACCCACCGAGGGTACCCGCCGCGCAAGGCCAAAGGTTCAATTGGCGGTCAGACCGAAGTGCCGGAGGATCAGCGGCGCGACGTCTCGGATCGACCACTGCGCCGGCATCTCCAGGGGAAGGTCAACGCCGCACAGGATCAGCGCACCGAGCGAGTCTTCGCCGCGCAGCGAGCCGTGGCTGCCGCCACCCACGTGCCCCTGGCGGCCCCAGTCGAGGAACTCGTGAAAGGGCTCCGCGGAGAGCAGTACATCGCCCGCAGTGGGGCAGATCAACGCCGACCACGCGCGCGCGAGCGCGTCGGGATGCTCGGGCGTGCTCAACACGCCGTCGCGCACGGCCGCGCCGAGCACCGTCAGCTCGCCCTCCAAGCTCCACCGTCCACCGCGCGCGTCGCGCACGTCCCCTCCTGGCCGGAAGCGCAGCTCGCCGATCGAGGGCCGCGCGATCACGCCCTCGACGGGCGCGCCGTGTGCGTCGCGCTCCAGCCACATCACGAGCTCCACACCGTCGAGCGCCAGCGCGCGGCGCACCACGTCGGAGCGCAACGCATCGGGGTGGTGGTCGGTGAGCACGTACACCATCGCCGCGCGCTGGGTCGGGCAGACGGCGATTTGAGCCCCGCCCGCCCCGTCCGCACGCGGCGATCCGTCCACCTTCGACACCGGTGTGGCAGGGGCGCGGTCAACACCCCGCCCGCCGCGGCCGGGCTCGAGCACGTCGAACTCGGAGAGCGCGTCCTGCAACGCGACGGTGGCGCGCACGGGGGCCTGCGAGTGGTCGGCCATCACCACCATCGCATGCGTCTCCAGAAAGGGCTCAACGCCGCCCGCGGGCGTCATCATGCGCGCAAGCTGCTGGTCGGCGAGCGCCAACGAGCGCAGCTGCCCCTCGGGGCCGTGCTTGTGGGAGTGCCAGTCGTTGTCGGGCAGCGAGAGCAGCAGGAAGTCGAACAGGTCGTGCTCGACCATGTGGGCGGCGACGCAACCGGAGTGCTGGTCGCGCACGCCGGGCATCCCCAGCGCCGAGCGGCAGCCTGTGCGACGCGACGCGAAGATGTCGGCGTAGAACAGCTCGCGGGGGCCCATCACCGCGTGGCGCAGCAGCGTGGCGGAGGCGATCCGCGTCAGTGCGGAGTCGCGTTGGGGCTCGTGGCGGTGGCGGCCGCGGTAGATCAGATAGGTGGTGCCGGCGGTGCGCACGTCGGCGTCGTCGAGCGCCTCGAACACCGTCAGTGGCTCGGGCGCGAGGTGGGCGCGGTTCATGTTGTAGACCGTGTCGGTCAGTTGCCGCGCGATCCCGAAGCGCTGCGAGGCGCGGAAGGAGGAGCCGTACTCCACGTAGCGGGCCTCCTCACGGTGGTACCAGTTCATCGCCGGGATCAGGTGGCGCTCCTGCCCCGCGCCGGTGGTGATCGAGGCGGCGCACACCGGCGTCACCGAGGGGAAGGCGGCGGCGCAGTCGGGAACGTACAACCCACGGCGCATCAGCTCGCCGAGCACCGGCGCGACGCCCTCGGCAACGGCGCGCTCGAGCATCTCGGGCGCCATTGCGTCGATCACGCAGAGGACCAGCTTGGACGGCGTCATCCGATCGAGCGCACTCTACGCACAGGTCGTCAGGGGTCGATCGCCCGCGGACACGCATTCACCGCCCGAGGATGCGCAGGCCGGCGTACTTGCGACCGGCGCGCCGCCGGTCGGCGAGCAGCAACCATCCGCACAGCGCCAACGCGACGTAGCCGAGCGGATGCAGCAGCGCGACGAGCGCCGCGACCACGAGCGAGGCAGCGTCGAGGTAGACCGTCAGCGCCTCGCGCGCCGCGCGGTCGGCAAGTCGTCCGCGCGCGCGGACGATCACCGGCCAGCAGGCACGCTGAGCGAGACCCACCGCGAAGAAGCCACCCACCAGCCCCGGCCAGGCGGCATCGCCATGCGCGGCGAGCGTCCCCGCGAACAGCAGCATCCCCGTGCCGATCCCCACCCCGGCGAGCGCGGCGCCGAGCAGATCGGGACGCTGAGCGCGGTCGCTCGGGTCGATTATCGGCGCCAGCCCTAGCAGCAGCTGCAGGGCGTAGGCGAGCACCAGCGCGATGCACACGGCGAGCAGCCACCAGTCGTTTTGCAAGAAGTGGAAGGCGCCGTGAGCGAAGCTGACCCCGAGCGCATCGGCGGACGCGAGTGCTCCGGCGAGCAACGCGGGCATGAACGGCCGCAGGCCGGCGGCGAGCGCCAGTCCGAGTCCGAGTCCGATGTAGAAGACGAGGCCGTTCACTGTCCGGTGCTGATTTGGGTGGGAGGGCTCTCCGTCGCGGAGCGGCTGTGAATGGGATGGGTCAGTGGTTGTCGTGGCTGGGGCTGGTGCTCGATCCGGTACCGCGCTTGCAACGCGCACGTGCGTGTGCGCTACGGTCTGAGGCGCCATGACGATAGAGGATGAGCACCCACCCACCCACGGGGCTCGCCCCACCGCGCATGAGCTGGCCCGCTACGAGCGGCTGTTCGCAGCACGCACGCGCGGGATGCGCTCCTCGGCGATGCGCGAGATGATGGCGCTCACCGAACGGCCCGACGTGATCTCGCTCGCCGGCGGGCTGCCCGACACCTCGACGTTCCCGCCGGAGCTGTACGCGAAGCTGATGGCGCACGTCGCCGCCGACTCGACCGCGCGGGCGCTGCAGTACGGCCCGACCGAGGGGATGGCGGCGGCGATGGAGTGCATCGTGCAGGTGATGGCCGAGGAGGGCACCGCCGTGACGACCGAGGAGATGATCGTCACCACCGGCGGCCAGCAGGTGATCGACCTCGTCTGCAAGACGCTGATCGACCCCGGCGACGTGATCGTCGCCGAGGCGCCCACCTACCCCGGCGCAGTGCCGACGTTCGGGGCCTACCAGGCGGATGTGGTGCAGATCGAGGTGGACGAAGAGGGGATGCCGATCGACGAGCTGGAGGCGACCCTCGACCGCCTGCAAGCCGAGAGCCGGCGGCCAAAGTTCATTTACACGATCCCCAACTTCCAGAACCCCGGCGGCGTGACGATGTCGCTGGAGCGCCGTCGACGGCTCGTGAAGATCGCGCGCGAACGGGAGCTGCTGGTGCTGGAGGACAACCCCTACGGCCTGTTGCGTTACGAGGGCGAGCCGCTGCCGACGCTGTACTCGCTCGACGCCGCCGGGGCCGGCCGCGGCGGTAGGTCCGACTTCGTCATCTACCTCGGCACGTTCTCGAAGATCCTCTCGCCCGGCATCCGCCTCGGCTGGGCGGTGGCGCCGCGGCCGGTGCTGGAGAAGCTCAACCTCGGCAAACAGGGCACCGACCTCTGCTCCTCCTCGATGACGCAGCTGTTCGTGGCGAGATACTTCGCCGAGCACGACTGGCGCGGGTACCTGGGAGAGCTGAAGGACCTTTACCGCCGCCGGCGCGACGTGATGCTGCAGGCGCTCGCGGAGCACTTCGACGCGGGAGCCACATGGACCAAGCCGGAGGGTGGGCTGTTCGTGTGGGCGACGCTGCCCGAGTACTTTGACACCACAGACCTGCTGGCACAGTGCACGAACGTCGCCTTCGTGCCCGGCCGGGCCGCGTACATGGACGCGGCCGCCCGCCGCGGCTCCTCTTCGATGCGACTGAACTTCGCGGGGCTGCCCGAGGAGGAGATCCGCGAGGGGATTCGGCGGATCGGCGACATCATGGGATCGGATACCGGCCTATTCGGCGCATTGACCGGTTCCCTGCCCCGGCAACCCTCGCCGCCCGCCCGACCGACTCGTCCACGCGCCGATTCCGGCGCGAGCCCAACGGAGGAGGATGCACCGCATTCAGGGCCTCCCGGCCCGCTGCGAGCCGATGACCGCCGGCGACAGAGGCGATGAGGACGAGCGGGTCCGCAGGGAGCGTGGGCAGCAACGATAAAGCTCCCAGGCGACGCGCCACTCACCTCCGTGTCGCGGCGGATGCACACACCGAGCGACGCAGCCCGGTCGCGGTGCTCAAGGGCGGGGTGTCTCCAGAGCGGACAGTGTCGCTGCGCTCGGGCGAGCGTGTCCAGGAAGCGTTGGAACGGTTGGGGCGGGAGGTGGTGGCGATCGACGCCGGACCCGAGCTCTTGAACGAGCTGCTCGAGTGCCAGCCCCACGCGGCGTTCATGACGCTCCACGGTCGCAGCGGCGAGGGCGGAGCCGTGCAGGGGCTACTGGAGGCGATCGGAGTGCCCTACACCGGTTCGGGGCCGGCCGCATGCAGGCGTGCGACCGACAAGGCGCTTGCCAAGTACCTGATGCGCGAGGCGGGCATTCCAACCCCGGACTTCCACACGTTCAGCGAGAGCGCGATCAACGAGTTCGGCGTCGCGGGGGCGCTGCCGGGCGTCGGCCGCCGGCTCGGCTTTCCGATGGTGGTCAAGCCCGCCCACGGCGGCTCGGCGCTCGGCGTCAAGTTCGCGGCCGACGCCGCGGAACTGCCGCGGGCGTTGATGGCGGCGCTCTCCTATGACGACCAGGTGGTGCTGGAGCGCTACGTCAAAGGGCGCGACCTTGCGGTGTCGGTCCTCGACTCCGGCGAGGATCGAGACCCGCCCACTCGCGAGCCGCTGGCACTGCCGGTGGTCGAGGCGATCCCGCGCGAGCAGGAGTTCTACGCCTACGAGTCGCGCTATGAGATCGGGATGACCACGTTCGTGTGCCCCGCCGAGCTACCCGCCGAGACGACCGCGCGCGCGCAGCAGCTGGCGCTGCGCCGTGTACAGGTTGCTCGGCTGCCATGGCGTGGCGCGCGTCGATCTGATGCTCGACGACGAGAGCGGCGAGCTGACGGTGCTGGAGACCAACGTGGTACCTGGCCTCACCGAAACCAGCTGCTTGTCGCCGCAGGCGGCAGGACGCCGCGGGGATCGGCTTCGACGCGCTGGTGCGATCGGATCCTGCAGAGCGCCTTTACGCGCTAGAGAGTCGCCGGCGGCGAAGTCCTCTGGCGAGACCTGATCGAGGAACTCCTTGAACTGCTCGACCACGTCCTCGGACTCCTCCTCGTTCTGCTCGAATTCGATCGCGCTCTCCGCGATCACCTCCTCGGCCGCGAAGATCGGCGCGCCGCTGCGCACCGCAAGCGCGATCGCGTCGCTGGGACGGGAGTCGATCTCAAGCTCGCGGCCGTTGACCGAGAGCGTGATCTGCGCGAAGAACGTGTTCTCGCGCAGCTCCGTGACGGCGACCTGCGTGCAGCGCACCTCCAGCTCGCCCAGCACGTCGCACAGCAGGTCGTGCGTCATCGGGCGGGGCGTGCTGGCGCCCTGCAGCTTCATCAGGATCGACGCCGCCTCGGGGTGTCCGATCCAGATCGGGAGGAATCTGTTGCCCTCGACCGTCTTCAACAGCACGATCGGCTGCTTGCCGACCATGTCGAAGCTGACGCCGTAAATGACCATCTCCTGCACTGCCGTTCCTCCGCGGTGGGGGAATCCAGAGTATAGGTACCCGCTGGAGCCGCGAACGGCGCTTTGCGGGGGATAAGGGCACACCCACCCCCACCCACCCGGCGGCACACCCACGTCCGGCGGCGGCCGATCTGCGGCGCTCACACCCGCGCGCGGAAGCTCCAGAGCTTGTTGCCGAGGAAGTTCAGCGGCATCACCGCCGCCACCGCCAGCGCCTGCGCCGCAACCTTCTCGATCCCCGCGCTCTCCACGAAGATCGTCAGCAGCCCCAGGCTGAAGCCCTCCGCCACGAGGCTGACGAGGAAGAAGCGGATCGCCTGCAGCCGCGCGCTGCCCGCGGCGGCGTCGAAGGTCCAGTGGCGGTTGAGCACGAAGTTGTTCAACACCGCGACCAGCCATGCGAGCACGCTCGACACCTGGTAGTCGACCCCCAGCGCGTGCACGCACAGCGCGTACACGACGATGTTGACGACAAACCCGCTGCCCCCGACGATCCCGAACCGCACCAGCTGCAGCCAGTTGGCGGGCTTGCGCATCCCGTGCAGCAGGCGCACGTGCGGCCTGATCTCGGCGCCTCCGGGGACGCGCGCGCGCGGCACATCTACGGCCGTGGCCTCGTCTTGCATCCGCCCAGCGTAGCGAGAGCGGCCCGAGAGGTGGCGCGCTAGCCTTGCAGGGGTGAGCGTCCACGGGGGGGACAGACAACGTCCCCGGATCTGAGCCCGCCCGCCCGCGGGTGGGCTTCTCCCGCCGTCGAGTCGCCGCCGCAATGGGAGTCGCCGCGGTGGCTGGCGCGGTGGTTGCGCTGGTCGTCCCCTCCTCCCCCTCCCACCATGCCGCGGCGCGTCCCCGCACGGCGACCGCAAGGGTCACGAGCGCGGTCAAGGCGCCTCGCAAGGTCGAGCTCGCCTCGACCAAGCCGGTCGCCGAGACGCGCGACCCCGAAGAATCCAAGAGCTTCCCGGTATCGGGGTCGGTGCACCACTCCTCCGCCGCCACGCCCGCCAAAGTGGCCGAAGGATTCGTCGCGCCCGGCGCGCAGTCGAACGCCGAAGTGCGCGCCGAGCTGGGCCACATGCACGCGATCGAAAGCGCGGCGCGCGCGCAGGCGCACGCCACCGTCGCAACGGTCCCCGGCGGTGACTCCGTGGGTGGCAACGGCACGATCCCGATCCCCGCCGGCATCCCCGAAGTCGTACAGCGGGTGATCGCCGGCGCCAACGCGATCACCGACTTCCCCTACGTGTACGGCGGCGGCCACGCCTCGTTCGTCAGCAACTCCTACGACTGCTCGGGCTCGGTCTCCTACGCGCTCGCCGCGGGTGGGCTGCTGAGCGCGCCGGAGACCTCGGGGTCGCTGGAGAGCTGGGGCGAACCGGGGCCGGGGAAGTGGATCACGATCTACGCCAACGCCGGCCACGTCTACATGTACGTGAACGTCGGCGGCCGCTGGATGCGCTTCGACACGGTCGGTCGCTCCGGCCCCTACGCCTCGCGCTGGCAGCCGGAAATCCGCTCCAACGCGGGGTTCGTCGCTCGCCATCCGACGGGGCTGTAAGCACCTGGCGGGCAAACATTGCAACGCTGAGGCCCACAACCAGTGGGAGATGCGCGTCCTGTCAGCGGTGCAGCACCACGGTGCTCATCACCGTGGTGAACAACGGGTTCTGGGATGAGGCGTTGCGGACGATCATCCGCAACGTCAGCGTCACCTGGTGTGCGCGACGCAGGTGCTTGGCGACGCTCTTTGAGAACTTGATCTTCACCGAGCTGTGGCCGGCCTTGGTGGTCACCAGCAGGGCGTGCCCGATCACCAGCGACTTCGCCGAGCCAGCCGGCAGGTTGGTTGCGACCGGTCCGGCGATCCCGAGGCGGTGAGCTACGGAGGCGGGAAGCAGCACTTCGAAGCGACCCGCCACCTGCTCGTTGACCGTATAGCGCACCACCAAGCCGCTGCGGGCGACCTGCTTGAGCGAGCTGGCGACGGCCGCCGCGGTGGCCTGTGGACCCGGTATCGCTTTGGGGGATGAGCTGCCCGACCCTCCCGAGCTGCCCGGCGTGGTCGCGCCCGAGCCACCACCCGAGCCCGAGCCGCCGCCGCTGGGTGGGGTGGGCCCGACGACCGTGATCGGCTGGACGACGCTTGCCTTGTTGGCACCCACGTCGGTAACTGTCAACGTGACTTGGTACGTACCCCCATACTGATACTGGTGGAAGGCGCTCGCCGCGCATCCGATCCACACTCCGGGCGGCTTGCTCGTGGCGGGCGGTTCGGGGAGCAGCCAGGGCTCTTCGCACACCGGCGCACCGGGAGCGTAACCCGATACTTCCGGTGTCGTATCGCCGTCACTCCCATCCCCATAGTTCCACGTGTAAATCGCGTAATTCTTCTGTTCGACGCCGCTCGGCGAGTAACTGATTGCCGCGTTCAGCGTTATGTCGGACTCCATACCGTCGAAGCCCACGATTTCGCCCGCGTTGACGGGGTTGGGTGCGGTGAATTTGGGTTCGAGGGCCACGTCGTGCAGACACGGTATGGCCGGGTAGGGGAGACGCGTCGAGGCTAGGTTGAAGGCGTCGTTGAGGTAGTACTTGCCTTCATTCAACGACTGATTCGACAGGAAGCCCGCAAATGTCTTGGGGTTCGCTCCGGCATTGCCGGTGGCGCTAAAGAAGGAGTTGCGACACTCGTCGGTCACTTCCTCGCCAGCCGGATCCTGCCAAGCGTTGAGCAACGGGTCGGTGACGGTGTCCTGCTGCTCGACCGCGATCTGGTTGATGATGAGATCGGCCAAGCCGGTATCGTAGGAGCCATCCGGACCGACGACGGAGCCGTGCTGATTGGGCTCCTGCTCGTGGGGTTTTTCGAGGCCAAGTTCTCTCGCTTCTTCGACTTCCCGTTTTTCCTTTTTCGACTTTTCTTCGAATTCTTCTTCTTCCTTCGGCGTACGGATTTTCGTCTGCTCCTTTTCCTGCAGTTCGCCGCTCTTTGGTTTCGTGTTCGGCGCGAAACCGCCGTCCTGACAATCGAATCCCTGGGTTTCGTCGACCGGCGCCACGTGGTAGTCCCCCTCGGCACCCGCAGTCCAAGGAATCACGGCGTAGAGGATCGTGTTGGCGTCACCGGTTTCGGGGTTCGTGGGAGTGACAGCGGAGTGGTAGCTGCAGAAGCTTTCCCGGTAATCCGCGTAGCTGGCGGGCGCTGCGCCCGCCGGTTTCGGCGCGACTGGTTCGATGGGAGGTTCTTCTGTGTCGGTTTCGCCTTTTTTTTCGTCGTTGGCTTCTTCGGCTTCGTACTTTTCCTTTTCCTTTTCGTAATTTTCCGCTTCTTCTCCGTACTTTTCAAGGCGTTCCGGGTAGGTGTTCTTTTCTTCTTCGTAGCCCGTGATTTCAGCGAGATTGCCGTTGAAGTCCGAGCAGCGTCCAGTGGCGCCCCCGGCTCCAAGACAGACGGTGACTCCAGGAGGAGTCAGCAGGTAGAAGATCGTGCCCATACCCTTCTGCAGACCATGTTGCGCGATGAAGGTCTCGAGCTGCGCTTTTATCTGCTCGTCGGTCAGGCAAACGGTGCCGCCACCCGCCTGCAAAGGGATCCCCCCCAGCCATTTATGAGGATCCACACAATTTTCTAGTGCATTTTCGGGATACGGACTGGTATCGGTGTAGGCGCCGTGGAAGACGGGGCGGCTGGTTGCCGGCATGCCTGTCTCGTCGCCGTACTGCGTGTCAACGGCAAAGACGTTGCTCAGTTGCCCGCCGGCGGACCCCATGTTCGCCATGAAGCCATCGATCAGGCTCTGCCAGTCGCCGTGATAGTAGTCCTGAGGGTCCCAGTAGATCACGTAGGTTGCCGCCGAGTGCAGCACGGGACCGGGATGGCCGGGGTCTTTGGGGTTGTTGGCAAATTTGAGAGCCGCTGGGTTTGTTTCGATTTCGCCTTTTCCCAGGCCGTTCCACTTGTAGATGCCTTCCCAGTAGTGCTTGACTTCACGGGGCTGTAGCCCAACCCTCGTCCCTTCCGCTTCCTCGACCACCGCATAGGCAGATGTGGAGAGCGCCGCCAGCGAGACGAACAGCCCGGCCAGCGCTCCGCCCCCCAGCAGCAGAGAGCGAGCGGGTACGGGCACGCGCGTTGCGAGCATCCGGGGAAGGGCCACGAGCATGCGCCAAATGAGCGTCACGCCACCATCATCGGCAGCGGCGGGCACCTTCCTTTAGCGCCGCTGGACGCTGAGAGGGGCAAAGTCGGTCAGCGCGAGAACAGCGCGGCCTGTCCCTGCCCGACGCCCACACACAGGGTGGCGAGACCGAGGTGGGCGTCGCGTCGGCGCAGCTCGTGCGCGAGGCTGACCACGAGGCGGGCGCCGCTCATGCCCAGCGGGTGGCCGATCGCGATCGCGCCACCATTGACGTTGACGCGCGCGGGGTCCAGCCCCAGCTCGCGGATCACCGCGAGGCTCTGCGAGGCGAACGCCTCATTGAGCTCCACGAGGTCGATCTGCTCGACGGCGGTGCCGGTGCGCGCCAGCAGCTTGCGCACCGCCGGGATCGGGCCGATGCCCATCACGCGCGGATCGACCCCCGCCGAGGCCGAGCCGACGAAGCGTACAAGCGGTTCGGCGCCGAGCCGCTCCGCCATCGCGGCGCTTGCCACCACCAGAGCCGCCGCGCCGTCGTTGACCCCGCTGGAGTTGCCCGCGGTGACCGTCCCACCATCGCGGAACACCGTGCGCAGCTTCGCCAGCGCCTCGGGGGTGGACTGCGGGCGGGGGTGCTCGTCGCGCTCGAACTCGCCCACCGGCACGAGCTCCTCGGCAAAGCGCCCGGCGGCGTTCGCCGCCACCCAGCGGCGCTGGCTCTCGAGCGCGAAGGCATCCTGGTCGGCGCGGCTCACGCCCCAGCGCTCGGCGACGTTCTCACCCGTCTCGCCCATGCTCTCCAGCGGGAAGCGCTCCGCCATCGCCGGGTTGGGAAAGCGCCAGCCGATCGTCGTGTCGTACACCGTGCGGTCGCCGCGCGCGAACGCCTTCTCGTCCTTGCCCATCACCAGCGCCGCGCGGCTCATCGATTCCACGCCGCCCGCGACCGCCAGCTCTATTTCACCGGCGCGGATCGCCTGGCAGGCGCACACCACGGCGGCGAGCCCGGAGGCGCACAGCCGGTTGACGGTGATGCCGGGGATCTCCTGCGGCAGCCCGGCGAGCAGCAGCGCCATGCGCGCGACGTTGCGGTTGTCCTCGCCCGCCTGATTGGCGCAGCCGAGGTACACCTCCTCGATCTCGCTCGGATCGAGGCTCGGGACGCGGTCCACCGCGGCGCGCAGCGCGATCGCCGCGAGGTCGTCGGGCCGTACGTGGGAGAGCGCCCCGCCGTAGCGCCCCACGGGGGTGCGTACGGCGGCGATGATCACTGGTTCGGGGGTCGCTGTCATGGTTCCACGGATCGGGGGCCGTCAGAGTATCGGTTGGTGGCCCCGGACCTCCAACAGCTTGCGAGCCTCGTCGGGCGAGGCCACGGATCGCCCGAACTCCTCCGCCAGGCGCACCACCCGCTCGACCAGCTGGGCATTGCCGCGGGCCAGCTCTCCGCGGCGGTAGTACACGTTGTCCTCCAGCCCCGTCCGCACGTGCCCACCGTAGAGCAGGCTCAGCACGTTGACCTCCAGCTGGTGGCGTCCGATTCCGAGCATGCTCCACCGAGCCCCCTCCGGCAGCCGGCTGAGCAGGTACCCGATCGTCTGCAGATCGGGGGCCGCTCCCGCGGGGACGCCGAGGCACAGCTGCCAGAAACCTGGGCCGCGGATCAGCCCCTCGTCGATCAGTCGCATCCCGTTGCGGATCATGCCGCTGTCGAACGTCTCGATCTCGACGGCGATCTGCAGCTCCCGCATGCGCGTGGCCGCCGGCCGCAAGAACGTGGCGTAGGGATTGCCGAACACCCAGTCGTCGCCGAGGTTGACCGAGCCGCAGTCGAGCGTCGCCATCTCCGGCGCCAGCTCGATGCACGCGAGGCGTTCCTCGATCCCGGCGCGCCCACCGGCGCTGCCGGTGCTGAGGTTGATGATCGCGTCGCACCCCCGTTCCCGGATGCGCTCGATCAGGCCGCGAAAGAGCGCCACGTCCTGCGTCGGGGTGCCACGCTCGTCGCGGGCGTGCAGGTGGATGATCGCCGCGCCGGCGCGCCAGCTCTCGACCGCCGCCTCCACGATCTGATCGGGGATGAGCGGAAGGTGGGGGGAGTGTGTCCCCGAGGCGATGCTGCCGGTCACCGCGGCGGTGATCATCACGGGCTCGGCCATCTGCCCCCAAGGGTATGAGAGCGCTCGGCGCCGGCTGTCCTTCAGCGGGCGCGACCTATCCTTCGTGTGAGGCATGACCACGCCCGTCAAGGTGACCTACGAGACTTTCGCCGCCGGCGAGGAGGACGCGCGCGCGTTTCGCGCGGCGCTGGAGCTCGTGGAGGGGCGGCTGGGCGAGCGGCACCCCTTTTTCATCGATGGCCTCGCACACACCGGCGACGGATGGGTGCAAGAGCATTCGCCGGGCGACCGCCGTGTGCTGGTCGGACGCTTCGCCACCGCCTCGATCGACGACCTCGACGCGGCGGTCGCCGTCGCACGGGGATTCGCGGGCGAGTGGGCGGCGACCGAGTGGCGCGAGCGGGTGCGGATCGTCGGGGGGGTCTCGAGCGCGATCACCGAGCGACGCCACGAGCTCGCCGCGATCCTTGCTCACGAGATCGGCAAGCCGTTGCTGGAGGCGCTGGGGGAGGTCGACGAGTGCGTGGTGCTGATCGACTGGTACTGCGAGCAGATGGCCGCCCACGAGGGCTTCGTCGCCGAGATGGGCGCGCCCGGCGCCGAGCGCAGCTGGAGCCTCATGCGGCCCTACGGCGTGTGGGCGGTGGTCGGGCCCTTCAACTTCCCGATGGCGCTGCTGCTGGGGCCGATCGCGGCGGCGCTGATCGCGGGCAACACGGTGGTCGCCAAGCCCTCGCCGTACGGCTACCTGAGCGGCCTCGAGGTGTATGGGCTGTTCCGCGAGGCGGGCGTCCCGCCCGGAGCGCTGCAGCTGCTGACGATTCCCGACGAGCGGCTGGGGGAGCGGCTGTACGGCCACCGCGGCCTCGATGGGCTGACGTTCACGGGCTCGCACGCGACCGGGATGCAGGTCTTCCACGGCTTCTCGCGGGAGTACCCGCGCCCGGCGATCTGCGAGATGGGCGGCAAGAACCCCGCAATCGTCACCGGCTCCGCCGACCTGCCCAAGGCGGCGCTCGGCGTGGCGCGCTCGGCCTTCGGCTTCAGCGGGCAGCGCTGCTCGGGCTGCTCGCGGGTGCTGGTGGCGCGCGAGGTCCACGATGAGCTCGTCGCGCTGCTACAGGAGCGCCGCCGCGAGGTGCACGTCGCCAGCCCGCTCGACCCGGCGACGAAGGTCGGGCCGGTGATCTCCCCGAGTCCGTGCAGCGACTACTCGACGCCGCGCGCGAGTGCCGCGCGGCCGGCTGGGCGGTGCACGGCGGCTCCGCACTGGTCGAGGGAGAGCTGCGACATGGCAACTACGCCGAGCCGACCGTCGCGGAGATACCGGCCGACTCGCGGCTGTTGCGCGAGGAGCTGTTCACGCCGTTCGTGGCGATTCAGGCCTGCGACTCGCTTGGCGAGGCGCTCGAACTCGCCAACGGGCTGGTATTTGGGCTGACAGCCGGCCTTTACGCCGAGGACCCAGCGGAGATCGAACACTTCGAACGGGAGATCAAGGCGGGAGTCATCTACGTCAACCGCGAGGCAGGCGCCACCACGGGGGCCTGGCCTGGTATACAGTCATTCGGAGGTTGGGAGGGTTCCGGAAGTACGGGACGCGGAGCCGGTGGGATCCACTACCTCCAGCAGTACATGCGAGAGCAGAGCCTGACTGTCGTCGGTGGTTGAGCCGCCGCGGCAAGAGCCGTGGCATGGCGAATGAACGAGAAGATCTCAGTGGCCATTGTGGGAGCCGGGGCCGTCGGCCTCAGCACCGCCCGTGCGCTCACCGACCTGGGCGTGGAGGAGGTCGTCGTGCTCGAGCGCGCGCACCTCGCCGGGGGTTCCTCGGGTCGCTCGGTGGGCGTCGTCGAGACCCAGTACGTCGATCCCTTCGACATCGCCCTGCGCGTGCCCAGCAAGCGCGCCTTCGAGGAGCTCGAGCGCGACCACGGGCTGCGCTTCACGCGCAACGGCTACCTGCGCATCGGCCACACCGACGAGGATACGGCGCGCTTCGAGCGCAGCGTCGCGGTGCAGCGCGAGCTCGGGATCGAGGACGCGGTGGTGCTCGACCCCGCGGGGATCGCCGAGCGCTTTCCCGACGTGCGCTGCGATGACATCAGCGCCGGCCTGCACGGCCCCAGCGACGGGTTCGTCGACGGGCACCTCTACTGCGAGCTGCTCGCCGAGCTGGCCCGGGCGAAGGGCGCACGGTTGCTGCAGCACACCAAGCTCACCGGCCACGAAGTGCTGGCCGATGGGCGCCATCGCCTGCGGACCTCGAGCGGCGAGCTCACCTGCGAGTACGTGGTCAACGCCGCCGGCGCGTGGGCGGGTGAGGTGGGCGCGCAGCTGGGCGTGGCTACGCCGATCCTGCCCCAGCGCCACGAGGCGGTATGCATGCACCTGCCGCGTACGCTTCCCTACATGATGCCCGAGGTGATGGACTACGCCCCCGCCGAAGGGCGCTCGGGGCTGTACTTTCGCCACGAGACCTTCGACATGTTCCTCGGCGGGCTGCACAGCGAGGAGGCGGTGCACCCGGTGGTCGACCCTGACGAGTGGTTCGAGGGCGTGGAGCAGTCCTACCTGGAGCAGGTGGCTGAACTGCTGCCCCATCGCCTGCCCTCGCTGGCCGACATCCGCCTCGGCCGCGGCTGGGCGGGGCTGTACCCAGTGAGCCCCGACGGACGTCCGCAGGTTGGGCCCTGCCCGGGGGACGCGACTGTGATCGCGGCCTGCGGCGTGGGGGGCTACGGGATTCAGGTGTCGCCGATCGTGGGGCGCCTCGCCGCCGAGTGGGTCGTGTTTGGGGAGGCGCGCAGCCTGGCAGAGGCGGGAGAGCTGCTGCCGGGGCGGGCGTCGCTGTCGAAGCAGTCGGTCGCGGAGGCCGGGGACGGGGGTGCCGCATGAGCAGCGTGGCCCGCCTAAGCGTGGGCGGACAGGATGGGCATGGGCCGAGCACCGGGACCGACAATGGGAGGAAGGGATGAGCACCGGGACATACGGCGCAGGGACGGCGAGTACGGCGGGGGAGTACGCCTCCGAGGAGCAGCAGGCCGAGATCCTCGAGCACTTTGGCTACGAGCAACAGCTCGACCGCGAGATGGGATGGTTCTCGTCGTTTGCGGCCTCGTTCTCGGGGGTGTCGATCACCACGGGGGTGCTGCTGACGCTGCCGTTCGTGCTGACGCAGGCCGGCACCGGTGGGCTGTGGACATGGATCATCTCCGCGTTTGGCTGCCTGTTGATCGCGGCGATCTTCGCCGATCTCGCGGGGCGGATCCCAATTGCGGGCTACGCCTACCAATGGGCCAGCCGCCTCACCAACCCCAACTTCGGCTGGTTCGTGGCCGTCTGCGGGCTGATCGGCTTCGGCGTGGGAGCGGCGGGCACGGCGTACGGAGTGACCCCGTATTTCCTCTCCGAGTTCGGCATCGAAACCACGCGCAACGCGACGATCCTCGGCGCGGCCGCACTGACGCTGATCGTGATGCTGATCAACATCGCGGGAATCCGCATCGCCACCACCTTCAACAACGCGGCGGTCGTCACCGAGATCATCGGCGGGGTGGGTGTGGCGATCGCGCTGCTGGTGTACGCGATCATCGAGCACCCGCACCCCGCCTCCTTCCTGTTTCAGCAGCAGCCCGGCGCACACGGCGCCTACTTCGGGGCCTTCCTGTTGGCGTTTCTGCTCGGCGCTTACACCTTCGCCGGCTGGGAGTTGCCCGCGGATCTCGCCGAGGAGACCCGCAACGCGACCACCGTCACGCAGCGGACGATCATCGCCTCGGTGCTCGCGGTGGCGGTCAGCGGCTTCATCCTGCTGATCGGCTTCTCCTACGCCAGTCCCGGAATCTCCAAGACCCTGGGGGAAGGTACTCCGGTGCTCTCGATCATCCAGTACCAGTGGGGCACGACCGGGCGCCAGCTCGTCGACATCCTGTTCCTGATCTCGTTCGTCTCGGTCGTGCTGCTGATCCAGGCCGGCGCCGCGCGCCTGCTGTTCAGCCTCGGGCGCGACAACATGGCGCCGTTCGGCACCTTCTTCGGAAAAGTACACGTCCGCTTTAAAACCCCCTATACGGCGTTGATCGGCACCGCGGTCTTTGGAATCGCGATGTTCACCGTGCCGGCTTTGATCTCGGCCAAAGTGCTGGAATACATTCTCGGAACGGCCTCAGTTGGCTTCAACCTCGTGTACGCGCTGATCGCCGGGGTCTACCTGTTCATGTCCTACCGAGGGACGTTGCCCAAGCAGTTCGGCGGTTTCTCGCTCGGTCGTTGGGGCAAGCCGATTGCCTGGGTGTCGGTGTTCTGGCAGATCTTCCTGGTCGGGACGCTGACATTGCCGAAGATCAACTTCAAAATCGGTGTCACCACGCTGGCGATGGTCGTGGTCGGAGCGGTGTGGTTTCTCGTATGGGTCCGTCCGAAGGTGAAAGCTGGTCAGGCCGGCCCGCACCGGGAGGTTGCGGTGACGGAGCTCGAAACGACGGCGTGAAACAACTCGAGCAACGGTATGCACGGAGGTGGCCCCGCGCACGCGGGATGTATGAACGTGCGCTCGAATCGCTGCCGGGCGGCAACACGCGCACGCAGGTGCACGTGGAGCCGTTCCCGCTGTATGCAGAGCGCGGAAGCGGCGCGCGGTTGGTGCTCACCGACGGCGCGGAGGTGGATGACTTCCTGCTGAACTACTCCGCCGCGGCGCTCGGCCACTGCCACCCGGCGGTGACCTCCGCGATCCACCGCGGGATCGATGCCGGCGGCCCCTTCGGCCTGTCGGTGCCCGCGGAGGTCATGCTGGCGGAACGTATGCGCGAGCGCTTCGACGGGGTGGAGTTGGTGCGCTTCACCAACTCGGGCTCGGAGGCCACACTGCAGGCGGTGCGGGCCGCGCGTGCCTTCACCGAACGCCCCCGCATCGCCAAGGCCGAGGGTGGCTACCACGGCAGCCACGACCTCGTCGACGTGGGCATCACCCGCTTCGGCGAGTCACACGGGGAGGCCATCGGGGAGACCCGTGGGATGGCGCCCGAGGTGGTGGCCGGGGTGAGCGTGTTCCCCTACAACGACCTTGACGGGGCGTTGGCGGTGCTCGATCCACAGGCCACGCAGCTGGCGGGGGTGCTGATCGAGGTGTTCCTCAACTCCTCGGGCGTGATCCCGGGGCGGCCAGAGTTCCTGCGCGGCGTCGCCGACTGGTGCACGGCGCACGGGGTGCTGCTGATCCTCGACGAGGTCGCCAGCTGGCGCACCGGGTATCGCGGCGCCGGCGCTGAGCACCACGGGCTGCGACCCGACCTGATCTGCCTCGGCAAGGCGCTGGGCGGGGGCTTCCCGATCGGCGCGCTCGGGGGGCGCGCGGATGTGATGGCGATGTTCGACCCGCGCGGGGGCAGCGTGGTGCGCCACGCCGGCACGTTCAACGGGCACCCCGTCGCGATGTCGGCCGGCGTCGCAGTGCTGGAGGCGCTCGACGAGGGCGCGATCGCGCGCATGAACGCCCAGGGCCGCCGGCTCGCCGAGGGGGTGCGGCAGATCGGGCGCGAGCAGGACCTGCCGCTCACCGCCACGCACTACGGGGGCATCGGGCGGCTGCACATCGCGCGCGAGCACCCCAGCTCGGCGCGCGAGGCGGCGACGCTGCCCCGCGAGCCCCGCATCGACATTTACCGCGCGCTGCTGGAGCGCGGCGTGCTGGTGTCGCCCGACTGCCGCTTCGCCACCTGCACAGCCACCACGGACGAGCAGGTGGAGCGGTTCCTGGCCGCGCTCGCCGAGGCGGCGCCGGAAGCGCTCCTCACGTCAGCCCCTACCGCGGAGGTCACATGAACGGCCCGTCTTCACAACCCAACCAGAGCCCGGATGCCGCGCAGCCCACGATCCCGCTGGAGAACCTGGGCGCCGACAGCGTGGTCGCGGCCGCACAGTTGATCCGCACCGGGCGCACCTACGACCTCGACTGCGGCCGCTGGCCGAGCATGCCCCAGTGGGACGGCCACGCACCGTTTCAGGTGCTCACCTACCGCACACCGCGGGGCGTGCGAGCGCAGAAGGACTGGGACTGGCTGGGCGTGAACACCGTGAACTTCGGGATCCACAGCGAGCTGCTCTCCGGCAGCGCCCACACCGGCACGCACATCGACGCGCTCTGCCACGCCACCTGCGGCGCCGACGACCACTGGTTCGGCGGGAGCACGCCGGAGGAGCACCTCGGCGACTTCGGCCCCCTCACCCATGATGCCGCCGCAATCCCTCCGATCTTTACGCGCGGCGTGCTCCTCGACGTCGCCGGCGCGCTGGGGGTAGACGCCCTGCCCGCGAGCACCGAGATCGGGCCAGCGGAGATCGAACGGACGCTAAGTGCGCAGGGCAGTGAGATCCGCCTGGGTGACGTGACGTTGATACGCACGGGCTACCTCTCCGCGTGGCCCGACCGCGAGCGCCTCGCCGAGTACGCCGACGCGGGGATCAACCTGCAGGCGGCCACGATGCTGATGGATGCGGGCGTGGTCGCGCTGGCCGGGGACACCGAGTCGCTGGAGTGCCTGCCCTCCCCCGACCCCGAAAGCCCCCACCCGGTCCACCTCGCCGCCCTGATCGAGCGTGGGGTGTTCATTCTGGAGATGGTCTATCTGGAGGAGCTTGCCCGCGATCGCGTCTACGAGTTTGCGTTCGCTTGCCTACCGTTGAAGATCAGCGGCGCCACGGGCTCGTGGGTGCGGCCGCTGGCGCTGTGCTGAGGGCTCCCACCAGCCCCGGCCAGCTGCTCGAGAGCACGACGGATGAAGCCGCGGGGAACAGCGGCCACAAGAGCCGGCCAGCGGCGAGTCACAATGACAGCCACCACCGACAAGCAGGAGGAAACCATGGCTGGAGCCACGACACTAACGACGCCCACCGATCGCGGGATCGTCACCGAGCGGGTATTCGACGCCCCCCCCGAGCGCGTGTTCGCCACCTATACCGACCCCGCGCTGATCCCCCGCTGGTGGGGCCCGCGGCGCATGACCACGGTCGTCGATCAGATGGACGTCAGGCCCGGGGGCAGCTGGCGGTTTGTGATGCGCGAGCCCGACGGGCGGGAGATCGGGTTCAAAGGGATCTACCGGGAGGTTACGCCGCCGGAGCGTATAGTCCAGACTTTCGAATGGGAGGGATTGCCCGGCCACGTGATCATCGAGACCGCAACCTTCGAGGAGCTCGGGGATCGCACGAAGGTGACGACCACCTCGCTGTTCCACACCACCGAGGAACGCGACGGCATGCTCGCCTCGGGTATGGAGGGCGGGCTTACCGAAACCCACGAGCGGCTGGCGGAGTTGCTGGCGAGAGACGCGTAACCCTGTTTCTTGCGGTTTGCGGGGTCAGACGCCACGGCTGCCGTTAGGATCACGATCATGCTTGTCCGCCTGGGAATCCGTGCCGGTACCTCGCTTGCTGGCATCGCGGTCGGAATCCTGCTTTCAAGCGCCGTACTCGACAAATTCTCGCTCAACGTGACCGCCGTCGTCCAGGCAACGCTCGTCTTTTGGGTCGTCCACCTGGCAGTTGGGTTCGTGGCTCTGAAAGTGCTCGTCCGTGAGCCTTCCCTGGCGCTGGCAGGACTGCTTGCCCTTGCGTCGACGATCGTCTCGCTGATCATCGTCAACGCCATCGTCAGCGGCCTATACATCAGCGGCCTCCAGACCTATGTCCTCGCGACTGCGATCGTATGGCTGACGACAGCTGTCAGCGATACGCTCGGAAGACGGATGATTCGAGCGCGGCGCACGGAGCGCTAACACCGCCCTCCAGCCGTCGTCCTGCGAGGCTGGTTTGCGAGTGCGGATCGGCTCGTTGTCTTGCGGACTCGATGCTACCTTTAGGCCATGACCGTGAAGGAGCGCCTACACGACGCCGTTGAGACGATGAACGACGACGAAGCCCAAGCGGCGCTTCGCACGCTGGCTGACGCTTCGGGCGATCCGGCTGCCTGGATGCTCAATCATGCGCCGCTTGACGACGAGCCCTACACCGGCGATGATCGAGCGGCTTCCGAGGAGGGCTGGGCGGCCTACCAGCGAGGCGAGGCGGTTGGCGTAGCCGAGTTGCGCGCGGAGCCTGACGCTGACGCCTGAACTACCTGAGTGGGACGCGGTGATCGCGCCCGCTGCCGCGAAGTCCCTGCGCAAGCTGCCCCGCAACGAACGAGAGCGCATCCTGACTGCGATAGAGCGCCTGCCTGCGGGGGATGTGCGCAGTCTCAAGGGCCGACCGGGCGAGTGGCGTCTGCGCGTTGGCGATTGGCGAGCCCTCATCCGTCTCGACTCCGATGCCAGCATGATCGTGGTGACGGCCGTCAAGCCGCGTGGCGGGGCGTATGACCGCTGAGCGCTGAAACGCGCTCCAGTGGGCGATCCTGGATTCGAACCAGGGACCTCTTCCTTATCAGAGAGTGCTGGCTAACGGGGTGCGACGGCCCGAATCCCGCATGGACAGCGGAGATCAGGCGGGAGAAGCCCCCGAGGCGGCTCGGCAGAATGGTCGCAGTTTGCGGGCGATTCCGGCCGATATTGGCAGGGCTGCCATTTGCGACGGAGCACGTCGGGGTTGCCCCCGAGCCCTGTCTACGCCGGATCGCAGAGCGACCTCGCAGCCGGCGAGGGGCATGATGCTGGTGTCGGTATTTTGAGCTAACTAACGGTAGGCGTTAGACTAGCCAATATGCCGTCTATGACCGACCTTCCCGATGCGCTGCTTGCCGAGGGACGCTACTGGGTCACGTCGGACGAAGCCGCCCAGTTCGCAGGCATCCCAACCGCGCACGTCTATCCCGGCCTCCAGCGCCTGCGTCACCGAGGCGCGATGTTCTCGCCGGCACGCGGGTTCCATGTCGTGATCCCGGCCGAGTACCGCGCGTGGGGCACCCTGCCGGGCGAGCTGTTCATCGACGGGATGATGCGAGCGCTCGGACGCGCGTACTACGTCAGCCTGCTCACCGCGGCGGCGATGCACGGAGCGGCACATCAGGCGCCGCAGGTCTTTCAGGTGATGGTGGACCGCCACGTCGCCGGCCGCGACATCGAGCGGGTCCGTCTTCGCTTCTACACCAACGAGCACCTCAGCGAGATGGCGACCGAAGAACGCCAGGTGGACACCGGGCGCATCCAGCTCGCTACACGCGAGACAACTCTCGTGGACCTCGTCATCCACCCCGACGACGCGGGAGGACTGAGCAACGTTGCCACCGTGATCGTCGAGATCGGCGACCTCGACGTGCCACAACTTGCCCGGCTCGCGGCGGTTCGTTCTCGCTCGGTCGCCCGGCGCCTCGGGTGGCTGCTCGACCAACACCGCGACGATCTCGACCTCGAACCGCTACGCGAGGTCGCGTGCGCCGACGGCGGCTACCCGACACGCCTCGTCCGTGCGCTCCCCGCACGCGGCCCGATCGACCCACGCTGGAACCTCCAGGTCAACGAGCGACGTGGAAGCAGACCTGTGATCGACCGCCCCGCCCTCATCGCGTGGCGCTCCAGGGCTCCCTGGCCGAACCCCGTCCAGATCGAGCAGGACCTCCTGCTCTCCCGCCTCATGATCGAGATCGCCCGCGACGATGTGCTCGGCCCCGAGCTCGCGATGCGCGGCGGCACCTGCCTGCACAAGCTCCACCTCCCCACCCCGCTGCGCTACTCGGAGGATCTCGACTACGTCCGCAGAACCCACACCGGCATCAAGCCATACACGCAGGCCCTCGGAGCCCTCGCCGAACGCCTCGGGCTCACCGTCTCAAGCCGCCAACGCTCAGGGCAGATGGTCCACGTCTACCTCGACGCGCAGCCGACCGAAGGCATCGGTCACATCCGTATCAAGATCGAGATGAACATCGCCGAGACCGAGCCCCACCGTACCCTGAAGACCATACGCCACACGGTCAAAACCTCCTGGTGGAGCGGCGCAGCCGACATCCCCACCTACGAGACCAGCGAGCTACTCGCCACCAAGCTGCGCGCGCTCTACCAACGCAGCAAGGGACGCGACCTCTTCGACCTCTGGCTCGGCCTGACCGTCCTGAAGATCGACCCCGATCAGATCGTCGCCGGCTTCAACCACTACATGCGCGGCGCCACCTTCAGCTTCCCCGAACTACGCGACAACCTCACCGCCAAGCTGAGCAGCACGCGGTTCCTTCGCGACCTCGACGCCCTCGTGACCAACACACCCGCCGGCTATGACCCCGACACCGCCGCCGACCTCGTGATGCGAGAACTCGGCAGTCGCCTACGCAACGCGCCACCCCGGTGACGAGATCGCACTACTGAGCTCGTAGGCGCACACCTCACGGACATTGACGGTCCCTGAGAAACTCGCGCGTCGTAAAGACCGGCGGGGTCGTAGCGGCGGCGCTCAACCGCGATACGTGCTGCTCGCGAACCGCCGCTCAAGCGCCTCGTCCCCGCCCATGCCCTCTAAAGAAACGCGATGGTCAGCCAGCGTCGGGTTGACGTCGATCCCGACCGCCCCCGACGCGATCGCTGCACGGGCGCTGTTGCCGTTGGCCGCGATCACGCAATTGTCCTCAGATCTGATCACGGAAATTCCCCACTCTTGAGTTCGTAGCGGCGGTAGCCCGCGGAGCTGAGCCGTAGGTGAGGCGGTGTGCTGGGCATGGCGTTTGAGATCGGAGGTGGAAGTCCTGTCCTGGGACCCTGACAGGGGGAACCCAGCATCGATGAGGCAAGGGCGCGGCCCGGAATTGACCGGGCGGTCCCAGTGCGGCTGTTTGCGCTGCGGGGCTTCCGTGAGGACGGGTCTGAAGGAAGCCGTAGGTGTGTCGTGGTCACGAACGAGAGCGAAGCGCCGTAAGGCGTCCTTTGGGTGGGTGAGCTGGCCGCCAGCAGCGATGCCCTGTTCCTGTCGGTCCCGGGGGCGTATTGGCGACGTGATCGCGGCGAAATCTCAGCGTCTTACCCCAGGAGGTCTGCTGGGTTCCAGTCGTTTGGCTGGTAGGCCGGAGAACGAGAGGACAACGGTTGATGGCCCAGCAGAAGTCGGAGGATCGCGTACTACTGGAAGGCGGGGTAATGCCCGCTGAGCGTGCCGGGTCGAGTCCTGGTGGGCGAGGGAAGGCGATCCCGGTTGATCAAACGGCGTGGCAGCTTTGCCTGCCGATCGTGACAGCAGAAGACCCGCGAGGGTCCGCTCGTGTGGTGGCCTCGAACCTGTCGGGGACCGGCCAAGCGGGGGTGCCGGAGGCGATCGTCAATGCTGAGGAGGTCACGTCGGTGACGATGGAAGGGGTTGTGAGCCGTTTGACGGCGGCGTTGTTGAAGGTGGTGTCGAACAAGGGGGCGCCTGGGCCTGATGGGCAGACGGTCGGCGAGCTGCGTGAGCAGTGGCCGCTCGCGGGTCCGAGGCTGGCTACTGCTTTGCTGGATGGGAGCTATCGACCTGGCGCGACGCGCCGGGTGATGATCCCGAAGGTGGGTGGGGGCCAGCGCGGGCTGGGCATCCCGAATGTGATCGATCGGGTGGTTTGTGAGGCCGTGCGTGAGGTACTCGAGCCTGCGTTCGAGCCGACGTTCCACCCGTCGAGTCACGGGTTCAGACCGGGTCGTGGTTGCCACACGGCGATCGAGGAGGCCAAGACGCATCTGCAAGATGGGTACGGGTGGGTGGTGGACATCGATCTGGAGAAGTTCTTCGATCGGGTCTGCCACCAGCGGCTGATGTCCCGGCTCGCACAGCGAGTTCCGGACCGGCGACTGCTCGTGCTCATCGGAGGGTTGCTGAAGGCCAAGATCGTGATGCCGGACGGTGTTGTGGTCGCAAACGAGGAGGGCGTGCCGCAAGGCTCGCCATTGTCCCCGTTGCTTTCCAACATCGTGCTGGACGAGCTCGATTGGGAGCTTGACCGGCGTGGTCACAGGTTCGTTCGCTACTGCGATGACGGCAACGTCTACGTCAAGAGCGAGCGAGCGGGACTGCGGGTGATGGCCAGCCTGGCTGGGTTCATCGAAGGGCGCTTGCGCCTGAAGATCAACCAAGCTAAGTCGGCTGTCGCTCGTCCGGAGGACCGCCATTTCCTCGGGTTCAGCCTGCGGTTAGACCCGCAGACTGGAACCGTGGAGGTTCTGCTCTCCCAGCGCGCCAAGCGCATGGCGATGGCAAAGATCCGTCAGCTCACGCCGCGATTGTGGGGATGGACCCTTCAGGGGTGCATCCTGCGGATCAACGCGTGGCTGCGGGGATGGCACCAGTACTACCGGATTGTCTCGCCCGGCGAGCAGTTCGTGTTGCGCGCTCTCGATGCTCATATCCGGCGTCGCTTGCGTGCGATCCTGCTGCACCACTGGAAGCGCCGTCCGACGATCGTTCGCAACCTCATCGCCCTCGGTACCCAGCCGCGGGCAGCATGGCACGGCGTCTATACGGGACGAAGGTCCATATGGGCGCTGAGCCACATCCCGCAAGTCGATAACGCTCTACGGACCCGGTTCTTCACCGACCGTGGGCTCGACTCACTTGTGGCGCTGCACCGCTGCTGGCACGAGGAGATCGTCGCCCCTACCCACCGGCAGCTCGCGATGGAGTGGGGATAGGTCAAGGTCGTTGAAAGCGGCCGGCGGCGGGGTTCATAACCCGCCGTCCCGAGGAGCCGTGTGTGAACAGCACAAGCACGGTTCTGTGGGAGCCGGGGCGGGCAACCGCCCCGGCTACCCGACTAGTGGGCTACCGCCGGCGCGGTTCTGTCGGGGGCTCCCTCCAGGGTCGCTGGTGTTGATGCCTGCGATTTGGAAGGGAGCCCTTGGGGATGCTGACCAAGGAGGACGATGTGGAGATTGCATGCGCTTGGCGGGCCGCGGCTGGTCGGTGTCGGCGATCGCTCGTCACACGGGCCGGGATCGCAAGACGGTCCGCAAGTATCTGAAGCGGTGGTGGGCCCTCGCGCGAGGCGGCGGCGAGCTGTCTCGAGCCGTACCGGGGGTATCTGGCTGCGCGGTTCGCCGATGACGCGCACGTCGACGGGACGGTGCTCTATCGCGAGGTGGTCGAGCTCGGGTTCGACCGCTCGTATGTGACGTTCGTCCGGGAGCTGCGGCCGCTCGGGTTGCGGCCGCGGTGTGAGGCGTGCCGCACCGGCGGGCACGGCGTGACGACGGTGATCGCGCACGAGCCGGGCGAGGAGATCCAGTGGGACTGGCTGGAGTTGCACGAGACGCCGTGGGGTGAGCCGGCGTACGTGCTCGTTGGGGCGCTGTCGTTCTCGGGGCGCTGCCGCGCGGTGATCAGCGAGGGGCAGACCTTCGCGCACCTGGTCGAGGCGATCGACGGGGTGCTGCGCCGCTTGGGCGGCACCACCCGTGCGTGGCGGACCGACCGGATGGCGACAGTCGTGCTACCCCGGGAGCGATCGGATCACCGCGCCGTTCGCGCAGCTCGCGAAGCACTACGGCGTGGAGGTGTGGGTCTGCCCGGCGCGTCGGCCGCAGCGCAAGGGTGTCGTGGAGGCCGCGATCAAATACGTCACTCGCTCGTGGTGGCGCACCGCGCCGGTCTCGAACCTGGGGCAGGCGCAGGCCGACCTCGACCGCTGGGCGATCGCGGTCTCAGACCGCCGCAAACGCCAAGGGCAGACAATCGCTGAGCTCGCCGCCGGAGAGCATCTGCTCGCGCTGCCCGCCGTGGCGTTCCCGGCGCTACTGGAAGCCGAGCGTGTCGTCGCACGAACGGCGATGGTCGCGTTCGAGGGCAACCGCTACAGCGTCCCGCCCGGGCCTGGTCGGCCAGAGCGTCACCGTGCGCCGCGGCTCGGCGAGCTGCACCTGGAGATCGTCTCCAAGGCCGAACCGGCGCGTCGCTCGCCACCGACGCGCCCCGGCCGGCGCGGGGCAGATCCTCAAGACCCCTGAGCACGCGCGCCTCTCGAGGCCGCGGTCCTCGAGGCGTTCACGACGGCCAAGCCCTGCCGGCGCAAGGAGAACCGTCCTCCCAGCCAGGCAGCGCTTGCCGCGGCCGCCCGGCTACGCGGCGAGGGGACGGCACAGTCGTCGACCTCGACGAGTACGCACTGATCGCGAGGGTCGCCGGGCGATGAACAAGCACGCCACCTACCAGCAGCTACGCGGCCACCTGGCCTACCTGAAGCTCGCCGCCGCCGCGGAGCAGCTCCCCGCGGCGCTCGAGCACGCCGAGAAGGCCAAGCCCGGCTACACCCAGTTCCTGCACGACCTGCTCGCCGTCGAGGTCACCGCGACCGAGGAGCGCCGCCTCCACGGCCGGCTACGCTTCGCTGGGTTCCCGTCCACCAAGACCCTCGAGGAGTTCGACTTCACCGCCCAACCCAACCTCGACCGTCGCCTCGTCCAGGAGCTCGCGACCCTGCGCTTCATCGAGGAGAAAGCCAACGCGCTGCTGATCGGGCCACCCGGCGTCGGCAAGACGATGCTCGCCATAGCACTCGGCCTGAAGGCCGTGCACGCCGGCTACCGCGTCTACTACACCACCGCCGCGGACCTCGTCGCCAGGACCGCCAGAGCCGCGATCGACGGACGCTGGCAAACCACGATGCGCTTCTGGAACGGCCCCCAGCTCCTCGTGATCGACGAGCTCGGCTATCTACCGATGCCCGGCGAGGCCGCCAGCCACCTCTTCCAAGTCATCAGCCGCCGCTACGAACACGGCTCGCATCATCCTCACCACCAACCGCGGAATCGCCAGCTGGGGCGAGATCTTCGAGGACACCACCGTCGCCGCCGCGATCCTCGACCGCCTCCTACACCACGCCACCGTCCTACAGATCGACGGCGAGAGCTACCGCATGCACGGCCACCGCGCCCGCCTCCAACAGCTACGCGCCGGCCTCAACCAAGGTAGGGAAAAACCATGATCGCAACCGGGGAACTTCGATGATCGTTGACACCGTCGGCTGACGACGATTTAGTCAGTTGGCGCTATTCGGACCGCTGTTATCCTGACGCGTGAAGGGAAATGGGGCTTCTCGAACGACTAGGGTTTAGATCGGCGGCGACCGCTGCCGCATCGCAGAACGGCTCGGTTAAGATTGCCGTCCTCGACGACACGCACACGTTCGTGGCAAACGACGGTAGCCGGATTTGGTGTGGCGGCTACTCCCCAATCGACGAGGATGGCCGGTTCTACACAGAGGCCGAGCACCAGACTTCCGACCCCCGCGCGTTCTTCTGCCACGTCGCAGGCGTGACCTACCGTCCGCAGGCCCTGCCCAAGGCCTGCTTTGCGACGGGCTCCTTTCTCGCTCTCAGGGCGGAGCCGAACAATCCTGTCGACCCGAGCGCCGTTGCCGTCTATGACGGCTCCGGAAAGACGCAGGTCGGATACATCCCGGCCGAGCTTGCGCCGAGAGTCATCGCTGTCATGCACGAAGGTGTTCAGCTAGCTGGCTATGTCCTGCGCGAATACCGGGAGCGCAACTCGCGCGGTAAACGGCTCGGCATCCACATCGCAATCTTCCCGGCTGGGCAGTTCACGCTTTCAATCGACGACTGAGCGTGGCGGCGCACAAAGAGCTGAGCCACCCCGCCCTGGGAGCCCTCGGTGCTGCCTTTCGTTCGCGTCGCGTTCAGCGATCAACGAGTCCACCCGTCCGGCGCGGCGCCGGGCTGCCATGCCCGCGTGACGCCGCCGCCTTCTTGACGGAGTTCTCGGCTGTAGTCGGAGAGCTGCGCATGAAACGCCAGCTCATGCCGCGGGTCCTCCGCGACCTGGTCGATCCAGTCGCGCCAGACCACGAGCGCGCACAGCACCTCGACGTGCGCGGCATTCTCCCACCAGCCGTCTTTTAGGTGCGCCAGCTCCCGAGGGTAGCGGCCGTATAGGGCCACGATCGAGCCCCACATGTAGGACCGCCATTCCGAGTCGCCGAGAACGGGTTCGATCCAGGGCGCGTTTCGATCCGGAGCCGTCGCTGGCGAGGAGGCCGAGATCGAGGAGTCATCACGGCGAGGGTCCTTTCCCTCGGCGAGCCCGGTGCAAACCATCTGCGCTGCGATGCGGGACGCTGGTTCTCCGCGCTGCTCGGCAAGGGCCTCAAGCTGGGCCATTGTTGGGTCGGGCAGGGTGATCTTCATGCGGTAGCTCATCAGGCTCCCCTTTGTCGTGATTGACGACCGCGCTGTTTGCGCGTCTGCGGTTAATGACCGCGAGATCGCCAAAACGGCCACGCAATTTGGGGACACCTATGGGTCCCGCTCGGGACCCATGCATCTACGGATGAAAAGTCAAGGGCTTGCGCGAACTTTTCTTCGGGGTTGCTGAGGGCGCTGCTCCAAGCTCGAGGGTGCGCTCCGGCGGCACAGTGATGGCACAGCGCCCGGAGGCGTGTGCATCTGGTCTATACGGCCGTTCTTGTTGCGCCGGGGCGTGTCGTGGCGCAGAGATCAGCGTCGACGGCTGGGGTCGCGTCGAGTGCTTGGGAGTGGGATGATTTGTAGTGGTGCGGGTGACTGACGTGAGCGAAGCGCAGGCGTCAGGGGCTTGTGGCCTGCCGCGCGGCTTTGCCCTTTACGGGCTTTTGAGATGCGCGCCCCGGTGTCGCGCCCGCACCACCCTTCGGTGCTGCTGTTGAGCGCCAATCGTCGACCAGGCGCCGGTAGGCGAGCTCTGCCTGGGTTTGTAGTTCGCGCTCCGCCGCGCGTTGAGCCGCCGTCGGCGAGAGGGTTGCCCCGTCGTGGCGGCGTGGCCGGCGTGACGCGCCGGCGGTGAGTTCTAACCGGCGGGTCTTCTGGCGCGTCAGCGACGGGCGGGCGAACGCGTAGTCCTGGTCCTTGGTGAGTAGATGCCAGCAGAGAACCACGAGCTTGCGTGCGACAGCGACTGCCGCGACCTGGGCGCCGCGGCGAGCACGGACGCGCTCACCGAACGCCTTGAGCGGGCCGGGGCTGCGGATCGGCCGGAACCCGGCTCCGTGCTGGCCGTCCGACCACGGGAGCGAACATGACAAGCAGCGTCGAGACAGGGCGCGTCGGCCCGTCAGCCGCCATCCCGTTTCTTGACCTCGGCTACTGCGTCGGCGAGCTGGTGCAGATCGGCGCCGAGCGCACGAAGGAACCGCAGGACCGTGAGCCATTGGACTCCTCGCCGTCCTCGCTCGATGCGGGATACATAGGTCGGGTCCATCTGGAGGCGCGCTGCAAGCTGCTCCTGCGTTATCCCGACTCGATCGCGCAACGCTCGGAGAGCGCGGCCAAGGGCGAGCAGATCGGTGTCTCTTGTGTCCTCGGCCAAGGCAGGGTTAGGTTGGTATTCCGGGTCAGGTTACGCTACACTTCAGCGCTCAAACATAGTGCCCCCGCACCGCATGCACGGCCGGGGGCGTGGCGGTGCGCTCAGCATGATTAGCAGCTCGGGGGTGCAAGTCCCCTGTGGAGGTTGATGGCACCAACCACAAGTCGAAGGCAACTGCGTCGCCGCGAGGCGGGGTGGGAAGGAAGCCGGAGGACGAAACTGCGACCCGAGGTACACGAATCGCATTTGAGGCGGCGCGGTCCGGGCGAGCCAGCTGTAGATGGCGAAGCCCTATGCCATCAAGGGGCCGAGACGTAGATGCGGCGGGTGCGTGGTGAAGGTTGCTGGTCTTACCTGGGGAGATCTCCATGGGTGTCCCGTGATGCCTGGTCACGATTATGTGATCGCCGGGTGGGGGACGGTGCTGGTCGAGAGGCTGGTGCTCGCCGTGGAGAAGTCAGCAGAGGTCATAGTACCGGCGGGATTGTTGGTCGCCGGGAAGGGCCGAACGCGAAGTCGAGGCGTAGGACGTGCGTGCTCGTGATGGTCGCTTTGACCGCAGCCAACCCCTTTGGGGGCCTGGACGGGGTGCTTTGAGGGTGAAGCCCGAGGAGTCCGGTCCAGAGCGCAGCGATCATTCGGCGCCGTGTGACACCGCACCTCACCCCGCTGCGGCGGGTCTCTGGGGGCGGTTCCTGGCCCGGGAGAATCTCGCCGAGGCGCTCAGACGTGTCGAGCGTAACGCCGGTGCCGCTGGCATCGACGGGATGAGCACCAAGGAGCTGCGGCCGTGGTTGAAGGATCATTGGCCGCAGGTCCGCTCGATGCTTGACGCGGGCACTTACCGACCGTCGCCGGTCAGGAGGGTGATGATCCCCAAGCCCTCGGGCGGACGCCGGATGCTGGGAGTGCCGACGGTGGTGGATCGACTGATCTGCCAGGCCCTATCGCTGGTGCTCACGCCTGTCTTCGATCCGCATTTCCATCCCCATAGCTTCGGTTTTCGGCCGGGGCGCTCGGCCCATCAAGCGGTCGAGCGGGCACGCCAGTTCATCGCAGATGGTGACGCGGGGTGGTGCGTTGAGGTGGATTTGGACTCGTTCTTTGATCGGGTTAGCCACGACGCTTTGATGGCGCGGGTCGCGAGACGAGTGAAGGACAAGCAGGTGCTCCGGCTGATCCGGGCTTACCTGGACGCGGGCGTCATGGATAGCGGGGTGGTGCACGCGGCAGGGGAGGGGACCCCACAGGGTTCTCCGCTCTCGCCGTTGCTCTCGAACGTCATGCTCGACGACCTCGACTGGGAGCTGGAGCAGCGTGGACACCGTTTCGTGCGCTATGCCGACGATGGTGCGCCACGAACGCAGAAGGAGGATCGATGTAGAACGAACCGACGGATGCGGTGTTGCATGAGAGATGGAGGAGCTGGGCGGTTGTTTGTCCGGTGGCCCTCCGTGGCCGTCTTGCAGGAGAAGGCCGCAAACCACCCCGAGCTGCTGCGGTCAAGAGCCGTGGTGGTAAGCGTCGTGGGAAAAGGCATGCCGTTTGAGCGTGTCAGGTATGGATCACGAAGGCGAACGCGAGTGAACCACTGATGAAGTGTCGTAAGCGTATGGGTGACATCAAAACCGGGGTCGCGTTGTTTCCCCGGGATAAGTCTGGCGGGTGCCTGTGTATTGGCCAGGTGGTGTCCGGCATGAAGGTGGCGCGAGCGTGGTCTTGGCTCTCGTGCGAAACGTGGGAACCTGTCGCCCCGCGATTGTGGATGACCAGTGGCGCAGTATCGGCCTGCGGTCGTCGGCGGAAGGGAGAACTCCAAGCAGCAGGAACTGTGAGGGGGAGAGTACCGATGCGGGGCACAGGGGCGGACCATCTCGTAGTAGCGGTGATGCCTGGTAATGCGGGCGAAGCGAAGGGGATGGGTCGTCCGGGCTTGTTTTCAGGGCAACCACTGCTGGTGGGAGGAGCCTGGTGAGCGAGTCGAAGCCAAAGTCGTTTGATATTTCCAAGCGGGCTGTTTGGAAGGCTTGGTTGAAGGTCAAGGCCAACAAGGGCGCGGCCGGTGTTGACGAGCAGTCGATCACCGAGTTTGAGAGGGACCTTTCGGGGAACCTGTACAAGCTTTGGAATAGGCTCTCGTCTGGGAGTTATTTCCCGCCGGCGGTGCGTGCGGTGCAGATACCGAAGCGAGACGGTAGTCCTAGAACTTTAGGGGTGTGGTTAGGGGGGGGGTGGGGGGGAGGGGGGGGGGTGGGGGGGGGGGTGAAGTTGGGGGGGGGGGGGTTCCCCCGGGGAGAGGGGGGGGGTCGGGGGCTGCGCAGTCTCAGCGGTGATCCCGACGTTCACGAATCCCTCATTGGAAGCGATGTCATAGACGCCGTAAGGAATCGCCTTACCGATCGCCTGACTCGGGAAATCATGAGTAGAGACCCTGGCCGGATCACCGGCCGGCCGCCACTCACGCCCCGTGTTCTTGAACTCGCCGACAAGCTCCTTCTTCTTCGTGTCGATACTGATCGCCGGGCCGCCAGCAGCGACCTGCGCGGCCACCCGCTCATTGATCAACCGAAACTGTGCGTCACGATCGGGATGCTGTGCACCCTCCAAGCTCTTGCGGTTGGACTGCAGGCTGTACCCCAACGATCCCAACAACCCAGCGACCGTCGTGAAGTGAACCTCATGACCCTGCGCACGCAACTCGCCAGCGAGCCTACGCACGCTCTTCGACGTCCACAACAGGACCTGCATCGGATCACCACGACAATCCTCAGCTACCAGCCGCTCGAGTGCTCCGACCAACTCTGGGTCTGTCTCCCCGATCGGCTTGCGACCGCCCCCACGCCGACGCACACGACCACCCTCGAGCCGTTCCCCCGAATCGATCTCCCGGATCCCCTTACGGATCGTGTTCTCAGAGATCCCACTCGCCCTCGACACCGCCGCGAGCCCACCACGACCAAGCACCCGCGCCTCCGACGCCGCCCAAATCCGCCGGCCACGCTCACTCAACTCCGGCGCCAACGCACGAAACCGCTCACCAATCAACCCCTCATCAATCACACCCCCAAATTCAACACCTCAAACCAACAATCCTGCACATTATTTACCTACGCCGCCTTAGGGGTGCCGACTGTTGCGGACAGGATCGCTCAGACCGTCGTGCGTGGATACCTGGAGCCTGGGGTGGAGCCTGTGTTTCACTCTGACTCTTATGGGTATCGGCCGGGCCGGTCGGCGCTGGACGCGGTGGGGGTCGCTCGGAAGCGCTGCTGGCGGCAGGACTGGGTTTTGGACCTGGACCTGAAGTCGTTTTTCGACAGCGTTCCACACGACCTCGTTCTCAAGGCGGTGTCTGCCCATACTGACCAGCGCTGGATCGTGCGCTATGTGGAGCGGTGGCTGAAAGCGCCGCTCCAGCAAGAGGACGGCAGCCTGGTCGAGCGGGATCGCGGGACCCCTCAAGGTTCTGCGATTTCACCTTTGCTGGCTAATATGTTCTTGCACTATACGTTCGATGCGTGGATGGCGCGGGAGTCCCCGGCCGTCCGGTTTGAGCGTTATTGCGATGACATTATCGTCCACGCCCGAAGCGAGCGTGAGGCCCGGGAGTTGCGGGACGCGATCGCTTCACGTCTCGGGGAGTGCGGTCTCCAGCGCAATGAGCAAAAGACTCGCATTGTGTATTGCAAGGATGCCAACCGGCGCGGCTCGTATGAGCATACGTCGTTTGATTTCCTTGGCTACACGTTCCGGCCGAGACTGTCGAAAAGCAGGTTCGGGAAGAGTTTCCTGAACTTCACCCCGGCGGTCTCGGGTGAGGCAGGCAAGCGGATGCGGCGTGAGATGCGCCGCTGGGGCTTGCAACGGCGTAGCGATAAGACCCTCACGGACCTGGCACGGATGTTCAACCCCGTGCTCCAGGGTTGGATCAACTATTACGGGCGCTTCTACAAGTCCATGTTGTATCCAACCTTCCGCCACTTCAATGACACGCTTGTGAGGTGGGCCATGCGGAAGTACAAGCGACTGTACCGCCGCCGTAGCTGGGCGCGCAGGTTCCTGGTAGACGTCGCTAGACGCCAGCCCGGACTGTTCGCGCACTGGCGCCTCGGCGTGCGGCCCGACGGCTGGACGATGGGAGCCGGATGAGCGGAGACGTTCAAGTCCGGTTCTGCGAGCGCCGGGGGGTGCGATTCCCCCCGGCGACTCTCCGCAGGATTTATGTCGGGAGCGAGCGCGCGGCACACCGTGTCCTTCAGAGCATCAGCGGTTACGTAGAGAATCGCCTCAAGTTGAAGGTCAACCAAGGGAAGTCCACGGTTGACTGGTCGGTCAGGCAGCCCTTGTTGGGGTTCTGCTTTTACCGCCGCCGCGGCGAGGTCAAAGTGCGTTTGGACCCGAAGGCCCGCAAGCGGGCCAAGGACCAGATACGCCGGCTGACCTCCCGCACTTGGGGTGTCTCAATGAAGCGGAGGATCACAGAGATCAACCGCTTCACGGTCGGGTGGACGGCTTACTTTGCGTTTGCCGACACACCCACACCGTTCATCGAGCTCGACGGCTGGCTCAGAGGCAGGATGCGACAGGCACGCTGGAAGGAATGGCAGCGCATCAGAACACGATGGAGCCGCCTGCAAGCGCTGGGAATGCCCGACAGGGAGGCCCGCGAGTGGGCCATGACCAACAAGGGCTCCTGGCGCGTAGCACGCACCTTCCTTAGACGCGCCCTACCAGACGCCTACTGGGCCGAGCAGGGCCTGACGGGATTCGCCGACCCCTACCACCGTCTCCGGGACACGACGCGAACCGCCGGATGCGGACCCGCATGTCCGGTGGTGTGGGAGGGGCCGGGTTAAGCCCGGCCCCGACCCGATCCGAAGACCAAGGCTTCAGCGCGAGGGCCACGATACCCGCTCGGGTCACTCTGGCCCTCTCGCCGGGCCTCCGGGTCTTCGGTGCCTCCGACCAAGGAGGAACCGAAGATGACCCCCAATCAGTACCCCGACGGCGAGCCCGCCACGGAGCGCATCATCGTATTGCAGCTCCTACGCAACCACCGCTCCGAATGGTGGGGCCGCGCGGAAATGCTGCGCAAACTGCGCGACATCGACCCCGACGCAGTGCTGGGGTCCCTGGCGCACCTGGAGCGCCTCGGACTGCTCGACCGCCACGGCGCGCGCTTCAAGGCATCCGATGGACTGCGGTACATCGACGACACCCTCGACCTCATCGCCATATGAGAGGCGACTATGACGACTACGCAGTCGAGCGCGCGTGGCTGCTGTTCGTGTTCGGCGAGAACCTGCGCACCCTGCGCAAGCGGCGGAACCTCGCGCAGGAAGGACTCGCGGAAGTCGCCAACCTCCACCGCAACGAGATCGGCGTGCTTGAGCGGGGACAGGGCGAGCCCGGCCTTCTCACACTGCTGATCCTCGCGGACACGCTGGAGATCCCACTGGAGGGTCTAACGGAAGGGGTGCCCGCGCCGAAGGAGCGCAGGCCCGCGCGCGTGGTGATGCCAGGGGGCGGGACATGACTCCGCCCACAGTCTTGAGGGAACGGCTCGCCACCGCGCGGAGCCGCAGTGTGGGCTTTGAGGAGGCGTGGCCCGGGGCGCTCGCAACGGCGGTGAACGCCGCGCAGTGGGAGCCCGAGGAGTGGCGGGACATTCTCTCGGGCATGGTCGAGACGTGGCGCGCGGCGTGGGAGCGCCGGGACGCCACAAGCACGGAACGAGCGGTCCTCGCGCTCGTGATGCCCGGCGGGACGCCGCTACCGGAACGCGCGTGCGAGAACTGCGGCGAGGAGATACCAGCCGATCGCCACCGCGCGGCGCGGTTATGCTCAGACCCTTGCCGCCGCCACGCCACCTACCTACGCGAACGCTCAGTGGCGTAGGAGGGGTGCGTGATGGCTCGCAAGGCGACAGGCAAGGTCATCGAGCACGAGGGCACAGACGGGCGCACCTACCGCGCGCTGCGGTTCACCGCCTACGGCCGGCGCCGATACGTCTCGCTCGGCGCAATCACTGCGGACGTGGCGGAGAAGGAACTCCGCCACGTCGTCGCCGACGTGGAGCGTGGCACCTGGCAACCGCCGCGGCAGGTCGAGCCACCGGCCGAGGTTGAGCCGCTGCCGACGTTCCACGTGCTCGCGGAGGAGTGGTGGGTCCGCAACGAGGGACAACTCGCCGAGAGCACCAAGGCGGGCTACCGCTGGCGGCTGGAGTGCCACCTGCTGCCCGCGTTCGGCGAGTTGCGAATCGACAGGATCGACTTCGACGCGGTGGAGCGCTACATCGCCGGCAAACTCGCCGGGAACAAGCCACTGTCGCCGAAGTCGATCAACATGACCGTGACGCTGCTCGCCGCGATCCTGGAGGGCGCGGAGGAACGCGGGCTGATCGACCGCAACCCCGCGCGGGGGAAGCGCCGGAGGGCACGCGAACGGCGTCCCGTCCGGTCCCACCCGGACGCGGCGCAGCCGATCAAGGCCCTTCTCGACGCGGCGGGCGAACTGGACCGCGAGGCGCGGCACGATCGTCGGCACGTCGAGCGCCGCGCAATGCTCGCCGTACTGATCTTCGCCGGGCTGCGGATCAACGAGCTATGCGCGCTGCGGTGGCGCGCCGTGGATCTCACAGGGGGATGGCTACACACCGGGTCCAAGACCGACGCCGGATGGCGGCAGGTGAAAATCAGGGGCGCGCTTTGGGACGTGTTGCTCGACCTCCGCACCCGCCGCGCCCCCGATCGGGATGCCTTCGTGTTCGCCACCGGCCGAGGCGGACGGATGAGCGACGACAACTTCCGCAACCGGACGCTGCGGACGGCGGTGGAGCGCGCAAACGCGAACCTCGCCCAGGACAACCTGCCGCCGCTGCCAGACAAACTCACGCCGCACTCGCTCCGCCGAACCTTCTGCTCGCTGCTGTACGCGCTCGGCGAGGACCCCGGCGTGGTCATGGACGAAATGGGTCACGCCGACCCGGGCCTCGCGCTGCGCGTCTACCGCCAGTCGATGCGCCGCGGCGAGGGCGAGAAGGCACAGCTCCGCACGCTCATCGAGGGCGCCGAAGTGGTAGGTATCGAGAGTCGAACACGGCACCCGGCGAGATAGTGCAGAGGACCGGCTGACGATCGCGCAGGCGGTCAGGCCGCGCCAACTTTAGTTTCCAGCCGGCCAGCTTCAATGAATCGGGACTCACCGCGCCGCTCGGGACGTGCGGGGTAGAAAGCCCTCATATCATGGGGCGCGCCATGACGAGTACGAGTGACCCGGACTTCACCACCTTGGCGAGGAAGCCGAGCGCACTTCTGGCCATCATCAAGTACGTGCGGGACACCCCGACGCTGGAGGAGACTGACTATCTGGAGTGGAAGTCGGCCTACGACCTCAGCTCGAAGACTGGCGCCGCCGCTACCGCCAGGCAGCTCATCGGCATGGCAAACCGCGACTTCGCGCAGGCCGAGCGCCACGCCGAAGGGAGCGCCTACGTTCTCCTTGGCGTCGAGCCTGGAATGGTGCATGGCGTCCCGCATTGGGATTCGGCGGACATCGAGAACTGGCTCGCTCGGTATGTGGAGCCCGAGCTGCGTTATGACGCACACTACGTCGAGATCGACGGCAACAAGGAGGTGTTGGTCTTCACTGTGGATGCCCCACGGCAGGGCGACCCCATCTACTGCCTCCAGCGCACGTGTGAGGTCGAGGAAGTCGTCACGGCGGCCGGCACGGGCCACGAAGAGAAGAGAACCAAGAAGAGTATCCCGAAGGGCACCATCTACGTGCGGCACGGCGGGAAGACCGAGCAGCACACGCCAGAGGATCTCAAGCGGCTCGCTGCGCGCGCTGCGGTCGCCGAGCGCCCGACGCTCGACGTGGCGGTGATGCTCGACACGAGCAAAGCGGTGGCCATCAGCGAGGGCTTCGCCAACGATGCTCATCGCGACGAGAGGCTGCGCGCGGGGCGCGAGAAGATGCTCGCGAAGCTCCCGCGCCGGGAGCCCAAGCCGGCCAGACGCCAGAACTTCATGGACCTCACGAGCTTCGACTACTCCATCCAGCTCCCGAGCAAGGCGCTTGGTGAGGAGCGCAGCGAGGAGGAATACGTGGCCGAGGTCGAGATGTACGTGCAGGCCATGAAAGCTCCTGGAGCCTGGCTGCAAGCCATCGCCGTGGATTGGGTGAAAGAGAAGATGTCCGTGCTCGGCGTGAGCGTGCGAAACAACACCGAGCAGAACTACGAGAGCGCTGTCATCGAGCTGACCCTCATCGGCCTGACCAGGGGCAACGTTTTCGCTTCCGAGGGCGACGCGGCCCGGCTCCTGCGGGTTCCCGAGAAGCCAAAGGAGTGGGGGGACACATCGTGGATGCACAACATCGTTGCCAGACATCCGGTGACGCCCATCGCAGCGCTGGCAAAGCCCAGACCCGAAGTCGAGGAACCAAGCAAGGGCCAGGTTCTCGTGCGCTATCCCGAGCTGCGGATACGCCCGCATACGACGCACAAGCTGGAACCGCTCCTGCTCGCGCTGGCGCCGTCGATGACGGGCAAGACCGTGCCTGTGCGTTGGCGCGTAACGGCGAGCAACACCGACGGCCACCAAGAAGGCGATATCGACTTTCATGTGCCAGCGAGCAGCGGTGCGCCAGAGCCGTCCGAGGCACAGGCGCGGACATGAAGTGGCGCGTCCCTCGTCAAGCACACGTAAATGCTGTTCGATGACCTGCCCTCAGTCACCGCCTACTTCGAGGCGGGACAGGACGAGCGCACTGACCCTCTGCTTCGCGCTATAGGCCGGCTCGTGTGGGGCGCGAACCTGTTGGAGGTTGTGCTCTTGCTGCTGGTCGTACAGCTCCGCGATGACCGGGAGGGCCAGTTCCCGGCTGAGGAGGAGTTCGCCTACCTGGAGGAAGCCTCCGCTGGGAAGCGGCTCGGCCTCTTGCGGAAGTTGGATATTCCCCCTGACCTCGAAGCGCGGATAGACGATGCCATCGGCCGCCGCAACCGCATCATCCACCATATGTTCGAGTGCCCCGAAATCGTCGGAGCGATCATCAGTGGCGAAGGGATAGACGCTGCGGTCGAGCAGGTCGAGCAGGTGGCGCTCGACTGCAGGAAAATCGGCGTTGAACTCTATGCTGTCGCGGGACCGAGACTCGAAGCCAAGGTTGGCAAGACGCCTGCCGAGCTGGTCGAGATGCTCGGGTCGGTGAAGCTGGAGGCCGTCGAGGACCCCCGGTTGCGTGAGCAGCTCGAAGCCGTGCGGGCGATGCGGGGATTGGACCTCACGCTGCCGTGGCAGGCCACCGGCGGCGACGCTGGATCGGCCTCGGCGTAGAGGGAGCGCATCGTCCCTAGACCTGGCCCCCCAGACGCATCTACGTGAGCGTTCTGGGATGAGAATGCACACCTGGATGCGTTATTTGGCGGGCGCTTATCGAAGCGATGTCGTGCCGTTGGTATCGGCGACCGCGCGGCGGGGGGTGCTGGGGCGACCATGGTTGGCCTCAAGGCCGCCCCGGATGTGTCGCACGTAGGCGTTCACGTCGTCTTGGCGGTTGGCGTGCAGCTGCATCAGCATGAGCATCCGGTTGGTGCGTTGGCGGTTCTTCAGCCCGTAGGCGCGCGGCCCAATCGCGGCGCGAATTGGGTTGGTGAACCCGTCGAGCGGCGAGGTCGACAGCGGCGTGTCGGCCGGGCGGCTGGAGCGCGGCCCGCGGCGCGTGAATTGGTCTTCGACGGTCTGGCCGGTGGTGTTCAGCCACTCGCTCACGCGCGGGATGCCGGCGGCGTCGCAGCGCTCTGTGAACGGCGTCCAGAACGACGGGCCGGTGAACGCCGCCTCGATATCGCCTAACAGCTCGTCGATCGCCTCCCGATGCTCGGGCTGCTCGGTGCGGAGCTTGCCCATCAGCCGCTCCAGCGCGTGGCGCAGATGCCACTCGCACAGGTACAGCTCGGCGCCGGGGAAGCACATGCCGACCGCGTTGGTGAGACCGGTGTCGTTGTCGCACACGACCCGTGGTGGGCCGCCCGGCAGCGCGGCCAGGAACGCCTCCCAGTCGGCCTGCGACTTGGTCGTGAACGCCTCAAGGCGCCACAGCTTCGCTCGCCCCGCCTCATAGCCCATCGCCGCGAAGATCCGGAACGCGATCCGGTGGCGACCGGTGTTCGGGTCGCGTACCCGGAACGGCAGGTCGTCGAGCAGCAGCGAGCCGCTCGCTGGCCAGGACCGCGGCCGGTAAGGCTCGAACACGACCGGCGCGAACACCTCGACCCAGTCCATCACCAGCGACCCGTGCCGCGAGAAGCGCAGCTCCCCAGTTTCCGGATCGGCGCGCAGCCGCTTCGCCCGCTCGCGCGCCACGAGCGCCGCGTCTCGATACCTCGAGCCGCCACCGACCTGCACCAGCGCCTCCGCGATGCCCCGCGCAACGAACTGGTAGTAACGCGCGCCATGCGGCCCCTCGTGGAAGCCGACGTCGCGCTCGCAGGACTCACACGCGTCATGCCAAGACTCCTCGCGCGGTAGCGGCTCAATGAACCGGTGCGGCGGATCGCCGTTGGCGGGAAGGCAGCGATACCGCTGGCGGCGATGCCGATCCGGCCCGTAACGACCATCGAAGCGCACCCGTGAGCCAGCATGCTCCGGCCTCGGACAGGTCGCCTTGGCGCTGCTCCAGCTCTTGCCCAGCGTCGACATCTACCACGCCAAAATACGCCCCCATCCGGACGCCTAACGCATCCAGGTGTGCATTCTCATCCCAGAACACTCACGTAGATGCGTTTGGGGGGACCTGGCTACGCTTGCTTGCATGTCCGTGTTCAGCAAGCGCCATCGTCGCGCCCTCGCCGCCGGCCAGTTCGATGTCAGCCTTGACGAACGCCTGCGCGGACGCCTGTGGCGGCTGATGCTCAACCACAATGAGAGCTTCACCTACCAGCCTTCTTCGACGGACAACTGGACTGAGACGACCGACTTTATGGAGCAGACTCGGCTTGGTCTGCTCGACGTTAACGGGCTGAGCGGGCTCAGAGTCAAAGGCGTGAAAATAGACCTCAAACAGTGGCTCGCGCAGTGCCCCGGCGAGGAAGTGCTCGATGCCGTCGAGCTGTTCTATCTCCAGCTCGAAGATGGAAGCCGTGCCGCCTTCAGCACCGACCTCAACCGCGTGCTGGGCGAGGAGGATGCGGCCTGGCGGATGCTCGACGGCCAGTTCGTGCTGCTCGATGCCGTGTTCGTCCATGAGCAGGTGGTCGCCAGCAGCCAGGAGACGCTGCACTCCGTCCACTTCGAGGGCGCGGCCCAGGAGATGCTGTCCGCGCAGCACGACCTCGCTGACCGGGACATGAGGGGAGCCGTGCATAACGCCGGCAAGTCGTTCGAGAGCACTATGAAGGCGGCGCTTGGCGAGGAGGGTCATCTGGCCGCAAAACCCCTCATCGAGTCCTTGCAGGCTGCTGGTTGGCTCGGCGGCCTGCCCGAGGAGCTGCGTGGAGGCTTCGTCAGCCAGGTCATGCTCGCGCTGCCGTGGATGCGCAACCACCTGGGCGGGCACGGACAGGGGCGCGACGAGAAGCCCCTCCCGGAACCCTATGCGCGGCTCGCCCTCGGACTCGCGGCTGTCTTCGATGAGTTCATCGTCGGTCTGGCGATAGAACGCGACTCCTCACTAGCCAGGGTGACGGACCAACGCTCGGCGAGCGCCGAGGATGTTCCCGTCGATGAGTCAGACTTCGCGCTCTTTCCGGCTGCCAGCGGGGACGACGACATACCGTTCTAGCTTCGAGAGCTTGCCGAAAATCTCGCCACCCGCGCAGTGCAGCCGCCCGTTCTTCGTGGACCACGGAGGCGAAGTGGCAGATAATGGCAGACGGATCGCCGGAACCAGCTCAGATGTGATGGAGCGAAAGGCCGCTATACATCGAATCCCGCTCCAACACACGCGATTCAGCGATGGGCGATCCTGGATTCGAACCAGGGACCTCTTCCTTATCAGAGAAGCGCTCTAACCAACTGAGCTAATCGCCCGCGGCGAGGAATTCTAGCGGCCGTCTTCGATCAGGACCCTACGCGGATTCCCAGCCGACCCGCCAACGCCAGCGCCTCCTCGGAGGACTCAAACGAGAGCTCGACTCGGTAGCCCCCATCCGCCCGCGGGCGTGCTCGCACCTCGGCACCCAGCGCCTCGCCCCACGTCGCCTCGATCTCCGCCGCGGCAGCTGCCTGGTCGGGGTGCACCCCGCGGGTCGCCCGAGCCCGGCGCCCCTCGCCCGAATCGCCCCGTGCCTCCCCGTTGCTGCGCCTCGCGCGATCCTCCGCGGTTCGCACCGACCACCCCTCCGCGGCCGCGGCGCGCGCCAACTGGCGGCGGACGGTGTGATCCTTTGCCAGCAGCAGCGCGCGGCCGTGACCCTCACTGAGCCCGCCCCCCTCCAGCAGCTCGAGCGCCTCGTCCGGCAGGTCCAGCAACCGCATGAGGTTGGTAACGGCCACCCTGCCACGGCCCACGCGGCGGCCCACCTGCTCGCGAGTGAGGCCGAGCTCCTCCACCAGCGCGGCGCAGGCCCGCGCCTCCTCGACCGGGTTGAGGTCCTCGCGGGCCATGTTCTCGATCAGCGCCAGCTCCAGCGACGCCGCGTCGTCGTGGGGACGCACGAGCGCCGGAATCGTCTTCAGGCCGGCGATCCGCGAGGCTCTCCAGCGGCGCTCGCCGGCGATCAGCTCGTAGGTGCCATCCGGCTTGGGTCGTACGAGCACCGGTTGCAGCACCCCGCGCTCTCCCAGCGATTCCGCCAGCGCGCTCAGCGCCTCGTCGTCGAAACGCCGGCGCGGCTGGTTGGGGTTGGACGAGATCGACTCCACCGGCACCTCGCGCAGCTCCTCCTGCGCCGTGCCGGGCGACGACACCGACAGGATCGCCTCCAGCCCTCTGCCCATTCCCGGCTTTGGCCTAGCCACGGGCCGCCACCTCCTTGGCCAACTCGAAGTACGCCTCCGCGCCGGTGCTGTGTGGGTCGTGATGGGTCACCGGCAGACCGTAGCTCGGCGCCTCCCCGACGCGGACGTTGCGCGGAATCACCGTCTGGAACACCAGCTCGCGGAAGTGCTCGCGCACCTCGCGCTCGACGTCGCGGCCCAGACGGGTGCGGCTGTCGTGCATCGTCAGCAGCATCCCCGCCACGGTCAGCCCCGGGTTCAGTTCGCGGCGCACCAGCTCCAGCGTCTCCAGCAGGCCCGCCAAGCCCTCCAGCGCGAAATACTCGGTCTGCACCGGCACGATCACTCTGTCCGCCGCAACCAGCGCGCACACCGTCAACGGACCAAGCGATGGCGGGCAGTCCAGCAGGATGTACTGAAAATCTCCCCTGATTGGCTCGAGAGCCTCGCGAAGCTGGTCCTCGAATCCCTGGAGACGCGGCAGCTCGACGTTGGCTCCCGCGAGTCCTGCTCCTGCCGGCAGCAACGCCAAGCCGGCGATCCCCGTCTCCACCACCGCCTCCCCAGCCGCACTGGAGCCCGTCAGAACCTCATACAACCCAGGCGCCTGCGTTCGCCGAAAGCCGAGCCCCACCGTCGCGTTCGCCTGCGGGTCCACATCCACCAGCAGCGTGCGATAGCCAGCCTCGGCGATGCAGGCGCCCACATTCACCGCTGTGGTCGTCTTGCCAACCCCGCCCTTCTGGTTGGCGATCGCGTAGACCGTTCCCATCGTCACCGGCACGCTAGCGCCGATCGCTGCCGGGCGCGGCGTCCCCGGGCGCGGCGCTCCAAGAAGGCCGCGGCGGAGCTTCAACACACACTTTCAGCGCGCCAATGGCCGCTTGCGGGCCATTCCCGCACGGCGGGGGAATCCGCGGGGCGTCTCTCCACTCTTCAGATAGATGTGGAGATGATGGTCCCGGGCACCCTTGTACGGCTCGACGTGGCGGATTTCGGTGAGCTCCATGCCAAGCTGCCCGGCAGCGTCGAGGCCCAGCCGCTCGGACTCGGGTTCACGGCGTCCTCGCCAATCGATCAGTGCACCTCCAACTCGCAGCAGCGGCGCGGCGTACTCGACCACCACCGCGGGCGCTGCCAAAGCCCGGGCGAGCACGATGTCGTTGGCCCCCACGCCCTCCCCCCACTCCTCGGCGCGGGCGCAAACAACGCGCGTGTTGGCGACGCCAGCCCGCGTGAGAAGCCCTTCCATGAACGCGCACTTGCGCGCGTGGGACTCGACCAGCCGGAACTCCGCATCCGGGAGCGCCACCGCCAGCGCGAACCCGGGAAAGCCAGCGCCTGCGCCAAGGTCCGCGATCTTGTCCGCGCGAGCAAGCGCCCCCACTTCCAGAGCGACGAGCGAATCGGCGAGATGCACATCCGCCGCCTGCCCCGGATCGCGTACCGTCGTTGGAGATCGCTCATCGCTTGCCAGCGCCAGCAGAATTGCCTCCAGCTGCGTTCGCTGACCCTCGCTCAAGCGGTAGCGCCCTACAAGGCCAACGAGCTTGGCTGCGGTAGAGGCGGAGAGTCCCCCGGCTTTCACGTGAAACAACGAAGCGTCAAGAAGGAGTCGCGGGCCGGCGGGGGATCTTCAACGCACGCCCGCGAGCGCAACGCTACTCCGCCAGAGGCGAGACCACCAAATACCGCTCGGGCTCCTCGCCCTCGCTGCGAGTGCTCACATCCCCTCGTTGGCGCAGGTGTTCGTGCACCACGCGCCGCTCCGATGCCGGCATCGGCGAAAGCTCCACCGGCTCCTCCAGCCGCAGCGCCTCCTCCGCGGCATCGTCGGCCTCTTGCTGCAACGTGTGCGCTCGCCGCTCGCGATAGCCGCCGGCATCGACCACGACCCGGACCTTCGACCCGCCGCCATGGAAGACGATCCGCTGAGCCAGATGCTGAATCGCGTCGATCGTCTGACCTCGGCGACCGATGAGAAGGCCGACGTCGTCCCCCTCGACGCAGCCACGCAGCTCGCCGGCCCGCTCATCAACGCTCACCTCGCAATCCACCAGGCCAAGGCCGTCCACCACTTCCTCGAGCAGCTCGGCCAAGAGCTCGGCCGAGTCCTCCTGCCCGTCGGACTCCGACTCCAGCGGCTCACTCATCGGCGTCGGCCTGAGCGTTTCTTCTTCTTACGTGGCGGGGGTGGAGGGGCACCAGCGACGCCGACGCCCGCAAGCGCGGGCTCGCCCATCGGGCCGCCCGATCCGCCCTTCGAACCCCCATTCTCGCCAGCCCTCCCGTTCGGCGAGCCCCCAACGCCGGGCGGGGGAATCCCCTTGCCAAGAGGGGCTGCGGGCGGGCCGATACGCCGCCGCACGATGAAACCCTGAACGATCGTCCACACGTTTGTGGTGATCCAGTAGATCAGCAGCCCCGCCGGATACCTGAACAGGATCACCACAAAGATCAGTGGCAGGCCGAGCATCATCCAGCGCTGACTTGGCTCGGCGCTCGCGCTCATCAGCAGCGTTGAAACCACCTGTGAGGATAGATAGAGCGCGATCAGCACGATCAGCACGATGCCAGTCGCCTTCGCCGTGATGTCCGGCACAAATAGGAATTTTGCCGAGCCCGGGTCCACGCTTTGGCAGCTGGTCTTTTCGATGTATTTGGCGGGGAGGTGCGAGACACTCGTGATCGCGGAGTGGTGCATCGCGTTGTACGAGGAGATGAGGCTCGGCCCACAGATGTGCTTCTTGAGATCTGTGCGCAACATGTAGAAGAGGGAGATGAAGACGGGCAACTGCAGCACCAGCGGCAGGCAGGACGCAAAGGGATTGATCCCCTTCTCCCGGTAGAGCTTCATCATCTCCTCCTGCTGGCGCTGTTTGTCGTCCTTGTACTTCTCTTTCAGCGCCTTCAGCTCCGGGGCCACCAGTTGCATCTTGCGCATCGAGCGAAACTGGCTGAACGTCGCCGGCATCATCACCGCGCGCACGATCACGGTCAGCCCCACGATCGCAAGACCCCAGCTGATGCCAGCGTGGTCGTGAATGAACACGAGCACCGCTTCAAACAGGCTGATCAGCGGCGAAAACGCTTCCTGGATGATGTTGGCAAGAATCGGCATTAGCGTGTAGGTGGATCTCCCGCTTCAGCGCCTCGCGTCAGCGGCGCGCTTGAGGCGCGGGCGCAGCCTTGAAAAGCTGCTGCGCCCCCACTGGGTCGTATCCGCCGCGACTCCACGGGTTGCACCTGAGCAGGCGCCACATGGCGAGCACCAATCCCCTGAGTATGCCGTACTCCGTCAGCGCTTGGGCCGCGTAATGCGAGCATGTCGGCTCGTACCTGCAACGTCTCGGCAGCGCGGGGGAGATCGCGCGCTGGTAGACCACGATAGGAGCGCTCACGAGCATCCCGGCGAAGCGCGACACATGGCCGAGCAGCCATGCTGGACGGCGCTCGGCGTCCGCCTCAGCGGGGGCCCTCACTGCCGCTCCCCCGACTCCCGCCCACCACCGCTACGCATACCGGCCTTGGAAAGCAACTCTCCCAGCGACGCATCGATGCCCGCCAAGCCCTCGCGCTCGGCCAGCTCACTGACCGGCGGTCGTGCGACGACGACGAGATCCTGACCGGCGAGCAGCTCCCCCTCGATGCTGTGAAACGCTTCGCGCAAAAGTCGCTTCACACGGTTGCGCTCGACAGCGCCGCCCACCTTACGCGAGACCGAAAGCCCTAGCCGGGGGCGCTCGGCCTCCGCGTTGGGAAAGCTGTAGAGCACCAGATGGCGATTTGCCGAGGAGCGACCATGGCGATACACACGCTCGAACTCCGCGCTGCGGGAGAGGCGTTCCCGGTGAGCGGCACGACGTGGCACTCGCGGCGCCATTCCCGTCACGCTGACAAGCGCTTGCGGCCCTTGTCACGCCGGCGCTTGAGGATCAGCCGGCCGCTACGGGTGAGCATACGCCCGCGAAACCCATGCGCGCGGGCTCGCTTTCGCTTCTTGGGCTGGTAGGTGCGCTTCATCGGATGCCTTTGTTGCGCTGCCCACACTCGCCGACCGACCCGTCGAGCAGGCTGCGCCGTTCGCCAGTATAGGGCCACTCCGGCGAAGATGGGGCCACCCCCGCCGATCTCCACCCCGATCGATTTTTCTCGCCATTTGCGCCGTCGAGTGCTCGATTCCATCGAGCACACCCGGGCTTGGGGTATATTCCCCCAGCCGGGTCCCCCGGACCCCCCTCAGAGAGTCCCCTACCACTCCCGAAGGAGCGGATCGACGCTGCCGTGAGCACCGATTTGGAGCAGATCTGGTCGCGGGTGCAAAGCAGGCTCGAAGCGGCGGTCGACGACTCCACCTATCGCGTCTGGTTGGCACCTCTACGACCGCGTGAAGTCGCCTTTGGAACGCTCACAGTCGAGGCTCCAGGCCGCTCGTGCGCGTGGGTTCGCGAACGCTACGGGCGACTCCTGCAGCTCTGCGCCGCGACAGTCCTGGGACCCCAGATAGCTGTAGAGATCATCCGCTGCCAGCCCCAGCCCAACCCCGGTCGGCAAGCCCCATCACAACACCGTTCTCGTGTCCGCGCAAGCAGCAAGACTAAAGACATTGAAACCACCCACGGGGACCGCACCCTCCTTGACCCGGATCCCGTCGCATCTCCGTCCGGCAACCCGCGGTTCAACTTCGAACACTTCGTCATCGGCGACTCCAACCGGCTAGCCCACGCGGCGGCGTTGACGGTAGCCGAGCTACCGGGCCAGGCCTACAACCCACTCTTCATCTGCGGCTCGCCCGGAGTGGGCAAGACCCATCTGCTACGCGCCATCGCCAACCTTCTGCAGAGCTGCAATCCCGGCCTGAGCGTCCGCACCAGCACAGGCGAGGCATTTACCAACGAGTTCCAGCTTGCCCTCGCGAGCGGAGGTATGGACCTCTTCAAGAGCCGCTTCCGAGACGTCGACGTACTACTCGTCGACGACGTCCAATTTCTCGAGCGCAAGACCCGCACCGAGGAGGAGTTCTTCCACACCTTCGACACCCTCCACGAAGCAGGTGCCCAACTGGTGCTCACTTCAGACCGCCCACCGCGCGACCTGCAGGCGCTCGAAGACCGTCTGCGCGAGCGCTTCCAGGCCGGCCTCGTCGCCGATATCCATCCCCCAGACATCAACACCAGGCTTGCCATCCTCCGCAAGCGCGTCCACCAAGATGGCATCGAAGATCTAGAACCCGGAACGCTCGAGGTCATCGCGCAGCGCATCGCCCTCAACGTGCGCGCGTTGGAGGGAGCTCTGATCCGTGTTATCGCTTTCAGCTCGCTGACCGGCCGATCCCTCACGGCTGACCTGGCCACTGAGGTACTCGATGGCCTCTATCCTCATACCAGTCCAAAGACTCGCACTCTCGCCGAGATCCAAGCGGCCGCCTGCCAGCACTTCGACCTCTCCCCAGAGGAGCTCCTCTCCCACTCGCGTGCCGCGCGAGTCGCTTGGCCTCGACAAGTTGCGATGTATCTGGCGCGAGAGCTCACCGACGAGTCACTGCCGGCCATTGGACGACACTTCGGGCGACGCGACCACACAACCGTCATGTACGCCGTGCGACGAGCCGAGCAAAAGATCGTGGCCGACGCCACATCTAGAAAGGCTGTGGACGACCTTCGTTGCGCGTTGCAGAGCAGGGACTCCTGACCGGCGCACTTGAGACACTACAGCCGCAACACTCCACACGATCTCACAACTCCCGTAAGGGCTACCCTCACACTCCACATCTCCACAGGCCCTACTACCCCTCTATCCACAGCCATTGTCTAGATGAAGCTCACCCTCCCCACAACACAACTTCTCACCCAACTACAGACGGTCACGCGAGTCGCCTCTACCCGCAGCGCAGTCCAAGCTCTTTCTGGAGTCATGGTCTTGGCTGGCAACTCCGGCGCCGAGCTGCTTGCCACCGACACCGAGGTTGGGCTGCGTGTGCCGTTGCCCGCGGAGGTGGCACGCGAGGGCCGCGTTCTGCTGCCAGCCCGCCTGCTGCTCGATGTTGTACGAGCGCTACCGGCTGAGGAGCTCAGCCTGGAGCTGCGACCCTCAGAGCAGGATGTGGAGCTGCTGTGCGGCGGCGCCACTTTCCACCTGCGTACCTTGCGGGCTGAGGACTTTCCGGCGTTGCCGAGCGCCGCGGAGGAGTCACGCATGACCCTCCCCGCCGAGGCTTTTGTGCGAACTATCGAACGAGTCGCACGCTCGGCATCTCGCGACGAGACCAGGCCCGTGCTCACGGGCATCCTGATCTCAGCCTCCGACCGTGAGCTGCGCATGGTGGCGACCGACTCCTATCGCTTGAGCGTCAAGCGGACAGCGCTCGACACTCCATTGCAAGGAAGCCTGGAAGCGAACGTACCAGCCCGCGCGCTGCAGGAGCTGGCCCGCGTTGCTCAGCAGTATCAGTGCGATGAGCTGACCCTTGGCCTGGGGCAGAACCAGGTGATCTTCGAGCTCGGCGGAGCCGTCCTCTCCTCACGGTTGATCGACGGTCAGTTCCCCAACTACCGTCAGCTGATCCCCGAGTCAGCGGATCACGAGCTGACCCTTTCCGCTCCAGAGCTGACAGGCGTCGTGCGGCGCATCAGCCTCCTGGCCCAAAAGAACGCTCCGCTGCGCCTTGCCTTTGGTGAGGGAGAATTGACCGTTTCCGCCCAAACACCGGACGTCGGTGAGGCGAGCGAGACGATCCCCGTCCCCTTCCACGGGGAGCCGTTCGCGATCGGCTTCAATCCGGAGTTCCTGCGCGACGGGGTGGAGAGCATCGACACCGAGGAGCTTGTGATGAAGCTGATCAGCCCGCTGCGCCCGGGGCTGATCGAGTCCCCAGAGGCCGGGGATTTCGTATACCTGGTGATGCCCATTCGTTTGAACACGTGACGTCATGGCCCGCGCTGGCCGATCGGTGAACGCCCCGTGTAGCGCATACATTGGTGAGGCAGTACTGTGATGCGCGTCGCGAGCGTCTCACTGCGCGATTTCCGTACATATGCCCGCGCTGAGGCATATCTTGGGGAGGGTCTGACGGTGGTGCATGGGCCCAACGGCGCTGGCAAGTCCAACTTGCTGGAGGCCCTCTACTACGGCTGTACCGGGCATCCCCTGCGCACGCGCAACGAGCGGGAGTTGGTGCGTTTCGGGCAGCAGGCCGCTCGGGTCTCGGTCACTGTCTACGATGGCTCTGAGCGCCACGAGCTGACGGTCGCGTACGGCCTCCGAGCAGGGCGAGGAGCCCTCGGCCAAGCAAATGTCCTGCGACGGGGCGTCCGTGGAGCGCCTGCTCGACGTCGAGACGCGTCCGCTGCTCGGCGTCTTCGTTCCCGACCGCCTGGAGTTGCTCAAGGGATCACCCGCCCCCCGGCGCGCCCATCTCGATCGTCTGGTGGCCGCGCTGTGGCCGCCCCGCACAGCCACGCGACACGCCTACGCCCGCGCACTGGCCCAGCGCAACGCCCTGCTGGGCGGCATCCGTGCCGGTCGCGCTTCGCGCTCGACTCTCCCCACGTGGGACAGCGAGTTGGCCCGCCACGCGATTGCCTTGCGCAAAGACCGCGAACTGGTGGTCGAGCTGCTGCGCCAGCCGTTTGCGGCGCGGGTTGCCCAGCTCGGCTTGGGTGGCGAGGCGGCGATGTGCTACCGCCCACGCTCTCGTGCCGGTGACGTCGAGGAGTTTGTCGCCGAGCTGCGCGAGCGCCTGCCCGCCGAGCTCGAGCGCGGCTATAGCGCCCACGGTCCCCACCGCGATGAGCTCGTGTTTCTACGCGACGACCGCGAGCTGCGCAGTTATGGCTCACAGGGCGAGCTGCGCCTCGCCCTGTTGGCGCTGTTGCTGGCCGAGCGCGCCGTGTTGGCTGAACGCTGTGGGCGCACCCCGTTGCTGTTGCTCGACGACGTGATGAGCGAGCTTGACGCGCAGCGTCGAGAGCTACTTGCCCACGAGCTCGCCGGCGGTGGCCAGAGCGTGATCGCCACGACCGACCTCGCCCACGTCCCTGGCGCGAGCGCCGGCCTCGGGAGGTTGAAACGTGTCGGAATGGGAGGTGCGAGCTCAGATGACACCAACATCACCCACTTGAGGATCGCGCCAGGCGCGATCCTCCAGGAGGCCCTGGCCGCGTGAGCCGCGGCAGACAGGCTCCGCGCCCGCTTTCGTCGGCGCTCGAGAGCTTCACCGCGGGGGTGGCCCCGGCGAGCACACTTGCTCGCGTACAGGCCTGCTGGGAGATGGCTGTAGGGCCCGCGATCGCCGCCGCCGCCGCCCCGCTCACCGAGCGTGACGGGGTGCTGATCGTACGCTGTGAGGCGGCCGTGTGGTCGCAGGAGCTCGAGTTGATGGCGGCCGATCTGCTGGACCGCCTGAACGCCGCCCTCGGCGAGCAGCTCCTGCACAAGCTGCGCTGCCGCGTAGGTTGACCGACGAGGGCCGTTTTCCCTGCTATTCACGGGCATTTAAGGATGTTTGCGGCTGCGGGGGAGGGACCCCTTGTGCTATCGTTCGATGGACAACGCACGGCCCCGGTCCGCGGTCTGTCGAACTCGGATTCCGGGGCTTTCTCACGTCTTCTGGAGATGGAAGTGGAGGCCAATTGGCCGTAGAGAACACAGGTGCGCTCGGAGGAGCTACGCCGGGCGCCGTCAACGACCCAGCCATGGGCGCCAACGCAAGCTACGACGCCCAGGACATCACTGTGCTCGAGGGTCTGGAGGCCGTCCGCAAGCGCCCCGGCATGTACATCGGCTCCACCGGCGTGATGGGCCTCCACCACCTCGTGTATGAGGTTGTGGACAACTCTGTGGACGAGGCGCTCGCGGGCTTCTGCACAGAGGTCGCCGTCACGATCCACCCCGACAACTCGGTCACTGTGGTCGACAACGGCCGCGGCATCCCGGTTGCCATGCACGAGAAAGAGGGCCGTCCCGCGGTCGAGGTGGTGCTCACTGTCCTGCACTCCGGGGGGAAGTTCGGCGATGGGGGCGGCTACAAGGTCTCCGGCGGCCTGCACGGCGTCGGCGTGTCGGTCGTCAACGCGCTCTCCGAACGCCTCACCATCGAGATCCGCCGGGATGGGCACGTGTGGACGCAGGAGTATTCGCGCGGCGCCCCTCAGAGCGAGCTTCATCGCGGCGAGAAACTGGCCGCCGGCGCGCCCACTGGTACGAGCGTCACGTTCCTCCCCGACGCCGACATCTTCGAGAGCCTCGACTTCGACTTCCGCACGCTCGAAGAGCGCCTGCGCGAGACCGCCTTCCTCACCCGCGGCCTGCATATCTCGATCGTCGACGAGCGCGCCGAGGGCCATGCTGCCGAGTTTCGCTACGAGGGGGGGATCGAGGACTTCGTCGCCTACCTCAACGAGAACAAGGACACCGTCCACCGCAAGGTCGTCTTCTTTTCCGGTGAGAGCGAGGAGGGCGCGGTCGAGGTCGCGATGCAGTGGAACTCCTCCTACCAGGAGTCGATTCACTCCTTCGCCAACAACATCAACACTCGTGAGGGCGGCAGCCACATGTCCGGCTTTCGCTCCGCGCTCACGCGCACGCTCAACAAGTACGCCCGCGAGCACAGCCTGCTCAAGGAGAAAGAGGACAACCTCACCGGCGAGGACGTGCGCGAGGGTCTGACCGCGGTCATCTCCGTCAAGCTCCGCGACCCCCAGTTCGAGGGGCAGACCAAGACCAAGCTCGGCAACCCCGGCATGGCCGGCTTCGTCGAGTCGATCGTCAACGGTGGCCTGGGGGAGTTCCTGGAGGAGAATCCGAGCGAGGCACGCGCGGTGATCATGAAGTCCGTGCAGGCCCAACGCGCCCGCGAGGCGGCCCGCAAGGCGCGCGACCTGACGCGGCGCAAGTCGGCCCTGGAGAACTCCACGTTGCCGGGCAAGCTCGCCGACTGCTCGGTCAAGGACCCCTCGCTCGCCGAGCTGTTCGTGGTCGAGGGCGACTCCGCCGGAGGCTCTGCCAAGCAGGGCCGTGACCGCAACACGCAGGCGGTGCTGCCGCTGCGGGGAAAGATCCTCAACGTCGAGAAGTCGCGCATCGACAAGGTCTTGCAGAACACTGAGATTCAGGCATTGATAACCGCGATCGGGACGGGCGTGCGCGACGAGTTCAACATCGAGAACGCGCGCTACCACAAGGTCGTACTGATGACCGACGCCGATGTCGACGGCGCCCACATTCGCACGCTCGTACTTACGCTGTTGTTCCGTGAGATGGAAGAGCTGATCAAGGCCGGCTATGTCTACATCGCCAAGCCGCCGCTGTACAAGCTCAAGCAGGGTTCCCGCGAGCGCTATATCGAGAAGGAGGCCGAGCTCGAGGAGATCCTGCTCACCGACAAGTGGGAGAAGCTCCAGATCGCCGACCGCCACGGTGCCCAGTTCAAGCTGACCGACAATCGCTGGCAGCGCTTCACCCGCCTGCTCAAGCAGTACGAAGGGTGGGCCTCCTCGCTGCGCGCCGCCCACGGCCACGACATGGTGCAGTTCCTGGAGGAGTCCACGCTGCTGGGCGAGCGAGTCACCAGCGCCGAGCAGGCGGTCGAGCTACTCTCCCGCGAGGGCCTGGAGGGAGAGACGCACGCGACCGAGCTGCTCGAGGTCGATCTGGTGCAGCTGCGGGTCAAGGCGGTGGAGACGCGCACCGGCTTCGCGCGCACCCATCGCATCAAGCGGACGCTGTTCGACTCCCAGGAGTACCGCCAGCTGGCCGCCGTGCACGAGCAGCTGATCGAGCTTGCCGGCACGCCCGCCTTCGAGGTGCGCCTCGGCGACGCCCACGAAAGCGCTCCGTCCTTCGAGGCGCTGCGCCAAGCCGTTTTGAGCGTGGCTCAGAAGGGGGTCAAACTACAGCGCTTCAAGGGGCTTGGCGAGATGAACGCCGAGCAGCTCGGCGAAACCACGATGGCACCCCAGACGCGCACGCTGGCGCAGGTGACGCTCGAGGACGCCGCTTCCGCTGACAGGATCTTCTCGATGCTGATGGGCGACCAGGTCGAGCCACGCCGCGCCTTCATTGAGGACAACGCACGTGCGGTAGTAAACCTTGATGTCTAGGCATTACGCGTCCATGGCCCTCAGGATCAAGCAGATCAAGGACGCAAGGAGCGTGGCGTGCTCTGCACGCGAGCGACTGAGGACGCCGACATGCGCCGATCATGAGGAGGCATGGTGGCCAGCGCTGACGTCATAGGCGGCGGCAACATCGAACCGCGCGCGCTCGAGGAGGAGATGCGCACTGCGTACCTCGACTACGCGATGTCGGTGATTGTGGGGCGCGCGCTGCCCGACGTGCGCGACGGCCTGAAGCCCGTGCACCGCCGCGTGCTCTACGCGATGAACGAGCTGGGCCTCAGCCCTTCTCGCTCCTACTCGAAGTGCGCGCTGATCGTCGGCGAGGTCATGGGCAAGTACCACCCCCATGGGGACTCGGCCATCTACGACACGCTCGTGCGGATGGCGCAGGAGTTCTCGATGCGCAACGAACTCGTCGACGGCCAGGGCAACTTCGGCTCAGTCGACGATGACCCAGCGGCCGCGATGCGCTACACCGAGGCGCGCCTCGCCCGCATCGCCACCGAGATGCTGCGCGATCTCGACATGGACACCGTCGACTTCGTGCCCAACTACGACGGCTCCAAGCGCGAACCGCTGGTCCTTCCCTCGCGCTTCCCCAACCTGCTCGTCAACGGCTCCTCGGGGATCGCGGTCGGCATGGCCACCAACATCCCCCCGCACAACCTGCGCGAGGTGATCGACGCCACGGTCGCCTACATCGATGACCCCGACATCGAGGTCGAGGGTCTGATGCGCCACATCAAGGGACCCGACTTCCCCACCGGGGGGATCATCCTCGGCCGCGCCGGCATCAAAGACGCGTATGAGACAGGCCGCGGCCGTGTGCGTGTGCAGGCGCGCGCCCACATCGAGCCGCTCAGCCACGGCAAGGAGGCGATCGTCGTCACCGAGCTGCCCTTCATGGTCAAGAAGGGTGGCCCTGGCAACCTGATCGAGAAGATCGCCGACCTCGTCCGCGACAAACGGATCCCCGAGATCTCCGATCTGCGCGACGAGTCCGACAAGCGCGGGATGCGCCTCGTGATCGAGCTCAAGCGCGACGCGATCCCCAAGGTCGTGCTCAACAAGCTCTACAAGCACACCCCGATGCAGTCCACCTTCGGGGTGAACATGGTCGCGCTCGTCGACAACGTCCCCCGCACGCTCAATCTGCGCGCGGTGATCCACAACTACGTGGCCCACCAGCGCGAAGTGATCGTGCGCCGCACCAAGCATGAGCTCTCCGAGAGGGAGGCCCGCGCCCACATCCTGCTTGGACTGCTGACGGCGCTCGAGCACCTCGATGCGATCATCGCACTGATCCGCGCCTCGCGCGACCGCGACTCCGCGCGCGAGCAGCTCGTCGAGCGCTTCGAGCTCAGCCACATCCAGGCCAGCGCGATCCTCGACCTGCGCCTCTCCCAGCTCACGGCGCTGGAGGCCGACTCGATCAAACAGGAGCACGCCGACGTGACCGAGCGGATTGCCGAGCTGCGTGCGATCCTCGGCGACGAGGGCCGTGTGCTGGCGATCATCAAGGAGGAGCTCGGCGAGATTCGCGAGCGCTTCGGCGACGAGCGCCGCAGTGAGATCACCCACTCCGAGGACGAGATCGACATCGAGGACCTGATCGCCGACCAGCAGATGGTGATCACGATCACCCGCACCGGCTACATCAAGTCGCTGCCGCTGGCGACCTACCGCCAGCAGCACCGCGGCGGGCGCGGCGTCACCGGGATGGACATGAAGGATGGCGACTTCATCGAGCACCTGTTCGTCTGCTCCTCACACGACTATCTGCTGTTCTTCTCCAACCGCGGCAAGGTGTACCGCTCGAAGGTGTACGAACTGCCCGAGGCCTCGCGCACCGCCAAGGGGCGGGCACTGGTCAACGTGCTGCCGCTGCGCGAGGGGGAGCGGGTGCAGTCGGTGCTTGCCACACGTGACTACAGCGAGGGCGCGTATCTCGTGTTCGCCACCCGTCAGGGGATCGTCAAGAAGACCGAGTTCAAGGCGTACAACACGCCGATCAACGCCGACGGCATCATCGCGATCAAAATCCGCGACGACGACGAGCTCGTCGTGGTGCGCCGCACCTCCGGCGATGACGACATCCTGATGGTCTCCCGCTCCGGTCAGGCCGCCCGCTTCCATGAGTCTGGGGCGCGGTCGATGGGTCGCGACACCTCGGGCGTGCGCGGCATGAATGTCTCTAAGCAAGGCAACTACGTGCTCGCGATGGACGTCGCCCGCGACGACCAGGAGCTGCTGGTGGTCACCGAGAACGGCTACGGCAAGCGCACCCCACTCGCCGACTATCCCCGCAAGGGCCGCGGCGCGATGGGCGTCAAGACGATCGCGCTCACCGACCGCAAGGGCGCCCTGGCAGGCGCGCTGGTGGTGCGTGAGCACGAGGAGCTCGTGTTCATCTCGACCGGCGGCATGGTGCAGCGGACCTCAGTAAAGGGCATCAGCCGCTACGGCCGCGCCTCCCAGGGGGTGCGCCTGATGAACCTCAAGGACGACGAGATCGTCAGCGCTGTCGCGCTGATCGTCGACGACGGGGAGGACGGCAATGGCGAGGGTGAGCCCGGGGAGCCGCTAGACACAGCGGCGGCCGATCTCCACGGCGATCCCGGGGAGAACGGCAAGTCCCCCCTTGCGTGACGTCACCTCCGTCCGCTACTCTGGCGAGACCAGAGAAAGGAGGTGGTCCGTACGTTGAGTGACAGTTCTTGCGGGACCCTGGAGGTGACCGGCCGCTAGGTCGGCAGGCTGGACCGCGTAGCGGAATCCAACCGGGACACCCCGAGACGGCCGCCGGGCCTGGTCTCTCCGGCAGCGCAGGCAGTCTCGGTCTTCCAGTCAAGCCAGTTGTGCGGGGGGCGTCGCGGGGGTCGCGGCGCCCCCCGTCGTAGAGAACGTCGGAAAGCCGTTCTGGGCTCAGGCGGCTTGAGCCGTCTGCGGCAGGTACTGGCGCCACGCTGCCGGAATCGACGGGCTGGCGACGTGGATGAACACCTCCGCACGCGGCACTCTCGGTACATGACGTGGCTGCATGCCCGCCTGTCGTGGCAGCCGGTCGCCCTTGCGGCGGTTGCACGGTGCGCACGACGCCACGATGTTCTCCCAGCTCGACGGTCCTCCCTTGGAGCGGGGGATCACGTGGTCCACGGTGAGATTTGCGCGCGCGCCGCAGTACTGGCATGTCCATCCGTCGCGCGCAAACACCGCGCGACGCGTGATCTTGCGCTGGTGGGCGTCGCGGGGCACGCGCACGTAGGTCACCAAGCGGATTACCGCGGGGCGCGCGAGCGTGGTCTTCTCGGAGTGCAGCTCCCACCGCCCACGCTCGACCAGCTCCGCCTTCTCCTTGAGCAACAGCACCACCGCGCGGCGCACCGAGCACACGTTGATCGGCTCGAAAGTCGCGTTCAATACGAGCACCCGACCACTCTCAGGCCCGCGTCGCCGGTGCTCGGATGGCGACACGGACCGAACTGGGTCTGGTGGAATGGTGGTATCCATCCGTGCGCGCAGTGTAGCGACGAACGTGGTCGATTGTGTTCGCTTGCCGCGCCGCCGCCTACGCGAACAGGTCGGTGACCGCTGGGTATGAGCCCAGCACGCGCACCTGCTCGCACACCTCGCGCAACCCCTCCAGCGCCTCGCTCACCGTCGGCTCCCGCACGCTGCCCTGAAGGTCGACGAAGAACATGTAGTGGCCCAGGCGAGCCCGCTGCGGACGCGACTCGATCTTGGTCAGATTGATCGCGCGCTTGGCGAATTCATCCAGGCAGCGCACCAGCCAGCCGGGGCTGTCGGCGCCCGAGCCCCAGAACACCACCGATGTCTTCCACTGGGTGGGTGAGCTCTCATCCCCATTGTCCGCCTGGCGCAGCGGGGGCTGGGGCACGTCCTCCCTGGGGTCTTCGGCGCCGGGCTCGCGCCGCGCCAGCCACACGAAGCGGGTGACGTTGTCGTTGCGGTCCTGCACCCCCTCGCGCAGCACGGTACCCCCGTAGATCTCCGCCGCCAGGCGCGTGCCGAGCGCGGCATTTCCGCGGCGGCGCTCATCCGCCACCAGCCTCACCGCCTCGGCCGTCGAGCTCGCGGGCAGCACCCGGGCATGCGCAAGCTCACCCCGCAGCAGACGCGTGCACTGCCCGGGAACCTGCGGATGGGAGATGACCGTGTCGATCTCGCTCAGCGCCACTGGCGCGGCGGCAATCAGCGAGTGCCGCACCGCCAGCAGCGCCTCGCCGACTATCGCGAGATCCCCGTGCTCGTCGGCGAGTAGATCGAGCGTCACCGTCACCGACCCGTCGAGCGAGTTCTCAATCGGCACGACTGTCCACCGCACCTCGCCGCGGCGCACCACCAGCACCGACTCGTAGATGCTCGCCAACGCCACCGGCTCCACCGAGTCTGCCCGTGCGCTGCGGCGCAGCGCTTCCTCGGTGAAGGTCCCCTCCGGTCCCAGGTAGCCGACTCGGGGCCGCCGCGCATCTGCACTCGGGGCCATCGCGTTCGCTCCTATTGGGCCGAAAGGCGCTGCTCGGGCGCCGCGTCAACTGCCGGGGAAAGCGCCAGCCGCACCGCCTGCGCCTCCTCTGGGGAGAGCTCCAGTTCGCCGCTGCCCCCATGCACCTGCTTGAGGTACACGCGCGCCTGGTCGCGGTGGTGGATGCAGGTGAGTACCACCCCCGAATGGGCGCTGTCGAGCAGCGCGACCGACACCGACTGGTGCCCGGAGAGCTCGTTGTATGCGTCGTAGCGCACCAGCGCGCGATGGGAGATCGCGCCGCGCAGACCCGCCTCCACGCCACCCAACCGCTGCTCCAGGAGCTCCGCCACCTCCCCGACGTACTCCCGCAAATCCTCGAAGCCCCCCTGTATGGCCGCAACGTGGGCCACCACGTCGCGCTCCCCCTCGCCCAGCACGACCTTTTGCGCGGCGCGCAGCCGGCGCACGCTGAGCGCCAGCGCCACGCATCCCAGCAGCGCCACCACGGCGATCGCGGCAGCGGCGATCGCGATGACTCCCTGGGTGTCGGTCAGGTCGGAGGCGCTCATGCGGACAAGCTATCGCGCGAACGCGAGCAACCACACCAGGACCACAATTCGCACACGCGGCCAGCCCTGGAGCGCGCCCGGACCCTTACCCGTTGAACACCGTCAGGAAGGTGCTCTTGTTGTTTTCGAGGTTGGTCTCCCCCGCAACGGGCTGCACGTAGACGACCACGTTCGCGGCCGCACCAACCGGCACGCCTTCCACGGGGATGCTGACGGTTGAGGTCACGCCCGGTTCGGTTTTGGCGATCGCGCGGCTGTCTTTGTACTGTTTGCCCCCGGCGGTCACCGTGACTTCGACCTTCACGTCGGTCTCCGAGTTGCTCCCCGAGTCTTCGACCATCACCTTGAACGTCGGGCTGGATCCACCGCTGAGGTGGTTGACCGTGCCCGTCGATTCCGGCTGCAGTTCGGTGCCGCCGACGCTCACCCCCTTCAACGCGGAGCCGTGCGTGCCCGGGGCGATCTGGCCGCTCTGCACCGCGGTCGAGGATTTCCCGGTGAGGCGCTCTTCGACGGTGCTTGGTTCCAGCCACCCCAGGTTCGGCAGAAACTGTGTGCTCGCGGTGCTCAGCTCGTGGATGCCACCCGCCGCCAATTCCTGTTGGATCAGCGGTGCGACCCGCTGGGAGTAGACCACGTCGGAGGCCAGGAACATCTCCATCGCGCCGGCGATCAGCGAGCTTGCCTGCTTGCCCTTTCCACCCAACGCCTCGCGCACGAGTGGCGCGATCTTCGCCAGCGCTTCCTCGCGCAGATGCAGCGCCAGCGTGAAATAGCGCTGTGCCGCATCCAGTTCGCTGGGGACGCTCAGCCGCTTGGCCTGTTCGGCCTGATGCTGCGCCACTTCACGCAGTTCGTTGACTTTCTGCTCCACGTTCAGCGGCGGTTCGCTGGAGGCGCCGGCGAGCCCGGCGAACAGCGGGTGGGCCACCTGCTGGTCGGATTCCCCCACCAGCTGGCCCGCTTCGCGGTTGTACTTCTTCAGTGCTTCTTCCTTGCCGCTCTTCAGGCAGCCGTCGATCAGCAGCACGATTACGATCAGCACGACCACCCCGACCCCGGCGGCGATCCGCCGCCGCACCATCGTCGTGTGGCGGTCTGCGGCCGGGATTGGATGCCCGCCCGCCCGCTGTGGCCGTCGTGGGCGCGGCTGCGAGCGGGAGGGATTACGTGCCCGCCCGCCCGCGGCGGCCGGCCGCGGGGCTCCTCCCTCATCATCGTCGAAGAACGACAAGCTGTCTCGCTCCTTGCCTGCGTATCGAGGAAGGCACCAGTATGACCGCCCACTCGGCCGCCCATCTGCTGATTGGTGCCATCTGCAACTTCTCGCTCACCTCCGCTTCTCCTGCCTGCTCCTGGCAGGGAGGGCCCTCGCACCGGCGAACGCAGGAGTCGGTGGACTCTCACGACACATTGATCGCCCCCAAGCGTGGCCGCGGCCACATCGAAGCTCGAGCTCACGGTGAGCGCCCGCGGGCTGAGCGGGACACTTTGGTGCTCGAGCGCTACCTCCTGTTCGAACGCCTCGGCGCCGGTGGCTTCGGGGTGGTGTGGCGAGCTCACGACGAGCTGCTCGAACGCGAGGTGGCCATCAAGATGATCCCGCTTCCCGCCGGCGAGGATCGCGAGCGCGCCACGCGTGAGGCGCTCGCCGCCGCCCGTCTAGCGCATCCCGCGATCGTCGCCCTGTACGAGGCATGCGCCGAGCAGGACACCTTCTACCTGATCTCCGAGCTGGTCCACGGCGACACCCTCGCCCAGCTGATCGCCGCCGAGACGCTGTGCGACGAGGATGTCCTCGAAATCGGGATCGCGCTAGTCGATGCGCTGCTGCACGCGCACGGGCGCGGAGTGATCCACCGCGACATCAAGCCGCAGAACGTGCTGGTGGCCGCCGCCACCACCGATCCCGACCCGACCTCCGAGTGGCCCGCGTTCCAGAAGTCCGCGTTTGGGCACGCCGCACCGATCGCGAAGCTCACCGACTTCGGCGGCGCGCTGCTCGCTGGCGAGGAGTCCCTGACCCGCACCGGCGACGTGCTCGGCACGCTCGCCTACATGGCCCCCGAGCAGATCGACGGCGGTGAGGCCGGCGCGGGCGCTGACCTCTACTCACTCGCGCTTGTGTTGTACGAGGCACTCAGCGGCGTCAACCCCGTGCGTGGTCCCACCCCGGCCGCCACAGCGCGGCGCATCGGTGAGCAACTGCCGGCGCTGGAGTGCCACCGCCGCGATCTGCCGCGCACGCTCACGCGGGCGCTCGACCGTGCGCTGCAGGCCGACCCCGAGCTGCGCGGGACGCTGCCCGAACTGCGCGACGCGCTCGCGCACGGTCCGCGCCGCTCGCCCCGGGGGCGCACCCCACTGCTTGCGACGGAGGTGCAGGCTCCGCGGCAGGACCTCCGTGAGGAGCAGCCCGACCCAACCGGCTGGCTCACGGCAGCGCGCCTGGCGTGGATCGCCGCGACAATGGCGGCGTGCGTGTGGCAGATCGCCGCCGACCATCCCGGGATCGCGCTCGTCGTCCCCTGCGCGGTGTTGCCGCTGATACTGGTGGTGCGTCGACCCGGACTCCGCTGGCTTGCCGCCATGCTTGCGCCCGTACTCGGCCTCGTCAGTCTCGCGGGCGCCTTCCCCGCGCTCGCCGGCCAGCTCGCGCGCTGGCGCTCCCGCGCCCTGCTGGGGGCGCTTGGCTACTGGTGGCTGCGTCTCGCCGAGCTGCCTCTGGACGGGTCCATGGCAAGCACCGCCCACGCGGCGCTGCACCTGCTGAGCGTGGCGTTGCTGCTCGGAGCGGCCCTGTGGGCGCTCGCGGCCGCGATTCTTCCGTGGGTGGTGCGCGGGCGTTCGGCGCTGCTCGATGCGCTCGCGGCGATCTTCTGGGCGGTAGCGCTGGTGGCCGGGTGGGCGGGGATCGGGTGGGCGAGCATCCAATTTCATGGTCTTCCCCCGACCCATGCGACGCTTCCATCCCCGCACGGCGTCATCCTCAGTGTCTCGCTTGGGGCACTTCTCGCGGTCGCGGCTCGAGCGCTGCGTGGGCCGGTGCAGACGGTCATTGCGTGAGGAGCCTTAAAGTGAGAAGCGGCGGGACAGCGGGGTTGGACGCCGCCGGCTCCGTCCCGGTGACCAGGCATATCAATGAACCCACTCAAGAGTCTCGAGACCACGCTTGCCTCCCTGGTGGAGGGCGCCTTCGGGCGCCTCTTCCGCTCCGAGGTGCGCCCGATGGAACTCGCCCGCAAGCTTGCCCGCGAGATGGACGAGCACCGCACGACCTCCGTGTCGCGCGTGTACGCCCCCAACGAATACGCCGTCTGGCTCTCCCCCCCCGACCGCGCCCGCTACGACGGCGTCGAGGACGAGCTGATCGACGAGCTCTGCGCCTACCTGCTCGAGCATGCGCGCGGCGAGGATCTCACGCTTGCCTCCCACCCCGTCATTACCTTCCACACCGACGACTCGCTGTCGCTTGGCGAGTTCGGCATCCAGGCACGGCTGGTGCGCCCCGACGCCCCCGGCGATGGCAATGGCGACATCGACGACTACGCCGCCCGCGACGAGGCTTGGGAGCAGCCCGCCCGCGAGGATTCTCCTGCCCCCGCCGGCGCCCCCCGGCGGGAGGACCGACATGGGCAGACGATGATCTACAGCTCGTCCGCTCGCCTGCGCGAGCCGCTCGAGCAGGCCCGCGCGGCCCGACCCCCCCGCGCCCTGCTGCTGGTCGGCGGGCGGCGCTTGGTGGTTGCTCCGGAAGGCGCGGTGATCGGCCGCGGCCGCGACTGCGACGTCGTGCTCGACGATGCCGGGATCTCCCGCCGTCACGCCCACATTCGCGCCACCCCGCAGGGTTGGACGATCGAGGATCTGCGCTCGACCAACGGTGTGCTCCTCAACGGCGAGCGGCTTCGCGGCTCGCGGCCGCTGCAGATCGGCGACCGCATCGAGCTCGGCACCACCGAGATCGTCTTCGAGCAGCGATGAATACGCTCCAGCCGGTGTCGGTCGCGCTCAAGTTTGGCTTCCTCGCTGTGCTCTACCTGTTCCTGCTGTGGGTCGCGCGCAGCGCCCTGCGTGATCTGCGGGGGCGGGATCGGCCCCATCTGCCCACGGGCTACAGCACCGCGGGTGGGGCGGGGTCTGGCTACGCGACCTCCCCGGACGCAACGGGTCTGCAGTCCGCCTCCGCCCTGGGGCGCTCCAACGTCGCCCGTCGTGCCCCCCGTCTGGTGGTCGCCCGCGCGAGTGGTCACGATGCGGGGATGATCTACGACCTGGACGGCGACCTCGTGCTCGGTCGCGGCGACCACGCAGAGATACGCCTGGAGGATCCCTTCGCCTCCTCGCGCCACGCGCGCATCTACGAGCAGGCGGGCACGCTCGTGCTCGAGGATCTGCGCTCCACCAACGGCACCTACCTCAACGAGGAGCTGCTGGACACTCCTCGCCCACTGCATCCCGGCGATCATCTGCGGATCGGCGAGAGCGAATTCGTATTCGAGGTGGATTGATGGCCATACGGACTCACAAGAGAGGTCGCTAGCGATGCTCCGCGTGGCCGAGCATTACGCGGGCACCGACACCGGCCTGCAGCGGCGCGCCAACGAGGACTCGCTGCTGGCGCGCTCGCCGCTGTTCGTGGTCGCCGACGGTATGGGCGGCGCGCAGGCTGGCGAGGTGGCGTCGAAGATCGCGGTGGAGTCCTTCCGCACCGGTCTGCCCGACGGTGCTCCCCCCGAGCAGGGGCTGGCCGCGCACGCGCTGGCCGCCAACGCGCGCATCCACGAACTCTCTCGTCAGAACGCCGAGCAGGCCGGCATGGGCACCACGCTCACCGCCGTCTACGTCGGCGAGGAGGAGGTCGCGATCGCCCACGTCGGGGACAGCCGCGCCTATTGCCTGCGGGACGGCGAGCTGCTGCGCCTCACCGACGACCACTCGCTGGTGGACGAGCTGATCCGCGAGGGCCGCCTCACTCCCGAAGAAGCCGAGGATCACCCCCAGCGCTCAATCATCACCCGCGCACTCGGGCCGGAGGAGACGGTCGAGGTGGACACCCGCTCGTTTCGCGCGCGCGCCGGGGACATCTACCTGCTGTGCAGTGACGGCCTCACCTCGATGGTTCCGGAGGCGCGCCTCGCCGAGGTCCTGCGCCTGCATGCCGGTGAGCGCCTGCACGACATCGGCGAGGCGCTGATCGCCGAGGCCAACCGCGCCGGCGGGCGCGACAACATCACCGTAATCCTGCTGCGCTTGGAGGAGGTGGGCGCGCCGAGCGCGTCCGCCTCGGGCACCGCCGAGCTCGATCGGGACGCCACGGTCGTGAGCATGCCCGCCGTGGGGGTCACCCGCCCCTCGTCTGCGGTGCTTGCACCCCCGTCGCGCGGCAGCGACGGCGGGGAGGCGCCGGTGTCCGCCGAAGCTCGTGCCCGGGAGCGATCGTCGGTAAGAGCGCGCCGGGACGCTCATCGCACGCACGCCGCGCTGCCGGCGACGCCGGTGGTGGCGCGCCGTCCCCGCTCCCCCGACTCCGCGCCCGTCCCTCGGCGACGGCGTCGTCGTGGTGTGCTGCCGGCGCTGATTGTGCTCGCGGTACTCGGGGTGCTCGCGGGCGGTGGGTACATTGCCGCGCAGTCGGTGTTCTTCGTCGGCACCGACGCCCGCGGCCTGGTGACGATGTACCGGGGTCTCCCCTACAAGCTCCCCGGCGGGGTCAACCTCTACAGCACCTACTACGTCTCCGGTGTCGGCGCCTCCACGCTGAGCCCCACGCGGCGCGGCACGCTGCTCGACCACAAGTGGCGCTCCGAAAAAGAAGCCGGCTCGCTCGTGCACTCGATCGAACTGGAAGAGCTGAGTGAATGAACCGCCCGATCCTGCGCCTCTACATGCTGGTGCTGGTGCTGTTCGCTCTGCTCGTCGCCTTCACCTCGCGCTGGACGATCTTCGAGGCCTCCTCGCTGCGCGAAAACCCGCTCAACAAACGCGCGCTGATCGAGCAGGAACACGTGCAGCGCGGGGCGATCCTGGCTGCCGACGGCACCGTGCTGGCGCGCAGCGTGCGCACGCGCGAAGGCACCTACGAACGCACCTATCCGACCGGCGAAGAGTTCGCCCAGGCGATCGGCTACTCCTACCCGCGCTCACTCGATCGCACGGGCCTGGAGCGCTACCGCAACGCACCCCTCAGCGGGCAGAGACAGAGCGACCTGCAGTCGATCCTCGACCAGTTCCAGGGCCGCCCCGAAAAGGGCGATGAAGTGATCACCACGCTCGATCCCGCCGCCCAGCAGGCCGCGCTCGCGGGGCTCGGTGCGCATCAGGGCGCCGTCGTTGCGCTGGTGCCGTCCACGGGCGCTGTGCGGGTGATGGCCTCCACCCCCAGCTACGACCCCAACGCGCTGCGCTCCTCGGCCGCCACCGAAAAGGTCAAAGGCGACAGCGAAGCCCCGCTGCTCAACCGCGCCGTGCAGTACGGGTATGCGCCGGGGTCCACTTTCAAGGTCGTCACCGCCACCGCCGCGATCGACACCGGCAAGTTCACGCCCTCCTCGACGCTCAGCGGCCGCAACGGCATCGTGGTGTCGGGTGTGCCGTTGAGCAACGACCAAAACGAAAGCTTTGGCGATCTGACGCTCACGCAGGCGCTCGCCAAATCGGTCAACACGGTGTGGGCGCAGGTCGCCGAACAGGTCGGCAAGCCGACGCTCGCCCGCTACATGCGCCGCTTCGGGTTCGACACCAAACCGCGGCTGGACTATCCCGCCGAAGAAATGTCCGCCAGCGGCGAGTACGGCGTCCATGGCGAACTGCTCTCGCCTCTCAGCCCGCTGGTCGACGTTGGGCGGATGGGCATCGGCCAGGACAAACTGCGGGTCACCGCGCTGCAGATGGCGGAGGTCGCCGCCGCCGTCGCCAACCACGGCAGGCTGATGGTGCCCCACCTGACCGCGCGGATCGTGAACCCCGAAGGTCGCATCGTGCAGCAGATCTCTCCCCACGTGCAGTCGGTCGTGATGAAGCCCTCCACGGCCACCGCCGTCACCTCGATGATGGAAGCCGTCGTCAACGAAGGCACAGGCGAAAATGCTCGGATCCCCGGCGTGCAGGTCGCCGGCAAGACCGGCACAGCGGAAACACAGATCGGCAGCGCGCTCAACAACGTCTGGTTCATCACCTTCGCTCCCGCCGCCAACCCCACCGTGGCGATCGCTGTGACGGTCGAGGGCGTCCCCGGGTACGGCGCGACGTACGCGCTGCCGATCGCTCGGCGTGTGATGGAAGTGCTGCTCCATGATTGACGGCGCAGCCTTGCGCCGGGCCGCCCGCCTGGAGGCGGCTCGACTGACGACCCGGGCGACCCGGCGATGATCGAGTCCGGCACCGTGATCGATGGGCGCTACGAGGTGCTCTCGCGGATCGGCACCGGCGGGATGGCCGACGTGTACCTCGCGCGCGACCAGCTGTTGGGGCGCCAGGTGGCGGTCAAGCTGCTCCAGCACCGCTTCGCCGAAGACCAGGAGTTCGTGGAGCGCTTTCGCCGCGAGGCCTCCAGCGCCGCCAGCCTCTCCCACCCCAACGTGGTGGCGATCTTCGACCGCGGCGAGTGGGACGGCACCTACTACATCGCGATGGAGTACCTCCCCGGCCGCTCGCTGAAGGCGGTGGTGCGCGAGCAGGCTCCGCTTGACCCCACGGCGGCGATCGACATCGTCATCCAGATCCTGCAGGCCGCGCGCTTCGCGCACCGCCGCGGGGTGATCCACCGCGACCTAAAGCCCCACAACGTGATCCTCGACGAGGAGGGCCGCGCGAAGGTCACCGACTTCGGGATCGCGCGCGCCGGCGCCTCCGACATGACGCTCACCGGCTCGATCATGGGAACCGCCCAATACCTTTCCCCAGAGCAGGCCCAGGGTCACGCCGTGAGCGCCGCCTCGGACATCTACGCGGTGGGGATCGTCCTTTACGAGCTGCTCACCGGCACGGTGCCCTTCGACGGGGAGACGGCGGTGACGATCGCGCTCAAGCAGGTCTCCGCCGCGCCGTTGCCGCCGAGCGCGGTCGTCAGCCACGTACCCGCCCACCCGCCTGGTGTCGCGTTCGCCCACCCACCCGACGTCGCTTCGACCGGCACGCCCGCGCCTGCCCCCGCCCGCGGCGCGATTCCACCAGAGCTCGACGCCGTGGTGCTGCGGGCGCTCGCGAAGGATCCCGCTGAGCGCTTCGCCGACGCCGACGAGTTCATTGCGGCGCTCCAGCACGTACGTCGGGGCCTGCCCGGCGCAGGTGAGCGACCGCCGGTCGTGCCTGCCGAAGCCGGGAGACACGCGCCTGCGGCGCGAATCCCCGTTTCGGCCAGCAACGGCCCGGTGGGGCTGGCGGCTGCCACCGCGCTGCTGCTGGCGCCCGCCGCCGAGGAGCCTGCGCGGGAGGACCCCGCGGAGGCGTCGGCGCGGCGGCGTAGGCGCCGCTGGTGGATCGCGGGCGGGGTGCTGCTCGCGCTGATCGCCGCCGGGGTCGCGCTTGCGCTGCTGCTGCCGGCCGCCAAACGTCAGGTGACCGTGCCCGACGTCGTTGGCCGCACGGCGACGCTTGCGACGACTGAACTCAAGGCGGCCGATCTGGTACCGGTGCCCTCTCAGGCGCCTAGCCTCGATGTTGCCGAGGGTGCCGTGATCTCCGTCAGCCCCGCGGCGGGAAGCGTGGTGCAGCGCGGCGCGCACGTGAGCGTCGTCATCTCCACCGGCCCCGCCAGTGTGGGAGTGCCCGACGTGAGAAATCTCACCGGCGCACAAGCCGAACGCAAGCTCGAGCAGGCGCACTTCAAGCCCCACGTGCAGAGCCGCTCCAGCGCGTCGGTGGCGAGCGGCAAAGTGATCTCCACCGAACCCTCGCAGGGCGTGCCGCTGCTGGCGGGCAGCCCGGTGACGGTGTTTGTCTCGAGCGGCCCCATGCAGGTGGAAGTCCCCACGGTGACCGGCCAGAGCGAAGCCGAAGCGCGCGCCTCGCTGCGCGCCGCGGACCTGCAGGTGGGCGCCGTCACCAAGCGCGAAGAAGCGGGCCAGGCGGGCGGCACCGTGCTCTCGCAGTCGCCCTCCGCGGGCAGCTCGGTGCCCAGCGGCGAAGCGGTGAGCCTCGTGGTGGCGAAGGCCTCGCAGGAAGTCGCGATCCCACGCGTGGTCGGCAAAAAGCAGGAACGCGCCGAAGGCGAACTGATCGGGGCGGGCTTCGTGGTGAAGTCCAGTACGCGCGCCGTCTCCAGCGTTGCCGAAGTCGGGCTGGTGCTCCAGCAGAACCCGGCGGGCGGCACCAAGGCCAAGCGGGGAGTCACGATCAAGCTCACGGTGGGCGAACTCGCGCCGCAGACCACGCCGAGCACCACGACTACGACGACTCCAAGCACCACGACCACCACATCGCAGACCCCGCCCGCCGCCGCACCCGCTGCTCCATGAGGCTCACTGTCGCGCTACTTGCCGGCGGGCGCTCCTCAGAGCACGACGTCTCGCTGGCTTCTGCTTCCGCCGTGCGCGAGGGCCTGGAGCACGCCGGGCACGTCGTTCGCTGGGTGGAGATCGAGCGCGATGGTGAGTGGCTGCACGAAGGGGAGCGGCTCAGCCTCTGCCCGGGGAAGGGTCTGCTAGACGTGGATGTCGTGTTCCCCGCGTTGCACGGGCCCTTTGGCGAGGACGGCACTGTGCAGGGCGTGCTGGAGTCGCTAGATGTCGCCTATGTGGGCGCGGGCGTCGCGGCGTCGGCGATCTGCATGGACAAGGTGCTCTTCAAAGAGCTGATGTCCGCCGCGGGCATCCCCCAGGTGGCGTACGCGGGGGTGCGCGCCGAGCGCTGGCGCCGTGCACCCGCGGAGGTGCTCGACGAGCTCTCCGCCCTCGGCCTGCCGGTGTTCGTCAAGCCCGCCCACATGGGATCCTCCGTGGGGATCGTCAAGGTCTCCGACGCGGGCCTGCTCGGCGAGGCGCTGGATCAGGCTTTCGCGCACGACCCGCTTGCGATCGTCGAGGCGATGGCGAGCGGGGTCGAGGTCGAGTGCGCCGTGCTCGGTTCGCCTGCCCGCGACGATGGGCCGCCGGCGTGGGCATCCCCGCCTGGGGAGATCGCATTCGCGGGGGAGTGGTACGACTACGCCGCCAAGTACGACGCCGGGGGGATGGAGCTGCTGGTGCCCGCCCGCATTTCCGCCACTGCGCACGCACGGGTGCGGGAGCTGGCGGTGGAGGTGTTCACATACACCGGCTGCGAGGGTCTCGCGCGCGTGGACTTCTTCGCGGACGGCGAGCGGGTGCTGGTGAACGAGCTCAACACGATGCCCGGTTTCACGCCAACGAGCGTGTACGCGAAGCTGATCGAGGCCTCGGGGACCCCCTACCCAGAGCTCGTCGACTGCCTCTGCCGGCTCGGGATCGAGCGTTGGGAGGCCAGGCGCGCCTACCGGTACTGAGGAAGGCTCATGGCCAATGGCGGCTGCTCTACGGCGGGCACAACAACAAAAAATCAAGCCCCAACCATCTGGGATTGAGTCTCGTTCTTATTTGGTTGGGACGCAAAAAGAAAGCACAGCCCAGCCCACCGCGGGAGATCAAACACTTCTTTTCAGCCCTATACCAAATAAGACTAGGTCTCATTCTTATTTGGTTGGGGTGGAAGAGAGAACGATTCAACGCAGCGGCGAGAGCAGCAGATCGACGAGCACGTGCGGGTCGCGCCGGATACGTGCGCCCGTAGCGGGGGGGGGTCGCTTTTTGAGATCGATTTGGGCGGGGTCGCGCAGCTTGCGCAGCCGACCCTCGGCGATCAGTCGCGCGTCGACCGCCCCGAGCCGGCCTTCGAAGGTGGTGTACACCGGAACGCCGAGCGCCACGGCCTCGCGGTTCATCGTGCCGCCGGCGGAGATCACGAGGTCGGAGAGAGCGATCAGCGACTGCGCGTCGATCGCCTGCTCGGGGACGATGAAGCCGGGCACCCCGGCCAGCTCCGCGCGCTGAGCCGAGGTGCGGGGCAACACCACCGACTGCACCCCCCTCGCGCCGCCGGCCGCATCGCGCAGACGCTCGAGCACCCGCGCGAACAGGTCGTTCTCGAAACGGTGGTAGAGCGAGACCTCCGGGGGGGTGCGCACCACGATGATCGGCCGCCCGGGGTCCAGCCCCAGCTGGGAAAAGACCGCGGGGTCGGGCTCGAAGTCGGCGAGGTAGTACTCCTCCTTCAGCCCCGCATAGGCGCGCACCTTGCCGCGCGCGCCGTAGCGGTCGAGGCGTTCGAGGGGGATCGCCTCGGGCACGACCACCGAGCGCGCCAAGCGGCAGTTGATCTGGTGCTGCACGGTCGCCCACTCGTAGTCGAACATCGTGGCACTGGGAATCCGCAGCAGGGCAGCGGCAACGCTCACATCGTTGGAGCCATGGCCGAGCGCGATGTCGAAGCAGCGGCCGGAGGGGGAGGAGGAGGAGGGGGAGGGGGGCTGGATTCTCGATTTCCGCGCCTCGGCACGGGCCCAGCGCGCCAGCGCGCCCGAGCGCAGCGCCAGGCCGCCCGCCTTCGCGGCCAGCCGCTCGCCACGGTGGTGCCCAATCGCGGTGTGGGGGATCTCGAAGCGGCGCAGCAGCCCCAGCGTCTGGGCGAAGTCGCGCGCGGTCACCCGCACCTCGTGGCCGTCGCGCTCGAGCGCCTCGATCACCGGTCGCATGACGAGCACGTGGGGGCTGTTGGTGAGGTCGATCCAAACGCGCATCGGCAGACCGTATCGCCGGGCGATACCTGGCAGGCGCCCGGCTGCGCGCCCCGATGCCATGAGACGATCCTCATCGCGCTGGGTCGCGCCCGGGCGGATCGGGCCCTCGCATCCGGGTATCGTTGACGCGTCTGTGCTGATCCTCGCCTCGGTCACCGAATCGGTTGTCACCGCCACCTGGCACTTCGTTCGCGACGGGGGGCTGCCGGCGGTGTTCGTGCTGATGGCCCTCGGCTCGGCGTGCATTCCGATCCCCTCCGAGGTCGTGATGCTGTTCGCGGGCTTCGCCGTCGCAGACCCCGGTGGCTCGGGCGCGCACCACCACCTGACGATGACCGGCATCGTGCTTGCGGGCCTGGCGGGCACGCTGGTGGGGTCGTGGGTCGGCTACGCGATCGGCCGCGGCGGTCGGCTGGAGTTGATGGAACGCCACGGCCACCTGGTACACATGGGCCCGACACAGACGGAGCGTGCGGATCGCTGGTTCTCGCGCTACGGCGAGATGACGGTCCTCTTCGGTCGCATGATCCCTTTGGTGCGCGCCTTTGTCTCGCTTCCAGCGGGCGTTGCAAAGATGCCGCTGCCGCGCTTCTCCGTGCTCACGGTGATCGGCTCGATCCCTTGGGTCCTGGCGCTGGCGATTGCCGGCCACGCGGTGGGGGGTGACTGGACGAGCGTGCGCAAGGGCTTCGAGTACATCGACTACGCGATCGTCGCGCTCGTCGTGGTGGGCATCGTCTATTGGATCGTCCGTCGCCGCCGTGTGGGCCCGGTGGCAGCTGTCGAAGCCCCCGCGGGGGACCCCGACCGCGTCTCGTCTCCAGAGTCCTCACCCGTGGACATTGGCTGAGGGATCTCCCCGAGCCACGCAGGCAACGAAGCCGCGGCTGCGCCACGCACTGCTGCTGGGTCTCGTGCAGGGCCCCACCGAGGTGCTGCCGGTCTCGTCCTCGGCGCATATCGCGCTGCTGCCGCGCCTGGCGGGCTGGCCCTACGCCCAACAGGACGCGGAGCTGCGCAACTCGCTGGAGGTCGCGCTGCACGCGGGCACCGCCATCGCGCTGCTGGCCGCTCTACGCGCGGGGATAGGGCAGGCCCTGCGCGAGCTGGACAGCAGAGCCCAGGTGTCGGCGGCGCTTGCGCTAGCCCCCTCGGCACTTGTGGGGTATCTCATGGAGCAACGCCTCCAGCGCCGTCCGAGCGGCCCCCGCGCGCTCGCCACGGGGCTGGCGGCAGGTGCCGCCGCGATGGCGTGGGCCGACACACGCCCGCAGACCCGCGGCCTCGCGGACTGCGGACCTCGCGACGGTCTCGCGCTCGGTCTCGCGCAGGCGCTCGCCTTGCTACCGGGCGTCTCGCGCAACGGCGCCGCCCTCACTGCCGCGCGCGCGCGCGGCTTCGCGCGCGAGGACGCCCACACCCTCTCCTGGCGCGCCGGCCTCCCCGTGATCGCGGGTGCCGCGGGGCTCAAGGCGTTTCGCCTCGGCCGAGGCCGGGTGACACGCGCCTCCGGTGCGCGTCCCCGTTTCGGCCAGCGCGGCGCCCCGCCGGGCGAGGCTTCAGTGCTCGCGGTGGGCGCGGGGGCGGCATTCCTATCGACGCTCGCCTGCGCGCCGTTGATCCGCCCCGGTAAGCGCGGCCGGGCGTTGTGGCCGTTCGCGCTCTACCGCGCGGGGCTGGCACTGGCCGCCGTCGCCTCTTCGGGCTCGGCGTAGCGCGCGACCGTGAAGCCGATCAGGACCGGTATTTGCACGGCCAACGCGACGAGCGAGAAAGCCTTGCATGGAGAACGCGACGATTTCCACGGAATCGTCCTACGATCCATCAATGACGATGGCCTCGGCTCGTCGTGACCCCGTGTCGCAAGAGCATCGTCGGTCACGTGCCCTGCTTGGCGCGGGGATGACGCTTGTTCTGATCGTCGTGTTGCTGGCCGTGGCGGTGCTGGCCTTCTCGGGCGTGACGCTGGCGAGCGATTCGACGGCGCTCGCACGTGTGTCGGTACAGCCGTTGGGTGGAACGATCGAGCGTGTTCGGGCATACGGGCTGGACGGTCGGAGGGTGCCGCTCGCGATCGAAGGTGGGCGGCTGACTCCATTGAAGCGACTGACCCCGGGCGAGCAGGTGACGGTGGACGTGGAGGTTCGCCGTCCGGGATGGCTCGGCTGGGCGTTGGGAAGCGAACGCGACGAGCAGCTGACGCTGCGCGCGCCCACGGCGCAGGTGACCGAACGTTGGATGACCGTGCCCTCGGGCTCGGAGGTGCGTGTGAGCTTCGATCAGCCTGTGAGCGCGGTGTCCTACGGAAGCGGCGCGGATGGCTTGACCCACCATACGCTGAGCCGCCCCCAGAGCTCGGTCTCGCTCGGGCCGCAGGCGTCGACCGGCGCGATCGAGATCGCCGCCGCCCCGCGTCCTTGGGAGAGGCTCGGGATGCCTATGCAGGTGAGTTGGTTCCCGCCCTCCCGGGCTCCGGTGATGGTCAGCTTTCCCGCTGCCGGCGCACGAATCTCTCCCGCCACGCCGCTCGACCTGACGTTCTCCAAGCCGGTGAGCGAAGTGTTGGGCTCGGCTCGTCCCCATCTCTTTCCGAGCACGCCCGGGAGCTGGCGCGAAACCAACAGCCATACGCTCGTCTTCACCCCGTCGGGGCTGGGGGCCGCCCTGGACTCCCAGCTGCGGGTCCAGCTCCCGCATGCGGTGGCAGTCACGACGGGCGGGAGTGGGCTGCACACCACCAGTCAGATCGAATGGACCGTGCCCCCCGGATCGACGCTGCGCCTGCACCAGCTCCTTGCTGAAGCCGGCTACCTGCCGGTCGCATGGCAGCCGTCGGGTGGGCGGGCGGGCAACGTATCCCGTACGCAGAGCGCGGAGGCGCAGGCGGCGGTCGAACCTCCCAGCGGCAGCTTCAACTGGCGTTATCCGAACACGCCACACCAGCTGCAGACGATGTGGAACCCGGATCTTGCGACCGTGATCACCAAGGGGGCGGTGATGAAGTTCGAGAGCGAAAACAACCTCACCGTGGATGGGCTCGCCGGGTCAACGGTGTGGCAGGCGCTGCTGACTGACGCGATCGCCGGCAAGCGCCTCGCCAGCGGCTACAGCTATGTGTACGTGCACCGCGAAATCCCGGAGATGATGACGCTGTGGCACAACGGCCAGACGATCATCACCTCCCCGGCGAACACGGGCATCTCCGGGGCGGAAACCGAACTGGGGACGTTCCCGGTGTTCGAGCACCTCCCGGAAACGACGATGAGCGGCACCAACCCCGATGGCTCGCACTACGAAGATCCCGGGATCAAATGGGTCAGCTACTTCAACGGAGGCGACGCGCTGCACAACTTCGACCGCGCCTCATTCGGCACCCCGCAGAGCCTCGGCTGCGTCGAGCTTCCGCTCGCGGCCTCCGCGGAGATCTGGCCCTACACCCCGATCGGGACGCTCGTCACGATCGAAACCTGACGGTCTGCGGTCCGGCTTGCGTCGGGAGCACCGAATCCGCCCGCACCCAAGCCACCCCCCCCATAACCCCCGCAACCACCAGCACCGACGGCCAGGCCCCGACCACCAGCGCAAGCAGGTGCGAGGCGACGAACAGACCGAGGCCCACCAACCCAAGCGTCGTGGCAGTCCGTGCGTCGTGGCGCTGGAGCCAGGCGTGGATGCACCACAGGCCCCCAAGTGCGAGGACGGCACCCCCCAGCGGCCGCGAGTCGGTGGTCACCACCACGGCGTAGCTGACCACGAACGAGGCGGCTGCGACCGGTGCTGTGGGGATCGTGCGCATGCGGGCAGCGTAGCCGGCGGGCCGCCGGCTGAGGGCCGTGCGTCCCGCTTGGCGCACAAGACCTGGCGCCGCCACCGCACGGACTCCCTCGGCGAACGTCCCCGCGACTGCCAGACTCACGCCGATGCTCGCGATCACCCTGGCCCTCGGCGCGTCGCTTTGTTACGGCGTGTCGAACTTCATCGGCCCGCAGCTGGTGCGTCGGCACCAGCTGGTGACGGTGTTGGTGCTCTCGCAGACGGCGGCGCTTGGGGCTTGCGCGTTGTATCTGGCGCTGGAGGGGGGACGGGCGCTACCCTCCGCCGACGTTGGGTTGGCGTTGCTTGCGGGCGCGGGCAACGCCGGTGGGCTGATCGGCTTCTACAAGGCGGCCGAGTTGGGGCCGCTGTCGGTGGTGGCGCCGATCGGGGCTTCGGGGGTGGTAATCCCCGTCGCGTGGGGTCTCGCCAGCGGCGATTCGCTGAGGCCGGCGCAGGCGGTGGGGCTGGCGCTGGCGATGGGCGGCGCCGTGCTCGTCGCGCGTCGCGGCTCCGCTCATCACTCCACTGCGCACTATCCCGATCCTCGCGCCGCGGCGCTGTGGGCGGCGGCTTCGGCGATTGCCTTTGGGATCTTTCTGACGGCACTGCCGAAGGCCTCCGTGCACGGGCGCGCGTGGGCGCTGCTCGACGCGCGCCTTGCGCTGATAGCGCTGCTCGCGCTGTGGGCCGGGCGCGAGCTGCGCGGGATCAGATTCGTCCGCGGCAGCGCGCTGTTCGCGATCCCCGGCGTGCTGCTGGTCCTCGGCACAATCATGTACACGACGGCCGCTGCCCACGGCCAGCTCTCGCTGGTGTCGGTGCTGGGCTCGCTCTTTCCGATCGTCACGGTTGCCCTCGGTATGGGCCTGCTGGGTGAGCGGCTGTCGCGGTTTCAAGTCGTCGGGGTCGCCGCGGCGCTCACGGGAATCGCCCTGATCGCGTTGTAGTTCCGCTCCCGCCTGTCGAGCGCGCAAAATAGGGTGATGTCGCAAGCGATGCTCGGCACCACGCTCGGCGGGCGCTACCGCCTCGACGAGGAGATCGGCAAGGGTGGGATGTCGACCGTCTACCGCGCCTTCGACACGGTGCTGGAACGGCCGGTGGCGATCAAGTTGATGCACCGCGAGATCGCCTCCGACTCCGACCAGCTGGAGCGCTTTCGCCGCGAGGCGCGGGCGGTGGCGCAGCTCAGCCACGCGCACATCGTGACCGTGATCGACGCCGGTGAGGAGGTGGATGAAGATCCCGTCCACCCCGGGGCGACACCGTACATCGTCTTCGAGTACGTCGACGGGGAGACGCTGAAGGCGCTGATCCGGCGCACCGGGCCACTGGAGATCACCGAGGCGATCGCGTACACGATCGAGATCGCCCGGGCGCTGGGCGCCGCGCACGAGCATCACATCGTGCACCGCGACGTGAAGCCTCAGAACGTGCTGCTGACGGCCGAGGGCACCGCCAAGATCACCGACTTCGGGATCGCCCGCACGCTCACCGAGGAGGGGCTGACGCTCGACGGACGCGTGCTGGGCACGACCGACTACGTCTCTCCCGAGCAGGCGCTCGGCCACAAGGTCACCGGCCAATCCGACATCTACTCCCTGGGGGTCGTGCTGTACGAGATGCTCACCGGCGCGATCCCCTACACCGGCGCCAGCCCGGTCGCCGTGGCGATGCGCCACGTGCGCGAGGAGATCCCCGACGTGCAGTACCGTCGGCCCGAGGTGTCGGCCGCGACCGCCGCCGTCGTGGAACGCGCCACCGCCAAGGATCTCGCTCGCCGTTACCCCGATATCCCCACGCTGCTCGCCGACCTCGAGGAGGTGCTCGCGATCGAGGTCGCGCGCGCGGGACAGAGCACCGGGGAGGTCACCACGGTGCTGCGCACGTTGCCCGCGCCGGCGCGCCGGCGGCTGCCGTGGCGGATGCGCCATCCGGCTCGCTGGCTGGGCTCGCTGGCGCTGCTCGGCGGCCTGGTGGCGCTCACGCTGGCGCTGATCGCCGGCAACGCCCACCGTGGCGTCGCCCCCGATGTGGACGCCCAACCGGGCATCACCCCCGTCTCCCTGGAACAAACCTCCGCGCACGTCTACAACCCGTACGGCAACGAACCCGAACACCCGACGCAGGTGGCCAATGTGGTGGACGGCGACCCCGAAACCGTGTGGAGCACCGAGCACTACCGCGAAGACTCGTTCGGGCACAAGCCGGGGACCGGTATCTACATCGACGCGGCCCCCGGGCTGCGCGCCCGTGCGATCGAGGTGCAGACCCCCACGCCCGGCTTCACCGCCGCCGTATACGCCGCCAAGAGCTTCGACGCCAGCGTCCCCTATGAAGACCCCGAGAGCCTCGCCCGGCGCGGCTGGACGGAACTGGTGGCTGCGCGCGCGGTCGGCGCGCAGAGCACGATCCGCCTCGACACCCACGGGGTCGCGTTCCGCTACTACCTGTTGTGGATCACCCACCTGCCGCCCGGCAGCGAAACGGCGTCGATCTCGGGTTTGACGCTTTTCAAGTAGAGCCTGCCGCATTCGGGCACCCCCGGGCCGGCGATCGCTCCTGCCCATGGCGCCCCACGGGCGCCGGTTGCGCACGGAGCGTGTCCACCAAACGCCGCGCGGCCTACAATTCCCTGCAATGCGCCGACATCTCCGCTCGGCGGGTGGGTGGGCCCCCACCCCCTTCCACCGGCACATGTTGCCCCAGATCGCCGTGGACGGGGTGCTGGTCGCGCTCGCGTACTACCTCGCCTTCCAGCTGCGCTTCGACGAGGGGCTCACGCACCGCTACACGCTGCTGCTGGAGCGCACGATCTGGTGGGTGGCGCTCGGCGGCGTGGTCGTGCTGGTGCTGGCACGCGTGTATCTGCGCGGCTGGAGCTACGCCGGCCAGCGCGACTACGAGGCGATCCTGCGCGGGGTCGTCGCGATCGTATTGTTGGCGGTCGTCGGCGTGGCGGTGGGGCGGCCGGTGCTGATCCCCTACGGCCCCTACCACGCCGGCCGCCCGGCGGGCGCGAGCACTGTGGACCTGCCACTCGGGGTGATCGTGCTGTTCTTCCTGCTCGCGCTGAGCGCGCTGGTCGGCCTGCGGGTGCTGGCCCGGGCGCTGCGCGAACGGCGTCTGCAGGGCGCCTTCCGCGGCGTGCGCGAGGGCGAGCGCGGCGTGCTGATCGTCGGCGCCGGCGAAGGCGGGCGGCTGGTGCTGCGCGAGATCGCGCGCAACCGCGAGCTGGGGCTTGCGCCCGTGGGCTTCCTCGACGACGACCCGCGCAAGCGGGGCATGCGGATCGACGGGGTGAAGGTGAGAGGCAACACCGAGGCTGACCTGCCGCGCATCCTGGAGGAGGCGGAGCCCGAGGAAGTGATCATCGCAATCCCCTCGGCGCCCGGCTCCACGCGTGCACGCGTGGTGCGGGAGTGCCGCGCTCGCTCGATCCCGGTGCGCACGCTGCCGACGGTGTTCGAGCTGCTCAAGGATGGGAACCCCGCCCACCCCATCCACCCCCGGGGCGGGGCGGCGCTCACCACGATCGCGCGCCAGGTGCGCGAGGTGCGCGTCGAGGACGTGTTGGGCCGTGAGCCCGTGGTGATGGAGCTCGACCGCGTGGGCGCCTATCTGGCGCGCGAGGCGGTCGTGCTGGTGAGCGGCGCCGGCGGCTCGATCGGCGCGGAGCTGTGCCGCCAGATCGCGCACGTGGGCCCGCAGCGGCTGATCTTGCTTGACCACGCCGAGGACAACCTGTTCGCGATCCACCGCGAACTGCTGGACGAGCGCCACGTGCCGCCGGCGTCGCTGGCGGCGGTGCTGGGGGATTGCAAGGAGGAGGAGCGGATGCGCGAGGTGCTCGCCGAGCACCGTCCCACCGTCGTCTTCCACGCCGCGGCTTACAAGCACGTCGGGCTGATGGAGGCCAACCCGGTGGAGGCGGTGCGCAACAACGCGATCGCCACGCGTGTGATGGCGCACGTGTGCGGCGAACTAGGGGTGGAGCGTTTCGTGCTCGTATCGACCGACAAGGCGGTCGCGCCCGCAACCGTGATGGGGGCCTCCAAGGCGCTGGCGGAGCTCGCGCTGGAGGGGGCCGCCGCGCGCTGGGAGGGCACCGTGTACAGGGCGGTGCGCTTCGGCAACGTGCTCGGCTCCTCCGGCAGCGTGGTCCCGATCTTCCGCCGCCAGATCGCACGCGGGGGGCCGGTGACGGTTACCGACCGACGCATGACGCGCTACTTCATGACGATCCCCGAGGCCGTGCAGTTGATCATCCGCGCGGGCTCGCTCGGCCTCCATCCCGCGGGCGGCGGGGTGGGGGGGCGGGCGGGCCTTAATCCAAAGAACGGGCGGCACCCGGTGGAGACGCTGCGTGGCGGTCGCGGCCAGGGGGACGGCACTCGCACCGCCGAGGTGTTGGTGCTCGACATGGGCGAGCCGGTACGGATCGTCGACCTGGCGCGGGCGATGATCGAGCTCTCGGGCCTCGACCCCGATCGCGACGTCGAGATCGAGGAGGTCGGGCGCCGGCCGGGGGAGAAGCTGCACGAGGAGCTGTTCAACGACTACGAGCGCCCATGCCCGACCGCCACCGAGAAGATCGTGCGAGCTGAGCGCGAGCCGCTGGCGCCGGAGGTGGTGGAGGAGGTGTTCGCCGAGATCAACCTGCTCGTGTTGGAGGGCGACGCGGCCGGGCTGGCCGCGAAGGTGGCCGACCTGACCTCCCGCGTGCGGGAGCCCGTGAACGCGTCCACAGAGCCCATGCCAGCAACCGCGTCCGCGGCGCCTGTGCCCCTCATACACTCTGGCGACGCATGACTGCACTGCTGCCGGCGCTGTCGCTCTCCAACAAACTGCTCGAGGTTGGGGCCCTTGCGGCCTTCGCGGCGCTGGTCGGGATCGCGATCCTTTCGCTGCTGGTGTTCTCCCAGGCGCGTGAGCTCAAGCGCCTGCGCGAGTGGGCCGGCCGCGCTCCGGAGCGCGCGGCGGAGCTGGACCGTGCGGCCGCCGAGGCGGCGATCCGCGCCCAGCGGCTGGTGCAGCCGGTCGTCCCGCGCGCCACGCCGATGATCGCGCGGCAGGTCGCCGGGCAGCCTCCCGCCACGGCGCTCACCGCCGCGGGACAGCCCGCGGTGGCGGTCCCCGGGCAGCCGGCGCCGGTTGCGACGCCCGTGCCAACGGTCGCACCGCTCCCGGCCCCGGTCCCCGGCCAGCCGGCCTTTGTGCCAACCGCCCAGACCGTGGCGGGAGCGGAGTCCGCCTCCGTGGAGGGGCCGAAGTTGGAGGAGGCTCCCAACAAGCCCGAGGTGCAGCCAACAAAGCCGGCGCAGGGCGCGAGGCCCGAGGAGCTACAGCCGGAGCTGCTGACCCAGGCGGCGGAGGGGGAGGCTGCCAAGCCGCCGGCCTCCGCCGAGCCCGAGCCGGTCGCCCTCGGGGTGGAGCCGGTTGCCGCCGGGGTGGAGCCGCAGCCCGCGCAGGAGCTGCAGACACCTGAAGCGGAGCCGGCCGTCGCGGCGGGCGCTCTAGCCCCGGCGACGGTGGCAGCCGCCGCGGCCTCCACCGCGGTTGCGTCGCGGGTCGTGGATACCCCCCCGCCTGCCGCTCCGCGCGCGCCCGTGCCGCCGGCTCCCGCGGGGAATGGAGTCCCGCCCATCCCGCCCGCCCGGGCGGCGGTGAGCTCCAAACCGCTGCCGCCGCGTCCCCCCGCTCCGGTGTCTGCGCGAGCAACCGCCGCGCGCGCCGCCCAGCCAGGCAGCGTGCGGGCGTTGGGACGGGACGGGGGCGCCCCCCCCAAATTTTTGGTCGAAGAGGAGCCCTCGTCGCGCAAAACCGTGGCGCTGATCATCGGCGGCGTGGTCGTGGGCGTGGCGGTGCTGGCCGCGGTACTGCTCTCCGGCGGTGGCGGGTCGAACAGCCCGAGCACCGGGACCGCGGGGCATTCGACCGCCAGCACAGGGCACCACGGGCACGTCGTGGTGGCGAGCCCGGCCGAAACGCATGTGGTCGTGTTGAATGCGACCGAAGCGGAAGGGCTCGCGCACAAGCTGGCGGCGAACCTGCGCCAGAGCGGCTACACGCGGGCGTTGGCGTCGAGCGCGAAGCCCCCGAGCGCCCGCTCGACTTCGGTGGTCGAGTACGCGAGCGGGCACCACTCCGAAGCGCAGCACGTGGCCCAGACGCTCGGCATCGGCGAAGTGGTGTCGATGGAAGGGGCGGTCGCGTCGGTGGTGAACGGCACGAGCTTGGTGGTGATCGCCGGGGCCGACAAGGAATCGCTGGTGGGCTCCGGTAATTCGAGCGCGGCCTCTCCCGGGTCGAGCGGGTCCGGCTCGAGCGAAGGGGCGGCCGGCGGTGCCGCGGGCGCCGGAGAAGCCCAGGGCAATGAAGCCCCCGCAGCGAGTGAAACGCCCGCCGGTGAAGCTTCAGCCGGCGCCGGCGGCTGATCGACTGACCCCACACGTGTGACGCACTCGGAGCCCACGACCACGAGCTTCCTGAAGCTCCCCGAGCGCTCGCGCAAGCCGCGCGAGCGGGGCCTTACGCACGTGCTCGACCGGGGCCTGTCGGTCGCCGAGGTGGAGGGGACGCTGGAGGTCGCCGGCGCGTACGTGGACATCGTCAAGCTGGGCTGGGGCACGGCGCTGGTCAGTGCCAACCTGAAGCCGAAGCTGGAGCGCTACGCCGCGCACGGCATCCCCGTGGTGCTGGGCGGCACGCTCACCGAGCTGGCGATCAAACAGGGCCGCGTCGAGGGGCTGATTGCGTGGCTGGGGGAGCTGGGGCTGCGCCACGTCGAGGTGTCCGATGGCACGATCGCGCTGGAGCCCGAGGTGAAGGCGCATCTGATCCGCACACTCGTCGCGGCCGGCTTCACCGTGCTCGCCGAGGTCGGCAGCAAGGACGCCGACTTCATCATGGCCCCGTACGTGTGGGTGGAGCAGATCGAACGCGACCTGGAGGCGGGCGCATGGAAGGTGATCGCGGAGGCGCGCGAGTCGGGCACGGCCGGCATCTACCGCGCCGACGGCGAGGTGCGCAGCGGCCTGATCGACGAGATCGCGCACGCGATCGATAGTGACCGCATGATCTTCGAGGCGCCGCTCAAGGGCCAGCAGGTGTGGCTGCTCGAGTTCTTCGGCAGCGAGTGCAACCTCGGCAACATCGCCCCGAACGACGTGCTCTCGCTGGAGACGCTGCGGTTGGGGCTGCGCTCGGATACCGTGGAGCGCTTCGCGTTGGGCGGGAAGGATAAGCAGGAATGAGCTCCGGGGGCGGGCGGGCCCCCATCCCGGGCTCCGCTGGGCGGCGTACGCAAGGTGGGTCAGGGGAGGCTCAGAAGCTGGCGCGCGTGGTGTTCGCCGTGTTGGTGGTGGCGTGCTTCGTCGCGTTCGTGTTGACCCAGCGGCTCAAGCACACCCCCACGCCGGTGCAGGAATTCAAGATGGATGAAACCTTCACCCCGACACGCGTCGCGGCTGCGGCCTGCCGGGGGAGGGTGCCGCCCGCGACTGGTGAATTCAAGTGCTCAGATCGAGTTCCTCGCGTTCAAGATCGCGCAGGCCGATGAAGTGACAGTCGAGATCGTCGACGCGTCGAACCACAGTGTTGCCACGATCGTGCGCGACCTGCCGGTAGAACGATACAAACCGCTCTCGCTGTGTTGGAACGGCCAGCTGGGCGCGACCCAGAGCGGTGGTTTGGCGCCACCGGGTGAATACCGTCTGCGAGTGAGCCTGCGCAACCAGGGTCTTACCCGATACTCCACGCGCGGCTTCAAACTGGAACGGCGCCCATGACGGTCCTCGCCACCGCGCACGGTTTGGGAGAGGGCGTCGAGAAGCTCGGTGTGCTCGTGGTTGCGCTGCTTGTCGCGGTGGTGATTCTCGGTGCCCCAACCGCCCACCTTCGAGCCGGGCGGCCGCGGCGAGTATCGGACCGAAGCCGGGAGACACGCGCCTCCGGCGCTGGCCGATTCGGGGATGCGGGCGGAGCGAGTGTCGCCCTAATCAGCCCCCGTTTCGGCCAGCAGCGGGCGCTCGCAATGCTCGCCGCGCTCGTGCTGACGCCGGCGCTGTTGCTGGCTGATATCTGGCACACCTCCCAGTTGACACACCTGCGCCACCACCCGACGGAGGCTGGCGCCGCGGTTGTATTGGGAGTGATTGTGGTACTTGCGCTGGCCGCGCTGATTCACAGGAAGCCGCGGGTGTTTCCACTGCTGGCGATCTTCGCGCTGCCGTTCCGCCTGCCGATCGCGACCGGCGGCGGTACCTCGAATCTGCTGATTCCACTTTACCTGGTGGTCGGTGCCGGCGCGCTTGCGTACGCGCTCCCGCGGCTGTCGAGTACCGCACCGCCTGTCGGGAGGGCCGACCCCGCGCAGGATGGCGTGCCCGGACCGCCGAATGGTTGGTGGGCGCAAATGATCTCCCCACGGGGTCTGGAATGGCTGCTGAGCACCGCGGTCGTGCTGTACGCACTACAGGCCACATACTCCACCGACTTCTCCAAGGCCCTGGAGAACATGGTGTTCTTCTACGTGCCGTTCGCGCTGTTGTTCGCGCAGTTGCGCGAGGTCGAGTGGACGCGCGAGCTGTTGCTGCAATGCCTCGCCGTGGCGGTGGCGCTGGCGGTCGTGTTCGTTGGGGTCGGCTTCATCGAGTACGACCGCAAGCAGCTGTTCCTGAACCCGAAGGTGGTCGCGGCGGACCAGTACGGCAACTACTTCCGGGTGAACTCGCTCTTCTTCGACCCCAACATCTACGGCCGCTTCCTCGCGCTAGTGATGATCGGGGTGACGACGGCGGTGCTGTGGAGCTTGCGCCGCCGCGAGGTGCTGCTCGGCGGGGCGGTGCTGCTGTGGCTGCTGGCGGGCCTGGTGACGAGCTTCTCGCAGTCGAGCATCGCCGCGCTGCTGCTCGGCCTCGCGGTGCTGGCCGCCTACCGTTGGGACGTGCGCGGCACGATCTACGTGACGGGCGCGCTGGCGGCGATCGCGCTGGTGGTAGTGGCGGTCGCCCCCCCGAGCCTGCACCTCGGGCTGACGGGCAAAGGCGGCTCGGCGAGCAACGCGACCAGTGGGCGCACAAAGCTGATCGAAGGGGGGTTGCGCCTGTTCGCCGACCGTCCGCTGCAGGGCTTTGGACCGGGCTCATTCGCGCCGGAGTACCGCGCCCACGAACACGTGACCAGCAACAGCGCGACCTCCGCCTCGCACACGATCCCCGTCACGGTTGCGGCCGAGCAGGGGATCGTCGGCCTTGCGCTGTACGTGGCGCTGCTGGTGGTGGCCTTCGCGGTGCTGTTCCGCCGGGCGGGCCGCTCGCCGCCAAGGATCGCACTGGCGGCCTGTTTCGCGGCACTGGTGCTGCACACCTTCGCCTACGCCGACTTCCTCGAGGACCCGGAGACGTGGGTGTTGCTGGGGATTGGGGTGGCGCTTGCCTACGCGCCAGGCGGCAGTGAGCCCCGCCGCGGTGGCGACCGAAACGGGGGATACGCGCCTTCGGCGCAAACCCCCGTTTCGGCTAGCGCGTCGAACCGGCGGCGTTGACAAGCTGACGGCGTGCGCGACTACCTGAAGCGCCTGCTCACCAGCGGCGCGGCCTACCAGGCGGCCGACATCGTGGCGAAAGGCCTGGCGGTGATCCTGCTGCCGCTGTACACCGCCCATGTGTCTCCCAAGGGCTACGGTGCCTACCAGTCGCTGCTGACAGCGGTGATCCTGTCGAGTATCTTCCTGCGCGTGGGGTTGGGGGAGGCGTTTGTGCGCTTCTACTTCACCGACCACGACACCGAACGCCGCGCACGGATCGCGCGCACCGTCACGGCCACGGTCGCGTGGACGACGACGGTCGCGGCGCTGGTCGCAGTGGCCTTCTCGGCGGAGCTCTGCCAGCTGATCCTGGGTTTCCGCGACTCCGGCCTGATGGACTGCGCGATTCTCGGCATGTGGGCGTTCACCAACCTCGAAATGGCCTATGCCCAGTTGCGGGTGGACGAACGCGCCCGCGCGTACCTGTACGCGTCGATGGCCAACGTCGCGATGACCGTCACGTTCACGGTGCTGCTGGTCGTGTTCGCCGACCAGCAGGCGCGAGGCCTACTGCTGGGCAACTTCGGCGCCTCGGCTGTGGTGGTGTTGGGCCTGTGGGTCGCGCTCGCGCGAGCACGCCGATTCTCGCTGCGCTTCCGCTTCCACGACCTGCGCGCGATGCTGCGCTTCGGCGTGCCGACGGTACCGGCGGACGCCAGCGTCTACGCACTGCAGGTCGTGGACCGCCTCTATCTCTTCCGCGTCTACTCGGAGAGCGCGGCCGGCCTCTACTCGATCGCGCTGCAGCTGGCCACGGTGGTGTTCCTGCTGGTGCGGGGGTTCCAGTACGCATGGCCGCCGCTGGCCTACTCGATCCAGAGCGACCGCGAGGCCTCGCGCCTGTACTCGCTCGTCACCACCTACTACGTGCTCGCGACAGGTTTGATGGTCTGTGGCGTGGCGTTGGTCGGCCGCTGGCTGGTGCGCCTGCTCGCGGCCCCGGAATACTTCGGCGCCTACAGGGCGCTGCCGTGGTTGGCGCTTGGCTGGGCGCTGTACGGCCTCTACCCCGTGCTGATGGTGCTCGCCGGGCGCGCCGGCAACACGACGCGCAACTTCCCCGCGGCCGCCGCCGGCCTGGCGGTAAACGTGGTGCTGCTGCTCCTGCTGGTTCCCGCGGGCGGCGCCAACCTCGGCATCGCGGGGGCGGGTCTGGCCCTGTGTGGTGCCTATATCGCGATGCTCATGGTGCTTTACACCCTCACGCGCTCGCTCTTTCACGTGGCCTTCGACTGGCCCCGCCTCGTGCTGCTGGTGGCGATCTTCGCGTCCGTCGCGGTCTCGGGCGAGCTGCTGCTCCCCACCAGCGGTCTCGGTGGCCTCGCGTGGCGCGTGCTGTGGTTCATGCTTGCCCCCGCGTTGTTGCTCGCGGCGCGCTTCTTCACCGCCCGCGAGCTGCGCGGCGCGCGTGATCTCGTGCACGCGGTGCGGCTCCGTCGAGAGCCCCGCTGACCTGGGGTACGAGTAGACACGGCTTGTGGCCGTGTTGGTGGTGCCTCGCGGCGGTGGGAGCCGCGGCTAGCATGACCACTTGAATCGCCATCCGGCGCGATCGGGCTGTCGATTTCCGGGCTTCCCGTTCGTCTTAAGGGTTCACGCCAAAATATCTGACGGTTCGAGGCAACCGCTCCGCGGCGATCCCGCCATCTATTCTGGCGTGAACCCTAGCCAGACATCCCGACCACACCCACGACTCAAGGAGCGACCGTGAGCGACTCTTCCACCGAGGGAATCAAAATCGTGTTGCATCCCGTGTCCGACCTGGCGGCAGCCAAGGCGGTGTACACCGCCCTGCTCGGCATGCCACCGCAGCATGACGCGTCCTACTACGTCGGGTACGAGGCCGGGGGCCAGCACATCGGGCTTGTGCCGCGCGGCGGACCGCAGGGCATGACCTCGCCGGTGGCGTTCTGGCAGGTGCCGGACATTGAGGCGAAGCTCGCCGAGGTGACAGCCGCGGGCGCCACCGTGAAGGAACCCGCGCACGACGTCGGCGGCCGCCTGGTGGCCACCTTCACCGACCCCGACGGCAACGTCCTGGGGCTGATGCAGGAGCGATGAGCCTGCATCGCGAAGCCCCTCGCGGACTGTCGCCGGGCACGATGCCCGGCGCCCACGCGGCTGGTGCCCAGCCGAGATGCGTGGACGATCCCCAATGAGCACGGCCACGAGGACGACCACACGGTCGCCTGCGCCGCGGAGCGCCAAGTCACACGATCTGATCCGCGTGCACGGGGCACGCGTGAACAACCTCAAGGACGTGAGCGTCGAGATCCCCAAGCGCCGGCTGACGGTGTTCACCGGCGTGTCGGGCTCGGGCAAGAGCTCGCTGGTGTTCGGCACGATCGCGGCGGAGTCGCAGCGACTGATCAACGAGACGTACAGCGCCTTCGTGCAGGGCTTCATGCCGACGCTGGCGCGGCCCGACGTCGACGTACTCGAAGGGCTGACCACCGCGATCATCGTCGACCAGGAGCGGATGGGCGCCGACGCGCGCTCCACGGTCGGCACCGCCACCGACGCGGGCGCGATGATGCGGATCCTCTTCAGCCGGCTCGGGCAGCCGCACGTCGGCTCGCCCCAGGCGTTCTCGTTCAACGTCGCCTCGATCTCCGGCGCCGGCGCGGTCACCTTCGAGCGCGGCGGCCGCACGACAAAAGAGAAGCGAAGCTTCAGCATCCTCGGTGGCATGTGTCCGCGCTGCGAGGGCCGGGGCTCGGTGAACGACATCGATCTCACGCAGCTGTACGACGACGGCAAGTCGCTCAGAGAGGGTGCGCTCACGATCCCCGGCTACAGCATGGACGGCTGGTACGGCCGGATCTTCACCGGCTGCGGCTTCTTCGATCCGGACAAGCCGATCAAGAAGTTCACCAAGAGAGAGCTCCAGGACCTGCTCTATAAGGAGCCGATCAAGATCAAGGTGGAGGGGGTCAACCTGACCTACGAGGGCCTGATCCCGCGGATCCAGAAGTCGATGCTCTCCAAGGACCTCGACGCGCTGCAGCCGCACGTCCGGGCGTTCGTGGAGCGGGCGGTCACCTTCACCACCTGTCCCGAGTGTGACGGCACCAGGCTCAGCATGGAGGCTCGGTCGTCGAAGATCAAGCGAACCAACATCGCCGACGCCTGCGCGATGCAGATCAGCGACTTGGCCGACTGGGTCCGCGGGCTCAAGGAGCCGTCGATGGCGCCGCTCTTGCAGGCGCTGGGCGAGACCCTCGACTCATTCGTGGAGATCGGGTTGGGGTACCTCAGCCTCGACCGCCCGTCGGGCACACTCTCGGGTGGCGAGGCGCAGCGCGTCAAGATGATCCGACAGCTCGGGTCGTCACTCACCGACGTCACCTACGTTTTCGACGAGCCGACGATCGGGTTGCACCCCCACGACATCCAGCGGATGAACGACCTGCTGCTGCGGCTGCGCGACAAGGGCAACACGGTGCTGGTGGTGGAGCACAAGCCGGAGGCGATCGCGATCGCCGACCACGTGGTCGACCTCGGCCCGAAGGCCGGGACCGAGGGCGGCGAGGTGGTGTTCGAGGGAACCGTCGAGGGGCTGCGGGGGAGCGACACGATCACGGGTCGCCATCTCGACGACCGGGCGGCCCTCAAGGACGAGGTCCGGGCCTCGTCGGAGTCCCTGGAGGTGCGTGGGGCCAGCACCCACAACCTGCGGGACGTCGACGTCGACATCCCGCTCGGCGTGCTCGTGGTCATCACCGGCGTGGCGGGCTCGGGCAAGAGCTCATTGATCCACGGCTCGGTCTCCGGCCGGGACGGCGTGGTGACGGTCGACCAGGCCGCGATCCGCGGCTCGCGACGGAGCAACCCGGCGACGTATACCGGACTGCTCGACCCGATCCGCAAGGCGTTTGCGAAGGCCAGCGGCGTGAAGCCGGCGCTGTTCAGCGCCAACTCCGAGGGCGCCTGCCCCAACTGCAACGGCGCCGGCGTCATTTACACCGACCTGGCGATGATGGCCGGCGTTGCCGTCCCCTGCGAGGTGTGCGAGGGAAAGCGGTTTCAGGCCGAGGTGCTGGAGTACAAGCTGGGGGGCAAGGACATCAGCGAGGTGCTCGCTCTGCCGGTGGCCGAGGCGGTGGAGCTCTTCGGCTCTGGCGAGGCGAAGGTGCCGGCGGCCCACAAGATCCTCGAACGGCTCGCCGACGTCGGGCTCGGCTACCTCAGCCTCGGTCAGCCGCTCACCACGCTGTCCGGCGGCGAGCGCCAGCGGATCAAGCTGGCCACCCACATGGGCGAAAAAGGCGATGTCTATGTCCTCGACGAGCCGACCACCGGTCTGCACCTCGCCGACGTGGAGAACCTGCTCGGCCTGCTGGACCGGTTCGTCGACTCCGGCAAGTCGGTGATCGTCATCGAGCACCACCAAGCGGTGATGGCGCACGCCGACTGGATCATCGACCTCGGCCCCGGCGCCGGCCACGAGGGCGGACGGATCGTCTTCGAGGGCACACCCGCCGCCCTGGTTGCCGGGCGGGCGTACGATCGGGACCCACCCCCCCGGGCGGGAATCCCATCCCTCACCGGCGAGCACCTCGCGGCCTACGTCGGCACCTGACCGAGGACCTCGCGGACCCTGTGAGGCTAGAGCTAACGCGGGTCGAGGATCACGATAGGGATCCTCCGTCCTTTGGCGTTACGTTGGTAGAAGTCATATCCGGGGAACATCGCGACCAGCTCCCCCCAGAGGCGGTCGCGCTCCTCGTCAGTGGCCAGGCGGGCGTGGACCTTGTGAACCTCAGAGCCGATCTGAACCGTGGTATCGGGGTTTGCCATGAGGTTGTGGAACCAGGCGGGGTGTGTTGGCTGGCCGCCCTTTGAGGCGGCTACGACAATCGCATCGCCGTGGTTGTGGTACATGACCGGAGATGTCCGCTTGATCCCACTCTTCGCGCCCGTGTGGTCGACAAGGGCGATTCTGGCGTGAGGCCAACCTGGGAGAGCACCACCGACCCTCCCGCCAGTCTTCCGGTAGAGCGCCACATGGATTTTCGTCGAGCGGCGTCCGGCGTACACGCCGCGCTTGTTGATGAACTGTGAGCCTGCGGATGTGAGCTTTCCGAATATAGACATAGTCTACGCGGCGGGTTCATTTCAGTCTACGCGGCGGGTTCATTTCGTCCCCGCTCGATCGTTGTCGATCCCCAGCACCCCGGCAACGGCGCGTGCGGCCAGAAGCTCGTCGTCAGACGTATGCCCGGCGAGTGCGATCACGGCTCCCTCGAGCGCGCCGAACAACGCCAGCGCCACCGCTCGGGCCGGTGGTCCCGGTGGGATCGAGCCGACTTTGCGCCCGGCGTTGACGAGCCTGACGCAGCGTTTGACGCCAGTTTCCCAGATCCGCTCGGTCTCGTTTCCCACCGGGTGGTCCTGACCGGCGAACTCCAAGCGCAGCGCCATCACGACGCGGGCGATGTCGCGTCGGCAGAAGACCGCGTGGCCGCGTGCCAGCGACAGCAGCTCGGCGACCGGGTCGGCCTGTTGCGCGGCCGGCTCGCCGACCTCGCGCATCCAGTTCTCGTTGACCCATTCGATCACTGCCAGTGCCAGGTCCTCCTTGTCCTTGAACTGGTGGTATAGAGCACCCCGCGTATAACCGGCCTCGCGCGCCACCTCCTCCAGCACCAGGTTGCCGTAGCCGTAGCGCGAGAGCCCGCGCGCCGCGGATTCGAGCAACGCGCTGCGCGAACGGGCGCGGCGCTCAGCCTGAGTAGGACGCCCGTCCGTTGACAGTACCGGCGCTCTAGAGCGGCTCATCGATTTAGTGGCGTCGCGTTTCGTCTCAGCACATACATGCATGTATGTATGGTAACATTTTCCGCGAGCAGACAAATGCCTCCATCTTCATCCCAGCTTACCCACCCACCTTCTTCGCGTCGCGACGGACGCGAGCGCGCCTCGACCGTCCGGTGGAGGCGCGAGGTTCCCGAGGCGATCTGGCCTCCGGTATCCCTCATCCACCGTCAAGTGGCGCTCGCCCTGGTACGCAGTGCGACACGAGTGCAGTCTCAAGACCCAGCATCGTCACATGCATGAAGGACAAGGAAGACTCCCGAACGGCGCGCACACCTCCCGTCCTTGGCGAATCCATGAGATCGCTCCCGACTTTCGGCTCGAGGACGTGTGGGCGCTGCCGGCGCGTGGCGACAGGAGCGACTTTTACGAGCTGGTACAAGGCTTCGCCGCTGGCGACCCCTCAGAGGGCTCCTGGCCCACCCGCGCGCTGTGGACGATCCGCTGGAAGCTTGGCGAGCTGCTCGGTTGGGACGACGCGCGCACCGGGCTTGGCGAGAGGGTGCCGACGCTGCACAAACGCCTGCCGGAAGACCTGCTGGACGCACCAGGCCCGGACTTCGACACGCTCCCATTCACCTCGCTGTACCTGATTGAGGACGAGTTCGCCGCGGAGATCGCCAACCGCACCATGCATGGGGTCATGCACCTCAGCTGGGTTGCTGACGGGACGGGCGGTTACCGTGGCCAGATGGCAGTCTTGGTCAAGCCAAATGGGCTCCTCGGGGCCACGTATATGGCCGCGATCAAGCCCTTCCGGCACCTGATCGTCTACCCCGCGATGATGCGACAGATCGACCGCGAAAGGACGCGATCAGATCGGGATCAAGCGGTCCGGCCTGGGGGGCCGGGATAGCCGGGCGGCCCGCCTGGGCCGCCTGCTCCCGCGGGGGCCCTGCTTCCCGGGAGCCCTCTGCGGGTTTGCGTAAACTCGCCGCTGTGTCCGATGCGCCCGAGCGGCCGCGTTGCTACGTCGCCAGCCCCTAGGCTTTAGCGAGGCTGGCCGTCATTACTACCGCGAGGTGTACCTGCCTTCGCTGGTGCAGTGGTCGAGCCGGTGGACCCGTGGGCGCTCACGACCCCCGAGCAGGTCGAGGAGGCAAAGCGGGCAGGAACCCTGCGGGAGACGCTGCTGTCGAGGAGCGTCCCCGCGGCCTAGCCGGGATCGAACCGGCGCTATTGCATGTCAACTCCTCTCACAAGCTCTTGACCATCGCGGTCGACCTATATGCGGCCGAGCCATCCGGGGAGCGACTGGGGAAACGACGAGCGACGCTCGCGTTTGGATCGGGCGTCAGCAGGTCTGTAGCGCCGGCCTCGGCCAACGCGCGGTGGATGATGCGCGACCCGGAAATCACGGTGAAGTCGTGTCCTCGCATCTTGCAGACGGCGCCGCGGCGTGCGATCACAGTGGCCCCGGTTGAATCAATCGCGTGGAGCTGACGGAGATCGAGCGTGAAAGTGGTGACTCCTTCTTCACATAGGCACTCGATCTCCTCTTCGAGCTCGGGGGCCGAGCGGTGGTCGAGCTTGCCTGTCAGGATCAGCTTGTGTCTCCAGACTGGCTCGCTCGCGAGTGTCAGCTGCGGCCGAACGTGCGCGGCCTGGGACAGGCTGGCCTGGCCGTCACCGGCCGGGGTTCGATTCGCGACCGCTCCCGCGGTATCGCCGTGATCAAGCGCGTGCTGGCTCATGGTTGGCACTGTCAGATGGCGTTTCATATCTATTCAGCTCCTTTTTCGAGAGATCTTCGAACTGGTGGCCGATCGGCCTGGAGCAGGTGTCCGGGGCCGAGAGGCAGTTGGAGAGACCGGGAGGAGCTAGTCCGGTCGCTCTGGGATCAGAACGAAGAACGACGTGCGCCACGAGGGCTGAGCAAGGCGAAATCGCCGTATTGCGCGCGGCGCTGCATGGAGGAGAGCGCCGACTAGCGTGAAGGATGCCGAGGAGGGGGAGCCTGAGCCGCCCCCCGCGGCCGATCCGCCGCCGGCTCCGCCGGGCCCGGGCCCGGGGGTGGGGGTGGGGGCGGAGGGATGGTTCTCGACTCCCGTACCACCGTCTTGGTTGCCGGCGGGTGCGCCTGCGGTGTTCGCGGTGGGCCACGTGTCGTCGGCGGCGAAGTTGGTGGTTGAGGTCGACGCGGTGGCCGCGAGGGCCAACCAGCCGCCGGCGTCATCTGCCGCCATCGATGCTCCAATCGCGACTGACTCACAGCTCGCCTGTCCGTCGCGGCGTGCCGAGATCATTCGCGGCAACAACGCAAGCGACGGCTGGTCGTGCACGGTCGGGATTTCCGACGGGACGCCGGGGGCGATAGGGGTCGTCGCGACAATTGAGGCTTCCGGCGCGGCTTCATCCACCGGGTCGTCGTGGGTCGGTCCCGAAGCGTCGGCTGACGCTGGCGAGCTCTCCCCGCTGCGTGGGGGGGCAAGCCCTTCGGAGTCCGCTCCGGTAGCCGCCGCGTCGGGGGTCTGTTCAACGGCCTTTTTTTCCGCCGGAGGTGTCGTTTCGGCTACGGGTTCGGTCGGGGGAGGCACCGTTTCGGCCACGGGCGGCGCTTGTTTGGGTTCGGTCACGGGCGGCGCCTGTTCGGCGGGGAGCGGAGCCGTTTCGGTGGGGGCCTGTTTGGTGATTGGCGGCGCCGCTTCGGCTACCACCGGTGGTGCCTGTTCGGTGGGGGGAGGGGCCTGTTCGGTGGGGGCCGGGGCCGCTTCGGCGATTGGCGGGACCGCTTCGGCTACGACCGGTGGCACCTGTTCGCCGACGGGAGGTGATTCCTCGACCGTGATCGGTGCCTGTTCGGCGGGGGGAGGGGTCGCTTCGGCCGTAGGAGGTGCTGCTTCGGTGGTAGGCGGCGGCGTTTGTTCGGCCGGGGAAGGGACTGGTTCAGCCGCTGCTGGTGGCGCCTGTCCGGCGGTGGTATGGGGTTCTTCAGCCGCGGATGGCTGCTGTTCGACCGTCGGAGGAACTGCTTCGGCGGCGGCCGGCGCTTGTTCGGTGGTGGGTGACGAGCCCCGTTCTGGAGACCCACCGCTTTCCGCCGCCGCTTCGTCTATCGCCGCTTCGGTGGCGGCAGCGGGCGCGTTCGTACCGCGCGCTTGGGCGCCGGCGGCCAAGACGAGCGCCGCGAACACGAGCAAGAAGACCAGCCAAAGAGCACGGCGGCCTTTGGGGAGGATCAGCGTCGAAGAGCTCTTGACCGATTCGATCATAGGTGCTGCTACTGCCTTACCATACGTGCGATCTGTGTGAGCTTCGGCTCCCGATCGTCATTCCAGCGCTAAGCTCATACTGGATGATGACACCGCAGCGAGAGTTGTGCCGAGGGTATGTCCGACGCGTTCGCCTTGGACTTGGGGTCCGAGCGAGCCGGATCGAGTCGAGGAGCCGGGGCTTGTGCTCGTCCTGACGCGGAAGGCCGCACAGAGCATCATGATCGGCGACGAGATCGAGGTCAAGGTGCTGTCGAGCGACGGCACAAAGGTGCGCCTCGGCATCCAAGCGCCATCGAACGTGCCGGTCCACCGAAGGGAGATCTATCTCGAGATCCAGGCCCAAGGTCGAGACAGCGAGGACTCTCATGACGAGCGGCACGATCTGTGTTCGCCCGCAAGCAGGCAGGGCCTTTAGGAAGCGGCTCGAACGATGGCGATAGAGCTAGCTGGCGTCCCCGGGCACGTCGGCTAGTGGTGGCTCCTGCAGGTTTCGTGCCGATGGCATGAGTCTTGGTTGTTGATCTCGAATTCGTTGTCGTTCTGATGAGCGATGATGGAGGTCGAGCGATGGTTAGTTAGCGGATCGTGGTCAGGCTGGGGGATCGAGCGGAGCTCGAGGGCCCGCCGAGCCCCAGGCCGCTTTTGCAAGCAGGAGGTCGCCGGTTCGATCCCGGCTGGCTCCATCGACGCTAATTTGCAGCCAATTCTTAGGTCCGGTCTCGACGGTGGTCGAACCGGGTCACGCGATTTGACCCCTGAGTGCAACCAGCCCGGTCGATGTGGGCGGGGCGTACGACGGTAGGTCAATTCCGGGAGCGGTCTTGTGATCTGCTCCCCATCAGCAGCTGTTTACGCCTCCGGCTGTTATGCGGATCGCTCGAGTAGCTTTCGGATTTCTGCCTCTACCCGAGCGGAGTTCGCCGTACTCGGGTGTGTCTCACCGAGCGTGCGCCGACGTATCTCAAGAGTGCGCTGCGCGAGCTCTAGCGCGCCGTGTAGATCGCGCTGCGCGGCCCTGGTCGAGCCCAGGTTGCTCATCGAGATGAGCGTGTCGGGGTGCTCCTCACCCAGCCAACGAAGACGCGCCTCAAACGCCTGCTCCTGTATGGCCCGTCCCCTCTCCAGCTCGCCCTGCTGAGCCAACGCCAGTCCAAGGTTGCTCATCGCCATCCACGTGGTCGGGTGATCCGGGCCCAGCTCGTGAAGGGCGCTTTCAAGGGCCTGCTCCCGCAGCTCGCGCGCGTGTGTGTGATCGCCCTGTGCCGCCAGCGTCTCCCCCAGGTTGATCATCGAGATGATCGTTGTCGGATGGTCACGGCCCAGCTCGCGAGTGGACACGTCGAGCACCCGTTCCTCGATCTCTCGGGCGCGGTCGAATTCGCGCAGTTCCCACATCGTCATCGCGACTGCACTCATCGAAATCAGCAGATCCGGGTGGCTCGCGCCCAGTAGGCGGCGATTGCCCTCCAGCGCTAGCTCCTGTAGCCTGCGCGCGCCCGCGAGGTCCCCCTGGGCACGCAGCGTCTCGGACAGATTCCCCATCGCCTTGAGCGTCAGAAGATCGTCCCCCTGGCGCACACGTCCCTCCAGCACTAGCTCCTGTAGCCTGCGCGCGCCCGCGAGGTCGCCCAGGTCCAGTAGCGTCGCCGCGAGATTGTTCATCGCGTCCAGCGTGCGGGGATGATCCGCTCCCCGCACCCTCTGCAGCGCCTCCACCGCACGCTCCTCTAGTGCCCGCGCCTCGGCGAGCGCACCCTGCACACGCAGCGTTTCCCCCAGGCTGATCATTGCGTTCAGCGTCGCCGGGTGTTGAGCGCCGTACCTGTGCAGCTGTGCCGTTAGAACCTGCTCCTGCAGCTCTCGGGCAGATCCATAGGAACCCACCGCACCGTCGTAGTAAGCCAGCGCAGCGAGCATCTCGATTCCAAGCGGCTCGTCGGCGACGGAGCCCGCGACGTGGCGCGCGTGCGGGATCAGCGCCTCCGCCGCCGCACGCTCGCCGCTGTCGGCCCAGTCGACGGACAGACGGTCCTTCATCACCCTCACCGCCGCCGCGCGCAGCCGCTCGATGCGACCGCTCGAATCTGGTTCGGCATGGAACAGGATCGTGCGCGAGACGAGCGCGTGAACGACGTCAGCTACGCCGTTCTCGGCACGCTCGACCAGCGATGCATGCCAGGCTTCGGTGCGTGCTATCCCCACCCGTCGCCGGGCGTCGCCCTCGCTCGCGTCGTCCGCGCGCTGCAACACGTCCGCGACGAAGTCCGCGGGAACCGGCGCGGGTGACAGCGTTGCGGCGATCCGCAACAGGTCCAGGCCGTCCGAGCCCAAGCCGCGAATGCTCGCCAGCAGCGTCGCGGCGATGCTGGGACTGTGACCGGTCGGCAGCACATCCGCGAGCTGTGCAGCGAACTCGAGCGCGTCGTCCGTGCCATCGCACAGCTCCGCACGAAACGTCGCGAACGGCGTGGCGCCGGGCATGCCGGCGATGGCCGCTCCCGCGACGTCGAGGGCCAGCGCATGGAACCCGAGCTCCTGTGCGAGTCGCGCGGTCTCCTGCTCCTCATGTCGATCCGCCGGGGCGCGATGCGCAGCCAGCAGTTCGATCGCATCGCCGGCTGCGAGGACGCTCGGCTCCACCGAGACGGCGATCGCGCCGTAGCGCCCGCTGCGCGTGGTCAGCAGCGTTCGTCCCAGAGGGTGTGGAGCGAACCACGCGCTCAGCGCGTCCGCATCGAGGTTCCCCGGCACGTCATCCACCACCCACAGAAACGGCAGGTCACGCCCAGTGAACATCCGCGCGAGCGCGCCCTCCACCTGCGCCGGCGTAGAGGTCTCGGGGAGAGCGATCTCACACGCGTCGGCCAGAGCGCGCAACTGCCCCGCACGTGCGGCCTCCAGCCCCTCGATGCCCGCGTGGGCACCCGCTAGCGGGTCGCCGCCGGCCCGCAGCCAGAAGACCCCGCCCGGGAATGCCGCGCCGAAGCGCAGCGCGTACTCCTGCGCGAGCAGAGTCTTTCCGATGCCGCCGAGCCCGCGTATCTGGGCAACGCCCTGACCGACGACACCGGTGATCGGCTGAAACTCCCCCGAATGGAGCGCCGAGTGGATCTCCCACATAGCTGTACGCCGGCCCACGAACCGCGTTGCAGCGGACGGACGCATCCCTAGCCAGCGCGGCGTCAACGGCGCCGCCTCACCGAGCGCCTGCTGCAGCGCCGACACGTGCCGCGCGACCGCCGCGGCGAGCTCTCCGAACGCGGCGGCATCATCAATCTCCGGGCAGCGCCGGAACAGCGCGTCGCGCAACTGCACCGGCTGGATGTGCTCCACCCCAGGCTCGGGATTGACGACCAGCACGCGACCGTGCGGACCGCCGAGTCGCTGTCCAGCGATGACGGCGGAGGTGAGCTCGAACTGGCACGCGCGCCGCGACGGATACGTGGCCGAGTAGAGCGCGAGGAGCGCGCTAGAGCGCGCGAGACCGTCACGCAGACGCGCTGTGATGCTCTGGAAGTCCTCGACCTCGTCCCGATCGAAGAACACCGTCAGACCGGCGGCGCGCAGGGCAGCCACGATCCGCTCCGCCACCGGCCCGTCTTTGTGGTGATAACTGAGGAAAACGTCGAAACGAGAGCCCAAAGTCCAGAAGTATCCTAAACGATGCAGAGCGCACTCGGCCTCCCCGTGCCAACAGCACCGCGCGTAGTCTCAGCCCATCACTTGCTGAGTATGCCGAGCACGATCCTGCCGCCGCGGAAGCGAGCGCAACGGTTCGACTTGAGGTCGGTTGGCTCCATAGGTCAAAAAAAGCGCCATTTGCAGGTATTTTATGGAGCCAGCCGGGATCGAACCGGCGACCTCCTGCTTGCAAAAGCGGCCTGGGGCTCGGTGGGTGGTGTCGGCAGGGCGCGAATAGCCCATAAACAAAGGGCTTGCGCGTTAGTTGGCGCTCGCTGGTGGCGGTTGTTTTCCGCGTCTACTTCGTCCCTACGGACCGAGCGCGGGCCGCGCTCTGCCCGATGCCGCCCCGCGCATTCACTCGCCGGTGTCGAGGCTTGCTAGGAAGTCGGCGGGCGTGATGACCGGCGGTCGGGGGTCGCTCAGGCTCGTGAGGTCTGCGTCACCCGAGACGAGGCAGTCGGCTTTCGCGCTGCGCGCGAGCGTCAGGAGGTATGCGTCATCGGGGTCGCGCAGGCCGTGGTGCTCTCGCGGCGGATCGTCAATCAACGTCGCGCTGGTGCGCAGCGTCCGCACGAACGCCCGGGCCTCCTCGATCGTGAGCCAGCGGCGGAACTTGGGGCGCTCAAGCACCCCGGCCAGCTCGGCGAGCAGGGCCGGACTGGCGATCAGCTCGAAGCGCCCGGCAAGCCACGCCGCGAGCAGCCGGCCCGGCGCGCCGCTCGGCGAGAGCCGTGCGGAGATCAGCACGTTGGAGTCGATCACGACCCGGCGCACGGACGCGCCTACCGCTGCTTGTCGCGCTGCTCGCGGCGGTAGGCGCGCACTTCGCGCGTGGCGACCTCGATCGCCTCATCTTCGTCAAGGCCGGGGTTGTCCTCTGTCCAGCGGTCGAGCATCGCACGCAGCTCCCGGCGGCCGGCGGCGGCCTCGTCGCTGCGCATGTAGGCGCGCAGGGCGTCCTCGATCACCTCGTACTCGCGCCGGCCGGAGCTGGCCGCGAGCGTCTTGGTGGCCGTCAGCAGGTCGGGCTCCAGGTAGATGGTCGTCTTCTTGCGCGCCATGCACCCCATTATGCCTTCTTGAAGGCGTACTCTCAAGGCCACTTCGTAGGGTCATCAGGCTTCTTCGCCGGCGAGACATTCAGCGATGGCCCTCACATCCTCCCAATCAGCGGCCAGCACATCGTTCGCGTGGCCCCAGGCGTTGTGGAACAGTTCGCGTTCGGCTCGGTCGCCCAAGTCCCTCAACAGGAGGGCCGCCAGTGCGGGATCGCTGTCGAACCCAATGGCCTGCGCGCGGTCCTCTGGTAGGTCTTCGAGGATGAGGACTTCCTCGCGGACCCTTGCTTCCACTTCTCTGCGCCATTCCAGACCGGCGTCAATTGCTCGGCCTTCGGCGACGTGCCCAGCGAGCACGACCGATAGGTACGCGATGAGCGGCGCGTCGCTGCGCCCTTCGTAGTCAACGTATCCGTCATCTGGCCCCATTAGCCGGATGTGATGAACCTTGAATCGCTCCGCACAGGCGACCGAGGCATGTCCCGCCTCGTGGTAGGCGGCACACAGCATGTCTGACATCGCCACCCCCGCAGGCCTTGGGATCGATTCGGCGCCTCGATAGGCTCGCTGTAGATGGCCAGTCCACAAACATCCGTATAGGACCAGGATCGTCGTGCGGCCCAAGTCGCGCATGTCCTCTCTGGGGCAGTACGAGATGGCGCGCTGGACGCCAGGGATGCGCTTCGCATTCTCAGACATGAGCTGCGGCGCCGCAACACAAACAAGGTCCAGAAAATCGTAATCCGCTCGGCGGAAGCCCAGAGAATGATAGATGTCTATGGCCCAACTAAGGGGTGACGTCTAAATAAATGTGCTGGTGTTGTGGGAGGGTCGCGCGTGCTGGTGGCGAAGTCCGGCAGCATGTTGGGCGCGATGGTGGATGAGGGTCCGATTCGGGAGCGGTGGCTTATCGTGCGTGATGAGCTTGATGAGCGTGGCCGGCGGATGTG
>CAWEVQ010000009.1:0-607708 GCA_963812595.1 uncultured Solirubrobacterales bacterium
CGTATGCGCGCGGAGGGCTCGCTGTTCGGGGGTGAGGTGTCGGGCACTACTACTTCCGCGACTTCTACTGCGCCGACTCCGGCACGCTGCCTGCGCTGTTGATCCTCGAGCAGCTCTCGCGCACCGGCCAGCGCATGTCCGAGCTGCTGGCGCCCTACCGCGAGCGCTATTTCATCTCCGGCGAGATCAACTCCGAGGTGGCCGACCAGGAGGGCAAGATGGAGGAGATCGCGGAGCGCTACGCCGACGCCGAGCAGAGCCATCTCGACGGGATCTCGATCGACTACGAGGATTGGCACTTCAACGTGCGCCCCTCCAACACCGAGCCGCTGCTGCGCTTGTGCCTGGAGTCGCTGCGCTCGCACGAGGACATGGAGCGCCGCCGCGACGAGGTGCTGGCGCTGATCCGCTCATGAGCCCCACGCCCGCAACCGCACAGGAGCAGGCCCAGGAAGCCGCGCTACTGGAGCGCGCCGCGGCGGAGGGGATCCATCGTCTGGCAATCCCCACCCCATTCGCCGTCGGCCGGGTCAACGCCTACCTGATCGAGGACGACCCGCTGACGCTGGTGGACTCCGGCCCCAACTCCGCGAAGGCGCTCGACGAGCTCGAACAGGCGCTCGCCGCGCGCGGGCACGCGATCGCGGACCTGGAGCTGCTGATCATCACTCACCAGCACATCGATCACATCGGCCTCGCGGCGATCCTCGCGCGGCGCTCGGGTGCGCAGGTGGCAGCGCTCGCGGGCCTCGACCGGCGCCTGCGCGACTTCCGCAGCGAGTCCGAGCTCGACGATCGCTTCGCGGCGCGCATCATGCTGCGCCACGGTGTCCCCACCGACGTGGTGACGGCGCTGCGCGCGGTGTCGGCCAGCTTCCTCGCGTGGGGCTGCACGGTGGAGGTCGACCGTGTGCTGGCCCCCGGAGAGGAGCTGAAGCTGCGCGACCGCACGCTACGCGTGCTGCACCGCCCCGGCCACAGCCCCTCGGACACCGTCTTCCACGACGAGCGCCGGGCGCAGCTGATCGCCGGCGACCACCTGCTCGGGCACATCTCCTCCAACCCACTGATCGCGCGGCCGCTGGAGGTCGAGGGCGACTACGCCGGGCCCCGCCCACACGCGCTGATCGCCTATCTCGACTCCCTGCGGCAGACGCGCGCGATGGATCTCGAGCTGGTGCTCAGCGGCCACGGTGCCCCAATCGCCGATCACGCCACGCTGATCGACGAGCGCCTGCGCATGCACGAACGGCGCGCCAAGAAGATCCACGGGCTGCTTGCCGAGCGTCCCCGTACCGCCTACGAGCTGGCCTACGAGATGTGGGGCAACGTCGCCGTCACGCAGGCCTACCTGACGATCTCAGAGGTCCTCGGCCACGTCGATCTGCTGTTGCGCGACGGCCGCGTGACGGAACAGATCCGGGACGGGATCGCCCGGTTCGCGGCGGCCTGACGCTCCATCCCCCAGAAACGACAACGTGCGCTAAAGTCTTTGACAGCTCGCTGATCGGACGTACATGACAAGGGGCGTCGGCGAAGCAGGCACAGAGTGAGGGGATCGATGTGGTCGCACCGAACGGGGAGGTGGTTGTAGACAGCGCCACCGCCAACCCGCACCTGAACGTCTTCGACCCATACCGTGACCTCGGGCGCACCCACGAGGACCAGCTGACACGCGCGGCGATGATCGTGCTGCGGCTGGTTCCCCTCGCCCGTGAGACGCTGCTGCGCTCGATCGGCGAGCCCTCGCAGAGCGAGCTGCCCGACTGCACGGTGGACATGCAGGCGACACATATCGTCGACGCATCCGAGGAGAGCGCCGCCGGCGGTGAGGTCAAGCGCGGGCGGCTGGTGAGCGTGTTCCTCACGCCCGACACCGAACCGGCGGAGGGCGACGGCGAGGTCAAAGACACCAGCCGCGGGCAGCGCTTCGACGGCGTGCTGCGCTTCGACCCCGAGTTGGTGGTGCTGCTGGAGAGCAAGGTGTGCACCCGCTGGGCCCGTCGCAACGGGCACCGCGTCGGCGAGCTCAACCTCGGCAGCGCCCGCTTCGCGCAGCGGCGCACCTGCGTGCTGCGCTGGCACGACCTTTTGGAGTCGTGGTGGCGCCTGGTGGAGCTGGCGGTGCTCTCGCCCGCCGAGCGCGCTCTGGTGCAGGATCTGCTCACCTACGCCCATCAGGACTTCGGCCACCTGCTGCCGTTCGGCTCGCTGCGCCGCGTGGGCGCCGACCCCGTGCGGCGCAAGTGGCGACTGCGCTCGCTGCTGCGCGAAGCGACCGGGCTGCAGCCGGAGCGCATCGGCCTGGCGCACGTGCGCTTGGACTCCGCGCTCGGGGTGATCTCACTGCAGCGAGCCGCGCTCGACCTCGACGGGCAGGAGCTGATCCTGCACTTCTGGCCGGGCGAGCTCAAGCGCCAGGCCGAGCACCTCTACGGCGCCGGCCACGCCGAACGCCTAGTCGAGCTCCTGCAGGGCGCAAGCGGCGCGGGTGGGGGCTGGCGCGTGGAGCCCCAGCCCCAGCTCGGCTTCCGCAACGCTCCCGCGCGCACTCGCGTCTACCTCACCTCGCGCCTGGACGCCGCCACCTACATCCGCCGCTGGCAGACCGAGGACTTCAAGCAGGTGGGGGCCCACAACCCCGACACGATCCTCCCCGAGTTGTGGCCGTGGCTGCTGCGCCGCCGCTACGCCTCCGCGCGCGACAAAGCGCGCCTGGAACCGTTTCTGCGCACGCTCGGCCGCCGCGCCGCTCACCTGCGCCCCTCCATCCATGTGTCGCGCTCGTGGCCGTTCGAGCACGCGGTCGCGCTCGACGACGAGGGGCTGCTGGCGGGAGAGATCCACGACGCGGTCAACCGCGTGCTCGACCTGCTCGAAGAGCCGCTGATCATCCTGCCAAGCGAGCAAGAGGCGCAGACAGCCGACGGCCGGACGAAACGAGCCGCCTTGCTTTAGTGAACACGTGTGGCGGCGCGCACCTCCTCCAAGAACAGTCGGTGCAGCCGCTCGTCGGGTGTGAGCTCGGCGTGGAAGGCCACCGCCAGCCGGTTGCCTTCGCGGGCCGCCACCGCGTAGCCGTCCACCTCCGCGAGGATCTCCACGCCGGGGCCGTGCTCGGCGATCCAGGGGGCGCGGATGAAGACTCCGTGCAGAGGCGGGCCATCGATCCCCCGCATCGGCACCTGCGCCTCGAAGCTCTTGATCTGACGACCGAACGCGTTGCGCCGCGCGCGCATGTCCATCAGCCCGAGGTGGTCGCGGTCGAGCATGATCAGCCCGGCGCACGAGCCGAGCAGCGCCACCCCCCGGCCGGCCAGCTCCCGTAGCGGCTCCGCCAGGCCCTCCCGCTCGATCCCGAGCGTCATCGTGGTCGACTCGCCCCCGGGGATCACCAGTCCCTCGATACCGTCGAGGTCGGCGGGCGTGCGCACCTCACGTACCTCCGCGCCCACGCCACGCAGCATCCGCGCGTGTGCCTCGAACCCGCCCTGCAGCGCCAACACCCCCACCACCGGTTGCGCCAGCGGTGCCGGCGGCGAGTCGTCTCCCACTGCCACTCTGTGATGCCCGACAGCTACCAGCCGCGCTGGGCCAGCAGTTGCTCGTCGCCAAGCTTCGAGCTCTCCAGGCTGACCATCGCGGGGCCGAGGCCGCGCGAGGCGCCCGCCACACGCGCGGGGTCCTGCCAGTGAGTGGTCGCCTCGACGATCGCGCGCGCCCGCGCCGGCGGGTCGTCTGACTTGAAGATCCCCGAGCCCACGAACACGCCCTCGGCGCCGAGCGCCATCATCAGCGCCGCGTCGGCGGGGGTGGCGATCCCGCCCGCGCAGAACAGCACCACCGGCAGGCGCCCCTCAGCGGCTACCCGCCGCACGAGGTCAAGTGGCGCCCCGTGCTGCTTGGCGGCACTCGCCAGCTCGCTCTCTTGGAGGATGGCCAGACGGCGGATCTCACCCCCGATCATGCGCATGTGGCGTACCGCCTCGACGATGTCCCCGGTGCCGGCCTCGCCCTTGGAGCGGATCATCGCCGCGCCCTCGCCGATCCGCCGCAGCGCCTCGCCGAGGTTGGTGGCCCCGCACACGAACGGCACCTTGAACGCCCACTTGTCGATGTGGTGGGCCTCGTCGGCGGGGGTCAGCACCTCCGACTCGTCGACGTAGTCCACCTCCAGCGCCTGCAGCACCTGCGCCTCGACGAAGTGGCCGATCCGCGCCTTCGCCATCACCGGGATGCTGACGGCCTCCTGGATGCCGGTGATCATCTCCGGGTCGGACATCCTCGCCACGCCGCCGTCGCGGCGGATGTCGGCGGGCACCCGCTCCAGCGCCATCACCGCTGCGGCGCCCGCCTCCTCGGCCACCTTCGCCTGCTCGGGCGTGACCACGTCCATGATCACGCCGCCCTTCAGCATCTCCGCCAGGCCGGCCTTCACCGCGAATGTCGCCTCGTCGCGCATGACTTGCAGTCTATCCGTGTCGTTCTCTCTGTTCCGGCCGGCGCATGCGCCGGCCGGCCGGTCCGTGCATGCACGGACCGGGACAGGGCCGCATGCGGCCCTGTCTTCCCCGAAAAGGACTACTTCAGCCGGAAGGCCTTGATGCGGTCTTCGTACTGGGCGGTGTCGCGCGAGTACACACCGTAGGCCAGCGCTTGGATGAGGCTGAGGAGCGCCGCGTGCGAGCGCACGTAGGCGGGGCTGTTGGAGGAGTAGTACAGCTTGATCTGCCCGAGCTTGGCGACCTCCGAGAGGGTCGCGTCGGTGATCGCCGCGGTGCGCGCCTTACGGTGGCGTGCCAGCTTCATCGCGCGCAGCACCAGCGGGTGCGGGCGCCCCGCCGAGAGCCCGATCACGAGCGTGCCCTGATCGATTCGCCCGAGGCGGCTGAGCGCCTCCTGAGAGGGGCTTGCCACCACCTCCACGCGCAGGTCCAGCAGCATCAGCAGGTGGCGCAGGTAGCTGGCGAAGAACGCCATCTGGTCGGTGCCCGCCACCATCACCTTCTCGGCGCTCACGATCGCGTCGATCAACTCCTCCACGTCGCCGCGCGCAACCTTACGGGCGGTCTCCTCGACGTTCAGGTGGTCGGCCGCCAACGCGGCCTCGAACTCGTTCTGATCGAGCGAGAACAGTGGCGCCGAGCTGCCGTTTGTGGATTGATGGCTCTGATTCGATCCCCCGCCGTTGGCGTGCACGCGCCGGTACTCGTCGCGCGCGGCCGCCTGTAGCTCCGGGAAGCCCTCGAACCCCAGGGCCTGCGAGAAGCGCACCACCGTCGAGCTCGAGGTGTTGGCGCGGCGGGCCAGCTCCTCGGCGGTCTGGAAAGCCGCCTCGTCGAGGTGATCGACGATGTACTGCGCCACGTCCTTCTGTGAGCGCGAGCACTCCTCGAAGCGCGTCTGGATGTACTTGGAGAGGCTTTGGTGCTCGCCCGTGAGGCCCACGGGGGGCTCCTGCACTGTTGAGGTCGATGCCGTTCGTCTCATCGGCCCCGTTGTTCGACACGCCCTGCTCGGACTCCTCCCGGATGGCTCGTGTTTCTCAGCCCGAGGCGAAGCGCAGCGTCTGCGCGAGCTCCACGAAGTACTCGAGCGCCTGTGGGTTGGCGAGCGAGTCCACGCTCGCCGCCTCCGCGGGCGCGGAGCCCATCAGGATCCGCTTCACCGGCACCTCCAGCGTCTTGCCCGAGAGCGTGCGGGGCACCTCCGCGATCTGCATCACCTCGTCGGGGACGTGCCGCGGCGAGCAGTCCGCGCGTATCCGCCGCCTGATCCTACCCTTCAGCTCGTCGTCCAGCGCGACCCCGGGGCGCAACACCACGAACAGCCACATCTGGAGCTCGGCGCCGCCGCCGGCGGATGGGCGGGCGTCGCTCCCGGATGGAATGTCGACCACCAGCGCGTCCACCACCTCCTCGACCCCGCTCGCTGCCCGGTAGATCTCGCTGGTGCCCATCCGCACCCCCTGGCGATTGATCGTGGCGTCCGAGCGGCCGTAGATCACCGCGCCTCCCCGCGGGGTGATTCTGATCCAGTCGCCGTGGCGCCAGATGCCGGGGAACATCGAGAAGTAGCTCTCCCGGTAGCGCGGCCCCACCAGGCTCTGCGGCGCGTCCGGCGGCAGGCCAGCGTCGTGGGCGGGTGGGTCTCCCCAAAAAAACAACGGCATCGAGGGCAGCGGCTCGGTCAGCACCAGCTCCCCCACCTCGTCGGTCACGCTGCGCCCCCGCTCGTCCCACGCCTCCACCGCGCACCCCAACACGCGACACTGCAGCTCCCCTTCGTACACCGGCAGCAGCGGGCAGCCGCCGACGAACGCCGTGCACACGTCGGTGCCCCCACTCGTGGAGAACAGCCACACGTCCGCCTTGACCTCCCGGTACACCCACGCGAAGCTCTCCGGCGCCAGCGGCGAGCCGGTCGAGCCGATGCTGCGCAGCGCGCTCAAGTCGTAGTCCCGCGCCGGCTTCACGCCGGCCTGCTCGCACGCGCTGAGCAGGCCCGCGCTGACGCCCATGCAGGTCATCTTCGTGCGTTCCGCCAGCGCCCACATCGCGCCCAGGTCGGGGTGCCCCGGGCTGCCGTCGTACAGCACGATCGCCGCCTCGGTGAAGAGGCAGCCGATCAGGAAGTTCCACATCATCCAACCGGTCGTCGTAAACCAGAACATGCGGTCACCCCGGTGCAGATCGAGGTGCAGATGGCTCTTCTTCAGCTGCTCCAGCAGAATCCCGCCGTGGCCGTGCACGATCGCCTTCGGCAGGCCGGTGGTGCCCGAGGAGTACAGCACCCACAGCGGGTGGTCGAAGGGCACCTGCTCGAACACCGGCACGTCGGGCGAGCTTCGAGCGGTCTCCCCGCGCTCGCACAGCTCCCCCCATGTAAGTGCCCCCGGCCAGCCCGTGGGGATGGCCGGGGCGGCGGAAGCGCTCTCGAACAGGTAGGGCACCAGCACCGTGTGGCACACGGAGGGCAGCTCCGCGAGGATCTCCCCCACCACCTCCCTGCGGTCGAAGTCCCTGCCGCCGTGGCGGTACCCGTCCACCACGAACACCACCTTAGGCGTGATCTGCGCGAAGCGGTCGATCACGCTGCGCGCCCCGAACTCCGGCGCCGCGCTCGAGAAGACGGCACCCACGCTCGCGCTCGCCAGGAACGCGATCAGCGTCTCGGGGATGTTTGGCATGTAGGCGACCACGCGATCCCCCCGCTTCACGCCCAGCGCGCGCAGTCCGTCTGCCACCACGGCCACCTGTGCGGAGAGCTCGCCCCATGTCAGCTCACGCAGCTCGCGCAGCTCGGAGGCGTGCAGCACCGCGATTTGCTCGGGATCCCGCCCACCCTCACGTTCGCCGGCCGAGCTTTGCGCAGTCGTCTCGCCGGCTGGCCGATGATCGGAGGATCTCCGAGCGGCCCGCAGCATGTTCTCGGCGTAGTTGAGCTCCGCACCCTCAAACCAGCGCGCGCCCGGCATCGTGTGTTGGCCGAAACGGGGATGCTCGCCGGAGGCGAGTGTCCCCCGGCTTCGGCCCAGCACCCGCTCGTAGGGGCGCGAGCAGCGCACCCCAAAGTATTCCCAGATGCTCGCCCAGAAACGCTCCAGCTCGGTCACCGACCACTCGCGCAGCTGCTCGTACTCCGCGAACGTCCGGCCCTCGCGCTCGCTCACCCAGCGCATGAAGCCCGTCAGCCACGCGCGCTCCCGCTGTCCCGCGGTGGGCTCCCACAGACACACCTGCCCATCCTTGCTAGCCGAAACGGGGATGTGAGCCATAGGCTCATGTCCCCCGGCTTCGGTCGAAACGGGGATGTGAGCCATAGGCTCATGTCCCCCGGCTTCGGTCGAAACGGGGATGTGAGCCGCAGGCGCATGTCCCCCGGCTTCGGTCGGCCGTCGATCGGTCATCCTGCCTCCTCTCTCGGTCCACTCTCGGTCCACTCCATCACCGCCCCACCTCCACCCGTCGCGCCCGCTCGTCGACTTCCCCACCGCGTTTCCGTCAACCGCTCCCACCCGCCAGCGTGGAGCTCACGCTTCCGTACCCCCATTATTTCAATTCATGACAAACGATTCGGATAGCCCGAAATCCCAGTATGCCAGGCCGGCGCCCGGCACGTCGTTATCCTGCCGGCCGTGGATCCTTCGGCCCTGAGAGCGCAGTTTCCGGTGCTGCGGCGCGCCGCCTACCTGAACGCTGGCACCGACGGCCCGCTGCCCGCCGCCGCCGCGCAGGCCGGCGCGCAGGAGCTGGCGCGCGAGGCCGCGGAGGGCCGCACGCTCGCTCATTTCGAACGCCGCGGCGAGCTGGGCCAGGCGCTGCGCGGCGCCTACGCCTCGCTGCTGGGCTGCACGGCCGAGGACCTCGCGCTCACGACCTGCACGAGCGAGGGGCTCTCGCTAGTGATCGAGGGGCTGCGGCTGGGACCCGGCGATGAGATCCTCTCAAGCGTAGAGGAGCACCCCGGACTGCTCGGAGCGCTGATCGCCGCGCGTGAGCTGCGCGGCGTGGCGATCCGCGCGGTCCCGTGGCTCCAGCTGCCCGGCGCCGTCGGCCCCCGCACGCGGCTGATCGCCTGCTCGCACGTGAGCTGGATGACCGGGTCGGTCGCCCCCGCAGAGCTCGCCGAGGTGGACGTCCCGGTGCTGTTCGACGGCGCCCAGGGGGTCGGCGCGATCCCGACCGACGTGCGCGCCCTGGGCTGCGCCGCCTACGCCGGCCCCGGCCAGAAGTGGCTGTGCGGGCCCGACAGCACCGGCATGCTCTACACTACGCCCGAGTTGCGCGAGCGGCTCGCCGTGACGCGCCGCGGCTACGCCAACCTCGCCGACCCGGGCGCCGGCCTCGATGCATCCCTGCACGAGGACGCCCGGCGCCTAGACACGCTCTCGCTGAACGCCGAGACCGTCGCCTGCGCGCTGGCGGCCTTTGGCGTACTCGAGCGTTTCGAGTGGCCCGCGCTGCACGAGCGCGCCCGACTGCTCGCCGGGCGGTTCGCCGAGCAGCTCGCCGCGGGTGGCCGCGAGGTGGTAGGCGGGGTCGCGATGGACGGGGTCGCCCGCGGCACGCTCGTCACCTTCGCCAGCCACGACCCGCTCGCCGAGCGCGAACGCCTCACCGCGCACGGGGTGCTTCTGCGCGACATCCCCGGCCACCCCTGGCTGCGAGCCTCCGTCGGCGCCTGGAACGACGATGAGGATCTCGAACGGCTGCTGGAGGGACTGGCGCCCTCTTAGTGGACTCTTAGGTCTTAATGCTCTCTTAGCACCGTTTCCGCTTTGCTTCTCTGGAGTGGCGCACCTCTGGCCGCGCCCGCCTACCATCCCGCCGCCATGAGCGCCACCCAAGACACCACCAGCCCACAGACCCCGATCCCGGCGGCAACGCCTGTGCCGGCGCTCACCCCCGCCCCTGCCGGGCGCACGCAGCCGACCATCCCCGCACCCAGCCTGCGCACTGTGCTCGGCTGGGCGGCGCTGGCGCCGGTGCTGGCGCTGTCAGCCGTACTGAACACCGAGAAGCTCTCCCAGAACGGCTACGCCAACGTCTTCTACGCGGCCGGCGTGAAGTCGATGGTGGGCTCCTTCCACAACTTCCTCTTCAACTCGTTCGACCCCGGCGGGCTGATCACCGTCGACAAGCCGCCGCTCGCACTGTGGGTGCAGGTGGTCAGCGCCAAGCTGTTTGGCTTCGAGCCGCTCAGCTTGCTGCTACCGCAGGCGATCATCGGAGTACTGACGGTGGCGCTGCTGTACGCGGCGATGCGCCGCCCCTTCGGCCACCCCGCGGCGCTCGTGGGGGCATTGGCACTGGCGGTGTTCCCCTCATTCGTGGCGGTCTCGCGTGAGAACGGCGTGGACCCCACGCTGATCCTGCTGCTGGTGCTTGCGTGCGGCGCCGCACTGCGCGCGATCCGCACCGGCGGCTGGCCCTCGCTGCTGGCGAGCGCGGCGCTGGTGGGGCTGGCGTTCAACGCCAAGACGCTCGCTGCCTGCCTGGTGATCCCAGGGATCGCGCTCGGCTACCTGCTGTGCGCGCGCGGATCGCTCTGGCGGCGTCTGCTGCAGCTGCTCGCCGCCGGCGCGATGCTCGGCGCTGTGGCCTTCTCGTGGATTGCCTTCGTGGAAGCCACCCACGCCTCCCAGCGCCCGTACGTGGGCGGCTCCACCGACAACACCGAGCTCAACCTTACCTTCGGCTACAACGGCTTCGGCCGCGTCGAAGGACAGGTGGGGGGGCCCGGGCAGGTATTCATCAAGCTCGGCGCCGTGGCGCCCTTCCCGGCGCGCACGCACACAGCCTTGCGCGCCAAGAAGACCCGTGCCCCCACGCACGTGCCCAACCCGCTGCTGCCGGATGGCCACTACACCAACCCCACCCCGTTCGGCGGCCCCACCGGGCCGCTGCGACTCTTCCACTCCGGCTTCGGCGGCCAGGGAGGCTGGATGTACCCGTTCGCGCTGCTCGGGTTGGTGGCGCTCGCGCTCTCGCTCCTGTGGCCGCCGCGCGGAGCCGCGCGGACGGCCGAGCCGGCCGGCGTTCGCGCCTGGTGGGAGACGGTCCGCCGCGACGAGCGCACCGCCGGGCTGTTCGTGCTCGGCGGCTGGTTTCTCACCGAGTCGGTGTTCCTCAGCTTTGCGAAGGGCATCGTGCACCCCTACTACGTCTCCGCGCTCGGCCCCGGCGCCGCCGCGATGATCGGCGCGGGCGCGGTCGCGTTCGCGCGCTTCGGCCGCGCGCGCGACTGGCGCATGCTGCTGCTGGTGCTCGCGGTCGCCGGCACGGTGGCGGCGCAGCTGGTGTTGCTGCGCCGCGAACACTACCTGCACTGGCTGCCGCATCTGCTGATCGCCCTCACCGTCGCCGGCCTGTTCGTGATGGTGGCAGTCCGTCGCCTGGCGGCGCCCGCGATGGCGCTGATCCTCGCCGCGCTGCTGATCGCCCCGACCGCGTTCTCCACCACCACCTGGTCGGTGCCGGTGGAGGGCACCTTCCCGGCTGCCGGCCCGAAAGTCGCGGGCGCGCTCGGCCCCTACGGCGTGACCACCCACGACGTGAAAGTGGACCGCGACCTGATGAGCTATATCGACCACCACCACCCCACCCGCAAGTGGGAAGTGCTGACGGTCTCCTCCAACACCTCCTCCACGATGATCCTGCTCGGCTACCGCGCGGGCGCGGTGGGCGGCTACAGCGGCACCGACCCGGCGCTCGACGGCCCCGGCCTCGCGCGGATGGTGGCGCGCCACGAAGCGCGCTACGTGGTACTCGGCGGCGCCTACGCCTCGCGCGGGGGCAACCTCGCCACGCACGCGGTGATCCGCGCCTGCCGCTACATACCCTCCGAAGTGTGGCTGCACTTCCCGCGCTGGTCGATCTACAGCCTCGCGCTGTACGACTGCGCCGGGGACGTGCGCGCGCTCGCGGCCACCTGAGCGCTGCCGCGTTGCGTTCCGCTCGCGCGCGCCCGGCTACGCCGCCCCGCGGCGGACACTCACGAAGTCCTACCTACGCGACCACCGACAGCGTCTTGTCGAACGCGCGCGCGAACAGCTCGCTCTCCCGGCCCGCCGCCCATCGCGGCACCGCCGCGCCACCCTCCGCCAGCAGCCGCAGCTGCACCGATCCGTTCTCAGCGCTGAGCACCGTGTTTTTGACCAGCTGGTCGCGCGAGCGCTCGAGGTCCTCCGCGAGGCGCAGCAGCACCGCACAGCGGTCCAACCTTGCGGCGTCGCCCTCGCCGAGCAGCGCCGCCAGCGGCCCCGGGTCGGGCATGCCCTTGCGGTGGTAGCGCGCCGCCTGCGCCACGATCGCCACCTCCTTTGGCGAATACCCCGGCAGGCCGGCACTGAGGATCAGATAGCGCGAGTGCTTGTGGTGGTCGTCGTAGTCCACAGACATCCCAATGTCGTGCAGCATGCACGCCGCCCACAGCAGTTCCCGCTCGCACGGGTCGCCCTTGTGCAGCCCCATGCGCGCAAGCTGGTCGAACATGCCGAGCGCCAGCGTCGCCACGTGTTGCGTGTGGGCGCGGTCGACGCGGTAGCGCGCCGCGAGGTTCTCCACCGACGCACGGCGCACATCTTCGAACAGCGGGGCCACGTCGGGGTGGGTGGGATCGCCAAGAGGGTGGCGCAGCCGGCCGGAGGACGGGGAGCCGGGCCCCTCTTTTTTAGATAGGTGGCGCTCGAAGAACACCCCCTCGCGCAGTCCCGCCTCGGTCGCCTCCAGGGCGTCGAAGCCACCCGCGCGCAACGCGCCCTCCACCACGACCGCTCCCGCCAGGATCAGGTCCGCTCGCGCCGGCTTGACCCCCGGCACGCTCGCGCGCTGCGAGGGCGTCAGCGCCGCCAGCCGCTCGATGATCTCCCCGAGCGCCTCGCGCGTCACGGTCATGCCCTGCACGCCGTTGCTCGGCAGCCCCTCCGCGCGCTGCGCCACGGCGGCGAGGCCGCGCACCGTCCCGCCGATCCCCACCAGGCGCCTGCCTGTCTTCGCCAACCACGCCGCGCTGCGGAGCTCTTGCGCCACGTACTCGCGCAGCGCCTCGATCTGGCGCGGCTTCGCCGGTCCACCATTGGGCAGGAAGCGCTCCGTCATCCTCACCGCCCCCACCCGCCACGAGCCCGACTCATGCGCCTGTCGGTCTCTCACCTCCACCAGCTGCATCGAGCCGCCACCCAGGTCCAGCATGCAGCCGTCGCTCAGCGTCGTCGAGTTGACCGCCGCCAGGTATCCATAACGGGCCTCCTCCTCGCGGCTGAGGACGCGGATCGGCAACTTCGTGCGCTTGCGCGCCTTGGCCAGGAACGCCGGTGCGTTCTCGGCGTCGCGGATCGCGCTGGTGGCCACGGCGTCCACCGCGCCGCCGCCCGTCAAGCCAGCCGCCTCGCAGAAGTGGGCGAACACGTCCAGCGTCGCGAGCGCGCGACTCATCGGCTCTTCACCCAGCCTGCCGGTGGCCGCCATCCCTTCGCCGATCCGCACCACCTGATAGATCTCGTCGCTGCGCTGCCACCACCCCTCGGTCGCGGTGAACACGACCAGCCTGAAGGAGTTCGAGCCCAAGTCGATCACGGCGAGGCGCTCGCATGGCATCCTCTGAGCGTATTCCCCCCGCCGGAGGACTCCGGCGGGTGTACATGGGTGCGGCTTACCTGACACAAGCCCCGGCGGCCAGGGATCAGCGATGGGAGCGGGTAGAGGAGCGCGAACGGCGGGGACGCGCCCGTCAGGCGTCCTCGCCCACCAGCGCGCTCGTGACGTAGCGCTCGTCGGAGAAGATCTGCACGTGCGCGACCCTGCCGTCTTTGAACTTGACCACCCACGTGGTGGGGGCGTCCTCGAACGAGCCCCCCGGGCCGCTCCCGCTCACCAGCCCGAGCGCCACCACCGCTTGCCCGGCCGAGCGAATCTGCTTCAGACGGATCGTCAACTGCTCCCAGTGGCTCTCCACGTCTTCGGTGTAGCGACGGATCCCCTCGTGGCCACGGTAGGGCTCCCCGGCGCGTGTCACCGCCGCGGTCATCGGCTGGAAGACAATGCCGGGGTGCATCAGCTCCACCGCGCCTTGCAGGTCGCGACGGCTGAAGGCGTCGAACAGAGACCTCACGACGTCCTCGTTCGACGGTGCCCCGGTCGGTGGGGCGTCTGTCGCGGGCGAGCTCAGGTCCGAAGTATGACCGCTGGCCACCTGTTGCTCCTGCCTACACGCTTCCGCCGGCCTCGGTGCCGCAACTGTACTCGCCACGGGTTGACGTTACCCGCTGGTGGTGGCCGCCAAACGGGATCGCCGACGATGACCGAGGAGAATGGGCTTCGGCCGGGCTTGTCGGGAGTGCCGTTCTCTGGCTTTGTCGTCGTACGCGCGGCCGAGCGTACCTTCTCGACCGGGATCGGCGGTGGATGCAAGAACCGGTCGGTCACGTTCTCGCTCAACTCGATTGCCTTCGTCCAGCCTTGGACCCATGATCGCTGGGTGGATGTCAGGTCCGGGCCCTTCGAGAATCACGATACGCGAGCGCTCTGGCACCCACGTCCGGCCTTTGGTGACGATCGGCTTGCTGGCGAGCCACGGCTCAACGAACCGCCACCCGGTGCCGCGTCGATAGCCAAGTGCCGTGACAACCCGCGCCGGCTCCTTCTCATAGTTTACGACGACCATCAACCATCGGCTTGGCCCCACGTCGCGCTTGAAGAATCGCTCCCGATAAGGCCAGCCATCGGGCTCCCGATGGTCGGACGCGGCGATCGCCGACAGAACTCGCTGCGCAATCCCCACGCCGGCCGCGTCCCCGCATCCTCTGGAAGTCCGAGTCCGAGCGGCGGCGCGCGATGCGCTCCGCGAGCGCTGCGCGGGCAGCGTCCGCGACCGCGTCCTCCTCGCCCGCTGGCTGCTCGGCATCCGGCATGGCAGCGCAGCCTAGTGGTCCGTCAGCGTTTTAGTTGGTGATTGCTTTGAGTGTCATGCGTCCCCGCTAGACTTTTTCCACGATTTGGTGGGCGGTCTTGGGTTGGCGTTGTTGGCGGTGAGGTAGGCATCGATCTTTGCGATCAGGTCTGGGACCAAGGCGAACGCGCCGCGGCGGATCGCTTTGTTGGTGAGCTGGGCGCGCGTGCAGTAGCACCACTCCTGGCAGCGCCCGATCAACCGGCGCAGGTGGACGCGACCGTCGAGTCTCGCGTCCACCCCAACCCACCTCTAAACCCGCTCGGAGAGCGCGGTGGCTCTATTAATAAGGGCACCCCGAGCGCGTACTCGACGCTCAGGCGCGCGCCGGGACATCCGGCTTTGCGCGTATGCCCGCCGAGGTGGTAGCCCGTGGTGGCGGCTGTCCGCGGCGACCTTGAGAACGGCACTTGGGATGAGCGTCACGGGCACCCGCGACCTCGCCGAGTACGACGCCGGGCTGCGCCTGGTTACCCACAATCCTGCATCACCTACGTCTGTGTAAAGCTGCGGGAACTCGGCTTGCTGGCAGCTAGTTCTTACGAGCCCTGCTTGCTTCTTTGCGGGTGCGGTGGACTCTCGTCCGCTTGACGCACTTGCCGCGCTCGCGTTTGGGTTTCTTCGCACACTGCCGTGGCTCTTTAGTTGGTCCTTTTGGTCGCACGCGAGACGCCGTTATGAGCGCTCCTGGTCGGCCACGCTCGCGGACGCATCGGAGGTCGCGGTCTCGTGAGCCGGGATAGCCGTGCGGGGCTGGGACGCGACCCAGCCCCGCTGGCTCATCTAGCAGCCGCTCGGAGGCGGGAATTCCCGTTCGACGGTGGAGCCTTCGAGAGCTGATGCCAACACGACAAGCGAGACGATCTGTCCACCTCCGAGCGTACACGGGATGCTCGTGGAAACCGCCCAGGTCCCATTTTCTTCCTGCGGTCCATACTGGCCCGTGGCGTCGCCGTTACTGTAGGTGGCTCCACAGCGCGACTCCAGGGTTCGGGTCGGGGTGCTCGGCTCCAGTCCGAAGCCCATGCAGGTCTCATTGAAGGAGCCTTCGACTGGGGGTTCCGCAATCGCGTCTACACCCCCGAGCTGGCCACCCTTCTTGACGTAGTGCACACACGCCTTCGTGTTCTTGAATGCGCTGCCGTCCTGCGCAAACAGCGCGCCCGGATAGTGCCTGCAGAGCTTGGTGTCTTCGTTGCTTCCATGAGCGGCCCACCCCGGGCTCGCGGCGAGCGCGCTCGACACCAGGATGCTGACGCCAACGACTGCCGCGCGAGCACCGATCCTTCCTATAGACATGAGACTCCTTTTCGTTGGGGCCTAGTCGCGGCGTAATACCCCTCCTAGCACCCAAGCTTCGGAATAATTCCGTCGCACTGCATTGGCTAACTCTACACTTCTTGAGCGGCTGGGGCGCGCTAGCGATGTCCGCCGCCTGGCGGCCAGCTGCCGGGGGTGGGGAAGCCTTGTTCGGCTGCGTAGTAGTAGTCCGTGAACGGACGGTCCCATTCGGTTTTTCCGCTGCCGTCGAGTGGTGTGTAGACGCCGTTGGGTGCCCGCATGATGCGGCCGGCCTTCCAGGCATCCCATAGGTTTGTCCCGAGCACGCCTGCGTCGTTCGGAACCTCCATGCCCTGCTCGACCATGAACTTGTTGGGGTTCGGCACTCGTTCGCGCACACCCTGTATAGACCGCGAGACTGAAAGTTGCCAAAAACTTTTGCCCGGGATTTCGCCCGGGATGCGCATGGGCGAGGACCTTCGCTAGCAAACGCGTGATCGGATCCAACCTCAACCGGCACCAATCCGACTTGCCTAAGCGCTTTCCGACCAATGGACGATATTGGACTCGAAGGAAGAAGGCGGGGGCCCTCAGGTGACGTGGAGCGCGTCAGCGGAGCTGAGGTTCGCTGAGATCACCTGAGATTCGCGCGGTTAGGGACCCACGAGAAGGACCACAGCTTGGAGACAGACGAGGAACGCAGCGAAGACGTGGACCCGCAAGGTATCCTGACCACATGACCCCCACATCAGAGTCAGAGACGCAGTCCAGTGAGCTCATGGATCGGCTCGGTCGCCTCGAAGACCAGATGCACAGGATGCAGGACGACCTTAACGCCAGGCTCGACGCCGTCGAAGAGAGCCGCGTCGACGACGAGGCCGCCACGCTCGCCGCCGAGCGCATCAGGAGCGGCGCTGCCGAGCGCATCCAAGACGGTATAGAGGCTCTGGCGGAACTCGGCATCCACACAGCCTGAGCTTCATGAGCTTTGAGCATGGCCGCGAGGTGCCGGTCACCTTCGCGGAAGGGGTACGCGACGACGTGGCGAGTCTCATTGCGAGCCTGGCCATGGACGACGAGGTTGGCGAGTCCGAAGTCGAGGCTCTCAAGCGGCGCATCGCAGAACTGCTGGTCGAGTGCGGAGCGAACCCCTATCTCGGCGAGATGATGGGCTCCGGGCGCCATTCCGAGTTGGTGGACTGCCGGAGGGTCCGCTTCGACATTCCCAGGCACAAAGGCAAGCCACGCTTCCGGCTCATCTATCGCAACGAGCCATCCGATGGCGCGCCTGCCGAGTGTCGCTGGCTCGCCATTGCGCCTCGCGCTGGGCTGCAAGCACACCGCCGCGCAAGACAGCGCTTGGGCGGAGCAGTCTGAAGGGCCGCCAAACTACACGGCCCACTCGCATCAGATCAGACCGTCCGGACGGATCCACCAGCAGCGATCCATTACTTTGGGGCAGATCAGGTGGACCGAAAACGAGGGCCGGCCAGACACTCAAAGGCCGCGTCAAAATCAGCCTCTACCTCGGAGAAGTGGGAAGCGCGACATCTCACATCGTCATGTACCTGCCAGGCGGAGACCTATTCGGCCACGCAAACGGGAAGGCGACCACACCCAAGGAAGGCTGGGAAAGCTTTGGCGGGAAAATGTGGATCGACCACGGCACCGGCCGCTACGCTCACGCCTCGGGATCAGGGACCATGTATGGGGCGCTCGATCGCCATACCTACGTCCTGGTCGTGCACGTCACGGGCCAAGCTCGCGGACTGTAGGGGGTCGCTCGCATTCGCGCTCAGCGAACTCGGTCTCGCAACCTGCTCACGCTGCTCAGTTGTGTGGTTGCAGCGGCGCTAGTCGGAGTGTGGTTGGAGCATGGGGAGCAGTGTGAGGTTGACTAGGCGGAGGATGGAGTTTGGGTCGTCGGGTGTGATGGTCCCGTCGCGGGTGAGTAGCAGCGAGATCGCGAGGCGTGCGATCACTTCGGCGACGCCGTCTATGTCTGATGTCGCGGCGCGACCGGCGTTGACTTCGGCCTGGAGTCGATGCGCGATAAGTGATCGGTAGAGCTTGAGGACGGGTCCGCCGTCGAGGGTGAGCGGTGGTAGCAGGACCTCGGGTTCGCTGCGCAAGAGCCGATCGAATAGAGGGTGCCCGCGCACGTAGCGCCCGGCGAACTCGAATCCTGCGACTAGTCGGTCCTCCAGCGTTTCGGCGCTTTCCCACAGGAGGTCGAGCTCTTCCATTCCGCGGCGGACCTCGCGTGCGATGACAACCTCGACGAGGCCCTGCTTGCTTGTAAACCGGCGGAAAATGGTCATCCGTGAGACGCCTGCGCGGCGAGCGACATCTTCCATGGAGGTGCGGCGGATGCCGTGCTCGGCGAACTCGTCGAGCGCCGCCGCGGCAACCCGGTCAAAGAGCTCGTCCTCTCCCACGACGGGAGCCACGTCGAGGAATTCGGCTATAGGCGACATGGGGGACTATGTTACTCTATTTTGCACCGAGTAACTAAACAGGGATGTGGCTCATGGATCAAGCGCTTACCGACGTGCCCCGACTACGACGCCCCGCGATCGTCAACGCCGCCCAGTACTGGCTTGCGCCGGAGCAGTTCGCGAGATCCTGCCAGCGCCTCGGCGACCGCTTCCTGGTGCCGATGCCGGCGACCGGGCCGTGGCTGTGCCTGACCGATCCCGAGGACATCAAGCGTGTCTTCACAGCCGACACCGACGTGCTTCGCCTCGGAGCGGCGCTGGCCAAGGTCTCTGCGCATCATCTCTTCCTCGGCCCGACAGGACTCACGAACCTCGACGGCGCCGAGCACATGCGCAAGCGGCGAATGCAGCTCCCCCCGTTCCAGGGGCAAGCGCTGAGCGCCTATCACGAGACGATGGAGCGCAAGACCGAGGAAGTTCTCGCGCGCTGGCCCTACGGGCGCGCCACTCCTTCCCAGCCGCATATGCAAGTGATCGCCCTCGAGGTGATCATGGCCACGGTGTTCGGGGTCACCGACCCCCCGCGTGTCGAGCGGTTGCGCTCGGCGACGCTCGCGCTGCTTCGCGAGGGCCACTCACGGCGGTTCTTCCTCCAGACGATGATCGCGACCAGCCGCCAGAACGGGTGGGACAGACCGTTCCCGCGAATCCGGCGCGCAATCGCCGACGTCGACGCGGTCGTGATCGAAGAGGTCGCCCAGCGCCGCGGCGAGGACCAGCTCGATGGCGAAGACGTGCTCGGAATGTTCCTGCGCACACCCGATGAGGAAGGCCGCCTGATGAGCGAGGCCGAGATCTGCGACGCAATGCGCACCCTGCTGCTGGGCGGCCACGACACCACCGCTTCCACCCTGACGTGGGTGCTGGAGCGCGTCAGCCGCTACCCCGACGCGCTGGCGCGCCTTGAAAGCGCCGCGCTCGACGGAGAAGACGAGTACCTTGACGCGGTCGTCAAGGAGGCGATGCGTTTGCGCCCAGCTTTCCCGCTCACCGCACGACTCGCCACCGAGCCGTTCGAGCTACCAGGGCTGACCATCCCCAGTGGCACCATGATCGCCCCATACATAACGCTCGTGAACCGCCGTCCCGAGCTCTACCCCAACCCACTCACCTTCCGCCCCGAGCGTTTCCTGGACACCCGCGCCGGCACCTACACCTGGATACCTTTCGGCGGCGGACCCAGACGATGCATCGGCGCCGCGTTCTCACTCACCGAGGCCCGAATCGTACTCAAGACAATCCTCCGCCACGCCCGCCTCGAACCCTCCCACCGCCGTCCAGAGCGAGTCGCCCACCGCAACGTATTCATCGTACCCGCACGCGGCGGACGCATCACCCTCCAACACCGCACACCCCACCCCAACCACCATCCACATGCTCTTCCGCGCGACCATGCGGAAGTCGCCTAGACAGGGCCGTCGCTGACGGAGCGGCAGAGACCGCCGGAGCTCGCGCGCGTGGCCGCTCTAAGCCAACGTCTCGCACGCGCGCCTGTGCGTATGCTGCGACCGGGTGTCCGGTGCGGCCGTGAGAGATGCGAGCGGGGACGACGCGCCAGCGTGCGCGGCGATCTACGCGCCGTATGTGCGCGAGACGGCCGTCAGCTTCGAGGGCGAGCCGCCGACGCCCGCTCAGATTGCCGAGCGTATTGCGGCAGCGACGCGCACGCACGCCTGGGTCGTGCTTGAAGACGAGGGCCGCGTCGTTGGCTACGCATACGGCGGGCCGCACCAGAAGCGTGCGGCCTACCGCTTCTCGTGCGAGGTCAGCGTCTACGTCGAGCAGGGCCGGCGGCGCACCGGCTCGGGCCGGGCGCTGTATGAGGCGCTGTTCGAGCGGCTCGTCGCGCGCGGCTACCGGATGGCAGTCGCGGGCATGACGCTGCCCAACGAGGCGAGCGTCGGCCTGCACCAAGCGATGGGCTTCAAGCCGGTCGGCGTCTACCGGCGGATCGGCTGGAAGCTCGGCGCGTGGCACGACGTGGCGTGGGTGCAGCGCGCGCTTGGCGTCGAGCAGGACCCTTCCGCCGAGCCGCGCTGAAGCGAGGTCGGGTGAGCGTCAGTCCAGACCTCCCGAGGCGCTGCGCAGCATTTGCCTCGATCTTGAAGTCGGTGATCCCTCACCGTCACTGGTCAACGATGTGCTGTCGGCTATGAAGTAGTGACGGGGACCCCTTTCAGGAGTCACACACCCTGCCCACAGCGAACGCAGTGGCTTGCCAGAGACGGCGATGCGGAGGCGTTGTCCCCCCCGCGCGGATGACGGATGCTCGATAATGCGGCCATGCCCAGCCCTGAAAGTCGCCCCGCGTACGCGAGAATGCGCCTCGCTGTCGATGCGCTCATCACCGGCTCAGAGCCGATCCGCCTGCGCCTTCAATCGGCGGAGGAGAGCTTCCGTAATATTGACCCAGAGAGCGACCTGGCGACTGAGTTGGAGCGCAACCTGTGGCATCGAATCGCTTCGAGTCTCGTCAGCGCCAATGCTGAGGATGACGACGAGAGCGATGATGACTCGCCGGAGGCAGTTGCGGTTTCGATCGAAATGCTGAATGACGACATCACGGTCCTCATCGCTCGGGACATGCTGCGCCTTTACGAGCTCGTCGCAGCCTGTCCCGACGATTCCCTGCGTTGGCCATCGCAACGATGGCCTGATGACGCGAGGGAACAAGCTCCTCGACGTGATCTTTGAGACGAGCAGTTTGTGTCGGGTCGGCCGACGACCTCGAAATCGGGAGAAGCCCGATCCCCCGGCGTAAGCCTGTGTCTACGTCACGCAGCGCAGCGGCGCTGGTGCGCTCCGCGGATCGCGGGCGAGCGAGGTGTCGCGGCCGGACACAGGAGCATCCCGTGGTAATAGCGTGCCAGGTGGGGCTTGAGGCAACGCATCGCCTCCATGCAGCTCTTGCCCTCGGCTTCCTTGCGCTGCAGGTAAGCACGCGTCTCGGAGGTCGATCCGGCATCGCTTTGAAAGCGCTGCGCGCCGGCCGTCTGACCAATCAGGATCGCAGCGCAGAGCGGCACGGGCGACGGCGAAGCGCCCGACCCACCGGATCGATGCCGACCTGTCGGCCGGGTAGGGTGAGGCGCCGTGTCTCGGGTAGTCGTGGAGAACTTGCGCAGCGCCGTGTATGCGAGCTACGAGGAGCTCTCGGCGCAGGTGCAGGCCGATAGTGCGCTCGACTCCAAGCTCCTCGGCCTGCTCGGTTTCTTCGCCGTAGCGGGAAGCCTCTTGCTGACTCTCCCCCACGGTCTGCATGACGGGCGTGTACTGCTACTCGTCGGCGTCGGGCTCGGTGCGCTCGCCTGTCTCGTGGGGAGCATGGGAGGCTCAAGCCCGAACGTCGGGCCACGACCAGAGGTGTTCTATGCCGACTACGGTGCCAGCACCGAGATCGACTACCTGACCCAGCTCCTCGGCGACCTCACGGGCGCAGCAAAGCTCAACCGGGAAGGGCTGGAGCGGCGCGGTAGGGCATTCGCGTTTGCCGTTCGGGTGCCGATCCTCTTCGCCGTGGTCTACGGTTTGGTGTCGCTGTTCTGACAGCGGCTAGAATGATGCGCATGGAGAAGCAGCCGACAGCACCTCTGCCCCCGCCCTCCGGGGTTCCCCTGGTCAAGATCCCGACCGGGCCGTCGCTCGACGGGCTGTGGCGTCGGTTCCACCGCAACGGCGGATCGCGCGCCGCGTCCCCCGCACCACCTCCGCCTCCCACGCCGGCAACGCGAGACTGACTCGCTTCAACTGGCCGCGCTGCGCCGTTGCTCAGCGCGCTGGCAGGCGAGTCGCTGCGCTGGAAGGCGCTCTACCGGGCTGCATGGTCCGCCAAGCTGGCGCGCCGGCATGTCCCCCCTTTTATTACTGGACCGGGCAAACATCACCCGGGATCTCATGTGGCCCATTCTGTGGCCCACCCCGCCATTCCGCTGAGATCCAAAGCCCATGAAATGGCTCCACTACAGGAGGTTGAGCAATGGGCCCGGCAGGACTCGAACCTGCGACCTACCGATTATGAGTCGCGGCTGGGCCGGGGCCCCGCGCCACCCTGACACGCATTAGACCGACGGAAAGTGGCATAAGCGCGGGCAAAATGCCACGTTCCCACGGATGGTGCTATGTTTGCGCCGACGAGCGAAACATGGCACTATGCCGCCCTAAGTGCTATGTTATGGGAGGTGGTGACAGGTTCTCTGAGACGCACAACTCGATGCACACCTTCCGCTCACTCGATCGCCAGCTCAGCCTGATTCCAGCCTCGATGGCGCTCGCGCTCGCCGGCGTCGACCTCGGCCGGGGCCGCGAGGAGGCCTACCGCCAGCAGCACCCCGAGGCACTGAAGACACTCGTTGAGATCGCGCGCATCCAGAGCACCGAGGCGTCCAACGCGATCGAGCAGATCACAGCCCCGCGCAAGCGGATCGAAGCACTCGTGGCTGAGAAGACGACGCCCGCCAACCGCTCCGAGGAGGAGATCGCCGGCTACCGAGCCGTGCTCGACACGATCCACGCAAGTGCCGCACACATCCCATTCAAGCCGTCGGTCGTCGAGCAGTTCCACCGCGACCTCTACCAATTCACCAACGCACCCGCCGGCCGCTGGAAGACGGTCGAGAACGCAATCGAGGAGGAACGCGCGGACGGAACCAAGATCGTTCGCTTCCGCACCGTCCCGGCCGCCGAGACCCCGGCAGCGATGGGCGAGCTTCACACCCGCTTCGCCGACGCGCTTCGCGAACACGACCACCACCCGCTACTGCTGATCGGCTCCTACGTATTCGACTTTCTCGCTATCCACCCATTCCGCGACGGCAACGGACGGATGGGCCGCCTGCTCACGCTGCTTGCGCTCTACCAGTCCGGCTATGAGGTCGGGCGATTCATCAGCCTAGAGCGCCTCATCAACGACAGCAAGGAGACCTACTACGACGCGCTTGCGGCCTCCGGCCACGGCTGGCACGACGACGCTCACGACATCGAGCCATGGCTCAGCTACTTCCTCGGCATCCTGAACGCCGCCCACAAGGAGTTCGAGAGCCGCGTGGGAGTCCTCTCCGGGAAGGGTGCCAAGGAAGAAGCAGTCAAGCAGTTCATACGCTCTTCAGTCACAGATGAGTTCACCGTCGCCGAGATCCGCCAGTTCGCGGCGGGCGTCAGCCAGTCGCACTTGAGCAAGACACTCGCGAAGCTGCGTGACGAAGGCATAATCGAACCCGTAGGTGCAGGTCGCGGGGCCAGGTGGCGCCGGCTACGCAGGGAGTTCTGAGATCCGACTATGGGCCCGGCAGGACTCGAACCTGCGACCTAGCGATTATGAGTCGCCAGCTCTAACCAGCTGAGCTACGGGCCCGCCCCGCGCGGGCGCCCGCGCGGTGCGCCAGACGCTACCAGCGATCCCTCCAGCGGCAGAGCCGATGTGCGCGGCGCCACAACGCGCAGCCGGCGCCCGAATGGTTGTATTCCACCCATCAACAACCACGAGGGAAGGCGCGCAGAGATGGCGAGACGAGCGGCGATCGTCACGGGAGCTTCGAGCGGGATCGGGCTGGCGATCGCGCGGGTGCTGGGCGAGGAGGGGTATGGGGTGACGATGGCGGCGCGCCGCCCGGAGAAGCTCGAGGGCGCGGTGGCGGAGCTGGCAGGGGCCGGCCTCGACGTGCACGGGGTGGCGGCGAACGTCTCCCACGAGGAGGAGATCCAGAAGGTGGTGGCCGCCCACCGCGAGCGGTACGGGCGGCTGGACGTGCTCGTCAACAACGCGGGGGTCGGGATCGGCGCCCCGCTCGCGGAGATCCAAACCAAGCGCCTGGACATGCAGCTCGACATCAACCTGCGCTCGATCGTGATCTTCTACCGCGAATGCGTGGAGCTGCTGCGGGCGGCGGGGGCCGAGCACCGCAACGCGCTCGTGGTCAACACCTCCTCGATCTCCGGCAAGCGCGCGGAGGCGTGGCTGTCGGTGTACTCGGCCTCCAAGCACGGCGTGGTCGGCTGGACCGAAGCGATGAACAAGGAGCTGGGCGCCGACGGGATCAAGTCGACCGCGCTGTGCCCCGCGTTCGTCGACACCCCGATGACCGACTTCGTCAAGGGTCAGGTCAAGCCCGAGGAGATGATCCGTCCCGAGGACATCGCCGAGGCGGTGCGCTACCTGCTGCGGGTCTCCCCCGCGTGCGTGGTGCCCGAGATGATGTTCGTGCGCCCCGGCGACGCGCTGTAGAGCTACGCCCGCACCCGCTCGCGCCGGCGACCCAGCCAGCGCGGGGTGCGCAGACGCCGTGCGACGATTTCGCCGCCGCCCGACTCCAGCACCAGCATCGCCTCCGCACGAGCCCGCTCCCGATCCACGCGCTCATGGCAAGCCCGCAGCGCAGCGTGCTCGTCGATCGCCTGCGCGAGATCGACGCGCTCCTCGTCCAGCAGGCTGCCGCGCAGCAGCGCGACGAGCGTGGAGAGCTCGTGCGGGGTGGCGGGGCGCCGGCGTCGCGCGTGCGTGAAGCGGTCCCAGGAGCGCGCGAAGGAGAGGAAGTTGGTGCGCCCACCGCGGCGGTGGGCGGCGAGCATCGGACACACTCCGCCCTCGCCGTCGGTGTAGGCGCCGACGATGATGCGCGGGCTGCCGAGCACGCCGTCCAGCATCGCTTCGCGGGTACCCACGGGCAGGCACTCGATCGCGAGGCGCAGCTCGCGGATCGTGCGGGTGTTGCGAGACGAAGGGCGGATTGGCATAGGCTGTTCGCGCAGCGGCCTATCGGCCGGCGGTGCGTCCAGCGTAGGGCACAGGGTCGCGCACGGCAACGAATCCCCTTCCCCTGAAAGGAAACTTGCGCATGAAGCTCGGCGTTCACATCGGCTACTGGGGCCTCGGCCTCACCTCGGAGGACCAGCTGCGCATCGTGCAGGAGGCGGAGCGGCTCGGGTACGACTCGGTGTGGGCGGCGGAGGCGTACGGCTCGGACACCGCCACCGTGCTGGCGTGGCTGGCGGGGCAGACCTCGAAGATCCGCCTCGGCGCGGGGATCTTCCAGATGCCGGGGCGCTCGCCGGCGATGACCGCGATGACCGCCGCCACGATCGACCAGCTCTCCGGCGGGCGCATGATCCTCGGCATCGGCTCCTCCGGTCCCCAGGTCGCGGAGGGCTGGCATGGCCAGCGCTTCGCCAAACAGCTGCAGCGCACGCGCGAGTACGTGGCGGTGGTGCGGATGGCGCTGGCGCGCGAACGCGTGGAGTTCCACGGCGAGACACTGGAGCTGCCGCTCCCCGACGGCCCGGGCAAGGCGCTGAAGCTGACGATCAGCCCCGTGCAGGAGCACATCCCGATCTATCTCGCGGCGATCGGCCCAAAGAACACGGCGCTGGCAGGCGAGATCGCGGACGGGTGGATCCCCACGCTGTTCTCCCCCGAGCACGTCTCCGAGCTGCGCCCGCTGCTGGAGGAGGGCGCCGCGCGCGCGGGGCGCACGCTGGATGGCTTCGACATCGCGCCCACCGTCAACGCGTTCGTCACCGACGACCTGGAGGCGGCGCGCAACGCGACGCGGCCGTTCATCGCGCTGTACGTCGGCGGGATGGGCTCGCGCAAGCAGAACTTCTACAACAACCTCGTCCAGCGCTACGGCTTCGAGGCGGAGGCGAAAACGATCCAGGACCTCTACCTGGAAGGCAAGCGCGAGGAGGCGATGGCGGCGATCCCCGACAAGCTGATCGACGCCGTCTCGCTCTGCGGGCCGCAGGACGTGGTGCGCGAGCGCCTCGCGATCTTCCGCGACGCGGGGGTCGGCACGCTCGGGATCACCCCACTCGCGTTCACCGCCGAGGAGCGACTCACCCAGCTGCGCCTGGTGGCGGAGCTGGCCGCCGCGTAGGACAGAGCCCCCTGCGAGGCACGAGCGGGGATTGTTGGGGGATATGGGGATGGGGCACGTAACGCGCGCCACGGCCGATGCGGTAGTACAGGGGCAGGTGGGCGACAAGCGGGATATGGAGGTGATACGACCGCGGCGGATCCTCCTCGGCGCCTTCGGGGACCCTGGCCACGCCTTCCCGATGATCGCGCTCGGGCGCGCGCTGGCGGCGCGCGGGCACGAGGTGACGCTGCAGACGTGGGAGCGCTGGCGCGCGCACGTCGAGGCGGAGGGCGTGCGCTTCGCCGCCGCCCCCGAGTACCACGTCTTCCCCAATGGACCGGAGCCGCTCGACTTCTACGAGGCGGTGGTGCACGCCACCCGCGACACGCTCCCGCTGGTGCGCGAGCTGCAGCCGGAGGTCGTGGTCGCCGACATCCTCACGCTCGCCCCCGCGCTCGCCGCGGAGCTCGAGGAGGTCCCCGTCGCGACACTCATCCCCCACGTGCACCCCCACCCCCCGGCGGGCGCCCCGATCTACTCGATCGGCGCCCGCCTGCCGCGCACCGCGCTCGGCCGCGCCTTCTGGCGGCGCGCCACGCGGCCGGTGGAGCACGGCCTGGAGCACGGCCGGCGGGACCTCAACGCCGTGCGCGAGCGCCTCGGCCTGCCGGCGCTCGGCCACGTCCACGGCGGCATCAGCCGGCAGCTGGCGCTGGTGGGGACGTTCCCCCAGCTCGAGTACCCACGTCCCGCGGGTGAGTGGGGCGGCTCGAGCGCAGACGGACCGAAGGGCGGCTGGGGCACAACACCCACGTGGTCGGCCCGCTGATCTGGGAGCCCCCCACCGCGGACGTCGAGCTCCCGCCAGGCGAGGACCCGCTCGTGCTGATCGCCCCCTCCACCGCCCAGGACCCCGAGCACCGCCTGCTGGGAGCCGCGCTGCGAGGTCTCGCCGACGCCCCGGTGCGCGTGCTCGCCACCTGGAACCGCCGTCTCCCCTCGGCGCCGCTGCCGGTCCCCGCGAACGCGCGCGTGGTGGAGTGGCTGTCCTACGCGCGCACGATGCCCCACTGCGACGTGGTCGTCTGCCACGCCGGCCACGGCACCCTCGCCCGCGCGCTCGCCAGCGGCTGCGCGGTGGTCGCCTGCCCGGTGGCGGGCGACATGAGCGAGAACGCCGCCCGCCTCGACTGGGCCGGCGCGGGCGTGCGCCTCCCCCGCCGCTTCATCTCGCCCCGGCCTCTGCGCCTCGCTGTGGAGCGGGCGCTCGATGACCCGTCGATCCGTGCCCGCGCGCGGGAGCTGGCCGCGTGGTGGGGAGACCCGCTGACACCGCGGCCGGACTGGTGGAGTCCTGGCCGCGCGATACCGCGCCAGCGGGATCAGCTCGTGACTGCGCTCCACTCGCGGGACGCTGTCTAGCGATGGCGCTTGGGCGCGGTGAAGGTCAGCGTGAGCGTCTTCACGACGACTTGTTTGCCGCCGATCGTCTCCGTGGCGACGAGCTTGACATGCAGTGAGCGGTATCGCGCGAGCAGCGCGCCGCCCGACGCTGTCGAAGGACACGCTCACGCGTCTTCGACATGCCGCCGCGGGAGCGATGCCGATACGTGCCCAAGCGTGAGGGTCCGCTTCTTCGTCTTCGCCTTCGGCCGCCACCGCGATCGACTTTGCCCGAGCGGAGCGTCTCGAGCGACCGACAGCGTGAGCGAGTCCGACACACGTGGCCGTTGCCGCGCCCGCGCAGGCGAACGTGAGCGAGGCAACGTCCCCCTTGGTCTTCACATGCGCGAAGCTCGAAGTGCCTGCGCTTGCGCCCGCGTGGCCCGCCCCGCCAGGGTTGCCGACCCCGCCAGGGTTGCCGGCCTCGCCGCCGGGGTTGCCCGCCCCGCGCTGCGGTACACGGTCGGGCACGCGAAGACCCCCGTGGTGGAGACGACGTCGAGCGCGTCGGCGTAGACGATGTCGGCGCCCGGCCCGCAGGTGATCTGGTCCTGGATGCCGTCGGCGGCGTAGATCACGCTGTTGCCGCCCGGGCAGGAGACTTCGAGGTTGCAGTAGGACTCGGCCGCGTAGATGCTGTCGGGACCCGCGCCGTCGGGACCGGCGGTCTTGATCGTGTTGTCGCCGGCGCCGCCGCGCAGCGTGTCGCCGCCGGGGCCGCCTTCGATCAGGTCGTTGCCGCCCTCGCCGTCGAGCGATGATCGGCCCGGTGCCGGCGATCAGCGTGTCGTTGCCTTCGCTGCCATCGACCTCGGTCACGTTCGGCTCGATCGTGTCGAGTTGACCGGCGACGCCGCTGTCGGGCAGCCCATCGACTTTCGCGGTCACCGGCCCCGGAGCGCCGAAGAAGGACACGGTCGAGATCCCGCCTTCGCCGTCGAAGGTCTCGTTGCCGCCGTCGTAGCTGTCGACGTCGGGGGCTTCGAGGTTGAACGTGAGCCCGAGTTTGTTGGTTCCTTCGCCGCCGGCCTCGAGGCTTTTGCCGCTCTTCCCGCCGGTGATTTCGTCGTTGCCGCCTTCGCCGTAGAGCTGGTCTTCCCCGCCGCGGCCGTCGAGCACGTCGTTGCCGGGGCCGCCGCGCAGGATGTCGTCGCCTGGACCGCCGACAAGGATGTCGTCGCCGGCGCCGCCGGTGAAGATGTCGTGGTCGGGGAACAGCGTGGGTTCGAATTCTTCAGCGCTCGGGTTGGTGCCGTAGATTTTCGAGCCGCCGTTGCCCGCATTGACGGTCGCGCTCTGGTACTGCAGCGGAGCCAGCAGTTCGTAGCGATTGTTCGGTCCCGAACCGAGGTTGGCGACGAAGTATTCGGCGTCGGGGCAGTAGACGGAGGAGGAGCCGAAGTTCTGGCACGGCGCGACAGCCACTTCGTAGGCGTCTTCGGCCGGATAGATGTTGTAGCTGTCGCAGGGTTCGGCCTGCGTGCAGTCCAGCGAGCCCACGACCTGCGGCCCGGCCTGAAACTGGACGACCGCATCCTCGAATTCGCCGTTGTGGCCCTGGAAGCTGCTTGTGCCGCCACGGGTCGCGGCCAAGTCTTCGGTCGGAGCGGTGTAGCTGATCGTCTCGCCCGCCGTGGCGTGCGCCGCGGCAGCGCTCACGAGCGAGCATACGATGCACGCGAAGAAAACTGCGCAGGCGAGGGCCGGCGGGGCCTTGGTTAGCATGTTCGGGAACACCATGTGAGCGCTTGTGAAGATACCCGAGAGCGAACTGTTGCGGCGGGATCGTCCGGCCGATCCGCGCCGATCGCCGCGGACAGCGCAGCGGACGCCCGACCTCTCCGGGCGGCTACGCGCCGCCGCCGACGCTACCCAAACGCGCCCTCTTCGACACCTTCGACCTGCGCATCGTCTGCGACAAGGCGAGCGATCGGCGCTTCGATCAGCGCCACGCTGACCGAAGCCGTCGCCATCGCACTCCGCACCGGCCTAGAGTTCGGCCTAGAGCCGTTGTGCGGAACGTCACTCCGGGGGTGGGATTCGAACCCACAACCTCGACGTTAACAGCGTCTTGCTCTACCGATTGCGCCACCCCGGATCGAGCTACTTCGGAGAGTCAACTGGGACCATCCGCCAGTTTACATCAGCTCGACCACGCCAGCCTTCGCGGTTGTTTTCAAGCCATACCTCCTGAGCCAGTGCCTCACGGTCGCCGTGCTCCGCCCAACTGACTCCGCGATCTGATTCAGCGACTCTCCAGACACGACCAGCGGCTCCAAGTCCTCGCGGCGGAGTCCTCCTTTGGCTGCGTACTTCTCATGACCGGCAGCACGGAGCCCATAGCTCTTCAGCCAGTAGCCCACGGTCGAGTGGTCCTTGCCCATACGTCTGCCTATCTGCGCAAGCGACAGACCTTCGCCCAGAAGAGTCTCCAGCGTCGTCCGATCCATGCACCCCATTGTCCGCGGTGGATCGGACGGAAAAACGAACGTGCGTTCGTCTGGGCGCCCTACCCCCCGGTCTCCGCCAGCGCCCGCTCGTAAGCCTGCTCGAACGCCCGCTTGACCTCGATGCGCCGGCGCGCGAGGTCGCTGACCTCGCCGCTGCCCTGCGCGCGCGCGGCGAGGATGCGACGGTCGATACGGGCGAGGTCGAGCTGCATGCGCTGCACTCGAGCATCGCCGGCGGCCGCGGCGCTCGGCAGGCGACCGGCTGCGACGACCAGCTCGGCCAGCACGCCCGTCAGCTCCGGGTCCTCCTGCTCGATGCCCACCATCGGTTCGGAGAGGCGCCCCTCGCGCAGGTGCGCGGCCGCGCGGCGCAGCCGCTCGCTGGTGAAGTGCTCCGCGGGGTCGAGCTCCGCCAGCGCCTGCTCGCCCTCGGCTCGGGGCGGCGATGCACAGCGCCAGGAACGTTCGCTCGGTCTCCGCCCTGCGCGACACCGCTCGCCGAGCGCGTGCCGACCACCGCTCTGCTCGGGCGCGGATCTCGCGGCTCGTAGACACTGCCCGCGCCGACAGCAGCGTCTCGGCGAGGCTCTCCGGCAGCTCCAGGCGCCCGGCGACCAGCCGCGTCAGCTCCATCCGCATCGCGCTGGGCGGCAGCGTGGCGAACACCGGGCGCAGCTCGTCCACCATGCGGTCGCGGCCCTCGGGGCTGCGAGTGGTCGCCCGTCGCCAGCACTCGCTCGACGCGAAAGCGCACGAACGGCACCGACTCCTCCACCGCCGCGCGCGATCCCCTCGCGGCCCCTCGCGCTGCACGAGCTCCGCCGGATCCATCCCGCCGGGGAGGCTCACCACGCGCAGCTCCAGGCGCCGGCGCGCCGCCAGCTGCGAGGCGCGCAGCATCGCCTCCTGGCCGGCGGTGTCGGCGTCGAGCGCCAGCAGCACGGTGGTGGCCATCCGCGACGAGCTCCCCCACCTGCTCGGGCGTCAGCGCGGTGCCCATCAGACCCACGGTGTTGGGCATCCCCGCCTGGTGCATCGCGATCACGTCGGTGTAGCCCTCGCACAGGATCACGCTGCCCGGCGCGCGCCGCGTGGGCGCGGGCGAGGTCGGCGCCGTAGAGGTGGCGGCCCTTGTGGTAGACGTCGTTGTCGGAGGTGTTCAGGTACTTCGGTTTCTGCTCCTCCCGCAGCGCGCGCGCCCCGAAGCCCAGCACCCTGCCCACGGGTGTCCGCCAGCGGGAACATGATCCGCGCGCGGAAGCGGTCGTACACGCGCCCCCGTTCGCTGCGAGGAGCGCTGCACGAGGCCGGTCGCATACAGCTCCTGCTCGGAGAAGCCCGCCCGCAGCGAGGCGCTCAGCACGCGATCCCACGCGCTCGGGCGCATAGCCCGACGCGGAACGCCCGCAGCGTCTCCTCGCGCAGACCCCGGCCCACGAGGTACTCGCGCGCGAGCGCCGCCTCCGGGGACTCCCACAGGCAGCGCTCGTAGTAGCCGCTGGTGCGCGCCAGCAGCTCCAGCAGGCGCTCGCGGCGGCGGCGGCGCTCGGCTTCGCGCGGGTCCTCCGCTTCGCGCTCGAGCTCCACCCCGCAGCGATCGGCGAGCTGCTCCAGCGCCTCTTTGAACTCCACGCCCTCGCGTGTCCTGCACGAACGTGAACACGTCCCCCTTCGCCCCGCAGCCGAAGCAGTAGTACACCTTGCGCGTCGGGTCGATCCCGAAGGAGGGGGTGCGCTCGTCGTGGAAGGGGCACAGCCCCTCGTAGGCGCTGGGGCCCGCGCGGCGCAGGTCGGTACGGGTGGACACCAGCTCGACGAAGTCCACCGCGTCGCGCACCCGTCCTTGGACGCCTGTGTGTAGCGGGCCATCGGAGCTACGCTAGCCGCTCGCGCGCCTCGTCTGCCGCCCGCCTCCGACGCGGGCCGCCGGCCACCTTGACGCACGGGCGGTCATCGCCGCGCGAGCCCCTCCCCCTCCCTCCTCCCCCTCTCCTCGCTATCGCGCAAACGCGCGCGGCACCTGTCAGGTCGGTGTAGGCCCTGATGCAGTAGCGGTCGGTCATCCCGGCGATGTAGTCGGTGACTCGCTGCGCCAGGTCCGGCTCGCCATCTCGCTCCTCGCTCGCGGCGGCTGACGCGGTCCTCCGCAACGGCTGTGCCTGCTCCCCGCCGCTGCCCGGGCGCCCGGGCAGCAGCTCGGGGTGCTCGACGTAGTGCTCGAACAGCGTGCGCACCACCCCGGCGATGCGCTCGCGCTCGGCGCGCACCTCGGGGCCGAGGTAGACGCGCTCGAACATGAACTCGCGCAGCTGCCCCATCGCGCGCGCGGCCTCGTCGCCCTGGACGATCTCGCCGGCGCGCGCGGAGCGCTCGACCATGTCGTGCACCAGCGCGTCGATCCGCGCCGAGCCCGAGCGCCCCAGCGCCGCGATCGGCTCCGTGGGCAGGTCGCGCTCGCGCAGCAGGCCGGCGCGCACGGCGTCGTCGATGTCGTGGTTGATGTACGCCACGCGGTCCATCACGCGCACGATCCGCCCCTCCAAGCGTTGCGGGCTCGGGAGCGCGGCTGGAGTGGCGCGCGATCCCGTCGCGCACCTGCTCGGTGAGGTTGAGGCCGTCGCCGTCGCGCTCGAGGCGCTCCACCACCCGCAGCGAGTGCTCGTAGTGGCGGAAACCACCGCCGAAGCGCTCGCGCAGGCAGGCGTCCAGCACCTCCTCGCCGATGTGCCCGAACGGCGGGTGCCCGAGATCGTGGCCCATCCCGATCGCCTCGACGAGATCCTCGTTGAGGCGCAGCGCGCGTGCCACCGCGCGCGAGATCCCCGTCACCTCGAGCGTGTGCGTGAGCCGCGTGCGGTAGTGGTCGCCCATCGGCGCCACGAACACCTGCGTCTTGTGCTTCAGGCGGCGGAACGCCTTGCAGTGCACGATCCGGTCGCGGTCGCGCTGGAAGGGGGTGCGCAGCGAGCAGTCGGCCTCCTCATGCACGCGCCGCGGCGGGTAGGAGCTCGCCGCGAGCGGCGAGAGCGTCAGCTCCTCGAGCTCCCGACGACGCGCCGCGAAGGCCGCCGCCACCGTCCGCTCGTGCGCCACCACGCCCATCGCTCGATTGTGGCACCGCGCCCGGCGATCCCAGCCGCGGACGGGCCGCGTTCAGCGCTCCCGATTCCAGTCGTTGCGCCCGGTGATGTGATGAACCCAATGGCGCCACCGCTGCTGCTTGTCGGGATCCTCGTTGTACACGGGCGCCTTGTGCTCCGGCTCAGGAAGGTCCGATGCGGCGCTCGCGTCGATGCGCAGGTCACAGCCGCGTTCGTGGATCGATGCGATCAGGCCCGCCTCGACGAAGCGGACGCCGTGGTTGGAGGTCGTGATCAGGAGCCCGTGGAAAACGTCCTTCTCGGGGGCGGCCAGCACACACCTCACGGTCCCCACTGGGGTGCCGTCGGATGCCAGCACGGGCACGCCGTCATCGAGCAACTGGTAGGCGATTGGCAACCCCTCGTCCACGGCCAGCACGATACAGCCATTCGGCCTCGCGACCATCGCGCGGGGATCACCGGCGCCACCGCGGAACTACCATCGTGCGGGACCGACCGGCGCACCACTCCCGGGCTCGGGCCCGCATGACCCACAGCCGCGGACGCTCAGCCAGCGCGCCCCGCGACCGGCATCAGCCGCAGGTGGGCGTGGTGCTCGAGCGTCTCGGAGATCGCGCGCTCGACCTGGCCGAGCGCGCGCTCGGACGCCGCGGGGGTCTCGGCGAGCGCCCGCCCGAGCGCCTCGGTCATGAAGCCGTGGGCGTCCTCCCCGAGCGGGAACGATCCCGCCTCGCACGCGCCGCACACCACTCCGCCCGCGGCGCCCGAGAAGCCGACGAGGTGCTCGCGCTCCCCGCAGTGCGCACACGCCCCCAGGTGGGGGGCGAGGCCCGCGGCGAGCAGCAGCTTCAGGCGGAACTGCAGCGCCGCCGCGCGGGTGGCGGGTGCTGGCCGATCTCCGATCGGTCGGCCCTCGAGCGGTGGCCCTGCCGATCAGGATCCGCCGCGGGCGTCCCTGCCGCAACGCCCGCCCCTGCCCGCGCGTCGAGCAGCGCGAGCTGACGGCAGAGCAGGTTGAAGACGCCGGGATGGGGCTCGGACGTCTCGAACAGCCGCCCGACCGCGTCGCAGGCGCGCGCGGCGGCGTCCAGCGCGCCGGCGTCCTCGCGCAGGCGGGGATGGCCGTCGATGGTGAGGGCGCCGGTGACCGTCAGCAGCTCGCTGCGCCCCTCGTGCAGCTCCAGGCGCAGGCGGAAGAACGGCTCCAGCCGCCCCCCGAAGCGGCTGCGTGCACGTCGCACCCCCTTGGCGATCGCGCTCACCCGCCCGCGGTGGGGGGTGTAGACGTGCAGGATCCGATCCGCCTCCCCGTAGCGGATCGAGCGCAGCACCACGGCCTCAGTCTTCAGCGGTCCCGGCATCGACGGCGAGTGTAGGCGCGGTCTCGGCCGGCATACGAGTCAGAGACAGGCAAGCGCGCCACTCCCAGTCACAAGAGGCGCCAGACCCACGCCCGGAGTCGGGATTCGCTGCGGCGGGACCATCGATTCTGCAGGAGCTCAATGGGTGGCCGATGGGTAGTTTGCCGCCGAAACCAGTCGGTCGCCAAGCCCATCGCCCAATTTCGCATTATGCGTGATATACATTCCGACTAAGGTAATCGTATAGATCTGTGCCAAAGGCAAGGATCGTGTCCCCCAGCCCTGTGTACGCTCGGGCAGGCAAGCAACTCGGTGCAAGGCGGACAGCGACAGCCGTGGCACGGAAGCTCCGTACCCCAGCTGGGTAGCACGGAAGCTCCCTTACACCGCCGAGAGAAACGGGATGAGACGGATGCAATGCCAGGCCTAGATGTCCTGCCCGGGCCACCGCTGCCCACCGGGGCTGCCACCGGCCTACCCACCGAGTGGCAAGGTCGCCCTCACCTGGACCGTCCTCGGCCCGCGATCACAATCGCGCTGATCGGCGGGCAGCGTCTGCTGCGGGAGGCCACTGCCAGCCTGCTCACAGCCCAGGACGGGCTGCAGGTGCTGGGCGCCTTCGCCACCGCGGCCGAGTTTCTCGCCGCGGACTTCAAGCGCTCTCCAGCAGTGCTCCTGCTCGACTGCGACGGCGGGGAGCTCGGCGAGTGCGGCACCGCCATCAGAGAGCTGAGCCCGACGTGCAGTCGCTCCCGGGTCGTTCTGCTCTGCCGCACAGCCCACGAGGAGGTGGTTCGCTGCGCGATCGAACACCGGGCGAGCGGGGTCTTGCTGAAGAGCTACTCCACCGAGGACATACTCGCCGCGCTTGCCTACACCACCACCGGGCGCACCGTGCTTCCAGCCGGATGGCAGCAGCTGCTCCCCGCCCAACCGGGGTGGGAAACAAGGTTGAGCCCCCGTCACCGCCAGATCCTGGCACTGATCGCCGCGGGCCGACGTAACGATGAGATCGCCCTCGACCTCGAGCTCAGCCCAAACACGATCAAGTTTCACATCCGTGCCCTGTATTCGCGGCTGGAAGTGCGCAATCGTGTCGAGGCCGCCAACCTGTACGCGCAGATCGCCAGTGGCGACAGTTGAGCCCAGGATCGCGATCGTCGGCGGAGCCGAAACGCTCGTCGCCGAGGCGCTCGCCTGGATGCTCACGAAAGGCGGATGCAGAGTGGTCGGCGTCTATCCGAGCTGGCGCGAGCTCGACGCCGCAATGCGCACCGGCAGGCTGCGCCCCCAGGCCGCGATCGTCTATACCGACGATCCCGCAGCCGGCCCCGAGGCGGTTGCCGAGATCAAGGGCGCCCACCCCGACCTGAAGATCCTGCTGCTGTGCGAGCTGGCCACACCAGCGGTTGTTCGCTGCGCAATCGAAGAGCGCGCCGAGGGCGTCGTGCTGACATCCGACACGGTCGAGGAGACAATCCTCGCGCTGCGCAACGTGCTCGAGGGCCGCGCCGTGATGCCCGCGGGCTGGCAGTCGGCCTCCGTCGCAGACGGATAACCCGCTCGCCGCACTGAGCGCGCGCGAGCGCGAGATCCTCGCGCTGCTCGCCTCCGGGATGAGCAACAAGCAGATCGCCAGCCATCTCACGATCTCATCGAACACGGTCAAGTTCCACCTGCGCACGATCTACTCCAAGCTGGGCGTGCGCAACCGCGTGCAGGCAATGCAGGCCGTCGGGCAGCAGGTCCAGGATCCCAAATCTCTCACGCATCCGGTGGACAAGTTAATAGCTCAATCGGATCGAGTCCACACGAGCTGACGAGGACGTTTGTAGCCTTTGGGGTGGCACTCCACCTACCCAAAGTAGTGGGGCAAAAACTACCCCACATGATGATTGTGCAAAGAGCGGAATGCCCATAGGATCCCGGCGATGAAATATTCGTAGTGGGACATCGTGGTTTCACACCTCGTGTCCGTTGGACGGCACTTTCAGCTCACTCACTCAAGGAGGAGGCCGCACACAATGCGACCACAAGTCAAACGGAAAATGATCGCGGGACTCGTTTCCGCGGTAGGAGCGGCGGTGCTCGCCCTCGGCACGCTCACGGCTGGCGCCGCTGCCGCTCCGAGCCAAACGTTCACGATCCACATCCGACGGCCCGCAGAGCGCCAACGTCCCGTATGTGGCGTGGGTCGGCGAGCACGTGCGTCTGGTGGCGTGCGACCCGAGCATCAACACCAGCGAAGAAGGCGGCCAGCACGTCAACTTCCGGCTGGAGGACTGGTCGGGCAACCCGGACCCGGCTGAGATCCCTGAATCCGAATCCGGGCACACAGGCGTTCTTCGCTCCCAGCGCGGACAGCAGCCAGGCCGAAAGCGGCGATGGCTGCGTGAAGATCGACTACAAGTCGCTGAATCCCGGCCTGGCGTCGGATCAGGGCAGTCGTCACCAACAGCGCGGGAGCGGTCGTGTTCTCGCATCAGTTCCTGGTGATCTGGCTGACGGTCAACAAGCCGACGCTGACCGAGCTCCCCTATGGGGGCGACCCCTCGGGCGATGGCGAATTCGTGCCGTCACCGTTCTCGGAACCCGAATCAAACACGGACAAGGGTCTCGTTCAGGTCAAGGTGACGGGCAGCTTCCCGGTCGAACCGAGCTCGCCGCTGCACAACGTCCTCCCCGAAGCGAGCTACAACCTGCCCGAAAGCTGGGAAACCCTGGCTGACGCGTTGGCGAGCAGCTCGGGCGAAACTGAACCGCCGGGCAGCAATCCGGGCCTGTGGGATATCCACGGGAGCCCGGAAGATGGCCCGAATTCGAGCGTGGTCGGACCGTTCGATCCGCAGGTCACCGAAACGCTCCTCAGCAACGGAAGCCTCAACGCCTGACGACACCCCGATGCCCGCGATGCGGGTCGATGTGCACCTCGCGGCGAACGAAGGCGGCTCGAGCCTTGGCGGCGTGGGTCAGATCTCGGGCGCCAGCAAGGCCCAGATCTACTCGGACAACCCGTACTACAGCGCGTACATCCCGGCCACCGATCGCTCTGCACCGCAGGCGTCCGGGATCGACGGGCCGAGCCCCGGAGGCGACTTCCCCGGGTTCCTGAACAAACACCCCGAACCGTATACGTTCTGGACATCGGTGCTCAGCACCGGGATCGCGCAACGCGGAATCGACGGGCTGCCTGCAGCGCACCGGCGGCCGGGACGAGGAAGAGGCTCGACCTACTACCAGACCCCGAGCGGCTCGTTGAACGAAACGTTCTACACCGACGAGCGGGGCGAAGTGCTCGTGACGTACACACCGGGCGACGGGTTCTACCTGAACCACATCCCCGTGTTCGGTGGAGCCGAAGGCGAAAGCGAAGAAGGCAAGATCATCAAGAACGCCGACGGCGGCTGCGACCTGAAGAACCTGTACAACGCAATCATCGGCGAATCGTCGATCTCTGCAACGGCCGTGTATCCGTACCAGCCGGTCGACTACAGGCAGCAGAGCTTCGGAAGGGTCGCTGGTCAAGAAGGTCAGGTCGAAGTGGGAAAAGGAATTCTTCGAGTTCCCCAAGGGCAACGGCAAAGAAGAACAGAACGTGCGGATCGTCGTCGCCAAGGCACAGGACATCGACGGGCGTCCGATCGTCGATGAGACGGTGTGCTTCCACGCACAGCAGGAAGCCGGGCTTTACAAGTTCAGCAACTCCACCAACGGAGACACGCTGTCTGACCCCGAACACCTGCTGGGCAAGGGCGGCGAAGTCTACCTCGGCGGCAGCTACGTGACCAATCCCTATCTGGAAGGCACCAACAGCCTCTGCGTGACCACAAACGACGAAGGTCTGGCCGCGATCGATCTGGTTGACAGCATCATTCGCGTCGGTCGACCTCACCGCCCGGTATGAAAACGAGGCGATCGTCCGCGATCATCTCGTCGACTTCTCGACGAACCTCGGGGCGAAGGAAAGGAAAGAAGCCGAAGAAAAAGCGGCTGCCGAAAAGAAAGCCGCCGAAGAAAAAGCGGCCGCAGAAAAGAAAGCGGCTGAAGAAAAAGCAGCCGCGGAAAAGAAAGAAGCAGAAGAAAAAGCAAAAGCAGAAGCCAAAGAAAAAGGCGAAAAAGAAGTCGCAGCGGAAAAGGAACGCGTCGAACGAGAAAACAAAGCCGAAGAAGCCCGGATCAAACGCGAAAACGAAGCTGAAACACGACTGAACGAAAAAGAAAAGGCAAAAGAAGAACTCGAAAAAGCGACCGCCGAAGAAGTCGCCAAAAACAGCGAAAAACGTGCCGCGGAAGAAAAAGCCGAAGCGGCAAGGCGCGAAAAAGAAGCGGCCGAAGAAAAGGCCAGGCGCGAAGCAGAAGTGAAACGCCACGAAGAAGAAGTGGCGAAACTCGCCAAGCCGCTGGTGGCCCCGCTCGCGGGCGCACTCGCCAGCACGGGCGACAAGCAGGGCACGGCACACGTGGCCTCCAAGAAGAAGAAGGGCAAGAAGGCCAAGAAGGTCAAGAAGCACAAGAAGAAGTAAGAGATCGCGCCAAGCGATTGCCGAGGGCCCGCCCAGTGCGGGCCCTCGGTCTTTCTCTGCCCGCCCCGGTAGTGTCTCAGTTTGAATATGCGTGTCCGCTTGGGCACGCGAGGGACTGCTATACTTTATGAAGTAATGAGCAAGATCACTGTCTATACGACTGAGCCGTGCGGGTACTGTGCGCGCGTGAAGGGCCTGCTGAAGGTCACGCGGCGTCGAGTTCGTCGAAGTCAACCTCTCCAAGGATCCGGGGGGCCGCATGGCGTTGGCGGCGAAAACCGGGATGATGACCTTCCCGCAGGTGGTTGTCGACGACCAGCTTGGTGGGAGGCTTCGATCAGACAAAGGCGGCGGTCGAGAGCGGCCGGCTGGCGGAGCTGCTCGCGGCCTGAGCGATGTCCCCGCCAGGCGCTCAGCCTCGGCGCCGACCACTCCCCCGCGGGCGCGGTTGGCAGCGCTCACAGACATAGGTGCCGCGCCCGCCGACCACCATCTTGACGATCGTGGTGCCACACCGCGGGCAGGGCAGGCCCTCGCGGCGGTGAACGAGGAAGCGATCCTGGAAGGAGCCGCGCACGCCGTCGACGTGGCGAAAGTCGTCGATCGTGGCCCCGCGAGCGTCGATCCCTTCGCGTCAGCGCCTCGATCACACCCTCGCGTAGGCGCGCGCACTGGACGAGCGAGAGCCGCCCAGCGGGGCGCAGTGGGTGGATGCAAGCGCGAAACAGCGCCTCGTCGGCGTAGATGTTGCCGACGCCGGCGACGCGCCGTTGGTCGAGCAGGAAGGCCTTCACCGGGGCGCCGCGCCCGCGCGCGAGCGCGCGCAGATGCTCGGCGGTGAAGCGCTCGTCCAACGGCTCCAGCCCCAGCCGCGCGGCGAAGAAGCGCTCCATCGCCTCCTCCCCCAGCAGCAGCTCGCCGGTGCCGAAGCGGCGGGGATCGACGATCACCAGGCGCCGCCGCCGTGGACCGCCCGGCCGGATGGCCGGCGTTTGCGGACCAGCTCCCGGCACCAATGTTCTGCTCGGGGCGCCCAACTCGATGCGCACCCGCACATGCGCCGGCTCCGGCGAGGGCTCGCACAGCACCGCACCGGTCATGCGCAGGTGCTGAGCAAGGAAGACCTCATCGCGCAGGCGCCAGAGGAGGTACTTGCCGCGTCGGTCCAGACGCTCGACGCGCCGCCCCACGAGCGCGTCGGCCAACTCGTCGGGCGCGAGCGGGCGCGACCAGCGCGGGTCGAGGATCTCGACGCGCAGCAGGCGGCGGCCCTCGACCAGGGGGGCGAGCTGGCGGCGGATGGTCTCGACCTCGGGGAGCTCGGGCAAGACCCAGCTTAGGCGCGCAGCAGAACCGCAGTTACACCCCGAGGCCGCTCAACGCTGCGCGCGTGGGTGGGCGCTGAAGTAGACGCCCTTCAGACCGCTCGGAGGAGAGGTGGGTGTAGATCTGCGTCGTCGCAAGGTCGGCATGACCGAGCATGTCCTGCACCGAGCGCAGGTCGCAACCGCCGGCGAGCAGATGCGTGGCGAAGGTGTGGCGCAGCGTGTGCGGGCTCATGCGCTCGGCGAGCCCGGCGGAGCGGGCGTGGGCCTGCACGATCTTGTAGAGGCCCTGGCGTGTGAGCGGCCGGCCGCGGTGGTTGAGAAAGAGCGAATGCGCCCTGCCCACCCGAGCGCGGGGACGGGCGGGCGCCCCAGCGCGTGCCGTCAGGGCGGGGATCGGTGCCCGTACCGCCGGCCAGAACGGGGCGCCCGCGCTCGCACCAGGCGCGCAGCGCGGCGACGGCGGCGCTCCCGACGGGCACGATCCGCTCCTTGGAGCCCTTGCCGCGCGCGCGCAGCATCCCCTCATCGAGATCGACGTCGCCGAGCTCCAGTGCGATCGTCTCCGAGGCGCGCAGCCCGCACGCGTACATGATCTCCAGCAGCGCGCGGTCGCGCAGCGCGAGCGGCTCCATCCCCGCGGGCTGGCGCAGCAGCAGCGAGACCTCCTCGCGCGTGAGCACCATCGGCAGCTCGCTGCAGGCGCGGGCGGTCCACGCAGCTCGGCGGTCGGATCGTGCTCGAGCAGACCCTCGCGGCGCAGATGCCGGTAGAAGGAGCGCAGGCAGGCGGCCTTGCGCTGCAGCGTGGCGGGCGCGACCGCCGGCCGCTGCCGGGTGCCGTCGGCGAGCTCGGAGAGAAACGCCGCGAGGTCGCGATGACCAACGTCGAGCGGGCTCACACCGCGGCGACGCAGAAACTCCCCGAACTGCAGCAGATCGATGCGGTAGGCCTCCAGCGTGTTGCGCGAGAGCCCGCGCTCGAGCTCCAGATAGGCGAGGAAGTCGAGCACGAGGCTCTCGATGCTCGCGCTGGGTGACGGTGATGCTCACGGTCTGGGCATTTCGCCCTCCGCCACGCTACTCCTGCTAACCGAAACGGGGACTGCTCGCCAAAGGCGCGTGTCACCCGGCTTCGGTCGAAACGGGGATGCTCGCCGGAGGCGAGTGTCTACCGGCTTCGGTCGATCTCCGATCGGTTGGCGGCAACGGCCGCGGGCAGAGCCAGCGCGATCTCCAACGTCGCCTCCAGCGCCGCGGCGCTGACCCGCTCGCCGGGCTCGTGGTTGCGCTCGGTGCCGTTGGCGAGGTTGACGACGGGCAGGCCGGCGGCGATCAGCGCGTTGGCGTCGGAGGCGCCACCGCTTGCGATCCGCACCGGCTCATGCCCGCAGGCGCGCAGCGCGCGCTCGGCGGCGCCGCACCGCCGGCGCGGAGGGCGGGGTGCGGTAGCCGGTGAAGGTGCGCTCCACGGTGACGTCGACGTCGCATTCGCACTCGGGGAGGTTGGCGGCCTCGTGCACGCAGTCCAGCAGCTCGGCGAGGATCTCCTCGGCGCGCTCCTCGCGCTGGGCGCGCACCTCGGCGAGGATCGAGCAGCGCTCGGGGACGACGTTGATCGCCGAGCCGCCGGCGATCGTGCCGACGTTGGCGGTCGTGTGCGCGTCGATCCGGCCGAGGCGCATGTCGGCGACGGCGCGCGCGGCGGCGAGGATCGCGCTGCGGCCCTCCTCGGGCCGCACGCCGGCGTGAGCGGCGGCGCCGCGGAAGGTGGCCTGCAGGCGGTGGTGGGTCGGCGCGGAGAGCACCACCTCGCCGATCGGGGAGGCGTGGTCGAAGACGTAGCCGAAGTCGCTGCGCAGGCGTGCGCGGTCGAACGCGCGGGCGCCCGCCAGCATGCGCTCCTCGCCGACGGTGAACAGCAGCTCGATGTCCACCGGCGCACCGGCGCCGGCTTCGGTGGGGTCGGCGCCGGATGCCGGTGGGCACCGGCACGATCGCGATGCAGCGGCGGGCGAGCACCAGCAGCACGGCGACGGCTGCCTTGTTGTCGGCGCCGAGGATCCCCTCGTTGGCGTTTTCCCAGAACGCCGTCGCGCAGGACCGGCTCCACGGGCGCGAGCAGCGGCACGGTGTCCATGTGCGCGCACAGCAGGATGCACTGCCGCTCGCCCGCGGAGCCTGCCGCGGGAGGGTCGGGGCGCCGATCCGCGCGAGCAGGTTGCCGCAGTCCGAGCCCGCGACCGCCGCGGCGTCGTCCTCGCGCACCTCGATCCCGAGCGCCCCCAGCTCCCGTTCGATCCGCTCGTGCGCAGGCACGCTCGTGACCGGAGGGACTCTCGATACGGCAGAGCTCGGCGAAGATGTCGTGCAGGTAGCGGCGCTCCAGCTCGTCAGGCGCGAGCGTGGAACGCTCGACCGCGTCGCGTCTGCGGTCACCCCCGGGCGCGAGCTCACGGCTCGTCGGTCGGCGACCTGCGGGTCGGGCTCGCCGCGCTCACCGCCCACCTCACCGCGCGCTCGCACGCGTCGCAGCGCGGCGGCGGCGACGAACTCGCGGAACAGCGGCGCGGGGCGCTCGGGGCGGGACTTGAACTCGGGGTGGAACTGCGAGGCGAGGAAGAATGGATGCCCACCCTCCCCGCCGGGCAGCTCGATCGTCTCGACGAGGCGCTCGTCGGGTGAGGTGCCGCAGATGCCGAGACCGGCGTTCTGCAGCTGGCGGCGCAGCAGGTTGTTGACCTCGTAGCGGTGGCGGTGGCGCTCGTAGACGACCGCCTCGCCGTAGATCGCCCGCGCGCGGGAGCCCTCGTGCAGCTTGATCGGGTCGGCCCCGAGGCGCATCGTGCCGCCGAGGTCGGCGATCTCCTTCTGCTCGGGCAGCAGGTCGATCACCGGGAACGGCGTCTCGAGGTCGAACTCGGTCGAGTTGGCGCCCTCCATGCCGGCGACGTGGCGCGCGAACTCGGCGACGGCGACCTGCATCCCGAGGCAGATCCCCAGGTAGGGGATCGCGCTGCTCGCGCGCGATCCGGGCGGCGGCGATCTTGCCCTCGATCCCCGCGCCGCCGAAGCCGCCCGGGATCAGGATGCCGTCGACGGCGCTCAACAGCTCGCGCGCGCGCTCGCGATCCTCGCGGTCGTGCCTCCCGCCCGCGCCGGCGCCCTCCAGCAGCTCGGAGTCCACCCACTCGATCTCGCACGCGCGCGTCCTGCAGCGCGGCGGCGTGGCGCAGCGCCTCGGAGACCGACAGGTAGGCGTCCTCGAGCTGCACGTACTTGCCGACGATCGCGATCCGCACCGTGTCGATTGGCCCGCCCGCCAGACCCCTGCCGGCCCGCTCGTCATCCCTCGACCAGCCTGACTCGCCCGAGATCCCTGCCCGTCCGACCTCGCCGGTCCGCGTCGCTCATCCCCGCCGGCCCGCTCGGCCCGTTCGATCGGCTCCTTCCAGCTGGAGAGGTCGGGCTCGGGGGCCTCCACGCCGAAGTGCTCGAGGATGCAGTCGTCCACCCCCTGCTCGCGGAAGGTGAGCGGCACCTTGTAGATGTTGTCCACGTCGCACGCGGACACGATCGCTTCGGGCGGCAGGCTGGCGAACAGCGCGATCTTCTTGCGGATCTCCTGCGAGAGCGAGCCCTCCGAGCGGCACATCAGCATGTCGGGGGCGATCCCGATGCGGCGCAGCTCGTTGACGGAGTGCTGGGTGGGCTTGGTCTTCAGCTCGCCGGCGTGGCCGATGTAGGGGACGAGCGTGAGGTGGATGAACATGCAGCGCCGCCGCCCCACGTCGACGGGGAACTGGCGGATCGCCTCCAGGAACGGCAGCGACTCGATGTCCCCGACGGTGCCGCCGACCTCGGTGATCACGAAGTCCACGTCGCTGGACTGCGCGATCAGCGCGATCCGCTGCTTGATCTCGTCGGTGATGTGCGGGCACCACCTGGACGGTGCCGCCGAGGTAGTCGCCGCGGCGCTCGCGACGGATCACGGTGTCGTAGATCCCGCCCGCGGTGACGTTGGAGGCGCGCGAGGTGTTGGCGTCGGTGAAGCGCTCGTAGTGGCCGAGGTCGAGATCGGTCTCGGCGCCATCCTCGGTGACGAACACCTCACCGTGCTGGTAGGGGGACATCGTGCCCGGGTCGACGTTGATGTAGGGGTCGAACTTCTGCAGCCCCACGGTCAGCCCCCGCGCGACCAGCAGCCGCCCGATCGACGCCGCGGCGATGCCCTTCCCCAGCGAGGAGACCACGCCACCGGTGATGAAGATGAACCGGGTCTTGGCCGGCGGGTCGGCGTGGCGGTCGGGCGCGGAGCGGCTCATGTACTCCTTGAAGAGTCTAGCCCCCGGCCCCCCGGAACTTCGGATGCGCCGCCGCCAGAGCGAAATCGTGGGCGGGCGCTCGCCCCGTGCCAACGCTCGGCTGTTCGTGCGCGCTCCGTCCTCATCCGCTCACGCGGCCTTGCGCAGCTCGCGCGCGTGGCGGCGCGCCGAGGCGGTCGCGCTCGGGGGCGCCCAGCATCCGCACCAGCTCGCTGAGCACCTCGGGCTCGCCCAGCCGCTCCACCCGCGTGCGGGTGCTGCCCGCGGTGGCGTCCTTGACGACGGTGAAGTGACGCGCGGCGAGCGAGGCGATCTGGGGCAGGTGGGTGATGCACAGCACCTGGCGCGTGCCCGCCAGCTCGCGCAGCCGCTCCCCGACCGCGCGGGCGGTGTGGCCGCCGATGCCGGCGTCGACCTCGTCGAACACGAGCGTCGCCTCCGAGCCGCTATTGGCGACGGTCATCAGCGCCAGCATCACGCGCGAGAGCTCACCCCCGGAGGCGATCTCGCGCAGCGGCGCGGCGGGCGACGCCGGGGTTCGGGGCGATCGTCAGCTCGACGGCGTCGCCGCCGGCGGGCCCGACCTCGCGTGGGGAGAGCTCGACCGCGAAGGCCGCGTCGGGCATCGCCAGCGCGGCGAGCTGCTCGCGCACCGCCTCGCCCAGGCGCGGCGCGGCGGCCTCGCGCGCGGCGCGCAGCTCCACCACCCGCTCCTCCAGCGTGGCTTGCGCGGCCTGCAGGCGCCCACTCGACCTCCTCCAGCGCCACCGCAGCACCCACCAGCTGCTCGCGGCGCTCGCGTGCGCGCTCGGCGTGCTCCAGCACCGCGGCCACGGTGGGGCCGTGCTTGCGCAGCAGGCGCTCCAGCACCGCGAGTCGCTCTTCGAGCGCCTGCAGCCCACGCGTCGCCGATCGCCGGTCTCCCCCGCACCTGTCGCCTCGCCCTCCAGCCGCTCGCCGTAGTCGCGCAGCTCACCGGCGAGATCCCCCGCCTCGATCGCCAGCGCGCGGGCGCGCTCGGCGAGCGCGTCGAGCGCCGGGTCGACACCCGCGAGAGCGTCCAGGCGCGCGGCGGCGTCCGCGCTCAGCGCCATCGCCCCGGGCACGTCGGGCGCGTCGGCGCCTCCGTCGTAGCCCTGCGCGCCGGCGAGCGCTTCGGCGGCCCCGCCGGCGGCGGCGAGCAGCGCGTCGAGGCGGCGCAGCCGCTCGCGCTCGGCGCGCAGCTGCTCCTGCTCGCCCTCCTGCGGGGCACGCGCGTCGATCTCGGCGAGCTCGTGCTCGAGCAGGTCGAGCTCGCGCTCGCGTGCGCCGTCCAGCTCGCGCAAGCCCTCCAACTGCTCGGCTCAGCTCCCGCACCTCGCGATAGGCGGCCGCGCAGGCGGCCCGCCGGGTGGCCTGCGCGGGGCCGCAGAAGCCGTCGAGGATCTCGAGCTGCGCGGCAGCGAGCGTGAGCTTGCGGTGCTCGTGCTGGCCGTAGAAGGAGAGCAGCGCCTCCCCGATCGCTGCGCAGGTCGGCGACCGCGACGGTGCGGCCGTTCAGGTACGCGCGGGTGCGTCCGTCGGCGCCCACGCGCCGCGCCAGCACCACCTCCTCGGCGTCCTGCGCCAGCAGCTCCCCGTACTCGCCCTCGCACAGCTGCGCTAGCAGCGCCGGGGATGGCGCGAACGCGCCCTCGACGTACGCCTCGCCGGCACCGGGACGCACGATGCCGGTCCGCGCGCGCCCGCCGAGCAGCAGATCGAGCGCGTGCGCGAGCACCGTCTTGCCGGCGCCGGTCTCGCCCGTGAGCACGTTCAGCCCCGGCGCCAGCTCCAGCTCGGCCCGCTCGATCAGCAGCAGGTTCTCGACACGCAGCTCTTGCAGCACGCGTGCAGGTGTATCAGCGGGCACCGACGGACTGCCGGCGCGGCGGCGAACGGCCCGCGTGAGGCCAGCCCGTAGACTTGCGTTGATTGGGTAGTACGTGATCGCCCTCTCCCCCCGCACATGGCATGGTCGCCCGCGAGATACAGTGACACCGAGCGCCCCCCGCGGGGTTCGATCGAGTTCCTCTCGGAGGGCGCGCTGCGCGAGCGCCTGGAGGAGGAGGTCAACCGCGCGGCCCGCCACGGCACCGCGCTCAGCTGCCTGCTGCTGGACATCGCGGATCTGCCGGCGTTGCGCGACGCCCACGGCGAGCTGCTGGTCGAGCGGGTACTCGCGTATGTGGAGCTCGCGCTGCGTCGCGAGCTGCGCCGCTTCGACCGCGTCGGGCGTCCCTCCGAGGGCGAGTTGCTCGTGGTGCTACCCGGCGCCGACCTGCCGCGCGGGGAGCTCGTCGCGCGGCGGATCGCTTGCGCGTCTGCGCTCGATCAAGCTGGAATCCTCGGGCCGGCGCCGCCCGCTGGGGGTCGCGGTCGGCCTCGCGCCGTGGCGCGCCGGGATGAGCGCGGGCACACTGCTCGGCGATGCGCGCATGGCGGCTCAGCTCGAGCGCTCCGAGAACGGCCGCGCGCATATCGCCGACGGTTAGCGCGCCGGCGCTCCGCGGTGGCGGATGCGACCCCCCGAGCGGATAGGTTTCCCGGATGCTCTCCGGCTCCGAGCTGTGGCTTTTGCGCCTGATGGCCGACCGCGGCCTCGCGCTGCTCGACGCCACGACGCTGCTGATGGTGATCGAGGAGCGCGCCGAGCTGCGCGTCGCCGCCGCCGCCGGCGCCGGCACGCCGCGGCTGCGGGTGATGCCGGTGGAGGGCTCCGCGCTGGGCGCCGTCTATCTGGCCGGGCAGCCCGTGGCGCTCGACCGCCCGCGCGGGCAGGAGGCGGCGTGGCTGCACGAACTGGGCCTGGAGGCCCGCGCCGCGCTGGTCGAGCCGCTGCTCATGGAGGGCCACGGCGGCGGCCTCGTGATCGCGCTGCGCGCAGGCGGCGGCTTCCGCGGCCCCGACCGCGAGGCGCTGGCCGCGTTCGCGGCGAGCGTCGCGCAGCGTCTGGCGGCCGAGCGCTCGGTCGAGATCGAGCGTCTGCGCTACGGCATGGAGGCGCGCGAGCGCGAGCGCACGCGCTGGGCGCGCGAGATCCACGACGAGACCGTGCAGGGGCTCGGCGCGCTGCGCCTGAAACTGGCCGACGCGCGCGACCGCCACGACGAGGCGGCGCTCTCCGCGGCGGTCGACGTGGTGCTCGAGGGGCTCGGCGTGGAGATCGACGGGCTGCGCCACCTGATCACCGAGCTGCGCCCCGCGGCGCTCGACGACCTCGGCCTGGTGCCCGCGCTCGAAGCGCTCGCCCGCCGCGCGCACGCGATCGACGGCCTGGAGGTGCACACGGAGATCGCACTCGCGCCCGCCGGCGAGCGGCTCGACGCGGAGCTCGAGAGCACGATCTACCGCGTCGTGCAGGAGGCGCTCACCAACGTCTCCCGCCACGCGCACGCCTCGCGCGCGATCGTCTCCGTGGCGTTGAACGGCGACGGCTCCACGGTCCGCGTGGCGGTCGCCGACGACGGTCGTGGCCTGCCCGCGGGCGGCGCCGGCCTCGGCCCGCGCGGCGACGGCCTGGAGGGCGGCTTCGGCATGTCGGGCATGCGCGAGCGCGCCGAGCTGGTGGGCGGCGAGCTGGAGCTCGGGGCGGGCGGCTGCGGAGACACTGGCCAGGGCACCACGGTGCGCCTCACGGTGCCGCTCGCCGAGCGCTCGGCGGCGGTCTGAGAACGTCTGCAAGCCGTTCTAATCCACCAGCCCCAGCCGCCGCGCGTACGCGGTGAGCTCCGCGCGCGAGGAGAAGCCGAGCTTCTCGATCGCGCGGGCGCGGTAGGTCTTGACGGTGCGCTCGGCGACGTGCAGCTGCTCGGCGATCTGCGGGTTGGTGTGGCCCAGCGCGATCAACCTCACCACCTCGCGCTCGCGCTCGGACAGCGCGGCCCCGTCCTGCGCGCTCTCCCCGCCGGTCGCCATCAGCGCACCCAGCCGCGGGTGCAGGTAGTTGCCGCCGGCCACGGCAAGGCGGAACGCCTGCAGCAGCTCGGCGGGCTCGGCCTCCTTGAGCACGTAGCTGCGCGCCCCCGCCCGCAGCGCCTGGCGGGCGTACTCAGGGTCCTCGCGCATCGTCAGGATCGCAACGGCCAGCGGCGGGTGGGCGACGAAGCACTGGGGCAGCGCGGCGAGGCTCGAACCGCCGGGCATCGTCAGATCGAGCGTCAGCAGGTCCGGCTTGTGGGCGCGCACTTCGCGGATCGTCGCTGGCACGTCGGCCGCCTCCGCGACCACGACGAACTCATGCGCCTCGCGCTCGAGCACGGTGCGGATCCCGTCGCGCACGACGGCGTGGTCGTCGGCGATGATCACCTCGATCGGGCGATCAACGCCTGGGCGTGCCAGCTTGCATCCGCACACCGTAGCGTCCGCCGAGGCGGCAAAGGACTCTGCCCGAGCGCTCCGCGACCGGCCGCGAGCGCTCCGCTCCGCCCGCAGCTCTGCACCCCCGGGACGACATCGATCGGCACCTTTGGGACGACACGATCGGCACCATCCGGACGGCAGACAAATGCCCGCGCAGGCCGCATCATGTCGTGTGCAGTGACCTATTCAAACGGCCCCCACCAATCCGGACCGGCAGCAAGCCAGGCGGGACGCCGCCGAGCAAGCACATGAGAGGTACGACGATGCGCACCACGACACGAAATGCGAAATGGGGTGAGCGGCGATGACCCTGGTGGGCGTTGCACTCGTATGGCTGGCGATCGCCGCGGTGGCGTTCCTGGCGCTGTCGGCGCTCGCGCGCCTGTCGGCCAGCAGAAACGATGCGGAGTTGGGGATCGTCGGCGAGGCCGAACTGATCGACACGAGCTACATGACGACGTGAGCCCCGTGATGACATGAGCCCCACAACCCTCAGCGCCAAAAAGCACTCGCGCATCCTCGTCGCGGGCGCCGACCCCGCGCAGCGCGCGGCGGTGCTGCACGACCTCAGCGAGTCGCTTCCGGAGGGCGCCCAGCTCGGCGAGGCGGGCGCCGTCTCCGAGGTGCTGGAGCGGGCCCCCGCCAGCAGCGTCGTGATGCTGGCGGGCGACCTCGACGACGTCTCCGCCGAATCGCTGATGCACATGCTGGGCAGCCGCCACCCCAGCCTCCCCGTCGTGGCACTTGCACTCACGACCGATCGAACGTCGTCGGCTCACAGCGCCGGCCGCGGGGCCACGCTCGGCTGGTGATCCTCTGCGGGGCGGTTCGCCTGCACGAAATCCACCATCTCGTCCAGGCCGATCTCTCTCCTCCGACTCAGCCGCTAGCGTGGCGGCGTGTCGATGCTGCCCACCTCTCCTCGGCTGCGGAGGATCCTGGCCGCGTACACGGTCAACAAGCTGGGCACCTGGTTCGGCACGGTCGCGCTGTCGCTGGCGATCTACGACCACACCCACAGCGCCGCGGCGGTCACGGCGCTGTTCGTCGCGCGCTACCTGCCGGCGCTGGCGGTGCCCGCGCTGGTCGCCCGCGTGGAGGCCTCGACCCGCAGACACGCCCTCAGCGCGCTGTACGCGTTCGAGGCGCTCTGCGCCGTGCTCTGGCGGCGCTGGTGTGGCACTTCCTGCTGCCTGCGATCCTCGTGCTGGTGGCACTCGACGGGGCGGTGGAATTGACGGCGAGCTCGCTGCTACGCACTCAGGCGGCGCGCGTCGGCGCGGAGGAGGCACAAGCCGCCGAGCAGGGCATCTACAACGCCAACGCGGCGTTCAACGTCGCGCTGTCGGCGTCGGTCGTGATCGGGCCGACGCTCGGCGCGCTGGCCGTGCGAGCTTTCGGGGGCCCGGTCGCGCTGCTGATCGACGCCGGCTCGTTTCTCGCGTGCGCGGCGCTGGTGGTGGACCTCTACGTGTATGTCGAGGAGCGCGCCGGCGCCTCGGTGCGGGCGCGTCTGGCATCGGCCTGGGAGCACGTGCGCGACGCACCCGCGCTGCGCGCGGTGCTGCTCACCCAGGCCACGGCGCTCGTCTTCTTCGAGACCGCCGCGCCGGTGGAGGTGTTCTACGCGAAGGGCACACTGCGCGCCGGCGACGTCGGCTACGGCGCGCTGCTGGCGATCTGGGGCGTCGGTCAGCTCGCCGGCAGCCTCCTCTTCGCGCGCGGCGCGCGGCGCTCGCTGGGGGCGATGCTGACGCTCGGCACGCTCGCGGTGGGGCTCGCCTACCTCGGCTTCGCCGCGGCGCCCACGCTGGCGCTCGCGGCGCTCGCGGCGCTGCTCGGCGGCGTCGGCAACGGCGTGCAGTGGGCCTCGCTGCTCGGCACCGTGCAGCTGCTCACGCCCGAGCGGCTGCGCGGGCGACTGATGGGCGGCGTGGAATCGATCGGCGCCCTCTGCCCCCTGATCGGCCTGCCGCTGAGCGGGCTGGTGATGGCGCTCAGCTCGCCGCGGGTCACGTTCTCGATCTTCGGCTCGATCATTGCCGCCACCACGCTTGGATTCGCGCGGCTGTGGGCCACTGGCATGATCCGCGCAACCGATCCGGACGGGAGAGCGACGCAGAGCGACGCGCTCACCCCCACCGTGGCCTTCGACTCGTCATCGACTCGGATCGACTCCCCCACGCCCACCGACATGCTCGACTCAGCCGCCGGGAGGGCCATTGCGGACCACATGCTCGGGATCTCGCGGGATATGACAGACCGTCGTTAAGTACCACCCGATATCGGCCGTTAAGGACGACAAGGACCGACAGATGCCCGCATCCAAGATAACGACACGGCTTTTCTGGCTGGCGGAGGCCATACTGCTTGTGGGCGCGATTGCGACCGCCGTACTGACCTCGCGCGCCGAAGATTGGCAGCCACTCCAGCTAGTGGTGCTGCTGATGGCTCTCGCTCTGGGAGGTCAGCGGTTGAGCATCACCCTCCGCGGACAGCAGATCACGACGGCTTTCATCGCGTTGGTACTTGCGATGACGTTGCTTGGGCCGGCTCCCGCCGCACTCTTCGGCGTCGCCGCGATGGTGTGGACTTCGGCCACCCGGAGACTCCCGCCTGCAGCGTGGCTGAACAATCTCGCGACCTTTGCGGTCTTTCCTGTGGTCGGCGGCTTGCTGGTTCGTTTACTGGTCGGATCACTAGTCGGAAATGTCCACCATCCGAATGCTGGCGAGATCACCGATGGGGTGACCTTCGCGCTGGTGGTGTTCGCCGTCTTCATGCTGATGAATGTCCTCAACTTCGTGCTGATCGCCATCGACAACCGCGTGCTCGAGGGACGGCGACTTTCTAGGCCAGATGCGGGACGTCCTAGTGCCGATTCTTCCCGGCCAGATCGCCGCTGGGGGGCTCACTGCAATCCTCGCGGTCGCCTACACAAACCTCGGCTTCCCGGTGCTGCTCAGCTCGGTGCTGGTGATCCTGATCTTCCAATATCTGGCGATGGCGCTGCTGCGCTCCGAGGATCGAGCCGATCAGCTGGAGGCGCGCTCGATGCACCTCGCCTCGCTGCAACTCGGGGTGCTGACGACGCTGGTCGAGACACTCGCGCTGCGCGACCGCGTGACCGCCCGCCACGCCGCCGCCGTCGCCCGCTACGCGCGCTCGCTCGCGCAGGAGGCCGGCTGCAGCGAGGCCGAGCAGGACCTCGTGCACACGGCGGGGCTGCTGCACGACATCGGCAAGTTCGCGCTGCCCGACCGGATCCTCAACGCAGAGATCCTCTCCGACGAGGATTGGGCGCTGATCCGCCGCCACCCGCAGGACGGCGCGACGCTGGTGGGGCGCCTCGACGGGTACGGGCCGGTCGCCGACGCGATCCTCTACCACCACGAGCACATCGACGGCAGCGGCTACCCAGCCGGGCTGATCGGCAACGAGATCCCGTTGGCGTCGCGAATTCTCGCGATCTGCAGCGCCTACGACACGATGACCTCGCGCGACTCCTACCGCTCGGCGAAAACACCGCAGGACGCGATCGCCGAGCTGCGGCGGATGGCTGGTCGCCAGTTCGACGGGGAGCTCGTGAACAGCTTCGTCGCGATGCTCGAGTGCGATGGCCCTACCAGCCTGGCCGCAGGAGAAGAGGCCAATTTCGAGGCTGAGCTCGCCTTCGAGCGCCGCGCAAGAGCAATCGCACAGCCCACAGCGAGGTAGCCTCGGATTTCGACGTGGCTCTAGGTCTCAACGTGGAGCCTCAATAACAAACGAGCGCCGCTGGAGGGCGGCGCTCGTAAGCAAGCTGCTTGCTTGACATAAGCCAAGGGGTTCTTATTTGTTGTAACCCATGCTCGTCCTCCTAGCTCGGGGCCCAGGGCCGCGTTACGGGGGCATATGCGGCCCCCGGTCCCTACCTCTCCAGGACAACCGCAACCTACCTGATTGAGTAGGTTTGCGCAGGATAGTACCAGGATTGGACGAATTGTCCAGCTTTGACAGGATATTCAGCTGCTATATGCAGTAATTTCTTGCGTATGCAGGACTTTTGAAGCGCGCTACAGTCGATCCGGCACAGCCCCAACGGGCGAACCTGACGTCAAGCCCCGTGCCACCGCGGCGACTGGACCGGTCGGGGGGCGCGGTCGGGCAAACGTCCACAAAGGTGCGCGACGCTCAACTTCCGGGGCCGACGTGCCGAAACTCGATCCAGAGAGAGGCGCACCGGAGCGCGGAGCGACATCCGGAGTGCCCGGCCCAAGTCTGGGCCACCGAGCCTGCGAATCGAGAGGACACACCGATGCCCTTCGCCCCACCCAACTCCACCCACGGCGACCGCCAGCTGGTGTTCACGAGCTCGCAGGCCGCGCGCTACCTGGGCGTGTCGCTCGCCACGATCCGCCGCTGGGCGGACGCGGGGCACCTCGACTGCTATCGCACGCCCGGGGGGCAGCGGCGCTTCTCGCGCGAGCAGCTCGACGGCTTCGTGGGTTCGCTGCAGCGCACCGGCGAGCAGGGCGCGTCCGCCGTCAGCCGCGCCGCCTGACGCTCAGCGCCGGCACGCCAGCGGCCGACTCGACCCGCCACCTCAGCGCGCGAGCCGGCCGAACTTCTCGCGTAGGCGGCGATAGAAGGAGGAGCCGGGGAGCTGGGCGATCGTGCCGACGCCGTCGGCGAAGCGCGCACGAATGTGCTCGTCGGGGCCCAGCTCGCACACGGGGCGCCCGTCCACCGAAACGTCCAACGCCTCGCGCGAGCGGTTGTGGATCGTGATCGGGTCGGTCGGCGCCACGACCAGCGCGCGCGCGGTGAGCGAGTGGGGCGCGATGAAGGAGACCACGAACCCCTTCACCCCCCACGCCATCACGGGGCCGGCGTTGGCGAGGTTGTAGCCGGTCGAGCCCGCGGGTGTGGCGAGCACCAGCCCGTCGCAGCGCACCGAGCCGACCTCCTCGCCGTCGAGCGCGTACGCCAGCTCCGCCACGCGCTCGCCGACGCGGCGGTGGATCGCGACGTCGTTGATCGCGGTCTCCTCGCCGCAGGGCGTCTCGAGCACGATCCCGGGGAGACGCAGCAGCTCGAAGCGACCGGAGAGCGCACGGTCGACGCCATCCTCGATCTCCTCGGGCTCGACGGTGGCGAGGAAGCCGATCTCGCCGAAGTTGATCGCGAACACCGGCACCGAGCTGCCCGCGTAGAGCTGCAGCGCGCGCAGGATCGTGCCGTCGCCGCCGAGCACGATGCAGAGCTGCTCGGCACCCCCGCCGATCTCGGCGTCCACCTCGACGCCGGGTTCGGCGCGCAGGCCGTGCTTGACGGTCTCCTCCGGGTCGAAGCGCAACGTGGCGCCGGCAGCGCGAGCCCGCTCGATCAGCGCGCCGAGCGCCGCGTGGGTGTCCTCGACCCGCCGGTGGGTGAGCACCGCGACGTTGAGCGCACTCCCACCCACGTGATCAGGATTTTTTTGATGGGCGCCCTCCGGGCGCGGGCTGGTAAGTGAATGGTCGGCCACGCTCACGACTCCTCCCCGCACGCCATGCGCTCGATCTCCTCCGGGCTCTGTGCGCCGCCCGCGCGACCCGGCTCGGCCAGCCAGATGAAGGTCTCGCGGTTGCCCTTGGGGCCGGGCAGGCCAGAGGAGCGGAAGCCGAGGACGGCGGGCGGAGGGGTTGGATCCCCACCTACCCTGTCGAGGCCGCCGACGGCGAGCCCGACAGCCACGAGCGCGTCACGGCGCGCCGCGGGGTCGCGCACGACGCCGCCTTTGCCGACGCGCTCGCGCGGCGCCTCGAACTGGGGCTTGATCAGCGCGAGCACGTCGTAGGGCGCGGCGAGGCAGCCGAGCACGGCGGGCAGCACCTTGGTGAGCGAGATGAACGAGACGTCCACCACCGCGAGGTTGGGCACGACGGGAAGCATCGCAGGCTCCAGCGCGCGCGCGTTGGTGCGCTCCAGCACATGCACCCGCGGATCGCTGCGTAGGCGGTGGTGGAGCTCTCCATAACCAACGTCCACCGCGATCGTCGCGGTGGCGCCGCGCTGCAGCAGGCAGTCGGTGAAGCCCCCCGGTCGACGCCCCCACATCGAGCGCAACTCGCCCCGCCACCGCGATCTCGGTGCGCGACAGCGCGTTCTCCAGCTTGATCCCACCACGCGACACATACCGCGGGCGCTCGGCGACGCTCACGACCACATCGTCCGCCACCATCTCCCCCGGCTTCTCCGCGCGCCTGTCCCCCGCGCCAACTCGCACCTCCCCCGCCATCACTGAAGCCGCGGCTCGGCTGCGCGAGTCGAACAGCCCGCGCTCCGCCAGAAGAGTGTCCAGACGCTGCTTGCCCATCGCCCGAACGGTATCCGCTCCGCCGCACGGTGCGGCCCACGTCAAGCTTACCCACGGCCCCCCCTTCGCGAGAACCCGTCCAACCTCGAAGCGCCCATTCGACGACGACGCGTGGCGAGCAGTTAAATGAAACGACCCGCCTGGGAAGCGGGCCGTTTCGAGGGAGGAGGGATGCTGCTGTACTTCGGGTCTAAAAGCATGATGCCCACTACGAGCAGCCTTGTGTGTGAGAGTGCGCACACATGTTCGGCCTTTGCACAAGCAATGAACCGCACATATGTTCGTTGAGCCTCTGCGGCCCACCAGCCGCGACCCCTACGCCCCCACCGCCGCGGAGTCGCGGTCAAGGATCGCCGCCGCCACCCGCTCGGCGATCTTGGCGCCCGTGAAGCCGACCTCCTCGTGCAGCAGCGCCGGCTTGCCGTGCGTTACAAAGCGGTCGGGCAGACCCACGCGGAGGATCCTCGGGGTGAGCCCCATCTCGCTGAGGGTCTCCCACACCGCGCTGCCGAAGCCTCCCGCCAGCACGCCCTCCTCGATCGTCACGAGCAGGTCGTGCTCGGCCGCCAGCTGCGCCATCAGGCCCGCGTCGATCGGCTTGGCGAAGCGCGCGTCCGCAACCGTCACGCCGACGCCGCTATGCCCCTCCAGCAGCGTGGCCGCCTCCAGCGCCTTGCCGACGCCGCTGCCGTAGCCGACAAGCGCGACGCAGCGGGGTGGGCGGGGTCCAATCCTCGCCTCACGGAGGATCTCACCCGTACCGATCGCGATCGCGCGGGGCTCCTCGGGCAGCGGCACGCCGATGCCCTCCCCGCGCGGGTAGCGCAGCGCGATCGGCCCGTCGTCGTAGAGCAGCGCCGTGCGCAGCATGTGTACCAGCATCGCCTCGTCGCGCGGGGCCATCAGCACGATGTTGGGCAGGCAGCGAAGGTAGGCGATGTCGAACACGCCGTGGTGGGTGGGGCCGTCATCGCCAACCAGCCCCGCGCGGTCCATCGCGAACACCACGTTCAGCTTCTGCAGGCACACATCGTGCACGATCTGGTCGTAGGCACGCTGCAGGAACGTGGAGTAGATCGCCGCCACCGGCTTGACGCCCTCCAATGCCAGGCCCGCCGCGAACAGGATCGCCTGCTGCTCGGCGATCCCCACGTCGAAGTAGCGCTCCGGCAGCGCCTTTTGCAGGATGTTGAGGCCGGTGCCCGAGTTCATCGCCGCGGTGATCCCCACTACGCGCCGGTCGCGTTCGCACTCCCGCACCAGGGCCTCGCCGAAAACCTGGGTGTACTGCGGCCGCGCAACCCCCGCCGGCGCCTTCCCCGCCTGCCCGTCAGCCATGGTGGGACTCACGCTCGGACGCATGCGACACCGCGGGCGCGGGCGTCGGGGAGCCGTTGAGGATCGACTTGGGCTTCGCCGCATGCCACTTCTCCATCCCCTCCAGGCCCCCGTCCTCCGCCGGCGCGAAGCCCTTGCCCTTAACCGTGGCGATGTGCACAACCACCGGGCGTTGCGCCGCCAGCGCCTCACGCAGCGCCTCGCGCAGCGCGTGCACGTCATGGCCGTCGATCACACCCATGTAGGCCCAATCGAGCTCCTCCCACCACAAGCCCGGGGCCCAGAACGCCTTCAGCGACTCCTTCAGCTGGGGGCCCAGCTTCTCGAAGGCGGCGCCCACGGCGCCCGGAAGGCGCGCGAGGCCCCCCTCGACGCCCTCCCGCGCGTGCCACAGCTTCGGGTGCAGGCGCACCCGGTTGAAGTAGCGCGACAGCGCGCCCACGTTGGGGGAGATCGACATCCCGTTGTCGTTCAGCACCACCACGATCGGGGTACCCATCCCTCCCGCCTGGCCGATCGCCTCGAACGCCACACCCCCGGTCATCGCGCCGTCGCCGATCACCGCCACGACCTTCCCGTCGGGATGGGACTCCCCGCCGCAGGCGCGAAGGTGGCGCATCCCCTCCTTGATGCCGACGGCGTAACCGACCGAGGTCGAGGCGTGGCCGGCGCCCATGATGTCGTGCGGGGACTCCCCGATCGAGCAGAACGGCGCGAGACCCCCGTACTGGCGGATCGTGTCCAGCCGATCGCGCCGGCCGGTGAGGACCTTGTGCGGGTAGGCCTGGTGGCCGACGTCCCACAGGATCTTGTCGCGGGGAGAGTCAAGCAGCGAGTGCAGCGCCACCGCCAGCTCGCAGGTGCCAAGGTTGGCCCCGAAGTGCCCGCCGATCTCTCCCACCGTGTCGATGATGTACTCGCGCACCTCCTGCGCCAGGCGCTGGAGCTCATCTTCGGAGAGGTCGTGGAGATCCCGCGGGCCCTCGACCGCGCTCAGCAGCGATCGCTTTGATCGGGCGCCGTTGTCACTGTGGGGCTTGTCGTCGGTCATGAGGTGCGGGTGTAGATGAAGTCCGTGATCCGCTCGAGCTCGCCCGTGTCACGCGGCGCTTCGGCGCCCGCGTGCGCCGCCTCCGCCAGCGCCGCCCGCGCCGTGCGGTGGGACTCCGCGGCCAGATCCTTCGCTTGGTCGATTCCGAACTCGCTCACGTAGGTGCGCTTGCCGTGACGCTCATCGCTTCCTTGGGGCTTGCCGAGCGCATCCTCGGTCCCAGTCACGTCGAGTATGTCATCGACGATCTGGAACAGCACGCCCAGCTCCGCCGCGAAGCGGTTGAACGCCATTGTCGCAGGTCCGTCGACTCCGCCCAACGTCAGCACGCACAGCACCGACGCGCCGATCAGCCGGCCGGTCTTCAGCTCGTGCAGTCGCCGCAGGCCGGCGGGCCCACGGCGGCGCGGTGGCGCGCACGTCGGCGTACTGGCCCCCCACCATCCCGCCCGCGCCCGTCGCCGCGGCGAGCTCCGCCGCCGCCGCCAGCACGCGCTCGGGCGCGGCGCGCTGGTGGGTCAGCAGATGCTGGAACGCCTCCGCGTACAGCCCGTCCCCGGCGAGGATCGCGACGTCCTCGCCGAAGGCCACGTGGCAGGTGGGCTGGCCGCGGCGCAGGCCGTCGTCGTCCATCGCGGGCAGGTCGTCGTGGATCAGCGAGTAGGTGTGGATCAGCTCGATCGCCCCCGCCAGCGGCAGCACCTCGCGGTACTCGAGGCGCACCGCCTGGGCAGTGGCGAGCGCAAGCACGGGGCGGATCCGCTTGCCGCCCGCCAGCAGCGAGTAGCGCATCGCCTCGTCCAGACCCGCCGTCAGGTCCTCCTCGGAGAAGCGCATCTTCTCCAGGTAGCGCTCCACCTCGGCCCGCAGGTGTTCGGGATAGGAGGCCCCGGGAGCCAACGCCGGCGGGCACTACAGCAGCGAGTCCTGGCCGGGGGGCGGCGCGAGCACCTCGGCGCGCGCACGGCGCTCGAGCTCCGCCCCCGCGCGGTTGGCCAGCGCCGCGCACTCGTCCACCAGCGTCGCCGCCGCGTCGGTGGAGAGCTCGCCGGAGCGCAGCTGCTCCGCCGCGCGTTCCAGGCGCCCGATCAGCTCATCCAGTGAGTCCGTCGCGTCGTTCATGAGATCGGGGCATTCTCCCGTACTTCGCGCAGCACCGCCGCCAGCACCCCGTTGACGAACGCCGGGGCATCCGCGCCGCAGAACGTCTTCGCGCTGCGCACCGCCTCCTCGATCGCCCCCTCCGGCGGGATCGGGGTCTCGCCCGGCGTCGCGTCGGGGTGCAGGATCTCGATCAGCGCCACCCGCATGATGCTGCGCTCCAGCGGCTGGATGCGCTCCACCGACCAGCCGTGCGCGTGGCGATCGATCACCTCGTCGAGCTCGGGCGCCCGGTCGGCCGCCGCGTGGGCCAGCGCGCGCGTCATCAGCGAGGCTCCGGCGGGCAGCGTGTCCGCGAGCGGCAGGCGGGTGAGGTCGTGCTGGTAGAGCGCGAACACCGCGTCCTGGCGCTGCTCGGAGCGGCGCAGCGCTAGACCCGCCCGCGACCGCTACGCGCGCGAGACATATTCGCCCGAGCGCGTGTCCACCCGCACCCGCTCCCCCACATTCACGAACAGGGGAACACTGATCGTGGCGCCCGTCTCGAGCGTCGCCGGCTTGGTGCCGCCCCCGGAGGCGGTGTCGCCGCGCAGGCCGGGCTCGGTCTCCGCGACCTCCAGGTCGACCGAGCTGGGGAGCTGCACGTCGGAGGGCCGCTCGTCGATGAACAGCACGTCCACAACGCTTGAGGGCTTGATCCAGCGCAGCGCCTCCTCGAAGCTGCTCTCGGGCACCGCCAGCTGCTCGTAGGACTCCGTGTCCATGAAGTGCGCGTCGGTGCCGTCCGCGTAGAGGAACTGCATCTTGCGCGCCTCGGTGCGTACCGAGCGGAACTTCTCGCCCGCCCTGAACGTGCGGTCGATCGCCGCGCCGTCGGACGCCCGGCGCAGCTTCGTGCGCACAAACGCCCCGCCCTTGCCGGGCTTGACGTGCTGGAACTCCACGATCTTGAAGACCGTGCCTTCCACCTCAATGTGATTTCCGTTCCTGAATTGGTTGGTGCTGACCACGGTCACGTAGGGTAGCGGCCGCAACGTTGGGCGGCCCTAACCGACAACCGTCAGCTCCTTCGCCAGCCCGGTGAGCACCAGCGGCTCGCCGTCGGTGACCGCCACGAGGTCCTCGATCCGCACGCCGTAGCGGCCGGGGATGTAGATGCCCGGCTCGACCGTCACCACGGTGCCGGCGCGCAGCGGCTGCTCGCCGGCGGTACGCGAGAGGCGGGGGGCCTCGTGCACCTCGAGGCCGACGCCGTGCCCGAGACCGTGGCCGAAGTGCTCGCCGTGGCCGGCCGCCTCGATCGCGTCGCGGGCGACCGCGTCGATCGCTTTGCCGTTGGGGCCCGGACGCAGCGGCGGCCAGGCCGGCGAGCTGGGCGGCGAGCACCAGCTCGTATACCTCGCGCGCACCCTCGGGGAGGCGCTCGCCGGTCGCATAGGTGCGGGTGCAGTCCGAGCAGTAGCCGTCCAGCAGCGCGCCCCAGTCGATCGTGACCAGCGTGTCGCGCGGGATCGGCTCGTCACGGGGCTCGGCGTGGGGCAGCGCCCCGTGCGGGCCGGCGGCAACGATCGAGGGAAAGCTTGGGCCCACGGCGCCGAGGCGGCGCATCCGCAGCTCCAGGTCGATCGCCACCTCGCGCTCGGTGCGCCCGGCGAGTCCCGCTTCGAGCACTTCGCGCAGCGCCGTGTCGGCGAGCTCCGACGCGGCGCGGATGCGGGCCAGCTCTGCCGGCTGCTTGACTTCGCGCAGCTCCTCCACGACGTCCGCCGCAGGGGAGGAGCTCCCACCGCTCGCCGAGCAGCTCGCGCAAGCGCGCGTGCCGCTTGACCGTGAGCGCGCCCTCCTCGAAGCCCAGCCGGCCACCGCCGGCGAACAGCTCGGCAAGGTTCGTGCGAGGCGGCTCGACCTGTTCCTCAGCGCCCTTCTCAGCGCCCTCCTCGATGGACGCCTCGCGAGGGGACAGCTCCCCGGCGAGCGCCTCCACCAGATCGATCGTGTAGATCTGGCGCTCGAACAGCTCGGGCACCTGCGCCGCGGACTGAGTTTCGTAGCGAAAGTCGGTAAGGAACAGCCTCGGCCCGCTCTCGGCGGCGGCGATCAGCGCGAGGCCGTTGGTGCCGGTGAAACCAGTTATGTAGCGCAGGTTGACCGGGCTAGATGATCACCAGCAGATCGGGTTCGGCGTCGTGCTCGCGCAGCAGCGCGGCGAGCCGCAGGGTGGTGACCTCGGGACGGCACTCACGTCGCTGCCTCGTCGAGCGCGGCGCGCAGGCGCTGCAGGGCGACGCGGTACCCGTCGAGTCCCTGCCCGCAGATCGAGGCGACACAGAGATCCTCGATCACCGACACGCCGCCGCCACGGCTCGCGCGCCTTCACGTCGGAGAGGTGCACCTCGACCGCCGGCAGCGCCGCGATCTCCAGGGCGTCGTGGATCGCCCACGCGTAGTGCGTCCACGCGCCGGGGTTGATCACGATCCCGTCGGCGTCGTCGCGCAGCAGATGCAGGCGCTCGACCAGCTCGCTCTCGGAGTTGGTCTGGAAGAAGCGGGCGCGCAGACCCAGCTCGGCGGCGAAGGCGTCGACGTGCTGCTCGAGCTCGGAGAGCGTGAGCGTGCCGTACTGCGCGGGGTCGCGCCTGCCCAGCATGTCGAGGTTGACCCCGTGCATGACCTCGATGCGGTAGGAGGCGTCGGCCATCTCGGCAGCCTACGCCAGCTCGGCGACAGCGGCGCGCAGGTCGTCCGTCGGCCACCTCGCACCCGACCCGCACGTCGCCCGGGAGCGCGTACGAGCACGAACGGGGTGCTGGAGGCGCCGAGGCGCTTCTTGTCGTGGGCGACGGCCACCACGACCTCCTCGACGCTCGCGCCCTCCAGCGCGACGGGGAGGCCGCGAGCACCCAGCAGCTCGCGCACCTGCGCGCGCAGCTGCTCCTGGCCGGAGAGGCGCAGCGCGGCGAGCAGGCCGAGCCCGACCGCCTCGCCGTGGCGGTAGCGCCCGTAGCCGGTGGCGGTCTCGATCGCGTGACCGACGGTGTGCCCGAGGTTGAGCACCTGGCGACGGCCGCCGTCGCGCTCGTCCTCGGCGACGACCGCGAGCTTCAGGCGCGCGCAGGCGAGGATCGTGCGCTCGTCGGGCGCGACCCCGGGGCTTCGGCGCCCACGCGCTCCCACAGCTCGCCGCCCGCGATCAGCGCGGTCTTCAGCACCTCCACCCAGCCGACGTTCAGCTCCGCCAGGGGTAGCGTGCGCAGCGTGTCGGGGTCGACCAGCACCGCCGCGGGCTGGTGGTAGGCGCCGACGTAGTTCTTCGCCTCCGGCAGGTCCACGCCGGTCTTGCCGCCGTAGGCGGAGTCCACCTGCGCGACCAGCGTGGTCGGGCATCTGCACGACCGGGACGCCGCGCTGGTAGGTGGCCGCGCAGAAACCGGCGAGGTCGCCCACCACCCCGCCGCCGAGCGCCACGAGGTGGTCGGCGCGGGTCATGCCGGCGCGCGCGAGCTCGCTCCACACGTACTCGGCCGTCGCGAGCGTCTTCGCCGGCTCGCCCGGGGGAATCGCGATCGCGTGCGCCGGCTCGCCGGAGGGCATCGTCGTCAGCCCCGCCAGCTCACCCGGCCCCTCCAAGTACAGTACTTCGACGTCGGTGTCGGTCACGCAGAAGGGGCGCGAGACGGCGTGGTCGAAGGGCCACACGGCCGGCAGGTGCACGTCGCCCAGCAGGCCGTGACCCACGAACACGGGGTACTCGCCGGAGGCCGACTCGGCCCACAGCAGGCGGACATCGGCCACCTCTTCGTATAGCCCACGCCGCTGCGCGTACAGCGCCTCGAAGGCGTCGCGGTCGCGCGCCAGCGGGCGCTCAGAGCCATCGTCGCGGTGTACGCGCTCCCACGCGACCTCCGGCGCGACATCGATCAGCGCGGTCGTGTGGTCGCCCAGCGCGGCGCGCACGCGCGCGGAGAGCACGCTGCCGCCGCCGAGCGCGATCACGTCGCGGGCGTCGCACCGCTCCAGCAGCCCGCACATGACCTCCTCCTCCGCCGCGCGAAACGCCTGTTCCCCGTGCAGCTCGAACTCGCGGGCGACCGAGTGCCCGAAGCGCTCCACCAGCAGCGCGTCGCCGTCGATCGGCGCGCGTCCGCGTCGCGTCGGCCAAGCGGCCGGCGAGCGTCGACTTGCCGGCGCCCATGAAGCCGATCAGGACGAGAGCCACCTCACACCGCCCTCACCGGCGAAGCCGGCCGTGCGCGTTGCCGACGCTCAGCAGCGATGTCGCACCGCGGGAATGGCCGGCGCTCAACGGCGATGCCACGCGTGCGTGGCCGGCGCTCAGCGGCGCCAATCGATCCGCTCCTCGTAGGCCCGCACCGCCTCGCGGACATCGTCGATGTGGTCGCCGCCGAACTTGCGCCGGTAGGCGTCGGCGAGCACGAGTGCGACCATCGCCTCGCCCACCACCCCGGCGGCGGGGACCGTGCAGGAGTCGGTGCGCTCGCGCAACGCCTCCGCCGGCTCGTGGGTTGAGATGTCGACCGAGCGCAGCGGCTTGGTGAGCGTCGGCAGCGGCTTCATCGCACCGCGCACGACCAGCGGCTCGCCGGTGCTCATCCCCCCCTCCAGACCCCCCGCGCGATTGGTCTCGCGGTAGTAGCCGCGCTCAGCCGAGTAGAAGATCTCGTCGTGTGCTTGCGAGCCCGGTGCCCCGGCAACCTCGAAGGCGGCGCCGATCGAGACGCCCTTCAGCGCCTGGATCGAGAGAATCGCCATCGCCAGACGGCCGTCCAGGCGCTCCTCCCAGGAGACGTGCGAGCCGAGGCCCGGGGTGAGACCGAACGCCAGCACCTCGAAGACGCCGCCGAGCGACTCGTTGGCCTTGCGCAGCGCGTCGATCTCAGCGACCATCGCGCGCGTGGCCTCAGCATCGAGGCAGCGCACCGGCGAGGCGTCCACCGCAGCGAAGTCCTCGAGGGCCAGTGCCCCCTCCCGCTCGGGTGCGTGCACCGAGGCGATCTGCACGACGTGCGAGCGCACCTCGACGCCGAGCGCGCGCAGAAACGCCTTCGCCAGCGCGCCGCCGGCGACACGCGCGGCCGTCTCACGCGCGGAAGCCCGCTCGAGGATGTTGCGCACGTCGCTCTGCTTGTACTTCCAGGTGCCCACGAGGTCGGCGTGGCCGGGCCGCGGCAGGTGCACCTCGGGGACGTTGGCCTCGACCGGCCAGGGGTTCATCCGCTCCTCCCAGTTGGCGTAGTCGCGGTTGGCGACCTGCAGCGCAACGGGGCCGCCGAGCGTGCGCCCGTGCCGCACCCCCGCGGTCACGGTCGCCGCGTCGCGCTCGATCTTCATCCGCCCGCCGCGGCCATGCCCGAGCTGCCGACGTGCCATGTCGGCGTCGATCTCCTCGGCGCGCAACTCCAGACCCGCGGGCAACCCCTCGACGATCGCGGTCAGGCCGGGCCCGTGGGACTCGCCAGCGGTGGTGAGGCGCAGGATCACGCCGCCCAGCATATGCCGTGCGAGCGACTCACCGAATCCTGCTCAAGGGCCTGCGTTTGGGTTAGCCGTGCAAGTTGTGGTCTTCGCGTTCGTGGCGGGGCACGGAGGCCCAGCCCCCGGGCGGCCGGTATATGCGGCTACGCGCGCGGACGATCTCCCCCACCCACCACCTGCCGGACTGCCCTACCCGTGGTGGTGATGGTGACGATGATGGTGGTGAACGCGCGCGGCGCTCGCGGTCGTCGATTCCTTGGTGATGCTGAGGACCTGCAGTTCGTACGGCACGCTCTGGCCGTCCGGTTCAAGGTAGGTGAGTTCCTCGCTCTGTCCCGCTTCGAGGTCGATCGCTTCACACTGTTCAGCGCTTGGGATACAGGTCCCTTGGCCTTTGAGGATCGCTTCGCGGCTGAGCGCAAACACCGCGCCCTTGCCGTTGCCGCGCGCGCCGGAGAACACCAGCCGCACGTCCTGCGCGGAGGGCAGCTGCTGCAGCCGCTTCAGATCGGGGTATGGGGTCAGCTGTGAGAGCGCGCCCGGGGTCGCCATCACGCCGAACTGCACGCTAACGACGTACACGGTCTTGGGCACCTTCTTCTTCGGAGCCGGCTTCACCGGAGTCGAGGGCGTGGTTTTTTCCGTGCCGCCTGTGTTCGTCGAGCTGGGGCTGCTTTTTTCGACGCTCGTCGAGCTGGAGCTCGTGGAGGGGGATGACACCGAGGAGGGACCGATCCTGGCGGCCGACGACGCTTTCGGCGAGGGGAGCGGGGTGAAGGGGTCGTGCGAGCCGGGCTTGTGCCGGTAGCGCGCGCCTTCGGTCGTCTCGGAGATCGCCGCATGGGGATTGGCTTTGGCTTCGCTGACGGCCAGCGTGTGGCCATGCGACACCGCGGATTGATTGGACGCCCCGCCCGTCCCAGCCGCGGCCGAGGGTGTCGTGCCGGCTTCGCTCGATCCACCGCCGTCCAGCACCACGTAGGCAACGGCGCCCGCAAGCGCGAGGCACAGCACCGCCAGAACCGGCAGCAGCCGCCGGTCGAGCAGGTCGGACTTCAGCGATCTCAGGATCTCGTTCATGGTGTCGCCTTCACAACCGCGGCAGTGGTCGGCCCGGCCGAGGAGGTCGGGGAGGTCGTTGTCGAGCCCGGACCGCTAGCAGTGGCGCTGCCGGTCAGGCCCTGGCTCGCCGGCAGCACGTAGGCGGTGGCCGTGATCGTCGCGGTCAGCGCGGCTGAAGAGCCCGAGCCACTCGTGTTCTGGACGGTGATCTCGGCACCCTGGATCGTCAGCAGACGCCCGCTCACCGTCAGGTGACCGGTGGTGTTGCGCTGGGCGAAGCCGTCGATCTGCCCGAGCAGGTGCGCCAGCCCCTCGAAGCTGCCTTTGAAGACGAACGTGAACGGCATCGGCGTGAACGCCGCGGGAGTCGCCGAGGTGGCGGCCGACGCAGCGGCACTGCTGGAGCCACTGGAGCCGCTGGAGTTGCCCGAGGTGATCGAGGTGAATTCGATGTCGCGCTGGTCGGACGCCAGTTCGAGCTGGTAGATCAGCGAGGGCACTTCCTCGGAGGGGGGCACCGCTTTGCCAAGGCTCACGACGGAGCTGTAGGCAGCGTTGTAGCGCTGCTCGGCGACGCGCGCGCTGTTGGCCTGGCTCTTGGCGGTTTCGAGCTGCTGGCGGGCACTCTGTACCTGCGCCTGCTCGGCCCCCGCCTGCTTGCGCTCGGGCGAGACGACCAGCACCCAGCCGCCGGCCAGCAGCACCAGCACGACGACGGCCATCAGCACAATGCGGTCGCGCGTGGTCATCCGGCCGCTCCCCTGGCGCTGGTGGACACTGCTTTGGGGCTGCTCTTGCTCGACGAGCCGCCCGCGGGGGATTCGCTCGAGGCGCCCGCCTCCAACGTTTCGACGCTCGAGCTCGGCGGAGTCGGCAGCGGCTGGAAGCTCACCTGCGCGGAGAAGGAGGCGTCGTTCGCCGGGCACGTGCCACCTGAGCCGCCGGCCCCTCCACCGCTGCTGCCAGATCTGGCGGAGCTCTGCAGGGAGACGTTGCTGACGCCACTGATCAAACGCAGGCGCACGAGCATCTGTGCAACCGCGATCTGGCTGGTCCCGCACCCGGCAAGCGTGAAGGTGGGGGTCGTGCCGGGCGGTGTGGCGGAGGCGACGGGGGTCGCGGCGGCAGCGGTGGCGGAAGCGGTGGACGCCGTGGAGCCCGCGGCGGGAGCGGCCGGAGCGGCGGGAGCGGCCGCGCTTGGGGAGGCGCTCGCCGTCGCGGAGCCGATCGTGCCCTGCAGCGAGCTGAGCGAGATCGTGGCCGGCAGCACGCGGCTCAGTTCGTTCATCGCCGCCGACCAGCCGAAGCGGGAGCCGATCAGCTGAGAGATCGCCTGCAGGCGCTGTTCGCGCATCTGTATGAAGCTCGTGTACGAGGACAGCTGCGCGGCCTGCGCCTGCACCTGCTGCGCCTGCTCGGTCAGCGCCGCCGCTTCGGCCTTACCGCTTTCCAGCTGGTGGCTGGCCGAACCGTAGAGGAAGGTCAGGAGCGCCGCGCCCGCCAGCAGCCCCAGCACCGCGAACGCCATGCCTTGCGAGCGCCGCCCGATGGCGCCGCCCTTGCGCTGTTCGGCGGGGATCAGGTTGACGGCCCTCATCGTGGCGCCTCCTCGGTGGACAAACCCGTGGCGATCGCCAGGCGATGCAGGGAGATTGGCTGCGCGGGGTCCGCATCCGCCCCGTGGGCGAAGTGCACCGACTCGCGGCGCACCTGCAAGCCAAGGTCGGCCTCGAGCACCTCCGCGAAGCCGCTCATCTCCAAGGCCGGCCCGCTCAGCACCACGCTCTTGACTTCACCGCCGCCCTCCTGTGAGCGGTGGAAGTCCAGCGAGTTGCGCACCTCTCCGACGATCTCGCGGATGCCGTTCTCGAGCACCATCCGCACCTCGGGATCGAAGCTCGGCGCGGAAGCCGCGGGGGCCGCTGCCAGCTCCGGTTCCGGCGGGAGCTCCGGAAGGTCGAGATGGACCGAGGGCGACCCATCGGTGGCACCCTCGAGCGCCGCCGGCAACTGCTCCACGGTGGGGTCCTGCGCAAGCGCCCACGTATCGACAGCCTCTGGGTCGGGCAGCACGGGGACTCTGGCCGGCTCTGGCAGCACGGGCGACGGCGCCGAGCCGGGGTGGGGCAGATCGAATTCGGCCAGCAGCGCACGCGCCTCGATCAGCGGGATACCGCGCCGCTCGGCGATCTCGCTCGCCATCGCCTCCAGGCCGCCGCCGACGACCCGGGTGAAGCGGCACAGCTTGCCCTCGGCGATCGCCATGTTGGTGAGTCCGCCGACGTTCAGGTACAGCACGCGCTCCTGGCGCTCCGCCGCGGCGGCATCCTCGCCATCGTGCGCCGGGAGGGCGCCGGCGGCTCCAGGGCGGTAGAGCGAGCGGATCAGCGCGAACGCGGAGAGATCGACGCCCTCGGGGCGCAGCCCGGCGTGTTGCACCGCGCGCAGCAGACGCTCCACCATCTCGCGCTGGGCGGCAACGACGATCACGCGCTGACGCGGCCCATTGGGGGTATCGAACACGCCGAGGGAGTGGTAGTCCAGCACCGCGGAGGCCAGCGGCATCGGCACTTGATCCTCGGCCTGGAAGCGCACCGCGGTGTCGAGATCCTTGCGGTCGGCAACCGGGGGCAGCTCCAGCGTGCGCAGCACCGTGCGCTGGTTGGCGAGCCCTACCCGCACGCGCTTGCCGAGGCCCGCGTCACGGAAGAGCTGCTGCAGCGCCATGCCCAGCTCGCGCTCGTCGATCACCTCGCCCTCTCGCATGATGTCTGGCGCGAGCGCCGCGCCGGCGGCGCGCTCGACGACGATCCCGCCGTTGACGTGCGCCTGCACGGCGGCGATGTAGCCGGGCTGGATGTCCAGCCCGACGACGCTCCCTCCCCCACGGCCAAGGGAGAAGTTGAGGTTGAGGTTCGGCTTCAGTGCGCTGAGTGAGGGCATTGTCTAAGGGGGGCTTGCCTCTGTCCACGTGCGCACATCGGAGCGGCGCACGCTGGACCCGGCTAGGGGGTCATCGACGTTTTGGGTGGATCGCTGAAGGGGCAATTTCCCGCGGCGCCAATTCGTCCATCAGTGCACGAAGCTGTGCAGGTACCAGTTCACCAGCGGCTGCCCGGCAAACACGGCGACGATCCCACCCAGCGCGAGGAAGGGGCCGAACGGCACGGCGGTCTTGCGCCCGGCGCGCGCTCCCTTTTTGGCGACGATCGCCGCGCCGAACACCACGCCCGGAGAGCAGCGCGATCAGGATCGCGGGCGCGACGGCAGTGCCGAGGAACAGCCCCATCACACCCGCCAGCTTCACGTCGCCCATCCCCATCCCACCGGGATAGGCGAGCGCCGCCGCCAGCAGGAAGCCGCCCGCGGCGGCGCCGGCAATCAGCCGCGTCGGCTCGCCGGCGGGGTCGAGCGCGGTTCCCAGCCCCAGCGCTAGCAGCGCCCCGAAGCCGGTCAGCCGATTGGGGATGATGCGGTACTCGAGGTCGATCAGCGCGGCCGGCACCAGCAGCGAGTATCAGCGCCCCCGACAGCGCGATCGAAGCGGCGCCGCTGTGTGCCAGCACGGCGCCCGCGCACAGCATCGCGGTGCCCGCCTCCACCAGCGGGTAGCGAGGCGAGATGCGAGCCGAGCAGTTGCGGCAACGCCCGCGCAGCAGCAGCCACGAGAGCACCGGGACGTTGTCGTAGGGCTTGATCGGCGTCCCGCAGGAGGTGCAGCGCGAGCGCGGCTTGACGATCGACTCGCGCCGGGGCAAACGGTACGCGACGACGTTCAGGAACGAGCCGAACACGGCGCCCATCACTCCGGCGAGGGTTGCCTCCATGGGGGTGATGATCGGCGGGGGCGGGGCGGGGCTTGAGCGGGTGGGGATCCTTCGGCGATCCCTCCCGGAGACCGCCGGCTCAAGCGGCCTTCTGCTAGCAAGCTCTTTGGCTTACGAGGACCACGTTTTGCCGACGCAGCCACCTTTGGTTTCTTCCGCAACTTTATTGCAGCCGCGGGTAACCACGCCTTCTTTGGTCCTGGAGATGGTGTATTCGGCACCATTGGTAGCAACCGCGGCCACTTTGTACCCGGCGCCGGTTTCGGTTTCTGTGGCTTCCTTTACGTACGCTTCGTTTTTACCGGCAGCGATCGTGATCGATTTTTCATATTCCTGGAGCTGTTTCGCTTCTTTCAGCCCCGTGTATTCGCCGTTGTGATCGGTCGCATACGTTTCGACCGTCGTCTCGGCAGTGTTCACGAGCGCCTTCGCCGAAGAGTCCACAGCCTTGCCCTTCTGGCTCAGGAACGCAGGAATGGCAATCGCGGCAAGGATGCCGATAATCAGAATAACAACCAGCAATTCGATGAGCGTGAAACCACCCTCATCGCCCGTGCGCTGGCGCGCGAGGGAGAAGTTGAGGTTGAGGTTCGGCTTCAGGGTGCTGAGCGATGGCATCGGCGAGAACCTCATCGACATTTGCGGCTCATCTCTAAAGGGGCAGTCTTCCGCGTCGCCATTTCGTCCATCAGCACACCAAGCTGCGCAGATCTCTTGAGAACAAGCAAAAAAGGGGGCGACCGGTTGGCCGCCCCCCTCAGGTGCGTCTCGATTGCGAGATCGCCCGGAGCCCGAGGGCTAGAGAGCGGTCTGCTGCTAGCAGCTCTCGCTTACGAGGACCACGTTTTGGCGATGCAGCCACCTTTGGTTTCTTCGGCGACTTTGTTGCAGCCGCGGGTGACCACGCCTTCTTTGGTCTTGGTGATGGTGTATTCGGCGCCGTTGGTGGCAGTTGCGGCGACTTTGAATCCGGCGCCGGTTTCGGTTTCTGTGGCTTCGTTCACGTACGCTTCGTTTTTACCGGCGGCGACTGTGATCGATTTTTCATATTCCTGGAGCTGTTTCGCTTCTTTCAGCCCCGTGTATTCGCCGTTGTGATCGGTCGCATACGTTTCGACCGTCGTCTCGGCAGTGTTCACGAGCGCCTTTGCCGAGGAGTCAACAGCCTTGCTCTTCTGGCTCAGGAACGCAGGAATGGCAATCGCGGCAAGGATGCCGATAATCAGAATAACAACCAGCAATTCGATGAGCGTGAAACCACCCTCATCGCCTGTGCGCTGGCGCAGTCGATCCAACATGTGATCCTCCTAGGATCCGGTTTTGGCGCCAGCCCGTGGTGCTCATCGCCTCAGATGGCGATGCTTCCCCCGTGCGTCGATTCACTCGGCTCGCGGAGGTCACCGGCTTTGTCACGCGCGATCTGCGCTCTGCCCTGAGACCTCGTGCTGGCTCTTGTTGGCCTCTGCATCGGCCTGCTTGACCAGCGCTTGAGCAGCGCAAACGGTGTTGGACGTTTGGGTGGGGTCTATGCGCGAGGACTGGGCGAGGTTTATGTAGCGCCCGGATCACGACAGCCAGAGAGACGTACCCGATTCATTTGAACGAGTCAGACACCGACCGGCCAGTGCTCGACGTCGAGCTCCGACATCGGGAAGTGCTTTGGGTTCCCAGTCGCGAGCCGTGCGCCCACACCAACTGCGGCGGCGGCTATCAGGCAATCGGCTTGGCTGAGGGTGATCCCCCGCCGCGCATGCTCTCTGCGCCAACGGCCCGCCATCTCCCCCTCAGAACGCCCCACCGATGCCAGGCGCATGCCCTTCAGGAAGCGCAGGACAACTGCCTCCTCGTCATGCAGCATCCCCCGCACGACCTCCTCGACGTTGATCGCACATATCCAGGGGGGAGTCGCCGCATCACGCAGTGCTTGCACTCGATCGACTGCGGGACGGCCGCGCAGCACGTCGATCAGCACGGTCGTGTCGAGCAGCAGATGCAAGCTTCAGCCGATGCGGCTGAGGTCGTCGTGACGCTGCGCCTCTATCCAGGCGGCTGGATCGGCGTCCCACTCGTGCTCGCGCCCCGCAAGCGCCCCGAAGCCCGCTTCGATGTCGTCCCAGCGGCGCTCATCGTCGAGCGCCTTGCGAATCGTCGCCGAGATGAACGCGCTGCGCCGCCGGCGCCCGACGCGGCTGTCGAGCTGACCCACCAGATCGTCGTCCAGCGTTATGTGCAGACGCATGGCCACAGCTTAGCACATAGATCTACATCGAGCAACCGCCTTCCACCCTCGAGACCATGACCTGGGTGCGAGGCCCATCGTGAGTTCAGCCGGATGGGTCAGTTGACGCAATTGCCAGCGACGAGTGGAGGGCGATCGCGTCGAAGTCGCCATCCCGATGGAGCAGTTCTGCGCCGGCTCTGATCGCGACGGCCGCAATCAAGCAATCGGGGAGCCGGCGAATCGTCTTACCCCCTCGCCGGCACGCGCGATACAGCGAGGCGGCTGTCTCGTGATCCGATGGCTCCTCGAGCGCCAGGAACGTGCAGCGATCGAGCAGGCGACGCAGATCGCCGGCGTGACGCTCGTCGCGAGCGCCGGCCAGGATCTCCAAGATCACAACCCCTGTGGTCGCGAGCTGCTCGTCAGACTCAATCGCCACCCTGAGGCGCAGATGGGCTGGACTTCCGGTGGCCCGCTGAAACTCGATCCAAACCGAGCTGTCAACGAGGATCACGATGCCTGCGGGGTCTCCTGCAACCAGCTACCGCGCAGCTCGTCAAGGTCGCCCTCCCATCCGGTGCCCTGCATCTCCAGCGCTTCTTTGCGACTCATGGGCTCCAGGTCGAGCCGGCGGAGCGCGAGATCGATCGCCGCACGCTTGGTCGCAGCGCCGTAGCGGCGCATGACGCGCTCCACCAACGCGTCATCCAGATCCACGTTTGTGCGGCTCATGTGTAGAGCATACACCAGGAGAAGGACTCCAACGTGGGTGCGAGTGGCCAACGCGCCCAGCACGTGACGCTCGACCGTCGCGTCGAGCCGTCCAAACGTGCATTTGCACGACCTGCGTTGAGACTGCGAGGCTACGCAGCCGATTCGGCGGAAGCTTTCCCGTCCTCGCCGCCAGAGCCACCGCCCTCCAGCCAGGGCTCCTGCGCATCAATGCCTGATGTGCGCACACCGGTGCCCTGGCACCACGGGCAGGGGAGCTTGCGGGTTTCGCCGCCCAGCGTCGAGACCACCTCACCGGTGCCTCGACAGGGCATGCACTCTGGCTCGTGTTTGGCCATCGGACCGCGAGAATAGCGTTATGGAGATGAGCGCGGCGACGGAGGCACCCCTGGAGCAAGTCGAGACGTCGGTGCGCCAGGTACCTGCAGGGCAAACTCGCATCCTTGCAAGATGGGCCGGCTGGGCCGCGCTCGCCGCAATCACGGCGGGGGCCGCCGCACTGCGATTGGCCCATCTGGGGCAGGTCATCGGTGACCCCTTCTACGACGGCGCGGTGCGCAGCATGGGGCTCTCCTGGCACAACTTCTACTTCGGCGCGGTCGAGCCCTCGGGGGCGATCGCGATCGACAAGCCGCCGGTCGACCTGTGGCTGCAGGTGGCAAGCGTCAAGCTGCTCGGCTTCGGCTCGGCCGCGCTGAAGACACCCGAGGCGCTCGCCGGCACGCTCGCCGTGCCGCTGCTGTACGCCGCGGTGGCGCCGGTGTTCGGCGTGCGCGCCGGGCTCGCGTCGGCGCTCGCGCTGGCGGTGCTGCCGATCGAGGTGATCACCGCGCGCAGCGACACGATGGACGCGGTGATGATGGCGCTGACCGTGCTCGCACTGGCGCTGCTGGTGCGAGCCGCGCGCAGCGGGCGCACCGTCTGGCTGCTGGGGGCCGCCGCCGCGCTCGGGATCGCCTTCGACGTGAAGCTGCTGGAGTCGGTCGTGGCGCTGCCGGGGCTCGCGCTGCTCGCCTGGCTGGGGCTGCCCGGCGCCCGCCGCCGCCGCGTCGTGCAGCTGGCGCTCGCGACGGTCGTGTACGTGGTGGTCGCGCTCGCGTGGCTGACAGGGACGCTGCTGTTCGCAGCGCACGACCGGCCGTGGGCGTACGGCTCCACCAACGGCAGCGCGTGGAACTCCGCGTTCGTCTTCAACGGCCTCGACCGCCTAGAGGGCAAGTCGCTGGAAGGCGCGCAAACCTCCTACCAGCCGAGCCGCCACTACCCCGAGGCGACGCAGACCGAGCGCGACGCGATCCCGATCCTCGCCGCCCTCGCCGACACGTCTGCTCGACCGCGTCGGCCCGCTCTCGGGCGAGCGGCTCGGCCTGGAGGTGCTCGCCGGCTGCTGCTGGGCGGCGCCGCGCTGGGAGCGCTGTTGTGGGAACGACGCACGCGAGCCCGGCCACGAGACACCGAACAGCGCCTGCTGGCCGAAACGGGGATGCTGGCCGAACGGGGGACTCGCTCGGCCAGGCGAAGGCGAGCGTCCCCCCGCTTCGGTCGCCCTACTGGCGGGGCTGATGCTGTGGCTGCTAGCGGGCATCGTGCTGTTCAGCGACATGGGCCGCCTGCACCCCCGCTACACCGAGGCTTCGACGCCCGCGGTGGCGGCCATGCTCGGGATCGGCCTCGCGTGGGCGACCGAGCGTCGCGGCCGCGACCGCCTGCTCGCGCTGAGCGTGACGCTGCTCGTGGTGGCGCTGTACGCCGAGCGGCTGCTGTTCGGGACGAGCGCCGTGTGGTGGATCACGGCCGCCGCCGCGGTGGGCGCGATCGCGCTCGCCTGGAGCGGCTTCCCCCGCGGGGACACTCCGCGCGCCGGAGTCACCGCGCTGGCGCTCGCTCTGCCTGCTGGCGATCCCGCTGTGGGCCTCGCTCAACGCGGTGAGAGAAAACGTCTCGGACACCAACCCGTTGGGCATCCTGCACCACGGCGAGCTCGCGCCGCTCAGCGCCTACCTGCGCGCCCACCAGGGCGGCGCCTACTACGAGGCGGCGTTCGACTCCGGCACGAAGATGGGCGAGCTGGTCGAGCGCGACGCCCGCCCGATCCTCGTGCTGACGACACTCGAAGGCCACGTCTTCACCTCGCTCGCGCGGCTGCGCGCACTCGTGGCCGCGGGCAAGGTCCACTATGCCTTCCTCGACGAGGGCTGCGGGCCACACTCGCCCCCCACCGACCCCGACTGCTCGGCGCCGGCCCGCTGGGTGAGCGAACACGGCACCGACGTCTCCAAGCAGGCGGGGATGCCGCGGCCGGGGATGTTGTGGCGCTTGCCTTGAGGTTGTTAGCGTGCGCGGAGATGAATGCCACAGAGACACCGGCATCCCTCAAGATCCTCGTGGTCGACGACGAGGAGACGCTGCGCGAGACGCTGACGCGCTCCTTCTCGCGCGAGGGCCACAGCGTCGAGGCGGTCGCCTCGGGCCAGGAGGCGATCGCGCGCGCCAGCGCCGAGCACTTCGACGTGATCCTGCTCGACGTGGCGCTCGGCGCCGGGCCGAACGGGTACGAGGTGTGCCGCACGCTGCGCGAGCAGCGCAACGTGGTGCCGATCATCATGCTCACCGCCCTGGACACCGAGGCCGACGCGGTGCAGGGCCTGGAGGCCGGCGCCGACGACTATGTGACCAAGCCGTTCGGCCTCGCCGAGCTGCGCAGCCGCGTGCGCGCGGTGCTGCGCCGCTCCGGGCCGCGGGCGCTCGGGCGCGAGGCGATCGCCGTGGGGCCGGTGACACTCGACCGCGGCCGCCGCGAGGTGACCGTGGGCGGCGAGCCGGTGCGTCTCACCTTCTCGGAGTTCGAGCTGCTCGCGCGGCTGATGTCCGAGCCGGGCCGCCTGCTCAACCGCCAGGAGCTGCTGCGCGCAATCTGGGGAGACTCCGCCTACCGCGACCCGCGCGCGATCGACGTCCACATCCGCCATCTGCGCGAGAAGCTCGAGGAGCGCCCAGAGGAGCCGAAGCTGATCCTGACCGTGCGCGGCGCCGGCTACCGCTTTCAGGAGCCGTGATGCGCGGATGGCTGCTCGGCCTGCGCCCACGGTTGCTCGCCGCGCTGCTGCTGACGAGCGCGGTGACGCTCGGCGTGGCCGCGCTCGCGCTGCTCTCGCCGCTGGAGCAGCGACTGCGCGCCGACGGCGAATCGACCGTGCTGACCGCACTCGGCGCCGTGCGCCCGGAGCTGGCGGAGATCCCGATCGAAGCGGGCCACCTGAACGAAGCCGAAACTCGCAAGGTCGCGCTGGTGCTGCGCCGCCGCTCGCAGGCGACCCTGACGATCCTCAACGAGCCAGCTCGACATCGTCTACGCCAGCTCCAGCCCCACCCAGGACGTGCCCGACTACTACCGCCAGGCGCGCCGCGCGCTGCGCGCCGGCACGAGCGCCGGTCAGCGAAGTGCGGGACGACGAGCTGATCCTCGCCCAGCGGATCAAGATCGCCGACCGCCGCTACGTCGTGGTGCTCGACCAAGCGCCTGGACTACGTCGCCTCCGCGGTGCGCGTCGTGCGCACCGCGTTCCTGGAGGCCGCCGGTGCCGGCCTGCTCGTCGCGCTGCTGCTCGGGATCGGTCTGGCGACCACGCTGCTGCGCCGCCTGGAGCGGCTGCGCGACGCCACCCGCGAGCTCGAGCGCCGCGGGCCGGAGGCCGAGGATCTGCCCGAGGACCGCGGCCGCGACGAGGTCGGCGAGCTGACGCCGTGCGTTCGCGGGCATGCAGACGCAGCTGCGCCGCCAGGAGGCCGCACGCCGCGCGTTCGTGGCGACGGCCTCGCACGAGCTGCGCACCCCGCTGGCCTCGCTCGACGGGATGCTGGAGCTGCTCGAGGACGACCTGCGCTCCGAGCAGCTCGACATCGAGGATGCCCGCGAGCGCGCGACGCGCGCGCGGGCAGCAGTCGCGCAGGCTCTCGCGCCTGGCCTCCGACCTGCTCGACCTGAGCCGCCTCGACGCCGAGGTCGCGCTGCGCAGCGAGCCGCTGGAGCTCGGCGAGCTCGCGCGCGCGGTGGCCGCCGAGTTCGAGCTCGCCGCCGCGGCCGATCGGACGTCGACCGGCAGGGCGCGGCTGGAGGTTCATCCGCCCATGCAGCCCTGCTGGGCGCAGGCCGACCCGGGCGCGGTGGCGCAGATCGTGCGCATCCTGCTCGACAACGCCCTGCGGATCGCCCCGGCGGACCTCGAGTGTCGAGGTCGCTGTCGCAGCCGCCGAAGGGTGGGCGCGGCTGAGCGTCTGCGACCACGGTCCCGGTGTTCCAGCGGCCGAGCGCGAGCTGATCTTCGAGCGCTTCCAGCGCGGCTCGACCACCGGCGGGCACGGCGGCTTCGGCCTCGGCCTGGCGATCGGGCGCGAGCTCGCCGCGCGCATGGGCGGGACGCTCGAACTAGCTAAAACAGGGATGGTGGCCGAAAGAAGAATGCGAGCCGGAGGCAAGTGTCTCACCGCTTCGGGCGCGGGCGAGCGTCAACCAGCTTCGACCGACGATGAATTCGAACCCGGCCATCCAGGTGCGTGCTTCGCGCTGCGCCTGCCGGGGGCACGGGAGGATTAGATGCCAACGCGCTCCGAGATGCCCAACCGGCCCGCAACCCCCGACCAGTCCGAGATGCCAGACGACACCGTCGATCGCAGAGATCGCCGCGCAGGCACAGCGCAGCGGGCAGCTGGCACTCGACACCGAGTTCATGGGCGAGGGGCGCTACCGCACGCTGCTGTGCCTCGTGCAGCTCGCGGTCCCCGACCACACCGCCGGCCTGCGGATCGAGCTGATCGACCCGCTGCGGGAGCGTCTCGACGGGCCGCCGCTGGCGCGCGTGCTCGCCGACCCCGAGGTCGAAGTGGTCGTGCACGCCGGCCGCCAGGACATCGCGCTGCTGCGCCGGCGCTTCGAGACTCCCGTGCGCAACGTCTTCGACACCCAGGTCGCCGCCGGCTTCGCCGGGATGGCGGCGCAGACCTCCTACGAGACGCTGCTCGCGGAGTTGCTCGGCGTGCGCCTCGCCAAGAGCGCGAGCTTCACGCGCTGGGACGCGCGCCCGCTCTCCAGCGAGCAGCTCGCCTACGCGCGCGAGGACGTCGTGCACCTGCTGGAGCTCGCCGGGGAGCTGCAGCGACGACTGGGCGCCTCGGGCCGTCTGCAGTGGGCCCGCGAGGAGTGCCGCGCGGTCGAAGAAGCCAGCGACGAGCGCGACGAGCGGGCGATCCTCGCGCGCCTGCCCCGCGTCCGCAACCTGAGCGCGGTCTCGCAGGCGAGCGCACGGGAGCTGGTCGCTTGGCGCGAGCGGACCGCCGCCGCGAAGGACCGCACGGTGCAGAGCGTCCTTGCCGACGCGGCGCTGGTCGAGCTCGCCAAGCGCCGCCCCGCCACGATGCGGGAACTGGAGCAGATCCGCGGCCTCGGCCAGGGCAGCCTGCGTCGCAGCGGCCCTGAACTGCTGAAGGCGGTCCACGCCGGCGCCGAGCGTGTAAGCGAGCATCAACTCCCGCTGGAGCGCATGGCGCGCGGCGGTCCCCCCGACCCCGCCGATGCCCCGCTCGTGGCGCTCTGCGAAGCGCTCGTCCGCGCCCGCGCGCGCGAATCAGAACTCGCCTACGAGCTGATCGCCGCCCGCGCTGACCTGCAGGCGGTCGTTACCGCGGTCCGCACGGGCGCGCCGGAGCCCGACGTGCGTACGCTGCACGGCTGGCGGCGGGAGCTGGTCGGCACGGAGCTGCTGGAACTGCTGGATGGACGCCTGTCGCTGTCGGTGCGGGAGCGCAGCCTCATAGTCGATGCACGGCCCCCTACCGGCGCGTAGAGCCAAGCATGGCAAGGACGCACCGAGTGAAGTGTGCGCTGGCCGAAACGGGGATGCGAGCCGAAGGCGAGTGTCTCCCGGCTTCGGCACACGAACGAGGGAGGACGCCGCCAGGCGCCGGCTATACGCGCCGGTAGGGCTACTGAATGTTGTTGTACACCGTGAACAGCGGCATATACATCGAAATTACGATGAAGCCGACGATCCCGCCGATCACGATGATCATGATCGGCTCCATGATCGAGGTGAGGCCCTTGACGGAGGCGTCGACCCGGTCGTCGTAGAAGTCGGCGATCTTGCCGAGCATCGCGTCCAGGGCGCCGGTCTCCTCGCCGACGCCGACCATGTTGGTCACCATCATCGGGAAGATCGGGATCTCCGCCAGCGGCGCGGAGATCGTGCCGCCACGCTTGACCGAGGCGATGATGGTGTCCATCGCGTCTTCGACGACGATGTTGCCAGCCGTTTTGCCGGTGATCTCCAGGGCGTGCAGCAGCGGCACGCCGGCGCCGGTGAGTGCCGAGAGCGTGCGTGACCAGCGCGCGATCGCCACCTCCTGCACGATCGTGCCGATCTTCATCGGGATGCGCAGGCGAAAGCGATCCCACTGCGGGCGCCCCCAGGAGCTCGACTTCCATTTCAGGAAGGCGACGATCACCGCGATGGTGCCGCCGATCAAAAGCCACCAGTCGTCGATGACGAGGTGGGACATTGCAACCGATACCTTCGTGATCGCCGGCAGTTCGCCGCCGAATTCCTTGAACACGTTCTGAAACACCGGCACGAGGAAGGCGACCAGCGCCATCATCACGCCGACCGCGAAGACGATCACCAGGGTCGGGTAGATCATCGCCGATTTGATTTGGCGGCGCAGCGAGGCGTCCTTCTCGAGCTGGTCGGCGACCCGCAGCAGCGAGCCCTCCAGCAGACCACCCGTCTCCCCCGCGCGCGTCATCGCCACGAACAGCTGGTTGAAGACCTTCGGATGACGCTCCATCGCGTCACTCAGCGGCAGGCCGGCCTCGACATCCTTGCGCACCGCCACGATCGTGCCCTTCAGCAGCTTGTTCTCGGTCTGCTCCTCCAGCACGTATAGCGCGCGCAGGATGCTCATTCCCGAGGTGATCATCGTCGCCAACTGGCGCGAGAAGACCGCCAGGTCGGACGCGCTCACCGTTTCCATGAAGGTGATATTGATCTCGCGCGAGGTGTGCTTGTCGGCGATGTCGAGGACGATCAGCCCACGCGCCTTCAGCTGGTCGGAGACCGCCTGCTTGGATTCGGCGTCCACCTCGCCCTTCGCCTTCGCGCCGGCGAGGTCCATGGCCTTGAAGACGTACGTGCTCACTTCCGAGCGCCCCCTCTACGCCGCCAGCGAGCCGGCGCCCAGCAGGCGCCGCAGCTCTTCGGGGGTCGACGAGCGCGATTCGGCCATCTTCTGGGAGATCTTCCCAGCGCGCACCAACTGCGCGAGCGAGGCGTCCATCGTCTGCATCCCGTGCGCGGTGCCCGTCTGCAGGACCGAGTAGATCTGGTGGGTCTTGCCCTCACGGATCAGGTTGCGCACGGCCGGCGTCGGCACCAGCACCTCGCACGCGACCACGCGCCCGGAGCCGTCGGCGGTCGGCAGCAGTTGCTGGGTCATGATGCCCTGCAGCGCGACCGACAGCTGCACGCGCACCTGCCCCTGCTGGTGTGAGGGGAAGACGTCGATGATACGGTCGATCGTCTGCGCGGTGTCCTGCGTGTGCAGCGTGGCGAACACGAGGTGCCCGGTCTCCGCGGCGGTCAGCGCGGTGGAGATCGTCTCCAGGTCGCGCATCTCACCGACAAGGATCACGTCGGGGTCCTGGCGCAGGGCGGCCTTCAGCGCGTCGCCGAAGCTCTGCGCGTCGGAGCCCAGCTCGCGCTGGTTGACGATGCAGCGCTTGTGCGGGTGCAGAAACTCGATCGGGTCCTCGATCGTCATGATGTGCTCGTCGCGGGTCTGGTTGATCGCGTCGATCATCCCCGCCAGCGAGGTGGACTTGCCCGAGCCGGTCGGGCCGGTCACCAGCACGAAGCCGCGCGGCTTGCGCGTGAACTCGTGCACGGTGGCGGGCAGGCCGAGCTCGTCGATGCCGGTGAGACCGACGGGGATCAAGCGGAACGCGGCGCCGATCGCCCCGCGCTGGTAGTAGGCGTTGACGCGGAAGCGGGCATGGCCGGGGATCGAGTAGGCGAAGTCGAGCTGCCAGTCGGTCTCCAGGCGCTGGCGCTGGTCGCCGGTGAGGATCGAGTAGACGATCTCGCGCGTGTCGGTGGGCTGCAGCACCGGGTAGTCCTCCAGCGGCGTCAGACGCCCACGCACGCGCACGGTCGGGTGCGCCCCGGCTGCCATGTGCAGGTCCGAAGCGCGGCGGGAGACGACCTCCATCACGAGGTCTGCGAAATCGATGCCCATCGCCCTGCCCATCGGCCTCGGTGGGCCCGCTTCGTGGCCCCTTCGTGGCGCACTGGACGAAAATTCGAGCGGCGGCGCTCCCTGCACGAGATCTTGCGCAATCGCCGCCTGAGGCGAGCCATGGAGGGCCCGCCCCCGCGCGGCTGTTCGCACCGACGCGCGCGGACGATCCCCAGCCCTAGCTGCCCAAAACGCGCGCGAGCTCGGCGATCGAGGTCCGGCCCTGGCGGACCTTGTCGAGGCCGTCGTCGCGCAGGCGGCGCATCCCCTGTTGGAGCGCCACCGCCCCCAGCTCCTCGGCCGAGCGGCGCTCCAGCGCCAGCGCCCGGATCTCGGGCGTTACGCTCATCACCTCGTAGATCCCCGCGCGGCCGCGGTAGCCCGAGCCACCGCAGCGCCGGCAGCCGACGGGCTCGTACGCCTCGAGGTCGACGATCGCCTTGTAGCCGTTCTGGCGCAGCACGTCGGCGGAGATGATCGTGCGCTTCTTGCAGTGCGAGCAGAGCGTGCGCACAAGCCGCTGCGCGAGCACGCAGTCCAGAGCCGAAGCCACCAGGAAGGGCTCGATGTCCATCTCGATCAGGCGCGTGATTGCGGAGGGGGCGTCGTTGGTGTGCAGCGTCGAGAGCACGAGGTGCCCGGTGAGCGCCGACTCGATCGCGATCTGCGCCGTCTCGCGGTCGCGAATCTCCCCGACCATGATCACGTCGGGGTCGGCGCGCACCATCGCGCGCAGGCCGGTCGCAAAGGTGAGGCCGGCCTTCGGCGAGACCTGCACCTGGGTGATCCCCTCGACCTGGTACTCCACCGGGTCCTCGACGGTGATGATGTTCTTCTCCGGTGTGTTCAGTTCCTGCAGCGCCGCGTACAGCGTGGTCGACTTGCCGGAGCCCGTGGGGCCGGTGACGAGCACGGCGCCGTGGGTCTGGTGGAAGGCGTGCTCGAAGCGCTCACGCTCTTCCCCGCCCAGGCCGAGCTTCTCGAGCTTCATCACCACCGAGTCCTTGTCGAGGATGCGCATCACGATCGACTCGCCGTGCACGCTCGGCAGCGTCACCACGCGCAGGTCGACGTGGCGGCCGTCGACGGTCAGCCCAACGCGCCCGTCCTGCGGCAGGCGCCGCTCGGAGATGTCGAGTTCGGCCATGATCTTCACGCGCGAGACGACCCCCGGGCCCATTTTGCGTGGCACCGTGGTGATGTCCTGCAGCACCCCGTCGATACGGAAGCGCACGCGTGTCTCTTTCCCGTCGGGGGAGAGGTGCACGTCGGAGGCTCCTTGCTCCACCGCCTGCGCGACAATCTGGTTGACCAGCTTGATCACCGGCGCGTCGTCGTCGGTCTCGTGCAGCTCGACGACCTCCGCCTGCGCCTCCTCGCTCGCCAGCTCGCCGCTCGCGGCAACCACGTCGTCGAGGCGGTCCAGGCGCGAGATCAGCGCGGCGATGTCCTCGGGCGCGGCGACCGCCACGCGCACCTCGTAGCCGGTCATGATCGCGATGTCGTCGACCGCCAGCACGTTGGAGGGGTCGGTCATCGCCACCAGCAGCGTGCGCTTGTCTACGAACGCCACCGGCACCGCCTGGTAGCGCTTCGCCGCCGCGGTCGTCACGAGGTTGGCGGCGCTCATGTCCACCTGGAAGATGCCGAGGTCGAGGTGGTCGAGGCCGTAGCGCTCGGCCAGCGCGCGCGCGAGGCCGTCGTGGGTGAGGATCCCGCCTTCGACCAGCACCCGCTCGGGCGTCGTCCCCGAGCTGCGCGAGGTGGCGATCGCGTCATCCACGCGCTCGCGTGCCACCAAACCCATGTCGACGATCACGTCGGTGAGGAAGCGCGAGGAGGAGCCACGCCGCGAGGGTGAGGTGATGCCCGGGCGGCCCTCTGGCTCATTTTTCGGGGGGCCGCCCACAGGCTCGGCGGCCGCGGCGTGCTCGCCCCCGGGTACGCCCGCGCTTTCGGTGATGACCTCCGCTTCCACGCCCGCGTGCTCGCGCTCGGGCAGCGCGAGCACAACCGGGCGCTCCTGTTCGAGGTCCATGCCGAAGATCTCGTGCAAGTCGGGGCTCTCGTCGGAGGGGTGGGCGCTCATGGCTCCCTCCGCCCCGGACTCGGCTCAGTGACCGGCTGGCGCCTCCCTTGCGGCGCGGCGCATGACCTCGAGCGGGGCCGGCCGCCCGGTCCACAGCTCGAGGCTGAGCGCGCCCTGGGCGACGAGCAGCTCCAGCCCGTCGAGCGTCGGTACTCCCTGCTCGCGTGCACAGGCGAGCAGCTCGGTCGAGCCTTGGGCGTAGACGAAATCAACCACATACGAGTACCTACCGACCAGATCGTGCTCAAGGCTCAGCAGGTTGAGGCCGCTCTCGGTGGCGCTAGCCGGTCGTACTAGCCCGACCGAAGTGCAGTTGATCAGGATGTCGGTACTTTCGGGCAACCGCACTGCCCGAATCCCGAAAGCGCGCGCGAGCTCCTGCGCGCGCTCCCGCGTGCGGTTCCACACCGACACCTCCCGAGCCCCCCCTTCGCGCAGCGCCCACACCGCCGCACGAGCGGTGCCGCCAGCGCCGAGCACCGTCGCGCTCAGGCCCCGCGGGGAGTGCCCGGCGCGCTCCATCGCCGCGATCAGCCCCGGTGCGTCGGTGTTCTCCGCGGCGACGTCCCCCTCGGGCGCGAACGTCAGCGTGTTGGCAGCGCCGATCGCGCGTGCCGCCTCGCTCGCCTCGTCCGCAAGTGCGAGCGCCCCCTGCTTGTGCGGGATCGTTACGTTCGCGCCGTGGAAGCCGGCACCGCCGAGCGCGCGGGTCGTCTCGGCCAACAGCCCCGGCGGCACCGGCAGCCGCTGGTAGCTCCACGCGGGCGCGAGGCCCAGCTCTCGCAGCGCGGCGTTGTGCATTGCCGGCGAGCGGCTGTGCGCCACCGGCCAACCGAGCACACCGAGGCGAGTCGCAGGACTCACGTCCGGCTTCTCATCCACACCGAGGCGGGTCGCGGGACTCACGTCCGGCTTCTCATGCACACCGAGGCGGTCGTGGGGGCTCGTGGTCCACGCAGGCCAAGGCCGATCACAGCGCTCACCCCCCGCGCTTCCCGCACACCGGTTCGTGCCCGCCATTGTGGGCGAGCGCTTCCTGGTAGAGCGCGGCGTTGTGTTCGAATTCGGCGCTGCTGGTCGAGAACACCAGGTCGCCGCATCCGTCGGCGTCATTGACGTAGTACAGGTAGGACACGTGCGCGGGGTGCGCCGCCGCCGCAATCGACGCCAGCCCGGGGTTGCTGATCGGGGTCGGCGGCAGGCCCACGTGGGTGCGCGTGTTGTATGGGCTGTTCGTGTGCAGCTGCGATTCGGTGAGCGGCGCCGAGAAGTTGTTCAGCGCGTAGCGGATCGTCGCGTCGATCCCGAGCGCCATACCCAGGCGCAGCCGGTTGTAAATCACGGCCGCCACACGCGGACGGTCGCGCTCGAGCAGCGCCTCGCGTTCGATCATCGAAGCGACGATCAACAGCTGGTAGGGCGTTATGTGAAGCTCGCGCGCCCGACGGACCTCGTCGCGGCCGAAGTTTTCTTCAAATGCCTGCAGCTGCTCCGCCACCAGCCGCCGGGCCGGCGAGCCGGCGTACAGTTCGTAGGTCGCGGGGAACAGGAAGCCTTCGAGGTTGGGCGTTCCCGGCGGCGCCCCGTAGTGGGCGGGGTCAAGCAGTGGGGAGCGTCGCGCCGCCTCGAGGTAGCTGCCGGTCAACCCCTCCGCCGCTGCGATCCTCGCGATCTGCCCACGCGTCTCGCCCTCGGGGATCGTCACCCGCACGATCTTCGGCGGTGGAGGCGGCGGTGGGGACGTCGAGCGCTGGAGCCTGCCCACTATCGCGAGCGCCACTACGGCGAGGACGGCTACGGCGATGAGCCCCCCGATGCGTCTGCGTACGTGCGCGCGCTTCGTAGTGGTGCCGGTGCGGGCAGACGTCGGTTCAGGGTTCGTCGGACCCATAGCCTAGAAGTCAGGCGTGGTCGCGTGGTTGCGCGCGTGCGCGGCCATCCATCCTTCCAGCATGAGCGCGGCGGCGCGCGAGTCCTCCGGCGCGGCGGCGGGTGGGTGGGCTCCGATCCGCTGCGCCATGCGCGTGGTGAGGCGCTCATCGTGGAGCTCGACCGGGACACCCTCCCCCAGCCGCTTGGCGAGACGCGTCGCGAACTCGCGGGTCTCGCGCGTCTGCTCGCTGTCATCCCCGCTCAGCGACAGCGGTAGACCGACGACGACGCGGTCGACTTGCCGCTCGCCGACCAACGCCGCCAACGAATCGAGCCCGCGGCGAGTCGCCGGGCGGGCGATCACGTCGATTGGCGTGACGATCGTCTCGGTGGGATCGGTGAGCGCGCAGCCGCAGCGGGCGCTGCCATAGTCGAGGCCGAGGGTTCGCATCAACCCGCGGGGGCGCTGCCGTAGTCGAGGCCGAGCACGCGCATCAACCCGCGGGGGCGCTGCCTTCAAGCGCGGCCTCGATCGCAGAGCGGCCAGCCGCCAGCGCCTCGTCCAGTCTCTCGACGTCGCGCCCGCCGGCCTGCGCCAGCGTGTCACGCCCGCCGCCGCCGCCGCCCACCACGGCGGCCGCCGCCTTGACGATCGCGCCGGCCTTCACACCGCGCGCGACCAGCGGAGGGGTGACGCCGACGATCAGGTGCACGCGGCCGTCGAGCGCGCCGCCGAGCACGATCGCTGCGTCTGGGAGCTTGCTCTTCAGGCGATCCACCAGGTCCGGCAGGGTCTTCGGATCGGCGACATCCACAGGTGCGCTCAGCACGCGCGCACCGGCGACCTCGGTGGCCTGGGCGGCAAGTGCCTCCACATCGACACCGTCGCCCGGGTGGGTGGGTCCAGATCGGCTACCTGACCCATCGCCCGCACCGCCGCCGCCACGACGCTCCTTCAACTCCTTCTCCAGGCGCCGGCGCTCCAGCTCCCGTTCGCGTACGGCCTCGGCCGCGCCCTCTGGGCGGGTGCGCAGCGTGCTCGCGACCTCCCTCAGCCAACGGTCATGCGCGCGCATCAGCTCGACCGCGGCCGGCCCCGTGAGCGCCTCGATGCGGCGCACGTTGGCGGCGCTGGAGGTCTCGCTCTGAATGTGGAAGAGGCCGATCTCCGCCGTGGCGCGCACGTGCGTGCCACCGCACAGCTCGCGCGAGTACTGATTTCCCCCCCCGCCTCCCCCCTCGCCGATCTGCACCATCCGCACCACGTCGCCGTACTTCTCGCCGAACAGCGCCATCGCGCCCAAGCGCTTGGCCTCGTCGAGCGTCGTCGTGATCGGGCGCACCGGGTCGTCGGTGAGGATCCACTCGTTCACGCGATCCTCGACGTCGCGTAGCTCCTCGTCGGTGAGCCCCTGGGAGTGGCTGAAGTCGAAACGCAGCTTGTCGGGGCCCACGTAGGAGCCGGCCTGGCGCACGTGCTCACCGAGACGCTCACGCAGCGCCGCATGCAGCAGGTGAGTGGCGGTGTGATTGCACTCGGTCGCGTGCCGGGCGGCGTGGTCGACACGGGCGAGCACCGGCTCGTCGGGATCGAGCGTCCCCTGCTCGAGCACCACCGCGAGCGCCTGGTCGTCGCCGACACGGAAGACACGCTCCACGCGCGCGCGGCAGTCGCCGTGCTCGCACTCGATTGTGCCCACGTCGGAGACCTGGCCCCCGCCTGCCGGGTAGAACGGCGACTCGGCGAGCTTCAGCAGGTAACGCTCGCCGGCCTGCGCGCCGTCGCTCGCGACCAGTTCGAGCGTCCCCACCGCAGTGCGCTGCAGCTCGGTTTCGTAGCCAGTGAAGCGCGTCTGAAAGCCGGCCTGCGCCGCGAGCTCGCGTGCCCGCTCGCGAGGATCCTCGGCGGTGTAGTGCGCTCCTGCGCCGGCCGCCGCGCGGGCCCGCACCCGCTGCGCGTCCATCAGTCGCTCGAAACCCTCGGGGTCGACGCCGAGGCCGCGCTCGGCCACCAGTTCGCGGGTGAGGTCGAAGGGGAAGCCGTAGGTGTCGTGCAGCTCGAAGGCGTCGGCCGCGGCAATCCCCTCATCGTCGGCGTCGAACGCCCGTTTGATCAGCTCCTCCAGCAGCCGCGTGCCCTGCGCCAGCGTACGCCCGAAGCTTTCCTCCTCGGCGGCCAGCCACTTCTCGATTGCCGCGCGCTGGGTGCTCAGTTCGGGATAGGCGCCGCCCATCAGCTCGCGGACGAGCTCCGCGTAGCGCACGAGAAAGCCGCCCTCCATGCCAAGCGCACGGCCCTGCTGGATCGCGCGGCGCATCACGCGGCGCAACACGTAGCCGCGTTCTTCGTTGGAGGGCACAACCCCGTCGGCGACCATGAACGACATCCCGCGCGTGTGGTCGGCGAGGATCCGCAGCGCGCGGTCGGTAGGAAACTCCTCGCCGTAGTGCTTGCCTGACAGCTCCTGGCCGAGGTCGATCAGCGGCTGGAGCTGGTCGGTCTCGAACACCGACTCCTTGCCCTGCAGGATCGCGGCCATGCGGTTGAGCCCGAGGCCGGTGTCGATGTTGCGCGTCGGCAGCGCGACCAGGTAGTCGTGCGGATCCTGGTTGTATTGCATGAAGACGAGGTTCCAGAACTCCAGGAAGCGCTCGTTCTCCCCGCCGGGGAGGTCGTCCTCCTGGCCGAAGTCAAGGCCGCGGTCGAGGTAGAGCTCCGAGCATGGCCCGCTCGGCCCGACCGGCCCCGCTTCCCAGAAGTTCTCCGAGCGGGGGCAGCCGACGATCCGCTCGCGTGGCACGCCCACCGCCTCCCACAGCTCGATCGCCTCCTCGTCGGCGCCCAACCCGAGCCCCTCGTCGCCCTCGAACACCGTGACCCAGATGTCCTCCCCGCGGAAGCCGAAGACCTCCCGCGAGAGCTCCCACGCGAATTCGATCGCTCCTTGCTTGAAGTAGTCGCCGATCGAGAAGTTCCCGAGCATCTCGAAGCAGGTGAGGTGGCGCAGCGTGGTGCCCACGTTCTCGATGTCCACCGTGCGAAAGCACTTCTGGCAGCTCGTCAACTTCGGTGCCGGCGGGGTGTCGCGACCGAGGAAGTAGGGCACGAGCGGCTGCATCCCGGCCGTGGTCAGCAGCACGGAGCGATCCTCGGGCGGCGGCACCAGCGAGGCGGAGGGCAGCCGCCGGTGGCCACGCTCCTCGAAGAAGGCCAGGTAGCGCTCGCGGATCTGATCCGAGGTCATGGTCGAATGATCTTAGAGTCCGGCCGGTACGGGACGCTGGCGCGGCGCGCCATTTCCGCGAGTGGCGTTGCGCAACGGCCAGCGCCTATGTCGAGATCGTGCCGTAGCCCAGGATCACATCGCCGTCGTACAGACAGGCGATCTGCCCCGGAGCGGCGCGGGTGATCGGCTCGTGAAGCTCCACCTCGACACCCTCGTGCCGGCCCGGCCCCGGATCGCAGACAAGCCGGCAAGGGTGCAGCGGCCCGTGTGAACGGACGCGCACGCCATCGACCCGCGCGCCTGGCTGGCGCAGCGTCACGTCACGGACGGGGAACGTGCGGGTCATCAGCGCCGCACGCGGACCAACCGTGACGGTGTTGGCGAGCGGGTCGGTGCTCAGAACGAAGAGCGGCTCGGAACCACCGGGCAGGCCGAGACCGTGACGTTGGCCGACGGTGAAGGCGTGCGCGCCACGATGGGAGCCCAGCCGGCGGCCGTCGAGGTCAAGGATGCTTCCCCCGTCCGCGCCCACGACCCCATTTCCACTCCGGCCGGCTGCGGCCTTGTCCATGTCGGAGTCATTCGCCGCCCCATGCCGAGCGAGGAACCGCGGCAGCGAGGTGCCCGCCAGGAAGCAGAGGTCCTGCGAGTCGGGCTTGTGCGCCACCGAGAGCCCCTCGCGCTCGGCGATCTCGCGTACCTCGGGCTTGGTGAGGCTCCCCAACGGAAACGACAACCGCGCGAGCGAGGCGGGATCGAGCCCAGCGAGCGCATAGCTCTGGTCCTTGAGCCGGTCGACGGCGATCCGCAGCAGCGGAACGGGCTCGGGGGATGCGGTGCCGGCGCCAGCGGGCTCGATGGACGCGGGGACTTCGGGTCCCTCCACCACGCGCGCGTAGTGTCCGGTGACCAGGCGGGCAGCGCCGAGCTGCGTGGCGAGCTCGAGCATCGCGTCGAGGCGCACCGAGCCGTTGCAGCGGATGCAGGGGTTGGGTGTGATCCCCCGCGCGTAGCCCTCCAACCAACCCTCGACCACGCCGGCGCGGAACTCCTCGCGCAGGTCAATCGAGAGGTGGGGCAGGTCGCGGGCGTGCGCGAGCGCTCGGGCGCCACGCACGGCCTGCGCGGAGCAACAGGAGCGCTCACCGTCGTTCTCGGCGTCGGCCCACAGCTCCAGCGTCACGCACACCACCTCCTCGCCCCCGCCCGCAGTCAGCAGCGCGGCGACCGCGGAGTCCACGCCGCCGCTCATCGCGACCAGGGCACGCTGCCGGCCATCGGGCGGCGGCGCAAGTGCGGCGCGAGCGCGCGCCGCGGCCCCGAGCGCACGGTGCAGCGCGTCGGCGGCGAGCTCGGCGGCGTGGCGCTTGGCGGAGTGCAGCCCCCCCAGCTCGGCGGAGATCTCCTCCACGCCGACGCGCGCAGCGGTCAGCAGGGGCGCGCCGCGCACAAGTGCGACCGTGGCCGAGCCGGCGGCGAGCGCCGCGCCGCAGCCGGAGGCATCGAAGCCGGCGTCGACGATCGTGCCATCCGGGCTCGCGGTGTCGAGCGCGAGGGAGATACGCACGAGATCGCCACACGCGGCTCCACCGGCAGCGCCGGTGTATGCGTCGTCGGGCGTGTGCCCGCGCCCGCGCGGGCGCTCCAGATGCGCGGCGAAGAGCGTCTCGGTGGTCACGCTGCCGAGTTTAGGCGGCGACCGGGCACAGGCACCCGACCGAAGCCAGAGATACTCGCCTGCGACCCCTACCCTTTGGCTTCGGCGATCGCCTGTTCGAGCGCGAATGCGTCGGTGAGCCCGGTGATCGTCGTGACCTCGCGCTTGGGGTTGATGATCAGCAGCGTCGGGGTCTGGTAGACCTGGACTTCGCGCGTAATCGAGCCGAACGAGTTGACCTGGCCGGCGAGCGCGAGGTGCGCCGCGACGTGGTGGCGGAGCTTGTGGGCGACTTCGGTGGTGCCGATCGCCGTGGCGTCGTCGTCGTAGGAGTTGGGGTTGAGGAAGAGCAGCAGCACGGTCTTGCCCTGGTGCAGCTCGGCGGCGATCTTCGCCGGGGGGGCGGGCTGCAGATCGGACTTCATCCTGGCGACGAGGATGCCTTCCGCGTGCGCTAGCTTCGACTTCAGCCCGAGCGCCGGATCGATCGCTTCGACCAGATCGACGACGGCGTTCAGATGCAGCGCTTCGGTGAGGTGGTGAAGCGTGAGCGCGGCCGTGGCGGCCGTCGAGTGCGACCCGTGCGTCTGCGCGTGCGATCGTGCGGCAGTGGAGGCGCCGTGGTGCGTGTGCACGGTCACGGCGGTGTGATGCGTGTGCAAGGTCGCGGCCGCGTGGTGCGTGGACGCGGGGGAAGTGACAGTCGAGGAGTGCGTTTTGGAGCTGGACCCGGCGGAAGCGGAAGTGGTCGATCCGTGCGTTTCCCCAGCGTGCTGTTCCGCGTAGGTGACGCCCCGTTCCTCCTTGGCCCCGGCTTCGTGGGCCCGTTTGATGTCCCGCGTCAGACCTTCCAGGCCCGGCACGGGGCCGTGGTAGACGCGGCCGGAGCCCGCGCCGGAGGCGGACGCGTGCGTGGCGGCGTGGCTCGCGGAGCTGCCGGCGGAGGAGGCAACGCTCGGCGAGGAGGTTCCGCTCGATTCCGTCCCAGTGGAGCGGTGCAGCACCATGAACCACGCGACAACCAGCATCGCCAGCGCGAGCAGAGCCACCAGAGCGATCTGGAAAGGGCGCGAGATCTGAGCCATCAACTCCAACTTCGGCATCCGCGCCGCGCGAGTTGAGCCCCAAATTGTGCCGTGGACAGTGCCGATCGTTCTCGAGCACCTCCTCAGAGGCGGCCGCTCTATAGATCGTGCAGGCCGCGCAACACCGCGTGCACCACGGTCTCCGCGGGGAGCTGCTCCTGGGTGCGGGCCTGCGTGTCCTTGAGCGTTGTCTCCCCCACGCCCGCGTCGGAGCTCGCTCCGCCGCCGACAATCGCCACGTAGCGGGCGCCGAGGCGCTCGGCGTGGCCGAGTTGGTTCTTCAGCGAGCGTCCGGCGAGCTCCATCTGCGCGGTGAGGCCCGCGCCGCGGGCTTCGTGCAGGACTTTGAAGGCGGCCCTGGTGGCCGTGCCGGCAGATGGGTGAGCTTCCCCCTGTGGTCCCTCCCCACGGTTGATGGGGGCCCGCCCGCCCCGCCCGCCCAGAGCCTTGTCGCCACTCTCAAATGCGACGTAGAGGTCGATCGCCGCCGGCATCTCCGCGGACGCGTTGCCGGCCAGCAGCATCCGCTCGATCCCCGCGGCCCAACCCATGCCCGGGGTGGGTGGGCCGGGGGTGGGTGGGCCCTTAATCATCTCCACCAGGCCGTCGTAGCGGCCGCCGCCGCCCACGCCGCTCTGCGCGCCGAGCGCGTCCGAGGTCAGCTCGAACACCGTGCGGGTGTAGTAGTCGAGACCGCGCACCAGCGTCGGGTCGATCTCGTACGCCACGCCCGCCTCGTCGAGCAGGGCGCGGACCTCGGCAAAGTGGGCAGCGTCCTCGGGGCTCAGGTGGTCGAGCAGGCGGGGTGCGTTTGCCATCGTCGCGCGTGTGCCGGGGTGCTCGGAGTCGAACGCTCGCAGCGGGTTGAGGTCGATCCGCTCGCGCACCTCGGGGGCGAGGTCCTCGGCGTGGGCGCGCAGGTGGGCCTGCAACTGGTCGCGGTAGCTCGCGCGGGCCTCGGGGCCGCCGAGGCTCGAGAGGCGCAGGCGCACCTCCTTCACGCCGATCTCGTCCAGCAGGGTGCTAAGCAGCACGATCGACTCGGCGTCCACGGCCGGCTCGTCGGAGCCGAGCGCCTCCGCGCCGACCTGCCAGAACTGGCGCTGGCGGCCCGCCTGGGCGCGCTCATAGCGGTAGAAGCTCGACAGATACCACAGCTTCACCGGCTGGCGCAGCTTGTGCATACCGTGCTCTACGTAGGCTCGGCACACTGGGGCTGTGCCCTCGGGGCGCAGCGTCAGCGAACGGTTGGAGCCATCCGTGAAGGTGTACATCTCCTTCTGCACGATGTCAGTCGAGGCGCCCACGCCGCGTGCGAACAGCTCGGTCGCCTCGAACGTCGGTGTCTCGATCCGCTCGTACCCCGCCCCCTCCAACAGCGCGCGCGCGCTGGCCTCGATGCGGGCGCGCGCGCTCGCCTGCTCGCCCAGCACGTCGTGGGTGCCGCGGGGGGCCTTCAGCTTCGGGGTGCTCACCGGCGAGACGGTTCGCCTGCTGCTGCGGGCGCCGGCGTGGCGTTCGCGGCCGCGGTGCGGAGCTCGGCCAGGAAAGGGTTGGTCTGCAGCTCGCGACCCAGGGTTGTGACGCCCATGTGGCCGGGGTAGACGACGGCATCGGGCGGGAATCGCTCGATCAGCGTTCCGATCGACTGCTCCAGCGTGCTCCAGTTGCCGCCCGGCAGGTCCACGCGGCCGACCGAGCCCTGGAAGAGCACGTCACCCGAGAGCAGCACCGGGGCCTGCTCCGCCGCCTCGGCGGCGTCGGCGGGAGCGGTGGGAGCGGTGGGGGTCAGCGCATACGTCACGTGCCCGGGGCTGTGGCCTGGCGTGAAGAGCACCTCGATGTCGAAGCCCGCCAGCTGCAGGTGCTCACCGCCCGCAACCGTGTGCTCCGGCTCCCAGCTCTCGAACGGGCCGAAGCCGGGTGGCGTCCAGCTCATGATCTCGCTCAGCAGCGGCCGCTCGATCTCCGGGCAGTACACCAGAGCGCCGGTGGCGCGTGCGACGGGGGCCACGGCGCCGATGTGGTCGAAGTGGCAGTGCGTGATCAGGATCGCCTCGATCTCCACGCCCAGCGCGTGGGCGGCCGCCAGCAGCCGCTCGTGCTCGTCGCCGGGGTCGATCATCAGCGCGCGGCCGCTCGCGCGGTCCTGCGTGACGATGTAGGCGTTCTCCTGCACGGGCCCCACCGTGAACATCCGCACGTCGGGGGCGCTGCTCACTGCGCTTGCGCCTTCGCCTTCGCTTCCGCCTTCGCCTTTGCGTTCGCTTTCTGGCGCTGGCGGCGTTTGTACATCCACGCGTCGGTGTAGTAGCTGATCGGGATGTAGAAGAGGAGCACGATCGGGAACAGCGCGATCGCCTCGCTGGAGTTTTTCAGCGCCACGATGCCGATCAGTAGCATCAGGATCGCAGCCAGCATTGCCCTTACGATCGCGCCCCTCCAGGTCGGTGGGCGGTCGAGCCGGTTCAGCTTTTGCTCGCGTGCTTTGGACTTCTCACGGGCGGTCCCTTTGCGCTCCTCGGCGGTCGGGGGGCGCCCCGTGCGCCCGCGCGACTCCACCATCCCCGCCGCGTTGCCACGGTGCTTGGTCTTGCGCTTGGTCTGTGCCATCCCGCTACAAGCCTAGTGCCTTCTCGATCGTGTGTCGCGCGGGGTCGAAGCCAGGCATCGGGAGATCCGTGGGGAAGCCCTCCAGCGCCGCCGCGGGGGCGAGGCCGACGAGCTCGGCGCATGCCAGGACGGCGTGCGCCTGCACCGCCTCCACCACGGTGCGCAGCGGCACCTCGGTGGGGCGCTCGATGTTGAACGACACCTGCGACCGACCAGGGAGACACTCGCTGCGCTCGCATCCCCGGTTCGGCCAGCGCCGCAGCGCCACTCCGATCGCGCGCACGCCCGGTAACCCCTCCGCGCCGCCCTCGCGAATCAGGCCCGCGATCCGGCGCGCGTCAGCGACCGTGGCGGGGGGCATCAACTCGAGGTTGAAGGCCACCAGCGGTGGGCGCGCGCCCACCAGCGTTGCGCCGGCGGTTGGGTGCGGGGCGGCGGGGCCGAAGTCGGGGAACAGCTCGCCAGAGCGCATCCGCTCGGCCAGCGCCCTCACACCGCCGCGGCGTAGCTCCGCACGGGTGCGCCCGCCAAGCTCGCCGTACAGGAACACCGGGACCCCGAGCGTCCCGATCAGATCTGCCGCCACGAGCGCCTCCGCGCATGCGGCGCCCCGTAGCCCGTCGTTCAGGTGGACGACCGGCATCACGTCCACAGCGCCCACGTGGGGATGTGCGCCGCGCCCGTCGCCGATGCCCACGCGCCTCACCGCCTCCGCCGTGCCGGCCGCCAGTGCGTCCGCCAGCGAGCCGGGGCTGCCCGCGAGCGTGAACACCGCGCGGTGGTGGTCCGCATCGCGGTGCACGTCCAGCAGCCGTGTCGTGTCGCCGGTTGTGAAGGCCGTGGCGATCGCCTCGACGCTCGCGGGGTTGCGGCCCTCGGAGACGTTGGGGACAGCTAGCAGGGGTGGGGTACTCATTTCACAGTCGTGCCAGCACCAGCCCCATGGCGAGCAGCACCATCGCCAGCGCGCACGCACTCAGCGCACCCTCCGCCGGGGCGGCGAGGCGCGCCGGGTCGAGCGCCACGACCGTACCGTTGGCGAGACGCTGCTCACCCGTCAGCGACACCGTGCGCCGGCGCAGCTCGCGCACCGGGGTGGAGAGACGCCGCTGGGCGAGCGTCAGCATGAAGCAGGCCGCCGCGGCGAGCAGCGGGGCGACGCGCAACTGCTGGGAGTTGACCCAGTAGCCCGTCAGCGCCGGGAAGGCGCCCCACGAGGCCGCCAGCCAGAAGGCGGTGTGAAAGCGCCCGCCGAACCACTCGAGGTTGTATGCGAGCACGATGAACGTCCCGGCGGCCACGAACGGGATCAGCGTCAGCGAGATCGTCACCGCCCCCGCGACGCCGATCGCCACCGCGCCCGTCAGCGAGCTCACCGCCATCGCGACCAGGACGCCACGGGAGAGGCGGGTGCCGAGCGGCCGGCCGTTGAGCTCGTCGAGCACGTGCGCGCAGACGCCGACGCCGAGCAGGAACGCGGCGAGCGTCGCCAGCAGCCGACCGCCGTACAGGTGCGGTGCAACCGCCGCGCCGATCGCGACGTTCGCGAGGTTCCAGGCGGTATAGGGCGGGTGCAGAACAGTCACCAGGTCGCGCCAGCCACCCGGGCGCAGCGCGTAGAACGCGGGGCGGTCCAGGGGCTTGGGAACCGACCCCGGCGTGGTGGCCGTCTCAGTCCGCATCGCCACGTCCATCTCCGGGTGGGCTGGCGTTCGCCCTCGCCGCGCCCCTCGTGCCCCACATAACCACGCCACCGCCGAGACTCATGCGCCTGACCTGCACCCCTTCGATCCCGGCTTCGCGCCACAGCTGCACGACTAGCTCCAGCGGAAAGCGCTCGTAGAAGTCGGGGATGCTGTGCGCGAGGAAGGTTCCCGTCGCTGCCCACTCGTGCGAGAAGAGGCGCCCGAGCACCGGCAGCCCCACATGCGTGTACAGCCGCCACGCCGCTCGCCACAGCCGGTTGGGCGGCACCGCGAACTCCAGCATCGCGACCCGACCTCCAGGGCGCACCACCCGCGCTAGCTCCACGAGCGTGGCCGCGGGGTCATCGACGTAGCGCAGCAGATACGTGAACGTCAGGTGGTCGAGCTCCTGGTCGGCGAACTGCAGCCGCTCGGCCTCACCCTCCACCAGCGCGACACGCGCCGCGAGCGCCGGGTCGCGTGCCAGCCGCGCCCGGGCGCCAGCCAGCATCCCCTGGCTCTGGTCGAGCCCGACCACCGTGCAGCCGTAGCAGCGCACCAGCTCCTGCGCGACCATCCCGGTGCCGGTCGCGACGTCGAGCACGCGCTCCTCCGGCGCCGCGTCGATCGCCGCCACCATCGCCCGCCGCCAGCGCGGGTCTTGGCCGAAGCTCAGCAGCGTCGCGACGCGGTCGTAGTCGCCGCCCAGCGGCGCGAACAGCTCACGCGCGTGGGGTTTGCGGCCCAACTGGCGCTGCGCTGCCCACTCGCTGACGGTCACCCCGCCAAGGCTACCGTGTACGCGTTATGAGATGACCAGCGTGAACGACGCCGTCGCCGTCTGGTGCACCCGTTTGGTGGAGTCTGTGGCCTTCACCGTGAACGAGAACGAGGTGCCCGGCGCGTATTTTTTGACGCCGACAGTTCCCGAGAGCGCCCCCGTCGAGCTCAATTTCAAGCCCTGCGGCAGTTTGCCCGAGACTTTCGACCATTTGATTGGGTTCAGCCCACCCGCCGATGCCAGCTGGGCGCTGTAGGGCACGCCGAGCGGCACCTCCGGCAGCGAGGTCGTCGTCACGTGCAGTCCCACCACGGTCAGCGCGAACTGCTGCGTGCTGTCGGTGCCGACGCCGTTGGCGGCGGTGAGGGTGATCTCGAACCTGCCGGTCTGCGTCGGCGTGCCGGAGAGCACGCCGTTGGCCAACGTCACGCCTTCGGGGAGGGTGCCCCACTTCGTGATCGTCGGCGCGGGCGTGCCCGTGGCGGTCACGGGGAACAGGCTCGAGGCGTGGTCGGTGAAGGTCGCTTCGTCGGGCGAGGTGATCACAGGCGCAGCGTCGACGATCAGCGTGAAGTGCTGGACGGCGTTCGGATTCACGCCGTTGGAAGCGGTGAACGTGATCGGGAATTCCCCTTCCTGCGTCGGGGTGCCCGACAGGATGCCGGTGATCGGTTCGAACATGACACCTTCCGGCAGCGCGCCGGACTCCGAGACGCTCGGCGCCGGCGCTCCGGTCGCCGTCACCAGGAAACCGCCATCGCTGCCCTCCGTGAACGTAGTGCTGCCCGCCGACGTGATCTGTGGCGCAGCGTCCACGATGAGCTTGAAGTGCTGGACCGCGTTCGAGCCGACGCCGTTGCTGGCCGTGAAGGTGATCTGGTATTCGCCTTCCTGCGTCGGGGTCCCCGAGAGTTCGTCGGTGCCGACATTGAAGCTCACGCCTTCGGGCAGTGCGCCTTCCTGCGCGATCGTCGGCGCCGGCGTTCCGGTCGCCGTCACCGGGAAGCTGCCTTCCGTTCCCTCGGTGAACGTCACGCCTTCCGCTGAGGTGATCGCCGGCGCTTCACCGACGTTCTCGCTGGTGGTTCCCGACGAGCCCGCATAGTTGGAGTCGCCCGAGTAGGTGGCCGTGATTTCGTCGCTGCCCGCTGGGTGCTCGTGCTGGGTGGCGCACGACGCGGTATCGGGCGTGCCTTCATTTAACGACAGGCCTGTGCATCCGGAGATCGGCCCGTTGCTGTCGGAGAACGACACGGTGCCCGTCGGGATGCCCGTGCCCGGCGAGCTCACCGACACGGTCGCCGTGTATGTCACCGGCGAGCCGACCACGCCCGAGCCCGCGTCGGATGAGCTCACAGACGTGCTCGTCGTGACGCCCGGCGAGGTCGCCGACGTGAGCTGCATCGTGAGGATGTTGCGGTACTGCGCCGGGTCCTTCGCCCCGATCGTGTACTGCGCCGACGGGTTGGTGCCGAGCACGTTCCCCACTTTTTCGAGCGGTTTCGGCAGCCGATAGCCGGAGAACACCATCGTCAGCGAGCCATTGGGGTTCTGCACGACGGCTGGACCATACGCGCGGCCGGAGTAGTAGCCGCTGATGCCGAGCGGTTCGTCCCTGCCTTCTGCGAGCGCCTTGTCCTGAGCGACCGACGCCGCGAAGTTGTATTCGGTGCTCAGCACCACCTTCGGGACCGACCAGGTCTGCCCACCGTCGCTGGAAGAGGCGTAGAAGATCTGGTTGAAGGCGTCGCTGTCGCCGTCCATGCCCCACGCTCCCGACAGGAACATGCCGAGCGTGCCGTCGGGGTTGGTGACGATCGTGCCGCGCGATCCGGGCCAGCGCAGCTCAACGGTGTCCGCGGCCCCGGGCGCAAGGTCCAGCGCGGCCGTGCAGGTGCTAATGCAGTTCGTGCCGGCGGCGCCGGGCGCGGGGCTCGCCTGCTGGTAGGGGTTGGAGATGTCGTTGTAGGTGCCGTTGTCCTCATTGCTGTTGCTGTCGGAACCGCCAGCGTCGTCGTTGCCGCTGATCGTGCCGAGGTCGGTGAAGTTGACGCCGTTGCCGGTGTAGGCAGCGCGCAGCACCTCGTAGTCCTCGTTGTTGCCCAACAGCTTCTCCGCAGCGCTCGATCCCGTCTTGCCCTCGCCGGTGAGGGCGAGCGCGGTATTGCTGTCGATCGCCGCGCCGGGGCCACCGATCCAACCGCCCGTGCCACCGCCGAGCACCGTGGCGGTGTCGGCCGTCGCGCCGACGGTGGCGCCAGAGGGAGCGTTGCTGGTGGTGCAACCAACCAGGTTGTCGCTGCCGACGGGCACGCCCGACTGCGTCGCCGCGGCCCACCCCGTGCAGGTGAACGCGGAGATCGCCGTGCCGCTCGTGCCCAGGTAGATCGTGAACGGCCCACTTGGCGGGCCGCCGGGCTGGCCCGGCAGCGGCTCGGCGCTGTTGGTACCGAACGGGCTGTAGTTGAACGTGTAGCTCGTCCCGTTGGTGATCGCGATCGTCCCGCTGCCCGGCGCCGTATAGGTACCGGCGCTGACGGTGCCGTTGACCTCGCCCTCCAGGAAGTAGTTGGCGATCTTCTCGGTGTACAGGACGATCTTGTCGCCGCTCGGAACCGACTGGCCGTTGAAGGTCGAGCGGTAGGGCACCGTGCCGACGATTCCGTCCGGCGAGAGCAGCCCGGTCGTCATCGTCGCGCTCGGCGGCGTCATCGGGTCGCCCGTGATCACGTCGCCGACGGCGGCCGTGAACTGGCCGGCGGGACTGGTGCAGTACTCGAGCTTGGTTGTCGCCGGATTGGCGTTGGATTGGGTGCAGTAGACCGAGTGACCGTCGATGTAGATCCGGTTCGGGGCATTGAGGTTCAGCTGGTAGAGGAGCCCGTCGGAGTTCGCGGTTGTGGTCACGCGACCGGTGGACCCGGTGGCGAGCGTCAGGTTCTTGACGCCGCCGGTAGCGGCAGGCGTCTGCGCCGAGCTCGCATCCACGACGTAGCCGCCCGACACATTGGCCGTGGCGATCCCCTGGACGAGATCGTCGTTCGCGCTGACCGTCAAGGACGAGGTGCCCGGTATCGTGCAGCCGGTCAGCGCAGGGCTGGGACTTGTGGTCGTGCCCGTGCACGTGATCACGACCGGCTTGGACCCGCCAGTCGGGGAGTTCTGGGTGTAGTCGACGTACGGACCGGCGACGATCGAGTTCAGCGTGCCGGCGGTGCCGAGCGTCGTAACCGGGATGTCCTGAGCGGTTGTGCCGAGGGTGATCGAGCCATTGGCGGCACTCGCGAAGGTGTTCGGGTCGTCGCCGACCGGCTCCTGTGCCGAGGCCGCGGGCGGCTGGCCGGAGACCGGCGTCCCGCTGAGCGGATCGCTCGAGGACTCGGCGCCGATCGTGTGGACCAGCAGGCCGACGCCGGGGTAGTCGCCGGCCGCGCGCTGGAGCGTGTAGAGGTAGTTGCTGGTGCTGACGGGCATCACGTATGGGTGACCCTCGCCGTCATCGTTGGTGTCAGCTGTCGGGCAGTAGCCCGGGTTCTGCTCGAGCGCTTTGCCCTCGGTGGTCCAGGTCTTGCCGTTGTTGGCGGACCTGGCGACCGTGATCGTCTCGTCGGCGTCCTTCGGCCGGTAGTCGAAGTAGCCGGTCAGCGAGCCGTCGGCGTTGCGGACGATGTCGGGGAAGTAGTAAGGCGCGAACGGCAGGGTGCTGCCCACCGGCTGAGACACGGGCGCGCCGGTCTGTTCGGTGGCGTTGCTGCCGCCGCCGCAGTACCCATCCAGCGGGCCCGGCGTCCCCACCACGCCGCTCGGATAGGGCACCGAGCCGGTGCCCGGGTAGACGGCCACATTGGGCTCGCTGGCGCCGCCGAGCGTCGTTTCGGGGCCGCCGAAATTGAACGTAGGGAGGAGATCCGAAGTCGGGTATTCCCCACCCTGGGAGGGATCCCCCTGGGAGGTGTTCCACGGTCCGCCGGAGATTTCGTCGACGATTGGAGTTCCGGACGTGTAGGCAGTGCTCGCCGCCGCCGAAGTGGCACTCACCAGCAGCGAAGCGGCCGCGCCGCTCCCGCAGAGCACGAACAGGGCACACAGTAGAGCGTTGAAGCGGCGCACAGGGGATCCTCCCGTCGGAACGTTGACGCTAGGCTTCTACCACAGGCATTCCGGCGTTCCTGGCGCAAATCACGAGATATTTACGCGATGACACTCGAACGTCACGAGATGTTCACCAAATCGGCGCTCTTTGCGGAAGCCTTCCCCGGCCTCTCCGATTCCTGGCCGTCGCGCTTGCTGCGATCCGCCCCCGAAGCCGCAAGGCGCAGATCGTCGAAAAATGTCGATCCAGCGCACATCCGTTCGACGTATGGTCAGAGCCGGGCAGAACCTCCGCGACACCGAGCGCAGGCCGGCACCCAACCACGACCACACACAAGGAGCAGCACAATGCGATTCATGATGATCATGATGCCGAGCCCCCGGGCGCAGGAGGACTGGGGGCCCAAGCCCGAGGATGTCGCGGCGATGAGCAAATACAACAACCAGCTCAAAGAGGCCGGCGTGCTGCTGGCGCTCGACGGGTTGCACGAGACCGCGAAGGGCGCGCGCGTGGCGTTCGCCGGCGGCAAGCCCAAAGCCACCAACGGACCGTTCCCGGAGTCCAAGGAGGTGATCGGCGGCTACTGGATGATCGAGGCGCCCTCCAAGGAGGAGGCGGTGGCGTGGGCCTCACGCTGCCCCGGCGCCGACGGCGACGTGATCGAGGTTCGCCAGGTGTACGAGATGACGGACCACCCGCCGGAGGTGCAGGCGGCCGCGGCTGGGTAAGGCGCCGTGAGGAGCGCCGGGACTGACCCGGGCGGCCAGTGGCGGGCCATGGAGGCCCCCGCCCCCAGCAGCCTGGCGCCCAAGCCGCGCACGTGGACGATCCCCAAAATGAGCAACATACTGGCCGACCAGCCAGTATGATCCGAGGACCCTCGACGAGAACGGAGGTTCTCATGGCAACGGCAGAGAGCGGCGTGCAGCGCATCGACGTGGACAGCCTCGACCTGGAGGAGGTGCTCGTCACCGACAATCCCCTATGGGAGGAGGGCCCGCCGCACGAGCTGTTTGCGCGGCTGCGGCACGAGTGCCCGGTGCACTGGACCAAGCGGATCACCGAATTTCCCGACGAGGCCGGGTTCTGGTCGATCACCAGCGCCGATGACGTACTCACGGTGAGCCGCGACTGGAAAACCTTCTCCTCCGAAAAGGGTGGCGTCACCGGCGTCGAAGCGGTGTTCCCGCTGGAGCTCGTGCGGGCGATGTTCATCGGCATGGACCCTCCCAAGCACGACCGCATCAAGGCGCTCTTCCAAGCCGGCTTCACGCCGAAGCGGATCGCCGCGCACGAGCCCACGATCAGGGAAATCGTCACGCGCGTGCTCGACGGCGTCGCCGATAAAGAGACGTGCGATCTGGTCAACGACGTCGCCCAGCCGGTGGTGGCGCGCGTGATCGGCAGCTTCATGGGCATCTCCGAGGAGGACGACGTCGCGTGGGCGCGGCTGATGAACGCCACGCTGGGCGCCAACGACCCCGACCTTAACCCCGACGGCATCGAGGGCGCGATCGCCAACGAGGTGCCCGAGATCTTCGCCCGCTGCGGCGCGATGATCGCCGCGCGCCGCGAGCACCCCACCGAGGATCTGACGAGCGTGCTCGTGCACGCCGAGATCGACGGGGAGCGCTTGGAGGAACACGAGATCGTGATGGGCTTCTTCCTGTTGGTGGCCGCCGGCAACGACTCCACCAAGGCCACCTACTGCAGCGGCATGCGCGCGCTGATGGAAGACCCCTCACAGCGCAGCCTTCTGCTGGGGGATCCCGCGCTGATCCCGAGCGCCGTCGAGGAGTCGCTGCGCATGTTCCCCGCATTCGCGCACTTCCGCCGCACCGCCACCTGCGACACCGAAGTCGGCGGGCAGCCGATCAAGGAGGGCGAGAAGGTGATGATGTGGTACACGTCCTCCAATCGCGACGACACGCGCTACGAGAACCCCGACTTCTTCGACGTCACGCGTAACCCTGAGCACCAGGCGTTCGGGGCAGGCGGACGGCACTTCTGTCTCGGCACGGCGCTCGCGCGGATGGAGCTGCGGATCCTGCTCGAGGAGACGCTGCGCCGCTTCCCCACGATGGAGATGGTCGGCCCGCCGACGTTCGTGCAGTCGCCGTTCCTCAACCAGCTGAAGACGCTGCCGGTGCGGTTGCGGGCATAGGGCCGCCGTGCCGATCGGCCGCAGGGCGCAAGTTGTCCGCTGGATGACGCTAGGTTGACCTCAGTACGGACAGCCGAGCGTCCAGTGCTTCAGGCTGCCAGTCGACGATGGCGCGCGGCGGGTGAAGCGCAGCGTGACCTTGTCGTATACCCGCAGGCCGGCCTTGCAGGTGCGCTTGCCATTGGCTTTCACGGCGACCGGATAACGGACGACTTTGCCGCTGGCGCAGTTGGGAGTGCAGGTGTTGGTCTCCAACGTGCCGGTGGCCAGGGCGCTCGCGCCCCCGAAGCTCGACCAGCGCAGCCCGGTCAGGACGGTGTTGGCGTCGGCGCAGGTGAGCGTCACCGTCTTGGGACGGCTGCTGGCGCTGGTGCAATTGGTGATCTTGATGGTGGACGTCGCGGAGGCGTTGGCGACCACCGCGATCAGGGCAGCGACCAGGATTCCGCCCGCCAGAACATGTTTATTGACGAGGTCCATCGCGCAAAATGATTGCACAGATTCGCGGCGCACGGTGGCCCATATCATTGGCCTCCCCGGGGGCATAGAGGCTGATAAGGTCGCACCCGTCAGCGCCGCTGGACACCGCCGCCCCGTCAAGAGAGGATGACATGTCCGTACTGGCCGTATCGACTGCGGGAATTGGTGCTTTCGGGTTGCTGTACATCCTGCTGCTTCTGATCCTTGGCCTGAGGTCGATCAAACACGGCCATTGGATCATGTTCCTGATTGGAATTCCCCTTCCGCTGTTCTGGGTGATTGGCGGACTGATGCCACCGGTGAGGCGGTCGGGATGAATAAGTCCCGCGCCGGTGTGCCGGCGCGGGACTGTGGCAATCAGGAGGCTCTCAGCGACCGGGGCGAGTGCGCAGCGCGAGGCGGATCGAGAGACCGGCGCCGAGCAGCAGCACGCCTGCTCCGACCACCCACGTCAGGTTAAGCCCGGTGAAGGGCAGCGTCGAGGCTTTGGGTGTGGTCGTCGTAGGGGTCGTAGCGGGTTCTTTGGCCGGTTCCACGGTGGTGGTCGGCGTGGTTTTCGCCGCTTCTTTGGAGGGTTCGACTTCTTTTTTCGGTTCCGTTTTGGTTGTCGGGGTGGGCGGTTTCGTGCCGTAGCCAGCGGTCCCCGTACTCGACGTGCCGGGGCTCGTCGCGGCAAGGGCCGGCGCGGCGGGAATCAGCAGCGCCAGTACGGCCGGCAGCGCCAGCAGCTCGCGGCGCGCGAAGCGGCGGCGTCCGCGCAGTCCTCTACGACTGCTGGCCTGGCTGATCGTCGCTGCGTCTGCTTGTTGCTGCCTACTCGACGCCATTCCTTGGGTCGGAGTCATGCGCACCTCCCGTGTTCTCTGTGTGGTGTGTTCGATTTGGCCCCGGCGGGGTTGGGGCCGCTGGGTGGGGTTCCGCGGAGTCTATTGCGATTGGTGGATCGCTTCTTTGCGGCTCGTTCCCCTTCTACCCACCATCCGTTTCTCCTGCCGAGGCTCACGGGCTCGCGGGACTGGGCGGGCGGGCGCCGACACTGACGCGCCCCTCCAGGGCATCCTCGCGCAGGCGCGCCCGCAGCACCTTCTTGTCGAACTTGCCGACGCTCGTTTTCGGCACCTCGGCGATGAACGCGAACTCGTCGGGCAGCCACCACTTCGCCACGCGCGGGCGCAGGTGCTCGACCAGCTCCTCCGCGCTCGCGGTCGAGCCCTCGCACAGCACCACGCAGCACAGCGGCCGCTCCGCCCAGCGCTCGTCGGGCTTGGCGATCACCGCGGCTTCGAGCACGTCGGGGTGAGCCATCAGCTCGTTCTCTAGCTCCACCGAGGAGATCCACTCGCCGCCGGACTTGATCACGTCCTTGGAGCGATCGGTGATGCGCACGAACGCGTGCTCGTCGATCGCCGCGATGTCGCCCGTGCGCAGCCACCCCGCGTTGAACTTCTCATCGCCCGAGGGATCCTCGTAGTAGCTGCGAGCGATCCACGGTCCCCGCACCTCGATCTCGCCCGTGGACTCTCCGTCCCACGGGACCTCCTCGCCGTCCTCGCCGATCAGGCGCAGCTCGGTCCATGGCAGCGGCTTGCCCTGCAGCGCCCGCTCGTCCCAGTAGCGCTCGTCGTGGCCGCGGTCCTCGGCGGGGTCCGAGAACGTCACCACCGGACTCGTCTCGGTCATCCCCCACCCCTGGTGGATGCGCACACCGTGGCGCTCTTGGAAGTCCTTCATCAGCTGCCGCGGTACGGCCGAGCCGCCGCACACCGAGTTGGTCAGCGAGGAGAGATCGACCTGGTGTGAGTCGGCGTAGCACAGCATGTCAGCGAAGATCGTCGGCACGCAGCCCATCACGGTGGGGCGCTCGCGCTCGATCGCGCGCGCCAACGGCTCGGCCTGCATGAAACGGTCGGGCATCAGCAGGTCGGCGCCGCACAGTGCCGCCGCGAACGGCAGGCCCCAGGCGTTGACGTGGAACATCGGCACGACGACCAGCACACGATCGCGGCGAGAGAGGCCGAGGTTGTCTGCGATCAGCGACCCCGTCGCGTGCAGGCACACCGAGCGGTGTGAGTACAGCACGCCCTTGGGGTTGCCGGTGGTGCCGCTCGTGTAGCACAGCGACGCCGCCTGGCGCTCATCGAGCTCGGGGTAGTCGAAGGAGCCTGGACCGGCCTCCTCCAGCAGCTCCTCGTAACGCAGTACGTTGGGGAGATTGGGGCGGGCGGGATTCGAATCCCCGGGGTGGGCCGGGTCTCCCATCAAAATGAAGTGGCGCACCCCTGTGAAGGTCGGCGCCAGCGGCTCCAGCAGCGGCACGAGCGAGTCGTCGACGAAGATCACCTTGTCCTCGGCGTGGTTGACGATGTAGGTCAGCTGCTCCGCAAACAGGCGGATGTTGAGCGTGTGCAGCACCGCCCCGATGCACGGCACCGCCATGTACAGCTCGAAGTGGCGCTGGTTGTTCCACGCGAACGTCCCCACACGATCACCCTGCTCGATCCCCAAACGCTTCAGCGCCCGCGCGAGGCGATCGACGCGCTCGCACACCTCCCCAAAGCTCGCGCTTTCGCTCCCCTTCGGCGTCAGCGTCAACACCCGCGCAGCAGGGTGGCAGTCGCGCATCCGCCGCCGCGCGTGCTGCAGGCTCAGCGGGAAATCGTCCTGCATCATCCCCTCCAACATCAGCGCAGCATACCGATGAGCGCCCGCTCCTCCGAGCCGAGCGGGGTTGGCAGCCGATCACGGGCAAACCACCCCACTTCGGCGATCTCCACGGGGTCGATGCGCACCTGAGCGGGGTCCGCGATCTCGGCGTGCGCGCAGGTCAGGCGCACCGCGATCCGCTCCATGCGCGTCTCGAACGTCGCCAGCTCCCGAAACTGCAACCCACGCAGACCCAGCTCCTCCTCGATCTCTCGCGCGGCCGCATGCAGGGGCAGCTCGCCGCGGTGCACGCCGCCGCCGGGCAGATACCAGACATGGCGCCGGCCATAGGTGTGGTGCACCAACAGCACCTGCTCGCCGTGAGTCAGCACGCACTTCACGCCGCTGCTGCGCCGCCACACCATCGCGCGCAGCTGCGCGCCGCGCCACGCCACCCGATACAGGCGGCGCAGCAACGCCACACGCAACGCACCTGCCCGCACCTACACCCGCTGACCGAAGCCGGGTGACACCCGCCTCCGGCGAGCATCCCCGTTGTGGCCGGTGCGCCTGCCCGCCGTCAAGTCGCGGTACATCTCGAGCGTGCGGCATGCCACATCGCTCCAGTCGAAGCTCAGCACGTGCTCGGACGCCTCCACCACGAGGCGCTCGCGCAGCTCATCGTCGGTCAGCAGGCGCTCGATCATCGTGCCGAGGTGGGCCGCGTCGCCGCCGTTGAAGCGCAGCCCCACCCGCTCGCCGGCCGGCACCACCTCGCGCAGGCCGCCCGTGTCGGCGACGATGCAGGGGCAGCCCGACGCCATCGCCTCGAGCGCGACCAGCCCGAACGGCTCGTAGATCGAGGGCACCACGCACAGGTCGGCGATCCGGTACAGCGAGTGCAGCGCGTCGTCGCCGATCCAGCCCAGGAAGGCGCCGTGCTCCAGCAGCCCCAAGCGCTCCGCCTGAGCCTTCAGCTCCGCTTCGTGCGTGCCGCTGCCCGCCACCAGGAAGCGCACGTTGCCGACGCGCTCGATCACGCCCGGGAGCGCATCCAGCGCAAGCTGAAATCCCTTCTCGTACACGAGGCGCCCGACCAGTACCACCAGACGCTCCTCTGGCTTTGCGAACTCCCGGCGCAGCGCCTTCAGATCGCCCACCGGGCGCAGGTCGCGCGGGTCGATCCCGTTGGGGATCACCGTGACGCGGCTTCTCTTCGATGTCGAAGATGTCCGCCACGTGGCCGCGCATGTAGTGCGAGCAGGTGATCACCGAGTCCGCGCGCCCCGCCATCCACTTCTCCACCCCATGGATATGGGCCTGTGGCTCGTCCTGCACCCAGCCCTGGTGACGCCCATGCTCGGTCGCGTGGATCGTCGTCAGGTACGGCACCCCGAGGCGCTCCGCCAGCGCCGCACCGGCGTGTGCAACCAACCAGTCGTGGCCGTGCACCAGCTCATACCCGCGCTGCCCCGACCCCCGCTCTCCCGCGAGCGTCTCCCCCGCCCGCACCATGTCCTGGTTCATCCGTTCCACCCATCCCACGAAGCGCTCGAGATCGCGCGGCCAGTTCGGCTCGCGCACGCGGTACACGCTCACACCAGCGCGCTCCTCCACCTCCAGGGACTCGCCCGTCCCGCGCGTCAGCACATCCACCGCCACGCCTTGGCGCACCAGCTCCTCCGCCAGCTTGCGTACGTGCCGTGCCAGCCCGCCCTCGATCACGGGCGGGTACTCCCAGGAGAGGATCAGCACGCGCTCTGCCAAGTCCCCCACCCTATCCGACGGCACCGGGGCGAGTAGGGCGGCCGGCGCCGGGGAAGGAAGGAAGGACCCCGGCGCCGGCCAGCCAGCGCATGACATGCCCTTGGAGGAAGTCAGCGCCGGCACTTGGTGGAGCCGGCCGCCCCGGTGGCGGCGGAGCGGGCGGGTTCCAAATCTCCTCTCGAGCCCCAGGGGCCCTTGCGGCTTTCTGTCTGTAGACTATCTGTCCGAGGCTCGCGATGCTCCCTCCATGGAGATCGTAGAGCGTTTCGCGGACAACCTCCGAACCGAGCGTCTCGCGCGCGGAATGACCCAGGAAGCGCTCGCCGATGCCGCCGAGCTGCATCGCACCCACATCTCGCTGCTAGAGAAAGCCAAGCGCGACCCCAAACTCTCCACGATCGTGAAACTCGCCCACGGGCTCGGCACCACACCGATCCAGCTGCTGCGCGGCATCAACGCCGACCGGCTGCCGCGCTGAGCCAGGATCACGCGGCGGGGACCGCCGCCCGCTCGCCGCTCCCCGATCGGCCCTCTCCGTGCTGCTCCCAGTGGCCCACGGTGCGGCGCAGCTGGAAGTAGGCGATCACTCCCGGGATGCTCGGCAGCCAGAACGCCAGCAGGCGGTACACCAGCACCGCGATCAACGCCAGCCCGCCGCCCACGCCAAAGGCGACCAGGGCCCCGATCATTCCCCCATCCACCCCCCCGATACCGCCGGGCAGCGGCAGCAGGTTGGCGAGCATCCCCACAAAGTACGCCTGCACCAGCACCGCCACCGGCGGTGCCTCGCCGAAGGCGCGGAAGCAGGCGTACAGCACCGCCACGTTGAAGCCCCACCACGTGAGCACCCCGAACAGCGCCCATTCCGGGTGGCGCAGCTTCCGCAGGGCGAAGCGCGCCCCATCCGACGTGGCTGCCGTGGCCGTCGCAAACCTCTCCAGCAGCTGCAACACCCTCCGGCCGATCCGCGACTTGCGCACGGCGCTCCATCCGGCCCAGACGCTGCTCCAAGTCGCGCGGCACGAAGGCCAGAGCGAAGATCGCCGCCAGGCCCACCGCGCCCACGATCCCCGGGACGATCGTGATCGCGAACGGGTGCGGGCCGGGGAACACACCCGTGTACAGGCCCACCCCACACACGACCAACGCCGCCATGTACACCCCGTACAGCAGCACGAGGAAGGCGATCATCCGCTGCGCCACCTCGCGACTCTCCATCCCCGAGCGCCGCAGCGACCACGCGGTCACCGCCACACCGCCCGCGCCGCCTGCCGCGAACAGGCGCGTCGCCGCTAGCCCCGCCATCGTTACCTGGTAGCTGTGACGCCAGCGGATCGGCGAGCCCTTCGGCACGTGCACACCCTGAAAGATCGCGATGTAGCTCGCCATCGACACGATCTCCACGACCACCGCCACCGCGATCCACCACGCGTCGCCTTCGTTGAGGCGGTCCCAGGTGTGCTTCACGCCACCCAACTGCGGCAGCACGAAGTACAGAAATGCCAGCGCCGTTAGTACGAAGATCCCGAACAGCAGCATCCGCCGGCCGGTGAGACGCACGCGCAGCATTTCTTCGTGGCTCGGCCCCTGGTCTCGCTGGTTGGCGCGCCGCGGCGTGATCCGACCGGGCCGGACGTCCGCGAGCCTCCCGCCAGAGCGAACGCCAGCGAGCCTCTCGCCGGAGCGAGTGCCCGCAAGCCCCCCGTCCGGAGAGACAGGCGCCCTCATGCGGCCGCTGTCGGCGCCCACGGCGCCCGCCGGCTCAGCCTGCAGCATGGCCATCCCACTCTCCTTCGACACCCCACCGCCTCGCCCCTGCGTGCCGTCACCCGGCGCACACTCCCACGCCAGTCTCGCTACCGGGCATGTCCGTCACCGTGCGCCATCGCCTCGAGCGCCGTCACCGCGTGCGCGCCGAGGCTGACGACCGGGGCCGCCCGCGGCGCCAGGCGGCGCACCGCGATCGTCAGCGCCGCCCCTCCGAGCAGGTCCGCGACGTAATGCTCCCCGAGGTACACCAGCGCGAACCCCAGCGTCGAGGCGTACGCCCACCCCACGGCGCCGGCCACCGGGCCACTCTCGCTGAGCAGCAGCGCAGCCATCACGGATGTGGCGAAATGCAGCGAGGGCATCGCAGCTAGGGGGTTGCCGCCAAGCACACTGTAGAGAGGACCCCAGCCGTCACGCCAGAACGACTCTCCGTACTCGACCATCATCCGCCGCACGTCGATCATCCGATGCGGCGCCGGATGGCCGCCGGCGGCCAGGCCATCCCGCCCCTGACCATACGGGCCGCTTGGTGGGCAGCCCTCCCCTCCCCCCGCCGTGCCGGCGGGTCGGCCGGCGGCAGGTCGAAGGCCGTTCTCCGGCGCAGATGCCGCATACCACGGCGGTGCCGTCGGCAGCACCCAGTAGATCATCGCGCCGATGTCGAACACCGCGTAGGTAAGCGTCGCCGCCCGATCGAAGCGCTGGGGTGGCGCAGCATGATGTACACGAGCGCGCCGTGAGGCACCATGAACCACGACCAATGGGCCCACACCAACACCTTGTCGAGCGTCTGCCACTCGGGGCCATTCGGGCCGACCCGTGCGAGTCGGCGCTGCAGGCGCGTGGTGGGGAGCTCGCCGAGACCAAGCGTGTGATCGATCGCGATCGGATAGTCGACATGCACCCGCCGCTCCTGCTCGGTCGGATGGTCGTGGGGCGACTTGTACGCCGCCACGTACGCCCACATCTGCAGGCAGCACGTCGCCACATCTCGCGTGCGCGATCGGGGCATCGCGACACATAGACCGACCGGTGCGCAGAAAGCAATCGTCTGCATCGCCAGCGGCGGCGCCTTCACGCTTCTGCGCAGGACCGGCGCCAGCACCCCTCCTGCCACCACTCCCCATGCGGTTGCTCTGATCGCCCTCCGCCGCACAGGGCCGGGAGTATAGGAGCCGATCGCCAGTCGCCCAGACGAGCGGATCAGCTGTTGCTCAGAGCCGCGTGCACAACCTCGGGCGCCTTTGCCCGCGCCGCCGCCACCAGCGCGCCGACGATCGGACTCGTCGCATCGGCCTCCGGATGCCACTGCACGCCGAGCACGAAATGCCCGGCGGAGTCAGCGGATGAGCCGTCCCCATCCAGCTCAATCGCCTCCGGCAGACCATCCAGTGTGGAGGTGGCGCTCACCACCAGACCCTCCCCGAGACGATCCACCCCCTGATGGTGGTGGGACTTGGTCGCGTGGCGCGCCTCACCCACCACCCGCGCCACCAGCGAACCATCCTGGAGCAGCACGTCGTGGTCGGCGTCGTCGAAGCTCCCCGCCACACGGCAGTGCTCGTGGTGCCCGAAGCACTCAGGGAGGTGCTGCAACAGCGTGCCTCCGTACGCCACGTTGATCAGCTGCATTCCCCGGCAGATCCCCAGCACCGGCAGCTCCCGCGCGATCGCGGCACGCACCAGTGCGATCTCGAAGGCGTCGCGCTCGGGCACGGTGCTCATCGTCTCCTCGTGGCGCGGCTCGCCATAGGAGGCGGGGTCGATGTCGGCGCCTCCCGCCAACACCACCCCGTCGAGCAGGTCCAGCACCTCGCTCGGGTCCCCCACCAGCACTGGATCGGGCGGGATCATCACCGCCAGCCCGCCCGCGGCCTGCACCGCCTCGACGTAGTTGCGCGGCAACAGCGCCGCCTCCTGGTCCCACACGCTCCAGCGAGCGCGCTCCAGGGCGGTGCATATTCCGATCACGGGGCGTGCCATCTGCACCATAGGATGCCAGGCCACACCGCAAGCCCGCCAAGCCCAGCACGCACAGAGGAGCCGCAATGAGCGATACCGACACCAGCACCAGCACCGCTTTTGAGACAGTCAACCTGTCGATCGACTCTGAGGGGGTCGCCACGATCGAGCTCAACCGCCCGCAGGCGCTGAACGCGTGGAACCAGCAGTTCGGCCGCGACCTGCTCGCCGCGCTGCGCCAGGCGGGCGAGGACGAGGCGGCGCGCGCCGTGATGATCACGGGTGCCGGGCGCGCCTTCTCCTCCGGCGCCGACCTGAAGGACCTCGGCGTCGAGATGACCCCCGAGGGTCGGCCCAACGTCTACAAGGTGCTGACCGAGCGCTACCACCCGATCATGCATGCGATCCGCGAGCTGCCGCTGCCAGTGCTCGCTTGCGTCAACGGCCCCGCCGCCGGCATCGGCTGCTCGCTGGCGCTCTGCTGCGACCTCGTGATCGCCGCGCAGAGCTCCTATTTCCTGCTCGCCTTCGTCAACATCGGCCTGGTGCCCGACGGGGGCTCCTCGCTGTTCGTGCCCACCCGCGTGGGGATGGCGCGCGCCGCCGAGATGGCGATGCTCGGCGAACGCATCCCCGCGCCGCAGGCGCTTGAGTGGGGGTTGATCAACCGCGTCGTCCCCGACGAGCAGCTCGCCGCGGAGGCAGGCGCACTCGCAAGTCGCCTCGCAGCCGGGCCGACGAGTTCCTACGCCGGCTCCAAGCGCCTGCTCAACAGCTGGCTGTACGCGCGCATGGACGAGCAGCTCGAGCTCGAGGCCCAGCTCCAGCAGGAGAAGGCGGGCAGCGACGATTTCGTCGAGGGCGCGACGGCGTTCGTGGAGAAGCGCCCAGCCCGGTTTGCGGGCCGGTAGAAGACCCGCCGCAGGCCCCAAACTCCTCGTGGCAAACGTCATCAAGCGCGTTCCGCCCAAGCCTGAATAGAATCCCGGCCGCCTTGCACCATCTCCTGCCCACAACTCTCGCCTCGCTCTTTGTCCCGAAGTCGGGGGGCTCGCCGAACGCCGACCAGATCGACAGCCTTTACAAGATCACGCTGTACATCGCGCTCGTGATCTTCGTGTCCGTCGAGGGGGCGCTCGGATATGCGCTCTGGAAGTTCCGCAAGCGTAAGGGCGCGGTGGCGGCCCAGATCCACGGCAACACGCGCCTGGAGATCGGCTGGACCCTGGGAGCGGCACTGATCGTAGTTGTGCTCTCGGTGCTCACGTTCGTCAAGCTCTCCTCCATCCAGGACCCTCCCAACTCGAGCGCCGGCGGCGACGCGCTGGGCGCGGAAAGCGGCGAGCTGTATGCCACCGCCGACAAGCGCCTGCCGCCGAACAGCAAATCGCTGGAAATCCAGGTCATCGGCCGCCAGTTCATCTGGCAGTACGTCTACCCCGGCGCCACCAACCACGACGGCCTGGGGGCACCCTACGCCTACACCGAAATGGTCGTCCCCACGAAAACCACGGTGACGCTCGACATCGTCTCCTCCGACGTCGTGCACTCGTGGTGGATTCCCGCGCTCGGGGGCAAGTATCAGGCCGATCCCCGGCTACCACAACTACGGCTGGTTCAAGATCGACAAGCCCGGCGTCTACCGCGGGCAGTGCGCCAACCTCTGCGGTCGCGGCCACGCCCGCATGGTCGCGATCGTGCACGCCGAGGAACCGGCCGAATTCGACATCTGGCTGGCCAACCAGAAGCGGATGCTCGAAGAAGCCGAGGGCGACGCCGCCAAGGAACGGACGGCGCTCAACTCCCGGGCACCGGACCTGAACAGCGTCCCGATGCAACTCCCTGATCCTTCCACCGACTTCCTCACAGCGCACACCGAAAGAACTGAGAGCACGCAACCGTCATGGCCACCTACGCAGCCCCCGCACCCCAGGTAGTCGCCCACCGCGTCGATCGCGAGGAGCGCGGCTTCATGAGCTGGCTCACGACCACCGATCACAAGCGGATCGGGATCATGTACATGGTCCTCACGTTCGTGTTCTTCATCCTCGGCGGCGTCGAGGCGCTGATGATCCGCCTGCAGCTGGGAGCCCCCGAGAACACGCTGGTCGCCCCCCAGACCTACAACCAGCTGTTCACGATGCACGGCACGACGATGATCTTCCTGTTCGTCGTGCCGATGATGGCGGGCCTGGCCAACTACTTCCTGCCGCTGATGATCGGCGCGCGCGACATGGCCTTCCCGCGCCTGAACGCGCTCTCCTTCTGGCTGCTGCTGGCCGGCGGGATCGTCTTCTACGCCTCGATCTTCTGGAACCCCCCGGAAGCGGGCTGGACCAGCTACCCGCCGCTCTCCAACGCCTTCTTCTCCCCCGGCGGTGGCCAGGACGCCTGGATCTACCTGATCCACCTCACCGGGCTCTCCTCGCTGGTGGGGGCGATCAACTTCTACGTGACGGTCGCCAACATGCGCGCGCCCGGAATGAGCTGGGGCCGCCTGCCACTGTTCATCTGGGCGATCCTCACCTACTCGGTGCTGCTGATCTTCGCACTGCCGGTGATCGCCGCGGCGGTCACGATGCTGCTCACCGACCGCCACTTCGGCACGCACTTCTTCGACGCCGCGCAGGGCGGCTCGCCGCTGCTGTGGCAGGACCTCTTCTGGTTCTTCGGGCACCCCGAGGTCTACATCATGGTGTTGCCAGCGTTTGGGGTCGTCTCGGAGGTCCTGCCGGTGTTCTCGCGCAAGCCGATCTTCGGCTACAAGGCGATCGCCGCCTCCACCGCGGCGATCGGGTTCCTCGGCTTCCTCGTGTGGGCACACCACATGTTCGCCACGCCGCTGCCCGCGGCGATCATCGACTTCGCGATGCTCAGCTCGATGCTGATCGCGATCCCGACCGGCGTGAAGATCTTCAACTGGATCGGCACACTGTGGCGAGGAACAATCGAATTCAAGACGCCGCTGTTGTTCTGCGTGGGCTTCATCGCGGTGTTCATCATCGGCGGCATCTCCGGCGTGTTCCTCGCGATCTTCCCGGTGGATTGGCAGCTCAACGAAACGTACTTCGTGGTGGCGCACATCCACTTCGTGCTGGTGGGCGGTGCGGTGATGCCGATCTTCGCCTCGATCTACTACTGGTTCCCCAAGATCACGGGGCGGATGCTGAACGAAGGGCTGGGCAAGCTCAGCTTCTGGCTGATGTTCTTGGGCATCCTCGTGACCTTCCTGATCCAGCACGCGCTCGGCCTGGAAGGGATGCCGCGGCGTGTGTACGAGTACGAAAACGTCGGCCACCTCGCGCTCTACAACCAGATCTCGACGGTCGGCTCGTTCATCCTCGCCGCCGGCGTGCTGGTTACGGTCCTCAACGTCCTGCGCAGCCTCAAGCGGGGCGCGATCGCCGGCCCCGACCCGTGGAAAGCGAACACGCTGGAGTGGTTCACCACCTCTCCCCCGGCCGTCAACAACTTCGACGCGATCCCGCGCGTGCGATCGGCCGAACCGATGAAGGACATTCGCCTGGAGATCGAGCGCCGAACCTCCGCAGAGCCGGCGCCCAGGTCACGCGACGGTGCCGGTCGGGGCCACCCAGGTGGGCGTGTAGCACCTTGCACGCCCGGCTGGCTTAGACTCCGCTGTGATGGAGGGCTCGTCTGCGCTGGCCGAAACGGGGATGCTTGCCGAAGGCGAGTGTCCCCGGCTTCGGCAACCGCCACCCCGTCGCTCGCTACGACGCCGCGCAGCCTCCAGCTGCTCCGTGACTACCTGGAGCTGACCAAGCCGAAGGTGCAGTCGCTGCTGCTGCTGACGACGATCACCACGATGTACGTGGCGGGCGACCCTTCGGTGCTGCTGGTCGCGCTCACCTGCCTCGGCGGCTACCTCTCCGCGGGCGGCGCGGGAGCCGTCAACCACTGGTTCGACCGCGACATCGACGCGCGCATGACACGCACCGCCACGCGCCCGATCCCCGCTGGTCGGATCGCCCCCACCGCCGCGCTGACGTTCGGCTGCTGCCTGGCGGCGCTCTCCTTCCTGGAGCTCTCATTGGCGGTCAACGTGCTGGCGGCCAGCCTCGCGTTCGCCGGCTTCCTCGGCTACGTGCTGGTGTACACCGTGTGGCTGAAGCGCCGCACCCCGCAGAACATCGTGATCGGCGGTGCCGCCGGCGCGGTGCCGCCGCTGGTCGGATGGGCCGCCGTGACGGGCTCGATCAGCGCCACCGCGGTGCTGCTGTTCTTCATCGTGTTCTTCTGGACCCCGCCGCACTTCTGGGCGCTGTCGCTGCTGATGAAGGAGGAGTACGAGAAGGTCGGCGTGCCGATGCTGCCGGTCGTGCGCGGGGAGGCCGAGACGCGCCGGCAGATCCTGCTGTACGCGGTGCTGCTGTACGCGGTCACGCAGCTGCCGTTCTGCGCCGGGGACTTCGGGGGGATCTATCTGGTGGCCTCGCTGGTGCTCGGCCTCGGCTTCATCGGCGGCGCCGTGCGCCTCTACCGCCGGGCCGATCGGCGCAGCGCACTTCAGCTCTACCTCTTACTCGCTGGCCTACCTGGCGCTGCTGTTCAGCGCGATGGTGCTTGACGCCCGGCTTTCGCTATAGACTCCGGCCCAATGGATCGCCGCCTCGCCCGCAAGAACATCCGTCTGGCTCTGATCGTGAGCGGGATCTGTCTGTTCATGTTCGGCATCACGTTCTTCGTCGCGGCCCTCTACGTCTCATGAACCGCCGGGCTCACATGGTGGCACTGGGTTGGCGTGCCCGGGAGAGTTCGCGGCCGAGCGCAACATGAGCTCACTCGATCCCGAGACCCCGCCCGTCGGCGAGGAGGTCCACCTTCCCGGCCCAAGCCTCCTGCCGCTGCTGACCGCGGTCGGGATCACGCTCGCGCTGGTCGGTGTCACGACGATGATCGAGCTGACCGTCGTCGGGGTGATCCTCACGGTCTGGTCTGTGGCCCGCTGGATCAAAGACACCCGGCGCGAAATCGACGAGCTTCCGCTCGAACATCACCACCACTGAAAAACATCTCGGCGGAGTGCCGCGCATGGCCCCTCATCCATGCGCGGCCCCATCGGCTGGTGGCCGTCACCCGCCGTCCCCCGGCGGCGGGTGGCGGGCCACCATACCTCTCCTACCCCACCGCGGCGCTCGCCGGAACGGGACAGGCAGCCCCATCTGCGGTCCAGCAGCGCACGATGTCGCGAACGGAGAGGACGCCCACGGTCTCCCCTCCCTCGACGACGATCAGGTGCCGGAAGCCGCCCCGCGTCATCGCGGCGGCGGCCTCCTCAAGCGACCAGTCGGGCGCGGCGTACACCGCCTCGCTGGTCAGGTGCTTCCCGACAAGCTCTTGGTCGGGGTCCTGCCCCGCGCCGACCGAGTGCAGGATGTCGCGCTCGGTGAGGATCCCGGGGCCGTTGCCCTCGGGGTCCATCACGATCGCCGCGCCCACGCTGCGCTGCGACATCAGCCGCGCCGCGTCCCGCAGCGTGTGACGGGGGCCGGCCGTCACGATCATCGGACTCATCCCTTCGTGCACTCGCATCGGCGTGCTCCCTTCTGGAGTCGATCTCCACCGTCTTGACCGAAGAACGAGGGGCCCGGCTCGCCAGCCTCCGGCCGGCTGCGCCACCCTCTCCGAGGAGATGCTTGCAACGATTGCCTCAATGTAGTGGTCTTTGGCCGCGCTGTCAAGGCCAGTTGCAGTCGACGCCGAAAGACCGGGTTGCCATTCCTCCGCCGAAGGCAATAGGATCCGTATGGGATGGTTGGGTCTGCTGTAAATCATGGGATTGCTGGACTCGAAAGCAAGGGGTCCGGCCGAAGCCGGGGGACACGCGCCTCCGGCGCGCATCCCCGTTTCGGCCAGCCGGCCTTCGGCCCTCTGGGCCACCCTCTCGTCGGGCTTCCGGGAGCGCTGAGCGCGGGTGCCTGAGACGCCTGAGTCCCGACGCTCGATGATCCTCACAGCGATCGCCGGCGTGCTCGCTACGGCGATCGGGATCGTGCTCAGCTTCGTGATCCACTGGTTCCCGCCGCAGGCATCCGAGCAGGCGAAGAACACCGACCGGCTTCTACCACGTGCTGGTGATCGCCTCGATCCCGATCTTCGTGCTGGTCGCGACAGTGATCCTGTACTGCGTCTGGAAGTTCCGGATGCGCCCGGGGCAGGAGCTGATGGACGGGCCGCCGATCCATGGGAACACGCGTCTGGAGGTCTTCTGGACCGCGCTCCCCGCCGCGCTGGTGCTGAGCCTCGTCTCCTACTCGTTCGTGGTGCTGCACGAAAACGAAAAGAAGATGCCCGGCAGGGAAATCCAGGTGGGCGTGACCGGGCAGCAGTTCTTCTGGGATTACGAATACCCCTCCTCGGTGACCGGCGGGGCTCCGCTGAAGAGCTACTCGCTGTACGTTCCCAAGGGAGAGTCGGTGTACTTCGACATCCACTCCAAGGACGTCATCCACGCCTTCTGGATCCCGGCTTTCCGTCTGCAGATCGACGCGGTGCCGGGCATCACCACCCACTACCGCGCGACGCCGATCCGGTTCGGGCACCTACCCGGTCGTGTGCAACCTGCTGTGCGGCGTCGGCCACTCGTTCATGCGCTCGGCGATCCACGTGGTCACCCCAGCCAAGTTCCAGGCGTGGATCAAGAGCCAGATGGGCAAACCCTCGACCGTGGCCACCGGATAGGAGGTAAGGTTATGCGAACTGACCAGATGATTCGAAGGAAGGTCGGCTGATGGCCGCGACCGCAAGCGCCGCGCCGCCCGGTATGCGTGAGGAACCTCCAAGGAGCTCCAGCTGGGTCGCCAAACTCCGCGCACCGGGCTTCTACCGCGCCTTCCTCGGGGTGGCGTTCGGGATCGCGTTCGCGACCGCGCTGACGTGGGTGGTGCGGTTCTCCACGGGCCACGCGACCTACACCCACTACCTCAGCCCCGACGCGATCCTGACGGTGTCGCTGATCGGCTGCCCAATCTTCTTCCTGATCGGGCTGGGGGCCTTCGACTACTGGTTCTACTGGGTCTCCGGTCGCCCGACGCGTCCGGAGAGCCACGCCAACCACGGGGCGTACAGCTGGAAGGACTACTTCAAGGTCAACACCGACCACAAGGTGATCGGCGTCCAGTACGTGGTCACCTCCTTCTTCTTCCTGTTCGTCGGCGGGCTGATCGCGATGCTGATGCGCATCCAGCTGGCGCAGCCGGGGTCGAAGTTCGTCGACGCCAACACCTACAACGGCCTCTTCTCGGTGCACGCCACGGTGCTGATCTTCTTCTTCGTGATCCCCGTGTTCGCGGGCCTCGCCAACTTCGTGCTGCCGCTGATGATCGGCGCGCCCGACATGGCGTTCCCGCGCCTGAACGCGCTCTCCTTCTGGATGCTGCCGCTGGGCGGCGCGATCATGCTGCTGAGCTTCTTCGCGCCCGGCGGCTCGTTCTCGGACGGCTGGACCGCATACGCGCCGCTCTCGACCGTCTCCCCGATCGGCCAGAACTTCTTCTCGATCGGGGTGCAGTTCGCGGGCGCCTCCTCGGTCGCCACCGCGCTCAACTTCCTTGTGACGATCATCACTATGCGCGCGCCGGGGATGAGCTTCTTCCGCATGCCGCTGCTGGTGTGGGCCAACTTCTCGACCTCGCTGCTGGTCGTGATCGCCACGCCGTTCGTGGCCGCCTCGCAGTTCATGGTGCTGCTCGACCGCGCGCTGGGCTTCAACTTCTTCGACGCCGACAAGGGTGGCAACGTGCTGATGTACCAGCACATCTTCTGGTTCTACTCCCACCCGGCGGTGTACATCATGATCCTGCCCGGCTTCGGGATCATCAGCGAGATCCTGGCCGTGAAGTCGCGCAAGCCGATCTTCGGCTACCGCATGATGGCGTTCTCGCTGCTGGCGATCGTGCTGCTCGGGTTCACGGTGTGGGCGCACCACATGTTCACCTCGGGGATGCCCGCGTGGCTGCGCATCCCGATGGCGATCACGACCGTGATCATCGCGGTGCCCACCGGCATCAAGATCTTCTCGTGGCTGGCGACGATGTACCGCGGGGTGCTGCACGTGGACACCCCGATGCTGTTCGCGCTCGGCTTCCTGATCACCTTCTCGGCGGGCGGGATCAGCGGGATCATGCTCGCGATGCTCCCGCTCGACATCCACGTGAGCGCCTCGTACTTCATCGTCGCCCACCTCCACTACGTGCTGTTCGGCGGCTCGCTGTTCACGATCTTCGCCGGCGTGTACTACTGGTTCCCGAAGATGACCGGGCGCATGTACGACGAGCGCCTCGGCAAGTGGCACTTCTGGAGCACGTTCATCTTCTTCAACCTGACGTTCGGGCCGATGCACATCCTCGGCCTGGAGGGGATGCCCCGCCGCGTGTCCACCTACGCCGCCGAGTTCGCCAACCTCAACCTGTTCATCTCGATCTGCAGCTGGATCCTCGGCGCGGCGACGCTGATCTTCCTCTACAACATGGTCAACTCCTGGCGCGGCGGCCCGCGCGCCGAAGCCAACCCGTGGCGCGCGCTGACGCTCGAGTGGCAGGTGTCCTCGCCGCCCCCCGTCTTCAACTTCGACCGCGTGCCCACCGTGGTGGGCGGGCCGTACGAGTACGGCGTCCCCGGCGCGGTGCACGGCATCTTCACGCCGGCGCCGCTGCCCTCGGAAGTCAGAACAGCATCCACTGAGGAGGTGGTGTCCAGATGAAGGAGATACTGGTAGTCGCAAACCGCACGCTCGGGGGCAGGAAGCTGCTCGACAGAGTGCGCGAGCTGGCGGCGCCCGGAGACGTGCGCTTCCGCCTCGTGGTGCCGACGAGCAGACCCTCCTCGGGCCTGGTGATCTACGACGAGGCCGTGCGCGACGCCGGCCAGGTGCGCATCGACCTCGCGGTGTCGCTGCTCGCCGACGAGGGCATCGAGGCCAGCGGCGCCGTCGGCGACGCCGACCCCTTCCTGGCGACGATGGACGCGATCGCCGAGCACCGCCCGAGCGAGGTGATCGTCTCCACGCACCCCACCACGCACTCCGGCTGGCTGCGCCGCGACCTGATCGAGCGCGTCCAGACCGCCTCGGGGCTGCCCGTCGAGCACATCGTCACCGACCTCGAGAGCGAGGGCCTGCCGTTCCGCGTGACGCTCGTGATCGCCAACAAAACCGCGAGCGGCGAGGAGCTCGTCGAGCGCCTGCAGGAGAAGGCCGCGCACGGCGAGCGCCATCTCTTCATCGCGGTCGTCCCCCAGCAGGGCGGCCACGGGGCCGCGCCACGCGAGGCCCGCGCACGCCTGACGGCGATGCTCGCGAAGCTGCGCGCCGCGGGGCTGCTGTGCTCGGGCATGATCGGCGACCCCGACCCCTACACGGCGGCGATGAACGCGCTGGAGCTGTTCCGCGTCGACGACGTGGTCATCTCCACGCTGCCCGACGAGCGCTCGGGCTGGATGCGCTCCAACCTGATCGAGCGCGTGCGCGGCGCCGCCACGGTGCCGGTCGAGCACGTCGTGGTCGATCTGCACGCGCACAACGCCGCGAGCGCGGTGGCGGCGGGGAGCTGAGCGCATGACCGGTGGTTGCAGCCGAGAAGCGCCACGACTGCGAGTTGATCGCAGGGTAGCCGGAGCAACTGATGGAGGCCGCCAGCATCGCCCACGGGCCGGATCGGGAGCCCGCCCACCCGCCCACCCATCCGTCGCCGCGCACGAGCACCACGGCCCGCCGCCGGCGCACCGCAGCTCGCGGGTCGATCCGCAGCTGCTGGGGATGCTGCTTTTCATCATCTCGGAGATCATGATCTTCGGGGCCTTCTTCACGGCCTACTTCTTCATCCGCGTCGCCCAGGGCGACCAGTGGCCGGCGCCCGGCACCCAACTGCCGGTGTACCCGACGCTCGTCAACACCTGCATCCTGATCTCCTCCTCGTTCACGATGCACTGGGCGCAGACCTCGATCAAGAAAGGCAACCGCTTCGGGCTGAAGGCGGGCATCCTGACCACGTTCCTGCTCGGCGTGACGTTCCTGTTCCTGCAGGTCAACGAGTACGCCAACATCGGCTTCGCCCCCCAGGACGCCGCCCAGCAGACGATCTTCTACTCGCTCACCGGCCTGCACGGTGCGCACGTGACGATCGGGCTGCTGCTGCTGGCGATCGTCACGATCCGCTCGTGGCGCGGGCACTACACCCCCGAGGAGCACCGCGGCGTGGAGGTGCCGGGCATCTACTGGCACTTCGTGGACATCATGTGGATCGTGGTCTACATCACCGTCTACATAATCTGAGCCGCAGATGCTCAACCCCCTGCGCTCCGAGGGCGAGATGTTTCGCCTGCTGCTCTACGTGATCGTCGTGTTCGCGGTGCTCATCGCCGCGATCTTGATCGTGCGCGCCGTTACTTGACCGTCAGCGTGCCGTACATCCCCGCCGCACGGTGGCCGGGAGCCTGGCAGAAGTAGGTGTAGGTGCCCGGTTTCAGCGTGACCGCGAAGGAGGCGGTGCCCTTGGGCTCCAGCGGGGTCGCCCCAAGGACCGAGCCACTGGTGCCGGACTGGATCGCGAGGTTGTGGGTGACCCCGGAGACGTTCTTCATCGAGATCGTCAGCGCGCCGGCCGTGGCGGTGGCTTTGTTGGTCGTGTAGGCCAGCTGCCCCTGCGGGGTTGGCTTCCAGTTCCAGCTTGCCGTTCTTCTCGACCGCCGGTTTGCCTGACCCCGGCGCGGCCACGGCGCTGGCGAGCAGGCCGGTGTCGCTGCCCGGCCGGGCAGCTGCGTAGGCGATGTAGGCGGCGATGTTCTTCAGCGTGGATCCGCTGACGAGACCTTTGGGCATCACGTTTTCGGGGTTGGGGAATTCGACCTGATACTGCACGATGCTGCGGATCGTGTTGCGCCCCAGCCCTTCGTCGACCCCGTGGCGAAACGCTTCGTCGAGGTTGGGGCCCACCGTGCCCTTGGTGTTGGCGCGCGCGAGCGTGTGACAGGAGCCGCACTTGGCGACGAACTGCTGCTTGCCGGCGACGAGGTTGGCTTCTTCGCCGTGCTTGGCCGAGCCGCAGCCAGCCACCGCCAGCAGCACCAGGCCACCGGCTATCAGCAACGTCCCAAACTTACCCAGCTCCCTCACAGCGACCGGAACTCTATCCGAATGAGCGGGCGACGTCTCGCGGCGCGCTCAGCGAGCGCCTTCAGAGCCCACAGCGAACCCTTACGGCGAGGGCAGCGCATCGAGATCGCCACTGGCGGCCGCGATCACGCCCCGCGCGACGCCCTCCCATGACCAGCGCTCGCGCACCGTCTCCACCAGGCCCGCGCGGGTCTGCTCACGCAGCGCGGGATCGGCCTGCAACCAGCCGACCAGACACCGTGCGATGGCAGGCACGGCATCGTCGTCGACTGGAAACGACAGCCAGCCCGCGACCTGCGCCGGCACGGCGCTGGCCAGCACCCTGCTCACCTCGGCCAGGCCCGAGTGGGCGGCGCTCACCGGCAGCGCACCGCACGCCGCCCCCTCGGCCGCCACCATGCCAAACGCCTCGGGGAAGGTGCTGGGCACAACCAGCGCCTCGCAGGTGGGCAGCAGCTCCGCGAGCTCCTCATGCTCCAAGCGCCCCGCGAAGCGAGCCCACTCGGGCAGCGTGCGCGCCGCCGCGCAGGTAGCGCTCGCGCCGCTGGCCGTGCAGCTCTCCCAGAAACGCCGCCAGGTGGCGCAGCGGGGTGGGTTGGGCATGACCATGCCCACCTGCCTGCGCATCGGCGGGCCACCGAGCACGGCCAGCCTGCGATTCCGCGGAGCCCCGAGCACGACCGACCCGCGCCATGTCGATCGCCGTGGAGCTCGCCGGCCGCCAGCGTCTGCAGCAGGCGCTCCAGCCACTCGCCGTCGCCTCCGAAGCCGACGATCTCCAGGCGCGCCTGCGGCACCTGCTCGAGCACCAGCGGCCACGCGGCGATCAGCAGGTCCACGCCCTTGTTGACGATCAGCTTGCCCACGAACGCCACGACGGGCTCCGACGGCCTGTTCGACGGCGCGCCGCGGGAGCGGTTTGAAGAGCTCCACGTCCACCCCGGGCGGACCGAGGCGAGTGCGGGCCTCGATCGCGGGGTCCTCCAGCGCGTCCCACAGGCTGCCCGCTGTGTGCGACGAGCCGACGAGGATCGCCTCCGCGGGCTCGAGCCCCTCGCGGGCGTAGGGCAGGAAGCGCTCGGGGTCGGGCTTGACCGTGTACTCCAGCGCGCTGCCGTGCACCTTGACGGCGTACGGCACGCTCGTCGGCGAGCGCTCGGGCGAGGATCGCGGGGCCCATCACCAGGTGGTTGGCGAGCGCGACATCGGGCTGCACGCGCCCCACCAGCTCGCGCACGGCGGTCACGTTGGCGTCGATGTAGCGCTCGATCTCCTCTTCGCTGCAGCGCGCGAAGGCGCGCGCTTCGATCCCCTCGTACGGATCCTCGACGTACACCGGCAGCAGCCCGCCGATCTCGGGCCGGTAGGCGGTGCAGCGCACCGGCTCGCGCAGCGCGCGCACCCGCAACTCTCCCTGCTCCCACTCCCCGACGGCGTCGACGAAGGGCTGGCGCTCGGGGTGGCGGTCCTGGCAGAGCAGGTGCACCTCGTGGCCGAGGCCCACAAGCGCCCGCGCGAGGCGCGCGTTGTAGATGTTGGAGCCCGTGCCCGCGAGCAGGTAGCCGTGGAAGATCAGGATGCGTATGGCGCTCAGCCTACCTGCGCTCCCCCGCGGCGTTCGTGCGCTCCCCCGCGGCCTTCGCTAGAGTGCCCCCGATGAGCGTGCAGCAGCGATACCGCCTGCGCAATCCGGCGAGCGGGCGGGAAATCATCCTGGAGGCGCAGCCCGAGGAGATCTACCTCGACCGGGAGTCCGGCGAGCCGCTGGAGGTCGTGGGCAAGGTGCTTCCGCTTGCGCCGTCCACCTCCAAGCTGCCCTTCTCGGTTGAGAACCTGCGCTTCTGCCCATGGTGCGAGCAGCTCGCGCAGAAGGATCTCAACGACTGTCCCACGTGCGGACGCCGGATGGGGCCGCTCGGCTCGTGACCCTCCGCTGGTCGAAACGGGGATTGCGGCCGCAGGCCGCTGTCTCCCGGCTCGGCCGCTCGCTCCCCTACTCGCGGGCGCCGCGGCACTGCTGGTGGGCTTCACGCTGGCGGCGTGCGGAGGCAGCAGCAGCTCCGCTGACGTGCCGCCGCACAGCACCCCGGAAATCACTCCGCCCGCCAGCACTCAGGCCGAAAGCGAAGCGACGCCCACCACGGCGACGTCGACCGTCGCTACGACTTCCAAAAGCGCCTCCAGCTCCTCGAGCTCGGCGGGGCGCCGACGAGCGAAGAACCCTCGAGCTCCAGCGCGCGGGGGAACGGGCAGCGAAAGCACGACCAGCTCCGGGCGGCACGGCGGAAACAACAAGCACCCCCGAAGCGAGCTCGGGCGCGAGCGGCGGTACCGGGGAAAGCAGCGCCAAAGGCGGCTCCGAAGCCGACGGGCGGCGGCTCTTCCGGCAGCCCCACCGGCGCGCCAGCCCTGACAGCTCCCGTGAGCGACTCAAGGAGTGGAGATCAGCGTGGCGCTGTATGTGAGACGCGCTTCGCGGTACAGGCAGTAGTACTGCACGCCGGTTCCCAGCTGCTGCATCGACTGGACGCTGGTGTTGGTGCATTGGGTGCGCAGGCGACTGGCACGCCAGGAGGTTTCGTTGGTGAAGCCCAGCGCAAGCGCGGGTGCCCAGGTGGGGACAGCAAGCGCGATCACGTCGCCCTTTTTGATCTGGAGGGTGTTGACCAGCGGGAACTGGGCGGTCTTGCCGAAGTAGGGTTCCAACTGCACGAGGGGGCTCTGCGCCACCAACTTGTAGGTGAGGTTGGGCTTACGCTGCTGCCTTAGGACCGCGATCGCGGCCGAGGCCGTGCCGCCCTCGTTGGTGTTGAAGTACTTGATCTGGGTGGCGTTGGGCTTGCCGAGCGAGACCGTCCACGCAACGACGGTGCCGTTGCGGGGGGCCGTGACCAGACTGCGGTTACTGCCCACCTTGACCTGGAAGCCGGTAGTGCGCGTGACGGCCAGGCAAGATGTAGGGCAGCTCGGCGTGGTGGGAGGCGTGGTTGCGGGGATCACCCCGACTTCCGAGAGGGTCGCCAGCGCGCCGATGGGCAGCGCCAGCGTCAATGCCGCCCCCGCCAGGAGCGCGATGAGCGAGGTGCGGATCATCTTTGGTCTAAAGCGGAGCATTGGGGAATAGAACACACCAACAACGGGTATGTAGCGGTTCGCTATCCGCGGCCGAGTTCCTGCGCGGCGGCGGCAATCTCGTCTATGTCGCCCGCGGTCGGCGCCCACGGCAGCCGCAGCGGATCGCCCACGTAGCGCGGGATCACGTGCAGGTGGAAGTGGAACACGGTCTGCCAGGCGGCGTCGCCGCAGGAGTTGAGCACGTTGACCCCAGCGGCCCCCAGCCGCTCGCTCATCCGCCCCGCCAGGCGCTGGGCGGCCGCCGCCGTCGCGCCCAGGTCCTCGGGATCGATGCTCAGCAGATCCTGCGCGTGGCGACGCGGCACCACCAGTGCGTGGCCGCGGGTGGCGGGGTTGATGTCCATAAAGGCGACCGTGCGCTCGTCCTCGTCAACGATTATGGCGGGCAACTCGCCGGCGATGATTTTGCAGAAAATGCACTCGGGGTCGGTCACTGAGCCGCCATCCTACCCGCGTTGTGCACCGAGCGGTTGGTGGTGTGTCCTCTTTTTGCACCCAAACCAAATAAGAACGAGACCTATTCTTATTTGGCGGTGGGTCAGGAAAGAAATGTTCGTCAACCGCCGGACCGTCGGCGTGTGCTCATCCTGAACCGCCGTGACGCAGGTACTGCAGCGCCTCCTCGCGATTGGCGATCTCACCCGCGTATTGGGACTTGGCAAGCTCCTCCAGCAGCTCGCCCACGCGCGGCCCGACGGGAATGCCGAGCTCACTCGCCAACTCATCACCCCGTAGCAGCGGCTGCGGGGGGCCTGCGGCACGCCAGTCAAGCGCGTCGACAAGCATCCCCTGCGCGAGGCGCAAGTGAGCGTCGATCGCCTCGTCTGCGCGCTCGCCACGGGTGGCGAGGCGGTCGGCGACAGAGAGCAACGTGACGTCCACCTCCACCGGCTCACAGCTGCGCAGATAGCCGAACACGCGGCGACGTGCCAGGGGCTGGAGCTCGTGCACGAGGAAGCCCAGCCGCAGGTGGTTGCGCACGAGCGCCGCCACATGGGCCCGCAACCGACCGCTCGCTCGCAACCTGGTGAGCACCTCACCTGCCAGCTGTGAGCCCCGCGCGTCGTGTCCGACGAACGTGACCCGCCCATCCGAGGGGCGCACCTCGCGGGTGAGCGGCTTCGCGGCGTCGTGCAGCAGCGCCCCCCAGCGCAGCGCCCCCCCACGGGTCAGTCCGTCGGCGAGCGGCTCGGCCAGCAGCGCCGTGAGCGCCTCACTAGCCTCGACCCCTTTGCCACCAGTCTCCGGCCAGCCGCCCCGCGAGAGGATCGCGGCGGGGTCTTCCTGCAACGCAATCACCTGTTCGAGTACCTCCAGGGTGTGGCCGTACACGTCGCGGTGGTGGTAGTGGCTCTGGGTCACGCCGCGTAGCGCCTCCAGCTCGGGCAGCACAACCGCGGCTGCACCCACCTCCCCCATCAGCTCCAATCCTCCTACGGCACGAGGCGCGTCGAGGATGCGGCGCAGCTCCGTGAACACCCGCTCGGGCGCGACTTCGCCAAGCGCCGCCGCGTGGGCTCGCGCGCGTGTGCGCGTGTCGGCGTCCGCTTCGAGATCGAGCTCCACGGCAAGCCGCACGAGGCGCAGCACGCGCAGCGGATCATCGACGAATGCACGCGGTCCGGCCTGGCGCAGCCGCCGCTGCGCCAGGTCCTCGATGCCGCCCGAGTGGATCGATCGCCTCGCCAGGTGCCGCGCCGGGCTCTCCCAACGGCTCGGCGATCGCGTTGACCGTGAAGTCCCGCAGAGCCAGATCCTCCTCCAAAGAGGCACCACGCAGGCGCTCGAAGTCGACCTGCCAGGTGCCGTCGCGGGCGACCACGCGCCAGCCCCCGTACTCATCTGAGAGGGCGAACGCCGCGGCGCGCGCGGCGCGCGCAAGCGCGCGCGCGGCCTCGCGCGGCTCGCCGTCGAGCACGACGTCGAGGTCGGCCGTACCCGAGGACTCGACTCCAGCCACCCCGCTCGCCGCGAGCCCCACGGTCGCGCCGCTCGCGGATCCAATCCCGTCCACCCCACCGCGGCCCAGCAGACGGTCGCGCACCGCTCCGCCCACCAGCCACGCGCGCCAGCCGGCGAGCGCGGCACGGGTCAGCTCGAGCGGGTCGTCACTCGGCGGCAAGGCGCGCCACCCCGTGGGCACCGTGGTGCACGCGTGTGACGCGTGCGGTGAGCCCACAGGTGATCTCATAGTTGATGGTGTCCAGCCGCCGGGCCGGCTCCTCCGCTGTGATCCGCTCGGCGCCCTGGCTGCCGATCAGGACGGCGGGCTGGCCGAGCAGCGCGAGCGCGGCCGGGTCGGGGCCGAGGTCGACGGCGACGCTGTCCATGCTTACGGTGCCCACCAGCGGGTGGCGGCGTCCCGCAATCAGCACGTCAGCGTTGCCCGAGAGTCCGCGCCGCCAGCCGTCGCCGTAGCCAATCGGCAGCAGACCGAGATGCGTCTCTCGTGCGGCGACGAAGCGCCGGCCGTAGCCGGCGCTATCGCCGGCGCGGCAGCGCTTCACGGCCGCCACATAGGAGCTCAACTGCAGCGCCGGCTCCAAGCCGCGTGCGAACGGGTCCTCACCAAAGGGGTCCATGCCGTAGATCGCGATGCCGCAGCGCACCATGTCGAAATGCGCGGCGGGGTCGCGCAGCACCGCGGCGCTGTTGGCCGCGTGCACCATCACCTCGGGGTGGGCCCGCTTGACCTCGTGCGCCCACCCGGCGAAACGCCGCAGCTGCTCGCCGAAGAAGTCGTCTCCGAGCTCATCGGCGGTGGCGAAGTGGGTCATGACGCCGGCCAGCTCGACCTGGGGGTGGGCCGCCGCCGCGGCCACCAGATGGGAGGCGCGCTCGGGGTCGCGCACACCAAAGCGGCCCATACCCGTGTCGAGCTTCACGTGCACGCGCGCGACCTTGCCCATGTCCTGCGCGAGCAGGGCGGCCTCAGCGAGGAGATCCTCACCCCAGACGACGATCTCCATGTTCAGATGCACCGCCTCCTCGACCTCCATCTCGCGCAGGGGGCCGAGCACGAGCAGACGGGCCTCGTTTTTCAGATGCTCGCCAACCAGCTCGCGCGCCTCGGGGACACTCGCCACCGCAAGCCAGGTGGCGCCCCCGGCAAGCGCCGCGCCGGCGCTTTCGAGCAGTCCGTGCCCATACCCGTCGGCCTTGACCACAGCACACAGCTGTACCCCCTCGCGCAGCTCCGCGCGCAAACGCTCGCAGTTGCGCGTGATCGCGCCGAGATTGACGCTCGCAACCGCACGATCGACGCTCATCGGACATCCTTCGGCTGCCTCAACCACCGTCGGGAGAGAGCCCTCGGCGCTTGCCCGGTGGAGAACCTCATGGCAGTCCCACCTCGGCGCGCGCGAAGGGCAGCGCGGCAATCACGTCGGAGGCGATCACTCCCTCCGCGGCGCCCACCGCGCGCGCGGCGACGCGTCCGGCGGCCGCGTGCAGCTGGACGCCGGCGGCGGCCGCCGCGAACGCCGGCAGACCCTGCGCGAGCAGCGCGGCGATCACGCCGGTGAGCACATCCCCGGTGCCCGCCGTCGCGAGCGCGGGACTGCCTCCCATGCTGACCGCCACAACGCCGGAGCCGGTGGGGTCGGCGATCAGGGTGTCGTCGCCCTTCAGCACCACAACCGCCCGCGCAAGCTCGGCGGCGGCACGCGCGTGACGCAGGCGCTCGCGCTCGATCTCCTCGCTGGGTAGCTCCAGCAGCCGACCGAGCTCCCCGGCGTGCGGGGTGAGGACGGTGGGGGCCTCCCGCCGCGAGAGCTCACCCAGGCGACCGGCGTGGGCGTTCAAGCCGTCGGCGTCGATCACGGTGGGAACCGGCGCGTGGCACGCCAGCTCGCGGGCCAACGCGAATGCACCGGGCTCACGCCCGAGGCCGGGCCCGAGCGCGAGCGACCCGCCGCGCCGTGCGGCCTCGAGCACGGCATCGACGCCCCCGACCGCAAGCGAGCCGTCCTCCTCGGGCAGGCCACGGGTCATCAGCTCGGGGAGCCCGCCGGTCGCGAGGATCGTCTGTACCGAGGCGGGCACGCAGGCGGTGACGTAGCCGGCCCCGGCGCGCATCGCGGCGTGGGCGGCCATACGCGGCGCACCGGTCAGGCCGCGCGAACCGCCGGCGATCAGCACGTGGCCGCTCGAGAACTTCGTCGATGTGGACCCGCGAGGCGGCAGCAGACCCAGCACGGAGCGCTCAATCAGGCCGATGTCGGCGGCGGTGGGCGCGCCGCGGGGGATGCCGATGTCAAGCGTGCGCACCTCGCCGGCGTGGGCCTTGCCGGGGTGGATCCACAGACCGGGCTTGGCCGCGTGGAAGGTGACGGTGATTGCGGCGCGCACCGCATGTGCGCACACCACCCCCGTGGAGGCGTCCACCCCAGAGGGCACGTCCACGCTGACGACCGGCGCACCGCAGGCGTTCGCGGCGTCGATCGCCTCGGCGATCGCTCCGCGGGGCTCGCCGGCGAAGCCGGTGCCGAGCAGCGCGTCGATGATCACGCTCGCGGAGGAGTCGGCGCTTGCGAAGTCCATCTGCACCGGCGGAGCGCCAGGCAGGCGCAGGAGGTTCTCGCGCGCGTCTCCCTTCAGCTCCTCCGGCGGCCCGGCGGTGAGGACATCGACCTCGCGGCCGGCGTCGCGCAGCAGGCGCGCGGCCACGAGACCGTCGCCGCCGTTGTTGCCCTTGCCGCAGAGCACCGTCACGGGGCCGTCCGGCGCGAGCTGCTCAACGGCGCGAGCCACGCCGATCCCAGCGCGCTCCATCAACTCGAGCGACGGTACCCCACGCTCGTCGATCGCCCAGCGGTCGATCGCCCGCATCGCCTCGGCGTCGGGCAGCGGCAGGCACCACTCGGGGAGAGCTCCCATCAGTTGCGATCCTAATGGGCTCGCGGGTACGACTCGCCGAGCGCTACTCGACGGTGACGGTCTTCGCGAGGTTGCGCGGCTGATCGACGTTCAGTCCCCGGCGGCGGGCGATCTCGTAGGCGAGCAGCTGCAGCGGGATCACGGCGAGGATCGGCTGCAGCATCCAGTCGATCGCGGGGATCGGGATCGCGGCGTCGGCGTGCTCGACGATCCGCGCGTTGCCCTCGCTGACAACAGCGATCACGTGCGCGCCGCGGGCGCGGACCTCCTGGATGTTGGAGGCGACCTTCTCCAGCACCGGGGAGTCGGTGGCAACGCACACCACGGGGGTGGACTCGTCGAGCAGAGCGATCGGGCCGTGCTTCATCTCCCCGGCGGCGTAGGCGTCCGTGGCGATGTAGGAGATCTCCTTGAGCTTCAGCGCACCCTCCAGCGCGACCGGCAGGCCGACGTGGCGGCCGATGTAGAGGAAGAACTCGCCCTGCCAGTGCTGGGCGGCGATGCGCCTGACCTGCGCGACCACGTGGGTGGGCGGGCCCCCCAATCCATCGTCGGAGCCGGTGATCTCGGCGATGCAATGCGGCAGCCGCTTGACCTCGCTCACCAGCTCGGCGATCCGCGCCGCCTCCAAAGTGCCGCGCAGCTCGGCGAGGCGCAGGCCGAGGAGGTAGAGCACGGCCACCTGACAGGTGAAGGTCTTGGTGGCGGCCACCCCGATCTCCAGGCCTGCACGGGTGAAGAGCACCCCGTCGGCGTCACGTGTGGCCTGGGAGCCCATCACGTTGGTGACCGCCAGCACGGTGGCGCCGCGCTCGCGCGCGAGGCGCATCGCGGCGAGCGTGTCCGCCGTCTCGCCGGACTGGGAGATGCCGATCACGAGGTCGCCGGGCCCGACGACGGGGTTGCGGTAGCGGTACTCCGAGGCGACGTCCATTTCCACGGGAATGCGCGCCCACTCCTCGATCGCGTAGCGGCCGATCAGGCCGGCGTGGTAGGAGGTGCCGCAGGCGACGATCACGATGCGCCCCACGCCGGCGAGTAAGGACTCGTCGAGCGCCCCCTGCTCGTTGAGGCTGACGCCGTCCCCACGGGCAGTGCGATCGGCGATCGTCTCGGCGACGGCGTCGGCCTGTTCGTGGATCTCCTTGAGCATGAAGGTCTCGAAGCCGCCCTTCTCGGCGGCCTCTTCGTCCCACTCGACGGTCTCGATCGGCGCGCTCCACGGGCACCCCGTCGGGCGTGGTGATCGTGACGCCGTCGGGAGTGAGCACCGCGATCTCCCCGTTGTCGAGGTACTGCACAGTGCGGGTGCGCGCAAGGAAGGCGGGCACGGCGGAGGCGAGGAACTGCTCCTCCTCGCCGCGACCGACCACGAGCGGGCACTCGCGGCGCGCCCCAACCAGCGTCTCGGGCTCGTCGAGGCTCATCGCCACAAACGCGAAGTGGCCGTGCAGCTCGGCGTAGGCAGCGCGCACGGCGTCGGCGAGGTCACCCGCATAGTGCTCGGCAATCAGGTGAGCGATCACCTCCGCGTCGGTCTCGGAGGTGAAGAGGCAACCCTCCGCGAGCAGGCGCTCACGGAGCGGCATGTAGTTCTCGACGATCCCGTTGACCACCACGTGGATGCGATCCCCACTGTCGAAGTGGGGGTGGGCGTTCTCCTCGCTGACGCGACCGTGCGTGGCCCAGCGGGTGTGCGCGATGCCTGTGGTGAGAGGTCGCGCAAGCGTCGCCACCCCCCCGCTCTCCGCGGCGTCGGCCCGACCGCACACGCCATCCAGCTTTGCCTCGAGCGCGCGCAGGTTGCCCACGGCGCGCACCGCTTCGATGTGGTCGTCGGCGATCACCGAGATGCCGGCGCTGTCGTAGCCGCGGTACTCGAGCTTCTTCAGGCCGGCGAGCAGCAGCTCTTGAATGGAGGGCCCACCCGGCCGCCTGCCGACGTAGCCAACGATTCCGCACACCGCTTCGAAGATACCAGCGAACCTCCGCGGGGTTTGAGGAATGGACGTTCAGGCCAGCTCGCGCTCGACGAGCGCCACGAGGCTGGAGCAGACCTGCTCGGCCTCCTCGTCGGTGGGCGCCTCGACCATCACGCGCACCAGCGGCTCGGTGCCGGAGGGGCGCACGAGCACCCGCCCGCGACCGGAGAGGGCTTCGTCGGCGGCACGCACGGCGTCGTTGACGGTGCGTGCGCCTTCCAGCGCGCCGCGGTCGCGGACGCGTACGTTGACCAGCCGTTGGGGGAGCTTGTGCATCGCGTCGCGCTCGCTGAGCGGCGCACCGTCGAGCGCCTCGAGCGCAAGCAGCGCGCTCGCGATGCCGTCACCGGAGCGGTTGAAGCTGATGTCGATGATGTGCCCCGACTGCTCGCCGCCGAGCACCCATCCGCGCGCCCGCAGCTCCTCGAGCACGTAGCGGTCGCCGACCTTCGTCGATGCGACAGCGATGTCCGCGGCGCGCATCGCGGCGTGGAAGCCGTAGTTGGTCATCACCGTCACGGCCACGCCGCCGCCGACCAGACGGCCGCCGCGCTTGAGGTGCAGCGCGGCGAGCGCCATCAGCTCGTCGCCGTCCACGACCTCACCGGCGCCGTCCACGGCGAGCACGCGGTCGCCGTCACCGTCGAAGGCAAAGCCGACGGCGTGGCTGCCAGCGAGCACCCGAGCGGCGAGCTCCTGCACGTGGGTGGAGCCGCAGCCGGCGTTGATGTTGCGCCCGTCGGGGTGCTCGGCGATCACGCTCACGCTCGCGCCGAGACGCCTGAAGATCTCCGGGGCCACGTGGTGGGTGGCACCGTTGGCGCAGTCGAGCAGCACGTCGAGCCCGTGCAGGTCGAGCTCGGCAAAGCGGGTGTGCAGCTCGCGCAGATAATCCTCGCCGGTGCCAAGCAGCTCGCGGATATGCCCGATCGCGGTGCCCCCACTGCCCACTCCCGCCTCGAGCCCGCGCTCGATTTGGAGCTCTGTTTCGTCGGAGAGCTTGAAGCCGTCGGGGCCGAAGAACTTGATGCCGTTGTCCTGGTAGGGGTTGTGCGACGCGGAGATGACGGCCGCGAGGTCAAAGCCGTAGCGAGCAATCAACAGCGGCGCGGCGGGAGTCGGCAGAACTCCACCGAGCAGAGCGTCCCCGCCGGCGGCGCTGACCCCGGCGGCAAGCGCCGCTTGGAGCATCTCCCCGGACTCGCGGGTGTCGCGGATTATGAGCACCTGGGGGCGCTCCGCCTCGGCGAGCGCGGTCGCGACGCGGCCGAGACCGAGCGCGAGCTCGGCGCTCAGCAACTCCCCGGCGACACCCCTTACACCGTCGGTGCCAAACAGCTTGCGGGCCATGAGGGTGGGCGGATCCCCTAGCGCTTGGAGAACTGCGGCCGCTTGCGCGCCTTCTTCAAACCGGCCTTCTTGCGCTCCTTGGCGCGCGAGTCGCGCGTGAGGAAGCCGCGGCGCTTGAGCTCTCCGCGCAGGTTGGGGTCGGCCTCCAGCAACGCGCGGGAGATGCCGTGGCGCAGAGCGCCAGCCTGCGCGGAGATGCCGCCGCCGTGCAGCCGCGCAACCACGTCCATGCGCTCTTCGTAGCCCACGGTCTCCAGAGGCTGGCGGATGTTGCGCTGCAGCGTGGTGCGCGGGAAGTGCTCCTCCAGCGTGCGCCCGTTGATCAGATATACGCCGCTGCCGGGACGGAGGATCACGCGCGCGATCGCGGTCTTGCGCTTCCCGGTCGCGCGGTAGCGCGCTCCGGCGGCGAGATCGATCGCCGCGGTGGAGATCGGCTGCGGCAGCGGCTCCTCCGCCGCCTCCTCCTCGGCCTCGGCGACGTCCTCGGCGTACCCCTCGATCGCATACGGGTCGGGCGCCTCGCGCGCCAGCGGGTCGACACCTTCGGGAACGATGTCGACTTCCAGGTGCGCCCCCGGCACCGCGGGCTTGACGCGGGGAGCGGGCTCCTCTTCCTCGTCCTCGTCGAAATCCTCCTCCTCGGCGGACGCCTCAGCGGCGACCTCCTCCGCGACCAGCTCCTCGACAACCGCCTCCTCCAACGCCTCCACAACAAGCTCCTCGACAACCGCCTCCTCCAACGCCTCCACAACAAGCTCCTCGACAACCGCCTCCTCCAACGCCTCCACGACAAGCTCCTCGACAACCGCCTCCTCCAACGCCTCGACGACAAGCTCCTCGGCGACAGCCTCCTCCGCGGCAGCCAACTCCTCGACAACAGCCTCCTCGGCTGGCGGCTCAGCCATCGCAGGCTCCTCCGAGGGCGACTCCTCCACCGGGGGCGACTCCTGCGCGATAGTCGCCTCGGCCACCGGCTCCACGACGGCGGGTTTCCCCTCCGACGGCTGCGCAGGCTCCTCGACCTGGACCTCCTCGGTGGCTGACTGCGCCTCCTCGAAAGCCTCCAGCGGAGCGTCCTCGACCGATCCCGCGATCTGTGCGGCCTCCTCGGTGGGAACCGCGCGGTGCTCGGCCAATGCGGCGGTCTCCTCCGCGGAGCGCTCCTGGTCGTCGGGGCTGTGCGGCTCGTCGGCCATCAGGCGTCGATCTCCAGCGGCGTGGGCTTCTGCGCGACGTGCGGGTGCTCGGGGCCCGCGTAGATCTTCAGCTTGGTGATCTGTTTGCGCGCGAGGCGGTTGCGGGGCATCATGCCCTTGACGGCGATCCGGATGATCTCCTCCGGCCGGCGCGCCAGCATCTCCTCAAAAGTGCGCGAGCGCAGACCGCCCGGGTAGCCGGAGTGGCGGTAGTAGCGCTTGTCGGTGCGCTTCTTGCCGGTCACCGCGACCTTCTCCGCGTTGATCACCACGACGAAGTCGCCGGTGTCGATGTGCGGCGTGTACTCGGGCTTGCGCTTACCGCGCAGCACGTCGGCGAGCTGGGTCGCCAAACGGCCAAGGGTCTTGCCGTTGGCGTCGACGAGCAGCCAGTTGCGCTCGCGGTCGGTGGGCTTGGCGACGTAGGTTTTCATCACGTAAAAAAGGCCGCACGCAGGTTACCGCGCGCGGCGAAGGCGACATCATAGTCCAAATTCAAATCGACCCGCCGCCAGGGCTACTCCCACTCGATTGTGCCGGGCGGCTTCGACGTGATGTCGAGCACCACCCGGTTGACCTCGCGCAGTTCGCCGATCATGCGCGAGGCGATCGTCTCCAACAGGTCGTAGGGCAGCCGCGCCCAATCGGCTGTCATCGCATCGTCGGAAGTGACCGCGCGGATCACAACGACGTACCCATAGGTGCGCTCGTCGCCCTGCACGCCGACGGTGCGGATGTCGGGAAGCACGCAGAAGGACTGCCACAGCTCGCGATAGAGACCCGCCTTGCGGATCTCCTCCTGGAGGATGTGGTCGGCCTCGCGCAGCACGTCGAGGCGCTCCCGCGTCGCTTCGCCGCCGACGATTCGGATCGCCAGGCCGGGGCCGGGGAAGGGCTGGCGCCACACCAGGCGCTCGGGCAGGCCCAGCTCGGCGCCCACCGCGCGCACCTCGTCCTTGAACAGCGCACGCAGCGGCTCGACCAGCTCGAAGCGCATGTCCTCGGGGAGACCACCGACGTTGTGGTGGGACTTGATCGTTGCCGCGCCGGTGCCTCCGCCGGACTCGATCACGTCGGAGTAGAGCGTGCCCTGTACGAGGAAGCGCGCACCTTCCAGCTTCGCGGCCTCCTCCTCGAAGACCCGGATGAACTCGGCGCCGATCGCCTTGCGCTTGGCCTCGGGCTCGGTGACCCCTCGCAACCGCTCCAGGAAACGTCGCTCGGCGTCCACCGCCACCAGCGGCACGTGGAAGGTGTCGCGGAAGGTGGCGATCACCTGCTCGCCCTCGTCCTTGCGCATCAAGCCGTGGTCGACGAACACGCATGTCAGCTGCTCACCAACCGCGCGGTGCACGAGCAGCGCCGCCACCGATGAGTCGACGCCGCCGGAGAGACCGCAGATCACCCTCCCCTTCCCCACCTGGGCGCGGATGCGCGCGATCTGCTCCTCCACGATCGACGCCGCCGACCACGTCGGGGGGCAGTCGCACACCCCGGTGAGGAAGCGCTCGAGGATCGCCTGGCCGTAGGGGGTGTGGACGACCTCGGGGTGAAACTGGATGCCGTAGATGCCCCGCTCGACGCTCTCGACCGCCGCCACCGGCGAGGTGGAGGTGTGTGCGAGCGCGGTGAACCCGGGCGGCGCCTCGTAGACGGTGTCGCGGTGGGACATCCAGCAGGTCTGCTCGCGGGGCGTCTCCCTCAGCAGCACCCCGTGCTCGTCGACCGTTAGGTCGGAGCGGCCGAATTCCCCCACCTCCGCCTGCTCGACCCGCCCGCCAAGCTCATGCACGAGCAGCTGCATCCCGTAGCAGATGCCCAGCACCGGCACCCCGAGCTCGAGCAGGCCGCGCTCCAGGCGCGGGGCGTCTGGCGCGTACACCGACGCCGGACCACCGGAGAGGATGATCCCGCGGGGACGTCGCGCCGCGATCTCCCGCAGCGGCACGTGATGGGGCACCAACTCCGAGAACACCCCGCACTCCTGACGCGCCGCGCGATCAGCTGCGAGTACTGGCCACCGTAGTCAAGCACCACCACCGTGTCGGTGACCGTGGGCACCGCGACCCGACCCTCGACGGCAGGCGCGGACACCACGGGTGCATCACTCATTGACGAGCGCAGCCGCCCTTCCGTTCACCGCGCCCATGCCGACACCCTGATCGCGTTGCAGCGCCTTGCCCTCGGTTTGCAGCGACGGCGCGACGACAACCTCGGCGCGGTTGAACTCCGCCAGATCCTTGTGGCCGCAGGTGGCCATCGAGGTGCGCAGGCCGCCGAACAGGTTGAAGGTGCCGTCGTTCTCGCGCGCGGGGCCGACGAGGATCTCCTCGAGCGTCCCGTTCTGGGCGGTGGCGACGCGCGCCCCTCGAGGGAGCGTGGGATGGAACGTGGCCATTCCCCAGTGGAAGCCGTGCCCGGGCGCTTCGTAGGCGCGTGCGAGCGGCGAGCCGATCATCACCGCGTCGGCGCCGAGCGCGATCGCCTTGGCGACGTCGCCGCCGTTGCGCATACCGCCGTCGGCGATCACCATCGAGTAGTCACCGGTCTCGAGCATGTGCGTGGAGCGCGCGTGCGCGACGTCGGCGATCGCGGTGGCCTGCGGCACGCCGATGCCGAGCACTCCGCGCGTGGTGCACGCAGCGCCGGGGCCAACCCCGACGAGCACGCCGGCGGCGCCGGTGCGCATCAGGTGCAGGCCGGTGTGGTAGGAGGCGCAGCCACCGACTACCACGGGCACGTCGAGGGAGGGAATGAACTCCTTCAGGTTGAGCGGCTCGGAGACGGTGGAGACGTGTTCGCCGGAGACGACCGTGCCCTGGATCACGAGCACGTCGAGGCCAGCCTCCATCGCGAGCTCGTGGTAGCGCAGCACTCGCTGGGGCGTGAGTGAGGCGGCGACGACCACCTTCTGCGCCTTGATCTCCTGGATGCGCTGGGCGATCAGCTCGGGCTTGACGGGCTCGCGATAGATCTCCTGCATCTCGCGGGTGGCGAGCTCCTTGGGCAGCCCGGCGATCCGCTCCAGCTGCTCATCGGCATCCTCGTAACGAGTGAAGATGCCCTCGAGGTTGAGCACCGCCAGGCCGCCAAGACGGCCGATGACCCCGGCGGTCTCGGGCGACACGACGCCGTCCATCGCCGAAGCCATCATCGGCAGCTCGAACTGGTAGGGCCCCAGCTTCCAGGAGATGTCGATGTCGTCGGGGTCGCGCGTGCGCCGCGAGGGCACGATCGCGATGTCGTCGAATCCATATGCGCGGCGGGCTTTCTTGCCGCGGCCGATCTCTATCTCCATCTCAGCATCATTACAGCTCGCCCGGACAGGCGCCGAGGTGAGATCGCGCACAAGAGGCTTGGATATCCTCGCCGTATGAGCGACGCGAATCCGGCCGGGAATGGAGGCGTGCCCGAGGGTGGGCAGGCCGTGGACGGACAGGCCTCAGGGAGCCAAGCCCCCGGCGGGCAGGCCACGGATGGGCAGGCCGTGGATGGGCGGGCCTCCTCCTATGACCCGCGCGCCATCGAGCACGCCCGCCAGCGCGCGTGGGACTCGCGCGAGACCTTCCGTGCCCCCCTGCTGAAAGCGACGCAGAGCGGCGTTTACATCAAGGCTTCGGCGCCATTCACCTCCGGCAACGTGCACATCGGGCATGTGCGCAGCTACGCGATCGGAGACGCCTACGCGCGGTTCCAGCGCGCGCGCGGGGAGCCGGTGCTGTTTGCGTTCGGCTTCGACGCCTTCGGGTTGCCCGCCGAGCTGGGGGCGATCGCCAACGGGGAGTCCCCCGCCGAGTGGGTGACGCGGTGCGCCGAGCACATGACCGGCCAGCTCAAGCGGCTCGGGTTCTCCTTCGACTGGGAGCGCACGTTCATGAGCTCCGACGCAATCATGTACCGCTGGTCGCAGTGGCTGTTCCTGACGCTGCTGGACGCCGGGTTGATCTACCACGGCAGCGGCAGCGTGGATTGGTGCGACACCTGCCAGACCACGCTGGCGACGATCCAGGTGGAGGACGGCACCTGCTGGCGCTGCCACAACCCGGTAAGGCTGATCCAGCGGGCGCAGTGGTACCTGCGCATCAGCACCTACTTGGAGGAGAACGACCGCCGTACAGGGGAGCTCGAGAAATGGGACGAGACCTCGCTTGCCAGCCAGCGCTTCGTGCTGGGACGCGCGGACGGGGTCGAGCTGCAGGCGCGCGCCGCGGACGGGCGCGAGCTGACCGTGTTCACCCCCCACGCCGAGGCCATCGCGCAGGCGCGCTTCGTGCTGATCTCCCCCAAGCACCCCGAGGTCGAGCGCTGGAGCGCCGACGCCGCGGTGGGCGAGCAGCTTGAGGAGATGCGCCTTGGCGGCTGGGAGCGCAGCTCGCGCGGCGCGGAGGCGGTCGCGCTGGTGGACACCGGCTGCACCGTGTCGCTATCCGAGGGTGGCCCGTCGCTGGCGCTGTTGATCTCCCCGGCGGTGGACGAGCGCTTCGGTGCGACCGCGGTGCTGGGGATCCCCGAGTACGACCGTACGGATGAGCTGATCGCCGAGCGCCTCGGCATTCTCTCTACGCAGGCGCAGGGGGAGGAGGGGGGGGTGGGAGGCAACGTGAAGGCAGGCCCGAGCGGGAGTGGCTCCCCCGTCCGCCCCGCGGAGGTCGCCGCGGGAGGGTCGCGCGCGCGCCCGGCGGTGCGCTACAAGGCCAACGACTTCTCGATCTCCCGTCAGCGCTCGTGGGGGACGCCGATCCCGATCGTCTACTGCGCGGCGTGCGGAACGGTGCCGATTCCCAAGGAGCAACTGCCGGTGGAGCTGCCGCTCGATCTGAAACCGACCGGTGCCGGCAACCCGCTGGCGGAAAGGGAGGATTTCGTCAACACCACCTGCCCGCGCTGCGGCGGGCCGGCCAAGCGCGAGACGGACACGCTGGACTGCCACTTCGACGCGCTGTGGCTGTGGATCCCAGCGTGCGTGCCCGCCCCGGAGCGGGGGCGCTCGCTGGAGGAGATCCTCGCACTGGAGGACCTGCGCGCGTGGCTGCCCTCCGAGCGCCTGGTGGCGGGCAGCGACAGCGGCAACTTCATGTTCGACCAGCGCATCGCCACGAAGGCGCTGCGCGACATCGGCCCGCTCGCGTTCCTCGCCGACGGCGAGCCGTTTGCGGGGGCGCTGATGCACGAGATGGTGATCCGCGACGGGCGCAAGATGAGCAAGCACCTCGGCAACGTCGTGGACCCCGACGAGCTGGTGGAGGCCTTCGGCGCCGATACGGTGCGGATGGCGGTGCTGTGGGCGGCGCGGCCGCAGAAGTCGCTGAACTGGAGTGACAGCGCGGTGCAGTTCTGCCAGCGGTTCCTGCACAACCTGTGGCAGTACTCCCAGACGCGGTTCGCTCAGCGGGTGGAGGAGGCTGGAGAGCTCGACCCGCGACGCACAGAGCACCTGCGCAGGCGCCTCGAGAAATGGTGCGACACGGCGGTGGAGAAGATCACCGAGGAGCTGGCGGAGCTCGAGATGCACAGCGCGGTGCGCAACGCGATCCGCCTGCTGGATCGCATCAAGGACTACGAGAAGCGCGTGCTCAAGCACAGCGGCGCGCTGTGCCGCGAGGACCACGAGGCGCTGCGCGACGCGCTGGGGTTGATGGCGCGGGTGATCACGCCGTTCGCGCCGCATATCGGCGAGGAGCTGTGGGAGTCCTCGGGCTTCGGCGGCGAGGCGGGGGGCGATCCCTCGTGGCCGCGGGCGGGCGAGTGGTCGCGCCAGCCTCTCGCCGCGGCGCCTCCAGGTGTCCCACGCGCCGAGCCGGTGCCGGTGGCGGGAGCCGAGGAGTAGCGGGATGGGAGCCCCACTTGCAGATGCCGGCGCGGACCAAGCGGCGATGGAGGGGCGCCCCGCCGACTCTAAGAGAGAAACAACGACCACCTGCGGTGGGGGCATGCAATGTTGCCCACACCGGTGATAGCGAACCCAACTGTGTGCAAATTCACCGAATATGACCATTTGGCCGACCGCGTCCTCTGCGATGATGTGACGAGACGCGGATGAGCACCGCACCAAACCAAGCCGGGGATCTCCAGCACACGCGTTCCTGCGCGACCGAGCTGGTGTGCCGCAAATGCGAGCTGCGCTCGCCCCTCGCCGAGGGGGGGGCGTACTGCCCGCGCTGCGGCAAGAGCCTCGACGTCGACTACGACTACGAGCTGGCGAAGCAGCGCATCGCAGAGACGCCGATGGACGAGCGCCCGCTCAACATCTGGTTCCTGGAGGAGCTGCTGCCGATCCACGACGCCGTCGGCCCCGCGCGCGTGGGCGAGTTCGCGGGCTTCACGCCGCTGATCCGAGCGGACCGGCTGGGCGCAGCGGTGGGGTTGCGCAACCTCTACCTCAAGGACGACAGCACCTCCCGCCCGAGCCTCTCCTACAAGGACCGCGTGGTGGGCATGGCGGTGGCACGCCTGCTGGAGCTGGGCCGCAAGGAGATCGGGTGCGTGTCGACCGGCAACGTCGGCACCGCCGTGGCGGCGCTGGCTGCGAAGGCGGGGGTAGCGGCATACGTCTTCTACCCCAACCGCCTGGAGAGCACCAAGGCCCACGCCTGCCGGGCGCTCGGCGCGAAGGTGTGTCAGATCGAGGGCAACTACGACGAAGCCAACAAAGCCTGCCGCGCGCTCGCCGAAGCGACGGGCCTGGAGTTCGCCAACATCACGCTGCGCCCCTTCTACGCTGAGGGCGCGAAGACCGAGGCGTACGAGATCGTGCAGCAGCTCGGCTGGCGCTCGCCGGATCGCATCGTGTCCCCAGCCGCTGGGGGCACGCTTTCCTCGCGCATCCACAAGGGGCTGAACGAGCTCGAACTGGTGGGCCTCGCGCAGACGGCGCACACGAAGATCGACATTGCCCAGCCCGACGGGTGCAACCCAATCGCCGAGGCGATCCTCACCGGCGCCTCTGAGATCAACCCGGTGAAACCCACCACGCAGGCCCACTCGTTGGGGATCGGCTCGCCCGGCGACGGCGTGTTCGTGATCGAGGCAGTGCGCGGCCGCGGCGGCACGGCGGCGTCGGTCAGCGATAAAGAGATCTTCGCCGGCATCGACCTGCTGGCCTCCACGGAGGGCCTGCTCACCGAGCCGGCCGGCGGCACCACCGTGGCGGTCGTCAAGAAGCTTGCCGCCGAAGGGCGCCTGGACCCCGACGAGACGATCGTGGCGATCGTCACTGGCAACGGCCTGAAGACCCTCTACGACCACCCCGCCAAGCCGTGGCCGTCGAAGGTGCAGTGCGACCCCGAGACGATGCGCTCGGTGCTTGAGGGCTTCCAGCGCGAGGCCGGTTTGGCGACGCCCAGCGAGCATCTGCACGCGTAACGGCCGGCACATAGCTCGGCAGGGAACGCAAATCGGATAGCTGCCACTATCAGGGCCATGCGACGACTAGACGAAGTCGATCTAAGCCTGGATCCGCCTGCCGGCACTGCAGAATCGTCTCTGGCCGGCGCTGCCGGGGTGGGGCGGCTTCACCGTGCTTGACCGCTCCGTCATCCGCGAGATCGAGAAGGCCCTGCGCCACTAGCGGCGCGCAACTCCGATGGTGAGCGTCGCCGGCAAGGAGACGGTGCTCTCGCGCCAATTTGCACCGCCCGCACGGTGGGGCTATGAGCGTGTCGAGCCGGCACCGCGCGCGCAGTGCTCGGAGCGGGGCAATCCACCCCAGCAAAGGCAAATCGGCCTGATCCCACGGTCGCGGGCGACCGGGCTGAAGACGGCGGCGATCGGCGCCACAGCGGGCACAGTCGGCGTTTTCGTCCTCGATTCGGAACTCGGAGTGTTCTCCGGGGGCACGAAGGGGACGATCGCAACGGTCGCCGTCGTGTTCATCAACCTGCTCGCCGCGATCCTGGCGTTCTGGGTCGCCCGCGTCTGGCGGCGATCGTCCTCCGGCGGCTCGCCAGGCGAGGATCTCGGCGTCGTGCAGGGCAACCTGCTGCCCGCGATCATCGCGCTCGCGTGCCTGCTGCTCCCTTACATCGTCTTGCCGATCGAGGCATTCCTCGCGTGGCGTCAGGTCTGGCTGGAGGGAGATGCATTGGTGCCCGACCCGCGGGAGGTCGTGCGCGCGGAGGCGGATCACCAACGGGAAGTCTTCGCCTGGCAGCAGCGCATCGCAGAATTCGACGCCAACGAAGACAGCCGGGTCGAGACGACGGACCTGTGGTTTCCCGTGCGGCTCTCGCAGACCGCGCGTATGACCTGCGTTTTCGGTGGCACCGCGGATTCCTGGACGGCAGCGCTCGCCACGCTCGGAGCCTCGCTGCTGGGCTGTGGGGAGCGCGTCGTCGTCGCCGACCTCTCGCGGCGCCTCACCACGGGCCTGCTCCGCGAGCTTTGCGAACAGGCGGACGTCGAGACGGTTGAGAGCGTCTTGCCGGGGGGCGTGGTTGCGGGCGAGCTGCTTGACGGGCTGACCTGGACCGAACTGAGCACGGTGCTCGCCGAGACGCTGAATGCCGCACAACGCGATCCGGACGTCTCACAGCGCGAGCGTCGCAACGATCGCGAAGCCATCCGCGAAGTCACCGGCTGCCTGCATCCTGGTGGGTCTGTCTCGATCCGGCGCCTGCGCAGCGCGCTGCTCGTCGCCCACGGGGAACTCCCGGGCAATGGCGAGTACCAGATCGAACCCGACGAGCACCAGCGGCTGATCGCGCTGATGGCGCGAAAGCACAGCGTGGAGATGGATCGGGTGCTGCGCATCGAGCGGACGCTCAGAGACCTTGATGAACTCGATCGCCGCGGGCCGCGGGACGGCGATCGGGCCGCGACGGAGGGGCTCGGGACGATAGCCCGGGGCCGCCCGGCGAGCCTGACTGTCATCGGCGTCGACAAGCAAACGGGGGATCTCGAAAACAAACTGCTGGCGAACCTGCTCTTTGAGCTGCTGCTGCACCGAGTGCAACAGGACCAGGCGCAAACCGACGTACTGGCGATCCTCGGCGCCGACCGCATCGGCCGCGAGAAGCTCGGTTTGCTGCTCTCGCAAACCGAAAGCAAGCGAATCAGGGTGCTGCTGTTCTTCGAACACCTGCGCGACGACGCCATCGAGATCGTGGGCACCGGCGGAGCCACAGCGGCCTTCCTCGCACTTGGCAACCATCAGCAGGCCAAGCAAGCCAGCGACTTCATCGGCGCCGAGCACAAGTGGGTCGTCGCGCAGCAAACCATCGCCGCGAGCGAATCGCTCACGCAGACTTCAGGGCGCGAAGCAGCGACCGCGACGTCGGGGACAGTCGGCTGGCCTCCCAGCGCATCCATCGGCCGGAGCACGACCAACAGTCGCTCCTACAGCGAAGCCTTCGGCCAGGGCTCCGAGTACACGCTGAGCGAGCAGCTGGTGCGCGAGACAGCGATCGCGCCGGAGGTGCTGATGGGTCTGCCGATCACGGGAATGATCTACGTCGAGGTGCTGCCCCACGGGCGCCGAGCGGTGGCGAACGTAGACTGCCACCCGCGGGTTGCCGATGCGCCGCGCGTCGCCGCCGAGCCGCGTGCGTCGGCTCGATCGCCGGCGTAAGACGCCGGCCACACCTCCGCATCAGCCCGGCAGCCCGCATCAGCCCGGCAGCCCGCATCAGCCCGGCAGCCCGCATCAGCCCGGCAGCCCGCATCAGCCCGGCAGCTCCTGCACGTCGGCCCGGCACCACTCGCACGGGACGACGTCCCATGAAGCCGCTATCGCCGTGGCGTGGCAAGACCGGACCGCAGCGCGAGGACGCGCTCGGCGGCCGCATCTGCGCTGACGCGATTGAGCCGGCCTCGCGCAAGCGCTTGCGCGAGGCGATCGAGCACGGCGATGCCCTCAGCGGGACTGTCTTCTTCGACGTGGAGCGCCGAGCACAGGAGCAGGTCGGCGCCCGCGCGCGCCGCCAGCACACCCCGCTGGGCGGGCGTTCCAAAACGACCCAGCGAGCCGGCGGCAAGCCCATCGGTGACGACCACGCCGCGAAAGCCAAGCCGTTTCCGCAACTCATCCTGGATCACCTCTGGCGATAGGCCGGCGGGCACGCCGGGAGCGAGCGCCGGGTAGGTGGCCCACGAGGTCATCACCAACCGCACGCCCGCTGCGATGGCTTGCCGGTAGGGAGCCTCGTCGACGGTCCGCAGCTCGCGCAGCGGCAAACCGAGGGTCACTGGCCGTTCATCTGTGTTCTGGCCGCTTTCCGCGGATCCGAGGCCGGGAAAGTGCTTCGCGGTCGCCGCCACCCCGGTGCGCTGCAGCGCCGAGATGAAGGCACCGCCCAGCTGCCCAACCAGTCGAGGATCCATGCTGTAGGAGCGCTGAAATTCGTCGATGAAGTCGCCTGGCTGACGAAACACGTCGAGCACCGGCGCCAGGTTGACGTTGATTCCCACGCCCGCCAGCTCTTCGCCGGCGCTCTGCCCCGCCTGAGCGGCGAGGGCGACGGCGTCAGGGCTTTCGCCGATCTGCTTCTCCGAGAGCTCTGGAGCGCCCGGCAGACGGCGCACGAGCCCGCCCTCCTGGTCGGTGAGCATCAACAGCGGCTCATGTACAGGGCTCGACGCGTTGGCCGCCTGCAGTTCACCGACGACGGCGCGGAGCTGTGCGAGGCTTGCGATGTTGGGTTCAAAGAAGATCACTCCCGCCGCCTCGCCGGCGCGAATCCGCGCGATCAGCGACCGCGGAGGAGCCAGCCCGGCGTAGGCATAGAGGATGCGCTGGCCGGCAAGCTGCTGGAGCGACAGCCGCCGTAGGAGCGAGCGCGTGGCGGCTGTCTCGCGGTGCGGGTGTGCGTCGGAGCGCAGGCGTGGCCCGGCCGTCGCGGTATCGTCGCGCGGGCCGGAGCGCAGACGCGAGCCGGTCGTCACAGTATCGCCGCGCGGGCCGGAGCGCAGACGCGAGCCGGTCGTCACAGTATCGCCGCGCGGGCCGGAGCGCACCCCAGAGGGGGCGCTCGCACGGGCCCGGCGTCCAGAGCTCGAACGGACCGGCGGGAGTCGGTCGCGACCGGAGGACAAACCGACGATCCCCAGCGCGGCCGCGGCCGCACCCACAACGAGCAGACCGGCGAGCGCCAACCGGCGAGATGTCAGCCTGAGCACGATTCGGGACTCAGGTTGGCGCGTGCGATACGCCACGCGCCACCACCACCGGTGATGGCCATTTCATATGAGCCCGTCCAAGTGCGGCAGCCGAATCGTGCGTCGTGCGTTACCAGTGACACGATTTCGATGGTGGCAGACGAGCCCGAATGGGAGATCACTTCGCCGTGGAACTGCACACTCCTGATCCCCGCTTCTCGCTCGCTTGCAACAAACTGCGACTCGGTCAATTCGATCGAGCCGGGCACCAGATACCCATACGCGCCGGCAAAGTCGTGGGCGCGTATGTCCGCCCAATACCTGTTGACCGCATCGAGCGGCGCGGTCGCTCCCGACAACGCTGTGGCGCTCGGTGCCGTGCTCGCGCCGGATGCTCCCTGCGGAGCGGTGGAAGATGAGCCGGTGGAGGGCGAGCCTTCTGCTTCTTCGCCGGTCGTGGAGGGTGGGGGCACGGTGGACGGCGCGCCGGTGGCGCCACCCTCCGTCACGAGCGGCGTCGAGACCGTCTGCGCCGCATTCTTCGAGCCCCCGGACCTCGCAACCAGTATCCCGGCACCGACAACGACTATTGCCAATGCGCCGGCGAGGATGCCGACGATCGCAGTGCGCGAGAGTGGGAAGCCAGAGGCTTCCGCCTGCTCGTGCTCGGGATCAGTGAGCACCAAGGTCGGCGGAGCCGGCCGCACCGCCCCGCAGACTCCGCAGAAGCGATCGCCAGTCCCGAACTGCTTGCCGCAGCTCTGGCAGCGATCCGCTTCCTCTGTGTCATTGCCGGAATTCATTGGTGTCGCCTACTCACTCCAGCCCACGACGAATCGCTCGGGTCTCTGTGCAATTCGTACAGTAAGGTGCAATCATCCGGACGCGTCGCGTAGGCCGCATTATATGTTTGAAGTATGCTTGACGACGTTCGGTACTTGGACCTACCCTATAGGATCGTCCCATGGAGGCGGCAGACCGATGACCAGTACAGACACGATGATTTGCACAAGCTGCGGCAACTCCAGAGACCCGAACACGGCGTACTGTGTCCATTGCGGCGCCGCGACGCAACCAGCGCCAAGCGCGCAGGCATCGGGCAACAGCGCCCCACCACCCCCCGCTCCTCGGTCTCCGACGCCGCCGTTCACTGGCGCACCCCCGCGGGCCGCATCGCCGTCATTCATCGTCAACGAGCATCCCGCTTCGCTCACCCAGCGAGGCGTCTTCGCGTCGCTCTTCGACGTGACCTTCGCCTCCCTGGTGACTACCAAGCTCGTCAGGGTGCTCTATGTGCTGGCGATGATCTGGATCGGCCTCACCGCGTTGTTCTACGTTATTGCGGGCTTCCACCTGAGCTCAACGGCAGGAGTCTTGGTGCTCTTCATCTTTGCGCCGATCAGCTCGCTGTTCCTGCTCGGGCTTACTCGCGTTCTGCTGGAGACGTGTATAGCGCTCTTCCAGATCATGGCGAACTCCAATGAGCTCGTCGCGCAGAGTCGACGTGAAGAGCCCGCAGGCCCATAGCTTCGCCCCGTAGCCCGCTCGACAGCCACTGCCACGAACCGGGAAGACGAGCGCGCGAGGTGCCGTCGCCCGAGGCTCAGTCGCCGACGTGGCGGGGCAGGACGCCCCGCCCCCACACGGCCCGCGAGGCACAGCACGGCACGTGGACGATCCCCAACAACTCGACCCATTAGGGTGCCGACCATGGATGCCTCGCTTTACGCCAAAGCCCTCGCCCCATTCGCCGCCGACGCCCAGCGTCTACTCCCGGACGATGCCGAAGTTCTCGACGCGCACACCCACCTTGGGCTCGACGAGGACGGACGCTCCCTGTCGCTCGTTGAGCTGCTCGCGCAGCTCGACGAGGCCGGCGCACGGCGGGCGTGCGTGTTCCCGCTGCACGACCCCGAGCGCCGTCCCGCTTACTCGCTCCCCAACGACCGTGTGCTCGCCTGGGCCGAGGAAAGCGAGGGCCGGCTGATTCCCTTCTGCCGCCTCGACCCCTTTGAAGGCCCGGTTGCCGAGGCCGAACGCTGCCTCGCCGCCGGCGCGCGCGGGATCAAGCTGCACCCGCGCGCCCAGGAGTTCGCCTTCGACGGCAAGGAGCTCGAGGGCATCTTCGCGGTCGCCGACGACGCCCGCGTGCCGATCTTGATTCACGCCGGGCGCGGCCTGCCACCGATCGCCGAGGGACTCGCCCGGCTCGCGCTGCGCCACCCCGAGGTCGTGCTGATCCTCGCCCACGGCGCGATCTGCGACCAGGGGATCCTCACCTCGATGCTCGCCGAGCACCCCGGCGTGCTGTACGACACCTCCTGCTTCTTCGGGCTCGACGTCGTCGAGCTGTTTGCGCGCGTCCCCGCCGAGCGGATCGTGTTCGCCACCGATCCCCCCTATGGGCGCCCGCAGAGTGGCCTTTACATGGTGCTGCGCATGGCGGCCCACGCCGGCCTCGACGAGGCCACCACCCGGCTGGTGCTCGGCGAGACGGTTGCGGGGCTGTTCGACGGACGCGGCCTTGCGCCAGCCACCCCTCCGCGGCGAGGCCCGTCGATCACGCTCTCCGGTCGTCTCGCCCGCGTCTACGGCTACGGCAGCCTCACCGGGCCCGCGCTCTTCTCCGGGATTCCAGCGCAGGCGCTGGCGATGCTCGAAATGGCGCTCGCCGCCTGCCGCGACCCTTCGCCGGGTGACGTCGGCGAGGCACTGGAGGTGATCGGCTCCGCGCTCGCCGCCGCCGCCGTGCTGCTGCAAAGCGAGGATGGCGTGCGGCCCGCGATCGACCTGATCTACCGCGCGATGGCGCGAGCCGTCACCGAGGTTCCCGACCCCGTTTGATCGGGCCATCTCGCGGCGGCCCCGCGGCCACACCGCCGCTGACTTGCCGCAGCTTGCGCACCCTGCGCAGCCACACAGCCGCTCATTAGCTGCAACTCACTCGCCGCCGCGCAGCCACGCCGCGGCCCACTCGCCGCTCGTGCGTCGCTCGCGCTCACGCAGCCCGAGGCGCCCCTCGAACGCTGCCACCACCTCGTCCACCTGCTCGCTCAGCAGCCCACCGATGATCAGGTCTTCAGGGGCTCGCTCGATCGAGCGAGCGAGGTCCAGCAGCAGCGGCTTCAACAGGTTGGCGAGCACCGTCGGTACGGCCACCCCACCGACGGTCGGCAGGCGCTCGTGGCGCAGGTCGAAGGAGCGCGCCTCCAACTCCACGCCGTTGACCCTCGCGTTTTCGCGGGCTGCTGCGACGCTCTCGGGCTCGTTGTCGAGGCCCACCACCGGCCCGTAGCCGAGGCGGACCGCCGTGATCGCGAGCACCCCCGAGCCGGTACCGATGTCCAACAGTGGCCCCCTTCCACCCCACGTCTGCTCGCCTCTCTGCCCGTCCGCCGCCACTCCGCCGCCACCATTCGCCGGCGGGGTCGCGTCGCCCCGCTCAGCGGCGAGCTCCAGCAGCAGCTCCAGACACATGCGGGTTGTGGCGTGGGCCCCCGTTCCGAACGCCTGACCGGGATCGATCACGATCTCCTCGACGTTGGCCCGATCGCTCGGAGGCTCCCACGGTGGGCGCACGTGCAGGCCCGGCACCAGACCTCCCGGCAGCATCGTTTTCATCGCCAGCCCTCCGCTCCCCCGAGCCGCCGGCGACTCGATCAACACCGGGCGGTGAAAGCGCTTCCACCGCTCCCCCCAATCGTCGGGCAGCTCGCTGGTCGTGACCTCCACCAGCGCCGCCCCCGCCGCGGCGCGCAGGTCGGGCAGTTGCGGGAGCTCACCGGGGCTGCCGTACACCGCGTACTCGAGCACCCCATCCCCCACCTCCGCCTCCTCCACGCCGGAGGGCGCCAGCTCCAGCAGCTGCGCCAGCACCAGCTCCGCGTCCTCGCGGCGGACGCGCACCGCGAGACGGATCACGCGGCTCGATGGTGCAACGCGCGACGCAGCTTGCCGAGCATCGACTCATCGCCGCGCAGGTTCTCCTCGGTGAGCGTCTCCTGTACGCGTTCCATCAGCTCGCGTTGCTCGGCGCTCAGGCGCCGGGGCACCACCACGTTGACGACCACCCGCAGGTCGCCGCGCCTGCCGCTGCGCAGGCTGGGCATCCCCTGACCACGCACGGTCAGCACCTCGCCCGGCTGGGTCCCGGGAGCGATCTTCATCGGCGTCGCACCTTCGAGCGTCGGCACCTCGAGCACCGCTCCCACCGCCGCCAGCGGGGCGGAGACGTCAAGCGCGGTGATCAGATCGTCCGCTTCGCGCACGAAGCGCTCGTCAGGGCGCACCCGCACGAGCACGTACAGGTCGCCCGCGGGCGCGCCCGCCTCGCCGGCGTGGCCTTTGCCGCCGAGACGGATGCGCTGGCCGTCGGCGATCCCCGCCGGCACGTCCACCGTCAGCGTGCGCCTGGCGGCGCGGCGACCCCGGCCGCGGCACTCGCCGCAGGGCTGTTTGGCCGTGCGACCGTCGCCGTGGCAGCGATCGCACACCACGGTGCGCATCATCTGACCAAATGGCGTGCGCGTCACCGCCTGCAGCTGCCCAGCCCCGCCGCAGCGCTCGCAGGTCTCGATCGGGGTGCCCGGCTCGGCGCCGTTGCCGCGGCAGCGCTCGCAGCGCTCGACCACTTCGAAGGCAACCTCCGCGCGCTTGCCGCTCGCCGCCTCGCACAGATCGATTTCCAGGGCCGCCGCCACGTCCTGCCCCTGCGCCGGTCCCGCCCCATGCCCACCTCCGAAGGGGCTGGTGCCGCCGAAGAACGCGTCGAACAGGTCGCCGATCGAGCCAAACGCGTCGAAGTTGGGGGCATACCCGCCCGAGCGCAACCCTTCGTGACCGTAACGGTCGTAGGTCGCACGCCGCTGCGGGTCGGAGAGGATCTCGTACGCCTCCGCGGCCTCCTTGAACTTCTCCTCCGCCTGCGGATCGTGCGCGTTGACGTCCGGATGCAGCTCCCTCGCCAGGCGCCGGAAGGATTTCTTGACGTCCTGCTCGGAGGCGTCGCGGGCGACGCCGAGCACCTCGTAGGGGTCGCGGGGTGTGGAGGCGCGGCTCATCGCAGCACCCTAGCTCTCCGCGTAGGTCTCTTCGACGAAGCGCGAAAGCTCGTGCGCCACCTCTCGCACCGCGGGGATCGCGTAGGCGTAGTTCATCCGCACCGGGCCGATCACCGAGACGATCCCCATGCGGCGCTGCGCCACGCCGTACCCCGTCGCCACCATCGCCAGCGAGCGCATCGCCGGGATCTCGTTCTCGTGGCCGATACGCACGTACACGCCCGGCTCGCTCAACGCCGTGCGCAACACGTCCAGCAGCGCCACCCGCCGCTCCAGCAGCTCCATCAGCTCGTTGATCTCACCGACGTCGCGCAGATGCGCCTCCGAGAACAACCGCGCCGTGCCATCGAGGTAGAGCACGTGCTCGGACTCCGCCGCGAGCCCGCCGAACGCGGGGGTCAGGCGATCCAGGAAGGCGCGCTCCTGCGTCGGCAACGTGGGATCGGCGAGGCGCTGATGGAGCATCCGCGCGCCCAGGCCCAACCCCACCAGACGATCGTTGAGGTACTCCCCCGCCCACGCCACCAGTCCCGCGTCGACCGGCTCCTCAAACGTGGCGAACACCCTGGAGACCTCGCCGGTGGAGGTGATCACGACCGCCACGACCACCCGTGGCTGCACGGCGAGCACCTCGACGCGACGGATCGTGGCGGTGCTCGCCGAGGGCGCGGAGACGACCGCGAGCAGATCGGTCACCTGCGAGAGCGTCTCGGTGGTCGCCCGCATCACCTCCTCCACCTCCTGGCGCGTCAGCGAGAGCTCCATGCGCGGCGCCTCCACCAGGCCCTTGCCGGAGGCCAGCATGCGGTCCACGACGTAGCGCTGGCCCGCGTCGGTGGGGACACGTCCGGCCGAGGTGTGCGGATGGGCGAGCAACCCATGCTCCTCGAGTAGCGCAAGCTCGTTGCGTACGGTGGAGGCCCCGCAAGCGAGCTCCGGGTCGGCGGCAATCGCCTTCGATGCCACCGGCTGGCCCTCCAGCAGGTAACCCTCCACCACCTTGCACAGGATTAGCTCCTGCCTGACGCTCAACATAAAGTCGATTGTACGAGCCGCCGGTGGGCGCCGTATCGAAGCGGCTTGCGTTCGACTCCTCGCGAGGAGTCGATGTTAGTGTCCCGAGTCGGCTCGGGACACTAGATCTCGAGCTCGGCCTCGGCGTTGCGGACGATCTCCTTCTCGCCCTGCACCGCAACCGTGTCGATCAGCACCTTCCCGTCCTGCACCTCGCGCACGGTGCCGGTGACGACCACCTCCTGCTCGGGAACGCCCATACCGCGGAACTGCACCGCGAGGCGGCGCAGGTGCTCGGGGCCGCCGGCCGCCTCCGTCTGGGCGCGCGCCACCTGTGCCATCGACCACAGCCCGTGCAGGATGCGCCCGGGCAGGCCCACCGCGCGGGCGAACTCGTCGTCGACGTGGATCGGGTTGAAGTCGCCCGAGGCGCCCGCGTAGCGGACGGTGAGGTACTTGTCGGGGGTGATCTTCAGCTCGGGGATCCGTGTTCCCGCACTCAGCTCAGCCATTGCGCTCCTCGAAGGTCGGCCATTGTCACACTCCTCGAACGATGTTGGTCCACGTGCCGCGGCACACCTGCTCGCCGCGCTGGTTGGTGGAGGTCGACTCGAACACGTAGAAGCCCTTGCCCTCGTGCTCGTAGATCTCCTTCACGCTCGCTGTCGTGGTGATCTCATCGCCGGCCACCACCGGCGGGCCCCACTCGAACTCCTGCCCCCCGTGCACCATCATCGGGAAGTTGATTTCGATCTCGGGATCGAAGATCGGCGGTCCCACCGAGGGGGCGGAGTACACCACCGCGAACATCGGCGGCGCCACCACGTCGGCGTAGCCGGCAGCGCGTGCCGCCTCCACGTCGAGATGGAGGGGGTTGGTCTCGCCCACCGCCCGGGCGTACTCCTTGATCTTCTCGCGGCCCACCGCGTACACCGTGGGCTCGTAGGTCTTGTCGACCGCTTTGTCGTTGACTGGCACCTGTCGGATCTCCTTGCACGGGGAGCGAGGTTTCGGCGCGGGTAGGCATATCGCGCCTTAAACGCAAAAACGGACCTGGGGCAGCCGCGGAGCGGCGACGACACAGCCGCGAGGCGCCCGAAAAACCGGACACCCCGCGGTTGCGCGCATCGTTTGCCTAAGAACCGTTTCGAGACCAGATCGCCTAGAACACCAGCTCGATCTCGCCCGCGCCGGCACCGACGAGCTCGTGCTCGTCGTCCTGCGCCCCGCACTCGCTCCCGATCGCCCTCGCCGCGCGTGGCGGGCCTCTCCAGGAACTGGACGGTTTCGGCCACCACGCTCACCGCCTGGCGCTTCTGGGGCTTCCGTCCGAGCTCTCGGCGGTCTCCCACTCACGCCAATCCAGGCGCCCATCGACCGCCACGAGGCTGCCGCGGTGCATGTAGCGGGCCACGCTGTCCGCCAGTCCACCGAAGGTGGCGACGTCGAAGAAGAGCGGCCGCTCCCGGTACTCGCCTGCTTCGTCGCGCTTGATCCCGTTGCACGCGATCCTGAGGTTGCAGACGCTGCTGCCCGGAGGGCAGCTCGCGCAGCTCGGGGTCACGTGTGAGATTGCCTACCAGTACGACCCGATTGATGCTTGTATACGACATAACTTCGTCTCCTTTTGCGGTAAGCCACTGCCCCGTCAGAGAAGTTACGCACCGCTTGGGACGGTACGCTCGGCCGGCCCCGCGAATCACTCCGGCAGCGCGTCGAGGGGGACGACCAGCACCCGCTCATGAGCCTGCGCGCGGTCGATTGCCCGTATGACCGCACGCTCGACCTCGGGCGGCGCGAGGTAGAGCACGCCCGCCACGCAGCGCGTCCGCGCCCACGCCCGGCAGATCGCCGCCAGGCGCTCGGGCGCCTTGATGGTCAGCTCCACCTCGACTGCCACCGGCAGGCCACCGTCCGGGCTCAGCGGCCACAGCACGAGGTCGGGGCGGTGGTCGCGCCTCACGGTGTGCGTCGTTGCCATGTTGGGCGTACGCCGGCATGCGCCTGCCGGCATAGAGCTCGGCGCTGGCAAGTGCACAGCGACGCTCGCGCTCCTCGACGCGCAGCTCGCGCTCGCCCTGCACCCGGTGGTCGGGGTGGCAGCGCTGCAGAGCCGCCGCAACGCGAGCGCACTCGATCAGGTGCAGCGCGTTGGAGGCGACTCACCGTGCATGGGTCGAGGGCGCGTACATCGGCCTTGCGCAGACCAGCGCGCGTGACCGTGTACAGCGCCGGATGACCCGTCAGCGGACGGCAGCGCGTCAGCAGCCGCTCACCTTCCGCTGCCCGCAGCCGCCCACGCGCCGAGGCGAGGCTGACGCCCAGATGCACGGCCACAGCCTCCGCGGTGACCGCGCCCATACCAGCCGCCCAGCGCACGAGCGCGATCCGCTCGGGGGAGGAGTTGTGGTCGCGGATGTTGCGGTCGCGGCGGCGAGGTGGTCGTTCGTGGGTGTGGTCATCCTCGGGTGGTCATCTGGGTGTTGGGTCGTGGTGTCCTGTGGCTGCTCAGAGATCATCGTGGTCCTCCTTGTGTCGTCGTTGTTTACCAGTCTCGATCAGGCGAGTACATCCGCGCGACCACGGCACTGCGTGGGCTGCTCAGCCGGAGCACCGCCGCCTGACCCGTCGCGAGACTCATCACTTCTTCGGGGCTGATCAGGGGCTCGCTGACCCGCGTGCGAGTGCTGCGGCCATCGCTGCTCACCGAGGTGCGCCATGCGCCCTTGCCTCCGGCCAAGCGAGCGATCAGCTCGGCCGACGCGGGGACCACCTGGCGGTGGGCGATCAGGCTGGTGAGGTTGCCCAGCACCTGCTCCTGCAGCGTCTCGCGGCCGGCCAGGCGCAGGTCGGAGAGCTCCTGGGTGCCCAGCAGCAGGCTGATCCCCGCCGAGCGGGCGCGAGCGAAGAGGCCGGCGACATGCTCGGCAGCGATCGCGGAGAACTCGTCGATCGCCACCACACACCGAGCCGGGTGCTCCTGCAGCGCCGCGACGACGGTCTGCAGATCCTGCACGATCGCCGCTCCGAGCATCTGTGCAAGCAGCGGCCGGGAGTCGGCGTGGAGGCTGAAGTACACCACGGCCCCGCTGCGCACCGCGTCCAGCAGCTCGATGCACTCCGCGCCCGGCGTGGTGGGATCGAGCCACGGACCCACGTCGGACTCGGCCATGATCGCAAGGCGGTCGCGCACGCCACCAAGCTCGCCGCGCTGACGGGAGGTGAGCGAGTCCAGGTAGGTGTGCACCGCCCGCGCGCTCTGCCGCGGGAGCTCCCGCGCGAGCAGCTCCAGGCTGCCGGGATCGAACGCCTCGACGAGACCGAGCAAGGCTCGCCTCCAGCCCCGCGGCACGCAGCGTACGGACGGCGTGGCCGAGGTAGCGCTGGGCCTGGCGCTGGTAGTGAGGCTCGGTGAAGCGCTCCCCGGCGAGCGCCTTGTCGGCGATCTCCGTCTCGCCGCCGCGGGCAAACGGGTTGTAGACCACCGGCCCCTCCGGCGTCCACAGTAAAACGCCTTGCCCGCGGCGCGGGCCGCACGGTGCAGCCGCTCGCGCAGCCCCGCGTCGCCCTTCGGGTCCACCACGATCGCCGACATCCCATACGAGATCGCCAGCCGTGGTGATCCGTGCCAGGGTGAACGTCTTGCCGGAGCCGGTGGCACCCGCCACGAGGGTATGTGCGCCGCTGGCCGAAACGGGGATTCCCGCCGCAGGCGCGTGTCTCCTGGCTTCGGTCTCACCGCCGAGCTCGATCGCCACGGAGCGCCCGCGGTGGTCCACGCCGACGCTCAGCTGGCTGCCGCGCCACAGGCGCTCGCCTCGCCCCCGGCGCCACACGCGCTCGCTCAGCCCGCCAGTGGCGACGGCGTCCGCAAGCCGCGAATGCAGGCCCGGCCGATCGGCGACGGCCCTGCCGGCGAGTAGGGAGCGCACGCCGTGGACGCCGGCGCGCAGCCCATCGAGCGGAGTGGTGCGCTCCGCCGCGATCTCGGCGAGGTCGGCGCCGGCCTGCAGGTCTTCGCCGTGCCAACGCCGGCCGCTGGCGGCGGCGCCGAGCGCGGCCACACCCAGCGTCGCCGCGCCGCCCGACAGCGCGGTGCGGGCGAGCACGACGAGCGCGAACACGCCCGCCGCCCAGATCCAGTGCAGGTGCCAACGGCGCATCAGGCGCGCCGCGAGCAGACCGAGGAGCACGCCGATGACGACGTGCACGGTTGTGCCCACCAGCCACTGGTACAGGTGCTCCAGCGGGGCCAGCGGGTCGGGTTCCCGATTGAGGATGGCGTTCGGTGCAGACATGAGTCCCCTCCTTTCACTAGGGGTATGAGCGCCCAGCCAGAGCCGAACGCGGGTTATGAGCGACGGCGAACGCTTGGGCTCGCCGTCGGGTGTGCTGCCTGGCGCGGCGTTTGGCTACGCCTGCCCGTGCTCGAACCAGGCCAACTCGACCAGGCGGTCGGCTTCGAGGGCCGTTGCCGGATCGTGGTTGCGCCGGGCCAGCTCGGCGATGTATTCGGCTTCGAGCACCGCCACCGGAGCGTGGTTGAGTCGTGTCAGCTCATCGATGAACGGACACGTCTCGACCGCACGGAGACTTGCCCTGGAGATGCCCAGCCTGCTCCTGAGCACCTCGTCATCCTCGATGCCCAGCTCGGGTGCCTCTCCTGTTGGATCCTCGTTCATGGTGCCTTCCTTTCGTTGGATGTAGGACTGCGGACGTGCAAACGGCGAGCCCGGGGGCTCGCCGTCGTGGGTGCTGCATGGGTGGAGCTCGGGATCGGCGAATTCAGGCTCAGATCAGGCGATAACCGACGCCGCGCACGTTGACGACCCACCGCTCGTTGCCCTCCGCGCAGAGCTTCCGGCGCAGGCGGCTGGCGTGGGAGTCGAGCGTGCGGGTGGATACCGGCGTGGGGTAGCCCCACACCGCGCGCAACAGCTCCTGCTTGGCGAACACGCGTTGGGGCTCGCCGGCGAGGTGAACGAGCAGCTCGTACTCCAAGCGGCGCAGCTGCAGCGGACGACCGTGCACGGCTGCCACACGTGCGTGGAGGTCGATCGCGAGTGCCTCCCACCTCCACGACGTGGCGCGCGGTGGGCGCCAGTACGCAGCAGCAGCGAGCGCAGACGGGCCCGCAACTCCAGATACGAAGGCGGCCGCGCGAGGAAGTCGTCGGCGCCGGCGTCGAAGGCTCGCAGCAGGTCGGGCTCCTCGACCCGCGGGCTCATCACGATCACGGGCAAACCCCCGGGCCAGAAGCTCTCCGTGCCGCGCGGCACGGGCAGACCGCCGCCGTCGGATCTCCACGAGCAGCTCGAGCGCGGCTCGCGGCGTCTCCAGTTCGCCGAGCAGCGCGGCGTGCGGAGGATCGGCTCGCGACAGCGCCCGCGCGTGTTCGGTCGTCCGCGCCTGCCTCGCCCGATAACCATCGGCCGCGAGCTGATCGACCAGCGGGCGCGCAATCCGCTCGTCGTGCTCCACCACCAGGAGAGGATGCGGACTCTCCACGCAGTCGCGACCGGAGGTCAAAGCTCGACCTCGCGGGGAGAGATGCCGAGACCCTCGCGCGCGATCAGCGCGAGCACCTCGCTGTGGATCCACGGCGTGGGCCGGCCGTCGCCGCCGCTCTCGGGCATGATGCCGACGCGGCGGGAGAGCCAGCTGGTCTCGCCGCTGCGGTTGCCATTGCGGTCGCACTTGACCCGCCCACAGCGAAAGGCGATCTCGCTGAGGCTGAGCCGCTCGGTGCGCAACGCGTGCAGCACCGCTCGGCGCAGCCCCCGGTTGAGCACGATCCGGCTGGCGTCGATGCGCTGAAGCTCGTTGCGCAGCACCGTCACCGACACCGTGGCGTCGTCGCGGTACCGCGCCAACGCCCTGACGGTGAGCGCACGTACGGGTTCGTAGCCATCCATGCACGCAACCACGTCGCGCACGCTCTCGGGCCGAGCCGCTCGCCCGCTGGCTCGACCGCTGAGCTGGGCCGTGCCCGAGCTCGATGGAGCTCTCCCGCCGGCACCAGCGCAGCTCCGGGACCGAGCGGCCGGCGGCAAGCGCCTCCAGCCGGTGGCCAGCACCGTGACGGTCGCGCAGCTCCACGCTCTCCGGCGACACGAGCCGATCGAGTCCTCCGCCCTGCTCCGGCGACTCGCACTCCTCCGCGAAGGGCGCCACGCGGAGGTCCTCGGGGGCGAGCCGTCGGCAGCGGCGCGGGCGGGGATCGTGCAGGTAGTCGCGGCACACGAGCTGTGCGTTCTCCAGCGGCTCGTCGGCTGCGAGGTGCGCCAGCAACCGCCGGTCGCCCCAGGTGGCGGCGTCGCGGTCGAGCACCAGCACGCTGCCACCATGCCCGGGCAGTGCGAGGACGTCGCGCGAGCGACCGGCGGAGTCGGTGTAGCTGGCGAGCACTGCCGGGAGTCGCGAGACGAGCCTCTCGGGTGGGCGGGCGAACGGTCGCGGTGCGAGTGGGATCGTGAGGGGTGCGGTGGCTTCGCGAGGGAGCGTGGTGAGGGGCATGGTGCGTCTCCTGGCCCACGGGGCCGTCGGGCGGTGGTCGAATGGAGCGGCTTGTAGGGCTCCGGCGGACGACCGTCAAGCGCCGCGCGGGCGACGCTCGGGGAGCAGCATGCGGTCGAGATCCCCATAGGGGATCTCGGGGTGCCGGTCGTGCACGCCGCACAAATTCGAAGTTGGCGCGATCGGGTCCATCGAGGCTCCCGCGAGGCTGGATTGAAAGCGCGAGGTACGGTTCGAAACTCAGCCTGAGGCTTAGCCGGGCAACATGTGGCCCGAGGACCGGTGTTCAGGCTCAGCTCAGACCACGCCGAGCCATCCGCCGGCGAGCGCGATCCACAATCGGGGTCGAACGACCAGGGCAAGCGGTGCGATTGGAGAGTGCTGTGCGGCTTGGGTGAAGGGGAATCGAGGGCCGCGATGCTAGCGCCGTCGGGGACGAGCGGCGACGCGCGTCCCACCTCACCGCGGGGAGGGGCGTCGCCAGTCGCCCGCGCCGATCGGATGCGGTTTGGCTCAACAGAGCCGCTCCCGTAGCCTTCGGCGTGCAGTCGGGCGCGTGCGAAGCGACCGCTCAACCGCACTGGCGAGCGTGCACCGGCCATGGTGACTGCATGTGCGGGCGGGGTAAAGGCAAATCCCGGTGGGCGACTGCGCGCGTCGTATCGCGCCAGGTTTGTTCGAGCGACAACGGGCACCGAGACTCAGGTCAAGTGGCGAGAAGCAAGGGCAGTACACGCTCAAATTGACCCACTGCCGCGAATTTCATCTACACCCCCACCCCTCCCTGGCAGCAGCTCGCGCGCCACGATCGCCGCTTGGCTCGCCCGGGGGTCGCCGTGCGCGAGCGCACCGCGCACCTCGGGGGGCAAGCGGGGGACGCCGTAGGCGTGCAGCAGCCCCTCGTGGACGTCGCGCTCGGAGGCGAACACGATGCCGGCACGACCGGGGTACTCCCACTCGCGGGGATGTTCGCCGGCGTAGGCGCGGCAAGCGCACAGCACGTGGTCGGCCAGCCGGGCACACTCGCGCGCGCGGGGGCGATCGCGGCAGAGGAACACGACCATGGGACGGCGCCCCCCCGCCCAGCGCCACGGCCGGAGAAGCGGGGGACGCACACCGACCAGCCGGCCAGCAGGTGGTCGTAGCGCTCGAGCTTGGCGGTCGCGGGCGGCGGGGCCGAATCGGCAGACGATCGTCGCGCTCGATCAGCAGGCACACCCCAACCGCCCCGCCGCCTTCCGCACCCTCCCCGGCACCGGCACCGGCGCAACCACTCCCCCGCATCCCGGCGGGCCCAAGCTCGCCGGGATGCGCGCGCTCGATCGCCCTGGCGGGAACCTCCACGCTAGCGTCGGGGCGCACGGTCTCGAAGCGCTCGACCTCCGAGCGGGCGCCGGCGGCGTCGGTGCGCAGGAAGTCGTGCGGGAGCGCGCCCTCCCGGCAGGCGCAACTCGCCGGGGCCGATCGCGACGCGCTCCGGCGGGCGTGGAGCGCAGCGGAGGCGAGAGCACCGACTCCCCCGGGCCCCGCAGCCGCAGCGAGCCGGCGCTGAGGACACGCTCCAGCGCGAGCACCCACCCGGTGACGTGCACCTCGTGGCGGGCTTGGCGCAATCGGCGATCACCCCGGACGGGCAGCGAGGATTGTGGCGATGCGGCGAGCAAGACGGGTTGGGATGGGGAGTTGGATTTGGGGGAGGGGTTGGCGCGCTTCGTCGAACTCGCGCTGGGCGAGGTCATCCAGGCGCCCGTGCGCGCCCAGCAGCTCGAGTTCCGAGAGGGGCGATCACGTAACACATTGGCGCACCTCCCCCGTCGCGACGGTGGAACTGGAAGCGCCCGACCAGGCCGGCGTCGGAGAGGCGCTTCAGGCGCCGCTGCGTGGTGGTGAGCGCTCGCGCGGAGTTGAAGCGGCGGTGGACCTGGCTGGTGAGCACGTGGCTCATCGAGGCGATCAGCGCGAGGATCTCGAGGTCGAGCGGGTCGGGTTCGAGCGGGCGGGGCGCCTCAACCGACGCGGGCCCAGCGCACGCGGTGGGCCGCGTCGAGGTCCACCAGCTCGGCGTAGCTCTCCGCGGCGGTGTCGGGAGCGGCGTCCGCGCATCACCGCTGTGCCCTCCCACCGCGCCGAGGTCTTCCGGCTCGTGGCCGGCCACCGATCTATCTCTCCGCTGCCCGCCGACGCTCCCGTCACGCGCGCCTCCACTCTTCCGCGGCGGTGTCGAGCAACGGCGGCGTGTCAGCGTCGCGCTCGGTGGCCTCTTTGCCGCGGTGCCGCTCCCTGGCCTGCTCGCCACCATCGTGGCGGGGCACGGAGGCCCCGCCCCCTCCCGCTTCGCGTCCCCATCCACCCGCGCGGACGATCCCACTGACTCCCTCCAGTCCTCCCTGCCCCCGGTTCTGCCTCCCGTTGGCCGAAACGGGGATGCGAGCTTGCGAGTGTCTCCCGGCTTCGGTCCCAGTGGGGCTGGCTGAGGTCGGCGAGGTAGCGCCCCCCGCGCTCGGCCTGGCGGGCGGCGTGCAGCGCGAGGCGCTCGCGGTCGATGCGCAGCGGGATCGTGCTCGCGATGAACGGGGCCTGGCGGCCCTCCGGGGCGACCCAGCTGACGATCGCGTGGTGCTTGGGCAGGTGCAGGCGTGCGTCGGGCCGGCCGAGCGCGGTGAGACCGGTGATGTCAGGGCGGACCGTGTCGGAGTACTCGGCCATCATCAGCTTCGCGGAGTCGCGCGCGTCGGAGGCGGAGGCGGTGGCGAAGTACACGCGGTGGGCGAACAGCGCGTCGAGCTGCGCGCGTACCTCGCGGTCGGTCCACTGCGAGTCGGTCTGCCAGCACGCCACGGTCTCCAGGCCCGCGGAGCGCTTCAGCGCGAGCGTCTCGGCGAAGCCGCGGTTGAGCACCAGCGGGGCCTCGTCCACCTTGAGCGCCACCGCCACGCGTCGGTCGGCGGGGACGGTGTCCTGCTGGCGGGCAAGGGCCGCGTCGAGCATCCCCATCAGCAGCTGCATCAGCACGGAGGTGTTGCCGGCGCCCATCGCCCCGAGCGCGCCCTTGACGACGAGCACCTCCCCACGTGCGATCACGCGGTCGAGGTCCACCGTGAGCGAGTCGTTGAGCAGCACACGCTTGATCGAGGGTGAGTTGAGCAGCCGCGCGAGCTTGTTAACCGGCGCGTCCAGCTTCGCGGTGGTTGTGCTGCGGGAGTCCGCCAGCTGCGCGGTGAGCTCGGCGGTGAAAAACTCCGCGATCTCCTTGTATTCGGGCAGCTTGCGCACGTGGGCGCCAACGCGGGCGCGGTAGGAGTAGCCCTCCTCACCGACCGACAGCAGGCGCGCCGCGTCCCACAGCGTCGAGCGCCTGTCGTGAGCCAGCACGGCGATGATCGCATTGCGCAGGTAGCGGTCCGATGAGGCGCGGATGTCGGCGTCGGACGACGTGCTTTAGCGGCTACATCCAGATGCCCCAGGCCGGTGCAGCGTAACGACGCCGCCGGACCGTCTGCCGGGCGTAAGGGTTCACCGAACGCCCCTCACCCCAGCCGATCCCATCCGTCGATCGAGCAGTCGGCCGGCCCCCGGCCCGGCTCCCGCTGCACACCCTGTCACACCCCTTGTGGGTTGACAGGGTGTGCCACGCTACCCCGCGGACGGGGCCGGGGGACTGCGCTCCGCCGCGCTCGGGGCCCCCAACCAGGCGCCAGCCTGGTTGGGGAGCGGCGGACGATCGACCGTAACTTGCCTTTTCGCGCTGGCTGGCGCAGTCTCGCTTCGTCGCGGCGCATGGAGGCGCCGCGCCCGCGCGCTTGGGTGAGACACTGACTCACGTGGATGATCCCCTCCCCCTACTGCGAGAGCAAGAAGAATCGGTCGGGAAGCATCGGCGACGGGCAGGCGTCAGCTATGGACAGGTTCCGCGCGCAGAATGCTGGCGCTGCCGTCGGCCGCGACGAGCACGACCGCGCGGTCTTCGTCGATCGCCCTTCTGATCGCGGCTCCCGTGCGTGGCCCGTCGGCGTTGATGAAGACGGCACGATCGGGGTAGGGCGAGCGCTCTTCGATCGCCAGCTCGATCGCTTCCTCCATCACCCGCATCGCGGGCGAGTCACCATTCTTCGTGCTCATCTTCTGCGCCATGACTCGATCATTGGTAGATAGCCGCGCTTGACCGCCCCGATCGCTGCGCGCATGCCTGCCCCCAGGGTACCGCGATGGAAGACCTCAGCGGCCTGCTTGCCGCCTCCTCGGGTGTATCGGTGCATCTCGTTCTCCCCGTGAGCGCCGTCATACACGCGAACCGTCTCGAGCTGCTCTCCGTCCTCGATCAGCAGCACCACGGCGTAGTCCGTCACGTCGCGCACGTCGGTCGTGAACTCGACGTGCATCCACGTGCCCAGTGCACCGTCGAGTTCCACGTCGTACTCGTGACTCATGCCCTGGGAGCTACCTGATTGGTCTTGGCGGTCAAGGGCAGACATCTCTCGGGTGGTTGATACGGACCAGCACGGGCGCCTGCTCGGCGCCGGGGGTGACGATGACGGCCTGCCCGGTCCCCAGGCGCTTGATACGGGAGGGGTGAATCTCGTACTCGTGGCCGCGGCGGCGGCTGCCCTTGCCGCTCGGGCCGCCGGCGAGCACGCCGTCCTCGGTCTGCTCGGTCGTCACCCACACCGGCTTCGTGCCCGCCATCGCGGCGATCAGCTCGGCCGACTCGGGCACATTCTGGCGGTGCGCGATCAGCGTCGCGATGTTGCCGAGCACCTGCTCGCGCAGCGCGCCGTCCTCGGCGCCCTTCAGGTCCGCGAGCTCCTGGGTGCCGAGGATCAGGCTGATGCCCGCCGAGCGGGCGCGGCCGAAGAGCCGCGCGACCGGCTCCGCCGCGATCGCTGAGAACTCGTCGATCATCACCACCGTTGGGATCGGCTGGCGCTGCAAGCGCCCGACGAGCGTGACGAGGTCGATCACGACCGCGCCGGCGAGCATCGCGCTCAACAGCAGCCGGCGATCCGCGTCGAGGCTCATGTAGACCACGGCGCGATCCTCCACCGCCTGGTGGATCTCGAGCGTCGGGCGGTCGAGGCTCGGCTCGAGCCACGAGCGCAGATCCGACTCCGCGAGGATCGCCAGGCGGTCCCGGACGCCAGCCAGCTCGCGCCGCTGGCGCTCGCCGAGCGAGTCCAGATACGCCTGCACCGGCTCGGCCTCGCTCTCCGGGAGCTTGCGAGCGCTGACCTCCAGCTCGCGGGGGTCCATGTGCTCCATCAGCGCATCACGCGCACCGCATGGCCGATGTAACGCTGCGCCTGGCGCAGGTAGTGCGGCTCGGTGAACACCTCGCCCGCGAGCGCCTTGTCCGCGATCTCCGAGTCGCTGCCCTGCGCGTAGAGGTTGTATGCCAGCGGTCCCTCCGGTGTCCACTGCAGGAACTCGGCGCCTGCGCGGTCGGCGGCGACCTGCAGCTCGTGGCAGAGCAGCCGATCGCCCTTCGGGTCGATCACCACCGCGCCGTGGCCCTGCTCGATCAGCCGACACACCACCCACGTCTCACTCACCGTCTTGCCGGCGCCGGTCGCGCCGAGCACCAGCGTGTGCGAGCCCGACTCATACCCGACCGGGATCGAGACCGCCATCCCGCGCTCATCGCGGCCCACGATGAGCCGTTCGTTGTGCACCAGCTGCCGGACTCGCGCAGCTGACGCTCCTGCTCGCGTCGACGCAGAGCATCGCCGATCCCCACCCGCGCATTCGCGGCCTCGGCGTGATCGGCGCCGTGCGCGAGGTCTTCGCGCTGCCACCGCGCGCCGACGATGCAGCCACGCGTCGCCACCGCCAGCACCGCGAACCCAAGCAGCGAGTTGAGCTCCCACAGCACGATCCCGGCCGGGAGGCCGAGCATCGCCCATGTCCAGCTGAGGCCATATTCACGCAGCATCCGCGCGGCGAGGATGCCCCCGCCGAACACAGCGCCGATCCCGATCACGAGGAACAGCAGCAGCTCGTTAAACATTGACGGCCTCCTTTCCCTCGGCGGCGAGCAGCGCCGCGGTCTCGCTCCAGCGGCAGCACCGTGATCTGATCCCCCGCCCGCATCTCCGCCACCCCGCGGCTCACGGCCCGCACCGCCTGCGGGGTCGCGAGGTAGTACACGCCGTTGACGTGCCTGGCCCTCGCCCAGCCGCGGCAGATCGCCGCCAGCCGCGCCGGTGCCTTCACCGACAGCTCGACCTCCACCGCCAGCAGCCGCCCCTGCGGCGAAAGGAGCGCGAGATCCGGCCGATGCAGCGCCGGGCGGCCACCCGGCAACTCCCCCACCCGCGCCGAAGCCAGCAGCTCCCCCTCGTCGCGCTCGTGCGCGCGAATCTCCCGCTCGCTCAGCACCTGCCAGTCCAGCAGACCCTGGTGAAGCGCAACCGCGGCCTGCGCGACCTCCCAGGCGTGTCGTACCCGCCCGGGCGCACGTGGTGGACGCCGAGGCGCTCCAGGCCACGCCAGCGCAGACCCGCCGCCGTCGCCACATACACGCCCGGCTTGCGGAACAGCAACATCCGCTGGTCGAGCAGGTCATCCGCGACGAGCTACCCCAGCCGCTCATACGCCCAGCTGCGACCCATCTCGAAGCGGCCCATCACATGCTCCGCGCCCGCCGCGCCCAGGCGGCCGACCCAACCCACGATCTCCGCGTCCTTCTCGGTTTGCATGACTACCTCCGCTCGCAGGGAAAACTTCCTTTTCCCTTACTCCGGCCACCCGGGGGTGAGCGGGACAGTCATCGGTACGACTCGGGCGTTCGCTATCGCGGCGCAGCTGGCAGACCCACGCGGCGCTGCCTGCCCGCCCGTTCACACCGTCTCGGTCGTTGCCCGCCTCGTCCGCCGCCTGCACTGCTCCCTCACCGTCTCGCCCGCGCGCCACTCTTTCGCTTCCCGCCTCGGCCGCCGCCGCGCCCGCACCTCTCGTCTTTTCTTTCTTTCTCTTTTTTCTTTCTCTTCTCACTGCTCTTCCTGCCCTGCCACTCCCCTCTCTTGTTCTCTTTGGATTCGTCCTCTCACCTTCTTTCATCCCTCACTCTTCCCGTCCCATCCCTGGTTGGTTCTTGACCACCCGCACTCGACGTTGGGGGTGGGTGGTCAAGAAGCGCGCCAGCCCATCGGGGCAGGTGGGACGGGCCGCATCGGCGGATTTGGCTGCCGCGGTGCGTTCCGTGGGCGAATCCGGGCCTGCCATGCCCGTGGGAGGGGCAGGGCAGGTCACCGTCACCAACCCTGCGGCTAAGGATCGCCGCGAGGTCGTCACCAAGCAGTGCGCTTACGGCTCGACGCGCACGACAGTCTCCACTCGGTCGATCGCGCGATCGAATGAGACGACCCTGCGCACACCGGTGGCCTCGGCGTTGGCGACCGAGTACGCCTCCGCGAAGTCCAGGCGCTCGCGCTCGTATAGCTCCAAGGCGCGCAGCAGAAGCGGGGCGTCGATCACCTCGACCGACGGCAGCGCGATCGCGGCACGCATCAGCGTCGCCACCCGCGCGCGCTCCACTTCGTAGAAGGACTCCAGCACATACACACACTCCGCCACCACCAGATCGGCCAGCATCAGCCGCTCATCGCCGGCCAATGCCGCCGTCGCGCGCGCGGCCATCTCGGGCGGGTCGCCCGTGAGGTGCCGGACGAGAACGTTCGTGTCGAGGAACGCGCTCAGCGGCGCCTCTCTGCCCGCGCGTGACGCGTGCGGCGCAGAACCTCATCCCACGGCGTGCCACGCTTGGCGGCGGGCACCGCGACCGACCCTGCCAGCTGGATGAAGTCGGGCGTCTTGGCGAGCACCGCTCGGCCGCGCTCGACGCGGAACACCACCTCGTCGCCCTCCCTCAGATCCAGCGCATCGCGCACGCACTTGGGAATCGTGATCTGTCCCTTTGACGTCAAGCGTGCGGCGGCGTCCATTGCGTCCTCCTTACTGAAACGACAATGTAAGGATAAGATCGCCGGTGAGTCCTTCCGGGAGCCGTTGCCTACGGCTATCCCGGAGTGCGCGACGGTTCATGGACAAACTACGGGCCAGGTCGCTTGAGGAATGCGTCTACAACCCGGAGGCGTTGCTACGAATTAGGTCCGAAGAATACTGCGACCTTGTCGACGACCCCTCGGACGGTCTGGATGAGCCCGTTTAGCTTCTCAGTCGAGACCTGCTGCTCCCAAAAGGCCAACTCGTATTTGTAGAGAGTGCCCATCGGTCGCATCTTGCCACGGATGCGGAACAGCTCGTTACCAGCCTTGACCTCCCCGGGCACGACGATCGCTTCTTGGCCGATTCGGAGGTCCGTTAGGAGAGTCACGGCGGGTCGCACGAGGCGGTGCTTGTCGATGTTGTCGAGTTCGGCCAGCAACTCAAGATTTTCGCGTAGGAGGTTGGCTGGTTTCTTGTGCGGCTGAAACCAGTCGATCATGACGAGTGCGTCCTCGTTCTTGATGCCCTTGACCATGGCGTTGTAACGTGAGAGAGAGCGACCGACCGGCTTTTCGCCAAAGATCGGCCACGCTGTTCGTCTGCCGGGCTTACCGTTGTCCAGTCGGACAAGCTGATAGGCAAGATAGTCAAGCGCCGACCGTAGATTGTGGACGAGGTCGCCGGCGAGTAGCGAGAATCGGAGTGGTATCTCTGCGACCGACTCGCAGTAGACGACGGTCCATGTATCCCCGAGGTCGTCTGTCTCCTCCTGCCGTCTCGGCCTAACGAGGCCGCCCGGAAGCCTGAACTGCATGCCCTCCATCTGGAGGGCCATAAACAGCTCCTCGGCGCGAGCGACCTTCAGCCGACTACCCGTGAGCCCAGGGGTCATCCCATGAGCTAACCCCTTCGATACGACTGGTTTGGACTTGCACGAGGAGCCAAAGCCTACACAGCAGACTCAGCCGAAGAAGGGCGAGCCGATCACGATCCCCGCGCCCAAGAGGTGGCTGCCCCCGGAAAACCGTTCGTCAGGTCTTGGTCCCTCCTAGACCCCGGCGTCGGTGTAAAGGGAGATGGCGAGTGATGCCACCACCCCGAAGGGTCCCCCGATGCCGCCCGTTGCGATCCTCGCCGCGCTCGACACGTTCGCGCGTGTTACGCACGAGCGCCATCCGGGTGTCGTGCTCGTGCCGCTAGGAGACGTGGGGTCGAATGGGGCCGTTGTCGCGGCCGCGGCGGGGGAGGTCGTCCGGCCCTTCGCCGCGCCAGAGGATCGTGACTCGCTCCTCGACCGGGATGCGGGCATGACCGCGCTCGACGATCACCGCGTCTATGGAGCTGCCGAGGATGCGCTTGCGATCCTGGATCGGTAGGTCCTCGTAGCCCTCGATGATCTCTGCGCGCGGCGCGGCGGCGCTCGCGCGCTGCAGCTCGGCCTGGGCCTGGTTGACCGCGGTTGCGCGCGCTTGCAGGGCGGCGTGGTAGCGGCCGCCGAGCACGCGGCGTGCGGTCAGGTCGTTGGCGAATGCCGTGAGCTCCTCTTCCGCGGCCTTTAGCGCCGCCGCGGCCCGCTGGAGGGCGTCGGTGTCCTGCTTGACCGCGAGCACCTGCTGGGTCATCTGCTCGCGCCAGAGTGTCTCCACGTAGCGCTCGAGCTTGTGCCTGGCGATGCTCGCCGGCTCCGGACAGACGCCGGCGGTGTGGATCGTGCGGCAGCGATACGTGGGGATGTCCCCGCCCTTCGTGCGCGACAGCTGTGGCGCGAGCACGTAGCGGCAGCCAGCGCAGCGAGCGATCCCTCCCAGCAAGTTCGGCTGCCTGCTGCGTGAGGCGGCGCGCACCGGCGCGAGGTTCGCGGCCTGCCACTCGGCGGCGCTCACGAGCGCCGGATGGGCGTCGGCGTTGACGGCTTCTCCCCGGTAGGCCTCGCCGAGGTAGACACGATTTTTGACGATGCGATCGACCATCGGCGGCGTCCAGCGTCCCGCGTTCGGGCGCGGGGCCAGCTCATCCAGGCGACGGGCGATCTCGGTGCGGCTCTTATGTGCGCCGCGCATCAGGAAGGCCTCGCGGATCGCGGGGGCCTCGGCGCTCGGGGTGAGCCGCTTGTCGGCACCCTTGTCATAGCCGATCGGCGTGAACTTCGCGATGTGGATCCCGCGGGCGATCGCGTTGCTGGTGGCGGTCTCCCAGCTCTCCGAGATGCGGTCGCGCTCCAGCTCCGCGAACACAAGCAAGATGCGCAGGAACGCCTTGCCCATCGGCGTCGAGAGATCGAGATTCTCGGCGACGCTGACCAGCACCGCGTCGTGGCGCTCGAACTCTTCAAGGGTGCTCAGCGCGCCGACCAGCGTGCGGGCGAAGCGATCGAGCTTGGCGACGATCACCCCGTCGCTCTGCCCGGCCCTGATCCGCTCCATGACCCTGCCGAAGACCGGGCGGCTCATGCTGCCGCCGGATACGTCGAGCTCCGGCTCGTGCCAGCTCAGCTTATGGCCGTGCGCCTTCGCCCAGCGCTCGATCTGCTCGCGCTGGACCTCCGGAGAGATGAAGCTCGCACCGGTTCGCCCGGCGACCTTCGATACGCGGATGTAGGCGTCGAGCCTGAGGTTGTCGGGTGTCATATCTATGCCGCATTATCGCATTGTCATCGGTGAACAGGTTTTTTAGCGCCCCCACCACGTAGTCGGCGATCGTGTCCGCCGGAGCGTCCACGGCGAGCGGGTTGAAGCCGCAGGTCGGGTGGGAGAAGTCCAGCAGCGTGCACGTGCGCCGCGCCGGCACTGCGCTCACGGCGGCCTCGGCGGCGTCGCCCTTGGGATCCAGCACGATCACCGCGCACCGCTCCCTACGCAGGTCCTCCGCCACGGTCGCCGCCAGATAACTTGACTTCCCCTGCTCCACCGTGCCCGGCACAGCAGTGTTCTGGCGGCGCATCTGCGGGTGGATAGCCACCGGCCCGTGCGCGTCGCGCAGCAGTCCTTCCCCGTCGCGGGTGCGCATGATCGCGGGCGGTGCCGGCGCCAGCGGCAGGGCACCGCGGGCGAACGGCACGGTGGCGTAGTCGATCGAGGGCGCATGCCACAGGGCTGCCAACTCTGTTGACGCCATCACCCCCTTGTGCAACCCGGGACAGGGGTTGCCCTCGCCGCGCTGCACGCGCCTGCCGTACAGCCCCAGCAGGCCGTGGCGCACGCTCGTCCCGCGCTCCACGAGGCGGTTCTCCGCCGCCTCGGCGCGTAGCTCCGAGGCGATCTGCTCACACGCGCGCCGCGTGGGTGCCAGCACGCGCAAGTCGGCGAAGTACAGCGGTCGGTGCTGCACATCCAGGCCTCCGCGCAGCTCGACCTCCTCCACCAGCGAGCGATCGCGCACGAATAGGTGCTCGCGCCGCTCGCGCGAGAGGTGGTCCTCGTGGCGCTTGTAGCGCCACTTGGCCCACCGTTCAAGCAGCGCCGGTGTAGGAGTCAGCGCCAGCTGCACGAATGCCTCCTCCCCGCACGCCCCCATCACGGTCATCAGCCTGTCCATCGGCGGCTCGCGCACCAGCTCGTAACGGTCCAGCTGCTTCACACGTTTGATGAACCCCGCGTGCTTCTTCAGACGCAGCAGCGTGTACGTCAGGCGGAATGGCGGCGCCTCACCGGGAGGCACCATGCGGCAGTTGGGGTAGGCGCTGCGAAGCGCCGCCTCCATCATCCTCTCCATTCCCCCCGGACACGCGATCGCGAGCAGCGCTCTTCCAGCCCCGTCGGCAGTGCGAATGTGATGCACCTCGAGCGCCACCGACGGCTGACCGCGCAGCAGGCGCCGCCACCAGCGACGCTGCAAGCGCTTGTGCAGCGCCTCATACATCGCCACCACCCCCTCCACGCTCGTGCGGTCGGTGCGGTAGGGCTCCACACGCAGGCGCACGTATCGCCGCCCGTTGCGCGCCCGTCCGCGGGCGCCGAGGCACAGCGACGTGCCGCAGAGCACGAGCGCGGCGAGCACCTCCGCCAGCCGCGCCACATGCAAGCCGCTCGGGGTGCGCGGGGCGCGTTGCGGGAGCGCCGCACGCGCCGTCGCGGCGCCACGCAACGCGGCCCCGATGCCGCCGTGCAGCAGCCACTCCAGCGCCGCCGCCCCCACGATCAGGGCGGCCACGCCGAGCAGTCTCCAGAGCAGCAGCCGCGCGAACATCTCCCTCCCCTGCTCCGACCGCACGCGCATGGAGGGACTGACCCTGGATCTCGATCTGACCCTGGATCTCCGATGGGAGAGTAGAGCGAGGCGCGCTGCCTCGGCGGGGCGCTACCGCGGGCGTGTGGCCCGCTCCACCTGACCGCCGCGGTCGGTGAGATACCACTCGTTGGAGGAGCCCATGACCTGGCCTTCCCCGATGTTGTGCACCAGCTGCAGTCGCTCCAGGCGAGTCAGCAACTTCGAGATCTGTCCCTGGTCGGCGATTCCCGCGCCTTCGGCGATCTCGCGGTTGCTGGCGCCCGGGTGCTCGCCGATGAAGGTGAGCACGCGCACGGTGCGATAGGTGAGGCGCATGTCGAGGCCCTCCAACGGATCCTTGACGATGCGCCGCGGCGGTTTTCTGCGCTTGGGCAGCGGAGGGGGCTTGCGGGTGAGCTCATTGCTGGCCGCACGAGCGCCGAGGTAGGGAAGCACGATCATGCTCATCAGCGGTCCCAGGAGCGCCGTGAACGGCTCCCTGTTACGCACCAGCAGGCGCGAGTGCAGGACGGCGAACACGGCCCCGATGACGCCTTCGGCGGTGACCTCGGGCGATTCCTCGGTGGCGCGCGCCACGCGGGCGCCGGCGCTCGAACGTCCCTGGTCGACGACCTCCCTGAGCTGGGCCAGCACCTGCGTGCGTCGTTTCAACACACGCGGCCCCGCCCCCAACGCCTCCACCACGCAGACCCGCGCGAGGCCGGGCTCGTCGTCCATGAACCGCAGCATCGCCAGCACACCGGCTCGCAAGCCATCGCGCCACCCATCCTCTCGCATATACGCATCGCTGACGAGCGCGCTGATCTGCTCGACAGCCTGGTCGAACACGGCGAGAAAGCAATCCTCCCGATCCTCGAAGAGGTCGTAGAACGTCTTGCGCGACACCCGCGCCCGGGCGATCACTTGGGCGACGGTCAGGCGCGCGTAGCCGACCTCCTCGACCGCCTCCGCCGCCGCGGTCAGCATGCGGCTGCGCTGAATCTCCGATACCTGTCCCCGCGGCAGGCCGTTGGGACCGGAACGCAGCCGCGGTCTCGACGAGCGTGTCTTATCTTTCGAAGCCATTTTATTCCGCCTAATCGGTCAGTCTTGTTCGCTGTGGACGATACGGTGGGCGCCGTGGCGCGTTCGCGTCACAGCGCCCGGCGAGGATCCGCCACGCTGCCGCGGCGCCGCCAAGCCCCCTGGTGCTCCAGACAAAGGTTCATGGGTTGACGCCAAGAAGTCGAGTCGCGTCTCCCACTCGCCCCCGCCACCTTTCGCGCGACGAGCAAGGTTCCGATAAATCAGACTTTTGGTACGGGATCGGCTGGAGAATGGGGCCATGCGAAGGGCGCGTTGTCAAGCAAGTGTCATTGACAGTGATGGAACGATCGTAACGGGAGCGCCCGACGGACGCTCTGCGGGTGCCACCAGGCCGGACAATCGGGGCTGTTCGTCCACGCGTGGACTCACCGCGCTTCGCCGCTTCGCCCCCGATCGGCCTGCTCGCGGTCGCCGGGTGGCGGGGCGCCATCCGCTGCCACGGGAGCGCGCCCGGCTTCGCGCGGCGCGGGCGGGGCTCTTTTTGGCAGCGGATCTGCTGGACTACCCGTGATGGCAGCCGACCCCCGCGCCCGGGAACTTCTGGAACTGATGTCGCGCACGGTCGAGGTCAACCCGGGGGCAGATGCGCGAACGCTCCGGGCGCGGGCGGGCGTCAAGCGAGTGAACGGCGACAAAGCGCTTGAGCTCCTGGAGCGCGCGGGGTTCATCGAGCGCAAGCCGGTCCTGGCGCAGGACACCTACCGCAGTCTCAAGCCCTACCGTGCCAGTGTCGAGGCTCCGCGCACGGCATTCGCCAAAACCCATTCTGTTGGTGAGGGCGGCGGGTAGTTCTCCGCGCCGAGCTGATCCGACAAGGAGACCCGTGATGTTCAAGAACGTGCTCGTAGGAGTGGATGGAAGGTCCAATGGCCGTGATGCCATCGCGCTTGCCTGCCTACTCACCGACCCCGATGGAAAGCTGACGCTCGCCAACGTGCGTCGCGGGGAGCTGCACGCGTCCTACGCGATCGTCCCCGACATGGTGGCCGAGGAGCGCGAAGCGTCTGAGAAGCTGCTCGAGGATGAGCGCACCGCGGCGAATGTCACAGCGGAGCTCCTCAGCATCGTGTCGACGAGCCCCGGACGCGGGCTGCACGAGCAGGCCGAGGAGCAGAACGCGGACCTGCTGGTGGTGGGCTCCAGCAGCCACGGCGCGTTGGGGCGCGCGATGTTGGGCGATGACACGCGCGGCGCGCTGAACGGCGCTCTCTGTGCGGTCGCAATCGCCCCGCTCGGCTTCGTCGAGCACCCAACCCCGATCGCCAAGGTCGGCGTCGCCTACAACTCCTCGCCGGAGAGCGAAGCGGCGCTCGCGCTGGCACGGACCCTGGCGGCCCCAACCCGCGCGACGGTCGAGGCGCTGGAAGTCATCTCGATCCCGACGGTCGCCTACAGCGGAATCGTCCCTCCCGCGCTGGGGGACAGCATCGATGAGATGATCCAAGCGGCAAACGCCCGCATGAAGGAGCTGCCCGGCGTGGAGGGTCATGCGGTCTATGGCCTCGCTGGCGAGGAGCTGGCCGCCTTCGGCGATCAAGTGGACATCCTGGTGGTCGGCTCACGCGGCTACGGTCCCGTGAAGCGCCTGGTGCTCGGCAGCACCTCCGACTACCTGCAGCGCCACGCGCGCTGCTCGCTGCTCGTGCTGCCCCGTGCGGCCGCCAGCACGGCCGAGCCGGCGTAGAAGATCGCGCGTCAGGTCAGGGTCGTGATCGTGACGATGTCGGCGATCGTGACCTGCGCTATCACGGTCAGGATGACGGGTCCGGTGATGGCGGTCTCTTGCAGCGCGGGCAGCAGCACGGCGGCCGACCCCGAGGCGAGCAAGACCGCATAGACCGCCGCATGGCCTGTGCCCGCGATGCTCGCAGCGAGTAGACCGCCGGGGATCGACAGTACGCCGACGATGCCCGCCAGGAGCCCGCCGTCTCTCAACGCTCCGGCGAGCCGCCGGTCGCGCAGCGGCAGGTGCATCCCCACGGTGAGCATCAGCATCGCGAATCCAATGCCCCCCAGAAACGAGATCGTCGTGTTCGCGGGGTTCACGGCGCCCAGCACTTCGGGGCCAATCAGGATGCCGGCGACGATCTCGCCGATCACCACGGGTACAAACCGTCGTCCCGCTACGCCCAGCAGCGGGCCGCCGAGCCCGGCAAGCACGATCACAAGGAGAGTCTCGAAACTCACGGAGCGTTGAGCCTATATGACCGTCAGCAGGCTGCCGGTTAAATCAGAGGGTGTGAATAGTTACCTTTATAGATATTAATCGTGTGGTGTGTACCTCATCAACAACGGCGGTGCGAGCGCGCAACAGGGGCCCGGAAATCTTTGTGAACCGGAATGCACGAGCTTCAGCTATGAGCTCGTAGCCGTGCTCTCAGCCACAAGCGCATCCAACAGCTCGCGCATGCGGTCAAGCACAGGAGCGTCCGGCGCGAGCGCATACCCGGCAGCCATTGCGCTCGGCGGTCGATAGCCGATCATCGTCTGACCGTCGGCGTCCCACACGAGTAGGCGCAGCGGAAGCTCGTATCCGATGGTTGGATCAACCTGCATCAGCAGTGTGCCCGCCTTCGGGTCACCGAAGATGAGTAGCTCCTCGTCGGGCAGCTCCAGCCCGGCTGCACGCGCTCCGGCGCCATGATCGACACGGGCGAATATCGTGATCTCGCGCTGCTGAAGGGCAGCCACCGCGCGGTCAGTCGTTTGGCGCACGCCGTGGGGACTCTTGCTCGCGGTGAGGGGTGTGGCAGGGTCGTCAGACATGTTTCTCCTTCGTCGTGTAGCGAACCCTGTGTGCGCCAGCGGGAGCCCCGCCCCCCTCGGAGCAGCCCAAGTCGGTCAAGCTCGGGCTCGTCGGAGGATGAGGCCAGCGGTGATCGCCAGCAGCGTGCCCGTCAACAGAGCGCTTGTGCGCCGACGCTCCGTTTGCCCGAGGACCGCCCCGTTGACTCGCCGTGAGAGCACTGATGCCTTCGTCCTGGCCGAAAGCACCGGGCCGAATGAGCCGACAGAGCCGATCGAGAATGCGGAGGCGAAGGAGCCCACCGACCCGATCGAGAGCGCAGAGCCCACCGACCCGATCGAGAGGAACGAGCCTTTGCAGCCGACCGAGAGAAACGAGTTCTCAGACCAGAGCGAGCGCCCTTGCACAGGTGCAGCCTACCGTCCCGCCGCGCCGCTTCCGCCGACGATGGCTAAAACATAGGCTGGGCCGCGCACACCACGCTCTCGCGGTATCTACTCACCGCAATGCTCGCACGCCCGCTCGGGCAGCGGCTTCCCGCCGGGCCCGGCTGCTGACTCACACGGCGGCTTCCGTGTCGCGCATCGCGCGCAGCTCCGTCGCCCATCCGGGATCGACGGGAGTCTCGGCGAACAACTCCCCCAGCGCCTCGGGTGGCGCTGGTGGGCGGGTGCCGGGCAGCGGGCAAAGCTCAGCGACCGGGCGACCGTCCACGGTGATCGTGAAGCGCTCGCCCTGCTCAGTGGGCCGCAGCACCGCGCCGGCCTGATTGCGTAGCTCGCGCTGGGGGATCGTCACGCGCGCGCCGTCTCGGCAGGTGGCTCGCGTCGGCCGGCGCTTTCCTTTAACCCACCCCATCGGCATCAATCCCTGTAGGCACGTCCACGGGGCAGGACCCGCAGGACGTGGATCACACCTGTTTCGGTGTCGCGCTCAAAGCGAACCCGCCAGTCGCCTACGCGCAGGCGCCATTCATCTGCGTTCGTCAGCTTGACGACATCGCCAGCCGGTGGATCGCCTGCAAGTCGATCGAGGGCGCTTACGATGCGGCGCTTGACTGGAGGGTCGAGACGCTTGAAATCGCGCCCTGCCCGTGCCGAGAAGACCCAGCCGCCGCTGGTGCTCAAGCGACTTCGCGCCTGATCTCGTCCGCCGAGATCACCTCTCCGCGTGCAATCTGCGCGCTAGCTTCGCGTGCGCCCTCGTCCTCCTCGTGCGTAGTCGGCTCATCATCGACGGGGGCACGCTCAAGCAGCTCGGCCAAGGCATCACGGTCGCTGCGTCGGCGGACGATGAAGCCAAGCGTGTCCTGAGCTTCGGCCTCGGAAAGCTCTTCGACCGTCTGCTGTAGCTTCTCCTTCGCGGTCACGCCCTACAAAGTAGCGCCCCGGCCCGCGGCACCGAAGGGCCACAGCGCTGCGCCGCCCGGCGCCGAGCCGCAGACGAGCGCCCAGCCCGCTGCTCACGGTCGGCGTGGCACGACTGGCACAAATCCTGGCGCGCGGGGCCTCTGAGCAAGCAAAAACCCTGTACTGGGCAGAGCTTTCGTGAGTACCGCCAACGGGATTCGAACCCGGAGCGTCACCCTACCCAATCCCCCTGTACTGGAGCCGATTTTGGCTCCTATGCTGGGGAAACTCCTAGAGCGTCGATCCGGTGGAGTCCGCTGGAATCCGGCCGAATCCGTACACGACTGGCGCGCAACTGGCGCGCACCTAGCCACCCACCGCGCGCAGGTGCGAGCCGCCGTCAAGCCGGTCGAGGTAGCCGTCGATGCGCTCCCGCGCCTCGTCCTCACCGCCCAGCATGAGGTGGCCATACACGTCGAAGGTGAAGGCAATCGTCGCGTGCCCCATGATCGTGCTCAGCGCCTTGGCGTTCACCCCGGCGGCGATCATCACCGACGCGAAGGTGTGCCGCGCCTCGTGCAACCCGATCCGCTCCAGCGCGTCCGGGCGCACCTTGACAGTGATGCGTCGCGGCCCGGTCGGCTCCGGGTTGCGCGCCGCGCTCTGCCAGCCCCACGCGGCGAGCGCACGGCGGCGGACCGTGGACGACTCGAACGGCACGTCGGCGGTCGCGCCGAACACGAGCGCGCCGTCAGCGCGGCCCGTGGCGAGCTTGTGCGCGGCCAGGTAGGGCGCCAGGTGCCCGATCAGCGGGACCGTGCGGCGCGCGGCGTCGCTCTTAACATCCTGCTCGCCCTCCTTGGCGTCCCAGCCGCGCTTGACGCGGATCATGCGACCCTCGATGTCGACGTCCGACCAGCGGAGCGCGCGTAGCTCCCCGTGGCGTAGGCCGGCGTACAGGGCGGTCGCCCATAGCGCGCGGTCTTCGGCGGGGAGAGCGTCAAGCAGTTCGCGGGCCTCCTCGGGGCTGGCGATCCGGTCGCGCCGGCCGTTCGGCCTGCGTAGTTCCAGGCCCTCGGTCGGATCGACGCTCACGAGGTCGCGGCGGATCGCGCGGCGGAAGATCACCCGCAACGGGTCGATCTGGTTCTGCACAGTCGAGGCCGCGAGCCCTTCCCCGGTCAGCCGGTCCGCGAGTGCCTGCACATCGCCGCGGCGAACATCGGAGAGCCGCATGTCGCCAAGCTCGGGCAGGATGCGCAGACGCAACGCCTCGTCGTAGGAGCGGATCGCGGCAGGCTTGTACCGGGTACCCGAGCGCGTCGGGATCGACCCGTCACGCATACCCACGATCAGCTCGCGCGCGGCCTGCCCGAGCGTGACCGGCGTCGGCACCCGTAGCACCTGCTTGCGGACCGCCGGCTGCGCGTCCTGGCGCCACGCCTTCGCCGTGGCCTGCGTCGGGAACGTCTTGCGGATCTTCTTCCCGTCGCGCTTGCTGTAGACGAACACTTCGTAGGGGCATTTGCAGCGCCCTTGCCGGCTGCACTTGCGGCTATGCCGCTGGAGAATGCCTGTCGCCATCACTGCCTCCGTTTGGTCGTCATTTCCACAACCTAGGCCACACGTCGGCGCGTGCCTGTAAGAATCCGTCGTCTGGTCATCGTGCCCCCCCCGTGGCGTGTTCCCGTGTGGCATCTCGCGGGCCTGCGCTCCCTCGGCACCGCCACCTCTTCCGTCAGGGCCTCCAGCGGGACCTCCAGGGCGTCCGCGAGGATCAACAGCGTCAGCAGGTTCGGGGCGCATTCCCCACGCTCAATCACACCGATCTCGTTGCGGTGGAGGTTGGCGACTTCCGCGAGCCCTTCCTGCGCGAGATTCCGGTGTTTGCGCAGGGCGCGCAGGTTCTCGCCGAACACCTTCAGCAGCCGCGCGCGCTCGACCATGTAGGCGTCTTGCTCGACCATCATGCCTCGCCCCCGGTCCCGTTCTTGAAGTGCGTCGGGGCCTTGCGCTCCCTCGGCACGAACAAGCCCGCGAGCAGGGTTTCCGGCGAGACCTCCAGCGCGTCGGCGAGGATCAACAGCATCGAGGCGTGCGGGTCGCGATGCCCGCCCTCCATCGCGGCAAGGTGCGTGCGGTGGACGTTCGCGATCGCCGCCAGCCTTTCCTGCGAGACGTTCCGCCGCTCACGCTCGGCGCGCAGTTTCTCACCGAACGCGCTCAGCAGCAGGGCGCGCTCGACCATGTAGGCGTCTTGCTCAGCCATCACGCATCGCCTCGATGGCTGCGCGTTCGCTGCGAAGGCGCTTGATTTCCCGCAAGTGGTGCCCGATCTGCCTGCACCGCCAGTGAACCTCGATCGCCGCCGCCGCGATCACGGCCATCACCCACACCGCGGTCGTCGCCCCGACGACCGGGACGAGCGCCGCCGTCCCGCCGGTGAAGATCAGCACGCAGGCAAGCATGCCGTCGATGCTGAGATTCCGGGCTTGGCGCAGGCGACGGATCGCGCGCCCCAAGTTCTTGTTCGTGGGCAGCCTTGGCTCGCTCATATACAGATGAAGCCGAGAGCGTCGAGGTGCCGTGCGCACGAGCTGGCAGAGAACCGCTCGCCCTCGACGCCGACAACGCACTGTTCGCGCAGCCGCTCGACGGCAACGCCGATCGCATCGGAGTCCACGTCGTACAACTCGCTCAGTAGATCCCCGAGCGACCACCATTCGGCCCGATCGTCGCGGAGCACCTGAAAGACAACCAGAGACTGCGTGCCGTCCTCCTGTAACGGGTCCTGGGGGATGGTCACCGTGCCCTGCTTCACCTGCTGCGAAAGGTTCGTGAGCTGCGCGGCGCGGACCTTCGCCTCAGCGCGCTGCCCTGCGCTCGCCAGCTCGTCGGGGTCCTCAGCGTGGAGGCGCAGGTGGAGCGCCCGCAGCAGCGCCTCCCCGTGCTCGCGCGGGTCCACATCGACCGGGCGGGCGCCGCCCTCGGGCTCGACCCAGCCCGTCAGGTCCAGCAGCGCGCGGGCACCGCTGGCGCGGGCGAGGGCGAACGTTACCCCTGCGCCAACGTCCCCCTCGCGGGGTTCGACAAGGCACTCGCTTCCTCGACCTGGCAGTGCAAGTCAGAGCGCGCGCCGTCACGCACGGGCGAGACAAGCTCGGCGGGGATAGTGATGATCATGTTCGGTTCCTCCTTGGTCGGAGGCTCCGGGGGCGGTCTTCTGGCGAGGAGGCACCCTGCCTGGCCGGTAGGATGTCGGCGCGCCGGGAGGTCACACTCTCGGTGCCACGCGGGCGGCTGTTTCGGCAGCGCGCCCGCACTTTTCATCTGGTCGCGCGAACGGTAGCACGACTTGGCTAACTGTGCAAAGGCCGCCTGTAGGGTCGGCCAGCGATGGGAGACGCGCGCGACATGGACACCGTGCGCGACCAGGCCATCCTCGGGCGCACCCTACGCGCGCTGCGCGAGCGGGCCGCGCTCACCCAAGAGGAGTTCGGCGCCCGCGTCGGAATGGACGCTACCTACCTCTCCCAGCTGGAGAACGGGCACCGCGGCATCCGATGGGCAACCGTCATGCGCATCCTGCGCGCGCTCGATATGGACCTCACCGACCTCGCGGAGGAGTACCCGCGCCACGCGGACTGAGCGCCAGCTCTTCGACCTGGTGGCGCTGGGACTCGCCGACGCCCACGAGCTCTCCCGGCACAAAACATGCCTACAGCCGCAGCGTTCGGGCCAGTACTCGATGACCGCGTCGACCGCGCTCGCCGGGCAACAGCTCCCGGACGCGGCCCTCGTGGCCATCCTGGGCGCCCTGCTTACGGCCCGAGGGATCCTTGCTCCGCGTGGGCGGCCCGCCAGGCAGATCAGAGCTCGGCGGAGCCGATGAGTTACGCGAGCCGCGATTCAGCTTGCGCTCGAGCTGGCCGATCCGTTCATCCTGACGCGTGACCCGCTCATCCCAACCGCTGGATCTGCGCGTCCATCCGCAGCAGCACCTCAACGACCGCCTCCCGGCTGGCGTCATAGATCGCCTCCGCCTCAGCCCACTCCACAACACAGGATTCGACGCCACCGGATTATGCCCCCCACACCAACTGAACGCTTACCGAATCTGGCCTGCTTGCAGGGGAAAACACCTAGAGCCCCAATCCCGTGGAGTCCGCTGGAATCCGGCCGAATCCGTGCACGACTGGCGCGCACCTAGCCCCAATGCCGTTGACTTAACCTCGATCTTGCAGGAACGATCCGCGCCCCCGTGGTTGGGGGCGCGGAAACGTCCGACTGAGCAGGGATCCTGGGCTTGCTGAAGGTCCTGGTCCCGAGCTTGGAGGTCCACCTTGAGGGTGATGCATGATGGACGCCCGGTAACCGTAGATGTCAGCGCGGACGGAGAGGGCTTGGTTTCGCACGCTGGTAGCGCGTTGTTGGCTGGGATGGCTGACAAGACCGGGCTGACGAGGGCGCTGTCGCTGGTGCTCGGGTCGATGAAAGAGCGGCGCGCGGGGTATGACACCGGCGTGGTGGTGCGCGATCTGGCGGTGATGATCGCTGATGGTGGCGAGTGTCTGGCCGATCTGCGGGGGCTGCGCGATCAGCGGCCGTTGTTTGGGGAGGTAGCTTCGGACTCCACGGCTTATCGGGTGATCGAGCGGATCGCGGCCGATCCAGGGTTGCTGGGAGGGCTGCGGGCCGCGCGTGCTGCGGCGCGTGCGCGTGCGTGGGAGCTTGGCGTCAAGCCGGAGCGGGTGACGATCGACCAGGACGCGACATTCGTGACCGCGCACTCGCTGAAGGAGGGTGCCGCCGGGCATTACAAGGGCGGCTTTGGGTTCGCGCCGCTGATGGTCTACTTGGAGGAGTCCGGTGAGGCGCTCGCCGGCCTGTTGCGACCCGGTAACCGTGGCGCGAACAACGCCTCAGACCAGGTCGCGGCGTGCGAAGACGCGCTCGCGCAAATACCACCGGAGCACATTCAAGGGATACCGATCCTGCTGCGGATGGATTCCGCGGGCGCCACACACGAGCTGATCGACTGGTGCCACGACGCCCGGATCCACTTCTCGGTCGGCTACGACGTGACCAGGCCGGTGCGTGCTGGAATCGTGGAAGTACCCGAGGATGCTTGGGTCGCGGCACTCGACCAGGACGGCACCAAACGGCCGAACGGGCAAGTCGCTGAGCTGAGCGGCCTGGTCGATCTCTCACGCTGGCCACAGGGCACCCGCCTCATCTGCCGCAGGGAGCGGGCGCACCCCGGCGCGCAACTCTCGTTCACCGACCAAGACGGCTACCGCTTCCAGGCATTCCTGACCGACCAGCCCGACCCTAATATCGCCGTGCTCGAGCGACGCCAACGCCAGCGCGCCCGCGCTGAGGATCACATCCGCTGCGACAAGGACACCGGGCTGGCAAAGCTCCCTTTCCGCGACTTCCAAATGAACCAAGTCTGGGTCGAGCTCGTGCTGATCGCCCACGACCTGATCCGCTGGACCCAGACACTGCTACTCGAAAGCGAACTCGCCAAGGCCGAGCCCAAACGCCTGCGCTACCGCCTACTGCACATCGCCGCCCGCCTCGCCTTCCACGGCCGCACAGCAAAACTACGCCTCCAAGCCAACTGGCCATGGGCAACGCAACTCGCCCACGCATACACGAAGCTCAAATCGCTCCCAGCACCCGCCGGCTGACCGACGCGCCCGCCACCCATCTACTGAATAGAGACGCCGATTGCCGCCCGGCACACATTCGGCACGCCGCTTCCCGCGCCCGAACGGTCGGCTACCACACACACACCACCTATTTAGCGCCCGGCCGACCCCACCCACCGCTACGAACTGACACCGGCCCTAGAAATCGAAGCCTCACCGCGATCTACGCCCGTCCTGTGAGCCGCCCTGGGTTCCACGGAGACCGTTTTTGTAGGTTCCCTACGTTCATCGCGTGGGTGTGGTTGCCCGGTTTTTCGCAGCGTATAGTTCCTCGATCTCTTGGGGTGGCCGGTCGCCGAGGGATTCGTGCAGTCGAGTGTTGTTGAACCAGGCGACGTATCTGACGATCGCCATCTCGAGCTGGCTTCTGCTGGTCCAGGTGCGGTCTGTGATGAGCTCGGTCTTGAAGGTGTCGACGAAGCTCTCCGCGGCCACAGTCGTAGGCGTCGCCGACGGTCCCGATCGAGGCGAGCACGTCGTGGTCGTCCAGGAGCTGGGTGTAGTCGGACGACGTGTATTGGCTGCCGGCGTCCGAATGTGCCACGAGCGAGACATCTGCTCCGGGGGCTCGCTGATGCAAAGCCATCCTGAGAGCGTCGAGCACGAGATCGGTGCGCATATGCCCAGCGAACTGCCAGCCGACGATCATCCGGCTGTAGGCGTCGATCACGAAGCTGAAGAACACCAGGCCTTCCCAGCAGCGCAGATACGTGAAATCTGCGAACCACTTCTCATCCGGCCGGGACGCGGTGAAGTCGCGCTGCACCCTGTCAGGGCTGCGCAGCGCCACGGGGTCGGCCTTGGTGGTCCTCCACGGCTTGCCCCTGCGCTTGGCTCCCTGAATGCCGTTCTGGCGCATCAGGCGTTCCACCCGGCTGCGGCCGACCTGCTCGCCCTCACGCAGAAGCGCCTTCCACATCCGCCGCGACCCGTAGGCGCAGTAGTTCGCGGCGTGCAACCCTTCGATCACGCCGAGCAGCCGCTCATCCTCGACGGCCCGCGCTGAGCGCTCTCCGGTCGCCCTCGGTAGTAGGCGGACGCCGACACGCCCAGGGTCCCGCAGATCGGCTCGACCCCGAAGCGCTCGCGATGCTCGTCGATGAACGCGCTCACTTCGGACGGTGTGGATCGAGCTCGCCCGCGAAAAACACGCTGGCGGCCTTCAGGATCTCGTTCGCGCGGCGCAGCTGCGCAACCTCACGACGCAAGGATTTGATCTCCTCACGCTCCTGGCTGCTCAGGACGTCTTTGCGCCGGCCCTCATCTGCTTCGGTCTGCCGGACATGTTTACCAAGCGTCTCGCTCTCGATCCCGAGGTCCCTCGCGACGTGCGCAATAGGACGCCCAGACTCGAACACCAGACGCGTCCCGCGGTCCAACAACTCCTTTGAATACTTCCTCGCATGTGCCATGAGCCGAGACTTCTCCCTCCGCCAGGCAAACCCTGGCCTCGAAGTCTCCGCCAAACACAGGATGGCTCACTGCAAGATCGAGGTTAAGGGCGGAACACTAGCCGACGGTCGCTGCCACACCGAGAGCGAGCGCGGGGTCGACGTCGGCTCGGACTGCTGCTCGTCGTCCAGAGCGAGCACGCCGGGCTGGACCGCCGAGACGAGTGCTTTCGGTGGAAGGGAGCGCTCTCGCTTGGCGGCGTTGGGGATCGGGGGGCTCGATGGCTCGCAGGAGCCTCACCGGGAAGTACGTCCTGGTCCCCTGGTCCCCTGGTCCCCTGAGCGACGTGCTGGCGGATACGAGGGCCTATGAGAGCTACTCCCGATCGTGGCCCGCTGATACGCTCCGGAACCTGCATCTCGGCCCTGGCCGGCTCGAAGCCAGTCTCCAGGCGTTTACAACAGGAAGAGGGAGAGGAGCCCTATGAGACTGTTGGATGGCTTCTCGCGAGCAGGTGCGGTCCGACTGACCGGGGTGCTGCTCGCGGCGGTGGCGGTGTGTTGCGCGGGTGCGTCGTCGGCCACGGCCGCGGCGGTTATTGTCGACAACATCACCTTCCCCTCCGGCTCCGAGCTCTTGGGCGTGTCGTCGGATGGCACCCACGTGTGGACCATGAGCTACAACGGCGAGACGACCAGCAACACGGTCTTCGAGATCGACGCGGCGAGCGGCGCTATCGTCAACACGATCCCTGACGGCAGCGGCAACGACGCCGGTGCTGTCTCGTCGGATGGCACTCACGTGTGGGTCGTGAACGGAATCGACGGTACGGTCAGCGAGCTCGATGCCGCGACCGGTGCCATCGTCAGGACGATCACCGTTGGGACCTATCCTAACTATCCTGACGCCGTATCCTCGGACGGCGTCCATGTCTGGGTCGACCTCATCGGTGGCACGGTCGTGGAGATCGACGAGGCGACCGGTGCCATCGTCAGGACGATCACTGTCGACCTAAATTCCGGCAGCGAGGGCATATCGTCGGACGGCGCCGACGTCTGGGTCGCGAACTACAACGACGATACGGTTAGCGAGATCGACGCGGCGACCGGCGTTGTCATCAACACCATCGATGTCGGCGAACAGCCTTCCGCCGTGTCGTCGGACGGCACCCATGTCTGGGTCACGAACGCAGGCGACGGCACGGTTAGCGAGATCGACGCGGCGACCGGCGAGGTCGTCAACACGATCACGGTCGGCAGCAACCCCCATGGCGTGTCGGCGGATGGCACCGACGTCTGGGTCACGAATCTCAATTCGGGCCAGGTCAGTGAGATCGACGCGGCGACCGGCGCGATCGTCAACACGATTCCCGTCGGCACCGGCGGCTCTGCCGGTCCGTTTCAGGTGTCATCGGATGGCTCCCACGTCTGGGTCGCGAACGGGGGCACCGGCGTCGACTACGAGGGCACGGTCACCGAGATACTGATCGGACCGTCTGCGCCGGATATTGTCGCGGGGCCGGAGAATCCAACGCGGTCGACGTCGGCGACGTTCGAGTTCACAAGCGATACAACGGGAGCGCAGTTCGAATGCTCGCTCGACGCCTCGGCGTTCTCAGCGTGCAGCTCGCCGCAGACGTATTCCGACCTCGGCGACGGCAAGCACACTTTTCAGGTACGCGAGCACGACCCAGGCGAGGATCCCGGCCCGCAGAGCGAGTACGACTGGGCCGTCTACACGCACCCGCCAACGCTGTCGGTCAATTCCGCGCCGTCGGGGACCACCACCAGCCAGACGGCGACGGTCAGCTTTCATGGCGCGGCTGAGGATGGAAACGACGCAGAGATCAGCTACACGTGCAGCCTCGACGGTGCCCCTGCGTCGGTGTGCTCCTCGCCGGACACGCTTAACGACCTGTCGCCTGGGCCTCATACGCTGACGATCTTCGCCGTTGATGACGTCGGTAACGATTCGGCGCCGGTGACAGTGGGGTGGACGCTTTCCACGTCGACTACCCCGCCGCCTACAGCGTGCGTCGCGCCCTTGAAGTCGGCCGCAGCCTCCGGTCTGCTGTTCATGGAAGGTCGCGATGGCACGTGCCTGAAGCGGTCGGGGAACACGCCGTACGGCCCGATCTTTAGCGCGACCGGACCTGTCACGCTGGACGGCGTCACGGTCATTCCTACCGCTGGGTCGACGCTCACGCTGACCCCGTCGAAGACCGCATCGGTGTTCTCCTCCACCGGCGGCGTGCAGGTCCAGCTCGGCAGCTTGAGCCCCTTTCCCATAAAGGGGCCGATCAAATGGACCGCCTCCGTCGGCACTGGGCTGCTGAGCACTGGCAGCGCCCCGTGGACCCCGAGTATCGGCGGTCTGCACGCCGTCGTCGATCCCAGCGCGCTCGATCTGAGCCCGGACAACGGCGGTTCGGTGAAGATGACGATCACCGTCCAGTTGCCCGGCGCGTTCAGTGCGCTGCCAGGCGCGGCGACTGGCGTGTCTGCGGACTTTACGATCACGGCGTCGAACACGAACGGGGTGGATTTCTCGGGACAGCTGAACGTTGCGAGCGTGTACATCGGCACGACCCAGGTCAAGGATCTGCGACTCGGCTACGATGTCGCCTCTGGGACGTTCATGGGGTCGGCCACGATTCTGCTAGTTCCCCAAAAGGGGCCGAACATCACCACGTCGATCACGATCGGGCCGCCGAGCTCGGAGTCCGTGATCGGATGCTGTGTCCGCCAGTTCGCGCTGGCCGTGCAGGACATCAATAAGGAGATCCCGGACACCCCGCTGTTCTTGCAGACGATCGGCGGCTCGGCCAGCAGCAAGACGACGCCCGGTGGCGTCAGCTACCCGGCGTTTGCCGGCAACGTGGCGTTGACGCTCGGCCCGCAGACCGGCCAGACCCCGCCGGCGGTGAGCTTTGACGGGGGGCTCGAGTTGGACCTGTCCCCGCAGTGGACGCTGACCGCGACGGGCGTCGCGACGATCGATTCGTTCCCGCTGGCCCACGCCAAGGTGATGTACACCGAGGGCGGGACGATCCAACTCGAGGGCGGCGTTGACGTGACCATCCGCGGATACGGGTTCTCGGCCGCGATCGGGCCGGGAACGTTCTTTCAGGTTGGCGGCAACTACAACATTGACGCGACGGGCACCGTCACGCTCGGGCCACTCGGCTCGGCGACCGGCGAGGTCGTCTTCTCGAACCACGGTTTCGCCGCTTGCGCGACGATCGACGGATTCGCGGTCGGCTGGGGCGTGCTGGCGAACGGCACGCAGGAGCCCTTCGCATCGACGTGCAACATGGGCCCGTACGAGGCCACTGCGAGCAGCGTCCGCGCTAGGGCAGCCGGGGCGGCGCTGCGGTTCTCCCTCGGCGCTCATCATGGCCAGCGTCTGATCGCGGTCCACGGTGCCGATGCCGCGCCGCAGGTCGCCCTGACCGGTCCCGACGGCATCTCGCTCACTGGCGGGGCGGAAGCGAGCGAGACCCGGGATGGACTGATCGTCCCCGACCCGACCAGCGACACGACCTACGTGATCCTCGGCCGCTCGCCTGCCGGCAGCTACAGCGTCACCTCGACAAACACGGCGATCACCTCTGTCTCCATAGCCAGCTCGCTCCCACCCGTGTCGGTGAGTGTGCATACGCGCTCGCTGCGCGACGGCAAGCGCCAGCTCAGCTACTCCCAGCGCACCGCGCCGGGCCAGTACCTTGAACTCCTCGAGCAGGGCAGCCGCGGCAACGACCGACTGCTGCTGCGCACCACCCGCGCCCAGGGCCAACTCATCTACACCCCCCGCGTCGGACTCGGGCCGACGCGAACGATCCGTGCGATCACCGTTGCAAACAGCCTTCCGCGTGCCACCGAGACACTCGCACCCTACCGCGTAAACGACTCGCCACCCGCCCGCGTCCGTTCGCTCTCACGCCACGGTCAACGGTTGAGCTGGGCCAAGACGCCCCGCGCTGTGAGCTACATGCTCGCCTTCACAACTACGAGCGGGGCAACGCCAACCGCCACGACCCGCGCTCGAACGGCGCGCATCCCTGCCAACGCGACTGCCGCGATGATCGTCGCGCTCGACGCGGCCGACAGGCCAGGGCCAGCAACGACAATCAAACTGCCCGCGCCAATAGCGCACCCCCACAAGCCCAAGTAGACAGGCAAGACGTGACCCCGTGCGGGCAAGCAAGACTTAGCGAACTGACGCCGTCAGGCTCCGCACCGGCTGACGCCGGACTGCCCGCTCCGCCGCTGATCCGGTCGTCTAGCGCGACCGCGTCAGACTGCCGCTGTAGACGGAGGGCAGCCACCATGTCGGCGCCGGACAGATGGTCGGGTGCCGGTGCGGAGGGGTCACGACTTCGCCGTTTGCTGCTTGAGGCGTAAACCGGCAGCGCCATCGGCCTCCGCCGAGACCTGCTCTGCGAATGCCACAGGTATGTCGAAGAGCGCCAGCGACGCACCTGCTAAGCGCGCGAAAGGAAGTGTCTGTGCCGGGCGAAGATCGCGACTGCCTTGGACGAGGTCCGAGTACGCCGACCGAGGATCGGCTCGTTCTCGCTTCCACGGGGCATTGCGGAAGCGCTCATCTCGCCGGTCCCGATCCTCGTCCCGCGCGTCAGGGGGCGCCCGGATGATCTGCGCGCCCGCATGCGCGCGGCCGTGACAGTGAGCCCCGGTCGTCTTCATGGCAGATCGTTTCGTGTGGGAGGATCGGCGATCATGATCTTGCGCAGGATACGTCCTCGCATCGCCACGACGCTCGCTCGCCATGTGGGTCCTCGCGGGTCTGGCCTGCGCTGGTGCGCCGGCAAGCGCCGGGCCGGTGATACGGAAGGCTTGGCTCCCGCTCGCGCGCAAGATTGTCGGTATCGATCCAGGCCATAACGGCCGCAACTACACCGACCCCAGCTACATCAACCACCTCATCTGGACCGGGCACGAAGAGGAGACATGCGACACGACCGGCACCGAAACCGCCGGTGGGTACACCGAGGCGCGGTTCAACTTCAACGTCGCTGAGTACCTGGCCGGCGACCTACGCGCCGAGGATGCGAAGGTCGTCCTCACGCGCACTACTAACAATGGGATCGGTCCCTGCGTCACCCAGCGTTCGGAGATCCTCGACCGCGCGCACGCGAACGTCGCGATCGATATCCATGCTGACGGTGGGCCCGCAGATGGTCGCGGCTTCGCGGTCCTCGAGCCGGTCGCCGACGGTCTCAACGATCGCGTGATCGGCGCCCTCAAAGGCGTTTGGTCGCGTGGTGCTCGAGCACTATCACGATCTCACCCGGATGCCGGTGAGCACGACCCGGCTCGGTGGCCTGAGCCACGCACACGACAGCCAGCAGTGACCCCAGCCGGCCGTTTGGGGTAGCCCCGGGATGGTTCGGCCGCGAACTATTCAGCGCTAGAACTCAATAATGGGGACGCTAGATTCATGTTCGACGTGTGTAGCGTGGATCGAATCGCGCTTGCCGTAAACATAACTACCTGCCGTGATTTCTTTGAGGGTTCCATGATCGATGACTTTGGGGGTCTCGTATACGGGAGTGGCGTCTCTTCCCATGAGGTTCCTGTCGGGCATGAGCTTCCTTTCCGGGCGGACTGCTGTCGTAAGAGGCAAAGACCGGTGGGGGGATAGAATATCGAACGAGCAGCGAAGTTCAAGTACGGGAATAGGACTAACGAAGGTGTTCGCCTTATTGCTGGTGCTCGGCTTTCTCAAACAGTTCGCGCGGGTACTCCGGATCCTCCAAGGTTCGCAGCCAGATGTCGGCTAGGCCGATCTGCCACAGGCGGAAAGCCGCCCGATGGTCGGACTCCTCTGGCACGAGCTGTGATAGCTGCGAGGCTTCTACGAAGGCCCGAACCGGTGCGTCACGCCGGTTCGGGCCGTCAGCGAGCTGGGCTCCATCGATGGCGAGTCCTGTAGAAAGCAGCGTCGTGAAGAAGCTCTTGGCGTGACGGGTACGCACGACCTCGGGTATGTAGCCGACCAGTGCGTCGCGCAAGAGCGGCCGATCGCGGACAGGGTCGAATTGCATCGAGGGAGGGCTGGTAAGCACGGTGTGCAGTAGGTCGAGGTCGAATGTGAATGGGTGGCGCCGATCAATCTGCGCGTCGTTCGCCATTCGGCGCGAGTTTGCCGACATGCCGATCGCCTCGATCACGTGCATCCGGTCCTCGGCCAGCGCTCGCCACCAGACGGGACCGTCGAGACCGCGTGCGTGTGATTCGGCTTCGAATTCAAGCAGCGCTGATGCGTCAGCGGGTTGCAGCAGTGACAGTGGCGCGTCAGTCAGTCTCCTGCGTTGACGCCAGCGTTTGATTGCTGGCGGGATCGCGCTGCTCAGACCGAACTTGCGTACCGCCCGAACGCGTGTGCGCAATCCGGGGTCGCGGCCGAGTCCTGGGAGACGGCGGGTCAGCTCCCAGGCACCGAGTACTCGCCCGCGGCGCAGTTCATCGGCGATCAGGTACGGCACGACTCCGAATAGCTCATCGCCGCCCTCCCCGTCGAGTATCACGTCAACACCGAGTCTGCGGGCTTTCGCCGTCAGCGGCTTCCACACGAATAGGTTGGGTGATGCCGGTGGCAGGAGCCAGCGCTCGATGTGCTCGAGCGCGGGCATGAGGACCGAGGCGCGATCATCGAACGGAGTCAGCTCGACGGACAGGCCGGTGTGTCGCGCGGTCGCTTCGATCAGGTCGCGCTCGTCGACCTCGGGATGGGTCGGGAAGACCCCCGCCAGCGCGAGCGGGCTTACACGCCCTTCCTGGGCGACCATTCCCGCCGCTACACATGCGGAGTCAAGACCGCCGCTGAGGCTCACCGCAGGCCGGCGAGCTCTCTGAGCAAAGCGTTGTATCGCGTCGTACGCCGCGATCCGCAGGCGCTCAGCGACGGCTTCCCGTGACCCTGCGACGACGCCCTCGTAGCGGGGGCGCCAATAGCGCTCGGTGACGATACCGTCTGCGCAGAGAGTCACGCTATGTGCAGGCGGTATGCACTGGATGCCCTCGAACAGAGTGCGCCCGGCGGGGACACTGCCGCGCGTGATCCAGCTTGTCAAAGCCAGGCGATCGGGCCCTGGGGTACTTGGCAGCAGATCCAGGATTACGCGCTCGTGTTCGGCAAACAACGCTCCGCTGCCCACCCGGGCGTGTACGAGCGGGCGTCCCCCGAGATGATCACGAAGGATCGTTGTTCTCTCGCGGTCTCGATCGAACACCACCACGATGAAGGTGCCACGCAAGACTTCGCATACTCGCGGCCCAAGCCGCGCGTATGCCCGCGCGATCAACGCAGACGTGTCCGTATCTTGGGGCAGGCCAAATCGATCACACAGCAACTCGGCGTTCGTCAGACGCCCCGATATCCAGCAGTTCACTCCCTCGTCAACAGCGCCCACGCCCCCTACGACTGCCAGCGGCCCGACATGGTCCAACGGGGTGCCGACGTGCCTCGCTGATAGCAGGTCCACCGATCGCTCGCCCCACCCAACGGCAAACATCAGCTCGATAGCTCCAGCAGGTAGTCGTGAACCGCGTCCGCGAGCTGCGTCGCATTCATGTCGGGCCGAACTCGCAGCCTGTGAATGCTCGCCGTCGCGGCCAACGCGCACGTTAGGTCGAGATGGCGCGCAAGCCGCTCAGGGGTCTGAATTGACAGAATATAGGTGGTCGCGAACAGAGCCAAGGGGTCGACCGCATCGATTCGCTCAACTGGGGCCCCATTTGTAGCGTGTTCCACCAGGAACAGGTCACTTAGTTGTACTGGTATGTCGTTCACACTCGGGCCGAAAGAGTGCTTGCCAAGCAGCATGGTGGACGAGCCAAGCAAGGCTCGCTCCCGAGTCGATAGACGTGCATGCTCGGTTGCGCGAAGGTTGAGTCGCGCTGGGCCCGGATAGCCGATCAGCACGCCGTCGCACAACTTCACTGCGACCGCGTCGTCACTGAACAACGACGCGCCTCGACGCACCAGCGCGGCTGCCAGTGAGGACTTACCGACGCCGGATGAGCCCGAGAACAGTATCGCCCGACTCCCCAACACCACGCCGGAAGCGTGCAGCACCTCGAGCCCACAGAGCGTCGCAGCCAATGGAAGAGCTTGGGCGACGAGGAACGCAGTCCAATCCGAGCTCTCCGACTCCGGATCGCAAATCACCTCCGTCCCGTCGAGCGCAATCATGATGCGAGCGAACCCCTCAGCATGCAAGAGAAAGCCGGCACCTGGGACGAACTCGACGGAGAGCGCCGCTCCACCGTTACGCCGCTGATTCCCGCACCCCGAGGAACGGGCACGCCTCCAACGCAAGGAAAGCTCCTGCGGATCGAGCCTCACACGCGTCGGTGGCCGTGAGATATCAGCGCAGGCGGAGCATCCACGTGCGGTTTCCCCAAGGTCGTAGACATCATGCGCATCTCTATAACTAATACCCGGGATATCGATGCCGCGATCGATATCAAGTGACAAGCCGAACGCTGAAGCGCGCGCGCAGCACTCACGCGCAGGGTTGGCGGACAGTTCAAGCTGATGCCGCATCCATTGCTACCATGTCTCGGTCCATAGTTTCGGAACGTCCCTTCTTGCTGACCATAGCACCCGACGGAGGAGGATGGGGCACGCACGAGCTGGACCCGGCGCTTACGTTCTCACCAAGGCGAAGCGATGGCGCCGCCGCGACCTTGGTAGGACACCCACCGCGCGATGTGACAGCGGCGGCTAGAGTGCGGGCGTGTTCGACCTGGACGCCTACCTGGAGCGGATCGGCCTGAGCGGGCGCCCGAGTATCGCGCAGGTGCACAGGGCGCACCTGACGTCGATCCCCTTCGAGAACCTCGACCCGCACCAGGGCCTGCCGGTGTCGCTGGAGGTGGAGGACCTCGAGCGCAAGCTCGTGAGCGAACGCCGCGGCGGCTACTGCTTCGAGCAGAACCTGCTGCTGAAGGCAGCAGTGGGCCGATGTTTGCGGCTTTCTCCCGCAGCCGGTTCCGCTCATTGACGTCGAGACCAGCAACTGGTGGACCTCCACGCATTCGCTCTCGCTGTTTGTCACCGGCCTGATCGTGGGCATTCGTGGCGATGACGGCACGGGCACGTTGCTGTGCGACTGGAGCGAGCTATCCCTCAGCGAGCAGACGCCAGCGGGCACAAGCGTGACGCCGCTCGAGCGAGAGGCCATACCGGAGCTGCTTGCACGCGCTTCTCGCTCCCTGGCTTCACGCTCGCGGTAGACGGGCGGCTCGTCCTCACCAACGCCGGATAGTCGTAGGGCTGGCAGTCTCGCGGACCCACCCGCGGGCGCTGCAAAGGTGCGCGCAACTGCCGGTCAGGCTTTCCGAGCCGGCCGATCTGAAGAAGTCGATGTTGCTCGTCGTGAGGTCGGGTTATGGGTCCGAGACCGCACGAGCTTCAACGATCCCATACGATTCGGCTCCATGACCAGCAGCAGCGATAACTAAGGATTATCGCTGTTATCCCCAAATGACGTTCGACACGTCGAATCGGACTTATCAGGATCTGCTCGGGCGGGTATTGCAGTCTGGCGCAAGCGTTGTGCCGTTCGTGGGAGCCGGGCTCAGCGTCTACGGGCGGCGGGATGAGCGCCTGCCGCTCTGGCGAGAGCTGCTTGAGCGGCTGATCGCGGAGGGCCTGGAAACCGGGCTGATCCCAGATGACGGCGATCCCGTCATAAATTCTGCGCTTGCAGCGAAGCAGTACATCCGGGCCACAGATCTCATCCTCGACGCGCTCGGCGAGCCAACGTTCCGCCGGGTCATCCAACGTGAGCTCGATGATCGTCATCTTGAGGTCCCACCCGCGATCGCCCAGCTCGTGGGGATCGGCTGGTCGCTGATAGTGACGACGAACCTCGATCGGCTGATCGCTCGTGCGTACCTCGATCACCACGGTCGCCCTATACGGACGATCACGAGCCTCGACACGCACGCTCTCGCGGCCGCGCTCGCCGACTCCGCCACCGACGCCGAGCCAGCCCTGGCTCAGATCCATGGGGACATCGACGTCTATCCCTCATGGCGGCTCACGCAGTCCCACTACGAGCAACTGCTAAGGGACCCCGGGTACATGGAGGCGCTCAAGCACCTCTTCCTCCGCAAGGTCTTCTTCGTCGGCTTCGGACTCCAGGACGGGGACTTCGACCTCATTCTGGAATCGGTGGCCCACATCTATCCAGCGGGCGTCGGGGAGTTCTACGCGCTGATCGAGCGGGGCCGCAAGGGAGACCCCGTCATCCAGCGCCTGGCTCACCAGAATGGCCTACGGCCGGTCTTCTACGATGCCGATCCGTCACCGGAACCTGATGACCTCTTCGCAGGCCACCGCGAGGTTTTCGAATGTCTTGCGCACCTTGCCTCAAGCTGGGCTGCCACGGAGACCAAGCTCGAGGTCAAGCTCAAGTACTTCCCAGAGCTGGACCCGTTCGTAGTCGGCCGGGACCAGGAGATCGATCGGTTGGCTTCGCTGCTCGAGACTGAGACTGGTGGGATCGTGCAGCTTGTCGCGCTGGGAGGTGCTGGGAAGACGTCGCTCGTCCAGCGCTTCCTCGAGGCTCGTGCGGCCCCGTTGGCCGCTGTGGGTTATCGGCAGGTATTCGGGTGCTCGTTCTACCGAGCCGACATCGGCCAGTTCATCCACGACATGGCGATCGCGACGGTCGGTCCCCTCGCGCTTCCACTTCCTGAGCGGGCGGATCGCATATGTAAATACGTGGAATCCAATCGCGTGTTGCTGGTGCTCGACGGCGTCGAGGCGATCCTCGACGACCGCTCGCAACTCACCAATCCCTACATCGCGCGGATCGTCGAGAGCGTCCTTCGCGGGTGTGGCGCGTGTCTCGCCACCTCCAGGGTTCCAATCCGCGGGGACCGCTTCGAACTGGCATCGACGATCGATGTCGAGCCACTCTCGACAGATGAGATCCTGGCCTTTCTCGACGAGTGGGGGTTGAATGCCATTGGCTGGATCGCTCAACGTAGGCTCGTGGAAATCACCGCGGGCCATCCGCTTGCCCTTCGGATCCTCGCCGGCGTGCTCCTCAGCGTGCCGCCGCAAGATGCGGTCGAGACGATCGAGAGGTCGTCGGCCGTCGACGTTCACGACGACCTCCTGGGTGCGATGTTCCGTATTCAAAGGTGCCAATTAGCAGGGGATTTATGCGTCAGCGAATGCGCCGAGGTTGGCTCTGATGCAGGCGGATTGTTGGCGATTATTCACGACTCGGGCACTCCCGGCGACGAGTGCCTGAACGCGACCCACGAACGTTTGACATACGCGCGCGGCCGGCAGGCGCCCCGGCAGTCGCTGACAACTCCGCGGCGGGCCGCCCGTGCCGGCGAGCACGCGACCGACTTCTTCTCCGTCGTCCTGAGCACAACCCCTGGATCTCGCCGACTGGGATGCCTGCTTTTGTCCTAGGAGCAGGAGCAAGCCGACGATCCTGGCAGGCTGCCGGTGGTCGTCCCACGCGGGCATCTGCTCGCGCCCAGCGTGGATGCTCGCTCAGCTTCGCAAAGCGGCCGTAACGGGCAGGCGGGATACTTGCCTGTCTGATGCCCGAGGAGTCCACCACCCCAGACCCGGTAGAGCGGAGTTCGTGGGAGCGCTACGGCTGGGTGGCCGGCATCGTTTTCGTCATCGCGCTGGTGGCTGAGATCGTCGTCGCTGTTGGAGTCGAACTGGGCCAGAACGACTCGGCGGCGAAGATCGCGAACGGTCTTCACGCCCACGAAACGCGGCTTATCGTGATCGCATGTCTGTCCGTCGTCTATGCGGTCATGTTCGTGATCTACCTGAGCGCGCTGCACAACCTGCTGCGCGGGGACACCGATCGCACGCGGGTCCTTGGTTCGTTGGTGCTGGTGAGGTTGTCCCGGAGCGTGTAGAAGTTCGTAGGTGGCGGTTCCCCCGCCTCGTCCGGTCCCGCTGGGACCGTGGCGAGTGCAAACAAGTCCATCGAGACGAGAGGAACCGCCATGAACACCGTAAAGCAGGAGCAGGACGCACGCCCGGAGAGGGCTTTGCCGCCGGGTGTGCAGGACGCGCTGGGGGACTTGGCCGGCGCGGCGAAGGATGGGCTGTTGGCGCTCAGCGTCGGTGTCGGGCTGGGCGTGCTGAGCGAGATGATGGAGGCCGAGCTGGATGAGGTCGTCGGCGCCAAGCACGCCAAGAACAGGGAGCGCACCGCGGTGCGTCACGGTCACACCGATGGCGAAGTGACGTTGGGTGGACGCCGGGTCGCGGTGAAGCGCCCCCGCGCCAGGACCGTCGATGATGAGCGCGAGGTGCCGTTGGCGACGTATGAGTATTTCGCTGACCGTGACCCGTTGACACGGGTCGTGTTGGAGCAGATGCTCGCAGGGGTCAGCACACGCCGCTTCACCCGCACCCGCGAGCCCGTCGGTGAGCAGGTGAGCGCCGGGGAGCGTTCGGCGTCGAAGTCAGCGGTCAGCCGCGAGTTCATCGGCCGCACCCGCGAGCACCTGGACGCCCTTATGAGCCGTGATCTCGCCGATGTGCGGTTGGCGGCGTTGATGGTCGACGGGATCGAGCTGAAGGGCCGCTGCTGTGTTGTCGCGCTCGGCGTCAGCACCGACGGGGTGAAGCTCCCGCTGGGGTTGTGGGATGGCTCCACGGAGAACAAGACCGTCACCGCTCACCTCCTCGCCGACTTGGTCGACCGGGGTCTTGACGTCGAGCAGGGTGTCCTGGTCGTCCTCGACGGCTCAAAGGCGCTGCGGGCGGCCGTCGATGAGGTCTTCGGCCCAGTGTCAGTGCAACGCTGTATTCGCCACAAGGAACGCAACGTCCTGGATCACCTCCCCGAGCGCGACCGCCCCGCCGTGAAGACGCGGCTCAGGCGAGCGTGGGCGAGCGATAACCATGCGCTCGCGCTGGACGGTCTGCGGGCCCTCGCTAGCGAGCTGGAGCACTCCCATCCCGGAGCGGCGAGCTCACTCAACGAGGGGCTCCAGGAGACCCTCACCCTCACACGTCTGGGAATCCACGGGCGCCTGAAGAAGACCTTGGCCTCAACGAACCCGATCGAGTCGATGATCGAGATCATCCGACGCACCTCCCGCAACGTCAAGCGCTGGCAAAACGGCGACATGTGCCTGCGCTGGACAGCCGCCGGGATGCTCGAGGCCGAGACCCAGTTCCGCCGGATCGCCGGCTACTCAGACCTCGCGAAGCTCGCCCTCGCCGTCGAAGCAGACCTCGCCGCGCAACGCCCCACCATTCACACCACGACCCGAGAGGAGAACACGCTCACCACCCTCACCGTGTAACCATCACACCCCGCCGCCACCACAAACTTCTACAGCGAACGGGACAACCTCTTCTTCTGATTGTCATTCTCGTGAGCAGCATCATCTTGCTGGCTCGGGAGGAGCCATGTCGGAGCGAGCGTGACGGCCAGGGCAGTCGAGACGTCTCGTATTCGTGCAACTCAGGCGTCTCGCTGGCTATGTGGGGGCGCCTGCTTTCCGCGCCACGCAGGGAAGCCGGCATCGTGCTCGAGATGCCCGTGGCGGGAGCAGAGCAGGGCTCTCGCGACCGGTCGCGTACGGCCTGCCCATGAGCCGGTGGCGATCGCGTCGGCGGGCCGCTGACGACGGCGGCCCGACCCGGCAACTACGCTTGCGTGGTGCGGCTGGAGAAGATTTTCAGGAACCCGGTCATCGAGGCCGTCGAGAAGGGTTGATGACGTCGTTCAGACCACCGAGCGCACGTACGTCAGCAGAGCATGTGGCGGCAACCAGCACACCGCCGCATGCTCTGCGCGAACGGACTCCGGGGGTCAGTGTGCGACCGCTGGAATGGCGATGGGCGCTGGCTCGGCCTGCGGCGTCGGCTCGCTGTCGACACCGGTGGCGATGGGCGGAACGGTCTCCGGCCGCTCGCCGATTCGTGCGACGTCGAGGGCGATCAGGCCGAGGTTCGCACCGGCAGCTGCTCCGACGATCGTGGTGATGACCGCCATGAGCCCGGCTGTTGCGTTGAACCCCAGCAGCGCGCCGACGAGGGCGCCCGTAAGCGCGACCCCGAACCCGATCTTCGTGGCCCTGGCCGGCCGGTCGGGGTTGACCCAGGCCCAGTAGGTGCCGAGGGCGATCGGCGTGCCGATGGAGAGAACAGCCATGAGCTCGCTGTCGAGGGGCACTGTCGGCAAAGCCACCAGCACGATGATCAGGGCGATGAACCATCCGCCGAGGCCGAGCACCAGCAGGTAGACGGAGCGCAGGATCGCGCTCGCCTTGCGCCCGAAGCCGCCGCGCTTGTGCGCCCGGCGCCACATCAGTAGCAGTGACAGGATCATGAGGAGTCCGAAGCCAATCATCGCGCCGGCGATGGCCTTGGCGGGTCCGGTCTGTGTGGAGTCGGGCGTGAGTTTAACCGCTTGATGTTTGTACAGCGAGTCGTCGACCTTGCCTGTGTCGAAGTAGGTGTTGATCAGGTGCGTGCTCGCCTTGGTCTGTTCGGTCCAGAAGGAGGTTGTGTGGCCGAAGTTGGCGAGGATGACCTGGTGGCCGTTGGGCAGGTAGGGGAGGAGCTCCTTGGTCGCGTTCTGGGGCGGGGTGGCGAAGTCGAGACTGCCGCCGATCAGGAGCGTCTGCACGTTCGATGTCTGGACATGGGTGTATTCGTTGTCGGCCGGGTTGGCCGGCCATGCGTGCAGGAGGCCTCCGCCGCCGAAGAGGAATTCCGTTCCGGGGTTGCCGATGATCGAGGGGCCGTCGTGTTCGCTTGACGAGTAGTAACGCTCGGCAGCTTGGTTGTCAGCCATCCCGACAGCTGCGACGTCGCCCCAGACAAACGCTTCCGGGAAAGCGATCTGGGCGAGGAGCGACTCGAACCAGAGCCCGCTGGAGTCACCGTGGGCGGCCGAGAGCCAGGCGTCCAGGGTCATCGGTCCGGTGAGCGGCGAGGCATTTTCCGTCGTCTCCATGAGTCCGAAGAAGCTGGCGATCTGTGCGTTGCCCTTCTTGATCGGAAAGAACAACCAGTGGTTCGGCATGTGCGCGACGGTCTGCTTCAGCGACGCGGCGAGATCGCCGGTGCGCTTGTGGCACGTCGCGTCTTGCGCACAGAGGCGGGCGTAGCGGCCGATCTGTTCGTCCGTCGTCTTCGGGTGCCAGATGAAGTTGCCGGGTGGGTTGACGCCGATCATCACCGAACGGTGGATGGCGGTCGGGTAGCGCCAGGAGTAGATCATCGCGGTGCGGGTGCCCGCGCTTTCGCTCAACAGGTCGATCTGGTGGTAGCCGAGGGCTTTCCGTGCCGCCTCGAGGTCGTCGACCCGTTCGGGGAGTGTGTAGCCGGCGAGATCGACGCCGTTTGCCTCGAGCCGCTTCGCGCACGAGCGCAACGCGTTCGAGTAGGCATCGAGGGACTTCTGGCCGAGGAAGTCGGCGGAGTGCTCGAGGGCCGACTCAACCTCTGGGCAGTCGAGCCGGACGGAGCCGTCGACGCCGCGGTAGCCGACGAGGACGACGTCGTGGTTGGCGGTGAACCGACTGGCGTCTGCGAACGACATGTTCGTGACGCCGGGGCCGCCTTCCAGGCGGAAGATCGGGGCGCCCGGGTGTGCCGAATGCGCACGGATCCGGATGACCGGCAGCGCGATCAGCCGCGAGTGCGGGTCGGCGCGGTTCTCGGGCACCACGAGCGTTCCGCAGTCGGCGGCGTAGGCGCCCTTCTCGGTGTTGTAGGTACAGTTCTTGAGCGTCAGCTGGCCTGCATGCGCGCCGGCAGGCACGGAGACGGCCGTAGAACTGCCGCCGAAGTGGAGGTAGACGAGCCCGAGCGTGAGGACGGCGATCAGGGTCAGGCCGGTGATCCGGCCGCGACTGAAGCGTCTGGTCGATTCGTCCCGTCCGGCGGCACCTCGTGCGGCGTTTGTGGGCTCGTGCGCGGTGCTCGCGGTGCTAGCGGTTGTGGTGGTCATGCTGCATCCTCCTTCGGGCTTGACTTCGGGCATGACGACAGGCTCTCCGTTCAGCGAGGAAGAAACCAGGGGGCCTGGCAGGCGTCTGTGACGTCGGGTAGCGGCCCGGGATAGGTCGGTTTGCCGCCAGCTCGGGGCGGCCAGCCGTATGGAACCAATCGCGGCCATGCGCGATGATCAGCTCTCATGAGAGAGACTGTCCTGATCGTGGATGATCACCCCAGCTTCCGCGCCAGCGCGAGGCGCATGCTCGAAGCGAACGGCTACGACGTCGTTGGGGAGCTCGACAACGGTGACGGCGTGGTGGCTGCCGTGGAGAAGCTGAACCCAGAGGTTGTGCTACTCGACGTGCACCTACCCGACATCGACGGCTTCGAGGTTACGCGGCGACTACTCGATGCGAACGGCGCTAGCCCGCAGATAGTGCTTGTCTCGAGCCATGACTTCACCGACCTTGACGGGGCGGTGGGCGCCAGCGGCGCGCGCGGGTTCGTCGCCAAGAGCGAGCTGAGCGCGGAGGCGATCTCTTTACTCATCTGCTGACCGCACCGCGACGCACCCTGATCGGTCTCGCCGGCTTGGCGTTCCTGATGGGCATCGCCGCGTTCGTGGTCATGCTCAACGGCGAGCACAACGTTCACCGGGGCGCGTATGCCGGCTTGTTCCTGGCCACCGGCTGGGGGTTCGTGGGAGTCGGGCTATGGGTTTGGAAGCAGCGGTCGGCCGGCAACATCGGTCCGCTCATGGTCGCGGTCGGCCTCAGCGGCTTGCTGAAGGGGTTGGCCTTTTCCAACGACAGCGTCGTGTTCGCGATCGCCTCGGTCGGGGAGGTGCTGATCTACGCGGTGCTCATCCACCTGCTGCTGTCGTTTCCCTCGGGGAGGCTCGAAACCCGGCTGGATCGTCTCCTGGTCACCATCGCCTACGTCAACACGACGGTGCTGCAGCTTGGAGTGTTCCTGTTCACCGACCCATCAAAGGGCCAACCCAGTAACCCGCTGCTGATCGAACACTCCGAGGCTGGCAAGGTACTCGAAGCGGCGCAACTAGACATCTCGATCGCGTTGCTGGGTGCAGTGGTCGCGGTCCTCTATCGACGCTGGCGAAGCGGCACCCCAGGGCGAGCGAGGGTGTTCGCCCCGATCGTCGCCGTCGGCGGGCTCACGTTTCTGCTGCTGATGGCCGCCCTCGTCGTCGAACAGGCCGGCCTGTCGAGCGACATTGCTGACGCGCAGACGTTGGCTTTGTTCACGTCCATCGCCTGCCTACCGTTTGCCTTCTTGGTGGGCCTCCTGCGATCCCGGTTCAGCGAAGCCGACGCGATCAGCGAGCTCTTGGCCCAGCTCGGTGAGGGTGGTGGCCGCGGAGCGTTGCGCAACGCGCTCGCGGACGCGCTTGGAGACCCGACCTTGGAGCTCGCCTATTGGGTACCGGGCCAGGACGCCTACGTGGACGCCGCCGGTCAGCCGGTTCGGGTCGATCCCGCGCCGGCGGGCAAGGTCTCCACCATCGTCGAGCACGAGGGCGAACGAATCGCTGCGATCGTGCACAGCCCGGGCCTCGCGGAGGAACGCGAACTGGTGCAGACAGCGGGCGCCGCCGCCGGGCTGACGCTCAGAAACGAACGATTGGCCGCCGAACTACGGGCGAAGGTTGCCGAGCTTCAGGCCTCACGCTCACGCATCGTGCAGGCCGGCTATGAGCAAAGGCGCCGACTCGAGCGGGACCTCCACGACGGCGCCCAGCAGCGACTCATGGCCCTCGGCATCGACCTACGAATGGTAAGAGAACGCATCGAGCACGACCCACAAGGAGCGGCGGAGCTCCTCGACGAATCACTCCACGAGTTGAACGAGGCGACCGCCGAGCTGCGCGAGCTCGCACGAGGGATCCACCCGGCCGTGCTCACAAATCGCGGCCTGCACGCAGCACTCAAAGGCCTCGCCAGCCGCTCCCCGGTTCCTGTGGAACTGCTCAAGACGCCGGGCGACAGGCTCCCGCCGTCGGTCGAGTCGGCGGTCTACTTCGTCGTCGCCGAGGCCCTTACGAACGCGGCCCGCTACTCGCGCGCGCAAACGGTAACTGTGGGGGTCGTCCGCGACAACGGCCACGTCGACGTCGAGGTGAGGGACGACGGCATCGGCGGCGCCGACGCCGATCAGGGCTCGGGGCTGCGAGGGCTTCAAGATCGGGTCGCGGCGCTCGACGGCCGCCTCGAGCTGACGAGTCCGCAGGGGTTGGGCACCATCCTCAGGGCAACGATCCCGTGCGCGTGATCGTCGCAGAGGATTCCTTGCTGCTGCGGGAAGGCATGGTGCGGCTGCTCGAGGAGGCCAAGTTCGAGGTAGTCGGTCAGGCCGGGGATGCCGAGGAGCTGCTGCGAAAGGCCAGGGCGCACAAGCCCGACATCGCAATCATCGACATCCGCATGCCGCCCACCCACACGGACGAGGGGCTGCGTGCGGCGCGCGTGATCCGGGAAGAGATGCCGGACACTGGTGTGCTGGTGCTCTCGCAGTACGTCGAGGAGGACTACGCGCTGGAGCTACTGGGAGACGACGCCGCCGGCGTCGGCTACTTGCTCAAGGACCGCGTCTCGGACCTAGAGCGCTTCGCCGATGCAATCAGGAGAGTCGCCGAGGGAGGCTCCGCGCTCGATCCCGAGGTCGTCTCAGAGATGCTGGGTCGCAAACGCACAGACGATCCACTGAACGTGCTGACCGCGCGGGAGCGCGAAGTGCTTGGCCTGATGGCAGAGGGTCGCAGCAATCAGGCAATCGCCGAGATACTCGTGATCACTGAGCGCGCCGTCGAGAGGCACGTCACGAGTATCTTCGCGAAGCTCAACCTTGCCCCGGCGGCCGAGGACCATCGCCGCGTACGGGCCGTCCTCGTGTTCCTCGGTACGTAACCCAGTTGCGGCGCGACAATTCGTGACGCGTCGCATGACTGGTGCACATGGACCTTAGTGGTCACACTCCAACCCTCCAAAACCCCTGGAGTCTTTGCTCGAGCCTGCACGCGCGGACGACAGCTCATAAGTTCTCGGGCAGGCCGGGGCCACACGGGGAGATTTGAGCATGTCGGGCGACGCCGCCGTCGCTGCTGCTTTGCGAGACATCCAAGCGTCTCCGCTGCGACCGAGCTCACGCTCGCTTGGGACAACGAGCAGCAGTCCGAGCCGACGTCGACCCCGCGCTCGCTCTCGGTGTGGCAGCGACCGTCGGCTGGTGTTCCGCCCTTAAGTCAACGGTATTGCACCTAGCCCCACCCCCCCAAACGCATCTACGTGAGTGTTCTGGGATGAGAATGCACACCTGGATGCGTTAGGCGTCCGGATGGGGGCGTATTTTGGCGTGGTAGATGTCGACGCTGGGCAAGAGCTGGAGCAGCGCCAAGGCGACCTGTCCGAGGCCGGAGCATGCTGGCTCACGGGTGCGCTTCGATGGTCGTTACGGGCCGGATCGGCATCGCCGCCAGCGGTATCGCTGCCTTCCCGCCAACGGCGATCCGCCGCACCGGTTCATTGAGCCGCTACCGCGCGAGGAGTCTTGGCATGACGCGTGTGAGTCCTGCGAGCGCGACGTCGGCTTCCACGAGGGGCCGCATGGCGCGCGTTACTACCAGTTCGTTGCGCGGGGCATCGCGGAGGCGCTGGTGCAGGTCGGTGCCGGCTCGACGTATCGAGACGCGGCGCTCGTGGCGCGCGAGCGGGCGAAGCGGCTGCGCGCCGATCCGGAAACTGGGGAGCTGCGCTTCTCGCGGCACGGGTCGCTGGTGATGGACTGGGTCGAGGTGTTCGCGCCGGTCGTGTTCGAGCCTTACCGGCCGCGGTCCTGGCCAGCGAGCGGCTCGCTGCTGCTCGACGACCTGCCGTTCCGGGTACGCGACCCGAACACCGGTCGCCACCGGATCGCGTTCCGGATCTTCGCGGCGATGGGCTATGAGGCGGGGCGAGCGAAGCTGTGGCGCCTTGAGGCGTTCACGACCAAGTCGCAGGCCGACTGGGAGGCGTTCCTGGCCGCGCTGCCGGGCGGCCCACCACGGGTCGTGTGCGACAACGACACCGGTCTCACCAACGCGGTCGGCATGTGCTTCCCCGGCGCCGAGCTGTACCTGTGCGAGTGGCATCTGCGCCACGCGCTGGAGCGGCTGATGGGCAAGCTCCGCACCGAGCAGCCCGAGCATCGGGAGGCGATCGACGAGCTGTTAGGCGATATCGAGGCGGCGTTCACCGGCCCGTCGTTCTGGACGCCGTTCACAGAGCGCTGCGACGCCGCCGGCATCCCGCGCGTGAGCGAGTGGCTGAACACCACCGGCCAGACCGTCGAAGACCAATTCACGCGCCGCGGGCCGCGCTCCAGCCGCCCGGCCGACACGCCGCTGTCGACCTCGCCGCTCGACGGGTTCACCAACCCAATTCGCGCCGCGATTGGGCCGCGCGCCTACGGGCTGAAGAACCGCCAACGCACCAACCGGATGCTCATGCTGATGCAGCTGCACGCCAACCGCCAAGACGACGTGAACGCCTACGTGCGACACATCCGGGGCGGCCTTGAGGCCAACCATGGTCGCCCCAGCACCCCCCGCCGCGCGGTCGCCGATACCAACGGCACGACATCGCTTCGATAAGCGCCCGCCAAATAACGCATCCAGGTGTGCATTCTCATCCCAGAACGCTCACGTAGATGCGTCTGGGGGGGCCCCACCTAGCCTAGCCACCCACCGCGCGCAGGTGCGAGCCGCCGTCAAGCCGGTCGAGGTAGCCGTCGATGCGCTCGCGGGCCTCGTCCTCGCCCCCCGGCATCAGGTGACCGTACACGTCGAAGGTGAAGGCAATCGTCGCGTGCCCCATGATCGTGCTCAGCGCCTTGGCGTTCACCCCGGCGGCGATCATCACCGACGCGAAGGTGTGCCGCGCCTCGTGCAACCCGATCCGCTCCAGCGCGTCCGGGCGCACCTTGACAGTGATGCGTCGCGGCCCGGTCGGCTCCGGGTTGCGCGCCGCGCTCTGCCAGCCCCACGCGGCGAGCGCACGGCGGCGGACCGTGGACGACTCGAACGGCACGTCGGCGGTCGCGCCGAACACGAGCGCGCCGTCAGCGCGGCCCGTGGCGAGCTTGTGCGCGGCCAGGTAGGGCGCCAGGTGCCCGATCAGCGGGACCGTGCGGCGCGCGGCGTCGCTCTTAACATCCTGCTCGCCCTCCTTGGCGTCCCAGCCGCGCTTGACGCGGATCATGCGACCCTCGATGTCGACGTCCGACCAGCGGAGCGCGCGTAGCTCCCCGTGGCGTAGGCCGGCGTACAGGGCGGTCGCCCATAGCGCGCGGTCTTCGGCGGGGAGAGCGTCAAGCAGTTCGCGGGCCTCCTCGGGGCTGGCGATCCGGTCGCGCCGGCCGTTCGGCCTGCGTAGTTCCAGGCCCTCGGTCGGATCGACGCTCACGAGGTCGCGGCGGATCGCGCGGCGGAAGATCACCCGCAACGGGTCGATCTGGTTCTGCACAGTCGAGGCCGCGAGCCCTTCCCCGGTCAGCCGGTCCGCGAGTGCCTGCACATCGCCGCGGCGAACATCGGAGAGCCGCATGTCGCCAAGCTCGGGCAGGATGCGCAGACGCAACGCCTCGTCGTAGGAGCGGATCGCGGCAGGCTTGTACCGGGTACCCGAGCGCGTCGGGATCGACCCGTCACGCATACCCACGATCAGCTCGCGCGCGGCCTGCCCGAGCGTGACCGGCGTCGGCACCCGTAGCACCTGCTTGCGGACCGCCGGCTGCGCGTCCTGGCGCCACGCCTTCGCCGTGGCCTGCGTCGGGAACGTCTTGCGGATCTTCTTCCCGTCGCGCTTGCTGTAGACGAACACTTCGTAGGGGCATTTGCAGCGCCCTCTCCGGCTGCACTTGCGGCTATGCCGCTGGAGAATACCGGCAGCCATCACTTGCCTCCTTTAGGTATGTGTTCATGCATGGAACAGCATGCATGATCGCACATGCGATTCATCGGATGTTAGAAGTCGCATAGACCCTTGCGTCTACGCTGGGGGATACTTTCCAGATGCCCAGGTCGCGCAGCCAAGCCCTCGGGGCAGCCGTCCGTCGAGCACGCGAGAGACGTAGCGTCTCGCGTGAAGTCCTTGCGGTCCAGGCCGGCGTGACGACCGGCACCTTGGCGCGTTTGGAGCTCGGGCAAAGCGACCCAGCTTGGAGCACGATCTGCGCCGTCGCGAGCGCCCTCGGCCTCAGCGTGGCCGAACTCGCTGGCGCAGTCGAGGCGCAGGACACCTCCAGGCCATAGGAGGGCTGCACGACTCAGAGCGCCTTCTCGGCACGGTCGGCCAGCCAGCGCTCCAGCTCGCGTACTGGGACCAGCTTCCTGCGGCCGATCCGCACCAGTCGCACGTCGGCTTCGATATTCTGCCGCCAGAAGTCCCATCCGACACCAAGCGATTCGCACGCCTCGGCGACGCTGAGTGCCAGTCGCGGCGCTCTCGGTTTCATGGCGGCTGGAGCGACAAGCAGCCGGGACGGGCTTGGTTTCCGGTTGCCAGCTCCTGTTCGGCCTCGAAGTTCGCGGCGACTCCCTCTAGGGCGACCGGAGTCCAGTCGCCTTTGTGTCTCGGCGCAGTGCACCGGTCGCGAGGTCATGGTTGATTGCCGTGTCCTCTTTTTGCCCAATACTTGATCCGGGCACGGGCGATGGGGATGTAGGTGGCTTCGCGCTCGATCCCGATGAAGCGGGCGCCCTCCAGGATGGCCCCGGCGCCGGTGCTACCGCTGCCGGTGAATGGGTCGAGCACGAGCCCGCCGGGTGGGGTGATGAGCCGTACGAGCCAGCGCATGAGGTCGATCGGCTTGACTGCGGGATGGATGTTCGCGACCGGGTTGGCCTCGCAGAGCTGCTCATTTCTCGCGCCGATCTTGAATGTCTGGGTGACGCGCCTGGGTAGCTGCTCGCAGCCAGCGTCGCGCTCACGTCGGGAGGTCTTCGCGGCGTAGAAGAAGCGGTGGCGCTCGCCGAGCAACTCGATTGGGCAGTCGTGCTCGCATCGGCTGCGGGTGCATTTGGGGCCGTGGGAGAGGAGCAGGTTGGCGGGCCACCGGCCGCGCTCGCTGGCCGCGAAACGGCGTGCGTGGTTGCGTCCTTGGTCGGGGCAGTCTTGTGATGAGAGCCCGACGCGGCAGGCGTCGATGTTCAAGGCGCCTGTGCTGTGCTTGGCGAGGTTGTGATCGAGGGTGCCATCGAGTGGCTTGCGGGCGAGGATGATCGGCTCGTATGCGGGCTTGAGCCCGGTGCCCCACCCGCTGGGGAGTACTCGTGTGGCTGGGTATCCCTGGCCTTGTATCCACATGAGGACGTCGCGGAGTTCGTAGCCGGCTTCTTCGAGGCCGCACGCGAGGCGGTGCGCGGTTCTCGGGGCCGCGAATGCCGTGAGGTGCCCGCCGGGCTTGAGCGCGTGTAGGCATGCACTGCTCCACTCTCGGGAGAACCGCTGGAACGCCTCGTAGGGATTTGTCCCGGGTCGGCGGCGTCGGCCCGGTGCTCGCTTCGGGTCGAGCTTCGCAGGACGATCCCACTCCATGTTGTTGATGTTGATCCCGTACGGTGGGTCGGTGATGATCGCATCGACGCTGTCGGCGTCGAGTTTGGGTAGAGCCGTGAGGCAGTCAGCTTGTTTTACTTGCCAGCGGCGTTGCCGGGGAGAGCCTGAGCGGGATGCAGCCATGCTTCACCAGTCCTTTGGTGGTGGTTGACCGAGCCAATCCACGGGCTCGGAGTGAGTCGGGTTCGTGAAAATGGGTGCGAATGGACCGCGCCGGGTGAGGTCGTCGAGGCTGACGAACGAGAAGGGGATCGCGCGGCGGGTTCCCTTGGCTGGGTCGGATTCGTATAACGCCAAGGTCCGTGCGATCCGCTGCTCGACGCGCGCGGGGGACTGGTCCGCGAGGACGATCAGCAGGTGCGGCCAGGAGCGGTAGTAGTGGCGCCACAGCGGCTCGCCGTGAGTCTCGGCCACGGTGGTTGAGGAGGGGGTGTAGGTGCGGAGCCTGGTGTAGCGTGCGAGCTTCGCGGCGAGTTGCTCGGCGGGTCGTTGTGTGCCGCGATCGAGCTCTATGAACCGCTGGTGCATCACCAGGGCGCCCTCTTCGTCGGTCTGCAGATAGGTGAGCAGCGCGTCAGCGACGACGAGCTGCGGCGGCCGGCGGGGGCTGCCTGCTGATATTGGGTGTGCGATCTCGTGTCGCCAGGCGTCGGGGCCGCATTCATCGCCTCTTTTGCGTGCCGCGAGCACGAACGCGATCCCGACATCGTTGACGGCGATCGTGTGCGCCTTCAGCAGCCCTTCGGCCTGCGCGCGAGTGGTGACTCGCCGGCGTGGCTCTGCCCGGGGACCGGCCGACTCGACGGCGTCTGCACCGGTCTCTGTCAAGAACCACAGCGAGAGCTTGCCGGGGCCTCGCGCTCGGTCTACGAGCGCTCGCTGTTTGAGCAGGGCGAGAACCTTGCGGGTCCATCGGTGGCCCGTCCTCGGCGTATAGAGCGCGTGGAGTTGCGCGGTGCTCATGAGTCGGTGCTGGTAGAGGCCGGCGAGGATCGCTGGCGCAACACCGGGCAGCACCCGGTCGCTGTCGGGATGCGCGCTCACGATTCGCCGTCTCTCACCCGCGGCTGTGAACCAGGCGGGAGCGTCGTTGAGTGCCGCTGGCCGCGCTCTTCGCACTCCTCGGGCGAGGCCGCGCAGTCCGCGCCTCTCACGCGCCGCGCGGGAGCAGCCCAAGGCCGGTCGGTGTCTTGCGCTGCGCGGCGCGTGCGACCCTGCTTGCCTTCCAGATACTCCTTGATCCGCTCATCCAGGGTGTCGAGCGCGGCGACCGTCTCTGCTGAGGGCGTCCTGCCCGATGCTTTGTCGATGATCGGCTGGCTATCGGCTACGGCGTCGGGCTGGAAGGCGTCGGGGTAGGCGTCCTCGACCGATTCGTTACAGAAGCGGAATGGCCGGGTCAGCTCGCCGTTGAGTGTGACTTGCGCGAGAAATGTTCGGCGGGGCAGGCCGGTGATCGCGCTCGCTGGGGGGTCTCCTCCCCACTCTCTGGAGATCAGCCCGGCGGCGTGAGAGTTCAACCCTGTTGCGATTAGGTGCGAAAGTGTCAACGGTCATCGGTTTCTCCCCATGGGCGGTCATCGGTTCTCCCCGGTGGCGGCCATGTTTTCTCCCCACTGGTGGCCGTGAGTTCTCCCTATGACGTGGGGTGCGCGGGGTCTCGACGGAGCGGAGGCCGTAGGCCGTAGCGGAGTCGAGGGCCCGCGGCGCGTTCAGCCGGCCAGGGGCCTCACCCCCTCGCCGCTGGTTGCCTGGGTGAGGCGGTAGCTCTCGGTGCCGTCGGTGAGCAGGACGTGTGCGTGGTGCAGTAGCCGGTCGACGGTCGCAGCGGCGAGTGTCTTGGGCATCAGCTCGTCGAACCCCGCGGGATGAATGTTCGAGGTGAGCGCGATTGAGCGCTTCTCGTAGGCGGCGTCCACGACACGGAAGAGTGCCTCGGCTGCGTCGGTGGCGACGGGGAGCAGCCCGACGTCATCGATGATGATCAGGTCGGCGTGGATTAGCTTGCTGATCGCCTTGGCGACGGTGTCATCGGCGCGGTGGCGGCGCAGGAGCGCGGCGAGGGACTCCAGGGTGTGCCAGGCGACTGTCTTGCCGTGGTCGATCGCGTGGTGCCCGAGCGCCTCCACCCAGTGGCTCTTCCCGGTCCCGGACGGGCCGCAGACGCAGAGGTTCTCCGCGAGTGTGACCCACTCGAGTGTCCGTAGCGCCTGCTGGGTTGCTTGGGGGATCGTGCTCGCTTTCTCCTGCCAGGCGTCGAGTGTCTTACCGGCAGGCAGCTGCGATGTGCGCCGCCGCGTCCTGATCGTCGCCTGGTCGCGGCCGGCGGCCTCCTCGGTGAGCAGCACGCGCAGGATCTCCGCGGGCTCCCAGCGCTGGGCGGCCGCGGTCGCGATCACCTCCGGCGCGGCTCCGCGGACATACGGCAGTCGTAGACGGCGCAACAGCCGGTCGAGCTCCTCGGGGAGCGGTGGTGGTTGGGGTGTCTGGACGCTCATCGTGTGCTTTCCCTCTCCTGGTACTGCTCGGCGATATTGGCGAGCAAGTCCAGTTCGAACGCAAGCTTGCGTGCTTGAACAGGGTCGATCGCGCAGCGCGCTGGCTCTAGCTCGCGCCAGCTCGGACGGTCCGGGTCGTCGGTGAAGACGAGATCGATCTCTAGCCGCCAGACTCCGCTGGGGAGCTGCTCGATCTGCTCGGGGTCGAGCTCGGGGTGAACCTCGTGGTAGTAGCTCATCGCCCGAAGCCCTCCCATGAGCGCGTGGAGCGCTGCAACGTCTGCTCCTCCGAGGCCCTGACGGGAAACGGGATCACGTTCCCCGCCTGGTGGTGAGAGAGGATCGCAGCGAGGTCGCCTTCGCCGAAGCGCCCGGCCTGCGCGCAGAGCTCAAGCGCGTGAGCGACCTCCTGCTCTCCATGGAGCTTTGCGAGATCGACTGCCTCGGCCATCTTGCGGCGCACCCTGCTCGCGCCGGCCGCGGCCGCGTTGATGAGCCAAGCCTCGGCGCCTGGCCCGAGCGCGAGGAACGCCGTCTCCTGCTCGCTGCGTGCCCGGGGGCCGACGCTCAAGCGCGCCGGCCGGCCGCGGCGGGTAGTGCTCATCCTTGATGCTCGGCTGCCCTGGTGTCGTCAGCGCGTGACGCGCGATCTCACGCGGACCCTCCGGCGAGTCGACGTGCACAACGACCAACTCGCTGCCGTCCACGCGCACCCACACACGCTCCTCGACCAAGCTCGACGGGACGGAATACAGCGCGCCACCCAGCGAGACCGTCGAGGACCTCGACACCCGCCGCGTCTGCCCAAAACACAGCGTGTGCGCGACCGCCGGGAGCGGGTGCAGCCGCTCTTGCTCCTCGGCGAGCATCACCACCGGCGCTCTGCGCGTGACCCTATGCTCACGCGTGTTCACCCGGTCGCAGAACTCCTCGCACGAACGCTCGAGCTCAGCGAAGGACTCATACCCTGAGCGCAGATTGTGCTCGGTCGGCACCACGTCGGCCTTCGCGATCCTGACCGTCGCCTCCGAGCCACCCTTGCTCTGTGGATCCGCCGGCACACACGTCGCGATCGAGAGCCCGTAATGACGACCAACCGCCACGATCTGCGGGTTACGCACCGCGATCCCGCACACATGATCGACAGACACCGTCCTCTCGTTATCGGTCAACGCGTACGTCGGCACACCACCAAACGCTCGCAACGCCCGGTCCAGGCCCATCACGACGCTCGCCATCGTGCGATCCCACAACGGCAGCACGACCCGGAAACGCGACCACGCAAGCCACGCGCAGAACAACACCGTCCCGTGACCCGCGACCTTCGGCCCATCGCCGTAATCCCACTGCATCCACAACCCCGGCTCACACACCCACGGCCGTGTCCGCCGCCCATGCTCCGAACGCCAAGCACGCTTCGCCCGCGCGACCGCACGACGCGTCGTGCGCTCCGAGCCCATATAGCCCATCGCGAGGAGCCGCTCATGCGCCCTATCCGCGCGGATCTTCCCCCGCGAGCGCTGCACCCACTCCTCGATCTTCACAGCGAACGGGTCTACCCGCGGACACGCCCGGACGACCACCGGCAGACCGCCGCCGGCCTCATCCCGCGCAGCTACCCACTGCGCGACCGTCTTGTGATCACAACCCGCCAGCTCCGCCGCTCCACGCAGCGAGCCCGTCAGATCAAACGCCTCCAGGATCTCCATGACTTCCTCCGAGTTCTTCATCAAGCCCGCCTCCCTCGACGTGCCTCGTTGACAAGGCACCCGGGACTACAGGCCGCTCAGGACAGGACAGTGGGGAGATCCGATGGCCACCCATGGGGAGATCCAGTGGCCGCCAGTGGGGAGTTTCAACGGCCGCCTACGGGGAGAATCTCATGGCCGCCGTCATGCGAGCGGTTTGTCGTCAGCGCGTTCAGCGTGGATGAGGTCAACCTCTCGGGGTTTTGGTTGAGTAGGTATCCCCGGATCGCGTACTTCGCGGTTTGCTCAAGTAGCCCGGCGAGCGTCCCGTTGGACGCGCCGTCGAACACCTGGATCTCGTCCAGGAAGCAGTAGAAGGGGCGTCGCTGCTCGGGTGCGAGGAACGCGCGGCTCTTGGCTGCGTAGAGCAGGTCGAAGACGAGCAGGTTCGCTACGAGCCGGTCGCGGGCGCCGTCCGCGCCGGGGCACGCGAGCACGATCTTGCCTTCGTTCATTGCGCGCGCGATGTCGTAGGTGGATGTTTGCGCGCCGAGGAGCGCCGCGAGCTGGGTGGATGAGCGCAGCCGGTCGATGAGGTTCGTGACCGGGGTGATCGCCTCTTCGGCCATCCGCGGAAAGCGCTCGAGGAAGAACTGTTTGCGTGCCGGGGAGAGATAGGGCAGCGCCGCGCCACGCCACTCGGGGTTCCCGAGGATGCTCGGGACTTGAAAGATCGTCGGCTGTAGACCCTCCGGGAGCACGGCGGCGAGCTCGATCAACGCACCGGTCGCCTGCGTCGTCAGGGTGAGCGCGCGGTTGTTGCGCTCGCCCCACTGCAACGCGGAGGCAAATGAATCGACGATCGCCTCGACTCGTCGCTCGGCGGCGGCGGGGTCAAGGCCGCGTGCGGCGAACAGGTTCCAGCTCGGCTGGCCCTCTCGGCTGCGCGGCCCGACCAGGTCGAGCTCGATGATCCGTTCGGCGAACTGCGGCTCGGTCAGGCAGCTCTTGATCCGCTTCGCCGCGTCTTGGTGGGGGTCCAGAACAGCCCGCCATGCCCTGAGCGGGCCAAGTGTAAGAACTGTGTGAGCGCGAGCTCGGTCTTGCCCCACCTACTTCTGCCGGAGATGTATGTGAAGAACGAGTCCTCGATCCGCAGGCCGACGCGCCGCTCGCCGTCCTCACCGGTCACTCTGCCGAGCGGCACGAGATCGTGCTGCCCGTTGAAGGTCGGCAGCGTCCTGGGCGCCGGGTACACGGCTGGGCCGAGGCGAAGCACCTCGGGTACCGAGCAGTGAACGGTCGGCGGCTTGAGAAACCCAGCCATCTCCCGTGCGGTGACGAAGCACCTGCGCGTCGGCCGGAAGAGCCCTGTGCGCAGCCGGTGATCAAACCAGCTGCGGCGCCCAGGTAGATCCGATCCGAGGAACGCAAGGCCGAGGAACCGCACGCCGACGACCCGCAGGGAGTTTGCGCCCGCGAGCGAGTCAAAACAACCCAGCAGCCCCTGCAGAGCAGACACCGCGTTCCCCCTCTGCGGTGAGCTGCACCGCACCAGGATCTGCATCGCGAAGAGCGGTTCGGCCTGCACGAGCTTCGCCGCGATCTCCTCCCGCGCTGCCCGCTGCTCCACCATTTCCGCAGGCCGCCGCCGCGCCACCTGCCGGCCGCCGCCGAGACCCAACAAAGGGTCACTCATGCCCGTCGTGTCGCTCTCCAGGCGCCGCGCCTCCTTGAGGAGCCTGCGACGCAGACGCCTGCGAGTCGCGGCGGCCCTCGGGAGAAGGTCGACCGCGATCTCGGCGTGCTCGCCGCGGCGGTAGTCGAGGCTTGAGATGACCCGCGCGAAGCTCTGAAGGGGGTCGGGCGTCAACGGAAGATGCGCGAGCGGTTCGCTGCTGGGGCGAGCGAGACGAAGCTCAGCGCGAACGACCGCAACCCCCTCGCCGGCAGGTTTGCCGATAGGCTCCGGTTCGATGTGTGCCTGTACCCGGTCATAGACCGCGAGTGCCGAGCGGACCGCGGGCAGCGCTCGCTCGGGCACGCCCAGCGAATAGCGCATGCGACCCTCCGCGTCGGTGTCGAGGAGGACTCGTACTGCCCGCGCTCGCGGGTCAAGCCAGCCGCCGACGAGGCGGCGCACCCGCGAGAGGTGAGCGGCGCACCGCATCACCGTGTCGAGGCTCGGATCGCAGCTATCGGGGGCGAGCACGACCAGCCGCACCCGCGACGCCAACGAACGACGGCTTACCAGGACACGAGCCACGAGGAGCGTCGCCACGAACACGGTCCCAGCGAGCAGCAACGCCACCGCGAACGGGGCCGCGCGAGCGGCGAGCCTCGCCAGCGCCCCGGCGCTGCTCACCAAGGCACCCGCCGCCAAGCAGACAACCACGGCGATCAACGGCCGAGGATCCTGTGGCTGCTGGTTCACAGCACACCACCACCAGGCTCGCCCGGTGTGAACCGAGCCGAGGTGAGGCCACGCGCCGCCGGCCGCGCCACGCGCGGGGGGCCGTCACCTAATCCTCCGGCCAGCCGTCGCGATCGCGACGGGTGGGCAGCGTAGCTTCCTGTGGTGCCAGCGCCAGAGCGATCCGCGAAGCCACAGGCGAGCAGCACCGAGAGCGCGAGGGAAACCAGCAAACGACGACGAGCGACGACACGACCCGCTGACATGGCCCCGATGGCACCGGCCACCGGTCTGCGGTTCACCACGGGATTACGAACGGACATAGACATCTCGCAAAATCCGTGCGCCTGGAAAACCGATCGCGGTAGGGACCGCCGTTGCTGGCGGCCCCCCGCGCAGATCCCAGCGTGCGGGACTACCGCACTGGGCTCCTGCCTTGGGTGCGAGCGTCGAACCGCGTGTCGGGCCAGGGATGCTGGATGCGGGCGGGTGGGAGCCATCGAATTGAGAGGCGGTCCATGCGCTCCCAGTTCAGACGCGTGCGCTGGCTGCGGCGCCGTAGCGCCCTGTACCAGTGCCGTGTCGCCTGGGTGCGGAAGGCCGCCACGCTGTCGATGTTGCTGGGGACGGCGTAGTAGGCGAGGTGTCCTCGCACTACGCTGGCCAGCCAGCGCCCTTGCTCGGGGATAGGCAGGTGCCGGCGTCGCATCAGCTCGATCTTGACCTCGCGTAGCTTCGCCGCCATCCGCTTCTTGATCGTCGTGCGCCTCAGCAGGAAGCGTCCTTTTCTGTTCTTCGCGCAGCAGTGCGTAAAGCCCAGGAAGTCGAACGTCTCAGGCCGTCCGAGGCGACGCGCCTGCCGGTCCCGGGCGGCGTGCCGTCCGAACTCGATCAAGCGTGTCTTCTCGGTGTTCAGCTCCAGCGCGAACTGCGCGAACCTCTCGCGCAGGTCGGCCAGGAACCGCTCGGCGTCATCACGATGCTCAAAGCCCACAATGAAGTCGTCCGCCCAGCGCACGATGACTACGTCACCATGAGCGTGGCGGCCCCTCCACTGCTCGGCCCACAGGTCCAGAACGTAGTGCAGGTAGACGTTCGCAAGGAGCGGCGAAACTGGCGCCCCTTGTGGTGCCCCCTCGTCACTGGCCGTCCAGGACCCGTCCTCGATCACGCCTGCCCTGAGCCATTTCTGGATCAGGCGCAGAACCCTCCTGTCCGCTATCCGGTGTTCGAGAAACTTCGCCAGCCACGATTGATCCAGGCCGGTGAAGCAATCGCGGATGTCCGCGTCGATCACCCAGTTCACCTTCCTCTTCAGCATCCCGGCGGCAAGCGCGTCCAACGCATCGTGTTGGCCTCGCCCAGGCCGAAACCCGTAGGAGAAACCCAGGAAGTCCACCTCGTAGACGGCGTTCAGCACCTCGACGACGGCGCGCTGGACGATCTTGTCCTCCAACGCCGCGATACCGAGCGGCCGCAGCCGCCCGTCCGCCTTCGGGATGAACGCCCTCCGCGATGGTCTCGCCCGGTACGCTCCCCTGTGCAGCCGCGCGTGCAGGTCCCGGAGGTTGCCCTCCAGGTCTTGCCCGTAGGACTGCCACGTCACCCCGTCCACCCCCGCCGCGGCCCTCGGGCTCAACGCCCGGTAAGCCGCCCGTAGGCGATCGAGGTCCACGTGATGCAGGAGCGCGGTGAACCTCGCGTCCTTGTCCTTCTGTGCTGCTCGGCGCACACGATCCAGCGCACTCGACGCGCCTTGCCCGGCACTGAGTCCGGGGCGCGTTTTGCTGGCCGTGTTCCCCTTGGCCAGCCCCCTTCCCTCCACCACCTCCGCGACCGGCTTCCCGACCTTGTTCGGCGGCTTCGCGGGTACTACGGGGCTGTCAGACTTCCCACGCTCGTGCATCTCAGGATTACGACCTCGGCCTTCCCTGAGCGGCCCGCGCTCTATGCGGCCAGTGGGCACCAAGCCCATTTCGCTGCCCGCCGACGGGCGATCGTGGGACCTCCCGGTTCTCGCGCATGGAGATTCCGTGCATGCCCAGGTTCTTCGACCGCGCGGGGTCCCCTGATGGCTCGCGAATAGCGCCATCAGCGATGTTGCCTTCCGCCTCAGTTAACGACGTCGGCACCCCGAAACCCATGATTTCGCGGCTCAATAGCCCTGCCTGCACGTACCCCTGCCAACGCTTCACCGACGCCCTCACGGACGCCAGCGCATGACTCGGGGCCACCGTGACTCGCTATGCCTTCGATGTCGGACTCTCTCATTCCTTTCTCCATGCCGGTTTATCCCGGCGCTCTAACCGTTCAGTGGGTTGGGGGACATAAGCCGGGGGCGTCGAATATGTCCGTGTGGAGCGCGCTGAGGCGGAGGCGATCTACGATCAGGGCCGTGAGGTCGTTGTGGCGGTTCTGTTGCGGATGGATGAGCAGATCTGTCGCCTTGAGGAGCGCGTGGCGCGCCAGGATGAGCGGATTGCGGAGCTCGAGCGCAAGCTGAATCGTTCGTCGCGGAACTCCTCGGCGCCGCCGAGTTCCGATCCGCTGGGTGTGCCTGCGCGAAGCAAGGATCGGTCGGGTCGCAAGCAGGGCGCCCAGGATGGTCACGAGGGTCACGGCCGGCCGCTTCTGCCGGCGTGGGCGGTTGATGAGGTCGTCGAGCACTGGCCGGCGCGCTGCCGCTGCGGCCACGTGTTCTCGGGCGATGAGCAAACAGTGGGCAAGCCGGCGCGCTGCCAGGTCGAAGAGCTGCCGCCGATCAATGTGAGGGTCATCGAGCACCGCGCTCAGCGGATGCGTTGTCCTGGTTGTGGCGCGCGTACGCGCGCCGAGTTGCCAGCGCGGGCGGCTCGTAGCTGCTTCGGCCCTCGCCTTGAAGCGGCAGTGACGACGCTCTCGGTGCGCAACCGCGTCTCCCGCGATGACGCCGCCCAGCTGATCGAAGAGCTGTTCGGCGCGCGGATCAGCTCGGGCACGGTGGACGCGATCCTCACCAGGACCGCGGCGGCGCTGGCCGAGGTGCACGATGATCTGCTCAGCCGGCTGCGCGCCGCCCCGGCGTTGAACATGGATGAGACTGGCTGGAGGACGGCTGGTGCACGGCGCGCGTTGTGGGGACTCTTCGATCAGCGCCATGCCTACTTCTCCGTCGAGCCTGATCGTCACGAGGACCATGCCAAGGAGCTGCTCGCCGACACGCAGGCGATTGTCACCTCCGAGGGCTGGTGGGCCTATGCGCACCTGCCACTGCGCCGTCGCCAGCTCTGCTGGGCGCACCTGCGACGAGATTTCAAGGCCCACGCCGAAGGCTTGGCCGCTGAGAAGGAGTTCGGCGAGGCGGGCCTCGCGCTCTGCGAGCGTGTCTTCTGGGCGTGGGAGGTCTTCGCTCACACCGGGGATCGGCGTGAGCTGAAACGGACGATCCGCTCCCTGCAGCGCACCTACAAGCCGATCATCCGCTCCTTCGCCGCCAAACGGGCGCGCAACAAGCGCTGCCGCGGCATGGCCAGAAACCTCCTGAAGGCCTGGCCAGCGCTGTGGACGTTCGCCGCTCATGACAGCGTGCAGCCGACGAACAACCACGCCGAGCGCGGCCAGTCGCACAACGGCGAGCTGCGAACAGCGAGGCTGCTATCCGCGCACACGACGTGCCGCCTGCAACAACGCTCTCTATTCGCCTACCTCACCGACGCCATCGCCGCCCACGCCCGCGGCGAACCCGCGCCCCTGCTCACCTGAGCAGACCCACTGAACGGTTACGAAAACCCCGCGATTTGCAGGGCTTTCCCTAGTAGGACTTCGGTAGGTGTTTGCAGGAGTTCGTGCGGTTGCAGGGAACTTGTGTGGCGTGGCGGGTTTGCGGGCGCGTGAGTATGGGGTCAGGGCGGCTGATCTGGAGGCGCAGCGCGCGGCGTTGATCGAGTTCGCGGGCGAGATGTATCGGCCGTTGGTGCGGTGTGATCAGCGAGCGAAGGGTGAGCAGTATGTGCGCGGCTTGTTGTTGGAGGGGCGGCGCAAGTCGATTCAGCCGATGGCGGCGAGGCTGCCCGATGGTGACGAGGAGGGGTTGCAGCAGTTCATCACCGACTCGCCGTGGGAAGACGAGCCCGTTCGTCGGCGGCTGGCGCGGCGGATGACCGGGGAGATCGAGCCCGAGGGATGGATTGTGGACGACACGGGGTTGCCGAAGGACGGGCGGTTCTCACCCGGGGTCGCGCACCAGTACTGCGGAGCGTTGGGCAAGACCGCCAACTGTCAGGTACTGGTGTCAGTCAACGCCGCTTGCGACCGGGCGTCATGCCCGCTGGGGTGGCGGTTGTTCTTGGCGAAGTCGTGGGATGAGGATGAGCAGCGCCGTCGCCGGGCGCGGATCCCCGAGGACATGCGGCACCTCCCGAAGTGGCAGCTCGCGTTGGAGATCATCGATCAGCTGTTGGAGTGGGGCCTTGAGCGTCGCGTGGTGCAGGCCGACGGCGGCTATGGGGACACCACCGCGTTCCGGGTCGCCCTGGAGGAGCGCGAGCTCGAGTACGTGCTGCAGGTCAAGGGTCTCACCTCAGCGCACAGGGCTGACGCGGTGCCGGTCACGCCTGAATATCAGGGCCGCGGCCGGCCGCCTATCCCCCGCTATCCCGAGAAGCCCTCAAGCCTCCGCGATTTGGTGCTGGCCGCCGGCCGCGAGCAGGTCCTGACGGTCGGCTGGCGCGAGGGTGACCGCGGCCCACTTGCCAGCCAGTTCGTCGCGCTGCGGGTTCGTCCCGCTAACGACGCCCAGCGCGACGAGCACGGGGTGCTGGGCGAGCGGTGGCTGCTGGCCGAATGGCCCGAGCACAAGGACGAGCCAGTCAAGTACTGGCTCTCCAACCTCCCCGTCCAGACGCCGATCGTGACGCTGGTCCGCCTGGCGAAGCTTCGCTGGCGCGTCGAGCACGACTACCGCGAGCTCAAGCAATGCCTCGGCCTCGACCACTACGAGGGCCGAACATTCTGCGGCTTGCACCACCACCTCACCTGCGTTACCGTCGCACACGCATTCCTCACCTGCTGCCGGCTCGCCCGCGGCGACCCCGGCACCGTCCGCCCTCAGCTGGCGGCAGCCTGATCAGCCTCTACCAAGCCCAGCGCGAACTACAGACCACGCTGGCATGCTGGCACGACCGCTGCCCGGTCTGCCAGCGCAGACTGCCGCCATAACGACCTACCGAAGTCCTACTAGTACCGCCAACGGGATTCGAAGCCGCCCTGGGGGGTCACGCAGGGCGAGAACCCGCATGAATACTGGGTTTGGGTGCTCTGAGGTGCGCTGAGATTTCCTCAAATTGGTACCCCAATTGGTACCCTGAGAGGGGCGATGTGAGAGGTCGGTCGACCACGTCTTGCCGGCCGGAGGCTTGCTCGGTGCCACCCCACCGGCGCCGCCGGGGTCAGTTCTACGTCACAGCGAGATCCGTGTGCGCCAATCGGTGACCGCAGCACGAACGTGACCGGCCATGATGCGTTCGGCGCGCGTGTCCGCGGCGTACTCGGCGGCGGACTGCAGGGCGGCCATCGTCAGTCGCAGGTTCCGCTCTGTCTCGTCGTAGAAGGCGATCAGCAACGCGAGCGCGTCCTCGGCGATGATTGCCTCGGCGCGCTCGGTGATCTCGTGCTGGCGCAGCCGGTTGGCGATGATGGCTGCAAGTCCGCTGCGACCGTGGGCCTCGTCAAGGGCGGGGATCTCGACCACACGGAGGCTGGCCGCGAGTTGAGCGAAGGCGTCCACCCGCCGGAACACGGTCTGCACCGCGATCAGGCACGGCGCCTGGAGCTCGTGGACGAATGCGTGCACCGGCCCGGAGAGGAAGGCGGAGGCGAGGTCGACCTGGTCGGCACCGCCGATCGCGGCCTCGGTGTCCTCAAGGACGAACACGGGTTGCAGGTCGCGCGCGACGAGGATCGTGATCAGCCGGTCGAGCCCGGCGAGGCGCTCGGCGGCGAGCTGATTGCTGGTGAGCTGCTGGCGCAGCGTGCCGAGCTCGACATTGACCTGGGCGGGGATGGGGCCTCCTCCAAGAGTCCCGCCGCGAAGCCCGCCGGGTGCTCGCTCGACCGTGGTCTGGTCGGCCCGGGCCCGTTCGAGTGCCTCCCGTTGGTAATGCTCGAGGTCGATGTCGGCGAGCGCCTGGCTGAGTGCGACGGCGGCCACGTTCGACACCTTGGTCGGGTCGTCGGCGCCGGTGATCGGGACGCGGAGCGCCACATGCGTGTCCGGCAGGTGAGCGCAGACGTAAGCGATGAGGCTGGACTTGCCCGCTCCACGAGGGCCAAGGATGCCCACGGCCGTGTCGTCGGCGATCACTGCCTGCAAGGCTCTGGCCTCGAAGGTCGCCCGCCCGGTGAGCTCGTCGAAGGGAACGTGATCAGCCGCGAGCTGGCTGAAGTGATGGCGCGGGCGGAAGGCGCCCTGGCCCGCAAGGATCTCGATCTGCTCGGGGGTCATCGCGGCAGCGCCGGACGGTATACGACGCGGGGGCGCCCGGGGCCATCGGCTCGTTCGCTCTCGGCGGTGACGAGTTCTTGCTCGAGCATCTTGTGCAACAGCTGGGTAAGCCGTGAGCGGGTGACACCAAGCGTGTCCTGTAGATCCTTGTCTGATGGGCTCGCCTGGCCACGGTCTAGCAACTCCGCCATCAGCATGCCCGCCGGACGCCCGAGTTGGGACGCGCAGTCGAGCAGCCGCCCGCGCGCGTCGAGCAGCGTCGAGGGGTCGCGATCGTGCACGAGCGCGTCGCTCAGGATTCGCAGCGCCTCGCGTGGGCTGCCGTTGGCGCCCGTTGCGGCGCTAACCAGGAGGTCACGAGACCACGGACCCTCGGGGTCTCCGCGGCGCGCTAGGAGGTCGACCAGATCGTTGATCGGCCACGAATCCAAGACGGCGACCGTGTCAAAGAACGCGTCTGCGGGTGGCTTGAGCGCGGTGGCACGATCGGTCCCCTCGATCGCCACCACCCACCGATGCTCCTGCTGCCAGAGGACATCACGCATCCGCCCAAAGAGGCCATACACCGCCTCGGCTGACGCCGAGGCGTCGACGAGGACAATCGCCGGCTCCGCCTCGCCGATCTCGCGCAGCACTTCCGCAAGCGCGCGTGACGCGCCCGCCATCGGAGCGGGGTCGCCGCTCAGAGTCCCCACCGTCCGCCGTGTATTTGCGACCAGCGGCGAGGGCTGACCCAGGAGCGCATCGCGGATGCGCGTCGCCAGCTCAAGCGTATCTCCGACCGCGGTGGCATCGACGAACGCCACGCGCTCACCTTTGTCACGGAGCACGAGCTGTAGCTGACGCAGCAAGGTCGTCTTGCCCACGCCGCGAGCACCGACGACCGCAACGTTCAACCGTCGCTCCAGCGCTCGGTCCACGTTGCTCCAGGCGTCCGGCGTGATGAAGAGCTGAGAATCGCCGAGGTTGTCATAGAGCGGACGCGCCTGCAGAAGCATTCACGTATCTTACAGTAAGTTTCGTTAGCTGTCTAGCGTGCCTTGAAATCGGAGCCCAGCGCGCCCTTTCCAGCCGCGCGGAGCGCATCAATCCGCCGTCAGGCTGTGTGCTGGTCCTCGCGCAGCACCTCGGTGTCCGTACGCGAACTGAGCCGCCCTGGGTTCCACGGAGACCGTTTTTGTAGGTTCCCTACGTTCATCGCGTGGGTGTGGTTGCCCGGTTTTTCGCAGCGTATAGTTCCTCGATCTCTTGGGGTGGCCGGTCGCCGAGGGATTCGTGCAGTCGAGTGTTGTTGAACCAGGCGACGTATCTGACGATCGCCATCTCGAGCTGGCTTCTGCTGGTCCAGGTGCGGTCTGTGATGAGCTCGGTCTTGAAGGTGTCGACGAAGCTCTCCGCGGCCACAGTCGTAGGCGTCGCCGACGGTCCCGATCGAGGCGAGCACGTCGTGGTCGTCCAGGAGCTGGGTGTAGTCGGACGACGTGTATTGGCTGCCGGCGTCCGAATGTGCCACGAGCGAGACATCTGCTCCGGGGGCTCGCTGATGCAAAGCCATCCTGAGAGCGTCGAGCACGAGATCGGTGCGCATATGCCCAGCGAACTGCCAGCCGACGATCATCCGGCTGTAGGCGTCGATCACGAAGCTGAAGAACACCAGGCCTTCCCAGCAGCGCAGATACGTGAAATCTGCGAACCACTTCTCATCCGGCCGGGACGCGGTGAAGTCGCGCTGCACCCTGTCAGGGCTGCGCAGCGCCACGGGGTCGGCCTTGGTGGTCCTCCACGGCTTGCCCCTGCGCTTGGCTCCCTGAATGCCGTTCTGGCGCATCAGGCGTTCCACCCGGCTGCGGCCGACCTGCTCGCCCTCACGCAGAAGCGCCTTCCACATCCGCCGCGACCCGTAGGCGCAGTAGTTCGCGGCGTGCAACCCTTCGATCACGCCGAGCAGCCGCTCATCCTCGACGGCCCGCGCTGAGCGCTCTCCGGTCGCCCTCGGTAGTAGGCGGACGCCGACACGCCCAGGGTCCCGCAGATCGGCTCGACCCCGAAGCGCTCGCGATGCTCGTCGATGAACGCGCTCACTTCGGACGGTGTGGATCGAGCTCGCCCGCGAAAAACACGCTGGCGGCCTTCAGGATCTCGTTCGCGCGGCGCAGCTGCGCAACCTCACGACGCAAGGATTTGATCTCCTCACGCTCCTGGCTGCTCAGGACGTCTTTGCGCCGGCCCTCATCTGCTTCGGTCTGCCGGACATGTTTACCAAGCGTCTCGCTCTCGATCCCGAGGTCCCTCGCGACGTGCGCAATAGGACGCCCAGACTCGAACACCAGACGCGTCCCGCGGTCCAACAACTCCTTTGAATACTTCCTCGCATGTGCCATGAGCCGAGACTTCTCCCTCCGCCAGGCAAACCCTGGCCTCGAAGTCTCCGCCAAACACAGGATGGCTCACACCCAAGACGGACAGGTGGGGCGGAGGCGGGGGTTCTTCGATCCGAAGGACAGACCACCAGCCACGCGCGTCGCCTCCAGGGGCAGCAACACATCCGCCCAGCTCGCCGGCCAGTTCGCGCGGCAACCAGCCTTCAAACCCTTGAGGGCGTTCCGGGGTTGCGCCACCCAAGTCGGGGAGACGGGGCAACCCGGATCCATCGGAAGACTCAGCCAGCGTCCCAATCAGCCGAGCACGAGCAGATGCGGTAGTTCGCGCATCGATCGCAACACCTCGGCACCGGCCGCGCGCAGGGCTGTCTCGTCGCTGTCGGCGACGTAGCCGATCGCGCGCATACCCGCCGATACGGCGGCCGTAACACCAAAGGGGGTGTCCTCCACGACGACGCAACGGGATGGCTTGGCGCCCATCGTGGAGGCCGCGTGCAGGTAGATGTCGGGGTGCGGTTTGCCGCGCGGGACTGCTTCGGCCGAGAACAGCGCGGCGGCGGAGAACAGGTCGCGTAGCCCGGTCAGTCCGAGCGTGAGCCGGGTCTTGGAGAGCTTCCCCTGGGAGGCCACGCAGACGGCTATCCCGGCAGCGCTGACGCGCTTGACGGCCTCGGCTGCGTCGGGCACGGGTTTGAGTTCACGGTGGAAAGGCTCTGTCCGATCGCGCTCGTAGTGCGCCAGCCAGTCCTCGGGGAGCGGACGCCCGAGCCTGACGCCCGAGCCTTATAGATCGCCGAGGTTCCGGGCTGGGGGGCGTTTGGACGCAGATGGGGCGCCCTTGCCACGTCGGGCGTGGGCTTCCAGCCGACCGCGCGGTGAACGAGCGCAGCACCCGGCGATCACCAGGCAATGCTGCTGAGCGAGGCCATCACCAGGGAGTGGACGGCCACGATGGCGGGATGGCCTGGCCTCCGCCCCGTTCTCGTGGCCCTCCCCATGACGCGGTTATTTGCGACTACATTCCAGCGTCACGCGCTTGCTGCGCTCGTGACGGCTCACGTGCAGCGTCCTCGGACCCCCGCAGGGAACCGGGCCAGCGCCGATAGAGCCGTTAAAAAGGCTTCGGCTTGGTACGTGCCGGGTTCAAGGCGTAGGACGAGTTCGCCGCCTTCGTAGAGCGTCGCGTAAGGATGACGTTCAGCTCCAACGTAACGATACACGTTGAGCGTACTATCAGGTATCCTGCCCGGCGGATTGAGATGTGCTTGGTGGTGCCCAAGTTGGCCACCGCCACCGAACGTTACGAGAAATGTTACAAGAGTAGCTAGCATAATAGCCTCAGCAGGTTCCGTAGTATATGTCGCCAGGTGTCGGCCCCATGTACCCGCCGCACAGCTCGGGCGGGGTTGAGTTTTTAGGTTTGCTGAAGGGCCAGCCGAACCAGCCTTCCTCAAGGCCGTTGTAGCCTACATGCTGTTGCGCCATTAACTGCTGGGCCGAGAAGCTGGGCATTTCTTCGTCTGCCACCTCCCCGCCCGCTTCTACTTCTTTGGAATAGACCGGCCAGCCGTTGAAGCAGTAGTGCTGTTCGGTGCCCGGGTCGGCTTCCCCAACGTAGTTGCACCATATGCCTTCTGTAGGGTTGGTTGACTTCAGCGTGTAGTTGTTCCAATGGTTTTTTGCGACTTCCCAGACGTAGGGTGGATTCACATACGAATAATATTTTTCGCCACCATATTCCATCGCCCAGAACCACCAGAGCGAGCAGCACCCTTTGTAGTCGCCGCTGCCGCGCTGAGCACCAGATCACCGCACAACGCCTACGCCACACCTTCGAGCAGCAAGCCGCCGCACTCCTACCACTCCCCGCGATCCCGACCGGCCTCCTCGCCCGCCTGCTCACACACATCAAACACACGGCGCGCCACCAACTGAAAACCGGCCAGTTGCACGCCAGCCAGGCGCACGCCCGCCTCGCGATGATCCTGGCGAACACAAACACCACCACGCGCATCGCGGCACCCGTCGCAGCGACACTCCTCGCCGCCGGCGCGATCGGCGTCACCCACACGCTCACCCACGAGAACCCGCGCGCCCACGGCCCCGCGACCCCGAGCGCCATCGCCACACCACGATCAGCGAGCCCATTCACGGCACCCAAGCTGCTGCAGGCGTCAAGCCTCACGAGCCAGCGCCGTGCACTACACCCCGTGACGGTCTCCGCTCACCCGTTTGGCCCCGGCCGCGTGATCCCCTTCACACGCCGCGCTGGCGCCCACTCTACGCCGAGCCAGCGCGCCCCCGGCGGGTTCTCCTACCTCGGCGTGCCCACCACACCAGCCCACCACCAAGCTTCCCCGCCGCCGCCGCAGGCTCAGACGGAGAGACCCGGCGGCGGAGGGGAGTTCAGCCCTTGAGAAACAGCAAGCACCCTGCCGGGCCGGAACGGTCGCGGCCATGACACGACAGAACCTAACCCAAGCACCCAGAGGAGTCAACGCGATGACCAGGCAGCTAAGAACCACCACGATGACCACGAGACGGGCGATCCGGCCTACCGCGCTGGCGGCCCTCTCGATCGCGTGCGCCGCAGCCTGGTTATTGAACGCAAGCTCCGCAAACGCCGGGAGCTGGGTCCAGGTTTCCTGCGTGAACCCGAACCAGACCGCGGCACCGAGCCAGGGCTGGTCGAGCTTCACGAGCGGCTCGATCGGCAGCGGGTCAAACAACGACACCACCTGCGCGCCGGGCAACCCGATGCTCGCAGAGCTCAGCACCAACGCCGCCGAGCCGGTCAACGCCGGAGAGAACCTCCAGTACACCCCGCCCGCCGGGTCCGCGCTCGCCGGCGGCTCGATCAACGTCGGCATGTATGGCGATGGGTACGGTGCGGACGCCTCCGGGGTTGCTATCGCCTACACCCCCGAATTCGAGTACAGCGGCTCAGACGTCCTCCTGCAGTGCAGCACCGGGCAACCCGCTTGCTCGCCGGGCAGCGCCACCCCCAACGACTACACCGGCACGCTCTCTTTGCCCACCGACCGCGGCGGGAACTTCTACATCGGCGCCGGATGCGGCGGAACGCCCGGCCAAGCCTGTGACGAGGGCGGAAGCCACGGCGCATGGTCACTCGCGCAAGTCTTCTGGGCGAACTTTCTGCTCTCCAACGACTCGACCCCGGCCGCGAGCAACATCGCCGGTACGCTGCTCTCGCCCGGTGCAAGGGGCACCGTGGAACTCGCCCTGACCGCGAGCGACCCAGCCGGGCCAGGCGTCTACGTCGTCGAGGCAGAAGTAGACGGGAACACCCTTTACGGCGCTACACCCGATACCAACGGCGGGGAGTGCGCGCCCGTCGGCACAAGCACGGGCGCACTCATGTTCGACTACAGCCAGCCATGCCGCCAAAGCGAGTCAGTCGACGTCCCCATCGAAACGACCTCGCTGCACGACGGCCAACACACCCTGAAGATCACCGTCGAGGACGCAGCGCAGAACAAGAGCATCGTTTTTGACGGTCCGATCACCACCCACAACGCCCCCGCTGAAACCACAGCCCCCGCGATCCTCACACCAAGCCAGGTATACACCGGCGGCGAGCTATCAACACAGCCAGGTACCTGGTCGGCACCATCCGCCGCCGGGAGCATCAGCTACACCTACCAATGGCAAGACTGCTCCACCGCCGCCAACGAATGCCAGCCCATCCCCGGCGCTACAAGCGCGATCTACACCCCCACACCAAGCGACATCGGGCACACCCTCCGCGTACAAATCACAGCCGCCGACAACGACGGGTCGACGACAGCCACAAGCGCACCCACCAGCAGCGTACTCGCGCCCTCCGGATCCCTCGGAGCACCCAACGGCCCCGGCACCAGCAACCCCGGCGGCACCAACCCTGGCAGCCCTGGCCCTGGCGGCGGGCTCACCGGGACAAACCCAGCAGGCACGATGCCGGGCGGCCTCAGCGCAGGATCACCCAGCACGCTCGGGCAGCCCAACGGCAACGGTGCGAGCGAGGCCGCGCAGCTGCGACTCGGGACACGCTCGACGATCACACGCTCCTACACCCGCCGCTCGATCACAGTACCCGGCCGGCTGCTCAACAGCCAAGGACAGCCGATCAGCGGCGCCCGCATAGAAGCACTCCAACAGACCGCAGACAGCTCCCACACGACGATAATCACCCACACGAGCACCCACGCAGATGGATCGTTCAACCTGCATGTGCCAGCTGGCCCCTCCCGCAGCATCCAGATCGCCTACCGCGCCTACACAGGCGAACAGGGCTACGCCGCGCAAGCAAAGGTCCGCGAGACCGTGACCGCAGGCGTGCAACTACGAATCCTCACGCAGTACACAACACCCACCGGAGCGCAACTCTGGATCGCCACACACCACACGACGTCCACCGGCACGATCCTGCTCAGCGGCAGAGTCCTCGGCCAGATCCCAGCACACGGCGTCGTAGTAGAGCTCCTCGTACACTACCTCGGCCACTGGGTGCCCTTCCAAACACCACGCACCAACCACACCGGGCACTTCAGCGTCAAATACCAATTCCAAGGCGCCCAAGGCCACTTCCCATTCAGAGCCGAGGTCCGCGGCTCCCAAACCGGACTCCCATTCTCGCTCGGGTACAGCCACCCCCTCAATGTCACAACAAGCTGAACCCAACCCCGCCCACCGGCCACCAACCCCCGGTGGCCGGCGGCCACGCGACGGCTCGCGCTCCACGCCACCACTATCGCGCTCACGCTCGTGCGAATCCTCGAACCAGGCCAGACGACTTTCCCGTTCTCCTCCTACGCTGCAGGCATCACCGTCTGCCTGCAGTTGCGCCAGGAGTACGGGATCAAGGTGATCAACCTTTCTCTTGGCAATAATGAGACACCGTCGAGCCAGAGCTACAACGAAGTCGCCAATGCCATCGAACGTGCCAATAACTATGGGATCGCGGTCGTCGCAGCCGCGGGCAACGACAACGGAGGACCGTTGGACTACCCCGCCGCGTACCCGAGCGTGCTCTCGGTCGGGGCGAGCGACACCGTGGGCGGCGCGCTCTGCGCATTCTCAAACCGCGGCGAAGGCCTCCGGCTGCTCGCCCCCGGCTGCGACCTGGACGGCGCCAACCCCATGAGCGGCGAAGTAACCTACAACGACCGGCAGGGCTCAAGCGACGCATCAGATATCGCAGCCGACGCGCTCACAGCACTCGACGCCTACCGCCCCGAACTCACCGTGAAGGCAGCCGAGGACGACCTCACCGATGCGCAGGGCGGCACACTGAACATCGCCCAATCCTTCCGTGCGGCCGGCCTCGGCGAAGTTGTCGCGGCGGGCGAAGCAGCCGAGCCAGCCACCCCAGGGCGCGCAAGCGCGCCGCCTCAGCTAGCCGGTACACCATCAGCCATGTCGCCCACCAACACGCCGACGAGCACCTCTAGTACCGCGACGTTCCTCGAGCGCCTTGCGCGCCCCCGAGCCAAGCTCACGCGAGACGACCGGCACCTGGTCCTTGTACTCCAAGGTCGTCCCAACGGGATCCACACCGAGGTGCGACTTCTCGGCTACCACGGACACTCCCGACGCCTTGCCGTACTGCACACGCTCACCAGCTCGTCCGTGACGATCCCGCTCCGCACGGGCACGATCGACGTCGATGCCCGCTACATCGACCCCTACGACATCGACCGAGCGAGCGAATGGACGACACTCCGCACGCCAGAAAGCAAGCAGACACCCAAGGCGCGCCCGTGAAGAGATCCGGCGAAGCGCTACTCGCGCTGGTCGCCTGTACGCTAGCCGCGCTCGTCCTATCGGCGGCAGCGACAGCAGCAGGTACATACCAGGTCAGCGCGTGCAACTACGCCGAAGGACTCAACCACTCCTGGACCTGGGCATCAACCGACCCATCCCCGACAGACCACTACACCCAGCACATCAACTGCCCAGACCGGCAAGGCGGCGACGGCAGAACATCCGACCAGGAAGGAGGGCTATCCACCACCGACGCGCTCGGCCTCTCCTCCGGCGCCCCACCAGGGACAAGCGCCGCCTGGACATCCACCGCGCCCCCCGGCACGACCTTCGCAGGCATCACCTACGAACGCTACTACGGCCACACCCTTGACCCCGACAACTACTGGGTGCCGGCCTTGCGAGCCGACGGGACGATCATCGACGACACATGCACCGACACAGTCGACAACGGTGAGACCTGCTTCATCGGCGGACCACCCGATGAGGGTGGGGAGCCAGCCACCATCACCGGGCTCACAGCACACGAACTGTCCTTCGGCGTGACCTGCCAAGCTCCCCTCGGGCAAGAATGCGTAACCGGCGCGACCGAACACGCAGCCTGGGCAGCGATGTACGGCACAACCCTCACCATCAACGACCCCACACCACCAACACTGAACACCCCCTCGGGAACCCTATGGGGACCCGGCGAACCCGACGGCTACCACAAGGGCACCGAGAACGTCACCATCTCGGCGAAAGACATCGGCGGCGGAGCGCAAAGCATCGTCCTCTCCGTCGACGGACACCCCACCCAGACCTACCAAGCCACGTGTGACTTCACGTTTCTCAAACCGTGCCCATCGTCCACCGGACCACAAACGTTGACACTACCCACCACCGACCTCACCGACGGCACCCACACCCTCACCCTCGTTGCGATCGACGTCGCAGGCAACGAATCGGCGGTCACATCCAAGGAAGTCACGATCGACAACAACCCCCCACTGCCACCCGTCGGACTTACAGCCACACCGACACAGATTGGCAGCTCGACATTCGTCGCCACCTGGTCCGGCCCCGGCGGCGATCCTGCGCCAATCACCGCAGCGACCTATCAGGTCTGCCCCGCCAGCAGCTTGGGTGCGTGTAGTACGCCAGTCACAGCACCAGCCGCAGGACCGGCGACAGTGACCGTGCCCGGCCCCGGGACCTGGACTCTCGCAGTATGGCTTACCGACGCAGCCGACAACGGCAGCGCAATGACTGCTGCAGAGACGACGCTCAACGTTATAACGGACAGCACGGATGGTCGCGGTTCAAGCCGCGGAGGCTCCGGTGACAACAACGCCGGGGTTGGTGGTTCCGGCGGCAAAGGTTCACATGGCGGCGGCTTCTCATCGAAGGCGATGATCTATCTCAGCGAGACACTGCGGCGGCGCGAGCTCCTCGTGCACGTCATGGGACCCGCGACCGGGACGGTCCGCGTACGCTTCACGGGCCGGCTCGCAGGCCGGACTGTCGCCTCGGGCGTAAAAGTTGCGACGCTTAAGCACCGGAAGCTGACGGTGAGATTTTGGCTCGGTCCCCGCGCAGCCGCGGACGCCGCAATACAGGTCAGAGCCACCCTCGACCGTGACGTAACAGTCACCAGTACGCTTCACCGCCGCAATAACTAGAGACGCCGGCTCCGCACTTCCCTTGTTCTGTGTCTCGTTGACAGCGACGAGGTTGGCGCCTTCGACGTATGCCCCCTGAGACCGGCCGCGTTAATCCAAATATGTAAGCATAGCCAAAGCCACCGACGATCAGCCAGCCCCTATGTTTCGCTGGAGCAGGTACGCCCTCTGCCTCCTCCCGCGTAGCGCGAAACCATCAAATCGTGGCCGTCCCCTGGCGATTCAATCCAACCCGCAATCAGGATGCGGCCATCGGGTTGGACAGTCACGGCATTGGCTCCCCCCGCCGCGGTGCCAAGAACCATTCCGTGTGAACCAAACGAGCAGTCACTCCCGTTGGCGGTATAACGGGCAAGAAACCACCGGCCACCGGGGTGGTCCCTGCGCGGTTCTGGGCGTTCCCCGACAACTATTGCCTCACCGGTTGCACTATCGAATGCGATCGCTCTTGGTTCCACCCTGCTGAACAGCCGAGGATTCCGGGGGAGCGCCGACTGGACGACTCCCCCTTTGCCGAACGATCCAACGAGCCGACCGACGCGAGTGTAATCGAAAACCAACAGTTTTCCTCCTTCCCCTGTTCGATCTTTCAGAACCTCGTCGGCGGCAAGCATGACATGACGATTGGGGGAAACGCCCAAAACGAGCGAGGGCAAAACGCCGCGTTTGGCGTCTAGTTGCAACGGTGGGTATATTATCCCCTGGTGGCCAAATGACAAATCGGTCTTGCCGGCGGATGTGACACGCTCGACAAGAGTCCTATGGTCAATGCCCGCAATCAGGATGGCGCCGTCTTGTTCACTCGCAATCGTGACGCCACGGGCCCCCCCAAATGCTCGGAGCCTCATTGTGCCGCCCGTGCCGAAGCCCATGTCGGGTGTGCCCGATGACCAAAAGCGCGCAAGCTTGGCTTCTCCCTGAGAATTCTCGGAGAAAACATCAACGCGGCCCGTTACATCTACGGTCGCCGTGGATTCGACGCTTGCGGTCTCCGGCATAAGCCATGTCGTTCTAGCGTCGGCAACCACTGGGTTCTCAGGTGCCCCGCTATTCGCGTAGTGCTGCAGCCCTATCCGTCCCGCTTCAGTAGCCACGATGGCCAGCAAAGCACCATGGTCAAATACGTGGATGTCCACGATGCGTACACCAGGAGTACTGGAGGAGCGCCCTTCGCTGCCAAACGAAGTCTCGAGCTCGCCGTCCGCACCCAAACGCACGAGAGAGGACCCGGCAATACCTGGATTGCCTAGCGAATTCCAGCCACCTAGCAAAATCCTCCCGTCGTGTTCAACTACTATAGTATCCGCGATCGATCCATCGAACTGAATGCAGGATTGTTTCAGACACTGCACATTGCCCTGTATTGCGCTCTCGCCACCGCGACCAAACGACGGGTCCAAAACTCCGGGACCTAGCGGCCCTGCGAACATAGCTGAGGTTACAAGCAGTTGCAAGCCAAGCGCAAGGCTCCATACCCGGACAGCCATAACACCTACCCCTTTCACCGCCAACTCGGTAGCTAGTAGACGCCTCCACATCACTCGCGTTCGACCACTGATCTTTAGCACAAGACTTGCTATCTTAGCGCATACTTGGGCCCCGTCCGACGACGCTAGCCCTTGCACCAAACCAGTCTGTGGCGTGGCCCACTATAACGAAATGCAGCTGTGACGTCGGGCTATCCATTCATTACCTCCGCGAGAGTGAGCCATTCGCCACCAGTATTCTCGTATTCCCCGGTGGCCATGCAGGTGGATGGAGATCCGCACGCAAGTCCCCCTAAACGGCTGGCTTTTGCACCGCTGGGGTTCGGGGTCGTCTTGGCCGGCCCCCGTTTTTCGGTCCATCACGTGTGAGAGTCGGTGGTTTGGACCCGTTCTCGTGGACACGGGTTGACTCGTGGAGTGTATGTGATGTAGCGGTTGGGCCGGTGGGCATGTGGGCAACGCGAAGCGTTGTCCAAGCGGTGTGGGCAGCTTGCTGTCCACACCGCGCCATGTCCACGGGCCGCAGGGGGCGATGGGAAAGGGTTGCCCGGCCCGGGGTTATGCCGCTACGCGGTTGATGGTCTCGGTGGCGGTGTACGCACCGGCGAACGCGACCGGGGTGCGCATCCCGAGCGCGGAGTGCGGGCGGCGGCGATTGTAGTCCTCTTGCCAGTCGCTGATCACCACGCGCGCCTCGGCTAAGGAGAAGAACTCCTCGACGTCCAAGAGCTCGTCGCGGACGCGGGAGTGGAAGCTCTCCACGAATGGGTTCTGCCACGGCGAGCCGGGTTCGATGAACGCAGTTCCGGCCCCCGAGAGCGTGCACCAGTCCCGCAGCGCGTGCGCGGTCATCTCCGGCCCGTTGTCGCACCGCAGCAGCCCGGGGGCGCCGCGCTCGCCGCACAGCCGCTGCAGTGAGCCGACGACCGTCTCAGCGTCGATGCTGCGCGCCACCAGCATCGCCAGCGACTCGCGGGTGAACTCATCAACGATGTTCAGCAGCTTCAGCGCCCTACCGTCGGCGGTCTGGTCGAACTGGAAGTCAAACGCCCATACGTGGTTGGGACGCTCGGCGCGCAGCCGCTCGGCCGGAACGGTCGAGGAGCCCAGCCGTCGGCGCTTGCGCTTGCGCACAGGAACCCGCAGCCCCTCCTCGCGCCACAGCCGCTGCACCCGCTTACGATTCACATCCCAGCCTTCCTCACGTAGATGGTGGTGCGCGCGGCGGTATCCCCACCGCGGCCGCTCCACCGAGAACTTGCGCAGCTCAGCGCGCAGCGCCTGGTCCTCCTCGGCGCGCTTGGGCTCGTAGCGCTCCGTGGAGCGATGCTGCCCAACCACCCGGCATGCCCAGCGCTCGCTGACGCCGAGACGGTCGCGCAGCATCGCGACCGCCCGACGCCGACGGACTGGGCCTACCAATTTCCCGAAGAGATCTCCCGAAGCGCGCGGTTCTCAAGCGCCTGGTCAGCCACGATCGCCTTCAACCGCTGGTTCTCGCGCTCCAACTCCTTCAACCGCTTGACGTCCTGCGCCTTCATCCCCCCGTACTGGTTACGCCAGCGATGGAACGTCTGCTCGGAGACCCCGAGCGCCTTGGCGACCTCCGGGATGCCCTCGCCCTCGCCAAGCATCCGCTCGGCCTCCCGCAACTTGCGGATGACCTGCTCCGGCGTGTGCCTGCGTCGCTTCATCAGAGTTCCTTTCTCGCCCATCATCACGGGCGCAAGAAACTCTCACAAGGGCCGGACCGAACTCAGGGGGTCAGGCCAGTCTCGATCGTCCATTCGCTGCCGTCCCAGAACTCGACGAGCGTCACCGCCACACCGGCGCTATTAGTGTATTCGCCTGCAGCGGTGCATTCGTTATACGACAGGCACGAAAGTGAACCGCCCCGAGTTCGTTGGAGACTGTTAGTTTGAGTAACTGTGTCTGTTATACCATAAATGTGAGTGTCGTGTGTGGCTGAGCCTGTGGGTATGTGGGCAACGCGAAGCGTTGTCCAAGGGCTGTGGTCAGCTCTGCTGTCCATAGCCCGGCATGTCCACAGGCCTACGCCTGAGCCGTGAGGTGGTTGGTCTCGAACTCGGCCGGCGGGAGTCGTTCACACGCCCCATGCAGCCGAGCATTGTTGTACCAGTCGACCCACTCAAGCGTCGCGAACTCAACCTCGTCAAGTGTCTTCCACGGCCGCTGAGGATTGATCAACTCGGTCTTGTAGAGCCCGATCGTTGACTCGGCCAGCGCATTGTCATACCCATCCCCGACAGACCCAATCGAAGGATCCACGCCAGCATCAACGAGCCTCTGAGTGAACGCGAAACTGGTATATTGACTCCCGGCATCGGAATGGTGAATCATTCCCTCACCGACAGGCAGACCAGCGTGATCACGCGCCCAGAGCGCCATCTCCAACGTGTCAAGCACAAGACTCGTCTGCATCGTCCTATCAGCCTTCCAGCCCACAATCCGCCGGGAGAACACGTCGATGACGAACGCGACATAGCACACACCCGACCAGGTGCTGACATACGTGAAATCAGCGACCCACAAACGGTTCGGGGCACTCGCAGTGAAGTCGCGGTCCACTAGGTCCGGGGCACGCTGCGCCTGCTCATCAGAGGTCGTGGTGCGCCAGCGCTTGCCACGGACCGCGCCCTTCAGACCATGCTTAGCCATCAAGCGTTCCACCGTGCAGCGTGCGACTTTGATGCCCTCCCGTTCAAGCTGCCACCACACCTTCCGAGCACCGTAGACGCCTTTGCTGGCCTCATACACCCTACGGATCTCCACAAGCATCCGCTCGTCGCTGCGCGCCCGCTCAGACGGACCACGCTCACGCGCCTTCACCGCGTAGTAGGTAGACGGAGCGACCCCCAGCGTGCGGCAGATCGGCTCGACCCCGAACTCTCCCTTATGCGCATCAATCACAGCACTCATCTTCTCGGCTGCGGGTCGAGCTCCCGCGCGAAGAAAGCCGAAGCAGCCTTCAGAATGTCATTCGCCCGGCGCAACTCACGATTCTCGCGCTCAAGCTCCCTGATCCGCTCAGCACCAGCCGTGCTCGTCCCTGGCCGCACCCCGCCATCGATCTCAGCCTGGCGCACCCAGCCCTGCAACGTCTGCGCAGTACAGCCAAACTTCGCAGCGATCGAAGAAACCGCCGCCCACATACTCGCGTACTCCTCACGATGCTCAAGCACCAACCGCACAGCCCGCTCGCGCACCTCCGGTGGATATCTCTTGGTCTTTGCCATCAGCCCATCCTCTCATGAAGTCGGGCCTCCAAGATCTCCGGGGCGGTTCAGACCGTCGATATGCCGCTTGCTTTTGCGCCGCTGGGAATGGGTATTGTGAGCAGAGTCCAGGATGTTCCGTTCCAGCTCTCCGTGAGCGCGGTCTTTACTGCAGAGCTGTTGGCGTATTCGCCAACGCCGATGCATTCGCTGCTAGACGTACAGGCAACATCGGCGAGACGTGCTTCTTTCCCACCGGTCGGATTGATTGGCGGAGCTAGGGTCCATTCGGGCACAAGACGGTCAGCAAACGCGATCGCGCCAGGTGTAGTTGCGCCGTTCCCAACGGTCTCACATTCACGGGCTCCCATGCAGGCAACACCGTAAAGATCGCTTTGTGATGATCCGCTTACGCCGGGGGCTTCTTGGAGGCTCCATTCCCCGTTACTCCAACGTGTCACGTAGGGCAGCACAGCACCAGAGGCACTTGTGTAGTCACCGACTGCGGTACAGGCCGCCGAGGAAGTACATGCGATGCTGTTGAGGTACCGGTCGGCTTGGCCGTTATTGGGAGTGCTTTGGATGAACCATTCTGTTCCGTTCCAACCCTCGGCAAGGGGCACTGTGAAGCCGGAGTTGTTCTTGGTGTACCCGACAGCCGTGCATGAAGTGGGCGACGTGCATGAAACGCCTTGCAATGGACTGCCCTCGCCGCTTTCGGGGGCTTCAATCGGTACCTCCGTCTTCCATTCTATCCCGTTCCAGCGCTCGGCGAATGCTTCGGCTTTACCGGGGCTATGATGGTAGTTGCCGACCGCCGTACACGCCGACGCCGAGGTGCACGAGACGCCGCTGAGGGCGCTTTCTTTGGCTGAGCCCTTGCGGCCACTCGGCGCGGGTGGTGTCTGTAGTTTCCATTCGCTGCCGTTCCATTGCTCAGCAACCGGACTGGCTGAGCCTGAACCAACCGGGTAGCCGACAGCCATGCACGCACTCGAGGACGTGCACGAAACACCCGCCAGGTAGGTCGCAGTCGCGCCACTGACGTTCGGAGTCGTCAGAATTTTCCATTCACTGCCGTTCCACTGCTCAGCCAAAGTATCGATCGCGCCCGCGCTCGTCGTGTAAGACCCAACAGCTATGCACGAGCTAACCGAAGAACACGAGACGCCAGCCAATCGGCTTGCTTTTGCGCCTGTTGGGTTTGGCATCGTCAAGGTTTGCCATTCATTGCCGCTCCATTGCTCAGCCAGGCTGAAAGATGTCGTTGTTTCGGTGTCTCCGACTGCCATGCACGAAGTCGCCGATACACACACTATGCTATCGAGCAGACTGAGTTTGGCTTCCGCAGGCGCCGGCGTGCCGGACCCGGCCCAGGCGGTTCCGTTCCAGCTCTCGGCCAATGCCAGTCCGGTGCCGTCTGTGGCTTCCCCGGTTGCAGTGCAGGCGGATGCGCTGGTGCAGGAAATGCCAAGCAGTTCGCCCGTCGTTGCCCAGTTGAGTTTAGCCGCTGTCTGAACTTGCCATTCGCTGCCGTTCCATTGCTCAGCCAGTGTGTTGTTTATCCCAGCGGCGCTACCGCCGTAGCCTACTGCCGCACATGCTGTCGCGCTGATGCACGAAACACTACTCAAGTGATGCGTATCCGGTTAGCTCCAGATGGGGTTTTAGGCGGCTCGGCGGGTGATTTGCTGATAGGTGGTGGGGTTGTGCAGGGCGCCGAGTCCGAGGAGGGTCTGGAACGCCGCCATTGGTGTGCTGCGGCGGTTGTGACGGAAGACGTACTCGTCGAGATAGACCTGTAGGTGCTCGTCAGAGACGCCACGGTGTGTGCCGTGCATCCAGGCCTTGAGGTTGGAGGTTGCGCGGTGTGCTCGAGGGAGTAGCTGATCGGGCGCAGCGGTTTGTTTCGGGTGTCGGCGGTGCTCGTAGCCGTGCTTGCTCAGGACGCGGTAGGACTGAAGCCCGTCGGTATGCACGATTGCGCCGGTGGTGGTGGTCGCCTGGGTGAAGCTGAGCAGTATCGGCCCTGAAGCGTCGGGCAACACCCGAAGGCGCAGCCGCCCGGAGCCGTGTCCGCGGACCTCGATCGCGATGCCGATCAGCGCCTTCTTTCCGCGCTGGCGGCCGCCTTTGAGGCCCTCCTCGCGCCCACCGAGGAAGAACTCGTCGATCTCGACCTCACCCTTCAGCAGCTCGCGCTCAGGGGCGACCATCGCCCTGCGCAGCTTCTGCAGGATCAGCCAGGCAGTCTCATAGCGCGAGAGCCCGAGCTGGCGTTGCAGCTGCTTGGCCGATATGCCCGGGTGGTGAGTGGCGACCAGATAGGCCGCCCAGAACCACGTGCGCAGCGGCGTGTGCGTCTTGTGCATCACGGTCCCCGCAGTCACCGACGTCTGGTGCCCACACGCGGTACATACCCACAGGTGGCGGCGCGTCTGGCCACCGGCCCGCCCGCCGCCACACCCTGGACAAGCAAACCCCTCCGGCCAGCGCGAAGCGAACAGATACTCGCGGCAGGCCTCCTCGGTCGCAAAGCGCTCCTGAAACTCCAAGATGCTCAGAGGATACGTAGGCCGCGACACCCAACAAAACTACGAAACCACCCGGATGGAGCTAACCGGATACGCATCACTCAAGTAGCTCTCTTCCGCCCCCGAAAGGTTCCGCGCCGCGTCATAAATCCAGCCACCACCGCTCCACATATATGTCAGGGTCTGCTCGAAGCCAGAATTGTTCTTGCGATTACCAACAGCCATGCAAGCCGTCGCTGAGGCGCACGAGACACCCGTTAGCGGGTACCCCTCCCCGCCTTCGGGAGCTTCTTCCATTATTTCATCGCTCCATTCAACGCCGTTCCAGCGCTCGGCGAATGCTTGCGCTTTGCCTGAAGACTGATGGTAGTTGCCCACCGCCGTGCAAGCCGTTGCCAAGGTACACGAAATACCGCTTAATGCGCTTTCCGTGGCGCTTCCGTGGTGGCCGCTCGGCACAGGTGGTGCCTGTAATTTCCATTCGCTGCCGTTCCATTGCTCAGCAACCGGACTGGCTGAGCCTGAACCAACTGGGTAGCCGACAGCCATGCACGCACTCGAGGACGTGCACGAAACACCCGCCAGGTAGGTCGCCGTCGCGCCACTAACGTTCGGGGTAGTCTGAATTTTCCATTCACTGCCGTTCCATTGCTCCGCTAACGTCTTGGTCGTGCCTGCGCTCGTCGTGTAAGACCCAACGGCAATGCACGAGCTAGCCGAAGAACAAGAAACTCCTTCGAGCCTCGAGGTTTTGGCTTCACCGGGGTTGGGAACAATTTGTGTATGCCACTTGGTCCCATCCCATCGCTCGGCGAGACTTCTTAGTACGCCTTCGGCATTGATGACGTCACCAACGCCAGTACATGCAGTAGTTGACGTGCATGACGTCGCGTATAGCCGACTCGGCGCAGATCCGCGCGGCGCTGATTGAAACACTAGTGGGGGCCGCGGAGTGAGCGTTTGGCTGATGCCATAGACCGTGCCATCGCTATTTGTCGCACGGACTCTATAAGTATATGGGGTACCTTCTTTCAAACCTGTGAGTTTCTGGGTAACGTTGACATTCGTCGAGCCAGCGCCGATCGCAGTGGGCGATGCCGGCACATATTTAACTTCTTTGGAGGGTGTCCAATATTCAAACTGATATGTGGTTTCGGAACTCTCGGGATTAATGACTGCGTTGAGAGTTGCTTCTGTCTTGCCAATACCAGTCGGTTCGCCGGGAGAAATCGACGGATAGTAGGTGGTGTGGAATTCGCGGTCCGCACCATAGGAAGTCCCGCCAGGATTTGTGGCGACGAAACGGAAGTGATAAGTCGTATTTGGCAACAATTTGCTGGTGCCCCAGTCGACTTCGTAGTTTTTGAATTCAGGCGGGAGCTCAAGAGTGGTTTCGGAACTGGGAGTAACGCTGCCGTAGCCAGTCGTAGTCCCGTATTCCCAATAGTAAGTCGTCGCGCCTCCATTTGGGTTTACGGTGCCCGTCAACGCGGCATATTCCTGCTTGACGTCCTCTGCAAGCCCAGTGGTAACTACTGGCGGAAGTGGCAAAGTCGTGAAAGTAGCATCTTCTCCAAATGAGGTACCAGCCCAGGTAGATGCAACAGTCCGGTAGTGATAGGTAGTCCCAGGTTTGAGTCCGGTCAGGGTTGCACCTGCCGGCACGTTATAGATACCCGTACCCGCATCGCTCGGAGAAGACGACGAACCGTATTCGTTGGTGGTCCCGTACTGGAAGTAGTCCGTAGCCGCTGGCCCATTAGGCGTGACAGATCCTGAAACGGCTGCCTGCGTCGTCATCACGCCGGATGAGGCACTAGTCGCGGCTAACGGTAACGACGGGGGCGGATAGGGAGGGTCCGTAAGCGAACACTCGCCCTTTTTGGCGTCATAAATCTGCTGCGCGTACCAGAAATCTTCCGGTGGCCGTTCGGCCTTAAGCGGACAAATATCAGCGATCTCTTCTCCACCCGCTTCTTCGACCGCCCAGCCAACCGTGCTTTCATAGCCCGGCTGGTCGGTGTGGGGATCGGTTGCTGACTCTGCGAACTCGTGCGCGGCAGTACCGGCCGTTTCGGGCACGGGTCCGGCACCATATTCGCAGCCGATATCACCCGCGTATGGTACGACGCTGTAGCTGTAACCTTCAGCGTCAACCGAATGGAAGCCACATTCGGTTTTGAATTTGCTGTAATTGGTTTCTGGCGCAAGAGCAACGATAAACTGCGTTTCATACGTTGGGGTGACACGATGTTCCTGGACAGCTTGCTCGATCTTTTCTTCGACCTTTTCGTTGGTGAGCTCGGTTGGTGTTTCATGTATTTCCCAGAACGCTGGGACCTGAACGGTCTTTGAACCAGGGCCTTTGTTATCGAAATACTGCGATATGATGCCCTGCCAGCTCTTCTCCCCTGGTTCTCCTCGATCTTCGCGCAAACCAAGATAAAATGATCGAAGTGCTGTAAGAACACCCGGACCACCGAACCCTTCAAAAAACTTTGAGCCCCAGAATATAACAAAGAGGCTCGGTTCATGCTGAACTGGGCCACCGAAGTAATTTACCCGCTCACCCTGTGAGCCAGCCGGTTGGAGTCGAAGGCTTTCCGAGGAAGGCGACAGAGCCGTTTCCCCCGACGGCGCTACTGTCAACTCCGCGGGTGTCGGATAGAAGTGCACGAATTTGCCGACAGCCCAGCTTGGGATGGGTGCTCCGGGAGAAAGTCCATCGGTCGCTGCGGCTGGCGTCGTCACCAACACAGATCCTACTGCCACCAGGCCACCAGTAACTATGCTCGACAATACGGTTCGACGAACGCTACCCACCGGCAAAGTCACCAAGGCAACCCTTAGATACCAAATCAGTGATCGCAAGATAGCGAGCCTTCCCCATTCACGTGGTTGCTTGTAATTAGAATAAATCGCGATTAGCATATCTTCTTTCCAATTGCTTGTCTACCCGAGCGGGTGAAGTTATCCAGTTCAAGTGAAATCTCTCGATTGGAGCCACCTTCTCCATGCGGGCGAGCGTCATCACTCGCACTTGGCTATGCCGATGCTCTGAGCAGTGGCAACCGTCTTTGCTCAACGTCGTCATAGTTGGATATCCGACGGGTTCGTCGATTGCCCGATGCGTTGAGCGATATCGCCTGCTTTGGGGCCGAACCGCTCCAGCAACTCCTCTCGGGTGTACGCCCATACGGGGACCGCTACCTCGACCGCCGCGACCGGCCGACCCGGCAGGTCGCGACCATGCCACGAAGACCCCGCCGCCAACCCAACTACCGACAAGCCCGACAGCCCCACCAGAGCGCATACCAGACACCTCCAGCCCAACCCCCGCACCCCACTCATCCCCGCCTCCTCCGTTGGTTGCCAGCTTCCCCGCCGCGACGCGCACACAGCTGAGAAATACCGCGCTATAAATTTTGGAAAGAGCCTAATCGCGATCGATCCTGAGTTGCAATAGGTGTTCCTCACTACCCCGACTTCCTTTGAGTATTTGGCAGCGCACCAAATAACCGGGCGCGTCAACATTCGATCAGCAACGCTGTTCATTGCGGATCCTGCCAGTCACGGGTTTGTCGTCGCCCTACCCGTGTCTTTTGCCGGCGGTATAGCTCCTCGGGGTCTAGGGCGTCATCCCCGGGTGTGTGGTAGTCATCGATATCCACACAAGCGTCCTGGGGCTCCCTCCACTCGTTCAGGCAGTAGGTCGCTGACCCGAGCTGCCAGCAGATCTGCAGCAGACGCTGCGCGAGACCAAACCACGCATCGGAATCGACCTGCTCAGCCTTGCGCACACTCTCAGCGTCATCCAACGCCTGGCGGAACTGCTCGCGGAACCCGCCGATTCGCCGGGTGGCGTTCTCTCGAGCATGCCGCCAGACTCGATGCTGCGGAGCCTCCGGCAGAACGATCTCACCAGCCTGGAGTTCCCTCGCCACTCGCCGGCGCCCCCCATCGGTCACCACCCACCGCGCATTCGCCCCAGCGCGCAAAGGCAAAAGATCTCCCGCCTCGATCAACGCGTCGATATTAGGGCGCAAACCGCGCGTCGTGCCATGGCCATGAAGGAAACCGAGGTGATCGGCGATCACACGAATCCTCGCGCTCTCGCCCTCCTGCTCACCGTGGCGTTCAGCCCGGTCGATCGCCGCAAGCACAAGACCATCAGAGACTGGCTCAAACTGGCGCAGGTCACACCCCGGGTCGGGTACGCGCACGGGACCCGCGAGCGAGGCGGCCTGCGTCGATCCCAGCACCAACCTCGTCATTCCCTACTCGCCCCCGCCAAGCCGATGCGGTGAGCGGAAGCGGCCACTTTGGGGCCAAGCTGCTCCAGCAACTCCTCGCGGGCGTACGCCTCCGCGGGAACCACCACCTCGACCGCCGCGACCGGCCGACCCTCCCCATCAATCACAACGCCAGCGATGGCACGCCTGCTAGCAAGCAGCTCTTCGTCCTCGACTGCGATACCGCCCTCGCCGCTGATCCGCTCAAGCTCAGCACGCAGCGCGGTCTTTGTCGTGATCGTCTTGGGGGTGCGCCGGGTCAGACGAAGCTCCGTGATGAGCTGTTGCTGCTCCGCCGCGGGCAGGCGCGCCAGGAGCGCCTTACCCGCGGCGGTGCAGTGGACGGGCAGACGGGTGCCCGTCCCGATGCCCACGTCCACCGCGTATTGCCCTTGGAGGCACCCCTGCCAACGGTCGATACAGGCAACCTCGGTGCCCCCCAGGATCCCCACGCTTACGGTACGCCCGGTATGAGCTCTCAGTTCCTGCAGATGCTCGCGGGCCACACCGCGAATCGCGATCGAGTCAAGCATCGCGAGCCCGATGTTCGACGCGCGCGAGGAAAGCCGATACTTACGCCCAGCGTCCTGCTCGAGATACCCGAGGGTCACCAACGTGGCCGCATAACGATGGGTAGTCGATCGCCCCACCTCGAGCTCCTCCGCCATGTCGGCGATCCCACGCACCGTATGCTCGGCGGTAAAGCACCTGAGCATCGCCAGGCCGACTACCAACGAGGAGGAGAACTTGGCGGGGTGCTCGGGATCTAGTGTCCCGCGCCGTTAATTCGTTTTAGAAGTCGTGATATCGATTCTAGGATCTGCTCGGCGGTCTTGGTCCAGATGAATGGTTTGGGGTTTTCGTTCCATGCTGCTACCCAGTTGCGGATGTCTTTCTCCAGCGCTTGGACTGAGCGGTGGTCGGAGCGTCTGAGCAGGTCGTTGGTGAGGTAGGCGAACCATCGCTCGACCTGGTTGATCCAGCTGGAGTAGGTCGGGGTGTGGTGCATGTGAAACCTGGGGTGGGTATCGAGCCAGTGACGGATCGCGGGGCTCTTGTGGGTGCCGTAGTTGTCACACACCAGATGGACGTCTAGGTGCTCTGGGACCTGGCTGTCGATGTTTTGCAGGAACTTCTTGAACTCGATTGTGCGGTGGCGTCGATGCAGGCTTGAGATGACCGTCCCGTCCTCGGTGTTGAACGCGGCGAACAGGCTGGTAGTGCCGTGGCGCAGGTAGTCATGGGTGCGCTTCTCGGGCATGCCGGGCATCATCGGGAACGCTGGCTGCGAGCGCGCCAAGGCTTGCACCTGGCTCTTCTCGTCAACGCAATACACGACCGCGCCTTCCGGTGGATTGAGGTACAGGCCGACCACGTCATAGACCTTCTCCACGAACAACGGGTCGGTGGAAAGCTTGAAGGTGTCGGTGCGGTGGGGCTTGAGGTCAAACGCCCGCCAGATCCTGCCGATCGTCGACTTCGACAGTCCCGAGCGCTCGGCCATCTTCGCTCGCGACCAGTGTGTCGCGTTCTCCGGTATGGACTCCAGCGTCTCAACGACCACTTGCTCGACCTGCTCGGCAGTGATCGTTGCCGGACGTCCCGGCCGCGGATCATCCGAGAGCCCGTCCAGTCGCAGCTCACAAAACCGTCTGCGCCACTTCCCGACCGTCGGTGTGGACACCCCACACGCCACCGCCACATCCTTATTGGAATACCCCTCCGCGCACTGCAAAACGATCCGCGAGCGCAACGCCAACGCCTGCGAAGACTTCCTGCGCCGCTCCCACCGCACCAACTGATCACGCTCGACGTCAGTCAACTCCAACACCTGCTTGGGCCGTCCAGTTCTTGGCATGCCACAGCATACCATACTTAAGCAACGAACTAGCGGCGCAGGACACTAGTGGCTTTGACATCGGTCAAGGGCCGATCCGCTGCATCAGGGGTGCCAGCAGGGTTGGGGGTCAGAACGCCGCGCTGACCAGCCGCGGGCAGCGCGGTGGGCGGCCTGGTCGTGGGCGAGTGTGCATCGATCGCGCAGGCGGTCCGCCGCCTCTCCTTCGGCGGACGCCCGCGCGGACTCGATCCCCAGGGCAAGCGGGGGCGATATCGAGGTCTTGGGGCAGCTCTGCCGTCGCCAGGTGAGCTTGTGGTCCGTAGACGCCACGAGAGCATGATCAGACTTCTGGGAGTATTTGTATAGACACGCTTTGAGGGTTCAAGGTTTGTAGGTCCCGTCGCGGAGTCAGAAATAGCTCTTTTCAACGGGGTCGAACTTCCAGTAAGCTGCATCGTTCAATGGGCGCAGCATCAGCGAATACGGCGACTGGCCGGGCGATGACCTCTCCGGTCTACTGGGCGCTTCTTGGTCTGGTGATCGCGCGTCCGAGTTACGGCAACGAGCTCTATCAGCGCTTCCAGCGCGTGTATGCGGACGTGTTGCCGATCAGCAGCCACTCGCATATCTACTCCGCGCTCGACGCGCTTCAGGGGCGTGGGTTCATCGCTGAGATCCCTGGGGTCGATGTGCTCGCCCGCCAGCCCAAGCCGCACTATCAGGCAACGCAGTCGGGGGTCGAGAGCTACGTGGAGTGGCTCGTGCAGCAGGTGGACGCCGAACGTAGACGCCAAGAGCTGTGGGTGCGCCAACTGGCGGTCTTCGCACACACTCCCAACGCGGCGCTGGATGTCCTCAGCCGCTTCGAGCACCAGTATCTGAAGGGAGCGGGGCAGGTCGGACGCCCGCCGGTCGAGGCTGCGATGGGTTCTCGTGATGAGCTGATCGATGCGCTCATCGCTGAGCAGCAGCGGATCGCTGCCGGGGGGATGCTGACGTGGCTTCGCCACGCTCACACCACATTCGAAGCTCGCGCTCAGAGCGTTGCTCGCGATGACTCTTCTTGAGCTTCAACATGTGGTGAAGGGCTACGGGCGGGGCTCGCGTGTCGCGCTTGCTGATGTGTCGCTGAGGATCGACGCGGGAGAAATGCTTGTGGTGTGGGGCGAGCGTCAGTCGGGCCGCTCGACGCTGATGCGGATAGCCGCCGGGATCGAGGCGCCGGACCGCGGCGTGGTGCGTTTCGAGGGCCGCGACTTGGCCGCACACCAGGGCGAGAGGCTCAGCGACGGGATCAGCTACTGCCGTCGAGCGTTCCGGCTGGATTGGGGTCAGACCGTCCTCGACCAGCTGGTGGCGGGCCAGTTGGCGCGCCGCGTCGGGCAGTCCACCGCACAAACCCGTGCCTGGAGGGCGCTGGAGCGCGTGGACGCCGTTTGGTGCGCCGGGTTGGTCATGAGCGAATTGAAGGTCGAGGAAGCGGTGCGTGTAGCGATCGCGCGCGCGTTGACAGCCGCCCCGCGTCTGCTGGTGTTCGATGAGCCGACGATCGGCGTTGACTCCTCCAAGCGAGACGACATCCTGAAGCTGTTGCGCTCGCTCGCGGACGAAGGCATCGCGATCCTTCAGAGCACCGGGGACGGGACCGGGCTGCTCGGCGCCGACCGTGCGCTGGCGCTCGGCAACGGCAGGCTGAGCGGCGAGCTGATACCCGATCTCGCCCCGGTGAGCGACATCACCCACCACCGGCTCGCGCGAGAAGCCAGGAGCAGCGTTGCTTGAGCTCGAAGGAGTCCTCAAGCACTACCACGGCGAGGGGGAGGAGGTACGCGCGGTCGATGGCGTGAGCTTCACGATCGCGCCCGGTGAGATGCTCGCGCTGCTAGGGCCCAGCGGCTCCGGCAAGACGACACTCCTGTTGCTGATCGCCGCCCTGCTGCGCCCCGAGGCTGGCGCGATCCGCTTCCAGGGGCGCGACATCACAACGATCTCCGAAAACCAGGCCAGCGAGTACCTGCTCAGGGACGTCGGGTTCGTCTTTCAGAACTTTCATCTGATGCCCCGCGTCTCCGCGGTCGAGAACGCCGCTCGCAAGCTCCTGATCGGTGGGGTCGGGATGCGCGACGCGCAGGCCCGCGCGAGCCAGTGGCTTGAGCGCGTTGGGCTAGCCGATCGTCTGGAGCACACGCCGGAGAAGATGTCCGGGGGTGAGCGCCAACGTGTCGCGATCGCGCGCGCACTCGCAGGAGAGCCGGGTCTAATCCTCGCGGATGAGCCCACAGGAAACCTTGACAGCGCGCGCAGTAGGGAGATCGTGCAGCTGCTGCGCTCGGTCGCGCACGAGCGCGGCGCGCGGGTGCTGCTCGTCACCCACGACCGGGACGCCGCGGCGATCGCGGACCGCTGTTGCACGCTGCACGACGGCAAGCTCATTGATGGCGCCCCCGACCTGCCGCCCGACGGGAACGCACATGACCCTTTCGACGTCGACGCGCAGACACGCTCAGCGCACACGCGGGGCTGAGACAACTTGCCGCGCCCGGAGTCCTCTCCGTGAAGGGCCTGATGCGAACTCGCGCGCTCGTCTACTTTTACAGCCGGCGGCTGAGGGTCCACGCAATGCAGGAGCTGCTCGCCGGCGTCGGGGTGGCGGTCGCGGTCGCGCTCGTGTTCGCGGTGATCGTCGCCAACTCCAGCATCACGAGCTCCGCGGGCAACGTGGTTCATGCAGTGATTGGCCCCGCGGACCTGCAGCTTCACGCTCGCGGCCCCGACGGGTTCGACGAACGCCTCCTCGCCCGCGTGGAAGCACTACCAGGCGTCGAACAGGCAGCACCGCTGCTGGAACAGACCGCGACCGTCGTGGCACCCAACGGCACTCACGCGACGCTCAATATCGCCGGTACCAACATCGGGCTCGCGCTGATGGACGGGCTGGCGCACACCCTGCCACTAGGAGCGCTCTCCCCGGGCGGGGTCGGGTTGAGCCAAGCAAGCGCGAGCGCGCTGCGCCTGCCAGCCTACGACCCAGCCAGGCCGCTCGACGTCCGCCTAGAGCTGCGCGGTCGCTCCTCCCGGTTGAAGGTGTCCGCTGTGCTTGGGCACGAAACGGCCGGAGCGCTCGCTGAGGCCCAGGTGGCGGTCATGCCACTCACGCAGCTGCAGCGCCTCGCCGCACTGCAGGGCCGCATCACCCGAATCTTGGTGCAGAGCAAGCCCGGGCACAAACCGGCAGTGGAACGAGAGCTGGGTGGCGTGGCTGGCGGCAAGATCACCGTCGCCCCGGCCGACCAGGACATCGCCCTGCTGCACCAGGCGCTGCGACCAAGCGACCAGGCAAGCACACTGTTCGCGGGGTTGAGCGCGCTGCTCGGTTTCCTGTTTGCGTTCAATGCGATGCTGCTGACCGTCCCGGAGCGACGCGAAGCGATCGCCGACCTGCGCCTGGACGGCACCAGGCGCACCGCGATCGTGCAGATGGTGCTCTTCCAAGCTCTCTGTCTCGGCTTCCTCGCATCGCTCGTGGGGCTGCTCGGCGGATATGCGCTCTCGAGGGGCATCTTCCACCAGTCACCCGGGTATCTCGCGAAGGCCTTCACGCTCGGGACCGGCACGGTGATCGGCGCACAGCCCGTGGCGCTCGCACTCGCCGGCGGGATAATCGCAACCTGCCTCGCCTCGCTGATCCCGCTGCAAGACCTGCGCCGCGGACGCCCCCTCGACGCCGTCTTTGCCAATGCCGAGTCGGGGAGCGCGGCACCGGCGGGCACCCGGCGAGCGCTGATCGGCGTGACGGCGGGCTTGATCGTGATCGCCACTGGCCTGTTCGTGCTCGTGCCCTCGGCGGCGATCCTCGCGTGTGTCGCGCTCGCGCTGGCGACGATGCTCGCCGTCCCGCTGGTACTCGACGGCGTACTGCGCGCCGCCGGCGCGATCGCACTCAGAAACCCTGGACTCACCGTCTTGCCGCTTGCGCTCTACTCCCTGAAGACCACAACACTGCGTTCGCTCGCGCTCGCCGCGACAGGCGCGGTCGCGTTGTTCGGCAGCGTCGCACTGGGTGCCTCCCGCGACGATCTTCTGCGCGGCATCGACGGGTACACCGCCCACTACGTCGCCAGCGCCGATATCTGGCTGGTCAACCCAGCCGACAACCAGGCAATCGACGACTTCACCCACACAAGCCGCCAGGCGCGCATCGCGCACCTCCCCGGCGTGGCGAGCATCAACGTCTTCCAAGGCAGCTACCTCGACTACGCCGGCCGGCGAGTCTGGGTGATCGCCTGGCCACCCAACACACGCCCCTCGCTGCTCGACAACCAAATCATCCACGGCAACCACGCCATCGCAGCGAACGGCATACCCGAAGGGCAGGTCACCATCTCCGACCAGATCTCAAGCGAACAACACCTCAAAGTCGGCCGTCTCCTGGCACTCGCGACCCCCACCGGGACGGTAAGGCTCAGAGTCGCGGCAACGACCACGAACTTTGGATGGAGCCCCGGCGCGATCCTGATGAACACCAGCGACTACCAGCGTGCATGGGCATCCTCCGCTCCCTCCGCGCTCGGCATCGACCTCACGCCCGGAGCGAACCCGGTCGCGGTCCGCAACGCGATCGAGCGCACGCTGGGACCCGCGAGCGGCCTTGAAGTCCTGACCGCGAAGACGCGAGAAACAGCGATCGACAGCTCCGCAAACGAAGGATTGGGGCAGCTCGGGGAGATCGCGACGCTGCTAGTCATTGCCGCGATCCTCGCGATGGCCGCCGCGCTCGGGTCAAGCATCTGGCAACGACGTAAGGCGCTCGCCGAACTACGCCTCGAAGGCGCTCCGACCCGCCAGATCAAGCTCGTGCTGCTGAGCGAATCCACACTTATGCTCAGCGCGGGGTGCCTGACCGGCGCCGTCGCCGGAGTCTATGGTCAAGTCGTGATCGACAGCTACCTCAAGCACGTCACGGGGTTCCCCGTCGCTGGGGCCGCCACCAGCGCACGCCCAATCGAGATCTTTGCTCTCGTCATCGCCGCGGTCCTCCTGATCGTGTCTCTACCAGGCTGGCTCGCCTCACGCGTACCCCCAACACTCGCCCTCAATGAGTAGAGCGCACACAACCACGCCACCCGGCAAAGCGCCACGCACACCCGAGCGAGCAGCCGGCCAGGGCTAAACGAGCAGACCATGCCTGCGTTTGGTGACCGCCGGCTCATGGCAAGCGCGGGTGTTGCCCTCGTCCTCGCGAACGTCCGCTACTGGCCGACCGTCGCGCCGCGCGTACGCGCCCAGGTCGAGCGCTACAAGCAACGTGCGCGCGCGATCGGCGACCCCACCCTCCAAGCAATCGCGCTGGACAAGCTCGAGGACCAACACTTCCACGCCCAAGTAGCAGCCACACTCGCCACACTCGCACCGAGGGCACACCGCAAGAACGTCGTGAAGGCGATCGTCGCGATCGAGGTCATGTACGACTACTTCGACGGCCTCACCGAGCAGCCAGCGCCCGACCCACTCGCCAACGGCCACCGCCTCGCCCAAGCGTTCACCGACGCCGTCAGCATCAACCACGAACCGACCGGCGACTACTACACCCAGCACTCACAACCCGAGGACGATGGGTACCTGCAAGCACTCGTCACCGACGCCCGCGAAGCCCTCTCCCGACTGCCATCGAGCGCAGCGATCACAGCAGTCGCAGAACGCTGCACAGCCCGCTTCACAGAGGCCCAGATCCGCGCTCACGCAATCCCCCGACTCGGCAGCACCCAACTCCAAGAGTGGGCCGCCCACCAAGCCTCCGGCACAGGACTCGGGTGGCTTGAGTACTTCGCGGGCGCCACATCGACAGTGCTCGGCCTCCACGCGATGATCGCCGCCGCCGCCAACCCCCACACCACCCCCGAGGGCGCATCCCAAATCGACACGCTCTACCTCTACATCGGGGTGATCGTAACGATGCTCGACAGCATCATCGACTACGAACGCGACATCAGCGCGACCGGACAGCCCGGATACACCCGCTACTACCAGGACACCGACCAGCTCCTGCGCGGACTAACCAACGCCGCGCGGCAAGCAATGACCCGTGCCCCGGCCACCCCCGACGCAGCTCACCACGTCATGACGCTCACCGGCGTCGTCGCCTTCTACACCTCAGCACCCACCGCGACCAGCCCGTTCGCCGCCGCGGCCACCAAACACATCCAGCACGAACTCCGCCCACTCATCACCCCAACACTTCTCGTCATGCGCGCCTGGCGAGCCGCCAAGCACGCCCGCAGCGCGATTACCAGAGCCCGCAGCTGATGCCGGGCGATGCGGGCATCCCGGACGAGGACCGGGACGGTGGGGCAGCTCGCTACGTCGCGATCATCGCTGACGGCAACGGCCGCTGGGCGCACTCCCACGGAGTACCAGTCAACGATGGCCACGAGGCCGGCGCCGACACGCTGAAGGCACGCCTGCGCGACGCCGTGGAGCTCGGTATCGAGCAGCTGACGGTCTACTCGTTCTCCACCGAGAACTGGTCACGCCCCGCCAGCGAGGTCCGCGGGCTGATCGCGATGCTCGCGCAGCGCATCGCCCGAGAGACCCCCGAGCTGCACCGCGAAGGCGTCCGCATGCGCTTCATCGGACAACGACAAGGAGTCCCAGGCGAGCTGCTCCAACAAATGCACGACGCCGAGACACTCACCGAAGGCAACCAGCGACTCGCGCTGTTCATCGCGTTCAACTACGGCGCACGCACGGAGATCATGGACGCCGCCAGGAAGTTCACCGGCGGCGAAGAAGAGGAGTTCCGCCGCGGGCTCTACGCGCCCGAGATGCACGACCCCGACCTCATCATCCGCACCGGCGGCGAGCAACGCCTCTCCAACTACCTGCTATGGCAAGCCGCCTACTCCGAGCTGGTATTCCGCGAGGAGCTCTGGCCCGACTTCACCCGGCAAGCCCTCGCAGACGCCCTGGCCGAGTTCCACAGCCGTCGCCGCCGCCACGGCGGACGCTGACCACACGCCCCACCTACCGGTCCCGCAGAGCGCGTAGAGCCGCGAGACCAACAAGAGCCCTGTAAGATTGTATAGAACAGTTCGGTCTGCCGACAATAGAAGACACCAGCTATCTCAATGACCAATCGCAAGACACAGACGCACCCCTGCTTCCCAAGATCCAAGCGATCTACGCTGCGAACAAGGCGGCTGGCGATACTCCTACCCGGCGTGCTGCTCGCGATCACCGGCACCGCCCCCGCCGGCGGCGCAACGCCCCACACCACGCCCCGTGCCCACGCGGCACGCACCCTCAAGGCCAGCGATACCGCCAACCTGCGCTACATCAAGCACTCGGGCTCCCAACTGCTCGAGGAAGGCGCAGCGAAGGGAGACCTTCCCGGCCGCATGCGCGCCAGCGCCACCCTCGGCGCCACCTTCACCGCCACCTTCACGATCTACACCCACGGCGGCACCATCACCGGACACGGCACAGCCACCCCACACGGCGCCGGCCTCGACGAACACTTCTCCGGCACCCTCACCGTCACCAGCGGCACAGGCCGCTACATCCACGCACACGGACACGCAGGACTCTCCGGCACCTTCAACCGCCGCACCTACGCCATCACCCTGCAGACGAGCGGCTCACTCTCATACTGAGCCCTCCAACACCGTGACGCGACACCAAACCGCACGCCGAGCAATCCACCTCCTCGCCACCACCACGCTCTGTGCCGCCACGTGCGCCACCGCCTCCGCGGCACAGTCCGTGACACTCCGCGCCACCCTCACACCCGAGCAGCTCGGCCACGGGACAACCATCGGCTTCAGCTTCAATATCGCCACACCCACCCACACAGTGCCGCCGCCCCTCACCAGCGTCGAAATCAGCTACCCCGTGGAACTCGCGTTCGCGCTCAGCGAACTCGGGCTCGCGACATGCACAACCAGGACGCTTGAAATCTTCGGCCAGGAAGGGTGCCCAGCGAACTCGCTGATGGGATACGGCACCGCGCTCGCGGAGATCCCGATCGGCCCCTCCATCGCCTCCGAGAACGCACACGTCACGATCATGAGGGCCACCAACCACGCCGGACACCTCGCGCTACTCATCGACATCAACGCTCCCACACCCGTCAGCGAACAGATCACCTTCCCCGGTCTCGTGCTCCCCGCCGCCGCACCATACGGCGGACTCCTCGACATGAGCATCCCACTCGTACCAGGCCTTCCCGGCGGACCCGACGTCGCCGTCGTACAGTTCCGCTCCACCCTCGGACCACTGCACCTGCACTACCACGAACACACCCACGGCCACACCGTCGAATACGAACCAAAAGGCATCCCCCTCCCCGACAAATGCCCACACGGCGGATTCCGATTCTCTGCCCGCTTCGCCTTCCAGAACGCCAGCCACTCACAAGCAACAGCCACCGTACCCTGCCCACCGCACCATCGCTAGCGGAAGCCGAGCCTGTCAAGTCGATTGAGACACTTGGTCGTTGAGACGGGCTTGCTGGTCGTGCAGTGTTGCTGCGAGGTCGTCCTCGGCGATCACCACGAGCGCCTCCGTCAGTGCCGTCCTCGCGTCGGTGGTCTGCGAGCCGTTAGGAAGACGCCAGCAATGCGCGCTTCGGCCCGGCACGATCCCGGCTCGCTCGATCAGCGCAGCCGCGACAGAACTCGTGACCGTGACCTCGACATCCGAGTAGACCCTCGGCGGCTCGACGGTGCCAGACGCGGTCATCGGGCCGCCTCAGCGCCGAGTGTGTCGCGCGCCTCAGCCAGCAGCTCCTCCGCAACGGCGGCCCAGTCCTCGCGCGTGACAACATCGAGCACTTCGTTGAGGATCGGCCGCAGGTTTTCCGCGACGAACGACGGGTGGTACTTGCCCTCGACAAGGTGCTCGAACAGAAGCTCCCTGGTGGCGTCCGCGACGGTGTCGTGCTGTAGCGCGGCGAGGAGGAAGCTGCGGACTTGCTCTGCGCGGAAGGTCGTGCCCTGCTCGCTCGTGCGCGTCTCGGTAGGCGTTGCGGTCTGCATCGCGGCTCCGCTCCGGTTGGTGGTCAGTACATACACAGGTCTACCTCGACCACGGCCGAAGTCAAGTCCTTTTTTTTCTGTCGGACTTGGGGCGCTGGGTGCCGGGGCGGCCCTTGACCGCCTTCGCCCTCGAGCGGCGAAGCGCGTTGTAGAGGGTCGCCCGCGTTACGCCGACCCTCTCGGCGATCTCGGCCATCGGGAGGCGGTCGGACTGGCCGCGTTCGATCGCGATCGCGAGGTCTTTGTCGAGTTCTGCGCCCTCTTCGTCGTGCTTGCGGAGGCGCTTTCCCAGCGCTGCGAGTTCTGCGTGCCGTTGTTCAATCGAGCTTGGGGTCATCCGAGCGATGAAAAGGCTACTGGCCCGCCCGTCATCGCTTGGCGGACGTGCTCGGGAACGGACAGCCGCCGGCGGATCGCCGATCCGCTTCGCGATCGGTGTAGTCTGCGTGCTCATCGCGTGCCCTCGAATGGCACGGCACGGCTCCACGCGAGGCGATGGAGTAGATCCGTGCCGTGGCGGTCGTGGCACAGCTCACAGGGACCGTCCAAAGTGTCGCTGAGCGCCGCGGCGCGGTAAGCCTTCGAGGGGTTGTAGGGCTCCCCGGCGAAGTGTGCGATCTCTTCTTCGAGCTGGGTGCGGAACTCGTCTGAGATCGTCCGCTGGCAGGAAACGAAGTCGGCGCCGAAGCTGACGACTTCCGCGCCGTCCTCCGTGGTCAGCAGAGCGTCGTGGTAGGACTTCATGTCGGTCATCCCGTCGAACGTCGCGCCCGCGTAGAGTTCGGTCGTCGCTTTGACTTCGTGCTCGGTGGGACCGTCGGTCCAGTTGACGCGGACACTCGCGCCGCCCGCGTAGGTTTGGCTCCGCACGCTGAACTTGACGCCCGGATGAGCGTCCTTGAGCGCTTGGCGCACGAGCTTGGCGGTTTCGGCAGGCGACAGGTGGCGCTTGGTCGCGGGGGTCATGGCCTGGTCTCCTTGGGGTTGGTCTCCGAACATGCACCTACTGTAAAGGATCAAGACAATCCTGTCAAGAGTCTTGACAAACCTGTCGAGACCCTACACAGGGACGCGCAGACACGACGTGGCAGCTCGTGCTCGCGAGCCTGACCCCCGAGGAGCAGCGAGGCCTGGCAGCGACCTACGAAGAGCTAACGGAGGCCGCGGGGGTCGCGATCGAGTACGGCGACGACGGCGCCGGAGAAGCCCCGTTGCGGATGGACGCTATCGCCCCGGCAGAGCCGCTGCTTGCCTGGCTTCCCCACGCGACGTTCAAGGCATCGGGCGCCGACGATCACGACTTGCGCCGACGCACCCTGACCGTCGAGGTCGAGTGGGCTCCGACGCCACGCGAAGATGTCGGCCGTCGCCCGCCGGTGGTTGTGACGTGGCTCGATGGCTACCAATCAACGGTCGCGACGATGTCAGCAGCGCTGATCGAAGGATCGCTCTACTGGAGCGCCGATCCGGCCCGCATCCGCCGGTGGTGCGATGCCTGCACCCGGCGCCGCCACCGGCAGCAGTGGCGCCAGTGCTCAGGCTGCGAAGGGTCGTTCCCGACCACCCGCGACAACCTGATCTACTGCGACGACCGATGCCGTAAGGTCGATCGCCGCCGCCTCGGCTGAACTTGGAGTCAGTCCTGCGGGGTGCTCGACTGCGCGTTCGGGTCGGCGTCTCGGCTTCGTCTCGCGGCTTGAGAAGGCCGATATGGAGATGGCCCCAGGCGGACCTGCTACCAGCCGTCGCCGTCGCCGAGGACTCCATCTTTCTTAGCTGGTTCGACGTGCGCCGTGCAGAACTGGCGCGCATACTGGCGCGCAGCGCCATTGAGAAAGCAAAAACCCCGCGATTTGCAGGGCTTTTATGAGTACCGCCAACGGGATTCGAACCCGTGTTACCGCCGTGAGAGGGCGGCGTCCTAGTCCCCTAGACGATGGCGGCCAGCACAAGAGGAGATCCGAGGCTAGCAAAGTGCGCCACTGCGCAGCCTTGGAGGGAGATGCCGCCCCGACAGACAGCTCTTGCGATATCGTCGCTCCACCATCATGCGGATGTGGCGGAATTGGTAGACGCGCACGGTTCAGGTCCGTGTGGAGGTAACTCTGTGGAGGTTCGAGTCCTCTCATCCGCATCGGTTAGTAAACACAGACCATAGCACGACAAACGCGACGAGGGGTCGTTTTTACTGATCGCTTCTGGAGCGCATTTTGTGTGCATAATGTTCTCAAATGAGAACTGTGCACATGTAGCCAGGCTCCCGACCTCGGCCAGCCACGCAGGTGGCGATCGGCCGCCGCCTCTTCGAGCGTGCGTCTGCGGCGACGCTAGCGCCCCAGTGCTGGACCCGATCCGCGGGGGATCGAGGTGAGCGTTCAGAGCGACCGTGGGGGCTGTGGTCGTGCGCTGGCGCGATGCGTCGGGCCGTCAGCGCGGACGGCGGTTCGCCAGTGAGACCGACGCGCGATTATTTGACTCGCAGGTACACAGCGTTGCGGTAGATCAGCGACATTCGGACGAGGCACCACAGGGTCGGGCGGTCTACCGGTACCTCACGCGAGACGGAGCCCGCTGGTATTTCAAGACGCGGGGGCGCGATGGCTCGCAGATCACACGCCGCGGGTTCCTCAGCGAGAAAGCTGCCATCGACGCCAAGCGGCAGATCGTCGAACAGGTCACGCACGGGGAGGCCAGCTACACCCAAGAGACCTTCGCCGAATACTGGGAGCGATGGCTGCGGCGCCGCCGGCATCACTTGGCGCCCGCATCCGTCGCGGCATACACCGTCGATGCGCGCACGCGCCTGCTACCCGCACTCGGCCAGAGTAGCCTCGCAGCGGTCGAGACCGGGCACGTCCGTGGTCTTTTCGAGGAGCTCGCCGAGCGTGTGCAGGCAGGCAAGCTCGCGGGTAAGACCGTCAACAACACGCTCACAACGCTCACGGTCTGCCTAAACGACGCCGTCAAGGACGGGCTGATCGCGACGAACCCCGCGATCGGAGTACCACGGTTCCCCCGGACGCATACCGAGCGCGACTACCTGCGCCTGCACGAGATACCCGCCTATCTCGACTCCTGCAGCGCCGAGTACCAGCCACTCGCCGCGCTGCTCATCGGCACCGGTGCACGGATCAGCGAGGCGCTCGCAATCCGCCCCAGCGACCTCAAGCTCGACACAACCGGCGGATGGATCACCATCGCCCGCGCCCTCAAACAGGACGGCACAATCGGCTCCACGAAGTCCCGACGCTCCAGAGCGATCGAGATCGGCCCCGCGCTCGCACACCGCCTGCAGAACCACCTCTCAGAACGCCAGCACACACACCCAGACGCAGACAATGCCGGCCCCCTGTTCATCGCGCCACACCCAACCCGCCATGCACACGCCGCACGCACGACAGGCAGACAAACACTCCCACCACCCGACCGCTGGACCGTCGGGAAATGGCACGCCCACGCACTCCAAGACGCCGCCCTGCGCCACATGCCACTGCACTCGCTCCGACACACCGCAGCAGCCGCGTGGCTAGCCTCCGACAACTCGCTGCTCTACGTCCAGCGGCAACTCGGACACCGCGACCTCGCCACCACCAGCCACTACTACGGCCACCTCGAGCGCCACCACAACCCAACACGCGGCGCACACGCAACCGAGCAAGTAATCGAGCGCACACAACATCACCAATAGCTCCAGCGTGAGCCGGCCCAGCAAATGACACAAGCACGCGCCAAGACAGCGGGCTTCACGACATGGCGCTGCACTCGCTGTGCCACCCCACGTCGGAGCCACCGCGTTGCTCGCCGTCAACAACTCGCTGATTGGAGTTCAGCCCCAGCTCAGGCACCCGGACATCGCCACCACCGAGCGCTCCATGGGCACCTCGCGCGCCACTGCCGGAGGTCCGCAAGGTCCGCAGACACCGAGCCGAATCTGTATAAATTGCTCAGCCGGTTCAACGATATAGGACGAGACCGAGGAGGGGCTGGGTGCGACATTTGACGTTGCGCGTTGCGTGGCACGACAGAGCCTGGGACGGGGCAGTCTGCCATCGCCCGTCGAACAACGCGTTCTGCCTTGCCCTTGATCGTGTGCGCGAGCGGCGCAATGACGCATACGAGGATGGGGTCGCAGGCCGCCATTGGGCCGACCTCGATGGGAACTCTCAGCCGCCCTGCAGGGACGAGGCAGCTGCGTTTATGACCGCGCGGGAGTGGACGCGGGTACTGCGGCACCCGTATCAGCAGATACGAGAGACGCAGGAGACCCATGGGCATCTGAATCCGACGGCCGTCAAGGTCCCACCGTACGCGACTTTCTGCGTGCCGTTCGCTTGGATGACCCATCGTTCTCAAGGTGAGATCTCGGAGCGACTGCCCAATCGTCTGCCGGAGGATCGGGAGCCGCCATTCCCGACCAACTGGGTCTTTGGTCGCCAACGCCAAGAGGCGCTGCTGAAGACCTTCTTCGACGCACTAACGCCGAGCGAATCGCTGGTCTTCTTCTACACAAAGGAGGGACAGCCGATCAGTGATTCCATCAACCGTCTGGTCGTCGGGGTGGGACGTCTCACGAAGATCGGCCCAATGCTGGAATACGACAGCGAAGGTAGTAAGGCCACCTATCCGGCATGGGATCGACTGGTTCATCACTCAATCAGGGCCGACGGAGCTGACGGTTTCTTACTCCCCTACCACGCCTACCTCGCACCAACAGGTGATCCTGACGAGGACGCCCGCCGCGTCGAGTTGCTGCGTGAGATCGCAGTGGTTCCCGAGTCAGGACATGTCCGGGTATTCTCGTACTTCTCCGAGCATGCGTCACCAGACGTTGCCTTGTCGACGCTCATGCGTTGCCTCGATTCCGTGCGACGCATTCGTCGGCACGGTATCGCTGAGGGACCATGGCATCTTCGCGAAGAGTGGCTCAACGAGCAGATAGCGCGCACCTGGATCGACAGGGGGGCCTTCCCGGGCCTCGGTGCCGCGTTGGAGGCGCTAGGAATGCGACTCGGCACCGCCTTGGCGCTGGAGTTGATCGCAGGTGGCCACGTGGCCTCTGATGCCGACCCATGGCCCGTTGTCGATGCTCTGCTTCGCGGCGAGGCCGACCCCCTCAGCGCGTCTATGCCGCTGACCTTGATGCCGTCCGCGCGACGTGGGCCAAGCTCACGGATGAGCGCCGAAGCCTCCTGGAGTTGATTTCGCGGTTTGCGCTAGCCCCCGCGCAGGCGCTGAGATGGTTCGATCCGGCGGGACGCAATGCGGCGACGACTGAGAAGCTCAGTGATCGGGAGATCCTTGACAACCCTTATCGGATCGCCGAGTGCGATCAGGGAGCGATTGACGACCCTGCGGTATCTGTCGGCACGATCGACCGCGGTCTACTCCCCGATCCAACTGTCGCCGCGAAATGTCCGGTCCCCAACCCATCGCGCATCGAGACGCCCGGAGATCGTCGTCGAGTACGAGGGGCAGTAGTCAGCGTCTTGCGACGCGCTGCCGACGAAGGAGACAGTCTACTGAGCGCTGTCGAGACCCTGACGCGTCTTGAGGTGCTCGACTTGGCGAGGCCATGCGTTGTGCCACTCGATTGGTTCGTGGGGAACGCCGACTTTCTCGATCCGGTCGTCAATCAGGTGGACGTCGAGTCCCCGACGGCCGAAGGCGAAGATTCGCAGCCACTATCGGCGCTTCAACTGGCAACGCACGCCGACACCGAGCTGCGCCTGGGACGAATATTGTTAAAGCGGGCCGGGAAAGAACTGCCGTCAATCGGCGCGAAGTGGCGAGATCTTTTGGTTGACGCAATCCGGAAGACGGGCGCGGAGGTAGACCTCAAGAACCCGCGTCACGTTGATGCACTTGACGAGCAGGAGCAAGCACTTGAGCGGCTCACGACGCACCGACTCGGCGTCTTGGTTGGGCGCGCGGGAACCGGAAAGACCTCGGTTCTTGGAGCGCTAGTGCTATGCAATGAGATCGCCGTAGATGGTGTGCTTCTTCTGGCGCCCACCGGCAAGGCCCGGGTCCGACTCCAGCGTGCGACCGACCACGAGGCAAGTACGATCGCGCAATTCCTGTACCGCCTCGGAAGGTATGACGGTGCCCGACAGCGCCCGCTGTTTGCAGGAACCGAGACTCATCGCAAGGAGAAGACGGTCGTTATCGACGAGTGCTCGATGCTCACAATGGACGACCTCTACGCTGCGCTGCGAGCGTTGGATATGGGGCATGTTGAGCGCCTGATCCTCGTGGGAGATCCCAACCAGCTTCCGCCTATCGGCGTGGGCCGCCCGTTCGCAGACCTAGTCGGCGTCCTCGATGAGCCGTCGAACGAAGCCGAACGTATCGCAAGCGATGTTCGTTCCCGTCTCACCGTCGAGGTGCGCACGGCCCTCGGCGGACCTTCAGATGCGTTGCGATTAGCTGCGTGGTTCACCAACGAGCCGCAACCCAAGGACGCCGACCGAGTCCTGAGCGACCTCGAACTCAGCCAGAACTTCAACGACCTGGAGATCGTCATGTGGACGAGTCCCGCAGAGCTGCGCCAGCTGATCGGGGAACAGCTACAGAGCCAGCTTGGCCTAATGTCCGCGACCGATGTTGTTGGGTTCGACCGAGCATTGGGTTTCACCGAGGAGGGGTGGATCCCCTTCGACGATCCGGATGGTGCGGAGCGCTTCCAGATCTTATCGCCGGTACGGACGCACGCCTATGGCGTGCATGACCTCAACAGATGGCTTCAGCGGGCGTTCCGGTCGCGGTCACCGTGGTCCCCAACCATGGGCGACGAGCAGATCGGGCCCAAGGACAAGATCATCCAGCTCCGCAACCAGAAGCGAGATGGATGGAGTCCAGGTGGTGGCTCCCAAGAGGAGTACCTGGCCAACGGCGAGATTGGCACGGTGGCGCGATATAAGCAGAAGGGCGGATGGTTCGACGTCGTATTCGCTGGTCGCCCTGGATTGACGTTCGGATACCGCAGGTCCAACTTTGGCGAGGACGATGGGCCATTGGAGCTGGCGTACGCGCTCACGGTACACAAGGCCCAGGGAAGCGACTTCGGCGTTGTCTTTTTCATCCTGCCCAGGACGCGTCTTCTTTCCCGTGAGCTGCTCTACACCGGCCTTACGCGATCGAAGCAGAAGCTTGTTCTCTTGATCGAGGGAACCGATGTCTCCGCGCTCTACGACCTTACGTTGCCGACGAGATCAGAGACCGCGCGGCGAAATACGAACCTATTTCGCCCTGTCGTTCGTGAGGACGCCGACACGGCTCCATATGCAGAGCACCTGATTCATCGAGTTTCCGATGGTCGAATGGTTCGGAGTAAGTCTGAGTTGGCCGTAGCGATCGAGCTTCAACGCCTCGGAATGTGGGACCACTGCTACTACGAGCGACCGCTGGACGGGACTGTGACCCCAGGCCGCCTGCGTCCCGACTTCACGTTTATCGACGCCGGTGGCGACCCAGTCATTTGGGAGCATCTCGGGATGCTGGACAAGGCAAGCTATCGCAAGTCGTGGGAATGGAAGCTGGAGTGGTACCGCCAGAATGGCTTTACGTCCGACGCAAATCTCTTTACGACCAAGGATGATACCGAAGGAGGTCTCGATCAGAGTGAACTTACGAGGGTCGCCCAGGAAATCGATGGTCTCCTGTAGTTGCCACTACCTGTTGGGTAGCTATTACAGCAACTCGCGGATCTCCTCGAACCGGGCGAGCACTTCCTCGAAGCTTGGATAGTCGCTGTTTGAGAACAGCAATCGGCACTGGGTATCGTAGTCGTCAACGAGCTGTGCGCGCAGTTCCGCGTCCGGGAAGAGCGCGGGGCTTGCCGCAAACGAGAGCCCGGGTGGCGGCCGGTGGCTCTTCGGGAAGAACTCGCGGCTCTTGCGGTCGTAGTCACGGCGGATCTCGTCGTACTCGGGTGTGGCCAGCATCGCACGGACCTCGTGTGTGCCTGCAAGAGCGTGTAGATCCGAATAGTGGCGGGCGTCCCGCGAAAGTGGGTGAGCTTCGTCGAGGAGGCGGACCACCTTGCCGTGGAGTGCGAACAGCTTCTCGACGAAGGTGCGACGGTAATGCAGGAGCGACATCTCGAATCCGCTCAAATCGTCCGCTATGTCGGCCTGGCCGCGCTCCCGAAGGAACTGGGCAACAAGGGAGGTAATCGGCACGATCTCGCTCGGGAATGTCCCGCTCTGCACGCCTGGCTCGAGTCGCACCGTCGAGGAAACGCCGGGCAGAACATCGAACTTGGTGTCGTACCCAAAATGATCTTCTCGGCCCAGTCCGCCGATCGTGTTGCCCTCGTCGCGAAGCCAAGTCAGGGCTGGATGCTTACTCACCGCTTCGGCGAGCTGCTTGAGGATCCGGTCTATGCGGTTCTTGCCAGGGCGGGACTCGAACTTCCGGGGGTCGACGAACAGGTCGATGTCCTCTGAAAAGCGATTGATCAGCCCCCAGCCCTTCGACAGGCTGGTGCCGCCCTTGAACATCACTTGGTCGGGGAGTTGCTGTGCGACGATTCGTAGGATCTCCGTGACGTAGTAGTCCTTCTCGATGAATTGCTCGCCGACATCGAAATGCTCGGCTGCGCGCACCATGGCCTGCTCAAACTCTGCGTGTTCGAACAGCCTCACTTTGCCTGCCACTCCCGGGCGTGCCGCAGGCCGACGAGTTGGCCGAAGTCAAAACGGCTGAGCGGGTTGAGACTCTCACGAAGCGGCTTGAGTTGACTGAGCGGCACCCCTAGCTCCTGACCCAACGCTCCGAGCATCGCTCGTACCCGCGGCGGCTCGGCCAGCGCCGCCTTGGCGAGCCTGCTGAAGCGCTCCCCTTCGGCAAGCAATCGCAGCAGCCGCTTGGCCGTCTCGTGCGGTGACAGATCGCTTGAGCGCGCGCGCTCGCGCAATGTCTCGAGAATCGCGCCATCCTCTGCCGAAAGCCCTGCCCGCTGTGAGGGACGGCCGGCATGGACGACAGCGCGCCGCAGCGCGCCCGGGGCACTCGGCGCCGTTGTCGCGTACTCAAGACGACCAGGATTCTGGGTGGTCAGGCCGAGCACGTTCGCGGCGGTCAAGCCAGCCGGGTGTAGTGGCGCTCTGAACGTGTGCGCAGCGGCCGCACTCGCCCCAGCGACGCTGGGCCCGAACATGGTTGGTACCGGGCGGTAGTAGACACCCTTGCTCGTGCGTCGCAGAACCCCCTCTTGAGCCAGCCTGGAGAGTGTTGTCGCTACCGCTGCGGGCGTCAGGTCCTTGAAGTCATCGTGCTTCCAGAAGCGCCCACCACCGCCCTCTACGCGGCGGCGTATGAGACTGGCTGCACTGGCGGCTGCCTCTCTTGTTCGTGCTGGATCGGGCATATCGGTCGACGCTATCGCCAAGTTTTTTTGCCATAAAACTTAGCACATCTCTCACCCCTCGTGGCAACAGTTTGGCAACAGTCATATCGTCCGATACGTCCGATGCGTCCGCAAACCGCACAAAACGGACGATTTGGACGCCCACGGACGCATTTGGCGCCGATGTGCACGGTTCAGGTCCGTGTGGATGTAAGTCCGTGGAGGTTCGAGTCCTCTCATCCGCACCAGAATGTCGTTATTGGAACCAACGCGGAAAGGCGCCCGGCCCCTGTCAGGGTCGGCGCCTTTGGCGTCTTTGGGGGCCGTTTCGGGGCCGTCATCGGCCGACACGGAGCCAGCTGGAGCCGGGTCGGGAAGACCGCGTATGGCGTTGTGCAGGGCACGTAGGGCCGCGAACGGCTCGGCCAGCTCGGCGGCGGTGATCGTTTCGTCGCAGACGTAGAGGGCTTTGAAGATGGCCTGGTTGATGAGCCGGCGGATGGTGTCGTCGCCGCGGCGATAGAGGTCGTGGAGTTCGTCGCCGATGATCTCGAGCGCGAGGTCGAGGGTGGCGACGACGTCGTCGTAGTTGACGCTCAGACGGGCGATCAGGGCCTCGGCGTCCTGGCGGCGTGTTCGGATGCGGGCCTGCTCCTCGTCGAAGAGCTCGCCGCTGATGCGGTCTTGGTAGTGCATCTGTAGGAGCTTGCGCTCCTCCTCTTTGAGCTGTTCCAGCACGCCTCGGCAGTTGTCAATCTCCTGCTGGGCGAGGGCGACGCGCTCGCCGAGATCGTGGGTGAGGGAGTTGCGGACCGTCTCGCGTTCCTCTGCGCTGAACGAGACGCCCGCGTAGTGGTCTTCGATGGCGCCCTCGATGAGGTCGGTGGGCTGGTAGCCCTGGGGGCATTCGCCGCGCTGATTGCGTGAGCAGACGAAGTACTCATAGAGGCCGCCGTTGCCTTTGTGGCGAGCGTAGATCAGGCGACTGCCGCAGGTGCCGCAGCGGATCGTGCCCTTCAGGTAGTGCTGGTGCTTGCGGTCGCGCTCCCCGGATGCACGGTGGCAGGCGATCACGGCCTGGACCTTGTCGAAGAGTTCCTGGCTGACCAGCCGTGGATGGCGTCCCTCGTAGATGTGGCCTCGGTGGATGACGTTGCCCACGTAGTAGGGGCTGGTCAGCAACTCGTGCACCCGTCCGATGCTGAGCGGCTGCGGACCTCGCCGTCGGTTGCCGCGCGTGCGCAGCCCACGGGCCTCCAGCAGCAGCGCCATGTCGGCGATGCTGTACAGGCCGGTCGCGTAGGTCTCATACGCCCACTGGATGATCGGGGCGCGCTCGGGATCAACGATCACCGTGCGGACCTCGCCACCCTGGGGCAGCGGCTCTCTGGTGTTCAGGTAGCCGATCGGTGCCAGGCCGTGAGTGCCGCCGACCTCGATCTTGCGCTTGATGCCGCGCCTGACCTCCTCGGATATTTCGATGCGCCGCCCGGCCGCCACGGCGGCCATCACGCCCTCCAGCATGATTCCGTGCGAGGTCTCCTCGCCGATCGGCTCCTTGACGGAGAGCAGCTTCGCGCCGGCCCGCTTGACCATGCCGCGGGCGACCCAATGGTCCTCCTGCTCGCGCGCCCAGCGCGAGACGCTCCAGACGATCACGTAGTCCACGTCACGCCGCTCGCCTGTCTCCTCGATCATCCGCCGGAACGCGGCACGTTTGATCAGCGAGCCGGCGGAAACGCCGGGCTCGACGTACTCCCGGATCACGGTCGCGCCGAGCCGCTCGGCGTAGCGCTGACACGCCTCACGCTGCGCGGGGATCGACAGACCCTCGGGGTCGTAGTCGGTATGAACCTGCCCGGCTGAGGAGACACGCAGGTAGATCACTGCCCGCTTGACTGCCGAGCGCCCGAGACGGCATCGGCTGGCGGGGCGCCAGCCATCTTGGTAAGCGTGAGAGTCATCGCGGCCTCCTCACTGTGTCAGCCAACACGGTCACTACCCCGGCCCGCGCCAAGTGCTGTCGCGTAGCCGCATCGTCAGTTGGGTTGCGAGCCAGGTAAGCGAAGTCACACACGATGAGGTACTCGATCGGTGTGACCAATGCGAGCATACGCCGCAGACCGTCACGATCTTTGTCGTTACCGGACGCGCCGATGTCGATGAACTCCTCGGCAATCTCCACACCGAGTCGCTCGGCGTGGCGGCGGCACGCCTCACGCTGCATAGCGAGGTCATGTTGCGAGTCGGCCCGGACCCCGGACTCGACTCGCAGATAGGTCACAGCTTTCGGGCTGTCGCTTCTAACGTTTGTCTGGTTTACTGTTTTCACTTGTGTTTCCTTTCCTTGGTGTTCGTGGTATGCGACTGCCACTGGCAATACGAGCGTGGTCGCCGCCGAGTGCGTTTCAGGATTCCGAGAGCGTGCAGGCGATGTGCGACCGCCTCGGCGGGCACTTGGTAGCGCTCGGCCAGAGCACTGACGCTACGGTGTCCCGCCTGCCAGTCGGCGCGGAGCCACGGCGCGGGCATTAGCACGCTTAGAGCGAAGTCGGTGCAGAGTCCTTCGCCGCTGGTTTGGCTGCCGAGTTGACGCAGCTTGGTGGTGTGCCCACCGTCGATGATGTGTTTCAGTTCGTGCATGAGCGTCACGCGCCGCTCGGCCAGTGGCAGGGTGTTGTCGATGAGGATGTCGCCGCCTCGGCCGTTTGGTTTGCTGGCGCCCAAGAGTCCCTTTACGGGCATCTGCGGTAGCGGGTAGACGTTCACACCGGCAAGCTCGGTCACGACTCGCTCGGGCACTGGCGGGGCGGTGATGCCTGCTTCGGTGAGCAGGAGCTTTGCCTGCCGTTCAGCGATCCAGCGTGCTTCTCTGCGGGATATCGACCATGCCGGGCTCAGGGCGCGCAAGCGCTTCACCAGCCGGGTCGTATGTGGCCCGGTCGAACCCACCCGCGCGACGTGCATTAGCTGGCGGTTCCTTCTGTGGCGTCTCGGCGGTTGCGGCGAATCTGGTCGAATAGCTCCTCGATCTGTCTGATCTCTTGTGGGCTGAGTTGGTACTTCGCGCGAAAGTAGGTGCGGATCGGCGGCAGGTCGCGTGATATCCGTCCGCGGGTGATCAGGTCGATTCGCTCCGGTGCGATGTCCAGCGTCTCGGCTACCCTGGTCAGCTTGCTCGGTGCTGGCGCGATCATCTGTCCGCGTTCCAGTCGGCTGAGCCAACCGTAGGACACGCCGGTCAACTCGTCCAGGGCGCGCAGCGACAACTGCCGAGCGCGACGTGCCTGCTTGAACAGTCGTCCGAGTTCCCGTGCCTGTACTCCTGTCATGTTTCATTCCTGTTTACTACCTCCATTGTATTACATAATGTGACGAATGTTAACTGTCTATCTTAATACGAGTGTGACGTCAACTAACCATTACCGTAATTATATATTCTGACCCTGGTGTGGTGCTAGGTGTCGGGTGGCCCAAATCGATTGGATTCGGGCCACCCTTACCCACGTTGTCACCTTGCTGCTCAGGCGGGCTGCTCCAGCAGTGTGATCTTCTCGGTGATGCTGGCCTTGCGCTCGTCGGCGCTGGCCTGCATCGCCTCGTACTCGGCCTGAGCCTCCTTCGCTCGTTCCTCGGCGACCTCGATCTCGGCATCGATACTCTCGATCGCCCGCCGCAGCGTGGCAATCGCGGACTCGACCGCTGTCTCGCTGGTCGTCTCCCGCCGCCGAGTGCGGCGAGCCCCGCCGTTGCTGGCGGGCGGGGTGCCGCCGTTGTCCAGCACCCGCTTGTGCTGGTAGTAGGCGCCGCGCAGGCTGTCGACCGGCTGGCCGTACTCCTCGGCGAGCGTCTTGAAGGCATCAGCCTTTTTCACCTCGCCCGAGGCCACCATCGCCTCGATCTTCTCGTGGATCTCCTGTGCCTTGGTCATCGCCAAGTACCTCCTATGGTTGGAGTTGATGGGTTCACACGAGCGCGCCCAGGGCTTTTGGCCTCATGCGCGCCCGTCGCACCATTCACCAGTCGGGGTGCGGCTGGCAGTGAAAACCGCTTTGCCGTGCTGCACCACCTTTGGTTTCGGTGTAAACCGACGATAGCTCGCGTCGTTGCCCGAATCAAATCGAATTGCCTTTTATTTCGATCGCTTAACATTTGCGTTCTCTTTTTCTTTTCATTTCCGCTTGGGTGTGAACCCAGCTCGGTTGTTGTCACGGTGGCACCTGCTGGTCGGCTGCCGTGGCCCAATGGGTGATCCGGGCGCAGGCGATCGGCACGTACCGGCTGTCGCGTTCGATGCCGACGAACCGCCTGGCCTCCAGCACACCGGCCGCGCCGGTGGAGCCGCTGCCGGTGAACGGGTCGAGCACCGTGCCGCCCGGCGGGCAGACCAGCCGCACCAGCCAGCGCATCAGCTTGAGCGGTTTGACCGTCGGGTGGATGTTGCGCACCAGCCGCACCGCGCCGCCCGCGCGCAGGTGGATCGGCACCTCGCGCAGTGCCAGCGCCTCGCAGCCCGCCTCGCGCTCCTGCCGGTTGGCCTTGCTGGCGAAGAACAGGCGACTGACCTCCCGGCCGGGGCGCGGCTCGGTATCGATCAGCGGCACCGGACAATCCGGCTGGCAGCGCCCGCTCCGGCAGCGCGCGTCGTGGGTGAGCGTGACGTTCGCCGGCCAGAACCCCCGGCCGCCCCCCTCGCGCGGGACACGCGCCGCATCGATCTGGAGCGCCCCCGTGCCGTAGCGCGCGAGGTTCGCGTCAAGCGTTCCCTCCAGGGGTTTGCGGGCCAGCAGCACCGGCTCATAGGCCGGTTTCAAGCAGACCCCCAGGCCGCCGGGACGATGATGGGACTTCGGGACACCCTGCGCGTAGAGCCAGAGCAGTTGGTCGCGTACCTCGAACCCGGCGTCCTCGCAACCGGCTACCAGTCGGTGAACGGTGCGCGGCGCACCGAACGCCGCCAGCCACCCGCCCGGCTTGAGCACCCGCAGCGCCTCCGCCGCCCACGCGCTCGTCCACCGCTGAAAGGCCACCGGGTCGGTCAGCTTGCCGCCGTCCCATGCCTCCCCACCGAAGCCGATCCCATACGGCGGGTCGGTGATCACCGCCTCGACCGAGTTCGCGGGCAGCTCGGGCAGCAGCGCCAAGCAATCGGCGTGCAGCACCAGCCAGCGCGCCGGATCGCCATACATCACCGGCCGCCCGGCCGCGCCACCGCTCACGCTGCGCCTCCCGCCGCCGTGGCGTCCGTCGCCAGGCCGCAAAGCACCGTGAGCACCCGCTCGTTGGTCGCCACCGTGAACAGCCGCCGCGCCTGCGCGGGCAGCCCCCGCTGGATGTCCGTCAGCAGCGCCACCCGCCGCGCGTCGGGCACGATCCACAACACCGAGGGGAACACCCCGGTCTTGGCCTGCTCCACACCAGCACGGAAATACTCGCTGTAGGCGTGGTGCTGGCGGGTCAACTGCCCCCGCCGCTCCGTGCCCAGGTCCACCTCGACCAGGAAGGAGTCCTCGTACTCGCCGAGGCCGAGCCGCACGTAGGCGTCGGGCTTGAGCACCCCGGCCGCGCCGCCCAGGCCGGTATACCGCCGCCAGCAGTCCGGCTCCGCATCGAAGGCCAAAAGCTCCACCCGCCCGGCGCGCTCCGCTTCGCGCAGCCGCACGTACAACTCGCTGACCGCCAACGTGTGCGCCGTCCACGCCGCGCCCGGCTCATGCGCGCCGCGCGAGCGCGGCAGCCCATCACCAGCCCAATACGCCACCATCCGCACCCCCGCCGGGCCGAGCGCATACACCCAGGCCGAGGAGCCACCACCGGCCCCGCCACGGCGGCGCTCCAAGCGGTCGAGCACCCGCTGCTCCACCAGCCGCGCCAGCACCCGCCGGGCACGACGGGTATCGGTAGAAGAACGAGAAGAAGAATCAAAAAACAGATTAAAGAGCTGCCGGCCACTGACCAAGGTGAGACGAGCGACAGTCTCCACGATCTGCCGCTCACGGAGCGGCAGACCATCGGCCAGGGCCACCAGCCGGGGAACGCTGACGCGACTCACGACCGGCCCCCTGCCAGAGACAGCAACACACACAACTGGAGGGCAAGAGCCCCTGGCGTTATTCGCCGAAAAGCCAGATGCCACAAGGGCAAACGGCGCCCGTGACTCGGAGCGACCGGCGGAGCGAGCGGCGGAGCGAGCGGCACATTTTGGAGGAGTAGTCCGGGCCTCATGGTGCCTGCCTCCGGCGGCGGCGCAGCGGCGTCTCATCTCCATCGACGCCGGCCGCGGGCTGGTCGCTCAGGCCGTGGCGCTCCAGCAGCCCCTTGTCGACATCGTCGGGGTCGCTGCCATAGCGTGCGGCCGACTCTCGTCGTACCTCGTCGGGGTCGCTGATTGGCTCGGGCGGGGGCAGGGTGCGGCCGGTCACCGGCGGGCTGACATCACCGGGGCCGAGCCCGATCCGTGCCGCGATCTCAAACCGCCCGAGCGCCTGCAACTCTTCAGCGGTCACGCCCGGCAGCTCGCGCGCCAGCAGTTTGGCGTCGTCGGCGTTCTGGCGGAACGCGACGAGCGTTGCTGCGTTCGTCAGCGCTGAGCGAGCGAGATCGGCTGGGAGCTGGGTGATCGACTGCGCCGAAAGCGTCAGGCCGACACCCAGGCCGCGGGCCAGCTCGAACAGCGAGTCCAACGGCAGCGGGATGTCGGTGAACACCCTCGGCTCATCGACATAGACGTTGAACGGACGACGCCTCTCCGCCGGTATTCTGGCGCGGGCCTGCACGCTCTGAAAGAGCTCGTGAACCACCAGCGCCGCCAGCAATCTCGAGGCCGGCGAGCCGATCATCCCCGGCGACAGTGAGACGACTACTACCTGGCCGCGGCGCAGGACTTCGCGCATGTCCCACTTCGGCTCAGGCTGAGCCAGCACCGAGCGCACCACCCGCCGGCCGACCAGCTCGTTGACTTTATTCAGCGGCGACCCGAGCTGCTGCGCGCGACCCTCCGGGCTCAGCGCCTCGAACTCCGCCCACACCGCCCGCAGCAGCGGATCACTCAAACCACCAACCAAACGATGACGGTAGGCGTCCGAAGCGAACAAGAAGGGCAGGTCGGCAAGCGTCGCCGAGCGGTCATGGGCCAACGTCACCAGCCCCGCCCGCAGCCACTTATCCGACCACACCCCCCACGAATCGATGAAGATCGAACGGAACATGCCGAGCACCAGATCGCCCGCCAGCTCTGGGTCGCCACCACCGAACACCCGCAACCCCGGCACCGGACCCGGCCGGCCGGGATCAAGCACGATCACCTCACCCCGACGACGCTCGGGCACCAACCGCAGAACCTCCTCCGCCAGATCGCCCTTCCCATCGAGCACCAGGCAACCCCGACCCGCCGCCAAGTCCTGACCCACAGCGCCCGCCAGCAGCGCCGACTTCCCCACACCCGAGGGGCCGGCGGCAACCGTGTGACTGAGCGTACCGACGAGCGGCTGAGCGAGCACCCGCCGCTCCATACCCGGCCAAGTGGAGTACGCCAGCACCCGAGCGCCCCGCCTGGGAATCCGCGATGACGGCATCAACTGAGGCGCCACACCGAGCACCAGGCCCGGCACCCGCGGCGCATCAATCGGCCAACCGATCATCCCCACGAGCTCCGCCGGCGAGAGCCGATGACCACCACCGAGCGGCACGCGCTCCACGAACCGCTGCACACCGCGCGAGCGGCAATACCGGACCACGGGCAACCCACGCAGCCCGGTTCGCGCTCGCAGGACCGCCGCCACCCGCGTCAGGAGATTGACGCTCCTTCCCTCCTCACCAGCGGCGACCGCCACCATCACACGGGCGCGGAGCACTGGCCCGCTGTACTTGGAGCGCAGCGCCCGCATGTGGCCGGGGTCAATCGGCTGCTCACCCCACAGCCACCCCAGCGGCCCCTGATTACGAGACGACGACCCTGACTGACGCTCAGACAGATACGGGCCACGCGCCGGCTTGAGCGTCCAGCGCACCATCACCCGCTCGCCAGTGTGCAGATCAGACAGCGCGCCGAGCAGCGCCGCCGCCGTCTCGCCACTGCGATCACTGCGCAGCAGCGGATGACGACCACCCCAGCGCACCCGCGCCGCAGCCCGCCACACGCGCGGCTCACCCGGTTCCACCGGCTCCAGCCGCACGCCCGGCAGCAGACCCCGCAGATGCGAGCGCAGTATCCCGATCGTCCCCGGCTCAGCGTGCAGGTAGTGGCGAATACCGCCCATGTCACCGATGACCTCCAACACTACTTGCGAACGGGTCGGCAAACCTGAGATACACCCGAGCACCCCCCACACCGCGCTCTCGCTGACATCCACGCCGAAGCGCAACTCGACAACCTCCATGACGGGAACCCGGCGCCCTTGATCGATGAGCAGCGCGCCGAGCCCGCCACCGAGTGCCAGCACCAGGCCGCCCAGGACCGCCGCCGCCATCACGCGGCCCCCCGTGTATCGGGGCGTTCACCCCCGCCCACATCATCAACCGGGTTATTCACCTCATCGTGTGTTGGTGGGGCAGGTTGTGGGCGCTGGGTACGATCTTCGACTTTGCCACGAGCGAGCAGCCAGATAGCGACCTCCATCTTGGTCCCATCGAGCTTGCTCAACCGATCCTCACGGATCACAATTTTGTGTGGCTTACGCCGTCCCATCGCTCACCTCCTTTCATTTCTTCAATTTGTGACGCGACGTCACAGACCATCCTGCAACACACTATGATTTTTGTCAACACATTGTCTGTTTACGGTCAACTCCACCAGATAAAAAAACCCGTAGTGGCTTTTACAACCGCGTGTACCACCAAACGAGACGCAGCACAGCCACGACGGCAGCGAGCACCACCAGCGGCACAAGCACGCGCGGGAGCACGGCGGCAAGCAGCTCAAGGCCGACGACGACGGCGATGAGCGACCAGAGCAGTCGCTCCCACGGCGGTTTGCCGCTGTGATTCATGGCTCACGCTCCCGCCGAGCCAGGTCGCTCAGTGCATGGTGCAATTCACGCCGGGCGGTCGCGGCGTCCCGTCGAACTTCATGCTTGAACTGTGCAACTTCCCGCCGCCTGCGGATGCCGTGCAACTGCACCCGCAGCCAAGGCGATAGCGGTTGCGGTGGCCGCCTGCGCTGCCGTAGACCGAGTGCTCCTAGCCCGATCGGTACAGCCAACATAAAGGCGAGGTACACATATGTCAGCACCGTCACCACGACGACCGCCAATGACGACGGCGCTTCCGTCCACGACCAAGGACATACGTCAGCCTGAGCTTGCTCGCCAGCAGTGGTGCCGCGTCCGGCTGGCCGTGGTGCTCAGCCCACGCCTGAGCCGCGTCACCAATGCGACGTTCCAGCTCGGGATCAAGGCCGACATTAGGCGGCAACGCCGGCTCAGCAGGTTGCCGGCGCACTACCCGCCAACCTGCCACCGCGCCGGCCAATGCACCGCCGCTCGCGCCTACCATCAGGGCTATGGTGATTATGAGCATGGGCCTCATGCTCCGAAGCGACGCGCGAGGCGGCGATTGTCGATGCCGGCTACCAGTTCCACCTTGCGCGCCACCAGCTCGACGCCGGCCGCCGACTGACCAGCCCGCGCCAGGCCGTCATGGAGCAGCGTCAGCTCCTTCTCCAAGGCGAAGCCGGCAGCATCGCCGAGCGCTTCGGAGTCCTGGCGATCTTCTTCGCTCGTCGCCCAGGCATCCATGCCATGCAGCGAGACTCGCCGGTCAGTGGCGAGGTACGCACGCTGGAGACGATCGAGCTGGCGCCTGGCGCGCCAGTCGTCCGAGCCATCATCGAAGGACACGAGGGACTGCGACATACGGGATCTCCTTCCGGGAGTCGAGGATCGGATCAGCACGCGGCGCAGCCAGTAGGCCAAGCCGCGAGGCGGTAGCCAGCCCTGCGGGGTGCCGGCGGGCCTCCAGCCGCACAAGCTCGCCGAGGCTGGGGATGGTTTGCGCATCGGCAACTATGGCCGCATGAAGCACATCAGCGCTACTCTGAACCTCCGCCGTGTTCTGCAAGCCATAGGCGTTCCGGGCGGCCGGACAGACACCCCGGCGCTCATAAAGGAAACAGCCGCCGCATACGTCGTTGGCATCCAGTTGTCGGGTGTTGGACTTGGTGGTCCCCATCGATGCTCCTTCCTGTCGGGGTCAGCGAGAACCGTCCACCAAAGGCAAGCACAAAAAAGTGCTGATTTGCAGGGTTTTCTGAGCCGTACACCCTGTACGCTCGACACGGCACAACTGTTGCACGTCATGTACGCCAAGCTGCACAGTCTGTACGGCGTGCCGCGCGCGCTGTACGCCTCTCGTTCCCGCTTGCGTGAGCTAGCGCTGGCGTACAATTCCGTTCTATGGCTCTCCATGTCGAGGTACGGACACCTACTGACCCGCCCGTCGAGCTAGACCCTGGCGCGATCTTTGCCAACGTGCGCGTCGTGCGAGATCACGGCGTTGGCGACGCATTGCCGCTCGACAAGCTCGCCAGCCTGTGCTTGATCGCCGGCATCATCGGCCAGCAGAGGCCTGATGAAGATCAGATGAGCGACCTAGAAAAGATCGAATACGCGCTCAGGCAAGCGGCGGCTCGGCTTGAAGGCATAAGCAAGCCACAGGCCGAAGCTGTGCTTGGCCTCACCACCGCTACACGCGGCCAACTTATTGCAGCCCGTCGAACGGCCGCCGCAGAACTCTCCGAAAAACATGGCCGTAAGACATTTAAGTCACACTATGAGACACCACTGCTCCTGATGCTTGTCAACAAGCTCTGCGTGCTGGTTGATGAACGCTACTTGAAGGACTGGGAGTCACGGGTCCGAGCCGCCGCAAACGGTGATGAGATTGAGGCTCCGCCGCTACCCCGACTGCTAGCGAGTAGTGCCGCTCACACGCCAGTTGATACACCAATTCAAGTCGCCCCCCACGACGGCGGTCATCGCTGGGACTTGCCCGGCAGTAGAATCTCGTTAGAGATAGCCGCCATCTATCACAGCCTGGAAGGCATAGCGGCAAAAATGTTGTATCCGCTCGTTGATGAACACCCCTATCAATCCAATTTTGATTGGGCAGTTGAAACCGTTACCCGCGTCTTCGTTAGTCTTGTGATCATCGTTTTCTTGGTTGGTGGCTGGGTGACAGTAACGTGGCTTGCGACGACCTTCTAGGTGCCCTCCAGAACTGTTGCCTTTTTACCGTCTTTGTGACATAATTAACTCAATGAGAGTCACCATATTATGAGTAAAGAGCAGTACGGCAGCGAAGGTTTCGAGATTGGTCTATATGGAAAGAGCTTGATGGATTACCTGTCGCCAGAACATGAGCAGCCCAGCGATACTGTCGCCTGGACGGCGGCCGACTACGATGGATTTAACGATTTTCAGGAGCTGCAAATCTTGGAACTGAAATTGCCGATAGCTCCGACAGTCGATTGGGGTGACCGATTTCACTTGAATATAGCGTTCCGTGAGTACAACATGGCCTTGCCATACAATGAAGGTGAACGTCGATGGCTTCTGAGCAAGTTTCTGGCTGCGAGGCACTATGGCTATGACAGGATTGACTCCGTTGAGCTGGTAAAGAGCCTTGACGACAGGATGATGATGAGCGGAGTACGGCGCGTTGTTCATGGACGCGACCTGATGCGCCGCTGGATTGCCTGGCGCCGTCAAGTAGACGAGTTCAGCGGTCAAGATGGTCCCTTTATGGCGCGTATCACGCTGGAGAGCATCATAGGACAGGTAGGCGGGAATCTAAGGCAGACGTAGCTCCCTTACTCCACCGGACACACCGATTCATGGAGCGTTGTCGATGTATCACCCACCACAGCAAGATATTGTTCCGAGGCTTCATAGACTCTCGGGCAGGTAACAACCCTGGGGCCTGAAAGGCTGTTGTGCTGATCTTGTAGATAACTCGATCCATTGACTGACGGCTCTGGTGCCACCATGAACCAATGTTCACTGCCAAGTGTCTGTTCTGACGGATGCGGGTCGTCAGGTGTGATGGCATCGGGCAGAATCACCCACATGGTGAAGGTATGGGACTCTCCTGGCTGGAGTGTGCCGAGCTTAATGTTGGCGTAACCCGGTTGTCCATTGTCACACTGCGGGCCTTCACTGAAACCCATCACGAAATTGACGGTCTTGCCAGTGAGGTAGCTGGTTTCCAACTCGACTTCCCCGGACAGGCTAGATTCAAGCGTTGTCGCCAAATCAAGGCGCACGACCATTGCCCGGCCGTCAGGAGCCGGTGGCGGACATTCACTGAGTGCCGTTTGATCGACGTCGGATTCGCTAGCCGGCAGTGGCGGGCCGAACCAGCCTTCGACCTTGACGCGATCGCCCTCCTTGGTGGTGGCCTGCACCACGAAGCTCGGTGGGCCGTCGGTGTTCGGTGCTGCCGCTGACGCGCTCGATGTTGCCGGATCGGCAGTCGATTGGGTCTGGACGTTGGTAGCCGGAGGAGGGGGCACCGACCCGGCTGATGAGCCGCAGCCAGCGAGGACCGACGCCGCGAGGATCAGCAGGGCCAACCCCGCGGAGCTGCGAAGTCCCGCTGTGCGCAAGCTCGTCGCGATTGCGTCGTGCCGTCGTGTTCGTGCTCGCTGCCTCATCAGCGCTTGCCTCCCGCAGTCGGAGCCGATGCAGCCATTCGTCCTGCCTCGGCGTATTGTCCGCAGGCACGCTACTTATAAGTATGTAGACTGTCAAGTAGCAAACCGGGACTGTGTCCCGGCATGGAAGGTGATCTCCAAAGAGCGGTCGGCCGCAACCTGCGGGCCTACCGCCAAGCCCGCGGCCTCAGCCAGGAGGCGTTCGCCGACGAGCTTGGCGTCCACCGCACCTACATGGGCGGCATCGAGCGTGGCGAGCGCAACCTGACGCTCAAGAGCCTGGAGCGCATCGCCAGCCAAATCGACATTGACCCGCTCGCGCTGCTCCAGCCGCCCGAGGCCGAGTCAACGCCGCCGTCCGCACAGGGCCACAGCTTGACGGCTCGCGCCACGCGGCCCTAGCCTCGGGCAGACCCGTTCAAGACGGCCCCGGCACGGAGCGATGGCCCACGCCGAGCCCCAGACACCAGGAGAGGATGCCTCCCATGCCCAACGAGCAGCCGACCCCCGACCAAGCCGCCGAGGAAGCCCGCGACGACTGGCTCATCCTTGACCTGCTGCTCGAAGCGGGCACCCACCGCCCCTGGGCGACCGCCGAGATCACCCGCGAATACGGCCACGAGCTCAACGCCATCGACGCGATCGACCGCCTCCACGGCGCCGGACTCGCCCACAAGACCAGCGACGGCTTCGTGTTCGCTACCCGCGCCGCCGTCCGCTACCACGAACTCGCCGATCGGGTGCCATTGTCACGCGCCTCACCGGCGAGCGCGTAAGAGCAGCCCAGGCCACCGGACCATAGACAACGGGCGCTCTCCAGGGCGCTCCCGCCCCACCGCGCCCCGAAGGAGCGCCGACATGGCTACTGCTCGGACTGCTCGCCCTCGATCAGCCACAGGCGGGGGAGCCGCAGCGGCGGCTCGCCCACGCCGCCGAGCGTCCGGCTGGCGACCTCAGCCACGCGGAAGGCGTCGGCCAGCATGGCGCGGGCGAACTCGGTGATCGTGTCGTCTATAACACGGCTCGCTCGTTCGTGCAGGCGCCCAAACAGCGCCAGCACGTCGGCGTCGCCCAGCTCCACCTCGTAGCAGTCACGGCTACCAGCCTTCTCCCACCCGATCTGATCGAGCAGTTGCGTCGCCTGCTCGAAGTTGCGTCGCAGCCATCGGGCGCGATTGATCTCATCGGCTGCCAGCACCAACGCCAGGTCCCCGGCCTCGGCCAAGTCGCTGACCACGAACCCATACACCGCGTCACGCTGCGCACGATCCAACACGATTGTCATACCAGACCCTCCAATCCGGGGAACAGAGCGGCCCAGACCCCCGGAGGGGCCGGGGCCTGGACCGCCCCCAAGAAAACCAGGCCAAGCCCTGATGTGGCAAGCTGTGGAGCAGGCCAATCATCGTAATCCTGTGCTGGCGAGCCGGTAGTAGTGGCACTGTCACAAATCCCTTTGTTAGCCGTTGTTACTCGGGTGGCTCGCTCTCGTTCACAGATATCCCCGACTGCTCTGTTCACCCGCCGCGCCGAGCGACAGAGATCCTTCGACCACAACCCGCCATTTACCCGGAAAATCCGGCAAAACCCAGGGGGATTTTTGGCGTCCTGGCGGGGTGGTAGACCATTATGGTGAAAAGGTAAAAGTGACCCCGGCCGCTTGGGACGAGCCGGGGCCGTACACAGGAGGTTTGATCTCCCATGCCAGCCAATCATACGCCAGAGAGCGACACGTACTTTGAGCAGCGCGCCATCATCCACCAACTACTCGACGACGACCACACCGAGCGCTGGACACCCAAGCAGCTACAGCGCGCCCTCTCGGACATCGCAGCCCGAGGTCGATCGACGAAGCCGTCGCCGAGCTGGAGACGGCCGGCGTGGTCTGGCGCCTAGACGACTACGTCGGCGCCTCACGCTGCGCGCGCTATCTCTTCTCGCCTCGACCTCATCACCATCTGAGAGGCCGCCATGCGACTCTCCGAAATGGGCCTTGAGCCCACCACACTGGCCTGCCTGCACCGCGGCGGCATCAACACCACCTACCGGCTACTCGAACACACCTACCGCGAGCTGATCTGGCACTCCGAGATCACCCCCGAGGCGCTCTACGACATCCTCCGTGCGCTCCGCCGGCACGGCATGAGCGCTGAAACCGCACACCAAGGGGAGCGAGCGGTCGGTCAACGAGCGCAACCTCGAGGTCTTCCGCCTGCGCGTCGTCGAGGGCCGCAGACTCAAGGCAACCGGCGAGCAGGTCGGCATCGGCGACGAGCGCGTCCGGCAGATCCTCGCGGCCTACTTCGGCCTCCGAGGCGCACCACCCGCCGTCAAAGCCAGACCCCACCGCAGCGAAAACCAAAGCCCGCCCCCCGACTGCGACCAGCTCGGCCGCGCCATCCAACGCCTACGCTCCGCCAAGGGCCTCACCGTCGATGACCTCGCCGCCACGATCGACATGCAGCGCCGAGCAACTGGCCCGGATCGAGGACGGACTGCGCGATCCCACCTGGACGACGCTCTCCAGGCTCGCCATCGCGCTCGACACCACAACGGCGCTGCTGGCCTACGCCATCGAAGTCGAGCAACCCACGGGTAGCACCTGATGCCTGGTCGCCAGCTGATCCTCGTCATCGAGGCCGACGACGACTCTCGGCCACCCAATCGTTGACCAGCTCGCTCGCCGACGATCACCCGGCAAAGCTCGCGCCGCAGCATCAACCACGCCGAGGCGCTGGCCGTCAGGGAGCCGCCGGAGACTCGTGGTGCTCGGCGCGCTCGACACCCCACCGGCGCTCTCGCGCTGCTGCGCATGATCCGGCGCAGCGACCCGGACGCCTCCCCTGGCAAGAGGACGTGCCGGTGATCGTGCTCAGCCCGCAACACCCAGGAGTCCGACCTGCTGCGAGCCTTCGAGGCCGGTGCTGATGACTTCCTGGCCCGCCCAGCCTGCTACCTGGAGCTACGAGCCCGCCTACGAGCCATCCTGCGTCGGGCCGACGGCCCCGAAGCGTACCGGGTGCTCCGGGTCGGCCCGCTGGCGATCGACACCGATGCCCACATGGCGAGCCTCCACGACAAGCACCTCGACCTGCGCCACATGGAGTACGAGCCTGCTCGTCCACCTCGCCAGCGATCCCCGGCGGGTCTTCCGCAAGCAGGAGCTACTGCGGGCCGTCTGGGGATACTCCGGCTGGTCTGCTCCACACGAACGCTCGACAGCCACGCCAGCCGCCTACGCAGCAAGCTCGCCGCCAGCGGCGAACGGTGGATCATCAACCGGCGCGGCGTGGGATATAGGTTGATTTGAAGCCGAGCCACGCCGGACGGGCGAGACCCCTGGCCACCAACAGGCCCAGCTGATCTGTAGCCTCAACACCACATACACCACATCCATGTGTTGAGAGCATGGCGACCAATCGAAGGCCGTGGCTTGACGAGCCGCAGACTTATAGGTAGCGTGCAGGACCGACCGGCCGCAGACAATGGGATGCGGAACTACTGATCAAGGGGGACCGATGGCGACACCCTGTATACGCTGGGCGACGGCAGCCACGCTGGCTGCGCTGATCGTCTGCGTCTGCTACGGCATTACTTCCGTCTTCGCAACATCGCCGGCGATCGCCGCCAGTCCCATCGCTGGCGGCTGGACCGTGGAGCCTCTGGCGACACCTGTGGGCGCCCAGCACGTTGTTCTTCAGGCGGTGTCCTGCGCCGAAGCCACCGCGTGCATGGCCGTCGGATACTCCGAAGAAAGCACCCCTGGCGCGACGCCGCTCGCAGAGACGTGGAACGGCTCACGATGGTCGCTCTCAGGTGCCGTGATCGCATCGCCGGGCTCCGATCTTTTGGGTGTCTCATGCCCCGTCGTCGGGTGGTGCGCGGCCGTGGGTAGCAGCAGTCAGGAAGTCTTCGCGGAGACCTGGAATGGAACCGTGTGGACGAAATACACGATCGCTGCACCTTCCGGCAGCCAGTCGTTCACGCTGCTAGGAGTTTCGTGCACCTCGCCCACCCACTGCCTCGCCGTCGGCTACTACGTTGACGACACTGGTTACGGGAAAACGCTCGTTGAGGAATGGAACGGGTCTACCTGGACTGAAGGCAACGCAGTCGACCCTAACCCGCGCGGTGCGCCATACGACGCGACCTCAGAGTTGTATGCGATCTCGTGCGCGAGTCCCTCGTCGTGCGTCGCCGTCGGGGAATACGAAGACGAACCCGACGACACCGACCCAGCATTGGCTGAGAGCTGGAATGGGAGCACATGGACGGTCGATTCAACCCCAACGATCCTGCACGCCTTCCAGACTTACCTCAACAGTGTCTCGTGCTGGGCGCCAGGCGCCTGCACGGCCGTGGGCGGCTACAGCATCTTTGGCAACCCACCCCCGGAAGGTAACACTATTTCCGAGAGCTGGGACGGCTCCGTATGGCACCTACAGAGCGCCCCGGTGCTACCCGAGACTTTTAGCGAACTCCACGGAGTCTCGTGCACGTCGGCTACATTCTGTATCGGACTCGGCTACGGTTCGCCGGGCGCAAACTATGTAGCGCTCTGGAATGGCGAGTGGTCATACGAAGCCTTCGGGGCCGCGTTGCGGGCCGTATCGTGCGTTTCCCAAACATATTGCATGGCCGTCGGCGCCGAAGAGGCAGCCGTCTATGTATCGAATCCCGAAAACCCACAGCCCTTTGGCAGTGGTGGCAACAGCAGCCCACCTCCCCCGACGACACCGCCCCCACCGGCTCCACCATCACTACCGACGTCCAATCCCTGCACGCCGTCTCACGGGAGTATCGCCCACGAGCTTCTAGCCAGCATCAAGTGCACCTTGGTGCTGACGAAGCTGGAGGCTGAGTGTGGGATTGGCATAGCCAACCTCCTCTACTTTCCAGCTAAATACTTGAAGCTCGTAGAGGAGGCAAAGACGCTTGCCGTGTTGGACCGCTTGCCAGCAAAGATCAGGCCCATAGCTCGCTTCTTTTACGATCTATTCCACGCTCACTACTCGAAGTATGCCCCACCAGGGTTTCGCAGCGCAGCTGAGATTTATCACACGTTTCAACACCTGAAGTTCGCATGGCGGCTAATTCTGAAGATACCGGACATGTACAAAGCAGTATCGCACGCCGACTTCAGTGAGCTTGCACTTGACCTCGATGGCATTCTGAACCGCCCCGAGTTCGTTGGAGACTGTTAGTTTGAGTAACTGTGTCTGTTATACCATAAATGTGAGTGTCGTGTGTGGCTGAGCCTGTGGGTATGTGGGCAACGCGAAGCGTTGTCCAAGGGCTGTGGTCAGCTCTGCTGTCCATAGCCCGGCATGTCCACAGGCCTACGCCTGAGCCGTGAGGTGGTTGGTCTCGAACTCGGCCGGCGGGAGTCGTTCACACGCCCCATGCAGCCGAGCATTGTTGTACCAGTCGACCCACTCAAGCGTCGCGAACTCAACCTCGTCAAGTGTCTTCCACGGCCGCTGAGGATTGATCAACTCGGTCTTGTAGAGCCCGATCGTTGACTCGGCCAGCGCATTGTCATACCCATCCCCGACAGACCCAATCGAAGGATCCACGCCAGCATCAACGAGCCTCTGAGTGAACGCGAAACTGGTATATTGACTCCCGGCATCGGAATGGTGAATCATTCCCTCACCGACAGGCAGACCAGCGTGATCACGCGCCCAGAGCGCCATCTCCAACGTGTCAAGCACAAGACTCGTCTGCATCGTCCTATCAGCCTTCCAGCCCACAATCCGCCGGGAGAACACGTCGATGACGAACGCGACATAGCACACACCCGACCAGGTGCTGACATACGTGAAATCAGCGACCCACAAACGGTTCGGGGCACTCGCAGTGAAGTCGCGGTCCACTAGGTCCGGGGCACGCTGCGCCTGCTCATCAGAGGTCGTGGTGCGCCAGCGCTTGCCACGGACCGCGCCCTTCAGACCATGCTTAGCCATCAAGCGTTCCACCGTGCAGCGTGCGACTTTGATGCCCTCCCGTTCAAGCTGCCACCACACCTTCCGAGCACCGTAGACGCCTTTGCTGGCCTCATACACCCTACGGATCTCCACAAGCATCCGCTCGTCGCTGCGCGCCCGCTCAGACGGACCACGCTCACGCGCCTTCACCGCGTAGTAGGTAGACGGAGCGACCCCCAGCGTGCGGCAGATCGGCTCGACCCCGAACTCTCCCTTATGCGCATCAATCACAGCACTCATCTTCTCGGCTGCGGGTCGAGCTCCCGCGCGAAGAAAGCCGAAGCAGCCTTCAGAATGTCATTCGCCCGGCGCAACTCACGATTCTCGCGCTCAAGCTCCCTGATCCGCTCAGCACCAGCCGTGCTCGTCCCTGGCCGCACCCCGCCATCGATCTCAGCCTGGCGCACCCAGCCCTGCAACGTCTGCGCAGTACAGCCAAACTTCGCAGCGATCGAAGAAACCGCCGCCCACATACTCGCGTACTCCTCACGATGCTCAAGCACCAACCGCACAGCCCGCTCGCGCACCTCCGGTGGATATCTCTTGGTCTTTGCCATCAGCCCATCCTCTCATGAAGTCGGGCCTCCAAGATCTCCGGGGCGGTTCATTCTGGGTCTGCGCCCGTGTGTTCAAGCGGTAGCCGACGGCCTCGCCAATTGAAGTAGCCATAATAATTGCTAGCGTCGCAAGCGACGAATCATCCGCTGGATCCTCTCCGAAACGGTGGAGATGCACACCACCACGCCAACGGCAATGATGAAGGCAATTGGTGAGGTATAGAACCAGCCATCAAAGGGTGCCCAAGACCATGTGATCCACCAGGCAGTAGCACCGCCGACGATACCTGCAAACAGTCCTACCGCAAGGTTGTAGCGCGGATTGATCCCAGGAATCTTGTACTTGCGCGGATTGAACTTCTGAGGCTGACCGTTATCATTTGGTGTCATATATTGATTTTTACTATACCTCCGGCAACCAGAAACAGTCAACGACAACTCGCCCCCTTAGCACCCAGCCGAACATTGCGGCGCGCATCATATCTATAGATGGCGACGACCTGCGTCCGCGCTGGGCGACTCCTCTACGCCAACACGTACCGGCCTCTCGCCACCCGGACAAACCTTGGGTTGCTTCCACGAACACCCATGCGCAGACACCAACTGACAGACTCTATGGATACAGCCTGACCGAGCTGCTGCTCCATGACCGCATGAATATCCCTGAGCCTCATAGGTCTTGCTTGATCAGCCATCGCTCGCAGGATTGCATCCAGCACCCAGCCTGGACGACGAGCCCGCTGCCTCCGGCTCCTGATAACTCGTGGCTGGGCATCGCTGGCCTTCAGAGCAGCCAACCGCTTGGCCAAATGACTCAATCCTGATATGATTTCAGGAGTTGCGAGGACGCTGAGCAGTTCGACCACATGCTTGTGCGTATCGTCACAGTCTTGGTTCCAATACCCTCCGCTCCTCTGCACCAATTGACCGACGTTGGAACCGAGGCCCCCAAAAAACTGGGGGTCTTGGCCGTTCCGGGGCGGATTGGGGCGAGCGGGGGTGCTTGAGCCGCCGAGGCTGCGGATGTGCTCGTAGATGGGCTCCTCTTCGCCTTCGAGCCAGCCTACGCGGATGAGGATGCGCTCGAAGACCGCCTGGTTCATCAGGCGGCGTCGCTCCGGGTCGCCCGCGATGTAGGTTGCGTGGCAGTTTTGGACGATCGCCAGGGCCTCGTCGAGGGCGTCATTTGCCTCCTTGGCTTCGTGGGTGGCTGACTCGACCCATCGGCGTGCCTGGGTTCGCTCGGTCTCGATGCGCTGCTGCTCGGCTTGGAGCACCTCCTCGGAGACGCCGCCGCGGTAGTAGAGGTGGATGAGCTTCTGTTGCTCGCTCTGGAGGTCTCGTAGCCGGCGGTTGTGGCGCTCGGATTGCTTGCGGGCGACCTCTAGGCGAACTCCGACCTGCTGCTTGAGTTCGCGCCTGATCTTTGCGCACTCGGCTGGCGTAAGCTGGATCGAGCGGTAGTAGTCCTCTACGGCGTGTTCGACCCCCTCAACCGGCAGGTGTCGGGCTCCGCAGTTGGAGCGGCGGGTCTGGTAGCTGAGGCAGTTGAAGTATTCGTAGACCCCGCCGTTGCCACGGTGACGGCCATAGACCAGCCGTCCACCACAGTGCCCGCAAAAGATCGAGCCCTTCAGGTAGTGGGCGTGCTTCTTGGTGCGGTCGCCTGAGAGCCGGTGGGCCTCCAGGGTCCTCTGGACCTTCTCGAAGATCGCCGGGTCGATGATCGCCTCGTGGCGACCTTCGCGCTTGACGCCACAGCGGGTCACGACCCCGATGTAGTAGTCGTCGCGGAGCATCCGGTAGACGCCGTTGCGGCTGAGCGGTTTGGCTGACCGTTTCGGCGTCGACCGGGTACGCAAGCCGATCTCATCCAGCAGTTCGCAGAGCGTCGTGATCGAGTACTCGCCGGTCGCGAACGCCTCGAAGCCGATCCGCACCAGTTCGGCGCGCTCCTCGTCGACGGCAATCGAGCGGACCTCCTTGCCGTTGACCATCTCCCGTGTGTTCAGGTAGCCGACCCGTGCCGCGCCGTGGGTGCCTCCGTCGGCGAACTTGCGGTCCAATCCGAGCTTGACCTTCTCGCCATCCCCGCGCGAGCGGAAGGCGTTGACGCTGGCCATGATCCCGAACATGAACAACCCCTGCGGGCTGTCATCGACCCGCTCCAGCGTGGACTCCAGCTTGGCGCCGTGGCGCTTGATCTCGGCCAGCAGCCAGAAAGCGTCCTGCTCCTCACGCGCGACCCGCGAGAGGTCGTAGAAGATGACAAAGGTGGGCCGAAGTTTACCCAGCTGGGCCAGCATCCGTTGCAGAGCCGGCCGGCGAGTATTCGTGGCGGTCTTGCCTGGCTCGACATACTCACCGATGATGCTGGCACCGAGCCGCTCAGCGTGGCGTTCGCACGCCTCGCGCTGACCCTCGATCGAGTAGCCCTCCTCGCTGCGTCCGGTGAGCTGACCCGAGCTGGACACCCGCAGATAGATCACCGCCGTGGCCGATTCACCAGGCGATGCCTCCGTGTTCGCGTTAGTTTGTGTGATAACTGATGGCATATGCTGCTCCTTTCTGGTTACGTTCTTAGGCATAGGCATTTTCCCGTTAAGTCGAATATTAAGCAACCTGTGAATTAGTAGGTGTGGGCCGATCCGGACGAGTGTCCAGATCGGCCCACGTTGGCTCACTTCAGCGCCTCCAGGCGCTCGGTGATGACCCGCTTGCGATCCTCGGCTGAGCCGCGGATCGACTCGTACTCGGCCGCTGCCTCTTTGGCGCGTGCCCCGGCTGCCTCGACCTCCCTGTCGATGCTCGTGATCGAGCGCTCCAGGGATGCCCTGGCGTCTGCCAGTGCATCCTCGGGCGTCGTCTCTCTGCGCCGGGGGCGTGATTTAGTCTCACCCCCATCGAGCTTCTTCTTATGGGAGTAGTAACTCCCACGAATTGAGTCGTAGGGGCGGTCTGCCTCCTCGGCGAGTTGTTTGAAGGCTGCGCTCTTCTCGGTTCCCGAGGCGATCATCGCCTCGACCCGGTCGTAGATTTCCTGGGCCTTCGTCACTTTCTGAGCCGGCGTATCCGGTGCCTGCTCGTCCGGGGCCTGGGTTTGTTTACTACCTTTGGCGTTTGTCACGTTGACCTCCTTGTTAGGTCGGTAAAGGGCCTTGGCGGCCAGCAGAAAGACGGACTGTCCTTCCACCGGCCGTGGGGCCATCCCACGGCCGCCGGGTAGCGCCAACGGTGAGGCAGTAACCTGCTCCACCGTGGCGCCCCCGGACGTGGTTCGGCTGGTTGCTACCTCTCTATCCATGCGGACAGATCGTTCTCGTCGATAGCGATCACGGCTGTACCAGCGAGGCCAAGTCGCCACGCAATGTCAAACATTTCGGTGCAGTCGTTTGCCAGCAGATCCTTCGAGTACATGATGAGATAGTCGAGGGGTCGGCCCTCGCCAGCCATCAAAACCATGCTGTGCAGTTCCGGCCGCCACGGCGCGGACTTCGACTCGTCAACGAACTCGCGTACGACCTCTGCGTGCATAATCGCCGCTGCAATACGGCAATGCACACGCTGTTGGTCAATCGGCGGCACGTCACGTATCTGATCCGCGTCGCTTGGCTCTGGTCCGCACAGGTAGATGGCGGCTCGGACGACCTCTGGGGTCTCCCGATCGTGTTCCTCAGTTTCGATTGGCATAGTTACTTTCTCCTTCCTTATGGCCTCCTTTCGTTGTTGTTGGTTTCGGGGAACTGCCGGGGCCTTATGGCAGTACCTCGCTGTGCCGCGAATTGCGGCCCAGTGTGTTAGCCGGGCGCAGGCGTCCACGTACTCACCCTCGCGCTCGATACCGACGGACGGGCGGCCTTCGAGGATCGCCTCGACCCGGTCGTAGATTTCTTGAGCCTTCGTCACTTTTGCGGTTGGGCGTCCGGGGCCGGATCGTCCTGAGCTGTGGCTGGTTTGGTTTTTGTACCTGCCAGGTTGTCCTCCTTGTAAGGTCAGGGTAGATGGCCATATCGGCGAGCAGAAAGACGGTTGTCCTTCCGCGCGCCGTGGGGCTATCTGCACCAGCCAGGTGCCGACGGTGAGCGTGCCCGGTTGTGGGTGAACGCTCACCGCGGCATCCCGGCTTAGGACTAGCTGCGTTCTGCGATGGTCCAAGGGAATTTGTATTCCGTGGTCGCGGGCATTACACAAGTGCCTGCAAAGGACAGTCGCAGGGCGATGTCAAAAGCTTCATTGACTTCGCACGTCAGCCGGTCCAGCGAGGCTACGATCACGAAATCGAGCTCTGCGGTGTCGGCTAGCTCCAGTACCCCTCGCAGCGCCGGCCGTGACGGTGATACGAGCTGCCGGTCAACGAACTCGCCAACGATCTCAGCATCCATAGCTGCCGCCTTAAGAAGGCAGGTTACGCGCTGTTGATCAATGGACAGAACGTTGTCCAGCGGCTCCATCTCCTCAGTGCCGTCGATGCACAGGTAGATGGCTACCCGGCACTGTCGAGGCTTGCGTTCGTGGCGCTCCTCGCGTTTTCGTCTTGTTAGCATTACTTTCTCCTTTCTTCGGACCTCCTTTCGTTGTTGTTTCTCCCGAGGGACTGCCACTGGGTCCGTCATGGCAGTTTCTCCTCCTGTGCCGCGATAGCGGCCCAGTGTGTGAGGCGGGCGCAGGCGATATCCACATATGCCGCTTCGCGCTCAAGCCCCAAGAACGCCCGACCTTCAAGCACTGCTGCGATCCCGGTGGAGCCGCTGCCGGTGAAGGGATCGAGCACCACTCCGCCTGGTGGAGTGACGAGTTTCACCAGCCAGCGCATGAGTTCCACGGGCTTGACGGTCGGATGGATGTTGCGCAGCACGCGCGGCGTGCGGCTGCTCCCGGTATAGAGTTCGGCCAACCGTGCGGGCAGCTGTTCGCAGCCGGCCTCTCGCTCGCGCCGTGGGGCTTTGGGGCAGAAGAACAACCGGGTCGGCCGGGTCTTCGGATTCGCCCGGTCGAGGAGCCCGGCTGGACAATCCGTGGCGCACGCCGTCTCAGTGCAGCCGGGGGTGTGGCAGAGCGTGAGGTGGGTGGGCCAGTAGCGGGCGTCTGTGAGCCGGGCCGTGTCGATGTTCAGCGCGCCTGTCCCCCAGGTGGCGAGGTTCGTGGGCGTGGTTCCCTCAAGCGGCGCTCGGGCCATGATGATCGGTTCGTATGCGGGTTTCAGGCTGGTGCCGAGCCCGCCGGGCAGCTTGCGGGACTTCGGGAGCCCTTGGGCGAAGACCCACATCAGGGTGTCGCGGATCTCAAGCCCGGCGTCCTCGATCCCGCACGCCAATCGGTGCGAGGTCCGGGGCGCACCGAAGGCAAGCAGGTGCCCGCCCGGTTTCAAGACCCGCCGGCACTCTGCGGCCCAGCGTGCCGTCCATCGCTCGAACGCCTCCTCGCCGCTGATGCGCGGCTGGTTGCGTCGGTCCGCGCGGCGGATGCCCGGGCGATCCCAGGCTTCGCCGACGATCCCGAGCGCGTAGGGCGGGTCCGCCACAACGGCGTCGACGCAGGCGTCCGGAAGATTGGCGAGGGCCAGCATCGAGTCGCTTTCGATCAGGTGCCACGCCTGTGTGATGTCCTCGTAGATTGAGATCTTGGAGGCGGTGTTCATGTGCGCGCCTCTGCGGCTAGGTACGCCACGGCGTCGTCGAACAGGCGGACCGTAAACAGCCGCTGCGCTTCGGCGGACAGTTGCCTGATGAGGTTTTCGAGTTGCTCGGCCCGCCGCTGATCGGGGACCGCCCACAGCACGCGCGGGTAGACGCCGGTGCTGGCGCGGTAGTGGGAGTGGTAGCGCTTGGCCTTGGCGATGAGGGTGCTGCGGTGCTCGCTCGCCAGGTCCACCTCGACCATCCAATGGTCCTCCTCGGCGCCCGCGCCGATGCGCAGGAAGAGGTCGGGCTTCAATATGAGCCGGGCGGCACCCATCAAGCCGCCACGGAAGGCTCGCCAGCAGGAGGGCTCGCTCTGGATCTCGAGAAGTTCGAGCTCTCCCGCGCGGCCGGCTTCGTGCAGGCGCACGACCAGCTCGCAGACGGCGAGGGTGTGGCTGATGTGGCATTGGCCCGGAGCCCCCAGGCGTCGCGGCATCTGCCCACGCTGAGCGAGCAGCCTCGCACCGGAGCGGCCGACCGCATAGATCAAAGTGTCCGAGCCACCCCGCAGGCCGCCACGGGCGCGGCCGGGTAGCGGGTCGAGGACCCGCCAGTCGCTCAAGCGCTTGAGTGCCCGGCGGCCGGCACGGGCGCGGGCCTGGTCGCTCCCCGTGCCGTCGATCCAGAAGCGTCGGACCAACTGCTTGCCCGTGGCCAGCCGGACGGCTGCAAGGAAGCCCAGCACGTCTGTATCCAGCGGGGTGAGGCTTGAGGAGATGGCCTGGAGCTGGCTGGCGGAGATGCGGGAAGAAGGAGAAGAAGAAAGAGAAGCGGACAGTGAAACTTCCCGTGTCGTTACGGACGGGAAAGTGGCTAGCGAGCGGGGATTTCCGGCTGCGGTTTCTCGCGCGATGGGACGGGCCATAGGACGGCTCATGCGGCCCTCCCCGTGCGCCCAATGGGTGCCTGGTGAGGCTCTAACTCGTCGTCGGCAATACGGCGGCGCAACTCGGCCTCGACCTCGGCAGGATCGCGGCCATAGCGCGCAGCGGACGCCGCCCGAATCGCGCTCGCCTGCCCGGTGATGGGCGGCAGGGGCTCAGTGCGCCCGGTGATGATGGCGCTGGCGCTGCCAGCCTCGGACGAAGCGATCCGGGCGGCGCACTCGTAGCGTCCGAGGCCCATGAGGTCGCCCGCTTCAAGACCGGGCAGCTCACGAGCGACGCGCGCGGCTTCCTCGCTGCCCGCTTTGAACACGAGCAGGCTACCGACGTTCGCAAGCAGCGATTGGCGGGCGCCCTCAGGCAAGCGGGCGAGTCCTTGGGTCGCTACTACCACGCCGCAGCCGAGCCCCCTGGTGCGCTCGAAGAACACCTCCAGGCCGACCGGCAGATGCGAGAGCGACTGCAGCTCGTCCATCAGCAGAAAGACCGGGCGGCGGGCGTGCGGCGGGATGGCGACGCGGGCCTCGACAGCACTCCAGGTCAGGTAGGTCACGATCGCGCCCAACAGATGCGCGGCGGGCTCCCCCAGCACACCGGGTGCGAGCGAGACGCAAAGCAGCTTGCGCTCATCGAGCGCACGGGCGATGTTCAGGCGCGGCGAGGGCTGGTTGAGGATTGCGCGTAGCGCCGGACGGGAAAGCAGGCCGGAGATGCGAGCGGCGGCAGGCGCGATGAACTGCGTCTGCTCGCCGGGGCTGAGTGCTTCATAGGTGCGCCACTCCGCGACCGCGATCGGGTCATCCAGCCGCGCAATAGCCGCGCGGCGCAGGTCGCTGTCGGCGTACAACCGAAGCCAATCCGAAAGGAGAGGATTCGGCAGTACCGCGACGGTGCGCAAACCGAGCGCCAGGAAGCGATCTATCCTCGGACCCCAAGTTTCGCTTGTGCCCCTCAAAACCGACAGAATCACGTCACTGCGGAGCACCGGATCACCACCGCCGAACAGGTCAAGACCGGGCAGTGGGCCACCGGCTGCGGGGTCGAGCACGACCACCCGATCTGCGTCGCCGGCGGGCACGCGCTCAAGCAGTTCGGCTACAAGGTCGGCCTTCGGGTCGATCAGGATGGCGCCGTAGTTGCGGGCGAGCAGTTCCAGGCTGAGACGGCCCATGACGGCCGACTTCCCTGAGCCCGATCCGCCAAGCAGACCGACATGGGTCCGCGCGGCCTCGACCGACACGGCAACAGGCCGCTCACCGTGGGCGTCACGCCCCACGCACAGGCGCAGACCCTCGCGCGGCACATGGCGGGGTACGGGCAGCGCCCGTGTGGCGCCGACCTCCACGCCGGGGATCAGCTGGTCGCCGAGCGGGAACATCAGGCAGGGCAGCAACTCGGCCGCGTTCAGCCAGCCACTACGGCGTGTCGTCTTCGGCAGCGATCCGGTGTTGCGCGCACGACGCCCCACGCTCAGGCGCAGCGCACTGACCGAACTTCTACGGCTGCGGACTAGGCTGGACACATGCTCGGCCAGCCCGTGAGCGCGCGACCGTCCGGCTGCTCGCGCGAGCAGCAACCCCTCCACCTGGAACGTCGGGAGGGCCGTCTTCTCCCGCCACGCACGCTCGGCCTCTTTGGCGTCCCGATCCCCCCGTTCGGCTGGACGCGGCCTGCGTGGTGTATCCGGGCGAACAGCCCACCTCAAGGTGACCTGTTCGTTGGCCCCAAGCGAGAGCGCGGCCAGCACCGGCAATGTCGCCCCTGGCTCCTCACCCGAGAGCGAGCCCGGCGAACGCACGACAACTCTCACCGCCACAGCCTCCTCACCCTCACGCTGGGGAGCCTCAGAGAACCTCAAACCCGGCAGCGCGCCCACAAAGGCCGAAGTGACCGATTCACGCACAGCCGCCGGGACAAAGAGATAATGGCGGACACCATCGGCGGTAAGCGTCACCTCGAACACACACTCGCTCCGGCTTGAGACACCACTGATAGCGCCGAGCGCGAAACGGGCGCGGACAGGATCGGCGGTGAAAGGAAACCGCATGGCGAGACGGACGAAACTTCTGCGCATCGCCTCGTCTTGGTGGGACTCGTGAGCCCATATACTCGCCATCAGTGTCGCCCCGGCCCCGCCCGCGATAATAGCTGGTGTCAGTGGATCACCGTTCATGGTGGTCCCCCTGGCTTTTGTTGCCTGTCTCCCTCTTCCGCCGCTCGGTCTTTTTAATTTCGTCGCGCTTTCTGCGTTCCCTAGCGATCCTCTTCCCCTCCAAAAAGTAAACGTAACTGAGCAAACTAGCGTCGATTTCTTCTCGTTTTACCCCCTTGATATGTATGCGTCTAGTCATAGGCGGATTAAAAACCTCCTTTCAAAATTACTGTTTCTACATGATGTCTCTCCTATTTCGTGTTTAGTTAGCAATTTAGCCTCAGCAGTATTCACTCAAAATCCGGGGTTTGTCAAGAACTTTCTTTTGTCACAATATGTAAAAATTGCTAGCACCTAGCGGGTGTACCACCAGACCCACCGCAGCAGGGCCGCAACAACACCGGCCACAACCACCAACGGAACCAGCGCAGCGACAAGCTTGCCGAGCGCGGGGCTGGCGACCGCCAAAGCCGCCAGCCCCACAACGAGCAACACAAGCGTCGAGAGCAGCTTGGTCACGGGCGCTTGACCTCCAACGCCACATCCATTGCCACTCCGAGTGCCACGTTGATCGCATCGCGTTCCGTCAGCACATCGGCGTTAGCGGCTTCGAGCTTTCGTACCTTGATTTCCAGCCTGCGCTTTTCGATTTGCAGCATGACGTTTTCGCGGGAGAGCCGGTGGTTCCACTGACAGACCTGCCGTAGCTGATCGTCGCAGTCGCTCATGGCTGCCACCTTCGTTCGGCTTCGTCCATGCGCCTGATCGTGCGAGCACGAATCCGCGACATGCGCCTCATAGACCTTGCCGTGCGTTCGGCATGGAGGCGGCGCTGGCGCATCAAGCGCCGCTCGGGGCTCAAGGGCTGCCAGCCGATGACGTGCGCCACACCGGCAAGCACCACCAGGACCACGAACGTGATCGTGGCGAGGTTGGCGAGCCCCGTTACCGACTGAGCCAGCGTCAGGGCGAGCACTAGAAGCCACCCTCGGTCAGACGACGCAGCTCGTGCTTAGCGCACGATACCCCTCTTCGCCAAGTTCGGCGAAAGCCTGCGCGCCGAACTCGTTGTTCTGGATGCGCCGGACAACGTCGCGGACGATCTCGTCGGCCTCATCCAAGGCATGGTGTGTGGCGAGACCGAAGTCGCTCATGCGCGCGAGCGTGAGGTTGCGACGGGCCTCATCCTGGGCGCGCTCAACGAACGCGCCAGTCTGGACGGTGCTGAGTTCCTTGCCGGTCGCGCGATCGGTGCTGAGAGCGCCGAGAATCGAGCGGCGGGCGGGGACGATATTGGACATTTGGGGACTCCTTTGCAAGTTGGGCGGCTTTTGGTTGGCCCTGCTCGGGCCCTCCCACACCCAAAGCCATCAGCCCGGGTCTGTGGGAGCATTCAGCGGGAGACCACCGGGCAACTTCTGGGAGAATCGCGGGTAAATGCCTGCAAAACCGCCGACATCGCCGCTCAACGAGCGAATCAGGGCAGAGCTAGAGCTACTAGTCGAGAAGGGACTATGGGAAGCATCCGAGGCTCAGACCGAGCAGCTTCGATCTCTCTCGATCTTCGGCGGCACCAATCAGACGCCCGCACCGCTCATCGCATTCCGGAGCGCCTTCCTCGGCTTTCTGAACAAAAACGAAGAACTGGCCGGCGCGCTGTCCGAGATGGCGATACGACTGTTTGGTGCTGAACAGCCGTATCGCGATATGGGCTTAGAGGGGCGGCTCACCGCATTTGGCGAAGTCACATGGCGTGGAAAAACAAATGTCCTAGAGACGACTCGTCGACGCCGCGGCCGACGGAATGAAGTGCCAGAGCGGATCACGTCTGCCGTCGTACTCGCCGAGATCGCCGCACAGGGCGCTAGACCCTCAAGTGATCAGGGGCTTGGGTTTGTCCACGAGCCTCCCGCTGAAGAGGTGTCGGGAGATGCAGAGAGCCTCCGAGTGGCCGATCTCGTTTCCGAGCACCGCATCCCGGCCCCTCGGCGGGAAGGGCTTTCGATCACGTCCCGACTCGTGATCGTAGGAAGTGTAGCTGCGGTTATAGCTGGGCTTGGTCTCGGCACCTGGACGCTATGGGGCCAGAGTCGGAGCATAAGGGGGAGTACTCCCCCGCGTGGATGGGCGGTGGACGCCGCCGATGGAACCTTGGTGCCGCCGAATGCACTACCCGCCAAGCCAGCGGTAACCCGTGGACGGATTGCTCAAGGCCCCTTGCGAGAGTGCGTCGTAACCGGTAATACCTGCCTTGCGCAGCCCATCAATGACACTCTATCCCCGACAGAAGTCAAAGTAGGTGATATTGTCTCTTTCCAACTTGAGCTATATGATCCAGGTACGGAACCTCTCTCCGAGATAAAGCTCGCGGGTTACACGGCTAGGCACGGCAGCACTGTGCGAGTTGGAATAAATATTGAATGGCCAGATTCCCTCGAAACAGTTTCTCCAACTTCAGTATTCAAGTTTACAGATGGTAAGCCTCATACACTGCATTATATGCCTGCCACTACCTTCCTGTATGGCTCATCACTGAAGGCAAGTCGGCAAGGTCGTTACATGGCGCAATTGCCAGAGGGCCTCTTCGAAGGAGCGGGCATAACACTTACAGACGTCGGGGCTCCAGCATGGTGTACCGAGTGCAAGGTGCTCTATATACGATACATAGCATTCTCAATGCGGGTCGTTTAGGCATGCTCACATTTGATTAATAATTGACAAAATAGCTATTTTGTGTTATTTTTTATTGGCACGATTTTCCTTGTGCCTATTCGGCTTTGGGACTGATCCTCGCAACCAGTAGTTGTGTGGCTCTGTCCCGAGGCCGAGTTGCGGCCTCTTGATTCAAGAAAAGAGGTCATCATGTGTAAGGGACGCGTTAAGCAAGAAGCTCCTTTCTCCGAGAGTCGCGGTGAAATCCATCCAAATCGTGGGGTGAGATTCGGATTCCACCCTGAGCTTCCAAAGATCGAGTACAGCAAGGTGCCCTTTGATTTGGGGCGTGTCAAGCAGTCACTCTTCGATAGTACGTATCGTAGCCCCATTACGCTTCTATTCCGAGGGGAGGATGCGGATCAGACGCTTGGTACCGATATCGCGATGAGCGTCAGGCTGGTACAGGCGTTTTATGAGGGCGAGTCGAATGAGCCTCACCTCTATGAACGCCCCGAGTGGTACCTGCGAGGAATCGCCCGCTTCACCGGACCAACCGGTGAGCGAGAGTCAGCGAACATGCACGTCTACCTCACAATCGAGGAACCAAGCAATATCACCGCAGCTGTGGTACAGGTAGTTGTCGACCAAGATAGGCTCACATATACCACAGAGGAGCGGCCCACAGGCTAGTATTAGCCCCAGGTTGATGTTCCGGTAGTCGCCCCCGATAGGCCCTCGCTAATCGGGGGCTTATCATGCCTTCAATCCTAGCCAAGTGAGCTATACGCTACTCTGACGGCCCTCTCCAGTGTTCCCCTATTCCGCTTTCGCAACTGCGTAAAACGACGGCCGAAGAGGCTCCTTCTTCCGGAACTTCCATGTCTCTAGAGCTGCCACCCGGCCCGATCTTCACGGGAAAAGGTTTTGGCGGTTTCGCTATGCCGTTCGACGGAATAACTATCATGACGCTCGGTAAATAACCACTCTCGGATTATGGATATGCGCCCGAAGTGGCCCGTGTGGTTCCCGGTATTTGCCGCCAGTCGGCGTGAGCGTCGTATATGGCAACGCTTGGTTGGCCTCCCCAACTTCCCGTCCGTCAGCTCGATACGCACTGTGCAGGTGAACTCGCCCCTCGACCAGCAGCGTTCCTACCTATTCCAGATGTATACCCACTGGCAGACGCTAGGACACGAGACAAACGCAACGCGGTCACCGGCTTCATCGATTCCGGCCGTTGCTACCGACTGGTAAGATTCGGGGTATTCCGGGGTCGGAGGTCTGAGCACCTGAACCGCTTTGGTCTGCTGGTCAAACACGTACATTCCGAAGCGGCAGGTCAACAGGCAGAGGCTAATTGAGATAGATTCTGGCACGATGTCTTCGGCGTTGCTGTATGCCAAGATGTACTGGCCGTCTTCGGACACGCCATCAACACCGGACAAGCCGCCAGCCAGGCCACCTTCAAGATCGCCGGTGACCAGCTGGGTGCTGCCTGCCGATAGGTCGGTCTCGAACGCCGGTATACAGGCCGTTGCGTGCCCCTGATATTTGCCGCAGTCTTCTACGGAGCCACCGGAGAGCAATACGTCGGTATTGTAGCCAACGAACTGGCCCGTGGCCGACATACTGACGCTGGCATTTTCATCACAGTACAGGCCGTTTGCCGGCCCCGACACCCATCTTGTGGTGTTCGTGTTCGTGTCACGCTGCGCGACCCCACATCCGTGGAAGTTGGCGATCGTGTGGGTCGCAAACGCAACGTAGCGCCCATCTGTAGATATTGCTGGGTGTGTCGCGGCGATCCATTCACTACCGAGCCCTTGACTGACGAGGGTCGTGACGCCGGTCGCCACATCGCGCTCAAAGACCTGTTCGTTTGCTGTTGGTGTAGCGAGAAGGTTGGTCGCACTTGTCGCAAAGGCGACATATTCGCCGTTCGCTGAGATGGCTGGCTGGGCAGGGGGAAATCCGTTGGGTTCAGCGTTCTCACCCATCGAGCCGCTGCTGTTGACGCTGACCAGCGTGGTGGCGCCGATCGTCATATCGCGCTCATAGAGCTGCGAGCTGCTACCGGCTGGGGCAGACTCAAGGTCGCTGGCGTCGCTGAAAAACGCCACGTAGCGTCCATTCTGCGAGACGACGGCGCTACCAGACCAGCCATTACCGGCGCCGCCTCCCTCGGCGGCACTCACAAGGCTCGTCTGTCCAGTTTCGAGATCGGTCTCATACACCTGGTCAATACTCGGTTCCGAGGGATCGCTTGAGCAGGACGCGGCGAGCACGCCCGCGATCCCCCCGCAGCTCCAGAAAACGACGTACCGGCCGTTCCCAGAAATCTCTGCGCCGTTGACCTGGCTTGAGTTAGCGATGACGTGATATCCCGGCGAGAGCAGGCCAGTGCTTGGGGTGAGCGGCTGCGCAGGCCCTCCCCCTCCAGAGTTGGATGACGGAGAGGGTGCAGCCCCCCGTTTACCGGCCACCGACTTCCGCTGTCCCGCTCCAGAAGCCGTAGGCGCCCGATACGAGAATGAGAGCCGCAGCGATCCCGGCACTAGCAGCCCCTTCGCGAGCCGCTCGGCGATACGCACGCCACGGCCTCGGACACGCAGGTCTTGGTAGCTGCTCCGGTACACGCGGCCTTTGCCGTCACTCAAGCAGCGCACCGTCGCCCGCCACACACCAGGGGCAGCGTTCCGTGGCAACCGCCAAGACCACTCGATGTACGGCAGCCGAACCTTTGTTCCAAGTGGCCCCGAGTGACGTCGGCCAGGGCCACTGAGGAGGAGCGAGCACGACGCTAACCCGGTGGCGTTCACAACGATATGGGCGGATGCGCCAGGAGCCAGTGGTGCGCTCGCGTAGTCAATGATGGCGCCAGGGCGACTAGCGTAACTAGCGGCCGAGCCGAGCCCGATCATCAGCGAGACCGCGAGGCCGACCCAAAGCGCAGCCGGTCGCTTGGTCGTTCGTGTGGTGCCGCTTGCTCCCATGCGGTTCGCTCCTATCGGTCGGGGAGCCGCTGGCGAATACAGCCCGGCCACGCCAAGCCGTGCCCCAAACCGGCCCTCTACTGGAATGTCATAAGACCTGGGACCGTAGCGGATAATTCCGCGCATGTCTACCGCGATGTCATAGACAGAGTTGGGAGCAGGGGCCAGTCTCCCCGGCGATGCCACGGGCTCAGACACCGCAACACGCGCTCGGCGCCGCCGTCAAGCAACGCCGCCAAGAACTCGGACTCACCCAGGAGGCGGTCGCCCTCAGTGGCGGCCTGCACCAGAGATGGGTGAGCAATCTCGAGAACGGCTGGCGCAACCCAAGCTACGGCAGCCTACGCCGCATAGCCGCGGCCCTCGACCTCTCTGCCTCCGAACTGCTGGCCCGCGCCGAGCAGATCGAGACGAGCGGCGCCAAGGCCATCAACGCCGCGCGCTGAGCCGTGACCCCGTGATCGCCCCGCTCCTTGCGGGCCTTGCCCATACCTTGACAAATCGGGCGCCGCACCCCTAGCGTCCGACGCCCTGCAAGCCAAGCGGCCCCGGCACGGGATGACACCCCGCGCCGAGGCCCTGACACAAGGAGCGGTGACTCCCCATGCCTGATGAAAAGCGTACCCCGGACGCAGCCGAGGGAGAGGCGAGCCTCGACTGGCACGTCCTTGACCTCCTGATTGACCGCGACCAGCAGCGGCCCTGGGCGGTTCAAGAGGTCATCCGCGCCCACGGCCATGAGCAAAACGCCCTTGATGCCCTCGTCCGACTCCACGGCGACGGCCTGATCCACCGCACGGGCGACTTCGTGTTCGCCACCCGTGCGGCCATTCGCTACAGCCAGATCAGCGGGTAGCAATAGACCGGAAGCTCTGCGCCCCTTCCGATCAGCGACGTTCATGCCGAGCGAATCGCCCCGCCGTCCGGCCTCCCCGGCCGAGTGGATCATCCTCGACCTTCTGCTGGAAGCGGCCGAGCGAACTCTCTCGATCGCCGAGCTGGTGGAGGCGGTCGGCAGCCCGATCGCAGTCGCAGATGCTCTCGATACCCTCCACGTCGCGGGACTCATCGGGCGGCGTGCTGATCTCGCCATCCTGACGTCTCCGCCACTGTAGCGCTCCGGCGCTGTTCACTATTGGCCAGGCGTGAAAGCGGCGACTTCCAGCACTCCGATAGCTTCAATTGTCCATTTGAAGTCTTGGGGTAGGGCTGTACGCCTTTTGCCATACATGGCGTAGAGCGGCTCCCATACGCCAGGACCAAGACGCAGCGCAATCACGACGACCGGACCCTTGCGAAGCGCAGCCTTGATCGGGTCGCCGGGATTGCTGATTGTTGTGGCTTCCATCCTCTCCATCTGTCGCTACCGTTCACCGCGCATCGTATGGAAGCCCCTCCACCACGCGGCGATCGTCACACGATTCAGACTTGCGGCCTGCACTCGCGCCTGCGCCCGTTCCAAATGCAAACCCTCCTCAGCGGCTTCCCACCCCATGCGGAACGCCCGCCGCATGTGCCACTTCTTGTAAGGGTTATTATCGTCGGTGTAGCTCTTCGACATTTCAATGGAGTGGCGTTTTTACCCTCGGACGCTCGGCAGCGAATACTTGCGTGTCTCCGGTGATTGCTCCAGTAGCCCCACCGCCACAAGTGTGATCACGTAGCGGTGGATTGTGCTGGCGCTGATCTGAAGGCACTCGGCGATCTCCATCAGTCCCAGCGTCTCGTTCTCAGGACCGAAGCAGGCGAGGACCGACAATCCCCGCAGTAGTGAGCGCGACAATCGGCGGCCAGTGTAAGGGGCGCGTACAATCTGCTCGACCTGGCCAGGAGAGAGTGTGATCGAGAGCGGCTGCTTGGCGGGCGTGTCATCGCGCTCGCTAGTCATTGATCCATCACTCCTAGTCAATGCGCACTGTCAGTTGTGTGAGATTGATGCGCGGTCCCGTCGGCAAGTTCACTCAGCGCGTTGCCTGCAACCTTGGCTACAGCGAGTGTCTCGGTGAGGAAATCATGAGCGAACGTCCCCATAGCGTCATTGATCAGATTGGTCGCCCGCTCGTGAAACCGCCCAAAGATCGCTAGCTGGTCGGCCTCGGAGAGAACCACCTCGTACCGCTCCTCAGTGCCGACCCTCTCCCAGCCGATTTGACCCAAGACCCGCATCGACTGATCGAGCAGCGAGCGCAAGCGCTGGAGAGTGTCCTCGCCTTCTTCTAGGGCTACCGCAAGCACCCCAGCCTCGACAATATCGCTGAGCACAAACTTGCGAATCGCGTCACGCTGAACGCTATCTAGTATCACCGTCATAGTGAGCCTCCAAGTAGGTTTGCTGGCCACCGCCATCCACTGTGCGTAGGGTCATATTCCGCTACGACTGGTAGAGATAACCACGTCGGACGGTGATTTGGCAAACTGTGGGACGCCGTTGCAGTGTGTCGCATCTATCGCTCACGGTTTACGTGGTAATTTCGGCCGCCGCCATTGCGTGGCTCGTCCTCGCGCCGGTAGCCCATGCAGGTCGAGATGCGATCAGCGGTCGTGATGAGGTGGGGAGCAAGCTCACTAACCAGCTTTTCGGTATCGATGCCTTCCTTATTTGCGGCCAGGTTGATGGCCGCGATCACCTCGCGCGACTCACACCGTACCGGCGCCGCTATGGCAATGAGGTCGGGGGCCAGCTCCTCGTCGGCTACCGCTAACCCGACCTCGCGGATTGCCTCCAACTCTTGTCTCAGCGCCTTTTTGGAGCAGATAGTGTTTGGCCCGCGCTTTGACAGTTTGAGGTTATCTAGTACGTCTCGTTGTGCCTCGGGGTAGAGACAGGCGAGGAGGAGCTTGCCCATTGCGGTGCAGTGGACCGGCAGACGGGAGCCGATGGCGAGTCCCGGATCGACTTTTCGTTGTCCGCGCCGTGTACTTCGCGCACGTTCGAGGTACAAAGTTTCTGTTCCATCGATGATCGCTAGGCTGGTGGTATAGCCGGTCTGTAGGCACAGCTCGTGGAGCAGTGATCTGGAATGCTCACGGATACCCATGCTGCTCATTGCCGACATACCAATATCGATGACCGGCAGCGACAACCGATACTTGCGCCCCTTCACCTGTTCGAGATAGCCGAGTTCCTTCAGTGTGATGACATAGCGGTGGGTGGTACTGCGACTCATCCCGAGCGTGTCTGCGAAGTCTGCAATCCCCAGCACCGGGGAGTCGGGAGTGAAACAATTCATTATTGCTAGACCGCGCTCAAGCGATTGTGAGTAGCGCGCCTCGCGCAAGACCGGAACCGATTGGGACCATTCACCGACGTTATCGACCGTAAAAATAGGCGGTGTACTCTTTGGCATGGGAGCGATCAGGGAGTCGGCGGCATGAGACTCGTCGTGAGCATGGCGCGCTCATGTGAGGGTTGGGCTTGTCCTAATTTCAGCGTGGGTGCGCCGCCGACCTCTCCTTCAGCGGGCACCCACGCTCCCTCCCCGTCGCACGCCAGGGCGGCGCGGTTGGTCATGCCCGGCCCCCCGAGGCCACTCTCAATGGTGGGTCGGACCGAAGGAAGGAAAGCACGGCCCGACCCACCTGCCATGACATGGACCAGAACGCTTGCCAGGCCGACCGGCCGTGCCCAACGTAGGAGCTATCCGCACGACCGCAGTCGGCTCGGCTTACGATCCCGTATTCCACGCGTTCGGATATTGGCTGGCCCGGCCGCAGACGCAAAGCCTCTGAGTGGACTAGTCCTATATATGACTATTTGCGCGCAAGAGGGGCTCGGGGTGCTCGCGCCACTTCGCGGAGCTGGAAGACCAGCATCGTCGGTCGAGCGAGATCGCCGATCCCCTCAAGCACGGCGATCTTGGCGAGCTTGGCGTCCGGCAGGCGGGCCTCTACGGCGCACAGGTAGTGGCTGGCCATGCCGGCCAGGATCATGGCGTGCTGGAGCCCGCGGGGCAAGGTGCGGGCTTGGAGGGCAGAGGCGTCTGCCAGGAGGCGCAGCCGGGCGGCGGTCTCACCGGGCGAGCGGTAGTGCTGGACGAGGTTGTGCTGCTTGGTCGCGGCATCTTCTGGCTGGTCGATGAGACTGTCGAGCAGGGAGTGGAGGGAGCCGATCCAGGGGAAGTAGGCGCGCTCGATCGCCACCGCCTCGTGGGCATTGAGGGTGGAGCGAGCGGCGCTCGCCATCAGCGCGAAGATGCCCAGGGATGAGCCAGCCGAGGCGGCGGTCTCCCACCACCGCAGCCCACTCTCGCGCGGGGTCTGCTGGTGAGCCCAGCGGGCAAGCGCGTGGTAGCTGCCCTGGTCTTCGGTGAGGTTGAGGCTCTGAAAGCAGACGATCCGCTCGGCCAGCCGGCAGGCTGGCTGCGCCACGACCGGGTAGGCCGGCAGACTGCCCAGCGCGGCGCGGCAGGCACCCACGATTGCCGGTAGATAGCCGCTGTCCTCGTGGTTGGTGTGATGCTCGTAGTAGTCGGTCGGGGGGTGGGCGAGGTCGAGTGCATCCGGTAGTGCGCGGTGGAGCTGGCGCGCGTTATCGACGGGGCGGGGATGCGGCTGCTCGGCGAGCGTATCGACGTAGTCGTAGATCGCCTGGAAGCCGAGCTGTGCCCGGACGACCGCCCGGCGGTGAGGCTGCGGCGCGAACACGGCGAACGCAGCCGACCCGTCGATGTTGCCGCGCTTGGTGTGCTGAACGGCGAGCGCCGTCTGGCGCAGCGGGCAGTCGGGGATCACGCGCGCGCGGCGCCGCCACTGATGCAGCTCATCCCGGACGCACGGGAACACTCCGAGCCAGTACCGCCACGCGGCGGTCGTAAAGGTGATCCCGGTTGCCAGCCGGCTCCTGGTTTTTTGACTCACACGCATAGCTTCGCGCGTGGTCAGTGGCTATTATTCTCATTCCTGGAAGCCGACTCGTGGATGCACGCGCGCGGCCGACAGACCGGGCAGAGCGATAACCAGCAAGGTGATCGCGCTGACCACCGCGAGGGCGAGCAGGATCTGTAGGACGCCGAGCGAAAAGGGCGCCGGGAAGCCGGTGGTGAGCTTCAGCCAGCGGCTGGCAAGCGCATGGCCGTAGAGGCCGAGCAGCACGCCGTCGACGCAGCCGATCGCAATTGAGATCGCGCTCTCCAGTTGAAGCGCACGCCAGAGCTGTTTGTCCTCAAAGCCGGTGATCTTCTGTGCTGCCAGGCGGGGGCGTCGCTGCCAGATAGTGGCGCTAAGCACTGCGGCGACCGCCAGTGCGGCCGTGACCAGCAGCAGCGTGGATATCTCTCCGAGGGGTCGCAGTCCTTCGTTGGCGCTGGCCTCAAAACGCGCCTCTCGTTCGCCGAAGGTCTCGACGTGCAGGCCGGGCCGGGGGCCAAGAGCCTGTTCCACTGAGCGCTTGCCCTGTGCTGGCGTAACACCGGGCTTCAGGCTCACCTCTAGCGCCGTGGGGTTGCTCGTTTGCCAGTAGCGGTGGTAGTCGCTGGTGTTGATCGTCACCGCGCCTGGCGACCATCCAGTGTTCGTGGTGATCGCCGCCACCCGCCAGCGCGCCAAACCAGACGGTGTGGGGAGCGTGAACGACCCGCCGACATGGACGTGGTGTTCTTCGGCAAGGTCGCTCGAGATCGCGGCCCAACCGCCCTGGCGGATCTGCGTGGTGGCGAGCGCTAGGTTGCCGTGTAGGAGCTGGCTGGCCTGGATCATCTTGGGGTCGTTTGGAGGTCGGGCGCGAATCCAGACTCGGCGCGCTCCGATATCCAGTACCCCACCTTGATAGGTACGCACCGATGCGACTCCCGGTGCTCGGGCGATCGCGGCGCTGGCGTCTCCGTCTTTGAAGCTTTCAGTCGTCAGGAAGTTGTCGCCGCTGGACACCCACACCTGCGCGGTGTCGAGGTATTCGGCCACGGCATCGTTGAGGCCGGTGGCGAGGTCATGCCGAGCGCCCTGGATGGCGACGCTCCCGTACACCGCCAGCGCCGTCACACCGATCAACGCGACTTGGCGCGCGGCCATCGAGTTCAGTTCGAGGACGGCGAGCGGGAGCATACTGCCGCGTGTGTGCCGGCCGAGCCGCTTGAGATAGCGCGTCACGGCCACGAACACCACCGGGATCAACAGCACCGCCGCCAGTGCCAACATGATCCCTCCGAAGACTGTGAGGCTGGGTACTGCGAAAACGAGCGCCGTCACACCAAGCACGATCACGAGCCCGGCGAACCCCAACCTACGCACCAGGCGGGCTCCGATGCGCTGGCCGGCGTCGCTCGGCGCGCTCAGTGCGGCATCGATCGGTCGTCCCCGCCGCAGGTCGAGCAGCGGCGGCAACGAGGCCGCGAGTGTTGCCAGCACGCCGCCGCAGAACGCCAGGACCGCGGTCAGTGGCTGGATCGTCTCGTGGATGGTGATCGGGAAAGCGACGGCCAGATAGACGGGGGTTTGATGGAACAGCGTGTGGGCCAGCATGTCTCCCAGGGCAAGGCCCGCCAACGAAGCGAGCACGCCGAGAATGAGCGCCTGAAAGGCGAGGACCGCGACGATCTGCCTGGAGTCGTAGCCGAGGAGGCACATCTCCGCGAGGAACCTCCGCCGCTCGGGCGCGGTGAGGAGCATGGCATTGATCGCGAGTAGCACGCCGACCATGACGCTGATCGCCGCAAACAACGCGGTGGATTGGCTCAGCGGCTTGGCAGTCGCTTCCAACACCCGCAGTTCGTTGTCGGCAGGCTCGACGCTCACCCGGCCGGCGGCGAGCGTGCGCAGCTCACCAGCGACCTGTTGTTCGTGATCGGGGTAGGGCTGGATCAAGACCTGTGTAACGCGCCCCGGCTCTTCAGTCAGCCGCTGCGCGACCGGCAGTAGCGATACTGCCACCGGGCTTTCAGCGACCGAACCGATCGCGCCGTTGTTTAGCACCGCGCGTACAGTGATCGAGTGGGGCTCGCCTTTGCTAAGCATCGTCACCTGTTCGCCCTGCTGGGTGCCGATCGCTTCGGCTACCCCGGACGGCAGACCAACGCCGCCAATCAGGAGCAGAGCGCCCGCGCCGAGGTTACGTGTGGCTGCGCCGCGCAATGCGACGATGCCGCCGGTCACGCCGACGAACTGGATCGTCCGGCGGGCGTGCGGGCCGACGATCACAGCCGGCTCGCGCAGCAGGTAGGCGGCGTTCTGCACGCCGGGCAGTGCTCCGGCCTTGCGGGCGAGCTGTTCGCTGAAGCCTTCCTGTGAGCGGGCCTCCAGCTGCAGCCGGGCACGGCCGTCGACGGCACGGATCAGGCTGGCGGTCGAGCCGGTCAGACTCATGTTGGCTACCAGCACGCCGAAGACGAGCGCCACGCCGATGGCGATGCCGGCGCCAGCCAGCAGCTCAGCGACCAGCTGCCGGCGCAGACGCGCCCGGTAGAGGTCGCGCAGCACGCTCACCCGCACGCCCATGATCCGCGGGTTCAGCGGATGACGAGGCAGCTTGCGGGCGCGAACCTCGCTCATCGCTCATACCCCGATGACGGCCGCCAGCTCGACGTCCAACCCCTCACTGAGTTGGCCGTCACGGAGCGTATGCACGCGATCGACAAACGCCGTCGCCTGCGGATCATGCGTCACCAGCAGCGCTGGAAGCTGGCGTTCGTGAGACACATCCCGCAGCAGCCCGAGGATTTCGCGGCCACGCTTGGAATCCAGGTTGCCGGTCGGCTCGTCGGTGAGCAGCAGCCGGGGCTCGTTGACGAGCGCTCGCGCGATTGCGACTCGCTGGCGCTCGCCCATCGAGAGCTGGTCGGAGGTATGCGCGGCGCGCTCAGCCAACCCGACCCGCTCCAACCACGGCCGCACCAGACGACACGCCTCGTCCAACGTGTAGCCGTCGGCGAGCAGCTTCAGCGCCGCGTTCTCCAGGGCGCTCGCGCCCGGCATCAAATGAAAGGACTGGAACACGAACCCGACTTCGCGACGCCGGTAGCGCGCGCTCTCCTGCGGGGTACGGCCGACGATGTCCTTTCCGTCGAACAGGATGCTCCCCTCATCGGGGGCCAGCAGCCCGGCCGCCATCAACAACAACGTCGTCTTGCCCGACCCGCTCGGCCCGTACAGCGCCACGAACTCCCCCGGGCAGATCGTCAGCGAGACACCATCGACCGCGCGGACGATCTCGCCATCGCCGCACGAGTAGTGCTTGACCACCGCGCGCAGCTCCAATGCGCTCATGACGCCTGAGCGCTGCCGCGACTGCGCCGTTCCGGGAACGGCACCACCCGTTTGCGGGAATCGGTCGTGTGCAGCTGGCCGTCGCTGAGCGACATCGCCCGATCGACACCCCTCAGCGGCGTGACGTCTTCGGAGGCAATCACCAGCGCCAGCTTCGACTCCTTCGCCACCTGGCGCAGCAGCGCATACAGTTCGCGGCTGGCTTGCGGGTTGACCAGCACCGCCGGCTCATCCACCAGCAACAGTTGCGGCTCACGGATCAACGCCTGCGCCAGCTCCACCCGGACACGTTCGTTCATCGACAGCCGGTCGGTCGTGAGATGCGCCCACCCGAGCGCGCCGACCCTCTCAAGAACCGGACGGGCCATCACTTCCGCCTCAGCCAGCGTCATCCCGCCAGCCGTCAGCGGCAGCGCGACGTACTCGCTCACCGTTTGATCGCTGCTGGTCGGTCGCCAGTTGCCACGCACCAGTGCAATCCCGTCGTGGCGCCAGGTCCGCGCCCGCGCATTGACCGAGAGCTTCTCGAGATCCTGACCTTCGAAGCAGACACACCCCGAGTCCGGCGTCTCGATGCCGGCCATGATCCTTAGCAGCGTGCTCTTGCCGGCTTGCCGGCTGCCGAGGATGCCCACCACATCGCCGTGGCCGATCTCCACCGAGACGCCATCGAGCACAACGATCTCCTTGGCCCCGTCCTGGAGGCTCTTGCCGACCGCCTTCAGCTCCAGGAGCGTCACTGGGCGAGGTACTCCTTGACCTCGCGGCGGGCGCGCGTGATCCATTTCAGCTCGGCGTTTAGCTCCTCGGCCGTCCCGTACCGCAGCACGTTGATCGCCCGGTCGTCCCAGCCGAGCGGCTCGTCCTCTGGCTCGTCGAGGCCCTCCAGCACCTCCAGGCAGTCGAGTTCGTACTCCGCCAGCTTGCGCAGCACCTCGGGCGCGTCCCGCGGGCGCGCAAACGCCACCCAGGTACGGATGTCCGAGCGCATTTGCTCAAGCGGGGGACGCTCGCCGATCCACGCGCTGCGCACCTGCTCAGCAAGCGGGGTCGGGTAGTAGACCCGCCGCTGGTGCCCCCGTTTGCCCGGCCCCTGCCGGTAATCCGACCACGCCAGGCCATCTGCTTCGAACTCCTCCAGCGTTTTATAGACACGACTGCGCGTAAGCTCTCCCCACGTCGGCCCCATACGGTTGAGGCGGCTGGTGACGTCGTAGCCATACGCCTCGTCGTGTTGGAGCAGAGCCGCCAGCACCGCCGTCCGCAACGGCGTGCGCTCGCGCGGCTTGGTCTCCTCAATCGCTTTGTCCTGATGCGTCATATAGTCAGTTTGCTTGAACCGATCAGACGGGCGAAGCCTACAGCACGGGCGTGGCATCCAGCCCGCAAGGTTCCTCGCGCCGAACCGATCCAGCGAGACGGAACACCAACCGCCACGCAGAACTCGCCGCCTCCGCCAGCATGGCAGTGAGAGACGCGCTCGCCCAAAGAAAACCGATGCTATAGAGTTGTTCCACAGGTCCGATGAGCCCCACCAGAAGCGATAACCGATCAGAGCGCCAATGACGAGCAAGTCGGCACCCTGGCGCTGGATCGCTGTCGCCGCAGCCGGCCTAGCACTCGCTGTAGCCGCGCTTTCGGCCACGTACGCCGCCGGCATCCGACCCATAGCGCGCACGGCGGGCACGCAAAACGTCAAAGACGAAGCCCACTTGCACCTCACCGGCACCAACGGTTCGCTCTTGATCGAGGAAGGGCAGGCCACCGGCCTAATCCCCGGCAAGGTCAAGGCCAGCTTCGAAATCGAATCCGCCGTCACCTCCAACTTCACGATCTACGCCCACGGCGGATCGATCAACGGCCGGGGCAAAGGCACCCTGCACTCCACCGGCCCCAACTCCAGCTTCGGCGGCTCGCTGAGGATCACCGGCGGCACTGGCCGCTATAAGCACGCCCACGGCAGCGGCGGATTCTACGGCGTCATCAACCGCAAGACAGACGCCGTGACCGTCCAGACGAGCGGTCAGCTCGCGTACTAGCGTCGTATGTTCCGAGCCCGCGCCCTCGCCGCAGCGCTCGCACTCTTGACCCTATGCCTTCCGGCCTCGGCCGTAGCTGCACCGACGGCCACCCTCAAAGCAGCGCTCCGGCCGGAGCGCCTGGGGAGCGGGACCACGATTAAGTTCGCCTTCTCGATCACCTACGGCCAGGAAACACCAAGCCCGGTCACGCTGATGGAACTCCACTATCCCAAGGACCTCGGGATTGGGACCAGCGACCTCGGGCTCTCAACCTGCCGCGCCGGGATGCTCATCGGCTACGGCCCCAAAGGCTGCCCCTCGACCTCGGTCATGGGCTACGGCACCGGCCGGGTCGAAGTGCCCTTCGAAGAGGGCAATGTATCCGAGCCCGTACGCCTCACCACCTTCATGGCACCACTACACGAAGGACATCTCGCACTGCTCTTCTACGTCGACGCCGAACGCCCGATCGCCGCCGAACTGATCTTCCACGGCACCGTGCTACCGGCCAACGCACCCTTCGGCGGCAACCTCGCCACCGTGGTGCCACTCGTCCCAACCCTCCCCGGAGCATCCGACGCCATCCTCTCGCAATTCGCGACCACCATCGGACCAGAAGACATTACCTACTGGGAATACAGCCGCAACCACTACATCCCGTATCACCCCAGGGGCATCCTGCTACCCAAGCAATGCCCACGAAGTGGTTTCCAGTTCGCCGCCTCATTCACGTTCGAGAGCGGCGCTCACGCCAGCGCCCATGCGGTCGTGCCGTGCCCCCGTATTCACCAGCAACGCTGAATCGATCCACCCGGGCACGCTGGTAGCGTGCAACCTGTTCTATCCACTCCGACAGAGCAACCTGTGGATAGCGACAGCGATCAACTCCTCCGCATCGACCTCGCGCTGGCAGCTTCTAGCTGCCACTCAAGCTACGCCCCAGCCACCCACCAGCAGAAGACCCTGGCCGAGCTGATCGCCCAAGCCTTTGAGCGGGGCATCCTCATCGAAGAAGTCGCCAACCTGACCGGCCTCGATGCCGTAGCCGTCGAGGAGTTAGGCAGAGGGCCTTGACGCCTCTCTCGTCATCGGGTTCCCGTGTAGCGGTCGACGCGGCGTTCTGTGATGATGCGAAGCATGCCCGTAGCCCGTACAACACTACTTGCCCAATGGAAGCTCGTGGCTTTTGGAGTTCTCTTCGCACTGCTCGGCGCCGTCGGCCTCGTTCTATACGACGAAAGTAAGCCGGTGTCTGTAAACCTACTCGTGAAGACCTCCCGTCCCAAGATTGATGTATTTGTTAGTGATCCACGGGCTACAGTCAAGCTCAGCGTCGAGGTGGGTGGACCGTCCAGTGCTCTCGCTCCCGATCTAACAACCCACGAAGCGGCGATCTACGTTTCCGTCATACCGCCAACGCCGACGGAGACGGTGTTCCTCCTCGTTTTTCTCCAAGGAGACGCCACGGATACCCGTGCCAGCCTTGTTAGCAACTACTTTGACGTTCCCGGCCAACGACCCCGCAAGATGTCGATTTTCGCGGCGAATACCGCGTTGAATTTTGCCGGGCCGGAAACAAAGCTCGGGCACTACCTCACGACGGTCAAGGTCCCTGGAGTATTTCGGTCGGCCGACGGCGAGCTTCAAGCCCAGTTGCCCATTCTGAACTATCTCTTTTTGCCACATGCGCAGCAATTTGTTGCGAGAAGCTGTGATCTCACAGATGCCCAAACGACACAACCTTTTACGCCGGACGTCATCAATTGGACAGGTGCCCGGCTCAGTGTGCCTTCGTGTGGACCACGGACAGTGTTCCGGCCGAACGAGAAGGCGTTTTACTCACCGTCGAACCTGATCTCGCGCGAGCAACTCGATGTGAACACGGGCGGCTATCAGATCCTTGAGGACATTCCCACGGGCGGGGGAACGGCCGTGGCTGAAACAGCGGACTGGGAAGGAGTGGCCGACCTCGCCCCGGCCATAACTGCCGTGCGGCCCAACGTGCAGGAAGGGCGCTCAAGAAACTCCTTTCTCGCGGGGGTAGTACTTGCGATTGCAGGGGCAGCGCTCATTGCCGCATTGCAGGAGGTAAGACGTCCAAGACTGGCTCGTGCCACTCCGAAACGAAGCAAGCCTGACGAGAGAGAGAAGGCACCTCGTCGGCGTCAGAGCTCGCTTGGGGAGTCTGCCAAAACATCTCGGCCGACTCCCCCACCACGACATGAGGAAGACCATCCAGGATCTGAGGCGTGAGAGCATATTTTTTCGCCGGATGCCGCTTATGCGACAATGATCTCTCGCCTCATAAGGCTAAGCGGCATCACGCGATACCTAATGCCGCTTGTGCCTGTTTTCAGTCAAGCTGTTTGATGTCTTTGAGATCAACTTGACGGACGACTTCGAGAGAGGTCTGGTCAATGATCCGCCCACACCGGAAGCAAGCGTATTGGTTGGTAGTCCAACATTGCGGAACGGGCTCGACTTCTTTATTTCGGTTATTGATAGGATAAAAACCATCCTTCCACGGTGTGTTGCCGCATATGCACAGATAGTCACCACTCGGTAACTCTACAATATATTCTCTATGTGTTGACTTCATAGCGTCCGACATAGTGGCTCCTCTAATTGTGAGACTAACACACACACCGCGCCTGTCATAGTCCAAGGAAAAGGCGCGTGGTCGTTATTTACCAGTGGCCCCGGTGTCGCTCGCCACGGTTGTGCGACGTAGCATAGGCGCAAGTGCCAGTTGCTCCATTCGCCACTCCGGTGTAGTTTGGTAGTGAGATGGATAGCAGCAATTACATGGCAGAAAATCTAGGGAAAGAGCACAACGGCGTGTTTGAGGTTTTGCCTGGTTCCGAACTCAGCGCCACGATTGAGGAGGCCATCGAGCGCTCAAGGTTAGAGGACGGACGGCCGATCACATTCCGATACGGGATTCGTGACGTAGTGGTCACCGTCTTGTCTGACTCGGACCCGGAGCTGATCCGTGGAGAGATTTGGCGCGCCATGAGCGGCGAGATTGAACCGAGCGTTGGCCCGAAGCCAGATCCCAATCCCGCGCGAGCGTGGGCAAATGACCCAAAACTCAAATTAGTCTGAGTATAGGCCATCCATTGCCGCTTATGCGACGGCCGACAGAGACCGCACTAATACCCGACGTTCGTCCGAATAATCTTCATATCTTCTAGTTGAAGTATCTCACCGCAGCGGCAGTGTGAATGTGGGATACGGTACATGCGGTGGTAGCAGAAGGCATCGTGGCAGCTTCCGCCCTTCAGCACTCGATGACACCTTTTGCACTGCAACCTAAAAGCCATACACCGATCGTACGAACAAAAACCGAACAATACAAGAGTTATTTTACGGGGTTCAACAACTCCGGGTAGTTATTAGCTACGTTGCCAACATCCTTACCAATTTCGTATGCCTCCATGTCATCGGCTTCATACGGATCGAGGATCGGCAGGAGGTCCAGCGGGTCGCTATCAGACAGCCACTCATGTTCTTCAGTACGACTGAGGATGACCGGCATACGGTTGTGGATCGGCTCCATCAAGGCGTTTGGCTCGGTCGTAATGATCGTAAAGGTCTTAGTCTCGTTGTCACCGTCCACGCGGGTGATGAAAAGGCCAGCCATCGAGAAGATGTCCCGTCGGCTGAGGTGAATAAAGAATGGAACCTTGTTGTGCCACTCGTAGAAGCCAGTGGAAGGGACGAGGCAGCGCTGGCCGGAGAGGAACGGCTGTTTGAAGGTGCGCTTTTCGATGAGCGTTTCAGATCGCGCATTTATCATGGAGTAGCCCACGCGGTCGCTTTTCGCCCACTGAGGAATCAGGCCCCAACGCATATCTTCAAACCCAAGAGCCGTTACGACCGGGACAGTTTGGCTTGGGGCGATGTTGTAACTGGGTCGATATGGGTGGCCGAGAGACTTCCCGTAGTAATGCTCTAGGTCTTGCTGGGCCTTGATTTGTGAGAACCTGCCACACATGCTCCCATTGTGGCCCAATTCTTGCTTTCACCCAAGAGGTTTGCGGGTCGATAGATTGCTGGGCACGGCCAAACGCTCGGTCACCGGCTCACGACATTCTATGCAAAGGGAATCAGCCCGCTTCTGCTCGGCGCCCTAACGAGCGAGCTGACCAAGCCGAGCGATATCGGCAGCAGCAATGCGGCGCTTTGCTAGGCCAGCTTCGATGCGTTCTGCACGACTTGGCGCGGCACGATGGCTTGAGGGCGTCGGCGCGACATGGTCGCCTGCGAACGAGCGTTTGGCAAGACGTACCACCCTCGCGATTGGACGCCACCCAACTGCCTCCGCACAGATGAGGGCGACGATCCAAGCTGTGGGCGAGGTCACGACCGTAAGTCTACTGCGCGGGTGCGACGGCTCGTCAGTCCGGCCGGCGGGCAGTGCAAACTTCCAATAGCTCATGTGGACTGTCCTGCTGGTCATAGCGACGATCGGCGTCGCAATCTTTACGGCAATTCTCGCCCTCTCGACGCGCACTTTGGCGCGCAGCTCCACGACCGATCAGCGATCGCAGTGGCGGCCGGTCATCATCCCTTCCAAGCCGATTGTCGATGAGGCCAGCGCCGGCGAGCTTGCTATCGAGCTGCGCAATGTAGGACGTGGGCCGGCTTTGGGCCTACAGGGCGAACTGCGTAGAGGCAGCGAGCCGTACGCAGCCTCCATTCCGGGACAGCAGAATATCCTCGCACCAGATGACCAGCTAGGGCTGAGGTTCCGGCTTCCCGAACCGCCAGCCCCAGGGGGCGCCATCCTCCGTGCTCGGCTCAGCTACTACGATGTGGCCGAGCAATGGCACATCACTGAGGTTCTTATGAGCCGACGCCAGCCCGTGGATAGCCGGCCGCTCGTCGTCGGGCGAACGAACGTCGAAGAGACCGGCCGATATCTCACGGCAAGCCAAGGCTCTCGTCGCAGCCGACAGCAGCTCTGTATGTCCGCCTGGGCGCGCGTCCGTGGACTATGGGCGTCCGGGCGATCGGCGTAATCGCCTGCTCATCCGAAGCGCTGGGCTTGCAGCTCGCTAAATGCGTTTCCACACAAGGTACGCTTTCGGAGTACTGCCCACACTCCCCGGAGGTCGGGATGCGAACTCGCCCCTAGACGTGACGACCCGATCGACATACAATCTCACTGTATAAGTGAGGAACCAGCCGTGTGGAGCGAGGACGATGTGGCCGCGTGGAGCGAGGACGACGTGGCCGCCATGCTGATCAACCCGGTCTATGCGGTCTCGATCAATCCCGATCTGGTGGGCAGACACGAGTCCATCGTCACCAAGGAACGCTGGGTCGAGGCCAACAAGAGGCTCATCGAGGAAATCGGCGCTGAGCAATGGCTCCGGCGCCTCTTGGCGGTCCTCGAAGGCGACTATCCGGCCAGCCCCGACGATCCGACAACCGCCTTCGGCTACACCCGCGACGAGTAGTGCCACGGAGTAGACCGCGACGATATACGGCTACGCCGCGCGTCGAATCGCTCTGAGAGCCCGCCGTCGGGCTTGCCTGGCCACCGGCTCCATGAGATCCTCAAGGAAGCTGGCCGGGTTCCAACGTTGTACCCGGCTCTGCATTTTCGAGGAGCTGAACGTCGCTAATCGAACCATGAAGGGCGATCCGTTCCGCCGCCGGCTCGAAACGAGAGGTAGCCGCATGATCCTCGGGCGGAGTCAGGCAGCGATCTCAACCTGGGGCGGCGGGAGCATGCGCAGGAAGTCAGCTGGCAGCTTGATGCTCGCTTCCCAAAACTCCAACCCCACGATCTCCCCCGTGCTCGGATCGAGTTCCCGTAGGCCCGCGTCGGTCTCCTCGGCCACAGCCGTGCTCGGGTCGTAGTCCTCGAAGCGAACCCAGGCGATGTCCGCCTCGGCGTCGTAGTGCCCGTCGATCCTCATGCCCACAGGCTAGCGCCGCCGCCACACTGTCACAACGCGGGCAACCAGCGGATCATCGTCGTCCGGATGTTCGTACGCGATCACGATCCGCTCAGCCGCGACGCGCCATCGCGCTCTGCCCGCATTGCGCCGCCGCTCACGATGACCTGCCAGCAGCACCGACTCGACATCATTACGAGCAAAGCCGGGGACGGAAATCGGGTCGGTGGGCACAGGCTGGCAGGCTAGCGCCAGCCCCCGTCGCCACTGACACCTTCGCGGCTCCCCCTTCTCGAGGCTCCGCAACTGAGCCGGCCGTTCCAAGCAACCACGAGTCCGCCTGCGCAGCCCCGACTCGGGCTACGTGCTCGCCACGACGTACCGTCCCCTCGCAACCCGAGCCAACAACGGCTCTTTCCCGTGGACGCCGGTGGACAGGCACCAGCTCACAGAGTTCTTGGACCCGGCCTCCCCGAACAGCGCCTCAACCGCCGCATGGACCTGCGCGACCCGCATCGGCCCTGTCCGATCGGCCATCACCCGAACTCTATGGATACGGTCTCACCAAGCCGTTGCTCTACGGCCGCATGGATGCCGGCCAGCCGCATCGGCTCTGCATGATTGGCGAGCACCTGAAGAACCGCATCGAGGACCCAACCTGGGCGCCGAGGCCCCCCACGAGGTCCTGCAACCGGCGGGCCAGTCCGACGAGCACAGCCTCCTGGGGTCCGGGCCCGGTGGTCGGGGCGGGCAGATACCTCAACGGCAGCTGGTGAGCAGACCCGGAGGCGTGGCACGTTCGAGCGCCTCCCAGCCTCGGTCGTGCTCGCCTTCGGCCTCATTGGCGGCGACTCCGCCGCGCAGCCCGAATAGCCGCTTGGCCAGCAGCAGGTAGATCACCACCACCACGTTGATGATGAAGGCGAGGATCTTGAATGGGGTTGCGTGGTCGATGATCTCGTAGACCTCCAGCGGCAGCAGTGACGTCGTGACGATGAAGGTCAGGTACTCCGCCCAGCGACGCTGGTACCACAGGCCCACCGCCTCGATTCCCTCAACGGCTCCATATGCGAGCAGAACCGCGCCGAGCAGATGCAGGCGCGACGAGGATGTCGTGAACCCATTGCTGAGGTCATGCCAAAAACCGTGAGTGGCATTCAGCCGGCCGGACGCCACACCTCCCTGCAGGTCGGCCATCACCTTGTAGAAGGTGTCGCGAAGCGTTTTGCGATCGGCCGCGAACACCAGCACGAGGACACCGAGCGCCGCAAGCACGATGAAATGGAACGCGCGGTCGATGGCGATCAGGCGCAGGAGGATCTTGTCGCGCAGGGGCTTGCCTCGCAGCGGCAGCTCGATTTCGCTTCGCTCCGGTGGGTGGGAACGCGCAGGGTGCTCAGGCGGGAGCAGCGCCAGCCAGCTGTCACAGCGCTGGCAGCGGTACCAGCGTGTGCCGGTCGGATCCTCGCGGGCGAAGATCGCATCCGCGGGGCGCAACGCGGCCGCATCGGTGCCGGCGAGCTCGTGGTTGCGCAAGCCGCAGACAAGCAGCTCCCAGTGCAGTTGCCAGAGCCGGTGCCGCGGTGGCTGTGTGCCGGATGGCTGCTGGCCCATCGCGTAACCGTATCCACCGCCCCGGCGAGCCTCACCAGGTCGAGGGCCGCGGGTATCGCTACCGGCGTCGGGCCGCCGCCGCGAGCGCGGGGTTGGTCCAGCCGGCGTCCGTGGAATTCAAGGTCATCCCCGGCGCCACGATCTCGTCGATGCGGTCGAGCAGCGCGGTGTCGAGCTGCACCTCCGCCGCGCCGAGCTGGGACTCGAGCTGCTCGATCGTGCGCGGACCGATGATCGCCGCCGTCACCGCGGGGTGGCGGGTGACGAACGCGAGCGCCATGTGGATCAGCGAGATGCCCGCCTCCTCGGCCACTTGCGCGAGCGCGTCGGCGGCCTCGAGCTTGGCCTGGTTGGCGGGGATCGAGAGGTCGTAGCGCTGCGGGATCATCGCCGAGCGCCGAGACGTCAGATCCTCGGCGCCCTTGCGCCACCGCCCCGACAACCAGCCGCCGGCGAGCGGGCTCCAGGCGATCGCGCCCATCCCGAAGTCGCCGCAGACCGGCAGCACGTCAGCCTCGATGCCGCGAGCGAGGATCGAGTAGGGGGGCTGCTCGCAGACGAAGCGCTGCAGGCGCTGCTCGCGGGCCACCCACTGGGCCTTCACGATCTCGGCCGCGGGGTAGGTCGAGGAGCCGATGTAGCGCACCTTGCCCTGAGCCACCAGGTCGGTGAGCGCCCCGAGCGTCTCCTCGTGATCGGTCCACGGGTCCCAACGATGCACCTGGTAGAGGTCGATCCAGTCGGTCTGCAGGCGTTTCAGCGAAGCCTCGACCTCTTGCATGATCCAACGCCGCGAGTTGCCGCCCTGGTTGGGGTCCTCGCCCATCGTGCCGTGGAACTTGGTGGCGAGCACAACGTTCTGGCGGCGCCCACCGCTGAGCGCCTTGCCGACGATCTCCTCGGACTCCCCCCGCGAGTAGACATCGGCGGTGTCGATGAAATTGATCCCCCCGTCCAGCGCCCGATGGATGATGCGGATCGCCGCGTCATGGTCGGGCTCCCCCCAGGCGCCGAACATCATCGCGCCGAGACACAGCGAGCTCACGTGAAGACCGGTGCGTCCAAGCGTTCGCTGCTCCATCTCCCGCACCTTAGCGGGCCCTCCCCGAAGGGGCTTTACCCCGACGCTTCCCCCCCACCGCTGGCGCCCAGCCGATAGGCGACCAGTTCCGGGGTCTGACCGGCGGCAGAGGCGAGGCCGGCGGGAGCGATCACCGTGTCGCCCGAGACCGCCACGCCGGTGTTGGACCCGGCCGGCAGCTGCGCCTGCCAGGCGACTTCGCCGGTGGAGTCGTTGAACGCATACAGCGTCCCGGTGGCGATCGGCAGGAACACGACGTCGTTGACGGCCGTGGCCGCTCCGAATGCCGGCGAGGAGAGCTTCTGCACCCAGCGCACCGCTCCGGTGGCCGCGTTGATCGCAACCAGTTCGCCGGTGGAGGCGGGGCCTTCGGTGTCTTCGGTCTGCGAGGTGTAGTTCACGGGGAGGTTGACGACGGGCACGAACACTGTCGATCCGTTGGTGGCCATCGGTGCGATCACACCCCCCAGCAGCCCCGGTTCGATCGTCTCGGGCATGTGCAGCTTTGAGTATTCGTGTTTCATCGCGTAGAGGCCGTCGTTTTCATGGCCGTTGTGGGACCCCACATTGCGCTTCCACAGCAGTTTGCCGGTGCCCTGTTCGAGCGCCACCACAGTGCCGCCCTTGCCGGCGGTGATCGCCACCTGCTTGCCGCCGACGCTCAGCAGGATCGGTGGGTCCTGCAGGTCGTGGTCGTAGAGGTCGTGCGGCGCCAGCTGGTAGTACCACTGCAGCTTGCCGGTGGCGGCGTTGAGCTTCACGATCGAGTCGGTGTAGAGGTCGGGGCCGGGTCGGCTCGATCCCCACGGGTACCGCGCGGTGCCCGGAAACGGCGCGGGATTGCCGGTGCCGAAGTAGATCGAGCCCTGTTCGTCGAACGCGGGCGCATACCACACCCCCCCACCGGAGTTGACTTGGGGGTGCCCCCACAGGTTTTCCGGAGCGGTGTCGAAATGCCACAACTTCTTACCACTGGAGGCTTCCAGCGCCCACAGAATGCCGACGCCGCCGGGGGCGTAGAACTTAGCGTTGTTGCCCGGCACCGTGGCGATGTACACGATGCCATTGTGGTAGCCGGGCGCCATGTCGATGCCCTCGCTGGAGTTGCGCACCAGTTCGACCGACCACAGCTGCGCGCCGGTTTTCTCGTTCAGCGCGAACGCCGAGGTGGCGGTCGCCCCATACACGCGCCCGCCCGCCACCGACAGGCCGTTGGGTCCCTGGTCGGCGGATTCATAGGTCTTTGTCCACAGCACCTTCCCGGTCTGCAGATCGATCGCCTGCACATTGGATTCCAGGTCCTGCGAGTAGATCACCCCGTCGCTGATGATCGGCGTGGAGGAGTAGGCGCCATACAGGCTTTTGGCGGTGAGCGGCAGGTGCCACGCGACACCGAGCTTCTTCACCGTTGAGCTGTCGATCGGCCCGGTCGCGAAGCGGGTGTTGGCGAGACTGCCGTTGGGGTAGCCCGAGCCGTTGAGCGAGTACGCCGGCGCCGAGGAGTCCCCGCATGAGGAGAGAGCGACGCCCGCGAGCGCCAGCAGCAGGGCAGCCAGCGGCGCTAGGCGCCGGGGGCCGCGGTGGTGTCTATCTGGGACGAGTTCCATGTCGATCCATCCAATCGCTGTGGGGGGTTTGATGTGAATAGCCAGGGGACGCGCTGCCCGATGACGGCTCCGTGGAAGCGCTTGCGCGGCCCGTACACCACCCAGGTGGTGTCCACCGGGCCGTAGTACTCCTCCACGCGCAGCAGGTCGGGGTGTTCTTCGGCGTGGTGGACGTGCGTCAGGCCGGCGTCGTAGCGGCCCTCCAGCAGGTGGCGGGCGACCACTGGCTTGGAGGGCTCGTCCACCACAGTGGGAAAACGCGAGAGGTCGAGGTAGCCACGGGTGGCAGACACGATCCCCAGACTGCGAGGCTCGGCGACGTCGGCGCGGACCAGCAGCGAAAGCGCCTTGGTGGGGTAGATGAAGGTGTCCACCACGAACACCTCCTCGTGAAAGCGCTCGGTGACGAGGTGCACCTGCACGTGCGCGGAGCACTGCACGAGAAACGTGTTGGGCTGCTCCCGCACCCGGCCGATCGCCCCGAGCAGGTCTTCCACGAGGACGACGTCGAAGTCGGTGAGATCCTGGAACTCGAGGTAGTGAAGCAGCGCGTTCTCGTGACAAGTGCCCGACGGCCCAAGCGTGATGAACGTCGGGCGTGCCATCACGCCTCGGCTCTGGGGGAGGCCGCGATCAGCTCGTCCTCCATCTTGCAGGTGGCACCGATCAGCAGCTCGAACAGCGCTGCGGTGAAGTCCGATGGCAGATCGACGTCAGCCCCACGCGCCAGGTAACGGGCCCGCACTTCGGCGACTCGATCGGGCTGCATCATCGGGATGTCGTGAGCCTGCTTGTAGCGAGCGATCTCCCGGCAAACCTCGAAGCGCTCGCCCAGCAGGCGCGCGAGCTCCTCGTCGAGTGCGTCAAGACGGCGGCGGAAGGGATCGAGCCCGTTCACACCGGAGCTCCCTCGAGCAGGCCCGTGGCGAACGCGTCGCTGCAGGCCGCCAGCGTGTGCAGCGCGTAGCCACCCTCCTGGATCACGCACACCGGCAGGCCACAAGACGCCAACAGGTGGCCGATCGGCGCAAAGATCGACGGGGGAAGGCTCCACGATCCGTGGGGGTCGCCCGCGACCGTGTCGTAGCCAAGCGACACAACCAGCGCGCGGCGAGGAGCGCGCGAGCGCGTCGATCGAGGTGGATACCGCGTCGAGATACACCTCGACCGAGGGGCTGCCTGCGAGCTCGACGACGTGTTCGCGGTCGCTGTGTGGGCTGACCGTGAGCGCCGGCACGTTGGTGACGGGGAACGCGTGCACCGAGTGCAGGTGGGCGTCGGCCATCGGCGCGAGAATCGCCGCGGTGCCGTTGGGGTAGTGCAGGTCGAGGTCGAGCACCCCAACCGGTCGCACACCGCTCTCGTGCAGCGTCCACACCGCGGCGGCGGCGGTGTTGAGGTAACAGTAGCCCGCCAGCCACCCGGGGCCGGCGTGGTGGCCGGGTGGACGGCAGAGCGCGTAGGTGAAGCGCGCGCCCTGCGCGAGACGAGTGGCCGCGGTGATACCCGTGCGCACCGCCTCGTGGGCGGCGGCGACGAGGCCGGCACGCACTGGGATGTCGGGCGCCAAGCCGGGCGGTGCGAGCGCGGGGAGCACGACGGGCTCGTCGGAGCACACCTGCCGCAGCGCATGTAGGTAGGAGGGCTCGTGCAGCGCGCCAAGCGCCAGCCCGACCTGCTCGTCGCATGCGTCGGCGCCGATCGCACGCACCCGCGCGTGACGCAACAGCCCGCGCCGCAGCGCCGCCAGACGGCGGTTGTCATCGCGGCCGGGCAGCCGGCGCCCGCCTTCCAGCACCCAGGGCGCCGCGTCGCGCCGGCCGGGGCGCTGCTCGACCATCAGCAGCTCGCTCACCGACGACCCCGCCCCATCAGCGCTCGCTCACCCGGCGACCCCGCCACATCGGCAGCTCGCTCACCCGACGCCACGCCGCATCCGGCGCGTTCATGGGATGTCCCGCCGCATTCGCGCCCCGAGCGGCGCGAAGCCGTTGGCAAGGTAGAACGCCTCGGTGGCGGCGAGGCCCGCGTAGCGTTTGCGGGGCAGGCCGACCTCGACGCGCGCGAGCTCCCGCTCGCCCGCCAGCTCGAACAGCGCCGCGAGCAGGCCGCCGCCGACGCCGACGCCCCGCCAGGAGGGGTGCGTCCAGAGGTCCTGGATCAGCGCGTAGCGACCGGGGATGTGAATCGCGCTCTGCCAGCTGGCGCCGAGCACGCCGACGATCGCCCCGCCGTTCGCGAGGACCCCCGCCTGGCTCACCGCCTCGCTCTGCGCACCGCCGGCCTGCGCCACGAGCAGTGCCCCGACAGACCGATCGTCGACGAGCTCGCGCGCGGCGGCCTCCATTGCCGGCGCGGAAGGCGCAACCCCGCCGAGCTCGACCAACAGCTCGCCAACCGCGGCCGCGACCGCTGGGACATCGGTGGGCGCTCGGCGAGACGTACATGCCAACTCGCCGCACCCCGCCAGCGGCCCCGCCGCCGACCCCGAGCGGGACTACCCCACTCATGCGGCCTCGGCCAGCCCGGTGGGCGGCTCGAGCTCGACGGTGAACGAACCGGGCCCCTCGCGCCCGCAGGCGGCCCGCGCGACGGCGGCCATCGGCGCGCGCGCCTTCAGCAGGATCTCGTCGAACTCCTCGGCGGGATCGGACTGCATCACGATCGCCCCGCCCGCGCCGATCGTCGTGCTGTGGGGCCCCGGCGACCGCATCACGACGGTGCGGATCACGATCGAGAGGTCGACGACGCCGTCGAGCCCGAAGTAGCCGATCGCGCCCGAGTAGACGCCACGGGCGACGCGCTCGATGTCGTCGATGATGCCCATCGTGCGCAGCTTCGGCGCGCCGGTCATCGAGCCGCCGGGGAAGCAGGCACGCACACATTCGACCGAGGTGCGCGCGGGTTCGAGCGTGCCGGTCACCGTCGAGATCATCTGGTGGACCGTCGGGTAGGACTCGATGATCATCAGCTCGGGTACGTCGACGGAGTCGAGTGCGCAGACGCGGCCGAGGTCGTTGCGCAGGAGGTCGACGATCATCAGGTGCTCGGCGAAGGTCTTCTCGTCGCCTTGCAGCTCGTCGCGCAGCGCCTCGTCGCGGCCGGGGTCGACGTCGCGCGGCGCGGTGCCCTTGATCGGGCGCGCCTGCACGACAACCCGCGCGGTCGATCGACAGGAAGCGCTCCGGCGAGGAGCTCAGCACCGCCAACGCACCGAGCTTCAGGTAGGCCGCGAATGGCGCGGGGTTGGAGCGGCGCAGCGTGCGGTAGAGCTCAAACGGCGGTGGAGCTCGCGGCGGTCGAGAGTTGGTCGGTGAGGCAGACCTCATACGACTCCCCCGCGGCGAGCTCGGCTTGGCAGCGCAGAATGTCGGCGAGGTACTGCCGGCGCCCGCGACCACAGCGGAAGCGGATTGGCGCGCGCGCGCCGAGTCGAACTCGACGTCCGCACTCGCGGCCGGCGCCGCGAGCACCTCGCGCACCGCGGCGTGCGCCTCGTCAAGCCACCACTGCGACCTCGGCCTCCCCCTCGCGCCCGAGCGCGAGCAGATGCGTCAAGCCCTGAACGTGGTCTACGGCGACGACGCGCGTGGCGAGCATCTGCACCGCGTCGGGCACGTCGGAGCGGTGGACGTTGGACCCACCGCAGTCGGCCTTGCACTCGTAGCCGAGGTAGCCGACGAAGCCGCAGAGCAGGCCGCGCGCGGCGCCCTCGGGCGAAGGCAGCGCACGCGCAGCGAGCTCGCGGTCGAGCACGTCGAAGATCGAGGCCTCCTCGACCGATACTCCGGCGGCGTCGTGGCGTGTGACTCGCCCCTCGTGCACGTCGTACTCGAGCACGCAGCGTTCGGGTCCGGCGGAGGTGCCGAGGTAGGAGCACTGCGCAAGCCGCGAGGGCGCGTCGGCGGAGTCAAGCCAAAAGGCATGGTCGCAGGCGCCGAAGAGCCGTTCGAACAGCGGCTCGGTGGGGGCGGCACCGGTGAGGGTGCGCACGCTCAGCCGCGGCACTCCGAGGCCATCCGCACGTGCAACGCGCGCGCGGCGCGTGCGAGCGCGCGGCGCCGTGGGCGAGCGAATCGTGGGAAAGGCGCGCGCGGGGCGGTGAGCGCGAGCGAGCGAGTAGAAGTTCTCCACCACCGCCCGCCCATACTCCGTAGCGACCGACTCGGGGTGAAACTGCACCCCCCACAGCGGCCGGCTGCAGTGCTCGATCCCCATCACCACGCCGTCGTCGGTCCATGCGGTGACACGACCCTCGGGTCCGATCGGGCCGGACACCGCAAGCGAGTGGTAGCGCACAACCGAGAAGTCCTGCGGGAGTCCCTCGAACAGGCCGCTGGCGAGGTGGCGGACCTGACTCAGACGTCCATGCATCGCGCATGGAGCGCTCCCGACCAGCCCGCTGAGCGCACGCCCGAGGCCCTGATGACCGAGACAGATCCCGAGCACCGGGATCTCACTGGAGCGCAGAATGTCAGCACACACCCCAAAGTCATGCCAGCGCCCCGGATGCCCGGGACCGGGCGATAGCACGATCGCGTCGAAATCCCAGCGCGAGAGCGCCCGCCAGGAGACCACGTCGTTGTGAATCACGATCGGCTCCTCGCCGGAGACGGAGGCGAGCAGGTGAAAGACGTTGTAGGTGTAAGAGTCGTAGTTGTCGACCAGCAGCGTGCTCATGAGGGATCGTCCACGCGCGTGGTTGACAGAACAGCCGCCCGGGGGCCGGGCCTCCTGCCCGGCCACGAGCGTATCCGTGGCAAATTGCAACGCCCTTCTATGCTCAAACGCTCCTCCGGCGGATGGATCGTCGTTCCTGGCAAGGACGCAGTGAGCGAAATGTGCTGCGCACATGAGCGATCGAGGACGCCGCCAGGGGCGACGAGACGCCTCCGGAGGCTCACCTGACCGCCTCCATCCCCAGCCCCCGCGCGCCACGGTCCAGCAGCGTCTGCACCACCCGCTCGACGTGTTCGCCGCGCGGGCGCTCCATGTACCAGCGCGAAAGATGCTTGAGGTAGAGCGCCAGCGGGCCGACGTCGTAGCGCGCCACCGCGAGGCGCAGGTAGCGCCGGTAGAGCTCGGCCTGCACCACCGCGAAGCGGTAGTCGGGATCGTCCGCAGGCCGAAACGGAGACTTCGGTCGAGGGCGGGCGTCACCAGGCTTGGACCCTCCGCCGTTGGAAGACACGCCGCTGTGGTGGGCGCGCGCGCGCACGACGTCCCAGCCGAGGCTCTCGCCGTCGTCGAGCAGTTGCAGGGGCTCGAAGTCGATCGGCGGCGCAACCGGGTAGGAGACGAAGTACCCAAGCGCGATCTCCGAGGCGAGGCGTTCCGGGAAGGGGTGCCCTGGCGCACGGCGCGACCGGCGGGCGAGGCGTCGATCTGCTTATCGAGCGCCTCGATCAGATCGTCGATCAGCAGCGCGCCCTCGCTGGAGGCGAGCGCACGCTTCTGGCGGGACACCATCCCGTTGAAGATGTCGAGCGAGGGGTGCATCGCCGCCCGCGTGCCGTTGCCGCTCGAGCTCCATTGGTGCCGCGGCAGCAGCTCGCTCATCAGCTTGCGCCGGCAGGTGACGTGCGAGACCCACTCGGTGCCGCACACCTGCATCGAGGTCATACCGTCGAGTTCGGGCGCCGCCATCCAGTAGGCCAGCGAGCGCATGTGCTGCGTCGGCACGCCGTCGGCGCGCACCAGCGGGAACTCCTCGAAGTCCTTCAGCCCGGTCGCGTAGATCACGACGCCGTCCTCGCGCCGGCGCAGGCGCCCGTCGCGCAGGCCGGCGGCGGTGAGCTGAGCGGCGTCGCCGAGGAAGTCGGACTCGAAGAACACGCGGTCGAAGGCAACCCCGAGCCGCGCGAGCGTCTTGCGCTGTCCGGCGATCACCCAGGCGCGGGTCTTGTACCAGAGCTGCAACGCCTCCAGTTCACCGCTCATCACCCGCCGCAGGAGCTCGTCGGCGGCGTCGTCGCGCAGTGCCAGCTCGCGCGTCAGCGAGTCTTCGGGGTACTCGATCTCCGCGCCGCTGAACGAGCCGTTGGCGGCGACGTAGTCGGCGTAGCACACGCCGACGAAGTGGTCGCTCTTCTCGTCGCCGTCCGGCCAGGAGTGCGCGTGACGGCCGCTGTTCATCACGCCCGCCATCGCCTCGCCCATCGAGCGTCCGGCGTCAGAGATCAGGGAGCGCCGCTCGACCTGCGCGCCTGCCTGGGTGAGCGTGGCGGCGAGGGCGTTGCCGATCGCGAGGTTGCGCAGGTGCCCGATGTGCAGCGCCTTGGTTGCGTTGGCGTCCCAGAACTGCACCGAGAAGCGCTCCCCGTGCGCGAGGTCGGCGAGCGCCGCTCCGGTTGAGGCGCCAGCCTCCAAACTGGCGCCGATTGTTTCTATCCAACCGTCGTCGAGACGCAGCTGCACGCAGTCGCCCTCGCATCGCACCTGCTTGACCCACGGCTCGCGCTCGATTCGCTCGAGCACCGCGAGTGACTCTCGGTCCTCCCGCCAGTCGGGCAGACGCGGTGTGAGCTTGATGTCGAAGTTCGCGTGCGGGCGCCGCGGCGCCCGGGCGGCCCACCGCGCAGGCGTGCCGCCGGCGGGGGTTTCCTCGAAGTAGTCAAAGAGATTGCTGGTCATACGCGGGTTCGCAGCTGGCCGGTCGTTGCGTGCATGGTCATACGCGGGTTGGCAGCTGGCCGGTCGCTGCACGCATGGTCATACGCGGGTGTGAAGCTGGATCGTCATTGCATGCACCAGCCGGGGCTCGAACCCGGATCAGCGGCGTTTAAGGCCGCCCCTTAACCGATTAAGGTACTGGTGCCCTGGCCGAGCGACCGAAGCCGGACGACACTCGCCTTTGGCGAGCATCACCGTTTCGGCCAGCCCGACGGGTTTTTTCCCAAAGATTCTCTTCGATCGCGTTCTCGATCGAGTCCGCTATGTTGAGCTTACTGGATACCATAACTTCGACGCGATCACCAATCGCCCAGCAGAGCAGAGCGTATGACGATCGCCTGGAGCCCCCGAATCGAGTAGCGCAAGCAAAAATAGAGGTGAAGTGAGAGACAGCAGCCAGCAACTCGCAGTAAGAGACATTCACACATAACTGCGCCGAGGGACGTCATGAGTACCACGCGAAGCATGCATAAAAACAGCGATAAACACGGGAAGCTGCCCGCCGGGCCGCACCTGCCCAGCGAGCTGCAGGCGCTCGGCTGGGCGCTGCGCCCGCTGCCGTTCATGGCGAGCTGCCGTCGGCGCTACGGAGATATTTTCACTCTGCGCGTGCGCCGCGGACGGCCGTGGGTGTTTCTGAGTGACCCCGAGGACGTCGGCAGGGTGCTGACGATCGCCCCCGAGCTGGTGCGGGCCGGCGCCGGCGAGGCCAACCCGCTGCTCGGCCCGCTGCTGGGACCGCGCTCGGTGATGTTGCTGGACGAGCCCGAGCACATGACCCACCGGCGCTTCATGCTGCCCTCGTTCCACGGCGAGCGGATGCGCGCCTACGGGGAGATGATGGTGGAGGTGGCACGCGCGGAGATCGCCAGCTGGCCGGTGGGCGAGCCGTTTGCACTGTGGCCGCGGATGCAGGCGATCAGCAACGAGGTGGTGATGCGCGCGACCTTCGGCAGCACCGAGAGCCAGCAGCTGGAACGCCTGCGGGTGCTGCTCAAGCGCCTCACCGATTTCCTCAACGACTCCTCGCGCCTGACGTTGCTCGCCACCTTCGGCTCGCGTTGGTTGGCGGGCAACACGAGCTTCCGCGAAACGATCGCGCCGGTGGAAGCGGCGCTGATGACGGAGGTACGCCGCCGCCGCGCCACGCCCGGCGACCCGCGGGATGAGGGGATCCTCTCGATGCTCGAGCAGGCATACGACGAGAGCGGCGCGCCGATGACCGAGCAGGAGCTGCGCGACGAACTGGTCACGCTGCTTTCCGACGGGCCCACCGCGACCTCGCTGTCGTGGGCCTTCGAGCGCCTGCTGCGCCACCCCGAGAAGCTGGCGCGCCTGCGCGCGGAGGTGGAAGCAGGCGGCGAGGAGTACACCGACGCCGTGGTGAAAGAGACGCTGCGCCTGGCCCCCGCGGTGCCGCTGGTGATGCGCGGCCTGGTCGAGCCGATGCGCCTCAGCGGCCACGAGATCCCCGCGGGCACGACCGTGGCGCCGTGCATCTACCTGGTGCACCACCGCGAGGACATCTACCCTCGCCCCTTCCGCTTCGAGCCCGAGCGCTTCCTCGGCAAGCAGCCGGACAACTACACCTGGATCCCGTTCGGCAGCGGCGTGCGACGCTGCGTGGCGGCGCAGTTCGCGCAGCTGGAGATGAAGCGGGTGATGCAGACGGTGCTCGAGGAGGTGGAGCTGGCTCCGGCCCCAGCCACGGGCTCGCAGCGGGCGACGCGCAGCTCGGTGGCGTTCGCGCCCGGCGACCAGGCGCCGGTGATCGTCATGCGCCGCCGTAGCGGCAGCGCCCACGCGCCGACGCTCGCCGCGGCGTGAGCGCGGCGGCCCGCGGGATGGATGCCACAGTGGACATCGGAGTGAACGGGCGGGACAGCGGCATGGGCCGGAAGATCGACCTGCTGGTCGTCGGCGCCGGCGCCAAGGCCACGGCGCTGGCGGCGAAGATCCACGCGCTCAACACGCTCGGCGCCGGGCCGTTCGCGTTGACGATCGTCGAGGCGACCGAACTGGCCGCCTCGTGGTTGGGGCGCAACGGGATGACATCGGGCGAGGAGCCGCTGGCGATCCCACCGATCAAGGACATCGGCTTCCCCTACCAGAGCAGCCTCGACCTTCGGCGCGCTCGGTGGCGAAATCGACCGCGCGATGATGGCGTTCACCTGGCAGCAGTACATGATCGGCAAAGGTGAGTACGCGCGCTGGGTCAACGCGGGCTCGCCGGCGGTGCAGCACCGCGACTACGGCCACTACCTCAGGTGGGTGCTCTCGCAGGCCACCGCGGGGGTGACGATCGTTAGGGGTCGTGTGGGCACGCAGGTGTCACTTCCGGGGCAGGGGGAGCGCTGGAGCGTGGACGTGGCGGGCCAGCACGAGTACGAATGCGACGCACTGGTGCTCACCGGCCCGGGCGTGCACCGGGCGCTGCCCCACGATCCCGCCGCGGCGCCGCGGCTTTTTCACTGCGACAGCCGCCGGGGTGAGCTGGCGCGGATCCCAGTCGAGCGCGGCTGTGACATCGCGATTGTCGGCGGTGGCGAGAGCGCGCTCAGCTGCGTAGCTTTCCTGCGTGAGTTCCGGCCGACGGCGCGGATGACGGTGTATACGCCGCTGCTGCCGCTCAGCCGCGGCGAGAGCTTCCTCGAGAACCGCGTCTTCTCCAACCCCGACGAGGTCGCCTGGAGTGCGCTCGACCTGCAGACGCGGCGCGACTTCGTCAAGCACTGCGACCGCGGCGTGTTTGACCCAGGGACGTTGGCGTCGATCGCCTACGACGACCGCTGCCGCTTCGTCACCGGCCGCGTGCTCCACGTCGGCGCGCGCGCGGAGGGCAACGGCGAGGACGGTGGCGTGTGCGTGCAGTACGCCGGAGCGGAGGGCGTTGCGGGCGCCAGACACGACTACCTGGTCAACTGCACTGGCTTCGACCTGCTGGAGCAACTGCGCGGCCTCTTCTCCCCCGCGCTGCGCGCGGAGATCGAGCGCCAGGCGGGGCCGGTGTGGGAGCGCCCGCCGGACGCGGAGGTCGCGATCGGCCGGGCGCTCGAGTTGGAGGGGATGCGCCCGCGCCTGCACATCCCGGGGCTGGGAGCGCTCAGCCAGGGACCCGGCTTCGCCAACCTCGGCTGCCTCGGGCTGCTCGCCAACCGCGTGCTGGCGCCGCTGGTGGCGGCCTCAGACTCCGGTTGCGCCCTCACGCGCGGGGGCGAGGTCGGCGATCAGCTCGCGCGCCTCGGCGCTGGTCTCCATCGCGCGGATCAAGACTGAGATCGTGGCGCCGAGCAGCGTCGGCGGCACGGCCTCGGAGTCGGTGAGCTCGAGCATCGCCGAAACCGAGGCCGAGTCCCGATCATCACGTTGGCGAACTGCTCGACGGGCGCGGGCGACTCCAGGCCCGCGTCGGCGACGTTCGCGGCGGCGAAGCCGGCGAACGTGGCGCGCAGCTGCGCCAGTGCCTCGGCGAGGCGCGCGCGCAAGGTCTCGTCGCGCTGGGCTTGGGCCCACAGCTCGACGAACAGGCGGAAGCGGTCGGGCTCGGGCTCGCCAGGCCCTCCATCCAGCGCGCGCTGCCGGCGAGCGGGCGCTCCCAGGTGACCCGCTCGCGGTCGAACAGCTCCAGCTGCTCGGCGATCTGCCCGGCGAGGTGCTCCTCCATCAGCGCCAGCAGCAGGTTCTCCTTGCTGCCGAAGTGCGCGTACACGGCGCCCTTCGTGAAACCGGCCTCGGAGGCGACCTCTTCGAGCGTGGCGCCGTTGAAGCCGCGGCGCGCGTACACCTGCGCGGCGGCCTCCAGCAGCCGTTCCCGCGTCTGCGCCTTGCGCGCGCTGCGATCGAACTGCCCGCGCGGCATCAGCGCCGCCTCCTCGTCTCGCTGGGCGCTGAAAACCCCCTTGACATATACTTACAAGTAGATATACTCATCGGTACTCGCCCATCCTAGCCTCAAAGGAGCGGTGCCATGAAGAGCCAGCTGCCCCCCGGTCCCCGGCATGCCCACAGCGTTGCAGACGCTCGCCTTCTGGAGTCGCCCCAACGCCTTCGCCGAACGCTGCGCCGCGCGCTACGGGCGCCGCTTCACGCTGCGCATCATCGCTCAGCCGCCGTTCGTGGTGCTGTGGGATCCCGAGGAGATCAAGGAAGTCTTCCAGGCACCCCCGGACGTTCTGCACCCCGGCGAGGGAGCGCGGATCCTCGAACCGCTCGTCGGCCGCCACTCGGTGATCCTGCTCGACGAGGCAGCCCCACCTGGAGCAGCGCAAGCTGATGCTGCCGGCCTTCCACGGCGAGCGGATGCAGCGCCTCGCCGGCCTGATGGCGAACTGGCCGAGCGCGAGGTGGCCTCGTGGCCGCGCGGGGAGCGGATCGCCCTGCACGGGCGGCTGCAGCGGCTGACGCTCGAGATCATCCTGCGCGCCGTGTTCGGCCTCGAGCGCGGGGCACAGCTCGACGAGATGCGCGAGCTGCTCACCGAGATCCTCGCGTTCGCCGAGAACCCGCTGTCGATGCTGCCGCGCCCACCGCGGCCGTTCACGCTGCGCGGGCCGATCGCCCGTCAGGATCGCCTGCACGCCCGCAACGACGAGCTGATCTTCGAGCTGATCGACGAGCGCCGCCGCGCCAGGCCGCAGGCGAAGGCGGCGACGGCGACGACGTGCTCGCGATGCTGCTCGCCGCCGAACACGAGGACGGCTCGCCGATGAGCCGCGACGAGCTGCGCGACGAGCTGATGACCGCGCTGGTCGCCGGCCACGAGACCACCGCCTCGGAGCTGGCGTGGGGCTTCGAGCGCCTCGCCCGCGAGCCGGCGGTGCTGCGCGCGCCTGCACGCGGAGGTGGACGACGGCGACTCTGATGAGGCCTACCTGACGGCGACCGTGCAGGAGATCCTGCGCCACCGGCCTGTGCTGCCCCACGCCGAGCCGCGCCTGGTGAAGCAGCCCGTGGAGATCGGCGGCGTCACCTACCCGCCCGGGGTGATGCTGGCGGCGTTCGCCCACCTCGTGCACCACGACCCCACGATCTACCCTGAGCCGCACGCGTTCCGCCCGGAGCGGTTCATCGAGCGCGAGGGTGGCAAGGCACCGGGCACCTACACGTGGATGCCGTTCGGCGGCGGCCGGCGGCGCTGCCTCGGCGCGAGCTTCGCGCTGCTGGAGATGAAGCTGGCGCTGCGCGCGGTGTTTGAGCGCTGCGAGCTGCAGCCGGTCGGGGAGCGCAGCGAGCGGGCGCAGCGGCGCAACATCACGGTCAGCCCCGAGCGGGGGTGCGAAGTGATTCTGCGGGAGCGCACCACCACTCGCCGCGCGCCCTCCCCTCCGATGGCGGAGCCGATCGCCGCCTGACACTCCCCTCGGGCAGTGCGGGGCCGCCGCTACTCGACGGCGCTTGTGGGCGCCTCGTCAACCGCGCGCGCCGGCGCCTCGCCCCACAGCTGTTCGAGGCGGTAGAACTCGCGCGTGACGGGCGTAAAGACGTGGACGACCACGTCGAGGTAGTCCATCAGGATCCACTGCGCGCGCCCCGCCCCTTCGACCCGTCGGGGGAAGATGCCAAGCTCGCGCTTGGCGCCCTCGTGGACAGCGTCGTGGATCGCCTTCACTTGGCGGTCGGTGTTGCCGGAGCAAATCAGGAAGAAGTCGGTGTAGCCGACCAACCCGCGCATGTCGAGCTCGAGTACGTCGTGCGCCTTCTTCTCCAGAGCAAACGTGGCCAGCTCGCGCGCCAGCTCGGCGGAGGGGAGGACTTGCGCCGTTGGGCTCACGTGCCTGCCCCTCCCGCACCCGCCACCGCATCGCCGTAAGCGACAGCCCCGCCGTCCTCCGCGCCGGCCGGGCCGCGGTAGAGGCCGTGATCGGCGATATATGCAGCGACCCCGGGCCCCACCAGCTCCTCCACCGGCAGGCCGCGGCGCACGCGCTCACGCACCAGCGACGATGAGGCGTCGATCATCGGCATCTGCAGGTGCACGATTGGAAAGCCGACCGGATCGGGGTGGCGCTCGACATCGGGACGCAGGGCGACAGCAAAACGTGCGAGCGCCGGCAGCGCGGCGGCTTCGTGCCAGGCGGGCAGGGTCGAGGCGATGTCGGCGCCGAGGATGAACGTGAGCGCGGTGTGAGGTTTCGCGGCATGAAGTGTCCTCAGGGTATCCACCGTGTACGACGGCCCCTTGCGTCCAACCTCCAGCGCACATGCCTCCACCCCCTCCACGTCGACGACCGCCAGGCGACACATCTCCAGCCGGTGGTTGGGGTCGGTGGGCTTCAGCTGCTCGTCCTCGACGGGCTTGCCGGGCGAGACCCTGGCCGGCATCAACAGCACCCGCTCCAAGGCGAGTTCGCGCAACGCGTGGCGCGCGAGCGAGACGTGGCCGCTGTGGGGCGGGTTGAAGCTGCCGCCGAGGATGCCGAGCCCCCCCCTGAGTGCTGCGTTTTCGGGGGACCCCACCGGAGCGGCCCTGACAGGGGAAAGCGCATCGCGGGGAGCCGTCGCGGGCGTCGTCTCAGGCGCGGACGTGCCCGTCACCCTCGACCAGGTACTTGAACGTGCACAGCTCGCGCAGGCCAATCGGCCCGCGCGCGTGCAGCTTCTGCGTGGAGTTGCCGATCTCCGCGCCCATCCCGAACTCGCCCCCGTCGGTGAAGCGCGTCGAGGCGTTGACGTACACGCAGGCGGCGTCCACCCCACGCTGGAAGGCGCGCGCGGCGGCGGTGTCGCGGGTGAGGATCGCCTCAGAGTGGCCGGACCCGTAGCGGCCGATGTGATCGATCGCTTCCCCTAGCGAGTCCACCACACGCACGGCGAGCGTTAGCGCCAGGTACTCGGTGGCCCAGTCTTCCTCGGTGGCGGGCTCGACTGTGACGCCGATCGCCTGCTCCCCTGCCGCTTGCCCGAGCGCGGATGCAGCGAGAGCGCCATTCCCTTCAGGTCCCCCTCCCGCGTTGGCCACCTCTGGTCCGCCGCCTTCGCCACCGGCCAGGTCGAGCGTGCGCTCGTCTCCCCGCACCAACACACCGGCGTGGCCCAGCGCGGAGAGCATCGCCGGCAGAAAGCGCGCGGCGGCGGCGCCGTGCACGAGCAGCGTCTCGGCGGCGTTGCACACCCCCGGGCGCTGCGTCTTGGCGTTGAGCACGATCGCGACGGCATCGTCGATGTCGGCGGACTCGTCCACATACACGTGGCAGTTACCGGAGGCCGCATAGATCACGGGCACGGTGGCCACCGCTTTGAGCGCCGCCTTCAACCCCTCTCCCCCACGCGGGATGATCAGGTCGAGCGTGTCGTTCTGGGTGGCCAGCTCCGCCAACTCCTCGCGGCCACCGCCCGCTACGAGGCTGACGCATCCCTCGGGCAGCCCCGCCTCGACGGCGGCCTCGGCGGCGATCGCAGCGAGCACCGCGTTGGAGTGCGCGGCGATCGAGGAGCCGCGCAGCACGATCGCGTTGCCGGCCTTCAGGCACAGCGCGGCGGCGTCGATCGTCACGTTGGGCCGCGCCTCGTAGACGACGGCAACCACGCCGAGCGGCACGCGCACCTTGCGCACGTCGAGACCGTTGGGCAGCCGCCGCCCCTCGATCAGCTCGCCGACCGGGTCGGGCAGCGCGGCGATCGTGCGCACGCCGGCGGCGATTGCGGCGATCCGCGAGGGATCGAGCTCCAGGCGGTCGAGCAGCGCCGCGCCGATCTCGGCCTCGCGCCCGGCGTGCATGTCGAGCTCGTTGGCGGCAAGGATCTCGGGCGTGCGCGCGATCAAAGCGTCGGCGATCGCGCCCAGCGCGGTGTCCTTGACGACCGTGTCAACCGCCGCTAGGCGCCGGGCAGCACGCCGCGCGGCCGCGCACTGCTCGGGGATCGATGCGGTGGCGGTGGCCATCTTCCACACAGGGTACGACGACCGCCGTTGGGCCACACCCGGCGGCTGGCACAACAAAGCCAAACCAATCCCAGACCCCCCTTGTGGGGGTCTTCATAAAAACCGTGCCCACCAGCGGCCGACCGGGCGGTCCGGTTACGCCAAAACCAGCTGATCGCGGTGCACGGCCTCGTCGGTGGCGTGCGGCAGGATCTCGCGCACGGCCTCCGACTGCAGCCCCCGCGCGCGGCGCAGCTCCAGGGCCGAGTAGTTGCAGAGGCCCTTGGCGATCACCGCGCCGGCGCCGTCGGCGATCTCGACCGCGTCGCCGGCGTCAAAATCACCCCGGACCTCGACCACGCCGACCGGCAGCAGGGAGGTGCCCTGCTCGCGCAAAGCGCGCGCCGCGCCGGCGTCGACGACGAGCGTGCCATGCGCAGGCTTGGCGTAGCGCAGCCACAGCTTGAACGAGTTGTGGCGGGCGGGGCCGGGATGGAAGCGCGTGCCCTCCGGCTCACCGGCGAGCGCCGCCTCCAACGCGCCGGCGCGCACGCCGTTGCAGATGACGGCCGGGATCCCCGCGGCGCCGGCGATCTCGGCGGCCAGCACCTTCGAGCGCATCCCCCCCGAGCCGAGGGGCGAGGTGGAGTCGCCGATCTGCAGCCGCTCGATCTCGGCCGGGTCGCGCACCTCGCCGATCAGCCGCGCGTCCGGGTCGAGGCGCGGGTCGGCGGTGTGGAGCCCGTCGATGTCGGTGAGCAGCACCAACAGCCGCGCCGCGCAGAGGATCGCGACCTGCGCGGCGAGGAAGTCGTTGTCGCCGAAGGAGATCTCATCGGTGGCGGTGGTGTCGTTCTCGTTGATCACCGGCACCACCCGCCAGTCGAGCAGCGTGCGCAGCGTGTGCCGCGCGTTCAGGTACTGCGCGCGCCCGCTCAGGTCCTCGACGGTGAGCAGCACCTGCGCGGAGGTCAGCTCGCGCGCGCGCAGCAGCTCGTCGTAGGAGCGGTACAGCTTGCCCTGCCCCACGGCCGAGGCGGCCTGCAGCTCGGGAATCAGCTTCGGCCGGGCGGGCAGCCCCATCACGCTCACACCGCGCGCGATCGCACCGGAGGAGACGAGCACCACCTGCTCCCGCGCGCCGTGCAGCGCGGCCACCACGTCGCAGATCCGCCCCAGCACATCGGCGCGCAGCGCACCATCGTCGCGCGCGACGATCGAGGAGCCCAGCTTGATCACGGTGGTGGACATGAGTCCTGGAGCGTAGATGCTCCGCCCCTCCGACACACACCAAGGCGGGGATGCTGGTTTTAAACGGGACCCCCACAAGGGGGGTCTGGAGCAGCGCTCGCAGTTCGGCGAGCGGCCGGCGTGCTCCGCATCGCGCGCAACCACTCCCCCACTGCCCTCCGCGTACCGTCCTCTCACCCCTGCTTGTGGTGGCCTTTGCCGTGGTGCTTGCCTTTCGCCTTCTTCTTATGGGCCGTCTTCCGGACCTTCGGGCAGCCGGTGACAGCGATCTTGGTGCTCTGGTCGATCGTGGCGCCGTTCTGCGCGATGAATTCGGTGGGCATCGTCAGCTTGTTCTTGCAGGGGTTGCCGAGCGAGGAGAGCGCGGAGTAGGGGCCCTCGGGGAGCGTCAGTTCGAAGCTCGTGACGGGCTGGTCGGGGACGGTCTTGAACGTGCTTGAGGTGACGCCCTGTTTGCTGATGAACGTCGTCCCGACGAGGTCGATCGTGAACCCGTACCCCTGCAGCACCACGATCAGGCTCGGGAACGCTTCGCCGCCGTGGCTGACGAAATAGGCCGGGCCTTCGAGGGGGACGGGCAGGATCGGGGTGATCGCCTTGGCGTGCCCGATGATCGATGCCGGCGGGCAGTTCGCGGGGTTGGCTTCGAACACGCTCGCCAGGCACGCCTTGCGCAGCGTCGTCAGCCGGGAGGGGAGATCTTTGGGGAGTTCGACTTTGACGCGATGGATGTTCGACTCGCTGCCAAGCGCGCTGGGGACATTCAGCTTGACGGTCAGGCTCTCCCCGTTCAGGCGGCTCGCTTTCGCGGAGGTCGAGACGCTGAAGGAGGGTTTGAACTGAAGGCTTGAGCAGTCGGCGGCGTCGAATGGCGCGGTCGCGGTGACTGGTATCTGGTCTGCTGGGTTCGCGGGGTCGGCGCCTGCGCCCGTCGATCGTCTCGGTGATCGTCAGCGGGTGCAGTTGGTGGGGTTGAGGATGAAGTTGGCGCGGTTCGATGTAGACGCGGATGTTGCGGACGTGCACGACGATCCCGTCGATGATGTGCGGGATCGGGTCCGAGCCGTTGCGCCGCTGACTTCGACCTGCGCGGTCGTCGGGTTGATGTCGCAGCGCGAAGCGGATCACGACGGTCCCGAGGTCGAACGGGCCGACCTTCGCGCTCGTGATCGAGACGATCGAGAGCGGCGCGCCGTGGTACGGGCCCGCCAGGTAGATCTTGCCCGGTGTCTGTGCGAGCACGGTGCCGACGCCCGCTTCGACGATCGTGTGCCCGACTTCGCTCGCTGCGGGGCAGGAGGGATCTGTTTCCTCTTCGGCGCCGGTCACGTTCTTGGACGCTTCGATGTCCGCTTCCGGGCAGAACGGGATCCCCGTGAGGTTGCCCGTAAGACCGGGTGGGAGTGTCGTTGAGAAGCGGGTGATCTCCTGTTCGCCGTCTTCGCGGTCGATCCGCAGGTAGAACGGGCTGTAGGAGCCCGCGCGTTGTTCTGGGTGCCCGAGATCACCTGCGGGTTGAACGGCGGGACACCGCCGGACGGACACGGGCCTTCGTGGATCCCTGCGTTGTTTCAAACGAGCTCGAGACGAACCGCGGTTCAGTCGGCGCCGACCACGGTGTCAACGCCGCCAGCGTCGTATCGATCCCACACGTCGGCGGGCTGACCAACGGCGCCGTCGCCCCCGGACGGAACTTCAACGTGAACTTGCTGAACGGTGCCTGCGGGATTGTTCAGGAACGTCGTCACGAGCTGCCCGGTCACGGGGTTCGGTTCGACCTTGCCGGCGACTTTCACGAGGACCCCACGCTGTGGGTCCTTCGCGACGACGTACAGCGCGAGCAGCGACCCACCCGGGTGTTGGGCATCGCCGAAAGCGGGGACGTTGTCGTAGGGCTTGGCGAGATAGATTGCCCCCGGGATCTCTTCGCTCAAAAGCGGTGTTTCGATCACGATCGAGCCGAGCTTCGATTCCGGGGGGCAGCCTTCGCCGGGCAGCGAGGCAGCAGTTTCCGATTCGTACTGCGCGACGGTGCAGGCGCCCAGACCAGACCCGGCCGACGGGTTGACCGTGAATCCCGCCGGCAACGTGACCGTGGCGTCCTTCAGGTTAGCCGTGGAGATCGAAAATGGGTTTTCCCACGCCTGCGGGACGACCAGCGAAACGGCCATACCGGTCGGCGATTCCGCGGAGCGCGTGCTCGGATTAGCTTCGATCGACGGTTCGAACGGCACGCGTTCGCATTCTGTGATCGGTCCGATTTCGTTATCTGTCGCCTCGGAAACGTTGAGTGGTTCCTCCCACGAGTACGCTTCCATGCTCGCGCTGAACAGACCGCAGCTCGTCGGGTTCGACAGAAACGGCTTGACCTGGATGTTCGCCGACTGGACGCCGTGAAATTCTTCACGGCAGACCGGCGGCTGCTCAGCGAAACCGCCGCATACCACGCCGCGCTGCGGGTCGTGTTCAGCAGCCGCCGGGATTCCCCAGATGGTAGTTTTGATGTTATGCGGTTCGCCGACCTTTGGGATATCTGGGGTGGTGACCGTCAGACCCTCATCTTCCGGACGGGCTCTGACCACGATCAGGGTGGTGAAGAGGACGGTCTTGAAACCAAGTACCGCGGCGATACCTGGGCTCGCGACCTGCATGTTGTAAATCGGAAGCGTCAGCTTGGCTGGCGGGATCCCGTTTTCGCGTATTTGCACTTCGAGGCTGATCTGTCCCACCTGGCTCGCGACCGGACATTGACCGATCAGTTCGTTGATGCCTCCGACCGCAAGCAGTTGCGTCTGGGTGCAGGTTGGCACAGCAGTATCGCTCGCGGTAAAGCCCGTCGGGAGCTTGACAGTAAGCGCACGAACGTCGTTGTAGGTTTCCCCGGAGGGTTCTTCGTGAGCGAAATCAAATGACGTGAACCAGTTCGCGTGCGCCGCGGCCTGATCGCCCGATGGCGCGAAATGAAACGACCCGGGAACGATTTCAAATGGATGTTCGCTGGGCTTCGCTGCAGCGAACGTCGGCAACACACATGCCACCAAGACAGAGGCTATCGTCGCAAGCAGGGCGGACGCTCTAAAGCTCATCATTTGCTCCTCCTCGACGACTTCCCGGTTCGCCCGCGCCGCTTGGAAGCCTTCTTTCCCCGCTGCTTGGCGCCCTTCGCGTGCCTGGCTTTCTGTTTCGGCTTTGGTTTCCGCTTCGGCTTTGGCTTGTTCCTTTTCAGCGCCGGTTTACTCGGCGGCAACTGGGTGACGTTGCCGGCGCCTGAGAACGTAAAACTCCCTGGCGTGGCGTCATTCGGCGCGCTCGCGGGCGTCGAGCACGCGTCGCCTTCGCATTCAACCGGTCGCGGAGGCGTGGGCGGTGTGCCGCCACCGATGCGGGCATCGTAGATATCGCCCGACGTGTCGTTATCCTGGGAGACGAGCTCTGAACCGGTATAAATCAGCGCATCACGACCCGATCGATCGGTCCCGAGGAACAGGTTCAAGTAACCACCGCGACCGTTGGTGATCAGGGCCAGACAGCCCTGCAGGTGAGCGCAACCATCAACGCCAAACTTCCGCCACTCGTATACATCGCTGGAAGTCGAGAAAGAGAGGCTTACAGTACCTGTCCCAGGTTCAACCGAGGGGGCCACTTCACCGTCGACGTCAGTGGGAAGCAGCGCCGAGTCGGCGTCGAAGAACACATAATCGCCGTTGGCGGAAGCGTCAACTCGCTGGGATTGCCGGTGCGGGAGGCCAGCATCCCGCCCAAGCCACCCGTCTCGCCATACACGGAGAGAAGTGCTGGTTCGGGATCAAACGACGACGCGCACGCCACGCATTGGATCACCGATTCAGTGCTGTCATAACGGTAGGGTTGGGGCACATCTTGCCGACCTCCCGGCACCCCCGCCACACTCGTTCGCTTCAAAATATAGATAGCGTCCGTCCGCGCTCACCTTCAGCCCTTCTCCAGCGGCGAAAGACAACGCATCTATGAAAGTAAGCTTTTCCGCCGGAACATCGTAGCGATACAGGGACACCGGAGACCCCGTGGACGAGATCGCCGGCGCATCGGGGGTGAGGTGTTCGCCGGACATAAAATAGATCGTGGACAGATCTTCAGAGACCTTGAAGTGATGCGCGCCGACTTCACCCTGCACGGAGAAAAGTGTCTTTTCAGTGGCGGTTTCTGTGTCATAGAGAACGATCTCGCGGCTTTCCCCGCTGCGCCTTGCCAGCAACAGCTGGGTGCCTTCGGCGTTGGCCGCGACGAATTCCGCGTTGCCCAGATCGACCGTGCTTTCAGCATTCAAGCGCATATAGAGATGCTTGGGTTCTGAGCAATCACTGCCGGGGACCGCTTCGAAGAACACCCGCAAGCCGTCGCTCGAGACGGCGTGGACGCTGCTCAGCCGGCCGGCTTCTTCGAAGCCGTCGACGATGTTCGCCCCGCACGTCCCGATTGTGGACCCCGGCGAAGCGCCCGTGACATTCACCTGACGCAGTTCTCCCCCAGAGGCTTCATAGAGGTCTTCGCCCTTTTTAGTACCTGTCGAGAAGCCGAGCAGCGTGCGATCCGCACTTGAGAGGAAGATCCTCGAGAGATCTCGAGACGCGGAGATTAGGCCTTCCCCCCCCCCGGCGGGTGGTCACGATGGTCGCATACGGGCCACCCGGAGCACCGGACTTATACTCGGCTTCTGTGGAGTGGTTGTCTTGCGTTGTCGTGTATTCCGATAAGAAAGCGAAACTGGTGAGATCGGGCGAGAACAACTGTGGCAAGGTGTTGTTGATGCCGGTGTCGGGTTGGGTCGAGGCGGCGGTCATCCGCCATCCGTTGCTCCCTTCGTGAGAGAAGAAGTAGGGACCCTGACCCGCCGTCGGGCCCGAGCCCCAGTCCGTGTCGGTCTCGAGCATCGCGTGTTCGCCGTCTTCCCCGAGCGCGAAACCCCCTTCGATGGCGATGCCGTAGGTGAAGACTTCACGCGCCCCTTCCTTGTCTACCGGAGTGAGCTGTTCGTAGCCACGACAGTCGGGAAGGTTTGCGGACGCTCCAGTACGCAACGCTTCATTCGCACATGAGACGGAAGCTTCGGACGCGGGTGGCGTGGGCACTTTGAGCGATCGTTCTTCACCGTCGACGACAGGATTGCCCGGGAACGTGCTGGTAGCGACCAGGCGATAGCGGTAGGTTTCCCCGGGTGTCAACGTCGGGAGGTCGGCCGCGACGAAGTCGGGGTCCGTCCCCGTTCCGACATCCACTTCAGGTGTGGCGCCAGCCTTGGCCCATTCGCCTTCGTCTTTGAACTGCTGTTCGCTCACATATTGGAAATGGTAGTGAGCATCATACCCTTCACCACCCTTCTGACCTGCGACGACCGTTATCGGGTTTTCGGACGGAGGCGTCACCCAGGAGGCGTCGGCTTCGATCTCGGGCTCGGCCTTTTCGGCCAAAGCGCCCTCGAACAGGATGGTGTATGGCCCACCGGGCCGGCCTTCGACGAAGGTTTCACCACCACCAATGGCCAGGAGCGCATCGAAGGCTTGCCGCACACTTTCTGCGGATGCGTTGTATGCGATTGGGGTGGTTGTCTTGCCGTCAAACGTGAGAGTGAATGTTCCTCCGGATGGAGCGCCCTCGATCGTGATCGTCTGTTCCTCGGAGGTGAGTGCGCTGTTGGGATCTATCGCGCCGACGATCCGCAGAGCTTCACCGTGAAAGGAGTGAATAGGCACGGTGCTTGCCGTCGGTGGACTGGTCGTCTCAAAGTGGCCGAGCCCGCGGGTCTCCAGCGAGATCGGTTCACCAAAAAAGTTCTGGCCTTCACCACAGCCCACGGCGCAAACATTTTCAGCAAAGAGACGCACATAATATGCGGTGGCCGGGGTCAAGCCGGTAAGTGTGACACCCACGGACTGCCCGCCTCCTAGAACGGGCAGCGCTTCGGCTTCAGCCTGTGAGATCGTGCCCGCTGCGCCGGGGACGGGAGTCCACGGACCGATCTCAGACGGGGCCGATTCGAAGCGCCAATGGGTTTCCTCGTGCGTGGGGTCGACACTGCCCCCGACGCGGGCGGACAGCGCCGTGATGTTGTGGATTTCGCCATTATTAATACTGGCTACCGGCTTCGCAGTCGGAGTCGTGAACGATGTGGCTTCCGGTTCGTAGCTACCCTTATTGAACGCGGTCTGATCGACAGTCCCCTTTTCGTTGGTGGCGATCAGGTGGGGATAGTAGGTCGTTTCGGGCGCAAGACCCGTGCAGGTGACATCGGGTTCGGCGAAATCTTCGGCGACGCTGATAGACCCCGTCCCACACACGGTGACCGGGCCGGACGGGGTAGTGGAATAACCAACGCTATATGTCGTCGCTGCACCGTTGCTCTGCAGCACGGCGCCGAGAACCGTCGTCGTCGGACTGGTCGGGTTAACTTCAAAGGTGAGCTTTGGCTCGGTGCCCGTGGACTTCGAGACTTCCGGCTGGAGCACTGGGGAAGTGATGAATTCAAAAGGAAGTACCGTCCTACCCGCCGAGTTTTCGGCGACGAATTGCGCGTAATACTGTGTGCCGGGAGCAAGATGGTGTGTTTCCGCAAAACGCCCCCCAGTGCCGGTCGCCGTGCCGAACTCGAGGTTGTTCGGAGCCGTTCCGACGGTTTCTGTTTCTTCGCCGCTGTCGACAACGGTGCCGGAGAAGCTTTCTAGAGCGCTCTTGCTGGTGGAGTATTCGGCGCGCCATTTCATATTCAGCCCGTTGAGGAACACACCGGCCTCGGCCCAGACGCGAGTCGAATGGACAACTATGTCCTTGGCGCCATAGTTGCCATAGTATTCTTCATTATGGCTAATGTCTTCGTTGAAGTGGAGGCTCGGGGGGCGGCGTCACCGAACGCCGAGGAGACGGCGAAGGTGACGGCGGTCGCGGTGAGGAGTGTGGCGAGCGCGACCGGCACGCGCAAGCGACGAACGCGCGTGCGGAATGCCGAGGAGAGCGTAGGACTCCCTTGGCCACAGAGCAGCACACGCAGCGTCACAAGACGACCGGTCTCTACGGACGGCTTCTGCGCGCTGTGCTTGGTGCGGTTCACTTGTGTGCCTTTCTCCTGGATGACGTGCATGTCGTAAAAATGTGGCGTGGTAGTCAGTCGTGGTGTTGCGATGCCTATGGCACTTCCCGGGGCAGTAAAAGTCTCCGGAAAGCGCAGGCGTCGGGTCAGGTCTGAGCGAAGCAATCGCGCTATTCCGCTGTCACCGCCCAGGTGCCTTCCACCGTGATAGGCCCCTTCTTTTCGGACAGGCCCTCCAGCGTGAAGCCAGATGCGTGAGGTTTCACGAAGATGGCACCAGCCACGCCATCGCCCTCGCCCTCGACATTGCTCGCGCCAGTCAGGTAGACACAGAGATTGCCCGGTGCGGCGGCTGGTGCGGCGCCAGTGCCGGGGCATTCCGGCGGCAACGTTGCACCTTCCGGGACGAGGTGTCCGGCCGGTTCGCCGGAGAGCGGGATAGCGAAGCTGACACCGGCAGCCACGATGCCAACTCCTTCTTCCCCGTAGCCCGCGGTGCCGTCGTCGGCTCCGGCCCAAACCCCGGTGAGGGTCTTGCCTTCGGGGAGCGTGCTACCGCCGAATGTGCCTTCTTTGCCTTCTTTGCCGTTGCAGGCAGTCGTTTTGCCACTGACCGACGTGAATTCAGAGCCGCCCAGTTTGCCGCAGGTGCTGCTGCTCGTCGGGATCGTGGCGCTTGTGACGCTCGTGCCGTCAACCCCGGCAGCGCCCGCGTTACCGGCGGGTCCCACGGGGCCCTGTGGTCCGGCTGGTCCCCCGGGGCCTGTGGCACCGGCAGCGCCCCGGGCCCCCGCCGCGCCGCTCGCGCCCGCGCTGCCCTTCAGCGCCTTGAGCACCTTCGGGCTGATCTGCTTCGTCGAAGTGATCACATATCGGCTCGCCGCATAGGCGCCACCACTCATCGCGAACACCAGCGCGAGCGTCACCCCGACGTTCGCGTACGTCATACGCCTACGTATTGCTGAGAGCATTGGTTCTCTCCTCCTCCTGGAGTCGAGCGTGCCGGCGCCCAGCGCTACGCACGCGGATTGAATAACGATGTTGAAGACCTGATCGACGAGTGAGAGCACGCATCACGCCGCCTTCCACTCGCTCGGGGCGTGCGCGCTGACTCGCTGCGCGACCCGCACACCCTGCGCGGTCAGCGTCCAGGCATTCGGCTCGCCCTTCGCGTGCCCCTCGCCGGTGTTCACGAGCAACCCGAGGCGCTCAAGGCGCGCGAGCAGCTTCGAGATCTGCCCCTGGTCGCTGACCCCCGCGCGCTCGGCGACCACCCGGTTGCTGATCCCCGGCTCCCCCGCGATGCACTCGAGCACCTGCGCAGTGCGATACGTCAAACGCATCCGCACCTCCCCCAACGGGTCACGCCGCGCCGCCAGAAACACCGACGAGCCGCGGCTTATCGCCGCTGCCAGCCCGGGCCCCGAGCGATGCTGCTCACGACGCGCCGCCGCCGGGCCCCAGATACGGCAGCACGATCATCCCCATCAACTCACCGAGAAGATCCACCAGCGGCCGAGGCTCACCCCGCGCCACCCGCGCGTACACAATCCCGAACGCCGCACCCACCAGACCCTCCGCCGTCAACGGCGAACAACCCGCCGCGCGCGCACTCTCACCACGCGCCCCATCGATCACACAAACCAGACGCGCAAAGACCTCCTCACGACGCGCGAGCACCGACGGGCCGCCCTGCTGGGAGTACACCAAACACACCCGCGCGAGCGCCGGCTCACGATCGAAGAACCCCAAAATCACCGCCAGGCCCCCACGCACCCGCTCACGCCACACAAGACCCTCCAGGGCCGCCCCCGCGAGCTCCCCCTCCAACATCCCGAGGACATCGTCCAGCAGCGCGCGCCAGGCACTCCTCGCGGTTCTCGAACAGCTCGTAGAACGTGCGCCGCGACACCCGCGAACGCTCGGTGATCTGCGTCACCGTCGTACCCGCGTAACCCAACTCCTCGAGCGCCGCTACCGCACCCGCCAGCAGCCGCGAACGCTGAATCTCAACCAAACGTCCCTCCGGCGCCGCCAACCGCGCCAGGCACCAGCGCACGCCGCCGCGCACCAAGCGACACACCCGGTACAGCGCACCACGCGACCCAGAACGCGCCCGGGGAGCCGCCGCCGCGGTCCGCACGCGCACCGCTACACCACCCCCCACGACATCGAGAATCCCCGCTCTCCCAAAGGAGAACCGGGGCGGCGCGAAAACGCCAAACGACGAAGGCCGGGGCCTAACCCCCTAGCGCAAGAGAGAGAGAGAGAGAGAGAGATGCGTCAGGCAGCTGACGCATCTAGGTACACGCCCCGAACGGGTCGCGCACACCCCTGCTGTGTATCTCCCTCTAGAAACCACGCTCAAACAACTCCCTCATCGACGACCCGATCCCTCTCCCACCCGCACGCCCTGCGAGCGCTTACGTCAACCACAAGGTGGGATGACCCAACCAGACTCTATGTATGCCCGCCAACCACACCGGTTGACGATGACACAGCCATCATAACCACACAGTGCACGACTTGTCAATACCCCAGGCGAATCCAAGCCCTGATCCGCCCGACCGCGCAGCAGGGGTGAGCGAGCTCCCGACGTTACACCCGCACAACCTCCAGCCCACCAACTCCCTCGACCGGCCCGAAGTCGTCGTCCTGGGTCACGACCGGGATGCGGTGAGCGAGCGCGGTGGCAGCAATCCACAAGTCGTTGACGTTCAGCCGCCGCTCGGCCGTGACCAGGTGCACCCGCAGCAGCGCCCAGGAGGCCGCCACCGCCTCGTCGACGACGAGCACCTCGACATCGGCGATCGACTCCAGAGTCGCCAGCCTGCGGGCGCGGGTGTCCAAGTCGGAGGCCGCCAGCACGCCGACGTGCAGCTCGGCGACAGTAACAGCGGATACGGCGAACTCATCCGGCAGCAGCCGCTCTTGCAATGGGCGCCAAGTCTCCCTCGCAATGAATACGCTCGTGTCGAGCAGACCCCGAGTGGGTTGCGCGCTCACACGAGCGGACCGAGCTCGTCCGTCGTCTCCCCCGCCAGATGGGCGAGATCTTCACGTAGACCCGGATCCGCCTGGGCAAGCCCCAGACGCCGAACGAGCTCTGCACGAGGCAGCCACCGCCGGCGGGCAGGCTCGAACGGAACCAACGACGCAACCGGCTTCCCACGCGTGGTCACCACGACCTGCTCCCCTGCTCGTACCCGCCGCAGCAGACCGGCCATGTTGTTACGAAGCTCTCTCGACGCCACCTCGACTGCCATGCGACAAACGTAGCACAATCGTAGCCGTCGCTCAAGCCGGAGACCCGCCTACCCCAGCCCCGCGGCGTCCAACTCGAGAGCGACCCCTGCGATCCGCAGCTCGTCGCCCGGCTGAAAGCCCTGGGCCTCCAAGGCTTTCAGCACGCCGAGGCGGCGCAGACGGCCCTCCACGTAGGCCATCGCGTCGTCGTTCTCGACGTCGAAGCGCGCCAGCAGGCGCTCGACCGAGGGTCCCCGCACAGCGAAGGCGTTCTCGCCGACGCGCTCCACCCTGAATCCGGTGCGCTCCGCGGGGCGGAACACCATGTGCTCGGCGAGTTGCTCGGGTTCGGCGAGCGCCTTCGAACCAGCCGTCCCCTCCACCAGCTGACCCGCCGCGGCCCGCTCGCCGACCGGCACCAGCCGCAGAAGCGTGCCGGCCAGCTCGGCAAGTCCCGCGCCGGTCGCGCTGGAGGTCGCGATCACCGGAACGACGCTGCCCAGACGCGCCGACCACTTCGCGACCTCCGCGTGTGCGCGCTCGGGCGGGACGAGGTCGGCCTTGGAGAGCGCCAGCACCCGCGGGAGGGCCGCCAGGCGCGGGTCGTGCGCGGCCAGCTCCTGCTCGATCGTCATGTAATTGGCCGCCGTATCCGCGTCCTGCTCGCCGGAGAGCTCGGGGGCGAGGTCGAGCACGTGCACGAGCAGGCGCGTGCGCTCGACGTGGGCGAGGAACTCGTGACCAAGACCGGCGCCCTCGCTCGCGCCCTCGATCAGGCCCGGGATGTCAGCCACCACCAGCTGGCGTTCGTCGGATTCGAGCACGCCCAGCACCGGCTCCAGCGTGGTGAACGGATAGGAGGCCACCTTTGGCGCCGCGCGCGTGAGGCGCGCCAGCAGCGAGGACTTGCCGGCGTTGGGCAGACCGACGAGGCCGACGTCGGCGAGCAGCCGCAGCCGCAGCGCCAGCCACCCCTCCTCGCCCGGCAGGCCGCGCTCGGCGAAGCGCGGCGCCTGGCGCGTGGGGGTCGCGAAGCGCTTGTTGCCCTTCCCGCCGGTGCCGCCGCGGGCGAGCGGCGCGCGCTGGCCGTGGTGCAGCAGCTCCCAGCGGCGGCCCTCCAGGTCGCCCTCTTCGCCGATCGCCTCGGTGCCCGGTGGCACGCGCACCACCAGCGGCTCGCCGTCTGCCCCGTGGCGCAGCGAGCCTTCCCCGCGCCCACCGCGCGCGGCACGGTGGTGAGCGCGACGCGTGAAGCTCTGCAGATCGCGCAGCGAGTCGTCGCAGAGCAGCACCACGTCGCCCCCGCGCCCGCCGTCGCCGCCGTCGGGGCCGCCGCGCGGGACGTGCGCTTCGCGGCGGAAGCCCGCGCAACCGTCGCCGCCGGCGCCCGCCTGGACGTGGATGCGTGCGCGATCGTGCAGCACTACCGCATCCTGACAGGCGCGCGGAGCGGTTCCGCGGCGTGGTTACTCACCGCGCCGGCCGACCGGGAGCGAGCGCTACGCTTCGTCGGCGACGACCGTCACCACGCGGCCGCGGCGACCGGTGGTGAACTGAACGGTGCCGGCGGCGCGGGCGTACAGGGTGTCGTCCTTGCCGATCCCCACGCCCTCGCCAGGCTTGAAGCGGGTGCCGCGCTGGCGCACGATGATCTCCCCGCCGGTGACGGCCTGGCCGGCAAAGGTCTTCACGCCGAGCCGTTTGGCGTTGGAGTCGCGGCCGTTGCGGCTGGAGCCGAGGCCCTTCTTATGCGCCATGCTCGTTCGCCTCCTTGCTCTCCACGGGGTCGGGCGCGGAGACGGCGGCAGCCGCCGGTTTCGCCGGTTTGCGCTCGGGGGCCTTCCCACTGTCCATCGCGATCTCCGTGATTTCGATGCGGGTCAGCTCCTGGCGGTGGCCGGTGCGCCGTTTGTAGCCGCGCTTGGGCTTGAACTTGACGACGCGCAGCTTCTCGCCGCGCTCGTGGGCGAGCACCTTGGCGGTGACCTTCACCTGCTCGAGCCCCTTGCTGTCGAAGACGGCCTCATCGGAGCGGTACATCAGCGGCTGCAGCGCCACGCTCGCGCCCACCTCCTCGGGGAGACGCTCGACCAGCAGGTACTGGCCGCGCTCGACGCGGTACTGCTTGCCGCCTGTCTTCACGATTGCGTACATGTTTACCCTTGTGGTTCTCGTTCTCGGCGCAAGCGCCGCCAGCTACTCGGTCCCCGCCTCTGCCTTGGCAGCCGAACGGCGCCGTCCGCCCCTGCGGCCGCGGCGCCGAGGTTTGGATTGTACGGCATCCTCCTCTGCGACCTCGGCCGGCGGCTCGGAGGCTCGGAAGGCCCAGCGGACGACTCGGGGCGATCGGCCGACGGTTCGGCTTGCTTGCCTGGCGACTCGACGTGCTCGGACGCCCCGTTCGCCGAGGGCTCCTCCACGACCAGCTCGACCGGGACCGGAGCCGGCTTGGGTTTGGCCGCGGCGCGCGGTTTGCGGGGGCTGCGGCGCCGGGCGGGCGCGACCGGCCGGGGGACCGGGCGCACCACCTCGCCGTTCTCGTCCAGCAGCAGCGCGCTGGCGGCGGTGCGGCCGACCTGCTCGATGCGCACCATCCGCTTCTCCCCCACGTGCGGGGAGGCGCCGGAGATCGAGATTATGTAGCCGTCGATCTTCGCGACCGCGTCGTCGACGTCGTACATGTGCGGCTCGACGATCTCCACCAGCACCTCGTCGCCGGCGTGGAACGGCAGCGCGCGCTCCTCTACCTCCTCGCGGCTGCCCTGGAAGGTGATCGCGAAGTGATCGAGCGTCAGCCCTTCGGAGCCTTCGAAGTGGAACGAGCGGCCGGTCTGCTCCTCCAGCGCGTGCAGCACGCGCGAGTGCTGACCGGTGAACTGCGCGGTCACGCGCGGGTTGATCTGCACCAGGAACGCCTCCACGTCGGGGTTCTCCGCGGCGATGTCGCGCAGGCGGCGCTCGAAGTCGATCGCGATCGTCTCCTCCGAGCGGATCACCCCGTCCCCGTCGCAGGCGGGGCAGGGGCGGCTGATGATCTCGCGTACCCCCTCGGTGACGTTCTGACGGGTCATCTCCACCAGGCCGAGCTTGGAGATCTCCGCCGTGAACGTCTTCGTGCGGTCCTCGTCGAGGGACTTGCGCAGCGTCTTCATCACCGCGTCACGGTTCTTCGCACGCGCCATGTCGATGAAATCGATCACGATGATCCCGCCGATGTCGCGCAGGCGCAGCTGATCGACCACGGCCTCCGCGGCCTCCAGGTTGGTGCGCGTGATCGTCTCCTCGAGGCCGGCGCTGCGCCCGCGGCCGGTGAAGCTGCCGGAGTTGACGTCGATCACCGTCAGCGCCTCGGCGTAGTCGATCATCAGGTAGCCGCCGCTGGGCAGGTCCACGCGACGCGAGAGCACCCCCTCGATCGCCCGCTCCACCCCATATGCCTCGAACAGGGGCTGGGGCTCCTGCCACAGTTCGACGCGCTGCACCAGCTCGGGGGCGGTGCGCGTGAAGAACGACAGCAGCCGGTGGTACTGCAGCTCGTCGTCGACGATCGCGCGCTCGAAGTGTTCGGAGAAGATGTCACGCACGACGCGCACGGAGAGATCGGCCTCCTGAAAGACCATCTCCGGCGCAATCGTGTCCTGCGACGCGCTTGACCAGCACCTCGTGCAGCTTGTGCAGGTAGAGCAGCTCCCGCTCGAAGTCCTCGCGCTTGGCTCCGTGCGCGGCGGTGCGCACGATCGCGCCGCCACCGCCGAGGTCGAGTTTGGCGGTCTGCTTGCGCAGCCGTTCGCGCTCCCTGTCCTCCAAGCGCCGCGATACACCCACGCCCTCGCCTGTGGGCTGGTAGACCATGTAGCGCCCGGCGATCGCCAGCTCCATTGAGAGGCGCGCCCCCTTCGTCTTTAGGGGGTCCTTGATCACCTGCACCACGACCTCCTGGCCGGGTTTCAAGAGCTCTGTGATCTTGCGCCCGCCGCCGCGACCACGCCGCGGCGCCTCGACGCCGGGGAGCACGATCTCATCGACGTGCAGGAAGCCGTTCTTCTCGAGGCCGATGTCGACGAACGCCGCCTCCAGACCGGGCAGCACGTTGTCGACCTTGCCCTTGTAGATGTTGCCGACGATCGAGCGAGCGCCGCGGCGCTCGATGTAGAGCTCAGCGATCCGGTAGTCGGCGCCTGGCGGGGCGCTCCCGCGTCTGCGCCGGCCCGACGGAGGATTTCTCTGCGGCGGCCGGCGCACCGGTCGCCTCCATGAGCGCCACGCGCGTCTCCGCGCGATCGACGCTGACAAGCACTTGCTTTTTCAATGTAGATCGGTCTTTCGGTATCGATTGTGGCCGAGCCCCGGAGGACGACTCCCGATGCGGGAGGCGTGCAGGCTTGATATCCGGGGTTCTCGGTGAACACTGTCTGTTCCTTCGTCATGGCCGCGGCACGCGGCCCTTCAAAGCCTCGGTGGCGCGCGCCTGAACGTAGATCGACTGCAGCAGGCCCACGGCCAGCAGCGTCGCGATCACCGACGAGCCGCCATAGCTCATGAGCGGCAGCGTCACGCCGGTGACGGGCATGATGTCTACAGCCACGCCCACGTTGACGAACACCTGAAACATAAGCATAGCCACCACGCCCCCGGCAACCAGCGCACCGAACAGATCCTTCGCCAGCGTCAGGATCCGCAGCGTGCGCCAGATCAGCAGCGCGTATAGCGAGAGCACGAGCGCCGCGCCGACGAAGCCGTAGCGCTCGCCGACCGCCGCGAAGACGAAGTCGGTGCTGTCCTCGGGCACGAATTCGCCCTGGATCTGGGTGCTGTTGGTCGCCGCTGCCGGTGCGCTGCCCCGCGCCGATCGCGATCTTCGACTCGAGCTGTTGGTAGCCTTCTTTCTGCGGGTTGCTGGAGGGGTTGAGGAAGCTCGTGAGGCGTTCGACCTCATAGGGCTTCAGCACCTGCACGCCGGCCGCCGGCGCGACCACCAGCACGAGCGCGACCGCCGCCGCGCCCAGCGCCAGCAGGCCCGCCAGATGGCTCCAGGGGACGCCGGCGACGAACAGCAGCGTCACCGCGATCGTGAGGTAGACGAGACCGGAGCCGAGATCCGGCTGGGCGATCACGAGCATCGCCGGCAGCAGCGCCGCCAGCATCACCCTCGCCGTGGTCTCCCGTTCCCGCAGCTGGCGCGAGCGGTCGACCACGAGCGCCGAGAGCGCGAGGATCAGGAGGACCTTGCCGAGCTCCGAGCCTTGGAAGGAGAACAGCGGGAAGCTTATCGCCCGCACCGAGCCCTGGGCCGAGCTCCCGGCGCCCAGCACCACCAGGATGCTCAGCACCAGCGCCGCGTAGATCGCGACTTTGTGGTGGCGCAGGCGCGCGTAGTCGATCCGCGCCAGCGCCACCATCGCCGCCAGGCCGATCAGCAGGTAGACGATCTGGCGCTCGGAGTAGTAGCGCGGCTGGCCGGGCACAGCCTTGGCGGTGACCCAGCCCAACACGACGACCGAGCAGACCCCTAGGCCGAGCACCGTCAGCGTCAGCACCGGGTCGAGCATCAGGCGCGGGCCCCGGCGCGGCTCCTGGGCGCCACCCTGCGCGCGGCGTTCGGCTTCGGGGGCCGTGATCGGGCTGAGCGGGCTCATCGGATCATTTGTCCACGCTCGAGCCGTTGACCAGCTTCAGCGGCTGGTTGAACCACTTCGAGGCGATCAGCCGTGCCACCGGTGCGGCTGCCTGGTCGCCGAAGCCGCCCTGTTCGACTGTCACCGCGATCACGATCGGCCGGCCGGCGTCGGGCAGAATGCACATGTACCACGCCTGTTCGACGTAGGGCGGACGTTCGGCGGTGCCGGTCTTGCCGTACACCGGGAGCTTTGCCTGGTTCCAGCCCGACCACACATCCTGGGAGGTGCCGCCCTGCTCGGAGGTCGCGTCGTGGATCCCTTCCATCACGAGGCCGAGGTTGGCGGAGTTGAGCTTGACCTTGCGCCGTGGCGGGAACTTCAGCGTCTGCACGATCCCCCCGCTGGGGCTTTCGATCGCCTCCCCCAGGTGCGGCGTGGGAACCCACCCTTCGCCGTTGTTCATAAACGCGTTGGCGAGCGTGGAGTAGGCGACCGCCATCTGCAGCGGGTCGGTCTGCAGGTCGCCCTGGCCGACCGCGAGATCCATGTTGTGCCCGACGCTCCACGGCGCCCCCGGTTCGGCGACGATTTCACACGAGTGGCCGTGGTGCTCGCGCGTGCACTTCGTTTCGAGGGCGTTCCGTTCTTCCAGCCACTTCGGGCTCGGCACCGTGCCTTCTTCTTCGTTGGGCAGATCGATCCCCGTCGGACGACCGATTCCCAGTTGGTGCGCCATGTGCTGGATCACTTCGCCGTGGCTGTTGTCCATCTCGCCGACCGTGAAGAAGTAGGTGTCGGAGGAGACCTTCAGCGCATCCACGAGCGGCAGCGCGCCGTAGTCGTTTTTGCCGGAGTTGCAGAACTGCTCGGCGCCGACGGTGATGCAGCTGCCCCCCCCGAGGTCTTCGTAGGGGTTGAGCACCCCCGCTTCGAGGCTCCCGATCGCGGTGATCGGCTTGAACGTCGAGCCGGTCGGGTAGGCGCCTTCGGTCGCACGGTCGACCAGCGGAGCCGGTTCGGGCTCGCCGTTCTTCGCGCCCACCCCGACCTGCTCGATCTCTTCCAGTTCCCGTTTGGAGAGCGCGTTGGTGAAGCGGTTGGGGTTGAAGCTCGGATAGGAGCCCATCGCGAGGATCCCACCGGTGCGCGGTTCCATCGCCAGGAACGCCCCGCCGTTGCCTGGGTTGCTGAGCGCATGAGCGAGTTCCATGCCCTTGCGCAGCGCGATTTCGCCCTCCTTCTGCAGCGCCAGATCGAGCGTCAGCCGCAGCGTGTAGCCGGCGCGCGGCTTGGTCTCGGGCAGCTTGGCCGGCTGCACCTGATTTTCGGAATCGATCTCCACCGGCTGCGCTCCCGGCGTGCCGAGCAGGTAGCGGTCGTACTCGTACTCCAGTCCCTGCTGGCCGACGATCGTCCCGGGCTTCACGCCCTTGAAGTTGGCGTGCAGTGGGTTGCGCGGTTCCTCCTCCGTTTCGCTGATCTGGCTGACGTAGCCGAATACCTGCGCGGCCATCTCCCCGTGCGGGTATTCGCGCACCGAGACTTCTTCCTGCTTGACGCCCGGGTATTCGTTCTGGCGCTCCGCCAGCACCGTCAGCGCGCCGCGGCCGGCGTTGGTCTTGATCGTCACCGGGGCGTAGGGCACTTCTTGTTCGCCCTTTTCCTCGATTTCCCTGATCGTGCGAGGGCTCATTTCGAGCTGCTTGCCCAGCCTTCGGTAGAGCGCCCGGCGATGCGGTCCTTTCGGAGGCAGTTCCCAGGGGACCAGCTGCACCGCGTTGGTGACCTTGCTGGTCACCAGCACATTGCCTTCGCGGTCGACGATCTGCCCACGCGGGGCGGCGATCGGCAGTTCGCGCAGCGTGTTCTTGGCGGCCTTCTCGACGTACTGTTCGCCGGTCAGGATCTGCAGGTACCAGAGGCGGAAGAAGATGATCCCGAACATCACCAGAGCGATGCCGCCCAGCACCGCCACGCGCAGCCCGAGCTGCGAGGAGATCGGCGGCGGCGTGCGGGGCTCTGGCGCGCGGACGCGCTCGAATGGGGTCATGCTTTGGACAGCGGGCTCAGCCCACCGGTCGTGTAGGCACGACGGCTGCGACGACGCTGGCGCGGGATCCTCGGGGAGGCTGGGCGCCAGCCAACGGTGCACGAGCGCCCACACCGGCAGCGCGACGACCGTGTCGAGCGCGACCCCAACAACAATCTGGCGCAGCAGCTCGAGGCTGACCGGGGCATCGACTCCGAGCGCGATCTCCATCACCGAGTAGCCGATCATCGAGGTGGCGGCAGCGGCGGCACCGACCAGCAGCGGCGTGAGCGCCGCGCGGGGGTCACGCAGCTCGCGCAGACGCCCCGCCCCGTAGCCGATCACCGTGAAGATCAGCGATGTCAGACCTAGCGTCTGCACCAGGGTCAGATCGACGAGCAGCCCGATCCCGAAGCCCGCGGCGGCGCCCGCCAAGGAGCCGCACTGCAAGCCCACAAACGCAACCACCAATGGCGTCAGGTCGATCGCCACCCCGAAGATCGGCACCTCGGAGACGACCCCCGTCTGCAAGAACACGACTACCACCGCAAGCGCCGCCACACGCGCCACCACCGCGCCATTCGGCTGTCCGCCCATCAGCCGCCGCTCCCGGTCGAGGCCAGCTGTCCCGGTGCTGTTGCTGGTGGCCGTTTCGGATGACTGTTCGGGGGGCAGCGCGGCCGAGACACTGTTGGCCTGCGCGGGCGTCGAGCCAGGCGCCGCGGTCAGCACCTGCACCGTTTCCAGGCCGCGCAGATTGGCCTGCGGATGGATTTCCACCGTCTTGTAGGGAGCTTCTTCGCTGACGTAGCTCACCTGGCCGATCGGGATGCCGCGGGGGAACAGCGACGGATGGTTGCTGACGATCGTGCCAGACGTGACCACGTAGTTGCCAACGCTCACCGGGGTGTTGGCCGGCAGGTAGCGAATCACCAGCGTGTTGGGTTCGCCGACCTTCGGATACACCAGGCCCTTCGACCCTGTTTCGTTGATCATCGCCGAGACCGCCACCGCGCTGTCGGTGATCAGGCTCACCTGCGCCCCGTCGGGAGCGGTGGCAGTGACCTTGCCGATCAACCCTTCGCCGTCGATCACCGGGTCGTTGACCTGCACCCCGGCGGAGCTGCCTTTGTCGATGTTGACAGTCAAATACCAAAGGTTGGCCGGCTGCGCGATCACTTCAGCCGTCACCGGGTGGTAGTCGGAGAGGTGCAGGCCGCCGTCGAGCTTGTAAAGCCTCAGCAGTTGCTTGTAGCCGCGTTCGTCGTCGGTGCGCGTGATCAACTCCGCGCGCAGTCGATTGTTCTGCTTGCGCACTTCCGCGAGCTGGTGTTTGGCGTGCAGCGCGTTGCCAAACCAGCCGAACAGGTTGCGCACCGGTTTGAGCGCCGCGTTGGCGCCCTCCTGGATCGGCGAGACGACCGTCAGAAAGCCGCGCTGCACGTCGTGCAAACGCCCGTTGGGAGACTCGCCGAAGTAGGCGGTGAGCAATATCAGGGAAAGCGCCACGAGGGCGACGAGCACCGCTCGCCGCCGCCGGGCAGTCTTGTCGTGCACGAGCGGAAACCTTCCTGAGCTTTTACAAAGCGTACGCGCACGGCCCGCCCCGCGTCAGTCTAACGCCGCCGCCTGCGGTGGGAGTTGTTGCGGTTGGCGCGGTGGATCGTCTCGAACTCCTCCAGCGACCGCCCCGAGCCGACCGCCACGCACGTCAGCGGCGACTCCGCCAGGTGCGCGGGCATCTGCGTCTCCTCGCGCAAGCGCTCGTCGAGCCCCTGCAGCAGCGAGCCCCCGCCGGCCAGCATGATCCCCCGGTCCATGATGTCCGAGGCCAGCTCCGGCGGGGTGCGGTCGAGCGTCTCCTTGACCGCGTCCACGATCTGCACGACCGGTTCCTCCAGGGCCTGGCGGATCTCCTCGCTGGTGAGCACCACCGTCTTGGGCAGCCCCGACACCATGTCGCGACCGCGGATCTCGGCCTGCAGCTCCTCGGGCATCGGGCATGCCGAGCCGATCTCGAGCTTCAGCTCCTCGGCCGTCTGCTGGCCGATCAGCAGCTTGTACTCCTTCTTGGCGTAGGAGATGATCGCCTCGTCCATCTCATCGCCGCCGACGCGGATCGACTGCGAGACGACGATCCCGCCCAGCGAGATCACCGCGACCTCCGAGGTGCCGCCGCCGATGTCCACGACCATCGAGCCGGTCGGCTCCCCCACCGGCAGGCCGGCGCCGATCGCCGCCGCCATCGGCTCCTCGATCAGGTAGGCCGTGCGCGCGCCCGCCGACAGGCAGGCCTCCTCGACCGCGCGCTTCTCCACGCCGGTGACACCCGAGGGCACGCACACGACCACGCGAGGGTGCGCAAAGCGGTTCTGGTGGACCTTCTGGATGAAGTGGCGCAGCATCTCCTCGGTCACGTCGAAGTCCGCGATCACCCCATCCTTCAGCGGCCGGATCGCCTGGATCGTGCCCGGCGTGCGGCCGAGCATCCGCTTCGCCTCGATCCCCACGGCGTGCACCTCGCCTGTGCGCGAGTCGATCGCCACCACGCTCGGCTCGGAGAGCACGATCCCCCGCCCGCGCACATACACCAGCGTGTTGGCCGTGCCCAGATCGACCGCCATGTCGCGGCCGCCAAACCCGGTGAGGTAGCTGAAGATGCCCATGTATCGAATCGAGGAGAGGACGCCTCGCCGGTAGTCCGCGCGGGCGGACGCGGCCTGCCTGCACCGCCATCCTCCGCCGCCTGATGACAAGCGCGCGTCCGCGGGCAGTCTAGCGGAAGCCTCCATGCCCTCCGAGCCTCCTTGCCAGCTTATTTGCAGGGAAATCAAGCCTTCGGCGACTGCGGGGCAGATCCTCATGTCCTCAGCCGCCGGGGTAGATCCTCACGTCTTCAGCAACTCCGGGCACAGATCCAGCAAGGTCGCCAGCGGCAGCCCCACCACGTTCTCGTAGTCGCCCCGCACTTCGCGCACCAGCGCGGCCCCCGCGCCCTGGATCCCGTAACCACCGGCTCGGTCGCGCCACTCCCCCAAGGCTACGTACCAATCGATCAACTCATCGTCGAGCGTCCGAAAGACGACCTCTGTAGCAGCCAGCGCCGTGCGCTCCCGCCTATCCTCGATCAGCGCGATGCCGCTGAGAACGGTGTGCGTGGAGCCACTCAGAGCGCGCAGCGTCTCACGCGCATGGCGCTCATCCGAGGGCTTGCCATAGACCCGGCCCGCCAGAGCCACCACCGTGTCCACGCCCAGTACCAGCGCCGGGCGGGGCATCGGCCTCCGCCACAGCGCGCGCCTTGCGCAGCGCGTTCTGCACCGCCACCTCCCCAGGATCCCCCTCCTCGAGCTCCTCGACATCAGCCGGGCGCACCGTGAAGGAGACCCCCAGCCGCTCGAGGATCGCCCGCCGCTGGGGCGAGCGCGAGGCGAGCACCAAACGCCGGCTCAGCTCAGCTCCGGAAAGAACAGGGCGGCCTCGCGAGTAGCGGACTCCGGAGAATCCGACCCATGCACCATGTTGCGCCCAGTCTCAACCGCAAAATCCCCCCGAATGGAGCCAGGCGCAGCCTCCAGTGGATTGGTGGCCCCGATCACCTGCCGCGCAGCCCGAACCGCCTCGACCCCCTCGAGCACCATGGCGACCAAAGGCCCCGAGGTAATGAACTCCACAAGCTCCCCGAAGAAGGGCCGCTCGGAGTGCTCAGCGTAATGCCGTTCGGCAAGCTCCCGCTCGAGCGTCATGTGGCGCAGAGCCACGAGGCGGAGCCCCTTGCGCTCAAAGCGAGCGATGATCTCGCCAGCAAGCGAGCGAGCAAAGGCATCCGGCTTGACAAGGATCAGCGTACGGTCCATGGCTTCCTTTTCGGTAGGAGTCGACAGGAGAAGTCGAGGTCGAGGTCGAGGTCGATCTTCAGAGGTAAGGCGTACTAAACGAGGTCTTCGCTGGGCCCAACAGTGGGACGCGCGCGAGCAACGGGAGCACGTGCCGGCCGATCGCCGATCGGCCGGCGGGACGCAGGCTCCGAGGCGGCCACGGAGGGCCGCTCTTCAGAGGCGGTCATAGTCAACTCCTCGGCCTCCGTGGACGGATCGGCCGCAGCCGCACGCCGGCGGGTGCGACGGCGAGGCGAGGAGCCTCCGGCGGCACCTCCGTCTCGCAGTAGGGGCAGATCGTCCAAGCGCGGTCAAGCGGCTTGGAGCAGCTGACGCAGCGCTCCTTGAGCTTGCGCAGACAGCTCGGACAGCGGACGAAGTCCCGCTCGACCGGGTAGTCGCAGTGCGGGCAGAGCGTGCGCTCGAGCCCGTTCAGCCGTCGCTTCGGCAGCCTGGATCTCCAGTTCGCGCTCCTGCACGTCCTCCAGGTACTCCGGTGGGCGCAGGATGATGTACACGAGTGTGCCCACAAACGGGAACAGCGACGCCGCCGTCGGCGCAGCCGATCAGCATCGGATCGGCGATCCGCCGCCGCGCGTCGGCGTAGGTCCAGTAGATCAGCGACAGGTAGATGACCGCCCCGATCACGATCAGGAGGTCGACCGCCGTCGTGAAGGCGTTGCTTTCGATTCCGAAGTATGCGAGCGGCAGCATCGATCCCTCAGTGCTCAGGAGTTCCCGGCCGGGTCATGAGGGTGCCGAGTTTAGACATTCTGACGGAAGAAGCCTGCATTTGCGCGCAAAATGTGATCCGCGCCACGCGGAGCATATTTCCAACCATGCGCCCAAAACCCTTCCCGATCGCGTAGAAATCTGGGTCTCCCGCACGAGCGAGCCCACCTCTTGTCCCCGCTCAGCGCCGTCGCGTGGCTCACAAAAGAAGTCGGCCCACCACATAGCCAGCGGCGAAGAACAGCAGGATCACGAGCGCCACGATCACCGCCACCGCGCCCACCATCGCAAGCACCGACGGGCCTTCGTCGTTCATGCACGCCTCCCGTGGGCAACATCGGTTGCGGCCACCTCGCCGACGGCCGCCTCGCGCTCAGCAAGGTACGCCAGCAGGTCGCCGACCAGGTAGACCGAGCCGGTCGCGAGCACCGCCGTCCCGCCGGGCTGCGAGCGCGCCCACTCCTGCGCCTGCTCCAGCGCTCGCCGCGGGTGGGGCTCGCAAGCGGTCTGCTCGAAGCCCTGCTGGCGAGCGAGCGACTGCAGCGCCGCCGGCGAGAGCGCGCGGCTGGAGGGCGGGGCGGTGAACCACGCACGCGCGCACAGCGGCAGCAGCGCCGCGAGCATGCTCGCGGCGTCCTTGTCCTCGAGTACGCCCATGACCAGCGCGATTTCTCGGCCTTCAAGCAGCGGCGGCAGAGACTGCGCCAACGCCTGCGCGGCGTCGGGGTTGTGGGCGCCGTCGAACACCGTCGGCGGGTTTTCGGCGACCACCTGCAGACGCCCGGGCACGTCGGCGGCGAGCTCGGCCTCAGCGATGGCCGCCTCGCGTACAGCGATTCCCGCATCCTCCAGATACGCCTCCGCGGCCACCCGCGCGAGCGCGAAGTTGCGTTGTTGAAAGGTGGGGGCCGACTGCGCCGCCTCGAGTTCCCCGGGCGCCACCCTCACGACGCGCGCCCGTTGCTCGGCAGCTACGGCGTGGGCAACGGCGAGCGCCTCGGGACGGAGATCGGCACCTAGCGCGAGCACCGTGTCGGGTCGCAGCACCGCGAGCTTCTCCGTGGCGATGTCGCGTACCGTCGGGCCCAGCCAACGGGTGTGCTCGAGACCGACGTTGGTCAGCACCGTTACGGCCGACTCGACAACCGCGGTGGCGTCGTAGCGGCCGCCGAGGCCGGCCTCGACCACCGCGACCTCGACCTCGCACTCGGCGAGCGCCCAGAAAGCGGCGGCGGTGAGCAGCTCGAACTGGGTGACGTGGTCGTCCTCGGCGAGCGTGCGGTTGACCCGCTCGGCTGCCCACGCCGCGCGCGCGACGGCGGCAGCGAACGCCGGGCCGGAGATGTCACGCTCGGCCACCTGCACCCGTTCGGAGTAGGAGATCAGGTGGGGGGAGAGATAGGCGCCCGTGCGCAGCCCGTGGCGCTCGAGGATCGCCGCGATCATGCGCGTGGTGGAGGTCTTCCCGTTGGTGCCGACCACGTGCACCGAGCGAAAGCGCCGCTGTGGAGAGCCCAGCACGGTCATCATGCGCCGCATCCGGTCAAGGCCGAAGCGCATCCCGAACAGCTCCAGCGAGCGCAGGTGACGCTCGGCGCGCTCGCCGCTCCAGGACTCGCTCACACCGCCTCCAGTTCGCCGCGCAGTCGAGCCAGCTTGGCGCGCTCGCCCTCAACCACCTCCGCCGGCGCGCCCTGCACGAAGCCGGCGTTGGCGAGCTTACCTTCGACGCGAGCGATCTCGCCTTCGAGCTTCGCTCGCGCCGCCGCACGCCGTCGCTCGGCGGCGTCAAGATCGAGCCCCTCCGCGGAGAGCACCTCGACCGTGCCGCACGGCACCGAGATCGAGGCCACCGATGGCACACCGGCGTCCACGGGGACGGCGCCGGTGCCGTCACCAAGGTCAAGCCGCGCGAGGTTGGCGAGGATCGCGGCGGTGGACTCGTATCCGCGCGCGTCGATGCGCGCACGCACGAGCGCCCCCGCGGGCGCGTTCACGGAGTCGCGCCAGCCACGCACGAGCGTGACCGCCTCGATGACGCGCTCCAGCTCGATCTCGGCGTCGCGGTCGATCAGCGACACGTCCGCCCGCGGGTAGGAGGCGCCCGCGAGCAGCGCGCTGGGCGATCCAGATACGACCACAGCTCCTCGGTGACGAACGGGATCACCGGGTGCGCAAGCGCGACCGTCTCGCGCAGGACGTAGAGCAGCGTGGCGACCAGCGCCTCGCGATCCTCCCGCCCCTGCGACGCGGTTTGGTTGGGGTCCGAAAAGTATGTTGTTGCGCGCGCCTCCCCGTCGCCCGCCCCACGCGCCGCCTTGCCGCTCGCCACGCCGCCTTGCGCCGCCGGCGCACCCGCCAACCGCGGCTTGACGATCTCCAGGTACCAGTCGCACAGCTCGGCGTAGACGAAGTCGTAGAGCCCGAGCGCGGCGTGGGAGAAGTCGTAGTCCTCGATCCGCGCGGCGGTGTCGGCGAGGATCTCCTGCAGGCGCGAGAGGATCCAGCGATCCTCGATCGTGGTGGGCCGCGGCGCCGGGTGGATCCCAGTGAGCTGCACTGGGTGGGTGGGGTGGGCGGGGTCCCAATTCATGCCGGCGATCCGCAGCAGCACGAAGCGCGTGGCGTTGAACAGCTTGTTGGCGAGCGCCTGCCCCTGGCGCACCTTCTCGGCGGAGTAGCGCACGTCCTGCGAGGAGGACATCGCCAGCAGGCCGAAGCGCACCGCGTCGGCGCCGTGGCGCTCGATCTCATCGAGCGGGTCGATGCCGGTGCCGAGCGACTTCGACATGCGCCGCCCGTCGGGCGCCTGGATCACCGAGTGGATGTAGACGTCGGCGAACGGCACCTCCCCGGTGAAGCGCAGCCCCATCATGATCATCCGCGCCACCCACAGGAAGAGGATGTCGCGCGCGGTGGAGAGCACCGCGGTGGGGTAGAAGGCTCGCAGCTGCGGCGTCGCATCGGGCCATCCGAGCGTGGCGAACGGCCACAGCGCCGAGGAGAACCAGGTGTCGAGCACGTCCTCCTCCTGGCGCAGCTCCCCACCGCACGCTTCGCAGCGCTCCGGGGGCGTCGCCGCGACGTGCAGATGGCCGCAGGTGGCGCAGTAGTACACCGGCAGCCGGTGCCCCCACCACAGCTGCCGGGAGATGCACCACGGGCGGATGTTCTCCATCCAGTCCAGGTACACGCGGCGGTGGTTGTCGGGAACGATCCGCACGCGGCCGTCGCGCACGGCGTCGATCGCGGGCGCGGCGAGCTCGTCCATGCGCATGAACCACTGCAGCGAGATCAGCGGCTCGATCCGCTCGCCGGAGCGGTGGGAGTAGGGGACTTCGTGCTCGTAGTCCTCCTCCCCCACGATCCGGCCTTCCTCGCGCAGCGCGGCCACCACCTCCGCGCGCGCCTCCATCACCGTCGAGCCCGGCGAAGCGCTCGCCCGCCTCCGCGGACATGCGCCCGTCCTCGCCGATCACCGACACCTGGTCGAGCTCGTGGCGGCGGCCGATCTCGAAGTCGTTGGGGTCGTGCGCGGGGGTGACCTTCAGCTGGCCGGTGCCGAACTCCGTCTTCACGTACTCGTCGGCGATCACCGGCAGGTGGCGGCCGACGAGCGGCAGGATCGCGATGCGCCCGACCAGCTCGCGGTAGCGCTCGTCCTCGGGGTGCACCGCCACCGCGGTGTCGCCCAGCATCGTCTCCGGACGCACGGTGGCGATCGTCACGCTGCCGCCGACATCTGAAGAACGAGGGGCCCGACCGAAGCCGGGAGACGCTTGCGCATCCCCGGTTCGGCCAGCCGGCCCTTGGCCGCCTGCGCCACCCTCGACGAGGTCGTAACGGATCGAGTACAGCGTGTCGCGCTCGCGGCGCTCCTCGACCTCGAGGTCGGAGATCGCCGAGCGGCTGCCGGGATCCCAGTTGACGATGTAGCGGTCTCGGTAGATCAGGCCCTGCTCGTAGAGCGCGACGAACACCGCTACCACCGCGCGGTGGTAGCCCTCGTCGAGCGTGAAGCGCTCTTCGGTGTAGTCGCAGGAGGCACCGAGGCGCTTGAGCTGCTCGACGATCGTGTGGCCGTAGTGCTCGCGCCACTCCCACACGCGGCGCACGAACTCCTCGCGCCCGAGCTCCTGACGGGTGAGGCCCTCCGCGCGCAGCGCCTTCTCGACCTGCGCCTGCGTGGCGATGCCGGCGTGGTCGGTGCCAAGGATCCACTTCGTGCGCCGCCCGGCCATGCGGTGGTAGCGGATCAGAACGTCCTGGATCGAGCCGTTGAGCGCGTGGCCCATGTGCAGCGAGCCGGTGACGTTGGGCGGGGGGATCGCGATCGAGTAGTTCTCTGCGGCCTGGCCCTCGGGCTGGGGGTGGAACAGCCCGCTGTCGAGCCAGCGCTCCGCAATCCGCGGCTCGACCTCCGCGGGCTCGAAGCGGGTTCTGCTCTCCAGATCGTCGGAACGCTCACTCATAGGAGCGTGAGTGTAAGTCAGTTGGCGATTCCGCCAAGGTAGGCGTAGGGGTGCAACAGCTGCCAGTACTCCAGGCCGTTGCCCTCCGCCGTGATCTCGCTGCCCGCGGGCGCCTCCGCACGCAAGCGCGCCGCCAGCGCGGCGGCATCGTCCTCGTCGCCGGCGCCGACGAGTAGGTGGCGCCAGAGCTGCTTGGTAGGGATCCCCTCGCCGCGCAGGCGCTCGGCGAAGGAGCGCGCGTCGTGGTGGGTGGGCAGCGTGATCCGCACCTCCCACTCGGCGTGGCCGGCCTGCTGGGACTCCTCGGTCTCGAGCTCCTCCAGGCGGGCGTGCTCGGCGGAGCGATCGGCCTCGGTAGCGGGCAGCGGCGCCGAAGCATCCTCCCAGCGGTCCTCCAGCGGATGCCAGCGCATCACGCTCACGGCCCCGGCGATCGAGTGCTCGGCCATCGCCTGCGCCACCGCTTCGCGCGCGTGCTCAGCCGCGTCGGCGGAGTCGGCGTACAGGAAGACGTGGTCGCCCTCGTGCGTGATCGCCAGCCGCGGCAGCTCGCGGTGGGCCTCGTCGGCGATCTGAAGCGCCTTCAGCGCATCGACCACCTTGCCGGGCGCCGTCGCGCGGACCTGTACGCGGAACTCGTCGTGCACGGGTCTTTTACGCGGACTCTTCGCGCAGGCGCCGCGTGCGCGGTTTGGCCTCGGCCACGGTGGGGGTGGGGGCCTCCTCCGGGGCGGCCTCGGTGACCAGCGTCGGCGGGCGACCCTGCTCGACGGTCTCGCGCGTGACGACGCACTTCTTGACGTCGCGCCGGGAGGGCAGCTCGAACTGGACCTCCAGCAGGATCTCCTCGATGATCGAGCGCAGCCCGCGCGCGCCGGTGTTGCGCTCCAGCGCCCGCTCGGCGACCGCCTTCAGCGAGTCCTCGGCAAACACCAGCTCGATGTCGTCGAAGGAGAAGAAGCGCTGGAACTGCTTGACAAGCGCGTTGCGCGGCTCGACGAGGATCGAGACGAGATCCTCGCGGGAGAGCTGGTGCACGGCGCTCATCACCGGCAGGCGGCCGATGAACTCTGGTATCAGCCCGTACTCGATCAGATCCTCGGGCAGGCACTTCTCGAACACCTCGCCGGTGTCGTGATCGGCGGGGGCGTCGATCACCGAGCCGAAGCCCACGCCCTTGTGCCCGATGCGCTTCTCGATCACCTTGTCGAGGTTGGCGAACGCCCCGCCGCACACGAACAGCACGTTGGTGGTGTCGATCGTCAGGAACTCCTGATGCGGATGCTTGCGCCCGCCCTGCGGCGGCACCGAGGCCTGCGTGCCCTCGAGGATCTTCAGCAGCGCCTGCTGGACGCCCTCGCCGGAGACGTCGCGCGTGATCGAGGGGTTGTCGGCCTTGCGCGCGATCTTGTCGACCTCGTCGATGTAGATGATCCCGGTCTCGGCCTTCTTGACGTCGTAGTCGGCGGCCTGAATCAGCTTCAGCAGGATGTTCTCGACGTCCTCCCCGACGTACCCGGCCTCGGTGAGCGCCGTGGCGTCGGCGATCGCGAACGGCACGTTGAGGATCCGCGCGAGCGTCTGCGCGAGCAGCGTCTTGCCGCAGCCGGTCGGGCCGAGCAGCAGGATGTTGGACTTCTGCAGCTCGACGTCGGAGTCGCCGGTCTGCATCATCTGCACGCGCTTGTAGTGGTTGTAGACCGCGACGGACAGCGTGCGCTTGGAGGTCTCCTGGCCGATCACGTACTCGTCGAGCACCCCGTAGATCTCCCGTGGGGTGGGGAGTTTCTCGAGGTCGAACATCGGCGTGGGCGCGAGCTCCTCGTCGATGATCTCGTTGCAGAGGTCGATGCACTCGTCGCAGATGTACACGCCGGGGCCGGCGATCAGCTTCTTGACCTGGCGCTGGGACTTGCCGCAGAAGCTGCAGAGGAGCTGCTCGTTGGAATCAGTGGGGCGGGCCATTGCGATCTCTTCCCTGGGGCGCCGTGTGCTCGAACCTAGTGCTCGGAGATAACGCGGTCGATGATCCCGTACTCACGAGCCTCCTCGGAGCTCATGAAGTAGTCGCGCTCGGTGTCGTTGCGCACCTGGTCGAGCTCTTTGCCGGTGTGCTTGGCGATGATCTCGTCGAGGCGGTGGCGCACGTCGATGATCTCTTTGGCGTGGATCTCGATGTCGGTCGCCTGACCCTGGAAGCTCGAGGAGACCTGGTGGATCAGGATCTTCGCGTTGGGCAGCGCCATGCGCTTGCCTTTCGCGCCCCCCGCGAGCAGCAGCGCGCCCATCGACATCGCAATCCCCACGCAGATCGTCTGCACGTCGGGCTTGATGAACTGCATCGTGTCGTAGATCGCGAGGCCGGCATAGACGGAGCCGCCGGGGGTGTTGATGTACACCGAGACGTCCTTCTCGGGGTCCTCGGACTCCAGGTGCAGGAGCTGCGCGACCACGAGATTGGCGATCTGGTCGTCCACGGGGGTACCGAGGAAGATGATCCGCTCGTTGAGCAGGCGGCTGTAGATGTCGAACGCGCGCTCCCCCCGGGAGGTTTGCTCGACGACCATTGGAACAAGTGGGCTCATCGTCCTCGCTTCAGTTTCGCTTCGCCTGCGGGATTCCTCCAACGGACGCCACTGAGATCAAGCCTAGCGGGCTCGCGCGAACTGGTGGCCGGGAAGGCTACCGATCCGGCGTCCGTGGCTTGCCGACTCTCGGCGCACCCGCGTAGGAGAGCTACCGATCCGGTGTCCATAGTCCCCCGACCTCCTCCCCCTGCTCTAGCGTGTGCTCCTGAGCCTCCACAACCTGCTGCTCGCGGGCGCGCTCGGTGCGCTCCTTCTCGGGCGTCCACAGCTGCTCGCGCGCCTGCGCCTGCTCGAGCGGGATCGGCACGGCGGTGGAGGCGATCAGTTCGATGGCACCCCGCGCTGCGAGATCCTCGCGAATCTCCTCCAGGCGCCCAGCGTCGCGCAGCCGCTGCACGACCTCCTCGACCGGCAGCTGCTCGCGCTCGGCGGCGGGGCGCAGCGCCTCCAGCACCTCCTCCTCGCCCGGCTCGATGCCCTCCGCGGCCACGACCGCGGTGAGCACCGCCTCGCGGCGCAGCGTGCGCTCGGCGGCGGGGGCGTTCTCGGCGAGGATCTCCTGCTCGTCGCGACCGGTGAGCTGCAGGTAGGACTCGCGCGTGATCCCGCGGTGGGAGAGCGTGTGCAGGACGCGCTCCCACATCTCCCGCGCTCGCGCCTCGATCAGCGCGCCCGGCACCTGCACCTCGGCATGCTCGACCGCGGCGTCCAGCGCAGCGGCGCGGAACTCCTCCTCGATCCGCCGCTCCTCGGCCGCCAGCAGGCGCCCGCGGATATCCTCGCGCAGGTCTTCGAGCGTGTCGAAGCCGGTGTCGATCGCCAGATCGTCGTCGACCTCGGGGAGCTGCCGGCGCTTGACCTCCTTGACCGTCACCGCGAAGGAAACGTCGCGGCCGGCCAGATCCTCACGCTCGTAGTCGGCGGGAAAGGTGAGTGCGAGCGTGCGGCTCTCGCCGGCGGAGGCACCGACCAGCTCCCGTTCGAAGCCCTCGATCAGGTTGCCCGACCCCAGCTCCACCAACTGGTCGCGCCCTTCGCCGCCGGAGAACGGCTCCTGGGCGCCCGACTCCTCCACGAGTGCCCCGGTGTAGTCGATCACGACGAAGTCGCCCTCGGCCGCGGGCCGCTCCACAGCCTCCAGGCGCGCGAGGCGCTCGCGCAGCCCGTCGAGCTCGTGCTGCATCTGCTCCTCCTGCACAGCGGGCTCGGCGCGGCCGACCTCCAAGCCCCGGTACTCCCCGAGCGTGGCTCGGGGGAGGACGCCGATCTCGAAGGAGAACTCGAGGGCCTCCCCGCGCGGGGGCAGCTCGCCGCGGTCCAGATCGGGGTCGCCGACGGGCACGATCCCGGTGCTCTCCAGCGCGTCCACATACCACTGCGAGAGCGTGTCGCGCACGGCTTCCTCGAGCACGGCCTCGCGCCCGACGCGCTGGATCACCAGCGGCGCGGGAACCTTGCCGCGGCGAAAGCCAGGCAGCTTCAGCTTGCGTCCCAGCTCGCGCGCCTTGCCCTCGACGCACTGCTCGAGCTCCTCGGGCAGCACCTTCACCTGCACGCGCACGCGCGATTCGGGCAGCTCGGTGACGGTCGTCGTGAGGGCGCTGGGCATGGCGGCAGCGTTCGCTCCCGCGTGCTCGCGGGCGAACGTGCTCGGCACGATACCGTGCTGCTCAATGCGAGCACTGCGGCGAGCGGAGCGATGGTGGTGGACCGGGCCGCTCGGGCACCTGGTCGGCGTCGGTGCGGACTTCACGCAGGCGCTGGCACGGTATGCGCATGCGCGCTGGGCTGGCCCACCACCGACTTCGCCGGCGGTGCCGCCGATCGGTCGGCGGCACCGGTCCCACTGAGGGCCGGTTCGGCGCCCGCGGGCACAGTGACGGAGGGTCCGGCCGCACGGGGCTCGGCAAACGCGCCGGGCCAAGTGGCGGTGATCGGACAAGGGCGGCCGATGCCGTAGCCCTGTGCGTAGTGGACGCCGTAGCTGTGCACCAGCTCGCGGGTGGCGTCGTCGGTCACGAACTCGGCGACAGTTTCGGTGCCGAGGTCGCGCGCGACGCGAGCGATCGCCTCGACCATGACCTGGTCGCGCTCGCAGTGCACCAAACCGCGGATGAACTCGCCGTCGATCTTGAGCGTGTCGAAGGGGATGTGTTTGAGGTAGTAGAACGAGCCAAACCCCGCGCCGAAGTCGTCCAAAGCAAAGCGGCAGCCGAGCTCGCCGAGGCGCAGCGCGAACCGCTGCGCGAGCTCGATGTCCTCGATCGCGGCGGTCTCGGTGATCTCGAATGTCAGGCAGGCGGGGTCGATCTCGACGAGCGCCAGCTCGCGCTCGATCACCGCGAGCAGCTCGAGGTCGGTGACGGAAACCCCGGAGATGTTGACGTCCAACTGCAGGCGCTGGCCGCAGCGCGCCTGGCGGGCGATCAGGTCGATCGCGTGGCGGATCACCCAGGCATCGATCGCCTGCACGAGGCCGGCCTGCTCGGCCGTGGGGAGGAACGCCATCGGGGCAATGTGCTCGCCATCCTCGGCCACCATCCGCAGCAGGATCTCGTGGCGCACCACCGTGCCGCTGCAGAGCTCCAGCAGCGGCTGCTCGTAGAGCACGAAACGGTCGTGCTCGAGCGCAGCACGGATCCGCGCCGCCCAGCTCGACGCCTCGATGGAGTCGCGCGGTGTCGACATGCAACCTCGAATTCGCCATCAACGTCGGTGGCCCTCCTCGACACACGGAGGGCCACCGATTCCTGAACGGGATGTTGCGGGCTATGCACTAACCGATGCGGCGACGCCGAAGGAGAGCGCCACACCGCGGGGTACGACCAGCACGGCGCCGGCGCCGTCCTCGACGAGGCTGAGTGCGGCGGCGCTGAGCGCGACCTGACCCTGGCCTGCCTCGGGCCGCGAGCCGAGCACTAGCAGGTCGGCGTCGTGGCCTCTGGCGGCGGGGCTGACGCTCCCTCCGAGCGCCTGCGCGAGCCCGTCGGCCGTGGCCTGGCCGCTGGGATCGGTGGGATCCTCGGTGACGGCGATCCGCTGCACCGGCTCGCCCTCGGCACCGGCGAGACCGGCGGAGGCGATCGCGATCGCAAAGCGGCCGCCGTCGAGCAGGCGCTGGGCGGAGTTGCCGACGGTCACGTGCCGCGGGGCCGTATGGGAGTCCGAGCAGAACACGATCGCGTCGGCGCCCTCGCGCTCGGCGAGCGCGCGCAACCCCTCCGGAGTCGAACGGTCGGCGACGACGTGAGCGGCGGCGGGCACCCCGAGCAGCTCGACGCCACGCTGAAGCAGCGCCTCGGCCTCGCGCTCGGCGAGCACCTCGCGCTCGGGCTCGGGCTCCTGGGTGTGACGCACGTACGCGAGCGCGACCTCCGCGCCGGCGCGAGCGAAGGCGCGCCCAAGGGCGATCGCGTCGTCCTCGTTGTTGGTGCCGTCGTAGGAAACGATGATCTTGGTGGCAGACATGGTTGTGGCTCCTGGTTCTGGTGGTGGGAAAGTTTTGGCGAGCAATCGATCAGCTTCGAGGAGCCGTGGCCGGCGTCTCGGCCCCACTCGCTCGTTCGATCTGTCGGTTCATTTCTCCCTCAGCGTGACACCTTCCTGCCATCATTACAAGTGATTCTTTTGATATATACGATAAGCTGTGCTTATGCTTAATGTCAGTCGTCTTCGCGTCCTCCGGGAGGTCGCCAAGTGCGGCTCGTTCTCGGCCGCGGCGGAGTCGCTCTCCTACACCCAGTCAGCCGTCTCTCAGCAGATCGCGGCGCTGGAGGCAGAGACGGGGTTGACGCTGCTGGAACGTCTGCCCCGCGGGGTGCGCCTGACCGGTGCCGGGCGCACGCTGGTCGAACACACCGACGGGATCCTTGCCCGCCTGCAGGCCGCCGAGGAGGAGCTCGCGGCGCTGGCGGGCCTGCGCGGAGGGCAGCTGCGGATGGCGTCGTTCCCGACCGCGGGTGCGACGCTGATGCCGGTGGCGATCGCCGCCTTTCGCGCCTCCTACCCCGAGGTGAAGCTGACGCTCGCCGAGGGCGAGCCGCAGGAGATCGCCCCGCGGCTGCGCGCGGGCGAGTTGGATCTCGCGCTGCTGTTCGAGTTCGAGCAGACGCGGGAAGAGGGTCTCAAGCGGGTGGAGCTGCTGGAGGACCCGCTGTACCTCGCGCTCCCCCGCGGCCACCCGCTGGCGGACAAGCGTGCGTTGCGCCTGGAGGGGCTGCGCGGCGAGGCGTGGGTGCAGACCTCGCAGGCGAGCCCGTGTGCGCGCCACGTGGTGCGCTGCTGCCATGCGGCGGGGTTCGAGCCGAACGTGGCGTTCGAGAGCGACGACTACCAGACCGTGCAGGGGCTGGTGGCGGCGGGCGTCGGGGTCGCGCTGATCCCCGAGCTCGCGCTGTTCGATCCCAACCGCGAGGACATCGTCGTGCGTGCGCTCTCCCCCCACCCGCCGGTGCGCAGCGTGATCGCAGCGCTGCCGGGGAAGGTCGGCTCCGGCACCCGCATGATCCCCGCCGCCTCGGCGATGCTGCGGATTCTCGAAGAGGCCGCCGCCGCGCGCGAGCGGCCACTACAAGCCACGCGCGCGGCGGTGTGAGGAGAGCCTCAATGGAAGCGCAAACCCCGCACGTACTGCGCCAACACCAGTCCGCCGAGCACCTTGTAGCCGAGATCGGTCGGGTGGATGTCCACAAGCGGCGTGCACATGTTGGTGAGCAGGCAGATCGTCGGCGCTTCGAGTGCGCCCGGCGGGTTGAAGAACGGCAGCGGGTCGGCGAAGCGGGCCCCCACCCCGGCCGCGACTTTCGCCTCCACTTCGTTGAGATCCGCGGTGAGCGCATTGCCCCCGGTGATCGTTTCCCCGAACGGGTTGTAGAGACCGAGCACGACAATCTGTGCGTGCGGTGCCGCGGCGCGCAGCTCGCCGAGGATCAAGCCGAGGTTGGCGCCGATTTTGGCGAACACCACGGGCGCCCCGGCGGCGATGCAGGCCGCTTCCAGTTTGCAGGTGGTCTCGATCAGCCCGAGCGCGTCGTTGGCGCCGATGTCGATCGTGATCGGGTTGACGCTCCCTGGGTGGGCCCCCAGGTAGGCGAGCGCGTCGGAGAGCTGCGAGGAGTCGGGCCCACCGGCGTAGGGGTGGTGGAGCGGGAACTCCAGCTGGTAGGCGCAGGGACCTTTGATCAACGATTCCGTGGTCTCCCCCGGGCAGCCGTCGTTGACGATCTGCAGGCGGGGATCGAAGATTTTGAGCACGTCGGCGAAGTTGTTGACGTAGCCGGTTTCGTAGTCGGCGGGGTTCTCGTCGGGGTAGAGGCTGTCGAACTTCGCCTCGGAGTAGCCGAACGCCAGCGAGTCGCCGAGCGCCAGGTAGGAGCTCGCCACCGGCGGTCGGAAGCCGGGCCGCGACGGACCCCCCAGCCCGTGCGCCCCCAGCCCGTGCGCCCCCGCGGGGCCAGCAAGCAGCGCGACTGCGCACAGCACCGCGGAGAGGACGCCCAGCTGTGCCAACCGGCGCCGGCCGAGCCGAAGGTGGGAACTGAACCTGACAGCCATCGCATGCCTCCTCGAGCGTGGTTTGGTCCACCGAGAGCGGCACCGGGCAGTCGGTCCATCTGCTGCGGCCAACCGCCGCACCGCCCGTTATGTCAACTCAACGTAGCTCGCATGTCGTTTTTTGTCAAACGGGAGCACACCTCCACGAAGGAGCGTGCGCTTTGGGAAGCGCACTCCACGATTGGCCCGCCATGGTCCCCCTCACTCCACGATTGGCCCGCCATGGTCCCCACCACCCGGCCCGGCCGCCACCGTGAGAGCTCTTCAATCGCGCCCGGGCGTACAAAAGCTCTGACTCCGCAGGTCGTCCCACGCGTCGCGGGGGTTCAGACGGCGTTCCTCTCGTTCGCGGTCCGCTTCGCGCTGTTGGAGCCATACCGCGTATGGGTCGGCGGGCACGATGCGCCTGGTGAACACCTGCGCGTCATGGCGGCTTGCCGTAAGCTCCGGGGCATCCTGTGCGGGTGCTGGGATGCTCTGCGGACGCGTGAAGTGACCGGTGAATGAAACGTGTTGCAGTGAATGTCTGAGAGTTCGAAGCGGTCGCATAACAGTCTCCTGGCTCGGTCATCGCTCGTTGGTGCGTGTGGCGGTCGTTTCACATTTCGCGAAGACGCACTCGCGGCGCACCCAACGTGCAGTGGAAGGAGAGCAAGAATGCTTGCCATACCGAGAGTTTGCACGGGTGCTGGACGAACAACCTAAAAGCCTCCCCAAAGGCCATACGTGAATGTCGTCAGGAGCGTCCATCTAGTTGCCCGAATCGGGCAACTTGTGAGGTGCTGCGACAACGCGGCTACGGCGCCAGCCATGTCGCGCCCCGATTGGACCTCAGCGCCCCCGACATGCACGACGCCTGGAACGCGGGCTATCTCGCTCCGGCTCAGCCGAGCCAAGGTGTATGCCGATCAAGGGAAAATGGACGCCTCAGCCGACGCCTTTACGTACGGTGTGCGCCGGACGCGGAGCACGCTGCGCGCCTGGCGGCAAGGGCGATGGAGGATCTTGCTCCGCTGGGCCGCGGGCTCCGCGATTGCGGCGTTGGGGCTTTTGGCAGCGGTGCTGGGCATCTCCGCGCTCTCCAGCGCCGGCGCCGAAGCGATCCCGCCCGAACCACCGTTCGCCGTCGGGAACCTCACCGACGTTCCCGGCATCCTCGGCCACAATCTGCTCGTGCTGGCCCTGCACGCGATGGCGTGCGTGGCCGGCTTCATCGCCGGCAGCTCGCTGCCGCTACAGGCCGACTCCCACCACGGCATCTCGCGCTGGGTGCACGAACACGGGGGGCGAATCGCGATCGCGTTCGTCGTGTGTGCCACCACATTCTCCCTGTCCGCCCAGGCCTACCTGCTCGGCGACCGGCTCGCCGCCTTCTCGCACCAGCTCGACGTGCCCGCGGCGCTGCTGCTGCTCGCCGTGCTGCCACACGCTGTCCCCGAGCTGATGGCGCTGTTCCTCCCGCTGGCCGCGTGGATCATGGCCAGCCGCCGCGGCGAGTGGGACCAACTGCTCGCGGCGACGCTCGTGACGGTGGCGGTCGCAATACCGGTGCTCGTGGCAGCCGCCCTAGTGGAGGTGTACATCTCGCCCCACCTCTTCCACGCGCTGGCCTCGGCACACCTCCCTGCTACCTCTCGCAATGGCGAATGAACGACGTCACCGCCCCCGGGCTGTGCACCCCGCACCGGGTAGCGCGCACGCCAGGGTGTCGGTGAGCCTTGCACCTATCCGCCGCTCGGCTTGCGCGGTCTCCGCGGAAGCACCTTCCAAGCGCACGGCCACGACACGGTAGACGCGCCGTCCACGCAACATGAACACGTCGGTCTGCATGGCATCGTCGGGATTGACCCAACTCAGGTTGCGGGCACGTGGCGGCGAGAGCGCCGGCCACACTACGCCGGCCCGATGGCAGGAGGTGCTCGCTGCCTCCTCGAAGAACTCGTGCGCCTGGCGCGATTCCCCGAACACCAGTGCGTCTGCTCCCACATCGTAATCACGCGTCCACCACCGCATCTCATACCCCGCCGGCCACAGCCCATCGGCTGAACGCGACGAGCGCAACCGCAGCGGCGGGTCGTCCGACCACATGTCTTCGGGAGTCACGATGCCCCCGGCATACCGGCGGCCGCCAGAGGACTCGAACACCACCAACAGGCCGGCGCGCAGTTCGACCAGCTCGTCGAGATCGGCGCCGGCAAGCGCCAGCAACTCGTGAGGAGCGCACCACCTCGATGCTCCCCCTGTGGTCCCGCCACCACCACCTCCCTCCCCGATCCCACCCCCGCCGACCCCAACCGCACCCAGCAGACTCGTTCTCGTGCCCAGCAAGAGGACGATCGCCGCCCCCAGACACACCAGCAACACCGCAAGACGGACCCGCTGACTCGCCCACCACACCAGCGGCGGCGCCTCATGATCATGCTCCACGCCTCAGCATCGAGCAAAAGCCATCCCCGCTTGAGGCCATCTGGCTGCCGGGCCAGTTGCAGTCCAGTTGCGGTCCGGGCGCGTTCAGGCGTGCTCAGAAGGGGTTCGACGGCCAGCCAAGAGGTCCTTGAAAGCCGGGCCCAGGCAGGCAAAACGCCCGCTCGGCCCCGCTCTGGTCGAAGCGGGGGACCGAGGAATCGAACCTCGAGCAAGGGTTTTGGAGACCCCCGTGTTACCGTTACACCAGTCCCCCGGGCGACAAGATTGTAGGCGCTGGACGACGGGCCTGGCTGGGACTCGCATGCTTCGCGTATGTCCCCGGGCGCTCGACGCTCACTGGCGTGTGTGCACGTCCGGCATCTCGATGCCCGTCACGCCACTGGCGTCCACCAGCGCATTCGCCTGCCGACTACTCGCACGCGCGTGTCGTGGTCACAGGACGCCGTACGACCGGCGCCGAAAAGGGCCCGCGAGGGCTAAAGCTCGAATGGCTGCCGGTCGAGGGGAGATCTCAAGACGAGCGCACGGCAATTGTGATGATAAACACAAACCCATTCCGCCGCCGGCGAGCGCCCAAGGGGCTCAGGCGCAGCCATGCCCCTGCGGCGCTCCGTGCCCGCACGGGGCTCGCGGCGCAGGACGGGGTCTCGCTGATCGAAGTGATGGTGAGCGCGCTGATGGTCGGGTTCATCGTGATCGCGACCGTCACGGGCTTCAACGCCGCCGACCACACCACGGCCGACGAGCGCACGCACGACCAGGCGGCCCAGGTGGCCGCGCAGTCCCTGGAGGAGATGCGCAGCGACTCCGCGGCCACGCTCGACACGATCGAGAAGGTCAACGGGATCGGCAGCGAACACGTCTACACGCAGACGATCGGCGGCCAGAAGTACACGATCTCCCAGAGCGTCGAATGGATCCCCGACAACAACCCGAACGCGAACTGCAGCGCCTCCAGCAAAGAACACTCCGCCCAGGCCGGGAACTACCTCCGAATCGCCACGTCCGTCGATCTGGCATCAGCTCGAAGTCGAGAAACGACCGCCGCTGAGGCAGTACGGCATCATCACCCCACCCGACGGCTCGGGATTGGAAGTCGATGTGGTCAACGGCCGCACCCCCGAGCAGCCGGTAGCCGGCGTGACCGTGCTCGCCGGCGAAGCCGAAGCGACAACCGGCGAAGCCGGCTGCGCGATCCTCGGCGGGATCCCTGCCACCACCATCACCGTGGAAGTCTTCAAGGTCGGCGACGTCACCGAAGCGGGCGCCATCAAGAACATCGCACCCGAATTCGCGATCGCCCCAAACGTCACCACGCATAAAGAAGTCGTGCTCAACACCGGATCGTACATCACCGCCGAATTCACCCACGAAGGCAAAAAAGCGACGGGTGACACACTCGTCGCCTACAACCCCAAAATGAACCTCGCGCCCGACTTCGAGGTGGGGAGCACGCGGTACGGCGCCTTCGCCAGCGAAACGGGAGCATACGACGCGCTTCCCGGCGAACCTCCAACCAAAGAAGTTCCCGCACCTTACCGAGCCACCGCTACGACCCCGATCAGCCCGGAATACTATCCCACCGGCGATCTCTTCCCTTTCGAAAAAGGCCCCTGGGAGGTATACGCGGGGGACTGCCCCGCGAACAACCCAGCCGTCGTCACCAAAGGGGAAATCAGCGAAAGCTCGATCTCGACCGCCCTCGAACCTGGCGAAGACCCCACGATCAAAGTTCCAACCTCGGAAGTGGCACTGACCGTCTATAAGGGAACGAAAAGCAGCCACGGCGAAGTCGAAGGCACGCCTCGTCCCGTCAAGATCACCAACATCGAATGCCTGAAAGCGAAAGAAAAAGAAGAAGCAAAAAACAAAACGACGTTCCTCCCGAACAATGCGTCTCAGATACAGCGTGATTCACACACAAGACACGACCACAACCGGCAAGCTCGAAGCTCCCTTCCAGCCATTCGGCATGTCGTTCAAGCTCTGCCTCTTTGACGAAGCCCTTAAAGAGGCATATGTCACTACGTACGCAGACGAAAAGGCAGCCGGCCCGACGATTCCGATCTATCCTGAGCGAAGCCACAGGAAAATCCTACACAGAAGGCACCGACCCCACCGTCGAAGTGCAGTCGGCTCCGGGCAAAAACCCATGTTGACCAGATCCCCTCACTCCCGTGTCCCCACTCGTCTCGGCACACGCCCCCGACTCTGCGACGAGGGCGGCTTCAGCCTGATCGAACTGCTCGTCGCGATGATCTCCGGCATCGTGGTCATGCTGGCGCTGGTTGCCGTCCTCGTCTTCTCCACCCGCCAGGAGACACACCTGACCAACGTGGCGCAGGCCACGCAGCTCGGGCCGGCTCGCGATGACCAAGGTGGTCGACGAACTGCACTCGGCCTGCATGGCCCCGGGCTTTACGCCGATCCAGGAAAGCAGCGGCCCGAACGAATTGAGGTTCATCAACTCCTACAGCAAAGAAGCCACGATCTCAAAAACCGAAGTCAACGAGCACAGGATCGTGTGGAACGAAAAAGAAGACACCCTGGTCGACGAAACCTACCCGGCCGTCAAAGAAGAAACATGGCCCAGCTTCGAATACTCCTCGAAACGCAAACCAGCAAGGTGCTGATCGCCAGCCACGTCACACAGCTGGAATCCAAACTACCGATCTTCCAGTATTACAGCTACAACCTTGAATCCAATGAAAGCACGACCTCGGGACTCAACACGCTCAACACGGCGCCACTCAAAACCCCACTTGAAAAAGCAGTCGCGCCAACCGCCGCCGCTGTGCTGATCAGCTTCAACATCGGCTCCAGCGCGACCACGACCAGCTTGACGAACACACTCGGGAAAACTCGTCGCCAAAGACGTCGGGCGACGGCCAGCAGAGCGCAGGTGACACTCTCGTTCTCCGTTCCCACACGGAAGCGGAAAAGCGTCGATACTCCATGCCAGTAGAAGCTTGCACACGTAGAACGACGGTGGCGGAGTTCCGCCCGGCTCGCGTCCGAGGAGGGCTTCACGCTGATGGTCGCACTCGGCGTGCTGCTCGTGACCTCGCTGCTGCTGGCCGCTGCATTCGAGGCGGCCCGGGGCGACATCCAGCTGTCCCACAGGAACACCGTCCAGAAGCAGGCCTACTACGCGGCGCTCGCCGGCATCCAGGAGTATGAGTACCACCTGCAGGCCAACCCCGACTACTGGGAGACCTGCGCCGCACCTTCCAATACGAGTACCCAAGCAGGAAGAACTGGACCGAGCACTACGAAATCAAGCTGCTGGTCGCCAGCACCGCCCCCGAAAAAACCAAAGCATGCAGCACGAGCGAGCCCGTTCGCGACGATGATCCAGTCCTCGGGCGTCGAGGCGAACACCTTCCGCATCGAGTCGATCGGCACGGCCGGCAACAAAGCCGTCTCCTCGAGCTACGCCACCCGCGCGATCGTCGCCACCTTCCACGTGGTGGGCTTCCTCAACTTCATCTACTTCACCCAGTACGAAGACGGCGACCCCGCCCTCTACGGCGGGCCCAAAGAATGCGAAAACTACTACCCCAAGCGCGTGTCGCTGGGCATCAACGGCAAATGCACGACGATCGAGTTCGCCAACGGAGACATCGTCGAAGGCCCGATGCACACCGATGACGCGACCGATATCTGCGCGCCGGCATACTTCGGGCGCAAAGAACACAACCCGTCCGATACGGTGCAGATCAACGACGGCGTCTACTCCGGCTGCGGCAATCCAAATGGCACGTACTACACGGCCACCGGGAAATACGAAAAAGGCGAAGAACTGGTCACTCCCGAAGGCGACACGACGCTGGGCACCTACGTCAAAGAAGGCGGAGACGAATTCACCGGCTCGACGCATATCGTGCTCAACGGGACGAGAACACGATGGCGGTGACCAACGCGCAAAACGAAACCAAAACGTGGAATGGCCGACCAACGGTCTCGTCTACGTCCGCGCAAGCGAAAATAAAGAAACGCCGTGCACGTACGCCTTCAACGACGCCACGAGCGAAACCGACAACGCCACCGAGGTCTCAAAGGAAGCCTACTGCGGCAACGTGTACGTCAGCGGCACCTACAGCAAGCCGATCACGATCGCGGCCGAAGAAGACCTGATCATCAACGGCAGCATCTACCCGACCAGCGTCAAAACCTTGGGCGAAGAACCGACCGGCACCGACACGCTCGGCCTGATCGCCGGCCACTATGTGCGCGTCTACCACCCCGTCACCAACACCAACTGCGAAAAAGCCGAAAACGGCAAAGGATCGCTGGAAAACCCGTGGATCTACGGGGCGATCCTTTCGACCAACCACTCGTTCGCCGTGGACAACTACGAATGCGGCAAACCGCTCGGCAACCTCAACGTCTACGGGGCGATCGCCCAGCGCTTCCGCGGGGTCGTGGCCCTCGTCGACGAAAGCGGCTACATCAAGAACTACAAATACGACGAGCGACTCGCGGTGGACGAGCCCCCCTACTTCCTCAACCCGATCAACGCCGGTTGGAGGGTCGCGCGCGAGACGGCGCCGAGCCCGGGGTAGGGCCCACTAGCGCACCCGCACCGCAACCGTCGCCCCCACCCCCCGCAGCAGCACCCCGGGCGGGATGTCCAGAGCCCTGGCGAGGCGCAGCAGCGTGCGCAGGTTGGGGTTGCGCTTGCCGCGCTCGAACACGCTGATCGCCGCGCGATCGACGTGCGCGTTGTTGGCAAGCGCTTCCTGGGAGATGCCGACGCGTTCGCGCGCCCAGCGCAGGTTGACGCCGAAGCGGGCGGCGGGCGTGAGCTCCTCCTCTCCGCAGCGCGGGCCGCGCACGGCCGAGTCGGGACCGATGCCGTTCAGCAGCGCGGCGGGCTTGACACAGACGGCACCGGCAACGCGCACGATCGTCGAGAGGTCGGGCGCGCGCTCGGCGCGCTCGAGGAAGCTGACGGCGGCGCGGTCGAGATTGGCCCTTAGGCTCAGATCGATCTGCGAAAGGCCCGCCTGCTTGCGGGCCTCGCGCATGTTCTGGCCAAATCTCTCCAATTGTTCGTCAAGATCGCGGTCTCCGGTACTTCGCATGCGCCCATACTCTTGAGTCGCGCACACAAAGACCACAGCGCAAACACGAGAAACGCCAAGCGCGCTGACGGTCAGTAGGGGCAGCGCGCAGGCAGGTCAAGGGAGGCATGAGTAAACAACCAGGTGCGGCGGGTGGGATTCGAACCCACACGCCCTTGCGGACAAGGCCTTTTGAGGGCCCCGCGTCTACCGTTCCGCCACCGCCGCACGCCGGCTCTCAATATAGGGGCCCGCTCAGCGCTTATGCAGGATACGGAGCGGCGTCCCCGTAGCCGCCCACGGAGGCGGTGGGGTCGCGCTGCTCGAGCTCCACGTTCCAGCCCTGCGAGAAGCCACGCATCGCGAAGATCACGAGCAGAATCTGCACGGGGATCACCAGCAGCGTCAGCACACCGAGCAGGTTGGATGCGAGCGCCGGCTGGACAAAGGCGGAGGAGTCGCGCTCGAACCAGCTGGGGGCGGCGATCAGCGCAAATGTACCCAGCAGCACCGCCAGCACCGACGCGACGGGGAGCACGCCGCGATTCCAGCGCCCCGCGTAGAACGCCAACACCAGGTAGGAGAGCACGAACAGAGACTGCACGATCACCGGGCCGATGCCCTCCAGCGCTTCAAAGCCGCCAATCGTGATCAGCAGCACGAGCACGGCCGTGGCGAGCATCAGCACGAGCACCGTGGCGCGAGTCGCCTGCACGACCGGCTTGTCGCGGTTGGGGTGGGTGATGCGAACGCCGGCTGCGGCGCGACGGGTGGCTGGAGTGGACATCGTCAACGATGACCATACAATCTTCAGCGGTCCCCGTAAAGCAGATCTTTCGCGGGAGCGCCAAGCGGGCGTGGTGGAACTGGTAGACACGCCGGCCTTAGGAGCCGGTGGGCGCAAGCCCTTGGGGGTTCAAGTCCCTCCGCCCGCACTGATGGCATCGAGCGCGGAGCGCCTGCGCGGCGCGGCACATACGACCTTCGCCGCGCTGGCGGTACCCAACTACCGCCGCTACATCTCAGGCCAGGCGATCTCGCTGATCGGCACCTGGATGCAGATGGCGGCGCAGGCGTGGCTGGTACTCACGATCACGGGCTCGGCCACCGCGCTGGGGGCGATCGTGGCACTGCAGACGCTGCCGGTGCTGCTGCTGGGTCCCTACGGCGGAGTGATCGCCGACCGCATCGACAAGCGGCGCTTGATGGTGGCGCTCCAGTGCCTGATGGGATTGCAGGCGCTGGTGCTGGGCGTACTGACGGTCACCGGCATCGTGGCGCTGTGGCAGATCGGCGCGCTGGCGCTGCTGCTGGGGCTCAACAACGCTTTCGAGAACCCCGCGCGGCAGTCGTTCATGCTGGAGATGGTCGGCGAGGAGCACCTGCGCAACGCGGTCAGCCTCAACTCGGTGCTGGTCAACGTCGCGCGCACGATCGGCCCGGCGGTCGGCGGCATTCTGATCGCTACGGTCGGCACGGGCGTGTGCTTCCTGTTCAACGCCGTCAGCTTCGTGCCGGTGGTGTTCTCGTTGATGACGCTCGACCGCACGGTGCTGCACCCCAGCCCACCCACGCCCCGCGCCCCGGGGCAGCTGCGCGAAGGGCTGCACTACATCCGCCGCACGCCCGCGCTCGGCACGCCGCTGGCGATGATGGCGCTCGTCGGCTGCCTCGCCTACGAGTTCCAGGTCTCGCTGCCGGTGATGGCCCGCGAGGGGCTGCACGTGGGCGCGGCAGGGTACGGCTTCATGACCGCCGCGATGGGCGTCGGGGCGGTCGCCGGCGGCCTCGTGATGGCAGCCCGCGGGCGCACGGGGCTGCCCACGCTGATCCTCGCCGCGGCCGGCTTCGCGCTGGTGTTGACGCTCGCGGCGCTCGCTCCCACGCTGCCGCTGGAGCTGCTCGCGCTCGCGCTGGCGGGGTGGGCCAGTATCTCGTTCATGGCCACCGGCAATTCGACGCTGCAGCTGAACTCCGAGCCGACGATGCGGGGGCGGGTGATGTCGCTGTGGTTTGTCGCCTTCCAGGGCTCCACCCCGATCGGGGGGCCGATCGTCGGCTTCGTGATGGCACAGCTCGGCGCCCGTGCCGGCCTCGGCATTGGCGCGATCACGTGCATGGTGGCGGCCGCGATGGGCCTGCTGGTGCTGCGCCGGCTGCGCCCTGACTACCGCCTGGCGAGCCTGCGGGTGGGACGTGCGGCGCGCAACGCCGAGGCGGAGGTCAAGTAGGTCGGGATCTCCGCCCCTCCCCCCTACACCGGCACCCTGTGCACGGTCGCCTCCTCCACGCGCCCCGGCGCACCGCGGACTCGCCCGCGGCGCGCGACGAGCGCCACAAGGATCAGGCCAACGGCGACCGGTACCGTGGCGGGCAGCTCGTTGACCGTGAAGAACAGCAGGTCGAACGCCAGCGCGAGGCCCACCACCAACGCCGCCGCCCATACCTGCTGCGCCCGCGCGGAGCGTCCCTCGTGCAGGGACGGCCAGCCGCGGGCGAGCAGGCCACCGAACAGACCCGCGACGAACAGGTCTCCATAGCCCATCGCCGCCGAACCGAACACCTCCGCCTGCAGTTTCGGCAGGCCCGCCGGGGGATGTGCGGAGTTGAGCACTTCGTTGGGGTGCTGCAGCAGTTCGGAGACGACCAGCGCGGCGTCGGCGCACGCCATCAGCACGATCCCCGCCGCCAGCCACCGCGGCGGCGTGACCGCAGCGAGCAGCACCCCCAGCGCCGCGCAGCTGAGCGCCGAGAGCGCGAGCGCCGCCCCCTGCCCCACCAATCCGCCCCGGTCGGCCCACGCCAGCGCGAACAGCGCGGGCGCCAGCAGCGCGAGCGCCGGCCGCGCGCCGCGACCCCACCAGCCGAGCGCGAGCGCGGCCAGGATCGGCACCGCCACCAGCGCGAGGTAGGTGAGACTCTGCGCGCTGGTTTGCTCCGCCGCGCGCGCGATGAACACGAACGCGATCACCGACAGCGGCGGGATCGCGGCCCACAGGCGGCTGCTGCGGCGCTGCACCCACGGGATCGAGATCGTGCCCGGGAGCGCGACCAAAGCGCCCTGGGTGGTGGAGAGCACGCCGATCGACAGCCAGAAGGGCAGCACCGACTCAACATAGGGCCTCGTGGGACCGCCCGCCGTCAGCCGCCGAGCTGTACGGTCTTCACGACCAGCAACGCCACCGCGACCACGAGGTAGCCGCGCAGCAGCAACATCGCCGCGCGCCGACCGGGCGACCACACGGGCCGCTCCAGCAGCGCCAGCGGCGGCATCGTCCACGCGTGGCGGCGCTCCTTCGAGAGGCTCGCTGCCTCCTCTGCGCCCGCGGGCCCCCGCCGACGCAGAAGCACGTACCCCCCGATCGCCGCCGAGCGCCACCGCCAGCGCGATCGACAGGTCGATGAACAGGTGAGTGACGTTTACGTGCGGGAAGGCGGTGGAGGCGACCAGCACCAGCGAGAGCTCGACCAGCACGCCGATGATCACCGCCGCCAGCGCGTTCAGCCACGGGGCGTTGACCCACGGGCCGAGCACCGCGCGGTCGTTGCAGAGCAGCAGCAGGAACACGGTGGCGCTCGGCAGCAGCACCCCTGCGAGCGCCTGCACCGAGGTCGTGATCAGCCCCAGCGGGGCGCCCGGGACCAGCACGATCGAGGCGGCGGCGAACACCATCAACGCGAACGTGGCGTAGAACAGCTTCGCGTCGCGGATGCCGCGGTGCAGCGAGTGGCTGGCGCCGAACACGTCCCCGAAGGCGTAGGAGGTGGCGAGCGTCACCGCCGCCGCGCCGATCAGCGAGGCGTTGAGCAGCACGATCGCAAAGCACGCGCCGGCGGCCGGGCCGACGTAATGGCGCAGCGAGGATGCGACCGCGCCCGCGTTAGCGAAGTTGCCCGCGGCGGGCGTGCCCGCGAACGCGAACGCCGCCACCGCGATGATCGCGCCGGCGCCCAGCACCACCACGAACGCGCCGATCACCGTGTCGGCGCGCTCGTAGTTGATCCAGCGCGGGGTGATCCGCTTGTCGATGATGTTGGACTGCTGGAAGAACAGCTGCCACGGTGCCACCGTGGTGCCGACGATCGCGATGATCAGACAGCACCGCGGTGGAGCTTGCGCCGCCTTTGATCGAGGGCGCCACCGTGTCGTGCGCGATCGTGCCGAGGTGCGGGTGTACCAGCACCAGCAGCGGGATCACCAGGAAGTTGGCGACCACGAACACGTACATGAAGCGCTCCCAGCTGCGGAAGCTGCCGGTGGCGGTGATCGCCACCAGCGCCAGCGCCGCCACCGGCACGGCGATGTCGGCGCTGACGCCGAAGTACCCCAGCGCGAGGCAGACGCCGATGAACTCGGTGACGATCGTCAGGAAGTTGAGGATGAACAGGTCCCCGACCGAGAACCAGCCCCAGAAGCGCCCGAAGCGCTCGTTGATCAGCCGCGCGTGACCGACGCCGGTGACAGCGCCGAGGCGGACCACCATCTCCTGGTTGACGATCAGCACCGGAATCAGCAGGATCAGCACCCACAGCAGGAGGTGCCGTAGTTCTGGCCGGCCTGCGCGTAGGTGGAGACGCCGCCGGCGTCGTTGTCGCCCACCATCACGATCAAGCCCGGGCCCATGATCGCCAGCAGCGCCATCGCGCGTGAGCGCCAGCCGTGGCGCGCGCCGGTGTCGTCCATCCGGATCGTGCCGAGCGCCCCGCGGATGTCGCCGATGTGGGCCTCGTCGAGGACGGGCGGCACGCCCTCGAGCACGGGCGGCTGGGGCTGCGTGGGCAGCTGCGTCTCGTCCAGCGTCGTCGGGTGCTCGGCCATCTCGGTTCACCTCCTTTGCTCCACTCGCCACTGTCCTACATGCGTCCGTCGCCACGCACGCGGGACACGGACGCCGAAGGACGACGACGCCCGCCCGCGATCGGCGCAAGCCGTGCAACAGAAAGAGAGAGTCCGAGGGAGGCTTTACTTACTACTCAGCTACGCCAACCCGGAAGAGCCCGACATGCGCGCCTGCGGCTGGGTACTTCGCGGCTGTTCTCGATCCATCCCAGCCTCCTCTCCGCGCGTAGTGGTCGTCGGCTCGTTCCGGGCTCAGGGTAGCACCCGCCCCGCCTTCCGGCTCAGTCGCTGACCAACCCGAAGCGCCGCCGCCAGCCCACGGGCAGCGTCTGCTCGAGCACGTCGTCCACGGTGACGACCCCCACCACGCGCCGGTCGCTCGTCGACGACCGGGAGCGATCGCGAGGTTGTAGTCGGTCATCGTCCTCGCGACCTCCGGCAGGTCGGCGTCGGTCGGCACCGACTCGGGCTCGGGCTCGGCGACCTCCGCGAGCGGCGCGCGGGCTCGGCGCGCAGCAGCGCCACGATCGCCGCCGAGCCGCTCAGCGCGCCCGTCGCGTCGTGCAGGTATACCGTCGTGAGCATCCCCGGCGCGATCGTGGTGCGACGCACCGCGTCGAGCGCGTCCCCGACCGATCGCGTGCTCGGCGAGCGAGATGAAGTCGGGGCTCATCATGCCGCCCGCCGTCGAGGGGTTGTAGCCGAGCAGCGTTTCGATCCGCGCGCCGCCCGGCGAGCGGCAGCAGCTCCAGGATCCGCCCGCGGCGCTCCTGGTCGATCTCGCCGATCAGGTCGGCCGCGTCGTCGGGCGCCATCCGCGCGATCACCGCCGCCACCTGCGCGTCGGGGCGCTCGGCGATGAACTCGAGCTGGTGGTGCTCGTCGAGCTCCTCGAAGACGTCGGCCTCGAGCTCGCGGTCCTGCGCCGACCGCCTCGATCAGCTCCTCCCCCTCCTCGTGCGAGGCGGCCTCGACCAGGTCGGCGATCTCCGCCGGGTGGAGGTTGGCGAGCTTGCGGTGGGAGAAGCGCAGGCGCGCGGTGGGCACGTGGCCGACGAACGGCTCCATGTCGGTCCAGTCGAGGAACGGCCGGTCTGCCACCAGCCGCCGCAGCGACGCGCGGCAGCGCAGCGGCGCAGCTGCGCGCGGAAGGAGGGGTCCACGCCGACGACCCGCCACCAGCCGTCGATGCACGCCAGCTCGATCTCGTGCGCGCTCACCAGGCGGGGCGGGTCGGCCTCGACGTTGACCAGCTTGCGCCCCAGCACGTCCTGGCGCAGCAGCACCTCGCCTTCGCGGCGCTCGAATTTCCCGAGGTTGAGTTTCTGGCCGGACAGCCGCGCTGCGCCGGCCTCCAGGCTGGCGATCTTGTCGACCGGCACGAACAGCTCGCGGCCGCCGATCCGCGCCTTCAGCCCCGTCACCGGCGGATAGCCGCCGTCGGCGAGGCGCACGATCACGTCCTCCACCCTCCCAAGCCGCTCTCCCGTGCGGTCGAGCAGCGGACTGTGCAGCAGCGTCGATAGGTGCATCACTTGCTCCGGCAAGACTCCCGGTACGTTAGGGCATCCGCCGGATTTACCTGCGCTTGCAGCCTTTCTTCGCCCCCTCTTATGGCCTCGACACAAGATCAGACAATGCGTCCACGCGCGCAACGGCCCTGGCCTACCTATCTGTTGGCCGCGCTCTGCCTCGGCGCGATCGTCGCGGCCGTGCTCGTCGTCGGGCCCTCTTCCGGTACCGCGAGCGCCACCGGGCGCACGATCACCGTCGGCGAGGGGGTCGTGCAATCGACCGTCTCCGGCAGCGGCAACGTCCAGGCCGCCACCCAGCTCGACCTCGGCTTCAAGACCTCCGGCGTGGTCACCGAGATCTACGTCCACCAGGGCCAGCATGTCACCGAGGGGCAGCTGCTCGCCGAACTGAACCCCGACAGCGCCGAAGTCACGCTCGAACAGGCCCGAGCCTCGCTGCAGGCCGCCGAAGCGAACCTCGTGCAGGAGGAAGAAACCGACGGCGAAGGCTCCTCCGGTAGCGGCTCCTCGGACACGGGCGCAAGTCACACCACCGCCTCGGCCGCCTCCGTGGAGGACGTCTCTTACAGCCCTCCAACCAGTCCGACGACCACCGCGCCAACGACCGCGCCCGCGACGACGACCACCACACCCACGCCCACGGAGACCACCTCCACGCCGAGCACCACCACGCCGAGCAACACCACGACAACCGCCACTCCGGACACGACCACCACTCCCCCGGGCGTCGCCCCCCGCACCACCACCCCATCTCATCCCGAGCACGCCAAAGCACACTCACGCGAAACCGCCTCGGAATCCGCCAGCGGCAGCTCCTCCACGAGCGCCAGCCGCGAATCCGACGGGAGCTCCACCGCCAAAGCCACGCTCAGCGCCGCCGCCCGCGAAGCCAACATCGCCTCCGCCCGCGCCGCCGTCAAGAGCGACCGCCTTACGGTGCAGAGCGCCGAGGAGGCGCTGTCCGAATACGAAGCTCCTCGCCCCCACCACCGGCACGATCGTCTCGCTCTCGGGTGAGGTCGGCGAAGCCGTCTCCGCCAGCGGCACCACCAAGAGCTCCTCCAGCTCGTCCGGGTCGGGGTCATCCGGCTCGGGGGCGTCCTCCTCGGCCGCGTCGGCGTTCGGGGCCTCCTCCACGGCAACGGGCGCCTCCGGGTCGGGCTCCTCGGGGTCGGGCTCCAGCTCGTCGAGCTCCCTCGCCGTGCTCAGCGACCTCTCTTCAATGCAGCTCGTCGTGGCTCTCTCAGAGTCCGAAGTTGTCAACGTGCGCGACGGCCAGCCCGCGACGGTCACGATCGAAGCGCTCGAAGGGCTGAAGCTCGCCGCGCACGTGGTGAGCGTCGCCACGCTCCCGACATCCTCGAGCGGAGTGGTCAGCTACGACGTCACCTTCCAGCTCGACCAGCTCGAAAACGGGCTGAAACCGGGGATGAGCGCGACCGCGGAAGTGGTCGTCAAGCAGGCCGAAGGGGTCAACGTGCCCACCTCCGCGATCACCGCCGACACCGTCACGGTCGTGCACGGCGGCACCCAGACCCGCCGGCGGGTCGTCGCCGGGCTGGCCGGTGACAGCTCCACAATCGTCCTCTCTGGCCTCTCCGCCGGCGAACAGATCGTCCTGCCCGTCGCCCGCGGCTCCTCCACGACCTCCAGTCTCCTTTCGCGGTTGGGCAGCCGCACGGGGACGCTCGGCGGGGCCGGCGGCGGACTCGGCGGTGGTGGCGGCGCTGCGTTCTTCGGGGGCGCGGGCGGAGGCGGTGCCTTCCGAGGCGGCTGATGCGGCCCCCACGCTCACCCCTCCGCGCGCGAGCCGCGCGCAGCCAGCCGCTCGTGGCGCGCACCACAGCCGCCACACCGAGCGGGGATACACCGCCGGCCGGCACAGGCCCGCATGCCATGCTCGCCCACCGAGACACGCGGGACGATGGCCGCCGCCACCCGCCGCAGTGCCCGGTGATCGACGTACGGAACGTCAGCAAGACCTACGCGATCGGCACGATCCGCGTGCCGGCATTGCGCGGCGTCTCGCTGAGCATCGAGCGCGGCGACTTCGTCGCGATCATGGGCAGCTCGGGCAGCGGCAAGAGCACGCTGATGAACATCCTCGGCTGCCTCGACATCCCCACCGACGGGCGCTACCTGATCGACGGCACCGACGCCCACGACCTCGACGAGGACGAGCTCTCCGACCTGCGCAACCGCAAGCTCGGGTTCGTCTTTCAGTCCTTCAACCTCGTCGCGCGTACCCCCGCGCTCGCCAACGTCGAACTGCCGCTCGCCTACGCTGGCCTGCACCGCGTCGAGCGCCGTCGCCGCGCCGAACGAGCGCTGAGCTCCGTCGGCATGGCCAATCGCCTGCACCACCTCCCCTCCGAGCTCTCCGGCGGACAGCAGCAGCGCGTGGCCGTGGCCCGCGCGATCGTCACCAACCCGTCACTGATCCTCGCCGACGAGCCCACCGGCAACCTCGATTCGCACTCGACCGAGGACGTGCTCGCGATCTTCGCCGACCTCAACGCCGAAGGGCGTACCGTCGTGCTGATCACCCATGAGCCCGACATCGCCGCCCAAACCAAGCGTGTGGTGCGCCTCAGCGACGGGCGGGTCGTCGAAGACCGTCGCTCGCTCGGTGTCCACGACCCCCCGCCAGCCTCCCGCCAGCTGAAGTCCGCCCACCTCGCGGCCCCGGTCGAGGCTCGGCCATGATCGGTGCCGAGACGCTGCGCATCGCGTGGGGCGGGATCATCGCCAACAAGCTGCGCTCGGGGCTGACGATCCTCGGCATGACGATCGGCGTGGCCGCCGTGATCATCCTGATCGCCGTCGGCAACGGCTCCTCCAAAGCGATCGAGGAACGGATCGAGAGCCTCGGCACGAACGTGCTGCTGGTCGAGTCGGGCGCAACCCGCGGCGGGGCGCGCTTTGGCGGTGCTTCATCGAGCGCCGTCTCGCTCACCAGGCAGGACGCGGCCGCGTTGCAGAACCGCTCCGAAGCCCCCGACGTCAAGAGCGCCTCGCCCGTCGTCAACGCCACCGGGGTGACGCTCGTCTACAACGGTACCTCCTACGAGCCCGGCACGTTCGTCGGCACCACTCCCTCCTACCTCGCCGCCCACGGCTACCACCTCCAGGAAGGCACCGCCTTCACCGAAGCCGACGTCGCCCACCACGCACGCGTGGCGGTCATCGGGCAGACCGTCGTCGAAGAGCTGTTCCCCGGACAGGACCCGATCGGGCAGACGATGCGCGCCAACGGTGTCAACTTCGAGGTGATCGGCGTGCTCGCCGCCAAGGGCTCCAACGGGGTGTCCAACCTCGACGAAATCGTCGCCGCCCCGATCACCACCGTGCAGGACTCCCTCTCGGGTTACGGCCCGATCGACTCGATCACCGTCGAGGCCACCTCCGAGTCGGCGCTCGGCTCTGCCGAAGCCGAGGTGACGCAGATCCTCGAGCAGCGCCACAAAGTCAAGGACACGGCCGAACCGGGCTTCGAGGTGATCAACCAAGGCTCGCTGCTCGAAACCACCAGCTCCACCACCTCCGTCTTTACCACGCTTGCTCGGCGAGGTCGCGGCGATCTCGCTGCTGGTGGGCGGCATCGGCGTGATGAACATCATGCTGGTGTCCGTCACCGAGCGCACCCGCGAGATCGGCATTCGCAAGGCCGTCGGCGCACGCCGCTCGGACATCCTCACGCAGTTCCTCACCGAGGCCGTGCTGGTGTCGCTGATCGGCGGCCTCACCGGGGTGCTGCTCGGGGTGGTGGGCAGCCAGTTCGAAATTGCCGGCGTGCACCCCGCGATCGCCACCTACTCGATCTTCCTCGCCTTCGGCGCCGCCGTGCTCACCGGCCTCTTCTTCGGCACCTACCCGGCGGGGCGCGCCGCGCGTCTGCGACCGATCGAGGCACTGCGCTTTGAGTGATCAACCCCCGCATATCTCCCCCGAGGAGCCCGCCACCATTCCCCATGAGGAGCCAGTCATGCCAGTCGAGGACACCACCAGCACCGACGTTTCCGCCTCCCAGGAGCCCTATGTCTCCTCCGCAGATGACACGTGGGCGCAGGAGCCGCTCGAAGAGCTGCCCCCCGCCCACGCCGGCGCCTGCTCGGGACGGGCGGGAATCCGATCTTCCTCGCGCTGCTGGCTGTGCTGCTGATCGCCTGCGGCTTCATCGGCGGGGTGCTCGTCGAGAAGGGCGAAACCTCATCGAGCTCTGCCGGCGGCGCAGCCGGGCTGGCCTCCCGGTTCGCCGCCCTGCGTGGCGCCGCCGGCGCTGGCACCACGACTGGCAGCGGCGCGAGCAGCACTGGCGCCGGCAGCACTGCCGGCAGCGGCGCGAGCAGCACTGGCGCCGGCAGCACTGCCGGCAGCGGCGCGAGCAGCACTGGCGCCGGGGCCGGCGGCGGTTTCGCAGGGCGCTTCGGCAGCCTCGGCGGCGCGGGCGGCGCCACAATCGGCGAAGTCTCCTACATCTCCGGCAGCACCCTGTATGTGACCAACGCCGAAGGCAACACGGTCAAGGTCACCACCTCCCCCGCCTCGACGATCACCAAGACCGTCAAAGCCGACGTGCACGGTATCCACCCCGGCGAAACCGTGATCGTTCGCGGCACCAAAGGCTCGGGCGGCGCTGTCAGCGCCGAATCGATCAGCGTCAGCACGGCGGGCGTCGGCCTCGGCGGTGGCGGCGGCCTCGGCGCGCTGTTCGGGGGCGGCGGCGCGGGTCGCGGCGGCGCGGGTGGCGCAGGTGGCCCGGGTGGCGGAGGTCTCTTCGGCGGATGAATCGCACACCATCCCCAGCGCCACCTTGACTGACCCTTTAGGTGGATCGATCAAAGTGTTCGGATCCACGTGACCAGCAGCACAGATCCCGCTTGACCGACAAAGGAGCTCCATGTCCCACAACAGCATCCCACGCCGCCGGCCGAGGACGCTTCCATCGCTGATTGCGCTGGCCGCGATACTCGTGGCCGCCTCGCTCGGCCTGGCGGCATGCGGCGGCTCTTCGAGCACGACCACAACCACCGAGACCACCGCCAACGCGGCGTCGACCGGCACGACCACTGCCGGCACGTCCTCCTCTAGCACCACATCCACCGGGACATCGCCCAGCGGGACCACGTCCACCGGGACCTCGTCCACTGGGACCTCGTCCACCGGGACCTCGTCCACCGCGACCCCCGGCGCCTCCACCGCCGGCACCCCGCCCGCCGGGCGCGCGGCGCGCTTCGCCGCGGTGCGCACATGCCTCTCCAAGAAAGGCATCACGTTTCCCCAGGGCGCAGCCGCAGGCTCCCCCGGCAGCGGTGGGCATCTGCCCAAGGGCATGTCGAGCGCACAGTTCGCCGAAGCGCTCAGGAGCTGCAGTCCCAGCTTCCGAGGCAGCCGTTTGGGCAAGGGCGGCAGGGGCGCCCACGGCCTCTTCGACAACCCCCGTTTCCGCGCCGGGCTGCAGCGCTTCGCGGCGTGCATGCGTCAGAACGGAGTCAACGTCGGCGAACCCAACACCTCGGGCAAGGGCCCGATGTTCGCCACCAAAGGGCTCAACACCGGCGGCGCGAAGTTCAAAGCGGCGGCGGCGAATTGCCGGAGCTCGCTGGCGGGCGCACTGAAATCGAACAGGGCCCAACCTGGGACCAGCGCCGGCTGAGAAGCCCACCTGTCTAAGCCTGTGTCTGTGTCCGCCACCCCGCGGGCACGACAGGTGCCTCGCCGAGCAGCTCAGCCGGCCGCGGCCTGGCTGCCGGCGCCGAGCCCGCGGTTGGTGGGCGCCGCCTGTGGGTCGCGGATCGCCGCCGAGCTGGGCGTGACCGAGACCGTGGGTTTCGGCAGCGAGGCGATGCGCCCGATCAGCTGGCTCCACTGAGCCTCGTTCAACTGCCGCTTGCCGCCAACGGCGACGCCGCGGCGGGACCGGCTGTGGCAGCGTGCGCGCTTGCCGTAGCGCGCATGGGAAGGAACTCGATGTGGATGTGGTTCCAGGCGGTGGGCAGCGCCAGTGTCGAAGGCCCTTCGGGGTACTGCATCAGGCTCACGATCCGGTGGGGCGCGAACTGGCCGTGGAGCGTCAGCAGCGTGCGGATCGTGTCGTCGGTGACCGAGCCCGGGCCCTGGTGGCCAGCGATCGGGATGTCGTTGATCGCGGTGATGTCCACCGCCATGCCGCCGCCGTGGACCGCCGCCTGCCGAGCGACCGAGCGCAACGCGGCGCCGGCACTCGCACCCGCGCCGGTGCCGGTGCCGGTGCCGGTCACGACGCTCAATCCGGACGGCGTGTCCCCGCCGCGGGGACAGCGCAGTCCGGCCACCGTCGGCTGCAGGCCGCTGCGCGATAGGAACAGGAGCGACGCCAGCACGCGCTTGTCGACCGTGCCCGCCGCGACATCCCGACGGCCACACGTGTCGAGCTGGATTCCGGGATCGGCGAGCACCGCGCGCTCGAGCTCGCCCCTGGACATCGAGAAGACATCCGCGGCGGTCGCCCCGAGCAGCGTGTCGGTGCCCTTGGAGCCCTTCGGGTGCAGCGCCGCATCGAGCTGGCGCCAGTTCTGCAGCAGCGGCTGAGGGTCGATCGTCGTGCTGTCCCCCGCGGGCCGCACCGCGAAGCGCATCTGTCCGGCGCTCGCCCCAGGGGGCGTGTCGAGGTGGCCCAGCACCGTGCCCTTGGAGACGATCGAGCCGGTTTTCAGCGCCGCCCAACCACCGCTTCCGCTCGCCGAACTCGCGACGTGCGCCGCCGCCCGCGCAACCGGGTTCTCGGGGTGCGCGAACAGGCGCACCCTGCCCATCCCCGCGGGCGCCGTTTCGCCTTCGGATTCGACCGGCGCGCTCACCGGCGCGAGCGCCTGGGCGGCGTGCGCCTTCACCTTCAGGGTCAGCGGCGACTGGTGCCCGGCAGTCGCGGCCTGAGTGGGCTTGGGTTCCCGACGATTCCGCGATACGGGGCTTGAGCGACGGGGCTGAGGGACGGTAGCGAGGGGCGATGCTGCCAAGGCCGGCGTAGGTGAAGACGTCCCCGTAGATGTCGCGCAGCACCAGGTAGCGCCCCAACGCGTGGGAGTGCCCGAGGTGCTCGATGCGACCGTCCTCCGCCGCCACCACCGGCGCGTCGGGATTGCCGAGCAGCTCGACCAGCTGCGAGGGTTTGGCGGGTGCGTTGGCGGCGGCCTGCGCACGGGCCGCCGCGACCCGTGGCGACGGTGCGGGCGTCGAGCCGGGGGTGGCGGCGGGATGCGCCGCGGAGCCGGCATGAGCCGTCTGTCCCGCGCCGGCCGCCGCGCCGGCAGTCCCCGCGGTGCTGGCAGCTCCCGCCGCGCCCGACTGGGTGCTGCCGCTCGCCTGCGCTCCCGCGGCGGCCGGCGTCGGAGGCAGACCGGCGGGCACCGCTCCCGCGGTGGCATTGGAGGAGCCGCCGCCAGCGCTTCCCGCCGCCGGGGAGCTCAAACCTTCGCCCGAGGCGCCAGTGTCGGCCGCCGCCGCTTGCGCCGCCAGCACGGCCCCCGTCCCCGGAGCCAGGTGGGCGCCGGTGGTCGGCGCGCGCCCGTCGACGAGGCCGGTGAGCGTGGCGATCACCGAGCTCGGGTAGCTGGCGACCAGGCGGGCGCGCAACAGCACCGATTCGACGTATTCCTGAGAGTGGTTGTAGGAGAAGATCGCAGCGCGCAGGTGGTGGGAGGCGCCGGCCGCGTGCAGATAGCGGGCGGCGGCGAAGATCGCGTCCACCGGGTTGTAGGGATCGGCGTAGCCGGCGCCGGTGGCGTCCACTCCATACCGCACCCAGGTGCCGGGCATGAACTGCATCCATCCCAGCGCGCCGGCGCTCGAGACCGAGAGGTCGGTGCCGTAGTCGGTCTCGATTTCGTTGATCCCCGCGAGGATCTGCCAGGGCACGTCGTACTGGAAGGCAGCGGCCTGGTAAACCGGGAGCAGGAAGAGGGGGATGCGGTAGAAGTCGAGCGCCTGCGCCGACACCGTCGAGCCCGTGAGCAGCGTCGCCAGCACGCCGGCTTCTTCGCCGGCCGTCTGCGGGGCTGGCGCGACGCCGTTGGGCGTACCGGCCGGGGCGGTGGTGGGCCCGCTCGTCGCGGCGCCTTCGCCCTGGCCCTTCCCGCCCCCTTCGTTGGAGCCGGCGCCACCGGCGGTGCCCCTGCCGGAGCCGGTGACGCTCGCGCCGTGCCGCCGCCCGGGGGTGGCCGGCTGGCTGCGCTGCACCACCACGGTCGGGCTCGTCCCTTCAGCGGTCGCCGGCGCGGTCGCGGTGGGCGACGTCGAGGTGCTGGACGGCGCGGTGGCGGGGGCGGTCGAGGTGGTGCTGGCACCCGTCCCGGTGGTCCCGTTCGCGTCGCCGGCGCCACTCGCCCCGCTGGCGCCGCTCGCACCAGCTGCTGCCTTCCTGGCCCGAGGCCGGCGCCTGGGAGGTCGTTTCGGTGACCGCGGGAGCCTGGTCTTCGGAGGTCGTGGTGCCCGTCGACACTTCAGCGCCCAGCGCCCCACCCGCGAGGGGCCCGCCGAAGCCGGCGGCACTAAGGCCACCTCCGGCCAGCATCGAGAGCACGGCGCGGCGCGCCCAGCGGCGCGGGGCGCTCATCGGCGGCCTCCGCGGGCGGTCATGCCACGGCCTCCACAGGTTCGCGCGAGGGCCTTCGTCGTCGTTCGGGTGGGCTGGTTGTCATCTCGCATACGCAGGCCGGGCGGGGCCGCAGTCGAAGGACCGACCACCCTGGCTCAGGTTCATATCGGCAGACAACCACCCCGCGGTAAAGGATTTGTAATCTCCCTCGCACGCAAGGCTACGGAAGGGCACCGGGCATCGCGCGCAGATTCCCCAGGGTGGCGACCAAGGCCGCCGCACTGTACCGGCCCTTGAGGCGGAGCCCCGGAGGTGGCCGGATTCGCTCGAGGACGCGCAGGATCCATTGCAGAAACGGCTGCTTGGCCTCCACCGCCCTCTCCGCCATTGTGTGCCGTACGACTCCGCCCCGCCGCAGCCGTACGACGCCCGCCATAGCCGTACGACCCAGGCCGCCACCTCAAGCCGGTGCCGATGGCGCTCCGTTCCCGAAGTTCAGGGGTTGATGAGGGTAGGAGATCGATGAGCAGTGGGAGATCAAGGCATACGCAAACGGGACACGCACGCGTTATGAGTTGCAATCCGAGCGACCGGCCGGTAGGTTCCAGTGGCCGGGGATTGGAGACTGCGGCCTACCGCAATGCCAGAAAATGCTCGGCGCCGGGTCAGCGAGGAGCAACACAGAGGGAGGGGTGAAGCCGCATGTCCAGAACGAGAGTTTTCGTCGCAGCAACCGTCGCCTGCGTCTGCTGGATCGTCGCCACGGCGGCGTGGGCGGCGCAGACACTGGAAGTGACCGCAAGCTTCTCCCCAGACAAGCTGGGGGCGCCCACCAATGTCCACGGCACCGCCACGATCGGCTCGACCAGCGGGCCGCTACCGTCGCCGATCGCGGAAGCGACGGTCATGGGGCCGGCCGGCCTCACGGTGGACACCAAGGGCGTGGGCATCTGCAACGCCGTCAAGCTCGAACAGACGCTGGAACCGAACGTCTGCCCCAAGGACTCGAAAGCCGGCTTCGGCGGCGGTGTGGGTGCATATGAACTGGCCGACCAGGTGAACGAAGAGCCGTTCACGCTCAACTTCTACCGCGGCCCCAACGAAGACGGGCATCTCGTGATCCTGGCCTACCTCAACGCGGTGTCGCCGGTTTCGGTGCAGCTTGTACTCAAGGCGCAGGTCGTCAACGAGCCCAAGCCCTACGGGTTGGGCTTCACGTTCAAGGTGCCGCCGATCGAATCCCTCCCCGGCGCCTCGAACGCGACGGCGAAGAGCATCTTCATCACGTTGGGCGCGCCCAACGCCGCCTACTACGAGCAGGTGGGCGGCAAGCGCAAGCTGGTGCACGTAAAGGGGATCATCGTTCCCAAGACGTGCCCCAAGGGTGGCTTCCCCTACGAGACGCAGTTCGCCTTCGAGGACGGCACCAGCAACGCGGTCAAAGGCACGATCCCGTGCCCGCACAAGTAGCGGCCCCGCGGCGGCTCTCTGCCGGCGATCAGCCTTCCGGGCATCCTGCGCCTCATGGTGGGCGCACTGCTCGCGCTCGGGGGCATGCTGCCAGCAGCGGTTGACGCGTCGTCCACCCCCGAATTCAACCCGACGCCGCCGCCCCCGCCCGAAGCGACGACAGCGACGATCCGGCCGTCGTTCTCACCCGACAAGCTGGGTGCGAAGGCGGCCTTCACGTTCGCCGCCCACTTCGCCGGCGGCGAGCTCGGCGTGCCCTCGCCGGTGCGCCGGGCGGTGCTGCACTTCCCTGCAGGGCTGACGCTCGATGTGCCGAAGCTCCGCAGCTGCACGGCGGCGCGGCTGCAGGCGCACGGCGCGCACGGCTGCCCGGCGCGGTCGCAGATCGGCACGGGGCGCGCTCTGGCCGATGTGCACGTGGGCTCCTCGGTGGAAAGCGAGGAAGCCGCGGTCTCGGTCTTCGTGGGTCCGCCACAGGGTGCCGAACCCGACGATCGAGATCCTCGGCCAGGGCTACTCGCCGCTGGAAGAGCGCGTGGTGATCACTGGCACGGCGCTGCCGGACAACCCTCCGTACGGCGAAAAGCTCGTGATGTCGGTCCCGGCGATTCCAACGATCCCGCTCGAGCCCAACGCCTCGACGGTTTCCTTCTCTGTGACGATCGGCGGGAAGGCCGCCCAAGAGCACCACAACCCCAACACGGCCCTGCTTCCCTCCCGCTGCCCAGCCGGCGGCTTCCCGTTCGCCGCCGAATTCACCTACGAAGACGGCTCCACCAGTACCAGCACCGCGACGGTTCCCTGCCCGTAGGTGCGGCCTGCCGGCAATCGGTATCCTTGCGCCGATGGAAGCGATCCTCTCGATCCTGCAGGTGATCATCGCGGTGGTGCTGATCTTCCTGGTGCTGATGCACTCCGGGAAAGACGCCGGGCTCTCTGGCGCGTTCGGGGTCGGCACCGGCCAGGGCCCGCTGGGGGGCGGCTCACTCGTGGAGCGCAATCTCAACCGCTGGACTGTCTTCTTCGCGATCCTGTTCGTCGGAAACACCATCATCCTGCTCAAGAAGCCCTGGTAGCGGCCGAAACGGGGACCGATTAGGGGGACACTCGCTTCGCTCGCATCCACGAATCGGCCAGCGCCAGAGGCGCGTGTCTCCCGGCTTGGATCGGGCTCGAGCTGATTGAGGATCTCCAGGGCCTCCGCCCGCAGCGTGGCGTTGGTGGCTTCGTAGTCCTCGCGCGAGAGCTTGCCGGTGGCGAGGTCGAGCTCCAGGTCGCGCAAGCTCGCGGTACTTGACTTCGCGGGCGAGCTCCAACGCGAGTATGTCCCGCGGCGCGGGCCCCCGGCGAGCGCGGGCTCGGCGACGCGAGGGAGGCCGAGGGCGACGCGGCGGCGCAGAGCCCCCGGCGAGGGCGAGAGCGCGAGCAGGCCGCCACCGAAGACGATCAGGCCGCCCAGCCAGATCCACATGATCAGCGGCGAGACACCTCCAGGCGGAACTGCGCCGGGGGCGGGTGCTGGAGGTATTCGTGGGCGAGGAAGTCGATCACGAACAGCCCCTCGTCGGGGCGCGAGAAGGGGATCGTGCGGTTGCCGACTTCGATGATGTGCTTCAGCCGGGAGTTTCGATGTTCCGGGCGGATCGCGCTCCAGATGTCGCGCGTGAGGCTGGCGTCGATGCCGACGCTGCTGACCGGCTGCCCCCCGATCAGGTGCCCGACCGAGCCCTGCGATTCTTCCTGGGATTCGTAGAAGTCCTCGCTGGGGCGCAGCGTGGTGACGTAGCGCCCATCCTTGGTCACCGGCAGCACGGCGCCGACGTTGAGGGTGGAGCCCGGTGTGGGTGGGGTCGTCGTGGGGCGTGAGGGCCGCGGTCGGGCGCAGGTAGTGGACCGTGTAGGCGCCCACGCGGGTCGGACTGCCCAGGCGAGAGCGAGAGCTGGGTGACGTGCTGGAAGGAGGAGGAGGCGGCGACGCCGACGAACAGCACCGCCATCCCGACGTGCACGATGTAGCCGCCGTAGCGCCGGCGGTTGCGCCGGATCAGCGCCAGCAGCGCCACCGGGGGCGCCTCGCCCGAGGCGCCGCGGCGCACGCGCGTCGCCGCGCCACAGCTCCTGCGCGACGCTGCCGAGCGCGAAGGCGGCGCAGCAGAACATCGCGATCGCCAGCGGGCTTCTGCGTGACACCGGCGAGCAGCAGCGCAGCCAGCGTGAGCAGCGCCGCGGCGAACGGCACCAGCAGGTTGCGCAGCACCCCGCGCGGGGTGGCGCGCCGCCAGGCGATCACCGGCCCGATGCCGGAGAGCAGCACGAGGATCAGCGCGAGCGGGACGGTGTAGCGATCGAACCACGGCGGCCCCACGGAGGCGGCCTGGCCGGTGAGCGCTTCGGAGATCTTCGGGAACCAGGTGCCCCAGAAGATCACGAAGGCGAGGCCGACCAGCACGAGGTTGTTGAACAGGAAGATCGCCTCGCGCGAGAGCAGCGAGTCTAGGCGGTGGGTGCTGGCCAGGATCGCGCGGCGGGAGACGACCAGGTAGATCGAGCCGGCGAGCAGCGCGGCGATCAGTATGAGGAAGGGGACGCCGAGGGTCGCCCCGCCGAAGGCGTGGATCGAGTCGAGGATCCCGCTGCGCACCATGAAGGTGCCCATGATCGCCAGGATCCCGGTGGCCAGAGGGAGCGAGACGTTCCACACCTTCAGCATCCCGCGGCGCTCCTGGATCATCAGCGAGTGCAGGAACGCGGTGCCAGTCAGCCACGGCAAGAGCGAGGCGTTCTCGACCGCGTCCCAGCCCCAGTAGCCCCCCCAGCCGAGCTCCGAGAACGACCAGGAGGCTCCGAGCAGGATGCCGATGCCGAGGAACAGCCACGCAGCCAGCGCGAAGCGGCGCACCACCGCGATCCACTCCCCATCCACTCTGCGAGCGATCAGGGCGCCCATCGCGAACGCGAGGGGGATCGTGCAGAGCGTGTACCCCGAGTACAGCATCGGGGGGTGGATCATCATCGTGGGGAAGCGCAGCAGCGGATCGAGGCCGACCCCTTCGGCGGGCACCGGACTGGTCGTCGTGAACGGGTTGGCGTAGAACACCATCAGCCCCACGAAGAACCCGCCGAAGCCGAGCAGGATCGCGGTCGCGTAGGAGGCGACCTCGCGCAGGCGCCGGCGCGTGAGGAACAGCACGAGGCTCGACCACATCGAGAGCAGCCAGGCCCACAGCAGCAGCGAGCCTTCTTGGGAGGACCACAGGGCGGCCAGGCGGTAGAGCAGCGGCGTGGTGCGCGAGGAGGTGTCGGCGACGGCGTTGAAGGCGAAGTCGTTGCCCACGAACGCGATCTCGAGCACGCACCATGCCGACGGTGAGCAGGCCGGCGAGCGCGTACACCGAGCGGCGGCCCGCCAGCGAGAACTCAGCCCGGCCGCTGCGCGCCCCGTAGACGGAGACGACGATGCCGTACGCGCACACGATCAGCGCGAGCACCAGGCAGACGTGTCCGAGCAGCGCCATCAGGCCTCGCCGCCGCCGGCGGTGCCTCGAGCGACCTACGGCCCGGCCGCCGTGGGGGCGTGGGGGACACTCAGGCGTTCTGCTTCTCGGAGGGCGGCGCGACCGTGTACTTGGAGGGGCACTTGGTGATCAGCGAGTTCTGTTCGCCGGTGTAGCTGGCGCCGTCCTTCTCCACGGTGACGATGATCTCGCGCCCTTCTTTGAAGGGGTCGGGGACGACGCCGGTGTAGGCGACCGGCACGGCATCGGCGGCGCCCGCGCGGTCGGCGACGCTGAAGTGGAGCACGCCGCCGACGTGGCGCACCGAGCCCTTGACGACGGTGCCGGTGAGCTGGTAGCTGCGCCCCGGCTGGGCCTCGCGCAGCAGCTGGGTGGGCGTGAGCGCGGGGCTGGCGGCGTTGAAGCTCGTGTAGATCAGCGCGCTCGCCAGCAGCACGGCGGCGCTGAGCGCCACCACCAGCCGCATGGTGCGCTTGCGGGCGGGGTTCATCGCGCTCAGTATCTCAAACGTACGCCAGGGATTCGCCGATGGGGGGCGAAACATTCAGGCATGCGGCGGGTCTTATCAGGTGGAGAGCGATGAGAGGCAGCCTCCTACATCCGATCGGCGTGCGGCGCCGAGCACAGCGTATTCGCGGCGAGCACCCCGCCGCCCACGCGCTGGAGCCCCTCGCCCCACCGCCATCCGGCGTCGCCTCGCCCCCGCCCGACATCGCCGCCCAGCGCGTGCGCGAGTCCGGCGGCCCTACCGACCTGGCCTGCTACGCCTGCGAGTGCGGCTATGTGTTCGCAGCGCCTGTCAGCACCACCGTGGAGTGCCCGCACTGCGGCACGCCACAGGCTTGGTAGGGCGGACAAGCACTCGACCGTCGGCGGCTAGCCGGTGACGAGTGATCCGCGCCGGCTTCGCATCGACGTTCCCGGGTCGGTCACACACTCGTGCCGGCTACCGCAACGCATTACGACTGGGTATACTGTTGGTATGACGGTTCAGGTTGCGGTCAAGTTGCCGGACACGCTCGCGGGCCAGCTCGACAAACTCGTGCAGAGCGGGGACTTCGAAAGCCGCTCGCAGGCACTCCGAGTCGGTCTGGAGACCATCCTCGTGGAGCGCGAGCGCGAGCAGTTGCGGATCCGATATCGCGATGCGATGGCGCGTCATCCGGAGACGCCGCAGGAGATTGCCGAAGCGACCCTCCTCGCCCGCGAGGCCATCGCGGAGGAGCCGTGGGAGCGATGGTGGTAGCCCGCGGAGACCTGTGGTGGGGTGAGACTCCCGACGAGAAGGGCAGGCCGTTCCTCGTCGTCAGCCGGGACGCCGCGAACGAGGTGATGCAGCGCCTGCTCGTGGCGCCGGTGAGCACGCGCATCCGTGACATCCCGAGCGAGCTGAGGCTCGGGACGCAAGAGGGACTCCCCGTCGAGTCGGTCGCCTCGTTTGACAATCTGAGGCCATTCCCAAAGGCGATGCTCGTACGCCGGCTCGGGGGCCTGGGATCGCGGATGCACGAGATCTGCGGTACGGCGGACGCCACGCTGGACTGCTGAAGGCTGGCGGCGATGCAAGACGCTCAGCGGATTGGGCGCAGTTCGACACCGTGAGCTGCGCCTTGCCAAGCGGTGTCGGCTGTGAGGGTTGGGGCGCCCAGCCGTCGCGCTAGCGCTAGGCAAGCCCGGTCGCCAAGTGAAAGCCCCGCATCACAGGTCAGTGGTCGCAGGCGTGCCGTGTCGATAGCGTCAGCAGCGGTGAATGGCTCGACGGTGAGCGCGCCGTCGAGTAGTCCGCTGTGGGTCAGTTCGGCTGCGAGCTTCGCCGGGTCGGCTCCTCGATCGGCAGCGCGGCTGAATACCTCTGCGAGATTGACGGTCGAGATGACCGCGCCACCGGCGATGGCCTCGGCTACAACGTCGGCGCCGGGCTCCTCACGAAGATAGGCGAGCAGAGCTGAGGCGTCGAGTACGGGCGCCAACTACTCGGCGTCCTCGCGGGAGGCTTCTGCGCGCCGCCCGGCGAGCAGTTCATCGACCATCGGCCCTCCGGGTAGATCGCGGAGCAGTCCGCGACTCTGCTCGGCGACGGCGCGATACGGGCGTAGCCGCAGAGAGCCGTCGTTCTCGGTGCTCAACAGCATGTGAGTACCGGGCTTCAGGTCCAGCTCACGACGTACCGCGGATGGCAGGACAACTCGCCCGCGCTCCCCGACCGTGACGCGCATATCACTGTGGGCCATGCTAAAAGCGTACCACGACTGCGGAAAGACCCACACGGGGGGGCGCAGGGCAAACGCCGACCTTCGGCGCCTCCCGCCGTGGGCGCCGCGCGAATCCATAGACGCCGTAGCCTCGGCCGGCCCCCAGTGCCCGCCTACCGAATGTGCATACCCGAGATCGCGCGCGAGATCACGAGCTGCTGGATCTCGGCGGTGCCCTCGAAGATGTCGTAGATCTTGGCGTCGCGGTGCCAGCGCTCGACGGGGAACTCGCGGGTGTAGCCGTTGCCGCCGAGGATCTGGATCGCGCGCTCGGTGACCCACACGGCGACCTCGCCGGCCTTCGAGCTTGCGACATCGAGCCCTCGGCGTTCTCGAAGGGGACCTGGTTGCGGCCCATCCACGAGGCGCGCCACACGAGCAGGCGGGCGGCGTCGATCTCCATCTTCATGCGGGCGAGCGTGAAGGCGATCGACTGGTTCTCGATGATCTTGCGGCCGAACTGCTCGCGCTCCTTGGCGTACTCCAGCGCGTACTCGTAGGCAGCGCGGGCGATGCCGAGCGCCTGCGAGCCGACCGTGGGGCGGGAGGACTCGAAGGTCTGCATCGCCGCCTGCGACTTGTTCTTCTTGCCCTCGCGCACGCGGGCGATGCGCTCGTCGAGCTTCTCCTTGCCGCCGAGCACGTAGCCGGCGGGGACGCGGCAGTCGTCGAGGAACACGTCGGCGGTGTGCGAGGCGCGCAGGCCGTGCTTGGAGACCTTCGTGCCCTGGGAGATGCCCTTCGCTTCGCTCATCGGCACGACGAACGCGGCGTGGCCTTTGGAGCCGAGCTCGGGGTCGACGGTGGCGATCACCACGTGCACGTCGGAGATGCCGCCGTTGGTGGCCCACGCCTTCTGGCCGTTGATCACCCACTCGCCGGCGGCCTCGTCGAACTTCGCGCGGGTGCGCACGCCGCGAGACGTCGGAGCCGGCGTTGGGCTCGGAGGCGCAGAACGCGGCGACCTTGATGTCGTCCTCGGTGCCGAAGCAGCGGGGGATCCACTCGCCGATCTGCTCGCCCGAGCCCTGGCCGAAGATCGCGGCGACCGCGAGCGCGGTGCCCATGATCGACATGCCGATGCCGGCGTCGCCCCAGAAGAGCTCTTCGTTGACGATCGGCAGGGTCAGGCCGGTCGGGTCGGCGAAGAACTGGGCGAGCCCTTCGAAGCCGTACAGGCCGATCTTGGCGGCCTCCTGGATGATCGGCCACGGCGTGGCCTCCTTCTCGTCCCACTCGTGGGCGGCGGGGCGGATCACGTCGGCGGCGAACCCGTGCACCCAGTCGCGCAGATCCTTCTGGTCCTGGGAGAGCGCCAGCGAGAAGGTCGCCTCCTTGTTGGCCGCGCTGGCGATCGCCTCGACAGCCGCCTCGGCTGCTTCGGTGTTGTCGGCGACGGAGGTGGCTGACATCGAGAAAGGACTCCTTTTGCTTTTTTGAAGAGTGGATGGGTCGGTGAGCGGCGATCCCGGGCGCTGCTCGAAGCACGCGTGGAGCGACCCAAGCCGCCGCGTACAGAGGAGGAAGTCTACCGGAAGGAGCGCGTTTTTGGGCCGATTTGGCACATACCTTCTAGGGCGTCGCTGAGCAAGCGGCAGACGCAGGACCGCCGCAGCGGCGGCCAGGGTCGCTGGTGGCGACCAAGAGCCCTCAGCGGCGCAGCGGTGTGCCAGGCGTCCTCTCCGCGAGTCAGTGCGATCACCTCTTTGGGCAGCTTCCCGGCGGCGACGTCGGCGACCGAGACGCGCTCCAGCACCTTGCGCAGGTTGGCGCGCAGCGCGACCCACACCTGTTGGAGGGCCTCCGCGGAGCCGCTGTAGGCGACCTCCTCGGGGCGCTGGCCGCGCACCCCCACGAGCGGACCTTCGACCGCGCGGATCACGTCGGCGAGCGTCACCTCGGCGGCAGGATGGGCCAGCCAGTAGCCACCCTCGGGCCCGCGCTGGCTGCGCACGATCCCGGCGGAGCGCAGCTGCGTGAGGATGTTCTCCAGGAACGACAGCGGGATCCCCTGCGCCTGGGCGATTTCATCGACCTTGCGGGGAGCGTCGGCGGCGCTGCCCGCCAGCTCCACGGTCGCCCGTACGGCGTAGTCGGCCTTGGCGGTGACGCGCATACCCAGACTCTACGGAATCGGTCGGTCCGTCCGGCGCGTCCCTCGTCAGACCTTCTCCACAAGCGTGGCCTGCCTCTACACGCATAGCCCGCCTCTCTATATGCATGGCTCGCCTCTACACGCATGGTTCGCCTCTACATGCATGGCTCGCCTCTACACGCATGGCTCGCCTCTACACACGCGTGGCTCACCTCTACACGCGCGGGTCCCGCCACATCGCCCACATCCGCGGCCCGCGCGGCAGGCGCAGCTCGGCGGTGACGCGGAAGCCGTGGCGGGCGTAGAAGTCGATGTTGCGCTCCTTGGAGGACTCCAGGTAGGCGCCGACGCCGTCGGTGTCGCACTCCTCGAGCACGGGGCCGAGCACCGCCGAGCCGAGACCCTGCCCCTGCGCGGAGGGATCGGTGCCGAGCACCGCCAGGTACCAGTGCGGTGGGATGTGGGGGTGGTTGCGCTCGAGTCCCGAGCAGCCCGCGGCCGATCAGGGGGGCGCGGGCGATCAGCCGCGGGTGGAGCATGATCCGAGCGAGCGTGAGATCCTGGCGTGGCGTCGTGCGCCAGCGCTTCGGCGGCGCCCACAGCGCGGCGCTTGCCAGCTCGGGCGTGGTCCACACCTCGCGATCGCCGATCAGGTGCCGCATGCGCGCCGTGTTGAAGCGTTCGAGCACCTTGGGGCGCAGACGGTCGGGCGGGCACGACCACATCGCTACGGGATCGTCGAGGAACGCCCGTGCGAGCATCTGCGCCAGCGCCGGTATGTCCTGCGAGGAGACGCGGCGCGGGGTTGCGAGCTCGGGACGCGGCGCCGGGGAGAGACTCATGCGCGCAGCATGACAGCGCCGCGCGCCGGGCTCAAGGGCCTACAGCACCCGGCGGGCCCAGGTGAAGCTTTCCGCCAGCCAGCCGGAGGTGAGCGGCAGCACGTAGACGCCCTGCCCGGAGGAGTTGATCGCCCATTCGTCTGCTCATCGCGATCGCCTCGTGGATCACGTTGGACTCGGTGGCTGTGGACGTCGAAGTGCGCCGAGCCGAAGAACAGCAGGTCGCCGCCCGCCACGTCCTGCAGGTGGATGCGCTGGCGCTTGGGTATTTCGCCGGCCTGTTCGGCTGCCGTGCGGCCGCGGATCTGCCTGCCCCACGGCAGGCCGGAGAGCTTGTACACGCGCCACGCGAAGCCCGAGCAGTCGTAGCCGCCGTGTTCGAGGCCGTCGGCGGTGTTGTCGGTGGTGCCGCCCCACACGTAGGGCATGCCGATCTTCGCGACGGCGATGTGCAGCACCTCGCGCTGCGCGGCGGTGTAGGTGGGCAGCGAGAAAGCCGTCAGCGCTTCACGCGCGGCGGCGATCGCCCAACTGGTTGGCGGTGGCGCCGGTGCGAGAGCCGGAGCCGCTTCGCCTTGGTCCCTTCGATGCTCCCTTCCGCCCCGCTCGCCGGTGGCTTGCCGCTCGCCCCACCCACCAGGCGAGCACGACCGCGAAGGAGTGGGCGGCTTCGGCACGCGTGATCGGGTTCCACGGGTACAGCGCGAGCTTCTGTTCGCCGGGGGGATGGGTGTAGCGCAGACCCAGGTAGCGAGCCACCACCTCGCTGCCGAAGTAGCTGGGCGGGGCGAGGCCGGCGCTCATGGCCACCTGTTGGACGTGTTCGGCGACTTCGCCGAGCCCGAGCTGGTCGACGAGCAGCGCGTCGAAGCGCATGACGGTGAGCGGAGGGCCGGTGTCGAAGACGATCGGGGCAATGCCGTCGCGCGTGGCGATCGCCGCCAGCGCGGAGCTCTCGGCGGCGGCACTCATCGGACTGGCGCCCGCGAAGCCGGCGCCTTCTTCGCTCATCACCGCTTCGTGCACCACTAGGCGCTGTTCCGAGCTGTCCCAGTTGGCGGCGGTTAGCTTCTTGGCGGCGGCGGCGGGAGCGGGCGCGGCGAGCGAGCCGTCAACAAGGGCAGCCGCCAGGAGCGCGACCGCGCAGATCAGTGTGAGCCGGCGCCCCACGACCATGCACACCAGTGTCAACCCGCGCACCACAACCGCGCACGTCAGCGCGAGCCGACACACCGGGGAGACGCGGCGGGGCGAGGCGAGGCAACCCACACCCCTCCATCGGCGGTGGCGATGGGCCGCTTGAGCCCCTCCGCCACCACCGGCCGGCGTCACCCAGCCATCAAATCGAGGCCCTACCAAACAAGAATGAGACTCAATACCATTTGGTAGGGGGCCCAAAACGAAGCATCTGACCCCCACCCTCCGGCCCGCCGCTCCACCCGGCCGGGATCAGGCGATCGCACCCTCGTGCGCCGGCCGCGGCTCCTCGTGCAGGCCGGCCGCGTCCGGGGAGGCGCCGACGAGCGAGCCGCCGGCGCACTCCTCTGCGCACACCGCGCGGCGCGGGTTCTGGATGCCCACCGCGCCGATCACGCCCCCGAGCAGGACGAGACCCCCTGCGATCGCGATGCCGGCACGGAAGCTCTCCAGCGACGCGGCGTCGGCGGCGGAGGTGACCGCGCGGGCCTGGCGCGGAGGGAGACCCGCCACCGAGGGACGCCCGAGCGTGAGGCGCTTGGCTTGCGCCACCGCCACTTCGGCGCGCGGGGAGAGCCGCACCCCCGCGAGGTGGCTGTCGAGCGAGGCGGAGAACTGCACGGCCACCACGGCGCCGAGCGCCGCGATCCCAAGCAGGCCGGCGACCCGCGCGACCGCGTTGTTGACGCCCGAGGCGATCCCGGCCTGGCGCTCCTCGACGCCCGCGAGCACCGCCGCGGTGAGCGGTGCGACCGTCATCGCGAGGCCCAGCGAGAACACCAGCAGCCCCGGCAGCACCTCGCTGTAGTAGTCGACGTGGACGCCGACGCGCAGGAGCAGCCAGCAACCCGGCGCCCGCCAGCAGCGGTCCGCCGCCCATGAACAGCCGTGGCCCGTGGCGGTCGGCGAGCCCCCCAAAGCGGCGCGAGAGCACCAGCATCACCACCGTGACGGGCAGCGTCGAGAGCCCGGAGCGCAGCGGCGAGTAGCCGGCGACCTGCTGCAGGAAGAGCGTGAGGAAGAAGAACAACACCGACAGGCCGGCGTACATCGCGAACGTCTCGACGTTGCCCACGGCGAAGTTGCGCCGCTTGAACAGGCCCAACGGGAGCATCGGGTGCGAGGCGTAGCGGGACTCGTACAGCAAAAACGCGGCGAACAACAGCGCGCCGCCGATCAGCCCCGCCATCACCGCGGGGCTCGACCAGCCCAGACGTGGCTGCTCGATCAGCGCGAACACCGGCCCGCCGAGGCCGAGCGCGCACAGCAGCGCCCCGATGTAATCGACCGCCGGGGCGGCGACACCAGCGGCCCGCGGCGCGGCGCGGGGGATGACCGCGAGGATCAGCACCAGGCAGAGCGCCACGAACGGGAGGTTGATCAGAAAGATCCAGCGCCACGAGCCGATCGCGAGCAGCAGCCCCCCGCCGAGCGGGCCGATCGCCGCGGCGATCGCGCCGAACGCGGTCCACGTGCCGATCGCGGCGCCACGCTCGGACTCCGGGAAGGTGGCGACGATCACCGCCAGCGAGCTCGGGATCAACAGCGCCCCCGCGACGCCCTCCAGCGCGCGGAACGCGATCAGGAAGCCGATCGTGGGCGCCAGCGCGCACAGCAGCGAGGCGACCCCGAAGCCGCCGACGCCCAGCGCGAAGATCCGCCGCTCGCCGAACAGGTCGCCGAGCGAGCCGCCGACCAGGATCAGCGAGGAGAGCGTCAGCAGGTAGGCGTTGCTGACCCACTGTTGGCCGGCCAGTCCACCCCCCAAATCACGCTGGATCGTGGGCAGTGCCACGTTGACGACGGTGCCGTCGAGCACCGCGATCCCCGACCCGATGATGCACGCCGCAAGCGTGACCTGCTTGACCTGGGCGGTGGAGAGCTTCATGCAAACCAATGTAAGGCAGGCCCCGACTCGACCACGGGCGTGTGACGGCAGGTTTGGCCGTGGCGAGTCTGAAGGGGGCACGAGCCACCGCTGGTCTGTAACGCATCGCGCAGTGGACGGACTGCACCGCACAAGCCGACCCAAGCGAAGGAGACCTCGATGAAAGCGATGACCCGTTGCGGTGTGGTGGCAGCCACCGCCCTGGCAGTACTGAGCAGCGCGGCTGGAGCCGCGAGCGCATTCGGCGGCCAAGCGTTTGGCAACCCCGGCGGCCCGCCCTTCGGCGGCAGGCACGGCGCTCGCTCGGCGCCCGTGTTCGTGCAGACCGACAACACGGCCGGCAACCAGGTGGTCGTCTACGACAGCGCCGCCGACGGCGTCCTCACCCAGGCCGGCGTGTACAACACCGGGGGGCTGGGCGGGGTACTGGCGGGCTCGGTCGTCGACCACCTCGCCTCGCAGGGCTCGCTCGCCTACGACCCGGCCGCCGGGGAGCTGTACGCGGTCAACGCGGGCAGCAACACGATCTCCGTGTTCTCCGTGTTCGGCGACCATCTAGCGCTGCGCCAGGTGATCGGCTCGGGCGGAACGTTCCCCGTGAGCATCGCCGTCCACGGCGGTCTCGTGTATGCGCTGAATGCCGAGAACGGTGGCGAGGTGCAGGGCTTCGTGTCGTTCTTCGGGCGCCTGTTGCCGTTCCCCGGCTCGGGGCGTGCGCTGGGCTTGAACCCAACCGAAGAACCGCAGTTCACCCACACGCCCGGGCAGGTCGCCTTCTCCCCGAACGGCCAGCAGTTGATCGTCACCACCAAGGGCAACGGCAGTGACATCGACGTGTTCGCGGTCGCGCCCTTTGGACGGCTGTCGGCGACGCCCGTCGTCAACCCCGAGCCAGGCGCCGTCCCATTCGCGGTGACCTTCGACCAAGAGGGGCACTTGATCGTGGCCGACGCGGGCACCAATGCGCTGACAGACTTCACACTGAACGGCAACGGGACGCTCACCCCGCTCGACGCAGTCGGAACCGGCCAGGAAGCGACCTGCTGGGTGGTTGCGACGAACGGGCGTTTCTACGCCTCCAACGCCGCCAGCGCATCGTTGACGGGCTTCCAGTCGAGCGACAGCGGAGCGCTGCTGACGTCGCTGGGCGACACGCCCACCGACGGCGGCACCGTCGACGCCACCGTGAGCGGTGACGGGCGCTTCCTCTACGTGCAGACCGGCGCGGTGGGGATCGTCGACGAGTTCGCGATCGGCGCGGGCGGCGCGCTGAGCAAGGTCGGGTCGGTGACCGTCCCCGGCGCCATCGGTGGCGAGGGTATCGTGGCCGGCTAGTGGACGAGGACGCTGAGTTGGTGGCGCGCATACGCACGGGCGAGGAGCAAGCGTTCGTGACGCTGGCGGCGCGCCACCACTCAACGATGCAGCGAATCGCCCGCACCTACGTGGCGAGCGCCGCGGTGGCCGAGGAGGTCGTGCAGGACACCTGGCTGGCGGTGCTGCGCGGCCTCGACGGCTTCAAAGGGCGTTCGTCGTTTCAGACGTGGCTGCTGGCGATCCTCGTCAACCGGGCCAGGAGCACGGGCGTGCGCGAGCATCGCAGCGTGGCGATCGGCGACGCGGGGCCGGCCGTGGACAGCGCCAGGTTCGACGAGTCGGGCGCCTGGATGTCCCCGCCCCGGCACTGGGTGGAGGAGAGCGACAGCAGGCTGCTCGCCGAGGGCCTCGCGGATCACATCCAAGCGACCATGCGCGAACTGCCGGAGCGCCAGCGCGAGGTCGTGATGCTGCGCGACGTCGCTGAGCTGAGCGCGCGCGAGGTGTGCGAGGCGCTCGAGATCAGCGAGGCCAACCAGCGCGTGCTGCTGCACAGGGGCCGCAGCCACCTGCGCCAAGCGCTCGAGGCGGAGTTGGGGAGGGTATGAGGATGCTGTTGCGTCGCAGAGAGCTCGTGTGTCAAGAGATGGTCGAGCTAATCACCGACTACCTGGAGGGGGGGTTGTCGCGGGCGCAGCGGCGCCGCTTCGAGGCACACATCGCCAAGTGCGAGCACTGCACGGAGTATCTGGAGCAGATGCGTACCACGATCCGGCTGACGGGCGGTTTGCGCGCCGAGGATCTGACGCCCGAGATGAACCAGGAGTTCGCGGCCCTCTACCGGCGGTGGCGCTCGGAAGAGCAGTAGGCGGGGCCGGCCCCCCACTGGGGGCTGCACCGCTTGGAGCACGACGCACGACACAGGCGACCTATTCGCCGACCTCATCGAGCGTGCGCCCGCTGAGCACCGAGCGTGGGTGTTCGGCGAGGACATCCGATCCGGGGCGCGCATGCGGGTCGCGGCGCTTGATCAACAGCCACTGCGCCTTCGGCCCCCCACCGGTGCGCTGCAGCGCAAAGCCGCCGCGCAACTTCTCACCGTGCAGCACGAACACGGCGTGGCCGCGCTCGAGTGCCGACGGCCACGCAACCCGCCCGCCCTGCTCGTAGACGCCCCGATCCCACACGATCACTCGGCCTCCGTCGAGCGCGCCCTCGAACGTGTTGTGGGCAATCGCGTGGTCGGGCACCTGCACCGCGAGGCGCTTCACGGCCGGATCGAGCGAGGGCCCCTTCGGGACCGCCCACGAGCGCATCCCCCCGCCGACCTCCAGGCGCAGGTCGAAGTGGTGGGCCCGCGCCAGATGCTCCTGCACGACGAACACCCCGGCGGCGATGCCGCGCACCGCGAACTGCTCGTGACCCTCGACCGCCACCCTGTCGACCTCGACCCCGGCGACCCGCGCGAGCGCGGGACCGTTGCCCAGGAAAGCCACGAGCTGCTCGACCGCGGGCGCGGACCCCTCGGCGTGCACCTCCACGGTGCCCTCCTCCCCGTTGCGCACCCAACCCCGCACATCGAGCTCGCGCGCACGTCCGACCGTGGCGTCGCGGAAGCCGACGCCCTGCTGGCCGATCTTCGATCGGTCACCACGCACGACGGCACGGATCGCGGTACTCGCAATGCCCCCTCCTCGCTCCGACACGCCATCAGACACGACTACGCCGCCGCGTCCCCTGGGAAGCATCCGGGCGTGCCGGTCTTTTTGAAAGCCGTTCTAAAGGCCACGCCCCGAGAACCCTAATAACCCCGCAGGCCCGCGGCGAGCTCGGCCACGAGCTCGCCCACAGCGCCGGCCGGGTCTTCGGACTCCCCGGCGGCGCGCACCAGCCGCGAGCCGACGATCACCCCGTCGGCGCCGGCGTCGGCGGCGGTGCGGGCTTGAGCGGGGGTGGAGATCCCGAAGCCCAGCGCCACAGGCACCGCGGTGGCGGCCTTGGCGCGAGCGATGATCTCGGCGAAGCTATCGGCGAGCGCCGCGCGCTCCCCCGTGGTGCCCACCACCGAGACGGTGTACAGGAACCCCCGCGCGCGGGCGCCAATCTCCGCCAGGCGCTCCGGCGGCGTGGTGGGTGCCACCAGCGGCACGAGCGCCAGCCCGCGCGCGTCGCAGGCGGCGAGCACCTCGGCGGCCTCCTCGAAGGGCAGGTCGGGCACGATCAGCCCGCTCGCGCCGGTGAGCGCCAGCCGCTCCACAAACGCCTCGATCGGATCCCCGCCCGCCCCCGCGAGCACCATGTTGGCGTAGCACATCAACACGACCGGAACGCTCGGGGACAGCGCGCGCGCGACCTCCAGCACCCCGGTGAGATTGGCGCCGGCGGCGAGCGCGCGCGTGGCTGCATCGTGGATCACCGGCCCGTCGGCAAGCGGGTCGGAGTAGGGGACGCCCAGCTCGAGGATGTCGGCGCCACCACGCACGCACGCCTCGCCGATACGGATCGAGTCGGCGAGCGTGGGAAAGGCGCCCATCAGGTAGGGCATCAGCGCGGCGCGGCCTTCGCGTACCGCGCCGGCAAACGCTGCCGCGATCCGGTCGATGCCATGCGCGCCGCCGGTATCGCAATGCGCAACCCGCCCGCCGGAGCGCTTTAGCGCGGAGGCACCATCCCCATTCCCAATCCCGACGGAGCTCCCAGCGCTCATGACAGAGCCAACACCTCCGCCAGATCCTTGTCGCCACGGCCGGAGAGGCACACGAGGTCGAGCTCGCCGTCGGGCTGGGCGAGCACCCAGGCGAGTGCATGGGCGGTCTCGAGCGCCGGGATGATGCCCTCCAGGCGGGCCAGCTCGCGGAAAGCGGCGAGCGCCGCGCGGTCGGGGACGGCGACGTAGCGGGCGCGTCCGGTGTCGCGCAGGTGGGCGTGCTGGGGGCCGGTGCCGGGGTAGTCCAGACCGGCGGAGACCGAGTGCGCTTCGATGATCTGGCCCTCCTCGTCCTGCATCACCGCCGACAGCGCGCCGTGCAGCACCCCCGCGCGGCCACCAACCGTCAGCGGGGCGCCGTGGCGCGGGGTCTCAATCCCCTCCCCCCCTGCCTCCACGCCGACCAGTTCGACGCCGGGGTCGTCGAGGAACGCGGTGAAGATCCCCAGCGCGTTGGACCCCCCGCCGACGCAGGCGATCACGCGCGCGGGCAGGCGGCCCTCGCGCTCGTGCAGTTGCGCGCGCGCCTCGTCACCGATCACCCGTTGTAGGTCGCGCACGATCGCCGGGTAGGGCGCAGGGCCCACGACTGAGCCGATCACGTAGTGGGTGTCGGCCACGTTCCTCACCCAGTCGCGGATCGCCGCCGAAGTGGCCTCCTTGAGCGTGCGCGCGCCCGCGTCCACCTGGTGCACGACGGCGCCCAGCAACTCCATGCGCTGCACGTTGGGCCGCTGGCGGCGGGTGTCCTCGGCGCCCATGTATATCTCGCAGCGCATGTCCAGCAGCGCACACACGGTGGCGGTCGCCACGCCGTGCTGCCCGGCGCCGGTCTCGGCGATGATTCGCCGCTTGCCCATCCGCCGCGCCAGCAGCGCCTGGCCGAGCGCGTTGTTGAGCTTGTGCGAGCCGGTGTGGTTGAGGTCCTCGCGCTTCAGATACACCTTCCTTGCGCAGCGCTCCGACAACCGCCGCGCGAGGTACAGCGGCGTGGGCCGCCCACCGAAGTCGCGCAGCAGCCCGTCCAGCTCGGCTCGGTAGCCGGCATCCTCGCGTGCTTGCACCCATGCCTGCTCGAGCTCCGCCAGCGCGGGCATCAGCGTCTCGGGGACGTACTGCCCCCCATACCGTCCGAAGCGGTGCTCGATCGCGCTCACGCGGGCGAGGTTACCGGCACCGATGCGCCCCCCGGCACGGTGTCCACCGTCGAGGAGTCGCGCACCGCATCGAAGAACGCGCGCATACGCTCGGGGTCCTTGCGCCCGGGGGCGGCCTCCGTGCCGCTGGCGGTGTCCAGTGCGAACGGTTGCGCGCGATGCCCCTGTTCGGCGGCCGCGCGGATCGCCGCGACGGCGTTATCCGGTCCGAGCCCGCCGCTGAGGATCAGCGGCACCTTGGAGCGCCGCGCGGAAAGCAGGCTCCAGTCGAACGTCTCGCCGGTGCCTCCGCGCAGCCCCTCTCTGCCCGGCTCGGAGGCGCGCGCGTCGAGCAGGTGGAAGTCGGTGTGGAAGCGCTCCACGTCGCGCACCTCCCCGATCGTTGACACCTGCGCGGCCTTGATCACCCGCGCGCCGGTGCGGTGGCCGGCCTCCGCGCAGTACGCCGGCCCCTCGTCACCGTGCAGCTGCAGCATCGTCAGCCCAAGCTCCTCGCCGGTTCGGACGACGTCGTCCAGGGTCGCGTTGACGAACACCCCGCACACCTCCAGCTTGCGACGGAGCGCAGTGGCAATGCGCAGCGCCTCGTCCATCGAGCACGCTCGAGGGGAGCGCTCATAGAAGATCATCCCCACAGCCCAAGCGCCCAGCTCGGCGGCAAGCTCGGCATCCTGCAGGCGGGTGATGCCGCAGATCTTCACGCGGGGGGCGAGCTGCTCACTCATGCCCTTACGTTAGCCGACCCCGGGTTATCCGAACCGGTTAGCAGACCCGCCTGGCCCCCACGGAGGGCGCCGGCCCGCCGCGGGGCCCGGGGCCCGACGACAGGATGCTATTCCGGCGTGTTGGGGTTGGGAATTGAGTTGGGCCGCTGGCCGAGCGTGACGGTGACGTTCTTCTTGGTGTAGCCGCCGCTGCCCGACTCGCGGTACAGTTCGAGCGTGACGGTGTCACCGGGCTTCTTGGCCCCGACGTAAGAGGCGAGACTTTCGGAGCTCGTCACCTTTTTGCCGTCGATACCGACGATGATGTCGCCGCCGACGGCGATTTCGTTGCCGGCGACCTTCGCTTCGATGTTGCCGGCGCGGATGCCAGCCTTGGCGGCGGGGCTGCCGGCTTCGACTTTCTCGATTAGCGCGCCACTTTTGACGGGCAGGTTGAGGCTCGAGAGCGAGCCGTCGACCGCGACCATCACGACGCCGAGGTAGGCGGTCTGGACGGTGCCGTTCTTCTCCAGTTCGGGGAGCTCCGCCTTGGCGGTGTTGATCGGCACCGCAAAGCCGATCCCGATGTTGCCGTCGCTGCCGCCACCGCCAGTCTCGATCTGCGAGGTGATGCCGATCACCTGCCCTTTGGCGTTGAGCAGCGGCCCCCCCGAGTTGCCGGGGTTGATCGGCGCGTCGGTCTGCAGGACGTTGTCGATCGCAAAGCCGTTGGGAGCCGTGATTTCTCGCTGTAGTGCGGAGATCACACCGGTGGTCAGGGTGCGGCTGAGGCCGAAGGGGTTGCCGATCGCCACCACCGGTTCGCCGACCTCGACCGCGCTGGAGTCGCCGAGCGTCAGCGGGTGCAGGGTGAGACCTTCGGTCGGGATCTTCAGCACGGCGAGATCCTGGGAGGGGTTCTTGCCGACCACGTGCGCTTCGACCGTCTTTGAGTGTTCGAAGCTGACGGTCACCTTGCTCGCGTTCTCCACCACATGCCAGTTGGTGAGCAGTGTGCCGTTGGCGTCGATCACGAACCCGGAGCCGGTGGCGGTGCCCTGCTGCGCGCTTTCGCCGAAGCCAAACGGCGATTCGCTCTGGCGCACGATCGTCGAGGTCACCTTGACCACGCTGGGCGCGGTGCGTTCGTAGATTTCGTGGGCGCTCAGCCCACCTCCGCCGCCGCTCCTGGTGGGGATCCTCGACGAGGATGCGGCGCTGCCGGAGGTGCTCGCCGGGGCCGACGCCTGCACTTCGGTGACGGTCTTGCTCGAGGAGCTGAGGCTGCCGCTGGCGGCGAGCACGGCCACCACGACGCCGCCCCCGACGAGGGCGGAGATGAAGGGGATCGCAAAGAGGCGTTTCATCGCGGCGGGGTGGCCGCGGAGGCCGGATCGACGGCGGGCGTGGAAAGCAGGGTCATGTGGATCATGGGAACAGGATGATCGACCGCGATGAAGGCGATCTAAAGGTGGGCCGCAGTGTCTCTAAAACTTTTCAACGCTCGCAAAGCGGCCTCGGGGTCGGGGGAGCGCATCAGCGTCTCCCCCACCAACACCGCCTGCACCCCCCGCTCCTCCAGTCGCCGCAGCTGCTCGGCGGTGGCGATCCCCGACTCCGAGACAACGACGCCGCCGTCGGGGACCTCCTCCAGCAGCGCGAAGGTTCGCTCGACGTCGACGCTGAAGTCGCGCAGGTCGCGGTTGTTGATCCCGATCAACCGTGCGCCCACCTCGTTTGCGCGCGCCAGCTCGGCGCGGTCGTGCACCTCGACGAGCGTGTCGAGACCCAGCTCCCTCGCCTGCTCGTGCAGAGCGAGCAGTGTCGGCTGGTCGAGCGCCGCCACGATCAACAGCACCGCGTCGGCGCCGCCCGCACAAGCCTCGTGCAGCTGGTAGGGATCGACGACGAAGTCCTTGCGCAGCACCGGCAGCGCGCAGGCAGCGCGAGCCTCGCGCAAATCCCCGAGCGAGCCGTCGAAGTGCGGGCCCTCGGTGAGGATCGAGACGGCGGCGGCGCCACCACGCTCGTACGCGCCCACCAGCTCGGCGACATCGGGCCGCTCGCGCAACATCCCCGCCGAGGGGGAGCGGCGCTTGAACTCGGCGATCACAGAGACACCGGGTCCGGCGAGAGCCGCATGGAAGGACCGGCGCGCGGTCGGGGCCTCGCCGCCACCTTCGAGCTGGTCGATCGGCAGCTCGCGCTTGCGCCGCTCCACCTCCTCGCGCGTGGCGCTCAGGATGCGCTCCAGTACGGTGGCGCTCATGTGGCTGCCTCGGCGGGCGCGTACCTGAGGGTGGCCTCCACGTAGCTCTGCAGCGCGTGTGCGGCGCTGCCATCTGCCAGCGCCGCGCGGGCTGCCTCGACGCCCTCGGCGATCGAAGCGACCGCACCGGCTGCATAGATCGCGGCGCCGGCGTTGACCAGTGCGAGATTGGATTGATGCCCGCCCGCCCCGCCCACCCCGGATTCGCCATCGAGGATCGCGCGCGTCACCGCCGCGTTCTGCTCCGGAGTGCCGCCCGCCAGCTCGGGGTGGCCAGCGGTATCCCGCGCGGAAGCGGGTGGGATACCGTCGGGTGGCAGTCGGTCGGGTGGCAGTCGGTCGGGCAGGACTCCGGCAGGCGCGATTCCGAGTTCCTCCGGCGCGATCGTGTAACGGCGGATGTCAGATCCATCGAGCTCGACGACCGTCGTGGGAGCAGAGCTCGACACCTCGTCCAACCCATCCTCGCCGTGCACAACCAGCGCACGGTGGGAGCCCAGCAGCGCGAGCGCGCCAGCGATCGTCTCCAGGAAGCCCGGGTCGGAGACCCCGATCAGCTGCCGTGAGGCGCCCGCGGGGTTGGTGAGGGGGCCGAGCATGTTGAAGATCGTGCGCACCCCCAGCTCGTGACGCACCGGCACGACGAAGCGGGTCGCGCGGTGGTGGGCGGGGGCGAACATGAAGCCGAAGCCCGCCTCCTCGATGCAGCGCGCCACCCCTTCGGGATCGAGATCGATGCGCGCGCCGAGCGCCTCCAGCACGTCGGCCGACCCGGAGGGGCCGGTGGCCGAGCGATTGCCGTGCTTGGCCACGGCGCACCCCGCGCCCGCGGCGATCAGCGCGGCCGTGGTCGAGACGTTGAAGGTGCGCCGCCCCCCGCCGGTGCCCGCGGTGTCGAGCAGGTTCTCTTGCGCGCACGGGCACGTGCGTGGCGAGCTCGCGCATCGTGCGTGCCATGCCCGCAAGCTCCTGCACGGTCTCGCCCTTGGTGCGCAGCGCGATCAGAAAGCCCGCGATCTGGGTCTCGGAGACCTCGCCGTGCATGATCTGCGCGAGCACCTCGGCGGCCTGCGCTTCGCTCAGGTCATTGCGCGATGCGAGCGTGTCGATCGCACTCGTGAGGACCGGGTTGGGCATCAGTCGTCAATGCCCGCCTTGCGGCTGGCACTCGAAGGCGGGACGAAATCGTTGGGGCTGGGGATGTGCATACATTCTTTTCGGACCCCAACCCTTCATTTTGTGAAGTGGTGGGGTGGTTTGCGGGAGACCTCCACCGCCTGCTCGGGCTTCCATCAGGCGAGGAAGTTACTCAAGAGCTGCCTGCCCTCTTCGGTGAGCACCGACTCGGGATGAAACTGCACGCCCTCAGCCGGCAGCTCGCGGTGGCGCAGCGCCATCAGCACACCGTCGCCCTCCGCTGAGGACTCCAGGCAGGCGGGCAGCTCGCGGTCGACGACCAGCGAGTGGTAGCGCCCCACCGTCAGCGGTGAGGTGAGGCCGGCGAAGATCGTGCGACCGTCGTGCTCGATCGTGGTCGCTTTGCCGTGCACGGGCGGGTGCAGCACCACGCGGCCCCCGAACGCCTGCGCGAGCGCCTGGTGGCCGAGGCACACACCAAGCGTGGGGATGCCCGCTTCCGGCAGCCTGCGCACCGCCTCCAGCGTGATCCCGGCCTCGTCGGGGGTACAGGGCCCAGGCGACACCACGCACCGCTCATAGCCGCCGGCGAGCAGCTCGTCGACGGTGGCACGGTCGTTACGTACCGTGTGCACTTCGGCGCCCAGCTCGCCGAGGTATTGCACGAGGTTGTAGGTGAACGAGTCGTAGTTGTCGATGACCAGAACCTTCATCGATCTCCCTTACGCCCAGTCGGCCTGTTCGCATGCCAAGGCGATCGCGCGCATCGCCGCTGTGGACTTCGCCACCGACTCCTCGTACTCGTACGCCGGCTTGGCATCGGCGACGGTGCCGCCGCCGGCCTGGATGTGGGCGATGCCGTCCTTGACGACCACGGTGCGGATGTGGATCGCGGTGTCGAGATCCCCGCCGTAGCTGAGATAGCCGATCGCGCCGCCATACCCGCCCCGCTTGACCGGCTCGAGCTCGTCGATGATCTGCATCGCGCGCACCTTCGGCGCCCCCGAGAGCGTCCCCGCGGGGAGCACCGAGCGCAGCGCATCCATCGCGCCGACGTCCGCACGCAGCGTGCCCGAGACCGAGGAGACGATGTGCATCACGTGGCTGTAGTAGCTCGATCTCCATCAGCTCGTCGACGGTGACGCTGCCGTACTCGCACACCCGCCGAGGTCGTTGCGCCCGAGATCGACCAGCATCACGTGCTCGGAGCGCTCCTTCTCGTCCGCCAGCAGCTCGGCGGCGATGCGGCGATCCTCCTCCGGGGACACGCCCCGCGGGCGGGTGCCGGCGATCGGCCGCGTCGAGACTTGGCGGCCCATTAACCGTGAGCAGCGGCTCGGGGCTGGCACCCGCGACCTGGAAGTCGCCGAAGTCCAGGTAGTACATGTACGGCGAGGGGTTGACCGCGCGCAGGCCCCGGTAGATCGAGAAGGCCTCGACCGGCACCGGCCGCCGACCAGCGCTGGGATGGCACGACCTGGAAGGCGTCGCCGGCGTGGATGTAGCGCACGATCCGCTCGACCATGCCTTCGAACCGCGCGCGCGACATGTTCGACTCAAAGCGTGGCGTTTCCCGCGGGTGGGCGGGTTTCGGATGGGTGGGTTCCGATTCCCGATGCGGCACTGAGCCATCGAGCGCCTGGCGGATCTCGGCGATGGTTTGTGCGGCGTCCGCGTAGCGACGATCGATCGCCGCGTCCGTGTGCTCCATCCCGGCGTCCACCTCGACGTTCGCAAGAATCGTGACGGTGTGCTTGAGGTGGTCGAAGATCACGAGCACGTCGGAGAGCATCAGCGCCATGTCCGGCAGCCCCATCGGATCGGTCGGACCCACCCGCCGCGCCGGGGGCGCACCAGCGGCTCGACCGTGCGCACCAGGTCGTAGCCGAAGAAGCCCACAGCGCCGCCGGTGAAATGGAGCCTCGTTCGCCTGCGCTCCACCAACCATCGCCACGCCACCGCCAGCGCCACGGCTGGAATCACAACCTGCGAGCGGCATCTGGTGGAATCCCGCAACGAGCTCGGCCGCCAGCGCGTAGGGGTCGCCGGGGTCGCCCAGCGACCAGCGCAGCACCGAGCGCGGGCGCACGCCGATGAACGACCAGCGCCCCACGCGCTGGCCCTGATCGGCGGACTCCAGCAGGAAGGCCGGCTCGGACGGCGCGAGCGCGCGCAGCTTCAGGAACGCCGACACCGGCGTCTCGCAGTCGGCGATGAAGCTGTGGCGCAGCGGGATCAGCTCGCAAGCCGCCCCGTCGCCGACGGCGCTCGCCACGAGCGCGCGCACCTGCTCTAGCGTCGGCTCGATCGCCAGCTCCTGCGCCGGATGCGGGAGGCCGGCGGTCCCGCTCAGCGACTCAGCTGCGGCGGGCATCGAGCACCCGCTCGGCGTCGGCGAGGGCGCGACCGCGGGAGTGCAGCAGCACGAGCAGGTGGTAGAGCACGTCGGCGGCCTCTTCGTCGACGCGCTCATCGGACTCGTCGCGCGCCGCGCGTGCCACCTCCTCGGCCTCCTCCATCACCTTCGCGCCGATCCGCGGCGGATCGTCCAGCAGCGCGACGGTATAGGAGCCGGCGGGGCGCTCCCTCGCTCGCGCGAGGAGCGTGCGCTCCAGCGCCGGCAGCGTCTCGTGCGGTGCCGGCGGCGCAAGCGCCCCCTGGTGAAAGCAGGTGCGCTCGCCCGTGTGGCACGCCGGGCCGGCGGGCTCGACCAGCGCGAGCAGCGTGTCGCCGTCGCAGTCGGCGCGCAGCGCACGCACCGCCTGGGTGTTGCCGCTGGTCGCACCCTTGTGCCACAGCTCATCGCGCGAGCGGCTCCACAGGTGCAGCTCACCCGTGGCGCACGTGTGCCGCAACGCCTCCTCGTTCATGTAGGCAAGCATCAGCACCTCGCCGCTGCTCCAATCCTGCACCACGCATGGCAGCAGGCCGCGCTCGTCGTAGTGCAGCTGCGCGTCGACCGACTCCGTGGCGGGGGTGCTCATTCCGGAGATTGTAGGCGGCGCTTGGGTCCCCACAGTGACGCCGTCATCATGGTGGGGAATGTCATCGGTGCTGGAGCGCAGGCTGATCGTGGTCACCGGCAAGGGGGGCGTTGGCAAGACGACCGTGTCGGCCGCGCTCGGCCTGCTCGGCGCGCGCCGCGGGCTGCGCACAATCGTGGTCGAGGTGACCGGCGGGGAGACGGGTGGCCAGGGCGCCGGGATGGGTCGGCTGTCCGCGCTGCTCGGTCATCCGCAGGCGCCCGCCCACGGGGTGGAGACGCCGCTGCAAGAGCGGCTGTGGGGGCTCGCGATCGACCGCGACCGCGTGCTCGCCGAATGGCTGCGGGCGATCGGGGGGCGAGTGCCGGCGCGCGTGCTCACCTCCAGCTCGAGCTTTCAATACCTGATCGCCGCGGCCCCCGGCGCGCGCGAGATGATCACGATGGTGAAGCTGTGGGAGCTCGCCGAAGGCCGGCGCCCCGGCAACCGCAGAGCACCAGCCGATCAGCCGGTCGGGAACGCAGCCACAGGCGAGCGCCGTGCGAGTGCGGCCGTGGGGGAGCGAGGCGGGAGCGCGGCTGTGGGGCGAGCGGAGCGCGGCGCGGGGAGCGAGACGGGAGCGCGGACGAGCAGGGCGAGCGCGACTACGACCTGATCGTGTTTGACGCGCCCGCCACCGGCCACGCGCTGGCGATGCTGCGCTCGCCGCACACGTTCGGGACGATCGCGCGCGTGGGGCCAGTCGCCCGCCAGGCAGGCCAGGTCCGCCAGCTGCTGGAGGACCCCGCCCGCTCGGCATACCTGGCGGTGACGCATGCCACGGAGATGGGCGTCAGCGAGACGCTGGAGCTGCGCGAGGCCCTGCGCCGGGAGTTGGGCAGGGAGCTCGATTCGGTGATCGTGAACGGCACCCTGCCACGGCGCTTCGAGGGCCAGGAGCTGCAGCGCATCGCGGCGTTGCGTGGCGCTCCCACCGGCGGGCAGACTCCACCGGCTAGGAATGGAGACGGTGACGCCAACGCCGTGACCCACTCCGCCGCGCGCGCCGCACAGGCGGTACACGAGCGCACCCGCACCCAGCAACGCCAAATCGCCCGCCTGCGTCGCGGCGAAGGGCCACAAGACGGCGCGCAACCGGTGCTGAGGGTGCCGTTCCTGTTTCGCTCAGAGTTCGACCTCGAGGCGATTCAGCACATCGCCGATCGGCTGGCACGCGGCTTGTGAATTCAGGCGTGCAGCGCGAATTCAGGCGTGCAGCGCGGCGGATATGCGCTTAGCGGTGGCGATCACCGTGGAGCCGAGGGTCTGGCGCAGCTCGTCGAGCGTGTAGTCCTCGGCTGGCACCGGAACGCCGACCGCGGCTATGACATCGCCATCGGGACCATGCACCGGGGCTGCGATCGTGCGCACGCCGGCCGCCAGCTCTTCGTCGCCCAGCGCAATGCCCTCCTCGCGCACCTGCTGAAGCTCCGTGCGCAGCGCCTTCTTGCTGGAGATGCTCTTTGGCCCGCGCTTGGTCAGCTCCAGCTCACCGATCAGCCGCTCGCGCTCGCGGTCGGGCAGGTTGGCCAGCAGCACCTTGCCCATCGCGGTGCACTGCGCCGGCAGATGCGCGCCCGCGCCGAGATCCAGGTCGACGGCGTGTTGCCCGCGGCGCCAGCCGCGGCGCCGGTCGACATAGCGGATCTGGGTGCCATCGAGCACAGCCAGCGAGGCAGTGCGGCCGGTATGCTCGCGCAGTTCGCGTAGAGGCTCGCGGGCCTTGCCGCGCAGGGCCATCGAATCCAGCACCGACATCCCCATGTCCGCGACCCGGGGCGCCAGCCGATAGCGGCGCGCGTGGTCCTGCTCGAGGTAGCCGAGCGCCACCAGCGTCGAGGCGTAGCGATGGGTGGTCGAGCGGCTCATATTGAGCTCGTCGGCAAGCTTGGCGATGCCCAGCACGGGCTTCTGCGCGCTGAAGCAGTTGAGGATCGCGAGGCCCGCCTGCAACGAGGAGGAGAACCGACCGCGCCGCTCCTCCTCGAGGAGCTCCAGGCCCGCCTTGCTCGTCGCGTCGTCGTCGGCAGATGTCGCTCGCTTGCTCATGCGCCCACCCAGCGGTATGCGCAGGCGTTACCGCCGCAAGCCGAACGTATGCCGAAGGAGCTGCGAGCCGGACGCCGCATCCAGCGCCCGGCTCGCGGTCGAGCGATTCGAGCCCTCACCATGATGGTGTGGGCCCCTCGAGAACGAAGCGCGCCACCCTTGGCGCCCACGGCCGGGCGTCGCGTACGACGCCGCCTCACTTCCAGCCGAGGAGCCATGACCCGTAGGCTGACGTTTCCGTCCCCCATTGCGTGGAGGATCATCGCCGACCGCTGCGACCCTCTCAATGCACAGGTGAAAATCTTCAAATCGACCATCTCCCTGGGAACCCGGGCCGCCGCTGTGGCTTGTACACGATTGGACACTATGTATATCAGTGTACAGGTTTGTGACGGGGTTTGGCGACACTGTACACGCTATGCGTAGCCTTGCAGCCGGCGCACCATTCCGGCAATCTGGGCGGCCGCGTCGAGGATCTAGGCTCAATCCTGCAGAACGATCGCCGCGCGCACGCGCGCCGCCAGGTATCCGGGCACGGCTACGATCGCCACCGCGACGCTGGTCACGGCAAGCAGGCTGCCGAGCGCCACCAGCGCGCCGATCGAGGCGACAACCGGGAAGCCCGTCACGACCGCGAGCGCGTGGCTCAGCAGCAGCTGTCCACCGAGCCCGAACAGGGCGCCGATCGAACATCCCACGCCCAGCAGCAGCGCGCTCTCCACGAGCAGCGAGCGCCACAGCACCCCTTTGCCGAAACCATCCACCTTCATGTCTGCCAGCAGCGGCCTCCGTTGCCAGATCATTGCTCCCATCGCGGTTGCCATTGCAAGGATTGCAGCGATCAGCACAAGGCTCGTGATCTGGGTTACGCGTGAGAGCCCCTGACGGCTGGTCGCGCGCAAACGCCGTTCGCGTTCGGAGCGGGTTTCCACCGTGAGGCCCGCCCCGCCCGCGGTGAGCACGCGTTGGATCTCACGACGGCCTTCCCGCGGTGATACCCCCGGCCGCAAGGAGATTGCATACGCGCTCACTTCTCCACCCGGCCAAGCGCGGGTGTAATCGCTCGAGCTCATCACGATTGCACCGGGCGGCCATCCGAAGTTGGTGCTCAACCCGGCCAACCGCAGGACGATCGGCCGTGGCGTTGGAAGCGTGAAGGGTTGGCCGATGCGCAGGTGCTGTTCGCTCGCAAGCCCCTGCGAGACCACCGCCCAGCCTCCGCGACGCAGCCGTACCGTCACCGTCGCCGCATCCCCGCTCACCAGCTGGCCGGGCGGGATCGGATGTTCGACCGAAGGCGCGGGCGCCATCACCCACACCCGGCGCACGCCATCATCCAGCAAGCCGTCGTGGAGGAAGCCGACGCTGCGCACGTCCGACAGGCGCTGGAGCGTCCCCACCTGCGATGGGCGAAACGCAGTGGTGGCCAAGACGTTCTGCGCACCCGCCGCCGTCACCCACACCGCAGCAGGCGTGGCGAGATCGTGGGCGGTGCGGTCGAGCCCGCGCTGGAGGTTGCTCTGCGCGCCCTCAACCGCCACGCTGCCGAAGACCGCGGTGGCGCCGGTCGCGGCGATCGCGAGCGTGCGCGACCAGTTCGCGGTGGATCGCAGCTCGATCACCGCAAGGTGGGTCGCGGTGCTGCTGAGCGAGCGCTGCAGCCGGTCAACCACCCGTAGGCAGGCGCCAAGCAACCACGGCAGCGCCAGCAGCAGTGCGATCACGAGGCTGACGATCCCCACGATCGCGGCGCCCGGCGCAACCAGCAGAGTGACGACGGTGATCGTGGCGCACACAAGCTCGCCGAGCACGACTCTCAGACCCGAGCTCGATCTCACGCGGGGGGGCGCCCCCCCGGGCAGCCGGCGGGAGAAGATCGCCCCGCGCAGCGAGATCAGCACGCCGGCAAACGCGGCCAGCAGTCCGCCACACGTGGCGAACATGACGCTCTGCCAGGTGACGATGCGCTGCGCATCGATCGGGAAGGCGAACGAGAGGTAGCCGGGGTTCGAGCTGAACAGCACCGCGGAGAGCAGATCGCCTAGTGCCAGCCCCAGCAGCGTGGCGAGCACGCCGAGCACGAGCGCGTCGAACAGCAGCACCTCGACGATCATTCGCCGGGAGTAGCCATCGAGGCGCAGGTCTGCCACAAGGTTGCGACGCTGAGACGCCGTGAGCATCAGCGCATTGAGGGCAAACAGAAACCCAACCAGCACGCCGATTACCGAAAACAGCTCCGCCGACTGGTTGCTCGGCGCGGCCGCCTGGATGAAGAGTGTGGTGCCGTAGTCGGCAGGCTGGACGTTCAGGCGCCCCGCGGCGAGGCGCTCGAGCTCCGCACGCACCTGGCGTTCATGCCCGGCGCGGGGGCGCACGAAGACGCTCGTGATGCGTCCGGGCAGTTGCGCGAGTCGCTGGGCGTAGGCGAGCGGCGCGAATACGAAGCGACTGTGCGCGAGGGCACCGAGGCCGCCTTCGAACAGAACGGCGCCGACGAACACCGGTACGGAGCGGCCGCCGATCTGGAGCTCCGCCGACTCCAGTGAGGAGAGACCGACCGAGCCGGCGAGTTCGAGCGGCAGCGCCAGTGCCTGCTGGCGGTTGAGCTGAGCGGCGCTGAAGCGGCGCAGCAGCGACCCGCCGAGATGCGCGAAGCGCGCGTCGGTGCTGAGCAGTTCCACCGGCTGCTGACCCGCCGGGCCGATCAGGTTGGCGCGCTCCTGGAGCACGGGTATCGCCGCCTGCACCCCGGGGAGACGACGCACATCGCCGAGCACACCCTGGGCGAATCCCTCTGGGCCGCGCGCGGCGAGCTGGAGGCGCATCGTCCCGATGACCCCACTGACGAGCTGGCGCATCGAGCGATCGGGGCTGGCGCCAACGATCTGGGAGGCGAACAGCAGCGCCACCCCAACCGCGATCCCGAGAATCGCAAACAGCTCGTGCGCAAGTCTCGCCCGCAGGCGAACGCGGTAGAGAAGGATTATGTTGCGCAGCCGCACCGGGGCTACCGTCAGGGGCCGGCGCCATCGAGCACTGCAAGCACCGGCTCGGGCGTGTAGTCGCTGAGGTGGCCATCGCGCAGGGAGTGCACGCGATCGGCGTACGCCGCCGCCTGCGGATCGTGCGTGACAAGCACCGTCGCCACCTGGCGCTCACGGCAGAGACCGGCCAGCAGTGCAAGCACCTCGCGACTGCGTCGCGAGTCCAAGCTGCCGGTCGGCTCGTCGGCGATCACCAGCTTGGGTTCGGTCGAGAGTGCCCGCGCGATCATCACCCGTTGGCGCTCGCCCATCGAGAGCTGGTCGGGGCGGTGGCGCAGCCGATCTCCCAACCCGAGCTGCTCCAGTAGCGGACTCACGCGGCGGTGGGCCTCGCGCGGTGTGAGATCCGTCCCCAACAGCTTCAGCGCGGCGTTGTCAAGCGCGCCCGCGCCTGGAATCAGGTTGAGAGTCTGTCGCACAAACCCGAGCTCCCGTAGCCTGTACGCGGCGCCCTCATGCTCCGACAGCGCCGATACCTCACGCCCACCGACGCACACCGTTCCGCTGTCGGGGTGCAGCAGCGCGGCGATCAACATCAGCAGCGTCGTCTTGCCCGATCCGCTCGGCCCATACAGCGCGACCAGCTCGCCCGCCGCCACTGACATCGACACTCCGTCCACGGCACGCACGGGCTCGTCTTCGCCGACCCGGTAGTGCTTGACGAGGTCGCTCAGCTCCAACATCACACCACCTGCTGCCTGCCGTGCAGATGGATCACCTTGCCTTGCTCCGGTCGCACCGGCGGCGGCGCGATGCACTGCTCAGACGGCCACCGCCGAGCGAGAAGATCTGATCGGCGCGCATCGCCGCGGGCATGTCGGGGACCGTCATCAACACCGAGCGTCGCTTCCTCGTCCACGAGCGAGTGCAGAAGCTCCGTCACCCGCTCGCGCTCGATCACGTCGAGGTTGGCGGTCGGATCGTCCACCAGCAACAGCCGCGGCGCTCGCGCGATCCCATGAGCGATCGCGATCAGTGCCCGCTCTCCGTCGCACAGGTTGCCCCACCGCTGGCGCGCCTGCGCCGAGAGCCCGACCCGCTCCAGCGCCGCCTCGGCGCGCGTGTACGCGTGGCGGCGACCATGCTCGGCCAAGCAGTGGCAGCGCCACGTAGTCGAGCATCCGCAGGTCGCTCTGCGGGCCCGCCCGCCGCACCCAGCCGATCCATTCCGACATTAGCCGCGCGTGCTGGCGCTCGGAGACGCTGGCAAGGTCGACGCCGTTGAAGAACACGCAGCCGCTGTCGGGAACCTCCAGGCGGGCGGCAAGCTTCAGCAGCGTCGACTTGCCCGATCCACGAGTGCCCCACACCGCTGTGAGCTCGCCGGCCCGCACGTCAAGTGTTACATCGCGGAGCACCCTCACCTCGGTGTCGCCCCGCCAGTAGCTCTTGCCGACGCCCCTGAGCGACAGCAGAGCGCCCACCCTAACCCCTTCTAACGGCGCTCGCTCGCGAACCGGTGGGCTGTGCTTTGCAGGCACCTTGTGTACAACATACTCAAACCGATGGAATTGTGCAGCGCGACTCTGTGAGCCGCCCACATGCGGTCATCCAGCCCGCCGAGCCAGCGCAGACGATGGCGCGACCGCCGCGCGGCGCTGTGCAGGCTGCCCGATCGTTCTGGTCGCGCGCTCGTATTCGGCGTGCATGCCTTCCAGAGACTCCCGCACGCCCTGCAACCACGCCAGCCGCGCCTCCCAGAAGGAGAGCTCCGCATCGCGGATGTGCACCAGCACCAGCCCCGACCATCTGGTCGGCGCCGGGGGACGCATTCGCTCGAAGGTGTGCTTGAGCTCCTGCACGCGCCCCAGGCAAATCAGCTCCTGCCCGTACACCAACTCCACCAGCCGCGGCAGGTTGTGGGGTTGGCAGAGGGCGACCTTCATGTGCAGCTCGTCGCGCAGCGGCGGCGCCGTGGAGGATCTGAGCAGCCACTCCTCGAAGTGCCGCACGCCAGCGGGCGTCGCTTCGAAGGAGCGCGAATCCGCGCGCGAGCCCGGCGCCCGGCGCGAGGCGGATCGCTGCCGTCCGCACGCCGGCCTGGACGGCGTACGCCCGTCTGCTCGGCCGCCGCAGCGGCTCCGCGCGCGCTCACCGCGGCAAGCTGTGGACCTGCAACCCTTCTTGCGGAGGGAAATGGTGTCCCAGCTCTGAGAAACTCCGTGTGTCCGCTCCGGTGCCTGCTCCTCGCCGATCGCGCGCACCAACCCGTCACGCTCCAGGCGAGTGAGCGCCGAGTAGACGTTGGAATCGACAAAGCCCGCCGATGCGAGTCGCTGGCGTAGCTTCGCCGTTAGACGATGAGCGGGGCCGGGCTCCTCGATCACCAACCCCAGCACTGCGATCTTCGCTGACATCTCCCCGCCGGCCCCCTTTTGACGACTAGCTCTGTGGGTTCCTTACTGCCGTAGGATAACGTTTCCCGCAACCCGAAACCACACGTTACATAAACCGTACACCAAACCGCGCCGTAATGCGGCTTTTGGACGAATGGTTCCGATATCTTGAGAACAAGCCTCCATATCTGGACCGTATCGTCAACGTGCCACGGGTCGCGCCCGAGCAGCCATCACACGAGGCCAAGCAGGCACCTACATGAGCTGCTTACAAGCGGCGTCGCCAACCGCCCGCGGCGAGGCTGATACGACTCTGGCAGATAGGCGCTATACGAGCCCCAAACGATCGAGCAGGCCCTCGTCACGGCGCCAATCCCGGCGCACCCTCACCGACAGGTCGAGGTGCACCGTACCGCCGAGCTCCCGTTCCAGCTCTCCGCGCGCGGCGCTGCCGATCGCCTTGATCATGCGCCCCCTCGCCCCCACCACGATCGCCCGTTGGGAGTCGCTCTCCACCCAGATCAGCGCCCGCACCCGTGTCATGCCCTCGCGCACACGCTCGATCTCCTCGACGACCACCTCCACCGCGTGGGGCAGCTCGTGAAAGGTGCGCCTGATCGCCGCCTCGCGGATCAACTCGGCCACCAGCAGCGGCGGCGCCTGATCGGAGCGCGCGTCGGCTTCGAACAGGAAGGGGCTCTCCGGCAACATCTGCTGCAGATGCGCCACCAGCTGGGCCACACCCTCTCCCGTACGGGCCGACACCGGGAACACCTCGCCGTCAAGGCCCAGGGCGGCGGCACCCTGCAACGCCGCGAGCGTGCGCGGCGCGGCTCAGGCGATCGACCTTGTTGACCGCGATCGCCACGGGGGCAGGGCCCTGGAGCGTGCGCGCGATGAAGCGATCGCCGGGGCCCACCCCCTGCTCGCCGTTGAGCACCATCAGCGCCGCGTCGGCGCCCTGCAGCTCCTCGCGCACCCGCTGCGACATGCGTGCCGTCAGGGCGTCGCGCGGGCGCTGCACCCCCGGCAGGTCCACCAGCACGATCTGGCTCTCGCCCTCGGTGTGCACGCCCCGGATCGCACGGCGCGTCGTCTGCGCGCGGTCGGAGACGATCGCCACCTTACCCCCCACCACCACGTTGACGAGCGTCGACTTGCCCACGTTGGGGCGGCCCAGCAGCGCCACGAAGCCGGCGCGGGTCATCGGCACGCCCACCGTCACGAGCTCGCCCGCTGAGCAGCCCTGCTCGCCGGCAGGGACTCCCACCGCAGCAGCTCCGCCTGCACCGCCAGCATCTGCCCGTCATCTCGCTCGTGGTCCATCCCCACCAGGTGCAGCACCCCGTGCACGATCGCCTCACACAGGTCCTCCGTGTGGTCCGGGCAGATCACCACATCGCCCAGCTCCCTCGGGGCTCCATCCGGCGGCGTGGCTTCATCCATCGGGAACGACAACACGTCCGTCGGGCCATGCTTGCCGCGATGCTCCGCGTTCAACTGGGCAATGCGTTCCGCGTCGACGAACTCGATCGCCACATGCCCCTCCTCGACCCCCGCTGACGCAGCGGCCAGCGCACACAGGCGCCGCACGCTGGCCTGCTCCGGGGCGCGCTCGCCCAGCACCCCCGTCCCGATCAGCTCAACCTCCAGCGCCTCGCCTTTGGGCTCTCCCAAACTCATCCCGCCCCGATCCCCGCAGCTGGCCGGGTTCTCAGGCAAACCGTTCGTATGCCACCAACCGACCCCGCGCCTTCTCGCACACCCCCACTCATGGCAGTGTGCACTACGCCCTGCGGCGATCCGCCGGGCGGAGCTCCCGGGCGTCGCTTCGGGAGTGCTCGTCGTAGGCCTCGACGATCCGCTGCACCAGCTTGTGACGCACGACGTCCTCTCCCCCGAAGCGCACGAACTCGATCCCCTCCACCGTTCCCAGCACCTCCCCCACCGCAATCAGGCCCGACTGCTGCTCGGGCGGGAGATCCATCTGCGTGACATCGCCAGTGACGACCATCCGCGAGCCGAAGCCCAGTCGCGTTAGGAACATCTTCATCTGCTCGGGCGTCGTGTTCTGCGCCTCGTCGAGGATCACGAAGGAGTCGTTGAGCGTTCTCCCGCGCATGAACGCCAGCGGCGCGATCTCGATCACCCCCCGCTCCAGGTGCTGGGTCACCTTCTCGGGGTCGAGCATGTCGTGCAGCGCGTCGAACAGCGGGCGCAGGTAGGGGTCAACCTTCGCCATCAGGTCTCCCGGCAGGAAGCCCAACCGCTCGCCGGCCTCCACCGCCGGGCGCGTGAGGATGATCCGGTTGACCTCGTTGCGCGAGAGTGCCGCCGCCGCCATCGCCACCGCCAGGAAGGTCTTGCCCGTGCCCGCCGGGCCGACCCCGAAGGTGATCGTGCGCTCGCGGATGCAGTCCACGTAGCGCTTCTGGTTGACGGTCTTCGGCGCCACCCGCAGCGAGCGGTGGCGCCACACCACGTCCTCAAGCACCTTCGCCGGGGACTCGTGCGCATCGAGTGCGCCTGTGACCGCCGCGATCGTCCCCGGGCCGATCTCGTACCCGCGCGCGATCAGCTCCGAGAGCTCCTTCACCACCCGCTCACCCGCGCGCATCTCGTCCTCCGATCCGTCCAGTGTCAACAGGTTGCCGCGCAGGAACACCTTGCACTCCAGATGCCCCTCGAGCGCCCTCAACACGGCGTCCTGGCTACCCGCCAGCTCGGCGGCCACTTCGCCCGGCAGCTCGATCTGCGTCCTCATCCGTCGAGCGCGGCCCGCACCAATCCCGAGACGCGCTTGCCGTCGGCGCGGCCGTTCACCGCCGCCATCGCCAACCCCATCGCGCGTCCCATGTCTCTGACCGACTCGGCTCCGCTGTCGCGCACCGCCTGCTCGACGATCTACCAGCAGCTCGTCGTCGGGCAGCTCCGCCGGCAGGTACCCGGCGATCAACTCCGCCTCGTTCTGCTCGCTGGCCGCCAGCTCCTCGCGTCCCGCCTCGCGGTAGGCCTCCGCCGCCTCCAGGCGTCGCTTGCGCTCGCGGCGTAGCACCGCCTGCTCGTCGCCTCCCCCGAGCTTCGCGTCCTTCTGCAGCTCGGAGAGCACCATCCTCAGCGCGCCCACGCGTTCTTTCTCCCCCGCCTTCATGGCGGTGGCCAGATCGCTCTTCAGCTGCTCTTCGATGCTCACGTGTGGGGCCAAGGATAGCCGCGCGGACGGGTGTTGGAATCCGCGTAGTTCACACCGGCGTCACACGCAGACCATCCGCGTACAGCTCCTGCACGCTCACCTCGACCAGCTCACCCGCGCTGGCGGCGTCCGCTGGCAGGTAGCAGCGCGTGTAGTCAGCGGTGTACCCCGAGCTCTGCGTCTGCGCGACCTTGTCCACCAGCACCCACTCGGTTGCCCCCAGCTTCCCGGCACGATGGTGGCGCGAGCGGCTGACGCAACCATTGGCGCGCGGCGCAGATACGCTGCGCTGAATGACCAACATCAACGACCCCCTCTTCGATGAGCCGCGCGAGCACCCCGGCTTCCGTTGCCATCGCGCACGACTCGGCCGCCAGGCCGGTAGCGAGCGTCTCGGACTGAGCTTGTGGGAGCTGCCGGCGGGCGAGGCCGCCTACCCCTACCACCACCATCTCACCGAGGAGGAGCTCGTGGTTGTCCTCGAAGGCACTCCGAGCCTGCGCACCCCCGAGGGCTGGCGCGAACTGTCCGCGGGCGAGGTCGTCGCCTTTCCACGTGGGGAGCAGGGTGGCCACCAACTCGCCAACCGCACCGGGAGCACGGTCCGGTTCCTGGCGTTCAGCTCGAGCGGCGAGCCCGACATCGTGGTCTACCCCGACTCCGGCAAGCTCGGCGCATTTGAGCGGCTGCCCCAAGGCGGCGGGTTGTGGGCGATGTTCCGCCTCTCCGACACCGTTGACTACCACGATGGCGAGCAGCCGCCTGGCGACGATACGGCGTGGTGATCATGTGGTCCCGATCGGTGCGCGCGCCGCGCGGGTTCGTCAGGGTTGGTCAAGAACTCAGCCACTCGACCATAGAAAAGCCCCGCCGGAGCGGGGCTTTTCCTTAGCAGGTCGGTAAGCCGGATTCTGTCGTGAGCAGCCATCCATCTGAGCGGCCTACCTGGACCTCGGCGGGCAGCCTGCAAACGGTCCGGTTTGGCCTTGCATCGGGTGGGGTTTGCCCAGCCGCCGCGTCACCGCGACGCTGGTGCGCTCTTACCGCACCATTTCACCCTTGCCCGCCGGCCGTTCACGTGGGACGGCCGGCGTCGGCGGTTTGTTTCTGTGGCACTTTCCCGCGGGTTTCCCCGGGTCGATAGCTCGACCACCTTGCCCTGTGATGTCCGGACTTTCCTCGGAGGCTCACCTCCGCGGCTGCTTGACCTGCGTGTTCAATTTAGCGCGCGTGGGGCCCGTCGTGAAGTCTCAAGAGAGCCGCGTTCCGCAATCCACGCACTCCCCGTGGGGCTCCTCGACGTTCATGTCAGCGATCGCCCTCCCACCTCGCTGCATCTCGCCGCCGCAGAGAGGACATTGGGCCGTCTCGGACTCGCTCAGCGCCTGCCACGCATCGGCGATCACATCGTCCAGCGTGAAGGCTTCCGCGCCTCCCGCTTTCGACGCTGCCGCGCGCAGGCGCGCCACATGGTCCGCAGGCCTGAAGCCCGTCGGCCCGAGGCGCTCGCCTCCGGGGAATCCGTACGGGAGCCGCCGGTGACCGCGTCGCCGCAGGAGAGTGCCACCCATCAGAGGCTCCTGAGTAGCCCGACCACGCGCCCCAGCACCTTGACCTCCTTGCTGCGGATCGGCTCCATCGTCTCGTTCTCGGGCTGCAGGCGGATGTGATCGGGTTCCCGGAAGAACCGCTTCACCGTCGCCTCCTCGCCCAGCAGCGCCACGACAATCTCGCCTTCGCGCGCCGTCTCCTGTGGGCGCACCACCACGATGTCGCCTTCGATGATGCCGGCGTTCTTCATCGAGTCCCCGCGTATGCGCAGGAGATACTCACCATCTCCGCCCCCCGCAACCTCCGGGACGGAGATGTACTCCTCGATGTTCTCCTCTGCCAGCACCGGCTGGCCGGCTGCGACCGAGCCCAGCAGGGGCAGACCTTCGGAGCGCACAATCGAGCGGACGCTGTCCACAGCGTTGCCCACCGCCCGGTCGAGCAACTCGATCGCGCGCGGCTTGGAGGGATCGCGGCGCAACAGGCCGATCTTCTCCAAGTTGGCGAGGTGGGCGTGCACGGTCGACGACGAGGCGAGGCCCACCGCTTTGCCGATGTCGCGCACGGTCGGGGGGTAGCCGTACTTGGCGGAGTACTTGCCGATGAAGTCGAAGATCTCTTGCTGGCGCTTGGTCAGATCCATGATCTCTTGGTCCCTTGGTTGGCTGGGTGGAAGGGCGAAACGAACATGTGTTCGTACAGTAGCGCCGTCCGCGGACGGATGCAAGCTATGGGCGGCTTCTGCTGCCGCGCTGCCACTTGATCGCATCGCTGCGGGACCCCTTCCTCGCCCATGCGGGGGAGTCGGACAGCTGCGCCGACTGACGGGGGCTCCCACCGGTGGAGCCGCGCCGGCCCACCCACCAGCAAGCGCCTCGCGGGGCTATACTCGCCGCTCCCGGCGCCCGTGGCGGAATTGGTAGACGCGCAAGGTTGAGGGCCTTGTGGAGATTGTTCTCCGTGGTGGTTCGAGTCCACTCGGGCGCATACGAAAAGCCCTGCAAATCGGGGCTTTTCGTAGTTAAGGCGGCCTCGAGTGGGGCGCGGGGCGATTGTTCGGTTTTGTGCCAATGGCACGGCCGAACAATTTGCCGAACATTTCGTGTGCCGGTTGTTCGGCTTCAGGGTCAAAGACCTACGCAGATGAGAGGTCCTTCCGACCACCTGGAGCCGAACAAGATGTGCCAGATGTGCCACGGGCAGCGCGCTCACCGGCGTGGTGTCCGCCCTTCAGGCGGGCCGCCCGGAGGCGCGAGATGAGCTACAGCCTGACCAGGGGTGTGTGGGAGGTGCGCTGGCGTGGTGGCGATGGGCGACAGCGCTCGCGTCGCTTCGGTGATGACGAGCGGGCCGCACAGGCGTTCGATGAAGCGATCCACGACCAGAAGGGCAAGGAACGCAAGCCAGCGGGCTACGGGGAGAGCGGCGGCGTCTACCCCTATGAGACCGCGCAGGGCACGCGGTGGCGGTGCAGGGTCAAGCGCTCGGATGGGAAGTGGTCTCAGAAGCGTGGGTTCACAAGCCCGAGCGCGGCGGCGAACTGGCGGCGTCGTCAGCTTGAGCGGGTCGAGCGGCGCGAGGTCGTCCACACGAAGGAGACCTTCGGCGAGTTCTTCCCGCGCTGGTTGACTCGGCGCAAGCCCTATCTCGAGGAGGGCAGCTGGAGTTGCTATGAGCGCGACGGTCGCATCCGGCTTCTTCCGGCGCTGGAGTCGGTGCCGCTCGGGGTGATGGAAGTCGAGCACGTCCGTGACCTGATGGACGTGATGACCGAAGGGATGGAAGCCGGGGAGATCGCGCCGAAGACGGTCAACAACACGCTCACCACGCTCGTCGTCTGCTTGAACGAAGCAAAGAAAGACAAGCTGATGGTGACGAACCCGGCGCTTGAGATTCCGAAGCTGCCGGACGCGCATGTGGAGCGCGAGTACCTGCGGCTGCATGAGATCCCGCTGTATCTCGACTCGTGCTCGCTGGTCTATCGCCCGCTCGCGGAGCTGCTGATCGGCAGCGGCCTGCGTATCTCCGAGGCAATAGCTTTGCAGCTCGGCGACTTGGAACTCGAAGACTCGGGCGGCGTGATCGTGGTCTACCGCTCGCGCAAGAAGGGGAAGGTCGGCTCAACGAAGTCAGATCGCTTCCGCGCGGTGGAGATCGGGCCTGGCCTCTCGGCTGTGGTGCGCGAGCAGGTCGAAAAGCGCGCGGCGATGGCCGGCGGCGACAAGCTGGACGCGCTGCTCTACACGATGCCCGTGCGCGTCCGCAAGACCGACCAGGGGCGCTGGGAGGGCGACGGCGATGGCAAGCCGTTCGATCGCACGACTGTCTCGCGCGACTGGCACAAGGCGGCGCTGCAGGACGCGGACCTGCGCGATATGCCGCTGCACGCTCTGCGGCATACCGCGGCGGCGGCGTGGTTGGCGGGCGGCAACTCCTTGAAGTACGTGCAGGACCAGCTCGGGCACGGTGACATTCGCACGACCGAGCGCTACTACGGGCACCTGGAGCGCCACGTGAAGAAGGAGGGCGCGAAGGCGACCGAGGCGGCGATCGCCCGCGCGGTGCGCGAGCACAACGGCCGCCGGCGCAGCGCCTACGCCCGTCAAGCCCGCGCGGGCACTCGCTGAGCGGGCCGCACCGTAGCGGTCGGTTGCGCTGAGCGGCCTGGGCTCCATGCGGCCCTGGCGTCGTTGACCCAGCGCTCTATGTCGTCGGGGTGGAAGCGCAGCGGCCCCTCCTCCCCACCGATCCTGATCGACGGGATGCGGCCTTGCTTGGCGGCGTCGTAGAGCCAGGTCCGCGAGACTCGCAGGCGCGTCGCTACTTCGGATGGCTTGAGCAGGTCGATCCCAGACGTTCCATCGCCGTTCATGTGGGTTACTGACCCCCAAAGCGCTCGAGCGGCCAACGAGTTTTACGGGCGGCCTGCTCAGGATGCAGCGAGCCTTAGAGCACAGCCCCTTGACCTGCGTCGGCGTCCAACCGGGCGAGCTCGGAGCAGCGCTTGATGACCTCGGCGAGCTCGACCGACTCGACGCCGCGGCTGAGCATGTTCTCCGCGATCTCGCGGAAGGGCACGGGGTCCTTTTCGACCCCGTAGCGTTCGCGTAGGAAGGCTGTGCGTTTGCCGTTGTGATGGCGCTGCCAGGCAGCCTCGGCCTCCTTGTGACCGGGATACTTGGGGAAGACGGTTTTGACGGCGTTCTCATCTAGGCAGCTCAGGATGTCCGGCTGTGCGTTCGGTAGCGGCTCTATGGCTTTGCCCTGGCGCACGATGCCGCTCAGCAACAACGCGAGGGTTTTGACCTCCTCGCTTTCGCGGGACTTCGAGATCGCAAGCAGCTCGTCAGGGGTCATTTCGCTCATTTCGGCGACGCGCTCTGCCGGGACCCGATCGAACATGACTGCGACGGAAGCTGTTGTGAATTGCCATAGCGCCTCCGAGTCGAGCACGGCCTTCCACTTGGCCACGCCGTGAATAGGGACAACCTTGATACCAGCGCTGTGCAGCTTCTTGGTGAACAGAGTGTCGAGGACCGCCTTGTCGGTGGTGCCCTCGACCAGGAGCCAGAGGTTGACGAGTGTCAGCAGCTCGCCGCGATCGAAGCCGAGCTCTCTTGAAACCTCATCGAGCTGCTCGATGTCGGAGGGCTCGACCGGCCGTGGGTTGATCTGCTCGCCGTCACGAGCGACGTACACGTAGCTGGCCGACTCGCCGGACAATCCCAGGAAGGGCGCGCTGTGGCTGGCTATGAGGCATGGCGCCCGCCGCTCGGCCGCGGTGCGGGCGAGCCAGGCGGCGCCCGCGCGTTGCAGGCGAGGATGGAGATGGCGCTCAGGCTCGTCGACTAGGAAAAAGCGCCGTTCCCTCTTGCCACCGCGGAACCACTCGTCGCTTGGGGGGCGTGCCAGGACAGCGCCTAGCTCGCCACCGGGATCGGACTCTGAGAACTCGGTGCCGCAGAAGGTGTCGAGCACGTCTTGCAGGCGCCGATCGAGGGCATCTCGATGGTCGCCTTGTGCCTGTAGGGCGTCGGCATCGTCAGGCGCGATGTTGCTCATGTCCCGTTCGGCCTCGAACGCCTCTGTCACCCGCTCCCAGATGAGCGCCTCGATCGGGCCGATGTGCTCGATCGCGTCGAGGAGGGCGAGCTGTAGCCACAGCCGGTGCCCGTCTGCCGCTCGCGCGATGGGGAAGTACGGAGAGGCCATGCCCTCCTCCACCCGCCTTCGCAGCAGGATCTCAAATGGTGCTCCCTGGAGCCAGGCGTCTAGCTTCCGCAAATGGATTTCAACTTCGTATGTGTCACTCACGAAGTCGGGGATGAGCCGAGTCGCGGTTGCCGATAGAAACTCTGCTGCGGCGTAGGCAGCTCGACTGATGTAAACGTCTTCTCCGTTGGTTTCTACCCAGCCGCGTGGCGACTCGCGTTCACGTTTCTCCTCGGGCGACAAGCGATCACCGTCGAGCGTGACATCTCTGCGGCAATGACGAACAACCTCGACCAGTCTCGTGATGCCCCGGTCTACGGCTTGGTGGATCGCGTCGAAGTCGGTGGTAGGCACGGCGAGGCCGATCGGCATGGGAAGGTCAACGAAGGGGCCGAGCGCGATCACCGGCAGCGGCGCGGCCTCTACGCACAGGTGTCCGGCGTTGCCGTGCAACGCGGCATACATGCCAAGGCGCAGACCGTTGCGCCCGGAGCGTCTCCGCTGCATGAACGGCAGGTCGCTCGCTTCGACAGCTTCTCGGAGGCTTTGCTCGAGTGTGGCGAGCGGCGGCAGACACCAGTACACGTTCCATACGCGCTGGCCCATGTCGTTGCGCCCGGCGCACTCGATGCCAACGATGCGGGAGTCCTTCAGCGCGTCGAGCACGGGCTTGCGGCTGGGTGTCTGGAGATCCTCGATCAGCTGGTCGGGGTCGCCGGGACTCGATCCGTCACGAGCAGGCTTCCAGAGCCCGTCATCCCAGGGTGGGCGTCGACCCTGGCTCCTGGCCCCGTATTCGCTGCGCTGCTCGTCGCGCGTCCTTGTGGCCGTGCCGGCGATGGCCCACAGCTCGTCCTTGGACACCTCGGCGTAGAAGACGCCGCCGATCAGTGTCTTGATCTCATCGTCTACATGGTCGAAGTGACCGCCCGACAGGTCGCGCTCGACGGCCCGTAGAAGACTCGACTTGCCCGAGTCGTTTGGGCCGAGCAGCACCGTGAGGTCATTCAGCGGCAGGTACGCCTTGCGGAGCGGCGGATCGGGGTGCCTGCAGGCGTAGCCAACGATCTTCACCGCGCTGGACAGCTTCGAGGAGTGGAGGAATAGGCGACCGTATCGAGATATGGCGCACTAAGGCATTGCACAGGCTCAATCTAACGTCCGGTGCTAACTCGCTACCCCTCGTCGTCGCCGAGACGGTAGGCCCAGGGTCGTCGGTACAGGCTGCCGGGCCGTGAGTACCCTTGCAGATCGGCGCTCCGACGTGGCTGTTTCGCCGCTGGTATGAGTGCATGTGACCGTCGGAATCTGCACAAACGACATGGGCCTCTATTTCCAGCACCCGGCGTGCCTCGAACACGATCCGCGTGTGCACATGCCTGAGCACCCGGACACGCCTGAGCGGCTTGAGGCGATCGAGCGGATGCTGGCCGAGCACGACTGGTTGGGCTGGGAGCGGCGTGCCGCGCCGCCGGCCGAGGTAGCGCAGCTGGAATTGATCCACAGTGCCAGGCATGTGCAGAGGATCATGGAGCTGTCGCTGGCCGGTGGCGGCGCGATCGACTCGGACACTTTCGTCGGCGAGCCCTCCTATCGTGCAGCGCTGCACGCCGCCGGCGGCGCGTGCGAGATGACAAGGGCGCTGATGGCAGGCGAGGCGACGCTCGGTTTCTGCGGCGTGCGTCCTTCTGGCCACCATGCCGAACCGGATCGCGCGATGGGCTTCTGCCTGTTCAACAACGTTGCGATCGCCGCGGAGCTGGCGATCCGAGAGCTGGGCGCTCGGCGGGTGCTGATCCTGGATTGGGATGTGCACCACGGCAACGGGACCGCTGAGGGGTTCCGGCGCCGATCGGATGTTCTGTTCGTGAGCATCCATCAGGCGGGGATCTATCCGGGCACGGGCTTGATGAGCGACGTGGGCTCGGGTGCGGGCGAGGGCTACACGATCAACCTGCCTGTCCCGGCCGGCTCGGAGGAGGAGCTGTGGCTATCGCTGATCGAGCACATCGTGCTCCCGGTCGCCGAGAGCTTCGCGCCGGAGCTCGTGCTGATCTCTGCCGGCTTTGACGCGCACCGGGAGGACCCGTTGGCTGGCTGTCGTCTGGAGGCGGGCTCGTTCGCGGAGATGGCCCGTCACGTGCGGGGGCTGGCTACATCACTCGGCGTGCCACTCGGAGCCGTCCTCGAGGGTGGCTACCAGCCTGTGGCGCTGGCGAAGTGCGTGCGGGAGACGCTTGCCGCGCTCGCCTCCGATGAGCCAGCGCAGTCGGCGGCACCGGAGCCGCTCTTGACATCGCGCGCCGCCGCTCACGTGGGCCACTACTGGCCGCTGTAGGGAGTGCTGCCCCTATATCGCGGGAACGCCTGTGGTCGCCGTCCCTCCGGTGCAAGGGAACTGGTAGGCGGGTAGTTCCCCACGTCACGGCTGGGTAGCGAGGACCGATGCTTGGCTTGTGCGTGCGTGATCTGATCTGCTTGGCCAATGTCCGAAGATCGAGACATATCGTGCGCTCGCGCCGGCGACTGGCTTGAGGTCAAGGGCGTTGGCGAGCGCCCTTCGCGGCGTGGACAGATCAGGGAGGTGCTCGGCAGCTCTGAGCATCCCCACTTCCGCGTTCGCTGGGATGAAGGACACGAGTCGATCGTCTACCCCGCCGACCACGAGGCGATCGTGCACCACCCAGCCCGACAGGGCGACCCGGCATGAGCACAGCGCACGCATCGAGGTCGGTCGGTCTCGCCGCCCGCGTAGTTTCTCCCCGCCACCGCCAGGGGCAGCAACGGATGCACCGGGCGGCGCCGGGCGCGAGGCTGCGAACACCATGACCGTTCCTTCGCTGTCACAGGCACCCAGCGCCGTCGCAGATATCGACGAGCCCGAGCTTGTCCGGCTGCGCGATGGCTCGCTGGTCACGCTGCGTCCCACCACGGCCGCCGATGAGCCCGCGCTGCGCTCGTTCCTGGCGGGACTGTGCCTGGAGGCGCGGCGTCTGCGGTTCTTCAGCGGCGCCGTGGACATAGGCTGTGCTGCTCATTTGGCGGCGGACACCAGCACGGGTCGCTTCGGGCTGGTTGCCCATGACGAGATGGGAGCGATGGTCGCTCACGCCCTGTATATCCAGCTGGATGGCACGCGGGCGGAAGTCGCGGTCGAGGTCGCCGATCATCTCCACGGCCGCGGCCTCGGGACGATCCTCATCGAACAGCTGGCGATCGTCGCCGAGCAGCGTGGGATCACGCATTTCGTAGCCGAGGTTCTCTGTGAAAACCGGGCGATGCTGGATGTCTTTCGAGAGGGCTTCGATGGGCGTGTGGTACGCCACGATGGGTCGGAGCAGAGAGTCGAGTTCCTCACCGCGGGCTGGCGACTGGCTCACAAACGCTTCGCATCGGATGCTCGGGCGTAGTGCCGAGCCCGAGCAGCGCGGCGTGCTCGCGTAGCTGATCGCGGGCGTCGGGGTGCGCGGCGTGCTCGATGATGAGGCGGGCCTGGGCGCGCTGGCTGCGCCCGAAGATGTGCGCGGTGCCCTGCTCAGTGATGACCGCCGAGTGCTGGAAAGAGGTCACGGAGCCTTCCAGGTGGGGCACGATCGTTGAGGTGTCGCTGCGCTCGTGCCAGGAGCGCAGCGCGATCACGGCGTGCCCACCGGGCGAGTGCAGGGCGCCCTCTACGAAGTCGGGCTGGCCACCGAAGCCGGAGTAGACGCGCCCGCCGATGTGGCTGGCGCCGGCCTGGTCGTGCAGATCCACCTGCAGCGCCGTGTTGACCGAGATCATCTGCGCTTGCGCTGCGATCCGTGAGGGATCGTTGGTGGTCTCGGTGCGCGTCATGCGAAGTCTGGGGTTGTGGTGAACCCACTCGTACAGCTCCCTGGAGCCGAACATGAAGGAGCACACGATCGGCCGTTCGCGGTCGAGTGCTCCAGCGTGCTCAAGGCCCATGACCCCATCGGAGATCATCTCTGACCAGATCGTCAGGCTGCGTCGGCTGGCGAGCGCGCGCAGCGTCGCATCGGGGACCTGGCCGATCCCGAGCTGCAAGGTGGCGCCGTCTCCCACGAGATTGGCGACGCGCTCGGCGATCGTCTGCGCATGGTCGTGGTTGGCGCCGATGGCCGGGGTCGGGAGGTCTTGCTGGACCTCGACGGCGAGGTCGATGAGGTCTTCGGCCAGCTCGCTGTCGCCGAGCGTGTATGGCATGTCGGGGTTCAGCTGGGCGATGACGAGCCCGCCGCGGGCGCGTACATGCTCGACGGCCGCCGGCAGGATGTTCACCTCGATCCCGAGCGAGACCTTCCCCTTGTGTGGCATGGAGGTGTGCAGCAGCACCACGTCGGGCGGGCGCAGCGTGCTGAACAGCCTGGGTACGAGTGAGAGGCGCATCGGCAGGTAGTCCAGTCGCTCGCCGGTGTCGCGCATCCCCGGCCCCACGAACGGCGTCTCGAAAATGACGCCCTCGCGGGCGGGCAACGGGGCCTGGGCGGCGAGCATGAACAGGCGGTAGCGCTCCACCGCGCCCTCCAGGGCGTCGAGCAGGACCCGAGGGGTCCCGAGGTTCCCGCTGGCGACGACCCGCGGCTCGCCGGCGCTAAGCGCGGCGAGCGCCGTGTGCAAGTCGCGCTGGGAGATCACCTTCATCCGACGTTCAACACTACGCGCCGGCGGCGAGCATGGTCATGGGTGGGAACTACCGAGTTCGTTCAGGGAGGAGTGCGGTAGGCGCCCGCGCTGGCGGCGAGTTGACTTGTAAGCGGTCAGAGCGACCGCGATCGAGTAGCCACGACACAGGAGGAACTAACAATGAGCGTCTCGCCCCCAGCACCTGCCATGTCCGGCCTGGAGCTGGTCCGCTCGTTCGCGCAGCTCAGCCGTGAGGATGTGCAGTTCGCGGGCGGCAAGGGCGCGAACCTGGGCGAGCTGACCCGCGCGGGTCTTCCCGTGCCAGAGGGCTTCGTCGTCGGTGCCCCAGCCTACGCGGCGTTCTGCGCTGAGAGCGGGCTGCGCGAGCGCCTCGCGGAGTTGCTTGACGACGTGGATGTCGAGGACACAGCGGCTTTGCAGGCGGCGAGCGTTGCCGCACGAGAGATGGTCGACGCTACCCCGATGCCGGAGGTTCTGCAGCGCGAGATACGCTCGCGCTACGAGCAGCTTGTGGGCGAGGACGCCGAGGGGCCTGTGGCCGTGCGCTCCTCAGCGACGGCGGAGGACACCGCCGAGACCTCGTTCGCGGGAATGAACGAGACCTTCCTGAACGTCCGCGGCTCAAACGCGGTGATCGACGCGGTGCGCGATTGCTGGCGGTCGTTGTTTGGGACGCGCACTATCTACTACCGGGGCATCAACGGCTTCGCACAGGCGGATATGGACATCGCGGTCGTCGTGCAGCGCCAGGTAGCCTCCACGCGCGCCGGCGTGATGTTCACCGTCAACCCCGCGACGGGCGAGCGCAACGAGCTCGTGATCGAGGGGTCCTTCGGTCTCGGCGAGGCCGTCGTCTCAGGCTCGGTCTCACCCGATCGCTACGTGGTGCGGAAGGACCCGCCGTCGGTGTGGCGCCGCGACGTTCACTGCAAGGAGCTGGCGATCGAATATGACGCTCAGGGTGGCACTCGCACGCGGCCCCTCTCGCACGAGGAGGGTCTGCGTCCCACGTTGGATGAGCGGGAGGTCATGGCTGTGTCCGCGCTTGGCCTGCGCATCGAGGAGCACTACGGCTCCCCGCAGGACACGGAGTGGGCGTTTGACCCCGACGGGAAGCTGTGGATGCTGCAGAGCCGTCCGATCACCACGCTCCATGACGAGCAGCAGCCCATACCCAGCGCTGGCGTAGCGCGGTCTGAGCAGCCGCAGACGGTGCTCTTGCGTGGGCTGGGCGGAGCGCCGGGCAGCGCGAGCGGCGCCGCTCGCGTGCTCACCTCGCTCGCCGACGCCGCCGCGCTCGGCGACGGGGATGTGCTTGTCACCCACATGACCTCCCCTGATTGGCTGCCGCTGCTGCGCCGCGCGGCTGGCGTCGTCACCGACTCGGGCGGCATGACTTGCCACGCCGCGATCGTCTCACGCGAGCTTGGTATCCCCTGCGTAGTCGGCACCGGCGAAGCGACCAGCAAGCTGCGCGACGGCGAGATCGTGACTGTCGATGCGACTCGCGGGCTCGTATTGGAGGGCGCATGTGCGCCCGAGCTCGCGCGGGTGCCCTCCGGTGGCCAGCAGGCCGCGAGGGTCAGCCTGGGTGCATCCTCGGCGACTGCCGTGACGGCGACGCAGATCCTCGTGAACCTGTCTGAGCCCTCGCAGGTGCAGCGGGTCAAGGACCTGCCGGTCGACGGTGTTGGCTTGTTGCGGGCGGAGATGATGGTGCTGGAGGCGCTGGCGGGCGATCATCCCCGCACGCTGCTCGAGGAGGGCCGGGGCGAGGAGCTTGTCGCCCGTATGGCTGAGGGTTTGAGCGCGTTCGCGGTCGGCTTCGCGCCGCGGCCCGTGACCTACCGCACGATCGACTTTCGCACCAACGAGTTCTCCGGGCTGCGCGGCGGAGAGCGCTTTGAGCCCCAGGAGGCCAACCCGATGATCGGCTACCGCGGCGCGCTGCGCTACACCCGCGAGCCGGATGTCTTCGCGCTTGAGCTGGAGGCGGTGCGCAGGGTGTGGGACGCCGGCCAGCACAACCTGCACGTGATGCTCCCGTTCGTGCGCACCGCCCGAGAGCTGCGCCGCTGCCGTGACCTGATCGCCGAGTCGGGGCTGCTTGACCGGCCCGGCTTCGAGCTGTGGGTGATGGCGGAGGTCCCCTCGGTGCTGTTCAACCTCTCCGAGTACGCGGCGCTCGGCGTGAGCGGCATCTCGATCGGCTCCAACGACCTCACCCAGCTGCTGCTTGGCGCCGACCGTGACAACGAGGTGCTGGCTGAAACGTTCGACGAGCGCGACCCTGCGGTCACGACGTATTTGCGGGAGCTGATCCCGCGTGCCCGCGGGCTGGGGTTGCGAACCTCGATCTGTGGGCAGGCGCCGTCGGTGTATCCCGAGTACGCAGAGCTGCTGGTGCGCGCGGGCATCGACGCGATCTCAGTCAACGTCGATGTGATCGACCGCACCCGAGCGCTGGTGGCCGCGGCGGAGCAGCGCGTGATGCTCGACTTCGCACGCGCGCACGACACCGCTGCTGAGCGGGCCACCGTTCCCGGCGCGCATCTCGGGACCCGGTGATGTTGCAGGTCCGTATCCACGGCCGCGGCGGGCAGGGCGTCGTCACCGCCGCGGAGCTGCTGGCGCTCGCGGCGTTCGATGAGGGCCGCTACGCGCAGGCGTTCCCGAGCTTCGGCTCAGAGCGTATGGGTGCGCCCGTTGTGTCGTTCTGCCGGATCGACGAGCGTGAGATCCGTGTGCGGGAGCCTGTGATGGCGCCCGACGTGCTGATCGTCATCGACCCGACGCTGCTGCACCAGGTGGACGTGTTCGGCGGCCTTGCCCCGGAGGGGTTCATCCTCATCAACACCACACGGAGCTTTGACGAGCTCGGCCTGGGCGAGTTCGTGGCAGGGTTCCGTCACGAGCGGCTCTTGACCGTGCCCGCCGGCGAGCTGGCACGCGAACACGCTGGGCGGCCAATCGCCAACGCAGCGCTGCTCGGCGGTTTCGCGGCGCTCAGCGGGCTGGTCTCGCTGGACGCTGTAGTGAAGGCGATCCGCGAGCGCTTCACCGGGAATATCGGCGAGGGCAATGTGGCGGCGGCGATGGCAGCCTACGCCTGGGTCGCTGACGAGCGTAGGGAGTTGAGCGGTGCTGCGTCAGGTTGAGGGATCGCGTGCGGTAGCGGAGGCGGTGGCGTTGTGCCGGCCGGAGGTCATCTGCGCCTACCCGATCTCGCCGCAGACGCACATCGTGGAGAACCTTTCCCAGCTGGTGAAGACGGGCGAGCTTTCGCCGTGCGAGTTCGTGAACGTTGAGTCGGAGTTCGCCGCGATGTCGGTGGCGATCGGCGCATCAGCGACCGGCGCGCGGGCGTACACGGCGACGGCGAGCCAGGGGCTCTTGTATATGACAGAGGCGCTCTACAACGCTTCGGGGCTCGGTCTGCCGATCGTGATGACTGTCGCCAACCGCGCGATCGGCGCCCCGATCAACATCTGGAACGACCACTCGGATTCGATGTCGCAGCGAGATTCGGGCTGGATACAGCTCTACGCCGAGACCAACCAAGAGGCGCTCGACCTGCACATCCAGGCGTTCGCCCTGGCCGAGCAGCTTTCCACTCCGGTGATGGTCTGCATGGACGGATTCATTCTCACGCACGCCGTCGAGCGTCTGGAGATTCCCACGCAGGAGCAGGTCGATGGGTTCCTGCCGGCGTTTGAGCCGCGGCAGGTGCTCGACCCGGATGAGCCGGTGTCGATCGGCGCGATGGTCGGCCCCGAGGCGTTCATGGAGGTGAAGTACCTCGCGCACGCCAAGCAGATGCAGGCCCTGCAGCTGATCCCCGAGATCGCCGGCGAGTTTCAGCGCGCGTTTGGACGCGACTCCGGTGGCCTGATTCGCACCTACCGCAGCGAGGACGCCGACACGATTGTGGTGGCGCTCGGGTCGGTGTTGGGGACGGTCAAGGACACGATCGACGAGCTGCGCGAGCAGGGCGTGAAGATCGGGGCGGTCGGGATCTGCTCCTTCCGGCCCTTCCCGCTCGATGCGTTGCGAGCGGCGGTGGGTCATGCCGAGCGTGTGGTGGTGTTGGAGAAGGCGCTCGCGGTCGGCATCGGCGGGATCGTCTCCGCGAACGTGCGCATGGCGCTCGCCGGCATCCAACTGCACGGCTACACGGTGATCGCTGGCCTCGGCGGACGGCCGATCACCAAGTCCTCGCTGCACAGTCTGTTCACCGACGCGGCAGCCGACCGTCTGGAGGCGTTGACGTTCCTGGACATGGACTGGGATGTCGTGAACCGGGAGCTTGAGCGGATGGACGCCTCGCGGGCCTCGGGTCCGCACGCCGAGAACATTCTGCGCGACCTCGGCACGGTCGCCGCGGGGCCGGTGTGAGGAGCAGACAGGCATGACCGCCCCCGCGATTCGCTTCTACCAGACCGGCAGCTTCGCCGTTGGCAACCGGCTGCTCGATCCTGAGCAGCGCTCGGTGCAGGCCGGTGATGAGCGCACCAACTCGATCACGTGCGGGCACCGTGCCTGCCAGGGCTGCGGGGAGGCGCTCGGCGCACGCTATGCGCTTGACGCGGCGATGCGAGCCACGGGCGGGCGGATGATCGCCGCGAATGCGACCGGCTGCCTGGAGGTGTTCTCGACGCCCTACCCGGAGAGCTCGTGGCGGATACCGTGGATTCACTCGCTGTTCGGGAACGCGCCCGCCGTCTCGACGGGCATCGCCGCCGCGCTGCGCGCCAAGGGCCGTGAGGACATCCGGGTCGTCGGTCAGGGCGGTGATGGCGGCACCGTCGATATCGGGATGGCGTGCCTGTCGGGGATGTTCGAGCGAAACGATGACGTGCTCTACATCTGTTACGACAACGAGGCGTACATGAACACGGGCGTGCAGCGCTCGGGCGCGACGCCGCCCGCGGCGCGCACAGCGACCACGCAGGCCGTCGGCCCGGAGCCGGGCAATGTGTTCGGGCAGGGCAAGAGCGCGCCGCTGATTGCGATGGCGCACGAGATCCCCTACGTGGCGACCGCGACCGTTGCCGAGCTGCGCGACCTGGAGGCGAAGGTTCAGACCGCGATGGGGCTGCGAGGCGCGCGCTACCTGCACGTGTTCGTCCCCTGTCCGCTGGGCTAGGGCAGCGCGTCGAAGGACACGATCAGGATCGCGCGTTTGGCGAAGGAGTCGGGCATCTTCCCGGTGTTCGAGGCGCGCGACGGCGAGCTGTGCGGTGTCTCTGAGATTCGTCGGCAGGTGCCCGTCGAGGAGTACCTGCGCCCACAGAAGCGCTTCGCGCACCTATTCGAGCCCGAGCTGCACAGCGAGGTGATCGCGCGCATCCAGGCCGGCGCGGATCGCAACATCCGCCGCTTCGGCCTGCTCGGCGAGCGCCCCAGCCTGGGTGAGCGCCGTGACGAGCAAGGGGCGGTGAGCAACGGTGGATAAGCCGTTTGCGATCACGCTCGATGTCGGTTCGAGTCTTGCCAACAAGACGGGCTCCTGGCGGCAGGAGCGGCCCGTGTATGTGCACAGGCTGCCGCCGTGCAATCACGGCTGCCCGGCCGGCGAGAACATTCAGCAGTGGCTTTACCACGCTGAGTCCGGCGACTACGAGACCGCGTGGCACGAGCTGGTCAAGGACAACCCGCTGCCCGCTGTGATGGGCCGTGTTTGCTACCACCCATGCGAGACCGCCTGCAACCGCGCGCAGCTGGACGATCCCGTAGGCATCCACGGCGTCGAGCGATTCCTCGGCGACGAGGCGATCCGCCAGGGCTGGCGACTGACCGTAGACGCCGAGCCGACCGCCAAGCGTGTGCTCGTCGTCGGCGCCGGTCCCTCCGGCCTGTCGGCGGCCTACCAGCTCGCGCGGCGCGGGCACACGGTCACGATCCGAGACGCGGGGCCGATCGCCGGCGGCATGATGCGCTTCGGCATCCCCACATACCGTTTGCCGCGGGATGTTCTGGACGCCGAGATCGCGCGCATCCTTGACCTCGGGGTCACGCTCGAACTGGACAGCAAGGTCACGAGCATCCTCGATGCGATGCGAGACGGCGGGTTCGACGCGGCGTTTCTGGCTGTCGGTGCGCACATCGGCAGGCGTGCATACATTCCCGCCGGGGAGGCCGCGCACATCCTGGACGCGGTGACGCTGCTGGCAAGCATGGAGGGCCAGGAGCGCCCGTTGCTCGGCCGCCGCGTGGTCGTCTACGGCGGCGGGAACACGGCGATGGACGCCGCGCGCACCGCCAAGCGCCTCGGGGCCAGCGATGCGATCGTCGTCTACCGCCGCACACGCGAGCGGATGCCCGCCCACGACTTCGAGGTCGAGGAGGCGCTGCAGGAGGGCGTGATGATGAAGTGGCTCTCCACGATCAAGCACGCCGATGAGGGCAAGCTGCTGCTGGAGCGGATGGAGCTGGACGAGACGGGCTTTCCGCAGCCCACCGGCGAGACCGAGGAGCTGCAGGCCGACTCGCTGGTGCTCGCCCTCGGCCAGGAAGCCGACCTCTCACTGCTCGACGGCGTGCCGGGCCTACAGGTCGAGGATGGTGTCGTTCAGGTCGATGAGCGCATGATGACCGGCCACGAGGGCATCTTCGCCGGCGGGGACATGGTGCCCGCCGAGCGCACCGTCACCGTCGGCATCGGGCACGGCAAGCAGGCCGCCCGCAACATCGACGCCTGGCTTGCCGGCCGCGAGTTCACGCACCCTGCGGTCGGAGAGCTTGCAGACTTCCCGACGCTGAACACCTGGTACTACACCGACGCACCATTGACCGTCGCGCCGCAGTTGGACATCATCCGCCGGCAGTCCACCTTCGATGAGGTGACACAGGGCCTGGATGAGACCAACGCGCTGTTTGAGGCGCGTCGCTGCCTGTCCTGCGGCAATTGCTTCGGCTGTGATAACTGCTACGGCGTGTGCCCCGATAACGCGGTCCTCAAGGTCGACGACGCAGATGGCTATGCGTTCGATCTCGACTACTGCAAGGGCTGTGGAATCTGTGTGCAGGAGTGCCCCTGTGGTGCGATCGAGATGATCCCCGAGGATGTATGAACATCCGACGAGACAGAATGTGAAAGACCTATCGGGCAGTAGAGTGGAACGGATGGGAAGGCAGGCAGGCGTCGTGCTCTACGTGCTCGCGCTGGTAGCCGTCGTGGTCGCCGTGGACGTCTTGTTCTTCAGGCATCGGTTCTGGGAGCGCCTGATCGTCAACGTGGGGATTGTCCTGGTGTTCGGGGCGTTCTATTTGAGGTTCGTGAAGCGGTGAGCGGAACGCCCCCGATGCACGCAGCCAACGACAACGCCGCGCGGACAGGTCTTCGCGGGTGGTGGGCATCCCCTCCGCGATCCGGCTTGCAACGCCTGATCAATCCGTGGGAGTACCGCCACCTCCGCGCTTTTGGCCTCACGCGCATTGCCGGTAGCTTCGTTGCGGCCACCGCGGGCGTCGTGTGCCTCTCCTACGCCGCCTACGGATGGGGAGCCTTCTTCCTGGTTATTGGCGTGCTGAACCTCGCGGGTGGCTACAGGCTCATCACTATCGCTCGCTCCTCATCTCCGCGAGCCTGAGCCCGCTGGGAATGCGTCAACCAGCGGCGGCGTGCGCGTGCCCATGACCGTTGGGGCCGGTGAGCTTGTAGGCGCGTAGTGAGCGCTGTACGTCGGTGATCGAGACCAGCCCGACGGGTCGGCCGTCGGCGTCGATGACCACGGCACGCCCGAACCTGGAGAACGCGGGCCGCTCAAGCAGTCGTGCCACGTCCTCCTCGGTGTGCACGATCAAGGCGGGGTCGCAGTCGGCTACCGCGCGGATCTCTGCCGGGGAGCGCCGCCCGCGCAAGCACTCCTCGACCTGGGCGATGCTGACCAGCCCGATCGCGTGGCCCTGCTCGTCGGTGACGGGAAATGCGTTGTAACGGTAGGGGCGAAAGTATGCCTCGGCGGCGTGCGCGAGAGAGGCGTGCTCGGGGATGCTCACGGCCGGCGTGGACATCAGCTCACCCGCCGTCACGCCAGAGAGGGCCGCCTGGACCTGTGCGCCGACGGCCTGCTCACCGGCAGCCATCACGATGAAGAAGCCAATCAGCGCGAGCCACAGCCCCTCGGGTGCGCCTCCCAGGAACTCGAGGCCGCCGAGCACGATCATCAGGTAGCCGAACGCGCGACCGACGCTCGCGGCGGTGTCTGTGGACTTCCCGATATCACCGCTGCGGCGCCACAGCAGCGAGCGCAGCACCCGCCCACCGTCGAGTGGGAACGCGGGCAGCAGGTTGAAGACGAGAATCAGCCCGTTGACGAACACCTGGTATTCAACGAGCGCACGAATGGCCGCCGGCGTCGAGGACGGCAACAGCAGCGCCACCACGCCGAAGCAGGCGGCGATCAACGCTGTGACGGCGGGACCCGCCAGGGCGTAGCGCAGCTCGTCGCGCGGGTCATGTGCCTCCCCGCGCATACGCGAGACGCCGCCGAGCAGCCACAGGTCGATCTCCTCGACTTCGATGCCGTGCCGCCGCGCGACGATCGCGTGGCCGAACTCGTGCGCGAGGATGCTTGCAAACAAGAGCAACGCGCTTGAGAGCCCCAGCGCGTAGGACGCGGCGGGGCTGATGCCATGTATCACTTCGGGGAAGTAGGAGGCGCCCAGCGACCAGGTGATCAACGCGACGATCACCAGCCACCACGGGCTGACCCCGACGGGGATTCCGGCGATGCGCGCTATGCGGAGGCTGCGACCAGGCATTGCTCACACCGTAGATGCCCATAGCGGTGCCGGTCATCAGTGCGGGCCCCGGTAATCCTCCGTAGTGAGCACTGAGTGCTCCAGGTGGGAGCAGCGGATACGGCGGCGTGGCGAGCCGGGCGAAGATGGCCCTCGGATCAACACACAAGCCCGGAGGATCGAAACAGTGCCAGCAACAAGCGCCATCCCATCCGTATCGCCCGAGCTGGCGGTGAGTGCCGTTGGACTGCTGAGCGGTCGGCGTATCACTTCCGGTGGGGTTGAGCGCGAGCACCTTCTGGACCGGCTGGCTCAGCTTCGCGCGATCCTCCCGGCGTTCGCCGAGGAGCTGGCGACCGCGCGCCGTCAGACGGCTGCGCTGCGCATAGAGAACCGCGGGCTGCTGGCCGAGGTGCGCAGGCTACAGCGCCAGCGTGGAGAGACCCATGCACGCTCCTGAGCACGTAGAAACACGCAACGGGGACAGTGTGAGTCCCCGATGCGTCGGCCCTGAGCCGCTTCTAGCGTCCGTTGCGCTGAGCGTCCTTTCTTGCACACAAACCGACCAAAGGTGGAACCCGAGATGAAGGCCCTCGTTTATCACGGTCCCGGCGAGCGAGGCTGGGACACGGTGGATGACCCGACGATCATCGACCCAACCGATGCGATCGTGAGGATCGACACGTCAACGATCTGCGGCACCGACCTGCACATCCTCAAGGGAGACGTGCCGGAGACCACGGCGGGCACGATCCTCGGCCACGAGGCCGTCGGCACCATCCAGGAGGTCGGAGCCGGCGTCAGCACCGTCGCCCCTGGTGATCGCGTGCTGATGTCCTGCGTGAGCTCCTGCGGACGCTGCCGCTTCTGCAAGGAGGGCCGCTACGGGCAGTGCTTGGGTGGCGGCGGCTGGATCTTCGGGCACCTCATCAACGGGCTGCAGGCCGAATATGCTCGCGTCCCGTTCGCCGATAACTCTGTCTACAAGGTGCCCGCCCAGCTCACTGACGAGCAGGTGCTGTTCCTCGCGGACATCCTGCCCACCTCTTTCGAGGTCGGGGTGCTCAACGGCATGGTCTCCCCCGGCGACGTGGTGGCGATCGTCGGCGCCGGCCCGATCGGCCTGGCAGCGATCCTCACAGCCCGCCTCTACACGCCGGGGCGGATCGTCGCCATCGACCTCGCCGACAGCCGCCTTGAGAGCGCCACACGGTTCGGGGCGGATGAGACGATCAACAACTCGCGCGAGGATGCTCTCGCCAAGGTCATGGAGATGACTGACGGCCTCGGCGCAGATGTGGCCTTCGAGGCGGTTGGCGTGCCGGACACGTTTGAGCTCGCGGCTGATCTGATCCGTCCCGGTGGTCGAGTGGCGAACATCGGTGTGCACGGCAAGGCGGCGAGCCTGCATCTGGAGAAGCTGTGGATTCGTGACGTGACGATCACGACGGGACTGGTGGACACGTTCAGCATCCCGCAGCTGATGAGGCTGATCGCCAGTGGCCGCCTGGACCCCTCGCTGTTTGCCACGCACCGTTTCGCGCTCGGAGACACGATGAGCGCCTACGACACGTTCGCCGACGCCGCGAACACCGGGGCGCTGAAGGTCGTCCTGCAGGGCGGGAACGGCGACCGGCAGATGGCTGCCGCTGAGCGGAGCGTGGCCGTCGCATGAGCCAGCTCGCAGACAGCATCGGGGGAAAGTACGGATACACAGAGGTCTGTCTCGGCGTTAGGCTCCCTGATCAGATGGTGTCCAGGCTGATTCGAGGCGGCTCCTCGTGAGTCCCGTGGGCGTGCTGGGCGCGATCGTCAACCTGAATCACCCGGCCCATACGGTGGATTGGAGCTTCGTCCACCTGTCGGTGGCGAACGTCGTCGTGATCGTGCTGATGCTGGTCGTGTTCGTCCTTGCGATCCTGCTTCCGTTCCCTGGGGCGGCGCGCAGGCGCGGCGGGGCATCGTGAGCGTCGCACCCCCTCCCTCCGGTGAGGGTGCGACGGCGCACCCCGATACCTGGACGGTGCGCGTCAGGGAAGCGGCCGTCGAGGCGCTGCCGCCGGAGAAGCTGCTCCCTGACGGTCAGCCGACGTATGTCGCCTCGTGGATCTACGTGTTCGGGGTCGCCTCGATCGCGTCGCTGATCGTGATCATCGCCTCCGGCTCGATCCTCGCATTGAAGGGTCCCGCCTGGTGGCACGACACGGGCGTGGGGCATTTCTTCAACAGCATCCATATGTGGAGCGTCGAGCTGTTCTTCTTCGTGATGGTCGTCCACCTGTGGGGCAAGTTCTGGATGGCAGCGTGGCGCGGAGGCCGTGCGCGCGTGTGGATGACTGGCGCGGTCACGTTCCTGGTCGCGGTGCCCTGCGCGCTTACCGGCTACGTCTCCCAGCAGAACTTCGACGCGCAGTGGATCTCCACGCAGGCGAAGGACGGGTTGAACTCGGTCGGCGTCGGCGCGTTCTTCAACGTCACGAACTTCGGGCAGATGTATAGCTACCACGTGCTGCTGCTGCCCGTGGCAGTGGTCGCGCTCGTCAGCGCGCACGTGCTGCTCGTGCGCCGCCACGGCGTCGTGCCACCGTTCGAGCTGGACAAGCGCAGGGTCGCGCTCGCTGCGAGCGGGAGCGGCGAAGCCGACAGCTCGCCCGAACCGGCGACCGGAGCGCAGACGTGAGCCTCCTGTCTCCCAAGGACGACACCCAGCCTTGGAAAGGCGGCTATGCGCCGTATGACCTGATCAAGGAGTTGTGCATCGCGGTTGGTGTGATCGGCCTGCTGGCGGTGGTGCTGACCGTGCTGTTCTCCTCACCCGATGACAAGCCGAGCACGATCGCGCAGTGGTCGCGCGAACAGCCTGTGAACTTCATCGCCACGGCAGCGAAGGAGCTCAACGGCACGAGCGACACGGCTGAATACGGCCCCCCGTATAACCACAGCAGCGGGAGCGTGCAGCACTTCCTGTTCCTGCACCCGCAGCGCTGGCTCGGCGTCAGTCACCCGATCAATACCGCTGAGGATTACGTGATTGATCCGCTGCGGACGATCCCCGGCGACCCGGCCCTGACGAGCGCCGTCTCGGAATATCAGGCCGCGCCTGAAAAGACCAAAAAGGAATGGGGCGAAGCCTACGCCAAGCCACTGGAAGAATATGAAACGGCCATCGAAGAAAAGAAGGCGCCGCCCAAGACGGTGGCGCTCGACCCGAGCACTGGCGCGGTGACGGTGCAGGCGAGCGGCACGGGTCCCGTGCCGGCGCTGATGGCTGGGCTGCTCGGCTTGGCAAAGAGCGGTGGCCTTGACGGGAGTCTGTTGACGAGCAACCAGTTCTTCCAGACCGACTACACAAAGCCGCTGCTGTTCATGGCTGACGGTGGCCTGCTCGGCGAACGCGCGGAAGCTCAGCACCTGCTCGGGGAGCAGTGGGGCATGATGAACGAGACCGGCAGCTACCCCGGCCAGGCATGGCTGTGGCTCTATACGTTGTGGTATCAGGTGGAACCGATCAAGTCCTCATCCAACGCGGACATACAGGTAATGCTCATCATGGGCCTGCTCAGCCTCGCGTTCGTCTGCATCCCCTTCTTGCCGGGCATCCGCAGCCTTCCCCGCAAGATCCCGATCTACAAGCTGATCTGGAAGGAGCACTACCGCTCCCAGCAGAGCGTGTAGGTCAGCTGCTGGACTCGCGCTCGGTGCTGATCAGCCCGCGGTCGATCGCGTAGGCGACGAGATCGGCGCGGCTTTGGAGCCTGAGCTTCTGCTGGATGTGCGAGCGGTGGGTCTCCACCGTTCGCACCGAAAGGTAGAGTTGTTCGCCGATCTCGGTGTTGGTGTTCCCCAGCGCGATCAGGCGCAGCACGTCGACCTCGCGCGGGGAGAGATCATCGGGCGGGCCGGGCGGCGGCTCTGAGGCCATGCGGGCGCCGAGCCTTGGGTTCAGGTAGCTCTCGCCGATGGCGGCGCGTCTGACTGCTTCGACCAGCTCTGCGTGGGCGGCCTCCTTGAGCACGTAGCCAAGGGCGCCGGCGCTGAGCGCCTCGCGTGCGAACGCGGGCTCCTTCTGCATCGTCAGCACGACGATCTGCGTGTCGGGGAACTCCTCGCGCATCGCGGGGATCGCCTCAAGGCTTGAGCCGCCGGGCATGTTGAGGTCGAGCACGAGCACCTTGGGGTGGTGGCCGAGCACGTAGCGGCGAGCGCCTTCGGCGTCGCTGGCCTCGGCGACGACCTCGAAGTCGGGCTGGCTGTCGAGCAGCATCCGCAGGCCGGTGCGCACGACCTCGTGGTCGTCTGCGAGCACGATGCGGATCGTCTGCTCGGGGGCTCCCTCGCCGCCGCTCTGATCCTCGATCGACACGGTGTCTTGTTCGTTCATCGACCACCAAGATACCGGGCGGGCGGCGGCTGCATATCACGCGCGCTGTACGCTTCGGCGGTGGAAGGGCTGTCGCTGTGGTCGGAGTCTTCATTCCTGTCGATCGGCTCGCGGGGGTCGTTCGCCTCGATCGGCTCGGTGGGCTCTGCGTTCTCGATCGGCTCGGTGGGCTCGGTCGCGTCGGCATTCTCGATCGGCTCGGCCGCATCGTTCGGGTCGGTGCTGTCGGCTGCCTCGCAGGGGTCTGTGCTCTCCCACGCCGCCGAGGGAGCACTGCTGGATGACCAGGACCGTGGACGCGCGGGGATGCTGCTGGCCAGCACACTCGTGGCGCTGACGGCGGGGCTGCTGGTGTGGCTTGGCCGTGGCCCTTCGCGGCACGGCGGGTAGCGCCAGGCGGGCATGAGCCCGGAGCGCTTCACTCTCGGCGAGGGCGCCGTCAGGGAGCTCGTGAGGCTCGCGGGCGAGCTTCACGAGGAGGCACAGCGATGCGCGAGCGCGGGGTGCTGGCGCGCGGCGCTCATCCTCACCGGATCTGCACTGGAGGCGGGGATCGTGGCAAGTGCGTGCTGCCTGGAGCCGGATCTGCGAGCGCGGGAGTTGTGGCCGTCGCGGGACCCGTCGCGTTGGACGCTGGGGCAGGCCGTGGAGGTGGCGATCGGTGCGGGCTGGCTGCCCTGTGGGCGGCCCGGTGAGGGCTTGACCGGCACGCTCGACGGCGAGGTCGGCGACGCGATCGCCTTTCTCGTAGCCGTGCGCAACATGGCGACGCATCCGATGTCTGTCATGCGCCACGAACTGGCCCCCGACTTCGCTGACGTTACCCATATGCGAGTTACCTACGAGGTGTGCGAGGGGATCATGGCAGCGGTGTTCGAGCGGTTGAACGCCGCTATCCGCACGGTGCCCCGTGGCGGTGGAGGGTCAGTGCAGACCCTGTAGAGGCTGCGTGGCTGCGCGGGCCGGGCACGTACTCGTGCTGCGGGAAACCACCGAACTGGTGCGCGCGTTTGTTGGGATACCCGCAAGGCGTGCAAAAGGCAGGCTTCGATCAGGCACAAACCACCTACAAGGAGTGACTGATCATGCGCACGCGCAAAGCATTTGAGATAGCAGGGATGGTCGCGGCGGTCGTGTTGATCGCGTTCGGGGTCGCCACGATCGTGATCGGCGCCAACGGCCAAAGCACCGTTCACAACAGCCTCGCCGAACAGAAGATCGTCGGGACGCCGGACATGACACCGGCGGGAATCAAGGCCGAGGCATCGAAGTCCGGCCTGAGTGTGAGCGCGCTCAGCATCCCGAGCTGTTCGGTGGCGAACAAGGCGATCACCAGCGGCTCTGACGCGCGCTGCTTCGCTCAGTACATGACGATCCACGCGCTCGAGGCGACGGGCGGCAAGTATTACTCGCAGATGCCGCGCTATGCCACCGCCAACGGTGAAGGTACGAACGTCGAAACGGCCGCGTTGAAGGGCAAGAACGGCCAGCCGGTGGACAACCCGGCGCGTGAAGTGTGGATTCAGGAGACCGCTCTCTCGACGGGCCTGAACACGAGCTACATGGCGGGCCAGGTGTCGCTGTTCGGGATCGTCGTCGGGATCGCGCTGCTGCTCAGCGGCCTCGGCTTCGGGGTGCTGTCGCTCGGCGGTGCGCTTCGTAACCGAGACAATGCTGTAGCGGGGGCTCGGAGGGCGCGGCACAGCACGACGGTCTCGCCGACGGGGGCCTGAGCCACGGAGCTGACGCGGGTCCGTGCTCGATTTGCCAGGCCCGCGTCCGTAGGGTGATGAGTGCCTGCGGCCCGGACGGTGTTATCCGTTCGGGCCGCGCTCTCTGTTAACGGCTCGCGTTGACCGGCTGGCGTCGGCGCACGCTGGGTTCTAGGCGTTGTCGATCGCGGACGGTGACGGCACACGAGAGGGGTCGGGTCGACATCCACCGCCGATTGGGTCAGTAGAAAGCCCGGAGGTCTTCGCGGAGCGAGCCCGGAGGCTTGCGTGTTGCTGTCGGATCTAGGTTGTAGAGGACACCGACAAGGGAGACCAGCGATGTTCAAGAACGTGCTCGTGGGAGTGGACGGCAGGCCAAATGGCCGGGACGCCATCGCACTCGCCTCACATCTCGTTGACCCAGATGGAAAGCTGACGCTCGTCCATGTGCACAGCGGCGATCTGCGCCCGTCTCACGCCATCTCGCCCGGCCTGGTTCGATCGGAGCGTGAAGCCTCGCACACGCTGCTTGAGCGGGAGCGCGCCGCCGCGGAGGTGTCGGCGGAGCTCGTCAGCGTCGTGGCGATGAGCCCTGGGCGCGGACTTCACGAGCAGGCGGACGAGCGGGGCTGCGACCTGCTGGTGGTCGGCTCCTGCAGCCACGGCGCGTTCGGGCGCGCGATGCTCGGCGACGACACGCGCGGCGCGCTCAACGGTGCTCCCTGCGCAGTGGCGATCGCACCGCTCGGCTACGCCGAGCACTCCACTCAGATCGCCAAGATCGGCGTGGCCTACAACGTCTCGCCGGAGAGCGAAGCGGCACTGGCGATGGCACACAGCCTGGCTGCTGCGAACAGGGCGAGCGTTCATGCGCTTGAAGTCGTGATGATCCCGACCGTCGCATACGGCGGGATGATGGCCCCCGTCTATGGGGAGGGCCTCGACATGATGCTTCAAGAGGCCGACAGCCGTATGAAGGAGCTGCCGGATGTCGAGGGTCGCGCTGTCTACGGTCTCGCGGGTGAGGAGCTGGCGGCGTTCGGCGACGCGGTGGACCTGCTGATCGTCGGCTCGCGCGGTTACGGCCCGGTCAAGCGCCTGGTGCTCGGCAGCACCTCCGAGTACCTGCAGCGCCACGCCCGCTGCTCGCTGCTGGTGTTGCCCCGCGCCGCCACCAGCGAGGGCTCGAGTGAGCATCCAGCCACTGAGGAGGGCGCCTATGCGCGATCCTGAGCCGCCGGCTCAACCTGCGGCTGTGCGCATGGCGCGTCGTTTCTGGCGGGTGCCGTGCTCGCGCTGACGTTTGTGCGCGGCATCGACGATCTCGCATACCTCTGCTGGCTGCTTGACGACGTGCAGCGTGGCGAGGTCGGCGGCGCTGATGTGCCGCTCGGCGAGGGCACGGGCGCGCAGCCAGTCGAGCAGGCCGTCCCACTCGTCCTCGCCGAGCAGGATCACCGGGAAGTGGCGGATGGTCGCGGTCTGGATCAGTGTCAGCGCCTCGAACAGCTCGTCCAGCGTGCCGTAGCCGCCTGGGGCGATCACGAATGCGCTGGCGTAGCGCACGAACATGACCTTGCGCGCGAAGAAGTGGCGGAAGCGCAGCCCGATATCCAGATAGGAGTTCAGCGTCTGCTCGTGTGGCAGCTCGATGTTGCAGCCGACCGACAGCGCGCCTACGTCGTGTGCGCCGCGGTTGGCTGCCTCCATCAGCCCTGGGCCGCCGCCGGTGATGATTGCGTAGCCTGCGCGGCCGAGGCACGCCCCCAGCTCGCGCACGAGCTTGTAGTGGGGGTGCTCGCGCGGCGTGCGCGCCGAGCCGAATACCGTCACCGCCCTATCGACGCGCGAGAGCGCGTCAAAGCCGCGGGCGAACTCGCCGGCGATGTCGTGCACGCGCTCGGAGTCCGCGGCACGCACCTGCGGGGTCTCATCACCGAGCCACAGCAGCAGCTCCTCGTCGAAGGTCATCTCCTGCCGGGTGTCGATGTGCTCGTGTGCCACGGGCCAAGCGTAGAGTCTTGGCTGTGAGCGACGGCGCGACCCTGACAGACCCGCCCGCTGGTCTGTCGGACGCGGAACTGCGTGCCCTGGATGCCTACTGGCGGGCCGCTAACTACCTGTCGGTCGGCCAGATATATCTGCTCGACAATCCGCTGCTGCGCGAGCCGCTGCGAATCGAGCACGTCAAGCCGCGTCTGCTCGGGCATTGGGGCACGACCCCTGGCTTGAACTTTCTCTATGCGCACATGAACCGGGTGATCCGCGAGCGTGACCTGAACGCCCTCTATGTCGCAGGGCCTGGCCACGGTGGTCCGGGTGTGGTGGCGAACGTGTATTTGGAGGGCACCTACAGCGAGGTCTATCCCCACATTGGGCGTGACGAGGAGGGCCTGCGCCGTTTGTTTCGCCAGTTCTCTTTTCCTGGCGGCATCCCGAGCCATGTGGCGCCGGAGACGCCGGGGTCGATTCACGAGGGCGGCGAGCTTGGCTACTCCCTCGCGCACGCCTACGGCGCGGCGTTCGACAACCCCGACCTCCTGGTCTGCTGCGTGGTCGGCGACGGCGAGGCGGAGACGGGACCGTTGGCGACCAGCTGGCACTCCAACAAGTTCCTGAACCCGGCCCGTGACGGTGCGGTGCTCCCGGTTCTGCATCTCAACGGCTACAAGATCGCCAACCCAACTGTGCTGGCGCGCATCTCCCACGGGGAGCTGCGCAGCCTGCTGGAGGGCTACGGCTACGCGCCGCGCTTCGTCGAGGGCGATGAGCCCGCGGCGATGCACCAGCTCATGGCCGCAACCTTGGATGAGGTCACGGCGGAGATCGCAGAGATCCAGCGCCGCGCCCGCGAGGATGGCGACTCCGAGCGTCCGCGCTGGCCGATGATCGTGCTGCGCACCCCCAAGGGCTGGACCGGCCCGAAGGTGGTCGACGGGCTGCCGGCGGAGGGGTCGTTTCGCTCCCATCAGGTTCCGCTCTCCAACCTGGCTGGGAATCCCGAGCACCTGCGTCAGCTCGAGGAGTGGCTTCGCTCCTACCGCCCCGAGGAGCTGTTTGACGAGGATGGCGCGCTCCGGGCGGAGCTGGCGGCGCTCGCGCCCCAGGGTAAGCGGCGCATGGGCTCCAACCCGCACGCCAACGGCGGTGCGCTGCTGCGCGATCTCGAGCTGCCCGACTTCCGTGACTACGCCGTCGCGGTGCCCGCGCCGACGGCGAGCATCAGCGAGCCCACGCGGGTGCTCGGCGCGTTCCTGCGCGATACGTTCAGCGCCAACCCGGCGAACCTGCGCATCATGGGTCCTGACGAGACGGCATCCAACCGCTTGGGCGCCGTGTTCGAGGTCACGAACCGCGCGTGGGACGCCGAGCGTCTGGACAGCGACGATCACCTCGCGCCCGACGGGCGTGTGATGGAGGTCTTGAGCGAGCATCTCTGCCAGGGCTGGCTGGAGGGCTACTTGCTGACGGGTCGGCATGGTCTGCTGAACAGCTACGAGGCGTTCATCCACATCATCGACTCGATGTTCAATCAGCACGCGAAGTGGTTGAAGGTAACGCGCGGCATCCCGTGGCGCGCGCCGGTGGCATCGCTGAACTATCTGCTCTCCTCGCACGTTTGGCGCCAGGACCACAACGGGTTCTCCCACCAGGACCCAGGGTTCATCGACCATGTGATCAACAAGAAGGCGGAGGTCGTGCGCGTGTACCTGCCGCCGGACGCGAACTGTCTGCTGTCTGTCGCTGACCATTGCCTGCGCAGCCGCGACTATGTGAATGTGATCGTCGCCGGCAAGCAGCCGGCGCTCAACTACCTGACGATGGACGAGGCAGTCGCGCACTGCACGCGCGGGGTCGGCATGTGGGATTGGGCCTGCAGCGACGGCGAGCAGGAGCCCGATGTGGTGCTCGGCTGCGCCGGGGACATCCCGACCCTTGAGAGCGTCGCCGCGGTGGCGATCCTGCGCGAGCGTCTGCCTGAGCTGAAGGTGAGGCTGGTCAACGTTGTTGATCTGATGCGCCTGGAGCCCGATACTGAGCATCCCCACGGTCTGCCCGATGCGGAGTTCGACGCGCTGTTTACGACGAGCCGGCCGGTGATCTTCGCCTACCACGGCTACCCCTGGCTGATTCACCGTCTCACCTATCAGCGCACCAACCACGCCAACTTCCACGTCCGCGGCTACAAGGAGGAGGGCACCACCACGACGCCGTTTGACATGGTGATGCTCAACGATCTCGACCGCTTTCACCTCGTGATGGATGTGATCGACAGGGTGCCTGGCCTGGCTGAGCACGCGGCGCACATACGTCAGGAGATGGTCGACGAGCGGCTGCGCCACCGCGCCTACACGCGCGAGCACGGGCAGGACCCGCCCGATGTCACGGACTGGTGCTGGCCCGGCTCGAACGAGGCTCGATCGACATAGGCTCGGCGATGCGGGTGTTGGTCGTCAACGCGGGCTCCAGCAGCCTGAAGCTGACGCTGCTCGACGGCGATGACACGGTGATCGCCGCGCGGGAACTGGATGCTCCTCGCGCGCAGGTCGACCCGGATCAGCTCCGAGCCGCGCTGGACACGGTGCTGTGCGAAGCGGATGCGGTTGGGCACCGCATCGTTCACGGAGGTGAGCGCTTCCGTGAGGCGGTGAGGATCGACGCCGATGTGGAGGCGGGGATGCGCGAGCTGAGCGACCTCGCTCCACTTCATCAGCCGAAGTCGCTCGCCGCGCTCGATGCCGTCACTGCGGTACTGCCGGAGCTGCCGGCGGTCGCGTGCTTTGACACGGCTTTCCATGCGACGCTGCCGCCGGGCGCGTCGACCTACGCCTTGCCTGCGGAGTGGCGGGAGCGCTGGGGGCTGCGCCGCTACGGCTTTCACGGGCTCTCGCACTCGTGGGTCGCGCGGCGCACACCTGAGCTGCTGGAACGGGACGCTTCGGGGCTGCGGATCGTCAGCTGTCACCTCGGGGCGGGAGCTTCGCTGTGCGCGATCGAGGACGGCCGCTCGCTGGACACGACGATGGGTTTCACCCCGCTCGAGGGCCTCGTGATGGCGACGCGCTCGGGCAGCGTCGATCCGGGGATGCTGTTGTGGCTCATGGAGCACGAGCAGCTCTCCGCGCACGAGCTCGCCGACGCGCTGGAGCACCGTTCGGGGATGCTTGGCCTGGCGGGCAGCGCTGACATGCGTGAGATCGTCGCTGGTGCTTGTGCTGGTGAGCCTGCGCCGCGGCTGGCCTTGGATGTGTATGTCCATCGGCTGCGCGGTCAGATCGCGGCGATGGCGGCGGCGCTCGGCGGCCTTGACGCGCTGGTGTTCACGGGCGGCGTCGGCGAGCACTCGAGCGCGCTCCGCGCTCAAGCCGCGGCGGGGCTCGGGTTCCTCGGTGTGGAAGTCGATGGCGCCTGCAACGATCAGACACGTGCCGACGGGGAGATTGGAGTGAAGGGCGCGGCTGTTCGCACGCTGGTCCTCACCGCCCGCGAGGACATCGAGATTGCGCGGCAGGTGCGGGGCGCGCTGTCACGCTAGCCATCTCATCACAGCTCGGCGAGCGTCGTCCCCTCGCTTACGCCTGTGGACGGATGGCGACGAACGACGACGTGAGCGATGACGCTCGCTACTGCCGCGATAGCGAGTGCCACATATGGAAAGTAGCTGTAGGGCGCTGGCTGGCCGGGCTTACACAGCTCCACGAACGGAACGATCAGGGCTACCGCTCCAAGCGCCGGAACGACGAGGTGCTTTGCGGGTGAGAACGATGCTCGCCGCCGGCGCCACATGAAGACCGGCAGGGCAATCACGCTCAGCAGGTAGACGAACAGGATCACGATCGTCCCCATAGTTGAGCACTCGGCATAAAGTCCCACCGGGTTGGTCGATCCCTCGTCAAAGCCGAGTAGATGAGCGGCCCACCACACCGCGATGATCGTGAGCCCGGCGCCGGCCATCGCCAGCAGCGCATTCACTGGCGTGTTGTCCGACGTGCGGACACGACCGAGCCGGGCCGGAAGCAGCCCGGAGCGTCCACCGTCGAAGACCATGCGTGCCTGGGAGTTCGCGCCAGCGATGAGGGTCGCCAGCACGGAGACGATCCCAGCGGCCCACGCCAGCGCGGCGGCGCTGCCGAGGTAGTGGTCAGCGACCGTGAGAAACGGAACAGATGAGCGACCGATCGAGGAGACCTCGTAGTGAAAGCCGGTGACGGTCGCGTAGGCGAAAAAGACGAAAAGCGCAGTGGCGATTGCGACTGAGATGTAGAGGGCTCTCGGAATGGTGCGCCTCGGGTCGCGGCACTCCTCAGCGAGCGCTGGACCGTTCTCCCAGCCGATGAACATATAAAGCGCGAGCGGGAAACCCGCGGATAGGCCAGCCACTCCGCCCGTCAGGTGTGCCCATGAGAACGGGATCGCGGAGAGGTGAGCACGCTGGTCGATGAGGACCGTGACGCAGGTGATGAGCATGATCGCTACCTGCACGACGACGGCCACACCCACCGCGCTCGTGGAGAGCTTGACGCCGCGGACGGTCAGCCAGATGGCGCCACCCGTCAAGAGGAGGCTCAGTGGCTCCCACGGCGGACTCCATGAGGTGTAGTGGGCGATGGTCAAAGCGACCATGCCGCCGGACATGGTGAACACGCCTGCGATCGCCACCGTGTAGCCGACCGCGACCAAGAGGGCTGTGAGCACACCTGCCCTGGCGCCCAGCGAGGTCTCGACGTAGGTGATGAAGCTCCCTGCCGAGGGCTCTGCCTTGGTGAACTCGGCGACCGTGTAGGCCAGCAGCGCGACCGCTACGCCTGCGGCAAGAATCGTCAGCGGCGCGGCGACGCCGGCGGTGACGGCGATCACGCCGAAGGCGAAGTAGAAGTCGATCCCCGGCCCGATGTTGGCGACCGTCGAGGCCGTTACATCGGCGGTGCCGAGCTGACCGGCGCGTGGCTGTGGCGGATCGCCGGCCGTGTCGAGTCCTGCCGAGTGTCCGGTGTTCAGCAAGTGGCACGCAATGCTTGCGCCGCATGGCGGCGCATCAGCCAACGGCGTAGCTCGTCGGCGCCCCAAACGATGAAGGGATAGGGAAGCAGGAACGCGAGGTCGTGCACCGGCAGCGCTGCGGTTCCCAACAGCGACTGCAACGGTGGCGCGTAGACGAAGACGGCGGCCAACAGCAGCTCGGCGAGGATCGCGCCGAGCAGGTAGCGGTTACTGAAGACTCCGATGGATCGCAGCGATGCGCGCCTGGTTCGCACAGCGAACGCGGTGCCGATCTGCCCGGCGATCATCCCCAGGAAGGTCATCGTGGTGGCCTGTAGGTAGGCGTGGTGAAGCGGCGTGCCGGCGCCTACGGGGTCGCCTGTGTGCCAACCCGCACGGTCAAGGACGTAGAAGAAGCCGGCGAGTGAGAGTCCGGCGACCATGACGCCGAGGAACAGCCAGGCGCGCAGGAGCATCGGCGGCTGGATGACGCCCTCTGAGCGTGGTCGTGGTGGACGGTCCATGCTGCCGGGCTCGATCGGGTCGCGTCCGAGCGCGAGCGATGGCAGCGTCTCTGAGCCGACGTCGAAGGCGAGCAGCTGCAGCACGGTGAGCGGCAGCGGGATCGCCCCACCGCTGAGCGCGAACACGAGAAACGGCACGACCTCGGGGGTGGCGTGAGCGAAGATGTACTGGATGAACTTGCGAACGTTGTCGTAGACCTGACGGCCCGCCTCGACCGCCGTGACGATCGTGGCGAAGTTGTCGTCGGTGAGGATCATCGTCGATGCCTCGCGGGCTACGTCGGTGCCCGAGCGGCCCATTGCCACACCGATATCGGCGGTGCGCAGCGCGGGCGCGTCGTTGACACCATCGCCGGTCATAGCGACCACGTGACCCTGGCCGCGCAGGGCCTCGGCGATCTGCAGCTTGGTCTCCGGTGAGGCGCGGGCAAAGATCACCTCGCGGCCGGTGGCGAGGATGTCCTTCACCTCCTGCTCGTGAAGGTGGTCGAACTGCTGTGCGTTGACGATCACCGGCTCGGCGCCGCCGATCCCGACCTGGCCGGCGATCGCCGCCGCGGTCAGCGGGTGGTCGCCGGTGATCAGCACGATGCGGATGCCGGCGCGGTGGCAGCGGTCCACCGCCTCGGCGACCTCGGGGCGGGGTGGGTCGCGCATCGTGACCAGGCCGAGCAGGCACAGCTCGCGCTCGGCGTCCTCGCGGCGGGGCGACGGCCCGCTATGCGCGAGGGGCTTGCGTGCGAGCGCCAGCACGCGCAGGCCCTGCCGGGCGAAGCTCTCCACCTGACGGGTTACGCGCTCACGCTCAGAGGGCTGCATTGGATGCTCACGATCGGCCAGAAGCGCAGTGGTGCAGCATGGGAGCACTGCCTCGGGGGCGCCCTTGGTGTGCAGCCAGTCGTGGCCTTTGCCGGTGTCGATGGTGGACATCAGCTTGCGCTGCGCGTCGAAGTTGTACTGGTGAGTGCGCGTGTGCTCGCGGCTGGCCGCGTTGACGGCGGCACCGAGCGTCTGCGCAGCGATGAGCAGCGCGATCTCGGTTGGGTCTCCGCTGCTATTGCCCTCGCCATCCACGTGAGCGTTGTTGCAGGCGGCGGCGGTCTCGGCCAGGGCTGTGAGGGCGGCGTCGCTGGTGTGTTCCGGCGGGTCTGATGTCTTGGGGTCGAGCGGGATTTCGTTCGTGAGGGTCCAGACCGCGACGGGGCGCATCTGGTTCTGAGTCAGGGTGCCGGTCTTGTCGGTGCAGATCACGTCGGTGGAGCCAAGGGTCTCCACGGCGCTGAGACGCTTGACGAGCGCGCCGCGGCGGGCGAGCAGGCGCACCGCGACTGCGAGCGCCAGCGTGATGACCGGGAGCAGCCCCTCGGGCACGTTGCCGGCCAGCAGGCCGACCGCGAAAACGACGCTGTTGGTGAAGGACAGGCCGGCGCCGAAGATTGCGACCGGGACGAAGGCTACGGCCATCGCAATGGCGATTGCGGCGATCAACCAGGCGACCTTGCGAACCTGGCGCTCAAGCGGGCTCGGCTCCTCCTTGACTCGCTCGGAGAGCGCGGCGATGCGCCCCAGCTCGGTGTGCATCCCGGTGGCGAACACGAGCCCCTGGGCCTCTCCGCCGGTGGCGCTCGTGCCGCTGAACAACAGGTCCCGCGCCTCGATCCGCGGGACGCCGGTGTCGATCAGCTCGGCGGAGCGCAGCACCGGCGCGGACTCGCCGGTGAGCGTTGAGAGGTCAACCTCCACGCCACCGGAGATCAGGCGCATGTCGGCGGCGATACGGTCGCCCTCCTCGACCAGCACGATGTCGCCCGGCACCAGGTCGGCGGCCAGGATGGAGGCTGGTGCTCCGTCGCGCAGGACGGTGACGTGCTGGGGCAGGAACTGCGCAAGGGCCTCCACGGCGCGCTCTGCCTGCATCTCCTGGATGAACGCGAACAGCGCATTGAGCAGGATCACGAGCAGCACCGCGACCGCGATCGTTAGGCTGCCCACCGCGAATGACAGGGCCGCAGCCAGCCACAGCAAAAGCGCCAATGGATGGGTCAGCTGACGCGCGAGCTCGCCCGGCCACTTCAGGCCACCGCGGCGGCGCAGCTCGTTGGGGCCGTACTGCAGCAGCCGTCGCTGCGCCTCGCTCGTGGAGAGGCCCGTGCGTGAGCTGCGCAGGTCGCGCAGCAGCAGCTCGGCGCTCTCGGTCGCGTCGAACTCGACCGAGGGCTCGGTGGACCCGCGATCGACCGTATCAGCAGGCAGACTCACTTGTTTTTCTCCCCCGGTCAGGGCGGGCCGGCGCCCGCGGAGTCGAGCGTTGCGAGCAGCCGCAGCTCCTCCATCAGCAGTCGTGGCAGCAGGAAGTGCTCGCGCACGTGCTCGTGTCCGCTGCGCCCGAGACGATCGCGCAACTGCTGATCCTCCAGCAGCTTGAGCAGCGCCTGCGCGCACTCCTCGGTACTCCCGACGAGCAGCCCACCGACGCCCTCGGGGACCTGCAGCGGGATACCACCCGCATGACCGGCCACCACGGGCGTGCCCTTCCACAACGACTCCGAGACGACGAGCCCGAAGCCCTCGCGGATCGACTTCTGCACGACCACCTCTGAGAGCCGCTGGAAGGCGTTGACCTCGACGTTGCCGACGCCGGTGAGGTTGGTGTAGACGTGGATCAGCGGATCGTGGTTGGCGGCGTCTGAGACCTGCCGGTAGACATCCCAGCCCTCGGGGTCATCGAGCGCCATCGACCCGACGAGCGCGAGCTGCAGGTCTGGAATCTGCTCGCGCACGAGCCGGTAGGCGTCGATCACGCCGAGCGGGTCCTTCCACTGGTCAAAGCGCGAGACCTGCGTTATCAGCCTGCCTGGGATCTCCATGCCGATCCAGTCGAGGATCTGGCTGGCGAGGAGCGGATCGAGGTCTATGTTCTTGGGGCTCAGCGGGTCGATCGCCGGCGCGATCACCTCTACCCGCCCCACGGGCAGGTCGGGCGGTGCGAACTCGCTCATCGTGAACACCGCGGCGTCGAAGCCCTCCAGGTATGGGGCGAGGAACCGCCAGGCGTCAGGGTTGGGCTCGCTGGTGTCGATGTGACAGCGCCACACCCAGCGCGCGTCCTTCTTGCCGTGCGCGCGCAGCAGCCCGGCGGGCTGCGGGTCGTGGACGATGATGAAGTCATAGCCGCCGTCCAAGGTGGCGGCGTTCTCCTCGATGCACCTGCGATATGCCTTCTGCTCATCCACGGTGAGTGCGTGCGGGTCTCCCTGCAGCGCGTTGTGCAGCGCCTTGGTGGCGTGAAAGAAGTCCTGATCGCCGCCGATCACCTTCCAGTCGACCGTCAGGCCGAGGTCGCGCAGCAACGGCACGCACGAGCGCAGCAACTCGGAGACGCCGCCGCCGTATGGGGTGGCGTTGACGTGCAAGATGCGCGCGCCCCGCAGTGCGCGTGCGTGCTCGCGCAGCTCCTCGAGGATCGGGGCCGGCGCGATGCCCTCGTAGGCGTCCAGCGACCAACGCCCGACGGCTACCTTCTGCAACACGGGCTCATCCTCCTCACGCGCCTGTCAGGTCGCGTCGGGCGAAGACCCATGCTGCTGCGAGCGCGCAGGCCGCGGCGATGGCGAGCATGATCGCGGCGTCACCGACGCGGAAAGGCTGCGCGGGCACCAGCCCGATGTGCGTGAACGGAGTCAGTTCGACGAGCCATTTCGGGACGCCGAGCAGCGACCCGACGAGATCCCACAGGAACGCGACGGTCAGCAGCCCGTATGCGATCGCGGAGCTTGCTCGTGGCACGATCGCGTAGGCAAGCGCCGCGAGCCCAAGGAACAAAAATGCGACGGGCAGGCAGTTCGCGCCAGCCTCGATCATCTTGGCGAGCGAGAGGCTGACGCCACCGGACTCGGCGCCGACCCACGCCAGCAGCCCCGCCGTCAGGGAGATCGCGGTGGCGGCACACGCCGCGAGGGCCATGCGCCCGCCGAGCCAGCGGCGGCGAGCGACCGGGAGCGAGAGCAACGTCTCCAATCGTTGCTCTGCCTCCTCGTGGCGTGCCATGCCGATCTGCGCGCACGCGAACACGCTGATGACCAGAACGAAGAAGATGAAAGTGAAGCCGAGATACCCGGTGGGTGTGACGATCGAGCCGGTGCCGAGCTTGCCGAGCTCACGGTTGAGGTTCTTGGAGATCCCGGCGGAGGAGCTGCTCTTGGCGACCACGCCGAGGATGTATGCGAACGCGCCGACACTGGCGAGCCACACGATCAGGCTGCTGCGCTCAGAGCGCAGCGCCTGCGCCATCGGCGAGGACAGGAGCCCAAGGCGCGGCTCGGCGCGCTCGCGTGCGGGCAGGACCCCTGTGCCGATGTCGCGGCTGGCGTTGATCCGTGCCGCGAGCCAGAGCAGCAGTGCGGCACTGGCGACCGGGAGGACGAGCACGAGCGGCTTTGCGCCGGCGAACGGGCGCATCTGCTCGGCCCATCCAAGCGGGGTGATCCAGCGCAGCCAGGTGACGCCGCTGGCGGTGTCGGCGATCACGCGCAGCAGAAACCACACGCCGAGGACCGCGCCGCCCAGCTCCAGCGCCATCCTCCGTGTCGGCGCAAGCTGGCTTGCCAGCGCGCCCGCGCCCGCGCACACCGGCACGATCGACACCGTGGCGAGCGCGAGATACATCGAGCCGCCGGCCGGCAGCCCGGCCACGATGAACCCTGCGGACTCACCGGCCCACAACAGCACGGTGCCAGCCGCAATCGCGGCGATCGAGGACAGGTATGCCGTGCGCCGCGCGACAATCCCAGCGAGCACGAGCTCCTGGCGGCCTGTGTCCTCCTCGGTGCGCAACGCTCTCACGGCGGCGAACAAGCCGAAGATCGCGGCGAAGATCGCAAGCGTCCCGCCGACCCGCCATGCGGTGTAGCCGCTCACGCTCAACAGGTTGTGCGGTTCGCCGTAGAACAGGCGCACCGCCTTGTTGTTCGAGAAGCTGCGGGCAAACCCGACACGCTCGGCGAGCGTGGGGAACCCGTCGCGGTAGCCGATCGGCTGGATGTAGGCATAGAGCGCGAACAGGTAGACGAAGGAGATCGTGCGCACACGTGCGTCACGGAACGCCCGCCGCGCCAACGCAAGCACAGGTGCGCGACCGGCGGGCGCCGCTCGCGGCAGACTGCGCACGAGCGCTCTGCTATTCGCCGCCACGGTCCTTGAAACCGTCGTAGTGGTGAATGAATATCTCCTCGAGCGAGGGCTCACGGCTGGTCAACGTGGCGACCGGATGCTCGGCGAGCGCCGCGATCAACGGGCCGACGCTGCCTGAGACCTCGAAGCGCAGCGCGTTCGGCCCTGCACTCTGGACCTGCACGCCTGGCAGTGGCGGGAGCGTGGGCGCCTGGCCGGTGAACGTGACCTCCACCGTCTGTGCAGCGAGGTGGCGCAGCTCCTGCAAGGTGCCCTCGTCTACGAGCTTGCCCTCTCGCAGGATGCCTACGCGGTCGCACAGCGCCTCGACCTCGCTGAGGATGTGCGAGGAGAGGAAGATGGTCTGCCCGCGCTCCTTGGCTTCCTTCACGCAGTCGCGGAACGCAACCTCCATCAACGGGTCAAGACCACTCGTGGGCTCGTCCAGCAGCAGCAGCTCGGCGCGGCTGGCGAGCGCCGCGATCAACTGCACCTTCTGGCGGTTGCCCTTCGACAGCGCCCTGATCTTCTTGTGCGAGTCGAGCTGGAAGCGCTGCACGAGCAGCTCGCGGTAGGCAACATCGACGCCGCCGTGCAGTTGCGCGAGGAACTCGAACGTCTCGGCGCTCGTCAGCCCAGGCCACAGGAACGGCTCTCCCGCGACGTATGCAACGTGACGGTGCGCGGCCACCGGGTCACGCCAGGCGTCGCAGCCGAACAACTGCGCCCGCCCCGCGCTGGGCCGGTGCAACCCGAGCAGCAGCCGAATCGTGGTGGTCTTGCCCGACCCGTTGGGGCCGAGATACCCATACACCTCTCCCCTGCCGACGGTCAGGTCAAGCGCGTCCAGCGCAAGAGTGCTCCCATAGCGCTTGGATAGCCCCTCGGTATGGATTGCTGGGTCGGGTGAGCCTTGCTGTGGAAGGGTTGCTGGCGGGTTGGGTTCAAGGGCGGTCACGGACATGCACCAAGGATCTGGCGTTCTCGTCGGCTGGGCATCCGGGGTTTTCCCGGACGTGTCGGCGGGAGCCCCGCACCGCCACGGATGCCCCTGGCGGGGTCCGTGGAATGCCGCGTAACGCGCGCAGGGGATTACCGATGGAGGTGATCTTCGTGCGCCTTTACCGTTGCGGGGCTGGATATTGGACTAAGCGAACTGTGTGAAAGGCGGCCTGGCGATGTTGGAGAAGATCGTGGTGGGCTACTCAGACGACGAGGCTGGGCACGACGCGGTAAATCTGTGCGAGCAGATCGTGGCTGGGCTGGGCAGCGACGTGACGGTCGTCTACCCCTACAGCCCGCTGCTTTCCTCTGTGCCTGCGCAGGCGGCCGAGGACGCTATCCGTGCGGAGCTGCGGGCGCTCATGCCGGATAGCGAGATGCTGGCGCACGCGACTTATCACTGGAGCAGCTCGTCGTGGCCGATCCACGCTCTGCACAGCATGGCCAGTTATGAGAACGCGCAGCTGATCGTGATCGGCGCGGCGCGCGAGGGGATCGCCGGTCATCTGCACGTCGATCTGATGGAGCGCATGGTGCACGGCGCACCGTGCGCGGTGCTGGTGGCGCCCGCCGGCTACGTCGCCGGCGAGGGGCTGCGCCGTGTCGGCGTGGGCTATACCGACTCCGCCGAGGCCAAGGCGGCGTTGCGCTTGGGCGATGAGCTCGCCCAGGTCTTCGATGGCGATCTGAGCGTGATCGCCGCGTCCGGGCTGAGCCTGTTCGTCAGGAGCTATGCCGCGCAGGCGGCGATGGTGTCAGAGCTCGAAGCCGAAACCTATGCGGCGACGAAGGCGAGCCTGCAGAGCGCAGTGGCAGCGCTCGCCAGTGGCGTACCCGTCCACACGCAGACCGTCGAAGGCAACGCCGCTGATGTGCTGGTGGAGCGCTCCCGTGAGCTGGATCTCCTTGTGCTCGGCTCCCGCGCGTATGGGCCGGTGCGTCACGCGCTGCTCGGCAGCGTCTCGGCAGCGGTGATGCGGGAGGCTCACTGTCCGGTGCTGGTGATGCCACGCGGCAGCGAGCCGGCCGCAGACGAGCCAGCCAGCCTTGAAGACGTGTCGGCGAGCATCGCCGCCGACTGACAGCAGCGCTTGAGCCTATGAGCACAGCGCGCCACTATGAGCAGGATGCTGGCGTGGAGCGCGACGGAGCGGCCGGTTTGTCGGTCGTGCAAGCCCTGGGCGATCCGGCGATGTATCCAGGGCGCCCGGCGGTGCAGGTGCACGAGACCCATGCTTCTTGGGTGTTCGTTGCCGGCGAGCGTGCCTACAAGATCAAGAAGCCTGTGCGGCTCGCGTTCCTCGACTACGGCACGCTCGCGCGCAGGCGCGCGGCGTGCCGTGAGGAGGTGGCCGTCAACCGTGAGCTTGCTCCCGGCATCTATCTCGGGGTGCGGGCGATCACTCCACGGCCCCGGAGCGTTTCGCTTCGCGCCGGAGGCGACCCCCGATGCCGTGGAGTACGCGGTCGTGATGCGCCGCTTTGAGGAGGCGCACTCGCTGCTGGGCGCGATCCGCGCAGGTTCTCTTACCCGCTCGCATATACAGCAGGTCGCTGAGTGCCTGGCTGATTTTCACCAGCGCTCACCCGCGCTTGCCGCGGACAGGCCAGAGCAGCTGCTGGACAGTTGGAGGGTGAACATGCACGAGATCGAACGTCTGCCTTTCCCTGGCCCGCTGGCGGGTGGAGACGATGCGCGGGTTCGGCGAGACGTTCGTGGCTGCTCATGCGCGTGAGCTTGAGCGGCGCGCGCAGCGGGGGCTGGTGCGCGATGGGCACGGGGACCTGCGCTGCGAGCATGTACTGCTCGGCCCGCAGGTCCGTGTCGTTGATCGGATCGAGTTTGACCCGGCGCTGCGCCAGATGGACGTTGCGCGCGATCTGGCGTTCTTGGCGATGGACCTGGAAGCTCACGGCCGGCGGTGGGCCGCGCGGGAGCTGGTGCGCGCCTACCGTCACGCGGGTGGTGATCCGGGCAGCGAGCGGCTGCGCTGCTTCTACAGCGCCTATTGGGCGCTCGTGCGCGCCAAGGTGGCGTTGATCGCAGCCGGCACACATCACGGCGGGCTGCGTCGTCGGGAGCGGGCGCGGGCCGAGCGTCTGTGGGGGTTGGCGGAGCGGTTGTGCTGGCGGGCTCGCGGCTCGGTCGTAATAGTGGTCTGTGGGCCGGCGGCGAGCGGCAAGTCGACGCTGGCCGCTGCACCTCGCTCGCCGCTCACGGCTGCCGGTCGTCTCCTCGGATGTGCTGCGCAAGCGTCTCGCGGGGGTGGTGTCGGCGAGCGCGCAAGACCTGAGCACTACACCGAGGAGTTCACCCGCAAGGTCTACCTGTCGTTGGCGCGCGAGGCGCTCGTGCGCCTGGAGGGCCGCGGTGGCGTGATCGTGGATGCCACCTGCCACACGCGCCGCGAGCGTGCGGCGCTCTTTGGTGTGCTTCGCCGTGACATGTGACCTTTCTGGCCGTCCAGTGCCAGGTGACGCTGCAGACGGCGCTCGCGCGGGCCGCCAGCCGGATGCAGAGCCCGAACCGGGTCTCAGACGCAACGCCACAGGTTGTCGCTGCGCAGTTTCATCGCTTCCAGACGCTGGATGAGCTGCCCCAGGAGTGCGTGCTCGCGCTGGATTGCGAACAGAGCGTGGAGGCGCAGATGGCGGCGCTGACACGCGCCGTCGATCGGCAGATCGGTCTGCGCGCGAACCGCCGGCTTGCTTGCCGCACTGTCTCTGAGTCCGTGCTTTCCCACCACGGGTAAGGGCGTTTCCCCGCTCAACACGGCGCCTGCCGGCACATACGGTCGGGGCATGTCTGGACACTTGCAGTTGGCTCCCAGTGCTCTCTGTGGATGCGGCGCCGCTGCCGGTGGCTGACCCGATCCGGGTCGTCGTGGCCGACGATCACGCCTTGATGCGCCGCAGCCTGCGACGGCTGCTCGAGAGCGAGCAGAACATCGAGGTGATCGCCGAAGCCGACGACCTGACGGGCGCCGTTGCACCATGTTCACGGCCACCGGCCGCATGTGCTGGTGCTCGACCTGGGTATGTCCGGCATGTCGAGCCTGCAGACGGTCGGCCAGCTGCGAGAGCGAGTACCGGACACGCAGATCGTGGTCGTCACGATGGAGGAGAACCCTGCTTTCGCGCAGCGTGCGCTTGCCGCCGGCGCGCTCGGGTTCGTCTCCAAGGATCGTGCCGAGACCGACCTGCCCGAGGCGGTGCGTGCCGCGGCCCGCGACGAGGAATATCTGAGCCCGAGCGTCGCAGCTCGCCTGGCTGCGCTTCACCGCTCGCTGACCAACGATGAGTTTGACGGTGCGCGAGGTCGAGGTGCTCAGGCTGATCGCGCTCGGCTACACGACCGTCGAGATCGCACGCAAACTGCACCTCTCGCCGCGCACGATCGAGACGCACCGCGGCGCACATCCACAGCAAGCTCGGGGTGCGGACCCGCGCGGAGCTGGTGCGCTATGCGCTACGACGCGGCCTGCTGAGCACCTGAGATTTCCGCGGGAGCCGCGGGGGGAAGCGGCAGGCGCGCGGCCAGGAGCGTGCCGTTGGCATCCGAGCTGATGCTGAGCGTCCCGCCGGCCAAGGCGACCCGCTCGTCATGCCGACCAGCCCGAAGCCGCTGCTCTGAGCGCTGGTGTCGAATCCTTGACCGTCGTCCTGCACTTCGATCGACAGCTCGCCGTCGTTCTGTCTGACCGGTACGCGGACGGTGTTGGCGCGGGCGTGCTTGGTGATGTTCGTGAGCGCCTCCTGCAGCAGCCGGTAGACGGTGGTCTGCATCTCCCCGTCCATGTCTTGCGTGGTCTGCGGAGCGAGCGGGTAGGTCAAGGTCGCTGTCGATCGTGGCTCCGCTCTGCTCGCGGTGGCGGTCCAGCAGCGCCTCGATCGCGGCGTGCAGGCCGAGGTCATCCAGCGCGGCGGGGCGTAGCTCGGTGATGATCGCCCGCAGGTTTTCGATCTCACGTTCGATGTGCTCCGCCGCCTCCTCCAGCGCGCCGCGCGCCGGGTTGAGGTCCTCCTGGGCGAGCACCGAGGCGAGCAGCAGCCGCAGCCCGCCGAGGCTCTGCAGCGTCTCGTCGTGCAGCTCCCTGGCCCAGCGACGCCGCTCGGCGTCGGCGGCGGCCAGCGAGCTGCGCAGCCGGTCGGCCTGCACGCTCTGCGCGAGCGCCACCGCCGTCGCGGCACTGACCGCGAAGGTGCGCAGCATCTGCTCGTCGTCCTCGCTGAACACGTCATGGTCGGCGCCGTGGTCAAACGCGGCGAGCAGCCGACCGCGTGGCCGCGGTAGACCATCGGCACGAGCAGCGCGGTCTGCGGCGTCGGGACCCCGAACTCTCGCGGAGCGATCCGCAGACGAGCGGCCACGTCGGTGATCCGTTCCGGGCGACCGCGTTCGAGTACCTGCCCGGAGGTCGAGCCGGCGACCGGCAGGCGCACCCCTCGGGTGTCCTGCGGCGTGCCCGGCGCTGGCGTGCACGACCAGCTCATCCGCCGTCGCGCAGCATGATCACGAGGCTACGAGCGCCGACGAGCGCGCGGCCCCGCTTGACGATCAGCTCGAGCACGTGCCCGAGCGATATCTCGCCGCCGATCGCAACGGCGATGTCGCGCGTGGCCTCAAGCCCGCGGATCGCCTTCTCAAGCTCGTGGCGGCGCAGCTCGCTGACCTCGTAGAGCCGCGCGTTCTCGATCGCCACGGCGGCCCACCGCGCGAGCATCACGACGGCCTGCTCGTCGGCCTGCGTGAACTCGCCGTCCTGCTTGTCGGTGAGATACAGGTTGCCCCACGCCTGGCCGCGGACGAGGACGGGCACCCCGAGGAAGCTGCGCATCGGCGGGTGCCCTGGTCGGGAACCCGTAGCTGCTCGGATGCTGGCCGACATCGGCCAGGCGCAGCGGCTCGGGGTGTTCGATCAGCGTGCCGAGCACCCCGCGGCCGCGAGGCAGAGTCGCCGATCGCGCGGCGGGTCTCCTCGTCGATTCCAACGGTCAGGAACTGCTCAAGCTCAGAGCGATCCTCGTTGAGGACGCCGATCGCGGCGTAGCGCGCTCCGGTGATCTCCCTTGCGGCCTCAAGGACACGATCGAGCACAGCCTGCTGGTCGAGCTCGGTGACGAGCGCCTGCCCAACATCGAGCAGCTGTCGATGCCACGGCTCCTCGGAATCCTCGGTCATCCCCCGGCAGAGCTTACCCGTAGTCCGCCCCACTGGACTGCGGGATTCCCCTGATAGAGCGGGCCGCGCAGAACCTACGCTCGGCATCGGCGTCGATCAGACCGAAAGGCGCCATCCGAGCGCATATGTCCCAGCCCCCGAGCCCTTCTGAGAGACCCGAACCCCACGCCGGAGAAGCCACATTGCGTGCACTGCGGTGACGTGATCGGCGCCTATGAGCCGATGATCCTCGTGGAGGACGGCAAGCCACGCAAGACCTCCGCGCTCCGCAGAGCAAGACAGGGAGCCGCACGCCGGCGAGTGCTACCACGTGGCCTGCTACCCGCCGTGAACGCCACTCGCGCTATCCGAGGAAAACCGCACCCCTTGCGCGCGGCTACTGCGGATGGCGCAGCGCGTGCGTGGTGAAAACCTCAGAGCACACCAATCCCACGCGCAAGGAGGAAGTCAAATGCCGCTGCCATCCCATTTCAGTGAACTCGCCGTCGCCGAGGTGATGCACTCCGGGGTGATTGACTGCCCGCCACAGACACCGCTGCACGAGGTCGCATCGTTGATGGCCGAGAACAGCGTCCACTTTGTGATCGTCGACGGTCTCGCGCCTGGCCCCCATCACACCGAGCAGCTGGTGTGGGGCGCCATCGCCGATATCGACCTCATGCGCGCCGTCGGCACGGGCGGCATGGACGGCGAAGCGGGCGAGATCGCCGCGACTGAGATCGTCACGATCGAGCGCGTCGAGGAGGTTCAGCGCGCCGCGCAGTTGATGGGCGAGCACGAGTGCTCGCATCTGATCGTGACCGACCCCGACTCGGGCCGCCCGCTCGGCGTCGTCTCAAGCCTGGACGTGGCCCGCGCGCTCGTGTGGGGGGTGCGTCCGTCGAACAAGGTGCCAGCTGCGTAGTTTCCACCGATCGCGCACACGGATTTACTCGACTGCCACAGCCAACACCCGACCGTAACCTGCAGAGCATGACCACTCAAACCACCAACACCAACAGGCAGCGAGTGCTGGTCGCCGGCGGCGGCGTAGCGGCGCTTGAGGCCGTCCTTGCGCTGCACGAGCTCGCGCCGGAGCTGACCGACGTGACCGTGATCGCGCCCAACCCCGACTTCCACTATCGGCCGCTGACCGTTCGTGAGCCGTTCGCCGCGGGACAGGCACGCCGCTACCCGCTCGCGCCGATCATCAGCGACGCCGGCGCGCGGCTCGTGACCGACGAGCTCGCATGGGTGGACCCGGACAAGCAGGTCGCCCACACCAAGGGCGATGTGGAGCTGGAGTACGACCGGCTTGTGCTCGCGCTCGGCGCGAAGGCCGTCCCGCGCTATCAGCACGCGGTCACGATCGACGCGGCGCACATGGATGAGATCCTGCACGGCGTGATTCAGGATGTCGAGGGCGGCTACATCAAGAGCCTCGCGTTCCTGGCGCCTGGCAGGATGGCCTGGCCGCTGCCGCTGTATGAGCTGGCGCTGATGACCGCCGGCCGCGCCTACGACATGGGCGTCGAGGTCGCGGTCACGCTCGTCACGCCCGAGGACGCGCCGCTGGCGATCTTCGGGCAGAACGTGAGCAGCACCGTCGCGGGGCTGCTCGGCCGCGCGGGCATCCAGACGATCCACTCCGCCTACGCCGAAGTCCCTAGTGCCGGCGAGCTGGTAATCAACCCCGGCGACCGGCGCCTGCACGTCAACCGCGTGATCGCGCTGCCCGAGCTTTACGGCCCGAGCGTGCGCGGCATCCCGTTGAGCGAACACGGTTTCTTGCGCGTGGACCCCTACGGGCATGTTCTCGATGTCGAGCACATCTACGCGGCCGGGGACTGCACCGAGTTCCCGGTCAAGCACGGCGGCGTCAGCTCCCAGCAGGCCGATACGGTCGCGCTGTCGATCGCTGCGGGCGCCGGTGCCCAGGTGACACCCGAGCGGTTTCACCCCGTGATCCACGGGATGCTGCTGACGGGCGATAAGCCGCTGTATCTGACGGCGCAGATCACCGGCGGGCACGGGTTCAGCTCAGAGATCAGCGACACCCCGGCGTGGGAGCCGCCGAGCAAGATCGCCACGAAGTACCTGGCGCCCTACCTGGACGCCCTGGACCGCGAGACGACGCCGGCATGACCCGCTCAGCCGCCACCGGCAGCGACGCGGGAGGGCCGTGCCTCGTGCTCGGCTATGACCGCAGCGAGGGCTCGCGCAACGCCGCCCGCTGGGCAGCAAACGAGCTGCTCTCGGGCGGCAAGCTCGTGATCGTGTACGCCTGCCGAGCGCAGCACATGCCGCCCACGCCGCTGAGCAGCAGCGGCGAGCGCCACGACGAAGGCCGCGCGATCCTCGATGAGCTGATGCTCGACGGCGACCCAGCGCTGTTTGACATCGAGCTGGAGACGGAGGTCTCAGACCGAGACCCCGCCGCCGCTTTGATCGACGCCGCTCAGCGCCACGATGCTCGCGCGATCGTGCTCGGCGCCAAGCCGCACTCGCGGCTGCACGAGGCGATTGGCACGGTCACTACCGAGCTGCTGCGAAGCTCGCCGGTGCCCGTGATCACCGTGCCGTTGAGCGCCGAGCCGCAAGTTGGTGCGCCGCTCATGCAGTCCGCCGCCGCAGAGTGAGCGCCCCGAGCGTCAGCGCGATCAACGTCGCGCCTACGATCACAGCGACATCGAGCGCAACCCTGCCGCCGAGCGGGCCGGGATGGGTGGCGCGCGCCAGCGCGTCGTAGGCGTAGGTGAGTGGCAGCACGCTTGATAGCCCGTAGAGCACACTGGCCATCTCGTGACGGTCTACGAACAGCCCGCATAGCAGTAGCTGGGGGAAGATGATCGCGGGCATGAACTGCACGGCCTGGAACTCGGTGCGCGCGAACGCGCTGACGAACAGGCCAAGGGCCATGCCGAGTACGGCGTTGCCGACGGCGAGCAACCCGACCAGCCACGCGCCGTGCGGGGCGTGCAGGCCGAGCAGGAGAAACCCGACGAGGCACACGACGAGCGCCTGCAGAGCGGCGAGCAGACCGAAGGCGATCCCGTAGCCGGCGAGCAGGTCGGTCTTGGCGAGCGGGAGGCTCATCAGCCGCTCCAGGGTGCCGCTGGTGCGCTCGCGCAGCATGGCGATCGAGGTGACGAGGAACATGATGATGAACGGGAACAGGCCGCACATCGGCGCCCCGATCGCCTGGAAGGTGCTGGGCTGCCCGTCGAAGACGTAGCGCATCAGTACGAGCAGCCCGACAGGCACGACGAGCAGCAGCGCGATCGTGCGCCGGTCGCGGCGTATCTGCCAGAGCACACGCTTGGCCGTGGCGAGCGTGATCTGCGCGCTCACCTGGACGCCTGCCCGATGATCGCAAGGAACGCGCGGCCGAGGTCGTGCTCGCCGGTGCGCTCGCGCAGCCGCTCGGGCGTGGTCTGCTCAAGCAGCGCTCCCTCTCGCATCAGCAGCAGCTCGTCGCACTCGCTGGCCTCGTCCATCACGTGACTTGAGATCAGCAACGTGCTGCCCGCCTGGGCGAGCTCGCGGAAGGTGCCCCACAGTTCGGCGCGCAGCACCGGGTCGAGGCCGACGGTGGGCTCGTCGAGCACCAGCAGCTCGGGGTCGCCAAGCAGCGCGGTGGCGAGTGACACGCGCGAGCGCTCCCCGCCGGAGAGCGAGGCGACGACCTGCTGTTCACGACCGGCCAGGCCGACCGTCTGGACGACCTCGCCGATCCGCCGCTCGCCGACATCGAGGATCGCGGCGAAGTAGCGCAGGTTCTCGCCGATGCTGAGATCGCCGTAGACCGACGGGGCCTGTGTGACATACCCGACGCGCCGGCGCAGCTTTGGGGAGCCGGCGTGTTCGCCGAGCACGTTCACCTGGCCAGCCTGGATGATCTGCACGCCGACAATCGCGCGCATCAGCGTGGACTTGCCGCACCCGCTTGGACCGAGCAGACCCGTCACCGACCCGCTGGCGACCTGCAGGTTGAGACCGTGGAGCACGGGGCGCCCGCCGCGCACGACATGCAGATCCTCGATCTCGATTGCCGTGTCGGCCATGTGGCCGCACAAGCTATCCGCTGGGTTCTGCCTGCGCTTAGAATCGGGTGGGTGCAGGTTTGGGAGCTAGATCGTCTGCGTGTCGCGGCGCACCATCCACAGATCCTTCGCTCCGACGAGGACGCGAATCGCGTGATCGCGCTGCTGCTGCCCCAGGGTGAGGCTCTGCAGGAGCACCAAGTCCATGAGCACGCGCTCGTGTTCGTCCTACGCGGCGATCTGCTGGTGAGCGCGGGCGCGAGCGAGCGAACGTTGTCCGCGCCGAGCCTGATCCATTTCGACCCCGGCGAGCGCCACGAAGTACGCGCAATCAGCGAGTGCCAGCTCGTTCTGTGCCTAGCGCCGTGGCCCGGCCCCGGACATCCGAGCCACACCGCCGCGGCATAGGGGTCTGCGTCAGTTGAGCCATGTTTGGTTCATCGTGCGTTGGCTGCACGTGCTGGCGATGGCGTTCTTTGTGGGCGGCCAGATGATGCTCGCGGCCGTGGTGGTGCCGGTTGGACGGCGCTCAGGCGATCGTGAGAGCTTGCGCCTGATCGCGCGGCGGTTCGGCTACGGCACGCTCGTCGCGCTACTCGTCCTGGTGGCGACCGGCACCGCGATGGCGTTCCATCTTGACCTGTGGGGCGATCCCACGTTTCACGTCAAGCTCGCGCTCGTCCTTGCTGTCGGGGTACTGCTGGTGTGGCATATTCGCCGCTCGGACCTGCACATCCTTGAGGCGGTCATCTTTCTGTTGTCGCTGGCGATTGTGTGGCTTGGTCTGTATCTCTCAAATGGTTACTCCTGAGTCGGTTTCGCCCCGCGATGGCTGACGCTCGCACCTGGTGCGGGAGCGCGACAACGAGAGGTGAAGGTGCGCCTGTTCGCCGTATCTCCCGAGCGGTCGAGAGCGCCGTTGTTCAGATGAGCCGGTAGCCGACTCCCCACTCGTTTATGACCCAGCGTTCGCCTGCAACGCCCAGCTTGCGGCGTAGACGGCTGGCGTGGCTGTCGAGCGTCCGTGTCGTCCCTGGCGAGCGGAATCCCCATACTGTTTTGAGTAGCTCGTGCTTGTTGAATACCCGTCGTGGATCGCGGGCTAGATGCACCAGCAGCTCGTACTCCAGGCGACGCAGCTCAACGGGCTTGCCGTGGAGGCTTGCGGCGTAGCCGGCCCGGTCGATCGTCAGAGCACCTATGCGTAGCGGCTCGTCTTCTGGCGTGCTCTCGGCGCGGCGCAGCAGCGCCCGCAAGCGCGCCCGCAACTCCAGGTAGCCGGCGCTGCGTCGCAGGAAGTCATCGGCGCCCGCCTCGAACGCTCGCAGCAGGTCGGCCTGCGTGGTTCGAGCACTGAGGACGATCACCGGCAGCCTGTCCGGCCACGGCGAGGGCATCTGCCCATTGTCACGCTCCGGTGGGTCGGCGCGGACGCTCTCCAGCAGGTCGATCGTGCCTCTTGGCCCGTCGAGTTCTCCAAGCACCAGCAGCCGCGGCGGGCGCGCTCGGGCCATCCAACAGGCGTGACCTGCGGTGCGGGCAAGCTCCGCTGGATGACCGTCTGCGGCGAGCTGGTCAACCAGCACCCTGCCGAGGTCGGGGTCGGCCTCGACGACGAGGATCGGCGCGCGGTCACTGCTCGTCGTGCTCACCTTCGATGCCTCTCGTCAGGCGGGCTGTCGCTCTGGCGGCCACCGTGCTGTGGGCCGACGGGCGTGTCGAGGAACTGCACGGAGTCGGCGATGATGCTGACGGCCTGGCGCTTGTCGCCCTCGGCGGTTTTCCACTCGCGCCACTCCAATCGGCCTGCGAGGGCCACACGGGAGCTTTTGCGCAGATTGCGCTCGACATCCTCCCCGTGGGCTCCGAAGACGCAGACGTCGAAGTAGTGGGGACGCCTTGTAGACGTCGCCGTTCTTGCGGACACCGTTGCAGGCGATGCGCAGTCCGCAGACAGTGCCGCCGGAAGGCAACGCCCGCAGTTGCGGGTCGCGCGTGAGGCGGCCTACGAGGACGACGCGGTTGATGTCAGCGTAGGGCATCGCTGCTCCTTCGCTCGGCGCTCATTTCGCGGTCCTCTTGTTCGAGGCGTTCTAGGAGCTTTTCGAGGCGGCGTTTGCGTGCGCGGATGACCGCGAGCACGGCCCGCAGGCAGACGCTCACAGCCAGCAGAGCGTCGATGCCGTGGTTGACGCTGAGCAGCGAGCCGATCATGCGGCGATCGCCTCCTGCAGTTCTTGGCGCCGGGCCTCCAGGGATCGAGTGCGGTAGGTCGAGGGTGAGAGCCCGTAGCGACGCCGGAAGGCGTGAGCGAAGTGACTGGCCTGGCGATAGCCGACCCGCTGCGCCACGTCGGCAACCGGGACCGACGTGCCTTGTAGAAGTCGTGCGGCAGCATCAAGACGCCTGACAGTGAGGTCGTCGTGGAACGTGCTCTTGCCGAACTCGGCGTAGGCGCGCTGCACCTGGCGAGGGGAAGCGGCAACGGTCCTGGCGACTTCCTCCAAGGTGAGGGGCCTGTGGTAGTTGCGCATCACGGTCAGGCGCGCGAGCCGGTACATGCGGCGGCGTTCGCTGGTCGTCAGTGGCCGGGGCTTGATGGGCGGTCTTCTTTTGGCGGCGGGCGGTACGCCGCCGAGACCGAAGTGCAGTTTGAGCAGTTGGCGCACCCGCTCGCCCTTGATGTCGAACTGCGCGCCGATCCGCGCGAGGGTCCAGCCCTCCACGACACGCAGCCTGAACATCTCCAGCTCACGCTCGGTGTGGAAGTGTGCGCCGTGGGCTGCGAACGGTGTCAGGCCGTGGCGGTGTAGCTCGCGGATCAGCTCGTAGAGCTCGACGCCGCTTCTGAACTCGGGCTGGCGGAGCAGCCCGCCGAGGTTCTGCTCGGCGAGCTGCTCTACCGTGTGGATGCCGACCTTGGCCAGGCTCGGGAGGAAAGCCTGGCTCAAGGCCAGCTCGTTGACGCGCATGTGGGGGAATGAGCTCGCGCGTCAGACGGTCATCAGTTCGTCGAGGCGCAGCGCGACCTCCGAGGCGATCGAGCGCCCGCCGCGGCGTTCGATCAGCCCGGCGCCCTCCAGGCGGTCCACCGCGTCGGCGACCTTGAGCTGCTTCTTGCGCTTGGTCGCACCGAACGCTTCGTAGGTCTGCTGCAGGGAGCGTGGCCCTTCGCCCTCGGCGCTGCGCACGATCAGACCCTCAAGGACTGCGTGCTCCCAATGGCGCTCCGCGCGATCGCCGGGGGTCAGGTTCTCGATGGCCTGGCTGATCTCGTGGAAGCGCACCGCGGCGTGCGCGGCGACGGCGAGGTCGTTCCAGCGGTGGATGAGCTTGCACGCGCGCAGACGGCGCAGGCTTTCGCGGACATCACCGGGGACGCTGAGCGTGCGGTCAAGCTCGTCTTCGGCCCACGGTCGCTGGCGCTCGGGGTCCAGCATGAGGTTGAGTACGGCGCGGTCGAGGAGCGCGTGCTCCTTCAACCCCTCTGGGGTACGGTGTTTGTGCATGGGGAGGTATTGCTCCTTGTGCCACGGCGTCGGGGGCAGTTACAGCTGTCCGCCGGCGCCAACATTTTCAGTTGTGCTGGAACCGTAGAAGGTCTGTGTCCGCCTGTGAGCCGGTGACGCGAAGTTGACACAGAGCGAACCGAAGATGTAACGCAAGCAGCGATGCGGTCCTCGTGATGCGTTAGGATGTATGTATGAGGCGCACGACGATCATGCTGCCCGAGGATGTCGATGTGCGGTTGCGGCTGGAGGCGCGTCGGCGCGGCACGTCGGTCGCTCAGGTTGCCAGGGAGGCGATCGAGCAGCAGCTGCCCGAGCAGACCGATGGGACCTTGAGCTTCTTCGCCGTCGGCGACGGCTCGCCTCGAGATGCCTCTGAGCGGGTCGATGAGCTGGTCGCCAAGAGCGTGCGCAAACGTCGGGCTGGGCGCCGGTAGTGCTGATCGTGGACGCCGGGCCGCTGTACGCGGCGGCGGCGAGGAAGGACAAGCACCACGAGCGCGCCGTCGCGTTGCTCTCCAGCAGCCCGCGGCCCCTGCTCGTCCCCGCGCTCGTGGTGACAGAGGTTTCCTATCTACTCGCCGACCGGATCGGCGCTCACGCCGAGCTTGCGTTTGGCCGTGCGCTCGCGGACGGCGAGCTGGTGGTCGAGCCGGTGGCCGACTCGGACTGGTCTCGCATCTACGAGCTGATGGAGCAGTATCTCGACCTGCCGCTGGGGATGGTCGACGCTTCGGTGATCGCCCTGGCCGAGCGGCGTGAGGTGGACGTGATCGCCACGCTCGACCAGCGGCATTTCAACGTCGTGCGGCCACGCCACGTCGAGGCGTTCAGGCTCGTCCCCTAGCCGCACGAGCCCAGCCGGGAGAGCCGGCTGCTCTCCTACTCGCCGGCCCACTCGGGCGGTGTGGCGCCGGGCTTCCACTCCTTCGTGGCGCCGCCGCCTTGCTGGCGAAGTAGCTGGGAGTAGTCGGCGAGCTGGTGCTGGAAGGCGAGCTCCTCGCGCGGGTCCTGCCCGCCGTCGTCCAGTTCGGCTCGCCACACCGCCAGCGCGCACAGTGTCTCGGTGGTCGCGTCGCTGCTCCACCATTTGTCCTTGAGCGCTTGCAGCTGGTCGGGGTAGCGGCCGTGCAGGGCGACGATCGCGCCCCACATCTGCCGGCGCCACTCGCTGTCGCCGCCGTAGGGCTCAAGCCACGGTGCGCGCTCGCCGCCACGCGCGCCGGTGAGCGCCGGCGTGGAGCGCAGCGGGCGAACCTTGCCGTCCTTGGCTGCCTGGGCGACGCCGGCCTGCACCATCTGCGCGGCGAGCGTCGAGGGCGGCGTGTCAGCGGCGGCGGCCAGCTCGCGTAGCTGCTGGTCTACGGGGTCGGGCAGAACGATCTGTCGTCGTTGGCTCATCGTGTCCTCTCGGGTGCTGGTGGGTTGATGATCCGGTTGATCGCCTCGCGGACGATCCCCGGTATGGGGCTGGTGCGGCTGGGTGCGATCGGAAGGTGAAGGCCGGGGCCGTAGCTTGGGTCGGGCAGCTCGGGGTGCGCGAGCGATGGTGTCTGCGCGTGGCTTCGGCTCATGCTCTGCGCGAGCCTCTGGATGCGGTCAGTGTCGTGGCCCTCCACGCCGAGGTCTTGGCGGGAGACGTACCAGTCGGTGCCTTGGCGGGCGCGGGACGCCTCGACGTAGGCGGGCTCCTTGCTGGTCTGCCAGCCGCCGGTCACGACGAGCGTGCGTGTGACGGTGGCGCCCTGGGCGCGGTGGATGTGCTGGGCGTAGCCGAGCCGCAGCTTGCCCAAGTCCTCACCGGAGAGTCGTTGCTGGCGGCCGGTCACGTCGAACTCGACCAGCACCTCTCCGGCGGCGGTGATGTCGAGGATCTCGCCGCGGCTGCCGTTCTCGATCCGCTCGATGCCCGGCTCGCGGTGCTGCTCGATGAGCGCGATGCGGTCGCCTTGGCGGACGCCGTAGTGGACGCCGGGCACGGGGACTTCGAGGGTCGCCGCGCTCGGAGCGGAAGTGTTGGGCGCGGGCGTTCAGCCGGGCGATCTCCTGGTTGGACGCATCGGAGATCAAGGCGACCTCGCTGGGATCATGGGTCTCGGTGAGGCTCGCCCACTCCTGCGCGGCCTGCTCGACCCACGTAGGCAGGGCGAGCCTCGCGCCGCGTGCGGCGATCTTGCTCAGTGAGCCGCCGAGGTCGACGCTGGCAAGGATGCGCAGCACGCGCTCATCGACCTTGACCTTCGGCAGGTGCTTGAACACGAGCAGGCCGAGATCGAGGTTGAACTTCGTCGCGTCCTCGCGCTTGCGCTGCCGCTCGGCGCGTTCGGCTTTTGCCTCGTCGGCTTCACGCTGTGCGCGCTCCTCAGCACTCTCTGGCTCGTCTACCGCAGGCGTGCCCGCGGACGAGCTGGTGGTCACGTCCGCGGAGTCCGCGGTGCTCGAACGTGCCATCTCGCGTTCACGGCGCTGGCGGGCACGGGCCTCTTTGACGACCCCCGCGATGTAGTCCTCGGCGAGCCGGCTGGCTACGTCGTCACCGAGAATGATCGAGAACCAACTCGCCTCGTGGGTTGCGCCCAACAGCCGTGCCTGCTCGACGAGCTCCGTCCCGAAGCGAACGCCGGTGATCTGCCCGCCGTCGGTGAGCTTGGTGTAGGCCGCGAGGTCCTTCTGCGCCTTCTCGCTCAACGTGAACTGGTCGACCGGGTATGAGTTGCGGCTCGAGTACACACCCGCGGGCAACTCGTCCATGTGGTTCATGGCGATGTCGACAGGGTTCTCGATGAGCTCCTGCCAGGTGTACGGTTCGCTGTCGTCGCCGTCAGGAGTGACCGCACGCAGCGCTGCGTGTGCGAACTCCTCGTGGATCTCGGCGAGCTCGACGAGCGTCTTGACGGCGAGCAGGGGGATCACCTGCTCAGCGACCAGCGTCCTCAGCCGCTCGGGGAGCGAGAGGATCGCCAGGTGCTCCTTGATGCGCTTTTCGCGCGAGGAGCGCTTGGCCTTGCCGCCGAGGCGTTCGGCGACCGCGCGGACGCCCAGCCCGCCGTCGATCATGGCCTGGTAGCCGCGGGCGCGCTGGAGCGGGTCCAGATCGCTGCGCAGCTCGTTCTCGATCATCGCGTCGGTCAGCAGGTCCAGGTACTCACCCTCGTCGCCGGCGCCCGCCGTCAGCACAACCGCGGGAAGTGTTGTCAACGCGGCGAGCGTTGCAGCGCGGTAGCGCCGCTCGCCAGCGATCAGAGCGAAATCGCCGGTCTCAGTGGCACGCACGCGGATCGGCTGCAGGCAACCGCGCTCGCGCATCGTGGCGGCCATCGCCTGCAGATCGGCGTCCTCCACGACCTCGCCGCGAGGGTTGAAGCCCTCGGCGACGACGATCTGCGAGATCGGGATGTCCCTGAGCTCTACCGTGGCAACACCGTGGCCGTTGCCGTTTTGAGTTGCGTTAGTCGTACTAGCCATGTGATCTTCCTTTTCAGACAGGGCTCCCACCGGACGGGGAGCCGACCCCGACCAACCGCACGCGCAAGCGTGCGACCATCGGGAGGGGCGGCACCCCGTCCAGCGGCAAGCCCTCGCGTCACCAGCAGCCGCGGTCAGAGATGACGGAGCTCAAGAGCGCCTTGCCCACACGGCTGTCGAGCACACGCCCCAACCCGCTCGCTGCCTGTGCACAGGGCCGCAGATATCCGGCTGCCGTATCGTCAGCAACCAATGGCTCGCGGCCGCGATATCGTCGCTCGGCTATCGCGGAGTGCAGCCTGGCCCGGCATACAAGAGCAGGCGAACACGGTGGCTCATGCCCACCAGCATCGCGAGGGTGCGGTCCCGCTGTGGGTCGTCGCAAAGGAGTGGACGCGGATCGGATTGACAGGGTTCGGCGGCCCGCCGGCGCACATTGCGATGCTGCGGCGGCTGGTCATCGACCGCTACGAGTGGATGGACGCCCGCGCGTTCGAGGACGCCAACGCCGCGTGTGGCCTGTTGCCTGGTCCGGCTTCGACGCAGCTTGCGATCTTCTGCGCCTATCGCGTGGCCGGGCCGTGGGGTGCGATCGTCGGCGGACTCGGGTTCGTAGTGCCCGCCGTGGTGATGGTCCTGGCGCTGTCGCTGCTGTTCCTCTCAAGCGCGCCACCGCGGTGGGTGATCGGCGTCGGGGCCGGCGCGGGCGCCGCGGTCGCGCCCGTGGCCGTGCACGCCGCGCTGGGTCTGCTCTCTCCGAGCTTTCAGCGGGTGCGAGCTGCGCGCGGACGAGCACTGCGCTGGCTGGCCTACCTGCTCGTCGCGGCGGGCGCGGCGGCGACGGTCGGCGGCTATCTCGTCCTCGTGCTGCTGGCGTGCGGGGTTCTCGAGCTGGCCTCGCAGCGGCGTGCAGCGGCAGCGCTGTCGTTGAACCCGGTGCTGCTCGGGACCGTGACGGGCGTTGGCGGGGTCGGCGCGCTGGTGTGGACCGCATTGAAGGTGGGCGCGCTCTCCTACGGTGGCGGCTTCGTGATCGTGCCGCTGATGCAGGCCGATGCCGTTCACGTCTACCACTGGATGAGCGGCGGGCAGTTCCTGAACGCTGTTGCTTTGGGGCAGGTCACTCCTGGCCCCGTCGTCGCCACGGTCGCCGCGGTGGGCTATGCCGCGCACGGCATCGCTGGCGGCGTGCTCGCAGCGAGCGTCGCTTTCGCTCCGTCCTTCTCGTTCATCCTGCTCGGCGGTCAGCGCTTTGAGCGCCTGCGCCAAAACGCCGCCGCCAGGGCGTTCCTCGACGGCGCCGGACCAGCGGCGATCGGCGCGATTTTCGGTGCTGCAATCCCGTTGACGGGCGCGCTGCAGGAGCAGTGGCAGTACCTCGTGCTAGTGGCCGCCGCGGTGGCGCTCCTGGTTCTGCGACGTGGGATCGTGCAGACGCTGCTCGCTGCAGGCGCCGCCGGATGGCTCGCAACGGTGGTAGGCGCTCCGCTTCCCCGTTGACGAGGCTGAGCGTTCCAGGCAAGCGTCAGCGGGCAGCGGCCTCGGTGGTTAGTCGTTCCCAATCGTCGCGGAGTGGCCCGACGCCGAGCTCGACGATGGCGAGCGCGATTACTTGCTCGAGGCCGACCATGCCGGTGGGCAGATGAACCTTTCCCAGCCACCGATCACCGATCTGGACGGCGGCGCCGACGTGCATGTGCGGCTGGGTGATCGTGCTCTTGCCGCCCGGATGCCAGTGGTAGGAGACGAGCTCGTGGTCTTCGTATCCGATGGCGTAGAGGTAGCCGACGATCTCGACATACCAGCCTGCGGTGCTCTGGCGAACCTCGTACTGCTCGATGACGAGGAGCGTGAGACGTGGCTCGGCGTGCAGCCGCGCAGCGTCGCCGCGGGCGAGCAGCAGACGGTGCGGATGATCGGCCGCGTGGTAGCCGCTGACGGTGGTATGGGCGCTGGTCAAGCAAGACAGCAGCCGCACGGTGCGACCGCGATAGTGCTCGACGGCCTCGGCGGGATTGTTACTTGGAGGTGCCACTGAGCGGGAGCATCATTGCAACGCGCGTGACCTCGGGGCTGTCGTCTATGTCGATCTCGCCTGAGTTCAGACGCCGCTCGAACTCCTCGCCGCTCATGCCCAGCAGAGCACGGGCCTTCTCATCGACCAGCTGAGCCCACTCCTCGGGACCCAGCTCGCGGATTTCGTTGTCGGTTCGAGTAGCCATTGCAAACGCTCCTTGGAGGATCGGCCGCATGGGCCGGCTCCTTGATCTTGATTGTAGGCGAGAATGCGGGCGAGCTTTGACGGCGAGGTCTTGGGGCTCGGCGAGCTTGGGACGCTCGCCGAGCCCCGACCTTTCAGGCGGCGGCGACGAGCTGCAGGGCGCGGGTCTTCTCGGGTCCATCGTCCAGTGCGCGGGCGAAGCGCTGGCCGCTTGAGCGCAACGGGCGCAGCCAGTCGCCGTACTCCACGATCGCGTTCACCGCCGCCCACTTTGAGCCGGGCGCGTTGCCCTGCGTGTTGCCGGACAGGAACAGGTCGGCGATACGGTCCTTGGTCTGCTGGCGCGAGCTGCGTGTGCGGCTGCTCACGGAGTCGCTCGTGCCGTTCGGGTAGAGCTTGTCGAGGACGGCGCGGAGCTGGCGTTCGGTGCAGCGCTCTGAGGCGAGCCGGTCGCCGAGGCGCTTGAACTGCTCGTAGTAGTTGATGGAAAGATCGAGGACTCGGCGAGCCTCGTGGACGCGCTGCGTAACCGCTTCGGTGTGGCGGATCGAGAACTTCTGCCGGGCGTTGGTGAGACCCCAGTTAAGGGTGTTCTGGCAGACCACGCGAATCGGGGTGGTGGCCGCGATCACGGCCGTCGAGCCGTCATGGCTGTTCATCAGCAGCACGTATGGGCGCACGTCGTCGCCCCCGACCTCGACGTGATCGGGCAGCGTTGCGAGCACCCATACCCGGCGACCGCCGTGCAGGCTGCCGGCCGTCTCGAAGTGGATCGAGCTGCCGAGCAACTGGTCGACGAACGCAAACGCTTCGTGGTTCTGCACGATCCGGTAGCGCTCGCCGACGACGCCAAGCACCTCATCATTGTCTTGCCGGACAGTGGCGTAATGACCAGTGAAGCCCCGATAGCGCAGTACATCGGGCAAGTCAGCACCGCAGTCGATCGCCAGGCGCCGCTTTGCGACGCTCCAGCCGAGACCCGACGCCTCGATCGCCTCACCGACTGTCGCCGGCGGCCGATCGAGTACGGCACCGAGGCCGTGCCAGGGCGTCTCGCGCACCGAGAACATGGTGTCCGAATCTGTGAGTCCTGCAGACATTTTGAGCCTCCTTTGGCTGTAAAGCCCCGCTCGGTGCGGGGCCGGTCGCAGCCCCGGCCGCATCCCCTTTGGGGATGCGAAAATGGCCGGGCAAGCCGGCTCCCGCTACAGGCGCTCAGCCATCGAGCGCGCTACCGCGACGCCCTTCCCGGCGCATCGACGGTAGGGGCCTTTAGTCGCCGGCAGGCGAGGGATTGACCATGACCTGTCGGACCTGCGCTGCGCGCAGCCCCGCGCGAACCTCCTCGTCGAGCTCGGCGACGAGCACTGCAACGTCCCATGCGTGCAGCGCCTCAGCGAGCCAGCTTGTGCCCGTCACGCACGCGGCGGCATCAGGATCACCGAACGCGAGGACGAGCTGTGCCGCCGGTCGGGTGCGCTTCAGGGTGATGAGCTTGAGCGCGTCTCGCGCGACCTTGTGGAACTGGCCACCACGGAGGCGCCCTTGATGCGCGAAGACCTCGACGAGTACAGACTCGTCGGGCGCGACACCATCGACATCGACACGGGCGCCGTGCTCAAGACGCAGCGATCGAGGCGCAAGCTCGACGCCCAGCTCCTTCCCGACGCTGGCGAGAATCAGCGGCTCGGCGAGCCGCTGCTCGTGCGAATCACTCGCGTGCCCGCTAGTTCCGGCGGCTGGCATACGCGGGGTCGCAGTCCGGCTGCTTGTGGCGATCGAGGAGACCGAGGGATGCGAGGCGGTCGAGCTCCTGCTCCAGCCCCGCGCCCCTCCACCGCGTCTCGTCGGCGACCATCTCCAGTGGCGCCGGGCTACAACCTCGCTGCTCGACTGCAATAACGACGGAGATGAGCTTGTCGTTGTTCATTTGCGTGGCCTCCATTCGATCCCGTTATCGGGGGATCGAACACCGTCAATAGGTTTGTTTGACAAGACGGTAGACCGCGCAGGTGTCGGCCCCCCGCTTGCCGTCCGCTGTGTCGATCACTACCGAGGCTGTGCAGCTGCTCGATCAGGCCCCGTCAGGAGTTGCACGGACAGGCATGAACAAGCCTGGCGGCTCCATGATCTGCGCGAGGTCAAGACCGTATTGAGCTGCTACCTGCGTGATCGCGTCCCGCACATGGCGGTTGCTCGACCAGTGCAGGCGCAGGTGCATGGTCGCCTCGTACTCCATCTTGCTGGCGGGCTTGGCATCGACGCGCTCATAGTTGCCGGCGTAGTGCTCGGCGAACGGGTCCTCGGAGAACTGGTCGCGCGTCGGATCGAGCAGCTCCGGGCAGAAGTCTCTGCCGCCGGCCACGTCGGGCTCGTGGTCCCTAACGTGCACCCAGGCATCCAGGGGCGCGTCGGCTGTCACGGCGTACCACTGCCCGCGAGGCTGTTCATCCAGCGCGAGCAGGTCAGCGGGTGAGCGCGCCAGGTCGATCTGTCCTTGACCGACACGAATGAGAAAGAGGCGATCGAGATGGTCAGCGGTGTCGTCCAATCCAGAGAAGGTGCCCCGCTCGATCGCTTGCGTCAGCTCCTTCCAGCTGCCTTGCCAGATCATCTCGCAGGGGAATCGGGTGGTCTGGAAGCCGGGCTGATGCGTGAACCCGATGCCATCACGACCGGGCGCGATCAGCCGATCGTCCTCGACGGCAAGGAACACGGCGTAGGTGTAGGCGCGCTCACACTCGTCGGCTTCGGGTAGTTGCTCGAGACGCATTTCACAGCCGCCGTCGCCCTGTGGCGCCACGGCGGCGACCCTCGGCTGGCGTGCCACCGGGGCAGGAAAGAGGCGTCCGCCTGGCGTGTCGTGGCCCCATAGCTTGTTGATTGTCTCGGCGACATCGCGCAGCGTGCGAGCGGAGTCCACCGGCATATTGATTGCGTGCCCGACGGGATGGGCGGCGTGGTTTCGCCGTTCGGACAGGATGCCCTCGATGATCTTCGCTCTCGTACCAGCGAGCAGCTGCTCGCGTCGCGCCCAGGAGAGCAGAGCGTCTGCGCCCAGCGGAAGCCGATGGGTAGCACCGCCGGCTCCGCGCAGCTTCGCACCGCGCGCAGCAAGCACGTCGTCGAACGTGCTCGCCAGCAACAGCTGTTCATCCCCTGCACGCACGAGAGGAACGCCGTCGCTGTAGAAGGCGAGGAATCGCACGCGGAGGGCACCCTCCAGCACGAGCAGCGCATAGTCGCCGGCGGCTGTGAAGAACTCGTACTCCAGCACGCCGTAGAGGTGCAGCTTGCGTGCGCGCTCGAAGTTGTTGCGCACATCTTCGGGCACGTTGTCGGCCAGCACGGCGCGAGCGATCGTGGCGGCCTGGAACTCGGCGGCGTCCTCGGGCTCCAGCCGGCCGCCGAGCCCGAAGCTGTTGAAGGCCAGCGTCGCCTCGTCGGGCGTCTGGAGCTCTTGGAGGATGGCTGAGCGCTGCGACTTCATCGCTGTATTGAATTGGGCCAGCCCGTCGCCACGCGCGTAGAACCGCCGGCCTGAGCTTCGCGCCGGTCGTTGTGGCAAGCTGGCGACTAACGATGCTCAGCCTCACCCCTCAGCGAGTTCGGCCCAGCGCACACGGTGCCAAACAAATGTTCGGGGTGGAACCTTGTGCGGCATTGGGACGCGCGATGCCGGCTCGGCGAGACTTGGCACAACTCGGGCGTGGCACATCTTTGGCACAAGTCATTTCGTCCGATGTGTCCGATGCGTCCGCGATCCCGCACAAAACGGACGATCTGGACGCGGGCGGACCCATATTTCATGGGCGTATGAGGTTGAGGGCCTTGTCCTGTGTATACGGGGTGGTGGTTCGAGTCCACTCGGGCGCATAGAAATAGCTGCAAATCAGGTGGTTTTGGTAAGCGTTCAGTTGGTCGCGTCAGGCGAGCGATGGGGCTGGATCGCCGCGGGCGTGGGCGGTGATCGCGTTGGTGAGGTAGGCGAACAGCGAGCGGCGCTGCAGGCGGCAGGTGATCGAGGCTGAGAGTAGTTGCGCGATGCGCGTCTCGCCTTCTTCGGATTGGCTGCCGAGGGAGAGCTTGCGGTGGATGACTGCGCCGCGCAGCGAGCGCTCGGCGTGGTTGTTGGTCGGCTGGACGCCGTCGTGGTTGGCGAACGTCCAGAGTGCTGGCCAGGCCTTCAAGAGATTTGACGCCATGCGCCGACAGCGGCGATTGCGTGCTCGTTTCGCTGCGTAGGAGCGGATGATCGGCTTGTATTCGCTGCGCAGCTGTCGGATTGTGCGCTTCAGCTCGCGCCGCTCGCTCGTGTGCTGGAAGACCTCCCACGCCCAGAAGACGCGCTCGCATAGGGCCAGGCCGGCCTCGCCGAACTCCTTCTCGCTCGCGAGTCCTTCGGCGTGGGCCTTGAAGTCTCGTCGCAGGTGCGACCAGCAGAGTTGACGGCGCGTCAAGGGTAGGTGGCCGTAGGCCCACCAGCGGTCGGAGGTCACGATCGCCTGTGTGGCGGCCAACAACTCCTTGGCGTGATCCTCATGGCGGTTGGCGGCGAGGTGAAAGACCGCGTGGCGGGCTGTGAACATGCCCCACAGCGCGCGCTGGGCGCCCTTCAGCCGCCAGCCGGTCTCGTCCATGTTCAGGCTCTCGCTCCCACGCACGCAGGCGAGTAGCTGCGCATAGGGGTCCTCCAGCGCGTCCGCGGCACGCGTGAGGATCGCGTCGACCGTGCCAGCGCAGATGCGCGCGCCGAAGAGCTCCTCCAGCAGCTCGGCAGCGTCACGGCGAGAAACGCGGTTGCGCACCGAGATCGCCGCCACGGCCGCTTCAAAGCGAGGGCCGAACGCGCTGCGGGCGACATCGGCGCCCAGCACCCCCCGCGGGCACTCACCGCAGCCTGGGCAGCGCACACGCTGCGTACGATGCTCGATCACCACCGTCGAGATGACCGGCAGCTCTTCGACCTGGTGGCGCTGGGACTCGCCGACGCCCACGAGTTCTCCCGGCACAAAAACATGCCCACAGCCGCAGCGCTCGGGCCAGTGCTCGATGACCGCGTCGACCGCGCTCGCCGGCAACAGCTCCCGGCCGCGGCCCTCGTGGCCATCCTGGGCGCCCTGCTTACGGCCCGAGGGATCCTTGCCCCGCGTGGGCGGCCCGCCAGGCAGATCAGAGCTCGGCGGAGCCGATGAGTTACGCGAGCTGCGATTCAGCTTGCGCTCGAGCTGGCCGATCCGCTCATCCTGACGCGCGACCCGCTCCTCCAGCCGCTGGATCTGCGCGTCCATCCGCAGCAGCACCTCAACGACCGCCTCCCGGCCGGCGTCATAGATCGCCTCCGCCTCAGCCCGCTCCACAACACAGGATTCGACGCCACCGGACTATGTCCCCCACACCAACTGAACGCTTACTGGTTTTGATGCTTGTGATCCGTTTGTGATCGCGCACAAGCCCGGTGTGACTCCAGCCGTGGCCCAACCGAACAATTTGCCGAACATTTTTGGCCCACTGCGTGCGACTGTTTCGCGACGTAATCGCGATTGCGAGCTACTCCTCCCATGAGTCCATTGCTCGAAGACGCGCAGCGAGTTCACGACGTAGCCGGCCTATCCGACCGAATGATCGCTGCCGCAACCGGAGCGAAGCCGAGTACCGTACGGGGCTGGCTTGCCGGCCGAAGTGAGCCGACAGGCGCACGCGCCGAACGACTGATCGAGCTGGCTGAGATGATCAAAAGGCTGGCCGTCGTCGTGCAACCGGAGTCGATCCCAGTCTGGCTGCAGCGTCCGGTCCTCGCGTTGGATGACGAGAAGCCGATCGAGCTCATCGCCCGCGGCGAGTACCGCAGGGTCGCCAAGCTGATCGCCGAGATCGAGTACCCCGGCGTCTCCTGACCGTGGAGCAGTTGCCCATTCCTCCTCGCACCGTCGAGGGCACGTGGATCAGGCACGTACCGCACGGAGCTGACCTGCTCGGACGAGCGGACACGCCATCGGATGGACGCTGGCAGCGAGGCGATGTCGTGCAAGCTCTTCACCTCGCCGACACCGTGGCAAACAGCCACAGCGGAGTGGTGTCGCTCACTTGCCGAGTGGGGACTCTCGCCCCAAGATCACTTACCTACGACCATCATCGCTGGCGCCTTCACCTCGAGCTTGCCGACCTCAGCGACGTCGAGCAACTGCGCAGCGTCTCACTTCAGGCCCCAAGACCGAGCCGAAGCACATGGCCTGCCTATCAACAGGTCGGCGAGCAGCTCTGGCGCGAGGGATGGGCCGGGCTCATAGCCCCCAGCGCCGCGCATCCAGGATCACTCGTCGCATGCGTATTCGCAACGGACTGGCCGCCAGCCGGCTGCGCACCGCTCGACGCGAGTACCGTGCACGCCATCCCACCACCACCCTGCGGCATGACCACATGACGGTCTGCAGCCAGCCAGGCGGCAATCCGCCGAGCGGGCATCCGAGACGACTGCGGCTCGTCCCAGGCAGGAGCGTGGGCGGCGTCAAGCGGTGCGCTCGCATACCGCGAAAGCGGTCGTGTCGATTGGCGGCATGGAGATGTCGCTTTGGCTGGGCGAATGGGACGGCGGAGGGCTACTTGCTCCGTGACGCCTCTGCCTGTAGGGAGGGTGCATCGTCCGGCGTCAACGCGCGAGCGCCGCAAATCCGGCGCGGGACCTCGAACACCTGACAACCGACAGTTGAACGATATATGCTGTCTCCATGAGCAAGCGTGCGATGCAGGAGGCGACGTTCCTGATCCTGACGACGTTGGCTGGCGGCAGCCAGCACGGTTACGGGATCATCACCGACGTTGAGGAGATCTCGCAGCAGCGCGTTCAAATGCGCGCTGGGACCTTGTATACGGCCCTGGATCGCCTGCGCGCGGACGGCCTGATCGAGGCCGACCGCGAGGAGATCGTGGATAACCGACTGCGTCGCTACTACCGGCTTACGTCCACAGGTGGGGAGCGGTTGGCTGCGGAGGCGGACCACTTGCGGTCCAATGCTCATGTCGCGATATCGCGGCTGCATCTTCATGGCGGGGTGGCGACAGCATGATTGCTTCAACGAGTCTGGAGCGGCGCTACCGACGCCTGTTGGCGTTCTACCCGAGAGCGTTCCGCTGCGAGCACGAGCAGGAGATCCTCTCGGTGCTGATGGCCGCCGCGGAGCAGGGACAGCGGTGGCCGCGACTGGCGGAGGCCGCGGATCTCCTCAGAAGCGCGATGTCGATGCGGTTGCGAACCAGGATGCGAACTTCGTGGGCATGGGAGTACAGGCACCGGCGTGTCACGGTTCCCGTGCGCATTGTTTGCGGTGTCTGGCTAGTTGCCCTTACCGCCATCATGTACGGCTACGGAGTCGGAGGCTGGTGGGGAGTGCTGCTGGTCCCGGCAGCAGCGGCGCATTTCTACGTCGCCTACCGCAGCTTGCGGCACCGCGCCCAGAGCTAGCGCACAACACCAGCGCCCCGCGACGCTCGGATCTGGGCGAATGCAGCCGCCTTGCTCGACGCGACCATCACTTCTGCTTTGGACGGTGGGTGTCGCGCAAAGTTGTTGCGAGTGATGGGTGAACGTCAGCGGTGCCCGTAGAGATCTGGTTCGGTGAGCCTGGTCGAGTCTCTGTGCGACTCAGGTGGGCGTTTTAGGCCGCTTGGGCGACCAGGTGGTGTTTGTGGAGCTTCAGCAGGTTGTGAGTAGCGGTGATCAGCCGCCATTCCGAGCGTGCGGCGGATCTGCTTCGTCGCTGGAGCTGGTTGATGCGCCGGTTGTGCTTGGTTTGAGCGAACACGGGCTCGACCATCGCCTTGCGTTTTCGATAGAGCCCGCCGCCGACCTGGCTGGCGTGGGCGCGGCGGTTTGCACTGGCCCCGGCGCGGCCCCGCCGTTCCCACTGGCGAACACGGTGCGCATGAAGGCGTAGCGCCCGCCGTCCCAGCCGCGGCGGGGGGTGTCGCGCTTGCCGGCATCGGGCGGGATCAGCACCTGGGTGCCGCTGCTGACGACGTTGTCGATTTGATCTTCATGCCAGTAGCCACTGTCAAACGACCGCGACCCAGGCGCCTCGCTCACACCGACCTGCTGTAGCTCGCGCCTGGTGGCCTTGATCATCGGCTCGAGCTGCCCGAAGTCTGGTGAGGTGAGCGTTACCTCGGCCGCCAAGACGATCTGATGCTCGTTCACGGCGGCCTGCACGTTGTCCCTGGGTATAGCTGCGCGGCGTCTTCACGTTCCGCGAATCAAGATCGGTTGTGTTGATCTTCCTCGCTGGCGTCTCGGGCGGCTCGTATGGCTTTGGCGGGCAACTGAGCCGTCGGCCTTGCGTGTCCCGACCGTGTGCTCGGTAGTGCTCATAGGCCTCGTTCGCTTCGCGCTCGACTCGTAGGTTCTCCTGCAGGCGACGCTCGCACTCGAGCAGGCGCTCCGGCCGGGACCTTGGGATCGGATGTAACGCCAGGCGGCGGTGCTCATCAAGCTGGTGGCGCGCCTCACGCAATCACCCTCCACGCCCATCAGCCCGAGCGACGATCACCTCGGGGTCAAGCACGAGCTTCACACCCTGCGACTCCGCATCAACCGTCTCGGTGTTCGTGTCTTGCCCGCCTGCACGCTCACGCGCAAGCCTCTGCCTGGCCTCACGCAGCACAGCACGTCGCCCCTCACGCGTCCGCAAATGCTCAGGCAGCTCATCGCCCCGCGCCTCGCCGTAGAGCTCGTCCTCGGCCGCGTCGACGTCGCCCGCCTCCTTCAGGATCTCCCGCGCGAGCTGCTCATAGTCGAGGTTTGAGTGATGCGAGGCGTTCGCGTGCACCTTCGTCCCGTCGATCGCGATCACCCCGACCTTCACGAGGCCCGCCTGCTTGCACAGCCCGAGCACAGAGCTGAAGAGCTCAGCCAGCGCGTCCTCATGCCGAGCACGGAACCTCGCGATCGTCGCGTGATCAGGCTTCTGCTGAGCAGCGATCACCCGGTAGGCGACATCCTCAACACACTTGCGCTCGATCCCGCGCGAGGACCGCTCACCCCTTGCATAGGAATACAGCAAGAGCGAGACCATCATCCCCGGCTCGAACGCCGCGCGGCCCCACCCATCCTGGCGGTATGAGCCATAGAACGCCGCGAGATCCACCTCCTCGACCGACGCCAACACAAACCACGCCAGATGACCCTCCGGCAGCCAATCCCGCGGGTCCGGCGGCAACAAAAACACCTGCTCACGATCACTCAAGAAAGTTCTGGCGCATACCCAGAAGTGTCTTCACCACGCCGAACAGATGCAGGACTTTGCGCCACACCCACGACGACAAGCAGGCGTCAGAGCAGATCATCACCAACGCCACGAATCGACAAGCCACTTCGAGGCCGTAGAGCGCCTCATCCACCCCTCCACGCCAACATACCTAATGCAGCGTTCCCGAGACCTCCTCTGGTCTTTGCTCGCCGCGCCCTCCAGCGGCAGCCGCAAGCGGCCACGACCGCTGGGCCCCGGGCGAGGCTATCTATGATGAGCGCCGTGCCGCCGGCTCGTCTCAGTGTCCACCCGGCTCCCAACCGCCGCCTGCCAGCCGCGCTCTTCACAGGGCGCCTCGCTGCCCGCACCGCACCGCGCGGCGCCCGCACGATCCACGATCAGCCGCGCACTGGCTCACCGCAGGAGATACCGCCGTCCAAGCGGACCCTGGTCGTCACCTACCGCCGCGACGGGCGCCCCGTCGCGACGCCGGTGTGGGCAGCAGAGGACGACGGCCGCTTCTACGTGCGCTCCGAGCGTGCCGCTGGCAAGGTCAAGCGTCTACGCCGCGACAGCCGCGTGCTGCTCGCGCCCTGCACCGTGCGCGGGCGGCCACTCGGCGCGCCGTTCGAGGGTCACGCCCGCGTACTCGCCGCGGATGAGGAGACCCGTGGCGAGCGCGCGCTGGCACGACGCTACGGGCTCGGCCGCGAGCTGTTCGAGCGCAGCATGGACATCATGCGCGTCGACATGTGCTACCTGGAGATCGTGCCCGGCGCGTGGGAGTGAGGCGCGCTACCACCAGACGAGCCGTTGGGCGGTTCTTACGCAGCGAGCCCGAGGTCGAGTTCGAGCCAGTCCTCACGGGCGAGGAGTTCGCTGCGCCACCTGAGCGCGTAGCGCAGGCAGTTGGAGCAGCGTTTGTGGGTGCATCCGGGCAGCGGTGGGGTGTACCGTGCGTTGTAGCTCCAGGCCATCGAGTCGGCTGATGTGAGCAGCCTGCTGTAGCGCGCGACGCCGGCCTTCTTGACTCCGAAGCCGTGGGTGCAGATTCCCGCTTGCTGGAGCATCAGCATAATCTGCTCGGTCAGCAACACGAGCGCGAAAACGTCTCCTCCGTCGCGTGAGCGAACGGCGGCGTACACGACTCACTGAGCCTGCTGAATGACTTCGCAGGCCCGACGACCTACACCACTGCGCACGGCGGCGAGGCCACGACCTTCACCGCAAACGGTCCGTTTGGCTCGCTGGTGGTCGAAGCGCAGGTCTGAGGCTGGCCTTGAGGGGAGCGGAGCCCGGCGGCGCTGCCTCACGCCGACCGTGCAGCTACGCCGTGTCCTGGCCGGCTGACGCCGTGCCAGCTGTAAGCCTTGGCCCGTTTAAGTCGCAGCCAGTAGAGATGTTCCTGGGCGCCCGCCGGGAATGGCTTCAGTGAACCGGTGCTTGAGAGTGAGACCTCCGCGGGGCCGTAGACGAAGCCGAGGATGTCGAAGTAGAAGGGGATCCTGACCTGGCGGAGGGTGAGCGTGGCGACGATTTGCCATCCGAAGCTCCCAGTCGCGCCGGGCGCGGGCGGGGTGCCTTGCACGATCGAGATCGAGGTTGGGCCGACTGCCCCAGGGGGAAGTTTCTGTGTCTTGGATTCCTTGAGGAGTTGGTCCTTGAGTAGCAGGTTCAGGTAGTGCGAGAGGCATCCTCGGACGTGGCTGGCGCGGATCGCCGCGAGTTCCTTGGCAGTCGCAGCTGGGGTCCGCGCGACGGTGACTTCGGAGCTCACGCTGAAGCCGAGCCCGTGGTCTTCGAGCTTGAAATCCTTCGAGCTGACTGCGGCGAGCCCATCGCGGGAGTTCAAGACGCCACCCGTGCAGCGCTGCAGCTCGTGCTGAAGTCGCTTTTCCGCCGGTGTTTCGGGTTCGTGTTCGTCTTTTTTTGTGGTCGCTGTGAAGCCGGGTACGTCCGCTGAGGTCAGGTTGACCGCGCGGGCGAACGCGATCGCCTGCGCTTTGGTCGGCGCGCTGGCTGCGCCGGTGGGATCTGGTGTGTGAACGCCGGCGGCGGTGCGGCCCATCGTGGTTGTGGGATGGCTTGTGCTCCCACAGGCAGCGAGGAGACCAGCCGCCGCGGCGAGTGTGAGGATCACGGCCAGTCGGCGCACCACCCACCGGATTGTGCCATACCGGAAGGTGCCGGGATCGGGCTTGTGGGAGAGAGCAGGCGGGGCGCTACCCCGGCGGGCGGGGGGACTGCGGCGAAAAGCGACGGGAGGAAAGCGAGAGCGATGAGAGAGGGGGCAAGACGCAGATCAGCCGGGGCAGTCGATCCAGCGGTACATCAGCCCATCGCGGACCTCGTGGTAGGAGGGAGGCGCCGGGGGCGGGTCCCGCGAGAGCCGCGCGATCACCTCGCTCACGCCGTGCAACTGCTCCTCTACGGCGGTGGTCCAATGGATGTCCGTGTGCAGAAGCCGCTGCAAGCGCGCCCAGCTGCGGCGCTCGATCGCGTCCAGCACATCGCATACGGCTGGCACCTGCTCGGCCACGCCCAGCACGGTAGAGCACTCGAGACTCCGACCAGACGGCCCCGCGCAAGCCGCCTTCGATGGATTTCGAGGCCCGACGACGCCCGCGGCCAGGCTACTCTGGCAGAGCGTTCGTAGAGTTGCGACCGACCCGGCGCCCTGCGGACTTGGCTGAGACGCACAGCGGCGAGGCACGAATTGACAACCAGCGTGGATGAAAGGAAGCACAATGGCATTGCAGCTAGGCGATACAGCCCCCGATTTCGAGGCTGACACCACCGAGGGCCGAATCAAATTCCATGACTGGATCGGCGACTCGTGGGCGGTGTTGTTCTCCCACCCGAAGGACTTCACGCCCGTGTGCACCACGGAGCTCGGCTACATGGCGAACGCCAAGCCCGATTTCGACCGCCGCGGCGTGAAGATCATCGGCCTCTCGGTCGATCCGCTCGACAGGCACGAGGAGTGGGCCCGCGACATCGAGGAGACCCAGGGCGCGGCTCCCAACTACCCGATCATCAGCGACGCCGACTTCAACGTCTCCAAGCTCTACGGCATGCTCCCCGCGGGCACCTCCGGCGACTCGCTCGCGCGCACCCCCGCCGACAACCAGACGGTGCGCAACGTGTTCGTGATCGGCCCCGACAAGAAGGTCAAGTTGATCCTGATCTACCCGATGACCACGGGCCGGAACTTCGACGAGGTGCTGCGGGTGATCGACTCGCTGCAGCTGACCGCCACCCACAAGGTGGCGACGCCGGTCAACTGGCAGCCAGGGGAAGATGTGATCATCGCGGGATCCGTGTCCGACGAGGCGGCCAAAGCGACCTACCCCGACGGCTGGAAGACGCCCAAGCCGTACATCCGCATCGTGCCCGCGCCGCACTGAGGCGCGGCTGACACGGCGTGACCATGACTGTGTTTGCGTTGGCTCCACGCGGGTAGCCTGTAGAGAAGGCCTTTCCATCGCGGTGTAAGGGAAGGAGACAGGAGCTTGAAGGCTGAGGCTGGCGGCGTCGGGCGGCGGGCGGGCCTGCGCGGATTCTGCGCCTCGTTGGACCGGGGGCAGAAGCGAACGCTGTTGCTGATGATCGCCGTCGTCACGGCGCTGCACCTCGTGGGATTCTTGGCATTGATCGCGCTTGTCGCACCGAAGCGCTACTCGCTGGGAGGTGCCGGGGTCTTCACGATCGGGATCGGCGTGACCGCATACACGCTCGGCCTGCGCCACGCCTTCGACGCCGATCACATCTCCGCCATCGACAACACGACGCGCAAGCTGATGTCCGAAGGCAAGCGGCCTCTCAGCGTGGGCTTCTGGTTCTCGCTCGGGCACTCGACGATCGTGTTCGTGCTCGCGTTCCTGCTCGCGATCGGGATCAGGTCGCTCTCGGGTCCGGTCAAGCACGAGAACTCCAGCCTGCACCAGGTGACCAACTACCTTGGCACGGGCGTATCCGGCGGGTTCCTCTACCTCATCGCCGCGCTGAACGTCGTCATCCTGGTTGGGATCATCAAGGTCTTTCGCGAAATGCGCAGCGGCCAGTACGACGAAGCTCAGCTCGAGGACCATCTACAGAAGCGCGGGCTCATGAACCGCGTCTTCGGCGGTCTGGTCAAGACGATCACCAAGCCGCAGCAGATCTACCCGGTTGGCGTGCTGTTCGGTCTCGGTTTCGACACGGCGACCGAGGTCGCGCTGCTCGTGATCGCCGGTAGCGCCGGCGCCGCCGGGCTGCCGTGGTACGCGATCCTCTGCCTGCCCGTCCTGTTCGCCGCGGGGATGAGCCTGATGGACACGATCGACGGGTCAGTCATGAACTTCGCCTACGGCTGGGCATTCTCCAAGCCGGTCCGCAAGGTCTTCTACAACCTCACGATCACCGGCCTATCGGTTGCGATCGCGCTCGTGATCGGCACGATTGAGGTCGGCGGCCTGGCCGCCGCGGAGCTTGACCTCTCCGGCCCGTTCTGGAACTGGTTTGAGACCGTCAACATCAACTTCCTCGGGTTCGTGATCGTCGGGATGTTCCTTGCGACCTGGCTGATCGCCCTGTCGGTATGGCACTTCGCTCACATCGAGGAGCGGTGGACGAGCGACAGCCAGGAGACGCCCCGCGCGAGCCTTTGAGCTCTGAGCTCACATGGTCGCGGCCGCGATCGCCGCCTGGCCGTAGGAGATCGCTCCGTCGTTGGGCGGGAGGCATTCAGGGGTGAGCACACGGAGCCCGGCGCTTTGCAGGCCCGCGGAGACGCTCTCCAGCAGTAGCCGGTTCTGGAACACCCCACCGGCCAACACTACGAGTGAGAGCCCTGCTTCCTCGGCGAGCTCGACGCACGCGCTCACGGTCGCCGCGCCGAGTCCCCGATGAAAGCGCGCCGAGACGATCGCCGCCGACGCACCCGCGTCCAGGTCCGCGACCGCCGCGAGGATCGCCGGGCGCGGGTCGAGCTGCCTTTCCGTATAGGGAATCGCGTACGTTCCCGGCTCGCCCGGGTCCGCGAGAGCCTCCAGTTCGATCGCCGCTTGGCCCTCGTAGGTAACCTCGGGGCGCAAGCCGCAGATCGCGGAGACGGCGTCACACAGCCGCCCCACGCTGGTTGTGATTGGGGCTGCCACTCCCTGTCCGGCGATACGCGCAATCGCCGCCCACCGCTCGGCGTCCACTCGGCCGATGAGGCCCACCGGGATCGCGGGCAACGGATCGCCCGTGGCGTGCGCCAGCCACGCGCACGCCATCCTCCATGGCTCGCGGACCGCCCGATCCGCGCCGGGCAGACGCGCCGGGCGCAGGTGCCCGGCGCGTTCGAAGCCCTCCAAGCCACCGACGAGGAGCTCCCCACCCCACACGGTTGCGTCGCTGCCCCAGCCGCTGCCGTCGTAGATGGCGCCCACCACCGGCCCGCTCTCTCCGTGCTCGGCCAGCACCGCCGCCAGATGGGCATGGTGGTGCTGCACGCCGAGGAGCTCCACCCCAGCTCTTTCCAGGGCGTAGGCGCTCGAGAGGTAGTCGGGGTGCAGGTCGTGGGCGACGACATCCGGCACCACCGCGAACAGCTCTTCGAAGTGGGCGACCCCCTCGCGGAAGGAGCGCAGCGTCTCCCAGTTGCGCAGGTCGCCGATGTGGTGGCTCACCCATGCGCGATGAGCGCGCGCCACACAGAACGTGCTCTTCAGCTCCGCCCCGCATGCGAGCACGGGGCGGCGCGCCTGCAGCGGCAGCCTCAGGGCACCGGGCACAAAGCCACGCGAGCGCCGCAGGGGCAACACCTGCCACCGGCGCCCGCTACGCACCACGCGCACCACCGAGTCGTCGGTACGGATATGGATCGGACGATCGTGCACGAGGAAGGCATCCGCGATCGCGGACAGGCGCTCGCATGCTTCTGCGTCCTCGTAGGCGATCGGCTCGTCCGAGATGTTGCCGCTCGTCATCACCAGCGCCACCGAGCCGCCGAGATCACCGAGCAGCAGGTGGTGCAGCGGCGTGTATGCGAGCATCAGTCCGAGATCCGGCGCGCGCGGGGCGACGCCCTGCGCGACCGGCGCGTCCGCGCGGCGTGCCACGAGCACGATCGGTCGCGCCAAATCCTCCAGCAGCGCGGTCTCGTGCGCATCGATGTGCGCGAGCCGGTGAGCCGCCGCGAGGTCGGCGACCATCAGCGCAAACGGCCGCTCCTCGCGATGCTTGCGCGCGCGCAGCGCGTTCACCGCCGCGTCATCGTCGGCTCTGCACGCGAGGTGGTAGCCGCCAAGACCCTTCACGGCGACGATCGCACCTGCTGCAAGCAACCGCGCTGCCCGAGCGACCGCATCCCCAGCGGCGTTGCCGGCACCGGCTACGGTCTGCGCCCCGCGATCCGCTGAGATCTCCCGCCCGCCGGCGTCGCGCAACCGCACCTGTGGTCCGCACACCGGGCATGCGTTCGGCTGGGCGTGGAAGCGGCGGTTGGCGGGATCCTCGTACTCAGCCAGGCACCTCGCGCACATCCGAAAGCCGGCCATTGTCGTCCGCGGCCGGTCGTAGGGGACGCCGCGCACGATCGTAAAACGCGGGCCGCAGTTGGTGCAGTTGACGAACGGATAGCGGTAGCGGCGGTCGGCCGGGTGGCGAAGCTCCGTAAGGCAGTCCGCACACGTGGCGGTGTCGGGCGCGACATCAGCGTCGGGGGTGCCCGCGTTAGCGCTGGGCGCGATCACGAAACCTCGTTCTTCGTGCGTGTCGCGCGGCTCAGCGCTGACGCGCTTGACGACCGCCATCGGGGGGGCCTCGGTGGGCAGGCGCTCGAGGAACGCCTCGACGGCCTCGCGCGCACCCTCGACCTCGAGCTCGACACCCTGCTCGTCGTTGCGTACCCAGCCCTCCAGCCGCAGTTCGTCGGCCAGGCGATAGACGTATGGGCGAAAGCCGACGCCCTGCACGGTCCCCTCCACCCGCGCTCGCGCGCGCACACGCGACTGCTCGACGCGCGCTCCAGGCGCGGCGCTCACCCCGGGCTCTCCAGGAGCTCGCGCAGCACGTGCCACGCGCTCGCCTGCGCCTCCTGGATGCGCGGGATGTGCTCCGAGCGGGTGACGATCACGTGGTCGGCGAGGCGCTCGGACGCGATCTGGCCGCCGCCGTAGCCGACGAACGCGAGCGTCAACATCCCGATCCGCCGAGCCTGCACCAGGGCGGCGAGCACGTTGCGCGAGCCGCCGCTGGTGGAGAATACGAGCAGCGCGTCACCGGCGCGACCATGGGCGATGACCTGACGCGAGAAGATCGACTCCACGCCCACGTCGTTGGCGATCGCCGTGAGGATGCCCGGGTCCTCGGTCAGGTCGATCGCCGCCCACGGCCGCCACCCCGCGGGAGGGCAGCGCAGGTCGGCGACCGCGTCCATCGCGTCGGTGGCCGACCCGCCGTTGCCCAACGCGAGCACGCGCCCGCCGCGCTCGAGGCGCGAGCGCAATGTCGCCGCCGCGGCGCGCAGCTCCCCCTCGGCCTCTTCGAGCGTCTGCGCGCGCAGCGCCGAGATCTCCGCGGCCTTCGCGAGCACCGAGGCGCGCACGGCCGCCATGACCGTCTCGAGGTCATCCTCCTGCTCTCCCAGGAACGGGTAGAGGAAGCTCGACGCGCCCGCATCGTGGACCGTGCGCTCCGCCCGTCCCGCGAGCAGGCCGCGGTGCTCGAAGAACACGTGCACGAGCTCCCACAACACGTGATAGAGGGTCTCGACGAGCTCCTGTGCGATGAACGGGTCCCTGTCCAGCATGGGCACGAGCTCCCACTCGGCGCCCATGTGCGAGGCGGCGAGCGTCAGGCAGCCGCGCTCACGCGCGACCCGCAGCGCAGCAACCGTTTCTGCGTCCTCCCCAAAGGCCAGCGCGATGTCCTCCGCCTCGACGAGTAGCTCCACCTGCCTCGCCAGCGGCCCTCCCTCGGGGCACAGCGCGAGGGCGGGCAGCGCGCGCTTTCCCACGATCACGGGATGCACGAACTCGACCGCCACGTGGCGCGCGTCCGAGCGCGCCACCGGATCAGCGCCGAAGGTGACGAGCCGACCCCCGCGCGCGAAGCGCTCGGCCATTCGATGGCACAGCCGGGCGATCCGCTCGGCCTCGGCCTCGAAGAACGCCCCGCACGCCGCCCGTCGGCGCTCGGCGGCAGGAACAGCGAGGGCAAGTGTGTCGGTCACGCCGTCGCGTGGGCGCGTGCGCGGCTGAGCAGCCAATCGCGGAAGACGTCCACGCCCTCCCCCATGCGGGCGCTCGTGAGGATGTGCTCGATCCCGGGATGCACCTGCTCGAGGTTGGCAAGCAGGATGTCGAGATCGGCGTCGACATGATCGAGCAGGTCGATCTTGTTGACGACCGCGAGCTCGCACGCGCGGAACATGAGCGGGTACTTCAGTGGCTTGTCCTCGCCCTCGGTGACCGAGCACACCATCGCCCGCGCATCCTCGCCCACCCGGAACTCGGCGGGACAAACGAGGTTGCCGACGTTCTCGATGATCAATAGGTCGATCTCCTCGAGCGGGATCGAGTCGAGCGCTGAGCGCACCATGTTGGCGTCGAGGTGGCACTCGCCGCCGAAACCGCCTGCCGTGTTCAACTGCACGACCGGGACGTGCAGCGAGGCGAGTCGCTCGGCATCGAGTGAGCCTTCGACGTCGCCCTCGAGCACGGCGACGCGCACATCGCCCGTGTCGGCCAGAGCCCGCTCGAGCAGCGCCGTCTTGCCCGCTCCGGGGGCGCTCATCAGGTTCACCACCGCGACCCCCGCGCGGTCGAAGTCCTCGCGGTTGGCCCTGGCGATCGTGTTGTTGGCGTCGAGCGCGTCCTCGACAATCCTGACCTTGACCCGATGCATGGCTACATCGACCTGATTTTCAGGTAGCGCTGGATCTCGGGCAGCTGCTTGGTGGCGAGCGCTCCGACGGCGGCCAGTAGAGCCAGCAGCAGCCCGGCCTGCATCGAGCGGTTGAGCGTGATGTCGCTCATGATGGCAATGCCTCTCTTTCGTTCGGGGTCGTCAGGTCTGAGAGGAGGCTCTCGAGGAGCTCCACAGCGCGATCGAGCGAGCCGCGCACGGGCTCGGTCAGCTCGGCGACGATCTCCTCATCCTCGGCGCTCATACGCGTCTGCGGCTCGCAGCCCACCACCAGCGTGCGCGGCAGCGACTGTGCCCCGAGCGCCAGCGCCAGCGCCAGCACCTTCACCGGGTCCATGCCGTGAGCATCCACGGTCATCTCGATCTCACCCAGATCGGGCTCGATCACATACAGCGTCCCGGGAGCCTCCCCGCGGGGCGTGGCATCGAGGAGCACGACCGCGTCGTAGCCGTCCTGCATCGCGTAGGCTAGATCCATCCCGCGGATGCCGAAGTCCACGACCTCGACCCCGGGTGGCAGGACGCGTCGGGAGAGGCGCCCGGCGAGTGCCACCCCCCAACCGTCGTCGCCGAGGAACACGTTGCCGATCCCCGCCACGAGCACCCGCCGCCGCGGCGGCCCGCCGCGCTCCTCGCGTGTGGACAGGGGCTGAACCTCCTCGGGATCGAAGAAGAAGCGGTGGCCCGGGCGACGAATCGTGCCGAGATCCTGGCCCGGGTCGTCGTTGACAGTGACCGCGAGCTGGATGCGCCCCTCATAATCCTCGAGCACCTCCCGCACCGTCGCCGAGCGCCCGTCGAGCGCCACCTCAAAGATGTCGCTGCCCGTCTGTCGTGGCGCGAGGCGCACCACGCTGCCGGCGCGCACCGCCACGCCGTCGACCTCGACGAAGTCCGGCCCGCGGCGCTCGAGCTCCTCCCACGGCGACGGCCGGTCCTCGATCATCGCGCTCGCACCAGCCCTAACTCGCGCACCGCGCCGTGCAGGCGCATGATCTGCTCCTCGCTCAGCGCCTCGGTGCGTTCGAGGATCTCGCGGGCACGGGGGTCGCTGTCGCGCATGTCCCGCCGCTCCTCGTCGGTCATTGCGAGGATGTTCAACACGAGCATCTGGTCGATCTCGCCCGAGTCGAACAGATCGCCGGGGCTCTCGGGGGCGATCTGAGGATGGTCTGAGAGGATGATCGGGGAGGCGAGCATCGTGGCGCGATCGTGCTGGTCGCCGACCAGCACTGGCCACAACCCCGAGCTCTCGCAGCGCTCCACCTCGGCCGCCAGCCGCGGCGGGGGGTCGGCCGCCGAGACCCAGGCGCCGCCCTCGGCGCGCAGGACGGCGTGCGCCGAGCAGAGCGTCGCGCGCAGCGCATCCTCGCGCACAGCCTCGCGCGCGGCTCCTGCACCAGGCGCCGGGGGCACCCACGGCGTCGTATTGAGCACGCGCACCGTCACGCGCGAGAGCCCGGGTCCGATCGACTCGCGCTCGAGCGACACCTCGCCTTCGAGTGCCCGCCACGAGCGGCGCACGGCGCCGCCCGGGATCTGCTCGAGCGTCTCGCCCGCCGCTAGGCACAGCGGCCCGGGCGCGACCTCGCGCTCGAGCGCCTCATCCCAGGAGACCATGCGCTGGCCGCCGGCGATCAGCTCCTCGACCGGCTCGGGGGGCTCGCCGGGCGCCCCGCGCCTCAGCACCTGGCGGCGCACTACCTGCAGGAAGCGCACGCACACGTCGAGCCGCACGTCGGCGCCACCCTCCAGCAGCACCTGCGTCTGCATCGAGGAGCGATCGTCGAACGCAGGCGGGTAGATGCCGCCAAAGGTGAAGCGCTGGCGGTTCTTCAGTGCGGACTTGCGGTAGGGCCACAGCAGGTAGCCCTCGTAGAGCACCGCGTCGGCGATCCGGCGCACGATGGCGCTGCCATCGGCCTCGGCGCCACCCACGCTAACTCCCCTCCAGCAGCCGCTCGACGGCCTCACCGAGGGTCCGCAGGCCGTGCTCGGCTTTGTAAACGCGCAGACGGTCGAACACCGGGCGCTCCACACGCAGCCACGCCGCGCCCGGGAAGTGGCGGTCCATCGCTTCGCGCCACACACCCACGGGCAGCCGGTACTCGGCCTCGCGCTCCCAGGAGATGCGCGCGGTCTGCAGCAGCCCGTTCGCGCCCGTGTAGAAGAGCGAGCCGGAGAACAGGAACTCGAGCGCCACCTCTCCCTGTTCCAGCGCCGAGAGGTAGTTCGCGGCGTTGACCTCGAGGTCATACGAACAGGCAACCGGCAGCACGACCTCCGTGGCGTCGGTGAACGGTGGCACGACGAGCGTCGTTCGCGTCCAGAGCAGCGTGCGCAGCGTTGTGCCCCAGCGCTCGGGGGTGCCGAACAGCTCGAGCAGCCGCGTCTGCTCGGACTCCCCATAGGAGCGCCGTCGCGCGGCGATCTGGATCTGCGTGTCGAGCAACACCGAGCGCACCGCCCCGCCGCCCTCACGGGCCACAGCCAGCGCGAAGTTGAGCGTCGGTACGGCCGAGTAGCGCTCGGCCTCGACGCCCGTGACCGCGAACGACAGATCCGGCGCCGCATCCGCGGGCGCGCCGATCGGCTGGGGGATCGCGGACACCTTCCCGCCCTATGCCGGGGACAGGTTGGGCATGCTGGGATCGATCGGTTCGGTGTTCGCGACGCCGGTCGAGCGCCACCTGTCCGAGGTGCCGTCGGCCCTGTGCCCTCTCATCTTCTCGTAGTTGCCACGGGAGTTGCCCTGAGCTATCCCCTTGACGTGCGTAGGCTGGTCGATCCCGCCCGCCGCGGGGCCGACGCTCAACTTGCTCATGCTGATCTCCTTCCTGTCGCGCTGCGCGCGCGACGGTCCAGTTCCTCGAAGAAGCCATCGATCGCGTGCCATACCTCGCTGCCGCCGCTGAGCCCTCGCCAGCGGGTGCGGATCAACCCCACGAGCGCGTAGCAGTCGTCAAGCGGCACCAGCCACTGCCGGCACGCTCCGCCTATGCGGTTGACGAGCAGCGCCTCCACATCCGCCTCGAGCTCCGCCAAGAGCGGGTTCTTGACCTCAAGCTCCCGCCAAGCCTCCAACTCGAGCTGGGACTCGGTGGGGCCCATCGGGCCGGGGTAGTAGGCGAGCACCCGGCCGGCCTCGCTGGAGTGAAAGAAAAATGCCATATCGACGGGGATGCGCAGCTCCTCCCAAGCCTGCTCGCTCATCGCGAAGCCCTCCAGGCGCAGGCGTCGCTCGGGGATCAGCTTGTAGCGCCCGCCCCCGGCGCCGTCGCGGTCGAACAGCAGCGAGCACGGCCGGCACGCGCACGCGAGCTCACGCGAGCTCAGCTCGAGCACGTGGCGATGGACGCTAGGGATCGGGGCGTTGCACAGCTCGCAATGCTCCTCTGGCAGCTCCACGACGTCCTCGGCCGTGCGACGCGCCAGCCGCGCAAGCCGTGAGCTCGCGAGGGTGTCAGCGGAGGAGGCCATGGATCTCCGGCGATCTCCCTGGTGCCAGCTCGGAGGGGCAAACCGGCTGCAGCACCTCCAGTTGCAGCAGACCCGAAGCAGGCGTCACGGCCGCGGGCGTGTCCTCGGCGCGCACCTCCTGAACGTCTGGCGCCGCCTCGAAAATCGCCTTTTCGATCGCGAGCTTGAGGGTCACCGAGGAAGACGGACACCCCGAACAGCTGCCCTCCAGGCGCAAGCGCACGACTCCGTCCTCGATCCCGAGCAGTTGCGCACTGCCGCCGTGGGACTCCATATACGGCAGCACGCTCTCCAGGGCGCCACCCACCCGCTGTTCGAGCGGGACGGGATGCAGGCCGTGCAGCAGCAGCAGATGGGAGACGAGCTCATCCTCGCCCAGCGCCTCGGCCAGCGTGCCGTCGTCATTGGCGGCAAGCACCTCGACGATCCGCTCGAGGCCCTCGCCGTAGAGGTCGAGCAGTGCCTGCACAACCTCGGTGGCTGTCTGGCGTGCCGCCGGGTCCGGGAGGGTCTCCAATTGCTCCAGCAGTCCCTCCATCTTCGCGACCTGCTTGTTTGCCGTGCCTTGCATGTCGAGCTCCTAGCCGTGCTGCGCGCCGAACATCGGGGAGTGCACCTGGCGGAGCGTCCTGCCTTTGCCGAGGTACATGTGCACGCCGCACGGCAGGCACGGGTCGAACGAGCGGACCGCGCGCATGATGTCGATCCCGCGGAAGTTCTCCTGGGAGTTCTCCTCGAAGATCGGCTGGCCCGTGACCGCGTCCTCGTAGGGCCCCGGCGTCCCGTATGAGTCAGTCGGCGAGCCGTTCCAGGGCGTTGGCGGGTAGGGGTGGTAGTTGGCGATCTTGCCCTCGCGGATCACGAGGTGGTGGGAGAGCACGCCGCGCACCGCCTCGTGGAAGCCGCAGCCGATCGCCTCCTCGGGGACCTCGAAGTCCTCGAAGACCTTCGTGCGACCGGAGCGCAGCTCGGTCATCGCACGGTCGAGGAAGTGCATCGCCATCGCCGCTGAGTAGGCGACGAAGTAGATGCGGGCGCGGTCGCGCTCGATCGCGTTGGACCACTTCGGGATCTTCCACTCCAGTGTCTGCTCGGGGGTGTTGGGTGTCTTGGGCAGGTTGATGAGCACGCTGCTGCCGGTCGCTTTTACAAAGGGCGTGTCAACCTTTCCCGCGAGCGCAGTGACCCACAGTCGCGCCAGGGCGCCGCCGCCGGTGTCCAGCGCAAGGTGATCACCGGTGCGCTTGTCGAACCACCGCGGGCTCATCACCCACGAGTAGTTGCCGCCTTCGAGGTCGCGTTTCTGGGGCTTGGGGATCGTCGTCTGGTTCCACGGGTGGCGCTTGTCCACCGGGTTGCCCAGCGGGTCTCTGGGAACGAAGGTCTCCTCACCCGTCCAATCCTCGTAGTAGGAGGAGCCAAGCAGGATGCGGATCCCGAGATTGATGTCGACGAGGTTCGTGGTGATGAGCTCGCCGTCCACGACCACGCCCGGGGTGACGAACATCTCGTTGCCCCAATCGTTCATGTGGCGGTAGTCGTAGTCGACATAGTCGGGGTTGTTCCAGGCACCCCAGCAACCGAGCAGGATGCGCCGCCGGCCGACCTCCTCGTAGCCCGGCAGAGTTTCGTAGAAGAAATTGAACACGTCGTCGTTCATGGCAACCGCGGACTTGATGAAGTCAAAGCAGCGCAGCAGCCGCGAGAGATAATCTGTGAACAGGGTGGGCGTTGCGACGGTGCCGACCCCGCCGGGGTAGATCGTCGAGGGGTGCACGTGGCGCCCCTCCATCAGGCAGATCATCTCCCGCCCGACGCGACTCATGTGCAGCGCCTCCTTGTACGTCTCCCCGGTGAAGGGGTTGTAGGAGCGCATGACGTCGCCGATCGTGCGGTAGCCGTGGATGTTGGCCCCGGGGGCCGCGGTCTGCTCAGCCTTCTCCCAAACCTTCGGGTTGGTGGCGCGCACCATCTGCTCGCAGAAGTCCACGAACACCAGGTTGTCCTGAAAGATGATGTGGTCGAAGATGTACTCTGCGGCCTCCCCGAGGTTGACGATCCACTCGCCCAGCGGCGGCGGCTTGACCCCGTAGGCCATCTGCTGCGCATAGCACGAGCAGACCGCGTGGTTGTCGCCGCAGATGCCGCAGATGCGGCTGGTGATGAAGTGCGCATCCCGCGGGTCCTTGCCCTTCATGAACACCGAGTAGCCCCTGAACATGGAGGAGGTCGATTTGCAGGTGGCGACCAGGCGGTTCTCGAAGTCGATCTTCGTGTAGATCCCGAGGTTCCCGACGATGCGGGTGATCGGGTCCCACGACATGTCGACGAGCTTGCCCGCCTCAGGTTTGACGCGCTCTCGTGTGGCGGCCATGGCTCAAACTCCTCCTGTCCTCGTTGTGTTGCCCCACCGGGGGCGATAACCAGTGGTCAGCTCGGGGCGGTTGTGCCGCCACTTGGTCTCCTTGTTCATGGTCTTGTTGGTGATCGAGCGCAACCGCCGCATCACTGGTCCGTAGAGCGTGGTCACGCCCGAGGAGATGCCGCCTCCTGGAGGCGCGTCCATGAACGGCATGAACTTGTCGGGGAAGCCGGGCATCGTGCAGCCGATGCAGATGCCGCCCACGTTGGGGCAGCCGCCGACCCCGTTCATCCATCCGCGCTTGGGCACGTTGCAGTTGACGACCGGCCCCCAGCAGCCGATCTTCACCTGGCACTTGGGCGAGTTGTAGTCCTTAGCGAAGTCGCCCTGCTCGTAGTAGCCGGCGCGATCGCAGCCCTCGTGCACCGTCTTGCCGAAGATCCATTGCGGACGGAGCGCCTCATCGAGTGGAATCGTCGGCGCGAGGCCCGCTGCCTGGTAGAGCAACCAGGTGAGCGTCTCCATGAAGTTCTCCGGCTGTACGGGGCAGCCGGGGACGTTGACGATCGGCAGGCCTCCGGCCGAGCGGAAGTCCCAGCCGAGGTAGTCGGCCAGGCCCATGCAGCCGGTGGGGTTGCCGGCCATCGCGTGGATGCCGCCGTAGGTGGCGCAGGTGCCGACCGCGACCACCCCCCACGCTTTGGGCGCGAGCCGGTCCAGCCAGTAGTTGAGGTTCAGCGGTTCGCCGGTTGCCTCGTCGTTGCCGAAGGACGTCCAGTAGCCGTCGCCGTTGATGTTCTCGTTGGGGATCGAGCCCTCGATCACGAGCACGTACGGCGCGTCGAGTTCGCCGCGCGCCGCCTGGCGGTAGGGCAGTAGGAACTCCTCGCCGCCGAGCGTGGGCGAGAGCACTTTGTTGTGCAGGTGGACCTTGGGCAGCCCGGGGATCGCGCCGAGCAGCACGTCCTCGATCGACGGCTGGGCGGCGGCGGTGATCGAGACCGAGTCGCCGTCGCAGCTCATGCCCTCGGAGATCCACAGAATGTGCACCTCCTCGACACCGGACGGCTTTGCTTCAAACGTGGCTGCCATGACCGATCCTTTCGTTCGCCAACATTTCCTCATCGAGTTCCAGCGCATCGACGGAGAGCTCTTCGCCCGCCAGTACTTCCACGTCGCACCCGTCGCACCGCGCGCAGCACAGCGGGAAGTCCTCCATCACGCTCTGCGCGCCGCAGCGGCGGCAGCGGCCGGAGGCGGGCACGTGCTCGATCGCGAGCTCGGCCCCATCGAGCAACGTGCCCTGCGTGACCAGCCCGAAGGCGAATGCGAGCGAGTCGGGCACGACCTGTCGCAGGTAGCCCACCCTCACCTCGACCTTGGACACGCGTCGCCCGTGCGCGTGGCGCGTGGCGACCTCGGCGATGGCCTGTGCGATCGAGAGCTCGTGCATCAGCAGATCCTCGGCAGCGGGTCGCCGACCAACTGGTCCATCACGCGCCGCCCGCCAAACGCAGTCTCGACAAGCACCATCCCGGGTGGCTCGGTCTTGACCTCGCCGATCTCCGCCGCGTCCTCGCCGCCGGGCTGCGCGCGCAACGCAGCGAGCGCGGCTGGTGCGCGCTGCGGTCTCACGAACGCGACGAGCTTGCCCTCGTTGGCCACGTACATGGGGTCGATGCCGAGCAGCTCGGCGGCGCCGGCCACGGCGTCCTGCACGGGCACAGCGGCCTCGCGCACGACGATCGCCACGCCGGAGGCACGCGCGAGCTCGTTGAGTACTGAGCCGACGCCTCCGCGGGTGGCGTCGCGCAGGCAGTGAAGCTCGCCGCCGGCGGCGTCGAGCAGTGCGTCGACGGCCGGCCACAGCGAGCGGGTGTCGGAGCGAATGTCGGCGTCGAGGCCGAGCTCGCCGCGGGCGAGCATGATCGCGGTGCCGTGCTCGCCGATCGAGCCGGAGACGAGGATCCGGTCCCCGGGCTCGAGTAGGTTGGGTGCCAGGCGTGCGCGTGGGTCGCGCCGCCCGAGCCCGGTAGTGCATATGTACATGCCGTCGGCGTGGCCGCGTTCCACGACCTTCGTGTCGCCGGCGACGATCTCGACGTGCGCCTCGCGTGCGGCGCCAGCGATCGCCTCGATCTCGGCGCGCAGCTCCTGCGCCGGCAGGCCCTCCTCGAGCACCAACGACAGCGTCAACGCCAGCGGCATGGCGCCCGCCATCGCGAGGTCGTTGACGGTGCCGTTGACGGCGAGCTCGCCGATCGATCCTCCAGGGAAGCGCAGCGGCTTCACTACGAACGAATCGGTCGTCATGGCGAGCTCCACCCCGTCGATGCGGAGCGCGCCGGCATCGGCGAGCGCCTCGAGCGCGGGCGAGGCGAGCGCGGGCACGAACATGCCCTCGACCAGGGAGGTTGTGGCCTTGCCCCCGGCCCCGTGTGACATCGTGATGTGCGAGTCGCGGAACTTCGGCCGCTTGGCGCGGGCCGTCTCGATGATCGCGAGAATCCGCGACTCGCGGTCGGATACCAGCCCGGCCATCACGCGACCTCTCGCTCGCGGGCGAAGCGCCCGTAGTTGTAGTAGGCGGCACAGGCGCCCTCTGGGGAGACCATGCACGTCCCGATCGGCCGCTCGGGCGTGCAGGCCGTGCCGAACACCTTGCACTCCCACGGCTTGATGACGCCCTTGAGCACCTCACCGCACTGGCAGGCCTTGGGGTCGGCTACGCGGATGCCGGGTACCGAGAAGCGCAGCTCGGCGTCCCAGTCGGCGTAGGCGTCGGACAGCCGCAGCGCGCTCTGGGAGATGAAGCCGAGGCCGCGCCACTCGAAGTGAGGGCGCAGCGCGAACACCTCGCTCATGATCTCCAAAGCCCGCAGGTTGCCCTCCCAGGGGACGACGCGCGCATACTGGTTCTCGACCTCGCTGCGGCCAGCGGCGAGCTGGCGCAGAATCATCAGCACCGATTGGAGTAGGTCGAGCGGCTCGAAGCCGGAGATCACCACGGGCTTGTCGTACTGCTCAGGCAGGAACTGGAACGGGCGCGCACCGACGATCGTGGCGACGTGGCCGGGGCCGATGAAGCCGTCGAGGCGCAGGTCGGGCGACTCCAACAGGGCGCGCAGCGGTGGCACGATCGTGACGTGCGAGCACATCACGGAGAAGTTGCGCACGCCCTCGGTCTTGGCGCGGCGCAGCGTCAGCGCGGTGGAGGGCGCGGTCGTCTCGAAGCCGATCGCGAAGAACACGACCTCGCGCTCGGGGTTCTGCTTGGCGATGCGCAGCGCGTCCAGCGGCGAGTAAACGATGCGCACATCGGCGCCCAGCGCCTTGGCGTCGAGCAGGCTTTGCTCGGAGCCGGGCACGCGCACCATGTCGCCAAAGCAGGTGAAGATCACGCCGGGTTCGCGGGCGAGCGCGATGCCGTCGTCGACGCGTCCCATCGGAATTACGCACACGGGGCAGCCGGGCCCGTGGACGAGCTCGACGTTGTCAGGCAGCAGGTCGTCGACGCCGTACTTGTAGATCGAGTGGGTGTGCCCGCCGCACACCTCCATGATCTTGTAGTGGCGGTCGGGCTCGACCATCGCCAGGATCTCGCCGGCGACTGCCCGGCCGAGCTCGGCGTTGCGGAACTCGTCGACGAACCTCACGCCGCGCGCTCCTCTCTGGCGGGCGGCAAGACGTCCGGTGCGGCGCGCGAGAGGGCGGTGCCGGCGTGCACGAGCAGCCACTCGCCCGTTTCGACGGGATCGACCAGCGCGATCTCGACGGTTTCGCGCTCGCTGCCGTCGGTTGCGCACAGCGCGAGCGCACGCTCGCGGTCGACCTCGAGGACCCGCATCGGGATCGCCACGTCGCCGCACGTGATGCAACCGCGTTCGGCGACGTACTCGCTCATGCCGTTCGCCCAGTCACCTTTAGGAACCCGGCGGTGGGCAGGACTAGGAACCCGGCGGTGGGCATGAGTCGCGGCATCTGGTGAGCGCCGTTCATTCGATCGCGCTCGCCTTCAGCTCCTCGAGCTCCCGCTCATACTCGACACCCATCTCCTCGAGCAGTGCGAGCGTCGCGCGCGCCTCCTCCTGGTCGATCTTCGACAGCGCGAAGCCGACATGAATCAGCACCCAGTCGCCGGGGGCGGCCGATGTGCCCTCCACGTCGAGCAGGCCAATGTTGACGGTCCGGCGCACGCCCGCGACATCTACCGAGGCCAGGCGATTCTCATCGTCCACAACATCCACAATCTGACCTGGAATCGCTAGACACATGGTGTCTTCCTGGTAGGCAGCTGACGTTGGTACTCCATAGGTTCCTACCCAGTCAGACGCCAGGCCTAACCTCGGAGTCCAAAAAGCCTGCTGATTCCGCGACGGCTACCGGCGCGCCGGGTGTCTAGTGGTGGCGGATCGGCCCGCTGCGCACCGCTTCGAATGCCGACCCGGGAACCTGCTTGAGCTGGTCGAGGTCGGCTTCGTTCCAGTGCGGGTCGGGTGCGCCGGTGATGAACCAGCCCGAGCCGTTGTCGGCGACGATCAGCCCGTAGCGCTTGAGGGCGCGTAGGATGATGAGCGCCTGCCCGTGGTAGGGGGCGAGGTCGAAATGGGCGTTCAGGCGCAGGCGCAGCCCCATCGGCGGGAGGTCGGGGTTGGTGCTGTTGGAGGCGTAGTGGGTGGCGGGGTGGATGTAACCGGCCTGGGTGAGGGGCACGGTGACGCGCAGCGCGTGGTCGATGCGCCCGGCATGTACTTCGCCGTAGCGTGCCAGCAGTGGGAAGATAGGCAGGCCCGCGGCATCCGCGGAGGTCCAGCCTTCGGGGCGCAGGGCGTTGCTTTGCAGGTTGAAGACGGCGCCGGAGTCTGCCTGCCAGCCGCGGCTGGCGCGGCGGGCGTTGTAGAGCTCGTAGAGCTTGCACGAGCCCTCTTGCAGGACCAGCACATGGCGGTCGCCGGCTTCGCCCGCGCCCTCGATGGGCGCGTCGGGTGGGATCGGGTAGGGGCCAGGGTTCGATTCCGAGCCGTACGCGGTGAACGTGATCGGGACCTCGGGCTGGTTGGGTCCGACGACGACGTAGGGAATCCCGTACGCGGGGTTCGCCCCGAAGTCGGCGTGCAGGTGCAGGGAGGCGCCGATGCTCGCGATGTACTCGGCTGATCTCGGGTCGACGGGCGCGTGGGCGATTTCCTGGTTGATGGGGTTATCGCGTGGGAAGATCGGGCAGCGACGGGTAGTGGATGCCACGTGGGAGTGGATAGGCGGCGCTGCGTGCGAACGAGCGGCGGCGGGGGGTCCTGGCGTGGATGCCACGACTGCGCGTGGGTTCGCCAGCGAAGCACCGGCAAGCACCGCACCAAGAACTAGAAGCAAGAGCTTCCATTCATGCGAGCGGCGCACCAACCAAACTCTACCGGGCGCGGTTGCCATCCACAGGGCTGGCAGCGCTCAGCAGGGCTTTCAAGCAATGCTCCGATGCGGGTGCAGCGTGCATCGGGCGGTCGAGCGTCTGCCCGCGAGGCGCTACTGTGCGCCCATGTCGCCCTCGATCGATTTCATGATTGCCTTCGAGCCCGACGAGGAGGGCTGGGTCGTCGCGCGTGTGCTGGAGGTTCCTGGGGCTCTCAGCCAGGGTCGCACGCGGGGGGTGGCGCGGGCGAATGTATTTCGACCGGTGAGCTCAGGACGCGCGGGTCGTAGACCGCGCTGAGTGAGGCGGACGGCTTCACCCGCAGGTCGACGGCGGCCCCGAAGTCGAGTGCGAGCGTGTGGGGGAGCCAAGGCGCCGCGAACCCGGTCGCTGCGGGCGAGAACGTCAGGAATATCGGCTGGACGAGGTCCGCGAGCAACTGTCAAGAGTTGTGGATGGGGAGGTGAAGCATCAGGCGGCGACCTTCTCGTCTGTTGTGGTGGTTTCGTCGTCGGTGACCTTGATTCCGTTCTTGAACTTCACGCTGTCGAGTACGTCGGTGACGAGCTCGTGGCTGTTGAACCTGCGCCAGCGTTCTTGGGCGGCGTCGAGGAGCTTGTAGGCCATCGCGAGCGCGGCCTTCTTGGAGCCGGCGCCCTTGGTGACCTTGGTGCGCAGCTTGACGGTCGCGAAGCTGCTCTCGATCGGGTTTGTCGTGCGCAAATGGCGCCAGTGCTCGGCTGGAAAGTCGTAGCACGCGAACGGAATCAGAACCACCGGCTGATCGCAGCCGATGAGCAAGTCCCCGGGGAACTCGATGATGCTCCAGTGCATGCTCAGCAGCAGGCTCGCGGCACGGTTGACCTGTCGCAGCAGGGTCTGAGCGTGCATGTGCGGGCTCGCGAGCCTCTCCGCGTACGGTGCAAGCTGTTCCTCATCGAGTTCGTGCTTGACGGCCGCCTCAGCGAGCACCTCTTTCGCCGTCTTGTTGCCGAGCGCGCGGAGCCACTTGCCAAAGGCCGGCGTGCGAACAATGTGGAGAGACACGAACCGCCCGAGCGTCACGCGATCCTCGTCCACCAGCGGCCAGCGAGACTCGAGATTCGCGAGCAACGCGAGTGCGTCCAACTCGTTCCGAGTGAGGATCCCCTCGACTTTCTCGGCGAGGGCCTGCGGCCCCCAGTAGTCGAACTCGAAGCCGACGCCGCCGGGGCCTTCGTCGCACTCGCCTTTTACACGGTGACGCACGGTGACCTGCCTACCGCCTGACGTGGCACCGGTGAAGCGCCGCACGAGTCCCGCCGTCACGGTGTGGTTCTTTCTCCAAGCGTTAGCCCTCACGTCGAATATCAAACAGCATGGCCCAGATGACATAGTGCGAACCGCCACAACGCCCGCATGAGCCACACCACGGCCGCGCTCCTGCCAGCGCAATTTGTAACGACGCTGCCGGGATCGCCGTTCGCGTTGACCATTTTCTGGGCGATCGTTCCGAATCCTGGGGATCGGCCGCCGATCATCTTTGCGAAGCGAGCAGATTCCAAAGTGAAGGGTGCTGGTTGCCGTCGGCCGTCGCGGTGCCGGCGCTGACCAACGACAGCCCGATCCCGGCAGCAATGCGAGCGTGGCGCATCATGAGATCGTACCCGCGCGTCGGGCGGCCGGGGCCACTGAAGACGCCGCACGATGCCGGCTATCAGGCAGATGCGTGAAGGCGATCACTCCGGTTTCGGAAGTAGTCCGCAAGGAAAATCACGAGCCGTAGGAAGGCTGCTCCCACGAGCCAATAAAGGAGGCCGCCGGATATTCGCCCCGCAAGGTGTCGGTAGTGCACGACGATGAACTCGGGCGGCGTCGTGATCGCACTGACTGCGAGTGACACAACCCACGGAACTGGTGATGATCGCCTTCGCCGGATCCAATTCGCAAGCGCTACGAGGACGACGCCCACGAGCGCGAGAGCCCAGATGATCAAGACAAGTCCTCGCACGAACGGCGCGGAGACGAGGAACACAAAGGCAATACCGATGACGGCAGCGAACGGGCGGGTCAACGAGCGCATCGTTAAGCTCATCGACTGTCTCACGCAGGCGCTTGATCGCGGCGCTGTGTGATTGAGGTGCTCCCTTCCACCAAGCGAGCGTCTTGCCGACTGCCCCACCGCTCTCGCTTCGGGACGAGCTGCGAGCACACCGACCGAGGATCGGCACCCGCCCGCCTGCGCCGGGCGAAGCGGAAGCGCTCGCCCGGCGCATGGGTCCGAGGGCTTCATCCGGCCCCACTGCGACGGCTTTCCGCGCGGAGCGGGTCGCTGGCTAGGGGCCGTGCGGGTACTCGTCGCGCGAGGAAACCGGGGCAGGTCCGACTTGGCGGCCAGCGGCGCGAGGTGCCCAGGTCGGCGGGCAACCGCTAGTCTTCGCGAGGGCGTCCCCCACCGATGATTTCTCGTCGATTCGGTGGTCTTGGTTCACATGACACCAACCACATGCCACATGTCCATGTCTCTCGACGGCTTCGTCGCTGGCCCCGATCAGAGCCGCGACAACCCGCTCGGCGTCGGCGGCTTGGAGCTCCACCACTGGCACCTGGACGAGCCCTTCCATGAAGCCGACGCCCGCGTGCGCGACGAGCTCATGACGCCCTGCGGAGCGTACGTAATGGGCCGCAACATGTTTGGCCCGGTTCGGGGCCCGTGGGACGTGAACTGGCGCGGGTGGTGGGGCGACGAGCCGCCCTACCACGCTCCTGTGTTCGTTCTCACCCACTACCCGCACGACCCGATCGCGATGGAGGGCGGGACGACTTTCCACTTCATCACCGAAGGCTTCGATGTCGCCTTTGAGCGCGCGGAGGAGGCGGCCGGCGACCTCAGCGTCGACATCGCCGGTGGCGCCTCTACCGTGCGGCAGGCGTTCGCGGCGGGCGTGATCGACGAGCTCATGCTCGACGTCGTTCCCGTTCTGCTCGGCGCCGGCAAGCGCCTGTTCGACGGAGTGCAAGACCCCGGCCTACAGCCAGTCGAGGTGATCCACTCCCCGCGTGCGACGCACGTTCGCTACCGCATCGGCCGCTGACTCGCTTGCCACACGGCAGAAGCAGATCTGACATGCCACAGATCCAAGCGACGCGCCCTGATCTAGGCCCTTTTTAATGGACCGAAAAACGGGGGCCGGCCAATGCAACGAGCGCCACCCGCCTGATCGGGACAGCCTGACGGGGACATCGCGAGTAGCCTTCCAAGCGTGGAGATCGCGCCGTTGGGAGGACGGCATGGCGGTAGTGACGCGCGGGCAGGCGCATGGGAGCGATATGCCTGGGCCGCCGGGGTTCTGTTCGTCGTCGCGCTGGTGGCTGAGATCGTCGTCGCTCTTGGAGTGGCACTGACCCAGAACGACTCGGCGGCCAAGATCGCCAACGGTCTTCACGCCCACGAAACGCGGCTGATCGTGATCGCATGCTTGTCCGTTGTCTATGCGCTCATGTTCGTGATTTACCTGAGCGCGCTGCAGAACCTGCTGCGGGGGGACACTGATCGCACGCGGATCCTCGGTTCGTTGCTGCTGGTTGGCGGAGTGCTCTTCGTTACCCTCCATGCCGTCAGCGACATCGCCATCACCGGACTGGTCGGAGCGAAGCTCGCCTCATACGGAGCCCAACACGACCCGGGCATCTCCTACACGCTCTACCTCATGACGTTTGCGCTGGAGAGCCTTGCTGATGTCTTCGGCAGCCTCTTTGCCCTCGCAACAGGCCTGCTCGTGCTCCGCAGCGGCGTCCTACCGCGCTGGCTCGGCTCCGTGTCGATCCTCGCCGGGAGCATGCTCTTCCTTCAGGGCTTTGGCCTCGGCGGCGTGATCGCCTCGTTCGGGCTCATCCTCGACCTGATCGGGTTCCTGCTCCTCCTGGTCTTCGTTCTGGTGAGCAGCGTCACCTTACTAACGCGTAAGAGCACGGCGCCATATACCGCGGGCGGAATCAAGTAAACGAGCACGCGATTTGTGGTCCGCCTGGTCAACGAAAGGGAGAACCGTGATTAGTCCAGGTAGAACCGACATCGCCCGCACCATGTACCGTGCCTTTGCCGCAGGTGAGCGTCAGGTCATCGAGAACCTGCTCTCGCCGGACTTCGTCTTCTTCAGCCCGCCCGACCCGGGGCTCGATCGGGAAGGCTACTTCGAGAAGTGCTGGCCCCATGCCGGAAATGGCAACAGCTGCGAGTTCGTCCGGCTGATCGAGTCCGGCGACGAGGTGATAGTCACCTACGAGGCCACCAGAGCTGACGGCAGCCGCTTTCGCAACACGGAGGTGCTCAGCTTCAAGGGCGAGAAGATCGTCAAAGCCGAGGTCTACTTCGGCTGGAACCTCTGAGCGCGGGCAGGCCATGAGATGTCAGTCGTGCAGCGACGGTGCGTAGGAGACCCCGACGATCGAGCCCTCGATCGAGAGCAGCCTCACGACCGTCTGCCCCCACGGCTCCTCTCGCACCGGATGCAGGAGCGAGTAGCCCTGGGCCCGCAACTCTTGCGCAGCCGCCTGCACAGCCTCGCGGTCTTGCACCTCGAACTCGATGCTCACTTGGGGAACCGGCTCCTCCGCCGGCCACTCGCTCGTGCCGAAACACGCCTCGGCGGCCTGCGACAGCGGCCACACACCAAAATGCTTGCTGCCGCCGATCTTTTCGCTGTGGTAGTACCCGTCCTCATTCTCACCCTCGAGCGGTAGCCCGAGAGCACCAACATAGAGCTTGCGGCTCTCCGACGGATCAGCGGCAATCACGGCCACACTTGTGATGAAAGCAATCTCCATTTCGATCTCCCTTTTCGGCATAACGATTCAATCAGCCGGTTTCACGAAGCCAACCAGACTCGAACCGATCCTATCTGCGCTCCTCTTGTCTGATTGCAGGCGTCTCCATGGGCATCCGGAGCGCCATCGGTATGGACGACTTTCGAGCCCGCCGACCGATGAGCCGCTCACGCTCGCTCCCAAAGAGCCTTACGGAAGCGCTCACCCCGCGACTCGTCAGACCTGATCCTTGTCGTAGGTGTCGCGTAAAGCTGCGGTGGGGAGATTGGTGGTCCGGGTTCTCAGGCCGTCGCGGCGGCTAACTGGTGCTTATGTAGCTTCATGAGGTTGTGGGTCGCGGTGGTTAGCCGCCATTCGGAGCGTGCGGCGGATCTGCCTCGCCGCTGGAACTGGCTGATGCGACGGTTGTGCTTGGTTTGAGCGAACACGGGCTCGACCATCGCCTTGCGTTTTCGGTGAAGAGATCATCCAAGGTCTCGGGCCGGAGGCCAGCGATATTCGCACCGCCGCGGCACGTTCGGCAGGACAAGTAACCGAGGTTCTGATCCGTGCCTACGCCGACACTGATGGCGCACCGACGCTACGCGAACGAGCGCTTGATCTAATCGACCTGTCGCTGCGATTGAGTATCTACGGCGCGCACCGGGCGCTACAGGAGCACGACCGTGGATAAGTCACGGTCCCAGCGGCTGCTGACTCGCCGTGGATTGGCCACACGACCGTGCTTTAGCGGTCGCACGAGCTTGAAGTATCGGCCATACGAAGATATGGTCGCAATATGGACTCTCTCGGGCGAGCCGCATCCGAACTCGAGATCCCTGCCCGCACGCTGCGTCGCGCAGCGGCCGAGGGACTGGTGCGCGGGGAGCGTCTGAGCCCTCGCCGGTTTCGGATCACGTTCCGCGAGGAGGCGTACCTGCGCAGCCATTGGGAGTTGTTGCGGGCGCTACGCGCATCGTTTCGTACCGAGCCCAACGTCAGGCTTGCTGTGCTGTTCGGCTCGACAGCCATCGGAACTGACGACGAGCGCTCAGATGTCGATGTGATGGTTGCGTTGCACGATCCGGCCGTGAGCCGCCTGGCCGAGCTCACGGAGCGGCTTTCCCGTGGTACCGGGCGCGACATGCAGCTGATACGGCTTTCGGAGGCGGAGACCTCACCGGTGCTCATGTCTGACGTCATCGATCAGGGGCGTGTCCTCGTCGATCGAGACGATCTGTGGTCTGCCTTGAAGGAGCGCGCTCCGAGATGGCGGCGTCGTGCGCATAGCGTTGAACGGTCCGCAGCTACCGTGATCGACGGGCCCGATCTCGACAAGGATGTATGAGTGATCTCGGCCGAGCTGACTCGCCGATTGCACGTCTCCGCGAGTTGCGGCGCATGCTTGTCCACGAATACGCGACGGCCACGGCCGAACAGGTGCACGAGTCTGCGCTCCTCGTGTCTGGCAATTTCGCGACTTTCTACGACGCGTACCGGACGTGGATCAGGCGTGATCTGATCCCATAGTAATGGACTGCTGATCTGGGCCCCTGGTTGGAACTGCCTGCTGCAGCAGCGCGGTAAGGCTCGAGTACGGATTTGGGCGACCCCTCGATGCCCCCCTCGCCGCGGCATAAACCTCGACTACAGTCCGCGCCTTCTCCACGATCTGATCGCGAGCCGACAGCGGGCTCAGGCTGGAGCTCTCTTTCATTTAACGTTCTCCCGTGCAGTGTGCCGCTGGGTCATCCTTCGCCCGTCGCCTCCGTGTACAACTCAAGGATCTTGGACGCAACCAACTCATCAAGCTCCATGTTCCGCGAAGCTCATTTTTAGCGTTCGGCGTCGCCGAGAAACTCTACGCGCTCCGCACTCGCGGCGCCTTCCTGCAACAGCCGGCCGATCCTGCCGGCAAAGCCCGTCGCGCACAAAGCGAGCGCCTTGATCCCGAGCGCAAACTCGCGCAGCGCCAGTTGGCGGGCTAGATCAGTTTGACGAGCTGCGGGGTTGGCACTTCCAGCAACGTTCGTCGGGAGCGATCAGCCAGATTCGCATGGTAGAGCTAGTACCGACTTCCCAGTCGTTTCCATCCCAGGGTCGAACCATACTTAGCGCAGGATAGCCAGCGATTGCAGGGCTCGTCCGACTGGGGTGATCGTCGTTACGAGCAGGCGCAGTTGCTTGCGAGCGCTCAGCAGCGCCGAATTGCTGAACGTGACCGTTCGTGACTGACCGATCGCGACTCGGATCGTGTGGGTGGCGAGCGTGCTCGATTGGGTGTGCCCGCGCCCCGGGCGGGTTCGCCGCAGCGTGAGCGTGACTGTGCATGTCGCCGACGCGGTGCGCGGGCAGGTCACCTTGACCGTGAGCTTACGCCCGCGGTGCTCGAGGCGCACCAGCGCGCGCACGGACCGACTGGGCCCGGCAGCGAGCACGCCATGTGCGGGCGATGGTGAACCCGCGGGCGAACTGGAGAAAGAGCTCGGATTGAACGGGCCCGGGGGCGGTGTGCCCGGCGCTTCGAGGATTTCCAGCCCGAGCGCGCCATATTGCGGCGAGCCATCCGGCGCTGTGCCTTCCAGCGTGATGACGTGCTCGCCGGGTGGCACGCCGGCGGGTATCTGCACCATGGTGTCGACTTCGCCTTCTTCATCGGCGGTGACCGGCCCGAGGTCGTACGGGGTGGAGTGCAGGACCGCCTCCAACTGCGCGCCCGGCGCGTAGCCGGAGCCCTGGATCTGCACACTGCAGGACTGGATGCACGGGACGGATTGATCGCAGCCTGGCCCACAGGGAATTACCGGGCCACCCTGAAGGTTCGCGACATCCCCGGTCGCTCCGACCGGCTCGACCGAGATCGGGTCGACCGGCACGGGCGGGTTGTGGATCAGCAGTTCCCCGGCAGCGTTGGTGTAGTGCGCCCGAAAGTAGGCAGCAATCGCGTCGTGTGCGAACTGTGTTGGGTGATAGGAGGCGACGAGCGGGTAGCTCACGCCCCGGAACCACGGTTCGGCGGTGCAGATCTCATGGCCGACAGTTGCGGGGGCGATGTTGACGTAGCTGATGCTCGCCGCTTCCGCGGCTTCTGAGATCGCCTGGTTCAGAGCGGGCAGGACTTCTTCGCCAAGGAATTCCTTGTCCTGCTGATAGAGGGGGAGCCCGTTGCATCCTGGAGCCGATGCGGACACGGGGTCCGGGTAGCCGAAGGCGACGATCGTCGAGTTCGGGAAGTCATCCCGAAGCATAGTGAACGTTTCTTCGAGTTTTTCGTAGACGACGGTCTCGATGTTGTTCAGCACCACGTGAACGAACGTCGTGTTGCTGCTGCACGGGTAGGGCGACACGGAGCAGATCTTGGCGATCGTCGCGAAGCCCGCGTCGTTGCCGCCGATCCCGATCGTGATCAGCGACGGGTCCTGGCCTCCCAGGCGTTTGCGACTGAAGTTTTTGACGTCGGTCAGCTGCGTGTTGCCACCGGCGACGTTCAGCGGCGAATGTGGATGCTGGGGCTTGGCCGTCTCGGGGATCGCGCCGATGTTCGCGGTCGTCGCGCCGCTGCAGGCGACGAAGATCGACTGTGTGGCTCCCAGCATGCTCGCAATCTGCACCGGGTAAGCCAGGTTGTCGCGGTGACAGGTGTTTTCGTAGAACGTCGGGGGGCGCGCGGAGAGGTTCGGCTCCGTGTTGCTCAGTGTGGTGGTGTCGCAGTCGAGCGGTTCCCATGGCGGGGCGAGCCCGGGGAGATCGTAAGGAAGATTCGTGTTTTCGTAGTACAGGCCGCCGCCCATGTCGGTGCCGCAGTCGTAGTTGGTGCCCATGCCAGGAAGCAGGCCCTCGCCGGAGCTGTAGGAGTCACCCATAGAGGCAACCGAGGTGACGGGCGTCGGGTCAGCGGTCGGGTCGATGCTGAGGTTGTCGATCGCGAATCCCGCAGGCTCTTCGGCGACCTCGTGCACGGAGAAGCTCGCCATACCCTGGTAGGTGAGGGTGAGCGTGTCGACCCCATAGCTGTCGGCGAGCACAGACTGCACGACGTTGCCGGCGCTGTCGAACGCTTCGACGACGACCGAGTCGCGGTTGTTGATGTAGCCGACGTCGAGGGTGAAGCTGGCGATCGTCTGGGGCTCGCCGGTGGCAGGGTTCACGAAGTACCCTTCGATCGGGCCTTCGAAGCGCGGATAGCCCGACAGCACCGGGCTGGTCGGGTTCGCTGTGTCTTCGGCCGTCTGGTCGACGCTGGTGAAGATTACCCCGTCGTCTTCGTACTGGTTGGTGACGAATTCTTCCAGGAGCACCTCCTCGAAGGTGATCGTGGGGTAGGCCGTCGGCGATTGCGCCTGAGGACGGACGGCGGCCCGCGACGCTCCCCGTACAGGAGACCGTGGCGCAGCTCCCCGCACAGAGGAAATCGAGGTCGTCGAGGTCGACCGAGGCATGGACACCACCGCACGAGGCGGGATGGCCATCCCGCTCCTAGCCATCGCGCCGGCAGCCGTCGCGCCGCACGCCAACCAGATCGAGGCCAGCACCGTGCAGCAAACGAGTCCCACTTCCCCGCGTCGACGCATGCGGCCCGCGACTCTATCCTAGATCCCAGGACTGTGCGAGCCCGTTGCCAGAAAGGGGAACGGTGTCACTCATGACCTGCCGACACAGATCGAGCTCCAATCGGCCTCGCCCAACCCGCGTCAACTCTCGCTTTTCGGCGATGCGAGAGTACAGACTGGAACTGGCCTCGCTTGCGCAACGGACGAGAAAGAGACACGAGCTGGAGCTCGACCGCGGCTTTGGATTCGCGCGAAGGAGAAGCCGGGGCGACCGTCGACGGCGAGGGTGTCAGTACGATCGCGAGGTCTTGACCATGCCCAGGGGTCTGTTGCCCAACTACTCCCGCCAGGCAGAGACGTATGACCGTACGCGCGCGGCGAGCCCGTCGGTGCTGGCGCCGTTACGCGCCGCACTCGAGGGTGCGCCCGGGCCTCATCTGGCGGACGTCGGCGAGGGAACGGGCAATTACGCCCTCGCGCTTCAGCAGGAGGGCTGGGATCCCGTCGTGATCGACCGCTCCACGGAGATGCTCGCCCGCGCCGCCGGGAAAGCCTCGCAACGGTGACCGCAGACGCGCAGCGTCTGCCGCTCGCCGATGAGAGCTTCGACGCGGTGATGCTCGTCTCGATGCTCCACCACGTCGATGATCGAGCTTCGGTGCTGGCCGAGGCTCGGCGGATCCTGAGAAGAAGGGGACCGCTGGCGCTTATGGTCTACTACGCGCGAGGACATCGAGGATCTCTGGTTCCAGGACTTCTTCCCCTCCACGCGAGCATGGATGCAGAGCAGCCATCCCGCCCTCTCGGAACTGCTCGAGCTCCTGCCAGGCACGGCATCTCCCGGTGCCCTTCGGCGAACTCAAGGACGCCTCACTCGCCGCGCTCGCGTCACACCCGCAGAAGATCCTCGACGAACGCTGGCGAGCACAGACGAGCTACTTCGAGCGCCTCCAGCGCGACCACCCCGACGAGCTGAGCGCCGGCCTGCAACGCCTCGCCAAGGAACTCACAGCCGGACGAGCGCCAACCCGGCCCGGCCGAGCGTCCATCCTGGTATGGAAGCAGACAGCATAACCCCGCATAGAGGCCTCTGGCAGATCGTTCACGACCGAAGCCTCTCGTCGCAAAGCCGTCTACGCGCTTTTCAAGCGGCCGGCGTTGAAAGTCGATGAGATTCCGTGCCGTCCGATACCGCACTACAGGCCCGCGCCGGACCTGTGCCCGATCGCCTGACGATCTGGCCAGTGGACGATGGCCGCTACGGGCTCGACGCGACATTCCATGGCAGCTCGGGCTACCAGCGGGCTCGACAGCACACGGCCGAGATGGAACGCGACGGAGTCCCACACACCTTCCGCCAAGAGCTCGACGGCTCATGGACGCTGCGGTTCGGGCCGCTGAACGCCACCGACATCGGCCGCGCGCTGTCAGCGTTTGTGTTCTAACAAACGAACCACGCTGGCTTCAGCCGCGAGAGCGCTGCGCTCAACACCAGGCACGTGCGGCCCGGACGAGGTCGCTGGGTGGCACTGCAGTGCGAGGACCCCGAGCCGGGTGGCCCCATGGGTGGCCCCAGGACGGCTTTTCGATGCTCGCGCGGTCCTACGAAAAGCACGAAATCCGCTTTGTTGAGCGAGTTTCAGCGGATGCCGGAGGAGGTGCCGGAGGAGGGACTCGAACCCCCGACACGCGGATTATGATTCGTCCCGGGTAGTGGCGTGGAGTGTCCCCGAGTCGGCTATCTGGCTCTACGGCAGGGAATCCGTCCTCCCTCACTCCTGCCAAGTCGGGCGCGATGGCGTGGGGCGTGTTTGCACTTTGCTTGCACCCTCTCCCCTGGCAAGGCCAACTCGGCGCTACTCGATCAGATGGACCCGATAGCCGCGCGTGCTGGCATTTCGGGCGAGCGGCCCGTCGAGCGTCCATAGCTCAGCGCCCAAGTCATCGGCGAGAGCGAGATAAGCGGCATCGTAGGCAGAGCGCCGTTCGAGGACGAGCGTGGAGCGCACCACGCCCGGCCCGTCGCGCAGCGCGTGGTAGACGATCGGCAGCTCATCGACGACGTCCCACGCCTCTTGCACCGCGTCGTCGCTGAGGCTTCCCGCCGCTGCCTTCTTGGCGAGCGCATTGGCGATCTCGTAGCGGGCGAGCGCAGGCGCGTTCACGGCTGTTCCCTCGGAACCCCAGCCATGAAGAAGCTCCGTGACCTTTGGCGCAGCCGGCTCGTTGGTGACGAACGCAACAAGCGCGTTGGCGTCGATGACGACGCTCACCGGCGCTCTGCGCGCCGTTCAAGCTCGTCACGGCCCTCACGAACCAGGGCCACGGCCTCGTCCGTGCGGGGCAGGCGAGCACGGAGCTGGATGGCTCGCTCCAGCGTTCGCTCCAGCTTTGCCGCGTCGATCACAGACGCCGACAGCCGTTCGGCGAGCAGATCGTCGGCCGTCGTATCGACATCCCGATGACGGCGCTCGGCCTCCTCGCTCAGCAGCGCATAAGTACGTGCTCCAACGTGAACTGTCCGATCAGCGGTCGCCATGAGAGCAGTTTAGACCTCCAACGGGTTGCTCAAGATCCTCACGACTCTTGGCCCCTCACGTCCCGCCAGCAGCGGGAGCGAACCGAGACTCGGGCAAACTATCGTAGCTCTCCGATGTCGTCGTATAACCGACCCTGATGGAAGACCTATGCCCATGACCGACTATCGACCTCTCTCAAAGATCGGGCTATATGAACCTGATCTCGACACCCTCCATGAGACCCTTGAGCCATGGATGCGGGCCGCAGTCTTGGAATGGCTGGACCAGTTTCTTTGGGGAGATCACGGACCCCGTAGGGACTTCATCCGCTCATTGGAGATGACCCATCGTCTCCAGCGCATTCCGGCGGAGCCAGCCGACGCCGCGTACGCCATCAGAAATCTCGTTGCCAGCGATCCTGTCTTTGGAATGGACGCTATCGCCTTCGGGTTGTCGAGACTCGGGCGTAGTAATCCCGATCTTGCGCTCGTCCAAGAGATGATGGAACTTCTTCGACAAGGCGGTTCGGCTTGGGAGGTATCCCTGGTGGCCGACCAGTTTTGCCTGTCGCGGCGCGACCTCGGCGCAGCGAAGGCTGCGATCGCTGCCATCGAGCCCAGCTCAGCGCGTGCTCGTGGACTTCTCACCGAGGCGTGGGGCAAGGTGGCCTGCCGGGACCCTGATCCAAACGGCGGGTACGACAAGGCCGTCAAGGCGGTCGAGGCTTCGGCGCAGCCCGTGGTCTCCCCCAGCAACACCAAAGCGACATTGGGCACAATCGTGAGGGACCTCCGGGTGAAGCCTAGTAAGTGGGAGTTCGAGCTGGGCGACATTGATCTGGTAATCGCAATGTCGGAGCGACTATGGAACACGCATATCCGGCATGGCACCGATCCCCGGCCAAGGACCGACCACACCCTGCCCGAGGCCGACGCGGCACTACATCTCGCCATAGCGCTGGTCCGTTTCTTCTTGGGCGGGCTTGTGCGGATCAGCGAGTAGCGGAGCTACTTGAGCCCTTCAATAACGATCCCCCAACCATGCTGGGTACTTGCAAATCGCTTGCCATCCCGACGGAGCCCAGGGTGAGCGGTTGGCCGATGTCCCCGTCGAGCAAGTGGACGTACGTGGCGAGCGTGAACGCAGCGGAATGGTGGCCGAGCCACCGCTGCACCTGGACCACGTTACGGTCCTGGGCGAACAGCATCGACGCGCACGTGTGCCGGAAGGCGTGGAACCCGACCCAAGGCAGGCACGCCTCCTCACGGGCGGGCTGGAGCACACGGCGAAAGACGTTGCTCGGCATGAGCGGCGAGCCGTTGGCCGCGGCGAACAGGGGGTCCTCCTCCCCGGCCCACTCCGTTTCCGTCCGGCGTTCCCTGAGCGCCAGCACGAGTGCATGGTCCAACGGGACCTCCCGGCGACCGTAGCGGCTCTTGGGCGGCCCCATGCGACCCTTCACAAGCGCCCGGCGGACCTTGACGTGCGGCGTGGAGCCGTCGAGCTGAAGATGCCGCCACTGGAGAGCGATGGCCTCGCTGATTCGCAGGCCGGTAGCCGCCAGGAACCAGAAGAACAGCCGCCAACGCCCGGGAAAGAGCCCGAGCAGCATGGACAGCTCTGCGGTGCCCATCGCCCGCATCTCTTCCTCTTCGGAGTCCTCTGCGGTCGGCCGGTGTGGCAGATCCACGTCCCGGGCGGGGTTCGAGCGGATCAGGCCCTCGCGGACGGCCGTGGCGAGACACGCGCGCAGCGGCGCCATGATGTTCCGCACGGTTGCGTCCGACAGCGCCCTTCCCTGTGCTTGCTCGTCGCACAGCCACGCGACGAACCTCGCGACCCTCGACGGCGTGACCTCCGTCAATCGTGTCCGCTCGGGGAAGTGCCTGAGCACGTACTGCTTGAGCTGGCGGCGGTAGTCCTCGCGCGTACCCTCCCGGAACCCGCGCCGACCGCGGCCCTGGTAGCGCTCCACCCACTCCAGCGCGTACTCGTGCAGCGTGACGCGGGAGCGCTCGTCGAACTCTCCGCGCTCGATGTCGGTGGTCCGTGCGGCCTTCGCGCGGCGAGCCTCATCGAGAGTCCTGAAGCTCTCGTACCGCTGCTTGCCGTTCGCGCGGTACGCGATCATGTAGCGGGCACCCCGCTTGTAGATGCCGGGGTGCTTCGTCTTGATTGTCGGAGCGGCCATCAGGGGTTCCTCCTTTTGTAGCGCTGGGCGCGGACGGTGGGATTCACGACAGGGCTTCGATCGCCGCGTCAAGGTGCGAGCGCTTGAACAGCAGCCTGCGGCCGTCCCGGCGCGGCGTGAGGCGGCGCTGACTTACCAGGTCATAGATGCGACTCGGCGGACAGGCAAGGTGCTCTGCGGCCTGCTCCACGCCGATCCAGGGCTCCGGCGTACTGCCTCCCGCGAGGCTGTCGGTCAGTAGCTCAGCTACGCGCTCGGCGATGGCCTGCACGAACGCATCGGGGACTTGCAGCTCCAGAGCGCCCGCGCTCATAATCGTCTCTGCCTGGGAAATCGCATCGGCTCTCTGTAAGAAAGCCGAGCACCGCCCCCGTCGCGCAAGCGAATCTCTCGCGTGCCTCAATGCCAGCGCGACGAGATGCCGGCCGAACCGGCGGCAGTTGGATGGGTCACGTTTCTGTAGGTGCGTCATGGTCCCTCCAAAGGTTGGGCTCCGTTGAGCCAGTTGGGCGGCTGCCCAACTGATTGCCGCCTTTGCAGGTCGTGGAGGAGCTGTCAAGCAAGTTCGCAAGTAACAGCAGTACCCCGCCGGAGGCGGGGGCTCGAACTTGCTTTACAGCGGGGGAGCGACCTGCTACCCGTCTCCCGGCGCGCCGCCGCCGGCTAACTTCCACCAGCGGACAAGGAGCGTCCGAGGACCGTCGCGCCCTGAAGCCCCCAATGAGCCGCCGGTGGACTTCGCCGACTTTCACCGTCCACCCGACTCGTCGCTGCATCCCGCATCCGGTAGTCCCGATATCCCTCGACGCCCCCGCCCCCACCAGCCACCATGCCAGCCACACGGCGTCATCGCTTCCACACCACAAGCCATCCATCGTTATTCGACACCCACCGAACCCGGCACCAACACCATCCCGCCCACTACTCGTCCCGCCCGCAGACTCACACCCTTCTCCAATCTCTCTCGCTGTTGTTCTTCTCCGCTCCACCCTGCCGCCCGCTCGCCCCCGTCCCACACTCTGCGCCTGGCCACCCAAAACATCTGTGATGTGGTGGGTCGAGGAAGGGGGTCCCCGGGTTGGAGCGAAGCGGAAAGGCGGGGACCCCCTTCCTCAATGCCAGGCGCAGAGCCAAATCCCGCTTGCGAGCGGGCGGCAGGGTGTCCGGCTGGGGTGTTCGCCTTATAGACGTACACCCAAACGAACACCCAGACGAACACCCTGCGCCCCAAACGGATACCCCAGACGGACCCCCGGGCTCCCGTGGGATCATCGCTGCACCGCCTCGGGTGCGAGTCGCCCGCGCTTGAAGTGCGTCGGGGCCTTACGCTCCGTCGGTACGGCCAGACCTTCAAGCAAGGTGCCCGGCGCGACCTCCAGCGCGTCGGCGAGGACCAGCAGCATCGTGAGGCGCGGGTCCCGCTTCCCCAGCTCCAGCGCGGCAAGATGGGTCCGATGGACGTTGGCGATCCCCGCCAACGTTTCCTGGGAGACGTTCAGGCGGTCGCGCCCAGCGCACAGCTTCTCCCCGAACGCGAGCAGCAGCCGGGCGCGCTCGACCGTGTAGGCGTCATGCTCGACTCTCACGCCTCCACCCCCCTCCCGCGTCCCCGCCTTTGGAGTGTCTCCGCGGCCTGCGCTCCATCGGCGCGGGCACTCCTTCCGTCAGAGCCTTCAGCGGGACCTCCACCGCGTCCGCGAGGATCAGCAACGTGAGAAGGCCCGGCTCGCACTGCCCCCGCTCAAGCACACCGATCTCATTGCGATGGACGTTGGCGATTTCCGCGAACCCTTCCTGCGCGAGATTCCGCCGCTCGCGCAGGCCGCGCAGTTGTTCTCCGAACGCCTTCAACAGCCGGGCGCGCTCGACCGTGTAGGCGTCATGCTCGGCCATCAGGCCCGCCCCCCGTCCCCGGTCCCGTCGAGCGCCCCCATCCCCGCGTCGAGCGCCGGGACGACCGGTACCACGGCGGCCGATCGTCGTCTATATCGGCGAGGGCGTCATCGGGCTCGGCCCACTCCCTCGCGCAGTACGTCGCCGACCCGAGATACTGCAACGCCTCCTTCAGACGCACCGCGAGAAGGAACAACGCTTCAGAGTCGGCCTCCTCGGCGTCGAGCAGCCGGCCGGCATCCTGCACCGCCCGGCGGGCGTCCTCGCGGAGCCCGTCGATCCGCTCGACCGCCTTCTTACGGGTCTGCCTCCAGGCCCGATACTGCGGAGACTCCGGCAGAGCGACGGTCCGGCGTGCCCGCGCCGCCCGCCTGCGCCCCTTCCCGGTCAGCACCAGCAAGACCAACCCCTGCCGCTTCACACGCTCAAGCGCCCCGGCCTCAACGAGCGCATCGAGCTGGAGCCGCAGGCCGCGCGCAGTCCAAGGGCCGTGGACGAACCCGAGGTGCTCCGCGAGGTTGGACATCCTCGCGCCTTCGCCCGTGCCCCCACGGTGGCGTTCCGCCCGGTCGATCGCGGCAAGCACCACCGCATCGGAGACCGGCTCGAACCGGCGCAGCTCGTCCATCAGCTCGCCGGGGTTGGTGATGGTGGCGGCGCTCATATGGCGATCAGCTCCAGTGCGTCGATGCGCCGAGCGCACGCCGACGCGCGCACCCGCTCGCCGTCGAGGATCACGACGCCATCGGCTGCCAGCCGCGTCAGCGCCTCATTGACCGTCAAGGGGTCGAAGTCGAAGACCTCGGCCTCCAGTTCCGCTCTTGTCCAGCGCTCCGGGTGATCGTCGCGGAGCACCTGCAACACGAGCGCGCGCTCGATCTGCTCCTCGTCGGTCCAGCCTGGCTGATGCTCCTGCTGCTCATCGGTCATCTTCGGTTCCTCCTTGTGATTGGAGGCCCCGGGGGCGTCTTCTGGCGAGGAGGGCACCCCGCCCACCTCGGTAGGGTGTCCGCTGTGCCGGGAGTTAGCGCTCTCGGTGCCACGGCGCCCGGGCAGCGTGTCTGTCGCGGGCGTCATATGTGTACGGTCTTCCCAACGAGCGTACCGTAACACGTCAAACTTGACAAGTCCTCCGTGGGCGTTCGCCTGCCGCCGACATGACCGACCCCACCCAAGACCGCCTCATCCTCGGCCGAGCGCTGCGCACGCTCCGCGAACAGAAAGGGCTCACGCAGAAGGACGTGGCCAAGCGCGCCAGCACGAGCGACGCATACGTCTCCCACGCCGAGACGGGGCGCCTTGATGTGCGCTGGCACACCCTTCGGCGGCTCCTACATGCTATCGGCGCCGACCTGCGTCAACTTGCCGACGCGATCGACCGCTCCGACTGACCGGCGCTCGTCATGCGCTCTTTCAGGGAGTGTGTTTCACAGTCAATCGTGTACTGTATGCGGCTTGTCCCAGCCAACCGAACGGGGCACGAGGAGTAGAAGCCATCAGCCAAGACGCAGCCCGCGCATTCTGGAAGGCCGCGAGCATCGCCAAAAAGAAGGGCAACACGTTCGCCTCCATCGCGCTGGACGTGGATGGCGGACGCATCTTCACGCCTGACGGGAACTGGCCGATCGCAGGGGCGAGAGCCAGCGTCGGAACTCCAGAAGCGTCCTCCGTATTCCACAAAGCCTGCCTCACGATCAGTGGCCAGGGTTGGGCGGTCACCGCAGAGGCCGGATTCGGCTCCGAGCGAAAGGCCCGCGACTTCGCGGCCAAGGTCAACATTGCCGCAGGGACGAGCAACACCACCCCGCCCCCAGCTCGCGTGGACCAGCCAACGCAGCCCTCCAGCCCATCTGGTCGCCCCAAGCACAGCAAGCCAACCCTGCGCCTGCCGCACGATCATCGCATGGTCGAGGTACGCGGCGAGAGCCACTACGTAGCAACTCTCGAACGAGTCGTCTCCGCGCAAGGGATCAACCTTAAGCGGGTCGATGACTTCGATGTCGATGACGTATGGCTACGCCTCATCCCCGAGCCCACGAACCCCCACGACCCCCGAGCGTTGATGGTCGCCTCCCCCGAGGGTCACTGCCTCGGGTACATCGGGCGCCAGAACGCCGCCAAGTACGCCGAAATCATCGCCGAGCTTGCGGAGGGACACGACCTCTGGTGTCGAGCCCAGATCGGGGGAGGACACTACGACGACGGCTGGCGCATCGGCGTCTGGGTCTATATGGTTTCACCCGGCGATCTCGCCAAGCAGGCAGGCCAAGTCGCCGCGCAGTCAGTCGCCGCCCTCGAAGGCAAGTGGCGCGAAGCAACGATCATCCACACCGGGGCGGTGGACACCTTCACGACAACCCTGGCCCAGATGCGAGCCGCCGACCAAGACCCCGATGGGGAGCACATGCAATTCGCCCGCGCGGGCCTGGAGAAAGCGATCCGCAGCTATGCGCGAGCAGTCAAAGCACTCCAGCAAGCAGTCACCGACTTCCACGGGATTCCAAAATGCTGAAACGTACTGCTCCGGCATCACAAGTCTCCGCTCCCTTCAGTGACGCGACAGCTCAAACGAGACTTCTGAGCTGAGCCAGCACTTTGCCGATGTCCTCCGGGACCTCATCCGCCTCGAACGCTGCCGCGACGTCATAAGCGTTGACGTCAAGCTGGCCGAGGATGGCCTCATCACCGTCCTTCAGGATGCCCTTGCCGTTGATGTCGAGGGCGGCCTGCGGTGCATTGGTGTCCGCCCATTTTGAGCGAGAGACAGCAATGTTGTGATTTTCACGCAGCTTCTCCTCAATCTGGTCCTCCGACATCCTCGTGGCGCGAGCGATGGCGGGCGGCCAGATGAGGTAGCTCTCGATGTGGCGTCGCCTCCATACGCGGGAGTGAAAGCCCTCGCCGTCCACGGCATCCTTGTCCTCCAAGTCCGGACCTATGGTATTGACCGGTTTGTCGTCCCGATCACGGAGCGAGTACGCGATCAACTCTGGGATCTCATCCCGCAACGCACGGAATAGCCGGCGACGATCGCGTTGACCATCCGTGGTGCGCCAGACGATCCACTCCTCGGGCCACTCCACGCCGAGCCTACCTGCCAGCGTCTGGAGGATCCGCTCATCCGATCTGCCCTCCATCATCAGCAGTCGCTTGGTCTTCCGCAACCGATCAACTCGGGGCGCGTAGTCCGAGCCCAAGCCAGCCATCAACCCAACCTTCTGGTGGTCCTCAGTCAGGTAAGTGCCTCCCTTACCGCCGCTTCGCACCTGCAAGATGCGCTGCGGGCGGGCGTGCCTGAGAATCTCGGTCGAGTGCGTTGCAACCAGCACTTGCTTGTTAGTGCGTATCCGGTTAGCTCCAGATGGGGTTTTAGGCGGCTCGGCGGGTGATTTGCTGATAGGTGGTGGGGTTGTGCAGGGCGCCGAGTCCGAGGAGGGTCTGGAACGCCGCCATTGGTGTGCTGCGGCGGTTGTGACGGAAGACGTACTCGTCGAGATAGACCTGTAGGTGCTCGTCAGAGACGCCACGGTGTGTGCCGTGCATCCAGGCCTTGAGGTTGGAGGTTGCGCGGTGTGCTCGAGGGAGTAGCTGATCGGGCGCAGCGGTTTGTTTCGGGTGTCGGCGGTGCTCGTAGCCGTGCTTGCTCAGGACGCGGTAGGACTGAAGCCCGTCGGTATGCACGATTGCGCCGGTGGTGGTGGTCGCCTGGGTGAAGCTGAGCAGTATCGGCCCTGAAGCGTCGGGCAACACCCGAAGGCGCAGCCGCCCGAGCCGTGTCCGCGGACCTCGATCGCGATGCCGATCAGCGCCTTCTTTCCGCGCTGGCGGCCGCCTTTGAGGCCCTCCTCGCGCCCACCGAGGAAGAACTCGTCGATCTCGACCTCACCCTTCAGCAGCTCGCGCTCAGGGGCGACCATCGCCCTGCGCAGCTTCTGCAGGATCAGCCAGGCAGTCTCATAGCGCGAGAGCCCGAGCTGGCGTTGCAGCTGCTTGGCCGATATGCCCGGGTGGTGAGTGGCGACCAGATAGGCCGCCCAGAACCACGTGCGCAGCGGCGTGTGCGTCTTGTGCATCACGGTCCCCGCAGTCACCGACGTCTGGTGCCCACACGCGGTACATACCCACAGGTGGCGGCGCGTCTGGCCACCGGCCCGCCCGCCGCCACACCCTGGACAAGCAAACCCCTCCGGCCAGCGCGAAGCGAACAGATACTCGCGGCAGGCCTCCTCGGTCGCAAAGCGCTCCTGAAACTCCAAGATGCTCAGAGGATACGTAGGCCGCAACACCCAACAAAACTACGAAACCACCCGGATGGAGCTAACCGGATACGCATCTGCTTGTTAGTACGAGACGCGAGGTCTTCGAGTCGAGCGACCAAGTCCTCCTGAAGAGAGCAGTGCAGGTGCGCATCGGGCTCGTCGAGCAGCAAAACATCGACGTCCGGGTTGAGCGCCAGCGTGTAGACGCTGAGCCACTGAAGGAACCCACTGCCCTCAACCATCAGGTCGCGCTTGTTGAAGTTGCGCTGGCGAACGAACTTACCGCGCTCGTTGATCTGACCCTTCGCAATGTTCACGGTGATGTACGAGTGGTACTCGTCCCGAAACGGCTCGACGACGAGTTCCGTCTGGAAGACCTCACGCAATGTCTGCTGTAGTAGCTCCCACGGGTTCGAGCGACGCAGCTCGTCGAGGTCGCGCTGCGGGACACGTGTGCCAGTACCTTGCAGCTGTATCCGCGGGTCGCGTCCCACCGGCCGGGGGATTTGAAAAGACGGGCGTAGCCTCCGCTTTGTCCTGACAAGACCAAAGCGATGGAGGTACGCCCGCATGGAGAAGGTAGCCCCGAGCGAGAGGTTCCGCTCTGAACTGGATGAGGTGCTGGCCGGTGTCGGCGGCGAGGAGGACCCGATCGAGACGGTCGGGCGCCTTGGTGCCCGGCTGATTCTGCAGCAGGCACTGGAGGACGAGGTCAGCGAGTTCCTCGGCCGCCGGCGCTATGAGCGCGCTGAGGAGACGGTCAGTCATCGCAACGGCTATGAGCCAAAGACGGTGAAGACGACGAGCGGGGCGATGCGCCTGCAGCGCCCGAGGATCCGTGATGCGAGCAAGCTCGGGTTCGAGAGCAGGATCCTCGGCAAGGGTGTGGCGCGCACGCACGCGTTGGAGTCGCTGGTGATCAGCGGCTTCCTTCGGGGACTGTCGACGCGGGATGTGGAGGCCGCCTTGGAGGAGGTCTTCGAGGAGTCGATCGCGTCCAAGAGCACGGTCTCGCGGATCTGTGAGGACACCCGGGAGCGCTACCGGCAGTGGTGCCGGCGGCGGCTGGAGGGGCACGACATCGTCTACTGCTTCTTGGACGCGATCTACCTGAAGCTGCATCCCGACGACACACCCTCGGAGGGTGTCCTGGTCTGCTGGGGAGTGACGCTGGAGGGCCGCAAGGTCCTGCTCGGATTGGCTCTGGGAAGCCGCGAGAGCTATGACGCGTGGCTCGCGTTCGGCCGCGACATGATCGCCCGCGGGCTCAGAGCACCGGCGCTCGTGATCGCCGACGGTGCACCAGGGATCTGGAAGGCCACCCGTGAGCTCTGGCCCAATGCTCTGGAGCAGCGCTGCACCGTCCACGCGCTCAGAAACGTCACGGGCAAGCTCCCGGAGCGCCACCACCAGGAGGTCAAGGCCCGCTGGTGGAAAGCGTTCGATGGGGCCCGCTCACCTGGCGAGGCCACCAGCGAGCTGCAGGGAATCATCGCTGACTACCGCACGGCGTATCCCTCGGCGATGGCCGTCATCGAAACGGACCTGCCCGCCCTCGTCACGCACCTGCGGTTCCCGTCCGAGCACCGCAAGCGAATTAGGACCACGAATCTCCTCGAGCGAACGTTCGTGGAGGTCCGCCGGCGCACCAAGGTCATCGGCCGCTTCCCCGGCGAGACCTCAGCGCTGTCCCTGATCTGGGCCGTGCTCGAGCTCTCCTCCCGAGGCTGGCGGGGAGTGAAGATGAACCCCAAGACCGTCGCTGAGATCGAGCGCCTACGCCGTCAGCTGCGCGAGGACCCAGTCCCACCCGTGACCGACGACACCGAGGAGGTGATCGCCGCATAAGATCCGCAGCCAACGGAGCTACGCCTCGGTGAATTCACCCGGGAAACGGGACGCGACCAGTACCTTGCAGCTGTATCCGCGTGAGGCGGTTCGTATCCTGCATATCGAGAAGCAAGTTGCGCAGGACTGCGCCGGCGAGCCCTTCGCCAAGTCGTCGCCGACGTATCGCGCCGTTCATCCGCTGCTCGCGATCGGTGATCCCGGCGAAAGGCGGCAGGTAAGCCATGCGGGGAATATGATCTCCGTCCTGGAGATTGGAGTCGATCGGCTTGATAAAGAGCCGGTCGTTTGCGATTGAGAGCGCGAGCTCTAGCGCGCGGCTGCTGCCGTCGTCGTCCATCTTCCATGAGCAGCGGATCCTCAATGTGTAGCCGTCGGGCTCGCGATCCTTCTGGGTCTTGAGGCTGGTCCAGAGGTGCGGCAGGGACGGAACGTTGATAGGCGAGAACTCATCGGCACTCATGCCTATCCCCTTGCCAGGCCAACCGGCATAGAAGGCGGCCCGATTCCGCTCCTGCTCAATCACGGTGCGGCAGAACTCCCAGACCGCAAGCCCGTGCAAGACCGAGGACTTGCCGGTGTTGTTGCCTCCAGCGATCAGCGTGACGCCCCGTGGACGAAGCGTGATCTCGCGGTCCCTGTACTGCTTGAAGCGATGGAACCGCACACTCTCGACCATGAACCCTAAAAATTAGACCGGTGACCGGCGGAACTGCATACCTCAACCGCACCGCCCGGCCAGGCATGTTTGCACTTTGTTTGCACTCCAGCCCCAAATGACCGTCCCAACAGCCCAGAGACGCCCAAAATCCGCACAATTGCAGGGATTAAGCCGATGCCGGAGGAGGGACTCGAACCCCCGACACGCGGATTATGATTCCGCTGCTCTAACCAGCTGAGCTACTCCGGCGGGAGGGTGCGCAGTGTAGCCGCCCGGGCGCCCCCAACTCTCACTGAGGGAGCTTCAGCGAGTCGAGAATCTCGCTGTAGTCGGAGACCGCTTCAGCTTCGAATTCACCCAGCGGTTCTTCAAGGCGCTGGGTCTGGCGCACCAGCGAGGCCTCGGTTGCGCTCTCATAGGGACGAAGCAGCCGCAGCGAGACTTCTTCGGTTTCGAGGTCATAGGCGTAGAAGCCTTTGTCGAAGGAAACGGTGGTGGCGGGCAGGGTTCGGTAGTCGGTGGCGACCCACGCCTTGACGTCGGCGCAGATGTCGGGTGCCGCCAGCGTCGCGAATCCGGCCAGCTTGGCGGCGTAGGCGTCAACCATGTGCGTGAGCTTGTGGTTGCTCCAGTGCAGGCCCTGGATGGTGTGGGCGAAAGCTGCCATCGAGTCCTTGTCGGGCTGGTAGGCAGCGACCTCGAGCGCTCCGACCACCTCGTTGCTGAGCTGTCCGGACTCACGGTTCTGTGGCGCTTCGGCCGCCACCAGCGGGCATTCTCCGGCGACCGTGCTGCCGAGGCTCGAAATCGCCGTGCGCGTGGCGGCGAGATTGGCGCGGGCGGTGCTGATGAGCGTGTAGTTGGCTTTGACGTAGGCGCGCGTGGCGGCGGAGTTCGGCGAGCCACTGTGTGCGCGGGCGGCGTGGTGCGAGTGGGCAAGCGCCGCGGCGGGCGTCAGAGCGAGCGCGGCGAGGGCCAGCAGGATCGCGGCAAGTCGGGTCACCCCTACAGAATACGCGGCCGGCGGGTCCGTACCCCCACCAGGTACCCCGAGTGGGCATCGTCCACTCATCGGAACTCCCGAGACTGCCGTCAACGCGATGCGTTAGCCTGTGGAGCATGAGCGCGCGGCCCGTCGCAATCCTCGCGGTCGTGGTGGCCGCGGTGGCGGTCGCAGTGGGGGTGGAGTTGGCGCAGGGCCACACCGTCGGCGGCGTGCTCCCCTCGGCGAGCGCCTCGCAACCGCCGCCGCCGCCCACGCGCCTGGTGGGCATCCCCGCGAAGACAATCGCCGACGGCGCGGCGCCGCTGCGCGTGACGCTGTCCGCTCCACCAGCGCAGGACTCTCCGCGCCCGACGCTGCTCCCGGCGGTGGCGGGCAGCTGGAGCACGGCGGGCAACGCGGAGGTGTTCACGCCCGCAGCGACACTCGAGCCGTGCCATACGTACTCGCTGACGGTGTGGAAGCACACGTTTGCCGAGGAACACTCGAGCTTGGAGGAGCGCCACGTGCTCACCCTGCACGTGGCGTGCCCATCGATCACGGCGCTGCAGGATGCCCTGGCGCGCCAGGGCTACATCGGCGCCGTGCTGCACCCGCGCTACGCCGCGCACGTACCGCTGGGCAAGGAGTCCCTCAACCAGGCGGCCGAACACGCCTTCCGCCCGTTCCACGGGAGGCTGGCGCCACAGCCCGCGGATGCCCCGCCCGTGGAAATGGGCCGCCTCGATGAGACGACGAAAGGGGCACTGGAGGTGTTCCAGGCCGACCACAACCTCGAAGCAACGGGCGAACCGAACGCGCAGACGTGGCGGCTGCTGCTGGAGGTGGAGGCGCTCGACCACCGCAACCCGCGCCCGTACACGTGGGTGTCGGTGACGGAGTCGCTGCCGGAGACGATGGAGGTCCACGAAGGCGGCCACGTGGCGATCTCCAGCCCCGCGAACACGGGGGTGGAGGGGGCAGAAACCGAACAGGGGATCTTCCCGATATACGCCCGTTATGTATCCACGACGATGACCGGCACCGACCCCGACGGCGTCCACTACGTGGCGCCCGACGTGCCGTGGGTCAACTACTTCAACGGCGGCGACGCGGTGCACGGCTACCCGCGCGAATCCTACGGTTTCCCCCAGTCCAACGGCTGTGTGGAGCTGCCGATCGAAACGGCGGCCGCCGTCTATCCGAAACTGCAGATCGGCGACATCGTGTGGGTCACTTGAGATCCGGCCCCTGCGGGGGCAGCGCATCGGCGGCGGCCTCCGCGGCAGCGCGATTCTCCTCCTGGACGGCCAGCCAGATCTCCTCGCGGTAGATCGGCAGCCCCTGGGGCGCGGCGATCCCGAGGCGAACGGTTTGGCCGCTGACCTCCATGACGGTGACGAGCACATCCTCGCCGATCACGACGCGCTCTCCGGCGCGGCGCGTAAGTATCAGCATGAGGCGGGATTATGCAGCATCGACCGGGGGCATCCCGGCGGTGGAGTCTCGCAAGGCGTCCCGATCGCTCGGCTACCCCGCCTGCCCCTCGGCCGCCCCACCGAACAGCGCCACCCGCAGCTCGGCGCCGGGCGCGGTGTTGAGCACCTGGTGGCCCAAGCCGTCCCACACCACAAGGGGGGCGCGAAGATTCACGAGCGTGGCGGCCGGATCGGGAGCGGTGCGCACCGTGACGTACACCTGCGCGGCGGAGAGGTCGGGAGCCCCGATCCGCTCGCGGTCCTCCGCGGAGAGCACCAGCGCAAAGCCGGGGAAGAACTCGCGGGGATCGACCACGGGCAGCGCAAGCCCGGGATCCTCCAGCGAATGCAGCCACCGAAAGCCCGAGCCGGGGTGGCGATCGATCAGCGCGTAGTGCACCCCGCCGAGGCCGATCAACCCAAGCGGGAACTCGATCGCGTCGGCGTCGGGGATCTCCACGGCGCCGAAGCGCGAGCTGTCAATGGTCAGGGGCATGGCGTGCGTGGTGGTGACAGGAGGTTAGGTGTGAGGACGGGAGAGGACGGGGGGAGGTCGGGAGGGGGGCCTGCCCCCTTCCCGCTTGCTAGTGCAGAAATTCGAGCAAGGACTCCTGCACGATCGAGGCACCGGCTTTCAGCGCCGCTTCGAACGCGGCGTGCTCACTGGAGTATTCGGTCGTGACCTTGGCGATGTTGGCATCCTGGACGTTTGACAGCTGCAGGGTGTCGGTGCTCTGCAGCGAGGAGATGCGGCTGACGGCGATGTTGATCTGATCGGTGACCGAACCGGCTCCGGCCTGCAGGCCGGAGAGCGCATCGAGGTTGTTTTCGAGGCTTTTCAGGTCGGTTGTGCGCAGCGCTTCCACGGAGGCGGGCGTGCCCGCGCGGAGGTTTTGGGCGACGGTGCGCAGCGTGTCGAGCAGCTTGCCGTCGGCAGCACCCGAGCCGGAGCCGAGCGCCGAGGCGAGATTGACGGCGACGTTGACCGTGCTGCCGGGGCCGAGCGCGCGCGCAACGGGGGAGGCGTTGCCGTGGTATTCGTCTTCGGCTCCCTGCGTGTAGGGAGCGGTGGAGGTGAGGGTGCCGGAGAAGACGTACTGGCCGTCGTACTGGGTGAGGGCGTCTTGCTTGACGCCTTCGGTGAGCTGTTCGACCTCGTCGGCGATGTCTTCCAAGTCGGCAGGACTCTCGGTGCCGTTGCCCGCCTGCAGGACGAGCTCGCGCACGCGCTGTACCTGGGAGTCGATCGAGGCGAGCGCGGAGGAGGAGGCGTTCATCCAGGAGAGCCCGTCCTGGGCGCTCCGTTCGTAGGAGGTGAGCCCGTCGATGGCGCTCTGCAGGTCGACGATCTGGCTGGCGCCGTAGGGGTTGGAGGAGGGCTCGAGGATCGACTTGCCGGAGGAGAGTTCGGCCTGGGTGCGGGCGAGTGCCACCTGAGCGGATTCGATGCCACCGAGCACCGAGCTGCTCACCATCTCCGATGTTATGCGAGCGCTCATCGGATGCTCACAATCCGGACTCGTTGATCAGGGTGTTGAGCATTTCGTTCATCACGTTGAGCGCCTGCGCGGAGGCTTGGTAGCCGCGCTGGAAGGTGATGAGGTTGGTCATTTCTTCATCGAGCGACACCCCGGAGACGGCCTGGCGCTGATTGGAGACCGCGGTGAGGACGGCCTGAGAGTTGGTTTGGTTGGTGGTGGCGTTCTGCACACCCGCCCCCACCTGCCCGATCAGCGCGGCGTAGCGCTGTTCGGCGGCACCCCCACGCAGGCCGGCGATCGCGAGCGCGACGTTGTTGCCACCGGAGGCGCCTTCGGAGGAGGTCTGGACTTCGCCGGGGGTGACCGCCACTTCGAGCGTGGCGGCGGTGGTGCCCGTGAAGAAGGGGGTGGTGGTGTGCAGTTCGTTGACCGAGCCGGCAAGCGTTTTGGCGACTTCGTTGAGGGCAGCCTGGTAGGTGGCGAGCGCGCCGGTGGGAGAGGAGAGTTCCAAGAGCGCCCCCAGCTTCCCGCCGGCGGCGGAAGTGAGCGCCTGTGGCCAATGCGCGGTGGAGCCTTCGACGAGCGGTAGGGCGGCGTTGCCGAACGCGACGGTGTCGGTGCCGTCGGCTTCCTTGGTGACGGTGACGGAGGCGAGCGCGGAGAGCTTGTCGAGCAACAGGTCGCGGTGGTCTTCGAGTTCGTTGGGCTGCTGGTGGGCCGCCAGCGAGAGCTTGATCTGGTGGTTGAGTTCGGCGATCTGCGTGGCGTCGCTGGCAACTTCGCCGGTGGGCCCGGTGATCGCGGCGTACTGCGCGGAGGCCTGGCCTTCGAGCGATTGCAGCTGGGCGGCCAGCTGGTGCAGCGAGCCGGTGAGCTGGGTGGCGGCGCCGACGACGCCGACCTTGGCGGCTCCTTCGGAGGGAGCTTCGGCGAGCTCGCTCCAGGAGCTCCAGAATTTTGAGAGCTGGGAGGCCAGGCCGGTGGAGGAAGGTTCGTTGAAGGCGCTCTGAGCCTGCGAGAGCTCTTCGGCCTGCGCGCCCGCGGCGCCGGCGGCGGTGCTGTGTTCGCGATAGGAGGCGTCGAGGTAGGTGTTGCGGATGCGGGTGATCGTGGCGACCGTGACGCCCGTGCCGACCTGGCCGCCCTCGCCGGTGACGGCGGAGAGCGCGGCGATGTGCAGCGGTTCTTTGGTTTGCAGAACAGCCGTTTGGCGCGAGTAGCCTTCGGTGTTGGCGTTGGTGATGTTGTTACCGGTGACGTCGATCGCGTCCTGCTGGGCGATCAGGCCGGAGAGGGCGGTTTGGAGTCCCTGGAGGGTGGGGATGGACATCGGATAACCGCCTGCCTATGCCGAGAGGTCGAGGACGCGCAGCGCACCGTGGCGGGCAGCACTCGCGCCGGCGGTGGTGGAGCCGCGGGGGTCGTAACCATGCACGCCGGCGTCGAGCGCCAGCGACTGCATGAGGTGGTCCAAGAAGGAGAGTTCGATTTGCATCAGCGCGCGGTTGCAGGAGTGTTCGCGGCGCAGCTCCTCGAGCAGGCCACGCAGTTGCGCTGAGCGCGCGGCGGCAAGCTGTGCGCGAGCGGGGTCGAGCAGCACGGAGAGCCGCGTGAGCGTCACCGCCGCAGCGGGGATTCCGAGCAGCGCCCCGGCGCGCTCGAGCAGCAGCGAGCGGGTGGCCTCGATCTGCCCGCGGCGGGCAAGCTCGCCGTGCAGCATGCCGGCAAAGCGCACGACGGTGTGCACGTCGCGCGCACGAATCGCGGCCCCCTGCTCCAGCACGATCTCCAGCAGCCGCCGCACCGAGGCGATTTGCGCGTCGAGATGAGCGAGCACTTCGGAGCCCAGCGGATCGACTTCCACGATCGGGGTCATTTGGGGGTCATCCGCGAGCGTGAGCTCGGCAACGGCCGCCCAGGCGCGGGGCGTCGTGCCCCGCGGCCTTCCTCGCAGCGCGGGCAGGGTGGCACTCATGCGGAGGCACCTCCCGCATGTGCGGCGCCGTTCGAGACAGTGGCAGTCGCGGGCGCGGACACGCCACCGCTCGCTGCGGCGCTCTTCCCCGCGGCGCTTGTCCCCGCAGCGGCCGTGGACGCGGAGGTGGTGCTCGCGGGCGCGGATACGCCACCACTCGTACCCGCGCTTGTGGGTGCGGCGGCAGCCGTGGACGAGGAGGGGTCGAGCGAGCCCATCAGCTGCCCGGCCATGCCGAGGCCACCCTCGCGCATCACCCCTTCGGTGAGCGTCTGGGGCAGCAGCGAGGAGAGCATGCTGCCGCCCGCTTCGCCGCCCCCTTCGAGCGAGCCTTCTTCGCCCGAGCCTTCGCCCGAGGATTCGCCTTCGCCGGAGAGGCCGCTGCTCTGCACGAGCGAGGAGGAGAGCTGCTGGAGGAGCATCTCTTCGAAGCCCTGGGCGGAGGCGTAGGCCTGTTTGACGGCGGTCGAACCGTTGCGTACCGAGGCTGGAGCATGTGCTTCGTCGACCACCTGCGTACCCGCGGCCGTGACAGGTGGGGCCGAGGCCGAGGTGGCCGAAGCCGACGCGGCGGTGAGCGCGGCGACTGTGCTCATTGGGTCACCAGCTGGTTGGCGATCGAGAGCATCTGGTTTTCGGTCTGGATCGCGCTGCTCTCGAGCTGATAGCTGCGCTGGGCGCCGATCATCTGCACCATGTCGTTGCCGACGTCCACGTTGGAGCCCTCCAGCGCCCCCTGCTGAATGGTGGCGCGCGCGCTCGGCCGGGGAGTGCCGCTGGAGGCGGTGCTGGTGAAGAGGTTGCCCCCGGCGGCGAGCAGGTGGTCGGGCGAGGCGACGGTGACGAGCCCGATCTTGCCGATCGTGCGGGTGCCGACGCGCACGGTACCGTCGGAGCCGATCGCCACTTCGCTGGGCGAGGCCCCTTTGGGCAGGGTGATCGGTGGATCGAGCAGATTGCCTTCTGCAGTGGTGAGCTGGCCGCGCGCGTTGACTTGGAAGGAGCCGTCGCGCGTCAGAGCGACCGTGCCGTCGGCGCGCTTGACGGTGAAGTACCCGGGGCCCTCGATCGCGAGGTCGAGCGGGTTGCCGGTGCTCTGGATCGACCCCTGGGCCTGGTCGCGGCCGATCGCCTGTGCGGCGGCGCCGGCGCCCTGGGTGGTGACCGTGCCGGCGATGTCGACCTGGTTGACGAGCAGTTCGTGGAAGCCCACCCGTTCGGCCTTGTAGCCGGTGGTGGAGGCGTTGGCGAGGTCGTTGCCGATCGAGTCGAGCTGCTGCTGCTGGGCTTCCATCCCCGATGCGGCGGCGTACAGTCCTTCAAGCATTAGCACCTCCTCCTTAGCTGGTGGATCCGTCGAGGGAGCCAACCTGGGTGGAGGCGGCCTGGAGGGTTTGGTCGATCGCCTGGATGGCCTGCTGGCCGGACTGGAAGGTGCGCAGGGAGCCGATCATTTCGACCATCGTGCGCGCGGGATTGACGCCCGATTCCTCGAGCACCCCCGAACGCACGGTCCCGCCGGCGTGCCCGGAGGGCGTGCCTGTATAGAGGTTTTCGCCCTGCTTGGCCGCGGAGGGAACGTTGAAGAGGCCGAGCGAGCCGGCGGGCACGGTGCCTTCGGCGCCAACCGTGATCGGGGCGCCGCTCTGGCTGAGGACGGGGTCACCGGCGCTGTCCACCAGTTGCCCGGAGGCGGAGGCGGTGAACTGGCCGTCGCGCGTGTAGCGCACCCCCTGGGGGGTCTTGACAGCGAAGAAGCCGGTGCCGACGATCCCGAAGTCGAGCGGCTGGCCGGTGCTCTGCATTCCCGCGGGCGCCATGTCGAGGACGCTGTGGCCGAGCTGCACCCCGGTGTTCATCGCGCCGATCTTTTGCCCGGTGGAGGTGTTGGCGAGCAGCAGTTCCCCGAAGCTGTGCTGGGGTGACTGTTCGGGCTTGTAGCCCGGCGTGGAGGCGTTGGCGAGGTCGTTGGAGAGCTGCGTCTGGCGGGTCTGATCGGCGACCATCCCGGACGCGGCGATGTAGAGGCCGAGGTCCATCTCAGTACGGGTGATCGCCCGCAGCGGTGGATTCTTTAGGGCCCATGCCCCAAGCTGGTGGGGCGACATCAGCGCCGCCCACCCACGCCCTTCGTCGCCGGCGCCACCCACCCACGCCCTTCGTCGCCGGCGCCACCCACCCACGCGCTTCACCCGGCCAACCCTGCGAAGCGAAGGTTCTCAGACCGCGGAGAACAGCGACGCGTCGCTGGCGAGCCGCTCGCGCAGGCGACCACGCAACTCGGTGTGGATCTGCGAGACGCGGCTCTCGGAGACGCCGAGCCGCGCGCCGATGTCGCGCAAAGTGCGCCCCTCGACATACAGCAGCACAGCCACCTGGCGCTCGCGCGCGGGCAGCTCGGCGAAGGCGGCGCGAAAACGCTCCTTGGCTTCCACGCGCTCGGCGCTGAGCGCAGGGTCGGCGCCCTCGTCCTCGCTCTCGAGCGTGTCGATCCGCTCGATCGTGGAGGAGTCCTCCGAGCGGATGGTCTTGTTGAGCGATCCGACCTCCGCGAGCGCCAGCTCGTCGAGGCGGCGACCAAGCTCGGTGGTGCTCATGCCGGCCGCGGCGGCGAGCTCCTCGCGGCTGGGGTGGCGCTCGTGCGCGGAGGCGAAGCTCTCACGGGCGCCGTTGATCGTGCGCTCGGCCCGGCGCAGCGAGCGCGGCGCCCAGTCGTGGCGGCGCAGCTCGTCGAGCACGGCGCCATGGATACGCGTCCACGCGAACTGCTCCAGCGTGGCGCCCTTGGCGGGGTCGTAGCGCTCGATCGAGTGGATCAGCGCCTCCAGGCCACAGGAGAGAAAATCCTCCACGTCACACTGCGCGGGAACCTCTCGCACCTTGCGGTAGACGATGTAGCGCACCATCGGCGTGAAGGTGAAGATCAGCTGATCGCGCACCCGGAGGTCGCCGGTACGCTTGTACTGCTGCCACAGCGACAGCACCTCGGTGGCCGAGATCCTGGCGGCGCGTTGGTCCATAGCATTCATCTGGTGCTCCGACTCTCGAGGGAAAGTGGTGCGTCTCGCAGAGCGGGCCCCCGACGTCCGTTCGAGGATTCCGAGGGAGTCCGATTCCGCAAAGACCCCGAACTGATCGGCACGTCGGTGGGTAGGCTTGAGCGATCATCGGATTCGCAAGAAATCGGCCGCTCGCAAGTATTCAAATCCGGGCAGACCACTCACGGATGGCATGGAGCGGTCGATGACCGTGATTGCGTAGATCGCCGCAATCGCGGGCGACGAAGCCGATCGCCCCTAAAGTTTTTCGACTATTAGCCGATCAGAATGAAGATAGACAAGAGCAAAGCGGCCCAGGGACGGGTCCGTGACCAATGCTTTCAGGAGGAAAACAGCATGAGCTCGCCGATTACGCCATCCCAAGGACCCATTGTCGCCCAGCCGGTGCGTCCCACCAATGCCGCGAGAGCCTCCACGGCTCCCCAGGGCACCGGGGCACCGTTTGCGCTGGAGCCCACACTCTCACTCGGCGCATTCCCCTCGAGCCCACCCCCGGAGGTGCTCGATCAGATGGGGAGCGCCGCCCATACTTACGAAACGTTGAGCGCGCAGGGCCGCGAACTGCGCTTCGCGCGAGACGAGCAGAGCGGGCGCACGCGGATCGAGGTGCGTGACCGCGCCGGCAACGTGCTGCGAACGCTCACCCACGCGCAGGCGCTGGCGCTCGCGGCCGGCACGCCGCTGGAATAGAGGAGGTGAGGCAACGTGACCACCGTGAGCACATCTACCGCGGGCGCACCGATCAGCTTCAGCGGCCTCGGATCGGGGCTGAACACCAGCGAAATCATCACCGCGTTGATGGGTGTGGAACGCGAGCCGATCGCGCATCTCACCGATCAGCAGAGCACCCTTGAAGGGCAGAGCGCCCAGCTGAAAGCGATCCAGAGCAACCTCACGCAGCTCACCTTCGACGCGCAGGAACTGGGCTCGCCGCTGCTGTTCTCGAGCTCCCAGACGGCGTCCTCCAGCGAACCGACGCGGGTGGCCGCGAGCGCCACGTCCGGCGCGGCGGTGGGCGGCTACGAGGTCGAAGTCACCCAGCTGGCGAACTCGAGCCAGCGCACGTTCGCCTTCAAAAGCCCCGCGGCCGCCGAAACCATCACGATCGACGGCCAGGAAATCGAAGTCGCGGCGGGCGCGACGATCGAAGACCTGGTCAAAGCGATCAACTCGGACTCGACCGCGACGGTGTACGCGGCGGCAGAGGGAACCGAAACGGTGGTGCTTTCCACGCGCGAAACGGGCGCCACCGGCGAAGGCTTCATCGCGGTCACGGACGCCGGGGGCACGCTCGTCGAACAGGCGGGTACGGCCAAAGAAGGCGAGGACGCCAAATACACGATCGACGGGGTCGAAGGAAGCTCGGCCTCGAACAGGCTCACGAGCGCGATCCCCGGGGTGACCCTGGAACTCAAGGCGCTGACCACCACGACGGGGCCTGTGTCGGTCGACGTGCAACCGCCCGCGCTCAACGCCAGCAAGGTCGTCGCCCAGGTGCAGGCGTTCGTGACCCTCTACAACTCAACGATCGCGGGCATCCAGAAGCAGCTCACCACGAAGCCCCCGACCACACCCCAGAGCCCCGAAGAACTGCAGACGGGAACGCTGTTCGGCGACTTCGACCTCACGAGCCTGCTCGACACGATGCGCCAAGGGATCTACGAACCGGGCGCGGGCCTGCCGGCAGCGATGTCGAGCCTCGCCGACATCGGCATCAGCACCGGCGCCCCCACCGGCACCGGCACCCCCTCGCAATCGGCGCTGGAAGGGCAGCTCACGCTCAACACCGCGGAACTCGAAAGCGCGATCCAGGCGAACCCGACGGGCGTCGAAGAAATGCTCCAGAGCTGGTCGAAAGGCTTCCAGGACATCATCAACGTCGAGGCCGCCCCGGGGGGCACGCTGGATACGCGCGTCGAAGGTGACACCACCCAGGTGACCGAACTCTCGAGCAGGATCACCACGATGAACGAAATGCTCGCGATCCGCCAGAAAACCCTGCAAGCGGAATTCCTCGCGATGGAAACCGTGGTCTCCCAGAATCAGTCGCAGGCCGCGTGGCTGAGCGCTCAGTTCGCCTCGATGACAGGCTCCAGCTCCTCCGGTAGCTCCAAGTCCTCCGGCTGAGCTTCCCGCCCGATGTGGGGCTCAGCCTCTCCCCGCCTACACCTGAATCCAAGGGTCCCGCGGAGTGAGCGGCTCGGTGGCATCGCTCCGCCGCTCAACTTTGCGCGGGGGCGACCGATCACCGGGACAGCACACGCCAATAGCCAAGCGAAGGAGCGAGCGAAGAGCGCATGACCCCGATGACCGCATCACCGCAGGCATACCGCGAGAACGCCGTGCTCTGCGCGACTCCAGCGCAGCGGGTGGTGATGCTCTACGACAGCGCCCGCCGCTTCCTGCGACAGGCGGCAGAGGCGATGCGCGCAAGAGAAGTGGAGCGCGCCCACAACAAGCTGCGCCGAGCAGAACAGATCGTCGCGCACCTCGACGTGGTGCTGGATTACGAGCAGGGCACCGAGCTCGCCGAACAGCTGCATGCGCTTTACAACTTCTGCCTGACCCACCTCAACCGCGCGCGCATGAGCCTGGAGGCCGACAAGATCGAGGAGGTCTCGGAGATCCTGGGCGAGCTGCGCGAATCGTGGGTGGAGATCGCACACCGATGAGCACAATGGACCTCGAATCGCACCACTTCTCGCCACTGGATCCCTACGCGGCGATCCTCGAGCTGGCCGAGTACGAGCTGCAGCTCGCCCGCGACGGTCGGATCGAGGATCTGCGCTCGCTGGCGCCCCAGTGGGATGCCCTCACGGCGGATCTCCCCGCGCAGCCGCCCCTCTCCGCACGCGGCCCGCTGGAACGCGCGGCGGCGCTGCACGAGCGCACGAGTGCCACCTTGCAGTGCCTGCGCGAGGGCCTGCTGTGCGACCTGCGCACCACTGCGCGCGCAAGCCGCGCCGCCCACGGCTACGCGACGCAGGCTCCCCGTCGCGTGCACCGCATGGACCGCAGCGCGTAAGCGCTAAAGGTCCCCGCTGCGCCGCCGATGACCGGAGCGAACCGGGCCACCGCTCGGGGGCGGCTCACACGGATGAGAGTCGGGTTTGGCCCACGGAGGGCGACACCTCGAAGCAACACGCTCCTTCCCCACCGCCACCGATGTCCCTGATCGACACCACCCAGCTTGCATTGGAAAGCGCGACGCGCGGTGCGTGGGCGCGCCAGACGCTGCTCACCAACAACATCGCCAACGCCAACACCCCCGGCTACCACCGCGAGGACCTCAATTTCCAGGGTGCGCTGCGCGAGGCGCTCGCCGACGGGGAATCCCCCGCGCAGGTGCAGTTCAAGCCCGAAGCCAGCTCCCAGGTCGTGGGGCCCGAAGGCAACGGGGTGGACATCGACCAGGAATCCGCGCTGCTCTCCGAGAACGGCCTCGAATACGAGGCGCTCGTGCAGGTGATGGGCACCCGCAACGAAATCATGCGCTCCGCGATGGGGCTCAGCTGATGTGCCCCTCGACCCAGCCCGAGCAAGTGTTCGCCGATGGATCTCTCAACCCAACATCGGCAGGCGTTTGCTGATGGGTCTCTTCGACGCGATCGAAATCGCCGGCAGCGGGCTCAGCGCCGAACGCGTGCGGATGGACGTCACCTCCGAGAACCTCGCCAACGCGCAAACGACCAAAGCGGCCAACGGGCAGCCCTACCAGCGCCAGGAGGTGGAGCTCCAGCAGACCGGCACCCCCTCCTCCAACTTCGAAGCGACGCTCTCCGAAGCGCTCGGCTCCGGCCCCGGCGCCGATGCCGGGCTCGCGCATCCGCCCGCCGGCGGCGTGCAGGTCGCGGGGATCGTCGCCGACAAGACGCCCGACCAGCAGGTCTACGACCCCGGCAACCCCGAAGCCGACGCGCAGGGGTACGTGAAGATGCCGAACGTCAACACCGTCACCGAAATGGTGGACCTGATCTCCGAGTCGCGCTCCTACCAGTCCGACGTCACCGCGATGCAGACCGCCAAGTCGATGTTCACCGCGACCCTCGGGATCCTCAAGTGACGATCCCCCCGATCGGCGCGATCGGCAGCGTGCTCTCGCAGGGCGTCACCGGCCTCAGCCCGGGCGAGACGTCGGGCATCGGCGCCGGCGCGACCGGCGCCTCCACCAGCCTCAGCCCAAGCACACCGGCAAGCCTCAGCCCAAGCACACCGGCCGCCGCCGAACAGACGACCGGCGCGAGCTCGGGTGTGGGTGGGGTCGGTGGGCTCTCCGGCTCGGAAGGCCCGACCGCCCCGAGCGGCGTTGAAGGCGCCGGGGGCAGCGAATCCGGTGGCTTCGGAGAAGCGCTCACGCAGGCGATCTCCTCCCTCGATAAGACCCAGCAGAGCGCCGACGGCGCCGCGCAGGCGCTCGCCACCGGCACCGCCTCCAACCCAGAGAGCGCCGTGGTGACCGTCGAGGACGCCCAGCTCGCAATGCAGCTCGCCTCGCAAATTCGCACCAAGGCAGTCGAAGCCGCCCAGCAGATCTTCCAGACACAGGTGTAGAGGAGCGGGAAGGGGGCAGGCCCCCCTCCCGACCTCCCCCCATCCAGTCCGCCTCCCACCAAAACTTGACAACCCAGCCAAACAGCCTCACCAATAGGACCAACTCCCAGCCCGGCCTTCCCACCACTCCGCGCATCAACTTCACGCCTTTCTCCCCTCCTCCTCCCTTCTCCCTAACAGACCCACACCTGACCAATGCCCGTAAAACAACTCGCCACCCGACTTACCCCCCGCGGATGGATCATCCTCGGCGCCGGCGCCGTGGCCGGGATCCTGTTCATCTACCTGTTTGTGCACATGGTGTCCAAGCCCTCCTACTCCACGCTCGCCACCGGTCTGGAACCGGCTCAGACGGGGAAGATGACGAGCACGCTCGACCAGCAGGGGATCAGCTATGAACTGCAGAACAACGGCACCGCGCTGGCGGTGCAGTCCAATGAGACCGCCCAGGCCCGCGTCGCGCTGGCCGGCGCCGGGGTGCTCGGCAACACCCACCCCGGCTTCGAACTCTTTAACAAACCGAGCCTCGGCGAAAGCCAATTCCAGCAACAGGTCACCTACCAGCGCGCGCTGCAGGGCCAGCTCGAACAGACGATCGACAACATCCAGGGGGTCTCCGGCGCGCAGGTCGAGCTCGTCCTGCCCAACCCCCAGAACCAGCTGTTCGGCGAAAGCCAGAACGCCTCCTCGGCCGCCGTCCTGCTCAGCGGCTCCTCGAGCTCGCTGAGCTCCACCTCCGTGCGCGGCATCGCCCAGCTCGTCGCCTCCTCCGTGCCCGGGCTGCGGCTGCAGAAGGTCACGATCACCGACGGCACCGGGCAGCTGTTGTGGCCCTCGCAGAACGGCGAAGCCGGCGGCGGCGCCAGCGGCAAGCAGGCCGCCGAGGAACGCTACAACGACGGGATGGAGGCCAGCATCGATGAGATGCTGGCCCAAACGCTCGGCCCCAGCAAGGCCGTGGTGCAGGTGTACGCCAACCTCAACACCAACCAAACCACTCAGGAATCGCTCACCTACGGCAAGGCGGGCGTACCGTTGCAGCAGAGCAAGAACCTCGAAACCCTCACCGGGTCCGGGGGTGGGGCCGGCGCGACGGGCACCGCCAACATCCCCGCCTACGCCCAAACCGGTGCCTCGGGCAAGTCCAACTACAAGCACGAAGTTACTGGCTCCTCGCTGGGCGTGGACAAGACCGTGACCCACTCCACCGTCGCCCCCGGCGAAGTCGAAAGCGAGCACGTCTCGGTGCTGCTCGACCACTCCGTCCCCGCCGGCTCGGTGCCGGCGATCAAGGAAGCCGTCACCAACGCCGCCGGGCTGCAGCCCAAGCGCGGGGACACCATCTCGGTGGCCCAGATGACCTTCGCCAAGGCCGCTACGCCCGCCGCCGCGGAAGGCGCCTCCGGCGGGATGCTCGGCTACGCCAAGTACGCGCTGATCGGTATCGGCTCGGCGCTCTTCCTGTTCTTCACCACCCGCGCGCTGCGCCGCCGCGAGCAGGAGGGCATCGACAACCAGCCGCCGTGGCTGCGCGAGCTGGAGCTGCCCGTCCGCCTGTCCGAGCTCGAACGCGAAATCCCGCCGCGGCCCGCCGCCGACACGCCTACCCTCGCCGCCGCCGCCAATGGAGCCGGTGCTCCGATCCGTCGCCAGGTGGAGCAGCTCGCCGAGTCCAACCCCGATCGCGTCGCCCAGCAGCTGCGCAGCTGGATGCAGGAGGATTGATGCACGTCATCCGCGCCCTACCACTTCACAAAATGAAGGGTAGGGGTCCGAAAAATAAACAAACAACCCCCGCGTTCGTGGGGCCGGCCTGATGGCGATTCAGCTGCCCCCCGCCTCGGAGGCACCGAGCGCCGCCCTCCCAGAACGCACCGTCGCTCGCGTCGGCGGCCGCCGCAAGGCCGCCGTGTTGATGGCCGCGCTTGGCCCCGACCTCGCCGCGGAGGTCATCCAACACCTGCGCCAGGAGGAGATCGAGAGCCTGTCACTCGAAATGACCAAGCTCGGGGCGATCGAGGAGCACACCACCGAGGCGATCCTTGGCGAGCTCGCCGCCGCCGCCGCCACCGAGGGCCTGGGCGACGTCGTCGGGGGAGTCGAGTTCGCCCGCGAAGTGCTCGAACGCGCGCTCGGCCCCGAGCGCGCCGAGGAGCTGCTCGCGCGACTCGCGAGCGCCAACGAGGCGCGCTCCTTCGAGTTCCTAGCTCGCACCCCCCCCGAGCAGATCGTTGGCTTCCTGCGCACCGAGGCCCCGCAAACGATCGCATTGGTGGTCGCCAACCTGCACACCGCGCTCGCCGCCCAGGTGCTCGCCCGCCTGCCCGACGCAATCCAGCCGGACATCGCGCTGCGGATCGCGCGCATGGGCGAGACCAGCCCCTCCGTGATCCAGCAGGTCGAAGAGGTGATCCGCCAGAAGCTCACCACCGTCGTCGAGCAGGAGTACTCCTCCGCCGGAGGCGCCAAGGCGCTCGCCGACATCCTCAACCACGCCGACCGCTCCACCGAGCGCGCCGTGCTCGACCACCTCGGCGCGACCGACGCCGAGCTCGCCGAGGAGGTCCGCCGGATGCTGTTCGTGTTCGAGGACATCGTCACGCTCGAAGACCGCGCGATCCAGCAGGTGCTGCGCGAGGCCAACCAGAAGGACCTCGTGCTCGCGCTGCGTGGGGTGCCCGACGCCGTCAAAGAGAAGCTCCTCGCCAACATGTCCGAGCGTGGCGCCGCGATGTTGCAGGAGGAGATGGAGGTCCAGCAGCCCCAGCGCCGCCGCGACGTCGAGGCCGCCCAGGGCCGCATCGTCGCTGTCGTGCGCCGCCTGGAGGAGGCTGGCACGATCGTGCTCTCCACGGGCGAGGGCGACGGCGAAGAGGAAGCGGTCGTGTGAGCTATCAGCTCGAGCAGCTCGAGCCTTCCGCGCCGCCGCCTCGGGGAACCCCCGCACGCATCCTCGCCGACGCCGCCGCCGAGGCCGAGCGCCTGCGCGAGCTGGCCCGCGCCGAAGGCAACGCCGAGGGGCTCGCCCAGGGCCGCGAGGATGGCCTGGCTGAGGCCCGCTCCGCCGCGAGCGCCCTGCACCAGGCGCTCGCCGAAGCGCTGGCGCTGCGCGAGCAACTCGCCGCTGAGACCGAGGCCGACGCCGTTGCGCTGGCGCTCGCGCTCGCCGCTAAGATCCTCGCCGGCACGCTCGCTGTCGAGCCAGAGCGTGTGCTCGACACCGTCCGCGGCGCGCTGCGACGCGTCACCGACCGCCGCCGCGTCACCGTGCTTGTCGACCCCGCCGACTTCGAGACCGTCAGCGCCGCCGTCGCCGAACTGGAGGCCCAGGTCGGCGGCATCGACCACTGCGACATCCAGGCCGACCGCCGCGTCGGGCGCGGCGGCGCGATCGTCCGCACGCTGGAGAGCGAGGTTGACGCCTCTGTCGACACACAACTGGAGCGCGCCCGCGAGGTCATCCAGGCGGAGCTTGGCGGCGCGGAGACGCTCGATGGGAAGTGACCTCCTCAGCCGTGCCGGCGCCGCGCTCGCCGGCGCCGATCTCGCCCGCTGCCACGGGCGCGTGAGCAACCTGATCGGGCTGATCATCGAGGCCACCGGGCTGCAAGCCGAGGTCGGCGAGGTGTGCCTGGTGAGTGCCAACCGTAACCGGGAGGCCGTTCCCGCGGAGGTCGTTGGCTTCCGCGAGGGCCGCACCCTCTTGATGCCCCTCGGCGAGTTGCAGGGCATCGGCCCCGGCACCAAGGTTCTCCCCACCGGCGCCCCCTTCCGCGTGTCCGTCGGCCCGCAGTTGCTCGGACGCGTGATCGACGGTCTCGGCGCCCCCCTCGACGGGCTCGGTGGTGTGAGCGAGGAGTCCCACGCCAGCCACGGCGACCAGACGGGGATCCATCCGGGTCTGCGCTCCACAATCGCCGCGCCCCCCTCCGCGCTGCGCCGGCCCCGGATTCGCGAGCGCGTCGCGCTCGGGGTGCGCGCCCTTGACAGCCTCGTGCCCTGTGGACGCGGACAGCGCCTGGGAATCTTCGCTGGCTCCGGCGTCGGCAAGTCCTCACTGCTCGGCATGATCGCCCGCTCGACCTCCGCCACCGTCAACGTGATCGCACTCGTCGGCGAGCGCGGGCGCGAGGTGCGCGAGTTCGTCGAGCGCGATCTCGGCGCGGCGCTCGAGCACTCCGTCGTGGTCGTCGCGACCTCCGACGAGCCCGCGCTGGTACGTATCAAGGCAGCCTTCACGGCCACCACGATCGCCGAGCACTTCCGCGACCACGGCCACCATGTGATGTTGATGATGGACTCCGTCACCCGTTTCGCCACCGCCCAGCGCGAGATCGGGCTGGCGATCGGCGAGCCCCCCGCCACGCGCGGCTACACGCCCTCCGTGTTCGCGCTGCTGCCGCGCCTGTTGGAGCGCGCTGGCACCAGTCCCGAGGGCTCCATAACCGGCCTCTACACAGTGCTCGTCGACGGCGACGACATGAACGAGCCGATCGCCGACGCCGTCCGCTCAATCCTCGACGGGCACATCGTGCTGACTCGCTCGCTCGCCCACGCCGGGCACTACCCCGCGATCGATGTGCTGCAGAGCGTCTCCCGACTCACCGGCGAGATCGTGGCACCCGAGATCGCCACCGCCGGGCAGCGCCTGCGCGCGGCGCTGGCGGCGCTGCGCGAGAAGGAGGACCTGATCTCGATCGGCGCCTACCACTCCGGGAGCGATCCGTTGCTCGACGCCGCGCTGGAGCACCGCCCGCGGATCCACGCCTTCCTGCGCCAGGCTGTCACCGAGCCCAGCCGTCCCTCCGAGTCCGATTGCACCCTGCTGGAGCTCACCGACTCTCTCGAGCGCTCCCTCGCCCAGCGCTCGGGTGAGATTCTCGACGCCGAGGAGGTGCTTCCCAGCGGCGGCGTAGGCGGGGAGCAGGAAGCGCAGACGCCCGGCTCGGGCAGCGCGCAAGCGCTGGATGTCGACGATGGGACAACACGCAGCCCCTTCGAGGCCTCTGCTATCCCGGCGCTTGGGCTCTAATCGACTCAGCCGGCGTCCGCTCCGCCGGCGACTGGTGTTTGGTTCCACCCCAGCCGGCGACTCGTTGTTTGGTGTTTCGGTGCCTCTGTGCGTCGCTCGGCAGCGGCTACGCTGCCGCCACCGGGCGGTACTCTCTTGTCTCGGGGTTTTGCTCCAGCAGACCCACAGCCCGCAGCGTCTTCACGTAGCGATGGGTCGTTGAAGGCGACATTCCCAGCTGTCCCGCGAGGTCGATGATCGCGCGCCACGGTCGATCCGGCCCGTAGGAGGCAAGGATCGCCAGCCCGCGCAGCAGCGACTGCGATAGCTGGGGATCCTCGAGCGCGTCTTCCAACGCCGCTCGCGTCGCCTTTTGCAGGGGCGAAGGCTTCCCTTTGCCACCATTCTTCCCGATCGGCTGGTAGGCGTGGTCAAGCGCCGTCAGCAGCAGGTTCGAGACGGTGCCGTTACGGTGGCGGCCCGCGGAACGCATCACCTGCTCCACTTGCAACGGTGACAGCGTGATCGCTACTTCATCCGATTTCTTCTTGCTCATGTCGTTCATCCCCGGATGTTGGTTTAGTTGAATATGCCATCAACATGATCAATGCGGTTTATTCTGCTTCCATGCCGCACGTTTTGGGTAGACATGTGTTCTTGCGAATAATTTTGTCGTTCGGATCACATCTCCATGAATAAAATCGAACTGTCGGTTGCCATAAACGTCGGATCTACCGAGAAACGGCGGTTGCCGCCATCGCCGAAGTTGGCGTCCACACGCAGGATCCTCGCTCCGCTGTGGCGCATACACAAGAGCTTACATTAATTTCGTTCTTCGGGACTTCGCTCAGCCGGTCCTTCGCTCAGCCGGTCCTACGCTCAGCCGGTCCTACGCTCAGCCGGTCCTACGCTCAGCCGGTCCTACGCTCAGCCGGTCCTACGCTCAGTCGCACCGCCCGCTCAAGAACCGCCCCGCCCGTCCGATTACGCGGCCGTGAGCACTGCTCCCTCGTTCCGCTTCCGCCTTGAGCGTGTTCGCGCGCTGCGCGCACGCAAGGAGCTCCTCGCACGCGAGGAGCTTGCCCGCGCCATCTCTGAGCGTGCCGGCAGCCAGAATCGCCTGCGGCGCGTCGAGGAGCACCTCGAACGGGCCTTCACCCACCAGCGCCTCGCCGGGGGGGATACGGGCGCGAGCACCGTCAGCGCCGCCGAGCTGCTCGCACACCAGGCTTTCGTCGAGCACGTCGAGGCGCAGCGCACGATGGGCATACGTGAGCTCGAGCGCCACGAGGCCGACGTCGCCGAGCGCGACATCCGGCTCGGTTCTGCCGCGCGCGAGCACGAGATCTTGGAACGCCTCAAGGATCGCCAGCGCACCGAGCACGAGCGCGAGGCTGGACGCCGCGAAAACGAGCAGCTTGACGAGATCGCCCTCGAGCGCTACCGCCGGAGCGCTGCATGAGCGCCGCCGCCCTCAGCGGGCTGGAACCGATCGCCTCAGCTGCCGCAAGCGGTGGGGAACCGATCGCCAGCACCGCCGCTGGCGAACGCGTCCAGCAGTTGCAGGCCCTCCTCGCACAGGTCGAAGCGGGCCCCACTTTCGCCTCGGCCCTCGCTGCCGCCCAAGGGGGAGGTGCAAGCTCCGCGACCGCCGGTGCCCGCACATCGTCCGCGCCGAATACAGCCGCCTACGCCACGCCCGCCGCCGACGCCTACGTCTCTCCAGCGTCCACCTCCGGAGCCGCCGGCACCGCCATGCCAGCCGACGGCTATCCCTCTGCTACTCCCACCATCGACGGCTACACCTCCGCCACCCCCACGACGGTTGCCACCCCCACGACGGTTGCCTACGACTCCGCCACACCCACAGCCGCGAGTGGCGCCGGTGCAAGCTCCACGTATGCGCCGCTGATCGAACAGGCCGCCGCCCGCTACGGGCTCGATCCCTCGCTTCTCTCCGGGCTGATTGAGCAGGAGTCCGGGTTTGACCCTTCCGCCAGCAGCAGCGCCGGGGCGCTCGGGCTCACCCAGCTTATGCCGTCCACCGCCGCCTCCCTCGGCGTCAGCGAACCGCTCAACCCCGCCCAGTCGATCGAAGGCGGCGCCCGCTACCTCTCTGGGCTGCTGCATCAGTTTGCCGGCAACACGGCCGACGCGCTTGCCGCCTACAACGCCGGGCCTGGCGCCGTGGAGCAATACGGCGGCGTTCCCCCCTACCCCGAAACCCAGCAGTACGTCGCCAAAGTGCTCGGCTACGCCGCTTCCTTCAGTGCGAGCGGACAGGACACGGGCGCCACCGCCCTCCCCTCCGCCACCGCACCCATCGCCACCGGGGGCGCCACTGTCTCGGAGGCGATCGTATGAGCCCAACCGCCTCGCAGCCGATCGTCACCGCTCCCGGCGGGCGGGAACCGGCTTCCTCCAGTGCTCCACCGGGCGCCCCCCCTGAAGGGCCGCCCTTCCAGAGCGCGCTCGACACTGAATCGGCCCGGACCGCCATTGCGGAAGGCCAGCAGCAGAGTCACTCGCAAAGCACCTCGTCCGCCGCCGGTGAACCTGCGAGCGCCGCGGAAACGTTCGACCGTCTCCCGCACGGCTCCGCGCAGCCCGCGCGCCGTCATTCAGGACACCGCGCCACATCGCTGCCCGGCGACGCCAGGGCAAGCGCCGGGTTTGCGTCCTGCGCGCCCACACCCGCCGGCTCTACGCCAATGCTCGCCACCGTACTCCCGGGCGCCATCGCCAGCGGTGAGCTCGCGGCGAGTGCCACCGGCGAGCTCGTGGCCGGCTCCGCCGGCACCACGACGACGGGCACGAGCTCACCCGCGGCGAGCGTGGATGGCGCTCCCAACCCCGGTGCCCCTTCAGCGCCCGGCTCCTCCGCGAGCGCCGAGGGTGCTCTCACCGCCGCCGCGGTGGCTCACGAGGATGTCCCGCTTTCCTCGCCCACCAGTCCCGCGGGCGGTGCCCCGGCGACAGCTCACGACGGCGCCTCCATCGCCGGTGCCCCCGCCATCCCGGGCGACAGCGCCCCAATAGCCGGCGGCAGCGCACCGGCCGCCGGCGCAGGCGGGAATGCCAACGCCGGCGGGGGCGGGAGCCCGACCCACACGGACGCAAACCGCGCCGCTGGACCGGTGCGCCCACGCGACGCGAGCGATGCGGGCGCGCACGACAAGCTCTGGGTGGCCGACCCCGGCCAGGCGTCGCCTGAGGGCGCCGCCAACGGAGGAAGCAGCGCGGGCGGGCTTTCGGAAAACATCGCCTCCCCGCTCATGCCCGCCGCGACGGACGGCAACTTCACGGCCCCGTCGGGCGAACTCGGAGCGGCCGGCTACGGCGTCGGCCTACAGGAGGCGATCGAGAGCCTCCACGGCACGATCCAACTCGCCGCCCGCCAGGGCCTCGCCCAGGCACGCATCTCGCTGCAGCCCGAGGAGCTGGGCGAGATCCGCATCAACCTAACCCAAACCGCCCAAGGCTTGCTTGCTCGTGTGACCGCCGAGTCGCCCGCCGCCGCACAGGCGCTCGCCGCCGCCCACGCCCAGTTGCGCCAGTCGCTGAGCTCGCTTGGCATCAACCTCACGCGTCTGGAGATCGGCCACCACGATCCCTCCGCCCAGAGCGGGGGCACGGGCGCCAAAGGCGACGGCGGCCACAACGGCGCCGCGCGCGGTGAAGGCTCCTCCGGAGGCCGGCCCAATCGTCCTGGCCGAGCCCCTGCGATCGCAGCCCCCACAGATCCCGAAACCGTTTCCCCCCTGGGCGCAGAGTCCGCGATATCCACGAGCGCGCCATTGACGGGCGCCCTCATCGACGTGCTCGTTTGAGCACCAACACCAACACCCCGACCCCAACGACCGAAGCACCGCACCACAAGCACGAGAGCGAGGCCACTTATGACCACCGTCACCCCATCCACCACGGCAGCCCCCGCCGCCGCCGCCAAAACCGGCTCCGCCAAGGGCTCCACCGAAACGGCACCCACGAACCCCAGCGGCGAACTCGGCAAGAACGCCTTCCTGCAGCTGATGGTTGCCCAGCTGCAGGCTCAGAACCCGCTGGAACCGAGCAACGGCACCGAATACATCAGCGAGCTCGCGCAGTTCTCACAGCTCGAGCAGACGACCAACCTCGCGCAGAGCAGCTCTCAATCCGTCACCGCCCAGCGGGTTTCCCAGGCGGTGGCGCTGATCGGGCACACCGTCTCCTACATCGATCCCTCCACCGGCGCCACCCAGAGCGGTGCGGTGCAGAGCGCCGAGATCACCACCGAAGGCGCCACCCTCACCATCGAAGGCACCCCCGGGATCGAACTCGCCGGCGTATCGGAGGTATCGTGAGCGTCGAGCTCAACCCCGCGCTGCTCCCTCCGGGGATTCTCGGGAGTCCGCAAGGCGCTCCCACGACCAAACCGGCCGTGGATGCCGGCGGCACCTCCGGACCGTCGTTCGCGGATGTCCTGGAGGGGGCGACCAGCGGAGCGGGCACAGAGAAGGCGGGCACAGCCGCGGCGGGTGGGACGGGGACGGATCGGATCCTGTCTTTCTCCAAGCACGCCCTCGAGCGCGTGCAGCGGCGCGGAATCGCGCTGGACCCGACGACCCTCGGCCGCCTGCACGAAGGTGTGGGACGCGCCGCCGGCAAGGGCTCGCGCGACTCGCTCGTGCTGGTCGACGGCACCGCCTTCGTCGTGTCCGTGCCCAACCGCACCGTCATTACAGCGGTCGGCTCCGAACACATGCGCGAGCACATCTTCACCAACATCGACAGCGCCGTGATTGCTTGAGGCGCACGCGATTTGCCACTCCGATTCATCCCCCGCGAAACCACAACCTGACACCACAACCAGACAGGAGTCCAACCAAGCCGACAACCGCCCGGGCCTGACTGCAACCCCGAGCACACCAACTTCATCGACACGACGTAACTCCGAGAACTCCGCAAAACGCAAACCACGGCTGGACCTCTTCGAGGAGGCCGCGAAAGGAAGTGACGTAAAACCATGATGAGTGGAATGTATGCCGCGATCAGCGGCCTCAACGCCAACGAGACGATGCTGAACGTGACCGCCAACAACCTGGCGAACGTCAACACGATCGGCTACAAGTCTCAGCGAGTGACGTTCGCCGACTCACTGGCGCAGATCGTGCGCGGAGCCTCCGGGCCGACCACCAGCAACGGCGGCACCAACCCCATGCAGGTGGGGCTCGGCGTCGTCGTCTCCTCGACCGACAACGAAATGACCGAGGGCTCCTTCCAGACCACCAACAACCCCCTGGACGTCGCCATCCAGGGCGAAGGATTCCTGCGCGTCGGCAGCGGCACACCGCCGACGGAACCCCCGTACACCGCCAAACTGCCCGCCGGCTTCCAGTACACCCGCGAGGGCGACCTCACGACCAACACGAAGGGCTTCCTCACGACGCAGGCCGGGAACTATGTGATCGGCCACGAAGCGGTCGCGACCGGGACGGGAGCCGAAACCACCTACGCGCCGGGCGCCAAAGACACCTACATCGTGATCCCCCCGGGCTCCGCCAACGTGTCGATCGGTGAGGACGGGGCGGTCAGCTACACCGACGAGAACCCCAAATCGCCGACCTTCGAACAGCAGGTCACCGCCGGGTACCTCTCGCTGGCGCAGTTCCCCAATCAGGACGGCCTGGAGCGCCTCGGCGGATCGCTGTGGAGCCAGACCACCAACTCGGGCGCGCCGATGGTGGGCACCCCCAACACCGGCGCCTTCGGTCAGACCGTGGCCGGGGAGCTGGAGATGTCAAATGTCGACCTCGCCACCGAGATGACCAGCATGATCACCGCCGAGCGTGGCTACCAGGCCAACTCGAAGGTGATCACCACCGCCAACGAAATGCTCCAGACGGTGGTGAGCATGGTGCAGTAACCGAATCGCGGCTCCCACCTGACGGCAGGACGCCGACGCGATCGCACCGTCGATCGCTGCAAGCGCCGGGCCGGGAGGGCAAGGGCCGGGACGACAACGAGGCGCCCGGTGGGGCGTGGCCGCGATCCGCGCGCCGCGCCCCACCGCAAGGCGACACTCCCACCGAGAGAAGGTTCCATGATCACCCTCCACAGGCTCGGGCACACCGACGAGCCATTCCAACTGAATCCCGACTTGATCGTCACCGTCGAGTCCACCCCCGACACCGTTGTGACGCTTGCCACGACCGCCAAGGTCGTCGTGGCCGAGAGCCCCGACGAGGTGGCCACCGCGGTGCGCGAGTGGCGCGTCGGCGTGCTCTCCGAGGCGATGCGCAACCGCCGCGGGGGGCCGGGGATCGGGCTGGGGGGAAACGATTCCCCGCCCACTCCGATCGACGAGTTCGAGCAGGCGTCCAGAACGAGTTGAAGGATCGCGCCTCCCGGCCGATGAACGAGGGCGATGAAGGCCGCAACCGCCATCGGAATCGGGGTCGCGTTTGGCGCCCTGCTGATGAGCTCGATGATGGACGGGACCAGTCCCGCGTCGTTCATCAACATCCCCGCGCTGATGATCATTCTCGGCGGCACCTTCGGGGTGACGCTGGCGAGCGTGGGGATGCAGTCGATGAAGCGCATCCCCTCGCTGTACAAGCTCACCTTCTCGGCTGTTCCCCCCGACCTGCGCGGGCGCATGGACCTGTTGGTGTCGCTCGCCGACCAGGCCCGCCGCGATGGCCTGCTGGCGCTCGACGCGCAGCTCTCCGAGGTGGACGATCCCTTCACCCGCAACGCACTGCAACTCGTCGTGGACGGCACCGACCCCGAGATGGTGCACGCGATCATGGAGGCCGAGGTCGACGGCATGGCGGCCCGTCACGCCGCCGGCGCGGCGCCCTTTGAGAAGGCCGGCGGCTTCGCACCCGACGATGGGGATCATCGGCACCGTGCTGGGGCTGGTGCACGTGCTGCAGAACCTCGCCGCCCCCTCCACGCTCGGCCCCTCGATCTCCGCCGCCTTCCTCGCAACGCTGATGGGCGTCGGCGCGGCCAACGTGATCTTCCTGCCGATCGCCAACCGCCTGAAGGCGATCTCCTCCGAAGAGGTCGAACTGCGGATGATGACCCTCGAGGGGATCCTTTCGCTGCAGGCCGGAGACAACCCGCGCCTCGTGGCCGACAAGCTGATGTCATACCTGCCCCCCGCCGAGCGCGAGGCCGAGGATGGCGAGGGCGCTTCCGCGCCGCAGGCCGCGAGCTTGCAGGCCGAGGCCGCCTGATGAGTCGGCCCGGGGAATCTCGCCACAATAGGTGGCGGCTGTGGGGTGGTCGCGTCCAGACCGGCAGATCTTTGGGCGTGGGCGCTGAACGCCCAAGGATTCGCGGAGGGAGCTGACGATGGCGCGTGGACACGGGCGCAGCCGTCGAGGACACAGCGCCGAGCACGAAAACGACGAGCGCTGGCTGCTCACCTACGCCGACATGATCACGCTGCTGATGGCGCTGTTCATGGTGTTGTTCTCGATCTCCTCGGTCAACATCTCCAAGTACAGGACCCTCCAGATGGCGCTCAAGGCGGCCTTCTCCGGGGACATCCTGCCGGGTGGCAAGTCGATCGAGCAGCCGGGCGCCAGCGCCAACTCCAGCCGCGCCCCCACGACAATCGACACACCCGCGATCGTGCGACTCACGCCCAACGTCACCAGCGAACTCGAACACGTGGCCGGCGGACAGTCGGGCAGCGCCCAGGCGAGCGCGCGGAGCGCTGCCACGAGCGCGGCGAGCGTGCAGGTGTCCGCCGCCCAGCAAGAGCAAGCCAGCTTCGAGGCGCTGCAGCGCGAGCTCAACGCATACGCCGCCAAACACGGGTTCGCCAAGTCCGTCCAAGTCACGATCGAACAGCGTGGCCTGGCGATCCGGGTGCTCACCGACAGCCTCCTGTTCAGCTCCGGCAGCGCCACGTTGGAGAGCCAGGGCCAGCCCCTGCTCACCGAGATCGCGGCGCTGCTGAACGTCGACCACGTCCATCCGATCGCCGTCGAAGGCAACACCGACAACGTGCCGATCACCGGTGGCGCGTTCCCGAGCAACTGGGAGCTCTCCACGGCGCGCGCGAGCAGCGTCGTGCGCTTCCTGATCGCCAAGGGCGTGGACTCCCAGCGACTGAGCGCCGTCGGTTATGCCGAACAGCACCCGATCGCCACCAACGCCACGCCCGCCGGACGCGCGTTGAACCGGCGCGTGGAGATCGTCCTGCAACGCCTCTACTGAAACGCCTCTGAAGAACCGGGCCCGGCGCTACTGAAATACCGGTCTCCTCCCGATACATCCAGCAGGCACACCCCCTTCCCCCCTAACCCTCCAACCCTCCACCCCGCGACCATGTCCAAAAAGAAGCTCCTGATCCCCCTTGTGCTGCTGGCGGTGCTCGGCGTGGGCTACACCATGAGCAAGCCCAAGAAGACCGTCAAGCAGAAGATCCCGGGCACGATCTACCTCATGCCCCAGCCGTTCCTGCTGAACCTCGCCGAAGGCCACTACGCGAAGATCGCGGTCGCGCTGGAGCTCGCACCGGGGCAGAGCGACGGGGCCTCCGCCGCGGGCGCGTCGAGCTCCGGTGAAGGCGCGGGGACGCTGCCCGAGGAACCGGCCGTCCGCGAAATCGTCACCAACACCGTCACCGGCCAGAGCGGGGGCACACTCACCTCCAGTCAGGGCCGCAGCACGATCAAGCGCCGCATCCTCGCAAGCATCGACCACCAGACCGACGTCAAGGTCGAAGCCGTGTTGTTCCCCGAATTGACGGTCCAATAGGAGCGACCCGATGAGCGATGCAGTCGTCTACGAGCAGCTCGACCAGGAGGCCCAGCCCCCCGGCTCGGCACGCGCATCGGGTGAGACGGGCGGGAACAGAGCACCCTCCGGCACCGGGCCACGGAACGGCGCCGACCTGCGTCGCCTCAGCGACGTCCTGATGGAGCTGAGCGTGGAGATCGGCCGCACCCGTATGACCGTCGGTGAGATGCTGCAGCTGCGCGCCGGCTCGATCGTCACGCTGGAGCGGCTGGCCGGCGAACCGGTGGATCTGCTCGTCAACGGCACCCCAATCGCCCGCGGCGAGGTGGTGATCGTCGATGAGCAGTTCGGCCTGCGTGTCACCGAGATCGTCGCGGGTGACCCCTCCGCCGCCAACCTTGGAGAGCCGGAGGGTGGGTCCAGATCGACGCCTCCTATGCCGCGCTGCCCGACCCCGCTCAGGCCGATCCCCTGCAACCCAACCCCGCGCATGCCGACCCCGCCATGCAGGAGTGAGCGGGAGACCACGATGAGCGAGGCCGCGCAGCACCATCAGCTCGAAGAGACCCCGCCCGGCGACGCACGCGACCCCGCCTACACCGAGGTGGGGCTCGCCGCCAAAGACGTCTCCCCTGCGGATGGGGTGGGCCAGGATGACCCCAACGCCGCAAACGCCACCCCTCCGACGAGGTGGGCGCAGGTTCCGATGCTCCAGACGTCCCCCCACCCGACGAGGAGGGCGCAGGCCCCGATGCTCCAGACGTCCCCCCACGCGACGAGGTGGGCGAGGCCCACGATGCTCCCGACGGCCACGCCTCCCGACGAGGTGGACGCGGCCCGATGCTCCAGACGTCCCCCGACCCGACGAGGTGGACGAGGATGGCGGCCGGGCCGGACACCTGATCCGGACGGTGGACTTCTCGCAGCCCACCAAGTTCACCGCCGAGCTGCGCCGCCGGATCGTGCGCGTGCTCGGCTCCTTCTGCGAAGCGTTCGCGCTGCGGCTCTCCACCGAGCTGCGCGCTCCCGTGGAGCTCGCCGTGGCGGACTCCAGCCAGCTCACGTGGGCGGCCGCCAAGGCGCAGCTGCCGGCGAACACGATCGCCGTGGCGCTCGGCGTGCAGCCGATCAACGCGCAGATGCTGCTCTGCATCGAGCCGCCCCTGCGTGCTGCAGGCGCTCGAGTGCCTGCTTGGCGGGCACCCCGCCCAGGCCGCCTCCGAACGGCGCTTCAGCGAAGTCGACTGGGCGCTCACGCGCCGCCTGCTGCAATCGATGATCGCCCAGCTCGGCCCCGCGTGGCGCGATCTCGGCGGCCTGGAGCTGAGTCTCGGCGAGGTCGACGTGGAGGGCGACGCCGGCGTGCTCGCACCGATCGGAGAACCCACCTTCGCGGTCGCACTGGAGAGCCGGATCGACGACCTGCCCTCCGGCATGTCGCTGCTGATCCCGTGGTCGGCGATCGGGCCCGTCGCGGAGGAGATCCTCGGCGCCGGGCCTCGCCTGCAGGACGCCGACTCCCGCGAGGCGCACGCGATGCGCCGCGGGCTGGCTGGCGCCCACGTGTGCCTGCGCGCCGAGGTGGGCGCCCGCGAGATGCCGGTCGAGCGGATGCTGGCGCTCACCCCCGGCACGCTGCTGGGGCTGCACGATCGCGCCGCCGCGGGGGTGCGCTGTTCGCCGAGGGCGTCCCGATCGGCCGCGGCCGGCCCGGGCTGCGCGGCGCGCAGCGGGCGGTCAAGCTGACCGAGGTGATCGCGGGGACGAGCGGGCTCCCAATCAACCCGATCCAGCCGCTACTCGCCCAGAGCCCTCCGTGGGCACCGCATCCCGATCTCGACGCGGGTGACGAGCAGGCCGCACCTACGCGCGAGAGCCTCGCCCGGATGATGGACGTGCAGGTGCGCGTGTGGGCCGAGCTGGGGCGCACGACGCTGCCGTTGGGCCAGGCCCTCGAACTGCCGCCTGGCGCCGTCGTCGAGCTCGACCAGGACGCCGAGTCCCCGATCGAGCTGTTCGTCAACGGCACACGCTTCGCGCACGGCACCCTGCTCGACACCGGCGGCGAGTGGGCCGTGACAGATCGACGCGCTGGTCTGAGACGTTCTGAGCAGCGGCGCGCAGCATTCAAGGCATCTGAGGCGACGCCGATAACCGGATCGACTCTCCTCGGAGTCGTCCCTCGATGACTAAGTTCATAACGCCTTCGCGCGCGACCTCATGGGTCGCCCTTCCCGCGCTGGGCATGGCCACAATCGGCCTTGCCCTGCTTGCTGGCGCATGCCCGGCGCAGGCTTTCACACCCGCTTCCAAGCACGGCGGCGAAGCGCTCCCGCTCGATCCTTCCACCACTCCGACCGGCTCGCCCACCAGCTCCGGGGGCGCGAGCATCGTGCGCACGATCGTCGGGCTGTTGATCGTGATCGCCGTGATCTGGGGGCTGACCTGGATCCTCAAGCAGGTGAAGACCAGCCGCGAGACCCGCAGCGCCGGCTCCGGCCTGACGAGCCTCGCCACGCTGGCGCTCGGGTCGGGCCGCACCCTGCACCTCGTGCGCGCCGGGCGCGACTACCTGCTGGTGGGCTCCGCCGAGCACGGGGTTGCGCCGATCCACCGCTACACCGAGGAGCAGGCGCGCGCCGCTGGGCTGCTCGATCTCCCCGAGCCCCCCAGCGGCCGCGGCGCGGACGACGGAACGGGCAGGACCCGCAATCGTCCGATCCAAATTCCCGGCCAGGCGCGTCCGGATTGGAACCCCACCCTCCCGAGCGCGGTGTCAGACGCACTCGAGCGCGTGCGCGAATGGACGGTGCGCAAATGAACACCACGTCCAGCATGACGCCCGCAGACCGCGAGTGCGCGAGCGCCCAGAACACCCCTCACCGACTGGGAGCGTTCAACTGGGCGGGGGTGCACCGGTGAACGTGAGCTCCTCCAACGCCGTGCAGATCCTGCTGCTCGTCGGCGGACTGTCGCTGATCCCCGCGGTGCTGTTCACCGTCACCGGCTTCGCCGCATCCTGATCGTGCTCGGCTTCATCCGCACCGCCGTCGGCACCAACAACGCGCCCCCCAACCAGGTGCTCGTCGGCATCGCCCTGTTCCTGACGATCTTCGTGATGGCCCCGACGATCAGCACGATCAGGCGCGACGCCGTCGAACCGCTCAACGCCCACCACATCTCCACCACGACCGCGATCAAGCGGGCGGAGCAGCCGCTGCGCGAATTCATGTTCCACCAGACCAGCGTGCAGGACATCTCCCTGTTCGTCCACCTCGCCCACGCCAAGGACCCCCGCACCCGCGCTGAAGTGCCCACCGAGGTGCTGATCCCCGCGTTCATCGTCTCCGAGCTCAAGAGCGCGTTTCAGATCGGCTTCTTGATCTTCCTGCCGTTCCTGATCATCGACCTGATCGTCTCCTCCACACTGATGAGCATGGGGATGATCATGCTCCCCCCAACCTTCATCTCGCTGCCATTCAAGATCCTGCTGTTCGTCCTCGTCGACGGCTGGGACCTCGTGATCAAGGCGCTGGTAGAGAGCTTCCACGTCCACTGATCGCCGCCACACACACCACTCGTTCGACCTCACCTCGCCACCGCCGCTCAACCCACCCGCCACCTCCCCAATCCCAAATAATAAAAAAACCATGGACCAGGACACCGTCATCAACCTCGCCTCCCAGGCGATGAGCCTCGCCTTCAAGGTCGCCGGCCCGCTGCTGCTCGGGGCGATGGTTGTCGGTCTGGTCGTGTCGATCTTCCAGGCTGTCACCCAGATCCAGGAGCAGAGCCTCACGCTGATCCCCAAGATCGCCGTGATCGCCGTGATCGCGGTGCTGCTCGGCCCATGGATGCTCGACCAGATGGTGGCTTACACCACCAACCTCTACTCCTCGATCCCGACCCTGACGAACTGATGACTCAAGTCCTCAGCCTGCTGGCAGGCAACGAGCTTGCCGGCTTCATCCTCGTGCTCGCACGAGTCGGGCCCCTGTTCCTACTGGCCCCGCCCTTCGCCTCGCCGATGGTGCCCCCGCGCGTGCGCGGGATCATCGCCGTGGGAATCTCGATCGGCCTCGCGCCGATTGCCCTGCACGGACAGCACATCCCCACCGACCCCTTCACCCTCGCCGCGCTGATCGTCGAGGGCATGCTGGTCGGGCTCGGCTTCGCCTTCTCCTTTGGCGTGCTGTTCGCCGCCGTCGAATCGGCCGGCTCGCTCGCCGACCTCGGCGCCGGCTTCTCCTACGGCAACCTCATCAACCCCGTCAGCGGCGATGAAAGCGGGCCGCTCACCCACATGTACTCGCTCGTGGGGATCGCCATCTTCCTCGTGATCGGCGGCGAAGCGTGGGTGCTGCGCGGCCTCGCCCGCACCTTCCAGCTCGTCCCGCTCACCTCCGCCCCCCGCATCACCACGCTCTTCGCCGGCGTCGAGCACGTCTTCTCGACCGTGTTCACCTCCGCCCTGGAGATCGCCGCGCCGGTGCTGATCGCGCTGATGATCACCGACGTCGCCTTCGGCGTGGTCTCGCGCGTGGTGCCCCAGCTCAACGTGTTCGCCGTCGGTTTCCCCGCCAAGGTCGCCGTCGCACTGCTGCTCGTCGGCGCCTCGATGCCGTTCGTTGCCGGTTGGATCGCCAACCAGATGTCCACCTCCGTCGGCGCCGCACTCGGCGCCCTGCACGTCGGGTAACCATGGCCCAAGACGACCGCACCGAGAAGCCCACCCCCAAGCACCGCGAGCGCGCGCGCCGCAAGGGGCAGGTCGCGCGCTCCGCCGACGTCGGCGGCTCGCTCGTGCTCGCCGGCGGGCTGTTCGCGATCACGCTGCTCGGCCCGTCAGTGGTCGGCGCCGCCCAGGCCGCCTTTCGCGAGATCCTCGCGGAGATCGCCAACGCCCGCGAAAGCGACGACCGCCGCCGGGCTGCACTCGCTGATGGAGGTCGGACTCACCACGCTCCTGCTCACCGTCGGGCCGATCGCCGCGATCTGCTTCGGCACCGGCCTCTTCGCCGGGGCCGCCCAGGTCGGCTTTCGCCCAGCGCCCAAAGCGCTCGCGCTCGACTTCAAGCGGATCAACCCTGTCTCGGGGGCGCGCAACCTGTTCGGGCCCAACATCCTCTTCGAGGCGCTCAAGGCCGTCACCAAGGTCGCGGTCGTCGCCGGCGTCGCCGCGCTCGCGATCGTCCCCGGTCTGACCGCGCTCGCGGCTGAAGTCGGCCTTCCCCCCGCCGACCTTGGGCTCGTGCTGGGGCATCGCGGGATGGAAATCGCCCAGCACGCCACGTTCGCCTACCTCGTGATCGCCGTGATCGACTACGCCTGGCAGCGCCGGCGCAACGAGCGCAAGCTGCGTATGACCAAGCAGGAGCTCAAGGACGAGCAGCGCCAGTACGGGCTGCCCGCAGAGGTCAGAGCCGCGCTGCGTCGCCGCCAGTCGCAGGCCGCCCGCAAGCGGATGATGGCCGCCGTCCCCGAGGCCGACGTGGTGATCGCCAACCCCACCCACTTCGCCGTGGCGCTGCGCTACGACGGCTCCCGTACCGCCCCCGAGGTCGTGGCCAAGGGCCAGGACCTGATCGCCCTGCAGATCCGCCGCATCGCCGAGGAACACGACGTGCCGATCGTTTCCGAGCCGCCGCTCGCGCGCGCGCTGTTCGCCTCCTGCGAGATCGGCCACGTGATCCCCGAGGAGCTGTACGCCGCGGTGGCGCGCGTGCTCGCGTTCGTCTACCGCCTCGCTCGCCAACGTAGGTACGCGCTATGAACCTCGACTCCGTGCGCCGCCTCTTGCGCCACACCGACCTGCTGGCCGCGATCGCAGTCGTGATGGTCGTGACGATGCTCGTCGTGCCGCTGCCCTCCGCGCTGCTGGACCTGCTGATCACGCTCAACATCTCAGCCGCACTCACGATCGTGGTCGCCACGATGTACCTCGGCAAGGCGCTTGACTTCGCCTCGTTCCCGTCGCTGCTGCTGCTGACCACCATGTTCCGCCTGGCGATCAACGTATCGGTCACGCGTCTGATCCTCACCACCGGCGACGCCGGCAGCGTGGTGAAGGCGTTCGGGGAGTTCGTCGTCGGCGGCAACGTCGTCGTCGGCCTCGTGATCTTCCTGATCCTCGTGGTGATCCAGTTCGTGGTTGTGACCAACGGCGCCGGGCGCGTCGCCGAGGTTGGGGCGCGCTTCACGCTCGACGCGATGCCCGGCAAGCAGATGGCGATCGACGCCGACCTCAACGCTGGGTTGATCACCGACGAACAGGCCCGCGCCCGCCGCTCGGAGATCGCCCAGGAAGCCGATTTCTATGGCGCGATGGACGGCGCCTCGAAGTTCGTCAAAGGCGACGCGACGGCGGCGGTCATCATCACCGCGATCAACCTCATCGGGGGCATCGTCGTGGGCGTGGCGCAGCACGGGCTCTCCTTCACCGAAGCCACGCACCAGTTCTCGCTGTTGACGGTCGGTGACGGCCTCGCCGCGCAGATCCCCGCGCTGTTGATCTCCGTTGCCACGGGCATCATCGTCACCCGCGCCACCTCCGACAAAGACCTCGGCTCCGACATCGCCTCGCAGATCCTGCGTCAGCGCAAAGCGCCGCTCGTCGCCGCCACCGCGATCGGGCTGTTCGCGCTCGTCCCCGGCCTGCCCAAGCTGCCGTTCCTCGCGATCGCCGGGATATTCGGCGCGATCGGCTGGAGTGTGCGCCACGGGCTCCCGGGCGATGAGGCCAAGGGCGGCGCGCTGGCACTCGCCACCGCCACGCCAGCCGGGTCGACTGGTCAGATCGGGGACGGACAGGGCTCGGAGGAGGCGATGGAGCGGCTCTCCGTCGACGCGCTGGAGCTCGCCGTCGGCTTCGGCCTCGTCCCACTCGTGGACGGCTCCTCCGGCGGTAACCTGCTGCGGCGCGTCTCCGCGATCCGCCGCCAGATCGCGGGCGAGCTCGGGATCGTGATCCCCGCCGTGCGCATCCACGACGAGCTGGGCATGGAGTCACACGAGTACGTCTTCAAGGTACGCGGCTCGGAGGTGGCCCGTGCGCGGATCATGCCCGGGCACCTGCTGGCGATGGACCCCGGCGACGCCGCCGGCGGCCTGCAGGGGATCCCCACCACCGAGCCCACCTACGGTCTGCCAGCCGTGTGGGTGCACTCCTCCGACCGCGCCGAGGCCGAAGCCCTCGGTTACACAGTCGTGGACGCCGAGTCGATGATCGTCACCCACCTGACGGAGACGATCCGCACGCACGCCTCCGAGCTGCTCACCCGCCAGGATGTGCGGACGCTGCTCGACCGGCTCAAGGAGACCAACGCCGCCGTCGTCGAGGAGATCGTGCCCGAGGCGCTCTCGCTCGGCGAGATCCAGCGCGTGCTGCGCTCGCTGCTCGCCGAAGGCGTCCCTGTGCGCGATCTCGGCACGATCATGGAGGCGATCGGCGACAAGGCGCGAATAACACGAGACACCGGCCTGCTCACTGAGTACGCCCGCCAGGCACTGGGCCGGGCGATCACAGCCCCCCACCTGGACGAGCGGCTCTGTCTGCAGGCGATCACCCTTGACCCTGCGATCGAGCAGGAGGTCGCAACCTCCATCACCCAAACCACCGACGGCGAGTACCTGGCGATCGACCCGCCCCGTGCGCAGGCGATCGTGGGTGCACTGCGTGCCCAGGTCGATCACGCCTCCGCGCGCGGCGCGCGCAATCCGGTGCTGCTCTGCTCCGCACGCGTGCGCCGCCACCTGCGTCGGCTGATCGCCCAGGCACAGCCTCATCTACCCGTCTGCTCTTACAACGAGATCGCACCCGGCGTCAACGTCGAGACGATTGGAGTAATCCACGCATGAGCACCGCTGCCTACGACACCGCCTCTCATCACGCCGCTCCCCGTCAGGCCGCGGCGCGCGATGACTCCTGGCTGGACTCCTGGGAGGCCGGCCGCGACCCCGGCCACCCCGACCCGCGCGGCACCGTCCCCGGGTACTTTGCGCCCCGCATCTACCGCGGGCACACCGTCGATGAGCTGATCCCCACGATCGTCGCCGAGCTCGGCGAGGACGCCGTCGTGCTCCGCCACCACCGTGGGCTTACCGGCGGCTTCGCCGGCTTCTTCCAGAAGGCCTTCGTCGAAATCGAGGCCCGCCGCGGAGACCCCGGCGGCTCGCTGCTCGACCGCTACGACGAGGACGGCGCGGCTCCCGCACTGCCCGGCGATGGCGCTCCCGTGCCGCCGCCGTACGACACAGCTCCAGCGCCACCCGGCAACGGCGCCCCCGTGCCGCCGTACGACACAGCTCCAGCGCCACCCCCCAACGGCGCCCCTGTGCCGCCGTACGACGCAGCTCCAGCGCCACCCGGCAACGACGCCCCCGTGCCGCCATACGACACGGCTCCCGCGCTGCCCCGGGAGGCAGCCCGCGAGTTGCCCGGCGAATTCGACTACGCCCGGGCGCCTGTTGCGCCCGAACCCCTCGACTGGGACGGAGCGACGGAGGTGTGGGCCACCAACCCCTTCGCCGCCGCGCTCGCCGAGGCCGAGGCCGCGGTGCGCGCAGCCGAGCCCGCCGTCCCGCCCGACCTCGACGCCGCGCTTGCCGAAGCGCTCGCCGACGCCGAAGACGCGGAAGCACCCGAAGAGATCCTCGCGACGACTCCCCTCCCTGACGTCTACGCGGAGCCCGTGGCCGCCACGCCCCCCGCCCCCGAGGTCGCCGCGCGCGGGGAGATCGAGCAGACGCTGCGAGGCGTGGGGATCAGCGAGGAGCTTGTGCAGGAGCTGATCGAGGCGGCGATCATCCACGTGCTGGCGCTGATGCCCCCCTCCACGAGCCTTGCCCAGGCGGTGCACACCGCACTGACACAGATGATTCCGGCCTCAAGGCCGCTGCCGGCAGGGGGCGTGGCGATCGCCGTGGTCGGCGCCGGAGGCAGCGGCAAGAGCGCCTGTTGCGCCGCTCTGGTGGAGGCCTACCGCGAGCACAGCACGCTGCCCGCCATCTGCGTCACCGTCTCTCCGGACACCCCCTTCGACGAGCCGGCCCTGCGCAAGGCGCGCGCGCAGGGTCTTCTGCTGCTCGACACGCCCACCGTCTCGGGCGCGGACCCCAGCTCAATCCACGAGCTGGCAGAGCTGCTGGAGCAGCTTGGCACCCGATCGCGTGGTGCTCGCGCTCCCAGCCACGCTCGGCGCCACGCCCGCAGCCCAGCTGGTGCAGGCGCTGCGCCCCCTGAACGCCACGGCGCTGGCAATCACCCACGCCGACGAGACCGACCAACTCGGGGTGGCGGTGCAAACGGCGTGCACGTTCGGGCTGGCCCCCGTCCACATGCTGGCGCGGGCTGAGCATGTCCACGGCGACGCGCATACCCACGGCGACGCTGGGGTTGGGGCCAACGCCCCGCAAGCCCCGACCCCAAGGGCGTGGGCCCTCACCTGGATCGATCCATTCCTACTGGCCGACAGGCTGCTCCCGCCGCGATGAAACTCGGGCGCTCAGCAAAGGCGTCGCAGGATCGCGGTGGAGACCGAGCTCCCCGAACGCTCCGATCCCGTCACAATCGTGCGTCCGAGCGGCGAGCGTGTGCAGGCGCGGGTCGCCGAGCGCGACGGCAGTGGGCTGCTGGTGGTGCTGATGTTCCGCGCCGAACGGCCCTTCAGCCCCGGATCGCTCGACGAGCTGGTGCTCGAGTTCACCAACGAGCCGCGGGCGCGTCCGGCTGCAGGGCACGGTCACGCTCGAGGACCGTGAGCTGCTGCGCTTCCGCGAGTTGCACTCGGTGGAGCTGATCCAGCAGCGTGAGTACGTGCGTGTCCAATCCACCCGGCCGGTGCTGGTCGTCACCGGGGGCCGCGGAGGCACGGTACAGACCTATTCGGTGGACCTCAGCGGCGGCGGGATGCTGCTCGCGGGGCCCAGCACGCTGAAGGTCGGCGAGCAGGTCGAGTTCCGATTGACGACCGCCAAGGGCGGCCCGCCGATCACGGGGGTGGGCACGGTGGTGCGCACCGACCTCCAGGGCCGCCGCGCGATCTGCTTCGACGAGATTGGCGAGGGCGAGCACCGGCGCCTGGTGCGCTTCATCTTCGACTGTCAGCGCGCCGAACGGCGCCGCGGCTTAGAGGGTGGCGCAGGCGGCCAAAGGCCGCCGAGCCGGGCCCCTCTTCTAGGACAAGAGTGGTGGTGGTCGTGGCCGGTAAGAGCGACAAGCCCGCCAAGGCAGTGAAGGCCAAGAAGAGTAAGAAGGGCGCGGGGGCAGAAGGCGCCGGTGGCGCCGATGGCAGCGGACGGGGCTCGGGGCTGATCCTCGCGGAGCACCCCCGTGCGGCCCGCGGCGTCGCACGGGCGAAGGCGTGGGGCGGTCTCGCCGGCTTCCTGCTCGGCGGCTACCTTTCGCTGCCCACCCAAACGCTGGCGGGGGCCGGCCTGCGGGCGCTGGCGGCAGGCGTGGTGTGTTATGTGGCCGCGTGGGCCGCCGCCGTGTTCCTGTGGCGGCGCATGCTGGTCGCCGAGCTGCACCAGGCCAAGCATGATTTGCTCGCCGAGGAGCTCGCCAAGTTCGAGCGCACTCGCTCCCCCGTGGCCGGTGGACCCGTCGGCGGGCGCACCTCCTAGCAGCGACGATCTCAGGAGCACACGATGGATCCCATCCAACCAATCGGACCACGCCCTCCCTGGATCGCCGAGCTGGCGGCTGAGCAGACCCAGAGCCTCTCGCGAGAGCGCCGCAAGACGCCTCGCGACGCCGGGCGCGGGACGGGACCCCGCCGCGATCCATCGCGTGAGCCTGAGGACCCCGGCGAGGACGAGACCGAGGGCCGGCACATCGACGTTCGCGCCTGAGGATTTCGCGCCTCCTTTAAAACGACGAGGTGGGCAGCCCGAAGACTGCCCACCTCGACCACCGTTCCCTCGATGAATCGGCGGTATGTAGCTTCTTGCCGGCCTTCCCAGACCGTCGGAAGCGTTATGACCACCCCCGGGCGGGTTCACCCGCCCCGGGATGGCTTCGCTGCAGTGGTGGCGCTCGAGGCGCCACCACTGAGGAAGATTGCCTCAGGCTTATCGACCTTCGACCAGCTGCAACACTGCCTGGGGCAGCGAGTTGGCCTGGGCGAGAATCGCCACGTCGGCGCTCTGTAGCACCTGAGCCTTGGTGAAGTTGCTCATTTCAGCGGCCATGTTGGCGTCCACCAGCGAGCTCTGGGCGGCGGAGAGGTTCTCCCCGTAGATCGCCTGGTTGGCCTGGGTGTACTGAAGGCGATCCTGCACCGAACCGAATTCGCCAGCCAGCGTGGCAACTTTTTCGATTGCCGTTTCAATCGTTTTGATTTCTTTGATTTTGATGCCTTCGGTGTCTTTTTTGAGTTCGGCGGTTTCCACTTCGATCGTTTCTTTTTCGTTGGCGCCTACCTGGAACTTGATTTTTTCTGCTTTGGCCAGGAGTTCGACGCCGTTGAACTTGGTCGTTTCGCCGACCCGCGTGAGCTCTTTTTCGAGCTGTTTCGACTCGTTTTCGATCGCTTCTTCGTCGGATTTCGAGTTGGTGCCATTGGCCAGCTGCACCGCGAGCTCGCGCATACGCTGGAGCATCTGCTCCACGTCGTTGAGCGCGCCCTGCGCCGTCTGCACGAGCGCAACCGCTTCCTGGGTGTTCTGGGCTGCCTGCATCACGCCGTTGACCTGGCCCTGCAGGCGCTGATTGGCGGCGTAGCCGGCGACGTCGTCGGCGGCGGAGTTGATCCGCAGACCCGAGGAGAGCCGTTCCATCGATGTGCTCAGCTCGCCCTGGCTGGTGTTGAGATTGCGCTGAACGATCAGCGAGTCGACGTTGGTGTTAATGCTTAGGGACATGCGTTCATCTCCTTGATGACGATTGTTTGGTCAGTCCCGGACCGACTCCCTGTCGGTCCTTGCCTTGATTGAAGAGGGGCCCGGCCGCAGCCGGGAGACACTCTTCACATGCCTGTTTATCGTCACGGACGGGCGATACTTGAGGGCCGGCGAGACCGCTGGACGGCTGCAAACGAGCGTTCACAGGAGGCCGGGCTTGTGTGAACGACCGCGGCCGCCGTCGCGTCGCGGCGTCCACTCGCCCTGCGTGACGCCGTCGGCGGCGGCGAATGTGTCGTCCTCCGGCGCCACCCCGAGCGTATTGGGCGCACCGCGCGCCGAAATCGGCCCAGCGAGCTTGGGCTCATGGGCGTAGGACTCACGGCCGTAAGCCTCATGCACAAGCGTCTCGCCGGCCAGCGCCTCGTCAGCCAACGCCTCGTAAGCCAGCGCCTCGTCGGTCAGCCCTTCGGCGGGCTCGCCCTGGGAGGCACCGGTCCACACGCCGACCGCGTAGCGGAACTGCCCGCTCTCGTCGGTGACCCAGAAGGCTTCGCCGTCCTCCGCCACCTCGTGCAGGATCGAGCGGTCGTAGTGCTCCGCGATCTGCGCCAGCGCCTCCATGTCCTCGACGTCGATCACCGGCACCCCCGGCAGCTGCCACACGCGCGCGACCGGCACGATCATCCGGCCGTAGCGGGCGCGGATCGAGGCCGACTCGTCGCGGGGCTGCGAACGACCGAGCGCCAGCCGCAGGCAGGCGAGTGCCGCCAGCACGGCGCAGAGGATGATCGCGAGCGCGTCGCGCGCGAGCGTACGTGCGCTCGTCACCGAGAGCTGTCTTAATCCGAGCGAGAGCGATGCCGGCTGGGAGCGCGTGCCAGTCGCCGAGCCCGGCGCCGAGGGCGAAAACATGCTCAGCGCGGTGTTTTCGCCGGAGGGCGAAGTCGTGGTGAGCGAGCCGCCGCCGGCGACGGCCGGCTGCGCCTCGATCGGGGTCAGCGAGAACTGGACTTTCGGTGCGAACGTGGTGTGCACCGGCACGGCGTCGACCCTCCCGCTCACGCTCACCCGCGGCAGCAGCGTGAGCGTGTAGGTGCCGCTCGCCTTCGTCGCCGTTTCGACATTGTGCAAGAGCGCAAGCAGCGAGGTCAAATCGAGCGTCCCCGTGACGAGCGCGCGGCTGCCGTGAAAGCGCGTGGGTGGCGCGAGCCGCAGCGTGGTGTGCCAGCCATCGGAGGAGACCACCGTCGCCTCGAGCGAGGCGCTTCCGCTGAGCGAGCGTCGGCCGGCGACGTGCAGACGGTAGGCGAAGCTGAGGTCGACCGCGTTCAGGACGTGCGCGAAGAGCGGGTCGCCGGTCACCGCCTGTCCACCTGGGTAGGTCGGCCCCGCAGGCGCTTCGGCGGAGTAGGAGAGCCTGCCGCTCTGCCGGTAGGGGACCGTGTAGGGGTGGAGCTTCGTCGGCGAGCGGGTGAAGGCGAGCAGCGCGAGCATCAGGAACGGGATCGCCAGCAGGGCGCCGATCGCGAGGACGGCGAACGTGGGCGTCGCGAACGTGGGCGTCGCGGCGCCCTCGCCCGCACGCCCCTCACGCCTGTGCCTACGCCCTTGGGTCCGCGCGAACGCTCCACCGGTGAGGAGCAGCATCCCGACGAACAGGAGGATCCCCATCACAAGCGGCGAGCGGATCGATTGAAGGCGCAGGCCCACGCCCGGGATATGTATCCACAGGGCGCCGATCAGCTGGCTGGCAACCGGGTGTTCGGGGTCGACGAAGTTGTTGTTGTCCCCCTTGAACAGATACCTGTCGCCTTCGCGCCCGACGATCCGGTGCAGCACGATCGTGTGCAGCTGGCGGTTTTGGTAGGCGACGATTTCACCTACATGGTAGTTGCTCTGGCTGCGCACGATCGCCAGGTCGCCGGTGTGAAAGCGCGGCTCCATGCTGATCCCGTGGGTGACCACGTAGGTGGTCGAGCCGCCGAGCTGGGTCGGGGCGAAGTAGAACCACGTAGTCCCCAGGATGATGAGTCCCAGGGCCGAGAGGAGAACTTTCCTAATGCGTCGAGGTCGCATTCTTGTTGTGTGGTTGTGGGCGTGGACGTGGGCGTGGAGGGCCGGCAGGGCCGGCCCTCCACGTTTGCCACTCGGTCGCTACACCTACGATGTGACGATGGTTTCCTGTACGACGTCTTCTTTGATTTCTGCGTACGTGAGCGGGGCTCCAAATGTGCACGTGAATAGGGCCGGTGGGCCCGGAGTCTCGTACGCAATGCGTCCAAACCGGCACCCCGCCCGTTTTCATCACGTTGATTTCGGCTTCTTTGGCTTCTGCCTCTCCCGCTGTTGCTTCTGCTGTGAATGTGGCCGACAGAGCAGTGCCTTCTTTGAGCTTAAAGTTTCAGGTTGGTGGTTTTGTAGCCGGACACAACTGCGGAGTTGGCACCGGCGCCCGATTCTTCCGCCTGTGTGTTGCTTGCCGTGAACGCGTACGCGCCCACAGCCAGGAGGCCTGCGAGCACGAATGCGCACAGGCCGGCTATCTTTCGCTTGCGGCTAGCGAAGCTTCGCTTGCCAATACGCATAGACACGTCTAGCCCCCTTGGGATTGAATAGGATCATGGACACTTGTGTGTCCTTCGCCGGCGCTATCGACGAACTATTGGAAGCGCTTTAGGCCGGATTTTGGGATGCAAGCATTTATGCGGTTGGCCTCGAGAACCCGACGGCCCACTACTCACCGCGGCGTCTTCCTGCGCGATGTCCACCCTTGACCGGCCCCCGCACCCTCCGCCGCGCCGATCCCGCCACGCCACTCAACCCCTGACGCGACACTGCCGATCACCGGGCGGATGTCGGTCGAATCCGTCCTCGCCCGCGTGGCCACGCTCGAACAGGCGATCGCCAACCCCGCCGCCCTGCTCGCCACCAACGCGGCGGGCACCGGTGGCACGGCGGCGTCCACCGCGCCCGAACCGACGCAGAGCCACCGGCAGCACCACGTTCGCCCAGGCGCTGCAGAGTGCGAGCGAAAGCCAGGCGGGCACGGCGACCCCCACAAGCACGGCGCCCACCGGCATCGCTCCAACCAGCTCGGCGGACCTGGAAACGGCGACGCCGCTGCTCGGAGCCTCGAGCAGCGGGGCACTCACGAGCACGCCCGGAATCGCTGGCACCACGACCACGCCGGGCCAGCAGATCGTGAAGATCGCCGAAAGCCAGCTCGGCCAGACCGAGCAGCCGCCGGGCAGCAACGAATCACCGGCGATCGCGATGTACCGCAGCGCCACCGCCGGAGCGGTCCCCGGCGCCCCATGGTGCGCCTACTTCGCCTCGTGGGCCGCGCGCCAGGCGGGCGAGCCGCTGGGCGCCGAACGGCGAAGGCCTCGGCTCGGTCGGCCAGGTCTGGTCGTGGGCGCAGAGCACCGGCCGCGCAATCCCCAACGGCCCCGGCGTTACCCCCCAGCCGGGCGACCTGATCGTGTTCGGCGACGAACACGTGGGGATCGTCAGGGACGTGCTCCCGGACGGCGACATCCAGACGATCGAGGGCAACTACGAAAACAAGGTCGCGGCCAACGTGCGCACGCCGACGGAAGCCACCGGTTACGTGAACATGAGCTGACGGGGCATCACAATGACCTCCTCGGCGTAGCGTGCCAGCCTCTCGCTCTGATACACCCAAGGTGATGGGCGATACCGTCTCGTCCCAACGCCGTACCCACCGCGTGCGCCTGCGCAGGCGCGTGGTCGTGCCGTCGTGCTGCTGGTCGCTCGCCGCGATCCTCGCGTTCGCGCTCTCGCGCCTGGGGCTGCATCGCGTCGGCAACGCGCTGACCTCGGCAGAGCCGGGGTGGATCGTGCTCGCGCTCGCACTGATGGGGCTCTCGCTGGTGCTGCGCGCCGGCTCCTGGCATGAGGTGCTGCGTGCGGCGCTGCCCGACACCGAGGTCGCGTGGGCGCCGGTGATCCGCGCGACGATGATCGGCGTGATGGGCTCGGCGGTGTTCCCCGGGCGCATCGGCGAGCCCGCCAAGATGCTCGTGCTGACCCGCCGCCTGCCCGGCTCCTCGCGCCGCCAGCTGCCGGTCGTCGCCGGCACCGTCTTCTCGCAGACGTTGATCAACCTGCTCGCGCTGGCGATCCTCGCGACCGTCACCTTCACCAGCCTCGAAATCCTACGCCAGCACGTCTCCGGCCTCGTGGTCGCGCTCGCGATACCGCTGGTGATCTGCCTGCTGGTGTTGATGGGACCGTGGTTGCTGGCGCTCGCCCAGCGCTCGCGTTCGCTGCGGATCGCGCTCGCCGCTGCGACGCTCGCCCGCCTGTTGCGCCTCGGCAGGCAGGGGCTGGCAGTCTTCGCCAACCCCCGCCACGGGATCCCCGCCGTGCTGACGCAGCTGCTCGCGTGGACGCTGCAGTGGCTTGCCTGCTACGCGGTGCTGTGCGCGCTCGGCCTGCAATCCGACGACGGCCTCACCGCCGCCGCCGCGGTGCTGCTGGCCGTCAACGTCTCCGCCGTGCTGCCCGCCACCCCGTCGAACGTCGGTGTCTTCCAGGCCGCCTGCCTGGTGGTGCTAGCCGCCTACGGCGTCGGCGCCGGCCCCGCCTTGGCTTACGGAATCATCCTCCAGGCCGTCGAGGTCCTCACCGCGCTCGCTCTCGGCATCCCCGCCCTGCTCGGCGAGGGCATGACCTGGCGCGACATCCGCGGCGCCGCGACGCTGGAGGGTGAGGAGTCCGCCGAGGCTGTCCTCGCAGTGGACAGCATCGAGCGGACCGAGATCAGCTGACGGGCGCATCGGGGGTGAGGTTCGCCCCACCTGCGGGATCGCACTGCGTCAGCTGACGAGCGCCCGCAGTGACTGGCGCAGCGAGTGCGTGGTGTGCAGGACGGCGGTGGGCTCGTAGCCGCAGTGGGCCATGCAGTTCTCGCAGCGGGGGTCGCGGCCGCGACCGTACTTGCTCCAGTCGGTCGTCTCGATCAGCTCCTTGTAGGTGGCGGTGTAGCCGTCGGACATCAGGTAGCAGGGGCGCTGCCAGCCGAACAGCGAGTAGCTGGGGATCCCCCAGGCGGTGCAGTCGAATTCGGCCCTGCCTTCGAGGAAGTCGAGGAACAGCGGGCTGTGGTTCAAGCGCCAACGCTTGCGCCGTCCGTCCGCAAACGCCTCGCCGAACAGCTCGCGCGTCTGGCGCACGCCGAGGAAGTGCTCCTGGTCGGGCGCTTTCTCGTATGCGTACGCCGGCGAGATCATCATCTCGTCGACTTCGAGATCGTCATTGAGGAAGTCGAGCACCTCCCTGACAGTCTTCGGGGAGTCCTGCGTAAAGAACGTCGTGTTGGTTGTCACGCGAAAGCCCTTTGCCTTCGCCGCGCGAATCGCCGACACCGCCTTGTCGAACACCCCCTCGCGTTCGACCGACGCGTCGTGGCGCTCGCGCAGCCCATCCATGTGGATCGCCCACGCGAAGTAGGGGCTGGGCCTGAAGTTCTCGAGCTTGCGCTCCAGCAGGATCGCGTTGGTGCAGAGGTAGACGAACTTCTTGCGCTTCACCAGCTCCGCCGCGATCAGATGAATCTCGGGGTGGATCAGCGGCTCGCCGCCGGCGATCGACACCATCGGCGTGCCGCTCTCCTCGATCGCCCCCACCGCCTGCTCCACCGACATTCGCCGCCGCAGCACGTGGTCGGGATGCTGGATCTTGCCGCACCCCGCGCACTCCAGGTTGCACTGGAAGAGCGGCTCCAGCTCGACGATCAGCGGGAACATCTCGCGTTTGGCCATGCGCTGGCGCATCAGGTACCAACCCATGCGCGTGCTCTGTCTGATGCGCGCCGCCATTATGCCTACCTTAGCCCCTGAGGCGCCCATTCGTACAACGCTCCCGCCGCGCGGCGCAGCACCGCCATCGCGCGCGCGACGCCCGTCACCGTATGCAGCGGATTGGTCAGCTCTCTGGCGGGCGTGTCGGTAATCACCCGCACGACCGCGAACGGGCGCTCCCCCGCGCCGGGGGCCAGCCACGCCGACTCCATGTCCACGGCGATCGCTCCCGCCTCGCGCAGCCGCACGCGCGTGTCGCCCATCGCCAGGCGCGCGACCGAGGCGACCGTCCCGCGGCGCACACGCAGGCCGCGGCGTTCGAGCACCACCGCCAGATCATGCGCGCCGGCGCAGGCAACCGGCCCCATCCCGTCGGGCCCCTGCACCGCGTCGGCGACCACCACGTCCCCCACGTCGCTGTGCTCGTCGAGCGCACCGCCGAAGCCCATCACCAGCAGCGCCGCCCCCGGGCGGTGGAGCAGCACCGGAGCCATCGCCTGGGCGCGGCGCGGGCCCATGCCGGTGCGGTGCACCCGCGCGCGGAGTGAGGGGGCACTGGTCGGGGGGGAGCGAATCCCCGCGGAAATCGCCCACGCCTCCAGGCGCAGCGGCGCGGCGATCAGCAGATCGCTCACCGGCCTCCTCCCTGCATCGCCTGCGTCTCGCCGGCCGCACGTGCCTGCGCCCCAGTGCCCGCAGGCACAGACGCCGGCACCAGGCCGACCGCCTCCAGCGCGCACTGAGCCGCGGCATGACCACTCAGCACCGCACTCTCCAGCGTCGCCGGCCAGCCGGTATCGGTCCACGCGCCCGCGAGCGCCAACCCGGGAACCGCGGTGATCGGCCCCGGTCGCAGCGCGCCGGCGCCAGGCTCGGCGCGCAGCGTGGCGGCGTGCTCGCGCGTGGCCAGGAAGCGCTCGACCCGCGCCGTGCGAGCGCGCGGGAAGAGCTCCGCGAGCGCGGGCAGGTAGCGCTCGCGCAGCTCCTCGACGCTCATGCTCATCTCCTCGTCGGCGCCCGACAGCGAGACGGCCAGGTACTGCATCCCCGCGTCCACGCCCCCGGCGTCGCTGCGGTCGAAGACGTACTGCACCGGTGATTCCACCCCACCCACGAACGCAAGCTCGCACACCTTGCGGTCGTATACCACGTGCAGGTTGACGATCGGGGTATCGCGCAACTTCAGCGCACGAGCCGCACTCGCAGGGTCGAGTGGCTCGATCAATGCCGCGGCGCGCGTGCGCGGCAACGCGACGACCACTGCATCGGCACTCAACTGCTCCTCTGCCCTCCCGGCCGCGCCGCTCCCCCCCACGCTGGCGCTTGCACCCTCAACGTCGATGGAGCGCTCGCCTGCACGCCTCCCCGTGTCATCGGCCTCACTCCCGCGACGCCAGATCTCGAACCCCCCATCGCTGGCCACCACCCGCTCCGCACGCCACCCCAGTCTCACATCCACGCCAGCCGCGCGCAGCGCACGCGCCGCCGGCTCCCCCACGATCTCGCTCTGCGGGCGACGGTGAAAGCCGATGTCGCCCGCGTCTGGGTGTTCGAGCAGGCCGCGCTTGAAGACGAACGCCGCCAGCGCCAACGACGCCTGGTCGGCAGGCAGATTGAGCGCGGGCAGCGCGATCAGGTCCCACAGCGCCGCCGTCGCATGCGGGCTCTGACCGTGAGCTGCCAGCCACGCGCCGAGGGTCTGCCGGTCGAGCTCCGGCGCGCTCGGGTCGAGACGACCGAGCGCGAGCGCCGCCCGCGCCGCACCGAGGCGCTCTCGTAGGGAAAGGTGGCGGTAGCGCAGCAGCGTGCCCGCCAGGTGCAGCGGCGCCGGCAGCCCAGAGCGGCGCAGCACGCTCACCTCCCCGCCGGGGCGCACCAGCGGGATCTCCAGGCGCGGCTGCAGCGCCACCCCGCGCTCGCTGCCCAGCCGCGCGAGCAACGCGCGGTAGGCGTGAAAGCAACGCAGGAACACGTGCTGGCCGTTGTCGATCCGCAGGCCATCGCGCTCGAAGGAGTACACCGCCCCACCCAGCCGCGGGCGCACCTCCAGCAGCGTCACCCGCACACCGGCGTCGGCACAGTCGAGCGCAGCGGAGATCCCCGCCAGCCCGCCGCCGATCACCGCCACGCGCGGGCCGGACGGTTCGGCGGCACTCAAGAAGCGTCTTCCTCCTGAATCCGTTCGGCCGGGTGGCGCTCCGGTATCCCCTTGCCGAGCAGCGCGCGTGCCGCCACCCACGCCTTCTCGCGTTTCTTCAGCCGCGCGCGTTGTGCGAGCACGCGGTCGGGGCGCTCCTCAATGTGGCCGAGCAGGCGCCAGTAGATGCCCGCCATCGCCAGCACGCACGCGGCGCTGCGCCGGTCGAGCAGCGCCACCAGCTCCATACCGCGGTGAAACCAGTCGCGCGAGCGCAGGCAGTAGAAGCGCATCAGCGCGTACAGCTGGCCGACGTCACCCCCTTCGAAGCCGGCCACCATCGCCGGTTCGGCCATACTCGCCTCGCGCGTGAGCGCCCGCAGCGCGGGCGCGTCGAGCGGGCCGTCGTCATGCAGGTGGTAGCGCACCATGTCGCGCGCCGTCAGGTACACGCGGCCGCGTTCGGCGTCCTCGCGCAGGTCACGCACGATGTTGGCCAGCTGCAGCGCCACCCCCAGGTCATCAGCCAGCTCGCTCGCCGGTCGCTCGCCTCGATCCGGGCCTCTCCCCCCCGCGCGCGTGCCGAAGATCGCCAGGCACAGCCGCCCGATCGAGCCGGCGACGCGCCGGCAGTAGAGCTCGAGCTCTCCAAAATTCGCGTAGGAGGTGCCCCGCACATCCATCCGCACCCCCTCGATCAGATCGCCCAGCGCATCCACGGGCAGCTGAAAGCGCACCGTGGCATCCGCGAGGGCCGCCATCACCGGGTCGGGGTCCTCCGGGTCCAAGCGCTCCAGCGCCCGCGCGGCCTCCTGCAGCCGGCGCAGCTTCTCCTCCGGCGCAAGCGTCCCGTCGGCAATGTCGTCCACGCGCCGCGCGAACGCATACACCGCGCACATCGCCCTGCGCTTGGGGGTGGGGAGCAGGCGGATGCCGTAGTAGAAGTTACCCGCCGCCGCGCGCGTCAGCGCCTCGCACTGCCGGTAGGCCGACCGGGTGTGAGCCGATACGGCGCTCACCTCCACCGCTCCGTCAGCGTCCTCGCCAACGCCCCTGCGCGCCGCGCACGTGAGGCCCTCGGTGGACCGGCGAGCACGTCGTAGCCGGCACGCTCGATCGCCCCGAGCGCCGCGGTGGCGCCGCTCACGAATGCCGCCACCGCCACACGCTCGCGTCCGTGCAGCGTGTCGATCAGCGGCGCCCCCTCCCCCAGCAGCTCGCGCGTGCGCGCCACCTCGAAGGCAATTAGCCCCTTCACCCGCCAGCTTGTCCTGTTCGCACCCGCCCGGGCAAGGTCGCACTCGGTGCAGCCGAACCGCTCCAGGTCTTCCGCGGGGAGGTAGATTCTGCCCGCGCGCCGATCCTCGGCGACGTCCTGCCAGTGCTCGGCCAGCTGCAGCGCCGTGCAGATCCGATCCGAGAGCGCCACCCGCTCGGGCGTGGCACTGCCGAACACGCCCAGCACCAGCTCGCCGACGGGATCGGCCGAAAGATGACAGTAGCCCAGCAGCTGCTCCCAGGTGTCGTAGCGCGCCACGCGCTGGTCGACCCGGTTGGCCTCGATCAGCCGCAGGAAGGGATCGCGCGGCAGCACGCATGCGCGCACGGTGTCCTGCAGGCGCACCAGCAGCGGGTGACGCGCCTCGCCGGCGTACGCGCGCTCCAGCTCCTCCTCCAGCCAATCAAGCGCCGCCAGCTTTGATTGCGGCCCACCCGCCCCATCGGCCCCGGTGACCGCGGCGTCGCCCAGTTCGTCCACCAGCCGCGCGAAGCCGTACAGCGCCAGGAGATGCTCCCTGACGCGGCGCGGCAGCACACGGCTGGCTACGGGAAAGTTCTCGCCGCCCGCTCGCGCCATCACCGCCGCGGGCGTGGGCAGGAAGGGCAGCTTCCTCCCTCCCGTCACGAGGGCGCTCACCCCGGACCCTCAACCCCCGCGCAGCGGCCCAGCGCCATGATCGGGAAGGTGAGGCGGTAGAGGTGATAGTTGATGTAGTAGTCCGACGGAAACCCGGTGCCCGTGTACTGCGGCTCCTCCCACGTGCCGTCGGGGCGCTGCCTGGAGATCAGCCACGCCACCCCGCGCTCCATCGCCTCCGAGCGCTCCAGCCGCTCGCCGGCCGCGTGCAGCGCCAGCAGCGCCCACGCCGTCTGCGAGGCGGTCGAGTCGCCGCAGCCGATCCACGCGGGGTCATCGTAGGAGCGCGGGTCCTCGCCCCAGCCTCCGTCCTCGTTGTGGTGGGCGTGCAGCCACGCCACCGCGCGGCGGATCGGCTGCTCCTCGGGGCCGACGCCCATCGCCGCGAGCGCCGGCAGCGCCGCGCCGGTGCCATAGACGTGGTTGATCCCCCAGCGTCCAAACCACGATCCATCCGCCTCCTGCTGCCCCAGCAGCCAGCTCAGCCCCGCGCGGGCCTTTTCGCTGTCGGCACGGCCGAGCGCGGCGAGCATCTCCAGCGCGTGCGCGGTCACGTCGGCGCTCGGCTCGTCGATCACCTCGCCGAAGTCCAGGAACGGGAGCGCCCGCACCAGCGTCCGTGTGTTGTCGGCGTCAAATGCCCCCCAGCCGCCGCCCGCGCTCTGCATCCCCTCCACCCACTCGACGGCGCGATCGATCGCGTCCTGCGCGCGCTCGCGCACCCCCTGCGCACCGTCCGCCGGAGGCACTTCGCCGCTGCGGCGGCGGTGGCGGTTGGCGCGGCGCGTCTGCTCGGGTTCCAGCTCAATCGTGCGCAGCAGCGCCAGTGCCACCTCCGCGGTGTCATCAACGTCGGGGTAGTTGTCATTCTCGAACTCAAACGCCCATCCCCCCGGCTGCAATTCCCCTCGCGCCGCCGCCCAATCGCCGCGCACGCGCACCTCCTCGTCCAGCAGCCACTGCGCGGCGCACGTCAGCGCCGGGTGCTCGCGTGGGGTGCCGGCATCGCTGAGCGCCACGATCGCCAGCGCCGTGTCCCACACCGGCGACTGGCAGGCTTCCAGGCGCCGGCTCGCCCCAGGGGGCGCACCCACGCCGCGACTGTCGTCGCGGTCCTCGACCATGAAGCGCTCCAACCCCTCCAGACCACGGCGCATCACCGGGTGATCCAGCGGGTAGCCTCCGAGGTGGAGCGCCATCAGCGAGTACACCCACGGCGGCTGGATGCCGCCCCACGAGCCATCAGCCTCCTGGCGGCGCACGATCCACGCCTCGGCGCGCGCGATCGCCTGACAGCGCAGCGGCGGCAGTGGGTGGCGCTCGTACACGCGCAGTGCGCTGTCCAGACGCCCCAGCCACGTGCCCGCGCTGGCCGCAACGGGGATGCGAGCGAGTAGCGAGTGTCTCCCGGCTTCGGTCGCAACGGGGATGCGAGCCGTCCAAGGCGAGCGTCCCCCTGTGGCGGCCGCGGCGGGTGAGAAGGCGGAGAACAGCGAGGAGAGGCCGTACCTGGAAGCGGGCGGACGCGGGGGGCGGGGCGGGCGGGTGCCGGCGCGGGGCGCGGGCACCGATCCACTTGGGATCCATGGCTGCGCGCCGTGCAGATCGCGCAGGTCGAACTCCAACGCCTTTTTGGGGCGCCGCGCCATCACCAGCGATAGCGCCACGATCGTCTGGCGCGCCCAGCAGCCGAAGTCGTAGATATTCAGCGGCACCCACCGCGGCAGCATCGCGATCTCCGGTGGCAGTGCGGGGATCCGCTCCCACGGCCATAACCCGAACAGCGCCAGCCACACGTGCGTGAACACCCGCGCCCGCTCCATGCCGCCCTGCTCGCGCACCCACTCAGCCGCTGTGCGCATGTGCTCCGCCTCGGCCGGATCGCCGGCCAGGCGCAGCGCCCAGTAGGCCTCCACGGTGGTCGAGAGGTCGCCCGGCCCACCGTGGAAGTTCGCCCACGTCCCGTCCTTGCGCTGCTGCGAGCGGATCCACGCTGCCGAGCGCTCGGTCTCGGCCGCGGTGCGGATCCCGAGGAACTCGCGCAGCAGCATGTCCTCGGCATCCATCGTCACGTTCGTCTGCAGCTCGCCCCGCCACCAGCCCGCATCGTCCTGAAGTGCGAGCAGATGCTCACAGGCGCGCTCTAGCGCGATGCGTGCCTCGCTGCGGGTCGTAGCGGTCGAGGTCGGCATGATCGAAAGCTATTCCTTTTCATTGGAAACCAGAACCTCCGGGCGCCCTTCTGCAATGACATGCCCGCGCAGCACGGCCTCCGACACCGCACGCGGGGTTGGCGCGCGGAAGCGGTAGAGGATCATGCCGTTGATGTCGCTATGTCCCACCAGGTGGAAGCCTGGCGCCGGAGGTTCGCCCGCGCCCGGGCGCAGCGGCGCGTATCCGGTCTCGTCGATTTCGCTCACCCTCACCACCGCCCCGTGCCGCAGGTTGTGCAGCGGCGGCAAGTAGTACTCGAGCGGCGCCGCACCCAGCTCCACCGTGGTGATCGCCACGGTGGCGTGCCGCGGGCCGCCGGGGGACGCCTGCCTGATCGCCTGCGCAAGCCCGCGCCAGTCGCCGCGCTGCAGGCGCGGGCTGAGGTCCACGTCGATGGAGAGCGCCGCAAAGGTAACCGCGATCAAGCCCACCAGCGCGAGCCCCGTGCGGCCGGTGCGCCGCCCCCCCGCGATCGTGGCGATCCCCGCCGTCAGTGGAATCATCGCCGCCACCACGTTGCGCGGCGCCAGATAGTCGGCGCCGCCGAAAGCCATCGCCACCGGGATCAGCACCCCGCACGCCGCCACCCCCAGCGCCAGCAGCGCGCCTTCGCTCTCGCGCGGGGTGGGAGCACGCCACAGGCCGTAGCCGACGGCGGCGAGGATCTCCAGCGCCACCAGCAGCTCCAGGCCGTGGCCCAGCGGCGCCCCGGAATATCCCGTCAGGTAGTACTGGGGAATCGTTTCCAGGCGGCTGGCGAGCGCCCATTCTCCGATCCACTGAGTACCGTGCCCACCTTGGGTGAGCGCCAGCGGCACGAGCGCCGCGCCGACCAGCACGATCGCCGCCACTGCCCAAAACGCCCCGCCCGGCGGCGACGAGCGCCGGGCGGCGGCTTGCGCGTCCGGCCCTGCGATGCGCCGCGGGCGCAGCAGCCACAGGCACATCGGCGCCAGCAGGAACACCGCGAAGTAGTGCGTCGCCACGGCCGCCGCGCCGCTCGCCGCGAACGCCCACAGCCTGCCCGGTGTGGGGTCGGCGTCAGCGCGCAGCCAGCACCACATCGCAAGCGCCGCCATGAACACGAACAGGCCGTACGCGCGTGTTTCCTGCGAGTACCACACAAACAACGGGTTGGTGGCCACCAGCGCGGCAGTGGCGATTGCTGCCCTGCGACCAGCCAGCTCCCGCCCGATCCCCCACCCCACCGCCACGGTCGCAATCCCCGCCAGCGCCGAGGGCAGCCGCAGAGCGATCATCCCCGTGCCGAAGATCCGCGACCACGCCCAGATCAGCACGTACCACAGCGGCGGCGTGTTTTCGCGGTGCTCGACCGAGTGCAGCGTCGCCACCAGGGATGGGTGCAGCGTGTGCACCGGCACGTATGCCTCGTCGTACCAGAAGCTCTGCAGGTCGAGCGTGCTCAGGCGCAGCGCTGCTGCCAACACCAGCAATGCCGCGAGTGGCCACCACTTCGCGAGGGCTTCGCTCCACGCCCCCTCTTCGCGCTGCGCGATCCATCCCCCCCGACCCTTGGATCGGTGCCCGCCCGCCCGGTCCTCCTTAGAACTGCTCATCCCCCCCGTGGATGACACGGCCGCGGGCTCAGACATCAGCCCCCCGTCAGCGGTTCGTCCGGCGCGCCCGGTGGGGTTGGCAAGCCACACAGGTGTTCCTGCACCGCCGTGCCGAAGCAGGCATAGCGGTTGGCGTGCTTGTCCTGGAAGTAGGGCGGCAGATAGAAGCCGCCCTTCGCCACGCGCATTCCGTGCACGGTCGGGCCGGTCATGATCAGGCACACCTGCGGCTGCGTCCCCGGAGGGCCCGACCCGATGTTGCCGCACAGCACGTCACGCGTAGTGTGGTGCGTCAGGTCCTGTTCGACGGAGATGTTGATGAGGTCGTTGCCGGTGATCGTCCGCCACGTGCGCAGGTCCACCGTCAGGCGTTCGTTGACGTGCACCTGGCGCACCACGTCGTTGATGACCGCAACCGCCAGGATGAGGAACGCCAGCACCAGCAGCGTGCTCTCCACGCGGCGCAGGTCGCCCCGGCCGCGACGCTCGTGCGTGCGCGGGCGCAGGCGCTCTGGCAGGCGCTCCCAGCGTCCGCCCGGCTCGGCAGTGCTCGCCGCTTCACTCACCGCGCTCTCCACGTTGCCGCCCTGCCCGATGTTCTTGCTTTCCCGCGGCCACCCGGCTCGATGTGCGTGCTCGCCCCGCTCATGACGACGCCGGCGAGAACAGCGGAGCGGTTTGGTGGACGATGAACAGGCCCTGCACGACGAAGATCGCGACCAGTAGTCGCCGGTCGCGCGCGACCACCGCCAGCGGCAGCGCCCACAGCGTGTACCACGCCAACAGCCACGTGCTGGTGACGGCGATCGCCAGCAGCGTCCACCCCGACGCCGACACCCAGTCATACCCCCGCCACGTGCGCCACAGCAGATGCAGCACGATCACGACCAGCGCTGCCTTCAGCAGCGTGTGGTCGGCCGGGAACACCCCTGGCTTGCCCAGCAGGTGTGCGATCTCGTTGGGGAAGCTGTCGGTCGACACCAGCGCCGCGTCGCGGTTGAGCGCCGAGATCACGTCGAGACCGTGCAGGCCGAACACTGGGTAGGAGACGACCGCGATCGCCACCAGCGCCCCAACCGCGCCCGCCAGCGCCCGCTGGCCGAAACGGGGATTCGCGCCGAAGGCGCGTGTCTCCCGGCTTCGGTCACGCCGCGCGAGCAGCATGAACGGCAGCAGCACCGCTCCTGTCGCCTTCACCATGCCCGCAGCGACAACCGACGCACCCGCCCAGGCCTCCCGATTGCCCAGGATTGGCCCCCGAGACGACGAGTGGCCGGTTGGGCTGGTGGGGCTCTCGCTTACTACCAATGCCACCGCCGCCATCATGAAGAAGGTCATGATCACGTCGTTGTGCGCACCTCCCAGCGCGTACAACACCCACAGCGGGTTGGCACCGACGACCACCAGCGCGACCACCGGGTCGTACCCTCGCGCCCGCGCGCAGCGCCACGTCAGCGCCAGCGTACCCGCGCACGCGGCGAGCGCCTCCACCTTCGCCCCCCACACCGCCCCCTTCAGGCCCAGCGCCGCCAATGGGTAGGAGAGCAGCGTGTACAACGGCCCATACGCGGTCGCCACTTTGAGCCAATCCTCGCCCACGTATTTGAAGATCGGGTCACCTTCGATCCTGATCGGGCCGTGCAGGTAGGGATCCAGGCCGTGCAGCACCCCCATGCGCGCGTAGGCGATGTAGCTGAACACGTCGGTCGAGAAGAGGATCGGGCCGGCGCACACGATCACCGACAGCGTTCCGACCAGTGCGATCGACCAGCGAACGGCGCGACGGTCGGCTGAGATGCGCCGCGCCAGCACCAGCAGCCCCGCGTAGGCGCCGGTGAAGCAGAGCAGCGCGATCAGGAACACGCGGAAGCCGAGTCGCTCGCCGATCCCCCACTGCAACCACCCGGTGATCCCCGGCGAGCCCGGGGTCAGCGGCGAGTGGCCGACCGCCGCGTCCAGCACCACCTCGAAGGTGGCCGCCAGCAGCACCAGCACACACAGCCCCGCCAGCGCCAGGGTGGTGCGGCTGGGGGCAGCGCGGTCAGCGCCAGCGCGGTTGATCACGGCTGCCTCACTCGTCCCGGCGAGTGAGTGTGGCAGCACCGAGGATGAACTGGACAAGGGCTTCTCGGCCGATTCTCGGTCGGGGCGAGGGACTTCGGGTCTAGCCCTCGGCGCCCTCGAAGCGCAGGATCGCGAGTGCCCCCGTCACCTCGAACACCCGCTGCACCGCCTGCGCCCCGGGGCGCAGCACTAGCTCGTAGCCTCGCTCCTTGGCGCGTGCGTCTGCCTGCAGCAGCAGCCGAAGCCCTGTCGAGTCGATGAACTGCAGGCGACTCAGGTCGACGATCAGGCGCGCGGGGTTCTCCCGCGCGGCCGCCGTCAGGCTCGCTTCCATCTCTGGCGCTCCCGCCAGGTCGAGCTCGCCCTCCAGAGAGAGCCTGACGGTGCCGTCGTCCACCGTCCTCGAGATCTTCAGACGCCCGGGGCCGGGCATGGGCGCACTCATCGTTTCGCCTCTGACCACACACTGCGGCTATATGAGTTCGCAGGGCAAGCTGGGCAAGGACGCAGGAAGCGTGGCGTGCTGGCCGAAACGGGGATGCGAGCGAAGCGAGTGTCTCCCGGCTTCGGTACGCGAGCGACCGAGGACGCCGATCCAGCGCCGCCATGCGGCTCATATTGCGGTCCACACGCTCTTGGTCTCCAGATAGGCATCGAGGCCGTCGTGGCCGTGCTCGCGGCCGAGACCCGAAGCCTTGAAGCCACCGAACGGCGCCGAAGGATCGACGGCGCCCCAGGTGTTGACGTACACCGAGCCCGCGCGCAGCAGCGCCGCGAGACGGTGGGCGCTGGAAACGTCGCGCGTCCACACGCCCGCGGCCAGCCCGTAGTCGCTGTCGTTGGCGCGCGCGGCGACCTCCTCGAGCGTGTCGTAGGGGGAGGCGACCAGCACCGGACCGAAGATCTCCTCGCGCGCGATCCGCAGCTCGTCGGCGCCCGCGCCGGTGGCGCTGAAGAGCGTGGGCGCGACGAAGTAACCGCCGCTGTCGGCGAGCGCCGCCTCGCCGCCGGCGAGCACCTCGGCGCCTTCGGCGCGGCCGGCCTCGATGTAGCCGAGCACGCGCTCGTGCTGCTCGGCGGAGACGAGCGGGCCGAGCTGGGTCCCCGGGTCGAGACCCGGCCCCAGCTGCGCCTGGGCGGCTTGCTCGGCCAGCCCGCTCATCACCTCGTCGAAGCGCGCCGCCGGCACGAACAGGCGCGAGCCGGCGTTGCAGGCCTGGCCGGAGTTGAAGTAGATCGCCTGGTAGGAGCCCTTGATCGCGGCCTCGATGTCGGCGTCGGGGAGGATGATGTTGGGCGACTTGCCGCCCAACTCCAGCGTCACCCGCTTGAGCGCTTTGCCGGCCTTTGCGCCGATCTCGCGCCCCACCGACGTGGAGCCGGTGAACGCGATCTTGTCGACCCCCGGATGGTCGACCAGCGCCGCGCCGGTGGAGCCGTCGCCGGTGAGCACGTTCAGCACACCCGGCGGGAAGCCGACCTCCAGCGCCAGTTCGCCGAGGCGCAGCGCGCTCAGCGGCGTCTGCTCGGCCGGCTTCAGCACCACCGTGCAGCCCGCGGCGAGCGCCGGCCCGAGCTTCCAAGCGGCCATCAGAAGCGGGAAGTTCCACGGCACGATCTGCCCGCACACGCCGACCGGCTCGCGGCGGGTGTAGCAGAGCATGTTGGGCGCGGTCACCGGCAGCACCGCACCCTCGATCTTCGTCGGCCAGCCGGCGAAGTAGCGCAGGTGGGCGACCGTCCCGGCGACGTCCACGTACTGGGCGAGCCCACCGGCTTGCCGTTGTCGGCCGACTCGATCTGCGCGAGCTCCAGCGCTTGCTCCTCGACCGCACCCGCCAGCGCCAGCATCAGCCGCTCGCGCCCGGAGGCCGGCATGCTCGCCCATGGCCCCTCGGAGAACGCCGCGCGCGCCGCCGCCACCGCACGCTCCACGTCCTCGGCGCCGGCCTGCGCGACGCGTGCGAGCTCCCGCCCGGTGGAGGGGTCGAGCGTGGCGAACGTGGCCCCGTCGGCGGCGGGCAGGCGCTCGTCGCCGATCAGCAGGCGGTGCTCGCCCGAGATGAAGGCGCGCGCCTCGGAGCCCAGAGCCTCGGGAAGCTCAGGCGGGGATTGAGAGGAGGAGGAGGAGGGGGGGGCAGTGGTCGAAGTGACGGCGCTTGAGGTGGTGTCGGTGGCGGCGGTCATCCGTGGCTCCTTGGGGATTGTGGTCGCGAAGATGGGCGGCCAGCGGCGGTGGGCGGTGGTCCCGCCGTCGGGCTCAAGGTCGCAGAACGATCTTCAAAGCCTCGCGGCGGTCATACAAAGCGTACGCCTCCGGAGCCTCGTCGAGGCTCATGTGGTGGGTAACCAGCGGCGAAGGGTCGAGCACGCCCGCCGACATCAGCGCCAGCACGCGGTCGATGTGCCCGATCACGTTGGCGTGGCCGGCGCACATGCGCAGCGACTTGATCCACAACAGCCCCATGTGCAGCTCGGCGCGCTCCGCGTATACACCGATCGCCTGCACGGTGCCGCACTTGCGCGTGAGCCGCAGCGCGAGGTCCAGGGCGGAGGGGTGCCCGACCGCGTCGATGCACACGTCCACCCCACGCCCCGCGGTCGCCGCGCGCGCCGCCGCCCGGGGGTCACCCTCCTGCAGGTGCACCGCCTGCGCGCCGAAGGACTCCGCCATCGCCAGGCGCTCGGGCACCGAGTCCACGGCGATCACGTGCGCCGCGCCCGCCGCCCGCGCGGCCTGCACCGCGCACAGTCCCACCGGCCCGAGGCCGAGCACCGCCGCCACGTCCCCGGGGCGCATGCCGCTGTCGACGACGGCGTGAAAGCCGGTGCCCATCACGTCACCGGCGAACAGCGCCACGTCGTCGCTCATCCCCTCCGGCACCTTGCGCAGTACCAGATCGGCGCTCGGCACCATCGCCCGCTCGGCTTGCGTGCCCGGCAGCGAGCCGAGCGCCGCACCGTGGCCGAAGGTGCGCGAGTGCTCGCACTTGTGAAAGGCGCCCGCGCGGCAGAACCAGCAGCGCCCGCAGGCGCTCTGAAAGCAGCCCAGCACGCGGTCGCCCACGGCGACTTCGCGCACCGCCTCCCCCACCTCGAGCACCGTGCCGACGTACTCGTGGCCGATCGTGAAGCCCGGCTCGATCTGCACGCGCCCGTGGTAGATGTGCAGGTCCGACCCGCACACCCCGGACGCCTCGATCCGCACGATCGCATCCGCCGGACCCGTGAGCTCGGGCTCGGGAACCTCCTCGACCGCCACCCTTCCGGGTGCTTGGAACGTGACCGCGCGCATCGGGCACGCACCCTAAAGGATCGCGCTACGCGCAGCGTGCCGCATTCGAGCCGGCAGCGGCGGAAGCGCACGTCCGCCGGCCGCGTGGTTTACCCTGGAGCACTTCTATGGCAGCCAGAACAATCGTGACCTCTCACCCCGACGTTGAGTGCGACGTGTGTGGGCGGCGTCTACTGCGGGGGGAGCAACCCGACGTCTTCCTCGGCGGGGGTCAGCGGCGGACGGTGTGCGAGCTTTGCACCACGCGCGCCACCCACGAGGGCTGGCGCCGCGAGACCGAGGAGCATCCGGGCAGGCCGCGCGCCGCTCGCTCACAGCGCGGGCGCTCGTTGCTGCGAGGCCTGCGACAGCTGCGTTGGCCCACCACCGGCGTCGCCGGCGATGCCGCCGATCGGCCCGTGCAGCCGGTGCGCGCTGGCGGCCTCGACGCCGATGATCCGACCGAGAGGGGAGGCACGAGGGCGGGCATCGACGCGGAGTGGGCCGCGGTGGATGAGGAGTGGGGCGCTCCCCAGGAGGTGGTGGGCGCAATCGAGTATGCGGTGGATTCGCCCGTCACCAACCAAGGAGACGCGAACGTGGAGCGGGCACTTGCGGTGTTCAACATCGGCGAGCATCCGCGGCGGCTGGCAGGAGTCGCACGTGCGCTCGGCGCCCCCACCGTGCGGGCTGCTGAGCTCGATAGCGCGAATGTGACGATCGTGGTGGCGTGGGAGCTGTGTTGGTATCGATACGAGATCGATCCACAAGACGAGCCGCGGGGCGCATGGTTGGCAGCGGAGGGAATGGAGTTGGAGGAACTCGCTGGAGAAGACCGCATCGCCAATGCCGTGGTTGACGAGCGTGGAGAGCTGTCGCTGTTGGCCCCCTGAGTTTTTCCCCGCGCGGCCAATTGTCGAGTAGAATCACGCATACGATGATCTACAGCGTGGTACCGAGACCCCTTGTCGATGAGCTTTACCCGAAGCTGGTCGAGCACTACAAGAGCAACGAGAACGTGACCGTGATCGTTGACCGCCGCAAGGCCGACCGGCGTGGACGAAGTGGCGGCGCAGGCGACATCGACGGGAATCCCGCCCGCCGGCAGCGCGTGGTGCGCGACCGTCGGCGTGCACGGGTGCCCGGCGACCTGCCGCAGCTAGCTCAGCCCTGAGGGCCTATCCCGGTAGGCTCTCAGCCTCGTCGCGGCGCGCGAAGCGTGCCGTCCTCGCTGCGGGATAGGCTCGGCACGATGAAGGTGATCGTTCACGTTGACGGCGGCGCTCGCGGCAACCCCGGCCCGGCAGCGGCCGCATCTGTGGTCAGCGACCCCACCGGCGGAGTGCTCGACGAGCACGCGCACCTGCTGGGCGAGGTGACCAACAACGTCGCGGAGTACCGCGCGCTGCTGCTCGGCCTGGAGCGCGCCCGCACGCTGGGGGCCACCGAGGTGGAGGTGGTCAACGACTCGGAGCTGATCGCCAAGCAGGTGCAGGGCGTCTACAAGGTCAAGCACGCCGCGATGCGCCCGCTGCACCTCGATGCGATGACGGCGCTGAAGCAGTTCGAGCACTGGTCGATCCGCTCGGTGCCCCGCGCCCAGAACGCGCACGCCGACGCGCTGGTCAACGCCGCGCTGGATCAGGCACGGGCGGCCGCGCCCCGTTGAGCACGCTCTACCCCAGCGGCTGCGTGGAGTCGGCGAGCGTGAGCATCTGCTGGTTGGTGAGTTCCTCCAGCAGCGTGTTGATGACCCAGTAGAGGGCGTGGCGTTCGCGCCAGGCGATCATGTGGATGTGTTCACCATCGGCAAACACCATGTACGCGCGCCGTCCCACGTAGCGCGTTTCCTGGGGGTGCTCGATGATCGGGGGGTCCAGCCAGTCGGTGCCCTCGACGTCGTAGTAGCCGCCGATCAGGTTCTGCTGGAAGACGATCGTGTAAGCGTGGTGGAGGCGGCCTTGAGGGTCGCGCAGCGCGTAGGGACGCACCTCTTCCTGCGTCGCCGGGCCGGTTTGCAGGCGCGGGTAGAGCATTGGGAGGGGCACCCGCACAGCGGCGCTCATCGCCTGCTGCTGGTCACTCGCGGGCGTCGGGTAGAGGTCCTCACTCGCGGGGCTGGGGGCGGCGTTGGGGTTGGAGCCGTGGCCGTGGCCGCGCCTATGGCCACGGCCGCCCGAGGAGACGCTCGCGCCGGCGCCCGAGTGCACGTTCAGCGGGCGCAGGTGCTGATGGCCGTACAGGAAGTCCTCGAGCGTCGCGTCGCTCGAGCGTGAGCGAGGAGGTCACGTAGTCGCCCCCGTTCAGCACGTAGTCGATGTTTTCGGTCTGGAACTTGACCTGGCGCAGCGGCTTGCCCTGGGAGAAGCCGATCAGCTTCGCCAGCTCCAGCAGGATCGAGGCGGAGGGCGAGAAGTTGGTGCTGATCGCGCGCCCCACCGTCTTGGCAACCTTGTCGACTTCTCCGAGCTGGGGCGAGACCTGCTCGCGCAGGTCGCGTAGGAAGTCCTGCTGGCGGGCGACGCGCACGAAGTCGGAGTCGGTGTGGCGGTAGCGCACGTAGTCGAGCGCGTTTTCGTAGCACAGCTTCTGGTAGCCGGGCTGCAGGTTGATGCTCGTGTAGTCGGTTTCGGGGGTGCCGATGTTTTCGTTGAAGTAGCGGTGGTCGACGTTGACGTACACGCATCCCAGCGAGTCCACCACGCGGATGAAGCCGGCGAACGTGACGTCGATGATCCCGTTGAGCTCGCAGGCCGGGCAGCACTTCTTTGATCGTCTCCGCGGCGAGGTTGGCGCCCTCGTCGTGGCCCGGCAGCGCACTGCCGAGCGTGTAGGCGGCGTTGATCTTCTGCGGGATAGAGCGCTTCGCCGTCGGGCATCTTGATCGTCACGAGCAGGTCGCGCGGGACCGAGAGCACCGAGGTTTGTTCCTGTTCGGGGTCGAAGCGCACCAGCAGGATCGTGTCGCTGTGGGGCCCCGCTTCGCGTTCGTCGATGTTGGTGGAGCCGTAGCGTTTGTCGGAGCCGAGGATCAGGAAGGTCTTCGGCCCGCCGGTGTAGATCGAGGAGATCAGGCCCTTGGGGGTGTGGATCTGGTTGAGCCGGGGGAAGACCTCGTTGGCAATCCGGTTGGCGGTGCTAACGGTCACCGCGGCCGTGGCACCGCCGCATAGCAGCACGATCAACATCCCCCCGAGCGCGAAGCGCTTCCACATGCCGATCCCCAGCCGCGGTGGGCGCTCGTCATCCATGGCGCCAGAGTACCGGCGCAATCGGCGTGTCACGCCGGGTCTGGGGATACCCTCAGCGAGTGCTCAGCCCCCGCAACCGCGAGCTGCTCGGCCTGCTTCCCGCCGCCCTGCTGGTGACGGCGGGGTTCACGGCGATCTTCATCCAGGAGCAGAGCACCAGCGCGGGAGCGGCGGCGGACGTGACGCTCAACCAGGCCTCCACGGTGTCGCTGACCTACGGCGCCATCTTCCTCGGGCTGTGCCTGGCGGGGCACCTCGTGATCCGTTTCGCTCTGCCCAACGCCGACCCCTACCTGTTCCCGCTCGGGGCGGTGCTGGCGAGCGTGGGGATCGTGATGGTGTACCGCATCAACCCCACCCTGGCGCGCCAGCAGGCGCAGTGGATGGTGCTCGGGCTGGTGCTGTTCGCGGCGACGATCCTGGTGCTGCGCCGCACCGGCGTGGGGGTGCTGGAGCGCTACCGCTACACGATTGTCGCTGTGGGGATCGGCATGACGGTGCTGCCGCGGGTGCCGGGGATCGGCGAAGAAGTCAACGGGGCCTACCTCAACGTGCACGTGGGCAGCATCTCCTTCCAGCCGGCGGAGCTGGCGAAGATCGCACTTGTGATCTTCCTCGCCAGCTACCTGCGCGACAACCGTCAGATCCTCGTCACCGCCGGCCGGCGCGTGCTCGGGGTGACACTGCCGCCGATGAAGCAGTTCGGGCCGATGCTCGTGGTGTGGGGCGCGGCGATGGCGACGCTGCTGGTGACGCGCGAGCTCGGCACCTCGCTGATGTTCTTCGGCGCCTTCCTCGCGCTGCTGTATGTCGCCACGGGCCGCCTCTCGTTCCCGCTGATCGGCTTCGTCCTGTTCGCCGCTGGCGCATGGCTGTTGGCGACTCACGTCAGCCACGTGCACGCACGGGTGCTCGACTGGGAACACCCCTTCGAGACAGCCCTCTACGCACAGAAGCCGGGCGGCAGCTACCAGCTGGCGCAGGCGCTGTTCGCACAGGCCGATGGCGGGCTGCTGGGTACCGGCTTCGACCGCTCCCTCATCACCCTGCTGCCGGTCCCCGAAAGCGACATGATCTACGCGGTGATCGTCAACGAGCTCGGCCTCGCCGGCGCGGCGGCACTGCTACTCACCTACCTGCTGTTCGTCGCACGGGGCCTGAAGATCGCGATGCTCGCGCGCGACTCATTCTCCAAGCTGCTGGCGACCGGCCTCGCCTTCATCGTGGCGCTGCAGGTGTTCGTGATCGTCGGCGGCGTCACCCGCGTGATCCCGCTCACCGGCGTCACCCTCCCGTTCGTCGCCTACGGAGGGTCTTCGGTCGTGATGAACTTCGTGCTGCTCGCACTGCTACTGGTGATCTCCGACAAGGCGCGCCGGCCGGGGTGAGCGTCTCTTAGAACGTTTTTCAAAAAGACCGGCACGCCTATTTCGAAAGACGTTCTTACGGCCTGTCGTTGCCGGCGCCGACGGCCCGCAGCCCTCTTGACGCCGTGATCTGCGAGGCCGGATCCGTGGGTTCGTCGCCTACGGCGCCGTCGTCGCCCAGGCCGGCGCTCACGCGCAGGTCGTCGACGCGCTCGACCTGCCGGTCGAGCTGGCGCGTGCGGGTGCCAGTCAGCTCAGCGTACGCCTTGCGCGAGGTCTCAAGCGCTCGATCGACCTTGCCCATCTGCTCCTTGAACATGCCCCACTGCTTGTTGAAGTCTCCCAGCGCCCTCAGGATCTCGTTGGTTCGACGCGCCAGCTTGAAGTTCTCGCTCGCCTGGCGGATCACCGCGAGGATCGCGAACAGCGTCAGCGGGGAGCAGAGCACCACCTTGCGCTGCAGTGCCTCGTCGAGCAGGTGGGGATCGTTTTCGTGGATGAACCCGTACACCTGCTCGTTGGGGATGAAGATCAGCATGTAGTCGAGCGTGCCACCCTGGGGGTCGATGTATTCGCGCGTTCCAACCTCCTTGATGCGTGCGCGCACGTCCCGCTTGAACGCCTTCGCCGCGTCTTCGCGCTCTCGCTCGGTGGCGCCCTCCAGGTAGCGTTGATACTCGACCATCGGCGTCTTGACGTCCATGTTGAGCCGCTGGTCTTGCACGAAGAACGTGAAGTCCGGCCGCGAGGCGCCGCCTGGAATCTGCTGCTGCTTGTGGTACTGGATGCCCTCGATGAACCCGGCCATCCGCAGCACGTCCTCGGCCATCCGCTCGCCCCACTGGCCACGCGTCTGCGAACCCGAGAGCACCTCGTTGAGGCGGCCGGTCTGAGTGCGCAGCAGTTCGGTTTGCTGCTTGCTCTCGCGCGTGACCGCCTCCAGCTTGACGATGCTCTCGCCACGCTTGGTGTCCACGTCACGCACCCACTCGTGCAGCGTGAGCAGCTCTTTGCGCACCTCCGCGAGGCCCTTATCGATCTCGCTCTGACGCGCCTTCAGCTGCTCCTCGCCGCGACCGGTCCCCTTCTCGAGCTCGGCCTTGTTGTGAGCGACCAACTGCTCGACGCCCGCCTTCTGGATCTCGCCCTGCACGCGCGCGAGGTTGGTGTGCAGCGCCGCAACGATCCGCTCGGTCTCGCCCGGATCGAGCTGCGCGTCGGCCACCCGTCCCTGCCGCTGGAGCAAGACGAGCACCAAGGCGATCAGGACGACCAGCAGCAGGGCGAGCACGTAGAGCATCACGGTCGATTATGCGCGGCGGGTCGGCGGAACTGGAAGACCTGCGGCGCGTGGTGGTGGTCGGCTACAACCTGATCGCGTTCATCCTGGTGGGGGTGCCCCTGCTGCTGTATGCCTTCAATCCCGATCGCTCTAGAAGCTTCGTGGAACGGCTGCAGGCGGGGCTGAAGGTTCAGTAAGGCCGAAGATTATGCCGGTGGTCCAGGAAGCTGTGTGAGCTGGACCACCGAGAAGACGAGGATCAGCGCCCCAATCAAAATCAACCCGTAGCGGCCCCCACGTACGGGGAAGTGGCCGCTGATACCGACAAGGAACAGGACGCTGGCCAGGAACACTGTGTCGCGTACGTACTTGTCTCCTGTGGCACCCGCTTGGGATCCATAGGCGAAGGCGGCGTCTGCCTGCTTGTCATTTTGCTTCGATGCGGTTTCCTGCGGAATGACGTACTGGGGCATGTAAGACGGGCCGGGTGGGGCATTTGGATTCTTGGCAGGATCGGTGGCAAGCCACGCGTAGAAGGCGGGCCGGTATCCCGGGCGCAGGCGCTTCTCGGCCAGGCGCTCGCCATTGCTGTTGCCCGCCACGAACGCGCTGAACCAGGCGTTGAACGAAACCGAGTCCAGCGTGCGCAGCTGGAGTGCCTCAAGGTCCGCGCGGTTGGCCTTGGTGCGATCCGCCGACGCCTTGGCCAGCGACACCGAGGACTCGGTGCTCCACTTCGACGCCGCATAGCCCGACCAGGCGGCGAGCACCGCGACCAGCGACAGCAGCACCGCCTCCGTGATCGACAGGAGCCGATCACGGCGGTCCGCGTGGTCGCCATCGTCGGCCTCGTGCTTGCCGTGCTCGCCGATCTCTTTACCCACCTCCGACGCGGACAGACCCTCGGCCATCGACTATCGACCCCGCGTTGCAGCGATCGGGTGAGTCCCACTCGCTGTGAAGGGGCTTTTTTTTACGAGACGTGTTCGGTAGATAGCGGTTTGCTGGGCTTCGTGCTGGCTAACGGTGCACATCTTACGCCCGCGCGAGGACGATCTCGGTTTACCCGAGTATGAAGGGAAGACGATCAGCCTACCCCTCGATGGCCTGGCCATCCGGCTGCACCCTCAGCGAGATCGAGCATAAACGCGGCATCGGCGTCACCGCTGCTGCCGGCGGCAGCCCTCGCCTCTGGGAGGCTCGCGAGCGCCTCCTCGGAGCGCCCCCCACCATGGGTTGTGAACCAAGCACGCCTCGACGACGCTCTCGCCCGGCTCGGCGGTGCCAATGCCGACCCTGAACGAGATACGGCCTGCTATCCGGACCGCCTCTTCGAGCAGCCGCCTCTTCCCCATGCCGGGAACCCCTTCGACCGGCACCATCGCGCCAACGCCGGCACGGACCCGATCGAGCTGCTCACCCAGGGCCTCCAGCGCGGCATCTCGACCGCGAACAACGAGCCCGGGGAACGTGTCCTGCGGCATCGGTCGAGTCTACGGGCAGCCTCGATACCGCACATTCGTGCGATATCTGCGCACAGAGTCTCTGTCATCATTGTCGGCGTCGTGCTTTGCAAGCACCAAGACCACATCAAGCTCTCGGAGCTCCCTGAGGAGGTCGCCGGCTGCGAGGAGTGCCTGGCCACGGGTCAGCCTTGGCTTCACCTGCGAATCTGCCTGGAGTGCGGTCAAGTCGGCTGCTGCGACGATTCTCCCAACCGCCACGCGACGGCTCACGCCAACGCCAGCGGGCACCCAATCATCCGATCGCTCGAGCCGGGCGAGGAGTGGGCTTGGTGCTACATCGACCGAATCGGGATGCTCGTCCCGCAGGTGACTGGGTCAACCCGGATCCCTCCCTCGCCCTTGGGTGGATGAATAAATAGTTGATTGAGACCGGGAAGGAACGGATGTCAGGCAGCGGTCCCGCGGGCGAGGACACCAACAGTCAGCACAGCGTGTCGACGGACCCGCGGACGCACGTGATCGTCCTGCCCGGCGGAGGCTACGCGTCGGGTTGATTGGCTGCGCCAGCTTCCGGTGACAGTGTCTGCGTTCGTCGCGCAAACCGCGTACGCGCCGACCGCCTCCGAGCGCCCGCCCGGGCGTCTGAACATAAACGGGGTGTACCTACCCACGGCGACAGCTCTCGTCGCTGAGGAAGGCCTCGACGTCCACGGCGAACTCTGTCGCGTGCTGGAAGAGGAAGCCGTGTGCGGAGTCGGGGTATACCTTCACTTTGGCCTGAGGAATCAAGCCGGCGAGCAGGTGGGAGTAGTGCGGCAGGATCATCGGGTCGCTGTCACCGTTCGCCACAAACACCGGTGCGTCGATGGCGCTCACCCGCTGAAGCGCGGCATGGCGCGAGCACCTACTGTCTGCAAAGACCGGCAGCGCACCAAGACCGGTGAGATCGGATCACCTGCGCCTGCACGCGCACCACCCCGACGAGCTCTCGCACCGCGGCGCGCTCGCTCGTGCAGGCGAGTACGACGATGGCGGCGCAATCGGCAAGCGCTATCGCCGCCAGGATGAGATCGGCTCACGGGAGGCTCCGCACGAACTCCGCGACCGGCGCGCGCTCCGGCACACGCTGCTCCTGGCGCGGCGCGCCGAGGTGCAGCAAGCCGATCGGCAGCTCGCGCGGATCGAGCCCCAGCGCGTCCCGCCCCGCCGGCGAGTCCAGGAACGGAACCGTGCGCCAGTAGCCCGCCAGCCCGCGCCCGTGAGCGCCCAGCAGGACGATGTAGGCAGCGACCGTCGCAGCCAGCATGTCCTCCTGCTGCTCGGCCGCGTCTCCCTCGCGGAGCGCCGACGCGACGATCAGCGTCGGTGCGCGGTCGAGCTTGCTCGCCGATCCGGGGTTCGCGGTTTCGGCGATCTCCTTCAGGCGCGCGAGCGTCGCGGGCCCCAGCACTCGGAAGCGCCATGGGTTGGTCAAATGATGGTTGGGCGCCCAGCGGGCGAGCTCGAACAGCTCCTCCAGCACCTCCGCAGCGACCGGCTCGGAGCCGAACGCCTTGTGCGTGCGCCGCGTCTTGATCGCATGTTCGAGGTCCATTGGCATCGGGTTCTACAGTCGCAGATGGGCATGCGCCCGCCTCAGCGGGGAGCAGCGCCCTATCTCGTCGGCCGAATCGAAGCTGGAGGACTATATGAAGCCCGGACGTCTCATCGCCCGCATCGCCATCGGCGGCCTGTTCGTCGGGCACGGCACCCAGAAGTGGTTCGGCTGGTTCGGAGGACCAGGCCTGGAGGGGGCGAGCAAGTCGATGGAGTCGCTTGGCCTGCGGCCCGGGCGCCGCAACGCCGTCGCAGCCAGCGCGTCGGAGACCATCGGAGGCGCACTGCTCGCCGCCGGCGCCCTCACCCCGCTCGCCGCCGCAACCCTGATCGCAACGATGATCACGGCCATCCGCACCGTTCACCTCAAGAACGGGCCCTGGGCCACCAACGGAGGCTACGAGTACAACCTCGTCCTGATCGCCGGCATCCTCGCCCTCGTCGAGGGAGGACCCGGAGCGTTCTCGGTCGACGGCGCGCTGGGGCTCCACGAGACCGGCACCCGCTGGACGCTCGCCGCGCTCGCGGCCGGCGCCATCGGCTCGACGCTCGCGATCGAGGCCGGACACCGCTCACCCGAGCCGGCCGCCGCGTAACCCCCCTGTCACAGCGCGGGGTGCTCGCGCGACCATAGAGACGATGATGTCTTTGCGATCGAGCACCCCCACGTGCCCCTGAGCCGCGATGAGGTCGCGCAGCTGTATCGGGGGCACGCGCCGGCCGTGCTCGGCTTCCTGGCGCGGCGAGTCCTGCTTGCAGAGGTCGCGGTCGATCTGATGGCCGAGACCTTCGCGCGCGCCTATCGCGATCGCGAGAGGTTTCGGGGCGAGGACACCGAAGAGGCGCTCGCCTGGGTCTACGGGATCGCCCGGCACGTGCTCGCCTCCTATGAGCGCCGCGGGGCGGTCGAACGGCGCGCGCTACACGCGCTCGGGGTACAGCGCCGCACCTTGACCGACGCCGAGTACGACCGTGTCGAGGAGCTCGCCGGGCTCGCCACGTTGGGAGCGCGAATCAATGGCGAGCTCGCCGCGCTCGCGGCCGATCAGCGCCGCGCCGTGCGGCTGCGCGTCGTCGAAGAACGTCCCTACCGCGAGGTCGCGCACGAGCTCGGCGTCAGCGAGCAGACCGCCCGCGCGCGAGTCAGCCGTGCACTGCGCACGTTGCGCGACTCACCCACGTTCAAGGAGCTAGGGGGTCAGCCGGACCATGTATGAGACACCGATCGATCCCAAGCTGCCGATCCTCGACGAGCTCGGGCAAGCGCTGCACGAGGGAGCGCTCGCGGACGAGCAGCGCGCGGGCGCCCATGGACGCTCCCGCGTGCGCTCGGTGCTCGCACGGCTCGTGCGTCGCCCGCTCTTCGCATTGCCACTGCTAGCCGTCCTCGGTGGCGGTGTAGCGCTGGCCGCGACCGGCGTGCTGCGGTCAGGGAATCCCGTACCCGCGCCGGCGCACCTCACGCCCGACGCGCAGCTCGGCGTGCCAGTGCCAGGACACACGCGGCTGATCGCCAAAAGCGCGCCGGACCCCGCCGGCGGGCCACCATGGGGCATGCGCATCGTGCACACGACCAGGGAAGTCGTGTGCCTGCAGATCGCTCGCCGCTACGACGGGCAGCTCGGCGTGATCGGCGAGGACGGCGCCTTCCACGACGACGGGCGCTTCCATCCCCTGCCGCCCGACGCGATCAGCTCGGCCCCGCGGCATTACCTCGCGACCTGCCACCCGGCCGGTCAGAGCACCACTCAGGAAGTGTCGGGCGTCCCCGCAAGCGGGGAGCTGACCGGCGCCGGCACCTTCGGCAGGCCCTCAGAGGAACGGCGCCTGTATTTCGGGCTGCTCGGACCCACCGCCGTGAGCGTCACCTATCGACTGGCCGGGCGCACGGTGACACTGCCCGTCGAACCCGGCAGCGACGCCTACCTGATCGTCCTGCCGGGCACGACGCCGGCACCGAGGATCGTCGAAGACGGCGGACGGACCGGAGAAGGACCGTTGGTGCCCGCCGGTGCGCTCACCAAGATCACCTACCGGCTGGGACACGAGCTCTGTGAGGAACACGCGATCGGGAGCCCGAGAGGTCCTCACCCATGCCCGCACCGCGCCACGCTCGACCCGCCAGCAAAACCGCGCGACCTACATCAGCCAATCCACGTGACGATGCGAGCCCTCCGCGGCGAGCTGCCGATCCGCGTGCGCCTGAAGCACGGTCGCCCGCTACCGCCGCCCACCCGAGCGCCGGTGGGCATCGAGTACGAGGCGACCGTCACCTTCCGCGCGCCGTTCGCCGTGACGAGCGCACTGAACGGCTACTCGATCGAAGTCCCCATCCACTGCCGCGGCGGCGGCGCCGAAGAGACCACGCTGGAACGGAACGTCCACGCCGGAGAAGTCGTGCGCGCACGCACGCACGTGTTCCCGAGCCCCTGCGGCAAGAGGGTGACGGTCGCGGTGCACTATCACGGTACGGCAGGCAGCCTGCTTCGTGTTCCCTGGGAGGAAACGCTAGTCGGTGTGGCGACGGTGAAGCGGCCGTGAGCTCGACCCCGCCCCGAGCGTTCCGCGACAGACGTGCAAACACGGTCGACAAGTACTCGGTCTGCTCGCCGGATGCAGCACCTTTACGCCAAGGCGCCGGCCACCTGCGTCGCCAATGGACAGTTCCCGGCGGCCGCCCAGGAACACCTCTAGTGGCTGCTGCTCAAACGGGCCAAGGCCTGATCAACACGGTGGCGTTCTGCGAGCGCTACGGCTGACTCTCGCTCTTCATCAGCTTCCACTCGATCTTGTGAGCGCGCTTGGCGGCTTGGTAGTCGAGCAGAGCCTGTGGGGAGTCAACATCGCCGAGCGTCGGGTGTGGCGGAACAAGCCCAGTGGCCATTCTAAGTTTGTAGCGCTTGGCAAGCACCGCGCTCAGCGCCTTGACCTTCATCTCACCGAAGCCCGGCAGCGCAGCGATGTTGGCACGCAGGGATTGCGCGTTCGGCGCCTCATTCCAGACGCGCGCAGCGTCGCCGCCGTATTCATCGCACACGTGCACAGCCAACTCGTGTATGCGCTTCGCCATCGCCCCGGGGAAGCGATGGATCGCCGGTTTCTCGCGGAAGATTGGCTCCAGGTCAGCGGACGCCAAGGCCGCTGGGTCTATCGAACCGAGACGCTCACGGATTGCTAGAGGGCCTGCGAAAGCCTTTTGTACCGAGACTTGCTGGTCTAGGGAAAATCCAACCAGCAGCGCCATCGGATCAGTCGCGATCAGCGCATTGGCCTCGTCAGAGTCCGTGAAGTAGAGGCGATCGGGGATACGCGTACGAGGCATTACTTAAGCGCCGCCGCCGGGGCGGTGAAATGCTCGTGAGCGATGATCGCCAGGCCGACCGTGTTTGAAAGCATCTGGACCTTGTACAGCAGGTGGTTCGCGCCTTGCGCCAGCTCCGCAGCCGTCGGCGTGGGGCCAAGGTACGCGGTCCTCCGGCCCGACGCCAGACTGAGAGCCCACTCGCGCAGTGCCCTACGCACTACGATCAGCCTCGACTTCATTGCGGCACACGCCAATGCGGCGATGGCCGTGGGAGGACATACACCCACGTCTGGGTGATATCGGCGATCGTAAACGCATAGGCCGCGATCTTCACCGGAGCGGAGACTATCGATCTCCGCTGCCTTACGACCGGTGCGAGACCTGTCTCGCACCGACCCACACGGCGACCCCCAGCTCCAGCGGGGAGTCGCTTGCCGTGCCTGGCGCTTTGGTTGGACCCCGTCGCCCGGCGCGAACCTACGGCTCGACGCGCGAGACTGTCCTTACGCGGTCGATCGTGCGATCGAAGGAGAGGACCCTGCGCACACCGGTGACCTCGGCGTTCGCGACCAGATACGCCTCGGCGAAGTCGAGCCGCTCGACCTCATAGACCTCCAGCGCCCGCAGCAGAAGGGCGACATCGATCACGGCGACAGCTGGCAGCGCGATTGCCGAGCGCATCAGCGCCGCGACCCGCGGGCGCTCGACCTCGTAGAAGGACTCAAGTACATATACGCACTCCGCCAGCACAAGGTCGGACAGCAGCAGCTGCTCCTCGCCGGCCAACGCGGCGGTCGCGCGCACAGCCATCTCAGAGGGGTCGCCGGTGAGATGACGGATCAGGACGTTCGTGTCGAGGAACGCGCTCAGCGGCGCTTCTCCGCGCGCGCGCGGCGGGTACGGCGAAGAACCTCATCCCACGGCGTGCCAAGCTTCGGAGCTGGCACGGTCACCGACCCTGCCAGTTCGATGAAGTCCGGCGTCTTGGCGAGAATCGCGCGCTTGCGCTCGAGGCGAAAGACGATCTCGTCGCCCTCACGCAGCTCCAATGCATCGCGCACGGTCTTCGGAATCGTGATCTGACCCTTCGATGTCAGACGGGCTGGGGCATCCACGGCTTACATCCTTACCAATCGACAGATGTAAGGATAGCAAGATCGATCGCGGACCGGCACACCCATACGCCCTTCGCCCGCTTGACCCCAAGGCATTCACGGTCGCGGCGCCACCAGCCGGACTGAAGCCCGACCCTATTGCGAATCCTCGCACCCCGGACTCGTCGGACCCATTTCTATGACGTGAGCCCATCACGCATCACCCCGCTGAGCTCGTTGAGGCAATGCGCGAGATGCGCGCCTCGAACCGTTCCAGGCCTCAGCCCCAGGTACTTACAGGGCGGGTCCGGACCGTGCTGACCCGTCGGCGCTGGCGACGCCAGTCAGTGCGAGATCCCCAGTGCGCCACCGCTCCACGAGCTGCCGTTGCTCCTCGGACAGCGACCCCGGTGGCGACACGAGGCCATTTCGCGTGCCCGTGATCGGCTCTCCAAGAATCGATACCAGAGCCGCAACCGGCTCTTGTCCAGGTCTTTGCTGGCGTCGTGGCACGCCTGCGCGCATCGTTTGGAGAAAGCGTTCGCCGCGCTCCGCTCCGCCTGGCCGTCGTTTCATCGTCTCGACGCGCAAAGCCAGAACGGCGAACGCGACAAACCATTCGTCGCCGCTGGGCTCTCGTGACGCTCGATTCGCCAAACCCAACCTCGGCCGCACGCCCATCAAGCCCAGTCGAAATTGCCTACCACGTCGCAACCACGGCGTGCGTAGTGCGAGCAACGCGTTCGAGATCGCCGCGAAATCGATTTGTGGACTGCGTGGCGGCCGCACGAACACGGCCCGCACGACATAATCCGCGATACCCGTAGGAAGTGTTCGACGCCACAGGATAAATGGATGAGCTTCCAGGGCCGCAATGACGCCGTGATGCTCAATAAAATGCGACGTGTCGACAATTTTCGCACGCCACGCGGCCGACTCTATCGAAGGATTTTCCGCAGCGAGCGTCAAGACTTGCTCCAGGCACTCCTCGGTAAGCCTAGCCTTCACGTCGCGCCAATATTCTAGAATCTCGTCCGTCGGGTCATGCTCATCTGGCCCCCACCGCAGCAACGGCCGTTCAAGCGTGAGAAGCAGCTCGACCGCCTCCGGCCTCTCCGTTTCACATGCTGTCTTTACGGCCTTCACCACACTTTCCGTCACAACCTCCCTATTCTCGGCTCGTGCCACCATAAGCGATCCCAGCGCCGTGGTCAGACTGTCTGTCAGGTCGATCTGGTGACGAGTACCGCGATAACTCGCCGACTCAAGCAGTGACGCAACGGTATCGCTTACCAGCCGGCGTGCTGTAGCTGGTTTAGGTACTAGGAACTGAAGACATCGCCCGCCGAACGCGAGTAGCGCCGCGCGCTTCAGCGCAGGGCCGGCACCGGCGGCACGATCTAGAACCATCGTCAGCAGAATATCTGCATCGCCAATAGTTGTGCGCGCCTTAATATGAAAGGCCAGCTGAGCAATCACGTCCCACTCGCTGCTTTCAACATGCGGCAATAGTAGTCCCGCAAGGGTGAGCGCAGTGGGATTGGTGGCCACGAGATACCGTGCTGTAAAGTACTCGAGAAAAGTACGATGAGTAAATTGATATAGCGGCTCACCCCCCTCCGTGGAACCGGTGTCCGTGAACACCCACGCGCGGCCTCGGCAGAACTCTATAAACGCTCGTGCAGCATGCGCTGCTTTATGTGGATCATCGAAGCGGTGCTCAGACAGAAACGCTGCCGCCTGCTCAACCAGCTCCGACTCAGTTACGCCACCTTGGCGCCTCTCATCCTCATATATCCAACGGGCCAAGAACTGCATAGCGGGCTCAATGTGCTCTTCGATCGGCAGATCCGCTTTGATATCACGCTGGCGATCCCAAGTATCAAATAGCATGCGTGCGCACTTATCGTATACATCTGGCCGATTACGGGGTATGTAGTTCTGGCCTTTATAAAAGTTACACATCAAGGCAAGCATCAGGGGGTTGCTCCGCAAGTCGGCGACCGCGTTGCTCTCACGAACAAAGCTGTCGGCCTTCTCGATCCTCTCTCTTTCTGAAAGGCCCTCCTCAAGGGCAAACCACTTTTGGGCGTAGTCCCTGACCCTCGATACGTCGAAGTCCGCAAGCCGAGCGACCGAGAACAGCGCCCCGTCGAGTGGCGCCTGCTTATATCCAACTTCGCGGGACGTGACTAGGACTGGCACATTTGGAAAGCGACGGACGAAGCTCTCGACATCTGCCCTAATCTCCTTGCGGTAGTGGGTGTCGAGCAACTCGTCTAGCCCGTCAAAAACGATGAACATTCGTCCGGCCAAGAGCATATACTCGACAAGGTTCGGTGCATCTGGTAGCTGGAGACGAGTATGTATCGTCTCGGCAATGTGGTCCGAAATGGAGCAGGGTCGCTCCTTCTTCATAGCTCCGTACTCGCGCAGAGTCACAATAAAGGGCACCAAGCGCCTCCCACCAAGCAGACAGTCCTCGTACCGGGTTGCGATGTCATGACACAGCTTCTTCGCTAGCGTAGACTTTCCGGCACCGGGGTTGCCGAGAACAACAGAACGCCGGATCGTCGCTCGCCATTCGTCGTAGGTGAGAGGTACTCGCTCGCCGTCGTGCCGAGCCAGAGCTATCTCGGGTGCGACATAGAGGCGGTCGATCCGCACTCTAGGAGCGCCATAGAAGTCGGGCGGCTCGACGTGAGCGGTTCGTGCCATAACCTCCGCGAGAAGCATCTTCTCGTACTCCTCGATTTCGGCTGGTGTAACCGGTGACTGGTCGAGCCGGCGTTGAATTGCGTCGAGCTGCTCTGCGAGGATCTTGTGGCGCACCACCGCCT
>CAWEVQ010000010.1:0-449783 GCA_963812595.1 uncultured Solirubrobacterales bacterium
TACGGCCTACGGCCTCCGCTCCATCGAGACCCCGCGCACCCCACGTCATAGGGAGAACTCACGGCCACCAGTGGGGAGAAAACATGGCCGCCACCGGGGAGAACCGATGACCGCCCATGGGGAGAAACCGATGACCGTTGACAGTGGATCACTGCTGGAGCGCAACGTCGACCGCGAACAGTTGCGTGGCCTGATCACCGAGGCGATGCAGACCACTCGGCGCGGCTTCAAGCCGCCGGAGGACGTCAGGAAGCGGCTGGAAGCATTGTCGGAGTCGCGGGCGGTGATCGCGCCGGGGACGGGTGACTTGAGTCTTGCGATGCTCTCGCCGCGCGGGCAGAACCTACTCGGGATGCTCGGTCTGTTCTCGACAGCCGGCGACGTTACGGTGCCGCTGTTCAACGCCGGCCTGGGAACGCAACAGCTAACTCTGTTCACATTGGCGAGTTCACTAATCGTTGGAACGCCACTGTTCGTCGTAGACGAGCTAGAGAGTGGGCTGGAGCCCTTCCGCCAGCGCGACCTTGTTGCGCGGATTCGTTCAGCGATCGGTGACGACGGGCAGGCGTTCTTGACGTCGCACTCGCCGGCCGCGGTTGGCGCGATCGCGATCTCCGAGATGCACCGCGTTGATGTCAAGGATGCGACCGTCCATACGGTAGTGGCGTATCCGGCGAGCCTGGCTGGCATTAAGGAGGCAGACCCGGAGGCGTTGCTATGTCGTTTGCCGGTACTGGTCGAGGGGCTCACGGAGCTCGGCCTGCTTGAGTGCCTGCTCGGTGCGCTCCTTGAGAAGAAGAAGCTGACACCCGACGCGCTCGGTATGCGGTTGGTCGACGGAGGAGGCCAGCCGCATGTGTTCCCGGCACTCGAGGCCCTCCGCCAGATGAAACTGCGCTGTGGTGCGTTCTTGGACTCGGAGCATTCGCAAGCAGGAAAGCGACAGGAGCTCGCAGACGACCCAGATGTCGCCTTCGGCACCTACACCGGCGCCCGCTGCCTAGAGGAGGCACTAGCAGCCTCGCTGCCACTCCAAGCTCTGGATGAGCTGATCGGACTGCGCGGCCCGAATGGACGAGACCGGACTGAGGCGCGCTACCAGCAGATGACCGCGCTGGCGGGCAAACAGTCACGCACGCGATTGGTCGATCTCGTGGCCGATATGGAGGAGTCCAAGTGCCGCGAATTGTTCGCGAAGGCGGCGAACCAGTGCGAATGGTTCAAGGGCCGGGAAGGCGGCGCGGCGATCGGACGCTACTTGCTTGAGCAACATCCGGAATCGCCGATCGTAGCCGACGTTCAGCGCTTCCTGACGGCCATCGAGCAGCTTCCTGCCGAGCCGGCGAAGCCACCAGCGCAGCAATGACCACAACTGACCTTGAGGCCGTTCAGGCTCGGATCGCGGGCGATGAGCCGATACTGCTGATCGAGGCGCCGGCGGGATACGGTAAGACCCAAGAGGCTGTCGTCGCTGCTCACCGTGTAGCGCAGGAGCTGTCCTCGGGCTTCGAGGTGCTGTTCCTAACGCACACCAATGGCGCCCGAGAGACCTTCAACCGGCGGCTGGGCCGAAGTGCGGCGGTGATGAAGACGATCCATTCGCTCGCCGCCGACGTAGTCGAGTTGTATGCGGCACCACTCGGCCTGCCGCGGCCTCTCCAGCCGTTCCACGCCAAGCCGACTTTCGACGCGATGGTTCGCCATGCAGTCGATCTGCTCACGCGCCGGCCGGAGATAGCGCGAGGGCTAGCTATCCGCCATCCGTTGATTCTGGTCGACGAGTACCAGGACTGCTCGCGCGACCAACACGAGCTGATTCAGCTAATTGCGGCAGCCGGGCCTACTCGTCTTCGCCTGTTCGGCGACGGCCTACAGGGAATCTTCGAGTTCACCGGGATGCAGATCGGCTGGGAGGATCTCGGTGCACTGCATCCCACGGTGAGCCTCACAACACCCTGGCGATGGAAAGACAATCCGGGCATGGCGAGCTTCCTGGTTGATGCGCGCGCCGCGCTGCTTGCTGGCGAACCGATCGACCTACGCTCTCCACCATCCTGCGTGACGGTGCACCGATGGAGCGGGCCGGTGCCCGGCCCTAACCAGGAGGGCCATGCGCCGGCCTGCCTGCAGTCCCTGAAGGGATGCTGCGACGAGGTGACGGTGGTGATCACCCATCACAATGCCCACGCGCTCGGCTTGCGCCGCAAGCTCCCAGGGTTCGGCAGTTACCACGAGGGAGCTGACCACGAGCCAGCGAGGACGATTCTCGAGAAGGTCACGGCTGCTAGTGGGAACGCGCCGGCGCTCGCAGCGCTGCTCGTGAAGGCCATGCGCGACTGGGGCACCGGGATGACCAAGACCTACCGAGATCAGGTGAGCGAAATCTGCCAGCCGGACGGGGTGGTCACAGGAGCGAAGACTAAGATCCTGCCGCTGGCGCGGCTGTGCGAACGGCTGTACCAAAGTCCCGACACGGCGGAGTGGCTGCGTTGCTTGCGCAGGGTGCTCGACGGCGAGCATGGCGTCGAGTCGTGGCGGGTGTTGCGCGGCGACCCGATCTATCTGCTCGCCAGGCTCCATCCGGGCGATGAAGATGACCCTGTGGCGCTGCTCCACCGGGAGGCGCGCGCCCGCGACGCAGCACGGAAGGCGCCGAGGAAGGGGTTTATGACGATCCACAAGGCGAAGGGCCTGGAGTTCGAGAGAGTCGCTGTACCGTACTGTGCCGGTTCGTTGTTCGGCAATGACGCGCCGTCGCGGTGCCGGATGTACGTGGCGATCTCTCGGGCACAGTCACATCTACATCTACTCATCCCGGACGAAGATCCCACGCCTCTGCTGCGGGTCTAGCCGCGGACTCCGCTAGCACTCTCCCCAAACTCTCCCCACCCGAGCGTTTTTTGGGGGCACCTGAGAGCACTTGAGGTCGCCGAAAACCGCTTAGGTAAGCGGAGAACAGCGTCCTGAGACGCACTGCAAAGCCGTCTACACCGGTTCGATTTCGGTCGTCGCCTCTTTGGGGTATCGCATCCCCTGCGTTCGGCACACACGCACGGAGAAGTAGCGGGGCGGGGCGGCCGGCGCCCTCGGCGATGGCACTTCAGCGAGACCTCACGTGCGAGGCGGCTTCAAGTCCTTCGCGCCGTTGTTGGCCCAGTCGCGCGCCATCTTCTTGTTGTTCGCCTCCACGAGCTTCGCGAAGACCTCCACGAGCAGGTCCACGACTTCTTCGCTTTCTTCCGACTCCCAGTAGAAGCTCGTGGATGCGTCATGGCGACGCAATTCTTTCTCCAGGAATCGGCGCGCTTCATTCTCCGAGAAACCGTAGTCCCGCATCAGTCGGGCTCGTGCTCGTACTTGTCCGCGATGCGCTTCATCGCGGCGTCCAGCTCCGCGATCGCCGCTAGGATCGCGTCGTTCAGCGCCTTCTCCGCAGCGACCGATGCCTCGGTAGCGCCGCGCACGGCGGCGTCGGCTTCCCACAGCCTCAAGAACTCGTCTTGGTCCGGGGTCAGCGTGTGCGGCGGCTCCGCGCCCGGCCCGTCCGCGAACGGATTGGAGAACGCTCCGCTTGAGCGCAAACCATGACGGATCAGAGCCTGAAACTCGCTTTCGTACCAGTTCGTTACCGCTGGCGAGAATCCCGACTGCTCCGCGATCGCTTCGCCACGCTCCTTGAACGTGCCGCGCGCCACGGTCATTGCGTCGTTCAACGAGTCGGCGGCAGCGTCCACGCCGTCCAGAGCCGCAGTCACCCTCGCGCTTGCCGTCGTGTTGGCGCGGCCGTCCTCCACGAACTCGCGCCAAATCACGAGCACCGGCGCTGGAACCATCGTCTGGTACTCGGGACGCTCGCGGAGGATGCCGCGGTAGCCGGCGTGGCGCCCCTCCCCGATCGCCCGCTGCAAGCTGACCAGCTCCGCGCGAATCGGCGTGTACACCTTCGCCTTCCGCCTGATTTCGGCGAGGGCCTTCCGGCGGCGACCTTCAAGACCCACACTCGCGTAGTACGTGCCCGCAGCGCCGGCGAAGCTCCCGAGCAGCGCCGCACCGACGGCGACGGCCGCCGTGACCCACCACTTGTCGGCGGAGACGTGAACGTTGACGGGCCGTTCGGCCGCGGCGAGCATGAATGGTCGGAACACGCCCCAATTGTCGCGGGGCGACTAGTAGGACTTCGGTAGGTCGTTATGGCGGCAGTCTGCGCTGGCAGACCGGGCAGCGGTCGTGCCAGCATGCCAGCGTGGTCTGTAGTTCGCGCTGGGCTTGGTAGAGGCTGATCAGGCTGCCGCCAGCTGAGGGCGGACGGTGCCGGGGTCGCCGCGGGCGAGCCGGCAGCAGGTGAGGAATGCGTGTGCGACGGTAACGCAGGTGAGGTGGTGGTGCAAGCCGCAGAATGTTCGGCCCTCGTAGTGGTCGAGGCCGAGGCATTGCTTGAGCTCGCGGTAGTCGTGCTCGACGCGCCAGCGAAGCTTCGCCAGGCGGACCAGCGTCACGATCGGCGTCTGGACGGGGAGGTTGGAGAGCCAGTACTTGACTGGCTCGTCCTTGTGCTCGGGCCATTCGGCCAGCAGCCACCGCTCGCCCAGCACCCCGTGCTCGTCGCGCTGGGCGTCGTTAGCGGGACGAACCCGCAGCGCGACGAACTGGCTGGCAAGTGGGCCGCGGTCACCCTCGCGCCAGCCGACCGTCAGGACCTGCTCGCGGCCGGCGGCCAGCACCAAATCGCGGAGGCTTGAGGGCTTCTCGGGATAGCGGGGGATAGGCGGCCGGCCGCGGCCCTGATATTCAGGCGTGACCGGCACCGCGTCAGCCCTGTGCGCTGAGGTGAGACCCTTGACCTGCAGCACGTACTCGAGCTCGCGCTCCTCCAGGGCGACCCGGAACGCGGTGGTGTCCCCATAGCCGCCGTCGGCCTGCACCACGCGACGCTCAAGGCCCCACTCCAACAGCTGATCGATGATCTCCAACGCGAGCTGCCACTTCGGGAGGTGCCGCATGTCCTCGGGGATCCGCGCCCGGCGACGGCGCTGCTCATCCTCATCCCACGACTTCGCCAAGAACAACCGCCACCCCAGCGGGCATGACGCCCGGTCGCAAGCGGCGTTGACTGACACCAGTACCTGACAGTTGGCGGTCTTGCCCAACGCTCCGCAGTACTGGTGCGCGACCCCGGGTGAGAACCGCCCGTCCTTCGGCAACCCCGTGTCGTCCACAATCCATCCCTCGGGCTCGATCTCCCCGGTCATCCGCCGCGCCAGCCGCCGACGAACGGGCTCGTCTTCCCACGGCGAGTCGGTGATGAACTGCTGCAACCCCTCCTCGTCACCATCGGGCAGCCTCGCCGCCATCGGCTGGATCGACTTGCGCCGCCCCTCCAACAACAGGCCGCGCACATACTGCTCACCCTTCGCTCGCTGATCACACCGCACCAGCGGCCGATACATCTCGCCCGCGAACTCGATCAACGCCGCGCGCTGCGCCTCCAGATCAGCCGCCCTGACCCCATACTCACGCGCCCGCAAACCCGCCACGCCACACAAGTTCCCTGCAACCGCACGAACTCCTGCAAACACCTACCGAAGTCCTACTGATATGTCGCGCCGTTTGTCAAGTGGGCAGGGTTGGTCGCGTCCGCTGGGGCGGGCGTGGTTTGGGGTGGTCGGGAGGCCGGGGCGCCGGGCTCGGTGTCGGCGTTGCCAGTCTGATGATGCGGGGGTTGGCTACCCCAGGGCCCGGTTTCGTGCTGCCAGCGTGCGCTGTCTAGGAACGGGCGTGGCACTCCGTATTGGGTGCTGCCCATAGTAGTTCCGCGCGTGCTGGCCGCTGATGGCTCGGCGCCCCGGCCTCCCGACCGTGGGGCTGTCAGCCGGGGGTCAGTCGGCGGTTGCTGCTGCCCAGAGGAAGCACGCTAGCTCGCGGGCGCACGCGACGACGATCACGTTGTGCGCCTTGCCGCGGCCGCGCATCCGGTCGTGAACCCGGTGAAGCCTGTGCTGAGCACGGTTAGCGATCTGCAGGACATGCTCGGGCTGGCCCTGCTGACGGTTCTTGAGTGTCGCCCCGATCCGTGGGTCTCGCCCGTAGTGCCAGGCCGACTCGACCAGTAGCCGGCGAGCGAACCCCGATCCTGTCTTCGTGATCGACCCCTGGTGCGATGACTCTCCAGACTGGTGAAGGGAAGGGGTCAGCCCGAGCCACGCACTCAGTGCGTTCGCTCGCTTGAAGCGCTGCCAGTCGCCGCCGAGCTCGAGGTGCAATGCGAACGCTGTCAGTGTGTCAACGCCCCGGAAGCAGCGGAGCCTCGCGACGGTCGGCCACCATGCCTCGTCTTCTGCCAGGCGCGAGAGCCGCTCCGCGACCTGCGCCTTGCGCGCACTCAGGCCGTCGACGGAGGCGATCAGATCAGCGAATACCAGCTCGCTCGCCGTCTCATCGAACTGCTGGGCTGCGAGCCAACGCCGGTGCGCGACAGTCCAGGTCGAGGACTCCGGGTAGACCCGGCCGTGACGCAACAGCATCTTCGAGACCCGGTGACGAGCCGTCATCAGATCCCTTCGGCACGCATCGTGAGCGCGCATCAGCTCGCGGGCGGCCTCCACCTCGACCGGCGGGACCACAACACTCGTCAACGAGCCGGCCAGCAGCAACCGCGCGAGCAGCTCCGCGTCCTTGCGGTCAGTCTTCACCCGATCCGAGGGGCCCCGGGGTGTCTTGCCCGGCGCGATCACCTCGACCTCTACCCCGGCCGCGACCGCGGCACGGTAGAGCCCGAACCCGGTCGGCCCCGCCTCATAGCAAGCACGCACCGGGCCAGGCAAGCTCTGAAGCCACGCGACCGGCTCCTCAATGCCCGGCCCGAACCGCGCGCGCAAAAGCTCACCCGTCGAGACATCAATCGCCGCGGCATGCGTCGAGCGGGCATGGACATCGAGCCCCGCATAAGTCACCATTCCGGTCATGGCCGGACCTCCTCATTTTTCTGGGGTCAGCCGGAGCGGTTCTCCGGCCAGACAAACCCCCGCGAGGAGTGTCCGGCCTACCTCCGACGGTCAACCCAGCGGGCGACCTACGACATAGGGTCTAGACGGCATCGGCACGCCCGGCCGGCTTACGTGTGAGAACCGCGACGGGCGATCCGGGCAGCGCCAGAACTCATCCGGCTCCGGCGGCTCCTCCGCCCCGCGCGCCGGGAGCCACCAGCGATTTGAGTGCTCCTCGTCAACATTGGACCCCAAATTGGACCCCAAAGCTTGCTCGTGACGCGCCATAAACATGCAAAAGGCCCGTTAAAACGGGCCTTTTGCTCATCGGGGAGACAGGATTTGAACCTGCGACCGCCCGGCCCCCAGCCGGGTGCGCTACCAGACTGCGCCACTCCCCGTGACATCTTGATTCTACGGGCAATGCCAGCGATCCGTCGCCCAGGCGTCCGATCGACATGAGAACGTATGTTCCCAGTCGTTTCGGATGGTGATCCTCAGCGACGCTGACCACCCCCTGGCGGGCGCCATAGACGGTGTCGCTGACGCTGAGCGGGCACCCGAGCACCGGCTCTGCGAGTGGCATCCTGCCCGCAAGCTACGCGAACACCTACCCGACACGGTGCTCGAGGATCCCGCTCATCCGATCACGCCGTCCCGCTCGGTGACAGTTGGAGCAGACGAGCGCCAAGTCCTTGATCTTTGTTTGACGATGCCGAAAGCAAGCGGCATCGTGTGATGGCACTCAATGAAGCCCTCCCCCACGGTGTAGGACGGGTCTAATGAGCTCGTCGTACTCCCACGGCGGATTCCGTCATGGCTTTGGGCGAACAAGCCGGACTCGGAGCGAATCACTGAGCCGTGGGGAGAACTATGGGGCAACCATGGCCGCGATGTGCTCCACCGCGTCGCTGACGTCGAGCCCGGTGGTGTCGAGCACGATGGCGTCCGCGGCAGCCCGCAGCGGGCTGTGCTCGCGCTCGGAGTCGCGCTGGTCGCGGCGGCACAGTTCGTCCAGCACCGCCTCACGATCGAGGCCGAGCTCCGCGGCGCGCCGACGCGCACGCTCGGCGGGATCGGCCGTGAGGAAGACCTTCAACGCCGCTTCGGGCGCGACCACCGTGCCGATATCCCGGCCCTCGGCCACCCAATCGCCACGAGACAAGAGCTCGCGCTGGGACGCGACCAGCGCCTCGCGCACGGCTGGGTCAGGGGCGAGGAGCGATGCCTTCTCGGAGACCTCCAGCGTGCGGATCTCCTCGGTTACATCGCGGCCGTTCAGCAGCACGCGCTCCCCCAGCTCGATGCGGGCGCTCCGCGCCAGCCGCGAGGGCGTCTGACTGGGCGATGCGAGCGCCAGTAAAGCCACGCAGCGATACATCGCGCCGCTGTCCATGTAGGTGAAACCCAACCTGCTCGCCACCGCGCGCGCGACCGTGGACTTGCCGGCGCCGGCGGGGCCGTCGATCGCGATCACCATCGGCGCGCTCCCGCGGCGGCGCCGGGCACCGTGCGCAAGGTCAGCGTTTGGGGCGCCGTCCGCCGGGGGCGCATCAGCCCGCCAACCGTTCGAGATCCTCCACGAACCCGGGGTAGGAGACCTCGGCGGCCTCCATGCCGCGGACCTCCACGCCCTCGCGCGAGGCGAGGCCGGCGACCGCGCCGAGCATCGCCAGGCGGTGGTCGCCGTGGGCGTCGAGCACGCCGCCGCGCAGACCACCGGTGCCGGTCACCGCGAAGCCGTCCTCGGTCGCCTCGATGTCCGCGCCGAGACCGCGCAGGCCGTCGACGACGGTGGCGATCCTGTCGGACTCCTTCAAGCGCAGCTCGTGCGCGCCGCGCACCACCGTCTCGCCTTCGGCAAAGCAGCCGAGCAGCGCGATCAGCGGCAGCTCGTCGATCGCCGGCGGCACCTCCTCGGGGCCGACGAAGGTCCCCTCCAGCCCCCCGGCGGCGACGTCGAGATCGCTGACCGGCTCGTTTGCGGTCAGTTCGCCGGTCTCGTCCTCGAGATCGCCCAGCACAATCCCCTGCATCCGCATCAGGATCCGCAGGAAGCCGCTGCGCGTCCAGTTGACTCCGACGTCGCGGATCAACAGGCGCGAGCCCCCCACCAGCACCCCCGCGGCGATCATGAACGCGGCGGAGCTCGGGTCGCCGGGCACCCGCACGCGCTCCAGCACCAGCTCGTCGGCGTTGGTGACGGTGACGCTGCGCCCGTTGCGGTGGATGCTGAGCGCCGGCGCTCAGCAGCATCCGCTCGGTGTGATCGCGGCTGCGCTCGGGCTCGGTGACGGTGCTCGCGCCGTCCGCGGCCAGCGCGGCGAGCAGCACGCACGACTTCACCTGGGCGCTCGCCACCGGCAGCGTGTAGGAGATCGAGTGCAGCCGCGCGCCGCCGCACGCGCAGCGGCGAGTAGCGGCCCTCGCGCGCATCCAAGCCGGCGCCCATCAGGCGCAGCGGCTCGATCACGCGGTCGACCGGGCGGCGGCGGATCGACTCGTCGCCGTCGAGCGTGAACGAGCGACCCTCCTGGGCGGCCAGCCAGCCGGGCAGCAGGCGCAGCAGCGTGCCGGCGTTGCCAACGTCGATCGGCCCGCCCGGCTCGCGCGCCTCGCGCAGGCCGGCGCCGCGCACGACGACCTCGTCGGGGCGCACCTCGACCAGCGCGCCCAGCGCGCGCACGGCGTCCAGCGTCGAGGTGGTGTCGGCCGCGTGCAGGTAGTTCTCGATCCGCACCGGGTAGGAGGCCATCGCGCCGAGCAGCGCCGCGCGGTGGGAGATCGACTTGTCCGCCGGCGCGGTCAGCTCGCCCGTGAGCGGGCCGGAGGGCTCGAAGCGTAGGTTCATGTCCGGCAGCCTACGAGCCGCCGCCCAACAGCGCCTCGCGGGCGGCGCGCGCGCGCTCGTTCCACGCCGCCAGCGCGCCGGCGTCCCCGCGGGTCAGCGCGGCGCGCACGTCCTCGAGCCCCACCACCGCCTGCTCGATCGCCTCGATCAGCGCCTCGCGGTTGGCGAGGTAGATGTCGGTCCAGATCGCCGTGTTGGCGCCGGCCACGCGTGATCGTGTCGCGCAGGCTCGGGCCGACCGCCGGCGGGCAGCCCTCGCGGCTGGCGAACGCGGCTGCCGCCGCCTGCTCCACGAGCACGTTGGCCAGCACGTGCGGCAGCTGCGAGACGCTCGCCATCAGACGGTCGTGCGCGTCGGCCGCGATCTCGGCAGGCTGCGCACCGAGGCGCTCGATCAGCGCTGCAGCCGCTCGTACAAGCACGCGCGATGGTGCTCGGCGCCGGTGTCACAGGTACCAGGTGGCCCCCTCGAACAGGTCCTCGCGGGCGTGCTCGACGCCAGCCGTCTCCGCGCCCGCGAGTGGGTGGCCGCCCACGAAGCGTGGGTCCTCGCCGCGCGTCCTCGAGCGCGAGCTTGGTCGAGCCGACGTCGCTCACTACGCAGTCGGCGCCGGCGAGTGCAAGCGCCTCGCGCACGGTCTGCCGCGAGCACCCCCACGGGCGCCGCCGCGAACACCACCTGCGCACCCGCCACCGCGGCCGCGATGTCCGGCGCCTGCTCGTCGATCGCCCCGAGCTCGAGCGCGGCGGCGCACGCCCGCGGGTCGGGGTCGTATCCGCAGACGGTGGCGTCCGCGCGCCGCCGGGCAGCCAGGCCGATCGAGCCGCCGATCAAGCCGACCCCCAGGACCGCGAGCTTCAACGCGGTCGCTCCGGTGGCGGTGGCGCCCCCGATCGCGAGGCCCGGGCGAACGGGCATCCATGCCCATCCGGGAAGGCGTCCGCCGGCCCACCATCAGCGGCGCTGAGCGCCTTGCCCGCCAGCGCGGCGGCGCGCTCGACCGCGGCGGCGTACTCGGCGAACGTGTCGGTCGGCAGCGACTGCGGCCCGTCGCAGAGCGCCTCGTCGGGGGCGGGGTGCACCTCGACGATGATGCCGTCCGCCCCCGCCGCCGCGGCGGCGAGCGAGAGCGAGAGCACCAGGTCGCGCCGGCCCGCCGCGTGGGAGGGGTCGACGATCACCGGCAGGTGCGAGAGCTCCTTGAGGATCGGCACCGCCATCAGGTCGAGCGTGGAGCGCCGGTAGGCGTTCTCGAACCCGCGGACGCCCCGCTCGCAGAGCATCACGGCGGGGTTGCCCTCCTTGAGGATGTACTCGGCGGCCATCAGCAGCTCGTCCAGCGGCGCGGAGAGCCCGCGCTTGAGCAGCGCCGGGCGCCCGGAGCGCCCGACCTCGGTGAGCAGCGAGTAGTTCTGCATGTTGCGCGCGCCGATCTGGATCACGTCGGCGACCTCGAGCACGACGTCGATGTCGCGCACGTCCATCAGCTCGGTGACGACCGGCAGGCCGGTCTCGGCCTTCGCCTCGGCGAGCAGCCGCAGCCCCTCCTCCCCCAGGCCCTGGAAGGCGTAGGGGGAGGTGCGCGGCTTGTACGCGCCGCCGCGCAGCAGCGTGGCGCCGCCGTCGCGCACCGCGCGCGCGGTCTCCAGGGTCTGCTCGCGCGATTCCACGGTGCACGGGCCGGCGATCAGCGCGAAGTGATCGCCGCCGACCTTGCGCCCGTCGATCTCCAGCACGGTGCGCTCGCCGTGGCGGAACTGGGCGGAGGCCAGCTTGTAGGGCTTGAGGATCGGCACCACTCTGTCCACCCCCGGCTGGCCCTCCAGCCCGAGGCTCTCCACGGAGGCGTCCTGCTCGACGTCGCCGATCGCGCCGATCACGGTCACGCGCGCGCCCTGGCTGCGGTGGGCCCGCGCGCCGGCTCGCTCGATCTTCTCTGCGACCGCCGCGATCTCCTCGTCGGTGGCCGACTCCTTCATCACGATCATCATCGGTGGGTCCTTTCTACTCATAAAGAGGGGCCCGGCTCGCCGGCCTTCGGCCGACTGCGCCACCCTCTTGGCCTGGAATCTTAGTGTGGGTCTCCCGCTGTGAGGACGGCGGGAGGATCGTGAAGGGCGTGATGCGCCCGGTGGGGTGGCGCTCGGTCGAGGAGACCCTGGGCGGCCGCGGTCCCGCTCACGCGCGGGCGCAGGCCGAAGCGCCTAGCTAAATCGCCAGGCGTAGGCGTAGGAGGACGACCAGTCGGAAGGCGCGGGGATGTGGCGGTGCGATGCGATGGCGGATGCGGACATGGTCGTCTCAGAGGTTTGTAGCAGCTTCCCGCCGCATCGACAAGCGGTGACGGGACGGCGCCGTCAATCGCGAGCATCCGGTGGGCTGGACGGGACTCTCCTTTTGGTCCCCCAACCCTCTCCTTTTGGTCCCCCAACCCTTTACAAAATGAAGGGTTGGGGCTCGAAAAGAATCAAAGCATCGCCGGCAACTCGTCAAGCTGTCGAGCGCTTCACAGCACCTCTGCAAGCGCGTCCAGGAAGATCGCGTTCTCCTCGGGCGTCCCATAGGTGACGCGCAGCGCCCCCTCGCGCCCGAGCGCACCACCGCCGCGCACGAGCACGCCGCGCTCGAGCAGGCCGCGCATCACCTCGGCTTCGTTTCTATCCTCGCCGAGCCCGAACCAGCAGAAGTTGGCCTGTGACTCGGCGGGGTCGAGGCCCAGCGCGCGCAGCCGCTCGTCCATCGCGATCCGCTCGGCGATCGTGCGGGTGACACGGTCGGTGACGGCGTCCTGGTGGTTCAGCGCCTCGGCGGCGGCGGCCTGCGCGACGGCGTTGCAGAAGAACGGCTGGCGCACCTGGTCGAGCGCGCGCGGCAGCTCGGGCGAGCCGCACAGCGCGAAGCCGACGCGCAGCCCGCAGAGGCCGTACACCTTCGAGAAGGTCCGCAGCAGCACGAGGTTGGGGTGTTCGCCGAGCAGCTCCACGGAGGCGTCGGGGTCCTCGAGCAGGTTGAACTCGCAGTAGGCCTCGTCGATCACGACGCACACGTGCGGCGGCACGTCCGCCAGGAAGCTGCGCGATCTCGGCGAGCGGCAGGGCGGTGGAGGTGGGGTTGTTGGGGTTGCACACGATCACCAGCCGCGTGGCGACGGTGATCTCGCGCAGCATCGCGGGCAGGTCGTGACGGTCGCGCTCGTCGAGCGCCACGGTGACCGCGCGCGCGCCCGAGGCGGCGCTGAGGTGCGGGTAGATCGAGAACGACGGCCACGCGTGCACGAGCTCGGCGCCCGGCTCCAGCAGCGCCTCGCCGGCGGCGAGCAGGATGTCGCAGGAGCCGTTGCCGATCGCGATCTGCTCGGCCGGCACTTCGTAGCGCTCGGAGAGTCGCCGGCGCAGCGCGGCGCTGGAGGGGTCGGGGTAGCGGTTCAGCGTCGCGAGCGTTTGCTCGATCGCTGCTTGGACCGCGGGCAGCGGCGGCCACGGCGACTCGTTGCTCGCGAGCCGCACGCGCGGCGCCGCGTCCGCGTAGCCACCGGCCGCCGGGTAGCTGGGCAGCCGTTGGATCCGCTCTGAGAACTCGATGGGCACCGGCCTATTGTGCCGAGGAACTCATTGAGTGTGCCCCCGGGTCGGGAACCGGGAGCTCACTGGGCGGACTGCAGGTCGGCGCGCAGCGCCTTGGCCTCGCCCAGGTAGACGTGCTGGGCGCGGTGGTCATCCTCGGCGTAGTAGTGGATCAGCACCCGGATCACGCGCGGCAGCGCGCGCGGCACGGGGATCTCCCGCGCGCACAGCAGCGGCACGCTCTCGAAGCCGAGCGCGCGCGCGGCGACGGCGGGAAACTCGGCGTTGAGGTCGTTGGTGGCGGTGAAGATGCAGCTGACGACGTCCGCGGGGCGCAGCGCGTTGCGCTCCATGATCGCGCTCATCAGCTCGGTCGTCGCCTCGAGGATGTCCTTGGCGTCGTTGTGCGCAACACTGATCGCGCCGCGTAAGGCATACAGTCGCATGGCGGCGATTCTCTCAGAGTCCTCGGCCGGCCCGCCCGCCCCTGGATCGCTCGCGCGCCTGGGAGCCTCGCGCGGGAGGCCCACCGGCCTCTCCGCAGCTTGCGCAGCTCGGCCTCGCCGAGGCGGCGGTGGGCGCCGGGTTGCAGGGCGCCGAGCCGCAGCGGGCCGAAGGCGACGCGCCGCAGCGCGAGCACGGGGTGGCCGACCGCCTCGCACATGCGCCGCACCTGGCGGTTGCGGCCTTCGCGGATCGTGATTTCGAGCTCGTCCCCTCCGCCGCCCACCCGCCGCACCTGCGCCGGCGCGGTCGAGCCGTCCTCCAGCGTCACGCCGGCGCGCAGCGCTCGCAGCGCGCGTTCCCCAACCGGCCCTCCGGCGACGCGCACGCGGTAGGTGCGGGGCACTTCGTAGCGCGGGTGCGTGAGCCGCTGCGCGAGCGCGCCGTCGTTGGTGAGCAGGATCAGGCCGCTGCTGTCGGCGTCCAGACGCCCCACGGGGTAGAGGCGACGCCGCTCCTCGGGGATCAGCTCGACCACCGTGGGCCGGCCGTGGGTGTCGCGCGCGGTGGAGAGCACGCCGACGGGCTTGTGCACGGCGTAGACGACCCGCGGCTCGGGGCCGCCGAGCGGCTGCCCGTCGACTTCGACGCGGTGGCGCTCGTCCACGTCGCGGGCGGGATCGCGCACCAGCTCCCCGTCGACGCGCACGCGCCCGGCGACGATCAGCGTCTCGGCGGCGCGCCGGGAGGCGACGCCGGCGTGGGCGAGGTGCTTGGCGAGGCGCATGGCTGCCACCATAGGAGTCCAAGCTCGACGCGACCGACGTCGACCCGAAGACATGGACCTGCAACTTCTCGACACGACGCTCGCCGCACACGGGCAGCCGAGCTTCCGCGCCGCCCAGGTGTGGCGGTGGGCCGCGGCGGGCGCGGCGGGGTATGAGGCGATGACCAACCTGCCCCGGGCGCTGCGCGAGGAGCTCGCGCGGGAGGTGCCGTTCTCGAGCCTGGAGGTGCGTCGCGAGCTGAGCGCCCGCGACGGCACCGTGAAGGCGCTGTTCGCCACCGCGGACGGGCGGTCGCTGGAGGCTGTGCTGATGCGGTACCGAAACCCTCCGGGAGGTGGAAACCCTCCAGGGGGTGGAAGCCCTCCTCGGGGAGGTCGAAACCCTCCGGGAGGTGGAAGCCCTGCGGGAGATGGAAACCCGCCGCGAGGTGGAGTCGGGCGGCGCTCGATCTGCCTCTCCTCGCAGTCGGGCTGCCCGCTGACCTGCACCTTCTGCGCCACGGGCGCGATGCGGTTCGCGCGCAACCTCACCCCCTCGGAGATCCTCGACCAGGCGCTGCACTTCCGCCGGATGGAGCGGGTGGACCACTGCGTGTTCATGGGGATGGGCGAGCCGCTGCTGAACCTCGACGCGGTGCTGGCGGCCTGCGAGCGGCTGCCGGATCTCGGCATCACGCATCGCCGCACGGCGATCTCGACCGTGGGGTGGATCCCCGGGATCGAACGCCTCACCGAGTGCGATCTGCCGCTGCGCCTCGCGCTCTCGCTGCACGCCGCCGAGGAAGCGCTGCGCTCGGAGTTGATGCCGGTCAACGAGCGCTATCCGCTGCGCGAGGTACTCGACGCCTGCCGCGCCCACTACGCGCGCAAGCGGCGGCGGATCTTCGTCGAGTACGTGATGCTGGCGGGCGTCAACGACCGCTACGCGCAGGCGGTGGCACTCGCGAAGCTGCTCGCCCCGAGCGGGAGACACCCCGCCGATGTTCAAGGTCAACCTGATCCCGTTCAATCCGACGAGCTCGCCGTATCAAGGGCTCGAGCCGCGAGGCGATCGCTGCCTTCAAGGCGGCGCTGGAGGAGCACGGCGTGCAGGCGACGGTGCGCCTCACGCGCGGGCGCGACATCGACGCGGCGTGCGGTCAGCTGGCGGCGAGAGCCGCCTGATCAGGACTCCAGCGGTGAGGGCCGCCTGATTACGACTCCAGCGGCGACGGCCCACCCTCGGCCCGCGCCTCCCCGGCGCGCAGCAGGCGCTCGCGCAGCTCGGCCTGCTCCTCGGGGGTGGGGTCCCACTGCGCCACGTCGGGCAGCTCGCTCAGCGAGCGCAGGCCGAACAGCTTCAGGAACTGGGTGCCGGTGCGGTAGAGGACGGCGCCGAACTGCGAGCGCCCAGCCTCCTCGATCAGGCCGCGCTCCAGCAGCGTGGTGGCCGCCGAGTCGGCGCTGACGCCGCGGATGCGCGTGATCTCGGGGCGCGAGACCGGCTGCAGGTAGGCGACGATCGCGAGCGTCTCCGCCTGGGCCGGGGTGAGCGCGGCGGTGCGCGGCCGGCTGAAGAGGCGCCGCGCGGCCTCCTCGCAGGCGGGATCGCTGGCGAGCGCGTAGCCGCCCGCGAGCTCGCGCAGCTGGATGCCGCGCAGGCCGGGGGCGTACTGCTCGGCGAGCAGCCCCACCGCGGCGGCGATCTCCAGCTCGTCGGCCCCGGCCGCGTCGGCCAGCTCGCGGGTGGAGAGCGGGTCGCTGCTGGTGAACAACAGGGCCTCGACCGTCCGGGCCAGCTCCTGGCGGCTCTCGGTGCCCCCGGAGGCCCCGACCTGCGCCTGCGCCTCGGGTTCGTAGGCGTCCGCCGCGTCGCTCACCCAGCCGCTCCGGCGACGATGGCGGAGGCGTCGACCACGGAAGCGGTGGGAGTGAGCGCCTGGATGTGAATCTCGCCGAAGCACTCGCTCTGCTCCCAGGCCGCTTCGCCGCGTTTGTAGAGCTCGAGCAGCGCGAACACGGTGATCGCGACGGTCATGCGATCGTCGGCGTCCCCGACGGCCTCCTCGAAGGTGAAGCGCCCGCGGCGCAGCAGCGAGCGCAGGTGCGAAAGGCGCTCGGCGAGCGACACGCGCGGGACGGTGATGTGGCGCAGGCTGATTGCGGGCGGCATCACCAGCAGCCGGCCGAGCGCCTGCCCGAGCGCCGCCGGGTCGAGCACGCCGTCGATCGGCGCGGGTACTGCCCGCAGCAGGTGCGGGGGCGGCGGGGCGGCGCGGAAGCGCACGCCGTCCTGCGCGGCGAGCAGCTCGCGCAGGTGGGTGGCGGCGGAGCGGTAGCGGCGCGCGTCGAGCATCCGCGTCAGCAGCTCCTCGGCGGCCTCGGCGGGCTCGATGTCAAGCAGCTGCTCGTCTTCATCGCCGGTGAGCATCAGCCGCGACTTGAGCTCCAGCAGGGCGGCGACGAGCACGATGAACTCGGTGGCGGTCTCCAGGTCCAGCTCACCCCGGGCCTCGAGGTGGTCGAGGTAGGCGAGCACGACTTCGGCGAGTTGCAGCTCGAGCAGGTCGATCTCTTCGCGCAGGACCAGCGTCAACAGCAGGTCGAACGGCCCGCTGAACACGTCCAGGTCGAGGTCGAGCGCGGCGACGGAGCTCACGTGCTCACCGTACCGGTCACGCAGGATGGCCGCTGCGCGCACCGGCGCCCGCGCCCACGCCCATCCGCTCGCGCACCTCGGCGAGCGTGGGGGCGGCGATCGCACGCGCACGCGCGGCGCCGTCGGCCAGGATCGCCTCCAGCGCGGCCTCGTCAGCGCGCAGGTCGGCGTAGCGCAGGCGCACCGGCGCGAGGTACTCGACCACGGCGGCGGCGACCGCGGCCTTCAGGTCGCCGTACCCGCGGGCGTCGGCGAGGTCGGCTTCGACCGCCTCCGGCGTGACCCCGCCCGCGACCGCGAGGATCTCGATCAGGTTGGAGACCCCCGGCTTGTCTGGCGCGCGACGGATCTCCGTGCTCGGAGTCGGTCACGGCGCTCTTGATCTTCTTCTCGATCGCGGGCGGCGGGTCGAGCACGTACACCGTGCCCTGCGGGCTGCCATTGGTGGTGGACATCTTGCGGGTGGGATCCTGCAGGTCCATGATCCGCGCCCCCACGGGCGGGATGCGGTGTTCGGGCACGACCAGCACCTCCTCGCCGGCAGCGAAGCGCGCGTTGAAGCGGATCGCGATGTCGCGCATCAGCTCGACGTGCTGGCGCTGGTCGTCGCCGACCGGCACCTCGTCCGCACGGTAGGCGAGCACGTCGGCGGCCATCAGCACCGGATAGAGGAACAGGCCGGCGGAGACCAGCTCGCGCTGCGACGCCGGACTTGTCCTTGAACTGGTGCATGCGCTGCAGGTCGCCGTAGGCGGTGACGCTCGACAGCAGCCACGTCAGCTCGGCGTGCTCGTGCACGTCGCTTTGGCGGAACAGGATGCAGCGCTCGGGGTCGAGGCCGGCGGCGAGCAGCAGCGCGGTGAGGTCGTACAGGCTGCGGCGCAGCTCGGCGGGGTCGTAGGCGACGGTGGTCGCGTGCAGGTCGACGATGCAGAACAGCGCCTCGCCCCGCTCCTGCCCGTCGACGTACTGGCGGATCGCGCCGATGTAGTTGCCGAGGTGCTTGGTGCCGGTGGGCTGGATGCCGGAGAAGATACGCACGTCGGGGAGACCCGAGGACGCGAGCGTCGAGTCGCCGGGGTGTGCGCCTTCACGACGCAAGCACCTGACGGATCACCGGCCGCTTGGCCGCGGCGACCTCGTCGAGGCGCCGCACCGGCGTGGTGTGAGGGGCGGTGCGCGCGATCTCGGGATCGCCGGCGGCCTCGTGCAGGATCGTCGCAATCGCGTCGGCGAAGGCGTCGAGTGTCTCCTTCGTCTCGGTCTCGGTGGGCTCCACCATCAGCGCCTCATCGACGAGCAGCGGGAAGTACACGGTGGGCGGGTGAAAGCCGAAGTCGAGCAGCCGCTTGGCGAGGTCGAGCGTCTTGATCGCAGCTCGCGCCGCATCGGGCCGCCGGAGAGCACGAACTCGTGCATGCAGAGCTCCCCATAGGCCAGCGGCAGGTACTCGGCGACACCGTGCTCTCGCAGCCGTGCGAGCAGGTAGTTGGCGTTCAGCACGGCGGTCTCGGAGGCGTCGCGCAGGCCCTCGGCGCCGAGTGAGCGGATGTAGGCGTAGGCGCGTACGAAGCAGCCGTAGTTGCCCTGGAAGCCGCGCAGGCGACCGATCGACTTGGACCCGACCATCCCCGCGCCGTAGTCGAGGTCGAAGAGCGCGGCCCGGGCCGGTCTTCGTCAGCTGACGGCCTCCCGCCATTGGGCGTGCCATCTTCGCGACGACCCACGGCGGAGCCGTGGCGATCCTCGCGCCGAACGACCACCGGCATCGGCAGGAACGGCGCGATCCGCTCGGAGACGGCGATCGGTCCGGAGCCGGGCCCGCCGCCGCCGTGCGGTTGGGTGAAGGACTTGTGGAGGTTGAAGTGGACGATGTCGAAGCCCATGTCGCCGGGCCGCGAGAGCCCCATCACCGCGTTGAGGTTGGCGCCGTCGTAGTAGAGCGTGGCGCCGACCTCGTGCACGATCCGCGCGATCTCCTCGATGCGGGGTCGAACAGGCCGAGTGTGTTGGGGTTGGTGAGCATCAGGCAGGCGACGTCCGTGGACGCCTTGGCGCGTAGGTCGTCGAGGTCGACGCCCGCCGTCGGGGTTGGTCGCGAGCTTGACGACCTCCAGGCCGGCCATCGTCACCGTGGCGGGGTTGGTGCCGTGGGCCGTGTCGGGCGTGAGTACCTTGTGGCGGGTCTCGCCGCGATCCTCGTGGTAGGCGCGGGCGAGCAGCACGCCCGCCAGCTCGCCGTGGGAGCCGGCGGAGGGTTGCAGGCAGACGTGCGGCAGGCCGGCGATCTCCCCGAGCGCACGCTGCAGGTTCCACATCAGCTCGAGAGCCCCCTGCGCGCGCGCGGGGTCCTGCAACGGGTGCAGCCGGGCGTGACCGGGCAGCGCGGCGACGCGCTCGTGCAGGCGGGGGTTGTGCTTCATCGTGCAGGAGCCGAGCGGGTAGAAGCCGGAGTCGAGATCGAAGTTGCGCTTGGAGATGCGCACGTAGTGGCGCACGATCTCGGGCTCGGAGAGCTCGGGCAGCCGCGCGGGCGCGGAGCGGCGCAGGCGCGCGGGCAGCAGCCGCTCGGGGTCGACCTCGGGCACGTCGAGCGCCGGGCACATGAAAGGCACGCCGTCCCGGGAGCGCCCTGCTCGAAGACCGTGAGCGTGTCGGTCATGCGGTCGCGTCCATTTGGGGATCGTCCACGCGCCGACGCTGCACCCCGACCGCCCGGGCGTGGGGCTTCCCTGCCCCACGGCCACGCGTGATGTGGATACGGGGAGCTCTCATGTGAGGACCACCAGCTCCCGCTCGGCGGCCACCGCGGCACCGAGCACCGCGACGAGCCGGTCGATGTCCGCCCGCGAGCGCCGCTCGGTGAGCGCGACGAGCAGGCCGCCGCGGTCCTCCTCGCGCCCGGTGAGCGCGAACAGGTCGGCCCCCGGGTTGACCCCGCGCGCGGCACAGCGCTCGCGCACGGCGGCGACGTCGGCGTCCAGACGCAGGGCGAACTCGCGCACGACCGGCTGAGGGTGGGCCGCCTCCACGCCCTCCAGCGCAGTGAGCGTCTCGCGGGCATAGTGGGTGCGGGCGAGCAGCAGCTCCCCCAGCTCGACGATCCCGTGGCGCCCCAGCCACGTCAGGTAGACGACCCCCGCCAGCGCGTTCAGCGCCTGGGCGGTGCAGATGTTGGACGTGGCTTTCTCGCGGCGGATGTGCTGCTCGCGGGTTTGCAGCGTGAGCACGAAGCCGCGCCGCCCGTCGGCGTCCACGGTTTCGCCGGCGATGCGGCCGGGCATCCGCCGCAGGTAGGGCTCGCGCGCGGCGAAGAAGCCGAACGAGGGGCCGCCGAAGTCCAGGCGGTTGCCGAGCGACTGGCCCTCGCCGACGGCGACGTCCACGCCGCACTCGCCGGGCGACGCGAGCACTCCCAACGTGATCGGATCGACCTGCGCAATGACGACTGGCGATCCGCCAGCACCGGTTGCGCCCGCCTGCGCGACCCCACCGGCCCCGCGCTTCCCGCCGCCCCCGGCCGCCTTCACGGCGGCGCTCAGCGCCGGGGCGTCCTCGACGGCGCCGTAGAAGTTGGGCTGGGCGAAGATCGCGGCGCACGTGTCGGCGTCGATCGCCGCACTCCACGCACCAAGGTCGGTGGCGCCCTCGTGCAGCGCCACCTCCACCACCTCGGCGCCGAAGCCATGCGCATAGGTGCGCAGCGTGGCGAGCGTGTGCGGGTGCAGCCCCGCGGAGACGACGAAGCGCCGGCGGCCGTTGTGCAGCTTGGCCATGTACGCGGCCGAGGCGACGGCTGAGGGCCCCTCATACACCGAGGCGTTGGACACCGGCAGGCCGGTGAGCTCGCAGACGGCAGTCTGGTACTCGAACATCACCTGCAGCCCCCCCTGCGAGACCTCCGGCTGGTAGGGCGTGTAGGGAGTCAGGAACTCCGAGCGCTCCATCAGCATGTCGATCAGCGCCGGCACGTAGTGGTCGTACATCCCCGCCCCCAGGAAGCAGAGCTCGTCTTCGGCGCTGACGTTGCGCGCGGCCAGCTCGCGCAGGTGCGCGTACACCTCCTGCTCGGGCAGCCCAGGCGGCAGCTCAAGCGCGCGGCGCAGGCGCACCGCCTCGGGGATCTGGCGGTCGAACAGCTCCTCGACAGAGCCCACGCCGATCGCCGCGAGCATCGCGGCGAGGTCCTCGGGGGTGGTGGAGGTATAGCGGGTCACCAAACCCCAGCGTAGCCGGCGGCCACGACGCCCCGCTCAGCGCCTGAGGCCGCTTATCCCCTCGCGTGCCTCACCTTCGAGCGCTTGGCCTTCTTCTTGCCCCGGCGCTCGTGCTTGACGTGCCGGGCCTTGGGGCAGCCGGTGACCGCGATCTTGGTGCTCTGCTTGATCTCCGCGCCGTTCTGCGCGATGAATTCGGTCGGCATCGTGAGCTTTTGCTTGCAGGGGTTGCCGAGCGCGGCGAGCGCGGAGTCGGGGCCCTCGGGGAGGGTAAGTTCGAAGCTCGTGACGGGCTCGTCGGGGACGGTCTTGAAGGTGCTCGAGGTGACGCCCTGTTTGCTGATGTAGGTGGTGCCAACGAGGTCGATCGTGAACCCGTACCCCTGGAGCACGACGATCAGGCTGGGGAACGCTTCGCCGCCGTGGCTCACGAAGTACGCCGGGCCTTCGAGCGGGACGGGCAGGATCGGCGTGATCGCCTCGGCGTGCCCGATGATCGACGCCGGCGGGCAGTCTGCTGGGTTGGCTTCGAACACGCTGGCGAGGCACGCTTTGCGCAACGTCGTCAGCCGCGAGGGAAGCTGTTTGGGGAGTTCGACTTTGACGAGGTGAATGTTCGAGTTGCTGCCGAGCGCGCCGGGGACCGTCAGCTTCGCGGTTAGGCTCTCGCCGTTGAGGCGGCTCGCTTTCGCTGAGGTGGAGACCTTGAACGTTGGTTTGAAGGCGAGGCTCGAGCAGTCGGCCGCCTCGAACGGCGCGGTCGCGGTGACGGGGATCTGGTCGGCGGGGTTGGCGGGGTTTGCGCCCGCACCGTCGATTGTCTCGGTGATCGATAGCGGGGTGCAGTTGGTGGGGTTGAGGATGAAGTTGGGGCGGCTCATGTAGACGCGGATGTTGCGGACGTGTACGACGATCCCCTTGATGATGTGCGGGATCGGGTCGGAGCCGTTGGCGCTGACTTCGACCTGCGCCGTCGTCGGGTTGATGTCCAGCGCGAAGCGGATCACGACGGTACCGAGGTCGAACGGGCCGACCTTTGCCGAGGTGATCGAGACGATCGACAAGGGTGCGCCGTGGTAGGGGCCAGCGAGATAGATCTTGCCCGGTGTTTGCGCCAAAACCGTGCCGACGCCAGCTTCGACGATCGTGTGCCCGATTTCGCTTGAGGCGGGGCATGAGGGGTTCGCTTCCTCTTCGGCACCGCTGACGTTCTTTGATGCTTCGATGTCGGCTTCGGGGCAGAACGGGATGCCGGTCAGGTTGCCCGTCAGGCCGGGTGGAAGTGTCGTTGAGAAGCGCGTGATCTCCTGTTCGCCGTCTTCGCGGTCGATCCGCAGGTAGAACGGGCTGTAGGAGCCACCGGCGTTGTTCTGGGTACCGGAGATGACCTGCGGTTTGAACGGCGGCACACCACCCGCGGGGCACGGGCCTTCGTGGGTGCCCTGTGTCGTTTCAAACGAGCTTGACACGAAGCGTGGTCGTTCTTCGGGTGTCGCCGACCATGGCGTCAGTTCCCCGGTGGTCATGTATGTCCCGCACGCGGGTGGGCTGACCAAGGGCGCGGTCGCTCCGGGGCGGAACTTCAGCGTGAACTTGCTGAACGGCTGTTGCGGGGTGTTTTCGAACGTTGTCGTGAGTTGTCCGGTGACGGGGTTCGGCGTGATCTTGCCCGCGACTTTGACGATGACCCCCTTCGCCGGGTCCTTCGCGACGACATACAGCGCGAGCAGCGACCCTCCGGGATGGGCTGGTTCCCCGAACGGGTTCTCATACGGTGTCGCGATGTAGATCGCGCCGGGGATCTTTTCCGCGAGCAGCGGCGTTTCGATTTCGATCGAGCCGATCTTTGATTCCGCCGGGCATCCTTCGCCCGGCAGCGAGGCCGCGGTTTCCGATTCGTACTGCGCCGGCGTGCACGCCCCGAGGCCGGCCGCGAGGGACGGGTTAGCGGTCACCCCTTCGGGCAGTGTGACGGTCGTGTTCTTGAGGTTCGCGGTCGAGATCGAATAGGGGTTTTCCCATGCCTGCGGCACGTCCAATGAGACCGCGAGGCCGGTCGGTGATTCAGCGGAGCGGGTACTCGGATCCACTTCGATCGATGGTTCGAACGGGACGCGTTCGCATCCGGTGATCGGACCGACTTCGCCGTCGGTCGCCGTGGGGAAGTTGAAGGATTCCTCCCACGAGTCCGCTTCCATGCTCGCGGTGAACATGCCGCAGCTGGTGGGGTTCGACAGGTACGGCTTGACCTGGACGTTCGCCGACTGAGGAGTGCTGAATTCATTTTTGCATACCGGTGGCTCTTCACCGTACGCACCACACTCTTCGCCACGCTGGGAGTTGTGTTCTTTGGCGGCTGGGATACCCCAAATAGTAACCTTGATATTACGAACTTCACCGGCCTTGGGGGCGTTTGGGGTCGTGATGCTCAAACCCTCATCGCTCGAGCGAACTTTGACGATCAACACCGAAGTGAACACGTCGGCGACCCGGAAACCCAGCTCGGTCGCGATACCCGGGCTCGTGACTTCCATGTTATAAACCGGGAAAGTCTCCTCGAACGGAGCGTGTTCATTGTGCAGCTGAAGTTCGAGGTTGATCTGGCCGACCTGACTGGCGACCGGGCAATCCGGCACGAGGCCTTCCCCGTTGAGTAGCTGTGCCTCCGCGCAGGTCGGTACCGCGGTATCGCTCGCGTCGAAACCCACGGGAAGGTTCACAGTGACGGTACGAAGATCCTGGTAGGTGCGATCCGATGGTTCTTCATGAGCGAAATCAAACGTCGTGACCCAGTTCTCATGGGCGCCCGCCTGGTCACCAGCCGCCCCAAAATGAAAAGAGCCAGGGACGATTTCAAACGGATGTTCACTCGGCGCAGCCTGAGCCACCGCCGGCAGAGATACAAGCAGCAAAACAGGTACCAGGAAGGATAGCAGTCGCTTTATCATGATCACGTGCCCCTCCGGTTGTTGCTGGATCCCTTGGCCGACTTCTTCGCCTTGCGCTTCCTCTTCTTACTGGCCTTCTTCTTATTCGCCTTCTTCTTCTTCTTTGTCTTGGTTTTGGGTTTCGTGGGCTTCACCGCGGGTTTCGTCGCGGGCGCCAGCTGCGCGATGTTCCCTTCACCCGTGAACGTCAAGCTCGACGGTGTCGCGTCATTCGGTGCGCTTGGCGGTGTCGAGCAGGCGTCGCCTTCGCATTCCACCGGGCGCTGCGGCAGCGGCGGTTCGCCACCGTCGATGTGAGCGTCGTAGATGTCTCCCGCGGTGTCGTTGTCACGCGGACCGAGCTTTTCGCTGGTGTAGATAAAAGCGTCCTGGCCCGATTCGTCGGTCCCGAGGAACAGGCTCAGGAAGCCACCGCGGCCGTTCGTGATCAGCGCGAGACAGCCCTGGACATGAGCGCAACCATCGACACCGAGCTTCCGCCACTCATACACATCACTCGATACCGAGAAGTTCACACTGGAAAATTCGTCACCCGCCCTGCCTTCGGGGGGGGCTTCTCCGTCGATGTCCGATGGCAGCAGCGCGGAGGGAGTGTCGAAGAACGCGTAGTCGCCGTTACCGGAAGCGAAGTCAGTCCTGGGATAGCCGGTCCGTGACTCCAACATTCCCCCGGCGCCACCCGTTTCGCCGAACAGGGAGAGCAGCTTCGGTTCGGGATCGGACGAGGACGCGCACGACATGCACTGCACGACCGATTCACCGCTGTCATAACGGTAAACCTGCTGTTCGTGTCCGCCGGGGACCCCCTCGATGCTGACAGCAGTGAAATACAGGTCCTGGCCGTCCTGGCTGACCTGCGCCAGTTTGGCAGAGATTTCCGGCCCCCCGATCGCAGCGATGACCGTAAGCTTTTCATCTGGCACGTCATAGCGGTAGATGAACCCGCCGCCGCTGGGTGGCGTGGAGGGCGCATCCGCACTCAGTCGCTCCGGGGAATGAAAGTAGATCGTAGACAAGTCTTCTGAGACCACGAATTCACATCCAGCACACACCCCGCCGGGCACAGTGAACAACGGTTTCACGCTCGCGGACTGCGTTTCATAGGAGAAGAATTCACCGACTTCCGCATTACGCTTTTCAAGCAGCAGATCGCTGCCTTCGGCGTTAGCCGCGATGAACGTGTAAGCACCAATATCAACGGTGCTTTCGCCACCAACACGCATGTAGAGATGCTTAGCTTCCGAGCAGTCACTACCAGGAACAGCTTCGAAGAACACGCGCGAACCGTCGCTCGAGACAGCATGCGCGCTGCTCACCGTGCCTTTGGATTCATCACCACGAACGATATTGGCACCACAAGCGCCGATCGTCGACCCCGGAGCGCCACCGCTGACATTCACCTGGCTGAGTTCGCCCTCCGCATACTCATAGAGATCCCCGCCGCTGCGGGTACCGGTCGCGTGGCCCAGCAGCGTGTGATCCGCTACCGAGAGGAACAGCTTTGAGAAGTCCCGCGACGCCGCGACCCACCCCAGGCCCCCATTCTCGTTAGCGGGAACGCTCGCCACAGTCACGTACGGGCCACCCGCCGGACCAGCCTCATATTCGACTTCCTTGGATTCGCGTTCCGGCGAGGTCGTAAACACCGACTGGAACGCGAAGCCGCCCAGATCGGAAGCGAACAGTTCTGGATCCAGATCATCGACGCCCGTCTGAGGCTGAACCGCGGCTGCAGTCCTCCGCCACCCACCATCCCCTTCCCGCGAGAACAGATAAGGACCCTGCCCGGCCGCGGGACCCGCACCCCACTCAACAGGGTCTTCCAACATCACACGAGCACCGTCTTCGCCGATCAACAGACCGGCGCCGATCGCGCCACCATAGGTAAAGGGTTCGCGGGCGCCTTCCTTGTCCGCGGGCGTCACCTGTTCATAGCCACGACAATCCGGCAGCCTCGCCGACACGCCCGCGCGCAACGCTTCATTCGGACACGACACCGACACCGACACCGACGCGGCTGGGGCCGTCAGCGTCCGTTCTTCGCCATATAACACAGGACTACCGGGAAAAGTGCTATGCACGGCAATCCGATACCGATACGTTTCCCCCGCCGTCAAACCCGGCAGATCGACCGCCGCATAACTCGATTCGGTGCCCGAACCGACATCGACTTCCGGAGTCGACGTCGCCCGCGACCATTCCCCTTCACCCTTGAACTGCGCTTCGCTGACATACTGGAAATACTCATGCGTTTCATACGTCGCACCGCCCTGCTGCACCACCACAACCCCAACAGTCCCAGACGGAACCAGACCGGACCCATCCGCTTCGATCACAGGCTCAGCCCCAGTCCCATTAAACGTCACCGTGTAAGGACCACCCGCCGAGCCTTCAACAGACACATTAGGATCCGCAGGCAACTCTTCCAGAGCCTTCTGCACGCTACCCACAGACCCACTAGCCGGAGCATTATACGCGACCGGCGCGGTGCGCTGCCCATTGAATGCGAGCGTGAACGTCCCGCCCGTGGGAGCGCCTGCGATCGTGATCGACTGTTCCGCGGAGGTCGGCGGATCGTTTGGGTCAACAGCACCAATCACACGCGGCAATTCACCATCAAGAGCATGCACCGCAAATGTGCTCAACACCGGCGGCGAATCCGTCTCAAAACTCCCAAAACCCTTCACCTCAGTCAAGATTGGTTCGCCGTGGACGTTCTGGCCTTCACCGCAACCCACAGCGCACACATCTTCAGCGAAGAGACGCACATAATAGGTCTTGGCAGGAACCAGACCGGTGAGTGTCGCACCCTCGAACACTCCTCCGCCACTCCCGGGAAACGCTTCGGCTTCGACTTGTGAAATGGTGCCCGCCGCACCAGCGACGGGCGCCCACGGACCAAGCACAGACTCCGCCGTTTCAAAACGCCACCGAGTTTCCTCACCATGAGGCCAAACAGAGGCGGTCACATGAGCCGAAGTCGCCGTGACATTACGGAACTCCGGCTGAAAACTCACCGGCTTCGCGGTTTCGGTGGTAAACGTGTTCACCTCTTGAAGCCCGATCATAAACTCCGTCTGGTCGAGCGTCCCCTTTCCGTTAGTTGCGATCAGGTGAGGATAATAGGTCGTTTCCGGGGCGAGACCTGTGCACTCCACCGAAGGTTCAGCGAAGTCTTCGGCGACACTAATCGAACCGCTGGCACAAATCGTCACAGGACCAGACGGAGAAGTCGAATAACCAAAACTATAACTGGTCGCCGCGCCATTGGACTCGAGCTTAGCGTTTAGCTTCACCTTCGTCGGGCTTAACACACCAACATCGGCAAGGGGGGCTGCTGTTGTGCCTTGTGTGCCCGACTCTGTTTCTGCATCCGTTCCGACTTCGGGCGCCAGAATAGGAGCAGTGATGAATTCGAACGGGAGCACCGTTTTGCCGTCCGCGTTTTCAGCGACGAACTGGGCATAGTAGTGCGTATCGGGAACAAGATGATGAACCTCATGATTTCCTTCTGCTTCGCTTTCCCCACCAAACCCACCGACTACCGCCCCGAACCGAGGCCCGAAGTAAATAGTGTATTCGTCTTCGTCGAATGGCTTCTGTTCGCCGCTGCTCGCGACAGTGCCAGAGCCACTTTCAAGCGCACTTTTGCTGGTCGAGTATTCGGCGCGCCACTTCGTGACCAGTTCGTTGTCAAATATATTGGCGTAGGCGACCAGACGAGTGGAATAGACATATATTATGTCGGTCCCATAAGGACCATAGGCTAGCTCGTTACCATTTCCGTCAAACTGCAGGCTTGGGGGCGATGATGCAAGCGCCGGAGAAGCACCCGCCACCAGTGAAAACGCCACGACGAGCGTTGCGAGCAGAGCGAAAACCAGCAGGCGCAGACACCGTGGGCGTGACCTCGACAAGGACATAAGGCTCCCTTCGCCGCGGAGGAAGGCGTCGAGCGGCGCGGGATCCGGCGCTTTCGGTCCGGCCGGCCGACTATCGCGGCCTTTTGGCCGGCCCGAAACATCCGGACCTGCTTGGCCGATTTTGGTGGATACTCGTCGCCTTAGCCAACCCATTCTCACTTACCGCCCATCTTCTCGCTTTTGTGTGTGATGTGGTGCGTCTGTCGCATCTGCCAGTTGCTCGTTTGTTGTTTGCCGTTTTGCTGTGAGGCAAGCGGCCGGACACTTCATTTCGACGGGCCGATCAAAGATCGGCCAGCGAAGCTGGCTTACCGTCGAAATGAACGTGCCGATCCCGCGCCTATTCCGCGGTCACCGCCCAGGTGCCTTCGACTACGATCGGTCCCTTTGCTTCGGTGTAGCCAACCACCCTGAAACCAAACGCACGAGTTACCGCAACGACCCTTTCTTCATGCGCATTGACCGCAGCGCTTATGAAGACGCAGAGATAGCCTGGTGCGGCGACCGGTGCGGCGGCGGTGCCGGGGCATTCCGACGGCGGTGTTTCACCTTCCTTGATGATGATTGCGCTGTGTCCCTGTTCAGTGGGTAGCTCGGGTAGCGGGAGCGCGTAGCTGACACCGGTCGCTGCGCGGCCAGGTTCTCCTTCCGTAAGCCCCTCTTCGCCGTACCCGCTCGCGGCCCAAACACCGGTCAGCGTCTTACCCGCAGGAAGGGTCTGCCCGCCAAACGTGCCTTCCGCGCCCGCTGGTCCTGTTTTGCCGGTCGCGCCGGTAGCGCCGGTCGCGCCGGTCGCGCCGGTCGCGCCCGTTGCACCTGTCGCACCTGTCGCACCGGTCGCGCCAGCCGGACCTTGGAGGCCCGCGGGTCCTACGGCACCCTGTGCGCCGGCTGCACCTGCTGTACCGACCTTCCCCTGCAGCGCCTTGAGCACCTTCGGGCTGATCTGCTTCGTCGATGTGATCACATACCGGCTGGCGGCGTATGCGCCGCCGCTCATCGCGAACACCAGCGCGAGTACTGCCACAAGACCCGTGGCGTTGAAACGTCTACGTATCGCTTTGAACATCGGTTCAGTTCTCCTTCGGAGTCGTGTGGCAAAAGTTGTCGACGAGGCCGCGCATCACGCGGCCTCCACCCGCCGCGGGGCATGCCCGCGGATACTGCGCGCAACCTGCTCGCCCCGCGGGGTCAGACCCCACGCGTTTGGCTCGCCCTTTGCGTGCCCTTCGCTGGTGTTTGCCAGCAGTCCCAGGCGCTCCAGGCGCGCCAGCAGCTTCGACACCTGACCCTGGTCGGAGATCCCCGCGCGCTCGGCGATCTCGCGGTTGTTGGCGCCCTGCAGTTCGGCGACCGCTTCCATCACCTTCGCCGTGCGGTAAGTCAAACGCATCGCCACGCCGCCCAGCGGATCGTCAGTCACCCACGACGCCGCGCCTGCGGGCTCGCCCGCGACGCCCGCTGACACAGGCGCCGGTGTTGAGCGCTCCTGCTCGCGCCGCGCGGCCGCCGGCCCGAGGTAGGGCAGCACGATCATTCCCATCAGCTCGCCCAGCAAGCCTGTCAACGGCACGCCCTCACCGTGCTCACGCCCGCCCCCGCCGCGCGGCAGCCTCGTGTGCACGATCGCCAATGCCGCGCCGACCAAGCCCTCCGCCGTCAACGGCGTGCACTCCGCGCCGCGCGCGCCCTCCAGGCGACCTTCGTCGACGACCGCCATGAGTTTCGCGAGGATCCCATTGCGACGTTCGACTACCGCGGCGTTGCCATCCAGCGCGCTGATCGTCACGCATACCCGCGCGAGCACCGGTTCGCGGTCGAAGAACGCGAGGATCGCCCACAGGCCGCCACGGACCCGCTCACGCCACGGCAAACCCCCCAACCCCGCCGACGCGAGCTCGCCCTCGATCATCCCGACCACGTCCTCGAACAGCGCGGCCAGGCATGCCTCGCGGTCCGCGAACAACTCGTAGAACGTGCGCCGCGAAATCCCCGCACGCAACGCGATATGCCCAACCGTCGTGTGCGCGTACCCATGCTCGTCAAACGCGCCGACCGCACCCACCAGCAGCCGCGCGCGCTGAATCTCCGCGACCTGCTCCCGCGGCTGCGCGCGGCGCGCAGCAACCCCTGCCGGGCGACGCGGCACACGCGTACGTACGGGTGACACTACGCGGCCCCCCCGAGCGCAACGTCGGGTCCACGGAGAGCACCAAGACACGATCCCCGGAGAATCCCGGGACGCCCGCTACCCCGCCACGGGTACGACCACGGGCGCCAGCACAGCGACTCCCTTCCCCGCGCGAGCGGGGGCGCGCAGCACCTCGAAACTAGGCCGCTAGCGCCCTCGTTCTCGAGCCGCGATGCTGAAGAGAGAGAGAGAGAGAGAGAGATGCGACAGCGCCAAGCTGGCGCATCTAGCATCAGCCTCACGATCGGGTGCAAACACCCTCACCACGTATCTCCCTGCAGAAACCACGCTAAACAAGCTCCCTCTTCAATAAACCGACCCGGTCCCTCTCCCGAAAGACCCCTTGTGCGCTTGGAACGGTCGACCACTCGGGCAGACCCCAAACCGGACCCTATGTTGTGCCCGGTAATCACACCCGACCACCGTGGCATTGCCATCATAGGCGCTGCCGTTACCTTTTGTCAAGTGCCAACTGCAAAGAACGACAAACTCTCCGCCGCCAGCGCACCACCGAGCGCGGGTGGCGCCGACAGCAAACCGCACTACGGGGGCGAGTAGGGGTGTTGATCGACTCTATGGCCGAGCTGGGGGTGAGACTTCGATGATCTCGAGTCCCAGCACGTTTTGGAAGCCTCGATCGCGCGTGGCGAGGGCAAAGCCATGTTGCTTGCAGAGCGCCGCGATCCAGATGTCGTTCTGCTGGATCGCGACGCCGGCACCTCGTAGCAGCGTGGCGATCTCTCCGAAGACACGTGTTGTGTGCTCGCCGAGCTGCAGAACCTGCACGCGCGGCGTCGCCAGGAAGCGTTCGAGGCTCTCGGTGTTCTGGTGCAGCTTGGATCCGTTGAGGAACCCAAACCACAGCTCACCCAAGACGATGATCGGCAGCCCAACTATCGCCGCGCGACGGACGTCCCCCGCGAGTCGTGGATCGCCTTCGCCCAGGGCCCCGTAGGCGTTGGTGTCGAGCGCCAGCTTCACGCCGGCTCGGCCGGCAGGGCATCCAACCACGCCTGCGCGGTATCGAGGCCGTCGCCGCCCGGCACGTTCCCGACGAACCAGTCCAAGTCATCATGAACCACCGTCGAGGACGGCAGCTTCGCGTGCTTCAGCGTCTCAACCACCACCGCGTTGAGAGTCTTTCCGGTTGCGCGAGCCTCACGACGAAGCTCCGCGTCGAGATCTGGAGGGATGCTACGCACCGTATACTGAATGCTACCCATGCCTTCAGTATAGGCATAGAGTGCAGGCTATGGCAGGTTTCTGCCCCACGATCCCGCTTTTGCGAGGGTTTGCGTCCCGCCTTTTCGGACCAACCACCCCATGGATTCGAGGATGGGCGGGATGCCCCATTTACGTGCCCCTCGCGCCGGCCACGCGCCTGGCCGTCACTGTTCACCCGTTGGTACAGTCCAACCATGGACGACTTCTTCTCCGTGCCAGCCGGCGCCGTGGCGGCCAATGAGCCCACGCGCTCCCAAGCGGTCAGCTCCCTGCCCACCGAGGCTCTGCAGCATCGCGGAAAGTGGATTGCTCTCCGCCGGGACAACATCATCGCGGTCAAGGACACTCTCGACGCGCTCCGCAAGGAGATCGGGGCACCGCCGCTTGAAGTGAGCTTCTTCCACGTGCCCCCGGCAAACACCGTCTTCCTCCGCTAGCGAGACAATCCGCTGCCGGTCCGGCGCTTCCCATATCTGCTGCCAGAGGTGCCCACGTTGCGTGTGCGTCTCCAGGCCCAAGGCCGCCGTCAGGCCGATCTCAACCGGCGTCGTTGATTCGGGAGCCACTACCACGGCGCTGTCGCGAGAGAACGCGGAGGAGCTCGGGCTCCGCACCCGAGACTTGCTCAAGGGCGAACCCGCCACCATCGCCGACGGCTCCCAGGTTGCCTGCTGGACCACGCTCGTCCCTATTCGCGCACAGGTCCACAGCCAATCCGTGCCCGGCGGCCCGCTCGAGCCCTGGGGACCGATCGTCGACCTGCAACCAGTCTTCCTCGACCACGGCGACCCGCTGTGGGGACACCGCGACTTCTTCAAGAACTTCAAAATCTCCTTCGACTACGAAGTCGTGCCGCCCTGGTTCGAGCTCCGCTACCGCCTCCGCGGCCGCCCCCGTCTCTGAGAGGAACGCCCCTCGTTGATGTACAGCACGCCGAGGGTCGCCCCGCGCCGGAGCCTCCGTCAACGGCCCGCTTGACCCCGCCGAGCGGTCGTCGTCTTCCCGGTCGCGCGGGGACCCGCGATTAGCAGCGCCGGCAGCTCCGCGAAGAGCTCCCCTACGCGAGCATCGGCAAGGCGCGGCACATAACCAGAAGCAACCACAGAACCCCACGTACCGCTTGTGCGAGGGTTTGCGTCCCGTTGCATATCGCACCCGGTCTTTGTCTCATTACAGAATCTCTGTTGGAACCGTCGATCATTACAAGGTTGCTGTAATGACACACGCTCTCTGGCAGGGACCCGTCAGACAGGCCCTCGGCGGGGCCGTTCAGCCGCGGAGCGAGTGCACGCTGCCCGGGCGGTCGTGGCCTGCTCCGAGGCAGGGGTCTCGTTTGCGATCGAGCGTTTTGTCCCAAGCGCGGCGTACGGTGATCGCCCATGTCCGCGATAGCCGCTATCCGCATCCTCTGCGAGACCAATCCCTCGCTGGGGGTCGCCGTCGTCAATGGCCTACTCGCGTGGGCGGGCGTCCTTGGCGGCTGCACGGTGCTCTTTTCAGGGCTGCCCGCAGCCGTGGCGCTGTTCATCCCGAGCCGGCCGGCCGCCCTGGCGCGGCGGATCAACCGCGGTCTCGGACAGGGCCTTCTCGCCGGGATACTCCTCGGCGCCTTGCTGTTCTTTGTCTTCGTTGCTAGGATCGTTACATGACCGGTTTCGACATCTTCGACCGCTACGACTTCGTCATGTGGCTTCTGCTCGGCGTCGTGATGGTGGGCGTCCTTGCCCTCGGCGGCCCCCTGTGGACGGTGGTGGTGATCATGGTCGTCGGCTGCGTCGCTGGCTTCATCCGCCACTTCGACGAGACGATGGGGCCGTAGGAACGCGTTACCGATCGTCACGCAACGGATCGCTACCTCCTGCCGTCTCGTCGAGGCGCAGCGCGGCACTTTTGCGAGGGTTTCCGTCCCGCTTCATCGCTATTACCTCGTCATGTACGTGCTCGTCACGCCCTGTTTGCCCCAGGGACCGTGAGCTTCACCGCCAGGCTCTCCCCATCGAGGCGGCTCGGCTTCGCGGAGGTCGACACCTTGAACACGGGTTGAACCCAAGGCTCGAGCAGTCAGCGGCCTCGAATGGTGTGCTGACGCCCACCGGGTTCTGGTCTGAAAGGTCGGCGAAGTTCGCGCCGGCGCCGTCGATCGTGTCTGTGATCGTGAGTGGGCTGCAGTTGGTGGGATTGATGATGAACTTTTCGCGGTTCATGTAGACGCGGATTTCGCGGACGTGCACGACGATTCCCTGGATGATGTGCGGGATCGCTTCGGACTGCGCGCCGCTCACTTCCACCTGCATAGGGCCGATGCCGCTGTCGGTCGCCCGCGAGACTGGTTCATAAACCCACCGCGGCCGTTGGTGATCAGCGCCAGGCAGCCCTGCACGTGCACGCAACCATCAACGCCGGGCTTACGCCACTCATACACGTCGCTCGATGGAATCGAACGGGCTACTGATCCTCACGCAGCGGATCGACCCAACGCAGTCCCGAGAAGCGCGAGAAGTCGCTGTCGCAGGAGCAGAGCAGGGCGCCGTGCTCGATCGCCAGCGCCGCCAGGTGCGCGTCGCTGGTCAGGTTGCCGGCCGCGCCGAGCGGGAGCAGCAGCTGGCGCAGGAGGGCCGCGTGGCGCTCGGTGGGGTTCACGACCGTGACGCAGGGCTGCGCCAGCCAACTCTCCACCAGCCCGATCGCGGCGTCGACGCGGAGCGGGCGCTCGACCACGGCCGCGCGGGTGCTGAGCCGGATGAAGGCCAGCATCACGATCCACGTCATCGCCACGGTCTCGGGCCCCGACAGCGTCCGCTGCAGCCACTCGCGCGCCGGCGCGTGCCGCGCGGAGCGGGAGTCGTAGGCGTAGAGCAGCAGGTTGACGTCCGGCAACCTCACTTGCGCAGCTCGAGCTTGCGCACGACCTCGGCGTCCTCGAGCTCGCCGGAAAGGCTCAGCGCCTTGTCCAAATCGACGCCGGGGCGAACGCCAAGGGGCTGTGCGTTCACACGAAAGCGCCTGCTCGGCGCGGCCCCGGCCGTCAGTCCGCTGCGCACCGCGTCGTTGAGAGCGGCCTTGAACGACACCCCCCGCTCCCGCGCAGCCTGCTGAAGCTTCGCCGCGACATCCGGATCAAGCGTCACCGTCGTGCGCATCGGAGCATCATAGCAGCAACAGAGATGCTGTCATGATGCCTAGCAGCCCAATCTTCACCCGATCTTTGCCTCATTACAGCAACTCTGTTAGAATCATCGATTATTACAAGAATGCTGTAATGATCGAAACTTCGGGCAAGAACCCCTACCGGCCGGGCGTCGGCGTGCGCCCCCTCTATCTCGCGGGCCGCGAAGCGCCGCTGCGGCGCTTCGACGCGATGCTCCGCGCCGCGCCAGAGCAGCAGGCCAACATGCGGGTCACGGGATTGAGCGGTGTTGGTTCACACTGCACCTCCTTGTTTATTGGTTGATCAGTCGGTCTAGTTGGGCGTCGGGGACCTTGATTCTTAGGCCTTTTCGGCGTCCTTGTGTGACTTGGACTGCTTTTAGCTCGTTGCGTTGGACCTTGTGTAACACGGTCTGGCGGGCGCAGCCGAGGCGTTTGGCGGCCTCGTCTAGCGGCACGTAGCCGTCCGGGATGTCGGGCACGAAGCGGGTGCGGGTCTCGTCGCTGAGACGGATCTGCCAGGGGGAGCCGGGGGTGATCTGCTCGCCGGGGAGCAGCCCGTCGCGTAGCCAGCGGCGGATGGTGTTGGTCGAGACGCCGAGCTCGTTGGCGGCTTGCAGGATCGTGATGAGCTTGCTGTCGGGGTCTGGTGGCGGCGCCGGGGGGATGCCCGCCCGGACGCGGACGCTGTTCACGCGTGCTTGGGTGAACGGCAGCCCGCTAGCGGTGAGGCGCCCTTGCCGGGAGAGTGTCTGGGCGATCTGACGGTCGGGGTAGTGGCTGGCGAGGCGGCGGATCAGCTCGATCGTGTCCTCGCTCGTGCGATGGCGCTCGAAGACGTTGGCGGCCAGCTGCACGTGAAGCTCGGTCCTGGCTCCGCCCTCCCAGCAGACCTCCACGTCCGCGCGGCGCTCTGAGGCGTGGACGGTGAGAAGGACTTCGCTGATCAGCGTGCGCAGCAGCTCCTTGCGGTCGCGGTCGCTCGTGGTCTTGGCGTCCCATAGGCGCGGCAGGTCGCGCGCGAGGCGCGTGAGCGCTGCGCGCTCTTGGTCTGTGAGCGGCGCGGGACGCGCCTGTTCCAGGGCGGCGAGCTTCCCGCGCTCGCGCTCGCTGGCGGCGAGTGCTTGCTCGAGCTTTCCCTCCAGCGTCCTGGCAACCAGGCGGTTCTCTGGCTCGCACGCATCGAACTGGCGGCGTGAGCGCTCGGTCTCGAACTCAGCGCGCTCCAACGCGAGTCGCTGCCCAGCGAGGCGCTCCTCGTGCTGTTCGGCGAGCTCGCGGATCGCTCCGGCGGTCGCCTCGATCCCCGCGGGTGTGACCGCGTCCAGGAAAGCGGCAACGACAGCTTTCTCCAAGCGCTTGCCGCCGAGGGACTGGCATGCCTTGCCCGTGGCGTGCAGGTCACGGCCACGCACGCACGCGTAGCGGTGGCTGCCCTTGCCGGGATAGGCGATTTGCATCCGTCGCCCGCAGCACCCGCAGCGCACGAGGCCCTGCAACAGTGCTGGACCCTCGCGCGCGGCGCCGCTTGCCTGACCCCTACGGGTCATGTTCGCTGCCAGCCGCTCGCGCGTAGCGAGGTATTCATCCCAACCGACATAGCCAGGATGGTGATCTGGTAGGCAGACAGACCATTCCCCGAGTGGCACCTCGACGTCGCGGACGCGCACTCGCCCATCCAGATCGACGCGCTTCTCGCGGCGCTTGCGGCCGAACACGAACGCGCCCGCATACGCTGGGTTGGTGAGGAAGTCGTGCACCGCGCCATAGCTCGCGCGCGCCCACCGGATGTGCCGCTGACCGACCGAGCGCCGCGGGAGCTGCTGTCCCTCTCCGACGAGCTCCATCGTCACTTGGCGTGCCGAGCCGAGCCTGCACCACAGCGTGAACACCCGCTCGATCGCATGACGCACCTGCTCATCAAGCGAGAGCGTGATCTGCCCGTCCTCGTCGCGGTCTAACCCGACCGGAAGCGCCAAGCGCAGCTCCCCGCGCTCGGCCTTGTGACGCAGCCCGCCATTCAAGCGCGCGCGGATCAAGTGCAGCTCCGCCTCGCTCATCGTGCCCTTCAGCCCCAAAAGCAGCCGGTCGTTGAAATCCTGCGGCCAATACACACCGTCGGCGTCAGCGATCAGCGTTCCGGTGAGCGCGCACAGATCCAGTAGTTGGTGCCAGTCCGCGGAGGAGCGCGCAAGACGCGAGACCTCGAGCGCGAGCACCAGCCCGACATGACCTAAGCCGACCTCGGCGACCAGCTCCTTGAAACCGACGCGTCCCTCAGCAGTACTGCCTGAGCGACCGGTGTCCTCATCAACGACCACGACCGACCCGGCTACCCACCCCAGCTGCACCGCGCGCTCTGTCAACGCGTACTGGCGCGCGGCGGACTCCACGTTGTGCTCCACTTGCGCCAGCGTTGACTGGCGCACATACACCACCGCCCGACGACGACGATGCGCCTCCGTGACCCTCCCACCATCACTCATCGCGCTCGTCCTCCACGAGCCTCGCCAACAGGCTCGCCAACGCCAACACGACCGCCTGCTGGGCCTGAGGCGGCAGCGCCTCCCACACCGCCGCCGCGGCCACCGTCTGCTCGCCCATCTGAAGCGCTAAGGCGTCACTTCTTTTCAAGTGATGGGTTGATGGTGTAGTTCCACTCCGGGTGGAAGCGGTTGCCTTTGAGTTGCACGGCGGCGAGTTGTTCGTCGGTGACTTTGATCTTGGTGGGGTAGTTGTTCTCGTCGAGACGGGCGTAGATCTTCAGCCCGGTGCTTGTCGTGGTGGCTGCGATCAGGTCGATCACGACTTGGCGGCTAACCAGGGGCTTGGCGCGCCAGTTGATCGAGATGTAGCTGAACAGGCGGTGCTCGACCTTGTTCCACTTGGAGGTGCCGGGCGGGTAGTGCAGTACGCTCAGCCTGAGCCCTGTTTGGTCGGCCAGGCGTTGAAGCTCGGTCTTCCATAGGCGGGTGCGGTAGCTGTTAGAGCCGCCCGCGTCGGCGGTGATCGTCAGCGTTCTGGCGTTCGGGTAGCGCTTTTTGCCAAGGTGCTTCCACCAAGCCCGGATGCTCGCCGCCGAGAACTGCGCCGTGTCACCGCTGACGCCAACGCTCACGTAGCCCTCGTCGCGGGCGATGTCATAAACGCCGTAGGGGACGGCCTTGCCCTGCTCCTCGTCTGGGAAGTCGTGCGTGTTGACGAGGATCGGACGGCCGCTTGATCGCAGCTCCTTGCCGGCGTTCTTGTAGTTGCCGATCAGCTCCTTCTTCTTGGTGTCCACGCTGATCACCGGCTCCTTGGCCGCAAGCGCCGCCCCGGTGACCGCCGCGATGTGCCGAAACTGCGCGTCACGGTCGGGATGATCGGCTCCCTCCTGGCTCTTGCGGTTGGCCTGCAACGTGAACCCCATCGCCTTGAGCATCCTGCGCACAGTGCTCGCATGGACAGTGAACCCTTGCTCACACAGCTTCCCGGCGAGATGCTCAGGCGTCAGCGTCGTCCACAAAAGCGGCGACATCGGATCGCCCGCGGTAACGCCGTCAAGCAGCGACAGGAGCGCCTGCTCAAGACCCGGCTCGCGCTCTGTGATCCGCTTGCGCCCACCACCCGGGCGACGGACCCTGCCCGCAACAGGCTGCTCGCCTGATCTGACCTCCGCAAGCCCCCGGCGCACGGTCGATTCCGCAAGCCCCGTCGCGCGCACAACCGCCGCGATACCCCCACGACCATGAGAACCCGCCTCAGCCGCCGCCCACAAACGCCGCCCACGCTCATCCAGCGCACCCTCCACGACCAGCCACCGCTCACGGATCGCGGACTCATCGACCACCGCTCCCAGCATTACCCATGACTACGCCACAACCTGCTCGAAACCTCCCATTCCCCCGCAATTATTTAGAAGCCACGCCTAACTGTCCCGACACGATCGCCTCCGTTTTCGCCGAAGGCTGCGCCGCGCACCGGACGCCGCCGCGCGGCCAGCGACCCCAGCCGCTCCCCCAAAAGCCGCCACCCCGCCGGTGTCGCTAGGACCCCCAACGAACCCTCGACCGTTCCCAGCGGCAAATCGGTCCACCGCACCGGGATCTCACCCACACTGCCATCCACCAGCCGACAGATCACCACACTCTCACCCGAAACGCCATCCGTACTCCACCCACACACCCCAAGCTCCACACCCCGCAACCCACCAGGCGCCGCGACCAACCGCACCCGCTCCGGCAACAAACCCACAACACCAGTAGTGCAACGCCTATTCGAGAGGAGTCGGCAAGACCGTGCTGCTCGAGGCGTTCGCTGAACGCGCGCGAGAGCACGAGTGGGAGCCGGCGTTCATGGAGCTGCAGCCCGGACACAACACCGACACGGCGCTCGCGACGGCGATCGGATCGCTGCTGGAGCGCACCCGCGAGCGACTTTCGCGGATGGCGCGCCTGCGATCCGCGGCCGGGCGGGCGCTGCGCTCGGCGAGCCTCTCGGTGAGTTGGGAGGAGGTCTCGCTGTCGGTCTCCTTCGGCTCCGAGCGCGAGGAGGATCTTGCGCGGGAGCTGTTCGCCACGGTCGGACTGGCCCTCGCCAAGGGACGCGCGGGTGTCGCGCTGCTGCTCGACGAGGCGCAGCTGGTCCACGACGAGCGCGGCCGCCACGGCGAGCACCCGCTCTCGCTGCTGCTCGCGCCGATCGTCGCGCTGCAGCGCCGGGAGCTGCCGCTCGGGCTCGTCCTCTGCGGCCTGCCAACGCTCGCGGGCAACCTGCAGAAGGCGCGCTCCTACAGCGAGCGGCTGTTCCGCGGCGAGGATGTCGACTCGCTCGCGCCCGCGGAGGCACTGGAGGCATTCGCCAAGCCACTCGAGCAGACCGCCCGCAGCGCCTCCCCCACGCTCGCCAAGACCGTCGCCGCCGAAGTCGAGGGCTACCCCTACTTCCTGCAGCTATGGGGATCGGAGCTGTGGGACGCCGCCGACCTCGCCGGCGTGGAGCGCCTCACACCAAAGCTGCTCGACGCGACCCGCCCCGATATCTACGACCGCCTCGACCACGACTTCTACGAGCCTCGCCTCGCCACCCTGACCCCCGCCGAGCAGGACCTCCTGCTCGCCTCAGCCCTCTGCCCCTACCCACCACTGCGCTCCTCCGACCTCGGCAACGCCTCTGCGAAGACCCCCGGCAACGTCAACGTCCTGCTCGGCCGCCTCGTCTACGCCGGCGTGCTCTACCGCACCCGCAAGGGCGAGTACGCCTACACCGCACCCAAGTTCCGCGACTACCTCCTCCGCAGAGCCGCGGGAACGAGCGTCCGGCACTGAAAGCCGCCGGACCGCCGGCCTCGGCTCCTAGCAGAAACCTTCGTCAGGACCAGATCGCGCAGACCGGCAGCGCAAAGATGTGCGGGTAGGGGTCCTCGGGGAGCGCTGGATCACCAGCACCGCTATCTCGTGTGGCATTCTCTGCTATCATTCAGGCATGGATACCGCTATCCGACGCAAGACGTCGTTCGCGATCGATACCGCGAAGGTGCAGGCCGCGAAGGAGGTCCTCGGGACCAAGACGCTGACCGACACTGTCGATGCAGCGCTCTCGGAGGTCGTGAAGCTCGGACAGCGCCGGGACCTGCTCGAGTTGCTGTCCACTCCCGGCGCACTGGAGCTCGACAACCCCGATGTGATGGCCGGCGCCTGGCGCTGAGCCGTGCCCAGCTTCCTAGCCGACAAGAGCGCCCTGGCCCGGCGACAAACCAGAGTCGAGGTCCGCGAGGCGCTCGACCCTTTGTTGCTGGGGGGAGAGATCGCCACCTGCGGGATCGTCGACCTGGAGATGCTCTACAGCGCCACCGGTCCGGCCACCTATAAAGCCCTCGCCGAGGCGCTGCGCGGGATGCCACGGGTCCCTCTCGACGAGGCCGCTGTCGCGCGGGCACTGGAAGTCCAGGCAAAACTGGCCCAAGCCTCCCAGCACCGCGCCGTGCCGTTGCCCGACCTGCTCGTCGCGGCCTGCGCCGAGAGCGCAGGGCTGGCGGTTCTGCACTACGACGCCGACTACGAGCGCATCGCCAAACTCACCGGCCAAGCGGCGCAGTGGATCGTGCCTCGCGGCAGCGTGGCCTAGCCACGACCCGGCCTCACACCGTCACTTCCTCTTCTCCTTCTTCTTCTCGCGCTTCCTGCTCGCGTGCTTCTTGCGCCTGTGCTTGATGTGCCGGGCCTTGGGGCAGCCGGTGACGGCGATCTTCGCGCGCTGGTCGATCGTGGCGCCGTTCTGCGCGACGAATTCGGTCGGCATCACGAGCTTCTGCTTGCAGGGGTTGCCGAGCGCGGCGAGCGCGGAGTAGGGGCCCTCGGGGAGGGTCAGTTCGAAGCTCGTGACCGGCTGGTCGGGCACCGTCTTGAACGTCGTGCTGGTCACGCCCTGTTTGCTGATGAACGTCGTGCCGACGAGGTCGATCGTGAACCCGTACCCCTGGAGCACGACGATCAGGCTGGGGAACGCTTCGCCGCCGTGGCTGACGAAGTACACCGGGCCTTCCAACGGGACCGGCAGGATCGGCGTGATCGCCTGCGCGTGTCCGATGATCGACTCCGGTGGGCACCCCGCGGGGTTCGTTTCGAACACCTGCGCCAGACAGGCCTTGCGCAGCGTCGGCAGCCGCGAGGGCAACTGCCGGGGCAGTTCAACTTTGACGCGGGCGATGTTCGACTGGGTACCGAGCGCACCTGGGACGGTGAGCTTCGCGGTCAGGCTCTCCCCATCGAGGCGGCTCGGCTTCGCGGAGGTCGACACCTCGAACACGGGTTTGAACCCAAGGCTCGAGCAGTCTGCGGCCTCGAATGGCGTGCTGACGCCCACCGGGACCTGGTCTGAGGGGTCGGCGAAGTTCGCACCGGCGCCGTCGATCGTGTCGGTGATCGTGAGTGGGCTGCAGTCGGTGGGGTTGATGATGAACTTTTCGCGGTCCATGTAGACGCGGATGTCGCGGACGTGCACGACGATCCCCTTGAGGATGTGCGGGATCGCTTCGGATTGTGCGCCTGAGACTTCGACCTGCGCGGTGACTGGGTTGATGTCCAGCGCGAAGCGGATCACGACGGTCCCGAGGTCGAAGGGGCCGACCTTGGCGCTTGTGATGCTGACGATCGACAGTGGCGCACCGTTGTACGGGCCGGCGAGGTAGATCTTGCCGGGGTTCTGCGCGAGCACGCTGCCGACGCCCGCTTCAACGATCGTGTGCCCGACTTCCGATGCCTGGGGGCAGGAGGAGTGTTCCTCCTCTTCCTGGCCGCTCACGCCGCGGGCAGCTTCGATCGCCGTGTCGGGGCAGAACGGGATACCCGAGAGGTTGCCCGTCAGCCCTGGGGGCAGGGTGGTCGAGAAGCGGGTGATTTCCTGTTCGCCGTCTTCGCGGAGGATCCGCAGGTAGAAGGGGCTGTAGGAGCCTCCGGCGTTGTTCTGGGTGCCGGAGATCACCTGCGGTTTGAACGGCGGCACGCCACCAGATGGGCAGGGTCCTTCGTGGGCGCCCTGGCTGACCTGGAACGGCGGGCTCGAGAGGAAGCGTGGTTCGGTGGGGGCAGACCACGGCGTCAGTTCGGCCTGCACCGCGTAGGACCCGCACGCTGGGGGGCTGATCAACGGTGCGGTCGCCCCCGGACGGAACTTCAGCGTGAACTTGCCGAACGGCTGCTGGGGCGTTTCGTTGAACGTCGTGACGAGTTGGCCGGTGACGGGGTTCGGTGTGATCTTCCCGGCGACTTTGATCAGGATCCCGCGCTGCGGGTCTTTCGCGACGACATACAGCGCGAGCAGCGACCCGTCGGGGTGTTCAGGGTCGCCGAACGCGGGGACGTTGTCATAAGGCTTGGCGATATAGATCGCTCCCGGGATCGGTTCGCTCAACACCGGTGTTTCGATGTTGATCGACCCGATCTTCGATTCTGCGGGGCACCCTTCCCCCGGCAGCGACGCGGCGGTTTCCGATTCGTACTGTTCCGGTGTGCAGGCGCCCAGTCCCTCAGCGAGCCCGGGGTTCGCGGTCATCCCTTCCGGCAGCGTCACCCTCGTGTTCTCGAGGTTCGACGTGGAGATCGTGTACGGGTTTTCCCACGCCTGGGGTACCACGAGCGACACTTCGAGGCCGGTCGGGGATTCAGCGGAGCGGGTGCTCGGATTCACTTCGATCGACGGTTCGAACGGCACCCGTTCGCATTCGGTGATCGGGCCGATTTCGCTGTCGGTCGCCTGCGAGAAGTTGAACGGTTCCTCCCACGAGTCCGCTTCCATGCTCGCCGTGAACGTCCCGCAGCTCGTGGGGTTCGACAGGAACGGCTTGACCTGGATGTTCGCGGACTGCGGGGTTGGGTATTCGTTGCGGCACACCGGTGGCTCTTCACCGTAGATCCCGCACGTTTCAGCTCGTTCGGAGTTATGTTCAGGCGCAGCGGGGATTCCCCAGATAGTGACCTTGATGTTATGGGCTTCGCTGATCTTGGGGATGTTCGGTGTGGTCACCGTCAGCCCCTCATCGTTGGGCCGGACGTGGACCACCAGCAGCGAGGTGAACTCGCCGGCGGCCCGGAAGCCCAGGATCGCCGCGACCCCCGAGCTCGTGACTTCCATGTTGTAGACCGGGAAAGTCTCCTTGAATGGCGGGCGCTGGGCGTTCAGTTGGAGTTCCACGTTGATCTGCCCGACCTGGCTCGCGACCGGACAGTCCGGCACGAGCCCTTCGCCGTTGAGCAACTGCGACTCGGTGCACGTCGGCACCGCCGTGTTGCTCGCGTCGAAGCCCGCGGGCAGGTGCACGACGATCGTGCGAACGTCTTGGTAGGTGCGCCCAGAGGGTTCTTCGTGGGCGAAATCAAACGAGGTGACCCAATTGTCGTGAGCGGCCGCCTGATCGCCCGTCGGAGCGAAGTGAAAAGACCCGGGCACGATTTCGAAGGGATGTTCGCTGGGCTCACTCACAGCCGTCGCCGGCAACACACACGCCAGCACGGCACATACCGCGACCGTCACACACGTAGCGATCCTCGAGCTCATCACTTGCTCCCCCTCGAAGACTTCACGATCTTTACACGACCACCGGAGTTCTTCCTCGAGCTGCCCCTGGCCCTTTTCGCGTGCTTCGCCTTTTTCTTCGCCCTGGATTTCTTCTTCGGCTTCGGTTTCTTCGCCTTCACCACCGGCGTGGCCACGGGCGATTCGACAAGGTTGCCGCTGCCCGAGAACGTCAAGCTCGACGGTGTCGCATCGTTCGGCGCGCCCGGCGGGTTGGAGCATGCGTCGCCTTCGCATTCCACCGGACGTGACGGCGCCGGCGGTTCGCCGCCGTCGATCCGCGCATCGTAAATATCGCCGGCCGAGTCGTTATCGCGCGGGCCAAGCTCAGAGCCCGTGTAGATGAACGCGTCGCGACCCGATTCATCGGTCCCGAGAAACAGGTTGATAAACCCGCCGCGACCGTTGGTGATGAGTGCCAGGCAGCCCTGTACGTGCGCGCAACCATCAATGCCGGGCTTGCGCCACTCATACACGTCGCTCGACACCGACACCGAGTGACTATGGCGTTCCGAGCCGTTGCTTTCGGGTGGAACTTCGCCATCCACGTCCTCCGGCAGCAGCGCCGATGGAGTATCGAAGAACACATAGTCGCCGTCATTGGAAGCGAACTCGCTCCTCGGATAGCCCGTGCGGGATTCGAGCATCCCACCGCCACCGACTTCGCCGAAAAACGACGACAGCTTCGGTTCGGGATCAAACGGCGACGCGCACGACATGCACTGCACCAACCCTTCATCGCTGTCATAGCGGTAGACCTGAACGCTCCCCGCACCCCCGGGGACACCTTCGACGGACAAGGTACTGAAATACAGGTAGCGCCCGTCCGGACTCAACTGACGGAACGCCAGATCTTGATTGGACGCCGCATCGACAAAAGTAAGCTTTCCTGCGGGCACGTCGTACCGGTAGATCGCAACGGCTCCCTGAGGGATCGTCGGTGGCGCTTCGGGCGTCAGCCGTTCGTTCGTGAGGAAGTAGATCGTGGAAAGGTCTTCTGAAACCTCGAGGGTCCCCCTGCCGTCGAGCGCTGAACCGCCGGAGAGCGTAAACAACAGTTTTTCGCTCGTGGTTTCCGTGTCGTAAAGGATGACTTCCCGCGCTCCACCGTTACTCTTACCGAACAGCACCTCGGTGCCTTCCGCGTTCGCCGCGACAAACCGGACCGCGCCGAGATCGATCGTCGATTCGCCGTCCACACGCACGTACAGGTGCTTCTGTTCCGAGCAATTGCTTCCCGGGGCCGCTTCGAAGAAGACTCGCGAGCCGTCACTTGACACGGCGTGCGCGCTGCTAACGGTGCCCGCGTCTTCATCCCCATTGACGACCGTCGCGCCGCACGATCCGATCGTCGTACCGGGAGCCGGCCCGGTGACGTTCACCTGGCTCAATTCGCCGTCCGAATATTCATACAGATCGCCGCCATGCCTGGTGCCGGTGGAGTAACCCAACAACGTGTGATCCGAGACCGACAGGAACAGCCTCGAGAAGTCCTGCGACGCGCCGACCCAACCCTCTCCTTCCTGCTCTCCAGTGGGCACACTCGCGACAGTCACGTACGGGCCACCCGGGGGTCCGGTTCTATATTCCACTTCCTTGGATTCGCTCACCGGCGAAGTGTTGAAAAACGAATGGAACGCAAAACCTTTCAAATCGGGGGCAAAGAGTTCGGTATCGAGACGATCGACCCCTGTTTCCGGCTGGACCGCCCCGTCCGTCAGTCGCCAACTCCCCGATTCACGCGAAAAGAGATAAGGACCCTGACCCATCCCGGCACCCGAGCCCCACACCGCTTCGTCTTCCAGCATCACCCGTTCCCCGTCCTCACTGACGATCACGCCGCTACTGATTGTCCCACCGTAGTTAAAAAGTTCGCGGGCGCCTTCCTTATCCACCGGAGTCAACTGTTCATAGCCGCGACAGTCGGGGAGATTCGCCGACGCACCCGTACGCAACGCTTCATTGGGACACACAGCCGATGCTTCCACCACCGGTGTCGCCGGGACCGCGAGGGATTGTTCGGCCCCGTCCACGGGACCACCGGGGAACGTGCTGGTCGCCACAACACGATAACGATACGTTTCTCCGGGGCTGAGAGCAGGCAGTTCAGCCGTCACATACTTCGCTTCGACACCCGACCCAAGATCGACTTCCGGGATGGACACGGCTCCAGACCATTCCCCTCCGCCCTTGAACTGTTCTTCGCTCACATATTGAAAATGATAATGCGTGTCGTACCCGACACCGCCCTCCTGAGTCACAGCGACCGCCACCAACCCCGACGGCGTGAGACCGGCCCCATCCGCTTCAAGCTCGGGCACGGCCCTCCCAGCCAAGCCAGAACGGTCGTTGCCAAAGTAGGCTGTATACGGACCACCATCGGGTCCGTCCACCTCAATATCCGGTTCACCCGGAAGCTTTTCGAGCGCTCTTCCGACGTCTTCGGGAGATGCGTTGAACGCGATCGGAGCGGTCGTCTGCCCAGCGAACGTGAGCGTGAACGATCCACCCGTCGGAGCGCCCTCGATCGAGACCGTTTGTTCAGCCGAGGTCGGCTGGTTATTGGGATCGACCGCACCGATCAAGCGCAGCGATTCACCATGCAGGGCGTGCACCGCCAGGGTCGTCGCCGTCGGCGGGCCGGTGGTCGTAAAACTACCGAACCCCTGCTTCTCGGTGAACACGGGTTCACCTTTGTAATTCTCAGCTTCACCCGCCGCATTTTCGGCGAACAGGCGGACGTAATATGAGCTGGCCGGGCTCAATCCAGTAAGCGTCACACCGGCCACTCCAGACGCTTCAGAGCTCGAAGCGACACCCGTGCCCCCCGCAACAATAGTCCAAGGACCAAGCATCGAAGGCGCCGATTCAAACCGCCAATGAGTTTCCTCGTCGTGAGTAGTGAAGTTAGCAGTAACGTGTGCAGAGTTAGCCGTAATATTACGAAAAGACGGCGTCTCCACCACCGGCTTCGCCGTTTCGGTCGTCACGGTGCTCGCATCTTCCGTTTCATTGCTACAGATGCCGGGGCAGAACTTGGTCTGGTCGATCGTGCCCTTTTCATTGGTTGCGATCAAGTGAACATAGTAGGTTGTTTCGGGCGCCAGACCGCCGCAATCGACCACGGGCTCTGCGAAATCTTCGGCGACGCTTATCGACCCCGTGGCACAAACCGTGACAGGACCCGACGGAGACGTCGCGTAGCCAAAAGCATAGTTTGTGGTCGCGCCATTAGACTCGACTATTGCCGAGAAACCAACCGTAGTTGGGCTCAACGCGTAAGCAAAGAAACTAATTTCAGAAGGGAGGTCACCAACTTCTGTGGCATTCCCAACTTCGGGCTTGGCCACGGGCAGTGTGGTGAATTCGAGCGGAAGCACCGTCTTACCCGCCGAGTTTTCGGCGACGAATCGCGCATAATAATGCGTATCGGGAATAAGGTGGTAGAGCTCGCGATTCGTGTTTTCGCCACCATTGAACACACCGCCTATAGGGGGCCCGAAATTTATATTTCCTTCGCCCCCCCTACGTTATCCTCGCCGGCCAGTTCGCCGCTGCTCGCGATAATACCGGAGCCGCCTTCCAGGGCACTCTTGCTGGTAGAGTATTCGGCATACCACTTTGTATTGAGGCCGTTGGCAAATAGATTGGCTTCGGCGAACAGGCGTGAGGAATACACATATATCTCCTTGTGCCCATATTCGCCATAGCCTTTCAGCAGTTGATTCTGCACCAATTGGAGGCTCGGCGGGGCGGTGGCGAGCGCCGTTGGAGCACAGTAGGTGATTGCAAATGCCGCAACGAGCGTGGCTAGTAAAGCAGAGATAAATAGTCGAGACAGATGCGACCGGTGAAAACGGGGATTTGTTTGACCGCGGAGCAGCGCATGGAGCATTGCGGCGTGAGTACTCTCGTGCGATAGCTTCCGTGCACTATGCTCGATGCGGTTCATTTCTGTGCCTTTCTCGGTGATCTGACGCATGTTTTGAGACGCTCGCGATGCTCGCTACGGACTCCCCGAGGCCGCGCAGGCCCGGGGAGTCCGATCGCTGTCTGCAGGGAGACCTACCCCGCGGCGGTCACCGCCCAGGTGCCTTCGATAAATATGGCACCTTTTGCTTCGGTAAAGGCGGTGAATGAAAAGCCCGAAGCGTTGGCGTGCGCGCCTGGGTAGTCACCACCGTCAAACGCATTTTCTGTGCTGGTTACGAAGATACAGAGGTTGCCTGGGGCGGCAGCGGGTTCGTATTCCCGGTTAGCTGTGGCACATTCGGCCGGTGGAGTTTCACTCACCTTGACGAAATGGACATCGGACGGGGATGGAACAGCAGACAGCGGGACAGCGAAGCTGATAGCGGCCGACGCGTAGCCAGGTTCTCCTTCCGGCACTCCGGTTGCGCCGTATCCACTTGCGGCGAAATTGCCGGTGAGCGTCTTGCCTTCAGGCAGGGTGCTACCCCCAAAAGTACCTTCTCTACCTTTTTCCCCGTTACACGCATAGGTCGTGGCGCTCCCCGCAGTGAACGCTGAGCCGCCTTCTTTGCACGGACCCATTTTGCTTTTCGATTCGCTGGTAGTGACGCTCGTACCGTTGGCACCGTTGGCCCCTACTCCGCCTTCCTTGCCGGCCGGCCCCGAAGGACCGGCGGGGCCGGCGGGCCCCTGCGACCCCTGGGCCCCGGGCGCCCCACTCGCGCCGTTCTTGCCCGCCAGCGCCTTCAACACCTTAGGGCTGATCTGCTTCGTCGAGGTGATCAAATAATGACCGGCGGCGAACGCCCCACCGGTCATCGCGAACACCAACGCGAGCGTTGCGATCACGGTCGCCGGAGTGAGATGCATTCGATTGCGTATCGCTGAGAACATCGGTTACCTCTCCTTTGCAGACGTGCCAACGCCCAGCGCTACGCACGCGAATTGAATTACGTTGCTGAAAATGTGGGAATGGGCCCGCCCCGCCGCTAAACGCCGCGCAGAGTGCAGCCCGACGCGCGACTGAGAATCGCCTGGCAGCGACGGGGCTGGACGCATCACGCGGCCTCCACCCTGCGGCCGGCGTCGATGCTGAGCCGCCCCGCGACCTCGCGGCCCCGAGCCGTCAGCCCCCACGCGTTCGGCTCACCGCTGAGGTGCCCACCACCGGTGTTCACGATCAGGCCCAGGCGCTCCAGGCGCCGCAGCAGCTTCGAGATCTGGCCCGGGTCCACGACACCCGCGTGCTCGGCCACCACGCGATTGCTTGCACCCGGCTCACCGTCGATGCACCGCAGCACCCGCGCGGTGCGATACGTCAGGCGCATCCCGGTGCCCGCCAGCGGATCGCGCTCACCCCGCGCCTCGACCGGCGCCCGTTCCGCACCGGCCACCGGCATCAGCCCAGCCACCGGGCGTGCCTGCTCGCGCCGCGCTGCCGCCGGGCCGAGATAGGGCAGCACGATCATCCCCATCAACTCGCCGAACAGACCCGTCAACGGCGCGCGCTCACCACGCAACAACCGCGCATACACGATCCCAAACGCCGCACCGACCAGACCCTCTGCCGTCAAAGCCGTGCACTGCGCGCCCCGCGCGCCCTCACCACGACCCTCATCGAGCACGGCCGCCAAGCGCGCGAGCACCTCGTCACGACGCTCCAACAACCCGGGGCCGCCGCGTAGCACCTGCACCACGCATACCCGCGCGAGCGCCGGCTCCCGGTCGAAGAACGAAAGGATCGCCCACAGGCCGCCACGGACCCGCTCCCGCCACGGCAAATCCGCCAAGCCCGCCGCGGCAAGCTCACCCTCGACTATCCCCACCACGTCCTCGAACAGCGCCGCCAGGCACGCCTCGCGGTCGGCGAACAGTTCATAGAACGTGCGTCGCGAAACCCCCGCACGCACCGCGATATGACCAACAGTCGTGTGCACGTACCCGTGCTCGTCGATCGCGCCAACTGCCCCAACCAGCAGTCGTGAGCGCTGGACCTCCGCGACCTGCTCCCGCGGCTGCGCCCTGCGCACAGCCACCGCCGGCGACGCCTGACGGCGCGGCACACGCGTACGCACACGTGACACTACGCGGCCCCCCCGAGCAGAACACCGGGCCGCCCGAGAACACCAAGCCGACCGCTACACAACCCCCCGCGTGAACATAACGAGCCCCTCCCCCGCGCAAGCGGGGGCCCGGAGCGCGTCGAAACTAGGCGACTAGCGCCCTCGGTCTCGAGCCGCGACGCTGAAGAGAGAGAGAGAGAGAGAGAGATGCGACAGCGCCATGCTGGCGCATCTAGCATCAGTCCCAGGATCGGGTGCGTGCACCCTCATCACGTATCTCCCTGCAGAAACCACGCTGAACAAGCTCCCTCTTTCAAAAACCCGACCCGGCCCCTCTCCCGAAAGACCCCTCAGTGCGCTGGAACGGTCGACCACCAAAGGCAGACCCCAAACCAGACCCTATGTTGTGCCCGGTAATCACCGTTGATCCCCGTGGCATTGCCATCATAGGCGGTAGCGTTACCTTTTGTCAAGTGCTAACCGCAAAGAAGCCGATGCCCCGAAGCATGGCCGTCCTACCTCGCTGGAATCGAACGGCCTACTGATCCTCACGCAGCGGATCGACCCAGCGCAGACCGGAGAAGCGCGAGAAGTCGCTGTCGCAGGAGCAGAGCTGGGCGCCGTGCTCGATCGCCAGCGCCGCCAGGTGCGCGTCGCTGGTCAGATTGCCGGCCGTGCCGAGCGGCAGCAGCAGTTGGCGCAGGAGAGCCGCATGGCGCTCGGTGGGGTGCACGACCGTGACGCACGGCTGCGCCAGCCAACTCTCCACCAGCCCGATCGCGGCGTCGACGCCAAGCGGGCGCTCGACCACCGCCGCGCGGGTGCTGAGCCGGATGAAGGCCAGCAGCACGATCCACGTCATCGCGACGGTCTCGGCGCCCGACAGCGTCTGCTGCAGCCACTCGCGCGCCGGCGCGTGCCGCGCGGAGCGCGAGTCATACGCGTAGAGCAGCAGGTTGACGTCCGGCAGCTTCACTTGCGCAGCTCGAGCTTGCGCAGGACCTCGGCGTCCTCGAGCTCGCCGGCAAGGCTGAGCGCCTTGTCCAAATTGACGCCGGGGCGGACGCCGAGGGGCTGCGCATGCACGCGAAAGCGCCTGCTCGGCGCGGCTCCGGCCGTCAGCCCGGTGCGCACCGCGTCGTTGAGCGCCGCCTTGAACGACACCCCCCGCTCCCGCGCGGCCTGCTGAAGCTTCGCCGCGACATCCGGGTCAAGCGTCACCGTCGTCCGCATGGGCGCATCATAGCAGCAACATACATGCTGTCATGATGCTCACGCCAGGCCTCCGGCTTATTACGGAGTCCCTGTTATAATCGCCGGTCATTACAAGGTTGTTGTAATGACCCAAGTTTCGGGCAAGAGCCCTGCGTAAGCGCTTAAGACCAGATCGCGCAGACGGGCAGCGCGAAGATGCGCTCGCTCAACCGGAACGGTCGCGGCCCGGTGTGCAGGACGGCTCCGGCGAGGAAGCGCTCCCCAAGCTGGTCTCGCAACCAGATGAGGTGTCTGGCGTCGGAGCGCTTGGGTGCGGCGGCAGCCTTGATCTCGATCGCGAGCACGTTGCCGAGGGGCATGTCGGCGAGCAGGTCGACCTCGTGCCCTCCGTCCCGAGCGCGCAGATGATGCAGGCGCGGCGCGCCGGAGCTGAGCTCGACCTCGGGCCTGAGCTGGGCGAGGACGAACGTGTCGAGGATCCGCCCGAGCAGGTCGCCGTCGCGCAGCACGGCCGTCTCGTCAAGGCGCAGCGCGGCACTCACCAGGGAGGGATCGACGAGGTACCGCCGGCCCGCCTTGGCCAGACGCGAGAGCCTGTTGCTGCTCCACGCCGGCAGCGTCTCGAGCACGAGCAGATTCGTGAGCAGGCGCTCGTAGGCAAGCGCCGTCTTGCGATCGATCCCGGCGGCCTCGTAAAGGGTCCGATCGCGCGCGATCCCCGCAGTGTTGAGGGCCAGCGCTTCGAAGTAGCGCCGCAGCAGATTGGGGTCGCGGCCGCCGGCGAGGGTTTCGACGTCCCTGGTGAGCAGCTGGCTCAGGTACCCCTCCAGCCACGCCCGCCGGGCCACTTCTGAGGAGAGCAGCGCCGCATCCGGATAGCCCCCGCGCAACGCAAGCTCCAGGTAGCCCAGCAGATCCGGCGGATCGCTCGGTGCAGGGAACGCCTCGAGGTCGGCGCGGGCGAGCCGTTCGAGAAACGGCTCCCGGGTCAACTCACCGACCATCTCTCGCACGGTCAACCCATACATCTGCACTCGCACCACCCTTCCCGTTCCCGGCCACGTCGCGGTTTCGAGGTCCGCCCTGACGCTGCCGGTCAGCAGAAAGCGCCCCGCGCCGGAGCCTTCGTCAACAGCCCGCTTGACCGCGCCGAGCACCCCCGGGACCGCCTGCCACTCATCGAGCAGCACCGGCATCGGGAGCGCCCGCAGCGCAGCATCGGGGTCGGCGCGGAACGCCTCGGCCTCCGCATCGACGTCGAGGCGCACGACCGAGCGCGCGTGGCGCCGAGCGGTAGTCGTCTTCCCGGTCGCGCGGGGGCCCGCGATGAGCAGCGCGGGCAGCTCGGCGAACAGCTCGCCCAGGCGAGCATCGGCAAGGCGCGGCACATAGCCAGAAGCGACCACAGCCCCCACGATACCGCTTTTGCGAGGATTTGGGTCCCGCTTTTGCGGGCTAATCACTACCGCTTTTGCGGGCTAATCACTACCGCTTTTGCGGGTCAAGCTTCAATCGCTACGACCTCGTCATGTACGTGCTCATTCGCGATCGATGCCGCGAAGGTGCAGGCCGTGAAGGAGGTCCTCGGGACCAAGACATTGACCGACACCGTCGATGCGGCGCTTTCGGAGGTCGTCAAGCTCAGACAGCCCCGGGACCTGCTCGAGTTGCTGTCCACTCCCGGCGTACTGGAGCTCGACAACCTCGATGTGATGGCCGGCGCCTGGCGCTGAGCCATGACAGGGCGTGCCCGGAGCTAGAATCTGGGACGTGACGACCAAGGAGCGCCTGCACAAGCTGGTTGACGAGCTCTCAGAGAACGAAGCCCAGCGCGCGCTCACCCTGGTGGAGAAAGAGCGCGAGGACCGGGTGATCGCGGCGTTCCGCGACGCCCCCGAGGACGATGAGCCCTGGACAGATGAGGACGAGGCGGCGATGGCCAAGGTGGAGGCAGACCGAGCCGCCGGAGTGCCGCCGATCCCGCTGGAGGAGATCGAGCGCGAACTGGATATGCGGTGACCGAGGCGCCCTGGCGCGTCGAGGTCGAACAACGCGCCCAAAAGGACCTGGCGCGTCTCGACATGCCTGTACGTCGGCGCGTCGTCACGCAAACTGGCCGAGGACCCATACAGTGGGAGCCTGCGTAAACTCACCGGCCGCCCCGAGTCCCGCCTGCGCGTCGGTGACTGGCGTGTTCTCGTCACGCTCGACGACAAGACGAAGACGATTAAAGTCCAGCCTCCCGCGCGGGCGCGTCTACGACCGCTGAGCCCGCCCGCGGCCGTTACTTCTTCTTCCCCTTCTTCTTCGCGCGCTTCCTGCTCGCGTGCTTCTTGCGCTTGTGCTTGACGTGGCGTGCCTTCGGGCAGCCGGTGACGGCGATCTTGGTGCTGGTGTTGGTCAGGGCGCCGTTCTGGCCGACGAATTCGGTGGGCATCGCGAGGTTCTTTGCGGTGCATAGGTTTCCGAGCGCGGTGAGTGCGCTGTAGGGGCCTTGGGGTAGGGTCAGTTCGAAGGTGCCGACGGGGACGTCGGGGATCGTCTTGAAGGTGCTGCTCGTGACCCCGGCTTTGCTGATGAACGTCGTGCCGACGAGATCGACGGTTGCGCCATAGCCCTGGAGCACGATGATCAGGCTTGGCCACCCTTCGCCGCCGTGGGAGACGAAGTACGCCGGGCCGGTCAACGGGACCGGGATGACGGGTGTGGTGGCGGTTGCGTGGCCGATGATCGAGGCGGGTGGGCAGTTGGCGGGGTTCGCTTCGAATGTTGCGGCGAGACACGCTTTCTGCAGTGTGGGTAGCCGCGAGGGTAGCTGCTTTGGTAGTTCGACTTTGACGCGGGCGATGTTCGCGTCGTAGGGACCCGCGGGGTAGGTGAGCTTCACGCCCAGGCTCGCCCCGTCCAGCCGTGAGGTTTTCGCCGAGGTGGTGGCTGTGAGCTTCGGCTTGAACGCGAGGACCGCGCAGTTGGTGACCTGCAACGGAACCGACAGCGCGGAGGTCGAGCCTTCGCTTGAGCCGAGGGTGCCGGTGATCGCGAGCTTGCTGCAGTTCGTCGGGTTGAACGTGAAGTCCGGCCGGTTGATGTTGACGTTGACGTGCTTGATCTGCAGCGGGATCCCGTCGAGGATGTGCGGGATCGCATACGGCCCGGAGGGATCGGTGGTGATCGTGAGTGCCGCGGTTGAGGTGTTGACTTCGATCTTCGCGCGGACGATCACGTTCCCGAGGTTGAACGGGCCGGCGACCGCGGGGTTGACGATCGACAGGCCGTAGGGGGCACCGTCGTAGGGGCCGGTGATGTACACCTTGCCGCCGACAACCGTGTAAGGGTTCCCGCCCAAGCCAACGCTGACCGTGGTTTCGCCGATCAGGCTTTCCGGGCCGCAGGTGCCCTGGTCGGCCTGCGGTTCCCCACACAGCTTCACGTTGGAGAGGGTCCCCAGCAGCCCGGGCGGCATGTGTAGCTGCACCGATTGAAGGTTCTGGTTGCCGTCTTCGCGGCTCATCGTCATCGTGAATGGGCTGAACCCTCCTGCCTGGATGCTCGTCGTGCCGGCCGTCAGTTCCGGCGCGAACGGCAGCGGGCTCGCGCACGGGGAACCGTTCGGTCCGCTGGTGATATCGAATTCCGATGAGGACTGCGCGGGCGCGTTACCCGACCACGGCGCGATCGAAGCGGTCGTGGTATACCCGCCGCACAGCGCGGGGGTTCCCAGCGGCGCGCGGGAGCCCCCGAAGAAATGCAGCGTCAGATTTTCGAACGGGAGCTGTGGGGTTTCCTTGAAGGTGGAGACGAGTTGCCCCGTTTCGGGGTTCGGCTGCACTTCGCCGGCTAGCTTCACGCGGACCCCCGACACGGGGTCATACACGACCAGGTACAGCGCGATCAGGCTCCCGAACGGGTTGGAGTTCTGGGTCGCCAGATACGCCGCGCCCGTCAGCGGGTTCGGTAGCAGCGGCGTGTGGATTTCGACAGTCGCGATCTTCGAGGATTCCGGGCAGGTCTGTTCAGCCGGGCTTTCCAGCGCGACTTGGCTCTCCGAGCACGCCGAAAGGCCATCCGCGCCCGCCGGGTTCAGTCCGACCCCGGCGGGCAGCGTCACGGTGGTGTCCTTCACCGATGCGTCGGCCAACCCCGTCGGGTTCAGGCTCGCTTCCTGCCCGACGTGCACGTTGACACTCAACCCGGTCGGGGTGCTCGCCTGCTGGCCATCGGGCGCTACGCTGATCGACGGTTCGAAGTTCAGGCGGTTACAGCCATCCTCGGCGAACGGTTCACCCGCAAGGTTGGCAAACGTATACACTTTCGGCGTCGAGAAATGGCCAATGTCGTCCCACGGGTCACCTTCGATGCTGGTCTGCAACGGGCCCGTACACGAGGTCGGCATGATCAGAAACGGCTGCGGTTTTTCTTTCACGGGGCAGGCGGTTTCCCAGTTTTCGGGAGCGGCGTGAACGCTGCCGTGGAATTCATCGAGACATTGCCCGCGTGAGGTGTCGTGGCGCGAATCCGCCGGCACACCCCAGAACGTCACCTGGGTACCGACGAAAGGAAGCTCATCGGGAAGATCGGGGACCGTCACGACGACTCCATAATCGCCGCCGGTGCGGACGGAAGTGTCGAGAATGACCGGCGCCTGCTGCGTCAGGAACCCAAACCGTGCGGGCTCCCCAACCGCTGGTTCGATGCTGACCAGCGCCACCGACTCGGCGAACGGCACATTCGTCTCCTCTTGGATGTTCGTGATGATCGGTGTTGCGACTCCCACGATCGTATTGGGCGGACAGAACGACGTTTCTGTTGGGTGCACGAATACCGCGTAGGGACACTTCGGCAGCGGCGTCGGGTTGCCGACAAGCCCCGGCGGTAGGTCGAAGCGCAAATCCTTCGTCACCGCAACCGGCTGCACTTCTGGGCGCAATACATCTTCTTCGTTTCCTGCGCTACCCTTTTGAACCTGCAGGGTAGGAACCGTCCGCGTGTTGAACGTCAGCGTCGTCGTCAACTGAAACGGATGCGAACCCGCCTGCGTATCGGGCATCCCGCCCTCTTCTTCCGGCGTCAGTTCGTAGTTTTCGGCGCCGTATGACGGCCCAGGTTCGAGCGCGAGCGCACGGCGCCAGACAACGGGTGGCGGCGGCACATCACCGGGAGGCGCCCCGCCACCGGTGACGCTCACTTCACTGACGCCGGTGCCAGATCTGGGGGCCACCTGCACGGAGATTCCAATCATGAAGCGTTCGTATGCGAGCAATGGCCCGGCGTACGTGCACGTCACCGTTTGAGAGGCGATTCCGCAGTGGAAAACCTCCTTGACCTCGTCGATGCCGATCAGGAAGCTTCCGCCGCCTTCCCCGTAAACGTGTGTCGGGGTGACGCCCGCAGGCAACTTGTCGACGATGCTCACCGGGTTTTCAAACGCGTTCATCGCGGTGTCGCCCAGGTTGCTGACTTCCAACACGAGCCTACCTTCGACACCGGGCTCGCCCGCGGGCGCCGAAATCGTATTCACATGCCACCACGGACCAGCGGCCAGGGCCGGACCCGCGATCACACCGACCACCAGCAGAGCCGCGAGCGCAACCACCGCGCAGAGACCGGACCTCCATAGAAAAGTCCTCATGAGCGCACCCTTCGATGGTTGCCGGCTTTCTTTGCTTTCTTCGTCTGCGCCTTCTTCTTACGCTTCACGCATTTACCGTGGCCGAGCTTCCTGCCCCTCTCACACTCAACCGTCTTCGTGGTCCGTCTCGAGGCAGACGTGGTGGACGATGGTGCTACGTTGCCGGCTCCGCTGAAGGTCGCACTCGCGGGCGCGCCAAAGATCGCGGGTTGTGGCGAGGGCGCCGCCTTGCACGAGTCTCCGGAGTTGCACGGGGGCGGAGAGACGGGCACCACCACGCAAGGAACTTCGCTGCTACAGACGTGCGCGTCGTATACGTCATAGGAGTTATCGTAGTCTTCGCCGACGAGCCTGCTCTTCGTGTCGAAGAACACGTCATCCCCGGTTTCGCCGGCGTCGTAGAACACCGATTCCGCGCTGGAGGTACCGGAGGAGATCAAGCCAACGCATCCGCCGACGGGATGGCCCGCTACTTCCTTGACGTACACCTGCATCACCGAAGAAAGCGAGCTGCTGCAATTCCCGACGCCTTCGGGCTCGTACTCATACACGTCCTCCAGTCCGTTCGTGTCCTGCGGCACCAGCCCAACCGGGCTGTTGAAGAACAAGCGGCCGCTGTCCGACAGATAGCGCGGCTGATATGTGAACAGCGTATCGACCGGATCGTATCCGGGAACGCTCGCGGCGAGCCAATGGGGTTCTCCTTCTCCGCCTTCCGCGCCCTCGCCTCCCAGTCCAGCCCAGGTGGAGTTCCCATCGACCAGCAATTGGGTGTTTTTGCTGTCGAAAACTCCAACTGGTCGTGCGCTGGTGGGGTCACACGAGGCGCAGACGAGCCTGTTCTCCTGTGCGTCATACAGGTAGACCTCCTCGTCCGGTTTGCCGCTGACCGCGTCGGTGTTGTCATATCCCGTCAGTGGCCGGCTCGACATAAAAGCCAGATAGCGGCCGTCCGGCGACACCCGCGAGCTCACTCTGGAAAGGTCCATGCCATCGCCAAAGAACGCCCCTGTGTACCAGGTCGGCCTGTCTTGCGCCGCCAAGCTGGCGATGTACGTCGTCGTCCAGCCGGCGTCCGTGTCGTGGAGCAGATACAGGTTGTACTGCCCGCTGACGCCGCCTTCGGCAAGCACACCCGTCGCGACGAAATACACATACGAGCCGTCTTCGCTGACATCCGAGACCGCCTGCCGCACACCACCGCTGCTTTCACCCGGACCATGGCTTGCAGTGAGATCGGTCGCCGTTTCGCTTTCAAAGTCGTACACATACAAATCGCCGTCTTCGAGATAGAAGATCTTTGAGCCTTCGCTGTTCATCGTCTGGTAGATCGCGTGCGCGCCACCGACCCTCACGGTCTTTTCTTCAACCATGTCGCGCACATACAGACCTTTGTAGTTTGAATCAAGATATTCTCCCCAGTTCCACGCGACCCTGCGGCCGTCGGTCGATAGCGCACGTTGCGCTCCACCATACCCTCCGCGGGAGGTGCCGGCGAATTCCACCAGCGGCTCCTTATTTGAGAGACCGTGCGCCTCCTGGCCGTCTGGCAGAATATTGATCAACTGCAACTGCCCATCGCTCCACTCATAAAAATTCTGCTGAATGGGTTCACCGTGCTGATGGATAGTTTCTTCGTCGATCGCTTCTGGAGTCAAGGCAGCCGGCGTCTTGAGCACAACGTGGCCCAGATCAGGAGTTGCCGCCACAAAATGCATCCTAAATGCTTCCGCTAAACTTCCATTTTCGGCACTTTTTTCTTCGATTTTCGCTTCTTCCGGCAGATTCGTCGGCGTCACGAGCGGCAGAAAGCTCGCCTTTAGATTGTCACGTAAATACAAGGTCCGTTCGGTGGCTTCGGGGGAAAGCAATGGCGTCCCGACCGGCTTAGCCTGGATCCACCGGGGGATGTGGTGTTTGGTGGTGATTGGTGCTGGTGGTGGACGTTTTCGGGGGGTGGTCGTGGGTTGAGCGGCGTGAGGGGTGCCGCGCGCCTGTAGTGAGATGTCAGGGTGCGTGTTTTCTGGCAGCGTTGGGTGTGCCGGTGTCGGCGGGATGGTTGGCTGGTCCTCGGTCGCGGCGGTTTGTGTCAGGTGAGTTCTGGTAGCCCGCGGATGCGGGCGAGCGCGCTGGTGAAGTCGTGTCGCCATGGCCAGCGCGCGGGAAGATGAAGCGTCCATTGACGCCCCGTGCGAGTCAGGCGGCCGGGGATCTGGAGCAGCCGGCGGCGCATGGTGCGCGCAACACGGACGGTCTCGCCGGAGAGCCCGATCGTGTTGGTCCAGCGCAGCAGGTTGTGCGCGATCGCGGCGATCACTGTCCAGGCGCTGTTCGCGGCAAACTGGCCGGAGGGAAAGTGCGCGAGCGCCTGGTCTTTGAGATCGCGGATCGTGAGCTCGACGACGGCGTGCTGGCGGTGCTCAGCCTCAGACGACCTCAAGCGCCTCGGTGCGGTTGGTGATGAACGGGAAATACCGCCAGTCCGGCCACAGCTTTGCTTGCGGACCGATCAGCCGGGTGCGGCGCACGATCAGCCGTCGTCCATGAGCGGTTATTTCGGCGATCTGCGCTTCGCCGTTTTGGGAGTAGTCCTCCAAGGGCTGCCACGCCTGCTCGGGAATCTGTTTGATCGCGGCGGGAACCCAGAACTGCATGCGAACGCTGATCGAATAGGACCATCCGGCGCTCTGGAGTCTTGAGATCAGCTTGCTGTTCCAGAACCCCGAGTCGGCCCGCAGAAGCTTCTCGCCGGTAGCGCCTGCTCGTTTGACGCGGGCGATCAGCTCCTCGGCGAAGCGCACGACACCGCGCTGGGTGTTTGCCTGTCCCTTGCGCAGCCGAACGTGCAGAATCTCGCCGGTGCCCTCGCGGCTCGCGAGCAGCGGGTGATACCCGCGTTGTTTGGTGTACCCGAAACCGACGCCCTCCTTCTTGTATCCGTAGGCCTGGCCGATAAAACTGTCCACGTCGACGATCAGCCGCCCGGCGCCCGGGCCGGCACCGGCCCGCCACGCTCGCACCAGCGTCTGATCGAGTACTCGGTCGAGCTGGCGCACATGCCCGAAAGTGAACGCCCGCAGAAACGTCCCCAACGTCGAGGGCGCCGGCAGCCAGCCACCCAACAATCGGCGCGTGCGACCCGCGCGCAGCACATCACAATCATCGATCGAATCCGCGCCAAGCAGCATCGCGAACACGAGCGCCATCACCTTCCTGCCCGCGTTCGCCGCGCCCGGCCGGTCACGACGAAGCGTCACAAACCGGCCCACGAGAGCCTCGATCCCGAGCCGCCCCGCCAGCGTCGCAACGAGCGCGATTCCCGCGTCCGATACCACACGATCATCGTCAAAGACGACCCGCACCCCGTCCAGTCCGACCCGCTCGTCATCCTGCACCATACGAGTGACCTCCTGACCCCGGGCCGCGACAGCCGCAATCTGTCGCTACCAAGCCCGATTCAGGAGGTCATTCTTTACTCACTACCGGACAACACCGGTGGATCCAGGCTTAGGTTCTACCACGGCGAGCGACAAATCTGGCGAGAACAGCTGATATTCGGGTTTGTAGTTGTCGAGGGCTTCCGCGGGCGCACCATTTTCCGGGAGACGCCCGGGAAGCGTAAGGTCCACGGTGCTCCAACCATCGGCGCCGCGCCGCGAAAGCACCTGTGAGTGTTCGGTGTCGCCGACGGAGTCTTCGCCCACGGCGGGGCCCTCCGTCCGATAGGCAATGCCGCTCCCATCGCTCGCCGCCTGAATCTGACCGGTTTCTTCAAACGGTTCGATCAAAGCGCCGTCCTTATCCGGCGGGGAGACCAGTTCCCACACGCGGCTGTCCGGCAGTACCACATCACCGCCAACATTTTGCGTCATGAACGTCCGATCGGGTTCGGCGACCGATTCGCCGTCCTGTATTGCAACGACGCGATAGTGGTAGACGACGCCCGCTTGAAGTTCCTGCAGGTGCACGTCGACGGGTACCGCACTCAAGCCAGCGCCGGCAGTTCCGCTGACGCTGTGTTCGTACGCGGTGCTCGCGCCATATTCCAAGCGATATTCGGTTGCCGCGCCATCCGGGTCGATCGAGTCCTGCACCGTCGCGCTGGTCGCAGCGACATCGCTCACGGACTCGCTCCCCAATCGGGGACCGGTGAAGAATTCTCCCATGCTCTGGCTAGTCACTGGAGCAGCGTTTTGCGCAACGAGTCGATAGTAGTACTGCGTCTGCGGCGTCAAACCTTCCAGACGTGCGCTGACCTGCACCGCGGCCGCACCTTCACCGAGAGCGGTCGCCGACGGTGAGCACGGCATGCTTGTGCCGTGGGCTGCTTCACCTTCCTTGTATTCCCGCGTATCATATTCAAAAACGCAAGACTTGACCGGTTTGGCCTCCGGGTTCACACTTCCCTGCAGCGTTACGGTGCGCGGGCTCCGTTCGCTAGCTGCCATAAGACTCACGGTCGGCAGCGTAATTGCTTCAAAGCTCACAACCTGATCTGCCCGATCGGTCGCATACACGGCCCCGTCGCCGGCGTCAACAGCTATGCCGTCGCTGGCGGCAACGCCGTCTGGTCCATTTATATGTCCCAGGCCAAAGGTCTCGATTGGCGTTCCAGACAAGGTAAATGCAGTGATTGTGCTTTTCCCGGCACCGTTGTTTTCGCGTCCGTTATCAAGATAGGCCTCCTGTCCGACCGGATCAACCGCGACCCTCCATGCTTCGGTATCTTGCCCGAACGGGGCAGAAAGGGTTTCGGCCGAACTATTGAGCTTGACAACCTGGGCGCCGCCGGGATCTATATAAAGGTCCTCTTCGGCGTCCACCGCGAGAGGACCGCCTCCGAATGGCGTTTTGTATGCAGCGGAGTCCTGGTTAATTGATGCATTGCTGAAGGTGTAGATTACGGCGTTTGTGCTAACCAACAGCGAGCCAGTCGGATCCACAGCTATTCCTTGTAGATTTTAAGGCTTGGCTTCATCGCCCGGCACAAACGAGCCGCCGTAGGTTTCGCCGCGAGCATTAGTCGTGATTGGGGTGCCGGTTAGCTGACCTTCATATGTACCGGCGGCATTGAACTTATCGACCACGCCATGGCCGCTATCGACCACGTACACGTCACCAGCAGAGGGATCGAGACCTGGATCACTCGAGTTATCGATCGCGATTTCGGTCGGGGTGGAAAAGACACCAGTCGGAGCCGCCGAACCATTGAACTGGCCCATGTTTTCATAAGTGCCTGTAGCCGCATTAGGCGCGAAACGCTCTACTCGATTGTTGCCGGTATCCACGACATACACTTCGTGTGTTGTGTCGTTCACGGCGATGCCTTGCGGTTCTTTGAGCTGTCCAGGACCGGAGCCTTCGCTGCCGAACGTCGTCTTGTAGATGTGTACCTCCTTAGCCAAGACGGGCGCACACCAGAGGGTCGCGCAGCCCGCGAGCAGGCACAGCGAGGAGATGGGACCCAACGCCAGCTTACGAATGTTCACAGTCTCATCTCCTCTTTCTGCTCCGGTACGTTGTGTGATCGGCTTGGTGCGCGAGGTGGCGCCCGGCCGATTTACTGGACGCCGTCCGTTTCTTCAAGTGCGGCAATTAACCCGTTACCGCCCATGCGCCCGTCTCAAGGACTTCTCCTGCTTTTTTGGACTCGAAGGCCACGACGGACCCGCTGGTTGAGGTTCCTATGAGGTAGTGACTGGGAAAGTGACCCGAGACGAGGTATTCCGTCGCTTCTCCTCCGCCACCTTCATTCTGCCCGAATACGCAAAGGTTGCCGGAGGCCGCTTCGGGTTTTTCCGCGTTTCCTTTGCACTTGCCTTCTTTGATTGACGGCGCGATTTCCGCCCCTGCGCTTCCGGTGACTTCGTTAGCCGTAATGAAGTGCGCTTCCGGTTCGGCTGCCAGCGGGATCGTGAAGGAGATTGAGGAGCTCATCCCTTGATCTGTGTCCGTGGCCGTATAAATGACTGACCAGGTGCCCTTCTCGGTGGATCCGACCGGCAGTGTGCCCCCATCGGTCCAGGGAGAGCCTTCTTTGCCGGGTTCGCCGTTTTTGCCGGATGTGCCGTTTTTACCTGCCGCACCTGGTTCCCCGGGCGCGCCCGGGGTGCCCGCGGGACCTGCCGGACCCTGCGGGCCCGCTGGTCCGGTCGCACCGGCCGGACCTTGAGCCCCCGCGGGCCCGGCTGCGCCGGTCGCGCCCTTGGCGACCGGCGGGGCCACGGGGGCCCGCCTTGCCTTTGGCCTTGCTCTTGGCCGCGCCGGCGAGCGGCGAGCGGGAGTTGAGCCGCGCGGTCGCTTGATCCGAACCGCCACCGTGGCTGTTGGCGGCGAACGCGCCGCCCGTGAGAGCGAAGACGAACGCGACGATCGCGATCAGGGTCGCAGGGCTGAGATGCATTCGACTACGTAGTGCTGTGAACATTTGTTATCTCTCCTCGATCGAGTCAGAGCGTGCCGGCGCCCAGCGCTACGCACGCAGATTGAGTTCCATCGGCTGAAAATATGGAAACCGGACGACGCGGGAGTCGAAGCGCCGCGCAGAGCTCAAGCCACACATACGGGTGAGATGCCCTCGACGGCGATCGGCGCCGGTACATCACGCGGCCTCCACCCGGCGGCCGGCGTCAATGCTGAGCCGCCCCGTGACCTGGCGACCCTGCTCCGTCAACCGCCACGCGTTGGGCTCCCCGCTGAGGTGCCCCCCACCGGTGTTCACCAGCAGACCCAGACGCTCCAGGCGCCGCAAAAGCTTCGAGATCTGACCCGGGTCCGCGACCCCCGCGTGCTCGGCGACCACACGATTGCTCGCACCCGGCTCACCGGCGATACACGCCAATACCCGCGCCGTGCGATACGTCAAACGCATCCCGGTACCCGCCAGCGGATCGCGCTCAACCGGGAAGCTGCGACCGGCGCCCGCTCTACACCCGCCACCTCCACCAGCGCGGGCGCCGGACGCGCCTGCTCACGCCGCGCGGCCGCGCGGACCGAGATACGGCAGCACGATCATCCCCATCAGCTCTCCAGCAGACCCATGAGCGGCTCGCGCTCACCGCGCAACAACCGTGCGTAGACGATCCCGAACGCCGCACCAACCAGACCCTCGGCCGTCAGCGCCGTGCACTCCGCGCCCCGCGCACCCTCCGCACGCCCCTCGTCGAGCACCCCCGCCAGGCGCGCGAGCACCTCATCGCGACGCTCCAGCACCCCGGGACCGCCGCGCAGCACCTGGATCACGCACACCCGCGCGAGCGCCGGCTCGCGGTCGAAGAACGAGAGGATCGCCCACAGGCCACCGCGGACCCGCTCACGCCACGGCAGACGCGCCAACCCCGCCGCCGACGAGCTCGTCGCTCGATCATCCCGACCACGTCCTCGAACAGCGCCACCAGACACGCTTCGCGGTCGGCGAACAGCTCGTAGAAGGTGCGCCGCGAGACCCGCGCTCGCGTCGCGATCTCGCCCGACCGTGGTGTGCGCGTACCCATGCTCGTCGATCGCGCCCACCGCGCCCGCCAACAGCCGCGAGCGCTGGATCTCCGCGACCTGCTCCCGCGGCTGCGCCCTGCGCACGGCCATTCCCACCGGGGCCGGGCGACGCGGGACACGTGTGCGCACACGTGACACTACGCGGCCCCCCCGAGCAGAACGGTGGGCCGCCGAGACACCGAGCCACCCGCTACGCGACTCAGGGCGTGAGCACAGCGATCGCCTCCCCCGCGCGAGCGGGGGCACAGGGCACGCGTCGAAACTAGGCGATCAGCGCCTTGGGTTCCGAACCACGACGCCGAAGAGAGAGAGAGAGAGAGAGAGATGCGACAGCGCCATGCTGGCGCATCTAGCATCAGTCCCAGGATCGGGTGCGTGCACCCTCGTCACGTATCTCCCTGCAGAAACCACGCTGAACAAGCTCCCTCTTCGAAAACCCCGACCCGGTCCCTCTCCCGAAAGACCCCAGTGCGCTTGGAACGGTCGACCACCAAAGGCAGACCCCAAACCAGACCCTATGTTGTGCCCGGTAATCACAGTCGGCCACCGTGGCATTGCCATCATAAGCGCATGCGTCACTTTTTGTCAAGTGCTAACCGCAAAGAAGCCGGCGAGCACCCCCAGCCAGGCGGCGCGACGTGACCCGGCACGAGCCGCCCTCACACGGACCGACAAGTGCTCCCCAGCCGTATGCTGCCGCTCAGGCGCCCGCTATAAGACGCCGCCCAGCTCAGTCGAGGCTCGCCGCGTAGGCGGCGGCGTCCAGCAGCTCGGCGCGCTCGGCCGGGTCGGTCAGGCGGATGCGCACCAGCCAGCCCTCGCCGTAGGGGTCGTCGTTGAGCTTCTCCGGTTCCTCGGCGAGCAGCTCGTTGATCGCGACGATCTCCCCGGAGAGCGGGGCGATCACGTCGGAGACCGCCTTCACGGACTCGACCTCGGCGTAGGGCTCACCCTGCGTGAGCAGCGTGCCGACGGCGGGCGGCTCGCAGAAGACGATCTCGCCGAGCAGGTCCTGCGCGTACCAGGTGATCCCCAGCGTCGCCTCGGGGTGGGCGGAGTCCCCATCAATGCGCGCCCAGTCGTGCTCGGGGTGGTAGAGCAGATCCTCGGGGTAGTTGGCGTCGGACATCGGTTGGCGTCGGGAATCGGTTCAGCTTGCGGGGTGTCGGGTGTGGTTGGCGTCGAGCATCTGGCGCAGTCGGCGGAGCATCGGTCAGGCAGCCTTGCGATACAGCGGCTTCGCCCGCACGACCGCAGGGCGAATCTTGCCACGGACGTCGATCTCAAGACTGCTGCCCACGGCCGCGCGCGCGGCCGGCACGTAGGCGAGGCCGATCCCCACCCCGAGCGAGGGCGAGAGCGTGCCGCTCGTCACGACGCCGCCGCCGACTACAGGGTTGCCCTGGCGAGCGATCCCCGGGCCCTCGATCACGAACGCGACCAGCCGCTCGGCCGGACCGGCCTCGCGCACCGCGCGCACGGCGTTGGCGCCGATGAAGCCGGTGGCCTCCTTGCAGGACCACCCCAGCCCCGCTTCGATCGGGCCGCGCTCCAGCGAGAGGTCAAAGCCGTAGAGGTGAAAGCAGGCCTCCAGGCGCAGCGTGTCGCGCGCCGCCAGGCCACACGGCAGCGCGCCGCGGCGCACGAGCTCATCCCACAGGGGCGGCGCGTCGGCGGGGGCGAGCAGCAGCTCGACGCCGTCCTCGCCGGTGTAGCCGGTGCCGCACACCAGCACCCGTGCGCCCCCCAGCATCCGCTCGGCGGCGGTCATCCGGACCGGCAGCGGGGAGTCCGCGATCGCCTGCACGACTTCGCGCGCGCGGGGGCCCTGCACGGCAAGCATCGCGTAGGCATCCAGACGATCGCGCACCTGCGCGTCGAACCCCTCGACGTGCGCGCGCCACCACTCCAGGTCGCGCGTGTGGTTGGCGGCGTTGGTCACCGTCAGGAAGCGCTCGGCGCCCAGCCGGTAGGTGAAGAGGTCGTCGAGCACCCCCCCGTCCTCGCGGCACAGCACGCTGTACTGCGCGCCGCCCACGGGGATCGCGGCGACGTCGTTGGAGAGCAGCCGCTGCAGCAGCGCCAAAGCGCCCGGACCGGCGGTTTCGATCTCGCCCATGTGCGACACGTCGAAGATCCCGCAGCCCTCGCGCACCGCCATGTGCTCGGCGCGCACGCCGGTGTACTGCACGGGCATCTCCCAGCCGGCGAAGTCGACCATCTTCGCGCCGGCGGCGAGGTGGCGATCGAAGAGGGCGGTGCGGCGCATTGCCCGCAGGCTAGCGACCGCTTACCTCAGAAACGGCGGCACGTCGATGTCGTCGTCGGAGATCTCCAGCGACGAGCGCTCGCGGTCGCCGATGCGGGGACCGCGGTCCACCGCGCGGCCGGGGCGCTCACGGCGGGCGGTACGACCCGGACGGTGGTCGAAGCCGGTGCCGATCACCGTGACCCGCACCTCCTCGCCGAGGCTCTCGTCGATCACCGCGCCGAAGATGATGTTGGCGTCGGGGTCGGCGGCGTTCTGGATGATCTCCGCGGCCTCGTTGACCTCGAACAGGCCGAGGTCCTTGCCGCCGGTGATGTTCAGCAGGATGCCCGTGGCGCCCTCCACCGACTCTTCCAAAAGCGGCGAGGAGATCGCGATCTTGGCGGCCTCCGCGCAGCGGTTCTCGCCGCCGGCACTGCCGATGCCCATCAGCGCGGAGCCGGCGTCGTGCATGATCGTGCGCACGTCGGCGAAGTCGAGGTTGATCAGGCCGGGGATCGTGATCAGGTCGGTGATCCCCTGGATGCCCTGGCGCAGCACGTCGTCGGCCTCCTTGAAGGCGTCTAGCATCGAGGTGCGCCGCTCGACCACCGCGAGCAGCTTCTCGTTGGGGATCACGATCAGCGTGTCCACGACCTCGCGCAGCTTCTGGATGCCCTCGTTGGCCGAGCGCGCGCGCTGAGTGCCCTCGAACTCGAACGGGCGCGTGACCACGCCGACCGTCAGCGCCCCGATCTCGTTCTTGGCGATCTCCGCGATCACGGGCGCCGCGCCGGTGCCGGTTCCTCCCCCCTCGCCCGCGGTGACGAACACCATGTCGGCGCCCTTCAGCGCCTCCTTGATGTCGTCGCGCGACTCCGCCGCCGCGGCGAACCCCACCTCGGGGTTGGCGCCGGCGCCGAGGCCGTGCGTGGAGACGTGGCCGATGTTGAGCTTGATGTCGGCGTCGCACATGGCGAGCGCCTGCGCGTCGGTGTTGGCGGCGATGAACTCCACGCCGCGCAGCCCCGCGTCGACCATACGGCTGACCGCGTTGGTGCCGCCGCCGCCCACGCCGACGACCTTGATGACCGCCAGGTAGCTGCCTACGCCGCTCTCCATGGTGTTTTCATCTGCTTTCCGTCCGAAGACTTGAGTAAGAGTTAAGGGTTTGCCAACCGTTTTCCCGTGAGAAACCGGATTAGCACGTTATGCAGGGAACTTCGCCCTGTCAACAGCAGCGACCACTTTTGCAAGATCGCTTGCAGAACGCCGGACTCTCAACCGCCGCCCGAGGAATCGCTTTTCGGTTACCTCAACCTGAAGTCGAGGGTGATGGTTCAAGGGTGGAGCTTTCGCTTTCGCCTGTGGCCGCCGGAGGATTGGGGGCGCTCGCTTCGGTTGTGCTCGTGCCAGCTGCCCCAGATTCCGTGGCAGCGCCGGATTCGGTCGGGCTCGGTTCGCCCGTGCTCGACGCGGCCGGGCTCGGCGCTCCCGCCCCCGCCTCGGCGGCGCTCGCGGTGCCCGACCCACCGGTGATCGCTTCCGCTAGGACCGTCGCGAGCGCGGCGGAGGTCGAATCGGAGGCGCTCACCTGGCCGGTGCTCGTGTCCGGGGTGGGCGGGTTCAATTCCCCGCCCGCCGCGGTGGTGCCCGCCGCCGGGCGTTCGGGGGCACGCACATCCACGTAGGTCGCCCCCGCGGAGGAGGGGTCGGCGAGCACGCGCGCGGCTGACAGCCACTTGGCGTGCGGGCGGGTGGCGTCGCCGAAGTAGATCGAGAGGCCATCGCGCATCGCCACAGTCAGCCCTTCGGGCCCGATGAACACCCTGCTCACCCACCCCAGCAGCACGCGCGGAGCGGCGCCCAGCACGCTCAACTCGGCGCGCGCCGTGGCGTCCTCGACATGCCCGCCGAGCTGGGCCCGTGAGCCTGCGGCAAGGGTGATCGCCGGCAGCGGGACACGCTCGCTCGCGAGCAGCCCGGGTCCGAGCACAATGCCGTCGGCGGCTACCGCGGTGCGTACCCCGCCGATGCTCAGCGCCGCCACCGGGAGCTGCTCAACCACGTGGATGCGCAGGCCGTGGGGGAACTCGGTGGTGACACTCACCGCCCTCACCACACCGTAGGGCGCCACCGCGGCGCGCAGCGCGCCGACGTTCACGTTCAGTGTGCTCATCCCGTGCGCGGCGCCCCGCAGCGCCGCGTCGATCGGGCCGGCGTCGACCCCCTGCACGCCGGCGATCTGGACGTGTTCAACAGACACCAGCGGGGATTTGCGCAGCAACAGCCAGCCGCCGCCGAGCAGCGCGAGGATGGCAAGGGCTATACCGAGCCTCTTCGCAACCGCGCCTCGTGGGAGCGCGAACGACAGGGGGCGTGCGAGACGGCCAATCGCGGGCACACGACTCGCAGAGCCGGGTCGGGCAGCGAAAGAGCGATCCACCCTGGAGTCTTCGACCTCGGTGGGCGAACCCCTACCGGGGAAGACATCTGTCCTCAAGCGAGAGCGGCGCTATGCTTTCTGTGCTAGCACGTCAACTTGTGAGGTACAGGGGGTCCGGGCAACCGGGCCCCTTTTTATCCCCACGGCCAGCGCACCGGCCCGAGCGTCTGCACCTCCGGCTCCAACGCCACGCCGAAGCGCTCCAGCACGCGGCGGCGCCCCTCGGCCATCAGCGCAACGATCTCCGCCGTGGTGGCCGTGCCGGTGTTCTCGATGAAGTTGGCGTGCTTGGGGGCGAAGCGGGCACCGCCGATCGCGAGGCCGTTGCAGCCGGCCTCGGAGAGCAGCAGGCCCGCCGTGCGCCCGCCCACGCGCTGGCCGACCCCACTCTCGGAGCCTTGTGGCCCCACCCCGCCATCAGGGTTCTTGAAGGTCGAGCCGAACGTCTTGATCCCCTGCGGCTGAGCCTCGTGGCGGCGGGCGCGCAGCTCCGCGAGCGTCGCCTTGACCTCGGCAGGCGGCGCGGGGTGCAGCGCGAACGAGGCGCGCGCCACGACCTCCCCGGCGCGCAGGCTGGAGCTGCGGTAGGCAAACCCCAGGTCGGTCGGCGCGCGGCGGTCGATCCCCCGTGCGTGCACGACCTCCACCCACTCAAGTGGCTGGGCGAGCTGGCCGCCGTAGGCGTTGGCGTTCATCCGTACCGCGCCGCCGACGGTGCCGGGTATGTTCACGCCGAACTCGATCCCCGACAGGCCCGCGCGCGCGGCATAGGCGGCCACCGCGGGCAGACGCGCGCCCCCACCACACTCCAGGCCACGCTCCCCCACCCGCTCGATCCCCGCCAGCGCACCCTCCAGCTTCAGCACCAGGCCGGTAACGCCCTCGTCGGCGATCAGCAGGTTGGAGCCCGACCCAACTACAGCCACCGGCACCCGCGCGGCGTGCGCCCACGCAAGCAGCTCCAACAGCTGCGGGGCGTCGCCGACGCGCGCGAACAGCTCCGCGGGGCCGCCGGTGCGCACCGTGGAGAGGCGTGCGAGTGGGAACTCGCGCTGCACCGACGGTGGCGGTGGAGGCACGCTCACGGAGTTGCACCGCTCTCTGCTGGACCGTGCCCAGGCGCGGCGACATCGCCGGGACCCACCACCAGACCATGGCCAGGCGCGTCAGCGTCGCCAGCACCCACCACCAGACAGCGCCCAAGCGCATCCACGTCGCCGGCGCCCATCACCAGGCACAGGTCGCCCTCGGCGAGCAGACCGCGCAGGACGGGCAACGCGTCGGCGAACGTCGGCAACCACATCACCGGGCGCCCACCCGCGGCGTCCGCGGCAGCCTGCGCGAGCGTCAGGCCACTCACCCCCGGGAAATCCTCGGCGCGCTCGCGCGCGGGGTAGACGTCGAGCACCACCGCCACGTCGGCGAGCGCCAGCGCCTCGCCGAACTCCCGTGCGAGCAGCGCGGTGCGCGAGTAGAGGTGGGGCTGAAACACCGCCACCAGCCGCCGAGGCTCCAGCGTGCGCGCCGCACGCAGCGTCGCCGCCAGCTCCGTGGGGTGGTGGGCGTAGTCCTCATACACCGCCCCCCCGCCCGCGGTGGCGCCCACCCGCTGAAAGCGCCGCCCCGCGCCGGTGAAGCCCGCCAGACCAGCGATCGCGTGCTCCGGATCGGCCCCGGCGAGGGACGCGGCCTCGAGCGCAGCCGCGGCGTTGAGCGCGTTGTGGGCACCCGGCACCGCGAGGCTCACCTCCCGGTCGCGCCAGTCGAAGCGCGAGCCCCCGGCGGTGAGCGTCGGGGTCGGGACGTCGTAGGTGAGAGCTCGAGTCGCGTGTTTGCTCGCCACACCCTCCCCGGACGCTCCCACGCCCTCCCCGGACACTTCCTCCCCACCCTCCCCGGACACTTCCTCCCGTGCCAGCTCGACCAGCTCGGGGCGGTCCCACACCACAACAGCGCTGCGCGCGAGCTCGAGAAACGCACGGAAGGCAGCGCGCAGCTCCGCCAACGAGGCAAAGCTGGCGTGGTGGTCCAGCTCCACGTTGGTGAGCACCGCGATCTCCACCGCAAGCGAGAGCATCGAGCGGTCGGACTCATCGGCCTCCACCACCAGCCACTCGCCCGCGCCCCAGTGCGCGTTGGGCAGGCCGCCGCCCACGGGAGCGCCCACCAGCCAGCCGGGGTCGGCACCGGCGGCGCGCAGGATGTGCACGAGCATCGAGGCGGTCGTCGTCTTGCCGTGCGTGCCCGCCACCGCGACGGTACGCCGCAGCGCGCTCAGCTCGCCCAGTAGCTCGGCGCGAGGCCGCTCACGCAACCCCCGCTCGCGCGCCGCCGCCCGCTCGGGGTTCTCGGGCGGCACCGCGCTGGAGTAGACAACCTCCACGTCCTCGCCGGCGGGCAGGTTGGCGGCGTCGTGGCCGATGCTCGCCACCAGCACGCCATCCGCGCGCAGACGCTCCAGGTATGGCGAGTCGGCGCGGTCAGACCCGCTGACGTGCGCCCCCAGCGCATGCGCGGCACGCGCATATCCGCTCATCCCTGCGCCACCCACGCCGACGAAGTGCAGGCGCCGCTCGCTCCACGGCCCACTCATCTTCGTGCCGCCTCGGTGCGCCGCCCACTCCAAGGCCGGCTCGTCGCACACCCACACCCGAATACCAACCATCCACCCATCAACGCGCTCATCTTCGTGCAGCCTCCAGCAGCTCTTGCGCGACCACCTCGGCTGCATCCGGCCGCGCGAGCCGGCGGGCGGCGGCCGCCATCGTGCGCATCCGCTGAGGGTCGGCCAGGAGGGCGGCCGTCTCGCGCGCGAGACGCGCGGCGGACAGCTCGCCGTCGGGCACCACCACCGCGGCGCCGCCCTGCTCCATCCAGCGGGCGTTGGCCGCCTGGTGGTCGGCGGCGGCGTGCGGGTAGGGGATCAGGATCGCGGGCTTCCCGTGGGCCGCCACCTCGAACAGCGAGCCACCGGCGCGGGCGACAACCAGGTCGGCGGCGGCGAGCGCCTGTGCGAACTCGGCGAGGTCGAGGTACTCGCGCAGGTCATACCCCGGCGGGCGCGGCAGCCCCGCCAACTCCGGGTGGTCGCGCCTGCCACAGACGTGCAGCACGTGAAAGGCGGCGCCGGCGTAAGCCTCGACCGCGGCGAGGTTGATCGAGCGCGCCCCCAACGAGCCGCCGAACACCAGCACGCAGGTCTCGCCGCGCTCGATCCCCAGCCGCTCCCGCGCCGCGGCGCGATCCTCGTAGGGCGGCGGGATCGGGCGACCGGTGACCCGGTAGCGACGCCCCCCGCGGCCGTCGATCGCGAAAGCGAGGCAGACCCGCCGCGCGAACGGCGCCAGCACGCGGTTGGCGAGACCAAGGTGACTGTCGGCCTCGGTCAGCACCAGCGGGATGCGGCGGCTGAGTGCGGCCAGCCCCACCGGAGCGGAGACGTAGCCGCCGCCGCCCATCACCGCGTCGGGTCGCAGCTGCCCGAGCAGCGCGCGGGCGCGCAGGAACGCCTTCACCGCGAGCGCCAGCGCACGTGCGGCGCGCAAGGGGTTGGCGCGGTCGAGGCCGGCGACGGCGATCGTGTGCAGCGGGTAGTTCGCCGCCGGCACCAGCTGCGCCTCGGCGCGCGTGCCGCCGATGAACGTGACCTGCGCGCCGCGCGCCCGCAGGGCGTCAGCCACCGCGAGCGCCGGCACCACGTGCCCGGCGGTTCCTCCCGCGGCGATCACGATCCTCGTCGGTGTTGCGCTCACCGGCCAATCCTGCCGGTTTACGCCCCCGCGCGTCGTCCACCGATCGCGCGTCGCCGACCGCACGTACGTGGGCGCTGGTGCCGGAGGCGACGTTGAGCAGCAGGCCCATCGCGGCGAGCATCACGACGAGGCTGCTGGACCCGTAGGAGACGAACGGCAGCGGCACGCCGGTGAGCGGCGCAAGCCCCAGCACCGCGAACACGTTGAGCACCGCCTGGGAGAGGATCAGCGAGGTCATGCCGACCGCGATCAGCGCGCTGTAGAGGCTGCGCGCGCGCTTGGCGGCGCGCAGGCCGGCGTAGCCGATCAAGCCGTAGAGGAACAGCAGCGCGTACACCCCCACCACGCCCAGCTCTTCGGCGATCACCGCGAAGATGAAGTCGGTTTGCGCCTCCGGCAGGTAGAAGGCCTTCTGCACCGACTGGCCCGGTCCGACCCCGAAGAGACCGCCCGAGCCGACCGCGATCTGGCCCTGCACCGCCTGAAAGCCACTGCCGGATGCGTGCGCCCAGGGGTCGACGAACGAGGTGAGGCGCTCGCGCGCGTTGTGGCGCACGAGCACGTACAGGGCCACCACCGCCAGCGCGCAGCCGACAATGATCGCCAGGTTGCGCATCGGGATCCCCGCCGCGACGAGCAGTGCGCAGGTGGTGAAGGCGATCACCAGTGCGGTGCCGAGATCTGGTTGGGTGATCACCAGCACGCACGCTGCCCCCACAACCGTCAGCAGCGGACGACACAGCGCACGCAGGTCGTGCACGCGCCGCGGCTTGCGCGCGAGCAGCGTGGCGGAGTACAGCACCAGCGCGAGCTTCAACAGCTCGGAAGGCTCGAACTGGAAGACGCCGGGCCCGATCCAGCGGCGCGCGCCGTTGACGGCGACACCCACGTGCGGGATGTGCACCGCCAGCACCAGCACAAACGACACCGCCAGCAGCGGCCCCACCAGGCTCTGCACCCTGGCAACCCCGTGGCGCGCGAGGTAGTGCATCAGCGCCAGCCCCACCGCCCCGAAGATCACGAACTTCACGAGGTAGGCGCTGCCGGTGCCACTTCCTTCGAGTAGCGCCGTGGCCGAGGAGGCGGAGTACACCATCACCGCCCCAAACGCCAGCAGGCAGAGGGTGGCCGTCAGCAGGATGCGATGCTCAAGCGGCTGCTGGCGGGCGCTCGCCCCGGCGCGCTTGGATTTCGCGCCCGAGCGTTTGGGGGTGGCCCCCGCGCTTTTGCCGCCTGTCTGCCGGCCGGAAGCGCCCGGTCCCCGGGCTTTGGCTTTGGCTTTCGCGCCGCGCGCGGCTGGTGGCATCCAAGCTCACTTCGACGCTGAGACATGAAAGCCTCCCCTCCGTGGCAGGAGGGCTTGGCGAGCGGGATGAGCCACTCGCCAGGCGCCGCGGCTATCCTTGCAACATGGCCACGGTGGTGCTCGACCCTTACGCCTACGAGCTCGATGCGCTCAAGGAGCGTCGCCGAATCTCCGGTCTTGACCGTCTCGACGAGGTGTGGGAGGGTGTCCTGCACATGGTTCCCGCCCCGGACTATGGGCACGCGCGCCTAACCCAGCAGCTGGCTGAGATCCTAGGCTCTCCAGCACGCGAGGCCGACCTGGAGGCGGCGATGGGCGAGTTCAACCTCGGCGACTCGATCGATGACTTCCGCGTCCCCGACGGGGGCCTGCACCGTCCCGGCACCAAGGGTGTCTGGCTGCACACGGCCGCGCTCGTCGTCGAGATCGTCTCGCCCGGCGACGAGTCCTGGCAGAAGCTCCCCTTCTATGCCGCCCACGCCGTCGACGAGGTGCTGATCGTCGATCCGCAGGAGCGCGCCGTCCACTGGCTCGGGCTCACCGACGGCGAGTATCGCCCGATCGAGCGCAGTGGGCTGATCGACCTCGGCGCCGCGGAACTGGCGCAGCGGCTCGACTGGCCGCGCCCGAGCGACTGAGCGGGCCGGCCGGCTGGCGCCGCGGCGGGGCCCGCTCGCCCCCGGCGCCACCGACCTGGCGCCAGAGTCCTCGCCGGAGGCTAGCCCTTGTGCTTCTTGCTCCTCGCCGTGTGCTTCGGGGCTTTTTTGCCGTGGTGCTTGCGCTTGTGATGCTTGCCCTGTTTGGCTTTGGGCTTGCCACCCATCGCTCCGGCCCCTGTTTTCGAGGAGACACCGACGGCAATCGAAGTCCCGGGCGTCGTCGCGGAAGAGCTGCTGGATCCGGGCGACTGGCCGCCGTTATTGGTCGCACCGGGCGTCGTGCCAGTGGGCCCGGGCGCGACGGTGGGGCCGAGCGGGTCGACCACGCCCAAGGGCGCTTCGAACACCCCTCCATCCGCGCTCGTGCTGCCAGCCGCGTTGGTGGCCCTTACCGAGAAGTCGTATTCCCCTTCTCCAAGAGTCACACCGGCGCCGTTCAGATCAAGGCTGACGGCCTGAGACGCGAAGGAGCCGTAGAGCCTCCCTCCGCTCGGTAGCGGGATCTCCCTGATCAATTCACATCCTGCGCCTTTTTTACTGCACGGCGAGTTCAGCATCGTGAATTCGTAGCTCGTCGGCAAGCCTTCGGTGTCGATCGTCGCTTCGAGCGTCGCGTCGGTCGGGGTCAGGTGCAAGACCGACACGGATTCGATCACGGGCGCTTTGCCGGGGAGAGTGGTGAATGCATGCAAGCCGCTGTACTTGGTTCCAGCGGCGTTGCTGGCGACCACTCGATAGCCGTAGGTCGTATCCGGCAGGAGGCTGTGCCCGATGACGGCGGCCACGTCCTCGCTCACGGTCTGCGTCGAAGAGCTCGCCGGCATGGTGCCGCTCGCGATCTCCTTGCCCCCCGACGCTTCGCAGAAGCCCGGCCCGTCGGAGAAGCACGACGGGTATTCGAGGTAAAATTCGTAGCTGGTGTCCAGACCGTCGGGGTTGATCTGCGCTTCCAACGTCCCGTCGGTGTCAGTGACATGTGCCGCGGACACGCCTTCGATCGACGGTTCGCCTGTCGTCGCCGACGCGGGAAGGGTCGTGAACGTCTGATCGGGACCCTCAACTACCTGACCGCCGTTGGATGCGATCACCCGGTAGTGATAGGTCGTGGCAGGCCGAAGAGTCGTCCCAATGCTGGCCAAATCAAGATTTACGGACTCAATGCCGGACCCCGCCGGAATCTCTTCGGGCGACGGCTCGACCAACCCGGCCGGCAGTGGTTCGCCGTCGGTAATCGAGGCGCATTGCGCATAGCCCGGCACCGGAAGAGGACAGTCCGCTTTCGTGTAGTTGTAGCTCGCGTTCGTATCGATCTCGAACTCGTAGGCCGTGTAGAGGTTCTCGGTATCGATCTGCGTTCCCAAGGTCGCATCCGTGGAGGTGATGCTTGCGGCAGACTCGCTTTCGATCACCGGCGGCGAGGCCGCGAACACAGCAGCTGGCAAGACGGCGAACATCAGCGACACGCCCGCTGTCGCGATCAGCCAACGAAGCGATGAACCCCGCATCACCCGCTCCCTTCGATGTACATCGACGTACGCACCATCAGTCCATACCTAAGGGAAAGCATTCTACACGCCCCCGGCGACGAGCGTTGTGAACAACTCGCCGCGGGCCTCGAAGTCGGCGAACTGGTCGAAGCTGGCGCAGGCCGGGGAGAGCAGCACCGTCTCGCCGTCGCTTGCCGCCGCGCTCGCCGCCACCACGGCCCGCTCCATGTCCCCGCATTCGCGCAGCGGTATCGCCGTACCCTTCGGCGCCGCCGCACCCGCCGGTACCGCCTCACCCGCTCGCGCCGCCACCCCCTCCAGCGCCGCGGCGATCCGAGGGGCGTCTTCGCCGATCAGGTACACCGCGCGGCAGCTCGCCGCCACGGGGTCGCGCAGGGGGGCGAAGTCCTGGTTCTTGCCCCGACCACCGAGGATCAGGTGGACGCCGCCCTCGGGGAACGCCTGCAACGCGACGCGCGTGCTCGCGACGTTGGTCGCCTTGGAGTCGTTGACGTACACCACCCCCCCGCGGCGCGCCACCTCCTGCAGACGGTGGGGGACGCCGGCGAAGCTGCGCATGCCCGCGCGCACCGCGTCGCGGTCGAGCCCCCGCGCGAGGCACACAGCGGCGGCGGCCATCGCGTTCTGGACGTTGTGGGCGCCACGCAGGCTCAGCTCCGCGGTGTCCAACAGCGACTCGCCCCGCCACCACAGGCGGCCATCGCGCAGCGCGCACTCGACGCTCTCGCCCTCTCCAAAGCGCACGCGGCGCACACCGGAGGGGAGCGGTATCTCCGGCGGTCCCATCGGAAGCACAGCGACGTCCCCCTCTCCCTGATGGGCGAAGATCCGCAGCTTCGCCTCGCGGTATGCCTCCAGCGTCCCGTGGCGGTCGAGGTGATCGGGCGTTATGTTGAGCAGCACCGCCGCCTGCGGGGCGAACGCGAGTGCGTCTTCCAGCTGAAAGGAGGAGGTCTCGCAGACGATCGTGGCGCGCTCGTCAAGCTTCCCCACCAGGGCGCTGAGCGCCGTGCCGACGTTGCCGGCCACCGCCACCGACAGGCCGGCTTCGCGGTGGATGTGCCCGATCAGCTCCACCGTCGTGGTCTTGCCGTTGGTGGCGGTCACGGCGATGAACTCGTTGGACAGCAATCGCCACGCCAGCTCCAGCTCGCCGAGCACCGGCAGCCCGCGCGCGCGGGCCGCGGCGATGATGGGCGCCTGCGCGGGCACCCCTGGGCTCTTGATCACGGCCCCCACTCCCTCCAGCCGCGCGAGACCGTCGTCGCGCAGATACAGCTCGACTCCCTGCGCCGCGAGCCTCTCCACGCCCGGCGGCGCGCCGGCGTCCACGCCGATAACCCGCTCCCCGCGCGCCCTGAGCACGCTCGCCGCCGCCAGGCCCGAGCGGGCGAGGCCGACGATCTAGATAGGGACCCTCGGGAATCGGGGGGCGAGGATGCATTACGCCGCGCGAAGGGGCCGCCTCACCCAAGGCTTTGACGGTAGATCGTGAAGCCGATCGCGCAGCAGATCGCGGCGATGATCCAGAAGCGCAGGATGATCTTCGTCTCCGACCAGCCGCGCAGCTCGAAGTGGTGGTGGATCGGCGCCATCAAAAAGACACGCTTGTGGCGCCACTGGAAGTACGCCACCTGGATCAGGACCGACAGCGCCTCGAACACGAAGATCCCGCCGAGCAGGATCAGCAGCACCTCGGTCTTGGTCATCACCGCCAAGCCCGCGATCGCCCCGCCGAGGCCGAGCGCGCCGGTGTCGCCCATGAAGATCGTCGCCGGGAAGGCGTTGAACCAGAGGAAGCCGATACAGCCTCCGACCAGGCAGGCCGCCAGCATCGAGAGGTCGTACTGGTTGGAGACGTTGTACTCCGAGGTGATGAACGTGATGCCGATGTACGCCAGCAACACGATCGCCGCACACCCCGCCGCGAGGCCGTCGAGGCCATCGGTGAGATTCACCGCGCTCGTGGTGCCAGCCACGACCAGGTAGATCAGCAGCGGGTAGAACGGGCCGAGATCGATCGTGTAGTCGACAAACCGCAGGCGCAGCGTGCTCTGCAGGTGGGCCTCATGGGTCGCCACGTACCACAGCGCGAGCGAGATCGCGATCGTCACCGCCAGCTTGGTGCGCGCCCGCAGACCCAGCGAGCGGCGGCGCACGAGCTTGGTGTAGTCGTCGGCGAAGCCCAGCAGCGCGCACGCCAGCGCCGTACCGAACACCCCCAGCGCGCGCCATTCATTACCGGTGAGGATCGCGAACGGGATCGCCACCGCGATGAAGATGATCACCCCGCCCATCGTCGGCGTGCCCGCCTTCTCGCGGTGCCCCACCGGCCCCTCCTCGCGAATGTGCTGCCCGAACTCGCGCCGGCGCAGAAACTCGATGAACTTGGGGCTGAGGAAGATGCAGATCAACAGCGCCGCCGTCCCCCCGATCAGGACGCGACCCATTCAGCCGCCCCCGCCTCGTCGGGCGCGGACGCGCCGGCTTTGGGCGTGCCCGAGTGCGAACGGCTCGATCCCGGAGGCGGCCCGCCGGCCTCGGCGCGCAGCGTCTGCGCCACCCGCTCCAGGCCCACGCCGCGCGAGCCCTTGACGAGCACCGTATCGCCCGCGCGGAGCAGCCTCGCCAGCAGCGTGGCCGCCTCAGCAACGTCCGTCACCGCGTAGGCAGCCCCCCCCCCTCCTCCTCCCCCATCTCAGCCGCGAGCGGGCCCACCGTCACCAGCAGATCAACCCCACACGCGCGGGCGTATGCGCCGATCTCGCGGTGCAGCCGCCGCTCCTCGCCGCCCAGCTCCAGCATGTCACCCAACACCGCCACCTTGCGCTGCCCCGCGCTCGCGGCGAGCTCGTCGAGCGCCGCGCGCATCGACATCGGGTTGGCGTTGTAGCAGTCGTTGATCAGCACGATTCCCTCTGCCAGCGTGATGCGCTCTCCCCGCAGCGCCGAGAACTCCACTTCGAGACTCCCGTCCGGAGTGACGCCCAGCGCCCGCGCCGCCGCCACTGCGGCGAGCAGGTTGCGCAGGTTATGGGATTGCGCGAACGACGGCCTCAGCATGATGCGCTGCTCGCCGGACGTGCGATCGACGATCGTCACGTCGCCGTTCGCCGCGCGGCCCACCAGTTCCACATCGCCGCCCTCACCGAACGTCACCGTGTGCTGGTCGGCACGCAGATGGGGCTCCAGCAACGGCTCGTCCGCCGGGACGATCGCCGTCGCACCGCTCGCCATCCCGGCGATCAGCTCGGCCTTAGCGTCCGCCACCGCCTCGATCGTGCCCAGCTGCTCCAGGTGCACCGGGCCCACGTTCACGATCACCCCCACCTCGGGCCGCGCGATCGCCGTCAACTCCGCGATCTGCCCCTTCCCGCGCATCGCCATCTCCAGCACCAGCGCCTTCGTCCCCGATGGCGCCGCCAGCACCGTCAGCGGCAGCCCGATCTCGGTGTTGAGGTTCGCTTCGCTCGCCACCGTCCCGCCGCCCACCGAAGCCGCTAGACCCCGGCCTGCGGCCGGCATCTCCGTTTCGGCGGAAGCCGGTAGGCCCCGGCCTGCGGCCGGCATCCCCGTTTCGGCCAGCTCCTTGGCGTCGCGCAGCAGCGCCGCGAGGATGTCCTTGGTCGAGGTCTTGCCGGTGGAGCCCGTGATCCCCACCACCTTGGCGCCCGCCTGCCCGAGCGCCACGCGCCACTCGCCCGCCAGCGACTGCATCCCCACCAGCGGGTTTGGGTGGGCGAGCACCACGCCGCCGGCGAGCCCTCGCGCATGCTCGGGTGCCACCAGCACGCCCCACGCCCCGGCGCGCAACGCCTGCTCCGCGTGGACCCCACCATCCACCCGGGCACCCCGCAAACCAATGAACAAATCGCCCGGCCCCACCAGGCGCGAATCGATGACCGCACGGCTGGGGCCCTCCCCGGCCGTGCGCCCCGCGGCGTGGGCGCCCCGCTCCCGCGCGTCAGCCGGCTCTCGCTCGTCGCCCACCAGACGCGCCCCCGCCGCCGCGGCGATGCGCGCCGCGTCCCACTCGATCACGCTGCCGCCCCGGTGGTGTGCGCACGATGCGCACGCAGCGCTTCGCGGGCAACCGTCACGTCGTCGAAGGGGATCTTGTGGCCGGCCGCCAACTCTTGGCCCTGCTCGTGGCCCTTGCCCGCGATCACCACCACGTCCCCGGGGCGCGCGGTCTCGATCGCGCGGTCGATCGCCTCGCGGCGGTCGGTGAGCGCCACCACCGGCGACGCGCCGACGTGGCGAGCGCGCGCGGCGCCCTTCAGGATCTCGGCGATGATCGCCTCGGGCTCCTCCGAGCGGGGATTGTCCGAGGTGACGAGCGCCACGTCGGCGAGGCGCGCCCCGATCTCGCCCATCAGCGCCCGCTTGCCCCTGTCACGGTCCCCACCCGCGCCAAACACGCAGAGCACGCGTCCCTGCGCCAGCTCGCGCGCGGCGAGCAGCACGTTCTCCAGCGAGTCCGGGGTGTGGGCGTAGTCCACCAGCACCGCATACCCCTGACCCTCCTCGACCCGCTCCATCCGGCCCGGTACCCGCACCCCGCGCTCCAGCGCACCCACCAGCGTGTCGAGGTCGCCTCCCGGCGCGTGCACCGCCGCGAGCGCGCCCAGCGCATTGGCGACGTTGAAGCGCCCCGGCAGCGGCAACGAGAGCGTCCGCTCGCCCGATGGAGTCTGCAGCCGCAGGCGGCAGCCGTCGTGGGCGACCCGCACGTCGCGGGCGCGGTAGTCGGCCTCGCGCTCGATCGCGAACGTCACCGCGTCGGGCAGCTCCGCCGCCAGCCGCCGCCCGTAGGGGTCGTCGAGGTTGACCACGCTCACGCGTGGCGCGGTGGCGCCAAGCGCGGGCCGGCCGGCACCCGGCACGAACAGCCTGCGCTTGGCTTGGAAGTACTCCTCCATCGTGCCGTGGAAGTCCAGGTGGTCCTGCGTGAGGTTCGTGAAGATCGCCGCCGCGAAGCGCACCCCGTCGGTGCGGCCCAATGCCAGCGCGTGCGAGGACACCTCCATCGCACATGCCCGCTCGCCTCCGTCCAGCATCGCGCGGAAGTCGGCCTGCAGGTCGATCGCCTCTGGGGTGGTGCGTTGGCTGGCCGATAAGGAGATCGCATCTGATCTCCTATCGGCTGGAGATCCCGTCGATCTCCAATCGGTCGGACGCTCCTGCCCGCCCACCACCGAAACCACCGTTCCAAGGAGGCCGCACCGTGTGCCGCTCGCTTCCAGCAGCGCGCGCGCCAGGAACGCGGTGGTGGTCTTGCCGTTGGTGCCCGTCACCCCCACCACCCGCAGCTCTGCCGTGGGATCTCCGTAGAAGCGCGCCGCCACCGGCCCCATCGCGGCCCGCGCCGAGCTCACCGCCACCTCCGCCACCCCCAACCCGAGCGGCCGCTCCACCACCAGCGCCACCGCCCCCGCCGCCACCGCCTGCGCGGCGTGGTCGTGTCCGTCGCTGTGCTCGCCCTTCACACAGAAGAACAGCGCCCCCGGTCGCACCTTGCGGCTGTCGTAAGCGAGGCTCGACACCTGCACGGCCGCGGCGTCGCCCGTGAGGCCGCCCGCGCCCAGCTCGGCGGGGATCAGCTCCGCCAGCGTCATCGCTGCACAAGCCTTCGCATTCGCCCTGAGTCTAGTTTCGACCCCCGACGCGCCAACCGCTCCGACGCGCGGCGGCTCACACGGCGACTGGCTCAGCCAACGCTACCGGCGATCCGGCACGTGAGAACTGGAGTACCCCGTCCTCGAGTCCACCCCGCTTGAGGCTGAGGATGTCCAGCGCGTAGTTCTGGTAGAGCCTCCACGGCGCCTGCGCCCCCTGCTTGGGGAACTTGTCGACCGCGCGCAATATGTAGCCGGAGGAGAAGTCGATGAACGGCAGCTCGGGGATCGTGGGATCGTGGTGGGCCACGCACATCTGCTGGCCGTGAGCCGCCATGTGGTTGAGCAAGCGGCAAACGTATTCGCAGGTGAGGTCGCACTTCAGCGTCCACGAGGCGTTTGTGTACCCCAGCGCGATCGCCAGATTGGGCACATCGCTGAGCATCATGCCCTTGTAGGTCATCGTCTGTGGGATCTCCACCTCGCGGCCGTCCACGGCGATCTCCATGCCACCCAGCGCCAGCAGGTTCAGACCGGTGGCGGTGACGATCAGGTCTGCTTGCAACTCCTCGCCGCAGGAGAGCTCGATGCCGCGCTCGGTGAACGTCTCGATGTGGTCGGTCACCACCGAGGCGTTGCCGGCGCGGAGCGCCGCGAAGAGGTCGCCGTCGGGCACCAGGCAGAGGCGCTGGTCCCACGGGTTGTAGGTGGGTTTGAAGTGCCTGTCGATGTCGTATCCCCGCGGCAGCTCGCGTTCGAGCCCCTTGCGCAGCAGCGCCTTCATCGCCGCCGGCCGGCGGCGGCTGAGCTGGACGCTCGCCATCGTGCGCAGCACGTTCTTCCAGCGCACGATCGAGTAGGCCGTTTTCGCGGGCAGCCTGCGGCGCAGGAAGTCCGCGACCCGATCTTCGCCGGGCAGCGAGACGACGTAGCTGGGCGAGCGCTGCAGCATCGTGACGTGCTCGGCGCTCTGCGCCATCGCCGGCACGAGCGTGATCGCGGTGGCGCCGCTGCCGATCACCACCACGCGCTTGCCGGCGTAGTCGATCTCCTCGCTCCAGTGCTGCGGGTGCACGATCTGCCCGGCGAAACGCTCGGCGCCGGGGAACTCGGGCGTGTAGCCCTCGTCGTAGCGGTAGTAGCCGCTGCACATCAGCAGAAACCCGCAGCTGAGCTGGACGGTCTCGCCGGTGTCGCTGCGCTCGGCCTGCACCGTCCAGCGCGCGTCCTGCGAGTTCCACTCGGCGCGCACCACGCGGTGGTGGAAGCGCACCCGCTCGTCGATGCGGTGCTCGCGCGCGGCCTGCTCGACGTAGCTGAGGATCGACGCTCCATCGGCGATCGCCTTCGCATCGCGCCACGGCTTGAAGACGTAGCCCAGCGTGTACATGTCCGAGTCCGAGCGGATGCCCGGATACCTGAACAGGTCCCAGGTCCCCCCGATCCGGTCGCGCGCCTCGAGAATCGCATAGCTGCGCCCGGGACAGTCCCTCTGCAGGTGCACGCCGGCGCCAATCCCGGAGAGACCGGCACCAACGATCAGCACGTCGAAGTATTCGAGCGGCGTGTCCACGGCTGGTGAGGAGTCTAACCGTCCGCCTCCTCGCCCAGCAAGAATGAGATCAAGTCTCATGCTTGTTGGAGGGCCCAACTCAGACCAAACGATTCGTTTTGGGACCCCAACCAAATGAGACAAAGTCTCGTTCTCATTTGGTTGGGGTCTTTTACGATGAGCATGTGCACGGCCCGGACGTGGCAACCAACACCACCGAGCGGCTGCGGGCGCTGATTCGCGACGTCCCCGACTTCCCGCGGCCGGGGATCCTCTTCAAGGACATCACACCGCTGCTGGCCGACCCGCACGCCCTCGCGCTGGCGGTGCGTGGCCTGGCGGAGTATGCGCGCCCGCTGCGCGCCGAGTGCGTCGTCGCCGCCGAGGCCCGCGGCTTCCTGCTCGGGCCGGCGCTCGCACTGGCGCTCGGCGCGGGGTTCGTGCTGGCGCGTAAGCCGGGCAAGCTGCCGTACGAGACGATCAGCGCCGAGTACCTGCTCGAGTACGGCACCAACCAGCTCGAGCTGCACACTGACGCGATCAAGCGCGGCACGCGCGTGCTGGTCCACGACGACCTGCTTGCGACGGGCGGCACCGCGGCGGCGCTGTGCGAGCTGGTGGAGCAGCTCGGCGGAGAGGTCGTGGGCTGCGGATTCCTGGTCGAGCTGGCGTTCCTGCGGGGCCGCAAGCGGCTCGCGCCGCACGGGGCGCACGCGCTGTTGACCTACGAGGCGTAAGGCCTACCCCGGCGGGATGCCAAGATAGGGCAGCCAGGCGTGAGGCCTACCCGGGCGGGATGCCAAGGTAGGGCAGCGCGAAGTCCATGATCTGGCCGAACGCGGGGGCAGCGACGGTGCCCCCGTAGATCGAGCCGTCCTGCGGTTCGTCGACGATTACCGCGCACAGCAGCTTCGGGTCGGATGCCGGCGCGAAGCCGATGAACGACGCTACGTACGCAGTTTCCGAGTATTCCCCGGTTTCCGGGTCCACCTTGCTGGCGGTGCCGGTCTTGCCCGCCAGCACATATCCGGGCACCGACACCTCGCTCGCCGTGCCGCCGGGCGCCAGCACCCCGCGCAGCATCTGGCGTACCTGCGCGGCGACGCTCGCCGACATGATGCGGTGCCCCCGCGGCGGCTTGGTGGGGTGACCGTTTACCGCCGCCACGATGTGCGGTGTGCGCAGGATGCCGCCGTTGGCGAGCGCCGCGTACGCGCTTGCCATCTGAATCGGGGTCACCAGCTCGCCCTGCCCGATCGGCAGGTTGCCCATCGAGGAGCCCGAGTATTCACTTGGATTCAGCACCTTCCCGGTTTCCTCGCCCGGCAAATCGACTCCCGTCCCCGCCCCGAAGCCGAAGCGGTGGACCCATTCGTTGAAGGTGTCTTCACCCTCCAGTTTGCCGATCGTGATCGCCCCCACGTTGCTCGACTGCGCGAGGATCTGCCCGGTGGTGAGCATCTCTTCGGGGTGTTCCTCCGCGTCATGGATGGTGCGGTTGGCGACCTGTATCTGATCTGGGATGTCGAATTCGGTGTTGGGTGTGATCAATCCCTTTTGCAACGCTCCCGAAACGGCCACCACCTTGAAGGTCGAGCCCGGTTCGTAGTTGAAGCTCACCCCCCGGTTCTCCAGCGCCGCTTCGAGTGCCGCCTTGGAGGTGGGAGGGTCGTCGAGGCTCAGTTGCGGCCAGCTCGCCATCGCGAGTATCGAGCCGGTATCAGGCTGCATCACGATCGCGGTTGCGTCTTTGGGGTGAAACACCTTTCCCACCGCGTTCAATACAGCTTCAGTGCGTTGCTGGATGTTCGCGTCAACCGTCAGCCTCAGCTGCGCTCCCGGCAGCTCGCGGTGAACGTCGGAGATCGAGATCGGCTGACCGTGCGCGTCGCTCACCACCCGCCGCTCGCCCGCCTTCCCCCGCAGGATCGCGTTGTCGGCGTACTCCAAGCCCGACAACCCGCCCTTTTCGCCCATCATCCCGAGCACCTGCGCCGCAAGCGTGTCGCGGGGATACACCAGGCGCATCGTCGGGGTGCCCGACACGCCGGGGATGTTGAGCGCCATCACCGCCTTCGCCCGCGCCGCCGGCAGTGTCTTGGCGAGATACACGAAGCCGCTCTGCTCGTTCAGATCCCTGAGCACCGTCGCCTGCGAGCTCCCCACCAGCGGGGCCAACTCTTCAGCCGCGCCGAGCAGCCCCTTTGTCAGATTGGGGTCTGCCTTCACCAGGTAGGGGTCGACCGAGATGTCATCCGCCGGTTCGGAGATCGCCAGCACCGTCCCGCGACGATCGGTGATCGTCCCCCGCGGTGCCGGCACTTCTTCGAGCGTCACCTGCTGTGTGTTGGCCGCCCTGCGCAACGCCGCGCTGTGTAGCACCCCTAGGTACAGCGTGCGCCCCGCCGCGATCACCAGCAGCCCAAAGAACACCGCGAACAGCACCCCGATGCGCTTCTGCACGCTCGCCACCGGCGCGTTATCCGCCCGGGGCGGCCTGTGTTCCGCCACCGGCGCCGGTCGGGGCACTCGCCGCTTCGGTGGAGCCACCGGTCGCGCTCGGCGCAGCTTCCGTCGCCGCCGGGGTGGGCACTTGCGCCGCGGTCGTTTCGGGCGTGGATGGGGTCGGCGCCTGCGCCGCGGTCGTTTCGGGCGTGGACGGCGTCGCCTGCGTGGGCGTCGCTTCGCCACCGGAGGGGGTGGTGGAGGTCGGAATCGGCTTCGCCAGCGCCGCCGCCGCCAGCCGTGCGTCGAGCAGGCCGCGCAGCGCGTCGAAGTGCAGCGCCGCCGGCGAGGCGGGCACCATCCCCTTGGCGAGCGCCGCCCGTTCGATGCGTTCTCCCGAGGAGAGCGTCGAGTCTTCGGCGGACAGCACCGAGTTCTCCTGCTGCAGCAGCTGCGTGTGCTCGACCGCGCGACCGATCCCCACGCCCAGCTTCACCACCCACAGCTGCATCGCGACGATTCCGATCAGCGCGAAGGCGATCACGGCAATCCACGCACGTCCTCCGATCAACCGATCGAGGAGACGATCGGGCACCCGCCGACCGATGCCGGCGGGGACGGGGAGATGCAGTCCTCCCCATCGCACACCCAACGATCCGGAGCCCACCCCCTCCACGCGCATCTGTCCACGGCTGGCCGGGCCGGCGGGACCCGAGATCCGACGCGGTCGCGGCGACGGGCGCGCGGGTTGGCGGGGACGGCCGGGTCGCGGGGGACGGCGCGGACGGACAGCGGGCGCGGCAGCCGTGGCGGAGGGAGGGGTCACGTCGCGCCCCCTGCATCCTGCGCCAGCTTGCGCGCCGCTCGCAGCCGCGCCGAGGAGGCGCGCGGGTTGTGTGCGAGCTCTCCCGCCGAGGCGGAGATCGCGCGGCGTGTGAGCAGCGCCGCTTGTGGTGTGCGTCCGCAGGCGCACACGGGCAGGTCGGGCGGGCAGATGCAACCCTGGGCGCGGGCGACCATAAAGCGCTTCACGCGCCGGTCCTCCAGCGAGTGGAAGGAGATGCCCGCCAGCACGCCGCCCTCGCGCAGCAGCTCCCACGCCAGCGGCAGCCCGCGGTCGAGCTGCTCCAGCTCGTCGTTGACCGCGATCCGCAGTGCCTGGAACACGCGCTTGGCGGGGTGGCCCCCGGCGAAGCGCGCGGGGGCGGGGATCGCCGAGGTGACGATCTCCACCAGCTCCTGCGTGGTGCGAATCGAATCGGCCCCCTCCCGTTCGCGGCGGCGCACGATCGCGCGGGCGATCGCGCCCGCGTGGCGCTCCTCGCCAAGCTCGCGCAGCATCCCCGCCAGCCGGCGCTGATCCCAGGTGGAGAGGATCTCGCGGGCGTCCAGATCCTGCTCGGGGTCCATGCGCATGTCGAGGGGGGCGTCGTAGGAGTAGGAGAAGCCGCGCTCGCGCGTGTCCACCTGCATCGAGGACATGCCGAGGTCGAAGTACACGCTGTCCGCGCGCAGCCCCTCCTGCGCGAGCAGCTCCAGCGTTTCGGCGTAGTCGCCGCGAATGAAGCGCACCGTGCACGGCAGCTCCTCGGCGAGCTCGGCGAAGCGCTCCTCGGCAACGGGGTCACGGTCGATCCCCACCAGCGTCCCGCCCGCGCCCAAACGCTGGGCGACCAGGCGCGCGTGGCCGCCGCCGCCGAAGGTGCAGTCGATCGCGACCTGCCCGGGCTGGGGATCCAACACGTCGATCAACTCACCCGCGAGCACGGGGATGTGAACGGTCATATCAAGCAGGATGGTCGACACGTGCCGTGATCTCCGCGACGCCGCCCAGCAGCGTCGGTCGGTGCTCGTTCCAGCGGTCGCGGTCCCACAGCTCCAGCCGATCGCCGGCGCCGACGACCACGACCTCCTTGCTCAGCTCCGCGTGCTCGGCGAGGAAGCCGGGGAGCATGATCCGCCCGGCGGAGTCGAGCTCGGCGTCCTGGGAGCTGCCGTAGAAGAAGCGCTCCAGCTCGCTTAGGCGGGGCGAGAGCGGCGGCAGCTCGGCGAGCGCGCGCTCGGTGTAGCGCTCGTACTCCTGCGGGCGCCACACCCCCACGCACGGTTCGAGGTCCACGGGCATCGCCATCACCACTCCCTCCGCCAGCGTCGCGCGGTAACGCGCCGGCACGGTGAGTCGGTTCTTGGCGTCGAGCGTGTGGTCGTAGGTGCCACGGAAAGCCACTGTGGGGCTCCTATTGGATCGTTGGAGCCGAGGTGGAGAGGTGGGAGGAGCCTCTCCACCTCGGCTCGTTCCCGGCACGGTACCCCACTTTCCCCCACAACGCAACCCTAGTTGCACATTTTCCCCCACTTTACCATCCACCTACCCTTCATGGAGTCAAAAATGCCTGCATATCCCCCGTTTTCAAGACATTTCCCAGAGGGCGGTAGGCACGCACAAATACGCAAGCTGGGCTGCACCGCGCCGATTTGCCACATAAGTTGCATCTGCACATGTGACTTGCGCGAACGCCGCTGGGGCGCATACGATCGTTATGTGCACCCCGTACCGACCGCCGAGAAAGGACCCACCGCGTTGTCCTCAGCCAGCACCACCAAGCTCACCTCCCAGAGCCCACCGGCCGCCCCTCGGGCGGGGATGCATGCCTACGCCCATGCCTGCCATGTGAGCGGTGCCCGCCCACGCCGCCGTGGCCCAGTCGCGGCGACGATGCTGGCGGCCGCCGCCGTCCTCGCGGCGGCGCTCGGCGGCTGCGGCTCCAGCCCGAGCGGGACGAGCGCGAGTCCCGCGACAGTGACGCCGGCCTCGACGCCGCTGTACATCGACGCGGTGGTGCGGCCCGAAGGCAGCTTGAAGACCGACGCGACCACAACCGCGCACACGCTCACCGGCCGCCAGCACCCGTTCGAAGGGCTTTTGAAACTGCTGGCGGGCCCCACCGGCAAGGCGCCCAACTACGCAAAGGAAGTAGAGCCGTGGCTGGGCGCCCATGCAGGGGCGTTCCTCGGCGCCACCGCGCTCAGTCACATTGAGGGGCTGGTGAGCAGCGCAACACTTCAGAAGCTCCTTTCGGAAGGGCTGCCCGGCCTGGAAGCGGCGCTGCTCGGGCAAGGCGGCCTGCAGGGGGCGCTCGGCGCGAGCTCCGCACAGGGGGCGTTGGTGCTCGACACGACCGACGTCGCCAAGGCGCAGTCGTTCCTGGAAGGCCAGGCCCACAGCGCGGGCGCGCACACAACCAGCTATCGCGGCGTCACCTACCAGGTCTCCCCCGACGGCGTGGCCGAGGGGATCGTGCACAAGTTCGCGGTGATCGGCAGCGAAGCAGGGCTCAAGAGCGTGATCGAAACGGCCGCCGGCGGTCCCTCGCTGGCGCAGGCGAGCGCCTACTCGAAGCTCACCTCCACCGCCGAACATGGAGCCCTCGCCAACGCCTATCTGAGCTCCGAAGAGCTCGCAAGCGCGCTCAAGAGCGGCGGCGGCAAGGGCAGTGGGAGCACCAGCGCGGAATCGATCCTGCCGTTGCTGGAAGGCCTGCTCGGCAACCCCGGTCAGGCGTACCTGTCGGTGATTCCAAGCGCAAACGCGGTGGCGCTCAACCTCGACACACTGCCCCCGACCGCCGGCGGTTCCGGCTCGAGCGGCTCGGCGTCGGGCTCCACCGAATCGAGTGCGGGCCACTCCGAAGCGTTCGGCGAAAGCGGAGCACAGGTGCTGCGCGGACTCCCCGGCAGCTCCTGGCTGGCGGTGGGCATCGGCAACCTCGGCGGTGCGGTGGGTCACGGTACGCAGGGCTTGGGCGTGCTCGCCTCGCTGAGCCCGGCGCTGAACATCGATGGCATCGACTTCGGCGCGCTGCTGGCGCCGCTCAGCTCGCACTCACTGAACCTGCAGCGCGACCTCCTCAGCTGGGCAGGCGCCACCGGACTGTACGTGAGCGGCAGCAGCATTCTCGAGCTGCGGGCGGCACTCGTCATCGCCTCCAAGGATCCGGCTCGCTCGCGTGCGGCGGTGGCAAAGCTCGCGCAGGCCTACCGCGAAGCGGGTGGCCAGACCTCTCCCACCTCGGTGCCGGGCACGGAAACCGCGGTGACGGTGAAGCTCCCGAGCTTCCCGCTGCAGCTGACGCTCGCCGCGGGACAGGGCAAGTTGGTGGCGGGACTGGGGAACGCATCGATCGAAGAAGCACTCCACCCACAGAGCACGCTGGGAAGCGCTCCCGCGTACACCACCGCGACCAGCACGCTCGGTGGGGGGATCCAGCCGAGTGCGCTGATCGAAGTCCACACGCTCTCGGGGCTGCTCGAATCGATCGGGCTCAGTCAGGCCCCCGGCTTCTCGAGCCTTGCCTCGACGATCGCTCCGCTCGGCACCATCACGGCCGGCGGCGGGCAGTCGCTGTCCGACGGGGTCAAACGAGCGCGGGTCGTTATCGGTTTGCAATAGCCGGCGCGGGGTGACCCTCGGTCTCGATGATCACCCGGCATGGCCGCCTGCTGAGCAGATGCAGCGCGGTTGGGCCGATGCGCCGCTCGCCGGCGGGTGCGTGGAGCGTGGACCAGTAGATCATGTCCGCCTCCAGCCTCAGCGCCTCGTCCACCAGTGCGGCGCCGGGGTTGCGCGTGCGAATCACGCCGGTGTGGATGCGGATTCCGGCGCGACGGGCTTGGATACGAGCGCTCTCGAGCACCGAGCGACCCTGTGCCTCCTCTCGCTCCAGGCCCTCCTGGAGCGAGAGCTGGGGGGGGACGGGAAGCACGAAGACCGCATTGATGACCCCGCCCTTGCCGATCAGCTTGGCGACGCGGCCGATCGCGGCGGCGCTGACGTCATCCCCGAAGATCGGCACCAGCGCGGTGCGATAGCCGGGGACCTCGGCCGACCGTCGTCCGTGCTCGGTGGGGCGCGCCATCAACGTGGAGGGTAGCTGCCGTGCAATCTCCCGTGCAACACCCCCACGGGGGGAGGAACTCAGCTTATGATGCCGACGGCACGGAGCGCCCCCCACCATCTCCGGAACTGAGTCATGGACAAGACACGCCGCGGAAATTACAACTCGGGAGAGGACTTCGTCCTCGAATACGGGGAGCTGCGCTTCACCTTCAACGAGGATGACTTCGCCGAGCGCTGCGAGCAGGCGGCCCTGAAGCTGGGGTTCGTAGGCGGCAGGCTCGGGGAGGACGAGCTGGAAGACCTCGTCAACCTGGCGGTCAACGGTGAGATCCTCGACCCGGCGTCCGCGCTGGGAGAGCACGTCAACGAGTGCTGGCAAGATCTGGTGGGGCCGGCGGAGCGCTCGCTGGTGCACTGGTTGCGACGTCTGGTGTTCCGCGGCGCATGGCTGGATCAGCGCGTCAACGAGGGTGAGCTGGGGGTGGCGTTCGTCGAGGAGACGTGCAGCTTCGCCTACGTCCAGCCCACCGATCCGCGTTCGGCCCGCGGCGGCGAGCCAATCGAGCTCTCGCCCGAGCCCTCGTGGGCACGCGTCGCCTACCTGCGTTAGGGCATCGTGTGCGTCAGGGCGTAAGCCCTTAGGCAGCTCAGCGGCCGTCCAGCGCCGCGGCGCGGGCCTTGGTGATCGCGGCGGCGCCGTCCTCGCCCACGAGCAGCTCGGGCCGCACGACGCCGCTGGCCGCCAGGTCCAGCGCGGGAATGCGCCCCGTGGAGGTGAGCGCGACGTCAAGCGCGATCACCGTGCTCTCACCGCCGAGCGGACGGGTCGCGGTAGCGATCAGCGTGAGCGAGCCCCCCTCGACGAGGTTGCGTGCGCCCGCGAGGATCCGCCGTGCCACGTGTGGCGGGAGGTGGTCTAGCGTGTCGATCAGCACCACCACGTGCCCGCCGCGCGCGGCGACGCGCTTAGCGGTGTCCACCACGTGCTCCACGGTCTGGCCCTGCAGCTCGGCGGAGGCGCCAAGGTCAAGCGCGGCCGCGGGCGCCACCGGCCCCTCGCGCCACACCGCGATCTCCTCGGGGCGGATGCCGCTGAGCACCAGCATCACCTCCAGGCCCTCACGCCCCACGAGCGCCCCGAGCAGGGCGCGAAGCGTCTCGGTCTTGCCGGAGCGAGCCTCGCCAACGATGCTCACGCGTGAGCCCCGGCCAATCGGCGTGAGCCATTCGATCGCCCCGAGCGTGGGATCTTGAGGATCGAGCTCCAGGCGCTCGGCGGGGTGGGCGACGGCGAGATCCTCGTAGCGGGTGCCCTCCGCCACCGACTCCGCCGGGGCGCCGTTGATGGTGTCCACCCGCGCCAGCGATGGGTAGCGCTCGGAGGAGCGTGGGGTGCGCACAGGACCGGTCACCCGATCGCCGGAGACCAGTTCGCAGCGGCGTACCTGGGCGGCGGAAATGTATACGTCCTCGTCAGAGGCCTCCGGCGGCGAAACACGCAGGAAGGCGGAGCCGTTGCCGAGCAGCTCGACGACGCCCTCGACCGTGCGGTCCTCAGTGGCGCGCTGGTCGACACGGGGATTCGCGCCGGAGGCGCGTGTCTCCCGGCTTCGGTCGCGACCCCTCGATCCCCTGGGCTCCTCCTCGGGCGCCGTCGAGCCCTCGGGCTCACTCTCCCGGTTCTCGTCAGCGGCACCTTTGGAGCGGCGCGAGCGCGTGGGGCGCCGCCGGCGCGTGGCGCGGGTCCCGCGCTCATCGCCTGCACCCTCTTCGCCGGCCTCTTTGCCCGCATCCTCTTTGCCCACGCCCTCCGTGTCGGATTCCTTGCTGCTCGCGTCCGCCTCGCCCGCTCCCTCCGCGACGCCTTCCCGCCCACCATCGTCGTTGGGCTCGCCGCCGCGCCCACGACCGGAGCGCCCTCCACCAGCTCGCTCGCCACGCGTGCGCCTTCCACCGCCGCCATCGCCGCTGCGATCGCCAGAGTCCTCTCCCTGCCCGCCCCCGGAGCCCGAGCCGGAGCCGGAGCGCTCGAGGATCGCGGCGATCAGATCGGCCTTGCGCAGTCTGCGAAACCCGTCGAGGCCGATCTGGTCGGCAATCGCATGCAGGTCGGCGAGCGGGCTGGCGTCAAGCTCGGAGCGCTCGAGTACGGTCATTGGTGCCTCTCTTCTTGTGTGTGGGGATTGGGCGGTTGGCGCCCGACCGCGTTGGACAGCGGCCGGCACCCGTCTATGAATCGTGCAGCTTATGACATCGGGCGAACAGCCTTCGGCACCGTCAAAGCGCGCGAGGCCCTCGTTGGTGTCTCAGTTCCTCGGCGAGCACAAGATCCCTTTCCGGGGGATGCTCCCCGGTGAGCGCGGCGCGTACCGCGAGGAAGTCGGCTGCCGCGGCGACGTCGTGCACCCGGAAGATGTGCGCGCCGACATCGACGCCGTGGGCCAAAGCCGCGAGTGTGCCGGCGAGCCGCTCGCTGGGCGGACGACCGGTGAGTGCCCCAATGAAGTCCTTGCGCGAGACCGCCATCAGCAGCGGCAGCTGGAGCTCGTGCAGCCGCTCCAGGTGAGCAAGCAGGGCGATCGTCTGGGCGGGGGTCTTGGCGAAGTCGGGCCCCGGGTCGAGGATCAGCTGCTCGCGGGCGACCCCTTCCCCGAGCGCAACAGCGACTCGTTCGCGCAGGAAGGCGAGCACCTCCTCCACCACATCGCCGTACAGGTCGGGGTCCTGCTTGCGCACGCGGGGAGCGGCGGCGGTGTGCATCAGCACCAGAGCGGCCCCGCTCTCCGCGCAAACGGCCGCCAGCTCAGGGTCGCGCAGGGCGCTGACGTCATTGACGATCCGCGCCCCGGCGGCAATCGCAGCCCGGGCGACGGGGGGCTTGTAGGTGTCGATCGAGACCACGGGCCCGTCGGGGCCTAGCTCGGCGACGACGCGGTCGATCAGCGGCACCACCCGCTCGATCTCCTGCGCCACCGGCACTGGCGGGCGCCCCGTGGTGGCCGACTCGCCGCCGATGTCGAGGATGTCGGCGCCGGCGGCGGCATGCCCCAGCGCCAGCTCCACCCGCTCCTCCAGGCTCCCGTAGCGACCGCCATCGCTGAAGGAGTCGGGCGAGGCGTTGACCACGCCCATGATCAGAGCCCCGCCCGCCCCCGCGCCGAGCTCCAGCACGCGATCGACGGCGCGCAGGCGGTAGCTCACCCGGCCTCCAGCCCCTCCGCGCGAGCCTCCTCGGCGAAGCGCTCGATCTCCTCCGAGGTGCGCTGCGCGCTCCAACCCAGCTCCCCGGCGAGCACGTCCGCAACGCGCCGCACCGGCGGTGGGGCTTCCTCGGGCGAGGAGCCATCGAGCGCATGCGCGGCCAGCAGCCACAGGCGGGTGCGGCGCAGCAGCACGTCGGCGACGCTGCGCGCCTGCTCGCGGCGGGCGGCGAGGACGGCCTCGGCGAGCAGGTCGGGGAGGCCGGGCACGATCGGCTGGGCCAGCTCCCCCCGCTCGGACGCGAGCGCGAGCACTTCGTGCGCGGCGTAGCCGTAGCGCGCCGCCAGCGCGGCGTAGGACTCCTCGGGCACGCCCTCCACCCGCGGCAGCTCCTCCACCGCGACCGGTTGGCCGAGCGGAATCTCGTGCGTGCGACAGGGGGCCTCGCGCGCGTCGCGCTCCACGAGACGGTCGACGGTGAGCTTGGCCATCCGCCGCCAGGTGGTGAGCTTGCCCCCGGTGATCGTGAGCATGCCGCTGGCGGTCTCGTACAGCTCGGCGCGGCGCGAGATGTCCACCGACTTCTTTGGGTCGCCGCTGGAGATCAGCGGTCGCACCCCGGCGTACGCGCCCGTCAAATCGCGCGGGTGCAGGTCGGTGGCGAAGAACGTGTTGACGGCGTCCAGCAAGTAGTCGATGTCCTCCCCGGAGGGCCGCACGTGCTCGAGGTCGCCCTCGTAGTCGTTGTCGGTGGTGCCGACCAGCGTGCGCCCCAGCCACGGCAGCGCGAAGATCGAGCGGCCCTCGCCGGCGGGCACAATCGCGCCGCCCACCAGCGGCAGGTCCTCGTGGGAGAGGGTGAGGTGAGTGCCGCGGCTGGGCCTGATGAAGGGAGTCGACACCCGCTCGCCGCTCGCCGGCCCAGCCAGATCGGCCGCTTCGTGGAGCTCCTGGGGGCGCAGCTCATCAGCCCACACACCGGTCGCGTTGACGATGTTGGCGGCTCGCACGATGAGCTCCCCACCCCCCTCCAGGTCGAGGGCGCGTACCCCGTGGGCACGGCCGTCGTCGTCTTCGAGCAGCCCGACGGCGGCCACGCGGTTGGCGCACACCGCCCCGAAGCGCTCGGCCTCCCCGAGCACGGTCAGCACCAGGCGCACGTCGTCGGTTTGGCAGTCGTAGAAGAGATAGCCCCCGGTCGGCTCGCGAGGGCCGAGTGCGGGCAGCAGCTCCAGCACCTCCTCCCCGGAGATCATGCGGTGACGCTCGGGGCTCCAGCCGCGGTCGACGGCCTCATCGGCCTCCCCGCCGCGGGCGCCCGCGCGCTCGGAGCGTCCGCGCCGCGGGCGCAGACGTCCGCGATCGACGGACATCACGTCATACAGGTTGAGCCCCACGCCCATCATGCGGTCGGGACGGACACCATCGAAGGCCGGCACAACCAGCGGCAGCGGGCGCACAAGGTGGGGGGCGAGGGCGACCAGCAACTGGCGCTCGAGCAGCGCCTCGCGCACCAAACCAAGGTCGAAGTTCTGCAGGTAGCGCAGCCCCCCATGCACCAGCTTGCTGGAGCGGCTGGAGGTGCCCGAGGCGTAGTCGGCGCGCTCCAGCAGCGCCACGGAGTAGCCGCGCGTGGAGGCGTCAAGGGCGACACCCGCGCCAGTGATGCCGCCGCCGATCACAACCACGTCGAACTCGCTGCCGGCGAGCGCCTGAAGCGCCTGATCTCGCTCGATCACTCCGCCAGTCTGGCAGAGGCTCCCGCGGCGTTGGCTGGCGGTCGGTCAGCCCTTGTGGGCGGTCGGTCAGCCCTTGCAGCGACGCGCGCGACGGGCGGGACGGCGCGAGCGGTGCGCAGCGGACCGGCGCGAGCGGCGCGCGGCGTGCCTACCGTGAGCATGCCCTCCGCGCACGACCCTGGGACAGACGTCACGGTGGACTCCTCCGGCCGAGGCGAGCGGGGGAGCCCCGAGGAAGCGGGCAACCGCGGGGTCGGTGACGCGCACGTACACGCCCGGATAGCCGGCCTGGCCGCAGCCGTTGCCGAAGTCGACCAGCCCCAACAGCTCGTCGCCGGCCGGCGAGGAGCTCTCGGACGAACCGGGCGCCACCAGCGGGCCGCCGCTGTCGCCGTAGCAGGAGTCGGCGTGTCCCGGCCCTTCCCCAGGGGCGCCACCGGCGCACATCATTCGCGGCGTGATCGGCTGTTCGATCGTGGCGTACGCTTCTTCGCAGAGGGTGGTGGTGACGAGCGGCAGGTGCGTCTTGCGCAGGCGCAGCGGGTAGCTCGGCTGACCGCCCGGCTGGGGGTTGAGGTCTCCCCAGCCACTGACGAGCGCCTGCACCGGAGCTGTCGCGGCCTGGGTGGCGGACGCGGCGGTCTGAGCCCCGACGGTACTCGCTTCGGCCGATGCGGTATCGGACCCCGTCCACCCCACCGGGGCGATCGCGCTGTGACCGTCGAGCGCCGGCGCGGGGCCGCTCCACAGCGGTCGCTCCAGATGCAGCACCCCGACGTCGTAGTCGCTGGCGGCGGGGTTGTAGGCAGGATCGGCCGTCGCCAATGCGACCGGATCTCTGACGCTCCCGGGATCGGTCGGTTCGAGGTAGGTGGAGCCGGCGAGAACCTCGATTTCGGCGGGCGGGGTGTGTCCTCCGCGTTCGTCGAACAGACAGTGCGCGGCGGTCGCCACGGTCGTGGCGTCGAGGATCACTCCCCCGCAGAAGAAGCCCTTCGCCGGCGATCCGGCGCGCGGGTTGTACAGCGCTACCTGGAAGGGGAATTCCGTGATCGATGCCACGCTGCCGTCGACGATGCTCGCGTGGGCGATTGGATCGTTTTTGACCCGCAGAGGACTCCCCTGCGCGAGCGTCGAGCCCACCGTACCCCCTCCCAAGACCCAAAGCACGGCCGTCGCCGCCCATGCAGCGCATACGCGCCGCGGTGCGGAACCAAGACCGTTCATCCCTCTCAGTTGAGAATAGAGTACGCCAACTGAAGATGCAACCCAAGCTACGAAAAACCACGCGCCTCGCTACCGCGGGTCGCTCACTCACATATTGGGTCGGCGATACGCGGACGTCTGTAAACCGTGCGGGCCAGCCCCGCGGGGACCGTAGTCGTGGCCACACCAACCGCGCCGCACGCAGACGGACGGACGGACGGACGGACCGGCCGGCCGCTACAGCCCGGCCAGCTCGGCGGTGATCTCGCTGACGGCGCCCTTGGCGTCGCCGAACAGCATCGCGGTCTTGGGATCGAAGTACAGCTCGTTTTCGATCCCCGCGAAGCCGGGGTTCATCGAGCGCTTGATCACGATCACCGAGTGGCTGTCGGCCACCTCGAGGATCGGCATCCCGTAGATCGGCGAGGAGGAGTTGTTCTTGGCGGCCGGGTTGGTGACGTCGTTGGCTCCGATCACCAGCGACACGTCGGTGCGGGTGAACTCGGGGTTGATGTCGTCCATCTCCTTGAGCTGGTCGTAGGGCACGTCGGCCTCGGCGAGCAGCACGTTCATGTGCCCCGGCATCCGCCCCGCCACGGGGTGGATCGCGTATTTGACGTCCACCCCCCGTTTCTCGAGCTCCGAGGCCAGCTCGCGCACCGCGTGCTGGGCCTGCGCGACCGCCATCCCGTAGCCGGGGACGACGACCACGCGGGAGGCGTAGGCGAGCTGGATCGCGGCATCCGCCGCGGTGGTGGAGCGCACCGTGCCCGCGTGCTCGCCCGCGCCCGAGGCTCCCTCCACCGCTCCGCCCCCACCGAAGCCGCCGGCCACGATCGCGGGGATCGAGCGGTTCATCGCGGTGGCCATCAGGTTGGTGAGGATCGTGCCGGAGGCGCCCACGATCATCCCCGCGACGATCAGTGCGGGGTTGTTGAGCGCCATCCCCGTCGCCGCCGCCGAGAGGCCGGTGAAGGCATTGAGCATCGAGATCACCACCGGCATGTCGGCGCCGCCGATCGGCAGCACCACCGCGTTGCCGAGCAGCGCGGCGACGATCAGCATGCCGATGAACAGCAGTTCGGAGTGCGCGCCGGCAACGAGGTCGACGCCGGCGGCGAGCGCCAGGATCAGCAGCACGAGGTTGACCGCCTGCTGGGCGGAGCCGAAGGAGATCGGGCGCCCCGGGATGATTTCCTGGAGCTTGCCGAAGGCGATGTTGGAGCCCCAGAAGGAGATCGAGCCGACGATCGCGGCGAACACCGAGAAGACCGCGATGTAGGTGGGAGGCCCGCCGATGTGAACGAAGACGCCGCTCCCCGCGGAAACCGAGTGCGAGCCGTCAAGCAGGCCATAGTGGCGGACTTCGCGGAAGAAGCCGCTCCCGGCGGAGGAGATCGTGTGCGAGCCGTAGGTGGCGCCGTAGTGGCGAAACTCCACCCACGAGATCAGCGCCACCGCGCCACCGCCGACGCCGTTGAAGAGCGCCACCATCTGCGGCATCGCGGTCATCTTCACGTTGCGCGCCGCGGGGATGCCGACGGCGGCGCCGAGCGCGATGCCGAGCGCGATCAGGCCCCAGTTGCCCTCACCGGGGTTGAGTAGCGTCGCGACTACGGCGATCGCCATGCCCACGGCGGCGGTGCGGTTGCCGCGCACCGCGGTCGTCGGACCGGAGAGCCCGCGCAGACCCTGGATGAAGAGCGCGAAGGCCACGATGTACAGGACGTAGATGAAGCTTTCGCTCTGCAGGAAGGTGGTGGCGAGGGGGGCGCTCACTTGCCGGCCTCCTCTTCCTCTGGATCGATCTTAGGGGCCGGCGGCTTGGGCTTGGACTTGAACATCTCCAACATCCGGTCGGTCACGAGGAAGCCACCGACGACGTTGATCGTGCCGAACGCCACGGCGATCACCAGCAGCCCCTTGCTCAAGCCATCCAGCCCCGGGAGGCCAAGCAGCAGCAGGCCGCCGAGCAGCACGATCCCGTGGATCGCGTTGGTGCCCGACATCAGCGGCGTGTGCAGCGTGTTGGGCACCTTGGAGATGACCACGAAGCCGATGAAGCCGGCGAGCACGAGGATCGCGAGGTTGGTGGTGAGGACGGAGGCGAGGATCATTGCGGGGACCCTCCAGACGATGCCGTCTGCCCGGAGCTAGTGCCGCTCCCACCACCGCGCGACCCGCTCACAGCGGCAGCCTCCACCGCGGCTTTGGCCCCGGGGTGCACGATCTCGCCCTCGCGCACGATGCAGGCGCCCGCGACGATCTCATCCTCGAAGTCGAGCTTCAACGCCCCATCCTCGCCCGACGAGCAGCTCCAGCAGCGCGAGCACGTTGCGCGCAAACAGCGCCGAGGCGTGCTCCGGGCAGCGTGGCGGGCAGGTTGAGCGGGGCGAGGATGGAGACGTCGTGGCGCACGACCGTTTGCCCCGGCTCGGTGAGCTCGCAGTTGCCGCCCGCTTCGCCCGCGAGGTCGACCACCACCGAGCCCGGCTTCATCCCCCGCACGGCCTCCTCGGTGACGAGCTTCGGCGCGGGGCGACCGGGCACCAGGGCAGTGGTTATGACAACGTCGAAGCCCTTGATCGCGTCAGTCAAAGCCTGCTGCTGGCGGGCGCGCTCCTCCTCGGTGAGCTCGCGCGCGTAGCCGCCCTCGCCGCTGGCCTCGACGCCGAGATCCAGCCACATCGCCCCCAGCGAGCGCACCTGCTCGGCCACCTCGGGCCGCACGTCATAGCCGGTGGTGCGCGCCCCCAGCCGTTTGGCGGTGGCGATCGCCTGCAGGCCCGCCACGCCGGCCCCCAGCACCAGCACCTTCGCCGGCGGGATCGTGCCGGCGGCGGTCATCAGCATCGGGTAGAAGCGCCCCATCGTCTCGGCCCCCAGCAGCGCCGCGCGGTAGCCGGCGACGTTGGACTGCGAGGAAAGCGCGTCCATCGACTGCGCACGCGAGATCCGCGGGATCGCCTCCATCGCCAGCGCCGTCGCCTTCGCGGCCGCAAGCGCCTGGGTGCAAGCGGGGGCGGTGAGCGGCGCGAGGAAACCCACCAGCAGCGACCCGGCCCCCAGCAGCCCGACCTCCTGGGCGGTGGGAGGCGCGATCTTGACGACCACGTCGCTGCGCCACACCTCGGCGGCGTCGTCGCTTAACCGAGCGCCCGCCTCGGCGAAGGCGGCGTCGGGCAGCAGCGCGTCGGCCCCCGCGCCACGCTGCACGAGGACCTCCAGTCCCCTGGCCTTCAGCTTGCCGACCACCTCGGGCACGAGCGCCACCCGGTGCTCACCCGCCGCAGTCTCCTTCGGAACGCCAACCCGCATCTGAAGGCCCGGAACGTATCCGATCGAGCGGACGCGCGCCACCCCGGTGGACCATCTGCGAGACTCGGGGGGCCCATGACCGTCAATCTAACCCGCATCTACACCAAGCTCGGAGACGCTGGCGAGACCCATCTCGGCGACATGAGCCGTGTCTCCAAGTTGCACCCTCGCGTGGAGGCCTACGGCACCGTGGACGAACTCAACTCGTTCGTCGGCGTGGCGCTGCTGGCGCCCGGGCTGCCGGAGCAAATTGGGGGGTGGTTGGCGCGGGTGCAGAACGATCTGCTGGATCTCGGCGCCGACCTATCGGTGCCCCCGGGGGAGCAGCAGCGCGAGCGGCTGCGGATCACGCCCGACTACACCGAGTGGGTGGAGCGGGCGTGCGACGAGCTCAACGCCACGCTGCCGCCGCTGCGCTCGTTCGTGATCCCCGGCGGCACGCCCGCATCGGCGCACGTGCACGTCTGCCGCACCGTCTGCCGGCGCGCCGAGCGGCGAGCGCTGGCGGTGGAGGACGCCAACCCCGAGACCGTGCGCTATCTCAACCGACTGTCGGACCTGCTGTTCATCATGGCGCGCGCGCTCAACCGGGAGGCGCAGGACGCGCCGGCCGGCTCGGGCTCCGAGCCGCTGTGGGCACCGGGCGCGCACGGGGCCACGTCGGCCGACGAGCGGCGTTAGGCCCGCCACGCCGGCCGACGAGCCGCGTTAGGCCCGCCACGCCGGCCGACGGCGAGCGCTGGCACCGCCGACCGCGTTGCGCGCGTCAGACGAACTTTGCTTTTTCGGCGACTTTGACCTTCAGTTCCAGCGGCAGATGAGCTTTTTCAAAACCTTTCCCATTTACATTGATTTCGAGCGTTTCTTTTTCGGATTTGATTTCTTTTTCTGAGTTGAGCGTGAATTCTTCGGTCAGCGTTTCTTCAGGCGAGACGGACGACAGGAAAGCCCCTCTGACTTCTATTTTTGTGGTGCCGCAGACGATTTCGGTCTCTGGTTCGATCGTTTTCTTCCAGACGTCTTCGGTTCCGACTACGACGTAACCCCAGAGTAACGGAAACGTGATGGTGCCGATCGGTTCGGTGCCGGTTTTACATCCGGTTCCAGGGAATTTGCCCGACGATTCGCACCCTTTGAAGGTTATTTTCCCTTCCCCGCCTTTGGTGCTGGTCACTTTCCCTGTGAGCGCGCCTTCTCCGCAGCTGACTTTAGCTTCGCCCCCACCTTTGAGGGAGGCCGATTTCGCTTTCCCTTCCACATTATTTTTTTCCAGCGCGTGGCCTGATTCATTTACGAGTTCGCCTTTTTTCGCAGCCTCCGCACTGGGGGCTGCGATCGATACGCACGCGATCGCTCCCAAGCAGGCGAGCGCGATAGCCCTGGCTCTCATGATTTACCTTTCTGTAAAAAACAACACGTCGGCGACGCCGGGTCGGACGACCGACGCACCGCTCGATTTACTTGCTCTCCGCATGGCGCGGAGGGACCGGCCAACCGCATAGACCCCAAACGGGCGCCCTGTGTCAGCCGCTCCAGTAGATAGCACAGGCGGCTGATCCGTGCAACCAGGTTTTCGCCACGCGACCCTGAGGGCACCGATTGTGCGTATTAAACCAGAACTTTTTAGGATCCTAAAGAAGGAAACAAACCGTAATGTCTCCGACTCGTCGCGAGCAGCCCATAGCCTCAAAGGGATCCCGAGCGGATCTTCATTCAGTGCCCGGAGCTTTGACTTTTCGCATCCTTAGCGGCCCCGGCCGATCCCAACCCGGGCCCATCGCGGCGACCGCCAGCGACACGCACAGCGTCGCCAGCAGGTAGCCGCCGAGCACATCGGAGGGCATGTGCCAGGCGAGGATCAGCAGCGAGCAGCCGACCGCCACGGCAAACGTGCAGCCGAGGGCGGCAACCAGGGGGCGCAGACCGTGGGGGGTGACGAGCAGCGCGCACAGCACCAGCGTCATCGCCGCCGTGGCATGCCCGCTAGGCCACGAGGCGGACCCGACCCACTGCCAGCCGACGCTGTCGTGGGGGTGGGCAAGCAGCGGCTTGAGCAGCTCGGCGATGCCCGGCGCCGCGGGCAGCACGACCGCGATCGCGAGCGCCACCCGCGGGCGCCCGCGCAGCAGCGCGACGGCCACCAGCAGCAGTGCCCACACGGTGTAGAGCAGCGGGTCCAGCAGGTGCAGCAGGCCGTTGGCGAGCGTGTCCACACCGGGCCGGTCGAGCTTGGTGAAGTCGTTGAGCACGATCGCGTCGCGCCAATGAATCGCCGGGACGAGCTCCGCAAGCGTCCACGTGAGAGCCATCGCAACCACGCACAGGAGGGCGGCCCACAGCGCCCAGGCAATGCTCGGCTGGGACCCGCGGCCAACGCGGCCGCGGGCCGGCCCGCCCACGCCACGGCGCGCAGCCCGCGCGGATGCCGTCAGAGGTGCGCTCGACATCTCTCAGAGGGTAGACGTTCCCCGCGCGGCTGACGCCTCACCAGACCGGGTGGGCCGGATCGCAACCAGGAAGCGCGACCCTCGATCGCCCGACAGAGTGGGATACCCCGGCGACGGGCGGCGAGGCCTCACCCCACCGGAAACGGCGCGCGCGCCAGCGCCGTGAGCGCCTGAGCGGTGACCCACACCGGCGATTGAGTGCTGGTGCGCGAGTAACGCACGGCGCCGTTGGGGGCGACGAGGCTCTGCAAGTAGCCGAGCGGCGAGCGGCTGCCGTCGCGGTGGATCTCTTCGACGTTGCGCCCCGTCGCGGTGAGGCCCTGGACGGCCCACGCGGTGGACTGCGCGTTGGATTCGCCCCCGGGCTGCTCGGGGAAGCCGCCGTCGAGGTTCTGCGCGCGCAGCAGGAACGCGACCGCGTGTTCGACGCCAGCGCCGCTGCGGATGCCGGCGTCCACCAGCGCCTGCAGCGCGGCCGCGGTGTCGTCCACGTCGCTGGCGGCGCCCCGCACGTCGAAGCTGAAGCCGCCGTCGGGATCCTGCTGGCGGGCGATCCACGCGCCCGCGGCGCGCACCGCGGGATCGCTCGCGGAGTGCCCGACGGCGCGCAGCGCGAAGACGGCGAACGCCGTGAGGTTGACCTGATGGGAGAAGGAGCCTTCGCGCTCGCGGTAGCGCAGCAGCCCCGCCAGCAGGTTTTTGCCCGCGAGCGATGTCACGGGCGCGCCACAGGCGCGTAGCGCGAGCATCGTGCGCTCGTAGTCGCCGGCGCCTTCCAGCGTGCCGGCCTGAGCGCGCAGCGCTTCGAGCACGGTGTGCCCGTCCCGGCGCACGCTCTGCGGGTTGCGCCCGGCGGCGGCGAGGCCGATGGCCGCCCACGCGGAGTACAGCTCGCTGGAGGGCTGCCCCGCCGCCGCGCCCCAGCCGCCGTCGGTGTTCTGCGTGGAGGTGAGGTACGCGATCTCGCGGGAGGCGTTCACGCTTGCAGCGGACGCGTGTATGGGGAGAGCACTCATCCCAACAACGACAAGCAGCGTCGCGGCCCCCACGGGCGGGCGGGCGGGCTCCCAATTAACGTCCATGCGCGAGCGTACCCGCGCCAGCACGCGCGCCAGCTCGGGGGCGAAGGCGAGGCCGAAGAGGAACGAGGCGACGACGTCGGTGACGTCGAAGGGCAGCGCGCCCCCCGCGATCAGCAGGAACGCCGCCGGGGTGTGGGTGGCGCCGAGGGTGAAGGTGTACACGTTCATGATCTCCTTGGCGAGCAGCGCGGTGAAGGCACAGGCGAGCGCGAGGGGCACGCGCCCGAGGCGCCTGCCCGAGAGCCGCCCGAGCGCGGCGCCGATCAGGCCGACCAGCCCCCACGCCGCCATCTGCCAAGGGGTGTAGGAGCCCTGGCCGAGCATCATGTTGGAGGCGAGCATCCCCACGGCGCCCACGGCGAAGCCCGGCAGGGGGCCGAGCGCGTAGCCGACGACCAGCGTGATCGCCGTGATCGGCTTGACGTCGGGCAGCGCCACGAAGGCGTCGCGGCCCAGCGCCGCGACCGCCGCGAGCGTGGCCACCACGGCCACCATCCGCGCGGAGGGGCGCGCGCGCTCGTACGCCAGCCAGCCAACCGCCAGCACGAGCCCGACGAGCGTGAAGGAGGTGAGGGGCCAGCTCATCTTGCGGCGGCCTGCGCTCGCGCGCATAGGAATCGTCTACGCGAGCGCGAGCGGCGAGCAGCGCCGCGCCCTGCTCGGGCGCGAGCGCGCCCCCGGCGCCGCCGAGGATGCGGGCGGTTTCGGTGGCGAAGTACCAGCCGCCGGCGAGCAGCTCCGACGAGGGGCCGTCCGCGATCACGCGGCCGTCGGCGAGCAGCACCGCGCGCTCGGCGCAGGCGCAGGCGAACTCGGGGTCGTGCGTGGCCACGATCACCGCGTGGCCGCCCGCGGCGCGGCGGCGCAGCTCCTCGGCGAGCTGCGCCTTCGCGAGGCGGTCCATGCCGCGCGTGGGCTCGTCGAGCGCCAGCACCGCGGGCTCCTCTCCCCCGTCGGTGACGATCGCGAGCGCCAGGCGCTGGCGCTCCCCGCCGGAGAGGTCGCGGGGGTTGCGCTCCGCGAGCTCGGCGAGGCCGGCGAGCGCGAGCGCACGCGGGGAGGCCTCGCGCGCGACGCGCTCGTGCATGAAGTAGTCGCCGGGGTTCTGCAGCAGCAGCGCGACGCGCCCGCCGCGCTCGATCCGCCCGCGGGTGGGCTCCATGAGGCCGGCGGCGTGACGCAGCAGCGTGGACTTGCCGGCGCCGTTGCGCCCCATCAGGGCGACGCTTTCGCCTGGTTGCAACCGCAGCTCGGCGCCGCGCAGGATCGCGGGGCCGCGGTGGAGCTCGTGCCACACACCTCGCATTCGCAGCGCCGGAGCGGCGCGCGCGGACGGACGAGGGCGGAGGAAGGTGCCCCCTGCCTGCGGTTGCCCATGTTTATATGAAGAGCGGCAGGGGGCGCGGGGGAGGATACAGACTCCGACGACAACAGGCGTCGTGCACGCAGACTTGCACGCGCCTGCTTGACGCCGACCGGCGGCGGAGCGAATCCCGCCAGCGCGAACAGGCGCGCACCGGGAGTTTGCAGCGCGGGCTCTTCGCGCACGGCCCAGCCAAGGAACGATTCCGGGGAGCCGTCGTGCACGAGGCGTCCGTCGCGCAGCGCGAGCACGCGGTCGGCGGAGGGCAGGCAGCGCTCCAGGCGGTGCTCGGCGAGCAGGATCGTCACGTCCCACTCCTGGTTGAGACGGCGCAGCAGCCCGATCAGCTCGTCGCCGGCGACCGGATCAAGCTGTGAGGTGGGCTCGTCGAGCAGCAGCACGGGCGGTCGCCCGGAGAGCGCGGCGCCCAGCGCGACCCGCTGGGCCTCGCCGCCGGAGAGCGTGCGCGTGGGGCGATCGAGCAGGTGGTCGATGCCGAGCGCGAGCGCGACCTCCTCGACCCCGCGCGCAACGGCGCCAGCAGTCTGCGCGCGACTCTCCAGCGCGAGCGCGAGCTCGGCGCGCACCGAGCTCATCACCAGCTGGCTCTCGGGGTCCTGGAAGAGCGCGCCGGCCAGCGTGCCCAGGTGGGCGGGCCCATGCTCGCGCGTGTCGAGCCCAGCGAGTTGCACCCGCCCTGCGAAACAGCCCCCGTGGAAGTGCGGCACGAGGCCGCACGCGGCGCGCAGCAGCGTGGACTTGCCGTGCCCGGAGAGCCCGGCGAGCAGGCAAAACTCGCCCGCGGCGACCTCGAAGCTGACGTCGTCGAGCGCGGGGGGCCCGGCGTCGGGGTAGTGGTAGGTGACGTCGCGGAAGGAGAGGACGTTCATGGCTCGATCCCCCGGCGATCGGCGAACGGGAGGAGGATCGCGAGCACAAGCGCTCCGCAGAGCGCGAACAGACCCGAGGCTGATGGGTGCGTGCACCAGCGGGTAGGCGGTGAACGAGGCAACGCCACCGATCGAGGCGAGCAGCGCGAGCGCGAGGATCGCCGCGGCGGAGGCGGCGAAGGCGAGGTCGTGGCGCGACCACGGCCGCGACAGCCGGGGGGCACGGGGGGCGGCGGCGAAGCCGCGCAGCTCGAGCGTGGCGGCAACGTCCATCGCGCGGTCCAGTGAGCCGGTCAGCATCGCGCCGATCAGCGCGACCCGCGCGCGGGCGCCTTCAAACGATCGCCGCTCGGTGGGACCAGCTGGCCGAGTGCGCTGCGCCTCGGCGATGCGCTGGGCGTCGGCGGCGAGCACGGGGATCATGCGCACCGCCAGCGAGGCGGTGACCGCGGAGCGGAAGGAGAGACGGCGGCAGATTCGCAGCAGCGCGTCGGGGTCGATCGCGAGGCTGCAGAGCGCAGTGATGAGGATCAGAACCGTGACCTTCAGTGCGATCACGGCGCCGTACACGAGCGCCTCGACGGTCAGGTCACCCTGGCCGAAGGGACCGAGGTCGCCAAGGCGGGCGAAGACGGTGAGGCCCTCGCGCGAGACGAGCACGTTGATAAGCACGATCGGTATGGCAACGATCGCCGCGGTGCGTAGCGCGAGCAGCAACGCACGGCCCACCCCCGCCCCCCATCCTGCGGCGAGCACCGCCAGCGCGAGCACCGCCAGCGCCACGGGGTGGTAGAGCAAAAGCGAAGTGGCAATCAGTGCAAGTCCCCATAGCGCGGCGACCCCCGCGCGCGTGGCGTGCAGCGGGCTGGCCTGCGGGCGGTAGAGGAGCAGGCCGATGCGGTTCATGGGCTGGGCCCTTCAGAGAACGCGAGGCAATCGGGCTCAAACCGACCCACTGCCGGCCGGTTGGATGCTTTGTTTTGAGACCCCAACCCTTCATTTTGTGAAGTGGTAGGGGTCCTTTTGGATGACATCTCTACCTCCTACCCCCTCGCCGACTCCCCGCCGGGCTGGGGCAGCGCCAGCAGGCCTCCGGCTGCGGTGATGGCGACGGCGAAGCGGTTGTGCAGCGCCGCTTCGTCGAGGTGGCTGGCGGCGAGCTGCACGCCGGCGGCGTCGGTGCCGGTGATCAACCACTCGGGGGCCTGTTCGGTGTAACGCGTGGCGGCGATCAGCCCGGCGGTGCCGGTGAGCGTGCGCACGGTGGCGCCCTGCGCGTCGAGCAGCGCGATGCTCTGGCCGGAGGCGGCTGGGCGCGCGTACACCCCGCTCGCGGAGGGGCCGCGTTCGAGCGTCCGCGCGCCGGGGTCGCCGCTCACCTGCGACCAGGTGCCGACGAGCAGCCGCAGGGTGTCGGGCTCCTCCCCGGCCGGCCCCAGCGCGGCTAGCCCGGAGCTGACCCCCGTTGCGCGCAGGAGGGCAGTGACGGTGCGGCAGGTGTGGCCGGCCGGTTCGGCGCATTCCACGCGCACCGGCAGCCGTTCCCCTTCGATCCCGCCCAGGAAGGGCTCGGGGAAGGAGCCGACGACGGCGGGCACTTCGTCGGTTTGACTCCAGTCGTGCAGGTCCCACCACACACGGTCGCCCGGATGCACGTCGGTGTCCGCCGCCCCCTTGGGCGCCTGCACGCCGTTGACGTAGTAGAACCAGTCGATCGGCTGCCCCCCTTCGTGCCCGCCGGAGTGGCCGTCGATGCTCTCCACGAAGCCTCCGCCATAGCGGGTCATGACGGTCGCGTTGCGCAGCAGCAAGCTCATCACCGTCGCTTCGCCATGGGTGCGGGGAGCGCGCATGGAGAGCAGCGAATCGGCCCCGAAGCCGCGCGTCACGTCGAGCCGCACGCCCGTGGGCGTAGGCCCGGCGCCGAGGCCGCAGCCGGCGAGCGGGAGGGCGGCGAGCGCAAGTGCGAAAAGCGCGATGCGCCACCGGCCCACACGGCCGACACCGGTCCAGCCGATGCCGGCGCGACCTCCGAGGTGTCTCCTACTTGACATAGAAGACGACGTGACTCACCCCGCCCGCCAGCCGTGTGACGTGACCCGAATCGTCGACCGCCTCGACGTCGTATACGTAGCGACCCGCGGGCAGCCGCGCCGGCAGCAGGTAGCTGAACGACGTGGTGTCGGCCACATCGAAGAAGCGCGTCGCGTGGCAGCCGGCGCGCACGAAAGCTCCCCTGCGCCCGCTGAACGCGAAGCAGCGATGGTGAGCGCTGCGCTCGAGTGCGACGCGCACTTCGTGCAGCGTGTCCCCGAGGGGAACTTCGACGCTCCCCTCCAGGATGCGCGGAGCATCGCGACGGGCGTAAAGATGGCCATTCGTGACGCCAGCCGCGCGAACCACCTCGGGGGGTGGCGGAGGGGGGAATACCGTCCGTCTGGGTCCTTCGCAGCTGCCCGTTGTCGCTGGACAGGCAATCGGTTCGCATGTGCCTGTGGTTGCACAAGAGGCCGTGGTTCCACAGTTGCCGTCGTTGCCACTGTGGACGCAGACATCGGTCTCAGTGCGAATCGAATCGGGCGCGTTCACGGACAGCATCGTCTCGCCGGCGTGGGAGAACGTCAGGGTTGCTCGCCCATGAGCTTCGGTGATGGCGCCCGCGCCACCCCCCACCACGCTCGCGCCAGAGACTTCGGATGAGACGCCGGCGGCCGTGTAGCGCCGGACGATGACCTGGATCGGTTCTCCGACGTTGGCGCTCGGAGGCGCTTCGGCCTCGAGCGGGAGGGGCGCCGGAGTGGGACACAGTTCGCCGAAGCAGCTCGGGAAGAACAGAACCCGGTCGCCGGGATGGAGCTGTTCTTCGCACGCGCCCGCCCCGGCTTCCTTGTCGTCGAGCCAGAACGACCAGTAGTAGTTGGCCTTCGATTCTTTTTCGAATTCGTGGGTCTCGCCCTCGATGGTGTAGATCGAGTACTGCGTAAATTCGGTGCTCCACGGCCCGCTCCAATTGCCGCCGCTGGCGAGCTGAAGCGCACCGAGGGCGCTTGTGATGCTGCAGGCGTCTTCCGATTTGCCGTCCTTTACGACGGGCGATCCCGTGAGCGTGACCTGCGTCGGCGATATCAGCGTCGCGTTGATCCCCTCCACCCTCACTGTGACGGTGGGAGCTTCGTCGGCACGCGCGCTTTGCGCGACGACGCTCCCGGTCAACGCAAGGAGGAGCAGGACAGCCACGCAGAGCGCGAGCGGCTTGCTGGAGACCGATTTGATACGGCGAGAGTGATGCATGGAGCCAACCCCTTTCCACGAGGGCTTGTGGGCTTGCGGCCGGAGGCAGGTCTCCTGGCTCCCGGGCCTACCCTCCGCGCCTTCCCGATGGCCGGAGGCCGATCAGTGGCTCACGCTCACACGCGCGCAGCGGGGGCATCCCCGGTCACAGTGGCGGGTCCGCGCCAGATTCTCACCGGCTTCCCTTACCACCGACCGTATGGACGCCCCGGATACTACCGCCCGCCGGGACGGTACGCCAACGCCGGCCGGTACGAGACGCCACGCCCCCGGCCTGCCAGCGGCTCCTCACCCAGCCGAGCTGGACCCTTATTGAGAGGACCCACGCGCGGCAACTGGCGGTAGTCAGATGCCGCCCAGCTCGCTGTCGACGTCCGCCAGCGCCGCCCGCTCGGCGGCATCGAGCACCGGGTGCTCGACGAGCAGCCGGCGCGCGTAGTCAAGGTCGTCCGAGCGCCCGAACGTGAGCGCCGCGACGAGGCGTTCGTCGCGAAGGTACCACGTGGTGAAGCTGCCGTCCGCCGGCGATCCCCGCACGATCTCCTGGTCCCACTCCCGCGCCGGGCCGACGTACTCGAGCTCGCCCCAGTCGCCAAGCACGGAGTAGAAGTAGGGGACGGTTTCGTGCGGGATGTCGCGGCCGAGCATGTTCAGCGCGGCGGTCTTGCCGTGGTTGAAGGCGACGTCCCAGTGCTCGATCCGCAGCGGCCCGCCATGTATGGGCGAGTCGTACTCGCAGATGTCGCCCGCCGCGTACACCCCCGGGCCCGAGGTCGCAAGGCGTGAGCTGCAGCGCACGCCACCGCCCTCCCCCAGCTCCAGCCCCGTGCCGCGCGCGAGCTGCAGGTCGGGGGCGACGCCCGCCCCGATCACGACCAGCTCCGCCGGCAGCTCTAGGCCGTTCTTCGTGACGACCTTCGCCACACGGCCGTCGCCCTCGAAGCGCTCGAGCTCATCGCCGCCGTGGACGGTGACGCCGTGCTCTTCCAACAGCTCCTGAAAGAAGCGCCCGGCCACGGGGCCGAAGCCGCGTTCGAGCGTGATCTGCTCCTGCATCACGATCGTGCAGCGCTTGCCCAGCAGCGTCAGGGAGGCGGCCACCTCGCAGCCGATGTAGGAGCCGCCGATCAACACCACCTGCTCCGCATCCGTCGCATCCGCACGGATCGCGTCGGAGTTGCCGAGCGTGCGCAGGTAGTGAATGCCCTCCAGCTCGCACCCGGGCACGTTCAGCCGCCGCACGTTCGCCCCGGTCGCGAGCAGCGCCTGTCCGAACTCGAGCTCCTCCTTGGTCGAGAGCTTTGCGGTGCGCGCCCCCGCGTCGAGCGCGGTGACACTCGTGCGCGTGAGCAGCTCGATCCCCTGCTCCCCCCACCACTCCTGCGGACGGAAGAACGCCTCGCTGCGCTCCTCCTTGCCGCGCAGGTAGCCCTTCGAGCAGTTGGGGCGGTTGTACGGCGGGTCGGGCTCGCGCCCCACGACCAGCACCGACCCCTCGGCGCCCTCCTCGCGCAGCCAGCGCGCGCAGTTGGCGCTCGCCAGCCCGCCGCCGATCAGCAGGTAGTCGATCTTGCGGGCGGCCATCACCGTGCAATTTGACAGAAAGTGAGCGAACCGGCCCGCAAGAGGCCTCACAGCCCGACCCGGCCGAACATGCGCCCGCCGGGTCGGACATCCTCGTCAATCCACGGAGCCCCGCGGCACCACCCACTCAACCTCTTGCCCCGTCACGGTGGCAGATCAGGTCGAAGTCGGCGTCGTAGTGCAGCACCGTGAGCCCCGCCCGCTCTGCCGCCGCGGCGACGATCAGATCGGGGATGTTCGCGCCGCGGTGCTGCCCGCGGTCGGCGAGCAGGCCCTGCACCTCGACTGCGCGGTCGAGCACCTTCTGACCGGTCGCAATACGCTTGAAGCGCAGAGCGATCTCATCGCGCCGCGTGCGGTGCTCGGCCCCAGAGCGGGCGCTGAAGAGCTGCTCGAGGTCGGTCACCGAGCAGGTCGCCAGCAGGCCCGTCGGCGATCATCGGCTCCACCCTTGCCGCCACCGGAGCCTTCGTCGTGCGAGTGAGAACGCTGTTGTCTACGAGATGGGTGGTCGCGGCCACGCGCGTTCCATGATCTCGGGGTTGTGCAGGTCCTCGTTCTCTTTGAGCCATTTGATCAGGCGCTTGCCGGCCTCTATGCGCACGATCTCGCGCAGAGCCTCGTCGACTGTGTCCTTGATCCCGCTCGTGCCGAGTATCTCTCGGGCTTTGGCGAGCATATCCTCGTCGATGTCTAGCGTGGTCCTCTTCATGGCATAAGTATAGCCTGAGTTAGTCACTGGCGGCATAACAGATCTCCATCCCAACCCATCACAACCCCACCGGGTGGTGCACCGACCAGTGCGCCCATTCCGGGATGTGGTCGAGGATTCGCCAGCGCGGGCCGTTTTCGTTGCGGTTGGGGCCAACGTCGGTGCCGTTGTGACTGGTATCCAGGCGCAGGCCCGCGATGACGATGAAGACGTGCGGGGTCGGCGTGTCGGTCGCGTAGATCGTCACCCACCGCCCTGGCCCAGGAGCTCCCCAGCGCACGTAGTCCTGGGCCAGCGGGTTGTCGCGCACGATTTCCGCGAGCGGCCGCACGCCGGCTCGGTAGAGCACGTAGTTGACGGTGCTCGAGCAGTCCTCGTCGGGCGCCCCCAGCGGGTTGGGGTGGCCGTCGGGCCCGTAGGGGAGGTCCTGCAACTCGTTGCCGGCCACCACCATCGCCTGCACCGCCGCCGGCACGCCCGCGGGCACCAGCGCGACGTGGCCGTCGCCGGGCACCAACATCGCACGTTCGCCTGAGGTGAAGCGCACGGGCGTGGCGGTCTCGCTCACCAGGCGCGTGTCGGCGCCTTCGGGGGCGCCTTCGGCACCTGCGCCTTCGGGGGCGCCTTCGGGGGCGCCTTCGGCACCGCTGCGCCTTCAAGGGCCGCTGCCGCCGCGGCCGACGACCCCGCCGGGCCGCTGTACTTCGCCGCCCAACTCTCGACCGCTTCCACGTACCAGCCGGCATGGTTGTAGGCATAGATCGCCACGCGGTAGTTGCCGGGCGCGCCCGAGGCGCGGAGATAGCGGGCGGCCCCGAAGATCGCGTCCGCCGGGTTCCAGCGGTCGGGCGGCCCATCGCCTTCGGCGTCCACTCCATAACGCGCCCAGGTCGATGCGAGGAACTGCATCGGCCCCCCTGCGCCCGCCGAGTTGACCGCCCCCTCCAGCGTGCACGAGGGGGCGGGGTCGCGCCCGTGGTCACACTCGACCTTGCCGATGCCCGCGAGGATCGCCCAATCGAGACCGTAGCGGGCGGCCGCCCGCAGGTAGAGGCGTAGGTATTCGGGCGGGATTTCCGCACGCGCCAGCAGCGAGACGCCGCTGCCCGCCGCGGCGGCCTCTTCGGCGGCGGCCGTTTCGCCGGCGAACGCGGTGGGCCGTCCACCGAGCGCCGCGGTCACCACGCCAAGCGTGAGCGTCATTGCAAGCGCGGCTGCAGGCTGCGAGCACAGCGAACCCCGGACGGCTGGGCCGCGGGTGAGCGCGTACGCGCGTCGATGCAGCGTTCATCGGCGTTTCCGTGCCCTCGCCCGTCCCACCGTCAGCCCCCCAACTGCCGTTTGCGCCCCCGTGCGACCTCGTGGGCGTCGCGCAGCACCGGCGACTCGAAGCCACCGCCGGGGCGCTGGGTTGGATCGGGGCCGGGCGAGTGGTGTGGCACGTCGCGGGGGCGCTCCCGGCGCGGCGGGCGCTCGCGTGAGCGCGGCGCGGTGTGGGCGCCCTGGCGCAGACGCTCCTCGAGCGCACGGTCGAAGTCCTTGCCGGCGCGGCGGCGCTCGCGGCGCCCCGGTACACGCTCGTCGGCGGCGACGATGGCGCCGGCCGCACCGCGCAGCTCGCGTCGCAACGCCAGCTCGCGATCGATCTCCAGGCGCGCTTCGCGCTGCGCGCGGGGCGCAAGCTGGTCGTACTGCTCGCGGGTGTACCCGGCGATTCCCGCCAGCCCGCCGTAGTCACGCCGCGCCCCGCCGGCGGCGTCCCCGTTCTGTGCTCTGCCTCCCGCACCTCCGTCCCCTGCCCCCCTGTGCGCCCCGCTCCCGCGCGCGGGTGGCAGCACGGCCTGCGCGTCCAGCCATTCAGCGCGCTCGCGCAGTTGCGCGGCGGTGTAGGGGCGACCGGTGCGAAGCCGCGCGCGCCCGCCCTCGGCGGCCGTGCGCCGCGCTTCGTTCAGCGCCCGCTGGCCGTGCTCGACCTCGCCGTCGATCCGCTGCGCGCGGGCGTCGAGGCGGGCGGCGCGGCGGTGCTCCCCGGCGGCCGTCGCCTTTGCCTGCTCGCGGCGCACCCGCTGCAGCTGGGTGCGTCTGGCGGAGAGCTCGCTCTGCGCCGCCCCGCCCGGCGCCGCGTGAGCGGCCGCCGCCGCGTGCTCGCGCTCGAACATGCGCGTCACCTGCTCGTCCGCGGTCGCCCGCGCGCGCTGGCGGCCGATGCGCTCGCGCGTGCGCCGGCGCTCTGGAATCGGAGCCCGCCCACCCGGACCGGAGAGCTTCTTGCGCATCCGACTTGCGCCCTGGATGACGGTGCGCGGCCCCTCCAGCTGCTGCTTCATGCGAGCCAGCAGCGAGCGGTGGTGCTCGCTCGCGCCACGGTGCTCACCGGCGATCAGGCCCAGCACCTGGTGGCGCTGGCGGTGGGCGCCCCACCACAGCACCGCCACCAGCAGCCAGCGGGTCCACCAGCCGAGCGCTTCGAGGCCGATCAGCGTGCGCGTCATCAGCAGCACCACGCCCAGCAGGAAGGAGAAGACGAGCTTCGAGCACACGGCACCCACCAGGTGCGTCGCCCACGCGCGAAACGCGGCGCGGCCGCCGTCGCCGAGCGCCGGTGCCAGCACCGCGGCCGGCGCGAGCAGCAAGTAGAGCAGGCTGAGGAGCTCCGCGCCCAACAGGTGCAGCACGATGAAGCCCAGCAGCCTGATCATCCCCACCGCCCCGATCGCGATCAGCAGCAGCCCCCCGAGGCGTGGCATCGTGCCGCCCTGCGTGCGGAACTCCGCCTGCGCCGCGGCCGGTCCACGGCATTCGGTGGCGCTTTCAGAGCCCCCGCACAGCACCCGCAGCAGCGAGCCGGGCTCGTCGATCGAGTTGCGCGCCGCCTCGTTGGCGGGCAGCGCAAGAAACACTTCCCCGTTGGTGCGCGCCGCGCGCATCAGCGTGGCGCTGCGCGAGTGCGCCCCCACCGATGCCAGCGGCGCGGCGCTTTCGAGCGCTTCGCAGTACTGCGCCACCCGTTCCCCGCCTTCGCATTTCGCGATCCGCGGACGCGTGAGCAGCGCCAGGCCGGCGGCGCGCAGCCGCGGTTCCAGGCGCGCGGGGTCCTCACACCAGCTGACGTCGCCGAACTCCAGATAGCACCAGGGGGCACCGATGGCCGCCCCGAACAGCCCGCTCATGCTCTGCGCCAGCGTTCGCGAGGCGTGCGCGGGGTTGCCCTGCACGACCGCCCCGAGCGTGCCCGCGCTGGCCTCGTCCACCCACCCCCCAAGCGCCCCCACGGTGCCGGCGGGATCGGCGATCACCCACAGGCCGCCCGCCATCATCACCAGCATCAGCGCGCTCTGGCCGAGCGTCTCCGCGACGCGGCGGCGCACGAGGCCGTTGTAAGCGGCGGCCATCGAGGCGAGCGCGAGCGCCGCCGCCAGCCACGGGCCGGTGAACGAGGATCGCGTCGCGCGCAGCGAGCGCTCCAGCCCGCCGAGCACGGCGCTGTCCAACAGGTCGAGCGTGAAGCACCACTCCAGCGCCACGATCAGCGCATGCACCACCCACACCAGGCCCATCCACACGGGCTCGATCAAGTAATCCTGCAACAGCGTCTGGCTGGTGAGGCCGAGCAGGCCGGTGTCGATGTGGACGTCCAGCCCGTAGTTGCCGGTGGGGGCGCCCGCGGCCTCGAAGCCCGCTGTTTCGCAGTTGCGCCTGCCGGCCGCCGGCAGGTCCGCGGGCACCCCGCACAGCGGGCTGCCGAGACCGTTTTCCACGAGCGGGTCGCCGCTGCTCGGGGGCGCCGAGGCCGAGGCGTCGCTGCCGGGGGCAACGCCTTCACCGGCGACCGACCTACCCACCAACGGCGGCACCCTGGGCGCGCGCTGGCCGATCTTCGATCGGTTGGCCGCCGCCAACGCTGGAACGATCGCCATCGAAACGGCGATGAGCGCGACCGCTAGGACCCTCAACGCGAACGCCCGGGCGTGGTCGAGAAGGCGCGCAGCAACGACGGCACCACGACATCGACCTGGATCGCCTCGACGCGCCCGTGGTGATCGCGAAACAGGCAGCGGCCGGCGTCCAGCTCCAGCAGCGTCTGGCGCATCCGCCGGTCCTCGGGGTCGAGGCCGAGCAGCGCGCAGGGCACGGCGCGCCTCCGCATCGGAGCGCATCCCGAACACGAACGTCGCCCCGAGCAGGTTCTCGATCGACTCGCGCTCGCCGAGCAGCGTGTCGCTGACAGCTGCGTGGAGATGATCGGCACCGCCAGCTCCGAGCGGCCCATGCGCTGCAACGCCACCAGCAACGTGCGGCCGATCGGGTCGCCCAGCAACCTCCAGCCCTCGTCAAAACTGAAGATCTTCAGGCGCTCCCGCTCGGCGCCCATCAGGTGCATCGCGAACATCGCGATCAACCGCACGATCTGCTCCCCCACCCGCTCGGCCTGTGAGTGCTCGGCGCGCGCCGTGCCCGGCTCGGGGGCGGGGAGGTCGCGGATCGGCAGGTAGGTGACCTGGCGGTGGCCGACGGGCGGCAGCCGTACGTCGGGGTCGGCGAAACCCAGCTGGGTGAGCCCGGAACGCGCGTACACCTCGAGCGTTTTGGCGACCTGCGCGTCGGTGTCGTCGCCCTCGCGCAGCGCGCGCACGACCTCCAGGCAGGTGGCGGCCGTGCGGGCGCGGCGCACGACGCGGTCGACGGCCCCCACCACGGCGGTCTCCCACGCGGGCTCGGCGCGGGCGGGCAGCAGGTCGCGCAGGAACGACACGGCGGTGTCCTGGCGCAGGTGCTCGGGCGCCACGCGCAGCGGGTCCAGCACGCCGCGCAGCGCGGGGTCGGGGCGCAGCGTGATGCACTCTACGTGCGGGGCAACCTGCTCCAGGAGGTGGAAGCGGTGGTCGCCCTTGGGGTCGCAGTCGATCACGCGGGCTCCCTGCAGGAACGCCTCGTACTTGAGCTTCTGGTCGAGCGTCGTCTTGCCCGAGCCGAGCGCGCCAACGCTGAGGATCGTCGTGTTGCGGTCGCTGTCGGAGCCCTCACGCAGGTTGAAGCGCACCGGCCGCGCCGAGCCGCCGAGCGTGTGGCCGAGGTAGAAGCCGCCCGCGGAGCCCGCCTCGTGGGCGGCGGTGGGCATCATCGCGGCGCACTGTTCGGCGGTGAGCGTGTCGTCGTAGCCCGCCACGCGCGTGCGCTGCCCGGGGAGGTGCTGGCAGAAGAGCGCCAGCTGGTCGCCCAGGGGGCGGTGCAGGCGGATCTCGCCGTACGCGCGCCGGCACATCTCCACGCGCTCCTCCAGCTCCTCCTCAGTGCGGGCGGCCAGCGCGATCGCAAGCGTCGCGCGCAGCAGCGGCGGGCGGCTGGAGGACTGCAGGTGGGCGAGCAGGTCGCGCGCCTCCTGGGTGCGGCGATAGCCGAGGTCGGTGGCGCCCTGCTCGCCGTCGGCCTCGGCGCGCAGGATCTGGTCGGCATCCTGGATCCGCCGCCGCGCGATCCGCAGCGCCAGCTCGTTGGGCAGGAAGCGGGCATTGAGCGTGAGGTCCACGCCGAACGGGAGGCTCTCGACGGGCGCGAACATCAGCTCGGCGCGCGCGCCGGGGAAGTGGACCAGCTCGGGCAGCGCCCCCACGACGAGCTGCGCCTGCCAGCACGCCCCGAGCTCGGACTCCACCCGCAGCGCCCGCGGACGAAGCTCCACCCAGCTGTCCATCCAGCGCAGCACGTCCCCCTCCAGCGGCGCCAGGACGGCCTCGCCGTTGCGCTCGAACACCAGCGCCCGCGGCTCGTGCAGGCCGTCCACCCGCGGTTCGCCCAGCTCGCGACAGAAGGCGCGGCGTACAAGCCACTGCAGCTCCGCCCCGGTCGCAGGACGGGCCGTGAGGTAGTCGGCGAGCCGCGCGTGCGCCTGGTCGGCCCGCACCCGCGCCCGCTCCAGCTCGGTGACGCGCAGCAGGCGGCGGTCGCGCGGGAGCAGCCCGCGCCGCAGCCCTGCCAGCCATTCACGCGGGTGGCGCTCCACCGCGCGCGACACGTAGGAGGCGACGTCGCGCTCGGGGTCGCGCAGGCTGACCATGAAGAACAGCGCCGGGCGCTGCGCGTCCAGCTCCTCCAGGCGCTCTACGTGCGCGGCGAGGTAGCGCGTGAGGGCGCCCGCATGAGGCCTGTCGGCGAGGCCACCCATCTCGCGCGCGTAATCGGCGACCTCCCAGCGGCGGCTGACGCGCACGATCTGGATGTCGGCAGCCACGGCCTCCAGTGCGCCGAGCAGCGCGAGGAAGCGCTCGCGCTTGCCGTCCTCGGAGAGCCACTCATACGAGCTGGTTGGCACCGCGAACGCGGCCCAGCCGTCGTCGAGGTCGGCGCCGAACACGAGGTTGCCGTACACGAGGCTGATCGGCGGGCGCATGTTCCTCCGCTACCGGGCTCGCCGGGTCCTCGGGTGGTGGGCCACCCGCAGCTCGGCGCCGCGCTCCAGCACCAGCACCTGCCGGTTAGCCGTCATGCGCACGGCGCCGGGGCCGCTGTAGCGCAGGCGACGCGGACGTGGGTCGGAGCCGTCGGGGAGCATCAACAGCTCCTCCGGGCGCCACACCCCTGTCGCGGCGGCGTCCAGCCGGCCCGGTGAGGCGCCGAGCGATCCACGCGCGGGCAACAGCCCCGCGAGCTCGCGGGGGCCGAGAAGATGGCGCAAAAGCGCGGCGGCGGCCAGATGAAACGGCCGGCCCTCGATGCGGATCATCGTGAGCAGCGCCGCAAGCCCCGCCGGCACGAGCAGGTCGCGCGCATACCACGGCAGCGCCCGTACGGCCGTTCCCACCAGCGGCAGCACACCGGCGAGCGCGAAGCAAGCGAGAATCGCCAAGCAGTAGACGACCCCGCGCACCGGCACCCCGCCGGGGTTGAGCCGCAGCCGGTCCACGCGGTAGATGCGCCGCTCGAGGTCGAACACGGCGCGGTAGGAGCGGATCTCCACGCTCAGGCGCCGAACAGCGAGTTGACGGTGTCCTGCAGCAGGTTGATGCCGGCGGGGGTGGCGAGCAGCACCGCCACGATCCCCACGGCGAATACGCCCGCGGCCTCCTTGAAGTCGCGGCGGAACGCCAGCACAGTCCCCGCCACCGCGAACGCCAGCCCGATCAGGCTCATCGCCACCTTGCGCCCGGTGGCGCCAGCCTTGCTGGCGGCTGCTTCGAGGGTGCTGCCTTCGGAGGTGCCACCCGCACTGGAGCCGCCCGCACTGCCGCCCGATCCGGACCCGGCTCCGGGCACGGACGAAGAGGCAACTGCGGCGCGCGCGGCGATCGGCGCAAGCCCGAGGAGGGCGCAGGCGATGACGGCGCCCAGCAGCAGGGACGTACCGGTGTGGGGGCGGACGGTGAGCGATCGCGGGATATGCACGGGGCGCATCGAGGCTCCTTCTGTTGGGTGGTGATGGGCTCGGGTCTGGTGTGGAAAACATCTGGTCGGGGGTGGTTGGGGCGTTGGCGGCGGTGCGAGCCGGCGCCCGCTCCCACGGCTACCGAGCGTTGGTGGCAGTGCGAGCGTCGGCGCGGGCTCCCCACGGCTACGCGGTGTCGGGATCCATCTGGATCGCGGAGACCTCCCAGCGGCCCTGGGCGCGGAGGACGTCGAGTTCGTAGGCGAGCGTGTACGAGGCCCCGCGCTGGTCTTGGGCCTGCACCACCGCGATCACCGCACCCCCCGCGCCGGGGGCCCACTGCAGCGACTGCAGCGATTGCAGCGCGAGCTCGATCCCGGGCAGTGAGACGCGCGCCCCGGGGGCGAGGTCGGCGGCCAGCTCCGCTGGGGAGCCGGCGAGGTAGTTGCGCAGCGCGCGTTCCGCCACGGTGACAAGCGCCGGTTCGCTCACTTCGCGCAGGCGCCCAGCGCCATACGTTTGCGCCGGGCCGGATGCCGGAGGCCCGACGAACGCGGGATAGCCCGCCAGCGCGAGCGGGCCCCCAGGCCTGAGGAGGACGCCCACGGTGAGGTAGAGCAGCCCCGCCGTGTCGGTGTCGGCGGCGACGGTGTAGACGTGGTCACCGGGCTGGCGTTCACGTTCCTGAACCACCTGCGCCCACTGCACACGCTGCTCCCCGCCGGCCGGTGGTTGCAGCCCCGCGCCGGCGTCGATCCCCGACCCCACGAACGGCGCGAGCGCGTGTTCGCGTGCTTCCGGGTGCGCCGCTTCCCAGGTGAGGTAGGCACGCGCGAACAGCGTCGCGAAACCCTCCGCCGCGAGATCCCCGCCCGCCGGGCGTCGCAGCAGCGCCGCGGGCAGCGCGGCGCGCGGGGGGTCGAGCGCGAAGCGCACGCTCGCCAGCGCTCCTGACAGCACAAGCGCGTAGAGCACGTACCGGGGCAGCCCCCGCGTGAGCCGGATCCGCCACAGCGGCCGCCGCGCGATCGTCACGCGGGGGTAGTCCTCCGCGGTACGGAGGTGTGCGGGCGCGCTGTTCATCGCCGCTCGAACCCGAATTCCGAGCGTGCCCCGCCGACGGCGGCCGTCGCCGTCCTCGCGGTTGCAGTCCCCGCCATCGCGGTCCCAGCCGTCCCGGTCCCCGCCGTCCCGACCCCCACAGTCCCGGTCCCCGCCGTCCCACCTCCCACAGTCCCGGTCCCCGCCGTCCCGGTCCCCGCCGTCGCCTTGGCGCTCACCGTTACAGCACCCGCAGGCACTGGGGCCGGCATTTCCGCTGCTGGTGGTGGCTGTGGGGGGAGATAAGGGTGTGCGGGGATCGGCAGCCGACCGGCAGCGCCGGGACGGCGCTCGGCAACCCGTCGAGCCGACATAGAGGCCCGTCGGGTGTGCTGCCGCGGTCTTCTCCGCGGCAACCTTGCTCGAGTCCGGAGTTGCGCGATTCCCACATCGGCAGATCTGCGATCGCTCCCCGATCCGGACCGGGTCGCATTCAACGCAACAACGCCGACGACCACCGCGACCACCGAGGCGAGCGCCGCAAGTGCCGCGAAACGTCCCCATTGCCTCGACTCGCGTTGCGGGTCGCCCTGGCCGCACAGGGCGAGCTCGGCCTCGGCCTGCCAATCCTCGGCGGCGAAGAACTCCTCCTCGGAGTAGATGCGGTAGGCCTGCCGGGCGGGGGAACGCGGAAGCGTCATGCGTAGGCCTGCCGGGGAGCAAAGCGCGGGAGCGTCACGCGCAATGCCCCCGCCTTGGGGCCCATCTCGGCGACCCCGTGATCGGTGAATGCCGGCTCTGTCGTGCAGCCACGCGAGCGGCCGAGGGCCAAGGTGGGGAGATACCCGGCCCCCGACCGCATGCGCGCGGATGGGCATCGCCGCGAGGTCGTGCCTGCGACCGACCTGTGGCGTCCCAGGGGACGCGCCTATGGGGGTAGTGTGAGGGGTTCATAGGTGGGTCCTTATTTCCTGTTCCGCCACCAGCCCCTCGAGTGGGACAACGGTCGGGCGCGCGGGAGACCCACGGGCTCGGGAGTAAGAGGCCGCCGGCCGGCCACACACCGGCCGGCGGACCGTCGTCCTCCGCGACAGCTACACGCGGCTACGCCACGTGGACCATCGTCCTCCGCGAAGCTACACGCGGCTACGCCACGGTTTCGAGTCTGATGCGCTCGCTGTTGGTCCGTACCGCTCCTTCTTTGGCATCGACTTCATACCTGGAGGAGTACTGTCCGTTGGCCGGGTTGGCGGGCCCGATATACCTGAATTCGAGGCTGCATGACGTATTCACTTTCAGGATCACCGTCGGTTTGCATTCCGTTGCCCCTTCGAGATTGGCCCCAGGGTCCACCTGTTCAAAGGCCGGTTCGATTCCCAGCCCTCCCATACCGTTGATCGTGAGCAGAAATTCCCCGAAGATTTCGATGTTTTTCCCAGCAGTCCCTTCCACCCGGACCACGCATCTGTCGGCGGCTTCTTTGAAGATGCAGGTTTTGGTGCCGGCCCCGGCGCGTCCTTTGATTTTGGTCGCCCTGATCCGGGGGCCTTTGCCCTCGCCAAATTCTTCGCCGCTGGCCAGCGCGACTAACGCTGTGCCTTCGATTTTCACCGCTTCTTTGGTGGACGTCAGAAGTTCTTTGACCGACACTTCCGAGCCTTTTTCTTCTTTGACTAACCAGTCTTTGGCAATCGCCGTGGAGGGGAAGTTGACCAGCACCGACTTTGTTTCGTCCGGTTCGTTGGACTGCGTTATTTTGGCTCCTAGTTCTTCGTCGTTGGGATCGACGAGCACTTCGCTGGCGATTTCACCTTCCACCACGGCTTCTTTGATCGTGCATTTCGATCCTTCGAAGAGCAGCGGCATGAATTTCGTCCCGCTCACGGGTTTGAACTCCATCAGCAGCGACCCTTTTTCGCCTTTTTCGGATTCCACCAGCTCTGAGCTGATCGCGCTCGAGACGAGCGGTTCTTTGACTTTGCATTCGGTGCCGTTGCCTTCGACTGTGCAAGCTCCCGAGAGTTCGATAACCTCGTGGTCGGTGCCGGGGTTACCCGCTTTCGAGCCCCCGATCGAGCCTTCTTTCAGTTTGATCGTAGAGCACGAGATTTTCTTGGAGCCCACTGTGAGCACGAAGCCCGAGTGAGCTTTTGTTTTATATGTTTTCGCCGTGATTTCGCGAGTTTCGCCGGCTGCCAGCCGCGCACCTTCCACCGACCAGAACGGCGCTTCTTCGGCGTGCGCCACCGTCGCGGCGGCGCAGCCGAAGGCAAACACCGCCACCTGGGCGGCCACGATGCTCTTTATTTTGGCGTAGTTCATCATTATCTCCTACTTGTTAGGGTTAGCCTGCCGTGGCCACTGCCCACAGCGCCACGCCCCGAGAGCCCAACACGAATGCGCCCGGATGTGGGCTGCCTCCACCACGGCAGGGGATCCCTTGGTGACATTGCGGGCCGATTGCGGGCCGGAACGTGTGCAGAGGACACGCGAATCGTCAGGAATCGCCACAGGCGATGTCCTGCGGCAGTACGGTAGAACTGTTTTCGATTCCGTTGGGGTTCGTGGGCCCTTAGCTCATGAGGGTGCTAACGCAATGGGGGTGCGGCCGGGTGGTCGAACGTCGGCGCCAATGTGCGCGGGCGGTTGGCGGCTCAGCCCCCCGGCTCGGTCTCCATCAGCCGCCGCAATCGCGCGCGGGCGCGCTGGGCGACCTTGCGGTACTTCTCGTGCGACCAGCCGAAGCGCTGGCAGAACTCGGCGCGGCCCATACCGAGCGTCACCTGACAGGCGAGCACCAGCCGCTGGTCGGATGTCAGGAGGGGCGCGAGCCGCGCGACCGCGCGCAGCTGATGACGGTGCGCGACGAGCGGGTGGATCTCGGCGCGGGGGTCGGCAAGCTCCAATTCCCGCTCGTCCGGGCCGCTCCACGGGAGCGCGCTCTCCAGGTGGGTCTGCAGCGGGCTGCGGCCGCGCACCGCGCGGCGGCGGTCCAGCACGCGCGAGAGGAAGCGCTGCTCGAGTGCGTTGGCGACGTGTTCGCGGCTGGCGAAGCGGTGGCCGCGGGCGCCGCGCGCGAGCAGCTCGCAAACGGCCTGGCTGAGGCAGTCCTCCAGGTCCTCGCGCCGCAGCATCTGGCGGTAGGCGCGCAGCATCCCCTCGCGCCGGGCGTGCGCGACGAGCGCGATCTCCTCGGCCGCCGCCCTGCCGCCCAACCCAGGTGCGCCCCCTCCAGCCGCGCCCCGATCGAGCGGGTCGGCGGCGACGCAGCCGGTGCGCGGGCGAGACCTCGGCGAGGATGGGGATGGCGTTGGAGGCGCGTATCGGGTAGACACACAGACATGTCGCACCCAATCACTGGAAGACCCCCCTCCAGATTTGCGCCGTTGCGAGCACCTACGGCGATAGGGCCACGCCGCCCAATTGCCAGCGCCATCGACCCCCCTCCCCCTCCTCCAAAAAAATGACCTTCAACGAGCGCCTGCAGACAGTCGACAGCTTCCAGCAGCGCCACCGCGGGCTGAGCTTTTTCGCGGCGGTCGTGAAGAAGTTCGGCGACGACGGCGCCGGCCGGCTGGCGGCGTTGATCGCGTACTACGGCTTCTTCGCGCTGTTCCCGCTGCTGCTGGTGTTCGTCACCGTGCTCGGCTTCGTGCTGGAAGGCAACAAGAGCGCCCAGGAGAGCGTGCTGGACTCGACGCTCAAACAGTTCCCGATCATCGGCAACCAGCTGCAGCACAATGTCCATTCGCTCACCGGCAGCGGCGTGGGGCTGGCGATCGGCGTGGTGGGCTCGCTGCTGGCGGGCCTCGGCATCACCGGCGCGGCGCGCACCGCGTTTGACGAAGTGTGGCATGTGCCCCGCAAGCGCCGCCCCAACTTCCTCGCGTGGCGGCTGCGCGGGCTGGGCCTGCTGGTGACGCTGGGCACACTCACGATCGTCTCCACCGTCGTCGCCGGCTACGTCACGGCCGCCGCCCCCAGCGCGCTGACGGCGCTCGCGGGCGTGGTGCTGGCGCTGGCCGCCAACCTGCTGCTGTTCTTCTGCGCGTTCCGGCTGCTCACGACGAGCGAAGTACCCACGCGCGAGTTGCTCCCCGGCGTCGTGGTGGCCGCGGTGCTGTGGCAGATCCTGCAGCACCTCGGCGGCTACTACGTCGAGCACGTGGTGCGCCACGCGAAGGAGACCTCCGGCCTGTTCGCGTTCGTGCTGGGGCTACTCTCGTGGCTGTACCTGGGCAGCCAGGTGACGCTGTTCGCAATGGAGATCAACGTCGTGCGCGCGCGGCGGCTGTGGCCACGCAGCTTCTTCTCCGCGCCGCTGCTGGACGCCGACCGGCGCGCGCTCACCTCGCTCGCGGAGGTCGAGGAGCGCCTCGACGAGGAGAACGTCGAGGTCAGCTTCGAGGACGATGGGTGACGCCCGCCGAGCTTGTCAAGCTGGGTTTGAACGTCGCCATCGTCACGACTCGCCGGGGAACGTCCCGCTGACGCAGATGATGTACTGCGGCGCCGCGGAGCTCCCCTGGCTGTGCGGATCGAGATAGCTCAGGTTCGGCAGGCCGAAGTTCGTCGTGCCGTTGCCGCCGTAGCTGATCCCGACGAGGCTGAACAACGCCGTGTTGCCAGAGATCGGGATCACCCGCCCGTCGGCCGGCAGCCAGTTGTTGGCGTACACGACACCGGCATCGAGGACGACTTCCCCAACCGTGCATGTCGCGCCCGTGTCGTTGCCCTGACCGAAGGTCAGCGAGGAGTCGCCGAAGTTCCCCGAAGGCTCGAAGGCCGAGGCCGAGCTCCCGCCGAGCTCCGCGCTGTTCGCCGCTGTTCCGGTGCTCGTCAGGTATCCGGAGGCCGCGACGCCGCCGAGCTCCGAGCTATCGGCTGCCGTTCCGGTGCTCGTCAGATACCCAGAGGCGGCAACCCCGCCCAGATCCAAGCTGTTCGCCGCCGTGCCGTCGGTGGCCAGGTAACCGGAAGCCGGGACGCCGCCGAGGTCCGAGCTGTCGGCAGCGGTGCCGTCGATCGGGAGGTAGCGAGAGTCGCTCTCGGCCTTCGTGTAGGAGTTGCCGGTTTCAAAGGTTCCCGTCGGCCCGGTCGGCCCCTGGACTCCTTGGGGGCCCTGACTGCCCTGGGCTCCAGCCGCGCCCGCCGATCCGGCCGGGCCGGCCGGGCCGGCGACGTTCCATCTGATCATGCGCTCGGAGGGCTTGCAGCTGCCCTCGCGGAGCAGCCGCATCGCGCCGGTCTGGTTCGACACGCACGCCCTGAGAACACCTGTCGGCGTCGCGGAGGTCACGGCATAGGCGCTGCCACCAAGGGCAACGAACAGCGCAAGATAGGCAGCCACCGTCGAGTGGCGGGGAAGTCGCATCGGAGTCCTTTCGCAAGATTCTGTCCGTCGGCGCACTATCGGTCGCGAGAGCGAAACCATGGCGATTTTCCTTGTCGGCTAGGACAGCCGTCCGGAACGCTGGCCGGAGTCGGCCTACCGTTTCTTGCGCTTTGCGCGCTTCCCACGCTTGTGCTTGTGCTTGGTGCCCTTGCGCGCCTTCTTCTTCGTGGCCTTCTTGTGCTTGGGGCAGCCGGTGACGGCGATCTTGGTGGTTTGCTTGAGCTCGGCGCCGTTCTGCGCGATGAATTCGGTGGGTATCGTGAGTTTCTTCGCGGTGCAGAGGTTCCCGGCGGTGGTGAGCGCGGAGTACGGACCCTCGGGGAGCGTCAGTTCGAAGCTTGTGACGGGCTGGTCGGGGACCGTCTTGAACGTGCTCGACGTGACCCCGGCTTTGCTGATGAACGTGTCGCCGACCAAGTCGATCGTGACGCCGTAGCCCTGCAACACCACGATCAGGTTCGGGAACGCTTCGCCGCCGTTTGAGACGAAGTACGCCGGGCCTTCCAACGGAACCGGCACCAGCGGCGTGATCGCCTTCGCATGGCCGACGATCGAAGCGGCCGGGCAGCCGGCAGGGTTCGCGTCGAACTGCGCTGCGGTGCACGCCTTCTGCAACGTCGTCAACCGCGACGGCAGCTGCTTGGGGAGTTCGACTTTGACCAGCTTGATGTTCGCCTGGCTACCAAACGGCGCGGTTGGATACGTCAACTTCGCGCTCAAGCTCGCGCCATCCGCCCGGCTGGTCTTCGCGGACGTCGAGACCGCGAATTTCGGGGCGAACCCCAACGACGCGCAGTTCGTGACCTGAAACGGCGTTGAAATCGTGCTCGAGCCGCCTTCGCTGAGCTGCACCGTGCCGGTGAGCGACATCTTCGAGCAGTTCGTCGGGTTGAACTGGAAGTTCCCACGGGTGGTCGTCGCGTTGACATGCTGGATTTCCAGAGGGATACCTTCGATGCTCGTCGGGATCGAGTCCGGTGAGCCGGGCGGGTCCGTGGTGATCGTGATCGCGCTGGTGATCGGGTCCAGTTCGATCTTGCCGCGGACGACCACGCAATCGCACGCCGGATGGTTGTTCTTCGTGTTCGCCAGGTCGAACGGGCCGGCCTTCGCGGGCACCTCGAACGTGATACCGAACGGCGCGCACCCGGCCGTGCCGACCGTGCAAGCCACCGCTGCCGTTGTACGGGCCGGTGAGATAGAACTTCCCGCCGGTGACCGTGAACGGCTGGTTGCCGACACCAACACCGATCGTCGCTTCGCCGACCTTGCTGTTTTCCCCGCACAGCCCTTCATTGGCCCGCGGTTCGGGGCACAGTTCGACACCCGTCAGCACACCCGATAGGCCAGGCGGTAGTTTCGCTTCGACGGACTTCAGGTTCTGTTCGCCGTCTTTGCGGTTCAACGTCACCGTCAACGGCGAGAACGCACCCGCCTGGACGTTCGTCGCACCCGCGTTCACAGTCGGGCTGAACGGCAGGGTTGCACCGGGACAGGGGCCGCCACCGGGACCGTGGTCGATGTTGAACGAGGATTCCGAGGTCACGGGACCGTTGCCGTCCCATGGCGTGAAGACCGCGGTCGTGGTGTAGGTCCCGCAACGCGTCGGTGTCGCCAGCGGCGCGCGTTCGCCACCGAAGAAGTGCAGTTCGAGGTTTTCAAACGGCACGTCGGGCGTGTTCTTGAACGTCGTGACGATCTGCCCCGTCTGGGGGTTCAACGACACTTCGCCCGCGAGCTTGATCACGCTCCCCGAAAAGGGGTCTTCCGCGACGATATACATCGCTATCAAGCTCCCGAACGGGTTGTTGTCCTGCGCCGCCAGGTACACCGAGCCTTCCAGTTCATGTTCGAGCAGCGGCGTCTTTATCTTCACGGTAGCCGACCTTCGAACCGTCCGGACAGAAATTGGACCCCGGCGCAAGCGGGCTCGCGACTTCCGAGGTGAACGTGTTCCACTTCACACCCGGTTCGTATTCCTTGTTCAGTTCTTCCTGGCCCTTATAGCCAATCTGATCGCCAGGGCTACCAAGCGCGCCCGCTGCGAGCGCTGCCGGTTCAGAGGTGCACGCTTCAAGGCCATCGCCACCCGACGGGTTGATCGCGACCCCTTCGGGGAGCGTCACCGTCGTGTCACGCAGCGCCGACTCCGCCAGGCCGTTGGGGTTCAACGCGGCGGTCTGCGGGACGTGGACATTCACCGTCAGCCCCGAGGACGTGCTGGCGTCGCTGGTGTCCGGCGAGACGCTGATTTCCGCCGGGAACTTGAGCTTCGAGCAGCCCGTCAGCGACGACGGGCGTGCCCGCGGCGTTGTGCGTGACCGTGCTCTTCTTCGCCCAGTTGCCCGGTTCCTCCCACGACTCGGCTTCCATCGTCGAGCTCAGCGGGCCGTGGCAGCCGGTCGGCATCGTCAGGAAGGCTTTGTCGCCGCCGATTCGTCCCCTTTCGTAGAAACCTACTCCTCCTGTGCTGTTTCGTGGCACCCAGCATTCGTACTTACCGGTTGCATCCAGCTGCAACCTCACGCAGGGGATAAGAACACCGAAGAGTTCCGCCTTGCTACTGATGACGGGCGCCGACGTCGGCGCTTCCGTCACCGTCACCTGCACGGGGTAATTGCCGCCCGCGAGAACACCGTTATTGATATACAGCAGGGGCAGGAGGAAATTGGTGCCGAGCTGCAAAGCCACGCCGCGCACGGGCGCCATGGCGAAGAGGGTGCTCTCGAGGAACGCTTGACGCTCCTGGTTCTCTGACCATTTCAGGTGCAGTGTGCCCACGGTCGATTCGGGTGGGCACAGTTTTCAGCCAAACTATTCTCAGCGCAAGTCTTGTCCGGTGCAGTGCTCGGAGGGCGCATTGGGGTCGCCGACGAAGCCGGGGGGCAGATCGATCTTGAGATTCCGCAAGACGCCGTTGGGCAGGCGAATGTACGGTGAGTCAGCGTTTGATTCCACGCGCTTGAAGTGCGAGTTCAGCGTCGAAGAGGTCGACGAACTTGTACGGGTGCGAGCCCGCCTGCGTGTCGGGCGTGCCGTCTTCGTTTTGGAAGCTGATTTCATAGCTCTTGATGCCGAAGCCGACGCCCTGCGTCGCGAGCATACCGCTGGCCTGCTCCGCGCCGTTGGCGTTGGTCGCGATCAGGCGGAAGTGGTAGAGTTCGCCGGGCTACGAGGCCTTCGAGCTGCGCGGAGACCGCCACCGGGCTGCTTCCCGCTCCGATCTCGGCCGGCGTCTGCTTGCAGGGCACGCTGTGGTTGTAGGGGCCGTTGCCGAATTCGTCGGTGAGGCCGTATTCGAACTTGCATTCGCTGACGGCGACGCCGCGCGGATCGACCGTGCCGCTCAGGCTCGCGGCTTCCCTGGTCACGTCCGTCGGTTCGCCGGCCGTCACGGCCGGGGCGTCGCTGCCGAAGACGTAGACCTTGCGTTCCCGGTTTTGCGCCGGGGTTTGAGACGTAGATCTCCCCGCTCTTGCCGTTCGACGGCGATCCCGCCCTGGCCCGAGGTCCCCGAAAGTTCGGGCGAGCCGAAGCGCGCGACGAGCGTGCCAGCGCTGATGCCTCCGTTGCTGTTGCGGTTCATCGCGCCCGTGTCCCACTCGGCCACGGAGGACTGATCGTCCGCGTAGAGGTGGCCGGTCGCGGGGTCGACGGCCACCGCGACGTCGCCCGCTTCGCCGTTCAGGCCGTCCACGCTACCGAGCGGGGAGAGCTTCTGCCCGACCTTGACCGTACACGAGCACGACGGTTCGAACATCGGGTAGTCATCGCCCGTGGCGGAGACGGCGAAGCCGTGGGCGCTTGGGGGTGTCGGAGCACCGGGGATGCCCGAGCCGCCGCCAGCTTCGTCCTCTGCTTCCAGCACCTGGCGAGCGATGAGATGATTCACGGCCGCGCCGTCGAATTCGTCGATCAGCAGCACGATGGCTGGTCGGACGCCAGGTCGACGTGCACGGTGCCGCTCCCGTCAACGCCCAGCCCCAGCAGTTCGCCTCCGAAGCCGCCGATCTGGCTCAGGTACCTGCCTTCGGGGCTGAACTTGTCGATCACGCCGTGGCCGGAATCCATCACGTACAGGTCGCCGGCCGAGGGGTCTGCAGGATTGGTCGAGTTATCGACCGCGATCGCCGCAGGGCTGCCGTACAGCGAGGGGAACGAGAACGATTCGGCGGGCGTGTCAGCTCCCTCGAGTGTGTTCCCTGGATGCTTCCTTGGAGCCCGCGGGGAAGTCGAAGTTGACCGGGGTGCCATTCGCGTCGAACTTGTAGACCGTGTTCGTCGTGCCGATGTCGGCGACGTACACGTCGCCGGTCGCTTCGTCGACCGCGATCCCGTTCGGGTTCGAGAACGCTTCTGTCGCACTGTGGCCGAATTCATGCAAGACCGGGTACGCTTCGCCGGCGAGCGCCGGGGAGGCTGAGAAGGCGAGGGTGGCGAGGATGAGTGCGAATGCAAGTACCAGAGGTTGCTTAACCAAGCCACGTCGAGAGAGGCCAGTTTTGTGGACTTGATGGTTGTCAGGAGAGTAGCCCGAGGGGATTGCACCCTCGGGCTCTCGCAGAACCGTGCGTGATGATCTCCCATCACACGGCTCCCATCATCCGGTTGTTGGCTTGCGCAGTTGGCCGCCAGTGGGCGAAGAGGTTTGGTTGGCGCGTCTGCACGCTTCCCAGGAACTTCCTCGTCCTTTCGTGGCGTTTGCGCAGTCGCTTGTACTTCTGCATGGCCCAGCGCACCAAGTATTCGTCGATGCGTCTGAGAAACCGGATCAGGACGGACTGGTAGAAGCGCCCGTAGTAATTGATCCAACCCTGCACGCGCTTGTTTGTTGCCCGTGCGAGGTCCGTGAGGGTCTTCCCGCTCCATAAGTGCAGCCTCCATCGCTTGATCGTTTTGCTCATCGCCTTCATCGCGTCGTCACTGACGGCCGGGAGAAAGTTGACGCACACCTTGCCGTTTTTTCTCCGCGAGCGTCGAGGACGAAACGTGTACCCAAGGAACGTGAACTGCTCGTGCTCATAGGAGCCTTTGCGATCATCGTCTTTGCAATACACGATGCGGGTCTTGCGTGGGTTTACTGCCACGCTGCAATCCGCCATCCGCTCGGCGACTCTGCTACGCACGAATCGCGCTTGGCGCTCACTCTTACAGTGCAGGACCACATCATCTACATAACGCTCGAACGGGATGGTCGGGAACTCCCGTGACATCCACATATCGAACGAATAGTGAAGATAGATGTTTGCTAATACAGGCGAAATCGCCGAACCCTGAGGGGTCCCACGATCCCGTGCTACCAAGGTGCCGTCTCCATTATCCAGCGGCGCAGTCAGCCACCGCTCGACATAGAGAAGGATCCACCGCTGATCGGTATGGGCAGCCACCGACTTCAGAACGAACGAGTGATCAACGGAGTCGAAAAACGATTGGAGATCAAGATCAATCGACCAGTCATATTTCCAACACCGTTCCCGGCATACCCCCAGTGCGTCATGTGCCGAGCGACCGGGCCGATAGCCATAAGAGTCGGGGTGAAACAACGGCTCCACCTTCGGCTCTAGATACAGCGCTGCGACCTTTTGCGCGACGCGATCGGCAACAGTGGGAATTCCGAGCGTTCTCACTCCTTGCCCGTGCTTCTTCGGTATCTGCACCGCCCTCACCGGTGGCGGCATATAACTCCCCGACGACAGCCTATTCCACAGAACGAACAGGTTATTCTTTAGATCCTGTTCGAACTCCGCAATCGACTCCCCGTCGACACCCGCAGCACCGTCTTTGGCCCTGACAAGCTCCCAGGCTTTCCAGACAACCTGCTTTGAGATACAAAACGGCTTTACCTCTGACTTTGACTCAACCATTGATTCCTCCCACCAACACCGCGTGGTTGACCGACGACCAAGCCTGGATGACCCGTCCGCTTCGCTCCAGCCCCATTACAGGACCTTCAACGCTACTACCGGACGGTCCGCCCCTGCGCCTCGCATCGGTACTCTTATCCTTACGGGTGCAACCGCTTGGAATTCTCCCGTATCCAGCCAGCCGCAGGCTATAAGCCACTAGCTGACCATCCCGCGACACAACAGGTTCCCGCCTTCCGCGTAGAAGCCCAACCCAAGCTCGCGCCACCTTCATGCCGGACACCACCTGGCCAATAGGCAGGCTCCCGCCAGGCCCATCCCGGTCACAAGTAACAATGCCGGTTTTGATGTCGTCTAAAGGATTTCGACACGTCATCGGTGGTTCACTCACGTTCGCCTTCTTGGGTCATACCTGCCGCGCTCGAAGGCGCGACATTTCCGCAACGCTCAGCACCCCGGCTCTTGACCGGCGCACCTTGCGGTGGTTTGCGGCCTCCCCCTGCAGGGCGACCACGGAGGACCACCAGTCCCAAAGGACCGGCCCCTCCATCATCTACGCAGCACCGCCTCATCGCAGCACCAACCTTCTACGTCCGCTGCTTTGATTTGGCGTTAAACGGCACACTTACTTGCCCCTCCGGTCGTGGCTGGCTCTTTTTGCCTGCTTTTTACTCTTTTTTCGTACGCATTTACCCTTTTTATTCTTCACAAGGCGCTGCTTGCACTTCACGGTCTTCTTTGTAACCTTCTTGACGACCGTCGGCGGAGGCGGGGCGAGGTTCCCGAGGCCCGAGAACGTCTGGCTCGCCGGCGCACCGTAGACCGAGGGCTGCGGCGAGACCGGCGTGCGGCACGCGTCGGCGGTCGTGCACGGCGGCGGGGAGGACGGTTCGGCGAAGCCTCCGTCGACGCGCGCGTCGTAGGTGACGAGCTGTCCTTCCTGGTTGTCCTGCGGCACGAGCTGCTGGGTCGACCTGAAGAACACGTCATCGCCGCTTTCGCTCACGCCCTCGAGGGCCGTTTCGAAGGAGCTCGTGCCGCTCGAGATCAGGCGCGCGCCTCCGCCCTCGTACTCGTAGACGTCGCGCTGACCGTTCGTATCGGAGGGCACGAGTGCTTCCGTCGTTTCGAAGAACACCTGGCCGGCGTCCGTGAGCACGTGCCGGGTCGTGAAGATTCCGTAGACAGTTCCAAAGGATTCTCCATGCTGCGCCACACCGCCTCCCGCGGTCGCAGGTTCGCCCGTGGGGTTGCACGAGGCGCAGGCGAGCTGCCCTGTGGCAGCGCTGTACAGGAAGAGCTCGGCTTCTTCGCCTCCCAGCGCGACGTCGTCATAACCGGTCAGGCTCTTTTTCGATTCGAACGCGAGCCACTTGCCGTCGGGTGAGGTCTGCTGTTCGACGCCGCCCGACCCGCTGTTGGAGACGCCGGAGGCGATGAACATCGTCTTTTCGCCATTCCACAGATACAGGTTTTCCTTCCCGGCTTCCGCGCCTTCGACGACCGTCTTGCCTTCGCTGTCGGTGAATTCCCTAGTGTTGGATGCCAGCACGCCCTTGGCGACGAAGTAGACGTCGGAGCTGTCGTGGCCGCCAAGCGGCGTGACGCGCAGAACGTCGGCGTGTTCGCCTGCCGCAACGACGGTGAGGTCGGTCAATTCGCATTTGCTCGCGCCTTCGGGCAGCGTGCACTCGTACAGATCCGGTTCGCCCGCTTCCGCGCTCGAGTGCGGGGTGAGCTTGCTTTCGTCGAGGAAGAAGACCTTCGAACCGTCGGCGGTCGCGGCCTTGAAGGAGCCGCCACCGCCCGGGCCCGACCCACCCTGCTGTTCGTCGACCTGGACGGTGCGCTGCCCGTCGATGCGGTCATAGAGGGCGCCACCGTAGGTGAAGAGGACGTGCGAGCCGTCGCTGGAGACCACACCTTCGTGCTCGGAAGTACCCGCTTTTGCCGCAAGCGATCCGGGGACCGCCGTGCCGTCCGGCAGCACGCTCACCAGCCGCAGCGCGCCTTCGTCCCATTCGTACAGGTTTTCGACGCCGTACCGCGCGCCTTCGGCCAGGGGCGAGGTCTCCGTGAAGATCACGTGGCTGAGGTCGGCGGAGGCGGCCTGGAAGTGCGTGTCGGCCGGCGTCACGCCCGGCGGCGTGACGTTGACAAGCTGGTAAGTCGCCGGTCGCGTTGTCGCGCACCAGCAGGTTTTCATAGCCCACCGGTTCGCCGCTCACGACCTGACGACCTTCGGGGTTGCACGATTCCGGGTCTTCGAGCGGGTTATTGGACGCGGAAGCGCGTGACCCTCCACCAACTTGCATCACGTCCTTGGTGAGCTGTTCCGAGTAGGCGTACACGAATTGGTATTCCACGCAGCCCACCCCGTCATAGGATTCGATCGGCATGATGTCTTCCGCGATCCAGCCGCCCGCGCCACGCGTCGCCACGTATTGGTCGCCGGCGGTGGGCGCGCCCGGCCGCGGTTCTGTGCGTGGAGCGTGAGCGCTTCGCCATCCGCGGCGGCCGTGCTCGCGAACGCCATACTCGGCGCGGCATCGAACTGGGACGAGTTCGTGACCGGCGGCGTCACGAGCTCGTAGGCGCGACAGTCGGGCAACCTCGCGGAGAAGCCGCCGCGCATCTGTTCGTTGGGACACGCCGCCTCCTCGGCGCTCAGCGTGGTGAAGGTCTGGTCGGGGCCGGCGATCCCGCCCGGCGCCAGTTCGTTGCTCGCCACGACACGGTAGTGGTAGGTGCTCCCGGGCGCGAGGCCGCTTGCGGACGCCCACACCGCGTGCGATTCCAGTCCTTCACCGACGCTTCCTTCCGGGAAGGGCGTCGAGCTGCCGTAGCCAGCTGGTCGGGCCGTATTCGAAGCGGTAGCTCGTCTGGATGCCGCCGGGGTTGACGAGCGCGCCGAGCTTCGCTTCGGAGGCGCCGATTTCGGCGGTGAGCTCCTGTCGACCACAGGCGCGGTGGGAGGGCCCGAACACCCAGACGGTGTCTTTGGTGCCGTCGGTCACGTATACACGCCCGTTCGCCTCGATTCACCGCGACCATGCTGTAGAAGTGTTCGCATTCGCCACTCAGGTACGCCGAAATGGCCGGCCCCCACATCGGCGAGCTGCCTGCCTTCCGAGCTGTACTCGACGAGATGCAGGCAGGGCGAGCCGCTTTTCGCCGCACGGGTCCGCGCCGTTTTCGACGAGCGCGAACACGTCCCCATGTCCGTCGAGTGCCACGGACCACACGCCTTCGCTTTCGATTTCCACGGGCTTGCCGTTCACTTCCACAGGCGCACCGCTGGAATCGAGCTCCACGATCCTGTTGTTGCCGGCCACCCAGAGGTTGCCGGAGGAGTCGACCGCGACTCCGGTCGGTTCCTTGAGCGCACCGGCGCCGGAGCCCGTGAACGTCTTCAGCAGCGTGCCGCTCGGGCTGTACTCGAGCACCTCGTTTTCCGGCACCACCGGCACGTACACGTTGCCGGCCGAGTCGGCGGCAATCTGCACGTCTGTAAAGACGCCGAAGAAATTGCGTGACGCCGGCACTTCAAACGACGACACCGACGCGCCCGTGCTGGGGTCGTAGACAAAGATCCTCGCGGGCGTGAAAATGCCTTCTTCGCCGAGCACGTACACGTCGCCGTTCGTCGGGTTCACCGCAACACCCGAGTAGTATCCAGACCCAAACGGGGACGGCGGCGAGAGCAGTTTGCCCGAAGGGTCGAACTTGACCACCGACGAGGGGGCAAACCCTTCCCCAAAGATACCCGACACGAACAGGTCTCCAGAGCCCTCCACAGCGACACCAACCGCGTGCGCCTGCTGCGCGCTGAACTGTCCGTCGGAGATGAGCTTGGGAGGTTCGGCTTGGGCGATGCCCACGCAGAGAGCGAGCATCGCGCAGAAGACGAGGAGAGGCGCGGCAACCAGGCCGCGCGCGGACGCACTACTCCCTTAGGCGTGGAGGAGGCCACGGAGCGTCGCGAAGCGCACGGTCTTCGGCGTGAAAGCTGGCTTCGCGGTGTGCTCTGTGCGGTTCACCTTGTTCTCCTTGGTCGAGGTTGTGAAGTGGTAAATCGATCGGAGGTGGAGCGTCATGCGGCCTGCTTCCGGTCGCGGGTGAGTACGCTGAGGCGCCGCGCGACCTTCATGCCCAGCGGCGTGAGCTGCCATGCGTTCGGCTCGCCGCTCATGCGGCCCCCACCGGTATTCACCGCGAGACCCAGGCGCTCCAGGCGCCGCAGGAGCTTGGAGATCTGCCCGGGGTCGGCGACCCCGGCGCTGTCCGCGACCGCGCGATTGCTGGGGCCGGAACCCCGCCCACCCAGCTGCGCGATGCATTCCAACACCCGTGCGGTGCGGTAGGTGAGGCGCATATTGACCTCGTCCAGCGGATCCCTTTCGGCGCCCACGCGCGCGGAAGTCGAGCCATGCGCCACCGGACGCGGCGCCAACGGTGGCGTCGGGCGCTGCTGTTCACGGCGCGCGGCCCGTGGCCCCAGATACTGCAGCGCGATCATTCCCATCAACTCGTCCAACAGACCGGTCAACGGACGACGATCGCTGCTGCGCAAGCGCGTATACACAACGCCAAGCGCCCCACCCACCAGGCCTTCTGCGGTCACTAGGGTGCACTCCTCACCACGCGGCCCCTCTCGGCGCCCCTCATCGAGGATCGCCGCTAGGCGCGAGAGAATCTGCTCCCGGCGCTCGAGCACCCCAGGGCCACCGTGCACCGCCTGCACCACACAGATCCGCGCCAGCACCGGCTCGCTATCGAGGAACAAGAGGATCGTCCACAGGCCGCCGCGCACCCGCTCACGCCACACAAGACCCCCTAGGCCCGCCACCGCGAGTTCCCGCTCGACCCGCCCCACCGCCTCATCCAGCAGCGCTACCAGGCACGCCTCGCGGTTGCCGAACAGGTCATAGAACGTCCGCCGCGACACCCGCGCTCGCGTCGTGATCCGCGCGACCGAGGTCTGCTCGTAACCCAGCTCGTCGATTACCGCCGCCGCCGCGACCAGCAGCCGCGAACGCTGAATCTCATCGACCTGCACCCGCGGCGTGCCCAACCGCGACGCATCCGAGGAGAACACCGGCCGCTTGGACCCACGTCGCAATCCCCGCTCGACCGGCAACACCCGCTCAGACACGCGCAAACGCGACGCCGTCCTCACACCACCACGCGCCGAAGCCGCCATCAGCAGCCACCCCCCACCAGCCGGTGTGACTCCATGACCCCGCGCACAGGCGCCGGAAGCCCACGCCCCGCGGGGATAAAGCAAAGGCGGCGCGAATGCGCCCGATGAGGAGACCCTTCGGCTAGGCCGCTAGCCGAAGAGAGAGAGAGAGAGAGAGAGATGCGACAGCGCCAAGCTGGCGCATCTAGCATCACTCCGCCGGCGGAGCGCGCACATCCCCATCATGAATCTCCCTCTAGAAACCACGCTCAAACAACTCCCTCATCGCTCTGATCCAGACCCTCTCCCACAACAACAACCTGCGAGCGCTTGACGTCAACCACAAGACGGCATGACCCCAACCAGACCCTATGTACACCAGGCCCCCAACGACAGGGGCACCGGCCAGTGAACGAAACGTAACACTTTGCTTCGCAGATGTCAAGCCCATAGGTGAGCTTGCGTGCGGCAACTGCGGCTTACTGTCAACGACAGCCCCACACGGAGTCACCGAGAGTGCCTGCAACCCGGCTGCTGGAGCGAGCCGGTCACGGGCGCCCACCGTCTACTTTTGCGACCCTTGGCCCTGGGCCTTCGGCCTCCTGGGGCTCGCCGGCCTCGACCCGTTCCTCGTGAGCATCGACGCCTACGAGGAGTGGGTCGAGCTCCGCCCCCTGCACCGATGATCGCAGGGGCGGGTTTTGGTAACGCCGGTCGTCGAAGCGATGCGGGCCTACGCCGAGGGGTAGGCTGACGCTCGCCCCAAGCCAGTCGGCGTCGCTACGCTTTCGTCAAGTAGTATCTCATGAAGTACTATTTCGTGTGGTAGCATCGTCGATTGATGCGAGCGCTCGTGGATCGCCAGAAGGAGATGGCTCTCTTGCAGGAGCAGCGCGAATCGGTGCCGAGCCTTGTCGTGTTGCGAGGTCGGCGGCGAGTCGGCAAGACGTTTCTGCTCGCGCACGCCTTCGCGGGCGAGGGCGTGGTGAGCTATCAGGCCGACGAGCAGCCGCGCGCTGTGCAGCTAGCCGCCTTCGCCGCGGAGATCGCACGGCTGCTTCCCGGAACCCCACCGCTGAGCTTCGGCTCCTGGGACGCTGCCTTTGAGTTTCTCAGCTCGCAGGCCGCCGTGCGGCCCTTGGTCGTGGTGATCGACGAGTTCCAGTATGCGTGCCTGTCCGAGCCGGCGCTTGCTTCGATCATCCAGCGCCACTGGGACGGCTGGGACGCAAGCAGAGCGCCGATCTGCCTGGTGCTGTCCGGCAGTGCGCTGACCTTCATGGAGGGACTCCTCTCGCGTGACGCACCGCTGCACGGGCGCGCGACCTTCCGTCCGACGATCGACCCACTTGACTATCGCGACGCGCGCGAGCTCGCGCCGGCGAGCAGCTCGCCTCAGGAGCTAGTGGAGCGCTATGCCGTCATCGGCGGAACGCCCCAGTACCAGATTTGGGCCGGTCAACGTCCGCTGAGGTCCGTCGTGTGCGAGGCGATCCTGCGCAAGGGAGCACCACTGTACGAAGAGCCGTTGACTCTGGTAAGAGAGGAGCGCGGCGTTCGCGACCCAAAGCGCTACTTCGGTGTGCTCGCCGCGATCGCCTCCGGACGCACCCGCAACGCCGACATCGGCAGCCTGCTCGAACTGCCGAGCTCCAACGTCGCCGCTGTGCTGGAGCGGCTTGCTGCACTCGGCTATCTGCAGGAACGGACCCCGGTCACGCCCAGCGTTCGTCGCAGGCGCGGCTTCTGGCAGATCAGCGACCCATTCTTCCGCTTCTGGTTTCGCCGCGTCGCCCCCAACCGCAGCCGGCTGGACCGGGGCGAGGCGATCGACGCCGTCTGGGAGCAGGTCGCGGCCGACCTCGATACCTACGTCGGCCGCGCCTTCGAGGACGTGTGCCGCCACTGGCTCGCGCACTACTCACAGATCGAGGAGGCCCGTACGGCGAACGCAATCGGATCGTGGTGGTCGCGCGACGGGCGCCACGAGATCGACATCGCATGCGCAGACCGGCGTCAGTACACGTTGTTCGGGTCGTGCAAGTGGTCGCGGCGCGCGGTGGGCGAGGATGCACTCGACGCGCTGCTCGCAAGCCGAGACGCAGCCGAAGGTCGCACGGCGAGCGCACGACTGGCCATCTTTGCGCGACGCGGCTTCACCTCCTCACTACAGCAACGCGCCGCGCGCGAGGACGTGCTTCTGCTGAGCGCAGCCGACCTGTTCTAGGCAAACACTCACGGCCCCGACGCCTCGCGCCGGCCGTGGAAGCCATTCGGGCTTACACCGAGGGGCAGGTTGACGCTCGCCCCCGAGCGAGTATCAACGCGGCCTACCGCTTATTGCGCTTTGCGCGCTTCCCGTGCTTGGTCTTGTGCTTGTGCTTGGTGCGCTTGCGCGCCTTCTCCTTGGCGGCCTTCTTGTGCTTCGGACACCCCGCGACGGCGATCTTGGTGGTTTGCTTGAGCTCGGCGCCATTCTGCGCGATGAATTCGGTGGGTATCGCGAGGTTCTTCGCGGTGCAGAGGTTCCCGGCGGTGGTGAGCGCGGAGTACGGACCCTCGGGGAGCGTGAGTTCGAAGCTTGTGACGGGCTGGTCGGGGACCGTCTTGAACGTGCTCGACGTGACCCCCGCTTTGCTGATGAACGTGTCGCCGACCAAGTCGATCGTGACACCGTAGCCCTGCAACACCACGATCAGGTTCGGGAACGCTTCGCCGCCGTTTGAGACGAAGTACGCCGGGCCTTCCAACGGAACCGGCACCAGCGGCGTGATCGCCTTCGCGTGGCCGACGATCGAGGCGGCCGGGCAGCCAGCAGGGTTCGCGTCGAACTGCGCCGCGGTGCACGCTTTCTGCAAGGTCGTCAACCGCGACGGCAGCTGCTTGGGCAGTTCGACTTTGACCAGCTTGATGTTCGCCTGGCTACCAAACGGCGCGGTTGGATACGTCAGCTTCGCGCTCAAGCTCGCGCCATCCGCCCGGCTCGTCTTCGCGGACGTGGAGACCGCGAATTTCGGGGCGAACCCCAGCGACGCGCAGTTCGTGACCTGGAACGGCGTTGAAATCGTGCTGGTGCCGCCTTCGCTGAGCTGCACCGTGCCCGTCAGCGACATCTTCGAGCAGTTGGTCGGGTTGAACTGGAAGTTCCCACGGGTGGTTGTGGCATTGACATGCTGGATTTCCAGAGGGATACCTTCGATGCTCGTCGGGATCGAGTCCGGTGAGCCGGGCGGATCCGTGGTGATCGTGATCGCGCTGGTGATCGGGTCCAGTTCGATCTTGCCGCGCACCACCACGCAGTCGCACGCCGGATGGTTGTTCTTCGTGTTCGCCAAGTCGAACGGGCCGGCCTTCGCAGGCACCTCGAACGTGATCCCGAACGGTGCGCACCCCGCTTCACCGACCGTGCAACTGCCACGGCCGTTGTAGGGTCCGGTCAAGTAGAACTTCCCGCCAGTGACCGTGAACGGATCGTTGCCGACACCGACGCCGATCGTTGCTTCGCCGACCTTGCTGTTTTCCCCGCAGAGCCCTTCGTTGGCTTGCGGTTCGGGGCACATTTCAACCCCTGTCAGCACACCGGAGAGGCCGGGTGGTAGTTTCGCTTCGATCGACTTGAGATTCTGTTCGCCGTCTTTGCGGTTCATCGTGACGGTCAGCGGCGAGAACGCCCCCGCTTGGATGTTCGTCGCGCCAGCGTTCACCGCCGGGTTGACCGGCAGCGTCGCACCCGGGCACGGGCCCCCGTTGGGACCATGTTCGATGTTGAACGACGATTCCGAGGTCACGGGGCCGTTGCCGTCCCATGGCGTGAAGACCGCGGTCGTGGTGTACGTCCCGCACCGCGACGGTGTCGCCAGTGGCGCGCGTTCCCCGCCGAAGAAGTGCAGTTCAAGGTTTTCAAACGGCAGGTCGGGGGTGTTCTTGAACGTCGTGACGATTTGCCCCGTAGCCGGGTTCAACGTCACTTCCCCTGCGAGCTTGACCAGCGAGCCCGAGTACGGATCTTCCGCGATCATGTACATCGCCACGAGACTCCCAAATGGGTTGCTTTCCTGCGCCGCCAGATACACCGCGCCTTCCAGTTCGTGTTCCAACAACGGCGTCTTGATCTTCACGGTCCCGACCTTCGAGCCATTCGCACAGAAGTTGGTCCCCGGCGCAAGCAGACCCGCCAGTTCCGGCGTGAACGTGTTCCACTTCACACCCGGTTCATCTTCCGCGTTCAGTTCTTCCTGGCCCTTGTAGCCAATCTGATCGCCGGGGCTGCCGAACGCCCCTTCCGGCAATACGCCGGCGTCGGACGTGCACGCTTCAAGGCCGTCGCCACCCGAGGGGTTGATCGCGACGCCTTCGGGCAGCGTGACGGTCGTATCGCGCAGCGAGGACTCCGCGAGGCCGCTCGGATTGAAGGCCGCGCTCTGCGGCACGTGCACGTCGACGGTCAACCCCGTGGATGTGCTTGCGTTGCTCACGTCGGGGGCTGCTTTGATTTCGCCGGCGAACGTGAGCTTGGCACAGCCGGTCATGCGTAGCGGTTCGCCCGCCGCATTGCGCGTCGGTTCATGGTTCACGCCGACGTAGTGCCCCGGGCTCTGGTAGGAGTCGACCGCGATCGAGGAAAACAGCGGCCCGGTGCACCCGGTCGGCAACGTGAGGAAGGGTTTGCTGGTCGCACCGCTGCCGACGACGCCGAAGGTTCTCACCTTGATGCCGAAAAGCGGTGTGACATCGGGGATCTGAAGGGATTCGGCTCGCAGCGGGTAGTTGCCGCCCGCGACCGGGCCGACGTTGACGAACGACTCGGGATAGTAGGTGCGCGCGCCGAGCTGCGCCGCCACGCCGCGGGGCGGAACCATGTTGTCCAGCGTGTAGAAGCCGGACCCGTAGCCGACGGCTTCCAGGAGCAGTTCACCGACCATGGCTTCATGGGGACATCCATTGTCAAATTCTACGCTCGAGTTATCCCACGTGCCTTCGCCCAGCTGCGCGAGCGTGCACTTCTTCGCGGTGGCGTCGGGGTCGCCGACCAGCCCCGGCGGTAGCGTGACGTCGATGTCCTTCGGCGTGTCCACAGGCCTCAGTTCGTATGGCGAGTCGGCGTAGGTGAGCCGTTGCTCCGCCTGGGTGTTGAAGTCTATGGTCGTCACCACTTCGTATGGGTGCGACCCGGCTTGGATGTCGGGTGTCCCGTCCTGGTTTTGGAAAGAGACGCTGAAGCGGCCGGGCTTGACGCCAAAACCGGCGCTCGCCGTCGCCGCCATTCCCTGGCTGGAGCTTTCGCCGGTGCCGTTGCTTACGGCCAGTCTGAAGTAGTAGAGGGTTCCAGGTTCGAGCCCGCCGACCGGCGCCGACACGCCAACCGGGCTCGTGCCCGCTCCGATCTGCGTCGCGGACTGCGCACAGGGCACGCTGTGGCGGAAGGTATAAACAGGCACTGCGAATTCATACCGATTACCTTCGCTGCCGCGGCCACCAAGCGGCGCCTTTTCGTATTCGAACGCGCACGAGACGATCGGCGCGCTCCGTGGGTCGACGCTGCCCTGCAGCGTGGCTTCACGCTCGGCCACGTCGGTGGCCGCAGCGGTGGCGACGTTGGGGACTTCGCTGCCGAACGCGTACACCTTGCCGTCGACAGGGTTGACCACGTAGATCTCGCCGGTATCGCCGTTCACCGCGATCCCACCCTCTTCCGAGGCCGCGGCGGACAGCACGCCCGTCCCGAATTTCGAGACTTCGGCGCCCGTGCCGATGTCTTCATTGGTCCCCCGGTTGGCAGGTGGCACATCATATCCGTCCATTCCCCCGGTGTCCCACTCTGCCACCGAGGAGCCATCATCCGCGTACAGGTGCCCGCTCACCGGGTCGACGGCGATCGCCAGGTCTCCTGGGCCACTGTCGACCCGGCCCAGCCCCAACAGGGTCTGTCCGAACTTCTCCGCACAGCCGCAAGGAAAGACCGTATAGTAGTCGTCGTTTGGGCTGGCCGTGAAGATGTCCTCGGGCAGCTTTTCATTTCCGAAACTTTCACCGATAACTACATCGAATGCGTGCGCCTTCTGCTGCGATTCCTGCTGGTTGAGCAGTTCGTTGTTCGGCGAATCGTCGAAGGTGTCTACGAACTCGTGCAAGAGGTCCCACTGGTTGCTCGGGGTCGCATGGATCGCAACCTGCAGGTCGCCGTTGGCGGTGACGGCCAGTCCGAGCGGCCCTTCTGCGAACGGTCCCGCGATCTGGGAGAGATATTCGCCGCTGGCGTTGAACTTGTCGATCGCATCGTGGCCGGTGTCCATCACGTAGAAGTCGCCGCGGGAGGGGTCGGAGTTGCTGGTCGAGTTGTCGACAGCGATCGCAGCAGGGGTTCCCGTCACCGAGGGGAAGGAGAACGAGCCGGCCGGCGTCGCGGCTCCGGTCAGCGTGTTGGAGTGGAGCGCGCTGAATTCGGCCGGTTCGCCTTTGGCGTTGAACTTAGAGACCGTGCCGGTGTCGATGTCGGCGACGTAGAGATCGCCGGTTGCTTCGTCGACCGCGATGCCGTTCGGGTTGCTGAACGAGCCGAAGCTGAACTGGAACGGGTGAGCTTCGCTCGCGGCAGACGCCGAGGACGCACCAACACCCACCGCCACGACCGCAGCAATCGTGAGCAGGAGCTCCGTCGGGATTATCCTAGAGCGCCTCATCGCTTACCCCTCCTGTCGACATGAACGGACTCGTTGGCCTTCTTCACCGGCTGCCTCACACACTTGCCTTTCTTCCCGCCTCTCCGGGTCTTCTCGCCCTTGCACTTCACGGGCTTCGCCTTGGGTTTTGCCTTGGGCTTCGTCTTCGGCGCAACTTCGTTGGGCGCAGCGAGGTTCCCCGCACCGGAGAACGTCTGGCTCGCCGGTTCCCCATAGACCGAGGGTTGCGGCGCGACCGCCGCGCGACAGGCGTCGGCGGTTGTGCAGGGAGGCGCCGAGACCGTTTCGGGGAATCCGCCTTCGATGCGCGCGTCATAGATTTTGCGCGCTTCCTGGTCGTTGTCCTGGGGCACCAGGCTCTGGGGCGTGAGGAAGAAGACGTCGTCGCCGCTCACGCTTGCGTCGAGCAGCACCGATGGGCCGGCGCCGACACCGGGAGAGATCAGACGAACTCCGCCATCGTAGGTGAACTCGTACACGTTCCAGTTGCCGTTGGTGTCCCGCGGCAGGAGCTCTTCCTCAGAGTCGAAGAAGACCTGGCCGTTGTCAGAGACCTCGTGTGGAGCGACACCGAGCGTGGCACCCTCCGCCGTCGTCGGGGCTTCGCCGCTGGGGTTGCACGAGGCGCACTTGAAGCGGCCCGCGGCGGCGCTGTAGAGGTAGATCTCGTGACGGGCAGTGTTTTCATACCCGGTCAGTTCGCTGGTCGCGTCGAACGCGAAGAACGTGCCGTTCTGAGAGATGGCGTGCTCATCGCCGACGTTAATGGGTGGAACCATCAGAGCGGCACTCATGACGAACGTGGTTGCACCGTCGTGGTCGACATACAGGTTGCCCTGTCCGCTGCGGGCGGTTTCGCCCAGCTGGTTTGCCTGCGTGCCGGACTGCACCCCTTCTGAGCTGAAGTAGAGGTAGGAGCCGTCCTGACTCATCTCAACGAACTTTGCGTTGGCGTCGCCGACGGGCGTGAGGTCGCTCAGTTCCCCGGTGCTTACGTCGTAGCGGTACAGGTTCTTGCCGCTGCCCGCAACCGTGTCGCCGGTCAAGCCCGCGGAGGCTTCGTCGGTGAAGAAGACCTGCGTGCCGTCGCCGCTGGCGGCGACCAGTTCGCCGCCGCCCCCCGCCCCGGCGCCTCCGCGCGCTTCGTCGAGCTGAACGGTGGGTTCCTTGCCAAGACGGGCGTAGAGGTTCCCGTTAGCGGTGAAGAACAGCTCGGAACCGTCTTCGGAGATGCTCACGACCGACCCCGCGACAGGGACACCCGAGGGCAGCTGGAGCTTCAACAGGCGTACGGCGCCTTCGCGCCATTCGTAGAAGTTCTTCGCGTCGGTGACCGCTTCCGGGGTCAGCTTTGCGTAATCGGTGAACACCACGACGTTGAGGCTGCCCGAGGCGGCCACGAATTCCGCAGGCGCCGGTGCCGTACCAGACGGCGTGAGGTCCACAAGCCGGTAGCTTCCGTTTTCGTTGTCTCGCGCCAGCAGGTTCTGTTCGTGCGGTTCGCCGCTCACGGCTTCGACCGTTTCACCGCGGCACGCTTCGGCAAACAGTCCCAAGGCATCCGATGGGGCCGTGTTAACTCCGTTGTCGGAAAGAACCTCCTCCGTCAGGTTCGGCGAGTAGCGCCTCACTTCTGTCTGTCCGGAGACGGGAAACGTACAGCGGTTGCCGCTGTACGGACGCAACGGCAGCGCATCTTCGGTGCTCCAGCCGTCCGGTCCCCGTGTGGCGATGAATTCCAACTCCGGCGTCAGCGCTCCAGGCATCACCTCGGCCGATTCGTAGGCGAAGCGTTCGCCATTGTCGGCTGCGATGTTCTTTGCAAGGCCACCAGGGTAATAGTCGGTGTTTTCTTCGTCGTGACTGCGTTCGGTGAAGGTGTCCGGCTGGGCCGAGGACTTGCCGGGCGGCGTGACGAGCTCGTATGCGCGACAGTCCGGCAGCGCGGCCGAGAAGCCGTTGCGCTCCGCTTCGTTCGGACACGCGACTTCCGCTGTCAACGGGGTGGTGAACGTCTGGTCCGGGCCCGCGACCGATTCGAGCGCGTTGATGACGACCACCCGGTAGTGGTAGGTCGTTCCCGGAGCAAGGCCCTTCGCCGCCGCCCACACGGTCCGGGCGGAGAAGTCTTCGCCGGCGCTGCCTTCCGGGAACGGGACGCTCACGCCGTGCGGCCCTTCGCCCGGCTTGTATTCGCGCGTGTCGTATTCGAAGCGGTAGGTCGCCTGCACCCCGCCGGGGCGCACCACGGCGCCGAGCTTGGCTTCGAATGGCTTCACTTCCAGGGCCGACTCCTGGCCGATGGAGGGCACAGCCGGCGACTGGTAGACCCAGACGACATTTTTGAGCCCGTCGCTCACGTACACCCGGCCGCTCGCATCGTCGACCGCCACCATGCTCGCGTAATCTTCGTCAAAAGACGGTGCGCCAACACCGAAGTAGCCAGCGCCGACGTCGGCAAGCTGGACGCCGCTCTGGCTGTACTCGACCAGGTGCTGGCAGGGCGAGCCGATCTGGCCGCAATTGTCGGCGCTGTTGACTACGACCGCCAGCAGGTCGCCATGTCTGTCCAGTGCAAGCGCATGCACCCCTTCGCTTTCGAATTCGCTGATGAACGCACCGGATGGCGAGAACTCCTCGACCCGGTGCCCATGGTCGGCCACCCAAACATCGCCGGAGGCGTCGACCGCGACGCCCGTAGGAGCTTTCAGTGCATGTGCCCCGGACCCGGTGAAGGTCTGCAGGAGAGTCCCCGATTCGCTGTACTTCACAACCTCGTTTTCCGGAACGCTCGGCACATACACGTTGCCGGCCGAGTCCGTCGCGATCTGGACCTCATTGATAAACAGTTCGGAGAGTCCCGAAATGAGCTGCGGCCCCCCAAACGACGATAGTTCTTCGCCGGTGTTGGGGTCGTCGACTTCGATGACGTGGGCGAAGACGTTGACGGTATAAAGACGGCCGTTCGTCGGGTTGATGGCCGCCCCGTAGTGCAGGCCTTCCCCAAACGGGGACGGGGGCGAGAGGACCTTGCCCGATGCATAGAACTTTTCACTGCTCCCGACTGCAAGGCTTCCTTCACGGTCAGTTACGAAGCCCGAGGTGAAGACATCTCCGGTCGACTGGTCGACGGCGATGCCCGAACCGCCTTCGTCGTGAAAGTTGCCGTCTGCGACGAGCTGGGGGCCTTCCGCCTGCGCAACGCCCACACAGAGAGCGAGCAGCGCACAGAGGGCGACGAGAGGCACAGCAACCAGACCACGAGTAGGCGCACCACTCCCTTGGACGTGGAGGAAACCACGGAGCGTCGCGAAGCGTCCGGTCTTCGGCGTGACGGCGGCCTTCGCGAACTGCTCCCTATATTTCACCTTGTTCTCCTTCTTCGAGGTAATGAATCGATCAATCAATCGGAGAAGACACGTCATGCCGCCTGCTCCCTGTCGCGCGTGAGACCACTGAGACGCCGCGCGACCTTCACGCCCAACGGCGTGAGCTGCCACGCGTTCGGCTCACCGCTCATGCGACCCCCACCGGTGTTCACCGCGAGCCCGAGGCGCTCCAAGCGCCGCAGCAACTTGGAGATCTGCCCCGGGTCGGTGACCCCCGCGCTGTCTGCAACCACACGATTACTGGGACCGGAACCCCCTCCACCCAGCTCCGCGATGCATTCCAATACCCGCGCCGTGCGATAGGTAAGACGCATATCCACCTCGTCCAACGGATCTCTCTCCGCATGCGTGGAAACCGGCCCGCTGCGTGGCAGTGCCGGGTGCGATGCAGGAGCAGGACGCCGCTGTTCGACACGCGCCGCGCGCGACCCCAAATACTGCAGCGCGATCATCCCCATCAACTCATCCAACAGCTCCGTCAACGGACGACGATCATCGCTGCGCAAACGCCCATACACCACGCCGAACGCGCCACCTACCAGACCTTCGGCCGTCACCAGAGTGCACTCTTCACCGCGTGGACCCTCCCGGCGCCCCGCATCAAGGATCGCCGCCAGGCGCGCCAGAATCTCCTCACGGCGCTCCAGCACTCCGGGCCCACCATGCAGCGCCTGCACCACACAAATCCGCGCCAACACCGGTTCACTATCGAGAAACGAGAGAATCGCCCACAGGCCGCCCCGCACCCGCTCACGCCAGGCAAGACCCTCCAGGCCGACCGCAAGCTCCCTCTCGACCCGCCCCACCACATCATCCAACAGCGCCACCAAACACGCCTCACGGTTACCGAACAGCTCATAGAACGTCCGCCGCGACACTCGCGCCCGCGCAGTGATCCGCGCCACCGAGGTCTGCTCATAACCCAACTCGTCGATCACCGCCGCCGCCGCGACCAGCAACCGCGAACGCTGAATCTCATCTACCTGCACACGCGGCGACTGCAACGGCAGCCCCGACCCACGCGCCGAGCGCCGCTCGAGCGGCCGAGAACGCTCCCCCATACGCACACGCGCGGAAGCAGGCATTCAGCACCCACCCCCCGAGGGGACGAAGCAAAGGCGGCGCGAACGCGCCCGACGAGGAGACCCGTCGGCTAGGGAGCTAGCCGAAGAGAGAGAGAGAGAGAGAGATGCGACAGCGCCAAGCTGGCGCATCTAGCATCAGCCTTTCGGGCCAACGCGCACATCCCCATCATGAATCTCCCTCTAGAAACCACGCTCAAACAACTCCCTCATCGATCCGATCCAGACCCTCTCCCACAACCACAAAAACCCTGTGAGCGCTTGACGTCAACCACAAGACGGCATGACCCCAACCAGACCCTATGTAAACACCAGACCCCAACAGCCGAGGAACTGGCCCGTGAACGAAACGTAACACTTTGCTTCGCAGATGTCAAGCCTAGAGGAGGAGGGCTAGGTGCGGATTCGTTTTTGCGTACGGCCTACGCTTCTGATGAATAGCCGCCCACACGCTAAAATAACGATATGGACAGCACCATTTCGGCTGCGGCACTCGCGCGGGAGCTCGGGACCAGCGTGCCGCGCGTGGTACGCGCAATCGAGCGGCTGGGTCTCGACACGCGCCAGAGCAATGGGCGCATGGCTCTTCGTGCCCGAGACGTCGCGCGTCTGCGCGAGGAGCTGGGGACCCCTCCCCCCCAGGTCCCCGGGCTGACGCCTACAGAGGTCGAGGTCCTGGCGGCGCTAGCCCGGGCGCCGCTCGGCCTGAGCTCAGCGCGAGCGGTCGCCGAGCGCTCGGGCGTCTCCCCCACCACAGCGAGCCGCGCGATCAAGTCACTGTGCTCTCACGGGTTCGTTACGATCGAGCGACGCATGCTGCCGGCCGGACGCGCCCGCACGATCGACCTGATCCGCATCGCCTACGGCTCACCGCACTGGCAGCGACTCGCGCCGCGGTCGCGGGCACGCGGCCTCGCCCGCGACGCCGCCGGATCTCCGCCCGAGAGCGTTCCGCCAAGGCTCAGTCACCTATTCTGGAACACCGCCCTCTCGCAGCTCGACACCACCCGCGCCGGCGGCTACATCGCCCGGCGACTGTTGACCGTGGGCGACCCCGAGGGCCTCGCGTGGGGCGCCGCGAACATCTCCGCCAAGGACTGGCGGCACGCCGCCCGCACACGCGGCATATCACCCCAACGCCGCGCGCTCGCGCTGAACTACGCCGCCGCCCACAGCCGCGATGACGCCCCCCGCTGAGCTCACCGACATCATGCCGGGCGAGACCGCCCGGGCATGGGAACACATCGCCCCGATGCTACCCCCCAGCTGCCGGCTCGCCGGCGGAACTGCGCTGGCAGTGCACCTGCGCCACCGCCAGAGCCGCGACCTCGACTTCTTCTACAACGACCCCGACCTGGACCTCGCCGAGCTCGAGCAGCGTCTGTCCGGGCTCGGCTCGTTCGCCGTGAGCAGTCGCGCACCCGGAACCCTCAACGGGATCCTGGGTGCCGCCAAGCTGCAGTTCCTGGACGCCCACGACCAGGTCGACCTCGACGAGCCCAACCCGCACGCCGGAATCCTCGTATCCAGCCTCGCCGACGTATTCGCGATGAAGGTCAAGGTCATCGGCGACCGGGGCGAGCTACGCGACTGATGCGTATCCGGTTAGCTCCATCCGGGTGGTTTCGTAGTTTTGTTGGGTGTCGCGGCCTACGTATCCTCTGAGCATCTTGGAGTTTCAGGAGCGCTTTGCGACCGAGGAGGCCTGCCGCGAGTATCTGTTCGCTTCGCGCTGGCCGGAGGGGTTTGCTTGTCCAGGGTGTGGCGGCGGGCGGGCCGGTGGCCAGACGCGCCGCCACCTGTGGGTATGTACCGCGTGTGGGCACCAGACGTCGGTGACTGCGGGGACCGTGATGCACAAGACGCACACGCCGCTGCGCACGTGGTTCTGGGCGGCCTATCTGGTCGCCACTCACCACCCGGGCATATCGGCCAAGCAGCTGCAACGCCAGCTCGGGCTCTCGCGCTATGAGACTGCCTGGCTGATCCTGCAGAAGCTGCGCAGGGCGATGGTCGCCCCTGAGCGCGAGCTGCTGAAGGGTGAGGTCGAGATCGACGAGTTCTTCCTCGGTGGGCGCGAGGAGGGCCTCAAAGGCGGCCGCCAGCGCGGAAAGAAGGCGCTGATCGGCATCGCGATCGAGGTCCGCGGACACGGCTCCGGGCGGCTGCGCCTTCGGGTGTTGCCCGACGCTTCAGGGCCGATACTGCTCAGCTTCACCCAGGCGACCACCACCACCGGCGCAATCGTGCATACCGACGGGCTTCAGTCCTACCGCGTCCTGAGCAAGCACGGCTACGAGCACCGCCGACACCCGAAACAAACCGCTGCGCCCGATCAGCTACTCCCTCGAGGACACCGCGCAACCTCCAACCTCAAGGCCTGGATGCACGGCACACACCGTGGCGTCTCTGACGAGCACCTACAGGTCTATCTCGACGAGTACGTCTTCCGTCACAACCGCCGCAGCACACCAATGGCGGCGTTCCAGACCCTCCTCGGACTCGGCGCCCTGCACAACCCCACCACCTATCAGCAAATCACCCGCCGAGCCGCCTAAAACCCCATCTGGAGCTAACCGGATACGCATCACGCGACTACTTCGACCTCAAGCGCATCGAGGAGATCACCGGCCGTCGCGTCGAGGAAGGCATCGGCCTCTACATGACCCGCTACCACGTGCCGCCCGAGCACCCCAGCATCGAGCACATCGTCGAGTCACTCGGCTATCTCGACGACATCGACGACGACGACATGCTCCCCGAGAGACACGCCGCGATCGCCGCCTACTGGAAACGCCGCCAACCCGAGATCAGCCGCAGCCTCGCTCGCTTCCCCGGGGCGTAAGGAGCGTGCACCCCCGCGGACCAGAATTCGGTGGGCATCCCATAGGTGAGCTTGCGTGCGGCAACTGCGGCTTACTGTCAACGACAGCCCCGCGCTGAGTCACCGGGAGTGCCTGCAACCCGGCTGCTGGAGCGTCCCGCGACTCTGGCAGCAGATCGCCGCGCTCTACGGCGCGCTCGCCCAGTTAACTGCTCAGCGTGTCAACGCCAGGCCAAGGAGCACGGCGATCGCCCGGTTGTCCCGACCATGTCGGTGCCGGCGAGCCATGGTGTCGAGCCTCGCCGAGCACATCGGGATATTGAACTGCCGTTTTTCGTGATTTTTGATAGTTCATTTGTTATGCTTCACGCTATGGGTGTAGTCAATCGCAAGCAGGAGCTGCTCGAGAACATCGCGCGGCTGCGTCGCGCCGGTCTCGCGCTGCCGGGCAATCCCGACATCGCGGCGGTTCGCGCGGCGCTGGAGCGTGAACTGGGAGAGACCGTGTCGCGCCGGTTTGCCGCGCGCGTGCTGGGCGTCAGCCACACGGCGCTGGATCGTTGGATCAAAGCGGGCGATCTGCCCGTCGTCTACTCGCCCGCCGGCCGCTTCGAGGTCCCGGTGCCGGCACTGCTGGACCTGTACGAGACTGTGCAGGCCGAACGCACCGAACATCCTCGCCGGTACGTGCTGGCCCCAACGATGGCGCGACGGCGAGACGCCGCGCGCCGCCTTCGCGTCGATGCCGCATACAGCAATGGCGCAAGAGACCCTCACGACCGTGCGCAAGCACGTAGCCTCGCCCCCCCAGACGCATCTACGTGAGCGTTCTGGGATGAGAATGCACACCTGGATGCGTTATTTGGCGGGCGCTTATCGAAGCGATGTCGTGCCGTTGGTATCGGCGACCGCGCGGCGGGGGGTGCTGGGGCGACCATGGTTGGCCTCAAGGCCGCCCCGGATGTGTCGCACGTAGGCGTTCACGTCGTCTTGGCGGTTGGCGTGCAGCTGCATCAGCATGAGCATCCGGTTGGTGCGTTGGCGGTTCTTCAGCCCGTAGGCGCGCGGCCCAATCGCGGCGCGAATTGGGTTGGTGAACCCGTCGAGCGGCGAGGTCGACAGCGGCGTGTCGGCCGGGCGGCTGGAGCGCGGCCCGCGGCGCGTGAATTGGTCTTCGACGGTCTGGCCGGTGGTGTTCAGCCACTCGCTCACGCGCGGGATGCCGGCGGCGTCGCAGCGCTCTGTGAACGGCGTCCAGAACGACGGGCCGGTGAACGCCGCCTCGATATCGCCTAACAGCTCGTCGATCGCCTCCCGATGCTCGGGCTGCTCGGTGCGGAGCTTGCCCATCAGCCGCTCCAGCGCGTGGCGCAGATGCCACTCGCACAGGTACAGCTCGGCGCCGGGGAAGCACATGCCGACCGCGTTGGTGAGACCGGTGTCGTTGTCGCACACGACCCGTGGTGGGCCGCCCGGCAGCGCGGCCAGGAACGCCTCCCAGTCGGCCTGCGACTTGGTCGTGAACGCCTCAAGGCGCCACAGCTTCGCTCGCCCCGCCTCATAGCCCATCGCCGCGAAGATCCGGAACGCGATCCGGTGGCGACCGGTGTTCGGGTCGCGTACCCGGAACGGCAGGTCGTCGAGCAGCAGCGAGCCGCTCGCTGGCCAGGACCGCGGCCGGTAAGGCTCGAACACGACCGGCGCGAACACCTCGACCCAGTCCATCACCAGCGACCCGTGCCGCGAGAAGCGCAGCTCCCCAGTTTCCGGATCGGCGCGCAGCCGCTTCGCCCGCTCGCGCGCCACGAGCGCCGCGTCTCGATACCTCGAGCCGCCACCGACCTGCACCAGCGCCTCCGCGATGCCCCGCGCAACGAACTGGTAGTAACGCGCGCCATGCGGCCCCTCGTGGAAGCCGACGTCGCGCTCGCAGGACTCACACGCGTCATGCCAAGACTCCTCGCGCGGTAGCGGCTCAATGAACCGGTGCGGCGGATCGCCGTTGGCGGGAAGGCAGCGATACCGCTGGCGGCGATGCCGATCCGGCCCGTAACGACCATCGAAGCGCACCCGTGAGCCAGCATGCTCCGGCCTCGGACAGGTCGCCTTGGCGCTGCTCCAGCTCTTGCCCAGCGTCGACATCTACCACGCCAAAATACGCCCCCATCCGGACGCCTAACGCATCCAGGTGTGCATTCTCATCCCAGAACACTCACGTAGATGCGTTTGGGGGGCCTCGCCTACCACCGGGCGGTCGCGCGGGGACTGCATAAGCCGATGGTGCAAGAGGCGCGACACGTACTGTTCCGGTGGCAGACGCAGGAACGGATCGACCCGCGGTACGCCGAACGCTGGGAACAACTGCTCGACCGGCCCATCCCGGAGATCCGCCGAGCGCTGGTGGATGAGAGCCAAGAGGCCCATGACCTGCGCCAGAACTCGCCATTTGCGGGGCTGCTCAGCGAGCCCGAACGCAGACGGATCCTGCGCGAGGTCGCATAGATGGGTCCACAGGAGTTCGAGCACGTCCTCGCGGCCGCCGCGGCGGCGACCGGCCAGGACGAGCTCGTCGTCGTCGGCAGCCAGGCGATCCTCGGCTCCTGCAGGCATCCTCCAGCATCGATGCTGCAATCTCTGGAGGCAGACATATACCCGCTTTACAACCCCGACGCAGCCGACCTGATCGACGGCGCACTCGGGGATGGATCTCCCTTTCACCTCGCCTACGGCTACTACGCGCACGGTGTCGGGCCCGAGACCGCGAAGGCTCCGCGCGGCTGGCAGGAGCGCCTCATCATGCACGAGATCCCGCCGCGAGTGGCGTCGGAGCGCACCGCGGTCGCCTGGTGCTTGGAGGCACACGACCTCGTGCTCTCCAAGTGCGTCGCCGGCCGCGACCGCGACTGGGACTACACCACCGAGGCGCTCAACGCGGGGATCGTCCAAGCTGACGTGCTCTTCGCACGACTGCCAGACCTGCCGGTGGATGACCAGGCGCGTGACCACATCGAGAAGCTGCTGCACGCCATTGCTCACCGACACGCGCAACGAGGACGGTGAAGGCGGCTCGACCCGCCCAACCACCTCATCCAGCAGTGTCCCTTGCGCACCTCGTGGTCCTTTGTTATAGTAGCTATCAATTCGTAAGCTCATATGGAGCGTATACCGATGCCCGCAAGCTCAGATAACGGCAACACCCAGCCCACACCCACCCCCCGCGTAGACGCCACCGGCTCCCCGACGGAGCCGCGCGAGCTGCTGCGGCTGATCCCGCTCGACGACACTGTGGTGTTCCCCAACATGGGGATCACGCTCACCATCGACGTCGGTGACGACGAGCGCGTCGTGCTCGTCCCCCGCCACGAGAACGAGTTCCTCGAGGTCGGCACCATCGTTGAGGTCGAGGACCACATCCGCCTGCCCGGCGGCGGACGCGCCGTCGCGCTCTCCGGCCAGCACCGCGCGCAGATCGGCGCCGCCCAGACCGGCGTCGACGGCGAGTTGCGCGTCGAGGTGGACGAGCGTCCCGACGAGGTCCCCACCGATGGGCATACCCGCAACCTGGAGCGCGAGTACCGCGCGATCGTCGAGGAGATCCTCGAGCTGCGCGGCGACGACGGTCGCATCGCGGCGTTCCTGCGCGCGATCGTCGAGCCCGGCCCGCTCGCGGACTCGGCCGGCTACTCCCCCAATCTCTCATACGCGCAGAAGGTGGAGCTGCTGCGCACGCTCGACGTCAGCGACCGCCTGGAGATGGCCGTCAAGCTGCAGCGCGAGAGCCTCGCGGAGCTACAGGTACGCAAGCGCATCCGCGAGGACGTGCAGGACGGCGCCGAGAAGCAGCAACGCGACTACTTCCTGCGCAAGCAGATGGAGTCGATCCGCAAGGAGCTCGGCGAGGACGAAGGCTCGATCGTGGACGAGTACCGCACCAAGATCGAGGCCGCCCAGATGCCCGAGGAAGTCGAGAAGCAAGCCCTGAAGGAGCTCGGTCGCCTGGAGCGCATGGGCGAGCAGACCGGTGAGTCGAGCATGATCCGCACCTACCTGGACTGGCTGATCGCGCTGCCGTGGGCCAAGCGCTCGGAGGAGCACCTCAACCCCACCGCGGCGCGCGCGGTGCTGGACGCCGACCACGCCGGCCTTGAGGACGTCAAGGACCGCATCGTCGAGTACCTCGCCGTGCGCAAGCTGCGCCAAGACCGCGGCATCGAGGCCGACCCCAAGTCCGGCGCGATCCTCACCCTGATCGGCCCCCCCGGCACCGGCAAGACCTCAATCGGCGAGTCGATCGCCCGCGCGCTCGGCCGCGAGTTCGTGCGCATGTCGCTCGGCGGCGTACGCGACGAGGCCGAGATCCGCGGCCACCGCCGCACCTACATCGGCGCTTTGCCGGGCCGCCTGGTAAGGGCACTCAGGGACGCCGGCACGATGAACCCGGTGATCCTCCTCGACGAGGTCGACAAGGTCGGCGCCGACTGGCGCGGGGACCCCTCCGCCGCGCTGCTGGAGGTGCTCGACCCCGCCCAGAACCACTCCTTCCGCGACCACTACCTCGACGTGGAGCTGGACCTCAGCCAGGTGATGTTCATCGCGACGGGGAACGTCCTTGACACGATCCCCGGCCCACTGCTCGACCGCATGGAGGTAATCCGCTTCGACGGCTACACCTCCGAGGAGAAGCTCGCGATCGCCAAGGGCTACCTATGGCCACGCCAACGCGACCGCAACGGCCTACTCGCAGACGAGGTCGAGATCAGCGACGAGCTGCTACGCACCATCATCGCCGAGTACACCCGCGAGGCCGGCGTACGCAGCCTCGAGCGCGAGCTCGGCACGCTACTACGCAAGACCGCCACCAAGATCGCCTCCAGCCTGCCGGCGGAGGACAGCACCCAGCCATCCGCGGTGGATGGCACCGGGGATGCTGATACCGTCGCGTCGGAGGGCCCCGCACCGGCGGAGGACGCGGAGTCCGTCGAGCAGGAGGCCGCTGCGCCCGTCAAGGAAAGGGCACCCGCGCTCAAGACACCGGTCAAGATCGACCTGGAGACCGTGCGCGAGGCGCTGGGCCGCCAGAAGTTCTTCCAGGAGTCCGCGTCGCGCACAGCGACCCCCGGCGTCGCGACCGGCCTAGCCGTGACCGGCACCGGCGGCGACGTGCTGTTCGTCGAGGCCACCGCGATGAAGGCCAGCGGTTCGGGCGGCGGCGGCGGGCTGGTGCTGACCGGCCAGCTGGGCGACGTGATGAAGGAGTCGGCGCGGATCGCCCTCTCCTACGTGCGCGGCCACGCCGAGGAGATCGGGATCGACGAGGCCAGCGCGTTCGAGGGACAGGAGTTCCACGTCCACGTCCCCGCCGGCGCGATCCCCAAGGACGGTCCCTCCGCCGGCGTGACGATGGTGACCGCCCTCGCCTCGCTGCTGAGCGGCCGCCCGGTCAAGCACACGGTCGGGATGACCGGTGAGGTGACCCTGCAGGGCCGGGTGCTGCCGATCGGCGGGCTCAAGCAGAAGGTGCTGGCGGCCCACGCGGCCGGTCTCACCGACGTGATCCTGCCCGAGCGCAACCGCGGCGACCTCGACGACATCCCGGAGGAGGTTCGCGAGCAGATGAGCTTCCACCCGGTGATGACCGTTCAGGAGGTGCTCGACCGGGCGCTTGAGCCCACGCGCGATGTCGTCGCCCACCAGGCGTCCTAGGCGCCCCGGCCACCCGCGAGCCAACCACCGTCATGCCCCCCGCCAGCTCCCGTAAGTGTCACCCCGTTCCCCTGGAGGTCCGCCGTACGGCGGACCTCCTGGAGCGGCGCTGGCAGCTCTCGATCATCTACGCCGCGCTGACGGGCGCGCTGCGCTTCAGCGAGTTCGCCGAGGCCGTGGGGGGCATCTCACCCCGGATGCTCTCCGAGCGGCTGCGGGATCTGGAGGCCGCGGGGCTGGTGGAGCGCACGGTGATCCCCTCCAGCCCGCCGACCGTGGAGTATCGCCTCACCGCGCGGGGCAAGCGGCTCGCGCCGGTCGTGGAAGCGATGCGGGCTTACGCCGAGGGGTAGGGCCCGCGTGGTCGCGGGCCCTACGACGGCGGGAGGCGCTACTTCCTCCCGCCCTGCTACTTCCTCCCGCCCTTTTTGCGCTGCTTGCGCTTGGTCTTGTGGTGCTTCTTCTTGTGGGTTGCCTTCTTGTGCTTGGCGCAGCCGGTGACGGCGATCTTGGTGGTCTGCTTGAGCTCGGCGCCGTTCTGGGCGATGAATTCGGTTGGCATCGTGAGGCTCTTGGCGGTGCAGAGGTTCGCGAGTGCCGTGAGTGCGCTGTCGGGGCCCTCGGGGAGTGTCAGTTCGAAGCTCGAGAACGGCTGGTCGGGGACCGTCTTGAACGTCGTGCTGGTGATCCCTTTGCTGATCAGGGTGGTGCCGGTCAGGTCGATCGTGACGCCGTACCCTTGGAGTACGAGGACGAGGCTTGGCCATCCTTCGCCGCCGTGGGATACGAAGATCGCGGGACCCTGCAACGGGACCGGGATCAACGGGGTGTGCACGACCGCGTAGCCGATCTTCGACGCTGCGGGGCACGCCGCGGGGTTGGATTCGAACTGCGCCGCCGTACACGCTTTCTGCAGTGTGCTCAGGCGGCTGGGGAGCTGCTTGGGGAGTTCGACTTTGACCTTCGCGATGTCCGCGTCGGTGCCTTGGGGCACGCTGGGGTAGGTCAGCTTCGCGCTCAGGCTCGCGCCGCCCGTGCGGCTCGTCTTAGCGGATGTCGAGACGCTGAATTTCGGTTCGAACTTCAACGCGGCGCAGTTGGTGACCTGGAACGGCGTGGAGATCGTGCTCGTGCCGCCTTCGCTCAACTGCAACGTGGCGGTGAGCGCCATCTTCGAGCAATTGGTCGGGTTGAACTGGAAGTTCCCGCGTGTGGTCGTGGCGTTGACGTGCTGGATTTCCAAGGGGATCCCTTCGATGCTCGTCGGAATCGAGTCCGGCGAACCGGGCGGGTCCGTGGTGATCGTGATCGCCGAAGTCAACGGGTCCAGTTCGATCTTGCCCCGCACCACCACGCAATCGCACGCCGGATGGTTGTTCTGCGTGTTCGCGAGATCGAACGGGCCGGCCTTCGCGGGCACCTCGAACGTGATGCCGAACGGTGCGCATCCCGCTTCACCGACCCTGCAGCCGCCACTGCCGTTGTAGGGCCCGGTGAGATAGAACTTCCCGCCGGTGACCGTGAACGGCTGGTTGCCGACACCAACACCGATCGTCGCTTCGCCGACCAGGCTGTTGGGACCGCACAATCCTTCGTTGGCGCGCGGTTCGGGGCAAAGTTCGACGCCGGCCAGCACACCCGACAAGCCCGGCGGCAGGTGCGCTTCGATCGACTTCAGGTTCTGTTCGCCGTCTTTGCGGTTCATCGTCACCGTCAACGGGGAGAACGCACCCGCCTGGATGTTGGTGGCGCCCGCGTTCACAGTCGGGTCGAACGGCAGGCTGGCGCCGGGACACGGACCGCCACCGGGGCCGTGTTCGATCTTGAACGACGATTCCGCGGTCACCGGCGCGTTGCCGTCCCACGGCGTGAACACCGCGGTCGTGGTGTACGTCCCGCAACGCGACGGGGTGGCCAATGGTGAGCGTTCGCCACCGAAGAAGTGCAGTTCGAGGTTTTCAAACGGCACGTCGGGGGTGTTCTTGAACGTCGTCACGATCTGCCCCGTCTGCGGGTTCAGCGACACTTCGCCCGCGAGCTTGACCAAGCTACCCGAAAAGGGATCTTCCGCGACGATATACATCGCTATCAAGCTCCCGAACGGGTTGTTGTCCTGCGCCGCCAGGTACACGGCGCCTTCCAGTTCGTGTTCGAGCAGCGGCGTCTTGATCTTCACGGTCCCGACCTTCGACCCATTCGGACAAAAGTTCGACCCCGGCGCCAGCAAACTCGCCAATTCCGGGGTGAACGTGTCCCACTTCACGCCCGGTTCGTATTCCTTGTTAAGTTCTTCCTGACCCTTGTAGCCGATCTGATCGCCGGGGCTCCCGAGCGCACCCGCTGTGAGCGCCGCCGGTTCGGAGGTGCACGCTTCAAGGCCATCGCTACCCGCCGGGTTGATCGCCACGCCCTTAGGCAGCGCCACCGTCGTGTCCCTGAGCGCCGACTCCGCCAAGCCGTTGGGGTTCAACGCGGCGTTCTGCGGGACGTGGACGTTTACCGTCAGCCCCGAGGACGTGCTCGCGTTGCTGCTGTCCGGCGCGACGCCGATTTCCGGCGGAAACTTGAGCTTCGAGCAGCCCGTCAGCGACACGGGTGTGCCCGCGGAGTTGCGCGTGACCGTGCTAGCCTTCGCCCACCGTCCCGGTTCCTGCCACGAGTCGGCTTCTATCGTCGAGCGCAGGGGGCCGTGGCAGCCAGTCGGCAGCGTCAGGAATGGCTTGCGGTTGGCCCCTTCGCCGACGACGCCGGAGACCGTTAGCGAGCTCCTGAAGACCGGCGCTGACGCCGGCGCAGCCGTCACCGTCGCCTGCACCGGGTAATCTCCGCCCGCGGCCACGCCGTTGTCGATATACAACAAGGGCTGCTCGAAAGTGGTGCCGAGTTGCAACGCCACGCCGCGTGGTGGCACCATGCTGTAGACCACATTTTGAAGGCCATAGTCATAACGAGGTTGTCCCGCTGACCAGGACAAGTGTAGCGTGCCGACTTTCGCACTCGGACAGAATGATTCTTCGCCATAACCCAAGAACGACCTCAGCTCCTGTCCGGTGCACTTATTGGAGATCGCATTGGGGTCCCCGACGAAGCCGGGGGGCAGATCGACGGTGACATCCCGCAAGGTGCCGTCGGGCAGACGAATGTACGGTGAGTCAGCGTTCGATTCCATGCGCTTGAAGTGCGAGTTCAGCGTGAAAATGTCGACGAACCGGTACGGGTGCGAGCCCGCCTGCGTATCGGGTGTGCCGTTTTCGTTCAAGAAACTGATTTCATAGCTTTTGATGCCAAAGCCGACGCCTTGCGTGGGGAGCAGGCCGCTGGCCTCGCCTGCGCCGTTGGCGTTGGTCGCGTTGAGGCGATAGTGGTAGAGTTCGCCCGGACTGAGGCTTTCGAGCTGTGCGGAGACCGCCACCGGACCGCCTCCCGCTCCGATCTCGGTCGGCGTCTGCTTGCAGGGGACGCTGTAGTTGTAGGGCCCGTTGCCGAATTCGTCGGTGACGCCGTATTCGAACTCACACGAGCTGACGGCGACGCCGCGCGGATCGACGGTGCCGCTCAGGCTCGCGGCTTCCCCTGTCACGCCCGTCAATTCTCCGACCGTCACCTCCGGGGCGTCGCTGCCGAAGACGTAGACCCTGCCGTCGGCCGGGTTTGAGACGTAGATCTCGCCGCTCGCGCCGTCCACAGCGATCCCACCCTGGCCCGCGGAGCTCGAGAGCTGCAGTGAGCCAAAACTTGCGGCGAGCGTGCCAACGGCGGATGGTTCGTCGCTGCCATTCTGGTCCACCAAAACGCTGTTACGGTTCATTGCGCCAGTGTCCCACTCGGCCACGGAGGACTGATCGTCTGCGTAGAGGTGGCCTGTCGCGGGGTCGACGGCCACCGCGACATCGCCCGCTTCGCCGCTGTCCACACGGCCAAGCGCGGAGAGGTGCTGTCCCCACTTGACCGTACACGAGCACGACGGTCCGTAGATCTGGTAGTCATCGCCCGTGCTGGAGACGGCAAGGCCATCGGCCTGGGAGGGAAGCGGGGAGCCATTTTCGGGCACGCCGGTTTGACCGTTTACGTCTGCCCTTACCCATTCCTGGTGAGCGACGAGATAGTTCACAGCCGCGTCGTCGAATTCATCGATCAGCAGCTTGTTTGCCCCTAGCCGATTGTTTGCCACTACTGTGCTCAGGTCGACGTGCACGGTGCCGCTTGCGTCGACACCAAGCCCCAGCAGTTCGCCTACGGCAGAGCCGGTGGACGGCGTGAAGCCGCCGATCTGGCTCAAGTAGCTGCCTTCGGAGCTGAACTTGTCGATCACGCCGTGGCCCGCATCCATCACATACAAGTCGCCGGCGGAAGGGTCGAATTCTTCACAGGCCTTGCCGGTGAGCGTCGGGATGTGCTCTACGCAAGCGTTATCGACCGCGATCGCCGCCGGAGTGCCGTACAGCGCGGGGAACGAGAACAATTCGGCCGGCGTGTCAGCTCCCTTGAGTGTGTTCCCCGGTCCTTCCTTGGAGCCCACGGGGAAGTTGAAGTTGACCGGGCTGCCGCTCGCATCGAACTTGTAGACGGAGTCCGTGCCGATGTCGGCCACGTAGACGTCGCCGGTCGCTTCGTCGACCGCGATCCCGTTGGGGTTGGAGAAGGCTTCTGTCGCATTATGGCCGAAGCTGATATTCAGGTATGGGTGTGCTTCACCGGCGAGCGCCGGGGATGCTGAGAAGGCGAGGGTGGCTAGGACGAGTGTGAATGCAAGTGTCAGAGGTTTCTTAACCAAGCTACGCCGAGAGGGGCTGGTTTTGTGGACTTGGTGGTTCTCATTACTTGCCCCTCCGGTCGTTGGTGGCTCTCTTTGCCTTTGTTTTCTTCTTCTTGGGTCTTTTGACGCACGTACCCTTCTTGTTCTTCACAAGGCCCTGCTTGCATTTCACGGTCTTCTTTGTAACCTTCTTGACGACCTCCGGCGAAGGTGGGGTGAGGTTCCCGACGCCGGAGAACGTCTGGCTCGCAGGCGCGCCGAAGACCGAGGGCTGCGGCGCGACCGGCGTGCGGCAGGCGTCGGCGGTCGTGCACGCCGGCGGGGAGGACGCTTCGGCGAAGCCTCCGTCGACGCGCGCATCGTAGATGACGATCTGTCCTTCCTGGTCGTCCTGCGGCACGAGCGCCTGGTCGGACCTGAAGAACACGTCATTGCCGCTTTCACTCGCGCCCTCCAGGCTCGATTCATAAGCGCTCGTGCCGCTCGAGATCAGGTGCGCCCCGCCATCCTCATACTCGTAGACGTCGAGCCGGCCGTTCGTATCGGAGGGCACAAGCCCTTCAGTCGCTTGGAAGAACACCTGACCAGCATCCGTGAGCAGGCGGCGCCGAATCCGGGAGGCTTCTCCGGAGTGGAGTTCTCGGGACTCCCCGAACGGCGCCACGCCGCCTCCTTCGACCGCATGTTCGCCCGTGGGGTTGCACGAAGCGCAGACAAGCTGCCCCGAAGCGGCGCCGTACAGGAAGAGCTCACTGGCGTGTTCGTTGTTCGGCTCGACGTTGTCATAGCCGGTAAGGCTATTAGTCGATTCGAACGCGAGCCACTCGCCGTCGGGCGAGGTCTGTTCGATGCCATTCTGACCGTAGTCATTGGTGTTGACGATGGCGATGAACGCCGTCTTGCTGCCGTTCCACAGATACAGATTCTGCTGCCCGGCTTGCGCGCCTTCGACGACGGTCTTGCCTTCGCTGTTCGTGAACTCCCTCGTGTTGGAGGCCAGCACGCCCTTGGCGGTGAAGTAGACGTAGGAGCCGTCATGGCTGCCGAGCGGCGTGACGCTCAGCACGTCGGCGTGTTCGCTCCCCGCAGCGACAGTGAGGTCGGTCAATTCGCATTTGCTCGCGCCTTCTCCCAGCGCGCACTCGTACAGGTCGGGTTCGCCCGGGGCCGCGGTCGAACGGGCCGTGAGCTTGCTTTCGTCGAGGAAGAAGACCTTCGAGCCGTCGGAGGTGGCGGCCTTGAGGGAGCCGCCACCGCTCGGGCCTGACCCACCCTGCTTTTCGTCGATCTGGACGGTGCGCTGCCCTTCGATGCGGTCGTAGAGGGCGCCGCCGTAGGTGAAGAGGACGTGCGAGCCGTCGCTTGAGACCACACCTTCGGCTTCGGGGTAAGCTTTTGCCGCCAGCGATCCGGGGACCGCTGTGCCGTCCGGCAGCACGCTAACCAGCCGCAGCGCGCCTTCGTCCCATTCATACAGGTTTTCGACGCCGTACTGCGCGCCCTCGGCCAGGGGAGAGGTCTCCGTGAAGATCACATGGCTGAGGTCCGCGGACGCCCCCTGGAAGTACACGTTAGCCGGCACCACGCCCGACGGCAGGGCGTTGACCAGCTGGTAAGTGCCGGTCGCGTTGTCGCGCACCAGCAGGTTTTCGTAGCCCACCGGTTCACCACCCACGACCTGACGACCTTCGGGGTTGCACGATTGCGGGTCTTCTGTGTGGTTGCCGTCTCCGGACTCGGAAGCGTTTGACCCTCCGCCAACTTGCACCACGCCTTTGGTCAATTGTTCCGAATAAGCGAACATGGCTTGGAATTCCGGGCACTCTATCCCGTCATAGGATTCGCTCGGCATGACATCTTCCGCGACCCAGCCGCCAGCGCCACGCGTCGCCACGTATTCTTCGCCGGCGTTGGGCGCACCCGGCCGCGGTTCCCGGGCATAGAGCGAGATCGCTTCGCCATCCGCGGCGATCTTGCTGTCGTACGAAACCAATGGTTCGGCATCAAACTGGGACGAGCTCTTGACCGGCAGCGTCACGAGCTCATAGGCGCGGCAGTCGGGCAACCTCGCTGAGAAGCCGCCGCGCATCTGTTCGTTGGGACACGCCGCCTGTTCGGCGGTCAGTGTGGTGAAGGTTTGATCGGGGCCATAGGCCGTTCCCAGTTCGTTGCTCGCCACCACACGGTAGTGGTAAGTGCTCCCGGGCGCGAGGCCGTTGGCGGACGCCCACACCGCGTGCGATTCCAGTCCTTCACCGACGCTTCCTTCCGGGAAAGGCGTCGAGCTGCCGTAGGCACCGGTGGGACCATATTCGAAGCGGTAGACCGTCGGGATGCCGCCGGGGTTCACGAGCGCTCCGAGCTTCGCTTCGGAAACGCCGACTTCGGTGGTGAGCTCCCTGTCGACCACAGGCGTGGTGGGAGGCTCGAACACCCAGATGGCTTCTCTTTGGCCGTCGGTCACGTATACACTTCCGCTCGCTTGATCCACCGCGACCATGCTGTAGGGGGGTTCCGATCCGAAAGAGCCGGCCCCTACATCGGCGCGCTGCCTGCCTTCCGCGCTGTACTCGATGAGATGGACGCAAGGCGGAGTCAGCAGGTTGCACGAGTCCGCGCCGTTATCGACGAGCGCGAACACGTCCCCATGTCCGTCGAGCGCCACCGAGTACGCGCCTTCGCTCTTGATTTCAGCCACCTTCACGTCCGCCGGGCTGAGCTCCTCGATGCGGTCATCGCCGCGATCGGCGACCCACAAGTTCCCGGAGGAATCTACCGCGACACCAGTCGGTTCCTTCAGCGCACCGGCGCCGGAGCCCGTGAACGTCTTCAGCAACGTGCCGCTCGGGCTGTACTCCAGCACCTTGTTTTCCGGCACCACCGGCACGTACACGTTGCCGGCCGAGTCGGCTGCAATCTGCACGTCCGTGAAGATGCCACTGTAATTGCGTGACGCCGGCACTTCAAACGACGACAGCAACGCGCCGGTGTTGGGGTCGTAGACGAAGATCATCGCGGGCTGGCGCGGAGAGACGTAGAACAATCCTTCTTCGCCGAGCACGTACACATCGCCATTCGTCGGGTTCACCGCAACACCCGAGTAGTGCGCAGACCCAAACGGCGACGGCGGCGAGAGCAACTTGCCGGAAGGATCGAGCTTGACCACCGTCGAGGAGGGGGCGGCAAGCCCTTCCGCGACGAGACTCGACACGAACAGGTCTCCAGACCCTTCCACAGCGACGCCAACCGCGAACTGCTCATGCGCGCTGAACGTTCCGTTAGAGACGAGCGTGGGGGGTTCGGCGTGGGCGACGGCGACAGTGGAGAGCGCAAAGAGGGTGGCGAGTGCACACAGCGCTATGAGAGAGCGAGCCACGAAGGGTGAGGCGATCAACCTGCGCGAAGACGCACCACTCCCTGGGGCTTGAAGGAAGCCACGGAGCGTCGCGAAGCGACCGGTCTTCGGCGTGACGGCGGCCTTCGCGGTGCGCTCTGTGAGGTTCACCTTGTTCTCCTTCGTCGAGGTTGTGAAGTGGTAAATCGATCGGCGGTGGCGTGTCATGAGGGCTGCTCCCGGTCGCAGAGCACGCTGAGGCGCCGCGCGACCTTCGCGCCCAGCGGCGTCAGCTGCCACGCGTTCGGCTCCCCGCTCTGGTGGCCCCCGCCGGTGTTCACCGCGAGACCCAAACGCTCCAAACGCCGCAACAGCTTCGAGATCTGCCCCGGGTCGGTGACCCCGGCGCTCTCCGCGACCACGCGATTGCTGGGACCGGAACCCCGCCCACCCAGCTCCGCGATGCATTCCAACACCCGCGCCGTGCGGTAGGTGAGACGCATATCCACCTGATCCAACGGATCGCTCTCCGCATGCGCGGAAACCGGCCCACTGTGCGGCGGCGCCGGGCGCGGAGCGGGAACAGGACGCCTCTGTTCGCGACGCGCAGCACGCGACCCCAAATACTGCAGCGCGATCATCCCCATCAACTCGTCCAACAGACCCACCAACGGACGATGGTCACCGTTACGCAGCCGCGCATACACCACGCCAAGCGCCCCACCCACCAGCCCTTCCGCCGTAACCAACGTGCACTCCTCACCACGCGCGCCCTCGCGACGCCCCTCATCCAAGACCGCCGCCAAACGCGCAAGAATCTGCTCACGACGCTCCAGCACCCCAGGGCCACCGTGCAATACCTGCACCACGCAGATCCGCGCCAACACCGGCTCGCTATCGAGGAACGAGAGAATCGTCCACAGCCCGCCGCGCACCCGCTCACGCCACACCAAGCCCTCCAGGCCCGCCGCCGCAAGCTCCCGCTCGACCCGACCGGCCACGTCATCCAGCAGCGCGACCAGGCACGCCTCGCGGTTACCGAACAGCTCGTAAAACGTCCGCCGCGACACCCGCGCCCGCGCCGTGATCCGCGCCACCGAGGTCTGCTCGTAACCAAGCTCGTCGATCACCCCAGCCGCCGCGACCAGCAGCCGCGAACGCTGAATCTCATCGACCTGCACCCGCGGGGCATCCAACGGCAACGCCGGCCGCGTCGCTCCGCGCACCGGCCGCCGCTCGACCGGCCGAGGACGTTTCCCCACACGCACACGCACGGATGCGGGCATTCAGCACCCACCCCCCGCGGGGACTAAACAAAGACGGCGCAAACGCGCCCGACGAGGAGGCCCTTCGACTAAATCGCTAGCCGAAGAGAGAGAGAGAGAGAGAGATGCGACAGCGCCATGCTGGCGCATCTAGCATCAGCCCTCCGGGCCGACGCGCACATCCCCATCATGAATCTCCCTCTAGAAACCACGCTCAAACAACTCCCTCATCGCTCCGATCCAGACCCTCTCCCATAACTGCACACCCTGTGAGCGCTTGACGTCAACCACAAAGCGGTATGACCCCAGCTGGACCCTATGTACACCAGACCCCCCAACAGCGGAAGAACTGGCCCGTGAACGAAACGTAACACTTTGCTTCGCAGATGTCAAGCCCTAGGGTGAGCTTACGTACGCGCACTGCGGCTCACGTCAACGACAGCCCCGAGGAGCCACTGTATCTCCGGTCGAAGACGGGGCGGCCCGAGCGTACCGTCGCAATCGCCGAGTACGGTCATTGGCCCGAGTCGAATCCCAATCCCCAAAGACGGTCAAAGGCTGCTATCAGATAAGCAACGTGATAGCATCAGATCTGTGAAGCAACTGCTCCTACGCGTCCCCGGGGACCTCCACCGGCGGCTCGCCGCGCGGGCGGCGCGCGAGGGCCGCAGCATGAACGCCGTCGCCGGCGCGATCCTCGACGCCTCCACCGACGCGGATCTGGGCGCCCCACCGAGGCCACAGGAGCGGCTGCGCGCCAGAGCGGCTGCCCTCGGAATGCTCAGGGAGGTTCCCGCTCGCCCGGTGAGCGCTGCCGAGCGCGAGCGCATCGTCGCCTCGACTCGAGGCATCGGGCCGATCCTGGACCGGCTCATCGACGAAGACCGCGCCGACCGTCTGTGATCGTATATCTCGACTCGTCGGTACTGGCGCGGTCTTACCTCCACGACGAGGATGGCCACAGGGAGGCGGTCGCCTTGCTCGATGACCCGGACATCGGTCGCGTCACCGGCAGCTGGACGAGGATCGAGGTATCTGGAGCGCTGATTCGCGCCGCACGCGCCGGCCGACTCGACGCCGACGAGCAGGGTCTGCTCGCCAGCCTGGACGCCGATCTGGACACCGGCGGGCGGGTGACGGAGCTGACCGTCGCCCAGGCCGACGTCGAGAAAAGGGCTCTCGAGCTCATGCGCAGGCACGCCCTGCGAACCCTGGACACCTGGCACCTCGCGCTCGCCTCGCTGTCGGTCCCCGCGCTCGCGGCGCCCGCGAAGGAGGAGATCGGATTCGCCACCCGCGACGCCGACCAGGCAACGGTCGCCGAGGCGCTGGGCTTCACGCGCGTTTGAGCCTGCGGTGCTTGGTCTTGTGCTTCTTGTGGGTTGCCTTCTTGTGCTTGGGGCAGCCGGTGACGGCGATCTTCGTGGTCTGTTTGAGCTCGGCGCCGTTTTGCGCGATGAATTCGGTTGGCATCGTGAGGGTCTTGGCGGTGCAGAGGTTCGCGATCGCGGTGAGGGCGCTGTAGGGGCCCTCGGGGAGCGTCAGTTCGAAGCTGGAGAACGGCTCGTCGGGGACGGTCTTGAACGTGGTGCTGGTGATGCCGTTCTTGATCAGGGTGCTCCCCGTGAGATCGATCGTGATGCCATACCCCTGGAGGACCAGGACGAGGCTCGGCCAGCCTTCGCCGCCGTGGGAGACGAAGATCGTGGGGCCCTGCAACGGGACCGGGATCAACGGAGTGTGCACGACCGCGTAGCCGATCTTCGACGCCGCAGGGCACGCCGCGGGGTTGGATTCGAACTGCGCGGAGGAGCACGCTTTCTGTAGCGTCGTCAGGCGGCTGGGGAGCTGCTTGGGGAGTTCGACTTTGACCTTCGCGATGTCCGCGTCGGTGCCCTGCGGCACACTGGGGTAGGTCAGCTTCGCGGTCAGGCTCGCTCCCTTCGTGCGGCTCGTCTTCGCGGACGTCGAGACCGAGAATTTCGGTTCGAACTTCAGCGCGGCGCAGTTGGTGACCTGAAACGGGGTCGTGATCGTGCTCGAGCCGCCTTCGTTGAGCTGCACGGTGCCGGTGAGTGACATCTTGTCGCAGTTGGTGGGGTTGAACTGGAAGTTCCCGCGGGTGGTGGTGGCGTTGATGTGCTGGATTTCCAGGGGGATCCCTTCGATGCTCGTCGGGATCGAATCCGGTGTCCCGGGCGGGTTGGAGGTGATCGTGATCGCCGAGGTCTGCGGGTTCAATTCGATCTTGCCGCGGACCACCACACAGTCGCACGCCGGGTGGTTGTTCGCCGTATTCGCGAGATCGAACGGGCCGGCCTTCGCGGGCACCTCGAACGTCAACCCGAACGGGGCGCACCCCGCTTCCCCGACGGTACAGCTGCCGTGCCCGTTGTAAGGGCCCGTGAGATAGAACCGCCCGCCGGTGACCGTGAACGGATCGTTACCGACACCGACGCTGATCGTCGCTTCGCCGACCTTGCTGGCTTCCCCGCAGCGCCCTTCGTTGGCCTGCGGTTCCGGGCACAGTTCGACCCCCGTCAGCACACCCGAGAGGCCCGGTGGTAGTTTCGCTTCCAGGGACTTCAGGTTCTGTTCGCCGTCATGGCGGTTCACCGTGACCGTCAACGGCGAGAACGCACCCGCCTGGATGTTCGTCGCACCCGCATTCACAGTCGGGTCGAACGGCAGGGTGGCACCCGGGCACGGGCCGCCACCCGGGCCGTGTTCGATCTCGAACGAGGATTCCGCGGTCACGGGGCCGTTGCCGTCCCACGGCGTAAAGACCGCGGTCGTCGTGTAGGTGCCGCAACGCGACGGGGTGGCCAATGGTGAGCGTTCGCCACCGAAGAAGTGCAGTTCGAGGTTTTCAAACGGCAGGTCGGGGGTGTTCTTGAATGTCGTCACGATCTGCCCCGTGTCCGGATTCAGTGTCACTTCGCCCGCGAGCTTGATCAAGGTTCCCGAATAGGGGTCTTCGACGACGAGGTACATCGCGATCAGGCTCTCGAACGGGTTTGCGTCTTGTGTCGCTAGATAGACGGCGCCTTCAAGTTCGTGTTCCAACAACGGCGTCTTGATCTTCACCGTGCCGATCTTCGAGCCGTTCGGACAGAAATCAGACCCTGGCGCAAGCGGGCTCGCGAGTTCCGGCGTGAACGTGTCCCACTTCACACCCGGTTCGTATTCGGCGTTCAGTTCTTCCTGGCCCTTGTAGCCGATCTGATCGCCGGGGCTCCCGAGCGCGCCTTCTCCCAACGCGCCGGGGTTGGACGAGCACGCTTCGAGGCCGTCGCCACCCGACGGGTTGATCGCGACCCCTTCGGGCAGCGCCACCGTCGTGTCCCTAAGCGAGGACTCCGCCAGGCCGGCGGGGTTCACTCCAGCCGTCTGCGGCACGTGTACGCCGACCGTGAGTCCCGAGGAGGTGCTCGCGTCCGTCGTATCGGGAGACACCGTGATCGTGGGCGGGAACTGGAGGTCCGAGCAGCCGCTCAGCCTCAGGGGGACGCCGGCGAGGTTCTTCGTGAGCGCTTCGCTGTGGACCCAGTGGCCGGGTTCCTCGTAGGAGTCCAGCGCGATCGTCGTGCGCAGCGGGCCGTTGCAGGCGGTCGGCAGCGTCAGGAAGGCCTTGCTGCGGCCCGGTTCCAATTCGTAGGCGCCCGTCGGCAAGCCGTTTTCCACTCTCGCGGGTTGCGTGCATGCCTTATCTTGGTACTTCCCATGGGGCACCCCTTCTCGCGCGGGCACAGCCACGCACGGCACGATCACGCCTTTGATTGTGAGCTGGGAGCGGATCACCGGCGCTTCCGGCGGGGCGCCCACGACCGTTGCCTGGATGGGATAGTCCCCCCCGGCGAGCGGCGAGCTGCTTATGAAAATTTCCGTCTTTATGCCGTAGTTGACGCCGAACTGCGCCGCGTCGCCGCGCGGTGGGACCATGTTGTAGACCGGGTCGATGAACTCGTCGTAACCGAAGACGTGCGAGTCCCAATTGAGCTCGAGTTGTCCGAGCAGCGATTCCGACGGACAGCCGCCTCCTTCGACTTCAGCCCGCCTTTCTTCAAGCAAGTTGGACAGAGTGCACTTCTTTGCCGTCGCGTTGGGGTCCCCGACCAGTCCCGGCGGCAGATCGACGGTGAGGTCCCGCAACGTGCCGTCGGGCTCGCGCAGGTACATCGAGTCGGCGTTCGATTCCGCACGGACGAAGTGGGCGTTGAATTCCATGTTGTTGCGCATTTCGTAGGGATGCGAACCCGCCTGCACGTCGGGAGAGCCATCTTCCCTTACGAACGAGAGTTCGAAACGCGAGAGGCCGAAGCCGAGGCCTTTGGTCGCGAGTAGCCCGGCGCTCTGGCTCGTACCGGCGGCGTTCGTGGCCACGATGCGGAAGCGGTAGAGCAAGCCGGGCTCAAGACCCTCGATATTCGCCTTTACGGGCACCGCGCTGGTCCCCGAGCCAATCTGGGTTGGTTCGCACGATATTTCCCCGTGTTCGTAGTGTTCGCCCGAGACCTGCCCGAACTCGTCGGCGCCGCTGTATTCGATCTCACACGAACGGAGCGCTTCGCCGCGAGGATTGACCGTGCCGTTCAGCGTCGCGCTTTCCTTCGTGACGTTCGTCGGCGCACCGGCGCTAACGGCGGGCGCGTCGCTGCCGAATACGTAGACCTTGCCGTCGGCCGGGTTTGAGACGTAGATCTCGCCGGTGGCGCCGTTGACAGCGATTCCGCCCTGGCCCGAGGAGCCGGAGAGCCGCCCTTCGCCGAAGCGCGAGACGAGCGTGCCCGCGCCTTCCTCTTCAAACGAGTTCGGTATGAACTTGGCGCCGTTGACCGCGCCGTTGTCCCACTCGGCGACGGAGGACTGATCGTCGACGTAGAGGTGGCCAGTCGCGGCATCGGCTGCGATCGCCACGTCGCCGGAGCCGTAGTTGTCGATCAGACCGAGCGCCGCGAGCTGCTGGCCGAGCTTGGCCGTACACGAGCACGGGCTAGCGTTACCCTGCTTGAAGAGCATATAGTCGTCGCCGCTCGGGCCCACCGCAAACCCGTCGCCGGGCAGAGCCTGGGGTATACCGGAGAGATGTTCAGATGGTTCATTGGCGTGCTGTTGCGCGATCAGATGGTTCGCGGCGGAGTCGTCGAACTCCTCGACCGACACGCCCCCGGCGTAGCGTACGCGCGCCGTGACGCCGCTCACATCGGCGCGCACGGTGCCGTTCGAGTCGACGGCGATACCCAGCAGTTCGTGTTTGGCCGTCCCTGTCGCCGGTTCGAAGCCGGCGATCTGGCTCAGGTATTCGCCGCCCGGACCGAACTTGTCGATCACGCCGTGGCCTGCGTCCATCACGTAGAGGTCGCCGGCCGAAGGGTCGAATTCTTTACAGGCGTTGCCGATGAGCGCCGGGGTCTGCCGCACGCAAGCGTTATCGACCGCGATCGCGGCGGGACTGCCGTACACCGAGGGGAACGAGAAGGATTCGGCCGGTGCGTCGGCTCCCTTGAGTGTGTTCCCGGGTGCTTCCTTGGAGCCCGCGGGGAAGTCGAAGTTGACCGGGGCGCCGCTCGCGTCGAACTTGGAGACGGTGTTCGTGGCGATGTCGGCTACGTACACGTCACCCGAGGCTTCGTCGATCGCGATGCCATTCGGATTGGTGAACGAGCCGAATTCCCCTATCTGCGGATGAGGTTCAGCCGCAGCGAGCGCCGGAGCGACCGAGCAGGCGAGGGTGGCGAGGATGAGTGTGAATGCAAGTGCTAGAGGCTTCTTCAACCGAGCTCCACCGAGAAAGGCTAGTTTTGTGGACTTGGTGGTTGTCATTACTTGCCCCTCCGGTCGTGGCTGGCTCTTTTCCCCTGCTTCTTACTCTTTTTTCGTACGCATTTGCCCTTCTTGTTCTTCACAAGTCCCCGCTTGCACTCCACGGTCTTCTTTGTAACCTTCTTGACGACCGTCGGCAGAGGCGGGGCGAGGTTCCCGACGCCGGAGAACGTCTGGCTCGCCGGCGCCCCGTAGACCGAGGGCTGCAGCGGGACCGGTGCGCGACAGGCATCGGCAGTCGTGCAAGCCGGCGGCGGGGCGAGCGCCGGGAAGCCTCCGTCCACGCGCGCGTCATAGATCGCGTACATCCCTTCCTGGGTGTCCTGCGGAACGAGCGCCTGGGTCGATTCGAAGAAGATGTCGGCGCCGTCTTCGCTCGCGTCGATGAACTTCGACCCCTGGGAACTCGAGCCCGACGAGATCCTATAGACGTGACCATCCTCGTACTCGTAGACGTCGACCTGGTCGTTGGTGTCGGATGGCACCAGCGCTTCCCTCGTTTCGAAGAAGAGCCGGCCGCCATCAGAGATGTAGCGTCGCTCCATCTTGTTTCCCAAGCCCTGCAATTCCGCCCCACCGTCGGTGATCGGTCGTTCGCCGGTCGGATTGCACGAGGTGCAGACGAGCTGACCCGACGCCGCGTTGTAGAGGAAGATCTCGGTGGCCGGCGCGCCTTGCGCCGGGTTGTTGTCATAGCCGGTCAGGCTCTTGGCCGACGGGAACGCGAACCAGGTGCCGTCGGGCGAGGCCTGTCCTGCGCCGGCGAGTTCTTCGTATCCCGTCGTCGGCCCGGACGCGATGAATGTCGTCGTGCCGCCGCTCCACAGGTACAGGTTGTTCTGCCCGGCCTGCGCTTTTTCGACGACGACGTTGCCTTCGCTGTCGGTGTATTCCCTCGTGTTAGCTGCAAGCACGCCCCTGGCTACGAAGTACATGTGCGAGCCGTCCCTGGTGCCGAGCTGCGAAACGTGGATGACATCGGCATGTTCGCCGCCCGTGGCGACGGTCAGGTCGCTGAGTTTGCACGTCGGAACGCGTTTGCCGGCCTGCTCTTCTTCGACGATTTCGCACTCGTACAGATCCGGTTCGCCCGTTTCGGCGGTCGAACCGGCCGTGAGCCTGCGGTCGTCGGTGAAGAAGACCTCAGAACCGTCGGCGCTCGCGGCCTGGAAGGAGCCGCCGCCGCTCGCGCCCGGCCCCTTGTCCACCTGCACCGTGTGTTCGCCGTCGATACGTACGTACAGGCCGGCCCCCGAGACGAACACGATGTGCGAGCCATCGGCAGAAATCACGTTGTCACCGCCGCGCACTTCGGGCAGCGACCCCTGGACGGAAGTCCCTTCCGGCAGCACCGTCAGCAAACGCACGACGCCTTCGTCCCATTCATAAAGGTTTTCGACGCCGTACTGCGCGCCCTGCGCCAGCGGGGCTTCCTCGCTGAAGACCACGTGGCTGAGGTCCGGGGAGGCGCCCTGCAAGAAGGCATCTGCGGGAGTCACGCCCGGCGGCGGCGCGTTGATCAGGCGGTAGGTGCCGGTCGCGTTCTCGCGCAGCAAGAGGTTTTTGTAGCCCACCGGTTCGCCGGGCACGACCTGGAGCCCTTCGGTGTTGCAGGTTGGGACGCCGCCAACGCCGCCGGCGCTGGGCTCGCTGGCGCGGCCGGCAAAGCCGTAGTCGGTGACACTCCTCGAAAGCTCGGCCGAGAAGATCGCTTCGGGAGCATGGCTCTCGCAGGTCGTGTCCGAGTAGGATTCGAGCGGTCGCAGATCCTCCGAACTCCACCCGCCGGCGCCGCGCGTGGCGAGATATTCCTGGTAGGCGCCTGTCGGGGCGCCGGGCAGCGGGTCGCTCTCCGCGAACCACATTGCTTCGCCGTCCGCGGCCGCCATCAGGCCTCCTTCGGACTCCACCGCGTTCTTCGTCGGCGCGGTGACCAGCTCGTAGGCGCGGCAGTCGGGCAGGCGCGCGGAGAAGCCGCCGCGGAGTGCTTCGTTTTCCTCGCATTCCGCTTCCTTGGCGGTCAGCGTCGTGAAGGTCTGGTCTTCTCCGTCCACACCTTCGGGGGCGAGTCCGTTGGTCGCTACGACGCGGTAGTGGTAGGTCGTGCCCGGTTTGAGGCCGCCGGCCGCGGCCCAGGCGGTGCGCGCGCCGAAGTTTTCACCGACGCTCCCTTCGGGGGAGGGCGTCGAGTTCCCGTAGGCGGTCGTGGTGCCGTATTCGAAGCGGTAGGTAGTCGGCTCCCCGCCGGGATTCACGCCCGCGCCGAGCTTGGCTTCGGAGGTGGTGACTTCGGCTGAGAGCTCTTTGATGACCGCTGGCGCGGTCGGCGGCGCGAAGGCCCAGACGCGCTCGTTGCTGAGGTCAGTCACGTACACGTGGCCGCTCGCTTCATCGACCGCAACCAACAACGACTTGGCGATGGAGATGAGTTCCGTGTCCGACCCCGACCCGAACGAGCCCGCGCCGAGGTCAAGAAGCTTGCCGCCGGTCGGACCGTACCCGACCAGATGCGGGCATACACCCGTTTCACCCCCGATCTTTCCGCAGAAATCTTCACCGTTGAGGACGATCGCGAGCACATCGCCACGGCCATATGGCGCGACCGACCGCACACCTTCGCTTCTGATTTCGCCTTCCGGTTCATCGGCGGGACTCAACTTCTCGATGCGGTTATTGCCACCGTCGGCCACCCACAGCTCGCCCCCGGAGTCCACCGCGACACCGGTCGGTTCCTTCAGCGCGCCTGCGCCCGAGCCACCGGTGAACGTCTGCAGCGGCACCCCTCCCGGACCGTACTCCAGCACATCATTTCCATGCGTGTTCGGCACATACACATCCCCGGCCGAGTCAACCGCGATCTGGGACGGCCTTTCGGCGAATTCAATAAGTCCCCCGCGCCCCGGGGTCAACGCCACCGGGAACGTCCCCACCACCGCGCCGCTGCTCGGGTCGTAGGTCGTGACGCTGCCGGACGCGCCGAGCGAGTACAGATCGCCGTTTTTCGGGTCAACCGCCAAGCTGGTAGTGAAACCAAACGGTTCCCCAAACGGCGACGGCGAAACCGGCTTACCAGCGGGCGTGAACTTGGATAGCGTGGGTTCTCCGGATCTGAAAAAGCTCGAGACGTAGACGTCGCCGGCGAACGCCAAGTCAGAGTTGTCAACCGCCACCCCAATTCCGTTTTCGGCGACCGCGAAGTTGCCGTAAGGGACCAGCAGAGGCGCTTCGGCGCGGGCGACGCCGGCCGACAGAGCGAGGAGGCCACAGAGGGCGACGAGAGGCGCAGCGACCAGACTGCGCGCGGACGCACCAATCCCTTGGGCTTGGAGAAGGCCACGGAGCGTCGCGAAGCGCCCGATCTTCGGCGTGACGGCGGGCTTCGCGGTGTGCTCTGTGAGATTCACCTTGTTCTCCTTCGTCGAGGTTGTGAAGCGGTAAATCGATCGGCGGTGGCGCGTCATGCTGCCTGCTCCCGGTCGCAGATGAGTACGCTGAGGCGCCGCGCGACCTTCGCGCCCAGCGGCGTCAGCTTCCAAGCGTTCGGCTCCCCGCTCTGGTGGCCCCCGCCGGTGTTCACTGCGAGGCTAAGGCGCTCCAAGCGCCGCAAAAGCTTTGAGATCTGCCCCGGGTCTGTGATCCCGGCTCTCTCCGCGACCGCGCGGTTGCTGGGAGCGGAACCCCGCCCACCCAGCTCCGCGATGCATTCCAACACCCGCGCCGTGCGATAGGTGAGGCGCATATCCACCTCGTCCAACGGGTCTCTCTCCGCGTGCGCGGAAACCGGCCCGCTGCGCGGCGGCGCCGGCCGCGGCACGGGGGCAGGACGGCGCTGTTCGCGACGCGCCGCACGCGACCCCAGATACTGCAGCGCGATCATCCCCATCAACTCGTCCAACAGGCCGGTCAACGGGCGACCGTCACCAGTACGCAAACGCGCATACACCACACCGAGCGCCCCGCCCACCAGGCCTTCCGCCGTCACCAACGTGCACTCCTTGCCACGGGGGCCCTCCCGGCGTCCTTCATCCAAGATCGCCGCCAAGCGCGCGAGAATCTGCTCACGACGCTCGAGCACCCCGGGGCCACCATGCAGCGCCTGCACCACACAGATCCGCGCCAAAACCGGCTCGCCGTCGAGGAACGAGAGGATCGTCCACAGGCCACCGCGCACCCGCTCACGCCACGCCAAACCCTCCAGGCCCGCCGCCGCAAGCTCCCGCTCGACCCGACCGGCCACGTCATCCAGCAGCGCGACCAGGCACGCCTCGCGGTTACCGAACAGGTCGTAGAACGTCCGCCGCGACACCCGCGCCCGCGCGGTAATCCGCACCACCGACGTCTGCTCGTAACCCAGCTCGTCGATCACCGCCGCCGCCGCGACCAGCAGCCGCGAACGCTGAATCTCATCCACCTGCACACGCGGCGACTCCAACGGCAACCCCTGCCGCGACAGCCCACGCTGGCGCCGCCGCTCGACCGGCCGAGGACGCTCACCCACACGCACACGCACGGAGACGGGCATTCAGCACCCACCCCCCGCGGGGACGAAGCAAAAGCGGCGCGAATGCGCCCGACGAGGAGGCCTCTCGGCTAGCGACCTAGCCGAGAGAGAGAGAGAGAGAGAGAGATGCGACAGCGCCAAGCTGGCGCATCTAGCATCAGCCCTACGGGCCAAGGCGCACATCCCCATCATGAATCTCCCTCTAGAAACCACGCTCAAACAACTCCCTCATCGCTCCGATCCAGACCCTCTCCCATAACAACAAAAACCCTGCGAGCGCTTTGGACGTCAACCACAAGGCGGTATGACCCCAACTGGACCCTATGTACACCAGGCTCCCAGCGGCGGAAGCACTGGCCCGTGAGCAAAACGTAACACGTTGCTTCGCAGATGTCAAGCCCAAGCGGGCGCCAACTCACAGCACTGCGAGCCACACCACAGGACGTACCCGCGCTGTCGCGGATACTCGCCCGCGCGTTCCACGACGATCTCCCGGGCTCTACGGTTTTGCTTCCAGAATCATGTTGAACGGAGTCTCTGCCGCGCGGCGGACCCGGCTGAACCCGCCCTGGGTGAGCACCTCGCGCAAGCGTGCCTCACCTGCCTGCGCCCCAAGCGCCAGCCCAACCTCCTGGGACAGGGACGCGGGCGTGCAGATCACCGTCGAAGCCCCGTAGAAGACCCGGCCGACCGGGTTGAAGTTCTCCTCGACGCGGTCCTTCGCGAACGGCTCGACGATCATCCACGTCCCGTCAGGATGCAACGTCTCCAGCACGTGCGCCGACGCCCCAACCGGGTCACCCATGTCGTGCAGGCAGTCGAAGACGCACACCAGGTCGTAGTCGCTGCCCGGGTACTCCTTGGCTGACGCCGCCTCGAACACGACGCGGTCATCGACGCCCGCATCGCTGGCCGCCTGACGCGCGCGGTCGATCGAGGGCATGTGGTAGTCAAAGCCGGAGAAGCGCGAATTAGGGAACGCTTCGGCCATGATGATCGTCGACGCCCCGTGGCCGCAACCCACGTCGGCGACCTTCGCCCCCCGCTTCAGCTTCTCCTTGACGCCGTCGAGCGCCGGGATCCACTCGGTCACCAGGTGCGAGCGGTAGCCCGGTCGGAAAAAGCGCTCCGTGCCGCGGAACAGCCGCTGGTCGTGCTCGTGCCAACCCATCCCCGAGCCACTGCGGAAAGCCTCCGCGATACGCTCCTCGTCCGCATACAGCGACGCAATCAACTCATACGCGCCGAGGATGTAGAACGGGCTGTCTTCGTCGGCCAACGCGAGCGCCTGCTCGTCGGGCAGCGTGTAGCGATCGCTCTCCCCGTCGTAGGTCACATAGCCACCCGCCGCCTGGTTGCGCAACCACTCGCGCACGTAGCGCTCAGCCGCCCCCGCGCGCTCGGCCACTTCTTGCGAGGTCAACGGCCCCGCGCCCGCCATCGCCTTGTAGAGGCCGAGCTTCTCGCCGATCAGGAACAGCGGCGCGCTGATGATCGCGCCCATGTCCGTCACCGCCTGTCCCATAAATGCTTCGAGCTTCGCCTCGTCGATATTCGCCGCGCTTATCGCCATCGCGTCTTCTTCCTCCTATGTGGGTGCAGGTCATCGAGTTCGCCCCCTCCGACCGCCCGTGTGGCACACCATCCGCAGCGCGCATGAGCTAAGCGGCACAGGCTGGGGCTCCGTCCCTTTGCCCGTGCCGTGCGACCGAACTTGTACCTGCAACGGCGCCCACACACGTAGTGGGGAGAGGGGGCCGCCGTTCTGTCGCTCTTCGACCAAAAGGCTGCGAACGTCTTCGCCTCCAGCCGGTCGAGCGATGCTCAGCCACGTCCACCATATTCAGGCCGATCGCACTGCGACCACCATGAGGTCAAGGCCCCATCTTCCACCGGGGTACATACGGGCGCGCTAGCGTGACTTGCCGTGCAGCAAGCGGACGAGCAAGCCGGTTTCGCGCATGCCGTCGCGGATCGTTCCGATGGGAGCGCCGCCGTCGGCGGGCGTTCGGATGGTGTCGCCGACGCCATGCGGCGAGCCGCGCCACCGCGGTCGCCGACGCCACGCCAGCTGACTCCGACTCCGTCGCCGTCGGCGACCCGTCGCTACCTGCCGCTCTTCTGGCGCGTACTCGCTCTGAACGGCGCCCTCGTCACGACGATGGCTGTAGCGATCGCGATCGTGTTGCCCGCCCCGTTCGCGCACATCGCCGCCGACGACACCGCCATCCTCGCCGTCACGCTGACCGTGACGCTCCTCGCCAACGCCCTGCTGCTGCGCCACGCGCTCGCCCCGCTGACCCACCTGCCCGCGCTCCTGCGGCGCGTCGATCCGCTGCAGTCCGGAGAGCGCCTGCAGGTGCCCAGCGCCCCGTCGGAGGCCGCGGAGCTCGCGCAGGCCTACAACGAGATGCTCGACGAGCTCGAGACCGAGCGCCTGGAGAGCACGCGGCGGGTGCTCTCGGCTCAGGAGAACGAGCGGCTGCGAGTCGCACGGGAGCTGCACGACGAGGTCGGCCAGACGCTGACCGGGGTGCTGCTGGGGCTGGCACGCGTCTCACGCGACGCGCCGCCCAACCTCGCCGAACCGCTCGAGCAACTGCTCGAGACCACACGCGCCAGCATCGACGACGTCCGCCGCATCGCCCAGCGCCTGCGCCCCGAGCCACTCGAGGATCTCGGCCTCGCCGTGGCGCTGCTGGCGCTCTCCCGGCGAATGCGCGAGCAGTCCGGGCTGCGAATCGCCTGCCGGATCCCCGCGGACCTCCAGCCTCAATCGCCGGAGCGCGAACTCGTCGTCTACCGCGTCGCCCAGGAGGCGCTGACCAACGCCGTCCGCCATGCGGGCGCCGCCAGCGTAAGTATCGCTTTGCAGCTACGCGCCGATCGCCTCACGCTGAGTGTCCGCGACGATGGGCTCGGCATGCGCGAGGGGCACCGCGAGGGTGGCGGGATGCGCGGCATGCGCGAGCGTGCCGGGCTCGTCGGCGCCTCCCTGCGGATCACCAGCGCGCCCCACGCCGGCACCGAGGTGCATCTGGACGTTCCGCTCCACACCGAGGGCACATGACGGCGCTGAAGACCAACATCCTGCTCGCCGACGATCACGCCGTCGTTCGCCAGGGGCTGCGGCTGGTGCTCGAAAGCGAACCTGACCTCGTGGTCCGGGCCGAGGCCAGCGACGGGCTGGAGGCGGTCCGTATGGCGCTCGCCCACGACGACCTGCATCTCGCCCTCCTCGACATCTCGATGCCACGTATGACCGGGCTGCACGCCGCCCGCGAAATCCACCGCCAGCGCCCCGCACTCAAGATCCTGATGCTCTCGATGCACGACAACGAGCAGTTCCTCTACGAGGCCCTGCAGGCTGGCGCCAGCGGCTACGTGCTCAAGTCGCTGGCCGACCGCGACGTCGTGCGCGCCTGCCGCTCCGCCGTGCGCGGCGAGCCGTTTCTCTACCCCGCCGCCGTCACCGAGATCGTCCGTCACTACCTCGCCGGACCCGCCGAGGAGCACCCCGACCCCCTGACCCCGCGCGAGCTGCAGGTCATCAAGCTGATCGCCGAGGGTCATACCAACCAGCAGATCGCCGAGGCCCTCACGATCAGCAAGAAGACCGTCGAGCGTCACCGCGCGAACATGCTCGAGAAGCTCGGAATGCGCGACCGGGTCGAGCTCACCCGCTACGCGATCCGCCGTGGTCTCATAGAGCCCTGAGCCAGAGGATGGGGCTTGCACTCCATTGCCACCAGCACACGTGAAGCGCATTCTCTGTGCATGGCATTCAGCGCCGCCGGGCTCCCCGCTCCCGCCTCACAACACCCCCCGGCCCGGCGGCGCGTGCCACTGCGCCCGGCCTCATCGGCCATCCCGCTCAGATCGCTCACCGTGCTCGTCGTCGACGATCATCCGGTGATGTTGCACGGGCTCACCAGCCTACTCGGCGATGAACGCGGCATCGAGGTGCTCGCCGGCGTTGACGACCACACCCAGGCACTCGCGGCCGCGCGGCGGCTGCAACCCGAGATCGCCGTGGTCGACTTCCACATGGGGGGCGAAAGCGGCCTCGAGCTCGCCTGCCGACTCGGCGCCCTCCCCCTCGCCCCGCGCGTCGTCGTCTACTCGGCCTTCCCCGACATCGCGCTCGTGGCCGGGGCAATGGTCGCCGGCGCCTACGCCGTAATCGCCAAGTCCGCACTGCCCCACGAGCTGATCGACGCCATCCACGCCGCCCGCAACGGACGCCGCACGCTGCCCGCCGTCTCACGGCCCGATCTCACCATGCTCATCGCCGGCCTGGCGCCACGGGACAAGCCGCTGCTCGGCATGTTCGCGCACGGCATCCCCGCTGAGCAGATCGCACGAACACTCAACCTGACCGAGTCCGAGCTGTTCGATCGCCGCCGCGGGATCGTGCGAACGCTCTCAGATCCCAGCAATGCCACCCTGCGTCGCCTGACGAGCGGGGTGCTGCACTACTCCCACGGACATCACTAGCAAGCCACGGACATCACCAGCCAGCCAATCGTAAGCTGGACGACCTACAACGGACTCAGCCGGAGCGGACTCAGCCGGACCGGCAGCGTCTTGTGCTGGTTGGCGAACGCCGACTCGACGTAGGTCGGGTTGCCGGCGAGCTCCATCGCCGGGTAACGCTTGAGCGTCTCGTCGATGAGGATCCGCAGCTCGAGGCGGGCCAGCGCGGTGCCAAGGCAGAAATGCCGGCCACCCGCGCCAAACGCCTGATGCTCGGCGTTACGCCCGATGTCAAAGCGGTCGGGGTCCTCATAGCGAGTCTCGTCGCGGTTGGAGGATGGGTACCACATCACCACCTTCTCGCCCTCGCGGATCGTCTGTCCGTGCAACTCGGTGTCGCGGGTGGCGGTGCGAGCGAAATGGGCGAAGGACGGGAACATGCGCAGCGACTCCTCGACGACCGCCGGCACGAGCGACGGGTTCGCCAGAACCTCCCGTCGCTGGTCGGGGTTTTCCATCAGCGCCCGCATCCCGCTGCAGTAGGTCGCCTTGGTGCTGTCGTTGCCGGCAGCCATCAGCAGGAGGAACCCCATCACGATCTCGTGGTCCTCCAGCCGCTCGCCGTCGAGCTCCGCGTGCACGAGCACGCTCGTGAGGTCATCGGTCGGTGACGCACGTCGTTCGGCAATCAATTTGCCACAGCGCTCGAACACCTCGGGCACTTCGCGCTCCATCACGATCTGAGTACCCTCGGGCGTGGTGTCCGGGTCGCCTGCCCCGACGATCGCGTTCATAAGGTTGGCCCATACCGCATCGTCCTCGGGCGGCAGGCCCATGAAGCTGCCGATTACCCGCGCCACCGCCGGCTGCGCCACGTCGCTGACCAGATCGCAGGTCTTGCAGCCATCCAGTCGAGCGAACACGTCGGTCGTTATCGCGCGAATCGCGCTCTCGTGCTCGGCGATCCGCTTCGGCGTGAAACCACGCTGGAAAAGCGCCTTGATCCGGTCGTGCTTGGGCGGATCCATACCGATGAACATCGCCTGCTGCAGCTCCAACGGCAGGACGGCATTCTTCAAGGCGGTAAATCCTCCGGCTTCGGAGGAGAACGTCTGCCAGTCGCGGCTGACCTCGAACACGTCGTCGGCCGTGGTCACCGACCAGAAGCCATCCTCTTCGGGGTAGTCCGAGATGCCCTTCGACCAGTGCAGCGGACACTCCGAGCGCAGTCGCCGGAACAGCTCTAGCGGCGGCCCCTCCTGGAAGCAGGCACGATCGGCGACCCGCACCTCGTCAAGCGGCGTCTGATCCTGGCTGATGCTCATGATCTCACCTCCCGTAGTCACCTCGCGCGTCCCTTGACAGATCCTACTTCATAGAACTCTCCGGAAACCTCTTTCGAGTTGCGCAATGACTTCGAGGCAGAGCCGTCGTACCTCACCGCCTGGCAGCAGGGCTCAGGTTTTGGCGCTGGCCGCGTACTCGCTGGCTAACCAACGCCGCCGGTGATCGGTGCGCCCGTGCTGGACGACGCTTGGGACGGTCTGCGTCTCGGGTCAGCGGGAGTGTTGCTCGCGGGCTCGATCCACGACTGCTCCTCCCTTCATGCGAGTGGTCCTCCCGGGACCCCCGCGCGGGACATCCCTGCGCCCGGCCATCGTCCCGAGCGAGCGTCAGCGCGGCCCTCGCCGGGACGCTCGCTCGGCCCGGAAAGCAGCAGCGCATCGACTGGTAGCCCGCTCTGCGGAGGGGCGGTTGAGGTGTAGTATCAGCCGATGCAACAGCAGGGCGCGGGTGCGGTGGCGGTCGCCAATGAGGAAGCGGTGCGTGCATGGAACACCGTTCTGTATGAGCGGTGGAAGTCGAACCGCGAGGTGTTTGTGGGCGCGCTGACAGAGGTCACCGAGGAGGTCTTCGAGCTCTTTCCGCCGCCCGAGCGTGGGCGCTGCATCGACATCGGGTGCGGCTTCGGCGAGACGACCCAGCAGCTGGCTGAGCTCGTCGGGCCGGAAGGCTTCGCGCTCGGCATCGATTCCTCGCCGCGGTTCATCGAGGACGCCCGTCGCGAGGCCGTCGAGTCGGGGGTCGAGAACATCGCGTTCGAGACCGCCGATGCGCAGACGGCTGAGTGGGATCCCATCTACGACTACGCCTTCTCGCGCATGGGGACGCAGTTCTTCGCCGCACCGGTCCCGGCTATGCGCGCGATCCGTGGCGCGCTGAAGCCCGGCGGTACGCTCGCGAAGGTCTGCTGGCGCCGCAAGGCCGAAAGCCCGCTCTGGGCGGTGGGTGTCGCGTAAACCCCGGGTCCGTCCGACGTGGTTAAGACACTTCTGGGTATGCCCCAGAACTTTCTTGTGTGTGATCGTGAGCAGGTGTTTTTGATGCCGCCGGACCCGCGGGATTGGCTGCCGGAGGGTCATTTGGCGTGGTTTGTGTTGGCGTCGGTGGATGAGATGGATCTCGCGGCGTTCTATGGCTCTTACCGCCTGGATGGGTGGGGCCGCGCGGCGTTCGAGCCTTCTATGATGGTGGCGCTGCTTTTGTATGCGTACGCGCGGGGTGAGCGGTCCTCGCGGGTGATCGAGCGTCGCTGTGTGGAGGATGTCGCTTACCGGGTGATCGCCGCGCAGCAGACGCCGGATCACGCGACGATCGCGCGGTTTCGTGTGCGCCACGAGACGGCCCTGGCCGAGTTGTTCAGCGAGGTGTTGGGGCTCTGTCGGGAGTCGGGATTGGTGAAGGTGGGGCTGATCGCGATCGACGGGACGAAGGTGCACGCGAACGCATCGCATCACTCAAACCTCGATTACGAGCAGCTCGCGCGGGAGATCCTGAAGGAGGCGGGCGAGATCGATGCCGCCGAGGACGAGCTCTATGGGCAGGAGCGCGGCGATCGAGCTGCCCGAGCATCTGCGGACCCGTGAGGGGCAACGTGCTGCGCTGCGCGAGGCCAAGGAGAAGCTCGCGCGCGAACGTGCAGACAGGCAAGACGCGAAGGTGAAGGCGCCTGACGCGGAATCGCAGGGTGTGGAGCTCGTGCTTGACCCCGAGGTGATCGTCGCTCGGATGCATGGGCGTCAGGGGTGGGTGCGCGAGGCGCGCCACCAGCTCGATGAGCATCGGCGCCTGGCGGCCGATCCGATCCCACGCTCGCGGCCGGAGCGCCTGCTTGAGTGCGAGCGTCGCCTGCAGGAGAACCTGCGGATCGAGCGCGAGGCCAACGAGGCCTATGAGCATCATCGCGCGACCGCCGTGACTACGGACGGCCGGCGGTTTGGGGCGCGCCCGAACCCCTACGTGGCGCCGGAGCTGCCGCCGGGGAAGATCAACGTGACCGACCTCGATTCACGCAACGTGAAGACGCCGCGCAGCTACACCCAGGGTTACAACGTGCAGGCTGTGGTGAACGAGGATCAGATCGTGCTCGCTGCTGAGGTTACGCTCACCTCACCTGACTTCGGGCAGCTCGAGCCGATGGTCAAGGCCACCCGACGGGAGCTTGAGCAGATCGGTGTTAGCGAGACGCCCGGGGTCGCGGTCGCTGACAGCGGCTACTGGCATGAAAATCAAATCGACAACGTCATCAGCAACGGTACCCAGGTCCTGATCCCGCCCGATGCCGGCAAGCGCGACACACCCCGCCGCGGCTGGGACGGCGGCCGCTACGCCTTCATGCGCACCGTGCTCGCCGGTGAACACGGCGGCGGGCTTTACCGAAAACGCAAGGCGATGGTCGAGCCCGTATTCGCTCAAACCAAGCACAACCGGCGCATCAACCAGTTCCAGCGGCGAGGCAGATCCGCCGCACGCTCCGAATGGCGGCTAATCACCGCGACACACAACCTGCTGAAGCTCCACAGACACCACCTGGCCGCCCAAGCCGCCTAAAACGACACCTGGGCCGCACCGACACCCAACCAGGGCCCACAAAACCAGATCTCTACACGCACCGCCGACACTCACCCATCACTCACAACAACTTTACGCGACACCCACGGCGGAGACCGAGCAGGTCGTTGAGCGGTTCTCTCGCGCCCTGAGGAGCATGAGGCCGACACCTGCGGCCCCGGGCCATTCTCACTCGGTAACCCCGAGACCACCCGCGGGATTCTCGAGGCCGCCGGGTTCGACGAGATCGAGCTGCATCAGCGCGACTTCGACTACTTCATGGGCGCGGACATCAACGAAGCGATCGACTCCCTGCTCGCGATCGGACCCGGCGCCGAGCTGATCCGCCTGAACGGCGAGTACGGGGAGAGCCGCCGGGGCGAGATCGCCGAGACCTTGCGCGACCACTACGCCGCTTGGCAGAAGCCCGACGGCTCCATAGTCAGCCGCGCAGCCGTCTGGATCGTCACGGCCACGAACCACGACTAGCACCAGCCCCCCAGACGCATCTACGTGAGCGTTCTGGGATGAGAATGCACACCTGGATGCGTTATTTGGCGGGCGCTTATCGAAGCGATGTCGTGTGCCCGCACCAGCCCCGCCCGGCGAGCGACACGCCGGCGCAAGGAGCTCGTCGCCTCATCGGGCACCCACACCGCTTTGAGCATCCCGGCCGACAGCAGCTTGGCGAGCATCGCCGCGTCAAAGCGATCGGACTTCACGCGCGCGTGAGAGATCGCTCGCGTCTCCGCCGCATTGCACACCACGACCCGGCCGACATCGCCCTCTTCCAGCAGCCGGGCGATCATCATCGCGCCGCAACTGGCCTCCAACACCACCTGGTCATCACTCCGAAGACCAGCCGCGAACTCCCGGATCGCCTCCGGGGTACTCACGATCCGACCAACCCGCGAGACCCGGCCGCCCTCGGCGACCGCGACCTCACAGAAATCGAGGTGAACATCCAAACCAAAGAACCGCACGAGAAACAGCCTCCCTTCACGAACTGGACATATGAAAATGGAAGGCACCGCGGGCAGCGACAACTACGGATTCGGGCTCTCAGCCCAACCGGGTGAGTCGCAGGGGCGGCCATCTAGTCATTGACGGGCTCTCAGCCCAGATGCACGGCGGCCTACCCACAAGCGTCCTTCCCACAAGGCCCCTGTCCCGGTCAAACGACCCTACGAACACGACCGGACAGCAGCCACCCGGTATTTCATACCCGTAGTCTGTTTGAGCTTGATGCCTGTGCGCCGGCTGCGTGAGTCGGGGGAGCGTCGTCGAGCCGCGAGCGGGCTGCCGCAGGCCGCAGTCCGACGCATAGCGTCGGAACGGAAGCGAGATGAAGGCGCGAGCAAGCGTCCAGACGGGCGCAGCCCGTAGCGGTAGCTTCTGGGCCGCTGACGTGTCGTGTGGCGTCCCAGCCGGAGGCCAGCTCAGCGGCGAAGGATCGCCGCGAACAGCCGCCGGGCGAGGGGGCGCTTCGTGCTGCTCGGCTCGACAGTCGGGCGCAACGGCAGCAGGCTCACATCGGCACGGGCGTAGCGAGAGCCGCTGCCCTCCCCACACCAGCGGCAGTCGGGGTCGGGCTTGGGGGTGGTGGTCAGCACCCGACCCTCGCGCATGAGCGTGATCCGGTGCTCGGCGAGATATGGGTCGGCCTGGCCGATCACGGACATCAGCAGCGCGTTCAGGGCGCCCGCCGCGGCGGCGGCGTTCAGGGTGGTGACGGACGGGTCGGCGACGTCCTCCTGGCCGAGGTAGTTCTGCTCAGCGCGCTGCTCGGGCGTCGCGGTCTCCTGTTGAAGCAGGACGGGGTCGATCAGCCCGGCGCAGGAGAGGCATCCGTGACGAGGCAGGACGGGACGCACGGCGGTGTAGATCTGCTCGATCTCACCCCCGGCGCGGAGCTCGACCTTCGCGCCGATCTGGATCAGCGGGATCAGGAAGCTCTGCGCGATCGCGTTTGCGACCAAGCGTGCGGTCGCGGTGTCGGTCGCGAGCAGCAGGTAGTCGCAGTCGAGCAGCCGCCGGGCGACGTGGGAGTGGCTGATGTCGCCGTCGATCGCGTTGAAGTGAATGCTCGGGTCGATCCGCTGCGCATGATCGCGTGCGACGTGCACCTTCTTGCGCTTCTCGCGCGCGTCGCGCTCTGAGGCGCCCATGATCCGTGAGAGGTTGTGGCGCTTGACGATGTCGGGGTCGACGGCCGTTATCTGCCCGACCCCGAGGTGCGCGAGCTGCTCGATCAGGATCGAGCCGCCGCCGCCGGCACCGAGCACGCCGACGTGAAGGCTGCGCAACCGGGCCTGTCCGGTGGCGCCGAACAGCAGCACCTGACGATCGAAGCGCTCGAGATCGCCACTGCGGTCCTCGGGCGGGCGCGGGCGCAGGGTCCGCATGCTGGCGCCGATCACCTGCACGCGGGTGAGCTCTCGGCGGTTGCCGTTGGCGTACCAGCTCTCTCCGGCGGCGCTGGCCTCGCCGAGCGCGACGCCGGTCACGCTGGTGGCGCCGGTGATGTCGAGCAGATGCGGGAAGACGCGCTCGTGTGCGGCCAAGTCGTCGCCAGACAGAGCGTTGCGCTCGTGCGCGCCGGGGTGGCTGTGCACGGTGACCAGCGCCAGACGCTCCTGCGCGGCGCGGTTGCCGAGTCGCGCGAGCGCTCCTGCGGCGAACTGTCGGTAGCCGTGGGTCCCGGGCGGGAACTCGTCCGGCTCGAGCAGATGGGTCTCGCGGACCGCGAGGGTGCTTTGGCCGGCGGAATGGTGCTCGCCGGCGAGCAGGATCGCGCCGTGCTCGTCGTGGTCGCCGGGGAACAGGTGCGCGTGCAGGCGTTTGTAGTCGCCTGCAGAGATGCGCAGCTCGCTCAGTTCGCCGCGAGCCATGCCTGTGCCTGCAGCGCCGAGCCGAGCGCGGTGTCGAGCTTGGGGTTCCAAGCGGTGTGGCGCAGCGAGACCTGAATTGCCGCTTCGCCGCGCCACGCGACGTCTTGAAGACCGCCGATCATGCCGCCGGTCGGGCGTGCGCCGGTGAGGTAGAAGGGGTAGATCGCTGCGTCCGGGTAGTGGTAGGGGATCAGGAACCACAGCGCCCCGGGACGGGGGCTCCAGCGCTCTGAGAGTGTCACGTCGGTGATCGCGACGATCACACCGGCGGAGTCCTCGTGAACTTGGACGCGATCGGGGAACGCGGCTTGCAGCTCTGCGACGGCACCGGCGATCTCGGCGGGCATCGTCGCGACGCTCATAGGGCAACCTCTGGTTGTTGGGTGTTGGGGTTGTTCTCGTTTTCTTTCCGAGAGAGGGAGATCTCGCTCGACCGTGGGTTGGGCGAGGCCTGAGACTCAGCACACATAGCTGACCACCACCGGGAGAGCGCCTCGGTCGCTAGCCGCTGAGACGGCCCTCGTGAGACAAGCGCCTCCCGGTGGTGTGAGGCACCCAGAGCGGCGACAGGGCGTCGCCCCACCGAGGGCCTGCCTATGAGCACCCGCCACGGTACCTCCTGGCCAGCATTTTTCAAACGAACCCCTGACGAGGAGGAGACCCTATGCGCGCAACCTGCGGGATCGACTGGGCCAGCGACTGGCACGACGTTCACATCACCGACGAGCACGGAGTGCTGCTCGCGGCCGAACAGTTCAGCCACGACGAGGGAGGGATCAGCGCGCTGATCAAGCTGCTTCTCAGCCACCGCGTGGAGTGCTGCGCGATCGAGCGCCCCGACGGGCTTCTGGTGGGAAGGCTGATAGCCGCAGACATCCCGGTGCTCGCGATCCACCCCAACCAAGTCAAGGCAGCACGTGACCGCTACCGTGCCGCGGCTGGCAAGAACGACCGCTTCGACGCGTTCGTGCTGTGCGAGCTCGCCAGAACCGACCGTCACCCCTTCCCCGTACTCGCTCCCTCCAGTGATGAGCCACTCGCGCTGAAGACGCTCGTGCGTACCCGTGAGGACCTCATCGACGCACGCGTCTCCTTGGCTAACCAGCTGCGCGCCCAGCTGCAAGCGTTCTGGCCCGGCGCTGAACAGATCTTCTTCGACATCGACAGCCCGATAGCGCTCGCGTTCCTCGAACGCTACCCAAGCCCCACCGACACCCACGGCCTCGGTGAGAAACGACTCGAAAGCTTCCTCGCGCGAAACGGCTACAGCGGACGGCGTACCCCCACCGAGCTGCTCACCAAGCTGCGCAACGCACCCACCGCCATCATCTGTGAACTCGAGCAAGACGCACGACGCACCGCCGTGATCGCTCTCGTCACCTCGCTGCGCCCCATCGTTGAGCAAATCAGCCAGCTCACCCGCCAGATCGCAGGCGCCACTCGCGCGCACCCCGACGGGGCGATCTTCCTCTCCCTCTTCCGCGACCCCAAGAGCTCCACCACAGCCGCCGGCCTGCTCGCCGAGATCGGCGACAACCGCAGCCGCTACCCCACCAACGACTCGCTCGCCGCCGACGCCGGCCAAGCCCCAGTCACAATCCAATCCGGCAAACTCAACAACGCCACCTTCCGCTGGGCCTGCGACAAGCGCCTGCGCAAACACATGAGCGTCCTCGCCGACAGCACACGACACTGGCACCCCTGGGCCAAAGACGTCTACCAACGCGCCCACGCCCGCGGCGCCAACCACCCCCACGCCCTGCGCATCCTCGGACGCGCCTGGACCCGCACCCTCTGGCGCTGCTGGCAGAACCACACGCCCAACAACCCCACCCAACACAACGCCCTCAACAAACTCCTCGCACAAAAAAGTTGACACAGGGCGTCTCACGAGACGTCCTGTCCCGAGATAGCCGTGAAGCGCTCGTCGTGTTTGACCTTGACGGTCTGTCCGTCGGTGATTTCGGTGCCGTCGGGCCCATAGAGCTTGAAGTCGGCAGGGACTTCCGCGGCGTGCTTGATCTGGGCGCCGCTGACCTCGTGGCCGGGCACCTCGACGGCCCTGTTGTTGACGAAGATCTTGACGGCCTTCGGTGCGGTCGTGAACTGCTCGTTCTCCTGAAGCGCCACTCGCTCGTCGTTTGCGATGAGCTCACCGCCGGGGCCATGCAGCTGCAGGCCCTCGGGCAGTCCGGCAGCGACCTTGATCTGATGGCCGGTCGCGTGGTCTTTCTGGAGCGTCACCGGCTGGTCGTTGACGAGGATCGTGACGGCCTGTCTGGCGTTCGGCTCTGGGCTGAGGGTGCTGTCGGTCATGCGCGGCTCCTTAGTTCAATGAACTCATTGAACTAATGTAGCACGGCCGATCTCCGGACTCGTCACGGGCCGCCTCGGCAGCTAGGAGCAGGCAGCGAGCTCGTCGGACTGCGGTGTGGCGAACACGACGGGACGCTGCGGGGCTCCGTCAGGGCGCACGCGCACGACCGCGCCGGTGGCCTGCAGCGCGACGAGACGCTGATGAAGGTTTGGAAGCTTGAGTTCCAGCTGCTCAGCGAGCTCAGAGGCCGTGAATACCTCTAGCTCTTGCGCCGCCTTAAGTGTCTCGTCGAGATGCGCACGCCCGCCGATCAGCCGCAGCGTTCCTTTCTCCACCGCAACCAACATCATGTCGCGACGCTCGAGCACCAGCCCGAGCGTGTCCTGCACGTCCTCGTTCAGGTTGGTCAGGACCACGAAGCGATCGGGATGGTCGGCGTTCCACGCGCGCAGCGCAAGGGCAAGCTCGTCGAGAAACGGCGAGGAGGCGACCTGCACGCCGGTGAACTCAACGAACAGGTCCTGTGCGCCGTCGCCTGCACGCTCGCGCAGTTGCTCGGCGACCTCACGACCGAGCGCACGCGTACCAAGGACCTTTCCAGGCACCTTGAACGCCAGCGCATCCCGTTTCACTGACATCGCTGAAACAATACCTCTCTCGTTGAAGGATGTACCCGAGAAATCCAGGCTCGGCGTCCAGAGCACGCCGAGGAATCGCCCGCAGGAAATCTCGCGGGTCCTCGCTCTCGGCGATGCCGCGTCCAGTGTCGAGGACGGCGAGCTCGACGAACCGGCCGCGAGCAGTGCTCGTCAGCGCCACTACCGGCGGATCGCTCGGTGCCTGGGCGTGAACCACGGCGTTGTCGGCGAGCTCCATCGCGGCCGCCGTTATGAATGCGCTGCGCCTGCGGGAGATCCTCGCCCGTTCGCACGCATCCAACGTCCAGCCGCCGAGCGCGACCGCGGCGTGGGAATCCTCGACGGTTGTCGCCGGCACCAGTGCGTAGTTCGCCGGCGGCCGCTCATCGACCTGCCCGGTGAGTTTCACGCGATCGGGCAGTGGGTCGAGGAGCGCCGACAGTCGCGCTGCCAGGTCGGGCGCGCTCGGCAGCACGAGCGTGACCGTCCCCTGTTCGTGCTCGCGATGGTGCCTGGCGATGCGCAGCCTGACGGCGGCTGCGGTGACCGTGTCCAGGCGCTGAACGGAGCCAGCGTGCACGCAGAGCTCGCTGTCCACATCTGCGGAGGTGCTCGGCGCGAGCAGCTGCTCGACCGCGTTTTCGCGAGTCAGGTCGCCGCTGAGACTGAGCCATTCCATCGCACGGTCCGCCTCCTGCGGTGCCGGTCGGGGCGGCGACTATCGCCACGGGTCCAGCGAGCAGCAAAGCACGGGCCGCGGACAGCAAGACCCTACCCGCGCGATCGGCAACGACATCACGCAGGACAGTTTGTAGCTGATGGTGAGGATGGAAAGACGAGCGAGATGCCCGTACACACGAAGCGCACCGCCGCAGTCGTTGATGTGCAGGCGGACGGCCTCCGTTGCAAATCGAAGCGGCGGCCGATACTGCGGTGGTACTGCAAATCGGTGTCCGCCTGACCCGCTACTGTCCGTGTCTGGCCGTGCGCTTCCCGGCACAGCCTGAGGCCGGAGACGGCTGCCAGAGCCAAATATCGCTCTGGTGCTTGTAAGCGGCGGACGAGGTTCGAACTCGCGACCTCAAGCTTGGGAAGCCGGGGGCGGTTGGGGCTTTCGGCCCCGCAAATCAACGTGTTCTCGGAAAGCCAATGCGGCCGTGGCAGCACGGTGGCAGCAAATCTCGCGGGTTTTGGGCACCGCCGAGCGTCTGGATCGAGTGTCGTGGACATAGGAGACAACCCAAGCCTACGACGACCCCAGGACGAACGGCACCCACATCGAGCCGGCGGGTACTAGCCTTGGAGGACGATGTTCGACATGCGGGCCCTCCCCACCGCTGCCGCGACGCTCACAGAACTGAGCGAGCGCGATCAGGCGATCCTGCGCGACGTTGCCGGTGGGCTGAGCCCCAAAGAGATCGCCGAACGCATCGACATTCCAGAGGACGAGCTGTACCGCTTCATCGCCTGGGTCTTGGAGGAGATCCAGCCAGCGCCCAACGGCGACACGATGCGCGAGGTTTATGCGCGCCACGCAAGCCGTCCCGCCAGCCCATCCGACGTCGAGGAGTTCGAGCGGCGCTTCGGGCCGTCCCTGCCCTTCGACGACGAGGGCTGACCGCCCGGTGGCCGGCAGGATCGGACGGGACAACGCTCCCGTCCACTTCGACGACGCGCTCTTCGCCGCCGATCTCGCACGCCTCCCCGAGACAGCGCGCCGAGCGCTCGAAGAGGCCCGCTCGCGCTACGAACGCGACGGCATCCCTGCCAGCGAGCGCAGACACTGCCACGCCGAACACCACTCGGGCACACGCTTGACGGGCTGCCTGAAGGTCTACATACCGGACTTCGCGGGCCCCTGGCGCATCGTCTCCCAGATCGCCTGGCCCGCCAGCGATGAGCTCGGCCTGGAGTACGTGGCGCCGGTGTCGGCCATCCACCGCGAGGCACCCGACGACGAAACGTCTACCAGCTCGCGCACTACCGCCTCCACGGCCACTGGCCGTCGCCCTGATAGGCGCCAGGCGGCCGGAGTCCTACCAGCCCACGCGATCCCAAAGGAACCACACCAAGCTGGAGAGTGCAGTATGCGAGCGCGCGGCGATAAAGCGCTGTCCAAGGGGGTCGTACTCGGACAATCGAGCGACTTCGAAATCCTGGATATGCGCTGCGCCAGCGAGCCCGGCGAACAGCGCCTTACGGTGTTCCGGACCGACGGAAAACGCGTCACCGGGCTCGTCATCGCGAATGGCCGCCGCGAGTCGCTCTATGCGCTCGATCTGCCCACGGCATTCGTCATCGCTGAACTCCCCCTCGGCGTGTCTTCTCTTGGCGTACCTTATTGCCGACTTTAGACCTCTGTCGAGCAAATGCAGCCAGCCGGCCGGGATCGTGATATCGCACGCCCCTGCGACGTGGTATTCGCGTTCCAGTCGGCGCGTCTCTTGCCGAAGCGCTTTTATCGCCACAAGACGCTCGAGGATCATCTCCTCTTCTTCTTCGCGTTCGCGCTGAGCATCTGCGACCTGTTGCGTCATCGCTCTACCGTTCCTTGAACGTGAGTTGCCGGATTTCGTCACGTAGGAGTATTCTATGGTTGGCATCAGCGTACGGGCGTCAGGAGGGTGCCGATGCGTCGCCTGTTGTCGTCGATCAAGCGCCGGGCTGAGCCGAGCCGATACGCCGCAGGTGGCCGATCCCTGGGAGGAAGCGGCCGACTCGGGCGGCATATACGGTGTATTGCTCGCCGTGAACCCTTGCGAGGTAGGGCTCCTCGATGAGCCGCGTCTGCAGCTCGAGGGCCACCATCAGGAGAGCGCGCCTACATCCAAGCCCGGCACGCGCCGCACCGGGTGTTGGCAACTACCGCACAGTCCGCTCGGCGATGAGCGGAGCGAGGCCTGGCGGCTGGTTGTCAGCGTCTGCGCGCGGGGACCGTTTTGAGGCGACGCGACCTTGGTCGCGATCGCCGACGTAACGATCCGGGTGCAGGGCGCATGCGGGCAGCACGCTTCCCTGCATTGGGGGCGAGACTACGGTCATCTGCGCCACGGACATCCGTGGCGCGGTGCTGCGTTGCTGCGCCACCCATTGATTTTAGCGGCACGCATGGATAGCAGCGGTGAGCTGGGAGGAAAGCGAATCACGCTCGGAGCCGCGGACGCGACACGTGTATCGATCGTTGCTGGCTCAGCTGGGCCAAGGTGTATGCCGATCAAGGAGAGAATGGACACCTCCGCCTACGCCTTCACGTATGGCGTGCGCCGGACGCGCAGCACGCTGCGCGCATGGCAGCACGAGCGCTGGAAGATCATGCGACGCTGGACCGCCGGCTCGGCGCTCGCCGCCTTTGGGCTGCTGGCCGCGGTGCTCGCCGTCTCCGCGCTCTCGAGCACCGGCGCCGAAGCGATCCCGCCCGAACCACCGTTCGCCGTCGGGAACCTCGCGGACGTCCCAGGCATCCTCGGCCACAACCTGCTCGTGCTGGCCCTGCACGCGATGGCCTGTGTGGCCGGCTTCATCGCCGGCAGCTCGCTGCCGCTGCAGGCCGACTCGCACCGCGGCCTCTCGCGGTGGGTGCACGAACACGGAGGGCGAATCGCGATCGCGTTCGTGGTGTGCGCCACCACGTTCTCCCTGTCCGCACAGGCATACCTGCTCGGCGACCGGCTCGCCGCCTTCGCCCGCTTTCTCGGGGTGCCGGCGGCGCTGCTCCTGCTCGCGGTTTTGCCCCACGCGCTCCCCGAGCTGGTCGCGCTGTTCCTCCCCCTCGCCGCGTGGATCATGGCCAGCCGGCGCGGCGAGTGGGACCAGCTGCTCGCCGCGACGCTCGTCACGGTCGCCGTGGCGGTACCTGTGCTGCTGGCCGCCGCGCTTGTCGAGGTCTACATCTCACCCCACCTCTTCCACGCGCTTGTCGGGACACACCTCCCCGCCACACCTCACCCGACGGAATGAACGCCGCCCTCCGCTCCCAGCGACCTGCACTGCGCGTCGGGCAGGACGCACGCCAGCGCGTCGAGGAGCCTTGCGCCTGTCCGCCGTTCCGCTTGCGCGGTTTTCACGCGGGCGCCTTGCAAGCGCACGACGGCGATTCGGTAGACGCGTGATCCGCGCAGCAGGAACACGTCGCTCTGCCTGGCGCGGTCGGGATTGACCCACGCCAGGTAGCGCGCCCCGGGCGGCGACAGCGTCGGCCAGAGAACGCCGTCTCGATGACACTCGGTGCTCGCCGCCTTCTGGAAGAACTCGCGTGCCTGACGCGATCCGGCGAACACGAGCACGTCGGCTCCGACATCGTAGTCGCGCGTCCACCACCGCATCTCATAACCCGCCGGCCACAGCCCATCGGCCAAACGCGACGCGCGCAGCAGCAGCGGCAGGTCATCCGACCACATGTCTTCGGGAGTCACGATGCCAGCGGCATACCGGCGGCCACCGTCGAGCGCGAACACCCTCAACAGCCCGTCGCGCAGCGCGACCAGCTCTTCAATACCAGCATCGGCGGGGGCCGGCAACCTGCGTGGAGCGCACCACGTCGAGGAAGTCCAAGCGCCCTTCGCGTCGCCGCCGCCGATCCCAACTGCGCCCAGGACGCTCGTTCTGGTGCCCAGCAGCAACACGACCGCCGCGCCCAGGCACACCAGCAGCACCACAAGACGAACCCGCTGTCCCGCCCACCAAGCCGTCGGCGGCGTCTCGCGATCGTGCTCCACACCTCAATATCGAGCAGCCGGCCTGCCCACTTGAGACCGCCCGGCAACGCAACGCCACCGCGACTGATGCACGCACGTCTTGCGCCCCATGTCGGCGCGGCCTGAGCGCGGGTTGAGGGCCGCGAGTCTCCGGCCGATGAATTTGTCGTGAACGACGCGTCTGTCACCGCCGCCGATTCTCTGCCCGCGGCTCAACAGGCGCGCCGGTCGTCCGAGGCACGGCGTTCTCGCTTTCGTTGGATCGCGCTAGGGCTGTTCGTCGTCGTCGCCATCGTCGCGGGGATCCTCGCAGCAGTCCTCGGCGGCAGCCGATCTCGGCAGCCGCTTTTCCCGGGCGTCGGTACTTTTGGTGGATACAGGATCGCGCTCGGCGTGAAGTCGGTCGGCGCATCTTGGACGGTGCCACGCATTATCTCGACACCGACAAAGGCCGCCGCTGCGACATGGATTGGCGCACAGGGCCAACCAAGCGCGTTCATCCAGGTGGGCACGGAGGAGAAGGTCGCAACCTGGCCGCACCACGGCTTCGTGCCGTTCTACGAGGCTTGGTGGGCCGACACGGTTTCGCACTACCGGGCACGCCGGCTGTTCACCGTGCGGCCCGGTGACATGATCATCGCGGCGCTCACGCATGAGCGCGCATCGTGGACAGTGTCGATCAGGGACGCAACGTCCGGGCGGGGCACGACGTTCTCGACCAGGGAGGAAGGAAGGGGTCGGTTCGATCTTGCGGAGTGGGTGCAGGAGAAGCAACCATCGCCCGGGCCGCCGTATCCCCATGTTTCGCCAGTGAGCTTCCAGCGCGTGCTCGTCAATGGTGCTCCTCCCGACAGCGCCCGCCTTCTCTCGGGCTGGCTCGCGACAGGCGAAAGCTTGCTTGCGCCTACGCCCCTTACAGGAGATGCGTTTACGCTGCACACGGCGACGATCACCGCCGCAGGCGCGCAGTACCTGCGGATCGTGGCACCGGTCGATGCCGCCACGCTGCGGCTCAGAGCACTCGTCGAGGAGTGGTACAAGAACCAGTCGGGATGGCAACGCCTCCGTGCTGGCGAGCACGCGTACGGCGAGAGCCTGGAACAGGTGGTCCGGGAACTCCAGGAGGCACACTGGCCGCTCGCCGTCAGTCCCTACGTTTCTGCCCTCATTCGGAGTTCCGCCGCTTATGCGCAGCGGGTGAATTCGCTCCCAGCGGTCTCGCCGCCTCCGCACGGAATCCTAGAAAGAGGTTGGCTTCGTGAAACCGAAGTCTTGGACGAAGCCACTCACGCCGTGCGGCGTACCCTCGGCCTTCCTGACCCCGTCTAGGAGCATCTCTCCCGCCTCAGCCGACGACCGCTTCGCATGTGACCCGCCCAGAACGCCTCCGCCGTCGTATGACATGTGCCCAGGCTCTCAGTGGAGCGTCAGCCCCAGCACGACCAAAGCCGCAAGAGTCGCCAAAGTGCCGAAGATCGACCAGAAGGCGACCTTGCGGCTGACGGGTCGATGGAACCGCTCTGGGTTATCTAGGTACAGAATCGTACAAAACGACGCGTACAGCGCCGTCTGAACGACCTTCGCCACCGTCGTGAACGTGCTGGTGACGAGAAGCAACCCATCCACCAACATGAGCACTCCAAGAACGATCAAGAGCTTCTTAGTTCTCGTCATATCACGATGATCGGCGTTGGCCCAAGCTGCTCGACCGCCCTGCCCCGCCAATAGACATTCTGCGAAGTAAGACTATTGTACATCCCTACAAGAACAGCCCTTCACCGATGAACCCACCGGGCTGAACGCCCGGCGGACAGGCAAAGATCGCGCTCGAGGTGTGCAGCGTGTGGCGGTTGAGCGCATCAGAAGCCGCCAGGCGCCGCTGGAGGGGGATGAATTGGCGGGTGGGGCTGCGTTGGAAGGCAACAAAGAACAGGCCCGCATCGATCTGGCCGCTCCCCGGTTCCACGGCTTCGCTGTAGGAGTAACCCCGTCTGAGGATCCGCTGCCCCTGGTTGGCGTGCGGGCCGGCGAGACGAATGTGCGCATCGGCGGGGATCACCAGTTCGCCGTTGGCCGCGGTCGCGTGCAGGTCCACGGGGTCATACTCGCCCTCGCCGCCGAGCGGGGCGCCGGTAAGCTTCTCGCGGCCGATCACGAGCTGCTGATCTTCAAGCGTGGTCGCATCCCACACATCGAAGAGGATCCTGATACGTCGCGCGATCAAGTAGGTCCCGCCCGCCATCCACCCTGGCTGGTCGGCAGGCTGAACCCACACGAAGTCGTTCATCGCGCCGGTCTCCTCGGCACGGATGTTGTCCGTGCCGTCCTTGAAGCCCATCAGGTTCCGGGGCGTTCCCTGCGAGCGACTGGTGGATGAGGTTCGGCCAAACCCCTGCTGGGCGTAGCGCAGCGTCGCGGCGCTGCTCGCGATTCTCGAGAGGACATGGATCGCGTGGAAGGCGACCTGGGGGTCATCCGCGCACGCCTGCACGCACAGATCCCCACCGGAGCTCGATGGGTCGAGATCCTCGCCTTGAAACGGCGGGAGCGGCACGAGCTCGGGCGGCCTCAAACGCGCGAGGCCGAACCGGTCGGCGCCACCCGAACCGAACAGGGTCGGGCCCACGCCGATCGTGACCGTCAGCCGCGATGGACTCAAACCAACCGCCTCCCCCGTATCGACCGACGGCTCGTCCTCCATTTGGGCTACGGGCTCGTACGGCTCGCCGACGGTCAGTCGTGCCGCCGCGGCACTCCACTGCTCAAGGAGGCCTCGCAAGTCACCTGCCGCGTCGCTCGTGACATCGAACGCAGCAAAGTGCAGGTAGTCCTGCGCAGCGGTTGTGATCCCCGCCTGGTGGGCGCCGTACAACGCCAACGTCTTACCCGACGACCTCACGGCCGATATGCGCTCCGTCGAGCCAGACCCAGCAACGCCCCTGGTTATCGCTGCTCCAGCACCCAGCAGAACCGCCCCTGCAAGGGCATCCCTGCGCGTGAGCTTACCGGTCAAAGCGATCCACCTCGACACCTACTGGACGACTTTGGACTCACCGCACCGTGTGCCAATCAACACATCCCGCCTTTATTAAGTCGCAAATGCGTAACCACGTCGAGATCCTGACTGCAACTCGTCGAAGTATTTACGACCCTCCGTTTTGAGACTGGCGTAGGTAACTTCAATTGTCATAGCGGCTCTTCCGACCGCTCCCGGCTCATCATTTTCGACCACAGTGCGGTATGCGTCCATAGCCGAGATATACTCACCTAGCAATTCGCGATATTTCTCATGTCGTTCCGTTAGCCGACTTGGAGGAGTTAGCCCATTCACACGGGCCTGGAATCTGTGCAAGGCTTGCATTTTTTTTCTCGTTCTTACACTAGCGGCAGCTTTGTATCGATCCAGTAACCGCGTCATCTCCCTAGCATAATCATCACCAGGGCGATCCTCGAACTCCCGACGTACACGTCGTAAAGACCGTGCCGACTCAAATCCGCTGACAGCTCGATCCGTGAACGAAACAGATAAGTCACTTAACCCCTCATCTATCCGACGCATATCGGCGACGATTTGCCTATGAATACTCAACCAATGCTGCGGCGCGGTCGTATTTGTTATTTCGTCAGCAATGCGTTCTAACCCTTTCCGTTGTCGATCGCTGTCATATTCAAAATTTAGATGGGCGTCAGTTACCAAGTTTGCAATCTTCACAAAGTATGAATCGCTACTGCCAGGCACTACCCACACCCCCGTTAGCCACGTTATCGGCACGCTAGCCACTAGGATAGCCGAGCCTACAACGATCTCATCTTCAACTACTAGAAGTACGCCCAACGCAACAATCGCTAATCCTAAAAAGCGGATCCCCCCGTTCAAGCGCGGCGCAACTTGTGCCCGGATCTTGTAGAGAGTGTCCGTCATCCCACCGCGCCCGCTCCCTCCGGCAGCAACTCTGGTGCGTTTGGGATCGACGGTATCCATCCCGGAGCGGGCGGAATCTGTATCCCGGAAGGCGTATCCGGATTGGGCTCTCCCGGCGTCCACTCTTCGGGGTTACCCCCGCATGGCCCGCTCTTACTTGTTGACGCTATCTCACCTGAACTACGTCCGCACATTTCTTCGTTCTGCTTTTCAACTTCTCGCTGTCTACGATTTTCTTCTTCCTCTTGATTTAGTTTTTCGAGGCTTTCTTCATTGGGGCATCGCAACCAGTCGCCACCTCCGCCGAGACCGTTTCCCTTCAAGCCGCCACGGCTGCAGCCTGGCTGGTTGCCAGGAGTTCCTGGTCCACCTGCCGCTGCGCCACCGCCTGCCCCACCAGCGCCGCCGCCTTCTCCGCCTGGGCTTGGGGCTGAGCCTGATTCTCCACCCGGGGTGGGCGGTTTTAGGTTGGTGCCATAGGGATCGGTCGCGTTGGTTGGGCTGTCGGTGGTGTAGAGATAGAGGTTGGGCCCACCGCCTGCTTGGCCGGTTGGGTCTTGGCTGAGGAAGCGGGCCGCCGCTGGGCTGTAGTAGCGGGCGCGGTCGTAGTAGATGCCGTTGCCTTCGTCTTCCTGCCCAGCGTACTGCGTGGTGTTTTCGCTGGCGGTACCTTCTTTGGTGGTGGTGCCGAAGGGGTCGTAGGTGTAGCTGGTTTCGACGCTGCCGGTGCTGCCGGCGAGGCCAATGGTGCTGCCGAGCTGGTCGGCGAGCAGGTTTTCGGTGGCTTTGCTTGTGGTGCGGGCAAACACTTTATCGGGGAGGGGACCGGTTAGGAGGTTGGCCGTGGCTTTGCCTCCCTGGATTTCCTGGACGACGTTCGGGCCGTCGTAGAGGAGTTCGGTTGTGGTGCTCCCGAGGGTTCGGGTGGTCCGGCGTCCGAAGGGATCGTAGCCATAGGTTGCTTTGATCGTCCCGGTGATTTTGGTGAGCTGGTTGCGGGCGTTCCATGTGTATTCGGAGGTTCCGTCGGAGGTGAGGTTGCCGTTGGCATCATAGCTGAATTTTTTGCTCCCGCGTTCGGTCTGCTCGTTGTCTGCGTTGTATTTGGCCGAGCTGACGGCTTCGGGTAGCGCGGTGCGGGCGTAGCTGCCCCAGACGGCTTCCTTGCGGCCGTCGAGGTCGTAGCTGTAGTCAAGTTCGCCGAGGGTTGTTGAGCTTTTCTTGTATGCGATAGATGTCACCTCGTTCGCTTCGTCGTAGCCGTACTGCTCTTCGACGCCGTCGGGGAGCGTCGTACTGGTCGGGAGATTTGCTTCGTTATAGGCAAAGGAGACGGCCTGTGTGCCGCGTTTGAGTTCTTTGAGGCGATTTGCTTCGTCATAGGTATATTTGACCGCTTCCTGCCCAGGGGCGGTCATGCTGGTGCGGCGGTTGGCTTCGTCGTATTCGTATTTGATCGTGCCCTGTGGTGTGGCGAGCGACTTCAGGCGATTCAGTTCGTCGTATTCGGGGGTGTAGGTGCCGTTCGCGCTGTCAACGATCTTCGTGAGACGGTTACCGTTGTCGTATTCGTATTTGATCGTGCTTTCAGCGGTTTCGCCGGAGACGCCGTACTTGGATTCGGTCAGGCGATTGAGTGCGTCGTAGATGAACTTGTCGACCTTGCCTCTGCGGTCGGTGAGTTCGGTGAGGTCGCCCTCGGTGTCGTAGACGGCACTCGTTTTTTTGCTGAGGGTGAACCGCCCCGAGTTCGTTGGAGACTGTTAGTTTGAGTAACTGTGTCTGTTATACCATAAATGTGAGTGTCGTGTGTGGCTGAGCCTGTGGGTATGTGGGCAACGCGAAGCGTTGTCCAAGGGCTGTGGTCAGCTCTGCTGTCCATAGCCCGGCATGTCCACAGGCCTACGCCTGAGCCGTGAGGTGGTTGGTCTCGAACTCGGCCGGCGGGAGTCGTTCACACGCCCCATGCAGCCGAGCATTGTTGTACCAGTCGACCCACTCAAGCGTCGCGAACTCAACCTCGTCAAGTGTCTTCCACGGCCGCTGAGGATTGATCAACTCGGTCTTGTAGAGCCCGATCGTTGACTCGGCCAGCGCATTGTCATACCCATCCCCGACAGACCCAATCGAAGGATCCACGCCAGCATCAACGAGCCTCTGAGTGAACGCGAAACTGGTATATTGACTCCCGGCATCGGAATGGTGAATCATTCCCTCACCGACAGGCAGACCAGCGTGATCACGCGCCCAGAGCGCCATCTCCAACGTGTCAAGCACAAGACTCGTCTGCATCGTCCTATCAGCCTTCCAGCCCACAATCCGCCGGGAGAACACGTCGATGACGAACGCGACATAGCACACACCCGACCAGGTGCTGACATACGTGAAATCAGCGACCCACAAACGGTTCGGGGCACTCGCAGTGAAGTCGCGGTCCACTAGGTCCGGGGCACGCTGCGCCTGCTCATCAGAGGTCGTGGTGCGCCAGCGCTTGCCACGGACCGCGCCCTTCAGACCATGCTTAGCCATCAAGCGTTCCACCGTGCAGCGTGCGACTTTGATGCCCTCCCGTTCAAGCTGCCACCACACCTTCCGAGCACCGTAGACGCCTTTGCTGGCCTCATACACCCTACGGATCTCCACAAGCATCCGCTCGTCGCTGCGCGCCCGCTCAGACGGACCACGCTCACGCGCCTTCACCGCGTAGTAGGTAGACGGAGCGACCCCCAGCGTGCGGCAGATCGGCTCGACCCCGAACTCTCCCTTATGCGCATCAATCACAGCACTCATCTTCTCGGCTGCGGGTCGAGCTCCCGCGCGAAGAAAGCCGAAGCAGCCTTCAGAATGTCATTCGCCCGGCGCAACTCACGATTCTCGCGCTCAAGCTCCCTGATCCGCTCAGCACCAGCCGTGCTCGTCCCTGGCCGCACCCCGCCATCGATCTCAGCCTGGCGCACCCAGCCCTGCAACGTCTGCGCAGTACAGCCAAACTTCGCAGCGATCGAAGAAACCGCCGCCCACATACTCGCGTACTCCTCACGATGCTCAAGCACCAACCGCACAGCCCGCTCGCGCACCTCCGGTGGATATCTCTTGGTCTTTGCCATCAGCCCATCCTCTCATGAAGTCGGGCCTCCAAGATCTCCGGGGCGGTTCAGGGCGTCTTCTTCGCTTTCCAGAAGATCCATTTTGGTATAGCCAAATTTGGTTTTGTTTTTCAGCGGATCGGTTGTCGCGGTGAGGTCACCATCGGCGTCGTATTCATAGGACGTTTCGTCGCCCGCGGGGTCGATCGTCTTGGTTGGTTGGTTGTCATTGTTGTATTCGTAGGTGGTTGTCTGTCCGCCTGGGACTGTCGTAGATAGGACGCGGCCGGCGGTGTCCACGAACTGCTTGGTTGTGCGGCCTAGCGGGTCAGTTATGCTCGCGGGCTCGCCGTGTTCGTATGTGATCGTGGTTTTGTGGCCGAGTGGATCTTTGATCACCGAGGGTTGGCCGTCGCTGTTGTATTCGTAGGTGGTGGTGTGGCCGAGCGCGTCCTTCTTGGCTACCAGCTCGCCGAGGCTGTTGTATTCGTAGGTCGTGGAGTGCCCGAGGGGGTCGGTTTCTTTGGTCAGCTCGTTGGTCGCGGGTTCGTAGCTGTATTTGTAGGTCTGTGCCGAAGATGTTCCTGCGAGGTGGGTCATGGCGGTCACGTTGCCGTAGCTGTCGTATTCGTAGGAGGTCTTGCGGGAGCGCGGGTCGGTGCTTGAGAGCAGGAACCCGGTGTTGGCCTGTCGTTCGAAGGTCGTTTTCTGTTCGATCGAGGCGCCGAGTGCTTGCGTTTCGCTGGTCGAATAGCCTTCTTTGTTGAACGTGACCTTTCGTTTGTTTTCGCGTGGTTCAGTGACCGTTGTGCTTTCCACGTTACCTTCGCCGCTAGTCGTGTAGCTGAATTCGAAGAGGCCACCGTTCGCCATTTTCTGCTTGGCAATTCGACCGTGAGATTCGTATTCATTTTCGATATACTTGTTCCCACGGGGATCAGCGATCGAGGTCATCTCACCGGACGAGTTGTATTCGTATTTGGTTGTGCGGCTTGCCGGGTCTGTGGCTGATTCGAGGAGCCCTTCTTTGTTGTAGGCGTATTTGAGGGTGCGACCGTTGTTGTCCTTGATTTCAGTGACGTCGTGCGAGCTGTTGTAGGTAAATTTTACCCATCGGCCGTGCGGTGAGGTGATCTGCACGATATTGCCCTTCTGGCCTTCTGAGCGCGTGATCGTCAGTTGCTGGCCTTGCCGGTTGCGGATCGCCTGCAACGGAGCGAGCTCACCGAACACGTAAGTCGTGCCGTTTGTCAGTTTTAGTTCCCAGCCAGGAAGGGATTCGTTCCACGTGATTGTTGAGTCGTAGAAGATGCTCGGCGTATTCGTCGCCTCGTATTCGGCACTTTGATAGCCTTTGCCGGCAGAGATTCGCTTGTAGAGGACCGTGCCGCCGTTGGGAAGCACCAGGTCCGCTTCGTTGTAGTTGTTTTCCGACCACAGCCGCATGTCGTACAAGCTCTCGGTGCCTACACCGAAACTATAGGAGTTGGAGTCATCCTGCCGGTAGGTCCGTTCGATCACAATCGGGATGGTGTCCGGAATCAGAAGGTCGGTGCGGCGGTAGTCAAATAGGCCGGTGCCCAGGTCCACGGGATCGCCAGCTCCACTGCCAGCTCCCGGACCGGAACTTGGGTGCGGCGGTTTCGGTTCCCCGTTGACCATCGCTCCTGTGAATTCCCAAATCCGCACGCCCGGGTCGGGGACCACCTGCTTGCCGTTCGGCGTGACGGTCCCTTCGCCGTATACATACCAGCCGCGGCCGGTCGGATCGTAGTTCCAGAACGGGACGCGCGTACCGGGACGCAAATGCGTGTAGTTGGGGTAGATAATCTGCGCGCCCTTACTCAGATACGCCCTACCCGGCTGCACGGTGAAGTACAGCGGCACCTGATCAAACCACGGCAGCGGGAACGGCGGCCGATCCACCGGGATCGCGGTTATGTTCAAGTTGCGTACGATATGCCCGTTGGCATCCCGGATGACGGTTCCCGCCGGCAGCCGCACTTCAAGACCAGGAATCGCTGATGTCGTGATGCGTGTTTCTCCGGCAGTCGGCGAGGCTACCCTGTGATAGCCCGTACGTTCCAGCGGCGTCATCCAAATCGGCGCTTCGAGCCTGGTCTCCCGGCCCCCTTCAATCTGCACTCCAATCGCAAACGTGCCGTAGCGCCTGCCACCGATCTCGCCACCTTCGACCACAAGCACCTGATGCCCAGCCGGAAGGCCGGTGAGCAAGAACTGGCCCCGAGCGTCCGTCACCGCCGCCGCTTGAGTGCCATCCACTGCGACGTGTAGGCCCGCAAGGGGGAGGCCGTTGAGCTTCAGCGCCTGTCCCGCAAGCGTCGCACCGGCGCCAACGACGGGCTGCAGCGGAGCCAGCTTCGCCCACGGGCTGGGTGGCTGCCCAGTGCTCCACTTCATCTGCCCGTCGGCCGATCTCGGAGACCACACACCCGAGCCCTCTGCATGGAACGACCGCACCGCCGCCGGTAACCCCCCCTCGGTCAGGACGCCGGAAGCCGCCCGTCGCGCCTGCTGCCGCGGCCCACGTTTCTTGCTCGTCGAGCCACCGCTCTTCACTGTGGGCCTTGTCGCCGGCCTTGCGATACTCGCCGCGGCTGCCGGCTCGATCTCATCCGGCCCGTCGAGCGCTGTCAGCGAGCCCGCGTCGCTGGGACGCCTGACGACCAGTCCACGTGGAGGCGAGCCGACGTAGGCAGTCAGCTTCACCGAGCCACTGGATTCGCCTCGCGGTTTGATGACGATCGTGTAGGTGCCCGTGGTGGATAGTGAGACGGGGCCAAGCGTCGTTTCACCAGATTCGAACGTCTTTTCTTCACCGACCCGCGATCCTTCGGGATTGTCGATCGATACCGTGCCCCATGCGAACGTCGATTCCGAGAGCACGAGCGAGACTTCCTCGCTGGCGCTACCAGCGAACGTGATCCGCGCGGTCTGCCCCGGCGCGTTCGTTGTGACCACTTTTGATTCCCCGCTTTTGGAGGGAGTGATCGACCCCGTGATCGGCGAATACGCGGTCAGCTTCATTGAGCCGGTATTCAGCCCGTTTGGGTTGACTGCCACATGGTACGTACCAGTAGCTGAGAACGTCGCTGCTTCCATGAACCCGTTGCCGGTAAAGCTCTTTTCCTTGAAATCTTCCCCTTTTGGGTTGAACCATTCAAGCCACACGGGTTTGCTGAACGAGACTTCGCTCACTTTCAGCGACACTTCCTCACCCGCGGTCCCAGACACCGCATACCAGGCTTTCTGGTCAGGAGTCGGCAGCGACACGCTTTCCGATGCACCGCTTGAAGTTGGCGTCAGCGACCCCGTCACCTGGTTGGCCTTGTACGCGGTGAGCTTTACGCTGCCTGTTTCTGCTTCAGTCGCGGAGATATGAATAGTGTAGGTCCCGGTGGTGGGCAAGACCAGCGCGCTAGCCGGCCCATCAATCACCGTTGACGTACCGAAGCCCATGCTTGCACCCGACAGCGACGAGCCTTCGGGCGTCAGCAGTGAAATGTTCCCGCTTTTGAACGTCGATTCGGAGAGCACGAGCGACACTTCTTCGCCCGCAGTACCCGAAAACGTGATATTTGCACTCTGTCCCGGCACGCTGGTCGTTATCGTTTTTGATTCACCGCCGCTAGTCGGAGTGATCGACCCCGTCACGGAAGTCGCGTTATAAGCAGTCAGCTTCAACGAACCCGTATTGATACCGTTCGGATTCACTACCAAGTCGTATGATCCGGTCGTGGGCAATGTCGTCACCGACATGAACCCGGTGCCGGTAAAGCTCATCTGCCTAAGCTGTTCATCGACATTGAACCATTCGAGCCACGCGGGTTTCACAAACGAAGAGAATTCGCTGACTTTTACAGACACTTCCTCACCCGGAGTGCCCGAAACTCGGAGGATCGCTTTCTGCCCCGGTGTCGTCAACGCGACCGACTTGCTTGACCCTTCGGCGCTCGGCGTCAATGTTCCCGTAACGGTGTCAGCATAGTAAGGGGCAACTTCGATTTTCCCCGTGTCTTCACCATTTGGAACGACCAACACGGTATATGTGCCTGATCCCCGTAGCGAAATAGGTTCAATCAACGATTCTTCGCCGCTGGCAAACGACTTATGACCGAGTTCTTCGTTGTGCGGACCATACACGTATGCCGTGCCTAAGGCGTCACTTCTTTTCAAGTGATGGGTTGATGGTGTAGTTCCACTCCGGGTGGAAGCGGTTGCCTTTGAGTTGCACGGCGGCGAGTTGTTCGTCGGTGACTTTGATCTTGGTGGGGTAGTTGTTCTCGTCGAGACGGGCGTAGATCTTCAGCCCGGTGCTTGTCGTGGTGGCTGCGATCAGGTCGATCACGACTTGGCGGCTAACCAGGGGCTTGGCGCGCCAGTTGATCGAGATGTAGCTGAACAGGCGGTGCTCGACCTTGTTCCACTTGGAGGTGCCGGGCGGGTAGTGCAGTACGCTCAGCCTGAGCCCTGTTTGGTCGGCCAGGCGTTGAAGCTCGGTCTTCCATAGGCGGGTGCGGTAGCTGTTAGAGCCGCCCGCGTCGGCGGTGATCGTCAGCGTTCTGGCGTTCGGGTAGCGCTTTTTGCCAAGGTGCTTCCACCAAGCCCGGATGCTCGCCGCCGAGAACTGCGCCGTGTCACCGCTGACGCCAACGCTCACGTAGCCCTCGTCGCGGGCGATGTCATAAACGCCGTAGGGGACGGCCTTGCCCTGCTCCTCGTCTGGGAAGTCGTGCGTGTTGACGAGGATCGGACGGCCGCTTGATCGCAGCTCCTTGCCGGCGTTCTTGTAGTTGCCGATCAGCTCCTTCTTCTTGGTGTCCACGCTGATCACCGGCTCCTTGGCCGCAAGCGCCGCCCCGGTGACCGCCGCGATGTGCCGAAACTGCGCGTCACGGTCGGGATGATCGGCTCCCTCCTGGCTCTTGCGGTTGGCCTGCAACGTGAACCCCATCGCCTTGAGCATCCTGCGCACAGTGCTCGCATGGACAGTGAACCCTTGCTCACACAGCTTCCCGGCGAGATGCTCAGGCGTCAGCGTCGTCCACAAAAGCGGCGACATCGGATCGCCCGCGGTAACGCCGTCAAGCAGCGACAGGAGCGCCTGCTCAAGACCCGGCTCGCGCTCTGTGATCCGCTTGCGCCCACCACCCGGGCGACGGACCCTGCCCGCAACAGGCTGCTCGCCTGATCTGACCTCCGCAAGCCCCCGGCGCACGGTCGATTCCGCAAGCCCCGTCGCGCGCACAACCGCCGCGATACCCCCACGACCATGAGAACCCGCCTCAGCCGCCGCCCACAAACGCCGCCCACGCTCATCCAGCGCACCCTCCACGACCAGCCACCGCTCACGGATCGCGGACTCATCGACCACCGCTCCCAGCATTACCCATGACTACGCCACAACCTGCTCGAAACCTCCCATTCCCCCGCAATTATTTAGAAGCCACGCCTAAGCCGATCGTTATACCCTTGAGAACCACCGACATCATTTCCCCGCCCGTCGCTTCAACGGTCGCCACCCCCACCGTTTTCGCCGACGAAACGGTCAGCGACGACGCACTATTCAACGTAAGGGCCGTAGTCGGCCCAATCTGCGTCGTCGTATAACCCGACGGAGGAATATAGAGATATGGCCCTGCGACAGCCCCATGCGTCGTCGAAACCGAGACCTTCCCACTCGAAGTCGCTTCAGGCACCACAAATTTAATAGATGTGCTAGTTGCAGACGACACTTCCGCAGTCGTCTGGTTGACCGAAACATAGTCATACGCCGTATTCGAGTCAAAGTTCGTTCCCGTGATCGTCACCGTCGTTCCCGCAACAGCCGCTGATGTAGAGAGCGACGTGATCGTCGGAGCCCCCGGCACAGCCGAACTGCTGACCGTAAAACTCTGCGCACTCGTGACCGGCCCTTCGGTCGTCGTCTGAACCGTCACCGTACCCGTCGTCGCACCCGACGGAACTTTTACAGCCAACGTATCCGCAGTCGCAGCCGAGACCGTCGCCACCGTACCGTGAAACTTGACCGTATCGTTCGCAAGCGTCGTCGAGAAACCAGTACCCCAGATATCGACCGTTTCCCCGACTGCGCCTTTCGTCGGTTCAAGCTGGATAATCGACAGTTTCGTCGACGATTTGCGCGCAATCGACGACAGATTGCCGGCCGCGTCCCACGTGTAGAAAGCGTATTCGGCTTCCGGTTTGATCACCGCGCTCAAACGATTGTTAGGCGTGTAGAAATAGCGGATCGCGGTGCTCGGCACTGAAGCCGAGGCCGACGGGACAACCAGACACGCGGTCGCAAATAGCGCAATAGCAAAGGCACCAAGAGATCGGACGGCATACAATCCATGCCACAGTGCCACGCCCCACAACTTTCCCCTACTCATCGCGCTCCCTCCCCGTTCGGTTGTTTGCTACACCCCGGCGTCGCTGCCTCCAGCATTACGAAAGATGTAACTGCGTGCGTTAAATGAACTCTACTCAGCATATGTCTGAGAAAGAAAGCCGTGTTTCTCACTAGGCGATGCCGATCACTCGTCATGAGGTCGCCGGCCATCTCTTGCCCTCGGTCGGACGCAATCCGATGACGCCGGCGCCGTGCAACTCGTCGTCACGTCGATATCCGAGCCGCGCGGACACCCGATCCGCGGTGGAGATCAGGTGCGGGCCGAGCGCATCCTCCAGCTTCGCCAGCGAGATCATCGACGGGTGCGCGTCCATCCCAACGGCCGCGACGACCTCGCAGGAGGCCGAACGGACCGGTACCGCGATCGAATACAGGCTGGGTGCGAGCTCATCTTTCGCAGCGGCAAGGCTCTGCTCACGGATGCCGTGCAGCTCCGCTCGCAGCGCGGTCTTGCTGGTGATCGTATTCGGCCCGCGCCGAGTGAGCGTCATTTCTGTGATGGCGCTCCGTTGCTCTCGGTCGGGCAGGTGCGCGAGGAGCAGCTTGCCGACGGCGGTGCAATAGGCGGGAAGCCTCGAGCCCGGTGCCTGGCCGAGGTCGATCAAACGCTGGCCACGACGGCTGCCGCGCTGACGATCCACGAGTAGAACCTCAGGCCCGTCGAGCACCGCCACAGCTACCGCGAACCCACTCCGCATGCCTAGCTCCTCAAGGTAGGGCCGAGCATGCTCACGGAGGCTCGTGCTGTTCAGCGCCGACATTCCCAGGTCGATCACCCCGAACGTCAGGCTGTACTTGCGCCGCGCGACCTGCGCCATGTACCCCAGCGCTACCAACGTGATCACGTAGCGATGCGTGGTCGAGCGACTCATCCCGAGCTCGTCCGCGAACTCGGCGATCCCCCACACCGGACGCGCCGGCGTGAAGCATTCGAGGATCGCCAGCCCGCGCTCCAATGACTGCGAGTACCGTGGCTCCCGTAGGTGGGGAACGGGCTCGCGCCATTCCCCGTCGGAGTTCGGGGCCAGGAACGCCTCGGGGGCCTTCACCGAGGGCATCGCCGTCTCCGAGCCCTCTTGGGCAGTCGCACGCGACGGTACATGCGCGTGCGCGGATTTTGCTCCAGCAACCCCACCGCGAGCAGGGTGTGGATGTCGCCCCCGAGGGGGCAGCGCCGCCCCCGACGACGCTGCCCCCGCACCGCCAGGGTGGGTGCCTCGGGGTACCCCTGCCTCGCGCGCCCGGGCAGCGCGAAGCTTGCTCTACGGTTCTTGCTGGCGGCGTCTACGCATGCGGAGCGCCGCACGTGGCGGCGCTCCGCGCGTCCCTGGGCTGGGGATTTGCCATGGCCTGTGCCCTTGGACCGGCCACGGTCGGATCTATTCATCACTCGTGATGTTGGCGTCAAGGGGGGCCGCATGCCTAGAAATCCGTTTCTTGAGAAACAGAAACATTCGCCATGCAAAGAAATCGTTTCTTCGCAAATCGAAACGGTATGCCGCGGCGCCCGGATCTACGGCCGGCGCTCACGCAGGATGACTCGCCCTCCGGCGTGGGGGACGAGGATCGCGCTGCGCCATCGCGGGCGCTCGATGCGCCTGCTTGCGGGCAGCACACGCCTGGTGGCGAGCACCTGCCGCAGGATCGTCTTGACCTCCATGAGGGCGAAGTGCCGGCCGAGGCAGTGCTTGCGGCCTCCTCCCCAGGGGAGCCATGTGCGTGGCTGCTGCGTCTCCTCCAGGAAGCGCTCTGGGCGGAACTCGTGGGGGTTGGGGTAGAGATCGGGGTTGTGGTGCATGAGGTAGGTGCAGCCCACAAGATGCGCGGGAGGGCGGTAGGTCCAGCCGCCGACCTCGATTGGCCTGACGACCTCGCGTGGGATGGCGAACAGGAAGACCGGCTTGTGGCGCAGCGTCTCGTGAACCGTCGCGGTCAGATACTCCTCGTCCGTTCCGCTGTCGATCTCCTTGATCAGGCGGTCCTGCACGTTGGGGTTGTGCGCCAGGAGCTGGAACGCCCAGGCGAGCTCTCCCGTGGTCGTCTCGTGCCCGGCCAGAATCATCGACATGAGGTTGTCGCGGATCTGCCGGTCGGTCATCGGCGAGCCATCCGGGTTCTCCGCGGAGAGCAACATGTCGAGCAGGTCGCCTCGCGGGCTCTCGGTTTCTGCGCGTCGCTGGCGCATGATCTCGTAGATCAGACGGTCCACTTCGGTGCGCCGCTTAACGAACGTTCTCCAGCTCTTGTGCCAGCCCGGCAAGTGACGTACCTTCGGCTCCTGCAGGACGACGCTGAGGGTCACCGCCAGCATCTCCATCAACTGCGCATGTAGCGGCCGCAGTGCGTCGTCTCCCTCTCCGAAGATAGCCTTCAAGATGACTCGCAAGGTGAGCGCGCGAATCCGTGGATCGAGAGGGACAACCGTGTTCAGTGGCCAGGACGCAACCTCGCGCTCAACGATGTCGGCGAGGATCGTGGCGTGGTCTGCGACGGTCCGCTGATGAAAGGCGGGCGTGATCCTCCTGCGTGCGCAGATGTGCTCGTCCTCCTCGAGCAGCATGAACGAGCGCTCGCCGATCAGGGGGGCGATCACGTTCGCGCCGGCGCCCGGGTGCAGGTAGCTCGGGTCGCCAGACAGAACCGATCGTATGTCCTCCGGGCTCGCGAGAAATACCAGTGGTGGCATGTCCAGGGTATAGACGGTGAATCGATCGCCCAGACGCTCGTGACATTTTGCGATATAGGCAGCTGGCAGCCACCGGCAGCACAGTGTCTGGTAGGTCACTGGAAGGCGCCTGCCGGGGGGCAGTTCGCGTTTGAGGCGGACCATCAATGAGGATGAAGCAGTGAATGACATTTGTATCTCCTTGTTATGTGTTTTATGCTGAGCGCAGGCCATAGGCAGTTCGCCATAGCCGCAGAATGGGGTGCAGGACACGAGTGAGCGATCCACCGGAATCGACAATGCGTCTTGTTGTCTGGCGCATTGCGGGAGTCAGCGCGCTGTCCTTCGACAGGTACATCGCGAACATGCTGGCGGCGATCAGGATGTGCTTCTCACCGTTGTTCAGTGAGCGGGCTTCGTGTAGACAGCGCCGTATAAACATGCAGAGATGGCGGGTCGCCAGCTCAGGCGTCTGGTAATGAGCTATGTAGCTGTGGTCGCCGTTGGCGGCGTCTTCGATCTGGTCGACGTAGCTGTCGAGCATCGCCGCCAGAGCCGAGGCCCAGGGGAAGTAGGCTCTAGGCGTCCGTGATATCTCATCGCTGGTGGGCACTGGTTCACTGGCGAGCGCGAGCAGCGCGAAGATGGTGAGGTCGGTGCTGGCCGCGGCACTGAGCTCGAACCACATCGCTTCGCGTTCTGATGGGAACTCTTCGGCGGCCCAGGCTTCGAGCGTCGTGTCTCGGTGCAGCGGATCGGGGTCGTGATTGATTGCACACACCTGACCCCTGAGCGCCTCTCGCGCGAGGAGATGGCGGACGCGCTCATATGCGGGCAATCGAGCGCAGTTCTCCCTGCATACGCTGATCAGCGCGTGTAGGTAGCCGCCGTCGTCGCGCCATGGGTTGTGGCGGTAGTAGTCGGAGATCGGCCGCGCCGGATCGAGCGCGTCGACGAGAGCAAGGTGCATCTGCCTCCCGTTTGCCTGGCCGGCAGCGGCGCCGCGCTCGTTGACGCTGTCCAGGAAGTCCCAGATGATCTCGTAAGCGACGAGCAGTCGAAGCAGGCTCGGGCTGCGAGCACGGGGCAGGATCGAGAACAGGGCAGCGCCGTCGATGTGCCCGCGCTTGGCGGCGAGCGCGCTCAGCGCGTCCTGGCGAATCGGCGCATCGGGGATCTTGCGAGCCAGAGCCCGCCAGTGACGCACCTCCTGGGCGACAACGGGCAGTCCCCATGCCAGCTCTCGCGTTACGGCGGCGCTCAGCGCTTGGAGCTGGTGAGCGGAAAGCGGAGCCGGATCAGATGTGTTGTCGGTAAAGCTGCCTCGGCATGATTCAGTACGCTGGACTGGTGGTGTTCGGGGGTACACGCACTACGAGATAGCCAGGCAATGCGACAACAGCGAGAGCGATCACACAGACGAGCCCGAAGCTCGAGATCGCAGCGAGGCTGGCCGGCCCCCGTTTTTCGGTCCATCACGTGTGAGAGTCGGTGGTTTGGACCCGTTCTCGTGGACACGGGTTGACTCGTGGAGTGTATGTGATGTAGCGGTTGGGCCGGTGGGCATGTGGGCAACGCGAAGCGTTGTCCAAGCGGTGTGGGCAGCTTGCTGTCCACACCGCGCCATGTCCACGGGCCGCAGGGGGCGATGGGAAAGGGTTGCCCGGCCCGGGGTTATGCCGCTACGCGGTTGATGGTCTCGGTGGCGGTGTACGCACCGGCGAACGCGACCGGGGTGCGCATCCCGAGCGCGGAGTGCGGGCGGCGGCGATTGTAGTCCTCTTGCCAGTCGCTGATCACCACGCGCGCCTCGGCTAAGGAGAAGAACTCCTCGACGTCCAAGAGCTCGTCGCGGACGCGGGAGTGGAAGCTCTCCACGAATGGGTTCTGCCACGGCGAGCCGGGTTCGATGAACGCAGTTCCGGCCCCCGAGAGCGTGCACCAGTCCCGCAGCGCGTGCGCGGTCATCTCCGGCCCGTTGTCGCACCGCAGCAGCCCGGGGGCGCCGCGCTCGCCGCACAGCCGCTGCAGTGAGCCGACGACCGTCTCAGCGTCGACGCTGCGCGCCACCAGCATCGCCAGCGACTCGCGGGTGAACTCATCAACGATGTTCAGCAGCTTCAGCGCCCTACCGTCGGCGGTCTGGTCGAACTGGAAGTCAAACGCCCGATACGTGGTTGGGACGCTCGGCGCGCAGCCGCTCGGCCGGAACGGTCGAGGAGCCCAGCCGTCGGCGCTTGCGCTTGCGCACAGGAACCCGCAGCCCCTCCTCGCGCCACAGCCGCTGCACCCGCTTACGATTCACATCCCAGCCTTCCTCACGTAGATGGTGGTGCGCGCGGCGGTATCCCCACCGCGGCCGCTCCACCGAGAACTTGCGCAGCTCAGCGCGCAGCGCCTGGTCCTCCTCGGCGCGCTTGGGCTCGTAGCGCTCCGTGGAGCGATGCTGCCCAACCACCCGGCATGCCCAGCGCTCGCTGACGCCGAGACGGTCGCGCAGCATCGCGACCGCCCGACGCCGACGGACTGGGCCTACCAATTTCCCGAAGAGATCTCCCGAAGCGCGCGGTTCTCAAGCGCCTGGTCAGCCACGATCGCCTTCAACCGCTGGTTCTCGTGCTCCAACTCCTTCAATCCGCTTGACGTCCTGCGCCTTCATCCCCCCGTACTGGTTACGCCAGCGATGGAACGTCTGCTCGGAGACCCCGAGCGCCTTGGCGACCTCCGGGATGCCCTCGCCCTCGCCAAGCATCCGCTCGGCCTCCGCAACTTGCGGATGACCTGCTCCGGCGTGTGCCTGCGTCGCTTCATCAGAGTTCCTTTCTCGCCGATCATCACGGGCGCAAGAAACTCTCGACAAGGGCCTGGTCTGGTCCCAAAGTAATGGACCGTGCTTGTGCGAGTCAGGCGGCTATGGGCTGTTGGTTGTGTAGCGTCTCATATTCGGTTGGTGTGAGCATTCCGAGTGCGGAGTGGCGGCGCTTGCGGTTGTGGAAGATCTCGAGGTACTCGAAGATCGCGTTGGCGAGTTCCAGCCGGGTGCGCCAGCGTTTGCGGTTCAGTAGCTCGGTTTGCATGCGCGCCCAGAAGGACTCCATCATGCCGTTGTCATAGGCGTCGCCGACGCGGCCCATCGAGAGTGCTAGCCCGGCGGTTTTGATGCGCTCACTGAAGGCCCATGAGGTGAATTGGCTGCCATGGTCGCAGTGTATGATCGTGCCGCTGGTGGGTTTGCGGTTCTTGACCGCCATCCCGAGCGCGCTGGTCACCAGGGTTGTTGCTTGTTGGCTGTCGATCGACCAGCCAACTACGCGCCGGGAATGGGCATCCAGGACGGCGCAGCAGTAGAGCTTGCCCTCCCTGGTGGGGTGCTCGGTTATGTCTGTGAGCCATAGCTGGTTAGGCGCCTCCCTGGCGAACTGCCGGGGCGACCAGGTCGCTGGCGGGCGCCCTGTCGCTCCGCGGCCCTCGTCGCTTACGCTTGGGTGCCGGCAACCCCTGGATGCCGAGCCGGCGCATGGCCGCTCTCACGGCCTTCTGGTTGACCGTCATGCCGTACCCGAGCCGAAGCTCTGCGGTGATCCTGCGCTTCCCGTAGGTGCCGTTGGACGCCCGGTGGATATCGAGCACGAGATCCCCGAGCTGTCCTTGGCGTAGCTGGCGGATCGACGGGGGTCGCGTACGCCAGTAGAAGTAGCCCGACGGTGCGATGTCGAGCATCCTGCAGCACGCCTTCGCTGAGTGTCCCTGCCCGGCCAGGACCTCAATCACCGGGTAGATCCTTTTGGGCGTGCTGCCCGTCGTCCCTCCTGCTCCTCGAACAGCGCCGAGGCCGAGGCGGCGTAGGTAAATAATGTGCAGGATTGTTGGTTTGAGGTGTTGAATTTGGGGGTGTGATTGATGAGGGGTTGATTGGTGAGCGGTTTCGTGCGTTGGCGCCGGAGTTGAGTGAGCGTGGCCGGCGGATTTGGGCGGCGTCGGAGGCGCGGGTGCTTGGTCGTGGTGGGCTCGCGGCGGTGTCGAGGGCGAGTGGGATCCTCTGAGAACACGATCCGTAAGGGGATCCGGGAGATCGATTCGGGGGAACGGCTCGAGGGTGGTCGTGTGCGTCGGCGTGGGGGCGGTCGCAAGCCGATCGGGGAGACAGACCCAGAGTTGGTCGGAGCACTCGAGCGGCTGGTAGCTGAGGATTGTCGTGGTGATCCGATGCAGGTCCTGTTGTGGACGTCGAAGAGCGTGCGTAGGCTCGCTGGCGAGTTGCGTGCGCAGGGTCATGAGGTTCACTTCACGACGGTCGCTGGGTTGTTGGGATCGTTGGGGTACAGCCTGCAGTCCAACCGCAAGAGCTTGGAGGGTGCACAGCATCCCGATCGTGACGCACAGTTTCGGTTGATCAATGAGCGGGTGGCCGCGCAGGTCGCTGCTGGCGGCCCGGCGATCAGTATCGACACGAAGAAGAAGGAGCTTGTCGGCGAGTTCAAGAACACGGGCGCGTGAGTCGGCCGGCCGGTGATCCGGCCAGGGTCTCTACTCGATGATTTCCCGAGTCAGGCGATCGGTAAGGCGATTCCTTACGGCGTCTATGACATCGCTTCCAATGAGGGATTCGTGAACGTCGGGATCACCGCTGAGACTGCGCAGCTCGCGGTCGCCTCGATCCAAGCGTGGTGGCAAGACCTCGGCTCAGAGCGCTACCCCGCTACTCGCTCGCTGCAAATCACCGCTGACTGCGGTGGCGGGAATGGGAACCGTGTTCGGCTGTGGAAGACCGAGCTGCAGAAACTCGCCGATCAGACCGGCTTGGAGATCCGTGTCTGCCACTTCCCGCCCGGCACGAGCAAGTGGAACAAGATCGAGCACCGGCTGTTCTGTCACATCAGCCAGACCTGGCGTGGGCGACCACTGATCAGCTACGAGGTGATCATCAACTCGATCGCCGCCACCACAACCAGCACGGGCTTGAAGGTATTCGCAAGGCTCGACGAGCGCGACTACCCAAAGAAAGTCCAAGTCTCAGACGAAGACCTCGCGGCCGTCAACCTCACACCAGACCCGTTTCACCCCGAGTGGAATTACACAATCTCACCCAACCACAACCCCGCACGTTTAATAACCTACGACCCCTTACGCGTCAGCTCCAGTGCAGCTTCAAGCTCTTTGATCCGCGCCCGGGCTTCAGAGAGCTCAGCGCGCTCGCCGCTTCGGACGCCCGGCCGCTCGCCGAGGTCGACTTCCTCCTGGGCGATCCAGCGATAGACGGTCCCTTCAGCGACACCGAGCTCCTCAGCGACCTCCCGCGGCCTACGACCCCCCGCCTGGCACAACTCGATCACACGACGACGAAACTCCGGCGAATAAGACTTCGGCATGCACCTCTCCTTCGGGGAATCATGCCGCCCACCCTCTCACATACGCGGTCCATTACTCGGGGACCAGACCAGCCGGACCGAACTCAGGGGGTCAGGCCAAGGCCTTCGATGCTGAAAACGATCGGAAAGCCGGTTACGGTCGCCAAGAAATGACTGCCAAGGAGCTGGGCGTAGAGGCCGAAGATCGCACCGATCGAACAGCCGGCCATGAGCAGGACCGCGGCTTCGCACAGCAGCCATCGCCACAGCACTCCCTCTTCGTAGCCGTGGCACTTGATGAACGCGATCAGATCGCGGCGCTGCCAGATCATGGCGCCCATCGCGCCCACCACCGCGAGCATCGCAGCGATCAGAACAAGCAGCCTGATCTGCGTCAACCGGGAGAGGCCCTGAGCCGCCACGGCGTAGTGGCGCTGCTCCCGTTCTGTCGCGGTTTCCACCGCCAGACCAGGCTCTGACGCAAGCGCACGCCGAACGAGGGTGCGCACAGCCGTGGCGGAGGCACCCGCGGCGGTCTGGATCTGGTATGCGCTCGGGTCGCTGCTAGCCCAGGCCCGCGCATAGCTGCTCGAGCTGAGCACGATCGCGCCCGGCGGCCATCCGAGGTTCGTCGTCAAAGCGGCGACCCTCAAGGTCAGCGGTCGCGGGGAGGGCAGCGTGAATGCCTGGCCGACGCGCAGGTGGTGTTCTTCGGCGAGTGCCTGCGAGAGCACCGCCCAACCCCCCTCGCGGACTCGCTCGGAGGCGAGAATCGGGTTGCCGCTGATCAGTTGCCCCACCGGGACAGGATGCCCGATGTCGCTCGACGGCGCAAGGATCCAAAGGCGACGGTCACCCCAGTTCAGGAAGCTGCCGCGGTACACCCCAAGCCGACCGACGCCTGGCAGGCGAGCGAGAGCGGCAGCATCCACAGCTTTGAACGGCGTAGTTGGCTGAATGCTCGATCTCCCGCTCGGTATCACCCATACGTCGGCGCTGGAATCAGTGCTCCGGATTGAGGATGCCAGGCCCCTTTCCAGGTTGGCCTGGGTGCCCTGGAACTCGACCACGCCGAAGACCGCGACGGCCGCAGTCGCGGCGATCGCCAGCGACCGCACTCGAGTCTGCGGCGTCTGAAGCTCAGTGACCGCGAGTGCAGAACCCACTCCGTCAAGGAGATTCGACACATGCTTGAAGGCGCCCACCAGCCCATCGAACATGAACGGCAGTAGGCAAACCAGCGCGATGACGAGCGCTATGTTGCCGACGACTGCCGCTTGCGTGTCTGCAACCAAGATGACAGTCGTGAGGATGAGGCACAGCAGGCCGATGATGAGCCGCGCCGCGATCCAGGTTCGTCGATGATCCGCCGAGTCCGATGGTGGCTGCAGGGGGCGGGCGAGGATCTGGCGGACGGGCCAGAGCACACCGACGATCGCTGCCGTCATCCCGGTGGCGACGGCCAGGGCGACGCTCTGCCAAGTAACGATCCGATTGTTTCCGACCGGGAACGCGGACGCGAGATAACCGGGGGTGGAGCGGAAGACGGCGATCGACAGGATGTCCCCGAGCACCAGCCCAAGGATGCAGGCAAGCACGCCGATCACAGCCGCATCGAACAGCAGGATCTCGACGGTCATCCAGCGGGTAGCGCCGTGGGGACGAACGTCTTCGATCAGCTTGCGCCGCGCTGGCACGGTGATGAGCATCGCGTTGAGAGCGAACATGAAGCCGACCAGGGCGCTGATACCGGAGAACAGCTCCTCGCTCTTGCTCTCCGGCGCCACGGCGACCGCGAACAGCCGAGCCTCGAACTGGCCCGGTACAAGATTGACATGCCACGCTCGGGCGAGCCGGGCAAACGCCGCATGCACCTCGGCGGCGCGCGCCGGGTCGAATCGCACGAAGATCCTGGTCAGTCTGCCGTTCATACCCGTCAGGCGCTGGGCGTAGCCGAGCGGCGCCATCGCGATCGGATTGTGGACCAGTTCGCCGATATCGCCTTCCTGCAGCGTCGCTCCGACCAACGTTTCCGCGAACCTCGCGCCGATCTGGAGCCTGACCGCCACAAGGGGGCCCGCGCCGATTTCGCTGGCGAGCGGAGCCGGCAGCGCGATAGCCTGCTGCGCGGAGAGCTGCTTCGCGGAGAAGCGACGCAGCAGAGGCCCGCTCGCCCGCACCGTGTGTGGGTCCACCCCGATCAGATCGACCGACCGTTCGCCGCCCGGCCCGACCAGGTTCACCTGGCTGTCGGCTATCGGCATCGCGTCCTGAACGCCGGGCAGGCGCCGCACTTGCCCCAACAGGCGCTCCCCGAACCCTTCGGGGCCCCTGGCCGTGAGCTGCAGCTGTGCGCTGCCGACAAGCTGGCTGTCGAGCTGTGCCACGGAGCGAGTGAGGCTGGTGCTCGAAATCTGCGAGGCGAACAGCAGCGCCACGCCGACGGCGATCCCGAGGATCGCAAACCCCTCCTGCACGAGCACGGCTCTGGCTTCCAGCCGCGCTTCGTAGATGTAGCGGATGCCGGAAAGGCTGATCCCTGCCACGGTCAGGCTCCCTGTCGTGGTAGACCGATCGGCTCCGGTGTGTGGTCGGGCCTGTACTCCGTAAGGCGCCCGTCGCGCAGTTCGTGCACCTGGTCGGCGAATGCGGCCGCCTCGGGGTCGTGGGTGGCAAGCACGAGCGCCATCTCGCGCTCACGGCAGAGATCCCGCAGCAGCCCCAGGACCTCCCGTGTGCGCTGCGTGTCGAGGCTTCCCGTCGGCTCATCGGCGAGCACAAGCTCGGGATCGGTCGACAGCGCGAGCGCGATCAGCACCCGCTGACGCTCCCCCATCGAGAGCTGCTCCGTGCGATGCTGCAGGCGGTTGCCAAGCCCCAGCTGTCCCAGCAGCGGTTCGACCGTGGGCTGAGCCTTGCGCACGTTGGCAAGCAGGAGCTTCAGCGAGGCATTCTGGATCGCCCTCGCCCCAGGGATCAGATTGTGAGGCTGGCCGATGATCCCGAGCTGGTGCAGACGGTATTCATGGGCCTCCTTGCGGGACATCCCGAAGACATCGCGGCCCGCGACCAGCACGCTGCCACCATCGGGCTCACGCAGCCCCGCGATCAGCTCAAGCAGCGTCGTCTTCCCCGAGCCGCTTGGGCCGTAGAGCGCGACGAACTCGCCAGCCGCTACGGTCATCGACACGCCGTCGACGGCGCGGACCGGCTCGCCGCTGCCCACCTGATAATGCTTGACTAGATCGCGTAGTTCGAGCACCTAAACGCAGCCTACGCCACGTGACCCCGGCTCTCGGCGCGTTCCGGGAAGGGGATGACCTCGCCCTCGCTGGTGAGCCGGCCGAACATGAGCTTCAGCGCGCCCTTGCGCGTGAGCGACCACACCCGATCCGCGAACAGCGCCGATTCGACATCCGAGGCGCTCATCAGCACCCCACACCGCGGATTGGACGCCTCCACCAGGGTGCGCAGCAAATCAGACGCCTCCTCTGTCCCACGACTCCCGAGCGCGTCCAGCAGATCGTCGATGACCACAATTCGCGGGTTGCCGGCGAACGCCCGCGCCAACCCGACCAGCACTCGCTGCCAGTTCGACAGATCCCCCCAAAGGCGACCCGCACACTCCCGCGCCCCAACGCGCTCAAGCGCCTGCGCCGCCGCCCGCTCGGCTCCTCGCCGTCCACACCCATGCAGAGCCAACGGCCACCCCACGAACTTCGACACCTCCACTTTCAACCTCGGCCCGTCGCGGTTGATCCACACGATCTCGTCTCCCAACAGCCGGCTGCGGCGGCGATCCTGTATGTCGGTCAGCTCCTGCGCGCCCAGCGTCACGCTCCCTTCGTCGGGGTACTCCAGCCCGGCCGCGATCTTCAGCAGCGTCGTCTTGCCCTCCAGCCGCGACCCGACGATCGCCACGACCTCTCCCGGGACGACCTCTAACGAGACATCCTCCAGCACCCCCATCGGCTGCCCACCACGCGAGTATCCCTTGTAAACGCGCTCGACCGACAGCACTTCAGGCCCCGATCAACCAGCGCCAGCGGCGGAGATTTCGTCGAGGAATTCTTCGAGCTCGTCACCCAGACACTGAAGGCGCTTGGCCATCAAACCCCACAGCTTTGCTTCGTCCTGCTTCTGGATACCGCGCAGCCTGGTATTGAAGTCCACGGGCTTCCCTCGTACACGCCTGAGCCGCTGTTCAGCCTTCACTTCGAGCTGTGCCGCGGCGAAGGCAGCCGTGTACGCCCGCTCCTCTTCGCGGACGATCCGAATCAGCGCAACGAGATCCTCGCGCTCGAGGAACTCCAGCTTGCACTGCAGCGCGTCGCATACCACGGGAGGCAGCTCGGTGTGGCGCAGCCATCCGCGGAAGACCTCAATGCCCTCGGACGTCGCCTCGTAGCGGTCAAGAGACGGTTCAACGCCCTTCTCGACCAGGCGCAAATAGCCTTTCCCCGCCAAGCCTCGCATGTTGTTATATGCAGAGCTTTTGGGGAACCGCGCCGAGGCGAACTGGTCATCCAGACGACGCGCGACACCCGACGCCGTGTCCTGCTGCTGGATCACTAAGCCTGGATCCACCGGTGTTGTCCGGTAGTGAGTAAAGAATGACCTCCTGAATCGGGCTTGGTAGCGACAGATTGCGGCTGTCGCGGCCCGGGGTCAGGAGGTCACTCGTATGGTGCAGGATGACGAGCGGGTCGGACTGGACGGGGTGCGGGTCGTCTTTGACGATGATCGTGTGGTATCGGACGCGGGAATCGCGCTCGTTGCGACGCTGGCGGGGCGGCTCGGGATCGAGGCTCTCGTGGGCCGGTTTGTGACGCTTCGTCGTGACCGGCCGGGCGCGGCGAACGCGGGCAGGAAGGTGATGGCGCTCGTGTTCGCGATGCTGCTTGGCGCGGATTCGATCGATGATTGTGATGTGCTGCGCGCGGGTCGCACGCGCCGATTGTTGGGTGGCTGGCTGCCGGCGCCCTCGACGTTGGGGACGTTTCTGCGGGCGTTCACTTTCGGGCATGTGCGCCAGCTCGACCGAGTACTCGATCAGACGCTGGTGCGAGCGTGGCGGGCCGGTGCCGGCCCGGGCGCCGGGCGGCTGATCGTCGACGTGGACAGTTTTATCGGCCAGGCCTACGGATACAAGAAGGAGGGCGTCGGTTTCGGGTACACCAAACAACGCGGGTATCACCCGCTGCTCGCGAGCCGCGAGGGCACCGGCGAGATTCTGCACGTTCGGCTGCGCAAGGGACAGGCAAACACCCAGCGCGGTGTCGTGCGCTTCGCCGAGGAGCTGATCGCCCGCGTCAAACGAGCAGGCGCTACCGGCGAGAAGCTTCTGCGGGCCGACTCGGGGTTCTGGAACAGCAAGCTGATCTCAAGACTCCAGAGCGCCGGATGGTCCTATTCGATCAGCGTTCGCATGCAGTTCTGGGTTCCCGCCGCGATCAAACAGATTCCCGAGCAGGCGTGGCAGCCCTTGGAGGACTACTCCCAAAACGGCGAAGCGCAGATCGCCGAAATAACCGCTCATGGACGACGGCTGATCGTGCGCCGCACCCGGCTGATCGGTCCGCAAGCAAAGCTGTGGCCGGACTGGCGGTATTTCCCGTTCATCACCAACCGCACCGAGGCGCTTGAGGTCGTTGAGGCTGAGCACCGCCAGCACGCCGTCGTCGAGCTCACGATCCGCGATCTCAAAGACCAGGCGCTCGCGCACTTTCCCTCCGGCCAGTTTGCCGCGAACAGCGCCTGGACAGTGATCGCCGCGATCGCGCACAACCTGCTGCGCTGGACCAACACGATCGGGCTCTCCGGCGAGACCGTCCGTGTTGCGCGCACCATGCGCCGCCGGCTGCTCCAGATCCCCGGCCGCCTGACTCGCACGGGGCGTCAATGGACGCTTCATCTTCCCGCGCGCTGGCCATGGCGACACGACTTCACCAGCGCGCTCGCCCGCATCCGCGGGCTACCAGAACTCACCTGACACAAACCGCCGCGACCGAGGACCAGCCAACCATCCCGCCGACACCGGCACACCCAACGCTGCCAGAAAACACGCACCCTGACATCTCACTACAGGCGCGCGGCACCCCTCACGCCGCTCAACCCACGACCACCCCCCGAAAACGTCCACCACCAGCACCAATCACCACCAAACACCACATCCCCCGGTGGATCCAGGCTAAGAGCCTATCCCGGTTGGATGGTGGCGAGGGTCGCGAGGTGTGCCTTCTTGAAGGCGATGAGGCCGCTGGCGAGCTGGAGTAGCGCGAGGTGGTTCTCCTCCTTCTTCGACCAGCGGATAAGGATCCCGCGGTTGCGGTTCATCCAGGAATGACAAGCCTCCACGACCCAACGGCGGGCTTTCCAACCGGGCGTGCGCGCCTTGAGCTCGATCTCTTCACCGCGCGTACGAATGTGCGGCGTGTACCCGTGCTTGACCGCTAGATCACGCATCGCCGGGGAGTCAAAGCCGCGATCGAGGCACAACCCCTGCGGACACTCCGCGGTCGGCTCGGGACGCTCGATCGGGATGCTGGCGAGGGTCGGCTCTAGCAGCTTCTGGTCGTGACGGTTGGCGCCGTCGTGCGCCAGCCCGACCGGGACCCCCGCTCCCTCGCTGAGAACCTCACGCTTCGCCCCCCCTTGGCTCGGTCAGTGGGATTCGGCCCGGTCCTCGGCCCACCCAAAGGGGCCTTGGTCATCGCGCCGTCAGCCGCCAGCCACGCCCAATCGATCCCGACGACCTTGTCGTACTCCAACAGACCCTGACGCCAGATCTCGGCGAACACCCCGGCCTGCTCCCATTCCTGAAAACGCCGATGCGCAGAACTCGAGGAGCAGACCCCTGTCGCGTTCAACGCGTTCCACTGCATCCCAGTCCTAAGCACCAGCAAGATCGCGTCCATCGCATCACGGTCGGGCACCCGCGGCGCATGACAGCCCAACGGGTGAAACGGCGGTGCTGGAAGCAGCGGCTCGACCCGCTCCCACAACCAGTCCGGCATCCGCCAACCATCATCCTTACTGACCATGTAGCCCATCACAGACCTCCTGATCGAATGGCATAAAGGCCGGCCGATCAAAGATTCAACACAGGTCTACATAACCCTTCCGGGATAGGCCCTAAACCCAGGACCATCATCTGGGGGGTGAGTTTGCCCGAGCTGAATGCTGGCATCGGCGGCATACTACCCAAAGTTCGTAGCACACGTCCGGCCTGGTCGAATGGTCCGGCACTATAAACAGTCAACAGACTGACACACAGTCGGGCGCACAACCTTCCCTACCGCCGGGCCACCCCGAGTCAGAAACATTTTGTGGCAACTACAGCGCACCAATAAAGGCGAACCAGGAGTGCGCCCGCGATCAGCACCGACGTTGCTACCCGCCATCCGCCCGGAGGTTCTTCGGGAAGGGGATGACATCGGCGTCGCCCGGGGGCCCGTCGGACATCAGCTTCAGGGCGCCCTTGCGCGTGAGCGAGAACACCCGATCCGCGAACAGCGCCGATTCGATGTCGGAGACGCTCATCAACACCCCGCACCGCGGGTCTGACGACTCCACAAGGGTGCGCAGCAAATCGGACGCCTCCTCCGTCCTGCGGCCCCCAAACCCGTCAAGCAGATCATCGATGACGACGACCTGCGGGCTGCCAGCAAACGCGCGCGCGAGCCCCACCAGAACCTGCTGCCAGTTCGACAACTCCCCCCACCGACGACCCACACACTCCCGCGCCCCAACCAGCTCGAGTGCCTGCACCGCCAGCCGCTCCGCGTGCCGGCGCCCATCCATCGCCAGCGGCCACCCCATAAACCTCGACGCCTCCACCTCCAACTCCGGGCCCTTACGATCGACCCACACGATCTCACGCCCCAACATCCGGCTGCGGGCCCGATCCCCCAGATCGGTCAACCGCTGAGCGCCCAGCGACACGCTCCCTTTGTCGGGGCGCTCCACGCCGGCCGCGATCTTCAGCAGCGTCGTCTTGCCCTCCAGCCGAGACCCTACGATCGCCACGACCTCTCCCGGAACGACCTCCAGCGAGACGTCCTCCAGCACCCCCGTCCACTCCCCACCACGCGAATAGCCCTTCCACACCCCCTCCAACACCAGCTCACCCATCACGCACCTCCACGGCTGTAGGGTACTGCCTCTCGCCTGACCACTCGGCGACCAACCCACGTGGCACGTACCCGATTTCAGGCGCCCGATGCGCGATCTACAACTGGTCATCTTCGACTGCGACGGCGTCCTCGTCGACAGTGAGGCGATCTCCAACGACGTGCTCGCCCGCGCACTGACCGCAGAGGGGCTGCCGACCACGCTGGCAGAGGCCCGACGCGACTACCAGGGCCTGCTACTGGCCGATGTCGTCTCGCAGGCGCAGGCGTGTTCCGCTGCTCGCTGGTCGGCAGCCCAGGAAGTGCCCCACCTGAGCATCATGCCACGCTTTCCTCCGATCGCTCCGGGTGATCCTCACGCATCGCGCGAGCTCACTCGTGCTCTAGCCGTCTTTGAGCTGCCGCCCTGGCGCACGACCAGTTGGCGTACAACCGCCGGAGCTGCTTGGCGTCCGGCAGGCGGGGCTCGTCGAGCCCGTGAAGCCGACTGGCGTGCCGCACGATGTGTCGCCATCGCAGGTAATCGCTTTGGGTCGGCCACGCACCTATCTCCGACTTGCAGCGCGCAATTGCGAGCAGTGCGTCACGACGCGTGTAAGGCAGACAAGCAGCGGTGCGAGCCTCGCGGCTCGTGAACCGCAGTTGGCGGCGAGGACGGTCGGGCTCTGTCGCAGCAGCCACTGCGCCGAGCCAGGAGCCATAGGCCTCGCTGAGCTGAATACGGCTGGGCCACGCCTCGCCGTCGACAGCTCGCTGGGCGCGCTCCGTTTCATACTCTTCGCCGAGCGGGATCCGCGCCAGCGTATACGTAACCATCTGAATGAGCAGCCCGAGTCGCTGATCTCGCAGGTCGGATGGTAGAGGTATGGCCAGCGACTGAGCAATCAGGGCGTGCAGCTCACGCAGCGTGTCCTCCTGGACGCCGGGAAGGATTGCACGGATCACTTTCACAGTCTCGTAGCTCATCCTGTGGTGCTCCTCGCGCGCAGGGTCACCATGACGTGCTCGAAGGGATCCGAAGCCTCGAGCGCAGCGTCGGCGGCCCGCACGGCCGCATCCCAGCCGCCGAAGCGCTCTTGAACGTCGCGTTGGCTGGGCGGATAGCCGGCCTTGGGATCATCGATCCGCTTCCGACGCCACTGGCTGTAGGCATCTATCGCCATACCTCGTCCAAGTTCCGTCGCGGCTACGCACAGCCACCTGGCGATATGCGCGTCAGATACTCGGTCGACTCCTCCCCCGTAATAGTCCGCGGCCTCCCGTGGTGAAATGAGTCCGGCAGCCGAGAGCGCACGCGGCCATGTGCCAAACCGGTCACTGATGATTTTCCATTCGGGTGGCGGAGCCAGGGCTCGGCGCCGTCGTTTGTCCTCGAGATGGGCGCTGCGCCACTGCATGTACTCCCTCACACTCAGAATTCTCGTTCTACCAATCTCGTAGGCCGCTGCCTGTACCGCGCTCACACAGGCTACGAACGAGTCTTCATTGTCCTCCTCGGCGAGGCGACGGGGCACCTGCTCGAGACCCGCGGCGATACGGGCACGTGGGTAAGAGCCAAAGCGGCCGATCAAGTCGCGGCCATCGATCAGCAGGGCTGGCCGATCTGGGTTCGTTACCTGCTGTGCGAGAGCCCACATGCGGTATTCGTCGTAGCCAAATTCGGTGTTCAGCTCGCGCGCGCAGCGTCGCAACTCCTCCAGCATCTCGTCGTCCGACGGCACCGGCCGTTGATGCGGCAAGCCGCCTTTGGTCTGCTCACCCACCGATGCCGCCCCGGAAGTGGAGGTTCCCGCCGCGCGTACGCGCGATCCGCCCGAGCTGTTCGCAACGTACGTCGTCGAGGACGACGGGACGGCGCGCTTCGGACGCCCCCCCGGGCCGAGGCCTATCACGACACTTGGACGCCGTCCGTCGCTGGCTCTCCCCACCCTGGCGCACCACCTGCTCCGCCAGGTGGGCACTCTCACCGCACATGCCACGCAGCTGGCCGTCGATCATGCCAAGCAACGCCCGTCGCTCGTCCGCCGGCAGGTCCCTGACAACGCCGAACAGGACCATCGCCAGCGGATCCACCATCTTCTCGTCGTGCATGGAAGGCTCCCCTCCCTTCTCGTTTACCGCAGCGGCACGACAACCCTTCCCCATCTGTCGATGCTCCTTATAACGAGTGGCATGATAGCGGTCCTCCGGACAGACTCTCCCGCGTGCCCCCGATCTCCGCGATCCATGCTGCGTTCGGGGAAGCACTGCGCGAACTGCGCAAAGAACGCGGCATATCGCAGGAAGGGCTCGCGCTCATAAGCGGCCTCAATCGTGGCTACTACGGCGGGATCGAGCGCGGCGAGCGCAACGTGGCCCTCGCCAACATCCACAAGCTGGCCGCCGCCCTGAACCTCCCTCCGTCCGCGATCCTCGTGCGCGCCGAGCAGGTCGCGGCTCGTAGCACAAGCGAGCCACGCTCCACCCAGTAGCGCCTCCCCGCCCTGCCTCTGAAAATTGAGGGGAGGGAAAGCCGGCCCGAGCTGCGATAAGGGCCATGAGCACCAGATGGCCACTCGACGGCACATCCCGCACACCATGACCCGAGCCGTTGGCGAGCGATGAGCGAGCCGCTCTCTGAGGGCCCCCAGCAAGGGCTCGCGTGGCTCTGGGATTACACGAAGGAGCACGGCGTTGCGTGTCCTCCTTGGTTCTTTCTAACCGCAAGCGGCTTCAGGCTCGGCGCATGGGTGGCGCGACGACGCAAGGTACGTGGCGATGACTTAGGCGTGGCTTCTAAATAATTGCGGGGGAATGGGAGGTTTCGAGCAGGTTGTGGCGTAGTCATGGGTAATGCTGGGAGCGGTGGTCGATGAGTCCGCGATCCGTGAGCGGTGGCTGGTCGTGGAGGGTGCGCTGGATGAGCGTGGGCGGCGTTTGTGGGCGGCGGCTGAGGCGGGTTCTCATGGTCGTGGGGGTATCGCGGCGGTTGTGCGCGCGACGGGGCTTGCGGAATCGACCGTGCGCCGGGGGCTTGCGGAGGTCAGATCAGGCGAGCAGCCTGTTGCGGGCAGGGTCCGTCGCCCGGGTGGTGGGCGCAAGCGGATCACAGAGCGCGAGCCGGGTCTTGAGCAGGCGCTCCTGTCGCTGCTTGACGGCGTTACCGCGGGCGATCCGATGTCGCCGCTTTTGTGGACGACGCTGACGCCTGAGCATCTCGCCGGGAAGCTGTGTGAGCAAGGGTTCACTGTCCATGCGAGCACTGTGCGCAGGATGCTCAAGGCGATGGGGTTCACGTTGCAGGCCAACCGCAAGAGCCAGGAGGGAGCCGATCATCCCGACCGTGACGCGCAGTTTCGGCACATCGCGGCGGTCACCGGGGCGGCGCTTGCGGCCAAGGAGCCGGTGATCAGCGTGGACACCAAGAAGAAGGAGCTGATCGGCAACTACAAGAACGCCGGCAAGGAGCTGCGATCAAGCGGCCGTCCGATCCTCGTCAACACGCACGACTTCCCAGACGAGGAGCAGGGCAAGGCCGTCCCCTACGGCGTTTATGACATCGCCCGCGACGAGGGCTACGTGAGCGTTGGCGTCAGCGGTGACACGGCGCAGTTCTCGGCGGCGAGCATCCGGGCTTGGTGGAAGCACCTTGGCAAAAAGCGCTACCCGAACGCCAGAACGCTGACGATCACCGCCGACGCGGGCGGCTCTAACAGCTACCGCACCCGCCTATGGAAGACCGAGCTTCAACGCCTGGCCGACCAAACAGGGCTCAGGCTGAGCGTACTGCACTACCCGCCCGGCACCTCCAAGTGGAACAAGGTCGAGCACCGCCTGTTCAGCTACATCTCGATCAACTGGCGCGCCAAGCCCCTGGTTAGCCGCCAAGTCGTGATCGACCTGATCGCAGCCACCACGACAAGCACCGGGCTGAAGATCTACGCCCGTCTCGACGAGAACAACTACCCCACCAAGATCAAAGTCACCGACGAACAACTCGCCGCCGTGCAACTCAAAGGCAACCGCTTCCACCCGGAGTGGAACTACACCATCAACCCATCACTTGAAAAGAAGTGACGCCTTACAGCTCGATCTGCTGCTCGAGTCCCTTCCGGGCTGGACGTGGGCCAGCCCCCACGACAGGGCGTTTGCGGAAAAGCTCAAGCTCGTCACACAGCTGATAACCGACGGGCGCCCGATACGTGATCAGCAATTGCGCACGTGGATTCACAAGCAACGCGGTGCCGCAAAAAAAGGGGAACTCTCAGAGGAGCGGCTCGCAAAGCTACAAGCGGCAGGCATATTTGCTTTGCATATGCACAGCAACCAACCCCAACATATGTGCAAAATGCGTACCGAGGAGTAATTACCCCCACATCTACGAGCACTTAGAAACTATCCGAGAACTCGTGGTTGAGCAGGATTATGTCTACTTGAGCTGAAGCGGCAAGGCACGTCAACCCTCGCGAAAGGAACGTGCCTTGCCAGCTGCTGAGACTACCCCTGCGTGCGTGCTGCCGACGATCTGGGAGATCCCGGACGATCTGTGGGAGGAGATCGAGCTGATCCTTGGCTGCTTCTATCCAGTTGCTGCGACGGGACGCCCGCGCGCGGATTTGCGGCTGGTGCTGGACGGGATCATCTACCGTCTGCGCTCGGGCTGCCAGTGGAACCAGATGCCCGAGCGGTTCGGCGCGAGCTCGACCGTTCACGGCTGGTTCCAGAGGTTCGCCGCGGACGGTTTCCTGGAGGAGGTCTGGGCGTATCTCATCGCCGAGTGTGAGGAGCTCGGAGACGTCTGCTGGGAGTGGCAGGCCGCTGATGGCGTGATGGGCAAGAGCCGCTTCGAGGGCGGCGCGAGAGGCCCAAACCCCACTGACCGAGCCAAGATGGGGACCAAGAAGAGCGTAATCGTCGAGCAGAACGGTGGACCCCTCGGCGTCGTGATCGCTGGCGCTAACGTCCACGACACCAAGCTCTTGGCCCAGACGATCGACGCGATCGTGATCCCCCGGCCAGACCCCGCTACGCTCACCCAGAACCTCTGCCTCGACAAGGGGTATGACAACCCGACCGGCGAGGCCGCCTGCGCCGCCGCCAGCTACACCCCACACATCCGCAGGATCGGCGAGGAGAAGCTCGACACCTGGGGCGAGAAGACCCACCCCGCCAGACGCTGGGTAGTCGAGCGCACCCTCGCCTGGCTCCAAAAGTGCCGCGCACTCCTGATCCGCTACGACAAGAAGCCCACCAACTACCTCGGCCTCATCCAACTCGCCTGCGCCCTCATCTGGTACCGACGCCGCCACCAACTACAACACCAAACCCAAACAGTTCTCGGATAGTTTCTTAGGGCCTATCCCGGAAGGGTTATGTAGACCTGTGTTGAATCTTTGATCGGCCGGCCTTTATGCCATTCGATCAGGAGGTCTGTGATGGGCTACATGGTCAGTAAGGATGATGGTTGGCGGATGCCGGACTGGTTGTGGGAGCGGCTCTGAGCGAGGGAGGTACCCATCCGGGTCGGGTAGGGTTCCTGACGCGCCGGGAGTTCACGCTTCCGGGGCCACGGGGGCCGGGCGTTCGCTCGTCGCGGCCCCCATACGTGTCTATGGTCGAGGACCAGCGTACCACGATAGATCGTGGGTGGCAAATCATGGATGAGATATCGCCTGGACTTGGACGCCCCTGCCATGCGACGCTTGCTCGATGCCGCGTAGCGCATCAACAGACAACGCCCTCGGCGTCGTCCTCCGTCAGCTACGCGAAGAGCGCGGGGAGTCCCAAGAAGTCGTCGCCTTCCACGCGGGGATCACGGCCGGCACGCTCGCCCGCCTGGAGCTGGGCCAGTCCGACCCGTCATGGACCACCATCTGTGCCGTAGCGCAGGCGCTCGGCGTGAGTCTCCGCGACCTCGCTACCGCAGTCGAAGCGCAGACGCGCTCCTAGTCTTCGCTGCGCTCTGGCTCCTGCTCGGACTCTGGCGGCTCACACCGCACAAATGCCGGGCACGCCCAAATCAGCGAGTACGCCTCGCTCTCGCACGTCGCCCGTTACCGCAGGGTTACCGCAGATGCCTGTCCGACTGACCCGCTATTGTCCGTATTTGACCGGCCCCACTCTTCCCGCGACCGGAGCCACATACCGCTCTACAGAGCCAAATACGGCTCCTGAGCCCGAAGCGGCGGACGAGGTTCGAACTCGCGACCTCAAGCTTGGGAAGCTTGCGCTCTACCAACTGAGCTACCACCGCACACAAGTGCATATTACGCCCTCCCGGCGGTCGAGCCGGCCCGCCGGCGGCACGCGCTGGCCCGCCGATGATCACCGCCCTCTACCCTTCGATGCTCGTGAAACGACTGCTCCTCCCCGCTCTCGCCTCGCTGCTCGGCGCCGCCTTCCTCGGACTGCTGATCTATGGGGTCACCCACGAGGCACCCAGTCGCACCATCGATCAGGCACTCGCCGACGGCCAGCAGCCGCTCGCGCCGCAGGCCGCCGAGCGGCTGCCCGTCCTCGCCGGTCACGGCGACTCCTCGCTCGCCGCCTACCGCGGGCGGGTGGTGGTGCTCAACTTCTGGGCCTCCTGGTGCCCCCCCTGCGAGGCCGAGGCGCCCGCGATGGAGCGGCTGCAGCGCCAACTCGAACGCCACCACGCGACCGTGCTCGGGGTCACCGACGAGGATGTGGCCTCCGAATCGCTGAAGTTCGTACGCGAACACCACCTGACCTACCCCAACCTGCGCGACGCCGGCGGGGAATACGCCCGGCTCTACGGCACCGCCGAGCTGCCCGAGAGCTTTCTGATCGACCCCTCTGGGCACATCACCGCCGATTCGCGTAGCGAGATCGAAGCGCCGTTCACGCAGAAGGCGCTGCGCCTTGCGGAGAGCGCGTGAGGGCACCCACCGGTCTGCCTCGCTCCATCCGCCCCGGGGCGCGACGCCCCGGGCCCGCCAGCCCCGGTCCCGCTAGCCCGGGACCACACCTCGCTGCGCGGATGCGACCCCAGGCCCCACCCTTGGCGGCACTCGCGCTCGGGGCTCTGCTGCTCGCCCTTGCGCTCCAAGCCGCCGCCGCCTCACCCGCGCTGGCCGTTGCCACCCGCACGACGCTACCGGCTGTGGAAAGCCAGGTGATGTGCGTCACCTGCAAAATCTCGCTACAGGTCGCCCAGTCACCGCAGGCCGACCGCGAGCGAGCGTTCATCCAGCGCCTGATCGACGCGGGGCTCACCGAGGCGCAGATCAAGCGGGCGTTGGTGCGCGAATACGGGCCGACGGTGCTCGCCCTCCCCAGCACGCACGGGTTCGACCTCGCCGTGTACCTCGTCCCGCCCTGCGTGGTGCTCGCGCTGCTCGGCCTGCTCGCGCTGCTGCTGCCCCGCTGGCGCCGCCGTGCCCGCGCCGCCCCCGCCGGCGGAGAGGCACTCCTCTGCTCCCCCCCGTGCTGAGCCCCTCTGAGGAAGCCCGGCTGGACGCGGACATCGCGCGCTTCGACTGAGCGCCTACATTTCCCGCGGCGCCCCCACCCCCAGGAGGTCCTCCAGGCAACGCGCGATCGTGCCGCGCGCGGCGATGCTCAACGCGATCCGCTGGCGCTCGAGCGCCTCCGGCTCGGCGCCCACGACGCGGCAGTCGCGGTAGAACGCGGTGAAGTCCTGCGCCACCTGCAGCGCATACGCGGCGATCCGGTGTGGCGCGCGGCGCTGCGCCGCCTCCGCCACTTCGCCGGGGAACTCCAACAGCCGCTTGATCAAGGCGCGCTCGGAGGGGTGCAGGGGCTCGTCGCCCACACCCACCACGTCCGTTTCAGCCCGCTTCCCGTTCACCGCTCCGCCCACCGACGATGCCGCTCGCAGCGGCGGCTCACCCGCGATCGCCTCCTCCAGCGCCGCCGCCACCCGCTCGATGCCCGCCTTCGTCAGCATCGAGGCGATCCGCGCGTGCGCGTACTGCACGTAGTACACCGGGTTCTCGCTGCTCTGTGCCCGCGCGAGGTCGAGGTCGAGGTCGATCGTGGTGTCGTGCGAGCGCGACAGCAGGTACCAGCGGGCAGCGTCCACTCCGATCTCCCCCACGAGGTCGTCGAGCGTCACGAACTCGCCCGCGCGCTTTGACATCTGCGCGCGCTCGCCGCGGCGCACGAGGTGCACCAGCTGCATGATCAACATCTCCAGCTGCCCGGGGTCGCCTCCCAGCGCCTCGTACGCCGCCTTCATCCGTGCCACGTACCCATGGTGGTCGGCGCCCCACACGTCGATCTGGCGCTCATACCCGCGCTCGCGCTTGTCCTGGTGGTAGGCGATGTCCGAGGCGAAGTAGGTGTGCTCGCCGCTCGAGCGCACCAACACCCGGTCCTTGTCGTCCCCGTACGCCGTCGTGCGCAGCCACAGCGCGCCGTCGCTGCGGTAGGTGTGGCCCTCCCGATCCAGCAGCGCGAGCACGTGCTCCACCCGGCTCGGGCTCCCTTCGTGCAGCTCGCTCTCGTATTGCCAGCGATCGAAGTCGCCCACTCCGAACGCCTCCAGCGAGGCGCGCATGCGCTCCGTCATCAGGCCCACCGCCGCCTTCCCCAGCTGCGCCGGCTCCGTCGTCGCGGTCGGAGCACCGTCGCCGGAGGCGGCGCTCAGGCGCCCGGCCAGCTCGCCGACGTACTCCCCTTTGTACCCATCCTCCGGCACCTGCCTGCCCTGCGCCAGCGCAAGGATCGACTCGCCCAGCTTGGCCACCTGCGAGCCCGCGTCGTTGACGTAGAACTCGCGCGTCACCTCGTGCCCGTGCAGCGCCAGCAGCCGCGCCAGCGCGTCCCCGTACGCCGCGTTGCGGGCGTGACCCACGTGCATCGGGCCCGTCGGGTTGGCGCTCACGAACTCGACCAGCACCCGCTCGCCGCGCTTCGCGCCACCCACCCCATAGCTCTCGCCGGCCAGCAGCATCGCCCCCAGCGCCCGCCTCAGCCAGCGATCGGCGAGGAACAGGTTCACGAAGCCCGGCCCCGCCACCTCGAAGCGCTGGAGGTCCTCGCCCACCAGCGCCTGCAGCTCCGCGCCCAGACGCTCAGCCGCGTCGCGCGGTGGGACGCCCAGCCTCGGAGCCAGCAGCAGCGCGGCGTTGGTCGAGTAGTCGCCGAAGCTCGCCTTCGGGGGACGCTCGAGCGTCACCCCGGCGGGCTCGCGGCCGTCCTCGCCGCCCGCCAGCCCCGCGGCCGCCGCGAGCACCGCCTCGCGCAGGCCGTCCAGCGGCGTGCGCGAAGCGCTCACGATCGGGGGCTCTCTGTGGGGGTCGGTCATCGCTGGGAAATGTCGCTTGTCACGAGGCACACCATCTCATGTGGGATCGCTGTTGCAGGTGAGGCCAAGGATGGGCGGCCTGGCCTGGCATCTCAATAGTGGTAGGGCTCGCCCGCAAGGATCTTATGCGCGCGGTAAAGCTGCTCCAGCAAAACCACCCACGCGAGCTGGTGGGGCAGCGTCATCGCGCCCAGCGACAGGCGGTGGTCGACCCGCTGCAGCAGCGGCGCGCCGAAGGGGCCCCCGACCACGAACGCCAGATCGCCGCCCGCCCGGCGGCGCTCCTCGAGGAAAGCGCTGAAGGCAACGCTGTCGTACGCGACCCCCTCCGCGGCCAGCAGCGACACGAACGCCCCCTGCGGGATCCGCCGCGCCACCGCCTCGGAGGTGCGCACCTCCACCAGCTCCAGCTTCACATAACGGGAGAGCAGGCGACTGTAGTGGGCCACGTCGTCGGCGAACGGAGGCCGTATCCGGGCCTCCCCCACGACGGTCACGAGCACCCGCGACCCACCGCCCTCAACACCGACCACCCACGACGATCAAAGCCTGCCATCCAGGACGATCGAAAACCCGCCGTCCACGGCCGCAACGTCCGCTGTCCGCGCTCGCCCGCACGGGTTGCGATACTAGCCCTGTGAACGACGATGACCCAGGCGCCGAGCGTAGCGGGAAGGGGGCAGGCCCCCCTCCCGACCTCCCCCCTAACAAGGCCAACCTATGAACGACGACGACCCAGGCGCGGAGCGCCACATAAATATTCACCTCTCCCCCGAGATCATGGGGGGCGTATACGCCAACTTCGCCAACGTCAGCCACTCGGACTACGAGTTCACGGTGACCTTCGCCCGCGTCGACCACGAGGTCGAGGCCGAAGAGGTTCCCGGCGTGGTCGTCTCCCGCGTCAACCTCTCCCCGCGCTTCATGCGCGAGCTGATCGACGCGATGGAGGACAACTACTCCAAGTGGCGCACCCGCGAGGGCATCAAGAACCTGCCCGAGTACGGCGGCGGGGATGCGGGAGACGGCGAGGAGGCCTGACCACCCGCGAGGCATGACCCGCACCGGGCTGCGGTGTTATTTTTGGACCTACCAAATAAGAATAAGACTCAGTCTCATATGGTAGGGGCGCAAAAAAGATCGTTGCCTGCGCCGTGGCCAGAACGAGTATAGCTATAGTATTTCCCACCGACCGCGTCTCCGTGTTCCCTACCCTGCAACGATGAAGGTCGCGATCGTCTCTGACATCCACGGCAACCGGCACGCCTTCGAGGCGGTGCTCGAGGCCGTCGCCACGAGCGACGCCGCCGAGCTGTGGTGCCTCGGCGATCTTGTCGGCTACGGCGGCGACCCCGACGCCTGCGTGGCGCTTGCGCGCGAGCACGCCGCGGTGTGTCTCGCCGGCAACCACGACCTCGCGGCGATCGGCACGCTGCCGCTGTCGGACTTTTCGCGCGGCGCCAGCCTCTCGCTGCAGTGGACACAAGAGGTGCTCGACCCCAACAGCCGCTCGTTTCTCGCCGGCCTGCGCTCCGAGGGCCACGAGGGCCCCGTCGGGCTCTACCACGCCAGCCCCCGCGATCCGGTGTGGGAGTACGTGCTCTCCACGCTGCTCGCCGAACTCTGCCTCGATCGCCTGCGCGAGCGGGTCGGGCTGATCGGACATTCGCACGTGGCGCTCTCGTTCGGGCGCATCCCCGGACAGCTCGCCTCCGGCGGGCCGCACCGCGACGGAACCGAGCTCGACCTCGGCGATGGCGAGTGGCTGCTCAACCCCGGCAGCGTCGGTCAACCCCGCGACAGCGACCCGCGCGCGGCGTGGCTGCTGCTCGATACCGACAACTGGGCCGCCTCCTACCGGCGCACTCCGTACGACGTCGCCGGCGCCGCGGCGGCGATCCGCGCCGCGCGCCTACCCGACTCGCTCGCCGAGCGGCTGGAGTACGGTCAGTGACGGTGCGCCGCCTCATCGCACTGCCTGCCCGCCGGCCTGCTCGGGGTGAGCGCGGCCGTGCTCGTCTCCTGCGGCAGCTCCGGCGCGGGGCTGATCCCCTCGGAGAACGCCGGGCCGTTGGTGGCTGACTTCCAGAAGGTGGAACAGGCGGCGCTGAAGGGCGGCGGCGACTGCGCGCCCACCGAAGCGGCGCTGCGCACCACCGAACACGACTTCGCGGCGCTGCCGGCGAGCGTCGACGCCGGCCTGCGCGCGAGGCTGCAACAGGGAATCTCGCATCTGCATGGACAGGCGCTCGAACTCTGCACGCAGCCGCTCAGCACGACGACCGGGGAATCGACCTCCACCACGCCCACCACGCCTCCCCCTGCCGCAACCAAAACCACGACGACGACCCCGCCCACCAGCACGACTCCACCGACCTCCACCACCACGGGTACCAGCACCGCGCCCACGGGCACCACTCCGAGCTCCGGCGCCGAAGGCGGCACTTCGCCGGAAGTCGGCAGCAGCGAAGGCAAAGCCGGGGAAGGCGGCGCCGGCGCCAGCCCGGGAGGGCTTGGCGGTGGCGAAGCCGCCGAAGGCGCCAACAACGGCGGCGCGGCGCAGCGCCCAGTGGAGGCACGGGCAGCGGCGGGAGCGGACAGTGAGCGCCACCGAGATCGCCGGGCGCTACCGTCTGGAGAGCCGGTTGGGTTACGGGGGCATGTCCACCGTGCACCTCGCCTTCGACCTGCGCCTGGAGCGTCGCGTCGCGGTGAAGCTGCTCGCCGAGCACCTCGCCGAGGATCCCACGTTCGTCTCGCGCTTCCAACGCGAGGCGCAGGCGGCGGCGCGGCTGGTGCACCCCAACATCGTGCAGGTGTTCGACTCGGGCCTTGACGAGCGCGCCCACCAGCACTTCATCGTGATGGAGTACATCGAGGGCCAGTCCTGCGCGGAGATCCTGCGCGACCGGGGATGGCTCGAGGTCGAGCAGGCCGCCTCGATCATCGAGCAGGCGTGCGAGGGCCTGGACTACGCCCACCGCCACGGGGTGGTGCACCGTGACGTCAAGCCCGGCAACCTGCTGCGCTCGGTCGAGGGCGAGATCAAGCTCGCCGACTTCGGGATCGCCAAGGCGACCGAGCAGTCGAGCATCACCCAGGTGGGCTCGGTGCTGGGGACCGCCGCATACCTCGCCCCCGAGCAGGCGCGCGGCGAGGAAGCCGGCCCACCCGCCGACCTATATGCGCTCGGCGTGGTCGCCTACCAGCTGATCTCCGGACGCCTCCCCTACGAGGCCACCTCGCTGACCGAGCTGGCGCTCAAGCAGCAGCAGGAGGAGCCGCCGATGCTCGACACGCTCGTCGCCGCCGCCGGCCCCGAGCTCGCGGAGGCGGTGGCGATCGCGCTCGCGCTCGATCCCCGCGACCGCTACCGCAACGCACGTGAAATGGGCCGTGCGGTGAGCGACGCCCAGCACGGCATTGCGCCCGTGGAGCCCGGCTGAGGACAGCTCGCGGGGGGCAGGGGAGCGGGCCTCCGTCACGCCACAGCCGCCACCAGCCTGCTCGCCGCCGGGACCGCGGTGCGGGTGCGGCAGGAGCGGCGGGCGCCACCGGCACGGACTCGCGCGCTCACTCGCGGGGGCAACCTGGCGCCCCGCCAGCCGCGACCGGGACCGCCTCCGCACCGGGCCGAGCCGCTCGCGGCTGCGAGCACGGGGCGCGGCTCCTCGCGCGGGCGGCGCCTCTTCATGACGCTCTTCGCTCTGCTGCTGCTCGCGGTGGTGATCGTCGCGATCATCGTCGCCACCGCACCCACCGCCACCAAGGTCACGCTGCGCGAAGTCTCCTACCACGACGTCGAACAAACCTCCGCCGCGCTGCAGCAGCTGGTCAACGAAAACATCAAATAGCGCCCGGCGCCGCCCCCGCGCGCAGCGCGGCGGCCACCTCGGGGAGGCGCCCGGCGAGGATCGCGCCGCGCAGGTCGGCCATCAGACGCGCGAGGAAGGCGAGGTTGTGCAGCGTCAGCAGCCGCATCCCGGTGAGCTCGCCGGCGCGGGCGAGGTAGGAGAGGTAGGCGCGCGAGAGCCCGCGCGCGCAGGCGGGGCAGGGGCAGCCCTCCAGCAGCGGCTCCGCCGAGTCGCGCCAGCGGCCCTTGTGGAGGTCGAGGCGCCAGCGGTTGGCGGGGTCGGGCACGAGCGCGGTGCCGTGGCGGCCGAGGCGGGTGGGCATCGCGCAGTCGAAGGTGTCGATCCCAAGCTCGACGCCGGCGATCAGGTCGTCGACCTCGCCGATCCCCAGCAGGTGGCGGGGCAGCGCCTCGTGCGCGCCGCCGAGCTCGCGGGTGGCGTAGCCGACCACCTCGTACATCTGCTCCTTGGCCGCCCCCAGCGAGCCGCCGATCGCCACACCGTCGCAGCCGCTCGCGGCAACCGTGCGCGCCGAGGCACGGCGCAGGTCCTCGTGGACACCGCCCTGCACGATCCCGTACACACCAGCTGCTCGGGGTGCGGGTACCGTGGCCGGCTCGGCGTGCCAGCTCAGGCAGCGCTCCAGCCAGCGGTGGGTGCGCTCGGTCGAGCGTTCGGTGTATGCGCGATCGACGTGGAACGGGGTGCACTCGTCGAACACGAGCGCGATGTCCGAGCGCAGCGCGGCCTGCACCTCCATCGAGCCCTCGGGCGAGAGGAAGCGCTCGCGCCCATCCACGTAGGAGCGAAAGCGCACCCCCTCCTCCTCGATCGAGAGGATCGCGCCGGTGCGCTCGGCAGCGCCACTGCCCACGCCCCGCGCGGCCCTTGATCTCGTCCGCGACCGTGCCGTGACCCATCGAGAAGACCTGGAAGCCCCCCGAGTCGGTGATGACGGGACCCTCCCAGCCCATGAACGCGCCGACGCCGCCGAAGCGCTCGATCAGCTCGGGGCCGGGGTTGAGCAGCAGGTGGAAGGTGTTGCCGAGCACCATCTCGTACCCCAGCGCGGCGACCTCCTCGGGCAGCAGGCCTTTGACGGTGGCCTTCGTCGCGAGCGGCACGAACGCCGGCGTGCGCACGTCGCCCCGGTGGGTGTGCAGCGTCGCGGCGCGGGCCCTCGACGCTGGATCGCGGGCTTCGATGGTCAGTGCGGCCACCGCGGCATCCTAGGGGACTTGGCGGGAGCTTCTGAGGCATCGTGGCTGCCGTCGGGAGCGCCTCGCGGCACGAGCAATGCTCGCCTCGCTGATCGACGTCAACCACCTGGTCGAAGTCTCGGGCTACCCGATCCTGTTCCTGCTGGTGATGGCCGAGTCGGGCGGGGTGCCGGTGCCGGGTGAGACCGCGGTGATCGTGGGCGGCGTGCTGGCGAGCCAGGGCAAAATGAAGATCGAGCTGGTGATCGCGGTGGCAGCGCTGGCGGCGATCGTGGGCGACAACATCGGCTACCAGATCGGCCGCAAGGGGGGACGCTGGCTGCTGGAACGGCCCGGCCCCTTCCGCAGCCAGCGTCTGATGGTGCTGGAGACGGGAGAGCCGTTCTTCGAGCGCCACGGCCCGAAGGCGGTGTTCTTCGGGCGCTTCATCCTCGGCCTGCGCACGTGGGCGTCGTGGCTGGCGGGCGCCAACCACATGCGCTGGCGCACGTTCTTCCTGTGGAACGCGCTCGGGGGGATCTGCTGGGCGACAGGCGTGGGGCTGATCGCCTACTTCGTCGGACAGTCGGCGAGCAACGCGATCGCGACGTTCGGGATCTACGGCCTGGTGGCGGTCGTGCTGGCGCTTGGAGGAGCGTTCATCCTGCACCGCCGCCACCGTCGCCATCAGCAGGCACAGGCGGAGATTCGCCACGAGCTGGCTAGCGAAGCGGAGGAGTCCAAGCGACGCCAGCGGACCGTCGAGACGGCTGACGGGAACTAGTGTCTAGAGGGCGCGGTCTCGAGACGGCGCGACAGCCGCCACACGGGGCGATGCGGTCCCACAGCTCCGCGAGCGCGCCGAGCTCGTCCTCGGTGAAGCGCGAGAGGAACTGCTCGCGCACGACCGCAAGGTGCGTGCCGCGCGCGGCACACAGGCGTTCGCGGCCGAGCTCGGTGAGGCAGGCGTAGGCGCCGCGGGCGTCGTGTTCGCAGGAGCAGCGCTCCAACAGCCCCTCCTTTTCGAGGCGGTCGGCCAGGCGGGTGAGCCCGCTGCGCGAGAGCTGGGCCTGTTCGGCGAGGTCGCACATGCGCATCCGCCCGCCCGGGGACTCGACCAGATGGTGAAGCACCTCGTAGGAGGAGAGCGGCAGCCCGTGGGTGCGCTCGAGCTCGGCGTCGACGCGTTTGGCGAGCGAGGCGTGCGCCCGCTTGAGCCCGCGCCAGGCGCGGAGCTCGCCCTCGCTGAGCGTCTGCCCGCTCGTATCTTCGCTCGAGCTTCCTGGCGCCCGCGCCCCCGCGGCGAGCATGCTCTCGGCACTGGCGATTCGACGGTATCGATGGCTGTTGCGGTTGCCATTGCGCTCGATTCGGACACGATCCCGACCCTCCCTGCTCAACCGAACATAGCAGCAGCGAAGCGCTTAAGACCGAGGCCCACCCACCCGTGTGGCGCGCCACGCCCACCACATTGCCAGCGGCTGGAGCGGCAGCCGCGCATACAACGCCCAGCGGGGGATGCGGCGGAACTCCTCGGGATTGAGCGCCATGTGGAGGTTGGCGGGGAACACCGCGGCGAGCAGCGTGATCAGCCACAACCCGGAGACGCGCCGGGTGGAGGGCACCAGCACACCCAGGCCGCCGGCCACCTCGGCGACGCCGCTGACGGCGACGATCGTGTCCGCCCCCGCCCAGCGAGCCGTCCACGGCGGCACGATCTGGCGGTAGGGGCGAGGTATGACGAAGTGGTTGACGCCCGCGACGACAAACACGAGACCGAGCAGCCGCGAACCGCGCCGGGGTCGGCGTATGGCGGTGGAGGTCATCAGTTCATCGGGCCGATCGGCGTAATGGGTGGAGGTCGAAAAAAGAATGCCCATCCGTCGAGGGCACGGGTGGACGGGCACCGATCATAGGATCAGCGAGCGCCCAGACATCTCCTCGGGCTGGGGGATGCCGAGCAGCGCGAGCACGGAGGGGGCCACGTCGGCGAGGATGCCCTCGTCCTGCAGCAGCCGCACGCCGTGCAGCGTGACGATCAGCGGCACCGGGTTGGAGGTGTGGGCGGTGTTGGGGGAGCCATCGGGCTGGAGCATGTGCTCGGCGTTGCCGTGGTCGGCGGTGATCAGGCAGGCGCCGCCGGCGGCGAGCACCGCATCGAGCGACCTCGCGCAGGCAGGCGTCGACCGTCTCGATCGCGCGCACCGCGGCGGGGATCACGCCGGTGTGGCCGACCATGTCGGGGTTGGCGAAGTTGATCACCGAGAAGCGAAACCCACCGTCCGGGTGCTCGCGCCAGGCGGCCAGGAAGCGGTCGGTCACCGCGCGGGCGCTCATCTCGGGCGAGAGGTCGTAGGTGGGGACGTCCCGCACGGAGGGAGCCAGCTCGCGCCGTTCCCCGTCGTAGGGCGCCTCGTCGCCGCCGTTGAAGAAGTAGGTGACGTGCGCGTACTTCTCGGTCTCGGCGACGTGCAGCTGCGAGGCGCGCGCGGTGGCGAGCACCCCGGCGAGCGTGACGGCGGGGCGCTGCGGGGGGAAGGCGGTCGGGATAGTCCCACTCTTCCTCGTACTCGGTGAGCGTGGTGAGCTGGTCGACCGGCTCGATCCCGCGGCGCCCCTCCCAGCCGGGAAGCTGCTCCTCAGCAGGCGAGCCCCCACCGGCGGGCACGCCCCCGCGGGCGGACGGGCCCCGATGAGCGGACTGGTCGGGGTCGGCGGGCGGCTCGCCAAACCCCGGCTCGGCCAGCGCGCGCACGATCTCGCGCATGCGGTCGGGGCGGAAGTTGAAGCAGAGCACGGAGTCCCACGGGCGGATCAGGGCCTCGTCGCCGACCGTGGTGGGGGCGATGAACTCGTCGGTCTCCCCCCGGCCGTAGGCGTGTTGCACGGCCTGCACGGCGGTCTCCTCGTGGTGGGGAGCGCGGCCGTGGACGAGCAGGTCGTAGGCAACCTGGATGCGCTCCCAGCGACGGTCGCGGTCCATCGCGTACCAGCGGCCGACAACCGAGCCGACGCGCACCCGGCCGCGCGAGCCCGGAGGCCACAGCTCTAGGCACCAGCGTTCGAGCCGTGCGACGTGCTCGATGCCCGATTCGGGCGGGGTGTCGCGACCGTCGGTGAAGCAGTGGATCACGAGGTCGCGCACCGAGAGGCGCCCGGCGAGCTCCAGCAGCGCCTGCAGGTGGCCGAGGCTGGAGTGCACGCCACCGTCGGACACCAGCCCGATCAGGTGCACACGCTCGGAGCAGGTGAGCGCGTGCACGATCGCGGGATTCTCGCTCAGCACCCCGTCGAGCACGGCGTCGTTGATGCGCGTCAGGTCCTGGCGGATGACGGCGCCGGCGCCGAGGTTGAGGTGGCCGACCTCGGAGTTGCCCATCTGCCCCTCGGGCAGACCCACGGCGCGCCCGGAGGCCGTCAGCGTGGTGTGCGGGTAGGAGTCCCACAGCTCGTCGAACACTGGCGTGCGCGCCAGCGAGACGGCGTTGCCGGGGCCGGGATCGGCGAGGCCCCAGCCATCCAGCACGACCAGGCAGACGCAGGGCAGGGGGAGCGCCGTCAAGAGGCCGCCTGCACGATCGCGGCGAACGTGTCCGCCTGCAGCGAGGCACCTCCCACCAGCGCGCCGTCCACGTCGGGGAGCGCCAGCAGCGACGAGGCGTTCTCTGGGTTGACCGAGCCACCGTAGAGGATCCGCACCCGCTCGCTGATCTCGGCGCCGGCGCGGTCGGCGATCAGCGCGCGGACGAACGCGACGGCGTCTTGGGCCTGCTCGGGCGTAGCGGTCTGGCCGGTGCCGATCGCCCAGATCGGCTCGTAGGCGATCGCCACGTCGGGGAGCTGCTCGTCAGAGAGGCCCGTGAGGTCGTCGCGGATCTGCTGGCGCAGCTTGCGCTCGGTATCGCCGGCGGCGCGCTCGGTCTCGCTCTCCCCCACGCACAGGATCGGACGCAGCCCGGCGTTCAGTGCGGCGGGCAGCTTCAGCGCGAGCGCGCGGTCGGTCTCGCCGAACAGGGCGCGCCGCTCGGAGTGGCCGAGCACGACGCCGTGGGCGCCGGTCTCGGCGAGCATCGGCGGGGATATCTCACCCGTGTAGGCGCCCTCGGGCTCGGCGTGCATGTTCTGCGCGTACACCTCCACGCGCGAGCCGCGCGCGGAGTCGACCATCGCGCGCAGGTCGGTGAAGGGCACGCAGATGCCGACGTCGACCCCGCTCACCGCGCCAGCAGCGGCAGCAGCGCCTGGATGTACTGCTCCGCTTCGGCCTCGGTCTTGTACATCTTCCAGTTGCCGGCGATCAGCGGCGTGCGGGCGCTCACGAGACGCAGGCGCCTTCCAGGGCGACGATGCCGGGCAGCGTACGGCCCTCCACCAGCTCGAGCGTCGCGCCGCCCCCCGTGGAGAGGTGATCGACGGCGTCCTCCAGGCCGAAGTGGGCAAGGGCGGAGGCGGAGTCGCCGCCACCGACCACCGTCAGGCCCGGCGCCTTCGCGACCGCTTCGGCGACCGCGCGGGTGCCCGACGCGAATGGTGCGTACTCGAACGCGCCCATCGGGCCATTCCAGAAGACGGTGCCCGCGCGCTCGATCTCGCGCCCGTAGCGCTCCGCCGTGCCGGGGCCGATGTCGAGGCCCATCCACCCGGCGGGCACCTCGACACCGTCGAGCGCACGGTGCCGCGCGTCGTCGGCGAGACGATCGCCGAGCACGAGGTCGCTCGGCACGAGCAGCCGCGCGCGGCCGGGCTGAGGCGAGTGCGTGTCGCTGGCCCGCGCGAGCAGGTGGCGGGCGTGCTCGACGTCCTCCTCGCAACATAAAGACTCCCCCACCGTGTGCCCCTGCGCGCAGAGGAACGGGAAGCACATCGCGCCGCCGATCATCACCACGTCGGCGACCTGCAGGAAGCGGTCGATCACGGCGATCTTGTCCGCCACCTTCGAGCCGCCCACGATCGCCACGAGCGGCCGCGCTGGGTGCTCGAGGATCCCGGTGAGCGTCTGTCACCTCGTCCTCGAGCAGCCGCCCGGCGGCACTCGGCAGCAGGTGGGCGACGCCCTCGGTGGAGGCGTGCGCGCGGTGGGCGACGCCGAAGGCGTCGTTGACGTAAACGTCGGCGAGCTCCGCCAAGGCGCGGGAGAAGATCGGGTCGTTGGCGGTCTCGCCCTCCTCGTAGCGCACGTTCTCCAGCAGCAGCATCTCGCCGTCGTGGAGCTGCTCGGTGAGCGCCTTGACCTCGTCGCCGACCACCGCCGGCGCCAGCGCGACCGGCGCGCCGGTGAGCTCGCCCAGGCGCGCCGCCACCGGCGCCATCGACAGCGCCTCGTCGAAGTGCCCGTGCGGGCGGCCGAGATGGGAGACCAGCACCAGGCGCGCGCCCTTGCCACGCAGCTCTTCGATCGTGGGCAGCGCCGCGCGGATGCGGGTGTCGTCGGCGAGCTCGACCTTTCCCCCGGCGTCGGTGGGGGCACCGCCGCCGAAGGCGGTGGTCGGGACGTTGAAGTCCACGCGCACCAGCACGCGCCGCCCGTGCACGTCGAGGTCATCGAGGCTTCTCACGCGATCCCCCCGGACCCTCTCCGCCTACAGGACCCTCTGCGTGAGGTCCACGAGCCGGTTGGAGTAGCCCCACTCGTTGTCATACCAGGCCACGACCTTCAGCATCGTAGCGTCCACCACCGCGGTGAGCTGGGAGTCGACGATCGAGGAGTAGGCAGAGCCGACGATGTCGCTGGAGACGATCGGGTCCTCGGTGTAGGCCATGATTCCCTGCAGCGGCGCGCTCTCGGAGGCGCTCTTCAGTGAAGCGTTGACCTCCTCGACGGTGGTCGGACGCTCGCACTCGACGGTCAGATCGACGACCGAGCCGGTCGGCACCGGGGCGCGCACAGCGAAGCCGTGCAGCTTGCCCTGCAGCGCGGGGATCACGAGGCCGATCGCCTTCGCCGCGCCGGTGGAGGCCGGGATCAGGTTGATCGCGGCGGCGCGCGCGCGGCGCAGGTCCTGGTGGGGGAGGTCCTGCAGACGCTGGTCGGCGGTGTACGCGTGGATCGTGGTCATCAGCCCGTGCTTGATGCCAACCGTGTCGTTGAGCACCTTCGCCACCGGCGCGAGGCAGTTGGTCGTGCAGGAGGCGTTGGAGATCACGTGGTGCACGGCGGGGTCGTAGTCGGTCTCGAAGTTGACCCCGAGCACGACGGTCACGTCGGGGTCGGTCGCCGGCGCGGAGATGATCACCTTCTTGGCCCCGCGCTCCAGGTGGATCGCGGCGTGGGCGCGGTCGGTGAAGCGCCCGGTGGACTCGATCACCACGTCCACGCCGAGCTCATCCCACGGCAGCTTCGCGGGGTCGGTCTCGGCGAGCACCTTCAGCTCGTGGCCGTCCACCTCGATCCCCCCCTCCAGCTCCCGCACCTCACCCGGGTAGGGACCCTTGATCGAGTCGTACTTCAGCAGGTGCGCGAGCGTGCGCGCGTCGGTGAGGTCGTTGACGGCGACCCATTCGATGGCATCCGCGTCACCACGCGCCTTGGCGGCACGGAACACGTTGCGGCCGATGCGGCCAAATCCGTTGATTCCAACACGTACGGGCATTTCTTTCCTCTCCAGCCTCCTGTGCGGGCGCACTCCAACAACGGGCGATGAGCACGAAAACGAGCGAGGCCGGACCGTGGGAGCTTTACCCCGACGACCCGGCTGCACCTCCAAGGCTATCGGACGGCGCCACCGAGGGCAGGGCCGCTCGACGGAAATCGCCTCCCCGGCCGGCCGGCAGCACAGGATCCTCAGCGCGAGTTGGCGACGATCTCCACGCGCAGACCGTCAGGGTCGAGCAGGTAGGCAACGTAGTAGAGCGGCCCGTATTGCGTCCTCAGGCCCGGCTCGCCGTCGCCGCGTCCACCCGCGGCGAGACCGGCCTTGTAGGCATGATCGACCGCCACGCGCCCGGCGGCACGGAAGGCGACGTGACCGTAGCCAGGCGCGGGCGGACGCCCGCGGGTGACGATCCAGAAGACCGGCGCGGTCACGCCGTAGGCGATCGCGTGCTCCCCTTCGTGCATGCGGCGCACACCGATCGCGAAGAACACCGCGTCGTAGAAGGTCGCCGAGCGCGCGAGGTCGGCGACCTCGACTCCAAGGTGGTCGATCATCGGCGGCAGTCTGACGCACACGCGATGCCGGGGCGCCGTCGGCATCCATGGGAGGCGTGCAGGAACAGAAGAGGCGGGAGAATAGGAAGGAGACGGGAACGGCAGGCGAGGCGACCGAGCGCGTCAGGAGTCGCGCGAGCGCTTGTCGATGTCGCGGTGGGTGACCGCCACCGTGAGGGTGTCCTGCTCGCGGTAGCGCGCCGCGAGGCCCTCGGCGATCGCCACCGAGCGGTGGCGGCCGCCGGTGCAGCCGATCGCCACAACGAGGTGGGCGCGGCCCTCGGCGACGTACTGCGGCAGCAGGAAGTCGAGCAGCGCGTACAGCCGCTCGTACAGCTCATCCAGGCGTCCGTCGCGCGCGACGTACTCGACCACCCGGGGGTCGATGCCCGTCAGCTCGCGCAGCTCGGGCACGTAGTGGGGGTTGGGCAGGAAGCGCACGTCGAAGGCGAGGTCCTCCTCGCGCGGCGGACCGTGCTTGAAGCCGAAGCTCATGAACGTCAGCGCGAGTCGCCCGGTGGCGCGGCGCGGCACCAGCTCGTCGGCGATCTTGCCGCGCAGCATCGCGGCGGACATGCCGGTCGTGTCGATCACCACGTCGGCGCGGTTGCGCAGCGGCTCCAGCAGCGCGCGCTCGGCCGCGACGCCGGCAGTGACCGAGCCGTCGGGCGCCAGCGGGTGGCGGCGGCGGGTCTCCTTGTAGCGGTTGACGAGCGTCTGCTCGGCGGCCTCGAGGAACAGCACGTGGTGGTCGAGGCCGGCCGAGGCGAGGTCGTCCACGACGGCCTGCAGCGCCTCGAAGTAGACGCCGCCACGCACGTCGGAGACGACCGCGGCGCGCTCGACCTTCGAGCCCTCGTGCATGAACAGCTCGGTCAGCGAGCGGATCATCTCCGGGGGGAGGTTGTCCACGCAGAAGTAGCCGGCGTCCTCGAACACGTTCATCGCCGTCGACTTGCCGGCGCCGGAGAAGCCGGTGATCACCACGAGCTCATTGAGACTCGACTTCACCGCCGGCTTGCTCTGCTGGAAGCGCAGCGGGCTTCGAAGCGGTCGGAAGACGGACATCGCTTGATTGTGCCGCGTCGGGCGGACACGGGCGACACCAGTCTGTTACCGGTAGCGCTTCTCAGCCCGTGCGGTTGAGATGCGCATGCAGCTCGCGCGCCACCTTCGCCGGCAGTCCCGGCACCGCCTGCAGCTCCTCGCGCGAGGCTCCGACCACCGCCTCGGGCGAGCCGAAGTGGGCGAGCAGGGCGCGCTTGCGCGCGGGGCCGACCCCCGGCAGCTCGTCCAGCAGCGAGCTGGTGAGCGCGCGGTCGCGGCGGTTGCGGTGGTGGGTGATCGCGAAGCGGTGGGCCTCGTCGCGGGCGCGCTGCAGCAGCTGCAGCTCGGGCGTGGAGTGGTCGAGCACCAGCGGCGTGCGGCGGCCGGGGATGAACACCTCCTCGATCCGCTTGGCGAGCGAGATCACCGCCACGCCGCGCTCGCGAAAGCCGCGCAGCGGCTCGATCCCGGCCGCAAGCTGACCCTTGCCGCCGTCGATCACGACGACGTTGGGTAGCGCCGCGAAGCTCGCGTCGTAGTCGGGGTCGTGCGGAGAGAGGTCGACCTGGCGCTCCCACTGGGCGAAGCGGCGGCCGAGCACCTCGGCCATCGCCGCGTAGTCGTCGGGCGCTCCCTCCTCCAGCGTGCGGATCTTGAAGCGGCGGTAGTCGGATTTCTTCGGCGCGCCGCCCTCCAGCACGACCATCGAGGCGACCGTGTGGGTGCCGCCGAGGTTGGAGATGTCGAAGCACTCGATCCTGACCGGCGGCACGTCGAGCCCGAGCGCGCGCTGCAACCCCTCCAGCGCCTCGACGCGACTCTGGCGGCGGCGCTCGGCGCGCAGGTGCTCCTGGTCGAGCGCGAGGCGCGCGTTGCGCTCGGCCAGCTCGAGGATGCGGCGCTTGTCGCCGCGCTCGGCGGCGCGCAACTCGACGGGCCCGCCGCGGCGGCTGGCCAGCGCCTCGGCGAGCGCCTCGAGCCCGGAGGGCCCATCGTCCCCGCCGGGATGGCGGGGTGAGGGAGACGGATCGGGCGAGGACGATGAACGAGACGGGTGGGCGCGAACCTCCTCGGCGCCATCGACGTCGGTCCCTCCCGACGGACGCGCCTGGACCAGCTCCCGCTGCACGACGATCTGCGCGGGGATCGAGGAGTGCCCGGCGTAGTACTGGAGCATGAACTCCTCCACGACCTCGGGCAGCGCACGCTCGGCCTCGTTCGAGAGGTAGAACGACTGGCGGTCGGAGAGCACCCCGTCGCGTACCTGGAACACCTGCGCGTTGGCCTCGGTGCCGTCGAGCGCGACCGCCACCGCGTCGAGCGTGCCGATCGAATCGCTGGCAACGCGCTGGCGCTCCAGCAGCGAGCGCACCGCGCGCAGGCGGTTACGCTCCAACGTCGCCTGCTCGTACTCCTGCGCGTCGGCCGCGGCCTGCATCCGCGCCTGCAGGTCACGCTCGATCGAGCGGTAGCGCCCCGAGAGGAAGTCCACCACGCCGTCGATGCTGCGCCGGTAGTCGGCCTTCGAGACGTACCCGACGCAGGGAGCCTCGCAGCGCTTGATGTAGTAGTCCAGACAGGGGCTGCCGCTGCGCCGCCCCGGCTCGGGGCCGGTGCATGAGCGGAACATGAAGATCTTCGTCAGCAGGTCGAGCGTGCCGCGCACGCGCTTGGCGTTGGAGTAGGGGCCGAAGTAGGCGCGGCCGGGGCGGTGGCGCTCGCGCGTGAAGTACACGCGCGGGAAGTCCTCGTCGAGCGAGATCGCGATGAACGGGTAGGACTTGTCGTCGCGCAGGCGGATGTTGAAGCGGGGGCGGTACTGCTTGATGAAGCTCTGCTCCGCCAGCAGCGCCTCGGCCTCGGAGCCGACGACGACGAACTCGATCTGCTCGACGGCGGCGACCATCTCCGCGTGGCCGGGGCTGCTTGGAACCTGCGCCTTGGCGAAGTGCGAGGCGACGCGCTTGCGGATCGACTTCGCCTTGCCGACGTACACCACACGGCCTTTGCCGTCGCGGAACAGGTACACCCCCGGCTGGTCGGGGAGCCCGCGGCGTTGCTCGGCGAGCGTGGCGGTCAATAGCTGCGCGAGTAGCGGTAGAGCGCGAACAGCGTGTACGCCACGAGCCCCACCAGCACAAACCAGGCGAACTCGCCGAAGCTCGTTTCCCACATCCGCGGTTTGGCCGCGAACGTCACGACGGCGACACCGATCGACCCATACAGCAGCGCGCGGCGACGGTCGCCGAGGCTGTAGATGGCGACATGGTGCTGGCGGTAGAGCCACAGGCCGGCGAAGCCGATGCCGAGCATGAACGCGACGCCGAGGATCGTCTGGAACGTCGCCGCCGCGCGCGCCCCGCCGGGCAGGTAGGCGACCGCCGCGGCGAGCAGCAACAGAATCGCCACGTTGCGCACGGTCTTCTTACGGTCTCTCCATCGTGCCTCAGTCTAGTTCGGCCGTCCCCCCACAGGGGCTTCGGGAGGGTGCAAGCGAAAGGCGGGCCCTCACCCCACCAGCGCTTCGAGATGTGCATACGCTGTCTCGACGGCGCGGCGGGCGGCGGTGTGACGGGCCTCGGACTTCGCCGTCTCGTACTTGGTCGCCCACGCCGCCGGGTCGGCGAGCGCGTCCTCGACCTCGCGCAGCGCCGCCTCGGCCGCTTCGATCGCGAGCTCCGCCCGCTGCTGATCGTTGAGGCGGTTCTTGGAGGGGCCCTTCGGCTTGGCTTTGGGCTTGGCCTTGGCCGCTCTCGGCTGCGCGCCGGCCGCCTCGCCGGAGGCGACCCCGTTCGTGGAGGCTCCGTCGCCGGCGCTCGTGCCGGCGAGGCCGCGCTGCCCCGCACCATGCCCGTTGACGGCGCCGTCCGACCCGTCCAGCGCCTCGCCTGCGGCCCGGCGCTCTTCGCGCACGCGCACGTACTCCGGCCAGCCGCCCTCGTAGCTGCGCAGCGTGCGGCCCTCCACGGCGATCGTGCGGGTGCCGACGGCGTCGAGTAGCGCGCGGTCGTGGGACACGAGCAGCACCGCTCCCTGGAAGGCGCGCAGCGCGTCCTCCAGCGCCTCACGGCTCTCGATGTCGAGGTGGTTGGTGGGCTCGTCGAGGATCAGCACGTTGGCGCCGGAGTGCACCAGCACCGCGAGGGAGAGTCTGCGGCGCTCCCCGCCGGAGAGGCCCGCCAGCGGTTTCTCGGCCTCCTCGCCGGAGAACAGGAACTGGCCGAGCAGTGCCCGCGCCTTGTTCGGCGTGAGGCCGGTGGCGCGCCCTGCCGCGTCGAGCACGCTCTGGCTGGGCGGGCCGCCGGCGCCCAGCTCGTCCGCGTGCTGGGAGAGGTAGCCGACCTTCACGTTGTGGCCGCTGCTGAGCCTCCCCGCCGCCAGCGGCCGCTGCCCCGCGAGCGTCTCGATCAGCGTGGTCTTGCCGCTGCCGTTGGGCCCCACCAGCGAGACATGCTCGCCGCGCTCCAGCCACAGCTCGGCGTGCTCGAGCAGCACGATCGGCGGCGTGCCCTTGGCGCCAGCCCCACCGGCGCCGTCTTCGAGCTGCGTGCCCCGCCCCGCGGAGCGGCCCCCGGCCGCGGAGCGACCATCCAAAGCCGTTCCCCCCCGACCTCCACCCGCGCGTCGTTCAGCTCGAAGATCACCCTGCCGGAGCGCTCGGGCGCCTTGAACGCAAACTCCAGTCCCTGCCCGTCGCGTGGATCGCGCTCGATCCGCTCGATCTTCGCCAGCTTCTTCACGCGCGACTGCGCCTGTTTGGCCTTCGTCGCCTTGTAGCGGAAGCGCTCGATGAAGCGCTCCATGCGCGCGATCTCTGCCTGCTGCTTGTCGATCGCCTTGCCCTGCGCGATCTCGCGCGCGGCCTGCTCGCGGCGCCAGTTGTGCCAGCTGCCGGCGAAGAAGCGCGATCTGCCGGCCTCCAGCTCCAGCACGGCGGTGCCGACGGCCTCCAGAAACCAGCGGTCGTGGGCGACCAGCACGATCGCCGCGTCGAGGCCCGTCAGCGTCTGCTCCAGCCACTCCAGCGACTCGATGTCGAGGTGGTTCGTGGGCTCGTCGAGCAGCAGCACGTCCGCGTTCGTCGCCAGCGCCCGCGCCAGCGAGGCGCGCGTCAGCTGCCCGCCGGAGAAAGTGTCCAGCGGACGCTCCAGGTCCTCCTCGGCGAAGCCCAGCCCGCGCGTCATCACGGTCGCGCGGTCGCGCCACAGGTAGCCCCCCAGCGCCTCCAGCCGCGCCTGCGCGCGGGCGTAGCGGTCGAGCAGCGCGTCGTCTCCTCGGTCCGCCCGTCGTCGGACCCGTTCCCGGGGAATCGTTGACGCCCTCCCCCATCCTCCGCTCCAGCTCCGCCAGCTCGCGCTCGGCCGCCAGCTCCTGCGCGCAGCCGGAGAGCACGTACTCGCGCAGCGCCACCCCACGCTCGCGCGGCGGGCGCTGGTCGTGCAGCGCCACGCGGGCGCCCTTCTGCAGGCTGAGCTCGCCCTTGTCGATCGACTGCTCGCCCGCCAGCATCCGCAGCAGCGTCGTCTTGCCGGCGCCGTTGCGCCCGGCGATCGTCATCCGCTCGCGCCGCTCCAGCTTGAACGACACCCCGCGCAGCAGCGGTTTGCCGGCGATCTCCTTGTGGAGGTCCGATGCGATCAGCACAGCCATCGCTCGCATGGTAGGCCGCGCCTTCCGATACCATCCAGGGCCCCATGCGCCGCCTGCTCTGGAGCCTCCCCACCGCCGCCGCCCTGCTGCTGCTCGTCCGCCCCCGCGGCGCTCGCGATGAACGACGGGCGCGGCTTCTACGGGGCAACCGACGACAAGGTCGTGACGCGAGGCCGGGTTCATCCTGATCATCTTCTTCCCGACCTTCATCCTGCTCGCCAGCCTGCTGCAGAAACGGCTGGAAAAGCGCAAAGACGCGCGTGTCGCGGCGGCGCGCTCGCACGCCAACGGCGACCGCTTCCGCGGCGGCTGGTAGTCGGGCGACGCGGGGCGTGGGCGAGCGAGCGGGCGAGCGGGCTCCGGTCAAATACGAGCGCCGCGGCTCCGCGGCGCTGCTGAGCGATCGACCGCCAGGAGCGGCGCAACGCCGTCGACGGCCCCACCGCGGTCGCGCTGCACGAGGCCTACCTGCGCTTCGAGGCCGACGAGGAGGCGCGCGTGCTGGTGCTCACCGGCGCGGGCGGCGTCTCCTTCTGCGCCGGCGCCGACCTGAAGGCGATCGAGTCCTTCGGCGGGCGCCTCACCGCGCCCGAGGGCCCGATGGGCTTCACCCGCCTCACGCCGCTCGAAGCCGACCATCGCCGCGATCTCCGGCTTCGCGCTCGCCGGCGGGCTGGAGCTGGCGCTGTGGTGCGACCTGCGGATCGCCACCGAGGACTCGCGCCTCGGCTTCCCCGAGCGCCGCTGGGGCGTGCCGCTGATCGACGGCGGCACCCAGCGCCTGCCGCGCATCGTCGGCCTCGGCCGGGCGCTCGACATGATCCTCACCGGGCGCATCATGGACGCCGCCGAGGCCCTTTCGATCGGGCTCGTCACCGAGGTGGTCCCGCCCGGCCGCCACCTGGAGCGAGCGCTGGAGCTGGCCGAGGATCTCGCCCGCTTCCCGCAGCGCACGATGCTCGCCGACCGCTCCGCCGCGATCCACGGCCTCGGCGCCTTCCTCCCCGACGGCCTCGCGCTGGAGGCCCGGGCCGGCCCCGACGTGTTCGAGGACGCGATCCGCGGCGCCGCGCGCTTCGCCGGGGGCGAGGGGCGCGGCGGGGCTGGGGCGGGGGCGTAGGCGTAGGCCAGCAGAGCCAGGGAGCTCAGCGCTACAGGCTCCCCCGCGGCACTCACCGGCCAACCCGTCTCAAGGACCGCGCAGGTCGATGTTCGTCGACGCGGTCGAGGACGCGGTCCAGGAAGCGCTCCCGGACGAGCCGCTGATGGGAGGGTCGCGGCGCCCGCCCGCGGCCCTACCAGAGCACCGGCACGTCGTACGCCGCCATCCGCGGGTCGGCGCTCACCACCGTGAGACCCTCGCTCTGCGCCTGGGCAACGATCATGCGGTCGAATGGGTCGCGGTGGTGCAGCGGCAACGCGCCGGCGCGGAGCGCGTGCTCGAAAGTGACCTCCAGCTCGATGAACCTCGCCACCGCAACCTTCTCCAGGAGATCCTCCGGAACAACAAGCTTGCCTGAGGCTCGCTTGATCGCGATCTCCCAGATACTCGCCGCACTGACATATGCCGGCACCACACCGGCGCTCACAACCTCGTGAGCGGCAGGCGACAGCAACTGCTCATCGCCAACGCTCCACAGCAACGCGTGCGTGTCGAGCAGCAGCGCCGTCAATCCCGCATACCGAACAGACGCTCGAGCTCCTCATCCGGCTCGTCGAAATCCTCGCCGATCCAGATCTTGCCTTTGAGAGCGCCCAGCTGACGGGGGGCGGCAGGCTCCTCATAACGAGTCAGCTTCGCCACGGGCCTGCGCCCTCGGCGGATCACGATCTCCTCGCCGGCGCCGACACGCTCGAGCAGCCGCGAAAGCTGCGTTTTGGCCTCGGTGACGGTGACGATCTCGGACACACCCCTACCATAGCAGACCTGGTCACCCTGGTCTTACCGACGAGCCTTGTCAATACCCTTGCTACAGGCTCCCCCGCGGCACGATCCAGCGCGTGGGCTGGCCGGTGATCGCGGCGATGCGCTCGAAATCCTCGTCGTAGTGCAGCAGCTCGACGCCGGCTGACTCCGCGGCGGCGGCGATCAGCAGGTCCTCATGACCCACGCTGCGCTGATGGGTACCGCCCTGGTGGGCCAGCTCACGGTAGACCTGGATTGCACGGTGCCACTGCGACTGACCGATCCGATAGTGGCGCAGCGCGTCGAGCTCCTCCTGCATACGGTCGAACTCGGAGCCGCTGCGAGCTGCGGCAAACAACTCGAACATCACCATCGAACAGGTCCCAATCAGATCATCGTCAACCATTCTGCGGAAGTCCGATGTGGCTTCCGGAGCACGTTCCGAGACAACCCACGCGCTGGTGTCCGCCAACCGCACCGCTCTACGCGGCCCGTGCGTCCGCGGCCACTGGATCTGTGGACGACGAGGCATTCTCGCTCGTGCTGGCCGAAGGCGGCAGATCGTCCGCGCCGTCGAGGAGCTTGCCCCACGGCTTCGTTTCCATGCGCGACCGCCGCATCTCCTTGAGATCCTCGAGCGTGAACCCCCACTTCCTCTGAGACAGCCTGTGCAAACGGTCGCGGCGCACCACGTCGCGCAGCGCGGCGTGCACCGTCTCGGTGGTGTTGCCCGCCTCCAGCACCTCGCGCGCCTGGGCCACCAGCTCCATGTCCAGATTGATCGTGGTTCGTTTCACCATGGGCACCCTCGCATGTATTGGGCTCAATATCAAGAGCCATACGGAAATTGTAACAGTATGTGCACAGACTTGGCACACTCCGGGCACACTCGGGTACATTACGTCGCACTCTGGCCCGAAGGAGCCGCGCCGAGCTCCCGCCGGCCGGCGCGATGTCCGGGCGAGGAGGAGGCGTGGTAACCCCTGCTCAGGCGCCGGCGGGCGTGGCCTGGCGGCGGATCGTTCGCTCGATCTCCGCACCCTTGAGCGTGAGCCGCCACACGTGCGGCTCTCCCGGCGCGGGGGGGCCACCCTCGTTCTCGATCAAGCCGAGGTGCTGCAGGCGCGCAAGCAGCTTGGAGATCTGGCCGGGATCGGCGACCCCGGCCGCCTCCGCGACCTGGCGATTGCTGGGGCCCGGTCCGCGCCCACCGAGCGCCGCGATCGCGAGCAGCACCTGCACGGTGCGGTAGGTGAGGCGCATGTCGAGATCGCGCAGCGGGTCGCCGCTGGGGGGCGTGGGAGGCCTGCGGCGGGCCGCGGGGCGTGAGTTCTCTCGTGCGGCGGCGGCCTTGCCGAGATAGGGCAGCACGATCATCCCCATCAACGGGCTGAGCAGGGCAGCCATCGGCGGGGCGCCACCCGCCCGTCTGCCCCCTGCGCGCGCGCCGCCCGACGGCTCGCGGAACTCCTGGGCACCGTCCGTCCGCGCCCTGCTTGCCAGCGCGCCGGCCTCCTGGGCACCGTGCGTCCGCGCCCTGCTTGCCAGCGCGCCGGCCTCCTGGGCACCGTGCGCCCGCGCGCCAACCACCCGCGCTCCATTCCCTCGGGCACCATTCGCCTGCGCGTCGCCGGCCGCCAGCCGCGCGTGCAACACCGCCAGCACCGCGCCGACCACACCCTCAGCCGTCAGCCACGTCGGCTTCGTCGCGCCACGCGCCTCGCGGCGACCCTCGTGCACGGCGTCGATCAGCGCCTGCACGACCTGGGTACGGCGCTCCAGTGCGACCGGGCCCGCCCCGAGCGCATCGACCACGCACAGCGCCCCCATCCCCGGCTCGTCGTCGAGGTACTCGAGCAGCGCGCCCAAGCCCGCCCTGACCCGCTCACGCCAGGTGCCCCGCGCCTCGTAAGCCGGGAGCACACGCCGCGCCGCGCCCTGCACCGCCAGGTCGAACCCCGCGAGAAAGCAGTCCTCGCGATCCTCGAACAGCTCATAGAACGTCCTACGCGATACCCCCGAGCGCGCCACTATGTTGGCGACGGTCACCCCGCTCGCCCCGCGCTCCCTGGCGACCTCGACCAGCGCGGCGATCATCCGCGCGCGCTGGATCTCTGCCACGCCGCCGCGGCCACCGCCCCGGTCCACACCGTGCGCGGCACTGCGACCGACGCCCTCCCGAACGGGGTGAAGCGCCACAATACGGCCAGCGCCACCGCCACCATCGGCGCTCTCGCCACGATCGGCGCCACCGCGACCGCGGGAAGCCACCGCGACCACCGGGCCCGAGACTCTAACCCTTCTGCTTGGCGCGCTTGCCGTTGCCACGAGCACCCTTCCCCCTCCGCTTCCCCTTCTTCTTGCGGGTGGCCTTCTTCGACTTGGCCTTCTTCGCCTTCGGGCAGCCCGTGACGGCGATCTTTGTGCTCTGATGCAGCACCACTCCGTTCTGCCCCACAAATTCTGTGGGCATCGCGGGCTTGCTCTTACAGAGATTCCCGTTCGCCGTCAGCGCCGAATACTGGCCCTGCGGCAACGTCAATTCGAAGGTGCCCACCGGGACATCCGGAATCGTCTTGAACGTGCTGCTCGTCACCCCCGCTTTACTGATAAACGTCGAACCCACCAGATCCACAGTCGCGCCGTAACCCTGCAGCACGATGATCAAGCTCGGGAACGCTTCCCCACCGTGCGAGACGAAATACGCCGGGCCCGTCAACGGGACCGGGAGAACCGGCGTCGTAGCCGTCGCGTGCCCGATAATCGACGCCGACGGGCAGTTCGCGGGGTTCGCGTCGAACGTCGCGGCCGTGCACGCTTTCTGCAACGTCGGCAGCCGCGAAGGCAGTTGCTTGGGCAATTCCACTTTGACCTGAGCGATATTCGCGTCATACGGACCCGCCGGATACCCCAGTTTCACCGTCAGACTCGCACCGTCCACTCGCGATGTTTTCCCGGTCGTCGAGGCCGTGAGCTTCGGCGTGAACGCAAGGACCGCGCAGTTGGTGATCTGGAACGGCACCGACAGCGCCGATGTGGACCCTTCGCTGCTGCCCAGGCTCCCCGTGATCGCAAGCGGGCTGCAGTTCGTCGGGTTGAACGTGAAATCAGGCCGGTTGATCGAGACGTTGATGTGCTTGATCTCCAGGGGGATCCCGTCCAGGATGTGCGGGATCGCATATGGCCCCGACGTGTCCGTCGTGATCGTCAACGCCGCCGTTGAGCGATCCACTTCGATCTTCGCGCGGACCACCACATCCCCGAGGTTGAACGGGCCCGCCTTTGCCGGGTTGACGATCGACAGGCCATACGGCGCACCGTCGTAGGGGCCCGTTATGTATACCTTCCCGCCCGTCACGCTGTAGGGGTTGCCGCCCAGGCCGACGCTGACCGTCGTTTCCCCGATCAGGCTTTCCGGCCCGCAGGTCCCCGCGTCCGCTTGCGGTTCCCCGCACAGCTTCACGCTGGAGAGAGTGCCCAGGAGCCCCGAGGGCATGCGCAGTTGCACGGACTGGAGGTTCTGTTCACCGTCTTCCCGTGACATCGTCATCGTGAACGGGCTGAACCCGCCCGCCTGGATGCTCGTCGTGCCCGCCGTCAACGACGGCTTGAACGGCAACGGGTCAGAGCACGGCGCGCCATTCGGCCCCGTCCTGATCTGGAATTCCGAGGAAGACACCGCCGGAGCGTTCCCCGACCACGGTTCGATCGACGCGGTCGTCGTATAGCCACCGCACAGCGCCGGAGTCCCCAGCGGCGCGCGGGAGCCGCCGAAGAAGTTCAGGCGCAGGTCTTCGAAGGGCAGCTGCGGCGTTTCATCGAACGTCGAGACCAACTGGCCCGTCACCGGATCGGGAGCCACCTTCCCCGCAAGCTTCACGATCACCCCCGCCTTCTGGTCTTCCGCGACAATGTACAACGCGACCAGCGAACCAAACGGGTTCGCGTCCTGCGCCGCCAGATACGCCGCGCCGACAAGCGGTTCGGGCAGCAGCGGCGTATTGATTTCGACCGTGCCGACCTTCGACGCTTCCGGGCAGCTGATCGGCCCAGCGCTATCGAGCCCCACCTGTTCGGTCGAGCACGACAGCAGACCATCCGCCGCCGCCGGATTCAACGCCACCCCCGCCGGCAGCGTGACCGTCGTATTCTTGACCGTCGCCTGCGCATCACCATCCGGGTTCAGCGTGGCGTCCTGCGGCACATGGATGCCGACCGTCAACCCCGTCGGGGTGCTCCCCGCCTGACCATCCGGGGTTACACTGATCGACGGTTCAAACGTCAAACGATTGCAACCCGACAACCCGAGCGCATGCCCATAATCGTCGTGCAGACTGTATTCACCGGTCTTCTCCACAGTCGGTTCCCCCCACGAGTCCGCCGCAATCGTCGGGGCCCACGGCGTCGCGCACGACGTTGGGAGCGTCAACAGCGGCTGCGAGCTGGGTTCGGCAAGGGGTTCGCAGGGAGCTTCCCCGAAGTGAGGGTAGAGGCAGTTCCAGCCGCGCTGCTGGTTGTGGCGCGGGTCCCCCGGCGCGCCCCAGAACGTCACCTGGCTCGCGATGAAATCCGTATCTTGGACGATGTTGGGGACGGTCACGACCACCCCGTAATCCCCTCCGGTGCGTACCGAAGTATCGAGAATCACGGGGACTTGGTCGACCTCGAAAGCGAAGCGCGCCGGCTCACCCGTCTGCGGCACCAAGTTGTACAGCGGCGTCGGGATCGTGAACGCCCGACCCGTATTGCCACCGATCAGAACAGTCGTGTTCGCGACACCGATGACCGTATTCGGCGGACAGAGATTCCTGATTCCGACGAGGGTGGAGAACTCAACGCTCGTACATTGGGAGACCGAGCCCGGGTTGCCGATCAGGCCGGCCGGAAGATAGAACCGCAGATCCTTCGCCAAAGCCGGCGTAACCGGCACCCCCGATTCATTGAGATCCCTGTTCAGGTCGAGAGTCGTCGTCAGCTGAAAGGGATGCGAGCCGGCCTGCGTGTCGGGCACACCCCCGACACTTTCCGGGGTAAGTTCAAACTGTTCGACACCGAACCGTGTCGCCTCACCACCGACCGTCAACGGATGCCTGGACGTCTCACGCGACGCGCCACCGCCTTCCGCGACCGCTTCGTTGATCGCACCCGACTGCGCGTCCGCTTCCACCCGCACAGTCAGTTCGACAAGCACCTCAGCATACGGCGGGATGGCCTGGCTGAACGTGCAGCTCACAGCTTCAAGCGAACATTCACCACTGCCCAAACTGCCGAACACACCCGCCTGGCTCGAGATGCCGATCGCTACGATTCCGGGCGGCAGCTTGTCGGAGATCGTGGTCAGCGCACTGGAGCCATTCGCTTCGCCGTCGCCGAGGTTGCTCGCCGTGACCACTATCTGACCGTAACCTCCAGGCTGAAGGCTGCTCGGCGCCGCACTGGCCAGAACATGCCACCAGGGCACTTCGCTTTCTGCGAACGCCGGAGCGACACCAAGCACCGCGACCACCACGCACGCCACTGCGAACGCCACGATCGACTCGAGAACGACGAGCTTACCTTTCATCATCTCTTTCTCTCCCCTTATCGCCTTGACCTGGCGGACAAGTCCTTGCGGGCTCGCAAGCTTTTCCTCTTACCCTTGCGCTTACGCTTACGACGAGACGGCTTCTTCTTGGTAGCCTTCTTCGGCGTGCCCGTGCTCTGCACGGATGACGACGGCGCGACGTTGCCGGCGCCAGCGAACGTCGCGCTGGCTGGCGCACCAAAGATCGCGGGCTGCGGCGAAGGTGCGGCCTTGCACGCATCGCCACTCGTGCACGGCGGCGGGAACACCGGCGTACTCACGCACGGCGCGGACGTCAAACACACGTGCGCGTCATACACATCCAAGGACGTGTCGACGTCCTGCGGGACGAGCCTCGACGTGGTCAGGAAGAACACGTCACCCCCGCTTTCACTCGCATCCAAGAACGCCGATTCTTCAGCAGACGTCCCCGACGAGATCAGCGATACACAACCGCCCGGGCGTACGCAGCTGCCGATGCCCTGTGGCTCATACTCATAGACATCCTCCCTGCCGTTTGTGTCCTGCGGAACTAGGGCATCCGCGCTATCGAAGAACAACCGCCCTGCATCAGAGAGAACACGCGATTCGACCGGCGCCGTTGGGTCTGGACCCGCTGCGAGTGCCGTCCACCCGGGGATACTCGCGGCGAGCCAGCGGCCGTGCCAAAGCCCACTTCGATCGACAAGCGGTCCAGGTTCATCTTCTACCTGAGCCTCAAAGAGGCCGTCAGATCTTGCCCCCGTCGGGTTGCACGAGACACAACTCAACTGGCTGGTTGCCTCGTCATACAGGAACAGCTCCTCGTCCGGCTGCCCGCTGTTCACGTCACGGTTGTCATAACCTTCTGGAAAATTGGATGTCCTCAGCTTTGCATCCGACATGAACGCCAGATATCGCCCGTTCGGCGAAACCCTGGACGTCATCCGGGTAGGACTTTGAGAGAACTGATTGGCTTCTCCCAAATCCCCGCGATCCCCTCCAGAGAGGACAGCGACGAGTCGCGGGGACGACCACGTCGAGGCCACCTCAGACTCCACATACAGATTTTCCTTGCCCGATTCCGCTCCTTCCGCCAACACACCCCTTGCTACGAAGTACACGATTGACCCATCTTCGCTCGTACCGAGAACGAGACCCTGAACATTCGCCTGTTCACCAGCGGTGGGGTCGACCGAGAGGTCCGTCAGAGAGCCGGTAACCGTGTCATAAACATACAGGTCGTTGATTTCATCGCTATTTCCACTGCCTACTGGGGTCAGCTTCGAATCGAGCGTCAACGGCTCTTCATCGAGGAAGAAGACCATAGTGCCAGCAGCGTTGGCGGTCTCAAACCGAGACCTATCCGCAGGCGGCGGCGAGGCTCCCGGCGCTGGCGCATCGACCTGAACGGTCTGTACTTTCTGACCCGGGACGACATCACTCATATACAGCGGGCCATCCAACTGGTTCTCTGTTGTCCAGAAGATGCGTGAGCCATCGCTCGACACCACATTCCTCACATCTTCGAACCCGCTGCCAAGGACAGCCCCCTTCGCGGCTTCACCACCCGGAAGGACATTCACGAGTTGCAGCTTACCCCCGGACCACTCGTAGATGTTTTCCCTTCCCTCTTCGTTGGTTAGCCCGACAGGGATCGCGTTACTAGTCAGCGCCTCCCTGGAGGTGAGAAGCACATGCGAGAGATCGGGAGTGCCAGCGACGGCGTGCACAGGGTCCCCTTCGTCATAATGGAGTTCTGTTCCCGGGGGGACGTTGCTGGTGGTCAGCAGCGGCACATAGCTCCCGCTGCCGTTTTCGCGCACATACGGCGTGACATTGGCCGCTTCGGGCGACAGCGGGGTTTCGCCGAACGGTTCTACGAGCGCCCGCGAAAAATCGAGTGAGAAGAGATGGTATTCATTGCCTCCGATGCCAGGTGACGTGTCATGCGGCGTAGCGATATCTTCCGAGGACCACCCCTCCGCACCACGCCGGGAGAGCACCTGCGTCAGACCACCGGGAGCCAGGTTGCCCGACGGGTTGGCCACCACCGGGCCATTCGCCACGTAGGTGATCGCACTGCCAGTCGCCGAGGCCTCGATCAGCCCTGACAGAAGTAGCCCTCCGTCCACAGGTTCGATGCTCGCGCCTTCCTTGCTCGGCGGCGAGACCAATTCCCACTGCCGGCCATCCGGCAGCGCAAACCCGCCGCCGCCGGCCTGCGTTGTGAACGTCTTATCCGGCCCATACACGGTGCCGAGCACGTTGCTCGCCACGAGACGTACATGGTACGTGGTTTCCGCCAGCAAATCCTGCGCACGGACAGCCGCCAACTCGCTGCTCGTCCCCGCCCCGAGATCCCCAGCCGGGACAGGGATGCTCTCGCCGTAGGAGACACTGGTCCCATATTCGAAATCGTAGGTCGTATCCGAGCCCTCCGGGTCGACCTGGGCGCCGAACAGAGCGCTGGTTGAGGAAACATCGGACACGCCCTCTTCGGAGACCCCGACCGGCTCGGGCGTCAGGAACGTGCGATCCACCCCAACGTTTGAGCCGTTGGCGTTGGACACCTTCAACCGGAAGTGATACTTGGTCAACCGTTCCAGTCCCTTCAGTTCCGCGCTGACCGCCACCGGGGCGCTACCCGAGCCGATCTGCACCGGCGTTTGCGCGCACGGCGCGCTTTGACCGTAGGAGGTGCTCGTGCCGTATTCAAACACGCACGAGGTGACAGGCAGGCCATCTGGGTTGACCATCCCATCGACTGTCACAGACGTTTCGCCAATGTTCGACGCAGAGCTCATCGTCGCATCCGGCACGACAAACGCCGTGAACACATCGATCTTCTGATCACTCACATCCGAGGCGTACACAATCCCGGTCGAGGAGTTCACGGCAACACCGTCGCTCGTGTGCAGCTCGGGGGACCCAAAACGCTCGATCAACGAACCCGACGGGCTGAGCGCCGAGATACTTGTTTCGTTATCGACGTACACATCATTGCTGGACAGGTCGACGCTGACACCAGTTGTTTCTTCGCTCTCCAACTCTTCGCGAAGGATCTGGCCCGTGCTGGAGATCTTCGCTGGGGCTGTGAGTTTGTCGAAGAGGGAGGGCGTTCGGCCGATATAGAAGTTGCCTTCGGAGTCAAACGCGAAACCGACCAAGCCGAAGGAAGCTTTTACCTCGCTCACAATCGGCATCTGCACCACTATTTCCGATACGTATTCGTTGGCCAGCGCATCATTGAACTGCTGAAAGGCCGCGCCTCCGGCATAGCCACGTTGCACCCAGAGCGCGCCATTGTGATCGACCGTGATGCCTTCGGCCCCGTACGTAAGCTCCCCAGACAAGCCTGGCTTGATCACCACCTGTCCGATGTACGTACCACTGGAGGAGAACTTGTCGATCACATCGTGGCCAATATCCAGAATGTAGACATCGCCTTTGGACGGATCCAGCAGATTCGTCGAGTTATCGACCGCAATCCCGTCCCTGTTCTCAATATTGTACCCGTACCCATTTTCTTCGATTGCGCCCTGTTCTGGCGGCCACGAAAACGCCCCGGTCGGCGATTCACTGCCGTTGAACTGGGAGACATAGACGCCCGTCGAGCTGAACACCTCGACACGCCCATTGCCCCGGTCGGCTACATACACATCGCCGGTCGTTTCGTTCACCGCCAGGTCGCCGGGTCGCGAGAGCTGCCCTTCACCCGAGCCAGGGCTCCCGAACGATTCCTTGAACACGTGCATTCGCTGCCCAAGCGCGGGGGCGCTCAACAGCATAAGGCCACCGGCAACCGCACACATCCACACCACCGCGACCGAGATCGACCGGCGAGCATTCATCGAACCATCTCCTCCTGTAAGGAACCGATACCGCGCCGACCCGTACCCGGGCAGCACAAGACCGCCGCAGGCACACGGCCCACGGCGGCTACAGCACAGGCAACTGAAAACGCCTCCCCGGCGCGTGAGAAACCCAGCCGCGCACCTTGCGCGGCTCGATCCGATCGATGAGGCGCCCCGGGGCTTAGAAACTATCCGAGAACTCGTGGTTGAGCAGGATTATGTCTACTTGAGCTGAAGCGGCAAGGCACGTCAACCCTCGCGAAAGGAACGTGCCTTGCCAGCTGCTGAGACTACCCCTGCGTGCGTGCTGCCGACGATCTGGGAGATCCCGGACGATCTGTGGGAGGAGATCGAGCTGATCCTTGGCTGCTTCTATCCAGTTGCTGCGACGGGACGCCCGCGCGCGGATTTGCGGCTGGTGCTGGACGGGATCATCTACCGTCTGCGCTCGGGCTGCCAGTGGAACCAGATGCCCGAGCGGTTCGGCGCGAGCTCGACCGTTCACGGCTGGTTCCAGAGGTTCGCCGCGGACGGTTTCCTGGAGGAGGTCTGGGCGTATCTCATCGCCGAGTGTGAGGAGCTCGGAGACGTCTGCTGGGAGTGGCAGGCCGCTGATGGCGTGATGGGCAAGAGCCGCTTCGAGGGCGGCGCGAGAGGCCCAAACCCCACTGACCGAGCCAAGATGGGGACCAAGAAGAGCGTAATCGTCGAGCAGAACGGTGGACCCCTCGGCGTCGTGATCGCTGGCGCTAACGTCCACGACACCAAGCTTCTTGGCCCAGACGATCGACGCGATCGTGATCCCCCGGCCAGACCCCGCTACGCTCACCCAGAACCTCTGCCTCGACAAGGGGTATGACAACCCGACCGGCGAGGCCGCCTGCGCCGCCGCCAGCTACACCCCACACATCCGCAGGATCGGCGAGGAGAAGCTCGACACCTGGGGCGAGAAGACCCACCCCGCCAGACGCTGGGTAGTCGAGCGCACCCTCGCCTGGCTCCAAAAGTGCCGCGCACTCCTGATCCGCTACGACAAGAAGCCCACCAACTACCTCGGCCTCATCCAACTCGCCTGCGCCCTCATCTGGTACCGACGCCGCCACCAACTACAACACCAAACCCAAACAGTTCTCGGATAGTTTCTTAGTGCCCTAGACGAAGAGAGAGAGAGAGAGAGAGAGATGCGACAGCGCCATGCTGGCGCATCTAGCATCGCTCTTTTGCGGGGGTGCAATGACCCTCGACACGTTCATCCCTCTCAAAAGCACGCGGAAACCAACTCCCTCATCGAAATGACCCGGTCCCTCTCCCAAGCAGACCCCGTCAGTGCATCTGAAGGCCGGCAAACAAGGCGCCCGGCCCAACCCGATCGTATGTTTGAAACCCTCGACGCACCTGAGATCAAGTGCGATGAGGCCACTATAGACAGGTTGGACGGTGTTGTCAACTCCTACCGGAAGCGGCGTGCGCGACCGCCGCCGGGGAGCACGGAGGGCCCGCGGGACTGCCCCTGTGCGTATGCGACCCCACGCGGACGAATCCTGAGGCAAACCACGGTGACTCGCGCGCAGGGAACCGGAGGTGGCGGGCGTGAGCACATCGGGCTATCCTCGCCCCATGCCCTCCTACTTCATAACCGGCGCCACCGGCTTCATCGGGCGCAACCTGATGGAATGCCTGCTGGGCAACCGCAACGGCAAGATCCACGTCCTCGTACGCGAGGGCTCCACGGCCCGCCTCGAGGACCTGATCGACCGCTGGTCGACCGCGACCGGGGAGCCCGCCGCGAAACGCGTGATCCCCGTGGTGGGTGACCTGCGCCACCCGCTGCTGGGCCTCGACGAGGAGCAGATCACCGAGCTGCGCGGCAAGGTCGACCACTTCGTGCACCTGGCGGCGATCTACGACATGACCGCGCCGGTGGAGCAGAACACGGCGGCGAACGTCGGCGGCACCACGCACGCGGTGGAGCTGGCGCGCTCGCTGGAGGTGGGGTGCCTGCACCACGTCTCCTCGATCGCCGTGGCGGGCGCGTACAAGGGCACGTTCAGCGAGGAGATGTTCGACGAGGGCCAGAAGCTGCCCTCGCCCTACCACCGCACGAAGTGGGAGGCCGAGCGGCTGGTGCGCGAGCAGCCGTTCGTGCCGTGGAGGGTGTACCGGCCGGCGATCGTCGTCGGCGACTCGCGCACCGGCGAGATGGACAAGGTCGACGGGCCCTACTACTTCTTCAAGGCGATTCAGCGCGCGCGGGGGCTGCTGCCGGAATGGCTGCCGCTCGTCGGCGTGGACCTCGGGCGCACCAACGTCGTGCCGGTCGACTGGGTGGCGGGCGCGATCGACCACCTGATCCACCAGCCCGACCAGGACGGCCGCGCCTTCCACCTGACCGACCCGCGCGGGCAGCGCGTGGACGAGCTGGTCAACGAGTTGGCGACCGCCGCGCACGCCCCCCGCTTCGCGGTGACGCTCGACAAGCGCCTCACGCGCGCGCTGCCGACGTGGCCGCTGACGCTGACGATGGCGCTGCCCCCCTGGCGCCAGCTGCGCGGTTTGGCGCTGCGCGAGCTGGGGATCCCCGCGGAGGTGCTGGAGCACATGGAGCTGGTGCCGAGCTTCGACAGCCGCGCCACGCAGCTGGGACTCGCCGGCTCGGGCTTCGAGCATCCTCCCGAGCTGCGCACCTACGCGCAGCGGCTGTGGGACTACTGGGAGCGCGAGATGGACCCCAACCTCAGCAAAGACCGCACGCTGCAGGAGGCCGTGGAGGGCAAGCGCGTGCTGATCACCGGCGCCTCCTCGGGAATCGGCAGGGCCGCCGCGCTGCAGGTCGCCGCGGCCGGCGGCATCCCGCTGCTGGTGGCGCGCAACGTCGAGAAGCTCGAGGAGCTGCGCGCGGAGATCGTCGCCGCGGGCGGCACCGCGTTCGTGTACGCCGCCGACATGTCGGAGATGGACTCCGTCGACGACCTCGTCGCGCGCGTGCTCACCGACCACCGCCACGTGGACATGGTGGTCAACAACGCCGGCCGCTCGATCCGCCGCTCGATCGCGCTCTCATACGACCGCTTTCACGACTTCGAACGCACGATGCAGCTCAACTACTTCGGCGCGATCCGCCTGATCGTCCGCCTGCTCCCCGACATGCGCGCGCGCGGCGCCGGCCACATCGTGAACATCTCCTCGATCGGCGTGCAGACCAACCCGCCCCGTTTCTCCGCGTACGTGGCTTCGAAGGCCGCGCTGGACGCCTTCACCCGCGTGGTCGCCTCGGAGACGATCGGCGACGGCGTGACCTTCACCACGATCCACATGCCGCTGGTACGCACGCCGATGATCGCCCCCACGAAGATGTACGACGCCTTCCCGGCGATCACCCCCGAGCAGGCCGCGGACATGATCTGCGAGGCGCTGCGCACCCACCCCAAGCACATGGGCACGCGCCTGGGCACGGTGGGCGAGGTCCTCTACGCCCTCTCCCCCAAGGCGGTGGACCGTATCCTGCACCTCGCCTACCGCACCTTCCCCGACTCGGCCGCCTCGCGCGGCCAGGAGAACGTCGAGGAGCGCGCCAACTTCGAGCAGATCGCGATGGCGACGCTCACGCGCGGGGTGCACTGGTAGGGGCAGGGGGGATCGTCCGCGCGCCGCCGCGGCTTTCCGTGCCTGATGGGCGCGGGCCCTCCATGGCCCGCGACCGAGGTCGCTGTCAATAGGGGCCCAAAGGGCACGCTAGACTAAGTCCCATGACTAAGTCTGTGGGGGTACACGAGGCCAAGACGCATCTCTCGCGGCTGATCGAGGACGTGGCCGCCGGCGAGGTGGTTGTGATCACGCGCCGCGGCGAGGCCGTCGCCAGCCTCGGGCCCCCGCCGAACCAGGCCCCCCGGCAGTTTGGGATCGACAAAGGGCGTTTCGTCGTGCCCGAGGACTTCGACGCACCGCTCCCGGACGAGCTGCTCGCTGAATTCGAGCGGTGAAACTGCTCCTCGATACCCATATCTTCCTTTGGCTGCACACCGAACCTGAGCGCCTCGGCGAGCACCTTTCGGCTGCTGAAGATCGCCGCAATGAGCTGCTCCTCTCAGCTATGTGCTCCTGGGAGATCGCGATCAAGTACGCGCTCGGGCGACTGCCGCTCCCGGAACCGCCGCAGCGCTACGTCCCGAGTCGGATGCGCACGATCGGCGCTATCGCGCTGCCAATCGAGCACAGCCACGTACTTGCGGTCGCTGCGCTGCCGCTGCTGCACCGCGACCCGTTCGACCGCCTGCTCCTCGCGCAGGCACAGCTGCTGGACGTGCCGATCCTCACAGCGGACGCCGCAATCGCCCAGTACCCCGTGCGCACGCTGCTGGTCGGGCGCGACTGACAAGCCCCATGCCGCGCTTCTGCGCGCAGGCCTCCTGCGATGATTGGGCCGTGAGCGACAGCCCCGCAATCGAGGTGCGCGACCTGCGCAAGCGCTACGGCGAGTACGAGGCCGTGCGCGGGATCGACATCGAGGTGCGCCGCGGCGAGGTGTTCGGGCTGCTGGGGCCCAACGGCGCCGGCAAGACCACCACCGTGGAGATCCTCGAGGGGTACCGCGCACGCGACGGTGGCGAGGTGTCGGTGCTCGGGTATGACCCCGCGCGTCGTTCGATCGAGCTGCGCCGCCGCATCGGGATCGTGCTGCAGGCGGGCGGCATCTACAGCCACGTCACCCCGCGCGAGGCGCTGCGCCACTGGGCAAGCTTCTACCCGCACCCGCGCGACGTCGAGGAGGTGCTGGCGCTGGCGGGTCTCGGCGAGAAGGCGGACGTGCGCAGCCGCAAGCTGTCCGGCGGGCAGCTGCGACGCCTCGATTTCGCGCTGGCGCTCGTGGGCGACCCCGAGCTGATCTTCCTCGACGAGCCCACCACCGGCTTCGACCCCGAGGCGCGGCGCGCCGCCTGGGAGACGATCCGCTCGCTGCGCGCGTTGGGCAAGACGATTCTGCTCACTACCCACTACCTCGACGAGGCGCAAGCGCTCGCCGACCGCGTGGCGATCGTCAAGGAGGGGCGCGTGCTCGCGATCGGGCCGCCGCGCGAGCTCGGCGTGGGGGCATCGCACTATCGCGTCGCCTACCGCGGCTCCGACGGCGCGGTGGTCGAGCGGGAGACCGACGACCCCACCGCGCTGCTGCACGAGCTGACCGCCGCGGCGCTCGCGCGCGGGGAGCGCCTGGAGGAGCTGACCGTGGGGCGCCCGTCGCTGGAGGACGTGTACCTGGAGCTGACCGCGGATGTCGAGGGCCCAACGCCGCCGGGCGCGAGCACTGCCACCTCCGCGGCCGGCGACGATTCGTCCGAAGAGCGCGCCTCCGTACAAGCCCACGGAAGGGTCGCCTGATGCCTGAGACCATCGCCCTCTCCTGGCGCCAGTACCGCCTGGAGCGGCGCATGTTCTGGCGCAACCCGAGCGCCGCGTTCTTCAACTTCGTGCTGCCGCTGGTGATCCTCGCCGGCGCCGGGGCAGCGCTCAGCGGCCACCAGCACCAGCTGGACCGGCTGGTGCCGATGATCGCCGGCATGAGCGTGATGTCGACCACGTTCACCGCGCTGGCGTACAACATCGTGTTTCTGCGCGAGCGGGGCGTGCTGAAGCGGATCCGCGGCACGCCGCTGCCGACGATCTCCTACTTCGGCGGGGTCGCCGCCAACGCGGTGACCAACACGGCGATGCAGATCGCGATCGTGGTGCTCGCCGGACGGGTGCTCTTCGGGATCGGCTGGCCGCAGCAGTGGGGCACGCTCGTGGTGTTCGTGCTCGCCGGCGTCGTCTGCTTCGCCGCGCTGGGGATCGCCTTCGCGCACGCGATCCCCAACTTCGAGTCGACCGCGGCGTACGTCAACGCGGTGTTCCTGCCCGTCGTGGCGGTCTCCTTCTACGCCTTCGACTCCTCCAGCGCCCCCGGGTTCGTGCGCACGATCGCCGCGGCGCTGCCGCTGAAGCCGCTGATCGACGGCCTCTCCGGGGCGATCGTGACCGGCTCCAGCCTCAGCACCAACCTCGACGCGCTCGCGGTGATCGCGCTGTGGGGCGCGTTCGGGCTGTACTTCGCCGTGCGCGGCTTCTCGTGGGAGCAGCGCAGGACCTGAGCACCACGGCGCCCGCGGCAATCCGCCGCGGGCGGTTGACGATCAGCGATCGCGGTGACTCATCGTCATCACCGCTTTCCGTGTTTGCGGCTCCTGGTCTTCGTCTTCTTGGATTTGGTCTTGGTCTTCGTCGCGGGTGCGGTCTTCGGACAGCCGGTGACGGTGATTGGTGTGTCCTGATGTATTTCAGCGCCGTTCTGGGCGACGAATTCGGTCGGCATCGCAAGCGTCGCGGGCTCAGCCTGCTTGACCTTGCGGGTGATCGTCTTCTTGCGGCCGTGAACCTGGACCGTGACCTTCTTCTTGACCGTGACGGTCTTCGTCAGCGAGCAGAGGTTCCCGGCGGTCGTCAGCGCGGAGTAGGGGCCCTCGGGCAGCGTCAGTTCGAAGCTCGAGAACGGCTGGTCGGGAACCGTCTTGAACGTCGTCGAGGTGACCCCGTTCTTGATGTCGGTGGTGCCGACGAGCTCGATCGTGATGCCGTAGCCCTGCAGCACCAGCGTCAGCGACGGGAACGCTTCGCCGCCGTGGGAGACGAAGATCGCGGGGCCCTGCAACGGGACCGGGATCAGCGGGGTATGCACGACCGCGTAGCCGATCTTCGACGCCGCAGGGCACGCCGCCGGGTTCGCTTCGAACTGTGCGGCGGTGCACGCCTTCTGCAGCGTCGTCAAGCGGCTCGGGAGCTGCCCGGGGAGTTCGACTTTGACCTTCGCGATGTCCGCATCGGTACCTTGGGGCACGTTCGGGTAGGTCACCTTCGCGCTCAGGCTCGCCCCGCTCGTCCGGCTCGTTTTGGCGGAGGTCGACACCGTGAATTTGGGTTCGAACTTCAACGCCGCGCAGTTCGTGACCTGGAACGGCGTGGAGATCGTGCTCGACCCGCCTTCGTTGAGCTGCACCGTGCCGGTCAGCGCCATCTTCGAGCAATTCGTCGGGTTGAACTGGAAATTCCCGCGCGTGGTCGTGGCGTTGACGTGCTGGATTTCCAGGGGGATCCCTTCGATGCTCGTCGGGATCGAGTCCGGTGAGCCGGGCGGGTTCGAGGTGATCGTGAGCGCGCTGGTCTGCGGGTTCAATTCGATCTTGCCCCTGACGAGCACGCAGTCGCACGGGGGATGGTTGTTCTTCGTGTTCGCGAGATCGAACGGACCAGCCTTCGCGGGCACCTCAAACGTCAACCCGAACGGCGCGCACCCCGCTTCGCCGACGGTGCAGCTACCGTGGCCGTTGTAGGGGCCGGTGAGATAGAACTTCCCGCCCGTGACCGTGAACGGGTCGTTGCCGATACCCACACCGATCGTTGCTTCGCCGACCTTGCTGTTTTCCCCGCACAGCCCTTCGTTGGCCTGCGGTTCGGGGCACAGTTCGACACCCGTCAACACACCCGACAGGCCGGGCGGGAGTTTCGCTTCCAGGGACTTCAGGTTCTGTTCGCCGTCTTTGCGGTTCACCGTCACCGTCAACGGCGAGAACGCACCCGCCTGGATGTTCGTCGCACCCGCGTTCACCGACGGGTTGAACGGCAGGGTCGCACCCGGGCACGGGCCGCCACCGGGGCCGTGATCGACGTTGAAGGACGATTCCGCTGTAACGGGGCCGTTGCCGTCCCACGGCGTGAAGACCGCCTTAGTCGTGTACGTCCCGCAATGTGTCGGTGTGCTCAGCGGCGCGCGTTCCCCGCCGAAGAAGTGCAGTTCGAGGTTTTCAAACGGCGCGTCGGGGGTGTTTTTAAAAGTCGTGACGATCTGCCCCGTCTGCGGGTTCAGCGACACTTCGCCCGCGAGCTTGATGAGCGTACCGGAGTAGGGGTCTTCCGCGACGAGATACATCGCTACGAGACTCTCGAACGGGTTTGAGTCCTGAGTCGCCAAGTACACGGCGCCTTCCAGTTCGTGTTCGAGCAGCGGCGTCTCGATCTTCACGGTCCCGATCTTCGACCCGTTCGGGCAGAAGTTCACGCCCGGATCGAGCAGGCCCGGGACTTCCGGCGTGAACGTATTCCACTTCACCCCCGGTTCGTCTTCGGCGTTCAGTTCTTCCTGGCCCTTGTAGCCGATCTGATCGCCCGAGCTGCCGAGCGCGCCTTCGGGCAGTGCACCCGGATCGGACGAGCAGGCTTCGAGGCCACCGCCACCCGACGGGTTGATCGCGACCCCTTCGGGCAACGTCACCGTCGTATCCCTGAGCGAGGACTCCGCCAAGCCTTCGGGATTAAACGCCGCGGTCTGTGGGACGTGGACGTTCACGGTCAGCCCCGAGGACGTACTGGCGTTGCTGCTGTCCGGCGCGACGCTGATTTCCGGCAGGAACTTGAGCTTCGAGCAGCCAGTCAGCGAGACGGGCGTACCCGCGGCGTTGTGCGTGACCGTGCTCACCTTCACCCACTTGCCCGGTTCTGTCCACGACTCGGCTTCGATCGTCGAGCGCAGGGGGCCGTGGCAGCCCGTCGGCAGCGTCAAGAAGGCCCTGCCGGCACGCGGTTCCCTTTCATATTCGCCCTGGCCTGGTTCGGTGGCTTCCACGCACCGGACGTCTCGGTATATACCAGTTCCCCGCGGCACCTGGTGACAGGGGGCAGTAACACCGAAGAGCAACAGCTTGCTTTTGATAACGGGAGCCGACGGCGGCGCATCCGTCACCGTCGCCTGCACAGGGTAATCGCCTCCGGCGAGCACACCATTGTTGATATACAACAGGGGTTTGAAGAAATTTGTGCCGAGCTGCAACGCCACGCCGTGTGTGGGCACCATATCATAGAAGACACCGGCGAGGCCACCCACACCAAGCGACCGTGCTGACCAGTTCAATTCCATCTCGCCCACAACCGATTCGGGCGGGCAGTCGAGATCTTCACGCAACTCCTGTCCGGTGCACCTCCTGGTGCTAGCGTTGGGGTCACCGACGAAGCCGGGCGGCAGGTCGATCTTAAGATCCCGCAAGACGCCATCTGGCACGCGTTGGTAGAATGAGTCAGCGTTCGATTCGGTGCGCACGAAGTGCGAATTCAGTTCGATGACATTGACGAACTCATATGGATGTGAGCCCGCCCGCGTGTCGGGCGTGCCGTTTTCATTTATGAAGTTGACTTCAAAGTTCTTGACGCCGAAGCCGAGACCTTGCGTTGCAAGCATACCGCTGCCCTGCCCCGCGCCGCTGGCGTTGCTCACGATCAGACGGAAATGGTAGAGTTCGCCGGCCCTGAGGCCTTCGAGCTGCGCCGAGACTGCCACCGGGCTGCTGCCTGCCCCTATTTCGGCCGGCGTCTGCTTGCAGGGCACGCTGTGGTTGTAGGGACCGTCGCCGGCTTCGTCAGTGAGGCCGTATTCGAACTCACACGAGCTGACGACGCCGCGCGGATCGACCATGCCGCTCACGCTTGCGGCTTCCCTAGTCACATTCAATGGTTCGCTGACTGTCACAGCAGGGGCGTCGCTCCCGAACACGTAGACCTTGCCGCTGGCCGGGTTTGAAACGTAGATCTGGCCGCTCACGCCGTCCACGGCGATCCCTCCCTGACCCGAAATCCCCGAAAGCTCGGACGAGCCGAAGCGCGCGACAAGCGCGCCGGAGACGAAGTTGTACTTTTGCTCTTCATTACGATTCATCGCGCCCGTGTCCCACTCGGCCACGGAGGACTGATCGTCTGCAAAGAGGTGGCCTGTCGCGGGATCGACGGCAACCGCGACGTCGCTCGCTCCTTCGCCGTCCATCTCGCCAAGATCGGAGAACCGCTGCCCAAACTTGATCGTACACGAGCACGCCGGCCCGAACATCACATAGCTATCGCCCGTGGGGGACACGGCATAGCCGTGGGCCAACGATGAATTAAAGCCGCTGGCTGTACTCTGCCACTGCTGGCGAGCCACGAGCTGGTTTCTGACCCCGCTATCGAACTGCTCGACCAGCGGATGACTCTGTGGTGCCCGGAGGTCGACGTGCACGGTGCCGCTCCCGTCGACGCCCAGCCCCAGCAGTTCACCTTCGAGAGAGCCGGTGGCAGGGGGGAAGCCACCGATCTGGCTCAGGTACCTGCCTTCGGGGCTGAACTTGTCGATCACGCCGTTACCGGCGTCCATCACATACAGGTCACCGGCCGAGGGGTCAAATTCTTCACAGTCCCTGCCTGTCAGCGCCGGGGAGTGCTGCACGCAGGCGTTGTCGACCGCGATCGCCGCGGAAGTGCCGTATTCCGTGGGGAATGAGAACGACCCGGCCGGCGTGTCAGCTCCCTCGAGTGTGTTCCCGGGTGCTTCCTTGGAGCCCGCGGGGAAGCTGAAGTTGACCGGGTTGCCGTTCGCGTCGAACTTGTACACCGTGTCGGTTCCGATGTCGGCAACGTAGACGTCACCATTCGATTCGTCGATCGCGATGCCGTTCGGGTTCGAGAAGGCTTCCGTCGCGTTGTGGCCGAATTCCTCATGCAGGAACGGGTGCGCTTCGCCGGCGAGCGCGGGCGAAGCCGTGACGCCGATGACGGCGAATGTCGCCAGCAGCACAGGGGCGAGCTTCTGGAGAGCTTTGAAGGTGGTCATTACTTTGCCCTCCGGTCGTTTCTGGCTTTTTTGGCCTTCTTAGACTTCTTTGTTTTCCTACGGACGCACTTGTCTTTTTTATTCTTGGTGAAGGTGAGTGGCCAGGGGTATTGCAACTCCTGGCTCTCGCAGAACCGTACGTGAACGTCTCCGCTCATACGGCTCCCACCGTCCGGTCGTAGGCCCGTACCACTCGCCAGTGAGCAAAGAGCTTTGGGTCGCGTGTGAACACGTTGGCCAGGAACTCCCATGCCCGTTTGGGGCGGCCCCTCAGTCGCTTGTATTTCCGCATTGCCCAACGCACCAAGTACTCGTCGATGCGTCTGAGGGAGTTGGCCAGCTCGGCCGGGTAGAACCGGCCGTAGTAGTTGACCCATCCTCGCACGATCCGATTGATCTCTCGCGCGATCTCTGTAAGGGGTGTCCCGCTCCATAAGTGCAGCCTCCATCTCCGGATCGATCGACGTATCGCCTTCGCGGCTTCGTCACTGATGGCTGGGGTAAAGCTGATGAACAGTTCACCCCGCCCATTACGGGCTCGCCTTGGACGAAATGTGTAGCCGAGGAAGTCGAACCGCTCGTACTCGTGAGAGCCCCTGCGATTCGAGTCCTTGCAGTACACAACGCGCGTCTTGTCCCGGTTCAACTCCAGGTGACAGTCCGCCATCCGCGCTTTGATCTCGCCGAGCACGAACCGTGCCTGGCGCTCACTCTTGCAGTGCACGACAGGGAGAGTCGCCGGGGGGAATCGCACCCCCCGGCGCTCGCAGAACCGGACTTGAACGTCTCCGCTCATCCGGCTCCCATCGTCCAGCCGTCGGGCCGCACGCCGAGGCGCCAGTGCGCGAACAGTCCGGGCTGGCGTCTAGCGACGTCTACCAGGAACCTGCGCGCCCAGCTACGGCGGCGGTACAGTCGCTTGTACTTCCGCATGGCCCACCTCACAAGCGTGTCATTGAAGTGGCGGAAGGTTGGATACAACATGGACTTGTAGAAGCGCCCGTAATAGTTGATCCAACCCTGGAGCACGGGGTTGAACATCCGTGCCAGGTCCGTGAGGGTCTTATCGCTACGCCGTTGCAAGCCCCAGCGGCGCATCTCACGCCGCATCCGCTTGCCTGCCTCACCCGAGACCGCCGGGGTGAAGTTCAGGAAACTCTTCCCGAACCTGCTTTTCGACAGTCTCGGCCGGAACGTGTAGCCAAGGAAATCAAACGACGTATGCTCATACGAGCCGCGCCGGTTGGCATCCTTGCAATACACAATGCGAGTCTTTTGCTCATTGCGCTGGAGACCGCACTCCCCGAGACGTGAAGCGATCGCGTCCCGCAACTCCCGGGCCTCACGCTCGCTTCGGGCGTGGACGATAATGTCATCGCAATAACGCTCAAACCGGACGGCCGGGGACTCCCGCGCCATCCACGCATCGAACGTATAGTGCAAGAACATATTAGCCAGCAAAGGTGAAATCGCAGAACCTTGAGGGGTCCCGCGATCCCGCTCGACCAGGCTGCCGTCCTCTTGCTGGAGCGGCGCTTTCAGCCACCGCTCCACATAGAGCACGATCCAGCGCTGGTCAGTATGGGCAGACACCGCCTTGAGAACGAGGTCGTGTGGAACGCTGTCGAAAAACGACTTCAGGTCCAGGTCCAAAACCCAGTCCTGCCGCCAGCAGCGCTTCCGAGCGACCCCCACCGCGTCCAGCGCCGACCGGCCCGGCCGATACCCATAAGAGTCAGAGTGAAACACAGGCTCCACCCCAGGCTCCAGGTATCCACGCACGACGGTCTGAGCGATCCTGTCCGCAACAGTCGGCACCCCTAAAGTTCTAGGACTACCGTCTCGCTTCGGTATCTGCACCGCACGCACCGCCGGCGGGAAATAACTCCCAGACGAGAGCCTATTCCAAAGCTTGTACAGGTTCCCCGAAAGGTCCCTCTCAAACTCGGTGATCGACTGCTCGTCAACACCGGCCGCGCCCTTGTTGGCCTTGACCTTCAACCAAGCCTTCCAAACAGCCCGCTTGGAAATATCAAACGACTTTGGCTTCGACTCGCTCACCAGGCTCCTCCCACCAGCAGTGGTTGCCCTGAAAACAAGCCCGGACGACCCATCCCCTTCGCTTCGCCCGCATTACCAGGCATCACCGCTACTACGAGATGGTCCGCCCCTGTGCCCCGCATCGGTACTCTCCCCCTCACAGTTCCTGCTGCTTGGAGTTCTCCCTTCCGCCGACGACCGCAGGCCGATACTGCGCCACTGGTCATCCACAATCGCGGGGCGACAGGTTCCCACGTTTCGCACGAGAGCCAAGACCACGCTCGCGCCACCTTCATGCCGGACACCACCTGGCCAATACACAGGCACCCGCCAGACTTATCCCGGGGAAACAACGCGACCCCGGTTTTGATGTCACCCATACGCTTACGACACTTCATCAGTGGTTCACTCGCGTTCGCCTTCGTGATCCATACCTGACACGCTCAAACGGCATGCCTTTTCCCACGACGCTTACCACCACGGCTCTTGACCGCAGCAGCTCGGGGTGGTTTGCGGCCTTCTCCTGCAAGACGGCCACGGAGGGCCACCGGACAAACAACCGCCCAGCTCCTCCATCTCTCATGCAACACCGCATCCGTCGGTTCGTTCTACATCGATCCTCCTTCTGCGTTCGTGGCGCACCATCGTCCGCATACCGCTCGAACAGGACAGCCGGGAACTCCCGCGCCATCCACGCATCGAACGCATGATGCAGGAAGATGTTTGCCAGCACGGGGGAGATCGCAGAACCTTGGGGGGTCCCGCGATCACGCGCTACCAACGTGCCATTCCCTTCATCAAGCGGCGCGTTCAGCCACCGCTCGACATAGAGCATAACCCACCCGTGATCGGTATGTGCAGCAACCGCCTTCAACATGAACTCGTGATCAATCGAGTCAAAGAAAGCTGCGTAATCCAGGTCGATTACCCAAGGCGATCTCCAACATCTTTCCCGGCAAACCTTTACCGCGTCAAGCGCCGAGCGTCCCGGCCGATAACCATAAGAGTCCTGGTGAAACACAGGCTCCACCTCGGGCTCTAGATATAGCTTTACGACCGTTTGCGCGACCCTATCCGCGACAGTGGGCACACCGAGAGCTCTGACCCCTCGCCCATCTTTCTTCGGTATCTGCACCGCCTTCACCGGGGGCGGCATATACGACCCCGAGGACATGCGATTCCACAACACGAACAGGTTCCCCGAAAGGTTCCTCTCAAACTGCGCAACCGATTCCTCATCGACGCCGGCAGCGCCCTGGTTAGCCCGAACTTGCTTCCAGGCATCCCAGACCACCCTCTTATCAATGCTAAACGACTTAACCTGTGACTTTGACTCAACCATTGGCTCCTCCCACTACTTCGTGGTTGCCCAACAGCCTCGCCTGGACGGCCCGCCCGCTTCGCTCCAGTCCCATTACAGAACCTTCATCACTACTACCAGACGATCCGCCCCTGTGCCCCGCATCGGTACTCTCACCCTCACGGTTTCTGCCGCTTGGAATTCTCCCGTATCCAGCCAGCCGCAGGTCAAAGACCACTAGCTGACCATCCCGCAGGACGACAGGTTCCCACGTTCCATGAAAGAGCCTGACCCACGCTCGCGCCGCATTCATGCCGGACACCACCTGGCCAATCAGCAGGCACCCTCCAGGCTCATCCCAAGCCAAAAGGCAAAGCTTGGTTTCGATGTCATCTAGTGCATTTCGACACTTCATACGCGGTTCACTTACGTTCGCCTTCAATGGGTCACACCTGACGCGCTCACAGGCACGCCTTTTCCCCCAACGCTCAGCACGAACAGCTCTTAACCGCCGCACCTTGGGGTGGTTTGTGGCCTCCTCCTGCAAGGCGACCACGGAGGGCCTACCTCCATCTCTCACACGACACTGCATTAGGAACGCCCCAACCCTTTCTTACGAGCCGCCCTACGAGCCGGCTTGCGCTTGGCCTTGGCCTTCTTCTTGCATGCGTGGCGCACGCCCTTCTGGCACTTTGTGACCTTCTTCACGGTCGCTTTGCCAGGTGGAGACGGACGTGGTGCGAGGTTTCCCAGGCCGGAGAACGTCTGGCTCGCCGGCGCCCCGTAGATCCCCGGCTGAGACGGAACGGCCGCCCGGCAGGAATCAGCGGTCGTGCACGTCAGCGGGGTGGCCGGTTCGGCCATGCCACCCGCGACGCGCGCATCGTAGATGACGATCATTCCTTCCTGGTGGTCCTGCGGCACGAGCGGCTGGTCCGAGCGGAAGAACACGTCATCGCCACTTTCGCTCGCTCCCTCCAGGTTCGACTCGAAGGAGCTCGTGCCGCTCGAGATCAGGTACACGTGGCCACCCTCGTACTCGTAGACGTCGAGCTGACCGTTCGTATCTGAGGGCACCAGCGCGTCCCGCGTTTCGAAGAACACCTGGCCAGTGTCCGTGAGTACGTGCCGCGCCCGGAAGACTCCGTCTTCTTCTTCGAACTGTCTAGAAAACCGCGCCACACCGCCTTCCGCGACCGGCGCTTCGCCCGTAGGATTGCACGAGGCGCAGACGAGCTGTTCGGTGGCGGCGCTGTACAAGAAAAGCTCGTCCATGCCGTATGCGATTACGCTTTTCGGCTGGACGAAGTCATAGCCGGTCAGGCCCTTTTCCGATTCGAACGCGATCCACTTGCCGTCCGGCGAGGTCTGCTCGTTGCTGTCTCTCCCCTGATCGGAGACGCCGGAGGCGACAAACACGGTCTTTTCGCCGTTCCACAAATACAGGTTTTCCTTCCCTGGTTCGGCGCCTTCGACGACGGTCTTGCCTTCGCCGTTCGTGAACTGCCTCATGTTCGACGCCAGCACGCCCCTGGCGACGAAGTACACATAGGAGCTATCGCGGCTGCCGAGCGGCGTGACGCGCACAACGTCGGCGTGTTCGCCCGCCGGAGCGACCGTGAGGTCGCTCAATTCGCACTTGCTTGCGCCTTCGGGCAGCACACACTCGTACAGGTCGGGCTCACCCGTTTCTGCGCTCGAGCCGGGGGTGAGCCTGCTTTCATCGAGGAAGAAGATCTTCGAGCCGTCGGAGGTGGCAGCCTTGAAGGAGCCACCGCCGCCGACGCCCGACCCGCCCTGCGATTCGTCGACCTTGACGGTGCGCTGCCCGTCGATGCGGTCATACAAGGCCCCGCCGTAGGTGAAGAGGACGCGCGAACCGTCGCTGGAGACCACACCTTCGTATTCGGACGTACGCACCTGCGACGCCTTTGCCGCAAGCGATCCCGGGACAGCGGTGCCGTCCGGCAGCACACTCACCAGCAGCAGCGCGCCTTCGTGCCATTCATACAGGTTTTCCACGCCATAGGCCGCGCCTTCGGCCAGCGGCGAGGTCTCCGTGAAGAACACACGACTGAGGTCCGCGGAGGCGGCCTGGAAGTGGGCATCGGCAGGCGTCACCCCAGCCGGCGTGACATTGACGAGCTGGTAGGCGCCCGTCGCGTTGTCGCGCACCAACAGGTTTTCACGGCCCATCGGTTCGCCGCTTACGACCTGACGGCCTTCGGGGTTGCAATTCCCCGCGTACTCATGGCCGGCTCCCGACACAGACGCGCTTGATCCTCCACCAGCAACCATCACATCCTTGGAGAGCTGATCTGAGTAGGCGTACACGGGTTGATCCTCCTGGCAGAGCAACCCGTCATAGGATTCGAGCGGCATGATGTCTTCCGCGATCCAGCCGGCCGCGTGACGCGTCGCCACGTACTGTTCGCCGCCACTGAGCGCATCGGGCTGCGGCTCCGTCGCGTTGAGCGAGATCGCTTCGCCATCCGCGGCGACCGTGCTCCCATACGCCACATACCCAGCTGCATCGAACTGGGACGAGTTCTTGGGCGGTGGCGTCACGAGCTCGTAGGCACGACAGTCGGGCAACTCCGCGGCGAAACCGCCGCGGAGTTCTTCATTGGGGCACGCCGCCTGTTCAGCCGTCAACGTGGTGAACGTCTGGTCGGGGCCGTAGACCGTTCCCAATTCGCTGCTCGCCACGACCCGGTAGTGATAGGTGCTCCCGGGCGCGAGGCCGCTCGCGGCCGCCCACACCGCGCGCCCTTCGATTCCTTCACCGACGCTTCCTTCCGGGGAGGGTGTCGAGCTGCCATACGCGGTGGTGGGGCCGTATTCGAAGCGGTAGGTGGTTTGGACGCCGCCCGGGTCAACGAGCGCGCCGAGCTTCGCTTCGGAAGTATGAACTTCAGCGGTGAGCTCCCTGTCAACCGACGGTGCGGTGGGGGGCCCGAACACAAAAACGGTGCGTTGCAGGCCGGCGACCACATATACACGCCCGCTCGCTTCGTTCACCGCGAGCCCGCTGTAGTAGTCTTCTTCTTCGCCACCTGATTCACCGATCTTGCCGGCCCCCACATCGGCGAGCTGCTTGCCTTCCGCGTTGTACTCGATGAGATGAAAGCAGGGTGGGGCCTTTTCACCGCACACGTCCGCGCCGTTGGTGACGAGCGCGAATATGTCCCCATGCCCGTCGAGCGCGACCGACCACACGCCTTCGCTTTCGATTTCGACGGGCTTGCCGTTCACCTCCACCGGCGCGTCGCTCGAGTCGAGCTCCACGATTCTGTTGCTGCCGGCCACCCACAGGTTGCCGGACGGAGCGACCACGACTCCGGTCGGCGCCTTCAGCACACTGGTGCCCGAACCCGTGAACGTCTTCAGCAGCGTGCCGCTCGGGCTGTACTCGAGCACCTTGTTTTCAGGCACGACCGGCACGTACACGTTACCGGCCGAGTCCGTGGCAATCGGTACGGCCGTAATGAGGCCGAAGGCATCGAGTGAGGGCGGCACTTCCCACGGCGTTCCCACCGGTGCGCCCGTGTTGGGGTCGTAGGTGAAGATCTTCGTCGTAGGCGTGAAGACGGCTTCTTGGCCGAGCACGTACACATCGCCGTTCACGGGGTTCACCGCAACACCCGAGTACAGCTCGGACCCAAACGGCGACGGCGGCGAGAGCAAGTTGCCCGCAGGATCGAGCTTGACCACCGACGACGGGACACCCCCGTCCCCCAAGAGGCCCGACACGAACAGGTCTCCAGAGCCTTCCACAGCGACGCCGGCCGCGTGCTCCACTTGCGTGCCGAACTGTCCGTAGGGGATCAACTTGGGAGGTTCGGCCTGGGCGACGCCGACACAGAGCGCCAGCAGAACACAGAGTGCGACGAGCGGCGCGGCAACCAGACCGTGCGCGGACGCACCACTCCCTTGGGCTTGGAGGCGGCCACCGAGCGTCGCGAAGCGCCCGATCTTCGGCGTGACGGCAGGCTTCGCGGTGGGCTCTGTGGTAATCACCTTGTCTCCTTGGTTGGTGTTGTGAAGCAGTAAGTCGATCGGGGGTGGCGCGTCATGCGGCCTGCTCCCGGTCCCAGGTGAGGACGCTGAGGCGCTGCGCGACCTGACCACCCAGCGGCGTGAGCCGCCACGCGTTCGGCTCGCCGGCCTGATGGCCCCCACCGGTATTCACCGTGAGGCCAAGACGCTCCAGGCGCCGCAGCAACTTGGAGACCTGGCCGGGATCGCTAATCCCAGCGCTATCGGCAATCCGGCGGTTGCTCGCGCCGGGGTGCTCCTGCACACCTTGCAGAACCCGCGCGGTGCGGTAGGTCAGGCGCATGTTCACCTCATCCAGCGGGTCGTGCTCCGCGTGCGCACTCACCTCCCAGCCAGCCTTCGGCGCGTGGGGCGGTGCCGGTGCCGGTGCCGGACGCCGCTGTTCGCGGCGCGCTGCGCGCGGCCCCAAATACTGCAGCGCGATCATCCCCATCAGCTCATCCAAAAGACCCGTCAACGGCCGTTGGTCGCCACTGCGCAACCGCGCATACACCACGCCGAGCGCACCGCCCACGAGACCTTCCGCCGTTACCAGCGTGCACTCAGCCCCGCGTGGGCCCTCATGGCGCCCCTCGTCGAGGATCGCCGCCAGCCGCGCGAGAACCCGCTCGCGGCGCTCCTGCGTCTGCGGCCCGCCGTGCAGCGCGTGCACCACCCAGATCCGCGCCAGCACCGGCTCGCGCTCCAGGAACGAGAGGATCGCCCACAGCCCGCCGCGAACCCGCTCACGCCACTCCAGACCCTCCAGGGCCGCCGCCTCGAGATCCCGCTCAACCCGCTCCACGACCGCGTCGATCAACGCGACCAAACACGTTTCGCGGTTCTCGAAGAGCTCATAGAACGTCCGCCGCGACACCTTCGCCCGCGCCGCAATCCGCGTCACCGTGCTCTGCTCAAAACCCAGCTCGTCAATCGTCGCCGCGACCGCAACCAGCAAACGCGAATGCTGAATCTCCTCGACCTGCACCCGCGGCGCACCCCGCGAGAGCACCCGCTGCTCGCGCCGCCGCGCCAAACGCCCCTCCGCCGGCAACCCACGCCCGGTCCCACCCCGCCTCGCCGCCGTCGTCCCACCGCTGCTGGCCGATCTCCGATCGGTCGGCGCGACCATCAGCAGCCACCCCCCACGCGCAGGTGTGACTCCGTGGCCCCGAGCCGGGCCGAACGTGGCCCAACCCCCGCGGGGACGAAGCAAAGACGGCGCGAACGCGCCCGACGAGAAGGCCTCCCGGCTAGCGACCTAGCCGAAGAGAGAGAGAGAGAGAGAGAGATGCGACAGCGCCAAGCTGGCGCATCTAGCATCAGCCCCACGGGCCAACGCGCACATACCCCTCATGAATCTCCCTCTAGAAACCACGCTCAAACAACTCCCTCATCGCTCTGATCCAGCCCCTCTCCCATAACTACAAACCCTGCGAGCGCTCTGGACGTCAACCACAAGACGGTATGACCCCAACCAGACCCTATGTACACCGGCCCCCCAAACAGCGGGAGAACCAGCCCTGCGGCACACCGTAGCCGAGCTACGTATAAATGTCAAGCCCCCAGCAGTTACCCAGGGGTCGGGAGGATGCGCGACTGAGGTAGGGCTCTCACCAAAGCGTGGCGTCTCACAGCTCGGTCGGACCGACGACGAAGCCGAGCCGTTCCGCGCCGCGACGCAGGCGGGCGTCGACGGTCACGAGCCGGCAGCCGAGCAGGGAAGCCAGCGCGACGTACTCAGCGTCGTAGGTTTTCGCCCAACCCAGCTCGTCGGCGATCCGCCACGCCTCGTCGGCGAGGCCGGGGTGCGTCCGAAGCTTGACCTCGGCATCCCGAAGACGAGCTCGCGCGCGACCGGCCCCGTCGGCGTCCAGCCTGCCCCGCCATACCGCCTCATGCAACGCCGAGCGCGCCTCCGACCACATCAACGGCGGCGCACAGCGCTCGCCGGGCGCCAGCTCCGCGAGGTCGTCTTCAACGTCAATGCACCACTCCACTATCAGGCTGGCATCGACGACCAGCACCGGGTCTCAGTGGCCCTCTCGCGATTCCCTGATCCAGGCCACCACATTGGGCATTGGTTTGCCGTCGAAGGCCTTCTCCCCCCACCCCTTCGGCAGCGGAAGCATGTCCGGATGCAGGCCGATCCCCAGCTGCTCGAGGTCGCTCTCCTCGATCACGTGCTGGGTGCCGACCTTGCTCGCGCGCAGCTTGCCCGCGCGAATCCAGCGGCGGATCGTCTCGGGATTGCGGCCGGTGCGCTCAGCGGCCTGCGGCACGGTCAGCATCGTTGTAGCATCATACAACATCACCCGAGGCGGGCCTCGAAGAGCCGTAAGTAGGAAGCCGACCCAGGGGAAGTGCGTGAAGGCCATGCCCGTCAGACTGGCCGCGAAGCGCAAGCACGGGGGCCGTGAGACCCCACAAGCCGGCGGGCCAGCGGATAGGATCGACACCATGAAGCAGCTCGCCGAGGGCGTCTACCAGCTGGACGGACGGCCGCGCAACGCGATCAACGTGTACCTCGTGGACGACGTGCTGATCGACTCCGGCACCCGCCAGGCCGAGGGACGCGTCCTGCGCCAGCTGCAGGGCAAGACCGTGACCACCCACGCGCTCACCCACGCTCACCCCGACCACCAAGGCTCCAGCCACGCCGTGTGCGAGCGGTTTGGCATCCCGTTGTGGTGCGGCGAGGCCGACGTGCCGGCGGTGGAGACCCCCGGGGCGATCACAAACCCCAAAGCGCCCGGCTGGCTGAACTGGGCGTATGCGCGCTTCTTGACCGGCCCGCCCCACCCCGTGGCGCGCGCGCTGCACGAGGGCGACGAGGTCGCCGGCTTCACCGTGCTGGAGACGCCCGGACACTCCGTCGGGCACATCTCCCTGTGGCGCGAGTCCGACCGGGTGCTGATCGCCGGCGACGTGCTCGGCAACATGCACTTCATCACCGGCGTCCCGGGGCTGCACACCCCCCCGGCCTTCTTCACCCCCAACCCCGCCCGCAACCGCGAGTCCGCGCGGCGCCTCGCGGCGCTGGAGCCGGCGCTCGCCTGCTTCGGCCACGGCGCCCCGCTGCGCGACCCCCGCAAGCTCTCCGAGTTCGTCGCGCGGTTGCCGCAGTGAGCGACAGCACAGAGAGCATCTTCCTCCCCGAGGGCGAGGGCCGCTACACGCCGACCGAGTACGCCCGCGGGCCGTGGGATCCACGCGCGCAGCACGGCGGAGCACCGGCGACACTGATCGCGGGCGCGTTCGAGCGCATGGAGCCTGGCGCCGAGCTGCCGTTCGCGCGCCTCTCCTTCTCCTTCCTGCGCCCGGTGCCGCTGGCGCCGCTGACGTTGACCACGCGCATCGTGCGCCCGGGCCGCCGCGTGCAGGAACTCGAAGCGGAGCTGCGCGTCGCCGGGGATGGCGGCGGAGCGGCCGGATCGACTCCCGGAGCCGACACATCGACCGGCGCCGCGGCCGACGGGTCCGAGGGCGGGGAGCTGGTCTGCCGCGCCCACGCGCTGCGCATCGTGCCGGCGCCCGAGGAGCTGCCCGCGATGGCGGTGGGAGTGGTACAGGAGAGCGAACCCCCGCGCCTGCCCGGGCGCGAGGAGGGCCACTCGGTGCATTTCTCGCCGGGCGGCACGGAGTACACGAGCTTCGCCGCCAGCGCGATGGAGATGCGCTTCCTGCACGGCCGCCCGCTGAAAGGCCAGCTTCCCGAGGTGGGCGTCTCGAGCGCTCACGCCCCGGTGGGCACCGCGGGCGTGTGGATGCGCCTACGGTGCCCCGTGCTCCCGGGCGAGGCCCCGACCCCGCTGGTGTACGCGATGGCGGCGGCCGACTTTGGCAACGGCATCGCCGCGGTGCTGCCGTTCGAGGACTACGTGTTCATCAACGCCGACCTCGCCATCACGCTCAACCGGCGCCCCGAGGGCGAGTGGATCGGCCTCGACGCCCGCACCCTGCTGCACCCCGGCGGGATCGCGTGGGCGCAGAGCGTCATGCACGACGAGCGCGGGCCGTTCGGGCTCGCCACGCAGGCGCTGGTCGTGCAGCGCCGCTGACCAGGGTAGTTGCGCACGCACTTACCTTTGATAAGGTTGCATGCACAACGACCTACAGGTGTCCGTCACCAGCGGATATGCCGCCCTCTGCTACCGCCCTAAAAGGAGCTCACCATGTCCACAGAGTCCGCCACACCAGCCGCCGCGACACTCCCCGTTCCCACGGGCACGTGGAAGGTCGACCCCGTCCACTCGAGCGTCGAGTTCCAGGTCAAACACCTCGGCATTGCAACCGTCAAGGGCCAGTTCAAGGAATTCGAAGGCACGCTTGAGGTCGGCCCCGAGGGCGCCGTCGCCTACGGCATAGTCAAAACCGCGAGCGTCGACACGCGCGAGCCCCAGCGCGACGAGCACCTGCGCTCGGCTGACTTCTTCGAGGTCGAGAAGTACCCCGAGATCGGCTTCCGCTCGACCGCGATCCGCACCACCGGCAAGGACGAGTTCGAGATCGAGGGCGACCTCTCGATCCACGGCGTTACACGCCCGGTCACGCTGAAGGCCACGCTCGAGGGCTACGAGCCTGAGGACCACCAGGGCAACACGCGCGTGGGCCTCTCCGCGAGCGCCCAGATCAACCGCTCCGACTTCGAGATGCGCTTCAACGCGGCGCTCGGCTCGGGCAACATGGTGGTCAGCGACAAGGTGAAGATTCTCGTCGACGTCTCCGCCGTGAAGGCCGACTGAGGATCTACCCGACAGAGAGTTCAGCGCACGATCACGGCGCCCGAGCTTCGTCGATTGTCGGCGAGGGTCGGGCGCTGAGGCCCTACCTGACCGCCACGTCCCCCATGGCCTCGTCGATCGCGGCGAGGGTCTGGGCGTCGAGGGCGACGCCGGCGGCGGAAGCATTCGCGTGCACCTGCTCGGCCCGGCTGGCGCCGACGATCGCTGAGGCGACGTTCGGCTCGCGCAGCACCCACGCGAGTGCCAGCTGCGCCATCGTCAGCCCCGCGCCCTCGGCTATCGGCACCAGGCGCTGCACCGCCTCCAGCACGCGGTCGTCGAGCAGGCGGTCCATGAACACGCTCATGCTCTCGCTCGCCGCGCGCGAGTCGCCGGGCGGCGGCGACCCCGGCGGGTACTTGCCGGTGAGCACTCCCTGCGCGAGCGGCGACCACACGATCTGCGAGATGCCCTCGCGCTCGCACAGCGGGATCACCTCGGCCTCGGGCGCCCGCCAGATCATCGAGTACTGCGGCTGGCTGGAGACCCAGCGCTCGACGTCGGGCAGCTCCAGCGACTCCGCGATCCGCGGCGCGGGCCACTCGCTGAAGCCGATGTGGCGCGCCTTGCCGGCCCGCACCACTTCGGTGAGCGCCGCCATCGTCTCCTGCAGCGGCGTCTGCTCGTCGTAGCGGTGGCACTGGTAGAGGTCCACGTAGTCGGTTTGCAGTCGCTTCAGCGAGGCGTCGATCTGCTTGTGGATCTGCACCGCGGAGAGCCCCCGGTCGGTGTCGGACATCTGGAAGTACACCTTCGTGGCGAGCACGTAGGAGGAGCGCTCGTACCCGGCGAGCACCTCCCCCAGCAGCGTCTCCGACGCCCCCCGCCCGTAGACGTTGGCGGTGTCGAAGAAGTTGATCCCCGCCTCGAACGCCGCCTTCACGCACGCCTCCGACTGCGCGCGCTCCACCCCGCCCGAGTACGTCAGCCACGAGCCGAGGCTGATCTCCGAGACCTCGAGGTCGCTCGTGCCGAGCTTGCGGTAGTTCATCGTGTGGAGAGTATCGCTCACCGCCCTCGCCCGGCGGGGCGCGCCCACCGCTAAACTGGCCCGGTGAGCACGCTGGTGCTGGATCCTCCGCCCGTCGAGCTCCAAGCGTTGCTGGAGCGTCGCAGGCGTTTGGACCTCGACCGCCACGACGAGATGTGGGATGGTGTCTACCACGTGGCGCCCGCTCCCAATGCCCCCCACGCGTTCGTCGGACAGGAGCTCTCGATGCTGCTGAGTGCGGCGGCCCGCGCGAAGGATCTATACGTCAGCCTGGAGTTCAACCTGGGCGCACAGGATGACTACCGCGTGCCAGATCTCGGTGTCCACCGTGAGCGCCCTAGCGGCGCATGGATCTCCACCGTCGCGCTCGTCGTCGAGATCGTCTCACCGGGCGACGAGTCTTGGGGGAAGCTGCCGTTCTACGCCGCCCACGACGTCGATGAGCTGCTGATCGTCGACCCCGCCACGCACAAAATCGACTGGCTGGTGCTCAGCGACGGTGAGTACCGGTCGATCGAGCGCAGCGGGCTGATCGACCTCGGCGCGGGCGATCTGGCCGAGCGGATCGACTGGCCGCCCAGCGAGTAGGCCCGGGCCGGCGGGTCGGTGCGCAGCGCCGCCCCGCGTCGCGTCGCCCAGCTTGGTCCAGGAACACCCCGGTCGCACCACCTATTTCAAAACACGTTCTCAGCGCCGGCGCCCCGCCGCGAAGCTCTGCACGGCGGGAGCCACGGCGCGCAGGCTGGCCCCAACCTCGGCGGCGTCCTGCTCCGCGGGGTCGGGACGCAGGCGGTGGACCTGCGCCTGCGCCGGGGTCAGCTCCCCGGCGCAGGGCGCGAGGAAGCGCTCCAGCGGGGCCAGCTCGCGCACGATCACGTTCACCACGGGTGGCACCTCCTCGATGCCGGCGACGTGTTCGACCGCACTGCGCTCCAGGCGCCCACGGGCGAGCAGCAGCGGCTCGGCGCGGGCGAGCGGGCGGTGGCGCTCGTACACGGCGCGCGGGACGACCAGGTTGATGTGGCCCCACTCGTCCTCGAACAGCAGGAACATCGTGCCCTTCGCGGTGCCCGGCCGCTGGCGGGCTATCACGAGGCCGGCGATCGTCACGGCTGAGCCCTGGGGCAGGCGGGCAAGCTGAGGCGAGGTGGCGAGCATCTGCGTGCCCAGGCGCGGGCGCAGCGCGGCCATCACGTGGTCGCCGATGGTGACCCCGGCGGTGGCGTAGTCGGCGATCAGTCGCTGCCAACGGGTGAGCGGGCGTAGGCGCGGCGCCTCGGGAAGCTCCAGCGCCAGCGCCAGCTGAGTGCTCTTCCCACCGGCCGCGCGCCCGGGGGCGGCGATCCCGAGCTGCCAGAGGGCGAGGCGGCGGCGCGCCGCTGAACCAGTCCCCGCATCGGTGCCCACCAAACCATCGCAAGCCCCTGACCAGGCGAGCTGCTCCAGCGTGCGCCGTCCCGCACCGCAGCGCGCGGCCAGCTCCCCAAGATCTCGGAATGGCCCACCGCGTTCCCGCTCGGCGACCAGCTCGCGGATCTCATCGGCGCGGACGTCCTTGATGTAGCCAAGGCCGAGGCGCACACCACCATCCTCCACCGTGCACCCCACCCCGGAGGCGTTGACGTCGAGCCCGAGCACGGGGATGCCGCGAACTTCAGCCTCATGCACGAGCGTATCGGGGGCGTAGAAGCCCATCGGCTGCTCGTTCATCAGCGCGCAGAGGAACTCGGGGCCGTAGTGGACCCGCAACCAGGTGGACTGGTAGGCGAGCAGCCCGAAGGCGGCGCCGTGCGCCTTGGGGAAGCCGAAGCCGGCGAAGCCCTCCACCATCTCCCACACGCGCTGCGCGGTGGCGAGGTCGGCGCCGACATGCCGGCGGGCGCCGGCGATGAAACGCTCGCGGTGGCTCTGCAACGCCTCGTGGGAGCGCTTGCGGCTCATCGCGCGGCGCAGCCCGTCGGCCTCGCGGGGGGTGAAGCCGGCGAACGCCTGCGCGACTTCCATCACCTGGTCCTGGAAGATCACGGTGCCGAGCGTGCTCTCCAACACCGGTCGCAGCGCGGGATGGGGGTAGGGCACCTCGTAGGCGGGGTCGGCGCGCAGCCGCCGGCGGCGCTCGATGTAGGGGTTGATCGCGCCGCCCTGGATCGGGCCGGGGCGCACGATCGCGACCTGCACCGTGAGGTCGTCGAGGCTCTCCGGGAGCGTGCGCCGCAGCGACTGCATCTGCGCGCGGCTCTCGATCTGGAAGACCCCGACGGTGTCCGCACGGCGCACCGCGCGGAAGGTGGCGGGGTCGTCGAAGCGGATGCGCGAGAGGTCGATGCGTTCACCGCGGGTGCGGGCGATCAGCTCGACGCACCCTTCCACCGCGGAGAGCATCCCCAGCCCCAGCAGGTCGATCTTGAGGAAGCCGGCGTCGGCGCAGGAGTCCTTGTCCCACTGCACCATCTGGCGGCCCTCCATCGCCGCGGGCACCACGGGGCAGCAGTCGATCAGCGGCCGGGTGGAGATCACCATCCCGCCGGGGTGCTGGGAGAGGTGGCGGGGCAGCCCGTACGCCTCGGCCGCCAGGCGCGCCAGCCACGCCCAGCGGGGGGAGCGCGTCTCGATGTCCATTTCGTGCTCGGCAGACCAGTGGTGCTCGGCGGCGCGAGCGACGCGCTCGATCTCTCCGGAGGGCAGGCCCAGCACCTTGCCGAGCTCGCGGATTGCCCCGCGCGCGCGGAAGGTCGGGAAGGCCGCGACGAGCGCGGCGCGTTCGTTGCCGTAGCGCTCGTGCACGCGGGGAATCAGCACCTCGCGGATGTCACGCGGGAAGTCGAGGTCGATGTCGGGCAGCGAGTCGAGGCCGGTGTGCAGGAAGCGCCCGAGTAACAGGCGGTTGCCGATCGGGTCGATGTGCGAGAGGCCGGTGAGGTAGCAGACGATCGATGACACCGAGGAGCCGCGCCCGCGGCCGGGCGCGAGCAGCGCGCGTGCGGAGTCCGGCCCGCGCACCTCGGCGGCGACCTCGCGGGCCAGCTCCAGCAGCTCGTGGTGCAACAGGAAGAAGCCGGCCAGTCCCAGCTCGTCGATGATCCGCAGCTCCTGCTCCAGGCGTGTCGCGGCTTCGTGCTGGGAGCCATAGCGCTCCTCCAAGCGCGCAGCGCACAGCTCGGCGAGGCGCCGCATCGCACCGGGATCCTCCGATCCGGGGTAGCGGTAGCCGAGGTCGCGCGTCAGGTCGAAGCGCAGCTCCTCGGCGAGGCGCGCGCTCTCGAGCACTGCCTCGGGGTGCTCGGCGAAGCGGGCCGCCATCGCCGCGGGGGCGGCCAACACGTGGCTGTGGTTGCCGCGCCGCAGCGGCTCGCAGGCGTCGAGCGTGGTGCGGTGGCGCAGCGCCACGAAGGCGTCCTGCAACTCCGCGCGGCTGCGCGCGTGGGCGTGCACGTTGCCGCTCGTCACGCACGCCACCCCGAGACGCCGGGCGAGCGCCTCGAGCGCCCGGTTGCGCGCGCGATCGTGGCGGGCGTAGGGGCGCTGCAACTCCACGCGCAGGCCGTGCGGGCCGAACGCGTCCAGCAGCCGCCGCGCGGTGGGCTCGTCGTGTACGCCGTGCCCGGCGCAGCCGGTGAGGCACACCAACCCCTCGCTGTGCTCCCGTACCGCCTCCAAGCTCACCGAAGGCTCGCTCCGCTCGCGGCGCCCGGGCCCCTCGCGCGTGTGGGCGTGCGCCAAAGTCAGCAGCCGGCAGAGGTTGCGCCAGCCGCGCGCGTCGCGCACCAGCAGCGTGAGGTGGCAGCGGCGATCACCCGGGGTGTCGCCAGTCGTGCGATCGCCCGGGGTATCGCCAGTCATGCGATCTCCCGGAGAATCGCCGGTCGTGCGCTGGCCATCGATACCGCTACCGGCTACGACGACATCGAGCTCGGCGCCGTGGAGCGCTCGCACCCCGCATGCCCCAGCGGCCTGAGCGAGCTCCATCGAGCCTGACACCGAGTTGTGATCGGTTAGCGCCAGCGCCTCATATCCGAGCTCCTCGGCCCGCGCCACCAGCTCATCGGGCAGCGATGCCCCATCAAGAAAGGAGTAGGCAGAGTGGCAGTGCAACTCGACGTAGGGAGCGCTCATCACCCCGCCTGGGTAAACCACTCGCCGGAGCAGAGGTCGTGGAACACCACGAGGTTGCGCCCGCGCACGCTCACGATCTCCCAGTAGCGGCGACGCAGCGGCCGGCCGGTCCACCAGCGATCCTCGACCAGCCACGACTCCCGCACCTGCTCGATCGGCCGGCCGTCGACTGTGCGAGGCGCTCCACCGGGGCCCATCCGAACGCGCGCGGGGCGTGGGAGGTTGAGTGAAAGACTCCCACTCATCCCGGAAAGGGGGTGAACACGACCCGCCGCTCGGGCACGCGCGAGTCGGGATCGACGCACACCGCGCGCAGCGCCGCCTCCGGGCCGGCCGCCGCGCGCGCCTGGGCCACCGCCTCCCGCAGGCGCCCGCCGTGCTCATTGCGGCGAGCGGGACGGGCAGGATCCGTGTCGAACAGTGCCCCCTGCGCCCCCTCCGGGGGGCCGAAGCGCTCGGCCTCGAGGCGTCAGGGAGGCGGCGGGCGCAGGCAGCAGCGCCAGGCGTGGCGCCAGCGCGAGTCGCATCCGCCGCGGGTCGGCGAGCGCTTCGCGCAGCACCACCCGCTCGCGCCACGTGCCACCCTCCACCAGGCGCGCGGAGATGCTCAGCGCACGCAGTGTCCGCCCGCGCCGCTCGGGACGGGCCAGCAGGCGATCGACGAGCACACCGAGGACGCGCTCCAGTGCCAGCCCGGAGTTCGCCTCCTCCAGCTCCAGCGACTCTCGCAGCCGCTCCTCGGCGATGCGCGTGCGCAGCGGGTCGTCCTCGCCGCGCGCCAAGCGCCGCGCGAGCACTCCGCTCGCGCCGAAGCGGTCGGCCACCGCGTCGCGTCCCAGCGCCGCCAGCTCCCCCAACGTGTCGATCCCCAGCCGCGCGAGGGGCTCCACCAGCGCGGCGGTCTCCGCGCGGAAGCTCAGCAGCTTCACCGGCCGGGAGGCAAGGTAGCGGCGTGCCTGCACGCTGTAGTCGGCCTGCGCGGCAGTGCGCCGAGCCGAGCGACCGTCCGGTGCGGCGGAGTGAGCGACGATGCGCGCGCGGCGCGAGCGCACCTCGAGCGCCGCGGCGAGCGCGCAGAAGCGCGTCGGGCCGGCGCCTACGCGCGCGGGGCGTCCCAGTGCGCGGCGCGCGGCGGCGATCACGCCCTCGTCTCCACCGTGCAGCCCGCGCAGCCCATCCGACTCGAAGTACGCGAGGCCGGCCCGCGGCAGCTCCAGGGCGGCGCCGATCCCCTCCAGCGCCCGCGCCGCGCGCCCCCACTCCTGCGCCACCCCGAGCGGATCGCCCGCCACCAGCCGCAGACGCGGGCAGCGAGCGAGCGCCTCCCCCAGCGCCATCCCGCGCGTGACGCCACACGCCTCCGCGGCCCCCGACACCTCCCCCACCCGGGCCTCTCCCCCCGGCGCGGGCGCGATCGCCAGCGCATGCCCCGCCAACGCCTCGGCACCGCCGGCGGCGACGGTCAGCTCGAAGCGGGGTAGGTGGACACACACGACCATGACCGAACGTATGTTCGCATAGGTGCCCCCCTCGCACAAGGGAGAAGGGGTGCGTTGTGTATAAAACTTTGAGCCTCTCACCAAATAAGATTGAGTCTTACTCCTATTTGGTTAGGGGCTCAAAAAAGAACCAAAACATCGGAGTGGCCGAGGCCAGGGTGATGAGCGGAGCGCGGCCATAGGGACGGACGCGACGGGGCAGGAGGCGACGGACGGACAAGGCAGGCAGGCGCCCCCATCGCGCGCGGCCACGAGGCATAGAAGCCTCGTGCCCACCAACGTCGGCCGCCGAAGCGAGGCGCCTGGACGATCCCAAAATGTCCCCGCCCCTCAACTGATCGGGGGGAGGTCGGGAGGGGGCCTGCCCCTCCCCGCTCCCATCCGGCCTCTAAAGGTCGACATTAGGGCCGGCTTCGCCGGCCCGCGCTTGGTTCTTCACTAGTGGGAGGGGGCACTGGGGGAGGGCCTGCCCTCCCCCAGCTAGAACCTGCCCTCCCCCAGATCAGTCCATCCCCAGCGGGCCCTCGGCGGAGCCACTGAGGAATTGGCGCACGAACGGGTTTTCCGAGGAGAACATCTTCGCGGCGTCGCCCGCCTCCACGATCCGCCCGCGCCACAGCAGCGCGATGTATTCGCCGATCCGCCGCGCCGAGGCGATGTCATGGGTGACGACGATGTACGTGCCCCCGTGCAGTGTGTGCATCTCCTGGATCAGCTCGCACAACAGTGCCGTGCGCACCGGGTCGAGGCCCGAGTCCGGCTCGTCGAAGATCACGATCTCCGGTTCCATCACCAGCGCCCGGGCGAACCCCGCGCGCTTGCGCATCCCCCCGGAGAGCTGGTTGGGGAAGTAGTCGATCGCGTCCGTCAGCCCCACGTCGCTGACGCGTTCGCGCACTCGCTTGGAGATCTGCGCCTCCGACATGTCGGTGTGCTGGCGCAGCGGGAACGCCACGTTGTCGTACAGCGACATCGACCCGAACAACGCGCCATCCTGGAACAGCACCCCGATCCTGCGGCGCAGCTCCAGCAGCTCACGCATCGGCAGGCTGGGCACCGACTGGCCCTTCACGATGATGTTCCCCGAGTCGGGGAACATCAGGCCGATCAGGTGTTTGATCAGCACGCTCTTGCCCGTCCCCGAAGGGCCCAGCACGGTCGTGATCGTCTGATCGGGGATCGCCACGTTGAGCCCATCCAACACGGGCGCCCCGCCAAGGCGCTTGTGCACGTCGTAGCAGCGGATCGACCACTCCTCGTCGCCGTGCTCGCTGTCCCAGTCGAACTCCGTGTGGTACTCGAAGTGCGCGGCCGCGTCGAGCGTGGCGCTCTCATGTGAGCTCACCTCTCCGCCGGCGGGCACCATCGCCTCCTGGGCAACGGCGGCCTTCGCGCCCTCGCGTGAGCCCTGCCCCTGCTGGCCGAAACGGGGATTCGCGCCGAAGGCGCGTGTCTCCCGGGTTCGGTCCTGCTCCTCCTCCATGCCGGGGATACTAGTGCTCGCCGCCGACCACATCAACCCACGGCCCATTTGCCCGACCACCCACCCATCCCGAAGGCACACCGGCGATCGTGCCGCTGTCCACGTAGTATCGCGCCATGGCACTTACGATCGCGGTCCTTTCGCAGAAGGGAGGCACGGGCAAGACGACCACGGTGCGCACCCTCACGGACGCGCTGCGGCGCGCGCAGGTGCGCACGCTGGCGGTGGACCTCGACCCGCAGGGCAACCTCTCCGACTACTTCGACGTGCCGCCCGACGCACAGCCGACGATCGGCGACGTCTTGGGCGGGCGGGCGCAGGCGGCGGAGGCGATCCACGGGGACGTGATCCCCGCCAACCTCCACCTCGCCGAGACCGAGCTCTCGCTCGGCGGTCGCCTGGGGCGCGAGCTGACGCTGCGGCGGGCACTGGCGAAGCTGCCCGACGACGCCTACGAGCTCGTGCTGATCGACTGCCCCCCCTCGCTCGGCCTGCTCACCGTCAACGCGCTGGTCGCCGCCGACTACGCGCTGATCACCGCCGAGGCCCAGTACTTCGCGCTGCAGGGCGTCGAGCAGGCGCTCGAGGTGATCGAGCTCGCACGCGACACGCTCAACCCCGAGCTGGAGCTGCTCGGCGTGCTGCTCAACCTCGCCGACATGCGCACCGTGCACTCGCGCGAGGCGCTCGCTTCGCTGCGCGAGCAACTCGGCGAGCGAGTACTCGACACGGTCGTGCGCTCCTCGATCGCCTACGCCGAATCGGCCGAGCGCGCCGTCTCGATCCTCGACCACCGCCCCGACCTCGGCACCGACTACGTCTCAGTGGCGGGCGAGCTGCTCGCACGGATGCCGGGGTTCGAGCGGGCTCGGGGGCGTTTGGCGGGGCTGGGGTAGGAGGGAACCAGCCGGGCGACTAACTGCTTCCCGACCATCGAGACTGATCCACACCCCGGGGTCTCCGGCCCCGCAACCTGTTTGCGCCTGCCAGTAAGCGGCTGCGGTCGCGCCACACTCGACGCGCCCCTACAGCCGCCCGACGTAAGCCCCCTGCGGCTCGAAGGGGACTCGCAGTAGCTCCGCCCAACCCTCGATCTCCGCCTGAAGCGCCGCCACCACGGCGCCGGTCTGCTCGTAGAAGCACCACACCAGCACGGTCGGGCCGGCGCCGGAGATCGTGGCACCGAGGGCGCCCAGCCTGCTTGCGCGCGTGGCGAGATCGAAGGAGCGTGGGAAGAGGTGGGCGCGGTGGGGCTGGTGGAGGCGGTCCTGCAGGCCGCGCGCCACGAGGTCCCAGTCGCCGCGGGCCAGGCCAAGCGTCAGCAGCGCCCCGTGGGCTACGTTGAAGACCGCGTCCTCGAGCGGCACCTCGGTGGGGAGGGCAGCGCGTGCGGCTTGGGTACGGACGGGGTCGTGCGGGACCACCGCCAGCGCCTCCAAGCCCGTAGGGGGGTCGAAGCGGGTGGTTTGGCCGTCGGCGCACACCACGAAGCCGCCGTGCAAGGCCGCCGCGACGTTGTCGGGGTGGCCCTCCAGCTCCGTGGCCAGTTCGAGCAGCGGGGCGTCCAGCTCGAAGATGTGGTCGGCCACCATCAGACCTGCGACGATCGCCGCGGCGCTCGAGCCCATGCCTCCGGCGAGCGGGATGTCGGAGCTGATGCGGAATGTGAAGCCGTCCGCGGGGTGCAGGCGCTCGAAGGCGCGCACGCAGAGGTTCTCCCGGCCCCGCGGCAGTGGCAGCTCGGTCTCGACGGCAAAGCTGCCGGTCTCCTCCACCTCCAGCGTCACGTGCAGCGCCAGCGCCGCCGCCATGCAGTCGAAGCCAGGGCCGAGGTTGGCCGAGGAGGCCGGCGCGCGCACCACGCGGCGGCGGATCATGTGCGTTCTTTTTCTACCCCTACCACTTCACTTTGGAAAGTGGTTGGGGTCCAAAAAGTAAATACACTCCCCGGCCCGCACTCGCCGCCCCGCGTAGGGACAGGGCCGGCCGTCGGCTGAGCGGGGGGCGCGAGTATCTGGTCGCACCACGCGCCTACGAATCACCCAGAACCGCCTCTTCCAGCGCCACCGTTTCCGCCGCGCAGGGGATCACGCGGCCGTTGGAGTTGTCGAGCGCGGTCTGCTGGTCCTTGAGGCCTCTGCCGGTCATCACGCACACCACGCGGTCGGCCCCGTCGGCCCCGTACTTGAGCAGGCCCGCCACCGAGGCCGCCGAGGCCGGCTCGCAGAAGAGGCCTTCCTTGGCCGCCAGGAGGCGGTAGGCGGCGAGGATCTCGCCATCGGCGACGGCGCGGATCGCCCCGCGCGAGTCGGTCATCGCCGCCATCGCGTCCTCCCAGCGCACCGGGTTGCCGATCCGGATCGCGCTGGCGACGGTCTCGGGGTGCTCGACCGGGTGGCCGAGCACGAGCGGCGCGGCACCCTCCGCCTGGAAGCCAAACAGGCGCGGGGCGACGCCCATCTCGGTGAAGCCGCGCCAGTAGGAGGTGACGTTGCCGGCGTTGCCCACGGGGATGCACAGCAGGTCGGGGCCGCCGTCGAGCGCCTCCACCAGCTCGAACGCCGCGGTCTTCTGGCCTTCGATCCGGAATTCGTTGACGGAGTTGACCAGCGTGATCGGATGGCGTTCGACCAGCTCGCGCACGAGCTCCAAGCCCCGGTCGAAGTTGCCCGACAGCGCGATCACGCGCCCCCCGTGGATCAGCGTCTGCGCCAGCTTGCCAATCGCGATCTTGCCGTCCGGCACGATCACCGCGCAGGTGAGCCCGGCGCGCGAAGCGTACGCGGCGGCGCTCGCCGCGGTGTTGCCCGTGGAGGCGCAGATCACCGCCTTGGAGCCTTCGCGCACCGCCGCCGACACCGCGCACGTCATGCCACGGTCCTTGAAACTGCCGGTCGGGTTGCCGCCCTCCAGCTTCAGGTGCACCTCGGCGCCCACCATCTCCGAGATCACCGGCGGCGGCGAGCAGCGGCGTGTCGCCCTCGGTGAGGCTCACCACGGGGTCATCGGCTGCGAACGGCAGGTGCTCGCGCCAGCGGTCGATCAAGGCCGGGCTCATCCGAACTCCTCTTCTATCACCCTGATCGCGCGCGGGGCCGAGCGCACCAACTCCAGCTCGGCAATTTGCGCGAGCGCCTCGCGCAGGCGCGACTCCAGCAGCGGGTGCAGCACCATCGTCAGCGGCACCACGTCGCCCCCCACACGCCTCTGCATCACCGACTTGATCGAGGCACCGTGCTCGCCCAACACCTGCGCGATCGCGCCCAGCACACCCGGGCGGTCGGCGACGTCGAAGTGCAGGTAGAAGGCGCTCTCCACGTCCTGCAGCAGCGGTAACGCCAGGGGTGGGGCGGGCGGCTGGGCGCCGCCGGTCATCACGCTGACAACGTCGCCCAGCACCGCGCTCGCGGTCTGCCGACCGCCGGCGCCGGGGCCCGAGAGTGTGATCTCGGTGACCGTCTCCGATTCCACGGTGACCGCGTTGAACGGGCCCGACACCGAGCTGAGCGGGTGGCCGGCGTACAGGAACACGGGGTGCACCCTCACCGACAGTCCGCCCCCCAGTCGCTCGGCCGTGCCGATCAGCTTCAAGCCGAGTCCCATTTCGCGCGCCGAGCGCAGGTCGTCGGGTTGCAGCTGCTCGATTCCCTCGTAACGCACGTCGTCCAGGTGCACCGGCGCGCCGAACGCGAGACGCGCGAGGATCGCCATCTTCGCCGCCGCGTCCCTGCCGCTGACGTCGTCGGAGGGGTCGGCCTCGGCGTAGCCGCGGCTTTGGGCCTCGGCGAGCGCCTCGGGGTAGGTGCCGCCGCGATCCATCTCGCCGAGGATGTAGTTGGTCGTGCCGTTGACGATCCCGTGGATGCGCTCGATCGGGGTCGCCGACAGCGACTCCTCGAGCACGCGCACCACCGGGACGGCACCCGCCACCGCCGCCTCAAAGCGCAGCCGCACGCCGTGCTCGCGCGCGGTCTCGAACAGCTCCTCGCCGTGTTGGGAGAGCAGCTGCTTGTTGGCGGTGACCACGTCCACACCAGCGCGTATCGCTGCCAGCAGATGCTCGCGCGCCGGCTCCACCCCGCCCATCACCTCCACCACGATGTCCGCGTTTGGCAGGATCTCGGCGAAGTCCCCGCGGCTGCGCGTCAGCACGCCGGTGATCGTCGGCCGGCGGCCGTTGAAGCGCTCGATCTCCTCGGCGCGTTCGGACAGCAGCGTCGCGAACGCGCCGCCCACGGTGCCGTGGCCCAGCAGGCCGATGCGGAAGGGTTCAGCCGACATCGCGGGAGATCAGATCCTCGTAGGACTCCCGCCGCACCACAACGCGCGCGTTGCCGTCCTTGCAGAAGATCACCGGCGGACGGGGCACGCCGTTGTAGTTGTTGGCCATCGCGTACCCATACGCCCCCGTCACCGGGGTCACGATCACGTCGCCCGGGCGGGGGTCGTCGAGCAGCGCTTCGCGCACGATCACGTCGCCCGACTCGCAGTGCTTGCCCGCCAGCACGCAGGGGGTGTTGCCGCCGAAACGGTCGGCAACGTGCGCTTCGTAGCGCGCCCCGTAGAGCATCGGGCGCAGGTTGTCGGACATGCCGCCGTCCACCGCCACCCAGGTGGAGACGTTGCGCTTGACACTCTCCACCGTGTACAGCGTCACACCCGCGTTGGCGGTGAGCGCACGGCCGGGCTCGATCAGCAGGCGCCGATAGTTGCCCAACCGCTCGCGCGCGGCGTCCACCAGCGCGTTTACGTACTCCTCGATCGCGGGGGGGCACTCCTCGGCGGTGTATGCCACGCCGAGGCCACCGCCGAGGTCCCAGGTGGGGAAGGCGCCGCTCTCCCCCAGCTCGCGCAGCCCCGCCAGCACCTCGACCTTGCTGCGGAACGGCTCCAGGTCGAACAGCTGCGAGCCGATGTGTGCGTGCACGCCCTCCAGAGAGAGGCCGGGGATCGCGCGGATGCGCGCCACCGCCTCGGGCACCTGGTCGAGCGCGAAGCCGAACTTCGAGTCGGCCTGACCGGTGGAGATCGCTTCGTGCGTGTCGCCGCGCACGTTGGGGGTGGCGCGTACCAACACCGGCTGCGCCGGCCGGTCAGCCAGCTCGCCCTCAGCCAGGAGCCGCTCCAGGCGCAGGATCTCGTCGAGGTTGTCGACCACAATCAGCCCCACGCCGTGGCGCAGCGCCATGCGCAGCTCCACCTCCGACTTGGCGTTGCCGTGCAGCACCAACCGCTCGGACGCGAAGCCGGCGTTCAGCGCCAAGCGCATCTCCCCGCCCGAGGCCACGTCACACCACAGCCCCTCCTGCGCCAGCGCTCGCAGCACGGCGGTGCAGGGGAAGGCCTTGGAGGCAAACAGCACGTGCAGCTCCGCCCCGTGGGCAGCGTTTTCCCCGGCCCGCACGAACGTCCGCGCGCGAGCGCGCAGGTCGTCCTCGGCGACGACATACGCCGGGGTGCCGAACTCCCGCGCCAGCTCGATCGTGTCGCAGCCGCCCACCTCCAAGCGGCCGCGCTCGTTGATGCGGCTGCCCGCTGGGAACACGCGCGCGAGGCTGTCGGCGATCGAGGTCGCGTTGCGGGTCGCTGCGGCGGTCGCCGTGGTCGTGGTCGTCTCAGTGGCCATCTCGCGATGGATTATCGCGTGAGTCGAGCCAACCCGGAGCTTGGAGAAGAGTTTGGGGTGTCGGCGCGGGCTGAAATTAGAGGCGCGTGAGACGCGAGCGGTTGGCCGAAGTGCTTGACATCCTCCTCCAACTAAGTGTATACTTTGTTGAAGTCAGTTGCCCCTGAAAAAGGATGTAAGAGTGCCCAGCCCCAATAAGCCGCCGCCGCCGAGCGCAGATGAGACTCCGAACGCGGCCAGCCAACGGCGCGCAGTGACGCGCGAAGCCGGCGATGGCCGAGTCGGCCGAGGCCGTCTGCGGCGCACCGCGCCACTGGTGGGCCTCACCGCCCGAACGGCCGGTGAGGCGGTGGTGGTGGGGCTGCGCGGCAAGCTCACCGGCGCCGACCCCACCGAGTTCCACGTCCGTTCCGCCGAGCGCTACGCCGAGCTGCTGGGGCGCTCCAAGGGGGCGCTAATGAAGGCCGGCCAGATGCTGTCGTTCGTGTCGCTGGGGCCCGCCGTGGAGGGCAACTTCCAGTCGACCTACCAAGCAGCGTTGAGGCGGTTGCGCAACGACGCGCCGCCGATGGCGCCGGAGCTCGCGCGGGAAGCGCTCGAGCGCGAGCTGGAGCGCCCAGTGGAGGAGGCGTTCGCCGAGTTTGCATGGCAGCCGATCGCCGCCGCCTCGATCGGGCAGGTGCACACGGCGCGGCTGCCCGACGGGCGCCCGGTGGCGGTGAAGATCCAGTACCCCGGGGTCGCCGCCGCGATCCGCGACGACCTCAAGAACACCGAGCTGCTGGCCACGTTTCTCGGGCTGATCGGTGGGCTGTCGCCGCGGAAGTTGAAGTTCGATTTGCGCGGCGCCGCGCAGGAGCTCGGCGAGCGGATCACCGAGGAGTTGGACTACCGGTTGGAGGCCGCCAACCAGGCGGAGTTCGCCGACCTCTACCGAGGGCACCCGTTCATTCACGTGCCGGAGGTGGTCGAGGAGCTTTCCACCGGCCGCGTGCTCACCCAGGAGCTGGTGCAAGGGAAATCGTGGAGCGAGGGGCTCGCTGCCGAGCAGAGCTTGCGCGACAGCTGGGCGGAAGCGATCCACCGTTTCACCTATGACAGCTACCACCACCACTACATGTTCAACGCCGACCCCCACCCTGGGAACTATCTGCTGCACGACGACGGCAGCGTCAGCTTCTTTGACTTCGGCTGCGTCAAGCGACTGCAGCGGACCGAGGTGGAGTCGCTCAACCTCCTGCTACGCGAATGCCTACGCGGCGACGTGAGCGAGACGTGGAGGCTGAGCGTCGAATACGGCTTCTTTGAACCCTCCAGTTCGCTGAGCCCCAAAGAAGTGTTCACCTACTGGCGCGAGCCGATCGAAATGTACTGGGGGGCACAGCCGTTCACGATCACCCCCGAGTACGTCACCAAGCTGATCGAACTGCGCTACTCGCCCAACGGCCCGTCGGCGAACGCCTTCCATCACATCGTGATGCCGGTCACCTACACGATCATGACGCGTCTGGACATCGGCCTGATGTCGCTGATCGCCGAGCTGAGCGCCACCAACCACTGGCGGGCGATAGCCGAAGAGTACTTCGAGGACGCCGACCCGGGAACGCCGCTGGCGATCGCCAATCGCGCCTACCGAGAAGAACGCCAGAAGACAGGCAGCCATGTGTGAGGGTTGCGGCGATGCCTGACTGGACGCATTGGCCGTTCCCCACCGGGGACCCGTACCCCGCGTACCACGCCGCTCGCACGCGAGCGCCGGTGCAATGGGACGAGCGGCTGGGCGCGGTGCTGGTGCTTTCGCACGAGCACGCCCTCGCGGTTGTGCGCGACCCCGAGCGGTGGAGCTCCAACCCTCGCAACAGCCCGGCGCTCCTGGAGTCCCTCGGCGGCGAGAGCCTGTTCGCCCAGCAGTGGGGCGGGTCGCTGCTGACGAGCGACCCGCCCGAGCACACGCGGCTGCGCAACTCGGTGAATCGCTTCTTCACACCGCGCGCAGTGCAGCGGATCAAGGGGCGCGTGGCGGCGATCGTGGACAGCGCGTTCGCCCCCCTCGCGGAAGGCGAGCCGGTCGAGCTGATGAGCGAGCTGGCCTACCCGATCCCACTGGCGGTGATCGCGGAGCTGTTCGACGTGGGCCTGGAGGGCGCCGAACTGCTGCGCGCGGAGACCCCCACGCTGGCACGCGCCCTGGAGCTCGACCCCACTCCCGCGGAGATCGAGGCGATAAGCGCGGCGGCGATGGCGGTGATGCTGTTCCTGGTGCCGATCATCGCCGAGCGGCGCACCCACCCGGGCGAGGATCTGCTGAGCGCGCTGATCCACCCGCCCGACGGTGGCGTTGCGTTGCGCACGGAGGAGATCGCCACGATGTGCCTGCTGCTGCTGGCCGCCGGCCACGAGACCACATCCAACCTGATCGGCAATGGCACGCTGGCGCTGCTGGAGAACCCCGATCAGCTGGCTTGGCTGGCAGCGCATCCCGACCGCTGTGCGCAGGCGGCGGAGGAGCTGCTGCGCTATGACAGCCCCGCCCAGGTCGTTTCTAGAGTCGCGCTCGCCGACCTCGAGCTGGGCGACGTGAAGGTGCCCAGGGGCCAGCAGGCGCTGGTGATACTTGGCGCCGCCAATCGCGACCCAGCCCACCACCCCGATCCCGACCAGCTCCGGCTGGCACGCGAGGGCGAGCGCCACCTCGCGTTCGGCAACGGCCCCCACTTCTGCGTGGGAGCCGGCCTGGCGCGGTTGGAGGCGCAGGAGACGTTTGCGTGCTTCGCACGGCTTGGGCTGAGCTGGGACACGTGCCCGTGGTCGTACAGCCGCGCTCAATCGCGCACGTTCCGACGGCTGGGCAGCCTGCGCATCGGTGCCGATCAGGCGGGCGCCGGGCGGCCCGCATTGGCCTCCGTTGCGCCACCCGCGCGCTGAGCCCGCAACCCCTCGAGCCCCCGCCCGCGCATCATCAGCGAGAGCCACACCGCGCCGACGATCATCAGCACGATGCTCTCCAACTGCGGCGAGGTGAGGCCGAAAAGCACCTCTTTGTTGCGGCGGATGAACTCGACGAGGAAGCGCTCGAAGCCGGAGAGCAGGCAGTAGGCCGCGAACACGACCCCGGGGCGTACGCGGTCGCGCAGCTGCCACAGCAGGTAGGCGACGAGGCCCATCGCGATGGTCTCGTAGATCGGGGTGGGCTGCACGGTGACCCCCGGCGGCGTGGGGACGGTGCCGTGCGGGTAGCCCATCGCCCACGGCAGCGAGGAGCGGATCCCGTAGTCGCCATCGCCGGAGACCTGGCAGCCGATGCGCCCGATCGCGTACCCCAGGGCCAGCGCGGTGGCGCACATGTCGAGCATGATCAGCCTCAGTTGATCGCGCCAGCGCATCCACAGGAACACTCCGATCGCGCCGCCGATCACGCCCCCATACCAGACTAGCCCCGAGCCGGAGATGACACTCTTGAAGAGATGGTCCTTGACTTCGCCGTAGTTCTGGATCACGAAGTACCCACGCGCACCGACCAGCCCGCCGATCAGCGCGGCGAAGACGATCTCATACGCCCAGTCCACCGGTCGGTCGAGCTCGCGCAGGCGGCGCGCCACGAGCAGCCCGCAGGCGAGGAAGCCGAGCGCGAACACCACGCCGAAGCTCTTGATCGAGATGCCGAAGACATCGAAGGCCGGTTTCACGCCCGGGACTTTAGGGAATCGCAATCCCCGTCTGCGACAATCACATCAGATGGCTGCCACCACCCACAGGCAGGGACGCAAGGCGTTCGGCAAAGACACGGGCCTGCAGGCACGGATGGTGCTGACGATGTTCCTGCTGGTCGTCGTGTACGTGGTGCTGGTGGGTGTGCTGTTCGCTGTCGGGGCCAGCGGTGTGACGATCCTCGTGGTCGCCCTCGCGCTGATGGGGCTGCAGCTGTTCACCTCGGACAAGATCGCGATGGGGACGATGGGCGTCAAAGAGGTGTCGCCCCAGGAGGAGCCCGAGCTGCACGGGATCATCGAACGACTGTGCGTGCAGGCCGACCTGCCCAAGCCGCGCGTGTGCGTGATGGAGCACCCGATGCCCAACGCGTTCGCGATGGGCCGCTCCCAGAAGGGCGCGACCGTGTGCGCCACGCGGGGCATCCTGCAGCTGCTCTCCCCCGCGGAGCTCGAAGGGGTGATGGCGCACGAGCTGACGCACGTGATCAACCGCGACGTGATGGTCATGACCCTGGCGAGCTTCTTCGCGATGGTGGCGTCGCTGATCGTGCAGTTTGGCTTCTTCTTCGGCGGCGGCCTCGGTGGTGGGTACGGAAATCGCAACCAGGAAGCGCAAGAGGCGATGTTCGCCGCGATCGCCGTGGCCGCGGTGGTATACGCGATCTCGTTCATGCTGCTGCGCGCGCTGTCGCGCTACCGCGAGTTTGCCGCCGATCGCGGCAGCGCGGTGCTGACCGGACGCCCCTCCGCGCTGGCGTCGGCGCTGCTGAAGATCAGCGGCACGATGGAGCGGATCCCCAGCCGCGACCTGCGCACGGTGGAAGGGATGAGCGCCTTCTTCATCGTGCCCGCGCGCGCAAAGAACTCGCTGATGAACCTGTTCGCCGACCACCCGCCGCTGGAGAAGCGCCTGGCAGCATTGGAGCAGTTGGAGTCCCAGCTGCAGGGCACCGCGTAGATGCGGGAGGGGGGCAGGCCCCCTCCCGACCTCCCCCCACACCGATCGACTTGTCGCGACACGAACTCCAACTGCAAAGGACTGATTGATGGGTCTGCTCGACGCCCTCACGGGCCGCCACCAGGTGAAGGGCCCGGCGCCCGACCGGCTGTTCGCGATCGCCACGGCGTACATCACCCTCCAGAGCGAGCACCAGATCGACCCCGCGGGCGCGGCGGCGATCGTCTTCCAGAAACTGGAAAACAGCGAGTTCGAGGCGACGATGCGCGAAATGGAAGAAGTCGTCACTGCGACCGGCGGCGAGAGCGGCACGCAGGTGAAGAGCAAAGACGACGAGTACGGCTATCGCTGGATGGTGCTGCACAACCCCGACGGCGCCCCCAGCATCGAAGACCTCGCGGTGGGCATCAACGCCGTCTCCAGCTCGATCGAGATGGGCGGCCACGGCGAGCGGCTGCTGTGCGCGGTGTTCGCCTTCCGCGACTCACAGAAACGCAAGCTGTACTTCATCTACAATTACAAGCGCGGCTTCTGGTACCCGTTCGTGCCTGATCCAGATCCCGCCCGCCCACAGGAACGCTCGACCGAGCGCGAGCTGCAGCTGAAGGCACAGATGTCGGGCGAACTGCCGATGGAGCCCGAACTGGAGCGGTGGTTCCCCTTGTGGGGAATCCCAATCTGATAATCCCGTGGGTTCTGGCTACTGAGCGAGGCTGGACGCTGGTAGGCGGTGGATTTCGGGGAGTGCATCCAGTCGCGCGCCGCGCTCGAGGCCGTGGGGCGTCTTCTCCCAGTAGAACGGGTTGCGGATCAACTGCACCAGCGCGCGCCACGCAGCGATCGAATGGAGCACCCAGTAGAGGGGGTTCAGCAAGGCATACGGCGCCGCGCGCCAACCGTATCCGCGCACGGCGGCCATCAGGTTCAAAGCGACCATCACGCCGTTGCCGATCAGGAGGTTAATCAGCGCGATCGCCCAAAACGCCCCCGAATTCACGAGCGGCAAATGCGGCTCGCCGAACGCATACCAGGCGGCGGTACCAACCCACATAACCGGTGCCAGCAGGAACGTCAGCGGCGTGCCCGCAATCAGCAGCAAGAAGCCGAACGCATCCACGATCCCGACCTGGCGCACAAGGCGCCGCGGCGAGCGCAAGTGCACGAGCGCCGTCTGCATGTAGCCCTTGATCCACCGGGTGCGCTGCCGGATCCAGGGGCGCAGCTCCGCGCACGCCTCCTCGTCGGTGTCGGAATCGATCACCCCAACCCGGTAGCCGTGGACGGCAGCCCGCACGCCAAGATCAGCGTCCTCGGTGACGTTGTGTGGATCCCAGCCGATCAGCTCGCGCAGTGCGGAGACCCTGAAGTGGTTGGAAGTGCCACCGAGCGGTATCGGCAGACCCAGACGGTCCAGGCCCGGAAGCATCGTGCCGAACCAGTAGCCGTACTCGAGGCTGAACATCCGCGTGAGCAGATTGGAGGCGTAGTTCCAGTAGCGCAGTCGCGCCTGCAGGCAGATCGTCGATGCGCCCGCCTGCTCGAAGGCCGCGACCGCCTTACGTAGCTGCTGGGGGTCCGGGCGGTCCTCGGCGTCGTAGATGACGAGCAGATCGCCACGGGCGAGGAACAGGCCGACGTTGCATGCCTTCGGCTTCGTTTTCGGCGGCGCGTCCGGGACAATCACCAGACGGACGGTGGCCGGCGGGTGGGCCGCGCGCGCGGCCTCGATCGTCTCCGTATCGTCGGACTCGAGCAGGACGAGGATCTCGATCTTCTCGGCCGGATAGTCCAAGGCACCGAGGTTGGCCATCAGCTCGCCGATAATGTTCGCCTCCTTGTAAACGGGCACGAGCACCGTGTAGGAAGGGAGCAGCATGTCGTCGCGCTCGGCCGGGGCGTCGCTCACGCGAGCACCAAAGATGGCGCCGACGAGACAGGCGACCAACTTGAACGTGACGGCGGCGAGGAACGCCAAGTTTGCGGCCGCGACGATGAGCGACACGGTGAACTGCCAGTTCAGCACGAGCGCAACCAGCGTAATCAGACCAAGTGTGAACACCCACAGCTTCTGCCCGCGCGACCAACCGCCGGCAGCCGACAGCTCGGGACGTCGCGTCAGCAGTTCACTCGTTGAGCGGCGCACAATGTGCTCGCGAAAGCAGGACACGATCGTACGCTCGATATCAAGCGGGGTGGTGGTGCGCAGATTGACTTTCGACGAGGGTCCCAGATGCTTGCGGATCAGACTCCGCAGCTTACGAGTGGGCGGTTCACAGGTCGCAACGATCGTGCGAGCGCCTTCCTGCCTGACGGGGATCCAACCCTCGGCGAGCAGCATCTCGGGTTCGTAGCCGCGCACCAGCTCCGCGTCGACCTCGGTATGCAGAAGATCGATGAAGTCAAGGTTCCACTGCTCGCCGAGCGCGTGCTGGAGATCCAGACGATGAACGAGACCTGCGGCCAGCAGGATCTGCCCGAGACGCTCCCCCGTCTCAGCCTGTCGCGCGAGGCCCCAGCTGAGGGTCTCGCGATCGATCAGGCCGGCGGCCAACAGAGCCTCGCCAATCGGTGCCGGCTGCGCTCCCCGAGGTGTTCCATCCGTCCGGCGCCTACGGGGCCGTTTGGCGTCCGCGGGAGTGCTCCGCCGGAGGCGATACTCATCCACTCCCTTCGCGAGCGCACTCTCGCCGTCCCTGTGCCGGATTGATCCCACAGCGTCGCCTCGGGAGGCCGGCAAAGACCCCCGACGAAGCAGCTCCCGGCTAGACGAATGTTCGACTAATCAGGTATCAGCCCTGCGCCCGTGAACTCGCTCTGGGCCTCGGCGAGCGAGATGTCGGGCGGAGGCAGGATCAGGTCGGAGCCCTCCAGCTCGTCTTCGGCGAGCGGGGTGCCGTTGCCGCGCACGTAGGCGAGCAGCTCGTCGTAGGTGCTGCGAAAGCGCTGCTCGTCGCCGGCTTCCACCGCCGCGACGACGGCGTTATCCAGCTCGTTGACGGCACCGTCCACACCGTCGAGGCGGTACTGGTTGTCCCCCGAGATGCGCACGATCATCCCTGGCCACCCTCGGTTGGCGCCGGCTGAGCGTCCGCGGCGGGCGCCTCGCTGGAGGCGGGAATTTGGCCGGCGGGCGCTCCCGCGCCGACTTCCGCCTTCAGCTTGGCGAGATCGTCGTCCACCGCGGAGGTGGAGGAGAGCTGCTTGAGCTGGCGGTCGATGTCGTCTTCGCCGGAGCCCAGCGCGGTGATGTCGTCGAAGGTGCCCGCCGCTTCCAGCTCGGTGACGGCGTTGGCGCGGGCCTTCATGTTTTCGGTCTTGTCCACCGCGCGCTGCATCGCCAGGCCGACGTCGGCCATCTGCTCGCCCACCCCCGTGGCCGCTTCGGAGATCCGCACCTGCGCGTCGGCGGCGGAGTACTGCGCCTTGATGACCTCCTTCTTGGTGCGGAAGGCTTCGATCTTGGCGCGCAGCTTCTGCTCGGAGTCCACCAGTTTGGTCTGCTGGTCCTCGAGTTCGGCGACCTGCGTGTCGAGCGACTGCAGCTCGGTCTGGACGACGTTCTTGCGCTCCAGAGCCTGGCGGGCGAGATCCTCCTGGCCGCCGGAGAGCGCCTGGCGGGCCTGGGTGTCGAGCTTGACGACCTGCTGCTGGAGCGTGGCCTCCTGCATCTGCAGGCGCTTCTTGGCAGTCACCACGTCAGCGATCCCCTTCTTCACGTTCTGCAGCTGTTCGACCTGCTTCTGATAGCTGTAGTCAAGGGTCTCCGCGGGGTCTTCGGCTTTGTCCAGCAGCTTGGACACCTTCGCCTTCACCACGGTTGACATGCGCCCGGTCAGGCCGGCCATTGCGTTCCTCCTGAGATCTTCTGAGCAGTACGGGGCAGGCTCAAGCGTAGCCTACCGACGGATTTACGCGGCAGGCCCGTCTGACGCCCGGAGGGCAAGCAGAGCAAGGACGCAAGGAGCGAAGTGTGCAAACGCACACGTGCTGGCCGAAACGGGGATTCGCGCCGAAGGCGCGTGTCCCCCGGCTTCGGCGAGGACGCAGCTATGCGCCGCCATCCGGGCGTCAGACGCTACAGCCCGACGGGGTGGCGCTTGACGAAGCCGTCGTTTTCCGGGCGCAGCGGGCGCCAGCGGGGGCCCTCCCGGTCGGAGGGGTCGTCGGCGGGGCTGGTGTCGAGGCGCAGGCCGGCGACGGTCATGTAGGCGTGTTCGGGGTTGGAGAAGATCGTGATCCACTGCCCCACTCCGTGTTCGCCCCAACCCATGAATTCCGAGGAGTCCATCGGCGCGGCGAGCAGGTCGGCGCCGTGCAGTGCGAAGGACACCGTGCCGGAGCAGTCGTAGCCGGGGGAGATGAAGGAGCCGTGGCCGCCGCCGTAGATGTAGGGCAGGCCGATCAGCTGGTTGCCGGCCCAGATGATCTGCTGCACCGCGGCGGGCGCCGACATCGGCGCCGCGGCAAGCCCTTTGACGAAACGCGCGGTCACACCGGGAACAAGCAGCTCGGGCTTGGCGTTCGCCGCGAGGTCGACGGAGCTGCCGCCGGTGACGCCGTTGGTCGTGCCGGCTGGCGGTGGGGGCGTGTACGAGACGACCGAGCCGGTGGCCGTTTTTTCGTAGATCGGGCCCTTGTAGACGAGGCTCGCGGTACGCGCGGTGATCGGCGCGGTGTGGACGTGCTGCTTGGGCTGCGCACCCCCCGCGGTGGCGCCTTCCGTGGTGGAGCCCTCCGTGGTCGAGCCCCCGGTGACGGCGGTGCTCGTGGGCGCAGCGGAGGCGGAGGTGGATGTAGAGGTCGAGGAGGCCGTACTCGCGGAGGTGCCGCCAGAGACTTTGGCGGTGCCGTGAGCCCATACCGCCGCAGGTGCCGCGGCAAGCAGAACGACCAAGCTGACTAGAGTTGAGCCAAGGGCTCGTACCCGCAAAACGGCTTCCTCTTTCGTTGGCCTGCGGGGTTAGCTGACGGGCTAGCGCTAAAAGAGCCTGCGCTTCCTACGGATTCACCGTGGGATTCGCCCCAACAACTTGGTTCCCCCGTTCCATGGCATCTGGCCATAGATTCGGCGTTCGCGGCGGAACCCTAGCAAAGCGCAATGACGGTTGCATGACATGCATCGCATTTCCCACGTTTTGCCCGCAAAGACGGGGAACTTTGGGGCGTTTCCCGATATGGCCGTGCCCCCGGATAGTGTCTGGCCATGCCCCGGCCCCTACTCCGAACCGCATCCGCGCTGCCGCTCGGTGCCGCGCTGCCGCTCGGTGCCGCGCTGCTGACCGGTGCCGCGCTGCTGACCGGCTGCGGCAAGTCCCTGCCCTCCGCAGGCCACAGCCGCGGGGCGCTCACCACGGTGACCGGCACCTCCCAGCTGGCGGCGAGCGGGCTTGCGACCAAGAACACCACGCGACTGGGCGGAGCGAACCCCGTCGCGGACGCCGCGGCGGTGGCGCTCGCGACCTACCCGGGGCTGACCCCGGCGACGCGACCGCGAGCGGTGGTGCTGGTCGACGACCGCGACTGGCAGGCCGCACTGGCGGCGTCGGCGCTGGCGAGCTCGCCCCTGCGCGCGCCGATCCTCTACAGCGAAGGCAGCACGGTGCCCACGCTCTCCACGCAGGCGCTGGCGGCGCTGAAACCCACGGGCTCCACACTATTGAGCGGCACGCCGCAGGTGATCGCGATCGGGGCCGCCACGGCCCCCACCGGCTACCGCACGCTCACGCTGAGCGGTAAGCCGGCTGCGCTGGCGGCGCAGGTGGAGCGGCTGGTGGCGGTCACCCACGGCGGCCGTCCCCACCGCGTGATCGTGGTCGGCGCGGACGGGCCGCCGGCGCTGGCGATGCCCGCCGCCGGCCTCGCCGCGGAGTCGGGCGCCCCGATCCTGCCGGTCGACGTCGCCGGGATCCCGCCAGCAACCCGCAGGGTACTGGCGCGCCTGGCGCGCCCGGTCATCTACGTGATCGGCCCCCCCGCGGCGGTGAGCCACACCGTGCTCGCCAAGCTGGCGCGCTTCGGCGCGGTGCGGCGGATCTACCCCACGCGGGGCGCCAACGGTGCCTCCGGACCGGGCACGAGCGGCGAAGACCCGGCTGGCAATGCGATCGCTGTGGCCCGCTACTCCGACGGGCCCTTCGGCTGGGGGGTGGAACAGCCGGGACACGGCCTGGTGTTCGCCAGCGCCTCCCGCCCGCTTGACGCCCCCGCCGCGGCGCCGCTGTCGGCCAACGGCGACTACGCGCCGCTGCTGCTGCTGGAAGCGCCCAACCGGGTGCCGAGCGCCCTGCGCGAATACCTGGGCGACATCCAGCCGGCCTACACGGACGCGCCCGAATACCAGCCGGTGCACGGTGCGTACAATCACGGCTGGCTGATCGGAGACCAGGAAACGATCACCCCGACAGTGCAGGCAGAACTGGACGCAATGCTCGAGATCGCCCCTCAGGGCGCCACGAGCTCGACCACCCCCGCAGCGCCCACCAGCACCGAACCGACGACCCCCACCGAACCCACGAGCCCCGCGCCATGAGCCAAGCCGAGGATCCCAACCGTCTGCAACGCGTGAGCGCGCGCGAGGTGACCGTCGAGGACGTGCGCCAGTTGATGGGCGCGTCCACCCCGCACTTCGCCCTGCAGCTGCGTGAGCGGATCGCGCGGCTGATCGCGGGCCTCCCGGAGGACCACCCGGCGCGCGGGGAAGGCGAGCGTGAGATCGCACGCCTGGAGCAGCTCGGATTCGACGGGGAGACGCGCGGGGAGACCGGAGAAAAAGATTGGAAGATGCACGTTCTGCCCTCCGTGACGCCGGAGCGCTTGCTTGACTAGAGCTTGATGCGCGCCGCCCGCTCCCGCTCCTCCGAAGACACCCCGCGCTGTCCGCTCGAGCACTGCGACGGCAGCGGCTTTGAGGTCGACGAGCAGACCAACACCGCGCGGGACTGCGCCTGCCGCGCACAGCGGGTGGCGAATGCGCGAGCGCGCCACCTGCGCGACCGGGTGCCGCGCCGCTACATGGACCTCTCATGGGATCGCCACCCACTCACCCAGCTGGCTCGGGACCCACTGAACGCCGACTCGGTCCGTATGGTCAAGCGCTACTGCGCCGACATCAGCACCAATCTCACAGAGGGCCGGGGCGTGTGGCTGATGGGGCACACGGGCACAGGCAAGACCACCCTCGGATACATGATCGCCGCGACCGCCACCCAGGCCAAGCGTTCCGTGCTCAGCTTCAACGCCGTCGCGCTTCTCAACCGCATCAGGGCGACGATCGATCACGACAGCCGTGAGCGCAGCGGCGACGTGATCAGGACGCTCGCCGAAGTCGACCTGCTGCACATCGAGGACCTGAGTGTGGCGCGACCCACGGAATGGGTGCTGGAGCAGCTTTACCTGATCGTCAACATGCGCTACGAGGAACGTCGCTCGATCGTGTTCACGTCCGACGTCGGCTCGGACGACGACGGGCCGCTGGAACCGAACCCTCGGGACCTCGCCGAACACGTGGGCGCGCGCACGTACTCGCGGCTGCTGGGAATGTGTGGCGACCCGGTGGTGATCATGGGCACCGACAAGCGGGTCGACTCCGATGTCCCCGGCGCCAACCCAACCCCCAAGGAGCAGCCCTGGGCTCCCGCCGAGCGCACGTGGGATGGCCCGCCCTCCCCCGCCCTCACCCTTCTTTGATCACCCGCGCGTGGCGCGCATCGAGGAAGCGCGCGCGCAACAGTTTGAAGAAGAACGCGAACAGCGCGAAGTCGATGGCGATCAGGCCGACGCTGAACAGCCTCGGCACGGACGTGATTGTGGTGAGCACCAGCACGAGGATGGAGTCGAACACGAGCACCAGCAGGCCGGCGAGCATCAAGGTGTGCGAGCGGTAGCCGCTGCGGTGCTCGCGGAGGGTCACCTCGATCGTGCCGAACCCCACGGCCGCCAAGCCGGCGAGCAGCAGCCGGCCCCCGCCCGTGCTGTCGTGGCCGGACCGTGCCAGCCCAAGCGCGGCGGCGATCGCCCCGACGAGGATCAAGAGCTCGGAGAGCGGCAGCGGGTGCCAGGGCGCATTGGGGCGCTCCCCATAGGTCGGTGCGGCGGGCGAGCGCGACCGCCTGGCGGCGCCAGAGGCCCCGGCACGATTGTGGACCTTGGCGGATGGGTTTGACTTGTAAGCGGTGCTCTCCGACGCCCGCTTGACGCCGGTGGGACGACGCTTGCGGGAGCGGGCACGTGCCACGGGGAGTCGATCCTAGCGGCAATCTATGCTCATTACAGATGTCAGGCAACGACACGCTCACGCCGGCCCCGACCCAGCAAGCTGGCATTCCGGGGAGCGCACTGGCGGGCCCGTTTGGGGTGGGGGAGTACGCGGCGGCACTGCGCGCGCGGTTGCGGGCGTTTACACGCGTGCAGCTCGTCGGCGAGCTCGCCGATCTGCGCCCCTCGCGGGCGCGGGTGTACTTCGAGTTGCGCGATGCCCACGGCGCGATCCCGTGCGCGGCGTGGAAGGCGGATTGGGAGGCGATGGTGCGCCGCGCCGGCGCCGTCAGAGAGGGCATGCAGGTGGTCATCGCCGGCGGCTGCGACTACTACCCCGGCAGCGCCAGCGCCTCCCCGAGCTTCAGCTTCACGGTGAGCGACCTGCGCGTGGCGGGCGAGGGCGACCTGCTCGCGCGGATCGAGCGCCTGCGCAAGGCGCTGGCGGCGGAGGGCCTGCTGGAGCGACAGCGGCGCCTACCACGGCCGCGGTTGCCGCACACGATCGGCGTGGTCACCGGCGAGGGTGGCAAGGCCCGTGACGACATCCTCGCGGGCCTGCGTCGCCGCGGCTGGGCGGGCACGATCGTGTGGGGCTTCGCGCCCGTGCAGGACCGCCACGCCGCCCCGGCAATCACGCGCGCGCTGCAGGACCTGGCGGCCGTGGGCTCAGTGGATGTCGCGATCGTGGCGCGCGGGGGGGGCTCGCTGGCGGACCTGCTGTGCTTCTGCGACGAGACGCTGTGCCGCACAGTGGCGCTGCTGGGAGTGCCGGTGATCGCCTCGGTGGGACACCACACCGACCGCACGCTGCTGGACGACGTGGCGGCGGTCAGCTGCTCAACTCCCACACACGCCGCGGAGGAGGCCGTGGGAGTGGACTGCGCGCGCGAGCGCATCGCGATGGGCGCAGCGGCGCAGCGTCTGCACCACCACGGCCACCGCGCGGTGCTGGGGCGGGCGCGCACGCTGGCGGCGCTCTCGCGCGCCCCCACCGAACAGCTGGAGCGCCAGCGGGCTCGGCTACACCAGCAGCTGCGGGAGATCCGAGCCGCCGGACGCCGGCGGGTGGAGGGTGAGCACGCGCTGACGCGGCGGCGCGCGATGGCGCTGGAGCGCAAGACCCAAGCGGCCGTCGGCGACTGCCGCCGGCGCCGTCCAAAGGAGCTGGAGCGCCTGGCGCTGGCGCTGGCCGCGCACGACCCGCAGCGGACGCTGGAGCGAGGGTATGCCTTGGTGCAGAGCCCCACGGGCGAGCCGCTGTCGAGCGCGGCGCGCGCCCGCGAGCAGGCGTACGTGCGGCTGCGCTTCGCCGATGGCGACGTCGGCGCGCGGATCGAGGAGGGGTCGTGAACGCGGTGGAGCAGAACTACGAGACCAATGTGGCCCGCGTCGAGGAGATCATCCGCAGGCTGGATTCGGGCGAGGCCAGCCTCACCGATACCCTGGGCCTCGTGAAAGAGGGCAAGGAGTTGATCGAGCGCTGCGCCGTCGAGCTGGAAGCGGTTGGCGGCGCTCTCGAGGAGCTGCGTCTGGAGGATCTGGTCGCGCGCCTAGAGGCCGAGGGCTCCGCGAAGGGCGAGGGCGGCGGGTGAGCACCCGCCAGCCGCACGGGGGGAGGTCGGAATCGGAGCCCGCCCACCCTGCTACCCCCCTCCGGCCAAGTGGTACCTGGGAGCTCCTCGCGGAGCTGCCGGTGAAGATCGACGGCTACGCGCTCCAGGCGCTCAGCGCAAAGGTGTCGAGCGAGTTCGAGCGTGCCTCCACGGTGATCCGACTGCGGGGCGCGGGCGAGGAGGGGCAGGGCGAGGACGTCACCTACGACGCGGTCGACCACGAGATTCTGCAGGCGGCCGGGCCGACGCTGCCGCTGGCGGGCAGCTTCACGATCGCCTCCTTCGCCGAGCGCCTGCGAGAACTCGAGCTCTTCCCTGAGCCCCCTCAGCGGGAGGTGTCGCAGCGCTACCGGCTGTGGGCCTACGAGTCGGCGGCGCTCGACCTGGGGCTACGCCAGGCGGGTACCACACTGCACGCGCTGCTGGGCCGCCAACCGGCGCCGGTGCGCTTCGTGGTGTCGCTGCGCCTCGGCGAGCCTCCCACTCTGGAGCCACTGCGCAAGCGCCTTGCGCTGTACCCGGGGCTACAGTTCAAGCTCGACCCCACGAGCTCCTGGGATGAGCCGCTGATCGCCGACCTGGCGGACACCGGCGCGGTTGAGTCGGTCGACTTCAAGGCCTACTACACGGGCTCGATCGTCGACCAGCCGGCCGACCCGGAGCTGTACCAGCGGGTGGTGCAGGCGCTGCCCGAGGCGTGGATCGAGGACCCCGCGCTCACCCCGGAGACCGACGCGGTGCTGGCCGAGCACCGGGAGCGCTTCTCGTGGGACGCGCCGATCCACTCGGTGGCGGACATCGAAGCGCTGCGCTACCCCCCGCGGATGGTCAACATCAAGCCCTCGCGCCTGGGCGGCCTGCGCAACCTCGTGGACGCGTTCGACTACTGCGCGCAGCGGGGCATCGGCAACTACGGCGGCGGCCAGTTCGAGCTGGGCGTGGGCCGCGGGCAAATCCAGTACCTCGCCTCGCTGTTCCACGCGGACGCCCCCAACGACGTCGCGCCCAGCGGTTTCAACCTGCCCGAACCCCCCGCGGGCCTGCCTGCAAGCCCGCTTGCACCGACGCTTGCGCCGCTCGGGTTTCGCTGGGTCTGAAGCTCAGCCCGCCAAACTCTGCGCCCCGATGGCGCAACTTCCGTCCCGCAGTTAGGTTGCGAACCCCATTAGCCGTTATGGTCGGTCGCGCGATCGGCCCCTCATCGCATGGAAACCACTCGGGCGCACAAGCGATTTCGGTGCCTCGCACTAGCGGCGGCAATAGCGCTGGGGCTGCCGACAGGCGCCACAGCGGCCCAGATCACCGGCGGCACGTCCTCTCCGGCAGGCTCCACGGGCGCGCCACACGCCAAGGGCAAAGGCAAGAGCAAGCACAAGACCACGGCCAAGAAGGCGCCCCCCCAGCCGGCGGTGGCGATCTCGAGCGCGCGCTGCGTGCCGGCAAGCAGCTGCGACATCAAGGAGCACGAAGTCTCGACGCATGGCACGCTGCTGCTGGGAGGGAAGGGCCTCAAGAGCGGGCAGGCGGTGGCGTTCCCGCACTCGTGGGAGGCGCGGATCGCCAGCAACTCGCCAACCGCGCACCTGCACTCCTCGCAGCTGGGGCTGGTCGTGACCGTGCCCGCCAGTGCGCACTCGGGGGAGATCGCGGTGATGCTGGGAAAGGGCAAGCTCTCCAACCTGTACGGCCCGATCAAAGTGGTGACGCACGCGCTGCACCCGCCCGCCCCTCCGAAACCTGCACCGGCACCGGTGCCCAGCGGGGTCGCGAGCACCGCCAATGGCACCGCGCTCGCCGGGCAGGGCATGTGGATCTGGTATCTGAGCGCCTCAGATGGGGGCAACTTGGCCACGATCGCCGCGCAGGCAAAGGCAGCAGGGGTGGGTACGCTGCTGGTCAAGAGTTCCGACGGCTCCACCAACTACTGGAGTCAGTTCAGCAAAAAACTGGTGGAAGAAGTTCACGCGCAGGGCCTGAAGGTGTGCGCCTGGCAGTACGTGTACGGCACCAACCCGGTGGGTGAGGGCGAACTCGGGGCGAAGGCGGTGGCCGAAGGGGCCGAATGCCTGGTGATCGACGCGGAGTCGCAGTACGAAGGGCTGTATGGGGCGGCCCAGACCTACATCGACACGCTGCGGGCGAAGATCGGCCCGGTCTTCCCGCTGGCGTTGGCTTCATTCCCCTACGTCAACTACCACCCGTCGTTCCCCTACTCCGTGTTCCTCGGCCCCAACGGAGCGCAGTTCGACGTGCCACAGATGTACTGGCACGACATCGGCACCAGCGTCGCGCAGGTGTACGTGAACACCTACGAACAGAACCTCATCTACGGGCGGCCGATCCTGCCGCTGGGACAGACCTACGGCGGCGTGGGCGCCTCGGAAATCGTGGCGTTCCGCTCGCTGGCGAGCGCCTACGGGGCGGCGGGCGACTCCTTCTGGGACTGGCAGGAAACCAAGACAGCCGGCTGGGCCTCAATGGCCACACCGCTCAACACCACCCTCACGGTGCCCCAGCCGGAGCTGACCTCGCCGCTGCTCAAGGAAGGCGCCAAGAGCGACCAGGTGCTGTGGCTGCAGGAGCACCTTGCGGGCGTAATCCCCTCGCAGCCGACGACAGGCATCTTCGAATCACAGACCGCAGCCGACGTACGCCAGATCCAGACCGAACACGGCCTGCCGGCGACGGGCGAAACCGACGCCGGCACGTGGGGCTACATCCTCGCGCTGCCGATGGTCGAAGTGAACTGGACCGCCGCCGGCCCGAAGACCTAGACGCGCTGAATCAAGGTCGCCGTCCCGAGCCCCCCGCCACAGCACATCGTGACGAAGCCGATCTCCTTGTCGGAGCGCTCCAGCTCGTGCAGCAGCGTGGTGATCAGCCGCGCGCCAGTGGAGCCGAGCGGGTGCCCGAGCGCCATCGCGCCGCCGTTGACGTTGACGCGGTCCATGTCCGGGTTGTGCTCGCGCCGCCACGCGGCGATCACGGGGGCGAAGGCCTCGTTGATCTCGATCAGGTCGATGTCGTCGATCTTCATGCCGTTGCGCTCGAGGATCTTCGCGGTGGCGGGGATCGGGCCCTCCAGCATTTTCACGGGGTCGCAGCCGACGGTCGTCTGATCGACGATCCGCGCGCGGGCGCGCAGGCCGAGCGCGGCCGCCTTCTCGGCGGACATCAGCAGCACCGCGGAGGCGCCGTCTGAGATCTGCGAGGAGTTGCCGGCGGTGATCTTGCCGTCGGGCTTGAACGCGGGCTTCAGGTTGGCGAGCGCCTCGAGGTTGGTGTCGGGACGGATCCCCTGGTCGGTGACGAACGTGTCGCCGTTGACGGCGAAGGGCACGATCTCGCGCTCGAAGCGGCCCTCCTCGGTCGCCTGGTGGGCGAGGCGGTGCGAGCGCACCGCCAGCTCGTCGAGCTCGGAGCGGGGGATCTCCCACTGGTCGGCGATCATCTCCGCGCCGAGGCCCTGGCCGACGATGTTGTGCTTGGCCATCAGCTCGGGGGTGAAGGCGAAACCGAACTCCTGCTGGGTCTGCATCCCGGCCGCGAAGGGGAGGTGGCCCATGTGCTCCACGCCGCCGCCGATCATCGTGTCGTGCACGCCAGCGGCAATCAGCGCGGCAGAGAAGTTGACGGCCTGCTGCGCCGACCCGCACTGGCGATCCACCGTAGTGGCGGGGGTCTCGATCGGCAGACCCTCCTGCAGCCAGGCGTTGCGGGCGATGTTGAAGGCCTGCTCGCCAAACTGCTGCACGCAGCCGGCCACCACGTCTTCGACCTCGGCGGCGTCGATCCCGGCGCGGGCGATCACCTCGGAGTAGCACTTGCCGAGCAGCGCGTTGGGGTGGGTGTCCTTGTAGTAGCCCTTCTCCTTGTGCCCACGCCCGATCGGGGTGCGCACCGCCTCCACGATCACGACCTCACGGCCCTCCAGCTTTTCTCGCATTTGGACATCCTCCGTGTGTTGCAGTTGATCGGCACCTGCCGCGCAGCGCCTCCAACACATACTCTACCGCGTGAGACCCTTAGATTGACTGGTCAGTCAACCAGTTCTTTCGACTTCCGGACCCGGGAGGATCGAAGCCATCTCGCATCGCATCCGGTCTCGCCTCGTCGCCCGAAACCGCATCGCATCCGTCTCGCATCGTCGCCCGAAGCCGTCTCGCTACAGAAGGAGCAGAGCTACCGTGGAGAAGCGCGTATGAACGAGCACCTGGCAATCGTCGGATCCGGCGCGATCGCGTGCGGACTGGCGGCAACCGCTGCACACCACGGACCGGTGCTGCTGCTGGCGCGCTCGCAGAGCTCCGCCGAGCGCGCCCAAACCAGGGTGGATCAGACCTTGACGCGCCTGGCCGCCGAAATCGACCCTGAGCACGTGCAGGTCGTCACCGAGCCGCAGGAGTTGAGCGAGGCGACCTTCGTGGTCGAGGCGGTGGTGGAGGAGTATGCGGTCAAGGAGGCGGTCCACTCAGAGCTGCTGGCGGTGCTGGGCCCGGAAGCGGTGCTGGCGAGCACCACCTCCTCGCTCTCGATCGAGCGGCTCGCGCAGGCCAGTGGCATTCCCGAGCGCTTCGTGGGCCTGCACGTGTTCAACCCCGTCACGCGGATGCAGCTGGTCGAGCTGATCTTCCCGCGGGCGGCGAGCGAACAGACGCGCGCCCGCACGCTGGCGCTGTGCGAGACCTTCGAGAAGACGCCCGTGGTGGTGCCCGACGTGCCGGGATTCGTCGTGAACCGGCTGCTGTTCCCTTACCTGTTCAGCGCGGTGCGGCTGCTCGAAGAGACCGGGATGCCCGCCGAGGACATCGACACCTGCATGAAGCTGGGGGCCGGCCACCCGATGGGCCCGCTGGCGCTGCTCGACCTGGTCGGCCTCGACGTGTCGCGGGCGATCGGCGAGACGCTCGGAGAGCAGGTGCCCCAGCGTGTGGAGCAGCTGATCGGCGAAGGCGCCCTGGGTCGCAAGAGCGGGCGGGGCTTCCACAGCTACTGAGCCTGGATCCGCCCACTTTGTAACCAAAGTCATCCTCTGGCAAGAATCTTCTTAGGGGTGGCAAACCTTTTAAGTGGGCTTGATCAAGAAGTGGATACTTGAAAGCGCGACACAGATCGCAACGCACACCCGCCTCCTCCCAGTGCGCACGTTCCGGCCCGCTCCCCCCGCGGGCCGGACGTGTGCCTGGGAGGTTTTTTTTGGGCGTCCCCATCCACCAAGGCCGGCTTTGGGGCGTCCCCGTCACCCGGCCGGGTCCGCGGAACGAGCACCCTCCCCCTCCTCCTCCTCTCTCTACTCCTCCCCAGCCGCCTCCCGCGCCGGCACGGGGCGACGCTCGCGGATGCGTACCGCCTCGATGCGGTTCTGGCGCACCGACTCCACGCGGATCGAGAAGGGGCCGGCGGTGATCGTGTCGCCGCGCCGCGGGAGCCGCCCGAGCTCGGCGAAGACGAAGCCGCCGACGGAGTTGTAGGCGTCGCTGTCGACCGGCAGCGGCACCCCGTAGTCCGCGAGGTCGGCGACCGGGACGTGGCCGCGCACGAACAGGTCACCGTCGGGCAGCCGCCGCACCTCGCCCGCGGCGGGATCGGTCTCGTCGGTGATCTCGCCGACCACCTCCTCGATGATGTCCTCCACCGTGACGATCCCCGCCACGCGCCCGTACTCGTCGACGACCACCGCCAACGAGGTGCGCTGGCGCTGCAGATCGGCGAGCAGGTCGTCGAGCGGCTTGGTCTCGGGCACGATCGGCGCGTCGTGCACCTCGGGCTCCAGCGAGGCGTGCGGCCCGTCGTCCATCAGCCGGCGGGCCAGCGCGCTGGCGTGCACCAGCCCACGCACGCGGTCGCGATCCTCGCCTTCGGTCACGACCAAGCGTGTGTGCCCGGAGGAGATGCACAGCTTCAAAGCGGTCTCCACGTCCCGCGAGACGTCGATCGCCACGAGCGCGGGACTCGGGGTCATCACCTGGCGGGCCTCCTGCTCGTGCAGGTGGAAGACGCCGGTGAGCATCCCCGCCTCCCCGGGGTCGAGGTGGCCGCCGGCGTAGGACTCGGCGATCAGGCGCTTGAGCTCATCCGGCGAGCCGCCGCCCTGCTCGCGAGTCATGTCGACGCCGAACAGCTTGAGGATCCGCGCCGACACCGTGGTTGTCGCGCGGATGATCGGGCGGAACAGCACGGCGAAGCCCTGCAGCGGCCCGGCGATGCGGCGGGCGACCGACTCGGCGCGGTCGATCGCATAGAACTTGGGCACCATCTCCCCGAAGATCAGCTGCACCGAGATCACGACCGCGTAGGCGATCACGACGGCGATCACCACAGCCACGTCGTGGGAGACCCCCCCTCCGAGGGCTTCCCGCAGCGCATTGGCGAGCGTGGGCGTGGCCAGCGCGCCGATCCCGATCGAGGTCATCGTGACGCCGATCTGCACCGCGGAGATGTAGTCGTTGATGCGCTCCAGCTGCCTGAGCGCAAGCGCGGCGCCGCGCATGTCCTGCTCGCGCATCACTTCCAACCGAGCGCGCCGGGAGCGCACGAGCGCGTACTCGGCGATCACGAAGAACGCATTGACCGCGACCAGCAGGGCCGCGATGATCAGCTTCAGCCCGGTCACACCCGGTGCTCAGCCGAGCCCGTCGATCTGCGAGGCAAGCGCGAAGTCGGCATCGGTGAGGCCGCCCGCGGAGTGGGTGGAGAGCTCCAGGCGCACCCCGTTCCAGCCGTGCACGAGGATGTCGGGGTGGTGGTTGGCGGCCTCCGCAAGCGCGGCAACGCGATTGACGAAGGCGATCGCCGCCGCGAAGTCGGCGAGCTTGTACTCACGCACGATCGCACCGCCGTCGCGCTTCCACTCGCTGCCGGCAAGTTGCTGCTGAATCTGCTCCTCCGCTAGCAACGCCACGGCTCAGACGATACCGGCGGCGGTGAACTGGCTGGCGGCCACGGCTCAGACAATACCCGCGGCGGTGGATTGCGCGGCGGCGAGCCCACCGACGACCGCCGCCACCGACAGCGCCAGACAGGCGAGCAGACCGAGCGCCAGCGCGTAGCGGCCCGTGGCGAGGCGGAAGGAGAGGCCGGCGAGCGCGCCGCCGATCAGCCCGCCGATGTGGGCGCCGACGGAGATGTTGGGCACTGAGAAGGAGAGGATCAGGTTGAAGATGATCAGCGCCCCGATGCCCCCCTCCATCACGCTGCGTCCCCGCGCGCGCAGCTCGACGGCGGCAGCGCCCATCAGCCCGAAGATCGCCCCCGAGGCGCCGAGGCTGGGCGAGGCGGTGGCGATCAGCGCCCCGCAGGAGCCGGCCAATAGCGAGGTGAAGTAGATCGCGGCAAACCGCACCGACCCGAGCGCGGGCTCGAGCATCAGGCCGAGCAGATACAACAGGTACATGTTGAAGCCGATGTGCAGCAGGTCCACGTGCAGGAAGGCGCTCGTCACGAGGCGGTAGTACTGGTGACCTTCGGCGATCGCGAAGCGATACAGATCGCCTTCGTTGACCACCTTGCCGTACGGCTCGCCGGTGAGCGTGAACTGGCCCTGCTCGGTGAGGAAGACGATCACGTTGATCGCGATCAACGCGTACGTGACGCGCGGCACGGTCGCCATCTCGCGCATCCGCACCACCTTGGTGCGTTGGGAGGCGCACTCCGGGCAGCGCATCCCCACCTGCGTGGGGGTCATGCAGTCCGGGCAGATCGGCCGCCCGCACGAGGAGCAGGAGACCGCGGTCTCGCGGGAGGGGTGGCGATAGCAGGTGGCCATGCGGGGAAGAGCCTACCTGGCCGCCCCCACCGTCCTGGGCAGGGCCGCCCCCACCATCCCGGGCAGGCGTCTCCCGCCGACGTGCTCCCGGGCAGCGTGGGTCACACCGAACCGATGATCACCGGCGTGCGGGTCGGTTTGAGGCTGCCGCCGAGCGGCTCGTCGGTGACCAGCACTTTGCTCACCCCGTGCAGGTCACCGGGGACACCGACCGAGCCAGAGCCGGTTGTGGTGACGGAGAACAGCGCGTCGGTGGGGAGCGGGGCTTCGGTGCCGTGCTCCAGCCACACCTCATAGATGCGTCCGGGCGGCGGCGCGGGCATCCCCACCACCACCAGTTCCAGGCGCGAGCCAACCTTGCGCAACTCCGCCGTGGCGTGGTAGCCGGGCGCGAGGACAACCGCATGAATCACCTCGGAGCGGACGGTCGAGGCGGAGCCGAACGCAAGCGCGCCGATCACCACACCCATACCGAGCACCAGCGCGCCGGAGAGTCCCGGGAGCAGGCGCCCCGCCCACCACCGCCGCAAGGTCGAGTGCCCGCCCGAGGGCGAACGCGTGCCTGCCCGCGTGGACGTCGGAGCATCCACCGCGGAGCCAGCCACGCGGCGCAGCTCAGCCTCGGCGCGCGCGGCGCCCAGCACCCGGGCACGCAGGCCGCGGTCGGCCTTGACGGGCGGTACGCCGAGCGCCAGCGAGTCCGCCACCGGCTGCAGCTGGGCGACCTCCGCCTGGCAGATCGAGCACTCGGCGAGATGCGCCGTGTGCGCCCCGAGCTCCTGCTCGGTGAGTGCCCGCAGGACATAGGCCGCGCAGTCGACCTGATGCTCGCAATCGCGCTCCGGGGCGGGCGCGTTCACGAAAGCACCTCTTCTGAACGGAGTTGAGAGCGCATCTTCTGCAAGCCAAGACGCATTCTGCCCTTGATTGTTCCCACCGGCATGTCGAGCATCGCCGCAATCTCGGAGTGCGAGAGACCACCGTAGTAGGCAAGCTCGATGACGCGGCTCTGCTCGGGCGGGAGACCCTCGAGGACGGCGCGCACCTCACGCGCTTCGTCGCGGCGACCCACCTCCTGCTCGGTGCGCTCCGCCGCCACCAGCTGCTCCTCGATCCCCTCGTCGCTGACCCGCGCACGATCCTGGAGCACGCCGCGCCGCAGAGCGTCGATCGCACGGTGGTGGACGATGCCGAGCACCCACGTGCGCACGCTTCCCCGCAGCGGGTCATACCCCGCGGCGCTGCGCCACATCGAGAGGAACGCCTCTTGCACCACATCCTCAGCGGCCGCCTGCCTGCCGCACATGCGCAGGGCGAGCGCGTATGCGGAGTCGGTGTGGCGCTCGTAGAGGATTTCGAAGGCAGCCGCGTCGTCGTCGCCTACGAGCTGCATCAACTCCTCATCGGCAAGCATCCGCAGGATCGCCGAGGCGGCCTCCGCGGAGCGCTTGTAGCGGGTCATGTTGGACATCACGATGTGCGGCGTCTGAGCCGCCAGCCAGGGAGCCAGCGGCCGACAGGGCGAAGTCAATCACTTTTATCAGATGGACTGCTCTGAAGACCAGAATAGTTCAGTGTTCGTCGGGCTGCTGTCGCGGCGTGGCATCGGCCGCGGATCCAAGCCTCGCGCGACGGCGAACACGCAGCGCCACGAGCGCGGCGCCGGCGCCGGCGCCAACCACCACCGCGGCCGCGGGCCGCGCCCAATTGCGTGGATCTCGCATGGCTGAGAGCTCCCACCCTTCCAGCTCCTCGGCGGCGAGCTCGGTGAGACTGGTCAGCGTCTCCTCCACCCTGCCCACCAGATCGGCGGGGGGCTCGACCGGAGCGAGCGCCCGCCGCAGCAGGCTCTCGAGATTGGCGGCGGCCTCGCTCATGAGACTTCTCTCATCATCCACCTACTCCTCGGGGGCATCCGCCACCAACCCCTCCAACTGCTTGATGGCGCGGTGGATCAGCACCTTCGTCGCGCCGTCGGAACGCCCCAAAGCCCGCGCGATCTCGCGGTTGTCCATGTCCAGCGCGAAGCGCATGATCAGCGCCTCGCGGCGGTCGTCGGGCAACTGCCGCACCCCCTCCAGCACGCGGGCCAGCTCGCTGCGATGCTCGACGAGGTCCTCGGTGGTGTGCAGGTCGCTCAGCGTGTCGGTCGCCTCGATCGGCGACACCGGCCGGCGGGAGCGGTCGCGATAGAGGTTGGCGGCGAGGTTGTGGGCGATCCTGATCAGCCACGGCCGCAGTGGGCGTCCCCGCGACTCGCGCTGGGCGCGCTCGAAGTGACGGTAGGCCTGTAGAAAGGTCTGCTCGGTGAGGTCCTCGGCGTCGTGGTGGTTGCCCACGCGGTAGTAGGCGTAGCTGTACACGTCGCGCAGGTGGGTGCGGTAGAGCTCGGAGAACTCCGCGTCGAGCTGCGCCTTGGGCTTTGGGGCAAGATCGGTCGAGGGCTCTGCCACACATTGCACCCTACCCCCACGTCACCGGCTGCCCACACCTCATACGCTGGATACCCGTCGGCACGCGGGCCGTTACAGTGGGAGACGATGGCAATCGACCGTGGCAGGACAATTCGCGGAGCGCTGGCGGGTGCGCTGGCGGCGGGCGTGTGGGCAGCGCAGATGCCTCTCGACAAGCGCGTGTTTGGCAGCAACTTCGACGACGTGGAACTGCTCGGCAAGGCGATCACGCGACGGAGCTGGTGGCCGGCGGCGGGTGTGCTCACACATTTGCAGAACGGAGCGCTGTTTGGCGCGGTGTACGCCAACGTCGCTCCGCGCACGCCGCTGCCCTCGTGGGCGCGGGGGCCGGCGGCGGGGCTGGCGGAGAACTTCACCACCTGGCCGCTGGTGGCGCTCGCCGACCGTCTGCACCCCGCGCGCGAGGAGTTGCCCGCGGCCTTCGCCAACCCGCGGGCGCTGGCGCAGTCGACCTGGCGCCACCTGCTGTTTGGGGTGCTGCTGGGGGAGCTGGAGCGGCGCCTCAACGCGGACGACCGCGTGGACCCGCCCGACTACTCACACCTGATCTCCACCAACGGTCACGCCCGCCCGGAGCACTTCGCCCCGACGGGCTGAGACTTCGAGCGCAGCCATTGGGCCCCTGACCGGCATGTTCGCGCTCCCGCTCGGTACGGCCGACACCCTGCACCTGGGCGAGTTCCTGCCGCCGCTGCTCGCCACTGCGGCCTACCTGACGCTGTTCGGCAAACGCGCGGGGACGCTGGCGCGCGAGGGGCGTCCCGTGGCCAGCTGGCGCGTCGCCTCGTTCGTGGTGGGCGCGCTGACCGTGTGCTTGGTGCAGCTGCCCCCCTTCGACAGCCTCGCCGACGAAGTGCTGCTGGCGCACATGATCCAGCACATCATCATCGGCGACCTCGCCTCGCTGCTGATGGTGTTCGGGCTCACCGGCCCGGTGCTGGCGCCGCTGCTGCACTTCCGCGTCACGCGCCCGCTGCGGCGGCTGGCGAGCCCGATCCCCGCGCTGCTGCTGTGGGCAATCAACCTGTACATATGGCACACGCCGCTGCTCTACCAGCTGGCGATCCGCCACGACCTCGTGCACGCGCTGGAGCACGCCTGCATGCTGTGGTTCGGGCTGCTGCTGTGGCTGGCGCTGCTCGGCCCGCTGCCCAAGCCGGCGTGGTTCCACGGCTGGGCTCCGGTAGGGTACGTCGCGGCCATCCGGCTGATCGGCGCGGTGCTGGGCAACGCAATGATCTGGGCACAAACGCTGTTCTACCCCGTGTACAAAGCCAGCGACGCCGCCCGTGGCCTCAACCCGCTCTCCGACCAGAACCTCGCGGGCGCGGCGATGATGATCGAGCAGATGTTCCTGACGATCGTGCTGGTGGGCTGGCTGTTCCTGCGCTTCGCCCGCCAGGACGAGGAACGCCAGGGGCTACTCGACCTCGCGGCCAGCCACGGCGTCGCAGCTCAGCGACGAACGCGCGGTGCGCGCGGTGTCCGCCGGCGCCGGGGAGCGGTTGCGCGAGCGCTTGCTGGCGCAGGATCCCATTGCCGAGCCGGACGCCGAGCGCGTGGCGGAGGACAGCCGATGAGGGCCGCCGAGGGCTGGTCGAGGAGAGCAGCGCGATGAGCGGGATGGGCGCGGATCGCAAAGGGATCAACGAAAGCCTGATCGTGTCGGCCTTCCACCACAGCCTCTCCACCCAGGCGCAGGTGCTGGCGCTCGCGTTCGTCGTGGTCGCCGTCCTGCTGGTCGTCGGCCAGCTGATCCTCGCGTTGCTCGCCGACCCACGCCCACCGGATGCCGCAGGGGAGGGAGAGGCAGGAAAGGATGAGGGGGGGCAGGGCCGTGGCGGCGAGCCCACCCGCACCGTGCGAGCCACACCCGAGCCCCCCGCCCAAACCGTGACACCCCCGAGACGACTCGCACCCGAGCCCCCCGCCCGGAGGGTGCTGCGGATCGGCTTCGGTGTGTTGTGGCTGCTGGACGGGGCGCTGCAGATCCAGTCGCACATGCCGCTCGGCCTCCCCGAAAACGTGGTGGCGCCCTCGACGCAGGGCAGCCCCGCGTGGCTGGTGAGCACGGTGCACTGGGGGCTGCACGTGTGGGAAAACCACCCCGTGCAGGCCGCGGTCGCCGCCGTGTGGATCCAGCTCGGGCTGGGTCTGTGGCTGCTGCTGGTGGTCCGCGGCCGTTGGTCGCGGATCGGCGGCGTGGTGAGCATCGGCTGGGCGCTGTCCGTGTGGGTGTTCGGCGAGAGCCTGGGCGGGATCCTCGCCCCGGGCGCCAGCTGGCTGTTCGGCGCACCGGGGTCGGTGCTCTTCTACGCGCTCGCGGGCGCCCTGCTGGCGCTGCCCGATCGCGTGTGGCGCTGCCCACGATTCGGACGGCGCCTGGTGGTCGGCTGCGGCGTGTACTTCATCGCGATGGCGGTGCTACAGGCGTGGCCTGGAAACGGCTTCTGGACCGATGGTGCGAGCGGCGCGCTGCCGGCGATGGCGAGCGCAATGGCCGCAACGCCACAGCCGCACGCGATCGCGCGGGTGGTGGGGCATTTCGGCAGCTTCGCCGCGGGGCACGCGGTGCTCGTCAACGCGTTCGTGGTGGCGGCCCTCGGCGCGATCGGCCTCGCCCTGCTCAGCGGCCGCCGCCGCGCGGCGCGGGTGGCGGTGGGGGCGGCGGCCGTGCTGTGCCTCGCCGACTGGGTGCTGGTGCAGGACTTCGGCGTGTTCGGCGGCGTCGGCACCGACCCCAACAGCGCGATCCCCACGCTGCTGGTGCTGTGGGCCTCCTACCTCGCGCTGGTGCGCCCCGCGGTCGCCACCGCGCCCGCACCCGCAGCCCGAGCCGGCGGCAGCTGGCAGAGCAAGCCGCCCGACCCTGCGACCGGCGGTGGGGGTGCTCGCCGTGGTCGCGGCGTGCGCCACCACCGCGCTGGGCGCTGTGCCGTACGCGATCGCCGCCGTCGCCCCCAACGCCACGCCGCTGCTGGCGGAAAGCATCGACGGCCCCGCAAGCTCGGTGCCCGGGGACGTGCGGCCTCCCGACGTGCCGCTGGTCGAACAGCGCGGCCGGCCGATCACCTTCGAAAAGCTCCACGGGAAGGTGCTGCTGGTGACGTATCTCGACCCGGTGTGCACCACCGACTGCCCCGTGATCGCCCAGGAGTTCAAGCAGGCCGATGCCTTGCTCGGCGACGAAGCCCACGACGTGGATCTCGTGGCGATCAACGCCAATCCGCTCTACCTCTCCCCCGCCTACCTGCGCGCATTCGATCGCCAGGAGCACCTCGAACACCTGCCCAACTGGATCTATCTCACCGGCACCGTGGGGGAGCTGCGCAAGCTGTGGAGCTCGTTCGGTGTCGAAATATTCGTGCCAGGCGGCGGCGCGATGGTCACCCACCCCGACGGCACGGCGATCATCGACCGCGAAGGCCAGATCCGCTCGCTCGCCAACTTCGACCCGGGTCCCGCGACGTCGAGCACGCAGTCATCGTTCGCCGTCACCCTCGTGCAGGCCGCCCGACAGGCTCTCAAAGAGGCATGAGAGCCGACTCCCCGCGCACCTCGCGCCGCCCGAGGGGGCAGGGCGCACAGCGAAGACGCGCGGCCGAGGGCCTGTCGGACCGCGGACGCGCGGCCGCGGGCCTGCTCACACTCTGCCTGCTCGCATCGGGCCTTACCGCGTGCGGCTCGGGCAGCGGCAGCGGCACCGTGAGCGCCACGCAAGCCCTCTCGCCCCCGCTGGCGACGTCCGTGTCGGGGGCAGGCGGCAGCTGGGCGCTGCTGCCGGCGGGAGCGAGCTCGGGCGAAGAACACTTCTGGGAGCTGCTCCACCGCGGCGCGGGCAGCTCGCGCTGGTCGCTGGTAACGCCACCGGGCGTGCAGGACAACGGCGGCCTCGCGATCGCCGCGGCGGGCAGCACGCTGCTGGCGGGGTTCCTGCCGAGCTACTACCTCCACTTCTCGCCGCTGGCGCTGACCACGAACGGCGGCACCACCTGGACACCCACTCCCGTGCCCCTCCCGAGCGGTCTCACCAGCGTCCCCGACTCGCTCGCACTGGGCTCCGGCGGCACGACCTACGCGCTGCTCGCCAAAGACGGTGGCGAAATCGTCGTGGACAACACGCAGGGCGGCGAATGGCGCTCGCTCACGACCGCGCGAGCGCTCGCCGCCACCCCACGCGCGCCCGGCGCCGCCCCACGTGCGCCGGCTGCGGATTGACGAGCATCGACGCCATCGCAAGCCTCTCCCCCGAAGGCGTGCTGGCAGGTGGCGCCTGCACCAAGGCGGGGCAGATCGGCGAGTACGCCTACGCACACGGCAGCTGGCGGGCGGCGGCGCCACCAACACCCGCCGCGCTGCGCGGCATCCCCAGCCGGGTGTTGTGGCTGACGTCCACCGGCGCCACGACGCTCACCCTGGTCGACTTCCCCTCCGCCTGCACAGAACACGCTGCTCGCCGCCTGGAGCACCGACGGCGGCCACCGCTGGGCCGAGTCCCCGCCGCTGGTGATGAGCGCCAGCGAAGAGCTAATCGCCGCCGGTGCGGCGCCGCACGCCCAGACGTTCCTGCTCGTCAGCACCCCGCACGGGAGCCGCCTGCGCATCGGAGCCCCGGCGACCCCGTGGCGCGCAACCCCACGCCCCCCCGCAGGCACCGCGACGGTGGTGATGGGCAGCAACGGCGAAGTCGATGCGCTGGCGGTACACGTCTACGACATCGTCGACTGGAGGCTGGTCGGGACGCCGGGGGTGTGGCATAGCGTCGGCACGCTCCGTGTCAGCGTGTCGGCGCCATCGCACTGAGCGTCTTTCAAACGACCGGGACGCCCGGATGCGCCGCTCGGCTGTGGTGCGGAAGTCGCGTAGATTTGGCGACGTGACCGAAGTCGCAAAAGACCCCGATCGCCAGCTGCGGATCACCAGCGAGCTGACGATCCCACTCGCGGAGGTGACGGTGCGCACCAGTCGCTCCTCGGGCCCGGGCGGCCAGCACGCCAACGTCACCGCGTCCCGCGTGGAAGCCATCTTCGACGTGCTCGCCTCCTCCACACTCACCGACGCACAGCGCGAGCGAGCTCTCACACGCGCCGGCCCGCGCGTGGTGGCAATCTCCCAAGACGGGCGCTCCCAGGCACGCAACCGCGAGCTGGCGCTCACCCGCCTCGGCGAGCGGCTGGCACGGGCGCTGGCCACCCCCAAGCGCCGCCGCGCCACCCGCCCCACCGCGGCCTCACGCGAGCGCCGCCTGGCCGCGAAGCGCCGAGGCACCGAACGCAAGCGCGAGCGCCGCCCGCCGGAGGCGTCGTGAGCGTCCGCGGCAAGTGAGCGCTGCGCCCGGCGTCAGCGAGTACCGGCACCGTCGCAGAGATCGGGCTGGGCGAGGGCCGCGGGCGGCATCCTCCAGCGGTACGATGCTTGACATGCGCCGACGTAGCTCAGCTGGCAGAGCACCGGTTTTGTAAACCGGGGGTCGCCGGTTCGATCCCGGCCGTCGGCTCTGCGAGGTCTTCACGTTTGGCCTCGGCAGCGCACCGTCGGAGCAGCCACCAACATCGCGTCTTCTCGCGGGCTTACGTTTGGCTCTATCGGGTTCAGGGTAGGCAAGAGAGAGAGGTCATCTTGATGGGGGACCCAGACCCCCTCTGTGGCCGGCAGACAGCCAGACGGATACCGCCGGTCTTGTCCCAGGCCAGCGTGTTTTTTGCAATTATCGCCGCTTCGTTGGTCCATCGGCCTGAGTCATGAGCGAGTCACGACCAGCTCGACGTCACTACTTGACCGACTCACAGATATTGCTGTGCGTCTCAATAGACGTCGTGTCGGGACCGGGATGAAGCCAGAGACCCGATGACCAGAGTCGCGATGACCCGATGAACCCGATGACCTGATGACCTGTACCTATCTAAGCGAGCCCGATTTCGAGACTGTGCGCAAGCCGCCGCAGCAGATCGGCGGCGCTTACGCAGGCACAACCCTTCAAAAGAAAGATGGAGATCATGGATAACGCCGAACAGAAGATCGTGCAGTACCTGAACGAGGCGCACGCGACAGAGCAGGCGCTGATCAACGTGCTGCAGTCGCAGATCGCGATGACTCCCAGGGGAAGCTACCGCGAGGGGCTCGAATCCCATCTCAAAGAGACGCGTGACCACGCGGCTCGAGTGCAGCACCGGCTGGGCGAACTCGGGCGAGGTCGCAACCCGGTAGATCTCGGGATAGGACTCATCCAGGGACTCCTTGGGCAGGCGCTCGCCCTGGGGAAGGCACCGCTCGATCTCGTGCGTGGCTCCGGTGGCGAGGAGAAGGTTCTCAAGAACGCGAAGGACGCGTGCGCGACCGAGGCACTGGAGATCGCGACCTACACCGCGATCGAGCGTCTCGCGAGCTCTGTAGGCGACAAAGATACGCAGGCCCTCGCGAGCTCCATTCTGGCTGATGAGCAGAGGATGCTCAAGCGTGTTCTGGCAGAGATCCCTAAGCTCACCGAGGCAGTCGTACAGTCTGAGATCCACGGAAACCCTTCTTACGACATCACCAAGACCGGCGCCGCCGACGCCGCCCGCGCCGCATCCGAGAAGGTAAAAGAGACCTCGCGTGAAGCTGCCGCAGGTGCAAAGCGCAGCGCTCGCCAGGCGCGCAAGGTGCCCGGAGTCGCACAGGCGGAGGGGCAGATCAAGGGAGCGATGGCTACGGAGAAAGACCTGGCTATAGCGAACTACAACAAGCTGACCGCTGCCGAGATCATCGAGAAGCTCGCCGACCTTTCCCAGGTAGACATCGCGAAGATCGACTCCTATGAGCGTAAGAATGAAAACCGCACAACCATCCTGAGCCGGATTACCAGCCTGCGCAGCGATGAGCCGTGGCCGGGATATGACGAGCTCAGCGTGAGCGAGATCCGCACGGTGCTGCATGAGGACGACGAGGTCCGCACCGCACGCGTGCGCTCTTACGAGCGCTCCCACAAGAACCGATCAGGTGTCATCGATGCCTCTGATCGAGAGCTCGCCAAGGCCTAAGTTCTGGCAGGACGTGAGGAACGCGAACGAGCTAGGGGAGATCGAAATGGCCGGACTATCTGCCGGTAGCGCCAAACTGATCCAGTATCTGAACGAGGCGTACGGTCTGGAGAAGCGTCTGGAGACAGCCCTGCAGGCGCATATCGCAATGACCGTCAAGGCAACCTACAAGAAGCGCCTGAAGGAGCATCTTTCAGATACCAAGCGTCATGGACGCGAAGTCAAGCTGCGCATCAAGCAGCTCGGTGGGACTGCCGAGACGGTGTCGGCGCCGGGACCCGAGCCCATTGCCGAAGCGGCCCAGGCCGTGTTGAGCGGCGCTCAGAAAGCGGTCGCGTTGGCTCAGGGCCCACTACATGCCTTGCGGGGAACCGGTGAGCAGGAGAAGCAGCTCAAGAACGCAAAGACCGAGTACACAAGCGAGTCTGAGGAGATCGCCACCTACACGGCGATCGAGACACTGGCCGAGACGCTCGGCGACAAGGATACTCAACGCCTTGCTCGCACTATTCGTCGCGAGGAGGAGCGGATGCGGGCGTTTTTGGAGAAGGAGATACCGCGCCTGGCGAAGGCGGTGGCCAAGAAGGAGATCCCAGCTGCCGAGCGTCCAACCTCTACTCACGCAAAAACCTCCAGCCGGCAAAATAAGAGAAGCGGTAGACGATGAACGAGCAGCAACAAGACGCCAAGTGGAGCGTCGCAGAGTGGCACAGACTGGCCTTAAGCCTCGCGGAGGCTCACCATGAGCGGCACATGGTCTGACAGTACGAGGCGCCCCGCGCTCAACGTCGGCGTCGGTGCCGCCATGCCCAGCGCCGGTGCCGCCAAGCCCACCTCGATAGGCTGACTACCAGCAAGCGTGAGATCCTTCTGCGCCATTTCATCGTCGTCGCGATCCTCTCTGCGCAGCGTCCGTAAGGACCGCGAACGCTGCCCAGCTCCAAGTATGACCCCACCTACAGTTTACGGTGAACGCCAGCGGGCATAACGGAGATATGGCGCACAACGAGATCCACATAGACGCGCCGCCAGAGCGGGTGTTCGCGGTGCTTTCCCAACCGCGATCGTTCGCCCGCTGGGTGGTTGGTTCAAGGGAGATCCGGCGCGCAGACCCGGACTGGCCCGCAGTGGGGACCAGCTTCGACCACACGGTCGGGATCTGGCCGATCGTGCTCTCCGATCACTCCCAGGTGATGGAGTGCGAGGCGCCCCGGCGGCTGAGACTGCTCGTCAAGACTCGCCCGCTCGCAAGGGCTGACGTGACGCTTTGGCTGCAGCCGATAGGCAGAGGCACGCACGTGAGCATGGACGAGATCGCCGCCGATGCGCGAAGCCGGCTTCTCTTCAACCCCCTCACCGATCCCCTGGTGCGGCTGCGTAACAACGCGTCCCTCCGGCGACTGAGGGCCCTGTCGGAGGGGACTGAGCCGATCCCCAGCGGCTTTCTGCCGCCGCGTGACAGCGGCGCCGAGGGCCACGTCACGGGCCGTAGCGGCCCGGCGGCGAGCTAGCGCCCGCCGCGCGCGGGGGCCCGGCGCCACGCGGAGGCCTGACGCTACGCGGGGGTCCGGCGCCACGGCAACAGCCGCCTCTCACGCAGCAGTGCGCGTGCTGCCCCACGGCCGCTGATGCCATGCACCGCGCCGCCCGGGTGCGTGGATGCGCCCGCGAGGAAGAGCCCCCTCAGCGGCGTCCGGTAACGCGAGAGCTGTGGGGTAGGGCGAAAGACGAGCTGCTGATCGAGCTCGTAGGAACCGCCGCCGAGATCCCCGCCGACGAGACTGGGGTTCTCCCGCTCGGTCTGCGCCAAGGTGCGAATCGCCCGTGCCTGCACTATTCCCCCGAAGCCGGGCGCGAAGCGCTCGAGCTGCTTCTCGATCAACTCGGCGACGTACTCGTCGCCCTCGCTGTGTTTGGGAGGCACGTGTGCGTAGACATAGAGGGTGTGCCCGCCTGCGGGTGCACGCGAGGAGTCATACAGCGATTGCTGTCCGACCACGAGCGCCGGCCGTGGGGGCATCTCGCCGCGAGCGCCAGCCTGGGCGGCCGCGGTCAGCTCGTGCAGCTCGCCGCCGACGTGGACGACGGCCGCCTCGCGAGCCTCCGCGGCAGCCCAGGGCACTGGCGCTGAAAGCGCGTAGTCGAGCTTGAACGCACCTGTTGCGTACCTCCAGCGTCGCAGCCGGCGCTCCAGACCGTGCGGCAGCGCGGCGTCCGGCACCAGTCGCGCGAGAACGCCTGCACTGACCGTCGAGATGACTGCGTCGGCCGCGATCTGCTCGCCATCCTCGAGCCGCACACCGGCCACCCGGCCGCCGCTCACAAGCAGCTGGCGGACTGTCGCTGAGCAGCGGATCCTCACGCCCTCTCTCTCCGCGCGTCGGATGAGCGCCTTCGCGAGCTCGCCCATCCCTCCCCGTGGCAGCGGCCAACCGTGGCTGTGCCCCATCAGCTGGAGGAGAAAGCCGAACGCGCCGCTGAGCGTGGTGGAGGGAGGCAGGCCGGAGTGCTGCGCAGAGCCCGCTAGCCACGCTGTAGCACGCTGGTCGCCGTCAAACAGGTCAAGGCCGAGCGCTTCGACCGAGCCGAGTAGTTTGCGGCTCCACTCCACCAGCTCGCCGCGCAGCCCTCCCGCGAGCCGCAGCGCGGGTCGGAGCGGCGGCAGCGGCGAGAGCACGCTCTGGGCGAGGGGATCTGCGAACGGCAGCATCTGCTTCATCGCTGCCGCCCAGCCCGGGCCGGCCGGTCCGAGCGAAGCGACCGTCGCCTCCACGCTGCGGTGCAATGCAATCGCGCTGCCGTCAGCAAACGGATGCGCGAGCACGTGTGGAGGATCTATCCAACCGAGGCCCTCGCGCTCCAAGTCAAGCTCCCGAATTGCCGAAGATGCGGCGGCCATCGGCACGAAGGCAGCGCAATGGTCATGTACGAAGCCGGGGAGCGTGATCTGCGTGGAGACGGTCGCGCCGCCGGGTTGAGGTGCGTGCTCAACCACGATCACGTCGAGGCCGTGTACAGCAAGATGGATCGCTGCCACAAGGCCGTTGTGTCCGCCTCCGATGACGAGAACCCGACCCACTACCTGCAACCTACCCCGACGCCACCGCGTTCACGCACCGACCGCGGAGGTCATCACGCTCTGCGTCGCTAGTAGGACTTCGGTAGGTCGTTATGGCGGCAGTCTGCGCTGGCAGACCGGGCAGCGGTCGTGCCAGCATGCCAGCGTGGTCTGTAGTTCGCGCTGGGCTTGGTAGAGGCTGATCAGGCTGCCGCCAGCTGAGGGCGGACGGTGCCGGGGTCGCCGCGGGCGAGCCGGCAGCAGGTGAGGAATGCGTGTGCGACGGTAACGCAGGTGAGGTGGTGGTGCAAGCCGCAGAATGTTCGGCCCTCGTAGTGGTCGAGGCCGAGGCATTGCTTGAGCTCGCGGTAGTCGTGCTCGACGCGCCAGCGAAGCTTCGCCAGGCGGACCAGCGTCACGATCGGCGTCTGGACGGGGAGGTTGGAGAGCCAGTACTTGACTGGCTCGTCCTTGTGCTCGGGCCATTCGGCCAGCAGCCACCGCTCGCCCAGCACCCCGTGCTCGTCGCGCTGGGCGTCGTTAGCGGGACGAACCCGCAGCGCGACGAACTGGCTGGCAAGTGGGCCGCGGTCACCCTCGCGCCAGCCGACCGTCAGGACCTGCTCGCGGCCGGCGGCCAGCACCAAATCGCGGAGGCTTGAGGGCTTCTCGGGATAGCGGGGGATAGGCGGCCGGCCGCGGCCCTGATATTCAGGCGTGACCGGCACCGCGTCAGCCCTGTGCGCTGAGGTGAGACCCTTGACCTGCAGCACGTACTCGAGCTCGCGCTCCTCCAGGGCGACCCGGAACGCGGTGGTGTCCCCATAGCCGCCGTCGGCCTGCACCACGCGACGCTCAAGGCCCCACTCCAACAGCTGATCGATGATCTCCAACGCGAGCTGCCACTTCGGGAGGTGCCGCATGTCCTCGGGGATCCGCGCCCGGCGACGGCGCTGCTCATCCTCATCCCACGACTTCGCCAAGAACAACCGCCACCCCAGCGGGCATGACGCCCGGTCGCAAGCGGCGTTGACTGACACCAGGACCTGACAGTTGGCGGTCTTGCCCAACGCTCCGCAGTACTGGTGCGCGACCCCGGGTGAGAACCGCCCGTCCTTCGGCAACCCCGTGTCGTCCACAATCCATCCCTCGGGCTCGATCTCCCCGGTCATCCGCCGCGCCAGCCGCCGACGAACGGGCTCGTCTTCCCACGGCGAGTCGGTGATGAACTGCTGCAACCCCTCCTCGTCACCATCGGGCAGCCTCGCCGCCATCGGCTGGATCGACTTGCGCCGCCCCTCCAACAACAGGCCGCGCACATACTGCTCACCCTTCGCTCGCTGATCACACCGCACCAGCGGCCGATACATCTCGCCCGCGAACTCGATCAACGCCGCGCGCTGCGCCTCCAGATCAGCCGCCCTGACCCCATACTCACGCGCCCGCAAACCCGCCACGCCACACAAGTTCCCTGCAACCGCACGAACTCCTGCAAACACCTACCGAAGTCCTACTAGAAGACCCCTGAAATAGTCGGTCTTCTAGAGGCGTTACGTGGGTATGAGATCGCAAAAGACGAACCCGCCACGCTCGACGACCTCGCCGGTCTCGCAGATGATCGGCCCGGTGAAGATCGGCCCGGCGTGCACGAAGGTGTGGAACTCGCCGTTCTCCCCGCAGGGATCGACGCTTGCGGGCAACTCGGCGAGAAGCCCCTCGTCATATGCGCGCCCCGCGAACGACGCGTCCAGCGCGCGAGGGTCCACACAGACGATTATCGCCTGGAAGCCGGCCGCGATGAACTCTCTGGCCAGGGCAGCGGTGTCGCGTCCCCAAAGCGGGAAGAGCCCATGCTTGCCGGCCGCTGCGAGCCGCGTCTCGCGGTAAGCGCGTACGTCCTCGAGAAACAGATCACCGAACGCGACCGCCTCGACATCGGACAGAGGTGGCAAGGCGAACGCCTGCGCCATGCGTGCTTCGTAGACCGCGTTGACGCACGCTGGCGGAATATGAACCTCGACGAGCGAGATGCCGGCCGCAGCGGATTGCCTTGCGAGCAGCTCACGGCGAACACCATGCATGCTGATGCGCTCGTAGGCGTCGGTGACGGTGGTGATCAGGGCCGCGGGCTCCATCCCCTGGCGGCGCAAGGTCCAGAGCGTCAAGGCTGAGTCCTTGCCGCCGCTCCAGGAGAGCGCCAGCGCAGTGGATTGCGACGCGCTGGAGCCTGTTGCGGGCTCTGTGTGGGGCAGCACCTCTCCTACGCTATCGGTACTGCGGGTGCTCACGGATGCGGGCACCCGGTGTCCGCCTAGCGCGAGCCGCTGCTCTCAATGTCGCGTAGCGCCCCACTTGCGGGATCGAAGACGAAGCCGCGGATCTGCTCGCGCGCGGGCAGCTCGAGGCTGGTGAGCAGACGGTCGAGACCCGCGCGCAGGGTCGCCTCGAGGTCGTGGAAGGCGCCGAGCCGCCACGTCGGCAGCGCGCCGTCGGCGGCGAGCATTCGCGCGAACTCATCCTCGGAGGCGCCGCACAGCCCGCAGCCCTCGTGCATCACCACGACGATCTCCTCGGTACCCAGCAGCCGCTGGGAGGCGCTCAGCGAGCGAATCGCGTCGTCGGTGACCAGACCGCCGGCATTGCGGACGATGTGCGCCTCACCGCGCTCCAGGCCAAGCATCGAGAGGGGATCGATCCGCGTGTCCATGCAGGTGAGCACCGCCACCTTCCGGCGCGGCCGCGAGCTGAGCTCGGGTACCGCCAGCTCCCGCGCGCGCTGCCCCGCCACGCTCAGCATCTCATCCGCACTCGCCATCCTGTTCGCAATCCTACGCCGTACGCCGGGAACTGGAATGGTCGTTGCCGCGACCTCGAGCAGACGTGAGCGTGAGCATACGTGAGGATCGGTGAGGATCGGCGAGATCGGGGTGCCGTCGGGTACGTTCAGTGAGGATCAGAGAGATTGGGTTGCCCACAATTGACAAAGTGTTATAATGCGCCACCTAGAGGTGTTATAATATGCCACCATGGCCAGTCCCTTCGTTTACGACGAGCCGGTCACAGCGCTGGCGGACCGGACCACGGAGCTTCGCATCCTCCAGGACCGCGCGCTCGACGCCCGCAACACCCGCATCGAGGGGCCGCGCCGGTACGGCAAGACGTCTCTGTTGCGCGCCGCGCTGGCGGCCGCGGAGAAGGCCGGCGCGATACCGATAGAGGTCGGGTTCCTTGGGTGTGTGACAGCTGGGGACGTCGCCGAGCGGATCGAGCGGGCCTACGGCGCACAGCTGGACTCACGGTTGCGCCGATGGTACGACGGGCTCATACGCACACTAAACCCCACGATCAGCGCGGCGCCAGGCGGCGTCGGCTTCCAGGCCAAACCGCAGATCACCGCCCCGGGACTGCTGGATCGCCTGGCCCTGCCACGCCGCATCAACGAACGCACGGGCAAGATGTGCCTCGTCGCCTTCGATGAGTTCCAAGAGGTGGCGCGTATCAATGCAGCCCTACCGGGAGTGTTCCGTTCAGAGCTCGAGAGTCACGGCCAGGCAGCCGCCTACATCTTCTCGGGATCGCATCCAGGACTGCTGCGCGAGTTGTTCAGCGACCGCCGCCACGCCTTCTTCGCCCAAGCCGCACCCGTCGAGCTCGGCCCCCTCCCCCCGGACGAGCTCACCGAGTACCTTCTCCAACGCTTCCACGCCACCGACCGCGACCCTGGCGAAGCCCTTGGACCGCTGCTGGACACAGCCGAAGGCCATCCCCAACGCGCGATGCTACTGGCGCACCACCTCTACGAACGCCTCCAGCCCGGCTCGAGCGCAGACATCGAAACCTGGGCCGACACGCTGCAAGCCGCCCACCGCGAGACCGAAAGCGAAATCCAAATCCTGTGGGAGTCCTGCACCTCACTGCAACGCAGAGCGCTCAAGGTCATCGCGCAACGCACCATCCCTCTCGCCAGCCACCAAGCCGACCAGCGCTACGGCCTGCCCAAGGGGGGCTCCGCACAGGCCGCTGTTAGACGACTGCACAACGACGGCCACCTCGTCCACGACCACACCACCAGAACGAGCTGGCGCATAGTCGACCCCTTCCTCGCCAGCTGGCTGAACGAAAGCTGAACGAGGTGGGAGCGATCTCGGAGTCACGGCAGTCGCGGGCGCGAGCCCAGCACCGCCGCACTGCTGGCCATCCAGCACGTCCCTCAATGCAGCAGATGTTCGAGCACGTTGCCGACTTCGTGCACGACGGTCCCCACCAGCGAACCCGACTGTTCGCCCGAGGATTCCGAGCCGCTGGACCCACTCGACCCGCTCGATGAACCACCGCTGTCCGTACCTTCCGAGCTGCCGGAGCCCGAGGACCCGGCGCCCGAGCCCGAGCCGGACCCAGAGCCCGCACCGGACCCCGAGCCAGACGAGCCCCCGCCGGAGGAGCTCCCTTCCGAGGAGCCTCCCGCGGAGCCGCTCGTTTCCGTGCCGCCCGGCGAGCCGTTGCCAGCGACCGAGCCCACGGGCCCGCCCGATCCCGTGCCTGCTTCACCGCCCTGACCCGAGCCGCCGCTCGGGCTGGAGCCCGCGCCAGACCCCGCGCCGGCCTGCCCGGACCCCTGGCTGGAGCCGGGCGCGGGACTGGGGGCCGCCGGCCCCTTCGCTGAAGCGTTGTGGTGCGCGCCGCCAGTAACCCGCGTCGTGGATCGCGGCGCGCGGTGACCACCGGCGGTGGGGGTGCCGACGAAGCTCCCACCACCAGCATCGATTTTCGCGCGGGCGTGCGCGCCCGTGGAGCCAGCACGGCTCCCGTGATGGCGCCCAGAGGAGCCGCGGTGCGTGCCCACCGCGTCGGGGAACCCGCCGCCGTCGCGGGAGCCCGCACGCCCGCCAGCCACAGCGGAACCCGTGGCAGAGCCCGTGCCAGCGCCGTGTGGGGGCGCCGCCGCAGCAATCAGCCGGCGTGAGTTGCCGTGGTGAGTCGACGCGCTGAGATGCACCACCGCGGCGCCCGTGATCACGGTGCCGACGGTGAGCGCCACCACGCCGGCCTTCACCAGCAGCCCACTGACGCCCGCCGCTCCCCCGATGCCGACGGCTCCCCCGCCGCCCGCGAGTTCGGCGAGCCGTTCGGGGGCGGGGCTGCCCTGGTCGGAGCGACCCGCCAGCCAGCCGAACAGCTGCGGTGGTGTGAGCACGGTGATGGCCGTGCGCAGCGTGGTGCGCGCGCGGTAGAGCAGACCGCGCACGGCGCCGTTGGTGATCCCCAGGTCGCTGGCAACCTGCTCGTGGGAGTGACCGGCGACGGCGGTACGGACGATCACCTCGCGTTGTAGCGGTGGCAGCGCCGCGACCTCGGCGAGCGCCTCGCGCATCGCCAGCCTCCGGTCGAGCGGCGAGTCCTCCGCCGGTTGGCAGGGGGGGTGGGCTTCCAGCGCACTCGCCGGGTCCGCACATGACTCGCCGTCGTGAGCGGAGTCGCGCAGGGCGTTGACGGCGGTGTTGTGCACCACCCGGTACAACCAGGCTTTGAGCTCGCGCACCTCGGCGCCCTCCCGCAAGGCGATCCAGGTCTTCAACAGCGCTAGCTGGACGATTTCCTCGGCGCGCGCATCGGACAGCCGCAGGCGCCGGCAGTAGCCGAGCAGCGGCTTGCGATAGCGATGCACGAGCGCCTCGAACGCGCGCTCGTGACCCTCGCGGACCAAGGCGAGCAGCCGCTCATCCGACTGAGTCGCCAGCAGACGGGTGGGGATTCCTGGACTCATGGCACACCGTGGGCGCCGTGGTGGCTCCCAAGGCCGAACGGCCCTGGCGGCGACTGACACCCAACCATCCTTACGACATCTTAGACCCCCACCGCCAGCCTTCGTCACGCGAATAGACGAAAAGGCGCAAAGAATCGGATGCTCGGGAAAGCCGCGGGCGAGCCCTGGGGACAGCCCTGGGACGGCCGCGGGCAAGCCCTGAGACGGCTCGGGGCGGCCCGCCAGGATGGGCCGCCCCGAACCTTGTCCCGCCCCGTGGGGAGGGGCGCCTGGCGCGGAACTCGTCCCGCCGACGGAGGATGGAGCGCCATCGGCAGGCCGAGAGCGGATTCCCGCGCTTATGCCTGGTATTGCCAGCGGACATCTCTGAGACACCGTCGCGCCGCAAACTTCACGCGCGCACGCAACTCACGCGCCCCACGACTCCCCCGCGCGCACGCTCAGCAGCCCGGCCCCAAACTCACGCGAGAGCCACCGCATCGATCGCGCTGCGGTCGGGTTATTGGGGTCGTAGCTCACAGATTGACCGGGAGCGCAAGGCGCAGGCCCGGCGGGATCGGCCGCGACCGGGGGGATTGGAACCGAGCGGGGCAGGACCACCTGCATAGTCGACGACCATCCACCAAAGGAGGAGGATTACATGCGTCCGAGAGCATCACTCGCTTTGGCGTGCGCGGTTGCAGTCTCGTCGCTGGCGCTGTTTGCGACGGGAGCGTCCGCGTTCTTTCATCCCAGCCCCGGCGGCCGCTGCCGGGTGACCATTCACGGTCCCGTGCGCATCACCGCGGGAGACTCAGCCACCATCTTCGGCCAGCTCGTGTGCCGCCGCGACGTGGGAACCGAAGGCAAGATCGTGAGGCTCTTCCGGCACGTCCCCGGAGCTCCCGGGTTCACCCTCGAGGCGAGCACCACCACCGGCGCCGGCGGCGCGTATCAGTTCCAGCTCACCGGTAGCACGGTAGAAAACAACGGCGTGTGGCATGTGCGCTCGCACGGCGCGGAGAGCGTCAACAGAAGCATCCGTGTCGCTCCCCAGGTGACGCTGGAAGGGCCGCCGGAAGGCACCCAGATCCTGACGGGCGTCGCCAACAAAGTCACCTTCACCGGCAAAGTCACCCCGGCGGACATCGGCGCACGGGTGGTGTTGCAGCGCCAGAATGCGCTCACCGGCAACGAATGGCACAGGATCGACTTCGGCGTCGTGGAAGCCGGGGGAGGGTATTCGATCCCCCACACCTTCCTCGTCCCCGGCGACGCCAACCTGCGCGTGCTGGTGCTCAGCCAGGGTCGCAACGTCCCCGAAACGTCGAGCCCGCTCACCTATGAGATCTCGCAGGAGCAGAACCCCGAACTGACGATCGAAGCGACCCCCGATCCGATCCTTTACGGACAGTCGGTGGTGATCGGTGGAACGCTCGCGGGCGTCACCAGCAGCCAGCCGGTGACGCTGCTGGCGCGCACCCTCCACCAGCACGGTTACGCGCCGGTCGCCCAAGTGAGCACCAGCAGCAGCGGCGCGTACACCTTCCCCGCGCAGACTCCCGTCAACAGCACCTACTACAAGGTGCAAGGCGACGGCAAGACCTCGGCGGTGCTGTTCGAGGGCGTGAGGTATGTGCTCACCGCCGAAGCATCGGCTACGTCGGTAATGGAGGGACAGGTGGTGACGTTCTCAGGGAAAGTCGCCCCCACGCCAACCCGCCCCGATCACCTGATCTACCTGCAGCGCGAGAACGCCTCCGGCACGGGCTTCCACGTGGTGCGAGTGGGCAGGGTCACGTCGGAAGCCACATTCTCGATCCCCTACCAGGTGTTCAGCGTGGGGACCGACGTCTTTCGCGTGTACATCCCCGGCGGCCCCGACAACGGCGGCTCGGCGAGCCAGACGTTCCCGATCAACGTGAGCCCGGCGCCGGCCGCGGCTCTGAAAGAAGCCCCGGGCAACTCCTCGACTCCCTCGGAAGGATCGACCAACTCCACCGAAGTGGAAAAGGAAGGCGAAGAACGGGGTAGCGCGGAAGGCGAAGCAAAACCCGAAGAAGAAGCTCCGCGCGGGCATCACCACCACCGGTAGCGCCGCGGCACGCCACGGGCAGCCTGGTGTCAGCACCGAGGCCGCCTACGGGCGGCCTCGGTGGGCTCGGCTAAGGGCATCGTCTACGCCGCGACCGCCCGCGCCTCCAGATGCGCGCCCACCTTGCGCTTGACCCGCTGCAGGGCGTTGTCCACGGTCTTGGTGTCGCAGGCGAGGTGCTCGCCCACCTGCTCGTAGGAGCAGCCGTCCAGGTAGAGCGAGAGCACGCGGCTCTCGAGCTCCGAGAGGGCCGTGGAGAGGCAGCCCACCAGCGAGCGCAACTCCTCGGAGGAGATCACCTGGTTGGCGGGGTCGTGCACCGTGGGACCGGGGAACACCTGGTCGAGCGTGGGCACGTCTTCCCCGCCCCCGGCGGGGGTGGCGGAGAAGGAGACGTACTGGTTGAGCGGTGTGTGCTTGTTGCGAGTGGCGGTCTTCACGGCGGTGATGATCTGACGGGTGATGCAGAGCTCGGCGAAGTTGCGAAAGCTCGACTCGCGATCGGTGCGGTAGTCGCGAATCGCCTTGTAGAGGCCGACGAGGCCCTCTTGAATGAGGTCGTCGGAGTCCCCTCCAGCGAGGAAGTAGGAGGAGGCCTTCAACCGCACGAAGCCGTGGTAGCGGCGCACCAGACGGTCGTAGGCGGTGCGGTCGCCCTGCTTCGCAAGGGCGATCAGGAAACCATCGTCAACCTTAACTTCAGATTGAGAGTTACGGGAGATACGTGCCACGAGCAAGCCTTTCTCGGGCTGCGCGCAGCCCGGATCGCTCAGTGGCGCACTCCTCCCCCGGCGCCAACGACTATGGAAATCGACTACAACTAAAGCTTAGGTTCAGCGTTACAGATGCGAGCGTCGCACAGTTATGAAGCGTTGTCAAGGGGCCGAAGTCGATTGTGCAAGATCTCGTACAGGATCCCCGCCGCGGCGGCGGCGACACCGGCCGACTCGATCCTCCCCAACAGCGGCAGCGCGATCAACTCATCGCACGCCCCCGCCACGCGCGGGCGCAGGCCGTGGCCCTCGCTGCCAAGCACCACCACCACCCCACCGCGGTAGTCGGGGCGGTGGTAGGGGGTGGCGGCGCCGGCGCTCGCGCCGTAGGACCAGCAGCCCGCCTTCTGCGCGTCGCCAAGGAAGTCGGCGAGGTTGCGCACCCGCGCCACCCGCAGGTGCTCGACGGCGCCGGCGGAGGCCTTGCAAACCGCGGGAGTGACCTCGGCGGCGCGGCGCTCGGGGATCACCACCCCGGTGGCCCCCACGCACTCCGCGGTGCGGCAGATCGAGCCGAGGTTCTGCGGGTCCTGCACTTGGTCGAGCGCCACGATCAGGCGCGTGTCCTCACGGCGTGGGCCGCGGTCTCAGGGACCGCGGGCGAGAAGATCGTCGGCCGATACGTACGGATAGCCGCCCACCTCCGCGCAGAGGCCCTGGTGAGCGTCGGAGCCACAGCGGCGGGCGATCGCCTCGGGGGTGGCCGATCGCACCGTCACGCCCTGCAGCCACGGCTCGCGAGCGGCGCCGTCGGTGGCCCACACCTCGCCGACCGTGTGGGCGCGGCGACCGCGCAGCGCCTCCATCACAGGGTGCCGGCCGTAGAGGATCACAACGGCAGCAGCTGGAAGCCCTGCGCGACGTCCCGCACCTCCCAGCCGAGAGCCGCAATCTGATCTCGCAGCCGGTCGGCGTCGGCGAAGTCGCGCCGCGAGCGGGCGGTCATTCGCGCTTCGGCCAACCGGCGTACCTCAGCCGGCGCCTGCGCGGGGGACTCCAGCAGCGACTGCAGTCCCAGCACGCCGAGCATCTCGGCGAGGTGGGCATCACCCTTGAATTCGAGACTCTCAGCGACGCGAATCCAATCGTTCAGGTGGGCCAGGGCGCCCGCGGTATTGAAGTCGTTGGCGAGCGCCGCGAAGAACGCGTCACGAGATATCTGGAGCTGCTGCTCGTCATTTTGACCCGAAAGCTCCTCGTTCCCGTCATCCCGACCCGAAAGCTCCTCAGGCTCTATCGGCTGCGACCGTCGCTCAGCCGGTTGCTGTGTGGGTCCCGGCCCCAGCCGCCGCCCAGCTTCGCGGATGCGCTTGACGTTGGCGCGAGCCTGCTCCAGCGTTGCCTGCGAGAAAGCAAGCGGTTGGCGGTAATGGCCGGAGATCAGATACATCACGACCGCCTCGCGGCCGTACTCGGGGAGCACCTCATGCAGCAGGGCGATGTTGCCGGCCGACTTCGCCATCTTCTCCCCGGTGAGCTGGATCATGCCGTTGTGCATCCACAGCCGTGCCAGCTCGGTACCGCGCGCGGCACGGGTTTGGGCGGCCTCGTTCTCGTGATGGGGGAAAAGCAGATCGGAGCCACCGCCGTGGATGTCGAAGCCGACTCCGAGGAACTGCTCCGCCATCGCCGAGCACTCGATGTGCCAGCCGGGCCGTCCATCCCCCCAAGGTGAGGGCCAATAGGTGTCCTCGCCCTCCTTGCGGGCCTTCCACAGGGCGAAATCCAGCGGGTCCTCCTTGCGCTCTGAGCCTTCGAGTCCCTCCCCCTGGTCCATATTCTGGAGCTGTCGGTGCGAGAGCGTGCCGTAGCCTTCGTCAGAGCGCACGCGGAAGTAGACGTCGCCCTGGACGCTGTAGGCGTGGCCGCGGTCGATCAGCGTCTGGATGTGCTCGACGATCGGCAGGATCGTCTCCGAGGCAAGCGGCTCGTGGTTGGGCCGACCGAGCTCGAGGGCGTCGGTGTCGGCCTGGTAGTGGGCGGTCATCTCCGCGGCCAGCTCGGCGCTGGAGCGGCCCTGGGCGCGTGCCGCGTCGTAGATCTTGTCGTTGACGTCGGTGATGTTGATGACCAGATTCACCTGATAGCCCTCGTGCTCCAGAAATCGCTTGAGCAGGCTGAAGACGACAAAGGGCCGTGCGTTGCCGATGTGGATGCGGCTGTAGACGGTGGGGCCACAGGCGTATATGCCAACGCGGCCGGGATCGCGCGGCTGCAGGTGTTGCGGTCTGCCGCTGCGCGTGTCCTCTAGCTGGATCGGTCGCATCGGGCGCCAACCCTAGCGAAGCGACAGGGCCGGCTGGACCTCGCAAGGATGCGCGTGGGGGCTCACGACGGCGGGCCTAACGACTGCTCAGGCTTGCAACCGCCAGCGCCGCGACGCCCTCGCCGCGCCCGACGAAGCCCATGCTCTCACCAGTGGTGGCCTTCACACTGACGCGTCCCACCGGCAGGTTCAGCGCCAAGGCAAGACGCTCGCGGATCTCCTGACGGTGCGGACCAAGCCGAGGAGCCTCCATCAGCACGGTGCAGTCGACGTTCTCGACTTCGAAGCCCGCCGCAACCACGCTCGTCAGGACTGTCTCCAGCAGCTCGATCGAATCGGCGTCGCGGTAGCGCTCGTCGGTGTCGGGAAAGTGCTCGCCGATGTCACCCAGCCCGGCGGCTCCGAGCAGCGCGTCGATCACCGCGTGGGTGAGGACATCCGCGTCGGAGTGCCCCTCTAGCCCCTGCTCGTGCGGGATCTCCACGCCGCCGAGGATCAGCCTCCGGCCGGCGGCGAAGCGATGGCAGTCGTAGCCGATACCGGAGAGGCTCATTTGGGATCGTCCACGCGCGTCGGTTGGACACCAGCCGCGCGGGCGCCGGGCATCCTACCCGGCGACGAACCGTTGGGGGCCACACGATCCAGGCTCATCGCACGCCCGCGCCGATCGGCTCCATGCGCCGGGAGCGGTGCTCGAACACGCACAGCTCGCGCACGCCCACGCTGTCCAGCAGCTCGAGCGCCTGCTCGTAGTCGGCCCCGACATCCTGCGGACGGTGGGCGTCGCTGGAGAGCGCAATCGGCGCGCCGGCTTCTACGCACATCTCGAGGAAGGCCGGCGCCGGGTAGATCTCCCGGGCGCGCTTGCGCAGCCCCGCCGTGGAGACCTCCACCGCGATGCCCGACTCGGCGATGCCCTCGATCGCCAACTCGTAGTAGCGGCGTAGATCGCCCTCGGGTCGGGGGCGGTCGGGGCCCCACATCTTCACGAGGTCGGGGTGGGCGAGGATGTCGAACAGACCGCTGCGCGCCGCCTCCCCGAGCGTCTGGAAGTAGCGCCGCCAGATCTCCTCGGCGCTGCGGGTGGTGCTCCACACGCTGTACTCCGCCATGTCGAGCGATTCGTCGCGCAGGAAGTGCACCGAGCCGACCACGTAGTCGAAGTCGTACGCCTCCAGCAGGTTGGCCGTGCGGTCCTCCCCGCCGAGGATGAAGTCGGCCTCGATTCCCAACCGCAGGTCGGTGTGCTCGCGCACGAACCGGCAGTACTCCTCCAGGTCGTCGCGCGCGAATTCCCGCCACAGCGGGTGTTGCCACACGGCGAGCGCCTCGCGGAAACGGTAGATGTGCTCGGAGACGCCCAGCTCGGCGATCCCGCGCTCGTCGGCAACCTCGCGGTAGCGCTCCACGTTGGCGGCGGTGAAGTGCTCGGCCGCGGTCGCGTCGAGCTCGTCGAGGCGCAGGTGGAGGTGGTAGTCGGTGAGCATTTGATCGAAAAAACGAGGGGCCCGGCTCGCCGGCCCACGGCCGGCTGCGCCACCCTCGCAGGCGATTCAAGCAGGCCGAGACGCGATCAGCAGCTCGGCGAGGGCCAGGTCAAGCGGGGTGGTCACCTTGAGGTTCTCGCGCGGCGCCTGCACCACGACCACGCGGCCCCCCGCACGCTCCACCAGCCAGGCGTCGTCGGTCGCCTGCGCCAGCACCTCGTCGGGCACGTCGAGCGCACGCTCCAACGCGGCGCGGCGGAAGACCTGCGGGGTCTGAACCGCCCATAGCCCGGAGCGGTCGAGCGTCTCGCTCACGGTATTGCCCGCCCCCTCCCCCACTCGCTTGATGGTGTCGGTCACCGAAGCCGCCGCAATCGCGGCATCCACCCCCTCCGCGAGCGCGGCCGCGATCACCCGCTCGGCGAGCTCGCTCCTCAGCAGCGGCCGCGCAGCGTCGTGCACCAGCACCGGGTCACCCTCACCGGCGGCGGCGAGCGCGAGGCGCACGGACTCCGAGCGCACCGCACCGCCCGGCACCCCGATGGTGCCCGCTGGCGCGCTCACGCCGGACGGCAGCGCCACCACGATCCGCTCGATCGAGGAGACGGAGCGCAGCACATCGACGCTCCACTGCAACAGCGGACGACCCGCCAGAGGTACGAGCGCCTTGGGGCGATCGCCCCCCAAGCGCTCGCCCCGGCCGGCGGCGACAATCAGGGCGACGGTCACGACGGGAACGAGGGATGACTGTCGCGCACGCGGCAGGGATCAACTGCCGCGTGCGCGAGAGCCCCGCTACTTGGCCATCGCCAGCTTGCTCGAAGCCGAGTTGGCGAGCAGGTCGTCGAGATAGCCTTCGGCCTCGTCCTCGTCCTTGTCGAGCGCATACATCAGCTCCGAGGCGAGAATCTTCTTGGCGCGTGTGAACATCTGCTTCTCGCCCGTGGAGAGCCCCTTTTCGCTCTCGCGCAGCGCGAGGTTGCGTACGACCTCGGCGAGCTCGTAGATGTCGCCCGTCTTGATCTTGTCGCGGTTGTGCTTGAACCGGCGGTTCCAGTTCTTGGGCATGTCCGAGACTTCGTCTTGGAGCACGTCCAGCACCTTCTTCACGGTGTCTTCGTCGATCACCCTGCGCAGACCGGCGATCCCCGCGTTCTCGGTGGGAACCTTGACGGTCATGTCGTTGTGCAGGATCTTGATCGTGAGGTACTCGCGACTTTCGCCGAGCACCTCCATCTCCTCCTTCTTGAGGACCTTGCCGGCGCCGTGATGGGGATAGACCACGTGGTCCCCCAACTCGAACTCGATGCACTCGACTTCGCTTGAGACGTCGAGATCCTCCATCAACTCTGCTTCGATTGCTTGGGGAATGGGAATGACTGTCCTCCTTTGTGATCGAGCCGGTCGGGAGTGACCTTCGCTCTGGGTTCACGTCTGCAGATAACGGTCCACGAGGTTGATCTCCTGCAGGCGACGAAGGCCCTCGCGGATGTCCTTCGCACGTATCTCCCCAACTCCCTCGATCGCCTCGAGCTCGGCGTCCGTCGCCGCCAGCAGCTCGTCCAAACCCCCGACCTGCTTGATGATCTCCGCCACCACCAGCTTCGGCAGCCTGGGGATGCGCCCCAGGATGCGGTGGCCCCGCGGCGAGACCGCGTAGTCGAGTGTGTTCAGCTTGCGGTCGTACCCGAGCAGTTCGGCGAGACGGCCGAAGTCGAGCAGATCTTGATGACCCAACCGCCCCATCTCCTCGTGCGCGGCGGCGAACGCCTCGTCGGAGTAGCCCGCCAGGTAGTCCTGCACGAGCGCCGCCTTTTCGGAGGCGGCACCGACCATCGTCTCCTCGAGCTGCATCTCGATCAGGCGCCCCTCGGTGCCGAGCTCGACGATGTAGCGCTCGATCTCGACGGCCATGCGCGTCACGAGCTCCGAGCGCTGCAACACGGTGAGCACGTCGTGCAGTGTGACGCCGCCCTCGAACTCCAGGGCGGTGAGCCGCGTGGAGACCTGGTCGAGGCGGGTACGGTACTTCTCCAGGGTGGCGAGCGCCTGGTTGGCCTTGGCGAGCACCACCGGGATGTCCTGGAGGATGTACTTGGTGCCACCCGAGTACAGCGACACTACCTCGCGGCGCTGGGAGATCGCGATCACGAGCGCTTCGGTCTGCTTGGAGATGCGCTCCGCGGTGCGGTGGCGGGTGCCGGTCTCGAGCGTGAGGATCGTCGGATCGGGCATCAGCTGGACGTTGGCGAGCGCGATCTTGGTGGAGTTGGCGTTGACGATGATCGCCCCATCCATCTTCGCCACCTGGTAGAGCAGCGCCGGCGCGTAGTCGATGTCGAGCTTGATCCCCCCCGAGAAGAGGAAGCTCAGCTCCTCGGGGTCACCGATCACGATCAGCCCCCCGGTGCGCGCGTGCAGGATGTTCTCCATCCCCTCGCGCAGCGCGGTGCCCGGCGCGACCATCTCCAACGCCCTCATCAGACCGGGCTCCGAGCGAGCTTCGGTATCGAAATCTTCGCCGGATCGTGGAGCCACGAGGCCCATTTTACGGCATTGAGCCTAGATTTAGCTCCTCCTCGGGCGGGTCGCCCCGGGGGCGCGTCAGGCGGCGGTCCGAACCGGACGATCCGTAGCGCGCCGCTCCCGTGGCAACGCCGCCGCGAGCGCCTCGCGCAGAGTGCCCACCTCGCGGGCACCCGCACCGCTGCCCGTGGGGGCAAGGACGTCGTGCAGCCCGTATCTGGTGGCCTCCTGCAGGCGGCGCTCGGGGTGGCCGACCCAGCGCAGCTCTCCCGTCAGGCCCAGCTCGCCAAAGCACGCCAGGGGAGCGACACCAGCGCTCCTGTCACCTGCTGCCCTCCCGCCACCGGCACCTATGGCGTCGCCCATCGCCCCCGCGCCACGGACCCCGTTCACGCCACCTCCGGATCCTACGCCGCCAGGCGCGACGCCCACGATCGGTACCCCGCGGCGAGCGCCGGCAACCGCGAGGGCGATCGCGAGGTCCACGCCCGGCTCGTCGACGCGCACGCCGCCGACCACGTTGACGAACACGTCGTGGCCGCCCACGCCGACGCGGCCGTGGCGGGCGAGGATTGCGAGCACCAGTGCCAAACGGTTGCGATCGAGCCCGGAGGCCACACGGCGGGGCTGCTCGAGCTCCGAGGGCGACACCAGCGCCTGCACCTCCACCAGCAGCGGGCGCGAGCCCTCCATCGCCGCCAGCATCACGCTGCCGGGGGCGCGCGTGGCCTGCGCGACGAAGCGCGCCGAGGCGTCCAGCACCTCCACGAGACCGCCCTGGCGCATCTCGAACAGCCCCGCCTCGTTGGTCGAGCCGAAGCGGTTCTTCAGCGCGCGCAGCTCGCGGTAGGGGCGCTCGCGCTCGCCTTCGAACTGCAGCACGCAGTCCACCAGGTGCTCGAGCACGCGCGGGCCGGCGAGCGCGCCGTCCTTGGTGACGTGCCCGACGAGGATCGTCGCGATTCCGCGCGTCTTGGCGAGTTCCATCACGCGCACGGCGACCTCGCGCACCTGGCCCACCGAGCCGGGGGCGCCGGTGAGCTCGGCGGCGTGGAGGGTCTGCACGGAGTCGATCACGCACGCCTGCGGCGCGTGGGCGTCGAGCACGGCGAGCACTGAATCGAGGTCGGTCTCCGCCACGATCGGCACCTGCAGCGCGGGACGGGCGGGGGGAGCAGGACCGGCCAGGTGGGCAGGGTGGGCGGGGTGGGCGGGACCCAAATCAAGCCGCTCCGCACGCAGCCTCACCTGCTCGGGCGACTCCTCGGCGCTGACGTACAGCGTGCGGTGGCCGTTGCCCGCGAGGTGGCCGAGCACCATGTTGGTGAGCGTCGACTTGCCGATCCCCGGAGCCCCGCCGAGCAGCACCAGCGAGCCCGGCACCAGCCCACCGCCAAGCACACGGTCCAGCTCGCCGATGCCGGTGGACAGGCGCGCCACCGGCGCCGCCCCGACCTCACCCAGGGGCAGCGGCACGAGCGTCGGCCCGGCCTTGCCACCGGAGGAGCGCCCGCCACGGCCCCCGCCGCGAGTGCCCGCCGCGGCAAGGGGGGCGCGCTCCTCGACAAGCGTGTTCCACGCCTCGCAGCCGGGGCACTGCCCGTGCCACTTTGCCGACTGAAAGCCGCACTCCGAGCAGACGTGGATCGATTGCACGCGAGGCACCCTCGCAGATTACGGCGCGGCGCGGACTGCTCTGAACGCGCTTACTCGCCGTCGTCGGCGGGCAGGTCGGGCGCGGGGTCGTGGTCGTCCTCGCCGTCCTCGACATCGCCCTCGGGGAGCCCTTCCCCGGCGGGCAGCTCGCCACCACTTGAACCGCTGGCCTCGGCGGCGCCCGCACCGACGCCAACCGGGGTCTTCTGCTTTTTGGGCTTGACGATCGTCAGTTTGACCTCGCCCTCTTCGCCCTCGCCGGCGGGATTGACCACGACCGTGGCTCCGGGGACCACCTGCTCGCGCAGTACGAAGTCGGCGAGCGGATCCTCGATGTAGCGCTGGATCGCACGGCGCAGCGGGCGGGCGCCCATCGCGGGGTCCCAGCCCTTCTCGACGAGCAGTTCCTTGGCGGGGTCGGTGAGCTCCAGCTGCAGCTCGCGTTCGGCCATCGACTCGCGGATCCGCAGCAGCAGCAGCTCGACGATCTGTCTGATTTCGTCCTTGCCGAGCTTGTGGAAGACGATCACGTCGTCGATCCGGTTGAGGAACTCCGGGCGGAACACCTTCTTGAGCTCGCCCATGATGCGGTTCTTCATGTCGTCGTAGGTGATCCCCGTCTCGTCGTCGGACACCGCGAAGCCCAGCGGCGTGTTGCGCGCGATCTCGGCGGCGCCGATGTTGGAGGTCATGATCACGATCGCGTGGCGGAAGTCCACGGTGCGCCCCTGGGCGTCGGTGAGCCGCCCGTCCTCGAGGATCTGCAGCAGGATGTTGAAGACGTCTGGGTGGGCCTTCTCGATCTCGTCGAGCAGCAGCACGCAGTAGGGCTTGCGCCTGACCGCCTCGGTCAGCTGGCCGCCCTCGTCGTAGCCGATGTAGCCGGGAGGCGAGCCGACTAGGCGTGAGACGGCGTGCTTCTCCATGTACTCCGACATGTCGATCCTGACCATCGCGTCCTCGTCGCCGAACAGGAACTCGGCGAGCGTGCGCGCCAACTCGGTCTTGCCAACGCCGGAGGGGCCGAGGAAGATGAACGAGCCGGTCGGGCGCTTGGGGTCCTTCAAACCCGCCCGCGAGCGACGGATCGCCTTGGAGATGACCTCGATCGCGGGGTGCTGGCCGATCACACGCTTGTGCAGTTCGTCCTCCATCCGCATCAGCTTCTGCGTCTCGGCCTCGGTCAGCTTGAAGACGGGGATGCCGGTCCACATCGAGACGATTTCGGCGATCTCCTCCTCGCCGATCGCGGGGCGGTCGCCCGACTCGCCCGCTTCCCATTCTTCCTCGAGCTCGCGCTTGCGGTGCGTGAGCTTGCGCTCCTGGTCGCGCAGCGCCGCGGCCTTCTCGAACTCCTGCGCCTCGATCGCGCTCTCCTTCTCGCGCCGCGTGGTCTCGATTTCCTCCTCCAGCTCGCGGTTGGCGGGCGGCGAGGTCATCGACTTGATCCGCATCCGCGAGGCCGCCTCGTCGATCAGGTCGATCGCCTTGTCGGGCAGGAAGCGGTCGGAGATGTAGCGGTCGGCCAGTTCGGCGGCGGCGCGCAGCGCGTCGTCGGTGATCTGCACCTTGTGGTGCTGCTCGTAGCGGTCGCGCAGCCCCTGCAGGATCTCGACGGTCTGGTCGATCGAGGGCTCCTCCACGCGGATCTGCTGGAAGCGTCGCTCGAGCGCCGAGTCGCGCTCCAGGTACTTGCGGTACTCGTCGAGCGTGGTCGCGCCGATCGTCTGCAGCTCGCCGCGCGCAAGCGCCGGCTTGAGGATCGAGGCGGCGTCGATCGCGCCCTCGGCAGCGCCGGCGCCGACGAGGTTGTGGAGCTCGTCGATGAACAGGATGATGTCCCCACGCTGGGTGATCTCCTTCATCACCTTCTTCAGACGCTCCTCGAACTCGCCCCGGTACTTCGAGCCGGCGACCAGCGCGGCGAGGTCGAGCGTGTAGATCTGCTTGTTCTTCAGCAGCTCCGGCACGTCGGCGTTGGTGATCCGTTGCGCTAGGCCCTCGACCACGGCGGTCTTGCCGACGCCCGGCTCGCCGATCAGCACCGGGTTGTTCTTGGTGCGCCGCGAGAGGATCTGCATGATCCGCTCGATCTCGGTCTCGCGCCCCACGCAGGGGTCGAGCTTGCCTTCGGCGGCGAGCTTGGTGAGGTTGCGCCCGAACTGGTCGAGCAGCTTCGAGGACTTCTTGCCTTCCGCTCCGCTGCCGGCGCCCGCGCCGGCAGCAGCGCCGGGCGCTCCCGCGCCCTGGCCTTGGCGGCGGCCGGAGGGGCCGGAGAGCATCCGGATCACCTCGTTGCGAATCTTCTCGGAGTCGGCGTCGAAGTCGAGCAGGATGCGCGCGGCGACGCCCTCGTTCTCGCGCACCAGCCCGAGCAGGATGTGCTCGGTGCCGATGTAGTTGTGGCCGAGCGACAGCGCCTCGCGCAGCGCGAGCTCCAGCACCTTCTTGGCACGCGGCGTGAACGGGATCTGCCCGGAGGTGACCTCCTCGCCGGAGCCCACGATCCGCACGACCTGCGCGCGCACGCGCTCGACGGTGATGTCGAGGCTCTCCAACACTCTGGCCGCGAGCCCCTCCTCCTCGCGCAGCAGCCCGAGCAGGATGTGCTCGGTGCCGATGTAGTTGTGCTTGAGCGTGCGCGCCTCTTCCTGCGCGAGAACGACAACCTGGCGGGCCCGTTCTGTGAATCGCTCGAACATGGTGCTGTTACGACCTCTCCGTATACGATCTAGGGTGTCGGTCCGGTCTGCGGGGACGGTGATCCCGGGGTGGGGTGGGTCCCCATCCATCTCTTCGTCGCAATCCGCGAGAAAGATGAGCCTCCAGGTCCCGCCGCCGCCATAGGACAGTCTACCAACGGGCCCCCCGGCACTCCAGTGGGAACCTGCTGCGAATCTTCATCGGTGAGCACCGCACGCTAGGAGCGCATCGCCGGAAACAGCACGACCTCGCGGATCGAGTCGCGCCCGGTGAGCAGCATCACCAACCGGTCGATGCCGAGACCGACGCCCGCGGTCGGGGGCATGCCCTGCTCGAGCGCCTGCACGTACTCCTCGTCGTAGGGCATCGTCTTGCCGTCGCTGTCGTCCAGCAACTGCACCCGCTCCTGCGCGGCGAAGCGTACGCGCTGCGTGTCGGGGTCGATCAGCTCGCTGAAGCCGTTGGCGATCTCCATTCCGCCGGCGAAAGCCTCGAAACGCTCTGCGAGCCCAAGCTTTGACTCGGACCGGTGCTCGCGGGCGAGCGGGGAGATCTCCGTGGGATAGTCGATCACGAACGATGGCCTGATCAGGCTGGGCTCGACGTACTTGGAGAGCAGATCGTCGGCCATCTCGAACCACAGCCCGCTGGTCTTGACGTCGAGGTCCCGCTCGCGGATCGCGCCCGCCAGCTCCTCAGCGGTGGGGTATGCCATCACGTTGACGGCAGTGACCCGCTCAATCGCATCGACGAAGCCGACGCGGGGCCACGGCGCCGAGAAGTCGAGCTCGCCCGTGTATCCAATCGCCTCGGCGGCCGCGCGCACGATCGCTTCGGTGCGCTCCTCGGCCCCCGTGTAGTCGACGTAGGCCTCATACCACTCGACCACCGTGAACTCGGGGTTGTGCTTGTGCGACACCCCCTCGTTGCGGAAGTCCTTGCCGAGCTCATACACGCGCTCCAGACCGCCGACGATCAGGCGCTTGAGGTAGAGCTCGGTGGCGATTCGCAGGTACAGGTCGCGGTCGAGCGCGTTGTGGTGGGTGGTGAACGGGCGCGCCATGGCACCGCCGTAGAGCGGCTGCAGCACCGGGGTCTCCACCTCGATGAAGCCGGCCGCGTCGAGCTGGGCGCGGACGGCGGAGATGATGCGTGCACGGTCGACGAACAGCCGGCGGGCATCGGCGCTTGCGATCAGATCGAGCTCGCGGTGGCGGTAGCGCGTCTCCACGTCGGCGAGGCCGTGGTGCTTGTCGGGGGGTGGCCGCAGCGCCTTGGCGAGGATCTGAAAGCTTTCCACGCGCAGCGACACCTCGCCGTGGCGGCTGCGGATGGCGGCGCCGTCGACGCCGATCAGATCACCGAGATCCAGCGACCGAAGCAGATCGAAGCGCTCAGGCCCAAGGATGTCGACGCGCGCGTGCAGCTGAATCTTGCCCGTGCGATCGACGAGGTCCAGGAACGCGGCCTTGCCGGCGCCGCGCCGCGCGGCGATACGACCCGCGACGCGATGGTGCTCGTCGGTTTCCTCGCCGGGCGCCAGGTCCTCGTACTTGGGAAGTATCTCGGCGATCGGCTCGGGGCCCGCAAACGAGTGCGGGAACGCGCTCTGATCTTGCTCACGCAGACGCTCGGCCTTGGCGCGCCGCTCGGCAATCAACTCGGGCAGGCCGTGGCGCTGGCCTTCCTCGGGCGAGCTGCTACGCCTCCCCTCCCGCGGCTCCTCCTCGGTCCCGCTCATGCGGGCAGGCTACTTGAGCCCGACGTCGATCTTGGTGATCTTCAGCTTGCGCGCCGGCCCGCGGGGGACCTGCACGGCGACGGTGTCGCCCCGCCGGTGGCCGATCAGCGCGCGGCCGACGGGCGACTCGTTGGAGAGCTTGCTCTCCTCGGGGTTGGCCTCGGCGGAGCCGACGATCGTGTATTTGACCGACTTGCCGGTCTTTTCGTCTTTGACGTGCACCACCGAACCGACCTGCACGACCTCGGTCGAGAGCTCCTTGGAGTCGATCACCGTGGCCATCCGCAGCCGTTCCTGCAGCTGCGCGATCTTGCTCTCCAGCATCGCCTGCTCGTTCTTGGCGTCGTCGTACTCGGAGTTCTCGGAGATGTCTCCGAACTCGCGCGCCTCCTTGATCCGTTCGGCGACCTCGCGGCGACGCGCGGTGGAGAGCGTCTGGAGCTCGTCCTTCAGCTTCTCGAGACCTTCGGGGGTGAGGATGACGTCCTTCGGCATGAGACCCTCGCTCGCGGGATGGGTGAGTCGATTACGAACGAAACCCGCCGATTGAACGGGCCTGCCCGAGGGTGGGCAGGCGAATCCGCGACTCGGCGGGCTGCAGCGAGCGCAGCAGTATAGCGAGGGACAGATAGGCCAGACGAAATCTTGCAGGCCGAACCCGGCGACTCAGGCGGCGAGCGCCGCGGATGGGCGCACGGCGGCGCAAGGCAAGTCGGAATCGCCTGTAAGCGCAAGGTGCGAGCCCAGCAGACGCCGGGCCTCCGCCAGGTCGGAGGTGGCCTGCAGCAACCCTTGCAGCGACGTGAGTCGTGTCCGATCGAGGCCCAGCCGCGGCAGGTACCAGGGATAGAACTTGCGCAGGTATCGCCCCGCGCGCTCTTGCCCAAGGTGCAGGGCAGCGCGGTCGATCACCCACGCGAGCTCGCTCAGCACCTCCGCGGGGGTGGGCGCGGTCTCGCGCCCGCGGACGAGCTCCTCGAACAGCCACGGGTTGCCGAGGCAGCCGCGCGCGAGCATCACCGCCGCGACGCCGGTGCGCGCGAAGGTCTCGCGGATGCCGCGGGCGTCGTTCATGGCGCCGGTGAGGATCACCGGCGCCGGCAGCGACTGCGCCAGCCGTGCGGCCAGCTCGTAGTCGGGAATGCCCTTGTGGTGCACGGCGGCGGAGCGCGGGTGGAAGGCGATCGCCGCGACCCCCGCGTCCTCCACCAGGCGGTGGGCCAGCTCGAAGCCCGAGGTGTCGCCGGGGCGCTGGCCGGAACGGAGCTTCACGGTCACCGGCGGTGGCCCACCGCCCCTGTCGCTCCGTGCTTCCGCCGCCCCCTCCACGGCGGCGCGCGCGACGGCGACGGCACGCCGGGGGTCGGCCAGCAGCGCGGCGCCAGCGCCGGTCTTGCACACCTTGGGCACCGGGCAGCCCATGTTGAGATCGATCGCGTCGGCTCCAGCCGCAACGGTGGCCGCGGCCGCGGAGCGCATCACGTCGGGGTCGCTGCCGAACAGCTGGATCGAGGTCGGGGGGCTGGGATCTCCAGCGCCCACCGTGCGCTCCTCGGGGTGTATGCACAGCAGCTCACGCAGCGTGCGCTCGTTGCGGTAGTGGATCGCGTGACTGGACACCATCTCCGACACCGCCATCCCGGCGCCGTGGCGCTTGGCCTGCAGGCGCACAAACCAGTTGCCGATCCCCGCGAGGGGAGCGAGCAGCACGCGGTTGGGCACCTGCAGCCCGCCGAGCTTCCAGGGGTCGGTCAGCTGGGTAGAGGGCATTTGCCCATTATGGCCGCCCGATGCGATCTCCTAAGAGACGCGGTTGCGCTCGTAGATAAGGCGCAGCCCTGTCAGCGTCAGCAGGTCGTCCACCGCTTCGATCGTCGTGGTGTAGGGAACGATCGCGTGCGCCAGCCCGCCGGTGGCGATCGTCTTCGTCTCCGGGCCCAACTCCGCGCGCAGGCGGCTCACGATTGCGTCCACTTGGCCCGCGGTCCCGTACACGATCCCCGAGCGGATCGCGTCGATCGTGGTCTTGCCGATCAGCGCGCGCGGCGCGGTGACGTCGACCCTGGGCAGCGCCGCCGCGCGCTCGGTCAGTGCCTCCAGCGAGATCTCCACGCCCGGGGAGATGATCCCCCCGAGATACTCCCCCTCCGCGGACACGGGGTCGTAGGTGATCGCGGTGCCGAAGTCCACCACCACGCAGGGGCCCCCGAGGCGCTCGTGGGCGGCGACCGCATTGACGAGCCTGTCCGGCCCGATCTCGCGTGGGTTGTCGTAGCGAATCGGCATCCCCGTCTTCACGCCCGGCCCCACCGCCAGCATCGGGTGCCCGAGGTAGCGCTCGGCCATCGCCGACCATTCCGGCCCCAGCACGGGCACCGTCGAGGATACGATCGATGCGTCGATCTCCTGCATCGACACCTGCCTCAGCTCCAGCAGGTTGCGCAGCGCGGCTCCCAGCTGGTCTGAGGTCGACTGGCGCACGGTGGCAAAGCGCCAGTGCTCGGTGAGCTTTCCCTCGCGGAAGGTCCCGAAGTGGGTCTGGGTGTTGCCGACGTCGACGGCGAGCAGCATCGCGCGCAAGCCTACCTTCCTATATCGTTGGCCGCTCAGCCAGGAGGGCAGCGCGGGCGGTTGAGATCGCCGAGCCGGTTCCTCTTCTCGTCAGAAAGTGGGAGCTATGAGCATCAAGCTGTATGTGCTGCCGGGCTCGCACCCGTGCGCGGCGGTCGAAGTGGCGATGCGGCGCAAGGGGATCCCGTTTCAGCAGGTCAACCTGCTGCCGATGGTCCAGGTCGCGGCTGGTCCGCTGCTGTATGGAGGCACCACGGTCCCGGGGATGCGGATCGACGGCGAGCGGCTGGTCGGATCCCGCACGATCATGCGCCGCCTGGACCTGCTCGCGCCCGAGCCGCCACTGCTGCCCGCCGACCCCGCGGAGCGTGAGCGCGTGCTGGAGGCCGAGCAGTGGGGCGACGACGTCTTTCAGAGCGTGCCTCGGCGGGTACTCGACGCCGGCTTCCTGCGCAACCCCGGAGCGATGGAGAGCTACGTGGGAGACGCCAAGCTGCCGCTCCCTCGGGCGCTGATGCGCCCCGCGCTGCCGCTCACCGCGAAAATGATGGCGCGGCGCAACCACGCCCAGGAGGGGCCGGTGCGAGCCGACCTCGCCGCGCTCGCCGGCCAGCTCGAGAAGATCGACGCCTGGATCGCGGAGGGGCTGCTCGGGGGGGACGAACCCAACGCCGCCGACCTGCAGATCGGCTCCACGATTCGCCTGCTGGAGACGATCGGAGACGTGCGCCCCCTGATCGACGGCCACCCCGCGGCCGCCCTTACGCGCTACTTCCCGCCGATGTCCGGCGAAATTCCGGCAGGGACGCTGCCGGCGGAGTGGCTGCCGGCTTCGGTCGCAGCGGCGTAGAGCGCTCCCGTCAAAGGTGGCCCGGCCCAGCGCACCCCCTCGCTGAGTGGCAATGTGGCGAGCGCCTCGGCGAGGCGAGTGCCGTCCGGGGCACGCAGGTCGAAGTCCAGCTCCAGCGCGGGGACCAGCACGAAGCGGCGGCTGAGCAGCTGCTCGTGGGGCAGGCGCAGGCGCTCGTGGCGCAGCTCCACGTCGCCGAGCATCAGAACGTCGATGTCGATCGCTCGCGGCCCGTGGCGAGGCCCGCCGGCCGCGCGGCCGAGTGTTCGCTCGAGCTTCTTCACCACGTCGAGCAGCTCCAACGGCTCGAGCCCTGTGCACACGCGCAGACAGGCATTCAGGAAGCTCGGCTGGTCGGGCAGCTCGCCGACTGGATCGGTGTCGTACACCGAGGAGGATGCCTCCACCTCCACGCCCGCCGCGGGCAGCGCATCCACCACTCCCTGCAGGTTGACACGGCGCTCGCCGAGATTGGAGCCGAGTCCGAGTAGACCGATCCGCGTGGACACGCGCGCAACGGTAGCGACGCCACGCACCCGACCATTAATTTTCGGGACGCAACCCTTTACAAAATGAAGTGGTAGGGGCCGGAAAACTACGCCCCCGCGGCCTCGCCGACCTCGGAGCCCGAGCCACCCTCGCTCAGGCCGATGCGGGTGTGCAGGCGGCGCAGTGGCCGCGGGGCCCACCACGCACGCTCGCCGAGGCGGCCCATCAGTGCGGGGACGAGCAGCGCGCGCACGAACGTGGCATCGATCGCCACGGCGAGCGCGGAGCCGAAGCCGAGCTCTTTGATGAAGAAGATGTCGGAGGTGACGAACGCGCCGATCGCCACGCAGAACAGCAGCGCCGCGGCGGTCACGAGGCGCCCGGTGCGCTCCAGGCCATACGCAACCGCATCGCGCGCCGCCATACCGTCGTCGTGGGCCTCCTTGATGCGGGCGAACAGGAACACGCCGTAGTCGGTCGAGAGCGCGAACGCAATAATGAACAGCAGCACGAGGTTGGACTCCTCCAGGCCGCCGATCGGGGTGAAGCCGAGCAGCGAGGAGAGGTGGCCGTCCTGGAATACCAGCACCAGCAGGCCGGCGCCGACGGCGACCGTCAGCAGGTTCATCAGCAGCGCCAGCACCGGGATCACGAGCGAGCCGGTCATCATGAACAGGAAGCCGCCGGTGACGAGCACGAGGATCGCGAGCGTCAGGGGGACGTGCGCGGCGATCGCGGCCTTCTGGTCGATGAACCACGCGGTGCCGCCGCCCACCAGCAGGGTCGATGGACCCGCAAGGGCCCGCAGATTGTGCACCAAGTGCTGGTTGGCGGCCGAGCCCACGCTGCCACGCGGCACCATTTCGGCCTCCCACGTGTCGCGGCCGAGATAGCGCGGCGGTCCCACGAGACCGGCCTGGCTGCCCGCCACCGACTGCGCCCGGTGCACCAGAGCCACCACGCTCGGGCCACCCGAAGTGGATCCCGCCGGCCCCGCGTGCACCACGAGGGTCACCGTCTGCCCGCCGTTTACGGCAAAGTCGCGGGCGATCGCTTCCGCCACCTCGCGGGGCTGCGAGGAGGTCGGCAGCACGTGCGAGTCGGCTGGCGTGAGCGCCAGGCGCAGCGCCGGCGAGGCGATCGCGAGCAGCAGCACCGCGGTGCCGAGCGCGACCGCGCCCGGACGGCGCATCACCCCGCGCGCAAGCCGGTACCAAACACCGCTCTCCGCCGGTCGTGCCGCCCGCTCGGCGTTGCGCTGTAGGCGAGCGGGCGCCAGCGCGTTGATGCGGGGGCCAAGCGCAACCAGCACGGCAGGCAGCACGATCAGCGAGACGGCGCCGGCGGAGAGCGCCACAAGCGCGCCGCCGACCCCCATCGAGTAGAGGAAGCGCATCGGCATCGCCAGCATCGATGCCGCCGCGCCGGCGACCGCCAGCGAGCTGTACAGCACCGTGCGCCCGGCGGTCCGCATCGTGCGCGTGATCGCCGCGGCCGAGTCCGCCCGCGACCCGGCTCCAGAGCCACGCGCCAGCTCCTCGCGGTAACGCGAGAGCACGAACAGGCTGTAGTCGATCCCGAGGCCCAGCCCCATACCGGTGACGAGGTTGACGGCAAACACCGACAGCCCGAGGACGTGGTCGATCAGGCGCAGCAGCAGGAACGTGAGCACGATCGCGAAGCCGCCCACCAGCAGCGGCAGCGCCGCCGCGATCAACCCGCGGAAGACCCAGAAAGAGAGCAGCAGCAGGATCGGGATCGCGAGCGCCTCGGCCCGCTTGAGGTCGGAAGCCGTGCGTTCGTTGATTTCGTGGTAGGTGACGTCGTTGCCGCCGAACAGCACGCCGCTGCCCGCCAGCTCGGGGCCCACACGGGCGACTGCGGCGGCGGAGCGGGGCTGTGTGGCGAACGCGGCAAGCACCAGCGTCTGGTGGCCGTCGCGCGAGACGAGCGCGGGCAGGTGGGTGGCGGAGTAGTCGAGCTCGCGCTGGAAGCCGGGCTGAGCGGCGAGCAGCGCCGCCACGCGCTGCGCCTCGGCGGCGGCCGCGGGGTGTGTGCGCACGTCGGCGGCGGACGGCACGAGCGCGGCGACACCGTACTCGGCGGACTGCCCGGTGGCGCGTTCGATCGCGCGCAACACCTGCTGGTTCTGCGCATTTCGATCCTGGAATTCGGAGTTTTCGCTCTTGAGGATCGTGACGACGGGCGCGCCGAGCGCGGCGGCGAGCAGGAACACCGCGCCGGCGATCAGCAGCACGCGCCGCGTGCGCTCCGAGGCCAGCCGCGCCAGACGGTCGATCACTGCCGGGCCGCGATTCGCCGCTTCGGTCTGTCACACAGAGTCATCATCGTAATTATAAGTGACTGCTAACTAACTGTCAAGGGAACTACAACCGCGGAGCACGCTACTCCTCCGCCTCCCGCCACACCTCGACCGAGACTTCCTGAACGGGAAGCGCAATCGGGGGCTCGGGCTTGGTGGCCTTGACCCATACCGCTTCGAGCTCGTAGTCGGCCAGCAGGCGCTCAGCGATCGAGCTGCACAGCCGCTCCAGCGTGCGATGGGAGCGCTGCTGGGCGACAAGCGCCACGAGCTGGCACACCTCGCCGTAGTCGACGGTGTCCTCGATGCGGTCGGTGACGGTGGCATCGCTCTCGCCCACCTCCAGACGCAGGTCCAGCATCAGCCGCTGGCCGACCTCGCGCTCGGCCGCGCTCACCCCGTGGTGGGTGTACAGCGAGAGGCCCGTAATCTCGATCGTCACCGACTCCGCGCCCCCGCCCTCCTCCTCCTCGTCCTCCTCGTAACGTTCTGGCTCGTCGTCCTCCCGGCCCACGGTCTCGTCGACGTCCGGCTCCCCGTCCTCGTTCAGCGCGTCGTCGGTCATCGCGCGCCCAACGTAGCAGCGGTTACCGACAGCGCGGCGCGCACCGGAGCGACGTCGTGCACGCGCAGCACAGCGGCCCCGCGCTCGTAGGCGAGCACGCAGGTGGCGATCGTGCCGGGCAGCCTCTCAGTGGACGCGGCGCCGGCGAGGATCCGTCCGAGGAAGCTCTTGCGGGAGGTGCCCACCACCAGCGGACGCCCCAGCGCGGTGAGCTCGTGCAGCCGGCGTAGCAGCTGGAGGTTGTGCTCGGGCGTCTTGCCGAAGCCGATCCCGGGGTCAAGCAGCACCCGCCCCTCGGGGATCCCCTCCCCCACCGCGTACGCAAGCCGCTGTTCGAGAAATGCCTTCACCTCGTCCACCACATCGCCGTAGCGCGGTTGCAGCTGCATCGTACGGGGCTCGCCCAACATGTGCATCAGGCAGCACTCCGCACCGCTGTCCGCCACCACCGCCGCCATCTCCGGGTCGCCGCGCAACGCAGTCACGTCGTTGACCAGCGCGGCGCCGCGATCGAGCGCGGCGCTGGCCACCGACGCCTTGGCCGTGTCGATCGAGATGGTGGAGCGGGCGGCGTTCGATCCTCCTGCCGCTACCAGCCCTTCCACGACCGGCAGCACTCGTCGCAGCTCCTCGGCGGCCTCCACCGGCTCGGCCCCCGGCCGCGTCGATTCCCCCCCCACATCGAGGATCTCGGCCCCCTCCTGCGCCAGCTGCAGTCCGTGCGCGACCGCGGCCTCGGGGTCGAGGTACCGCCCCCCGTCGGAGAACGAGTCGGGCGTCACGTTGACGACGCCCATCAGGCGGAAGCCGCCCGGAGCGCCCATGTCAGCACCCAGGCTCAGGCCAGCTCGGGGCGCTCGGGGTCGGCCGCACGGATATCGGCCGTGCCACCAGCGAGACCGGGGCGCGGCAGCGGACGCGGCACTTCGCGGCCGGGACGCTCCGCCGGCGCGGGCGGCGCGGGCGGCAGCTCGGGCGCGCGGGGCTCCTCGGAGCCGAACACTTCCTGCTCGCTCTTGCCCTCCAGCAGCGCGTTGAACTCCTCCTTCTCGAGCGTCTCGCGCTTGACAAGCGTTTCGGAGAGCGAACCGAGGTGCTCACGGTGCTCGGTGAGGATGTCCCGTGCGCGCTGGTGGGCGGCCTCGATGATGCGCCTGACCTCGTCGTCGATCTCGCGGGCGATCTCGTCGGAGTAGTCGGGCTCGGTGGAGAACTCGCGCCCGAGGAACGGCTGCCCGTGGTCGTGGCCGAAGACGCGCGGGCCGAGCTTCTCGCTCATGCCGAAGCGCATCACCATCTGCTTCGCGGTGGCGGTCACCTTCTCGAGGTCGTTGGAGGCGCCGGTGGTGATCTCGCCGAACACGATCTCCTCCGCGGCGCGCCCCCCGAGGGTCATCGCCATCGTGTCGTTGAGCTCCGCGCGCGTGGTCAGAAAGCGGTCCTCCTGTGGCATCGAGATCGTGTAGCCGAGCGCCTGTCCGCGGGAGATCACGGAGATCTTGTGCACGGGGTCGGAGTGCTCGAGGTAGTGGCCGACGATCGCGTGGCCCATCTCGTGGAAGGCGGTGATCAGGCGCTCTTTCTCACTCATCACGCGCGTCTTCTTCTCGGGGCCGGCGATCACGCGCATGATCCCCTCCTCGAGCTCTTCCTGGCCGATTTCGCGCTTGCCGGTGCGGGCCGACAGGAGGGCGGCCTCGTTGATCAGGTTGGAGAGGTCGGCGCCGGTGAAGCCGGGGGTCTGGCCGGCGAGCGCGTCGATGTCGATCACCTTCGCCAGCGGCTTGCCGCGGGTGTGGACTTCGAGGATCTTCGCGCGGCCCTTGCGGTCGGGGCGGTCGACGGCGATCTGGCGGTCGAAGCGCCCGGGGCGCAGCAGCGCGGGGTCGAGGATGTCGGGCCGGTTGGTGGCCGCGATCATGATGATGTTGTCCTTCGCCTCGAAGCCGTCCATCTCGACGAGCAGCTGGTTGAGCGTCTGCTCGCGCTCGTCGTGTCCGCCGCCGAGGCCGGCGCCGCGGTGCCGGCCGACGGCGTCGATCTCGTCCATGAAGATGATGCAGGGGGAGTTCTGCTTGGCCTGCTCGAACAGGTCGCGCACGCGCGAGGCGCCGACGCCGACGAACATCTCCACGAAGTCCGAGCCGGAGATCGAGAAGAACGGCACGCCCGCCTCGCCGGCGACGGCACGGGCGAGCAGCGTCTTGCCGGTGCCCGGAGGCCCGTACAGCAGCACGCCGGTGGGGATCCGCGCCCCGAGCGCCTGAAACTTCTTGGGGTTCTCCAGGAACTCCTTGATCTCGTGCAGCTCCTCCACCGCCTCGTCGACGCCGGCGACGTCGCGGAAGGTGATCTTCGGGGAGTCGGCCGACAGCCGCTTGGCGCGGGACTTGCCGAACGACATCACCTTCGAGCCGCCGCCCTGGATCTGGTTGAGCAGGAAGATCCAGATGAAGACGAAGATCAGGATCGGCAGCACCGTGACGAGCAACGACAGGATCACGCTGCTCTTGCTGGCTTCGATGTTGAAGTGGACGTTCTCGGCTTCGAGCTTTTTGATCAGTTCGGGCGCGGCCTGATCGACGTAGCCGATTTCGTACTTTTCTTTGTTCTTCAGTTCGACTTCGAGGGCGTTTGACTTGGTCTTGAACTCGACCGACTTGACTTCGCCCTTCGGGATTTCCTGGGTCACCAGCGTCTGGTAGGAGTGCGAACGCCCGTTGCTGGAGCCGCTCGGGAAGAGTTTCATGACGAAGAACACCAACACGACCACGATCAGGATCGGGAAGGCGGCGCTCTTGAAGAAACGGCTCATAGCTTGATCGTAGGTGTCGGGGTGCGGGCTGACGTGATTGGCAGAAGAGAAGCGCCGCTCGTCGGCCTGCGGCCGACCCCGCCACCCTCTAAGACTGCCACCAGCCGACTAGCGTACCACGAAGGTTCGGATTTTCCGCGCATCAAAGGGCACCGCGAGCCGTGTCCGACAGTCCCACGATCGACCCGCTGACGAAGCCTGCCATGCCTCATGCGACCTCCAACGCCGCCACGAACGGAAGGTTGCGGTGGCGCTCGGCGTAGTCGAGGCCATAGCCGATCACGAAGCGGTCGGGGATCTCGAAGCCAACGTAGCGGGGCGGTTGGTCAGCCTGGCGTCGGCCGATCTTCGAGCGGTCGGGCTTCATCAGCAACGCGCACACCTCGAGCGTCCGGGGATCGCGCGAGCCCAGGTTGCGCAGCAGATACTGCAGCGTCAGCCCTGAGTCCACGATGTCCTCGACGATCAGCACATCCCGGTCATCGATCGCGGCGTCGAGATCCTTGAGGATGCGCACCACCCCGGAGGAGTCGGTGGCCGAGCCGTAGGAGGCGACCGCCATGAAATCGACCTCCACCGGTATCTCGATCAGGCGCATCAGGTCGGAGAGGAAGAAGATCGCCCCCTTCAGTACCCCCACCAGCAGCAGCGGGCGCGCGATGTCAGCGTAATCGCGCGAGATCTGTCGCGCCAGCTCGGCCACGCGCAGACGCAGCCGCTCGGCGTCGACGAGCACCTCGCCGACCTCGGCTGCATGGTCTGGAGCGCCGCTTGGATGTGCGCGCCCGACGCGCTCCGGGGGCATGACGGCCACGCGGAGGAGTGTAGAGGTAGCCGTCTCAGGCGCGCGGCGGCAGCCTCTCCATGCGCACACGTCCATTCTCGATCACGGCTCCCACCAGCGCACCTACATGCAGCTCCGCTCGACCACCGCGATCGGCGAGGGCGAGAATCTCCTCCACGCGTGCGCCGGCCTGCGGCACGTACGTACCGGCGGCCTGCTCGGCGAGGCGTACCACCACTAGGCGCGCAAGCGCGGCGGGTAGCGCCCGCAGGCGCTCGATCGCGATGCTCGATTCGCCCCCGGGCTCGTCAGGGTCCCCGCCCGGCACGACGGACTCGCCACCCAACTCAGCATCAACGAGGCCGTCGAGCACCTCCGCCTCCTCACGCAGCAAACGCGCGGTGCGCAGCACGTTCCCCCGTGCCGCGGGGTGCACCGCGTCGAGCGCCGGCAGCACCCGGTTACGCACGCGCGCACGTGCGTACTGCTCGCTGTCGTTGCTGGGATCCTCCCGCCATGACAGCCCCCGCGCGCGGCAGTAGGCGGCGGTCTGCTCGCGCGTGAGCTCCAGCAGCGGCCGCACGAGGCGGCCCTCATGCGGCGACATTCCCAATAGCGCGCGCCTGCCGGGCGAGGCCGCGAGGCGGTAGAGGATCGTCTCAACCTGATCGGTGGCGGTGTGGCCGGTGGCGATCAGCGCGTCATGGCCTTCGGCCAACTTGCCGGCGGCACCGTAACGCACCTCGCGCGCCCATGCCTGTAGGTTGCCGGACCCCGCGGGACGCTCTGCCCGCACGACCTCCAGCGCAACCCCCAGCCGCTCACACAGTGCGCTGCAGTGGCACTCCTCCTCGTGGGCCTCGGGCCGCAGTCCGTAGTTGACATGCAGCGCTTGCACGTTGCGTGCACCGCAGACGCACACCGCCAGATCGAGCAGGCACACGGAGTCGCGACCGCCGGAGAGCATCGCAAGAACCGGCCGCCCGTCCGGCTCTGCCGGCAGCAGCCCCCCCGCCCGCACCAGCTCGAGTATCTCGTCAGTGTTCATAGGGATACCTCCCAGCGTTCATCGGGCCAACCTCCCTACGAGCAATCGGACAGGCGGGGAGCCATACAGGCAGTCACGAACGGACGAGGCTCACCCCCCTGAGGCAATGAACAACTCGGTCGGCTCGGAGAAACCCTTGAGGCCCACCTCCCCGATCAGCTTGAAGGCGAGGCCGTCGAGGCCCTCGGCGAGGTCGACAACGGCACGCGTCACCAGCACCTCCCCGCCAGCCGCGCGGGCGACCACGCGCGCGGCCTGGTTGACCTCGCGGCCGTAGTAGTCGCCGTCGCGGTAGATCGCCTCGCCATAGTGGATGCCCATGCGCGGCGGCGGCACCCCCGCGGGCGCGCGGGCCTGGAAGCCAACGGCCCAGCGGGTCAGCGCGACCGAGTCGGCGGCGACGATCATCACCTCGTCGCCGAGCGTCTTGAGCACCCGCGCGTCGATCGGCAGCGTGCGCTGGACCTCTTCCACGAAGCGCTCCACCGTGCTCACCGCGTGCTCATCGCCCCGCTCCTCGGTGAACCGGGTGTAGCCAGCCAGGTCGGCGAACGCGATCGCGACCCGCAGGCGGCCCGCCTCGGGCTCTTGCGCATCGGTCGTTTCGGCCTCCATGTGGGCGATCACCTCCTGCTCGACGAAGTACGCCAGGAAGCGGCCGTGCAGGGAGTTCATCAGCGGCGCGGTGAACGGCACCAACTCGCGCGCGATGCCGTCCATCTGCTCGCCGATTTCACGGCCCGAGACGCCCTCGCGCATCAGCGGCTCGTGGATGTACATGCGAAACAGCCGCACCTCGGTTTCGGCGATCTGGGCGAGCGCCTGCCCGTAAACGCGGGCGATCTGGATGAACGCCACCTCGGGCATGCCGGCCTCCAGCACGGCCGCCACGTACTTCAGCATCTCCAGGTCCTCGTCCGACATCGCCTCGACTGCCAGCGCGCTCAGGCCGAGGGCGACGAAGATCCGCTCGATCAGCTTCGGCGTGAGGCCTGTCTCGCGCGCCGCCTGGCGCAGGGTGTGGCGACCGTCGGAGCCGGAGAGGAAGTCTTCCAAGTCCCCCAGCGCCAGGCGCCCGCTGTCGCTGGCTTCGCGGATCTGCTCCAGCGTGTAGCCGCGCTCGCGCAGGCGTGCGACGATCCCCACCTGCCTCGCGGCGGGCGCGTTCCAGCCGCCGTTGTACTGGGGGATCAGGCCCTCGTTGACCCAGCGTCTCACGGTTCCCGACGAGACGCCGGCACGGGCCGCAACCTGGGTGAGGGTGAGGGCGGCGGCGGTGTCGGCGGAGGCCATGCAGGGAGTCTACGAGCGGCGTCCTCCCGCGGAGTGCCCGGCCGGTGGCGCCCGATCGGCGACCGAGTCGGGCGATGTGGGCCGGGTGCGTCCTGTACGCACCCGGCCTGCCGCTTGCCCCGCGCGTCAGGCGGCGCGGCTCTTCCTGGCCTTTTTCTTGTGCCTGCTTTTGTGCTTGTTCTTGTGCTTGCGCTTGACGGCCTTGTGCTTCGGGCACCCGCTGACTGCGATCTTCGTGTTCTGGTGGATCTGCGCGCCGCTCTGCGCGATGAATTCCGTCGGCATCGCGAGGTTCTTCGCGGTACAGAGGTTCCCCAGCGCGGTCAGCGCGGAGTAGGGGCCCTCGGGGAGCGTCAGTTCGAAGCTCGAGAAGGGCTGGTCGGGGACCGTCTTGAACGTCGTCGATGTGATGCCCTTGCTGATCAGAGTGCTGCCCGTGAGGTCGATCGTGATCCCATACCCCTGCAGCACGAGGACGAGGCTCGGCCAGCCTTCACCGCCGTGGGAGACGAAGATCGCGGGGCCCTGCAGCGGCACCGGGATCAACGGAGTGTGCACGACCGCGTAGCCGACCTTCGACGCCGCCGGACACGCGGCCGGGTTCGCTTCGAATTGCACGGCGGTGCACGCTTTCTGCAGCGTCGTCAAACGGCTCGGGAGCTGCTTGGGGAGTTCGACTTTGACCTTCGCGATATCCGCGTCGGTGCCCTGCGGCACACTCGGATAGGTCACCTTCGCGCTCAGGCCCGCCCCCTGCGTCCGGCTCGTCTTAGCGGACGTCGAGACGCTGAATTTCGGTTCGAACTTCAGCGCAGCGCAGTTGGTGACCTGAAACGGCGTTGAGATCGTGCTCGAGCCGCCTTCGCTCAGCTGCACCGTCCCGGTCAGGGACATCTTGTCGCAGTTGGTCGGGTTGAACTGGAAGTTCCCGCGGGTGGTCGTGGCGTTGACGTGCTGGATTTCCAGCGGGATCCCTTCGATGCTCGTCGGAATCGAATCCGGCGTACCGGGCGGGTTCGAGGTGATCGTCAGCGCGGAGGTCTGCGGGTTCAATTCGATCTTGCCGCGCACAACCACGCAGTCGCACGCGGGGTGGTTGTTCTTGGTGTTCGCGAGGTCGAACGGGCCGGCCTTCGCCGGCACCTCGAACGTCAACCCGAACGGCGCGCACCCCGCTTCCCCAACGGTGCAGCTGCCGTGCCCGTTGTAGGGGCCCGTCAAATAGAACTTCCCACCGGCGACCGTGAACGGGTCATTGCCGACACCAACACCGATCGTCGCTTCCCCGACCTTGCTGCCTTCCCCGCACAGCCCTTCGTTGGCCTGCGGTTCCGGGCACAGTTCGACACCCGTCAGCACACCGGACAGGCCGGGCGGCAGTTTTGCTTCCAGGGCCTTCAGGTTCTGTTCGCCGTCTTTGCGGTTCACCGTGACCGTCAACGGCGAGAACGCCCCCGCCTGGATGTTCGTCGCACCCGCATTCACAGACGGGTTGAACGGCAGCGTCGCACCCGGGCACGGGCCACCTCCCGGGCCGTGTTCGATGTTGAACGAGGATTCCGCGGTCACGGGACCGTTCCCGTCCCACGGCGTGAACACCGCGGTCGTCGTATAGGTCCCGCAATGCGACGGCGTCGCCAATGGCGCGCGTTCCCCACCGAAGAAGTGCAGTTCGAGGTTTTCAAACGGCAGGTCCGGGGTGTTCTTGAACATCGTCACGATCTGACCCGTGGCAGGGTTGATCGACACTTCGCCCGCGAGCTTGATCAAGCTCCCTGAATACGGGTCTTCGGCAACCAGGTACATCGCGACCAAACCGCCGAACGGGTTGCTGTCCTGCGTCGCCAGGTACACCGCGCCTTCCAATTCGTGCTCCAACAGCGGCGTCTTGATCTTCACCGTCCCGATCTTCGAGCCGTTCGGGCAGAAGTTCACACCCGGATCCTCGGGGCTCGCGACTTCCGGCGTGAACGTATTCCACTTCACGCCCGGTTCGTCTTCGGCGTTCAATTCTTCCTGGCCCTTGTAGCCGATCTGATCGCCGGGACTACCGAGCGCGCCGTCCGACAACGCCCCCGGATCGGACGAGCACGCTTCGAGGCCATCGCCACCCGACGGGTTGATCGTGACCCCTTCGGGCAACGTCACCGTCGTATCCCGCAGCGAAGACTCAGCCAAGCCGTTCGGGTTGGACGCCGCGTTCTGCGGAACATGAACGCCCACCGTCAACCCCGAGGAGGTGCTCGCGTTGTTGCTGTCCGGCACGACGCCGATTTCCGGCAGGAACTTCAGCTTCGAGCAGCCCGTCAGCGAGACGGGAGTACCCGCTGAATTGTGCGTGACCGTGCTCGCCTTCACCCACTGACCCGGCGTTTCCCACGAATCGACCGCCATCGTCGAGTGCAGGGGACCGTGGCAGCCCGTCGGCATCGTCAGGAACGGTACGCTCTGGGCCGGTTCCTTTTCGAATTCCCCGTAGAGGGTTTCCGTTTTGCAGTGTTCAAGATATTTTCCGCTTCCCGGCGACACGTGCACGCACGGCGTAACAGTACCGGAGATCGATACGCGGCTTTTGATGACGGGGGCCGTCCCCGGGGCGTCCGCCACCGTCGCCTGCACTGGATAATCCCCGCCGGCGAGCACCGCGCTATCGATATACAACAAGGGTAGTGCGAAGTAGCCGCCGAGCTGCAAGGCCACACCACGTGGGGGCACCATGTTGAAGAGCGACTCCGTAATCGCCCCTGCGACACTCGCTCCCTTTGACCATTCGAGGTCCAGAGAGCCCACGCGCGATTCGGGTTGACAGTTTTCTGCCAAAGCAATTAGTTCCTCTCCGGAGCACTTTTTGGAAGTCGCATTGGGGTCACCGACGAAGCCAGGGGGCAGATCGACCGTGACATCACGCAATACGCCGTCGGGTATACGAATGTACGGTGAGTCGGCGTTCGATTCCATGCGCTTGAAGTGCGAGTTCAGTTCGAAGGAATTCACGAACTGGTAGGGGTGCGAGCCCGCCTGCGTGTCGGGTGTGCCGTTTTCGTTCAGGAAGCCGACTTCAAAGCTCTTGATGCCGAAGCCGACGCCCTGCGTCGCAACTAGACCGCTGTCCTCCCCCGCCCCGTTCGCGTTGGTTGCGACAAGGCGGAAGTGGTAGAGTTCCCCGGCCGTGAGGCCTGCGAGTTGCGCAGAGACCGGCACCGGACCGCTGCCCGCTCCGATCTCGCCCGGCGTCTGCTCGCAGGGCACGCTGTGGTCATAGGGGCCGTTGCCGATTTCATCGGTGACGCCGTATTCGAACTCACACGAGCTGACGGCGACGCCGCGTGGGTCGACCGTGCCGTCCAAGCTCACGTCTTCTCTGGTCACGTTCACCGGTGCGCCGACTGTCACTGCCGGGGCCCCGCTGCCGAAGATGTAGACCTTGCCGTCGGCGGGGTTTGAGACGTAGATCTGGCCGCTCGCGCCGTCCACGGCGATCCCGCCCTCGCCCGAGGAGCTCGCGAGTTGCGACGAGCCGAAGCGTGCGACGAGCGTGCCAGCGGCGGACGATTCCTCTTGACCAGCGCCATTCGTGACTCCCACACTGTTGCGGTTCATTGCGCCCGTGTCCCATTCGGCTATGGAGGACTGATCGTCCGCATAGAGGTGGCCGGTCGCGGGGTCGACGGCCACCGCGACGTCACCGCCTTCACCGCTGTCCACACGGCCAAGCGGAGACAGCCTCTGCCCGAACTTGAGCGCGCACGAACACCGTTTGGTGATCGGGTAGTCATCGCCCGTGGCGGAGACGGCGAAGCCATAGTCTTGGCCTTCTTTGGGATTGCCCTCTGACAAAGGATCGCTGATAAACCACTGCTGGCTGGCGATGAAACGGTTCACGGCCGCGTCGTCGAATTCGTCGACCAGCAAGTCTTCGGGGTGTTCTTCTTGCATGCTCACGTGCACCGTTCCGCTTCTGTCGACGCCCAGACCCATCAGTTCGGGTTCGGGTCCCAGCAGTTTGCCTTCGGTGGAACCGATCGGCGTGAACCCATTGATCTGGCTCAGGTACTTGCCTTCAGCGCTGAACTTGTCGATCACGTCATGGCCGGCGTCCATCACGTACAGGTCACCGGCCGAAGGATCGGATTCTTCACAGGCCTTGCCGGTGAGCGCCGGCGTGTGCTGCACGCAAGCGTTGTCGACCGCGATGGCAGCGGGACTGCCGTACAACGAGGGGAACGAGAACGATCCGGCCGGTGTGGACGCCCCGGTCAAAGCGTTTGAGCCGCCCACCGCGAAGTCCACGGGCTTGCCATCCGCATCGAACCTGTACACCGTGTCAGTGCCGATGTCAGCCACGTACACGTCGCCGGTCGCTTCGTCGACCGCAATGCCGTTGGGGTTGGAGAAGGCTTCCGTCGCCTCGCGACCAAATTCGCCCAGGAATGGGTGCGCTTCGCCGGCGAGCGCCGGAGACGCACCCGCTCCCAGCGCCACGATCACGGCGACCGCAAGCGAAAGTGCTGTCGGGATTCTCCTGGAGCGCCTCATCGCTTACCCCTCCTGTTGACGTGAACTGACTTCTTGGCCTTCTTCGCCCTCTTTTTCACACACTTGCCTTTCTTCTCACCTCTTTGAGACCCATCACCTCTGCACTTCACGAGCTTCGCCTTGGGCTTCGTCCTCGCCTTCGGCTCGGCTTCGGGCGCAACGAGATCGCCTACACCGGAGAATGTCTGGCTTGCCGGCGCCCCATAGACCGAGGGCTGTGACGGGACCGCTGCACGGCAGGCATCGGCGGTCGTGCACGCCGGCGGGGAGGACGGCTCGACGAAACCGCCCGCGACACGCGCGTCGTAGATGACGGTCTCTCCTTCCTGGTTGTCCTGCGACACGAGCTGCTGGCTCGACCTGAAGAACACGTCATCGCCATTTTCGCTCAAGTCCTCCAGGTTCGATTCAGCTGAGCTCGTGCCACTGGAGATCAGGTATGGGTGGCCCTCCTCATACTCGTAGACGTCGGACTCGCTGTTTGTATCGGCGGGCACAAGCGCTTCATACGTTTCGAAGAACACCTGGCCGGCGTCTGTGAGCAGATGCCGACCTTGGGGGCGCTCGGACAAGAAGTGCCCCACGCCACCCCCTTCGACCGGAGCTTCGCCCGTAGGGTTGCAGGAAGCGCAGGCGAGCGTGGGTGGGTGGGAACCCGATCCGGCGCCGTACAGGAAGAGCTCCCAGGCGGATTCGCCGTTTGGCTTGACGTTGTCATAGCCGGTGAGGCTCTTTGCCGATTCGAACACGAGCCACTTGCCGTCGGGCGAGACCATCCCGCCGGGTTCGTCGGCGTGGAGGGTGGCGATGAACACTGTTTCTTTGCCGTTCCACAGATACAGGTTCTGCTGCCCGGCTTGCGCGCCTTCGACGACAGTGTTGCCTTCGCTGTCCGTGATCTCTCTCGTGTTGGACGCCAGCACGCCCTGGGCGACGAAGTAGACATAGGAGCTGTCATGGTCGCCGAGCGGCGTGACGCGCTGCACATCGGCGTGCTCGCCCGCTTCGGCGACCGTGAGATCGCTCAATTCGCATTTGCTCGCGCCTTCCGGCAACGCACACTCATACAGATCGGGTTCGCCCGCGGCCGCAGTCGCGTCGGGGGTAAGCCTGTTTTCATCGAGGAAGAAAACCTTCGTACCGTCGGCAGAGGCGGCCCTGAAGGAGCCGCCACCGCCGGGGCCCGGCCCGCCCTGGTTTTCGTCGACCTGGACGGTGCGTTGTTCATCGATGCGGTCATAGAGGGCCCCGCCGTAGGTGAAGAGAATACGCGAGCCGTCGCTGGAGACGACATTGTCGCGTTCAGATTCAGCCGCTTTTGCCGCAAGCGATCCAGAGACCGCCGTGCCATCCGGCAGCCAGGTCACCAGTCGCAGCGCTCCTTCATCCCATGCGTAGAGGTTTTCGACGCCGTACCGCGCACCTGCGGCCAGGGGCGATGTCTCCGTAAAAATCACGTGACTGAGATCGGCCGACGCGGCCTGGAAGTGCGCGTCGGCCGGCGTCACGCCCGGCGGCGTGGAATTGACGAGTTGGTAGACGCCGGTGGCGTTGTCGCGCACCAGCAGATTGTCATAGCCCACCGGTTCGCCGCTGACGACCTGACGGCCTTCTGGGTTACACGATTCCGAGTCTTCCTCGAATCCATACGGATGTGTCCCTCCGCCAATTGCCATCACGTCCTTGGTGAGCTGAGCCGAGTAAGCTCGTATTTGCTGATTGATCGATGGGCATAGCACCCCGTCATACGATTCGAGCGGAAAGATGTCTTCCGCGATCCAACCGCCCGTGCCACGCGTCGCTATGTACTGTTCTCCTGCGTTAGGCGCGCCCGGCTGCGGTTCGGCGGCACGGAGCGTGACCGCTTCGCCGTCGGCAGCGGCCATGCTCGAGGATGCAAACTCTGGAACAGCGTCGAATTGAGACGAGTTCTTGTTCGGCAGTGTTACGAGCTCGTAGGCGCGACAGTCGGGCAGCTTTGCGGAGAAGCCCTCGCGCAGCTGTTCGTTGGGACACACCGACTGTTCTGCACTCAGCGTGGTGAAGGTTTGATCGGGCCCGTAGACTGTTCCCAGTTCGTTGGTCGCGATCACGCGGTAGTGATAGGTCGTGCCTGCCTCGAGATCGCTTGCAGCCGCCCACACCGCGTGCGAGTCCACTCCTTCGCCGACGCTTCCTTCCGGGGAGGGCGTCGAGCTGCCATAGGCGCTGGTCGGGCCATATTCGAAGCGGTAGGTCGTCTGGATGCCGCCGGGGTTCACGAGCGCGCCGAGCTTCACTTCGGAAGCGCCGACTTCGGCGGCGCGCTCCCTGCTGACCGCCGGCGCGGTCGGGGGCCCAAAGACCCAGATCGTGTCTTTCAAGGTATCGGTTACATACACACGGCCATTTGCTTGGTTCACCGCGACCATGCTTTCGCGGCCCGCGGTCCCGCCGTATTCATTGGGCGAGCCGAAAGAGCCGGCCCCGACATCGGCGAGCTGCCTGCCTTCCGCGCTGTACTCGACGAGATGGGCGCAGGTCACGTTGAATTGACCACACGAGTCCGCACCGTTATTGACGATCGCGAAGATATCCCCATGTCCGTCCAGCGCCAATGACGACACGCCTTCGCTGTCAACTTCCGCGGGCTTGCCGTTCACTTCCACAGGAGCACCGCCGGGATCGAGCTCCACGATCCTGTTATTGCCGGAGCTGGCCACCCAGAGGTTGCCGGACGGAGTGACCGCTACTCCGGTCGGTTCCTCGAGTGCGCCGGGGTCCGTGAACGTCTTCAGCAGCGCGCCGCTCGGGCTGTACTCCAACACCTTGTTTTCCAAGGTATTCGGCACATATACGTTGCCGGCCGAGTCGGCGGCGATCTGCACGAGCGCGAAGACACCGCCGAAGTTGCGTGATGCCGCCACTTCAAACGACGATACGAGTGCACCCGTGTCAGGGTTGTAGACGAAGATCGTCGCGGGCGTGGCCGGCGTGAAGAAGCCGCCTTCTTCGCCGAGCACGTACACGTCGTCGTCCACCGGGTTCACCGCAATACCCGAGTAGTGCGCAGACCCAAATGGCGACGGCGGCGCGAGCAACCTACCCGAAGGATCGAGCTTGACCACCGTCGAAGGAGCATAAAACCCTTCCAAGAGGCTCGACACGAACAGGTCTCCAGAGCCGTCCAAGGCAACGCCGACCGCGAACCTCTCGTGCGCGCTGAACGACCCGTAGGAGATGAGCTTGGGGGGTTCGGCCTGGGCGACGCCACCGCACAGCGCGAGTGCGGCGACCATCCCCAGTGCGAGCGCGACGAGCATTCGCCGCAGCGAACACGCACCCCCAACGCAACGCGATGGCCAAACATAAGCACGACTCATGTCGTCCCCTCCTCCGTTGTGGTATGCGCACGAATCCTCTGCGTGATCTGCTGTCCCTTTTCCGTCAGGCGCCACTCGTTGGGCTCCCCCTGGGTGTGCCCGCCACCGTGGTTCTCCAACAACCCCAGCCGCTGCAGACGACTTAAAGCTTCGAGACCTGCCCCGGGTCGCCGATCCCCGCCAGATCCGCGACCTGACGGTTACTCGCGCCGGGGTACTCGTCCGCCGCTTCCAAGACCCGCGCGGTGCGATAGGTGAGGCGCATCGCCACGCCCTGCAGCGGGTCACCACCCATTGCAGATGGCGCAACCTCACCCCCGCCATCGCCCGCCGGCACGCTCGGCGCCGGCCGCGCCTGCTCGCGCCGCGCCGCCGCGGGCCCCAGATACGGCAACACGATCAACCCCATCAACTCCCCCAGCAGCCCACTCACCGGCTCGCCGCCGGCGGCAAGCCGCGCGTAAACGATCATGTACGCCGCACCAACCAAGCCCTCGGCGGTCAGCAGCCCGCATTCACCACCACGGCTGTTCTCCAACCGCCCCGAATCCACCATCGCCGCCAACCTCGCGAGCGCCCGCTCGCGTCGCTCCCGCACCAGCGCGCCGCCGCCGAGTGCGTGCACCACACACACCCGCGCCAGCACCGGCTCGCGATCGAAAAAGGTGAGAATCGCCCACAGCCCCACACGCACTCGCTCCCGCCACGACATCTCGCCCACACCCACGCGCTCCAGCTCGGCCCGCAGACGCGCGAGCGCGTCGTCGAGCGCGGCCGCCAAACACTCTTCGCGGTTGGCGAACAGCTCGTAGAACGTGCGCCGCGACACCTGCGAACGCGCGACGATCCCCGCGACCGACACCTCCGCATAACCCAGCTCGTCGACCGCGCGGACCGTCGCCGCCAGAATCCGCGAGCGCTGGATCACCGCGACCCGCGAGCGCGCAACCCCCAACCCCGTCAACCGCCGCTTGGCGAGCTCCGACTCCGAGACCGCCACCCGTACCGGCAGCCGCGCGGGCCGACGCACCAACGTTCGCCCGCCGGGACGCTCGGCATGCTTCGCGGAGTCACCCGGCGTGCGGCGGCGCGGCGCACGCGCGGCCATCACACCCACCCCCCCGCGCGCAACCCGAACCCACCCCGCGCCAACAGGCGGGGGCGAGCAACTAGAAGCGGCGGATGAGCGGCCCCGGAGCTAGACGCCCAAGGCGAAGAGAGAGAGAGAGAGATGCGACAGCGCCAAGCTGGCGCATCTAGCATCAGCCTTCACACGAGGTGCGGCGACTCCCGACACGTATCCCTCTCTGCAAAACACGCTGAAACCAGACTCCCTCATATCCGTCGCGATCCCGGCCCTCTCCCCTACCAACATCCCTTGCGCTAAACGGTCAACCACAGGACGCAGCCGACCCCACCCGATCCTCTATGTCTTACCCCGACCACACCCACAGGCATGACCAAGGCGAAAAGCAGCGTACACCGCCCACACACCCTTGTCAATACCCAACCACCAAGTCTCCTGCCGACGGATGTGACAACGGGCGCGGCGAACACACCACGCGAGGGCGGCGTAGCCTCTACAGTCGGGGTCGATGCAGCCCGCTCGGATTCACCTACGCCCCACGGCCGAGCTGGCCGAGCGCGTGCTGCTGCCCGGAGATCCGGGGCGGGCGCTGGCGTTGGCGCAGCTGCTGATCGAGGGGCCGCTGATGTTCAACCACCACCGCGGACTGTGGGGCTACAGCGGCCCGGCGATCGCTGATGGGAAGCCGCTGACGATCCAGAGCACGGGCATGGGCGGCCCCTCGGCGGCGATCGTGCTGCATGAGCTGATCGCGCTCGGCGCGCGGCGCGCGATCCGCGTGGGCACCTGCGGCGCACTCGACGGGGGCCTCGAGCTCGGCGACCTGGTGGTGGCGCACGAGTCGCTAGCCGCGGACGGCACCAGCCGCGTCCTGGGGGCGGGCGAGCGAATCGCCGCGGACGGCGAGCTGACAGCGGCGCTTACCGGCGCCGCAAGCGCTGGCAAGAGCCAGACACAGACAACGGACAGCGCGGGATCGCCCCCAAAGCAAGGGTCGGAACGGCGTACGCACCCCCGCGAGACGGTGGTGAGCACCGATCTCTTCTACGAGCCAAACTCCGAGCGTGAGCGCCAGTGGCGCGCGGCGGGGGCGGTCGCCGTCGAGATGGAGGCCGCCGCCCTGTTCGCGGTGGGGGCGCGGGCCGGGATTCCGGTGGCGTGCGTGCTCGCGGTGTCCAACGTGCTCGGCGAGGATCTCACCGAACAGCAGGAGCAGATCGACGACGACGCGCTGCTGGCCGCGGCCGAGGCGATGGGCCGGGCAGCCGTCGGCGCGCTGGCGTAAAACCCGCGCAGAGCGGTCAGCGCGCCGGCTTGGAGCGTTTCGCCGAGGCTTTCGCCGGGGCCCGCTTGGCGACGGTCGGTTTGGCAGCCGGCCGCTGGCCATCGAGCTTGCCAGAGAGCGTCCGCAGCTGCTCCTCGATCGCCGCCAAGCGCGTCTCGATCGATGGACCGGAGAGCGTGCGCCCGATGCGGTGCACGCCATCCTCGATACCCTCCAGCCGCTGGGAGACCGCGCGCAGGCGGCGGGTGAGCCGTTCGACGTCGGCCGCCGACGGCAGGTTGAGCGCCCCCATCGCCAGCTCCTGCGCCTGGACGGCCTTCTCGCGCGCGTCGGAGGCGCGACCGAGCGCTCCGTTCAGCAGGGGGTTGTCGAACAGCTCGGTGATCGCTTTACCGAGGCGCTCCTCGGTGCCGCCGGCGAAACGCTCACGCAGGCCCTTCGCTGATTCTGCATCGGACATCTGGCAAAGGATACGGTGCGAGGATGGCAGAGCGCCTGTTCCTCTTCGTGCAGATGGAGTTCCCGTGGGAGCTGGGACCAGCCGACGGCCGCTACCTGCTGCGCGCGGGGGCGGGCAAGGAGGCCGAGCGAGTGGTGATCCTGGAAACCGTCGGCACCACGCCGCGCCGTGGACGGCTGGGGGCACGGCGGCGCCCACCGGTGGAGCCCGAGCCCGAGCCGACGACGGTGCCGAGCACGCGCGCGACGGTGATCGACCCAGTGTCGGTGTCGGCGGAGCGCCAGGCGCGGGTATGGCTCACACAGCTGGACGTCGAGCGCGAGGGGCGCGCGGCCGCGGCGACCATCAACCGCCTGCTGTTCGCTCACCGCATCGCCACCGCCGACCCCCACGTGCGCGAGCTCTCCCCCGCCCAGGCGCTGACGACCCGGGCCGGTTGGGGCGAAGGCGAGCAGGTCGCCTACGGGCAGTGGGCGCACGCGCGGGAACTGCGCTTCCGCGAGCGCCGGACGCGGCGCTCGGCGGCGCTGCGCCCGCAGGAGCGATTCGCCGCGCTGCTGGGGGCGCGCGAAGCGGCGCTGCTGTGCGAGGAGCTCGCGCTGCGCGCCCGCCTCGATCTCGACCAGGGCCGCCTCGCGCACGCCGCGATCGAGCTCGACCGGGCTTACAGCGCCGCACTGGTGGAGCTGCCGGCGGAGGACCACCCTAACCTCGCGGGGCGGATCGTCGAGCTGGAGCAACTGCATCCCAACGTGACCGCGGCCGCTCGCACCAGCCTCGGCGGAAGCGACCCCGCAACCCCGGCCGAATCCGACGAGCAGGCGATGCGCCACGCGCTCACCCGTCTGGAAGCGGCGCTGCGAGCGCGCACGGCGGGGGGGCTTGGCCAGGGATAAGGTCGCATCCGTATGAGCAGCGCGAATCAGCGACCGCGACCCGGCCGCCACGGTGGGCCGACAAGAGGACAGAGCACGCCGGAGGACATAAAGTGAGGGGCATCATGGACCCCACCACCACAGCCCTCGGCACATGGAGCGGCGGGCGCTTCATGCACTTCGGCGAGCCGGTGGAGGACGGGCGGCTGAAGGCGCTGCTGCGACCCGGGGGAGGCATCGACACCGTGATCACCGCGGACGTGTACGGGGAGGGCGCGGCCGACCGGCTCCTCGGCGAAGCGTTGCGCGGTGTCGACCGCGACGGCTACTGCCTGGTGGGGGCCATCGGGCACGATTTCTACACCGGCGAGCGCGAAGGCGCGAAAGGCTTCCCGCGCTTCACCGACCCGCGGCTGCGCGGCGAGGACGAGTATGCGTCTTACATCCGGATGGCGACCGAGCGCAGCCTCGAGCGGCTGGGGGTGGAGCGCTTCGACCTGTTGCTGCTGCACAACCCCGACCGCACCGGGTACTCCAACCCCGCGGTGTGGGAGGGGATGCGGGCGGTCCGCGACGCCGGGCTCACGCGGCTGCTGGGTGTCGCGCCCGGCCCCGCCAACGGGTTCACGCTCGACCTGATCGACTGCGTCGAGCGCTTCGGCGAGACGATCGACTGGGCGATGATCATCTTCGGCCCGCTGGAGCCGTGGCCGGGAGAGCTGGTGCTCGACGCCGCCGCCGCGCACGAGGTGAGCCTGATCGCACGCGTCGTCGACTACGGCGGAATGTTCCACGACGACGTGCTGCCCGGCCACCAGTTCGCTGCCCACGACCACCGCAAGTTCCGCCCCGAGGGCTGGGTCGCAGCGGGCCGCGAGAAGCTGGAGCGGATGCGCCCCTACGCCGCGCGTCACGGCCTGAGCATGTTGCAGCTGGCCTGCCAGTGGAGCCTCGCGCACACGCCCGTGCGCTGCGTGGCGCCCACGCTGATTCAGGAGGCAGCGGCTTCTGGAGGAGGAGGAAGAGGAGGGGGGGGCTCGCAACTCGCTCCCCGCCCGATCGAGGACAAGCGGGCGGAGCTGGCGGCGCTGGCAGCGCTGCGATCGACCCCGGAGGCGCACCTCAGCGACGCCGAGGTGGCGGAGCTGCGCGCGAAGGGCGACAACGCCGGCTGTATGGCCCTGAAGGGCGCCAACCCCGCCTACGAGGGCGAGCCGCAGCCCGATCGCTGGCCGCTCACACAGGATCTGGCCGAGCTGGCAATCCGCTGGGAGATCGCCCCCGAGCGGGACCTGGTACCAAGTATGTAGCGCGTTCAGCAGGGCATGTCCAACATTTTTTGGGCCACAGCGCCCAAAAAATGCTTGCGATCGTGCCCTGCTGTGTCCCGAGCCGACCTTACTTCCCCGTAAACCGAGCCGCCCGTTTGCCCAGGAACGCCGCGATCCCCTCGCGCGCGTCGGCGGAGGCGAAGACCGTCGCGAAGCCGGCCTTCTCCGCCTCGATCCCCTCGTCGAGGTCGCCGGCGGCGGAGACCCGTTTGATCTGCTCCAGCGCCAGCGGCGCCTGGCCAGCGAGCTTGCGCGCCCAGGCGAGCGCGGTGTCGAGCAGTTCGTGGTCGTCCACCACGGCGCTGGCGAGGCCGTACTCGTAGGCCTCCTCGGCGAGCAGCGGGTCGCCGACGAGGTTCATCTCCAGCGCCTTGCTCTGGCCGACCAGCCGCGGCAGTCGCTGGGTGCCGCCGAAGCCGGGGATGATCCCAAGCTTGATCTCGGGCTGGCCGAAGACCGCCGAGCGCGCGACGATCCGCAGGTCACACGCCATCGCCAGCTCGCAGCCACCGCCGAAGGCGAGGCCGTTGACGGCGGCGATCGTCGCGATCCCCTCGCTGCCGAGCTCGCGGAAGAGGGCGTGCGCGTCGTCGATCAGCTTGCGCCCGCCGGCCTCGTCCATCGCGGTGAACGCCTTGATGTCGGCGCCGGCGCTGTACAGGAAGGGGTTGGACGAGGCGATCACCAGCGCCCTGATCGGCGGGTCGGCGGCCTTCACCCGCGCCCACACCTTGCCCAAGTCCTCGATCACCGAGGGGGCGATCGCGTTCATCTGGCCATTGGCCAGCCACGCGATCGCTACTCCGCCGCCGCCACCGTCGGCGCCCGCTCCGCTGGGCGTGCCGCCCCCGACCTCGGCAGTCGCCCCACCGGCGGCACCCGCCCCGGCGATGGCCGGCAACGTCTGCAACTTCACCACCTGGGTGGGCGGCGCCGAATCATCGGCGTCGGGCTGCGGGTAGGGGTAGAAGCCCTGGCCGCTCTTCTGCCCAAGCCGGCCCTGTGCCACCAGCCGGCGCAGGATCGTCGGCGGGGCAAAGCGTTCGCCGTGGCGCTCCTGCGCGGCCTCCAAGCGCTCGAGGACCGTGTCGAGACCGTCGACGTCGGCGCGCATGAACGGCGGCATCAGCCCCCGTCGCGGGTCGAGGCCGGCGCCCGCCATCAGGCCGAAGTCGATGTCGCGGTGCACCGCCACCCCCTCCTCGAGCACCAGACAGGCCTCGACGAACGTCTTCAGCGTCAGCAGCTCCACGAGCTCCGGCACGTTGGGCTCGCCGTCGCTGGAAACGTTGGGCTCGCCCGCCGGGTTGTAGTAGCCATCGCCGCCGGTCTTCGCGCCGAGCTTGCGTTCGGAGACGAGCTTTTGCATCCCCTTCGCCACGTAGAAGCGCTCCGAGCCGTAGGCGTCGGTGAGGTGCTCGGCGACGTGCAGCACGGTGTCGAGGCCGAGCAGATTGGCCAGCATGTAGGGACCAATCGGCATCGCGCCCGCGCCGCGCACGCCCTCGTCGATCAGCTTGATCGACAGCCCCTGCTCCTCCTGGGCGCGCCAGATCTCCGAGATCCCGGAGTTGAGGATGCGGTTGACGACGAAGCCCGGGACCTCGGCGCACACGATCGGCTGCTTGCGGATCGCCTGCGCGAACGTGACGGCCGCGGTGACCGTCTCCTGCGAGGTGTCCTCCCCTTCGATCACCTCGATCAACGGCAGCACCGAAGCGGGGTAGAAGTAGTGGAAGCCGACCACCTTGTCGGGGCGCAGCGTCGCTTCGCCGATCTCGGTGATCGACAGCGAGGAGGTGTTGGAGGCGAGGATCGCGTGGCCGGGGGTGGCAGCGTCGAGCTCGGAGAACACCGACTGCTTGATCTCCATCCGCTCCGGGACGGCCTCGATCACGAAGTCGACGTCGCCGAAGCCCGCGTAGGAGGTGGTGCCCTCGATGCGGCCCACGATCTCGGCGATCTGCGCATCGCCCTGCTCGGCGGTGAGCTTGCCGCGCTCCACCAGTTTGCCGACCTGCCCCGCGGTCACGTTGCGGGCCTCGTCGAGGCCGGCTTGCACGAGCTCCTCGCTGATGTCCTTGAGCACGACCGGGAACCCGGCGGCGGCGATCGTCTGTGCGATCTGCCCCCCCATCGTTCCCGCGCCTACAACCGCTGCCTTGAACACAAACATGCCGGCCTCCATCTCCCGCTCGGGTTCATCGCTTTCTCGTCTCTTTCCGACGCGGGAGCCTAGCGGGGCGCACGCTACAGCGCATCGATCGGGCGCGGCTCATCTCGTGGCATCGCTTTCTCGCTCTCTATTCCGACGCGGGAGCCTAGCGGAGCGACGCTCGCGCATCGATCGGCCGCTCCGGGTATCCACAGCGCATCGACCGACCCGCCCGCGGGTTTCGCATGTTGGGGGGACGGGCAGATACGGGGACGGCAGATACGGGGTGGACCTATACGAAAGGTGTGTGCAAGATGAGCAAAGACAGAACGCGCTCGGCGCTCGGAGCGATCGTTGCGGGGTTGGCGCTGCTGGCGTTGGCGCCAGTCGCCTCGGCCCTTGCTCTGCCAGGTGTCTCCACCGGCGCCGCGACCGGCGTGAGCTACGGCTCGGCCACGCTCACCGGGCTGGTCAACCCGCACGGGAGCAACACCTCCTACTACTTCCAGTACGGACCCACCACGGCGTACGGCGCGCAGACCGCGCTGGCGGACGCCGGCGCGGGCACCGCCACCGTGAAAGTGGCCGTGCCGGTCGGCGGGTTGCAGCCGCTCACCACCTACCACTACCGCCTGATCGCAGTCAACGCCGGCGGCGCGGCGACGGGCAGAGGCGCCGTCTTCAAAACCGCGAAGGTGCCGCTCTCGCTGGCGATCACGGCTGGGCCCAACCCGACGATCTTCGGGGGGACGCTCGTGATCCAGGGCACCCTGTCGGGTACCGGCAACGGGAACGTTCCCGTGGTGTTGCAGGCCAATTCCTTCCCATATACGCAGGGATTCCTGAACACCGGCAACCCCGAGCTGACGACCGCCACCGGCGGCTTTTCGTTCCCGTTCGTGGGCCTCACCGAGGCAACGCAGTTCCGCGTTGTGACGACCACCACCAAACCGATCGTGGTCAGCACGGTCGCGATCGAGGGGGTCGCCGTGAAGGTGGAAGCCCACGTGGGCCGCGCTCGCCGGCGCCACCACGCGCGCATCTACGGCACCGTGAGCCCCGCGATCGATGGCATGGAAGTCGGGATCATGCGGGTCATCGGCGGACACGAAGTGCTGGTGGGGGGCACCGTGCTGCACCACGACAACGCCACCAGCTCGCGCTTCAGCCAGGTGATCCGCGTCAAGCGGCATGGGCTCTACAGGGTGTTCGTGAAGGTCACCAACGGCGCGCAGGTCTCCAACTACAGCCAGCCTCTCTTCATCCGTTAAGCCGCGACCGTCTCCGCGGCCTCGACCCGCCGCGGCAGCAGCGTTTCGCGGGCGATCACCAGGCGCTGAATCTGCGAGGTGCCCTCGTACAGCTGCATGATCTTCGCGTCGCGGAACAGCTTCTCGACGGGGTAGTCCTTGATGAAGCCGTACCCGCCGTAGATCTGCACCGCGTCGGTGGCAACTTTCATCGCCGTGTCCGCCGCGAAGCGCTTGGCGTGCGAGGAGACCAGCGTGTTGCGTTCGCCGCTGTCGAGCATCGCCGCCGACTTCCAGGTCAACAGGCGCGCCGCTTCGACGTCGGTGGCCATGTCCGCGATCATGAACTGCACCCCCTGGTGCATCGCGATCGGCACCCCGAACTGGATGCGTTCCTTGGAGTACTCGGTGGCAAACTCGAACGCCGCGCGCGCGATCCCAGTCGCCATCGCCGCCACGCCGGGGCGGGTGCGGTCGAGCGTCATCATCGCGAGCTTGAAGCCCTTGTTTTCCTCGCCCAGCAGGTTCTCGGCGGGGACCTCCACGTCGTTGAAGCTGATCGTCGCGGTGTTGGAGGCGCGCTGGCCGAGCTTGTCCTCCTTCTTGTCGACCACCACGCCCCACTCGCGCTCGACCACGAACGCGGAGATGCCGCGGTGGCCGGCCTCCTTGTCGGTCTTCGCGTACACCGTGAAGTAGTCGGCGTAGCCGCCGTTGGTGATGAAGCACTTGGAGCCGTTCAGCACGTACTTGTCGCCCTGTTTGACGGCGGAGGTTCGCATTCCCGAAACATCGCTGCCGGCGTCGGGCTCGGTCAGGCAGAACGACACCAGCTTCAGCTCCTCGGTGACAGCACCCAGGTACTTTTTCTTGACCTCCTCGCTGCCGCCCAGCACGATCGGAGCGGTCGCCAGACCGTTGCAGCCGAGCGTCGTCTGGATGCCCGAGCAGCCCCATGAGAGCTCCTCCTCGATCAGGCAGCCGTCGAGGTAGCCGAGGCCGGGGCCGCCGTACTCCTCGGGGATGTGGGTGTTCATCAACCCCACCTCCCACGCCTTCTGCAGAATCTCCTGCGGCCAGGTGCCCTCCTTGTCGTACTCCCAGGCGACGGGGCGAATCTCTTTCTCAGCGAAGTCGTGCGCCAGCTCGCGCAGGTTCTTCTGCTCGTCGGTGAGCGTGAAATCAACCATGTTCTGTTCGTGGCTCCTCGGGCTGGCGCGGGGTGGGCCTCCCGGTGGGCGCCGTTCGCCGCGCGAAATAGATTGACTGGTCAGTCAACGCTGACATGGGGAGGGTAGCGGAGCGAGCGCCGTTGCGCCACAATCCGTCGATGCAGGCGCTCTTCCCCGACGTGCTGTTCGGCTCGATCGTCCTGTTCGTCGTGGTCGGCCTGCTGTCGATGCTCACCCGCCGTAGCCTCCACGATCAGATCGGCCAGGACGGCGTGTTCACCGGCGAGAGTCACTCCCGCCTGCCGTCATCGTTGTCGGTCCCGGACACGGCGCGCCCGTTCGACAACATCGAGCGTGAGGCCGAAATCCGCCAGCTGCTCACCGCCCGCAGCGAGCGGCTCGTGCGCCGCGGCGAGGCGCCGCTCGACATCGACGCGGAGCTGGCCCGCATCGACGGGGCCGGACGGGATCCAAGCGCGGGCTCGCACGACCCGGCGCTCGCCGAGGAGGTGCGCCAGCTGGTTCGCGCCCGCAACGAGCGCCGCGCGCGCCAGGGCCTCGACACGCTCGACGTCGAGGCCGAGGTGCAGCGCACGCTCGGCGAGCTGAGCCCCTGAGGGTTGACCCCCTCGCGGGCCGCCCCCTTGCAGGCCGCCCCCCGCATGCCAACCCCTGCGGGCCGCGTTTGTTCTTTCTTTTTGGCCCCCAACCAAACAAGAACGAGACTTAGTCTTATTTGGTTGGGGTGCGAATTGCAAGCTGCGCGTCCGGCGCGGCCTGTGCGTAGCATCCCCTCCATGCGTTCGCAGATGCTCGTAGCGCTCGCGCGCGGCGCGCTGCTGTGCGGGCTCGCACTCGCGTCGGTCGCCCTCCCCGCCTCAGCGCAGGGCCGCGGCCCAACCGTGTACGGCGCGCTGCAGAGCCTGCAGCGCAGCGGGGCGCTTAGCGCCGAAGCGTACGGGCAGGACTCCGCCACGTACACCGCCGCCCTGAGCGCCGTCAAGCACCTGAGCGGCACCCGACGCGCGGAACTCGAAAGCGTGGTCGCCAACGTGCAGCAGATCGCCGCCTCCGGCCAGCTGATCGCCTCGCGGCTGCCCGCGGTGATGCTGACGCTCGAAAACAACGTCCAGTGGTGGAGTCATGAGCCGCTGCCGGCGGCCGACCAACACGTGAGCTTTCCGAGCAGCCACCTGGTGTGGGAGTACTACCCGGGGCAGGGCATCGAGATCCAGTGGCTGGCGACCTTCGGCGAGGCCAACGGCTACTACGACAACGGGCACGACAACACGCAGCTGCGCGAAGTCCTCGAAGAAGCGATCCCGCTCGCCACCCAGCGCGCCGGGGGCATCGCCTGGGAGTACTTCTTCCACTTCGACGGTGGCGCGCCGCCGTGGACCAGCGGCCTCTCGCAAGGCACCGCGCTGCAGGCGCTCTCGCGTGCGTACGTGCGCCTGAAAGAACCGGCCTTCCTGACGGCCGCCAAACAGGCGCTCGGCATCTTCCAGACGCCGCCGCCGGCGGGTGTGCGCGTCGCGCAGCCGGCCGGCACGCTCTACGCGGAGTACACCTACGCCCCCACCGACCGGATTCTCAACGGCTTCATTCAGGCGCTCAACGGCCTCTACGAATACGCCAAGCTCACCGGCGAGGAGCTCGGCCGCCAACTCTTCGAAACGGGCGACGCCGAGGCGCGCGCGATCACGCCGTCGTACAACACCGGCGCCTGGTCGAAGTACGACCAGTACACCGAATCCAACCTCAACTATCACGAGCTGCTCACCGAATTCCTGCAGAGCCTCTGCACGCGCACTGATCAAGGCCCACCCACCCCACCCACCCCGCCCAGCCCAGCGGCCCCCGCCACACCCCCGGCGCCCACCACCGCGGCGCCCACCACGCCACCCGCCGGCACAGGCGGCACCAACGGCTCGACCGCCGCGGGCGGATCGAGCGGCACGGGCGCGTCGGGAGGCGCCGCCGCCTCGGCGGCCCAGGCGAGCGCCGCGATCCCCGGCGATCAGATCTACTGCACCACCGCGCAGCGCTTCACCGCCGACCTGCACACGCCGCCAGCGATCGCGTTGCTGACACACAAGCTACCCGAAGGGGTGCGCGGCGGGGTACAGCTGTCGCTCTCGAAGGTCGCCACCGTCGGCCTCACGATCCGCCAGGGCGGGCGCGTGGTATGGAGCAACAGCGCGCTCATCGAAGGCGGGAAACCGCGGCTGCTGTGGGTTACGCCCAGGAAACCAGGCACGTACTCGGTGAGCATCACCGCCGTGGACCTCGCCGGCAACACGGCCACCACGAGCGGCACGATCGTACTGGGCGCCCCCGTACCCGCCAAAGCCCCCGCGCACTCGAAAACCTCCACGCGCCCCAAAGCCGCTGCCCGCGGCGAGCACCGCTGAGCTACCGGGACCTTCTCGACCGCCGCTGAGAGGGGTGGGCGGGACTCCATACAATTCGGTGTGTGCCCAGCGAAGCGCGCATCCGTGGCGGCGCAGGAGACCCGGACCCCGCCCACCCGAGCCACCCCGCGGGCTCAGGCATCGCGCACGCCTGGGGCGCCCTCGATCGCGAGCGGCGCCTGGCGGCGGTCGCCGCGATCGCGCTGTTCGTGACGATGTTCCTGCCGTGGTACCAGCAGAACGCGGTCGTCACCGCCGCGAAGACCCAGCCGCTCATCAGCCGCAACCTGAACGCCTTCCAGGTCTTCTCGTTCGTCGAGGCCGCCGTGCTGCTGGTGGCGGTCGCCGTGCTGGTGCTGCTGTACATGCGCGCCGACGGACGCCGCTTCCAGCTGCCGGGCGGCGACGGAGCGGTTGTGTTCGCCGCCGGCCTGTGGAGCGTGCTGCTGCTGATCCTGCGGCTGTTCGACAAGCCGGGGATCACCCAGCACGGCGTCGCCGCCAACGTCGGCATCCAGTGGGGGATCTTTTTCGCGCTCGCCGCCGCCGGGCTGCTCGCCTACGCCGGCTCGCGGATGCGGGCCAGGCAGCGACCCGAGCCACCGCTGCTGCGCCGCGCCCGGCCGCGCGAGGACCCGCCGCCCCGCGACCGGCCGCGCGAGGACCCGCCGCCCCGCCCGCCCGAGCAGGAGCCCACGGTCGTCGTATCCCGCAGGACCCCGGTCGCAGCGAAATCGCGCGGGCGCTACCCTCCTGCACCCGGGGAGGAGCAGCTTTCCTTCGAGGATCACACCGACCTACCATTGCGATGACGATGCCCCCCGCCTCCCCTCCAGCCCCGACCTCGGCCGCCGAGGTCGCGGAGGGCCTGACAGCGGTGGGGTACCTGCCGGCCGAGTCCACCGCGCTGGTGGCGTACCTGGCGACGCGTCTCGGCAAGCCGGTGCTGGTCGAGGGCCCCGCCGGCGTCGGCAAGACCGAGCTGGCGAAGGCGCTGGCGCACTACCTGGGCCGTGAGCTGGTGCGGCTGCAGTGCTACGAGGGCCTCGACGAGGCGAAGGCGCTGTACGAGTGGAACTACCGCAAGCAGCTGCTGCGCATCCAGGCGCAGGGCGGCACGGCGGGGTGGGACGACGTGCAGGAGGACATCTTCGGCGAGGAGTTCCTGCTGGCGCGGCCGCTGATGACCGCGATCGCCTCGGAGGAGCCGGTGGTGCTGCTGATCGACGAGATCGACAAGACCGACCAGGAGTTCGAGGCGATGCTGCTGGAGGTGCTTTCCGACTTCCAGATCTCGATCCCCGAGCTGGGCCGCGTGGAGTCACGCACGCACCCGGTGGTGCTACTCACCTCGAACAACTCGCGCGAGCTCACCGAGGCGCTCAAGCGGCGTTGCCTCTACCTGTGGCTGGACTACCCCTGCCTCGAGCACGAGCTCGCGATCGTGCAGCTACACACGCCGGAGCTGCGCGACACGGTCGCCCGCCGGCTGGTGGAGGTGGTGGGGATGGTGCGCGAGCTCGACCTCAAGAAGCCGCCGTCGATCGCCGAGTCGATCGACTGGGCGCGGGCGCTGCTGCTGCTCGGGGCGCAGGACATCGACTCCGGCACCTTCATGGAAACGATGTCGGTGATCGTCAAGCACCGCACCGACATGGACGTCGTCGCGGAGCGGGTCGGCCTGAAGCTGGGACGGAACGAGTCGGTCGCCGGCGCGGCCTGAGCGAGGCCCCATGGCCCTTTCCGGCCCGCCCGTTCCCCCGAGCACCACTGGCCCCACCCCGCCCGAGGGCATCGCCGCGCGCCTGCTTGAGCTCGGCGAGGAGCTGCGCAAGGAGGGCGTGGCGGTCGGCACCTCCGAGCTGCTCGACGCCTTCGCGGTGCTGCGCGAGATCGAGTGGACCGTGCAACAGGATTTCCGCGAGGCGCTGGCGGCGACGCTCGCCAAGAGCCAGGACGACCGGCGGGTCTTCGAGCTCGTGTTCGAGCGCTTCTTCTTCCGCGCGGTCGAGCTGGCGGCCGTGCGCGAGGGGGTGCGTGAGGACTTCGCCGCGCACCAGCTGCGCGACGGCGACGATGGCGAACTGGATCTCGAAGAGCTCTCGGAGATGCAGCTGGACGCGCTGCGCCGCCAGATCGCGGCCGCCCTGCGCGACGGCGATGACGGCGCGATGCGCGACCTCGCACGGATGGCAATCGCGGCGCTCGCCCGCCGCGACGGCGGCTCGGGCGTGATCGGGGTCGACGTGCAGCGCATCCGCCGCGCGCTCGGCTTGCGCGCCGAGCCCCAGCCGGAGATGCCCGCGGAGGACCCCCGCCACGAGGGCCTGCCGCGCGCCGCGCTGCGCCGCTTCGAGGCGATGCTGCGCCGCGAGCTGGAGCGCGCGCAGGTGCAACGCACGGGGACCCTCCCCCCCGCGCGCCCGCTCGGTGAGCTCGATCGTGCGCTGCCCTCCGGCCCGCTGGCGGATCTCGCCGCGGTCCACCGCGTGGTGACGCAGCTGCGCCGGCGCCTCGCCACGCAGGGCCACCAGACGCGCGGGCACCGCCACCACGCGCACGTGGACGTGCGCCGCACGATGCGCGCCTCGCTGCAGACCGGTGGCGTGCCGGTCGTGCTCAAGTACCGCCCGCGGCGGCCGCGCCGCCCGGAGGTGTACGTGCTGTGCGACGTCTCCACCAGCGTCACCTCCGCCTCGGTGTTCTTCCTCTCGGTGCTGCACGCTTTGCACGACTCCTTCCGCAAGATGCGCTCGTTTGTGTTCATCGAGCGGATTTCCGAGGTCACCGACATCTTCGAACGCGAGCGCGACTTCAAAGCCGTCAACGAGCGGATCGCCTCCGACGCCGGCGTCGCCGACATCTCCGGCTACACCGACTACGGGCGCGTGTGGTCGGAGCTGTTGGAGCAGATCGGCGACGACCTCAACCGGCGCGCCACGGTGATCGTGCTCGGCGACGCCCGCACCAACGGCCGCCCACCCCGCGCCGACGCCTTCGCGACGATCGCCGCGCGCGCTGGGCGCACCTTCTGGCTGAACCCCGAGCCGCGCCTCTACTGGAACTACGGCGACTCGGTGATCGCCGCCTACGAGCAGTACTGCACCGCGTTCGAGTGCTGGACCACCGCGCAGCTGGAGGACTTCGTGCGGGCCTTGACGCGGCCCGAGCTGGCTACGGGGAGTCGGTGAAGGTGGGCTGGCGAGTGTCGAGCGGCGGATTGGCAGATGAGCCGGCAAGCATCGGGCTGCGCTGGTGATCCTGGTGCTCGTCGTCATCCAAATCGGCGTCTCACTGCTGCCCCATCACGTCATCAACACGCTGCGGGAGTTCGAAGAAAAACCGAACGGCGTGGGGGAAGGCCCAGTCACGACGAACCGCTGACACCGTTAGACCACCACCTCCTCCGTCAACGCGGCCATCAACTCCCGCGCAAGGTATCGGCGCTGCCCCCGCGGGCCCGCGTTCCCCTCCTCCAGCACTCCGACCGCTTCGAGCCGTCGCAGCAGTCGCAGCGCCGTCGGCCGGCTCACTCCCAGACCGGCCTCGACCGCGCGCGACGGAGACGATCGGCGTCTCGCAGACGAGGTCGACGAGCGCCATCGCGCTGCTCGACGCGATTGCCGCCGCCGCTACGCGGTAGCGCTCGCGCAGCTCGACGATGCGTTGTGCGCGAGCGACCGCGTCCGTGGCCTGTGTGCGCACGGCGATCAGGAAGAGCTCGATCCACGGCAGAGCGTCGCCGCGTTCGCGGATCGCTTGGAGGGTCTCGTAGTAGCGCTCGCGGTCGCGCTCCAAGTACGTGCTCAGGTACAGCAGCGGCGCGGGCAGCCGACCACGCTCGACAAGCAGGAAGACGGACAGTAGGCGGCCGATGCGACCGTTGCCGTCGAGAAAGGGGTGCAGCGTCTCGAATTGGTAGTGCAGCAGCGCGTTCTGCACCAGGAGGGGGACATCGAGCTCCGCGTGCGCGTAGCGCTCCCAGTCGGCCAGCAGGCCGGGAAGCTCCTCCGGCGGAGGCGGGACGAAGCGTGCTGTCTCGATCGTCGAACCGGCGGCTCCAACCCAGTTCTGGGTGATGCGAAACTCACCGGGCATCCGCTCACGGCCACGGACTCCGGCGAGCAGCCGCCGGTGCATTTCACGGATCAGGCGAACACCCAGCGGCAGCTCCATCTGACTGAGGCCCCACTCGAGGGCCTCGATGTAGTTGACGACCTCCTCGACATCGGCGCTGAGTGGCTGGTCACTCGCCTCGGCTTCGAAGACATCCGCCAGCGATGCCTGCGTACCCTCGATACGCGTGGAGGCGAGCGCCTCGCGCAGGAGATAAGGTCGAATCAGCAGGTGTGGATTCGGTACCAGCTGGCCGACGCCGGCAAGCCGCCCGAGCGACGCCTCAGCGTCGGCGAGCAACTGAATCGTCGACGCGGGCAGCTCGATTGCGCGCGGGATCGGCGCGGGGAAGTATGCGACGTATCCGTGGCGGCCGATCGTGCGCCGTGACTCCCCAAATAGGGTCGATGCGTAGTCGCTGAGCTCCACGGCCATACCTTAGCGTCTCTAACACAAAAGCCCAAATCCGTTAGGGACGCGCGCCAACCGTAACGCACGCTTAAGGGTCATCTCGGCACCCGCGCACCTCGCGCTAGGCTTTGCGAAGAACAGACAACACCAGGGGGGCTGGCGGGAAGGCCGGCTGAGATGGCGCCAACGAAGACCCGGCGCCGACCCTTCGAACCTGTGGGGTAATGCCCGCGGAGGGAGTGGCGTGAGTGTCGATAGGGACTCAGAGCCGAAACGCAGCCGCTTGAGCGGGCCGGGCTGCCGGACGCTGTTGCGGTCAGCGGCGTGAGCCGCGTCTACCCAGCGCGCAACGGAGGCGCGTCGGTGCCTGCGCTCGCCGACGTCTCGCTGCGCGCCGGGGCCGGAGAGCTGGTCGCGGTGGTCGGCCCCAGCGGCTGCGGCAAGACCACGCTGCTGGAGCTGATCTGCGGGCTGCAGCAGCCGGACGCGGGCAGCGTGCGTGGCGCGCCGGCCGCGTTGATGCCCCAGCACGACCTGCTGCTGCCGTGGCTGAGCGCGGTGGACAACGCGGCGCTGGCGCTGCGGATCGCGCGCCGGCCACGCGCGCAGGCTCGTGCCCGCGCACAGGCGATGTTCGCGGAGCTCGGCCTGGGAGGCTTCGAGGCGGCGCGCCCGTACGAGCTCTCGGGTGGAATGCGCCAGCGCGTGGCGTTCGTACGCACGCTGCTCTCGGGCAAGCCTGTCCTGTGCCTCGACGAGCCGTTCGGCGCACTCGACGCGATCACGCGCGCGGAGATGCAGGGGTGGCTGGCACGGGCGCTGCAACGCGACCGATCGAAGATCGGCCAGCGCACCGTGGTGCTGGTGACGCACGACGTCGAGGAGGCGGTGCTGCTTGCCGATCGCGTGGTGGTGCTCTCCCCGCGCCCTGGCCGCACCGTCGCGGAGCTCGAGATCGGGCTGCCGCGTCCCCGGGCACGCACCGACGCCGCGGTGACGGCACTGCGCGAGCAGGCACTGATCGCCCTCGGGCTGGAGGCACAGTGAGGCGCCGCATCGCCCACCTCCTCCCCCCTCCTCCTCGCGGCTGCACTGCTCGGCGCGTGGGAGTTGTACGTCGACCTCGGCGGCGTCGACCCGGCGGTGCTGCCGGCCCCCCACGAAATCGCGGCGGCGCTGTGGGACAACGCAGGGCTGCTGTGGCAGAACTTCAAGATCACCGCCGAGGAGGTCGTGCTCGGCCTCGGCCTCGCGCTGCTCGCCGGCTTCGCGCTCGCGGTGGCGATCCACTTCTCCAAGTGGCTGCGCCGCGCCGTGTACCCGCACGCGGTCGGCTCGCAGGCGGTGCCGATCGCGGTGATCGCCGCGCCGCTGGTGTTCTGGTGGGGCTTCGGCATCTTCCCGAAGCTCGTGGTGATCGCGCTGATCTGCTTCTTCCCCGTGGTCGTGACCACGGTGGACGGCCTCGCCTCGGTGGACCCCGACCAGCTGAAGCTGCTGCGCACGCTCGACGCCTCGCGCTGGCAGGCGTTCCGCTTCGCCGAGCTGCCGGCCGCGCTGCCGGCAGCGCTCAGCGGCGCGCGGATCGCGCTCGCGGTGGGCGTGATCGGCGCGTTCATCGCCGAGACCTCGACCGCCACCACCGGTCCCTACTCGGGCCTGGGGCGAGAGATCATGAGCGACCTCAACAGCCTCCAGACGCCGCGCGAGTACGCCGCCACGGCCGTGCTGTTCGTGTTCGCGATCGCCTGCTTTCACACGCTGACGCTCGCCGAGCGGAGGCTAGCCCCCTGGACCACTCGACCGAGGGGGAGCTGAGATGAGAAGTCTTTCAAACGCAGCCCAACCACTTCACAAAATGAAGGGTTGGGGCCCGAAAAGTAAACACACAACACCCCCACCGATAGGAGAACCACGTTGAGAAAAGCACCACCGGCACCCCGCCTCCCCGATGCGCGAACCTGCGCTCGACGGCGCCTCTCGGCACTGCTGATGGGGGGCGTGGCCGCGCTCTGCGCCATCGCCCTCACCGCCTGCGGCACCGCGCAGAACGTGACGACGGCGTCGGCGAGCGCGAAGCGCTTCACGGTGATGCTCGACTGGTTTCCGAACGCCGACCACGCGCCGCTGTACGCGGCGATCGCGCACGGCGACTTCCGCGCGGTGGGCCTCGACGTGCAGCCGGTAACCCCCTCCGAATCGGCCGAACCGCTGAAGCTGCTCGCCGCCGGCAAGGTGGACATGGCGATCTCCTACGAGCCGCAGCTGCTGCTGGCACGCGACGAGGGCCTGAAGCTGGTGTCGATCGGCGCACTCGTGCAGCGCCCGCTGACCTCGATCATCGCGCCGGCGAGCGCGCACATCAAGAGCGTCGCGAGCCTCGCCGGCAAGAAGGTGGGCACCGCCGGGATCCCCTACCAAGCGGCCGAGCTGGCGGCGGCGCTGCAGCACGCGGGCGTGAGCCCGTCGAAGGTGCAGGAAGTGAACGTCGGCTTCAATCTGGTGCCGGCGATGCTCTCGCACGAGGTGGCCGCCACGCTCGGCGGCTTCTGGAACTACGAGGCGATCCAGCTGCAGCTGAAGCACAAGCACCCGACCGTGATCCCGATCAACGAAGCCGGCGTCCCCAACTACGACGAACTGGTGGTGGTGGTGCGCAGCGAAGAGGCCCACCACGACGGCGTCGACCTGCGCGCCTTCATGCAGGCCCTGACCCGCGGCGAGCGCGCCGTGCGCGAAAACCCGAAGGCAGCCGCGAAGCTGATCATGGCGGCCAACCCCAGCCTCGAAGAAAAGCTCCAGGTCGAGTCGATCGAACGGACGCTGCCGGCCGCGCAGCCGGCCGCAGGCAAGCCCTATGGCTACCAGAACCCCAACCAGTGGGCAACGTTCGGCGCGTGGATGTACAGCAAGGGGCTGCTCAAAACCAACCCCAACACCACCGGGCTGCCGCCGTTCACCAACGAGTTCCTGCCGGGGGAAGGGATCTGAGGCCGAGCCGGCTGCCTGCTCACACGCACCGACCAACCAGGCCTGTGGAGTTTACTGGATGAGCTCGAGGAAGCGAGCGGGGGGCAGAATCGGCTGCTGCTCGGCCAACTGGAGGAGATGCTTGTCGCCGGAGACGAGCACGGCCCGCTCCGCGGCGGCAAGGGCCAGCAGGTAATCGTCGCCCGGGTCGGCGGAGCGCGCCGGCACCTCGATTGGATCCTCCACCAAGGTGGCGTTGCGGGTGAGCCACTCGATCAGCTCTGCGGCGGCCTGTGCGTCGATCCTGCTGCGCAGCTTGGGGTAGGCGAGGGCTCGTTCCAGCTCTGCCAGCAACCCTGCGCAGACGATCAGCTCGAACAGCCCCCGCTGCCACGCGAGCAGCGTGCGGGCCGGAGCGCCCTCGGGGGAGAGCAGCGCGGAGATGACGACATTCGGGTCGAGGACCGCCCGCACCGCTCAGCGCGATCGCCGTCTGGTCGCGTGCTGGGCCTCCACCGCGAGCGCCACCGCGTCCGCCTCGGACATCCGGTTATCAGCCCATATCCGCTCCAGCAGATCCAGCCCCAACTCGCGCCGAAGCGCATCCTCGATCACCTGGCTGTCGCCTCGGCCAGAGCGGGCTCCCGCGATCTTCACTGCTCGCAGGACGTCCTCATCCACCGTCAGAGTAGTCCTCACCTTTGCCATAGCAGCATCTTAGCATCAAGATGCTGGCATCGGCGCCACGGCCTGAGCCCATTCAGTAGGCGTCCCGCCCGCTCCTTACACTGGCGGCATGACCTCGGCAGACGCTGGCACAGCCCCGCTGCGCGAGCGCCCCGCGTGGGCGGCGCTCGCCGCGCACCACGAGGCGATCGAGGGCACGCACATGCGCGAGATGTTCGCCGCGGACCCGGCGCGCGGGGAGCGGATGGCAGCGGAGGGCGCGGGGCTGTACCTGGATTACTCCAAGAACCGCGTCACCGACGAGACGCTGGAGCTGCTGGTGGCGCTCGCCGAGCAGTCGGGGCTCACGTCGCGCATCGAAGCGATGTTCAAAGGCGAGCGGATCAACGTGTCGGAGGACCGCTCCGTCCTGCACGTGGCGCTGCGGATGCCGAAGAGCGCCTCGCTGACAGTGGAGGGCGTCGATGTCGTCAAGCAGGTGCACGAGGTGCTCGAGCGGATGGCGGCGTTCGCCACGCGGGTGCGCTCGGGCGAGTGGCGAGGCCACACCGGGAGGGCGATCCGCAACGTGGTGAACATCGGCATCGGCGGCTCGGACTTAGGCCCGGTGATGGCGTACGAGGCGCTGCGCCACTACTCCGAGCGCGCGATGACGTTCCGCTTCGTCTCCAACGTGGACGCGACCGACTTCGTCGAGGCCACGCGCGATCTCGACCCGGCGGAGACACTGATCGTCGTCAGCTCGAAGACGTTCACGACGGTCGAGACGATGACCAACGCGCGCTCGGCCCGGGAGTGGTTGCTGGCGGGATTGGGACCGGATACCGGATCGGGGTCGGGGACCGGATCGGGGTCGGAGACCGGGTCGGGGCCGGGGAGGAGGTCGAGCGGAGCCGACCACGAGGCGGCAATCGCCAAGCACTTCGTCGCGGTCTCGACCAACGCGGAGCTGGTCGGGCAGTTCGGGATCGACACCGCGAACATGTTCGGCTTCTGGGACTGGGTCGGGGGCCGCTACTCGATGGACTCGGCGATCGGCCTCTCGACCATGCTGGCGATCGGCCCCGAGCGCTTCGAGGAACTGCTGGGCGGCTTCCACGCGATCGACGAGCACTTCCGCACCACCTCGTTCGCACAGAACCTGCCCGTGCTGATGGGCCTGCTGTCCCTCTGGTACGGCAACTTCTTCGGCGCCGAGACACACGGGGTGATGCCCTACGAGCAGTACCTGAAGCGCTTCCCCGCATACCTGCAACAGCTGACGATGGAGTCCAACGGCAAGCGCGTGACGCTCGCGGGCGCGGAGGTGGACTACCAGACCGGCGCGGTGTACTGGGGCGAGCCGGGCACCAACGGCCAGCACAGCTTCTACCAGCTGCTGCACCAGGGCACGAAGCTCGTCCCCGTCGACCTGATCGGCTTCGCGCAGAGCCTCAACCCGCTCGGCGAGCACCACGACCTGCTGATGTCCAACGTGTTCGCTCAGGCCGAGGCGCTCGCGTTCGGCAAGACCGCCGAGCAGGTCCGCGCCGAGGGCACCCCAGAGGCGATCGTCCCCCACCGCACGATGCCCGGCAACCAGCCCACCAACACGATCCTCGCCAAGCGCCTGGACCCCCACACGCTCGGCGCGCTCGTCGCCCTGTACGAGCACAGCGTCTTCACCCAAGGCGCGATCTGGGGGATCGACTCCTTCGACCAGTGGGGCGTGGAGCTCGGCAAGGCGCTCGCGAAGAAGATCGTTCCCGAGCTGCAGAGCGAGGCCGAGCCGAGCCTCGACCACGACAGCTCGACCAACGCGTTGATCCGCCGGTACCGCGGCTTGCGTCAGCGTTGATTGGCCTGGAGCGTGCGCGCGTTGATTGGCCCGGAGCGTCAGCGTTGATTGGCCTGGAGCGTCCGTGTGACGTCGTATCCCAGCGGGGTGAGAGCCCACGCGTTGGGCTCGCCTTTGGCGTGGTCCCCACCCGAGTTGCCGACCAGGCCAAGCGCCTGCAGGCGCGCCAGCAGCTTTGAGATCTGGCCCTGGTCGGAGATCCCTGCGGCGGTCGCGACCTGGCGGTTGCTTGGGTGCGAGCCCCGCCCGCCCAGCGCGTCGACCGCCACCAGCACCCGCACGGTGCGATAGGTGAGGCGCATGTCGAGCCCCGGCAGCGGATCGACCCGCGGCGCGACAGGCCGCCGTGCGCGGGGCGTGGGGTGTCGCTGCTCACGCTCGGAGGCTGCCTTACCCAGGTAAGGCAGCACGATCATCGCCATCAGCGGGTTCAGCAGGGGGAGCAGCGACTTGGTGGGCCGCTCAACCAGCCGCGCGTGGATCACCGCGAGCACCGCGCCGACCAGGCCCTCGGCGACCAGACGCTCGGGGTGCCGTGCCGCCCGGCTCTCGACGCGCCCACCGTGTACCGCGTCCACGAGCCACCGCACGACAGCGGTACGGCGCTCCAGCGCGCGCTCGCCGCCGCCGAGCGCCCCCACCACACAGAGATACCCCAGCTCGGGCTCAGCGTCGAGGAAGCCGAGCACCGCCTCGAGGCCCGCCCTAACGCGCTCGCGCCACTTCCCCGGCGCCTCATAAGCAGGCCGCACACTCTCCGCTGCCCGCGCGATCGCGATGTCGAACACCGCGAGGAAGCAGTCTTCACGGTCGGTGAACAGCTGGTAGAAGGTACGCCGCGAGACGCCCGAGCGGGCCACCACGTGCGCGACCGTGACCGCGCCGGCGCCGCGCTCGCGGACCAGCTCCCCCATCGCCGCGACGATCCGCGCGCGCTGGATCTCCCCCACACGACCAGCCGCAAGCTCGGCGACCTCCACCACCGGCCGCTCAGCTCCCGAAGCCAAGCCACCATCTCCCGAAGCCGAGCCACCGACCCGCGACGCCGAGCCTCGGGCCACCCCGCGGCCCACCGGGACCCCGAGCCCCCCACCGGAGGCACCACGAGCACGCGAGGACACCGCGATCATCACCACCCCACGACTACCCCTTCCTCCTGCGCCGCCCAGCCGCGCCCTTCCGACCCCTCGCCTTGCGCTTCTTCTTCTTGTGCGCTGCCTTCTTGACCTTGCCGCAGCCGGTCGGAGCGATCTTCGTGTTCTGGTGCAGCACCACCCCGTTCTGCCCAACGAATTCGGTGGGCATCACCAGCTTGCTGTTGCACAAGTTCGCACCGTTCGCGGTCAGCGCCGAGACCGGCCCCTGCGGCAACGTCAATTCAAACGAGCCGACCGGCACATCGGGGATCGTCTTGAACGTGCTGCTCGTGATCCCCGCTTTGCTGATGAACGTAGAGCCAACCAGGTCGACTGTCGCGCCGTAGCCCTGCAACACGATAATCAAGCTCGGGAACGCTTCCCCGCCGTGCGATACGAAGTACGCCGGGCCGGTCAACGGCACCGGCAATACCGGCGTGGTTGCGGTCGCGTGCCCGATGATCGAGGCTGGCGGGCAGTTCGCGGGGTTCGCTTCGAACACGCTCGCCAGACACGCTTTCTGAAGCGTCGGCAGCCGCGAAGGCAACCCCTTCGGCAGTTCCACTTTGACTCGCGCGATGTTCGCGTCATACGGGCCCGCCGGGTAGCCGAGTTTCACCGTCAGGCTCGCCCCGTCCGCCCGCGAGGTCTTCCCGCTCGTCGAGGCCGTCAGGCTCGGTTTGAACGCGAGGACCGCGCAATTGGTGACCTGGAATGGCACCGAGAGCGCCGATGAGGACCCTTCGCTGCTACCCAGACTCCCCCCGACCACAAGCGGATTGCAATCCGTCGGGTTGAACGTGAAATCGGGACGGTCGATCGTCACGTTCACGTGCTTGATCTCGAGCGGGATCCCGTCCAAGATGTGCGGGATCGCATATGGCCCCGAGGGGTCGGTCGTGATCGTCAACTGCGCCGTCGTCGGATCCACTTCGATCTTCGCGCGAACGACCACCTTCCCGAGATCGAACGGGCCGGCCTTGGCGGGGTTCACGATCGACAGCCCGTACGGTGCCCCCTCATACGGGCCCGTGACGAATACTTCCCCCCCGGTCACGGTGTACGGGTTCCCACCTAGGCCAACGCTGATGATTGTATGCCCGATCAAGCTTTCCGGCCCGCACGTCCCCTGATCGGCCTGCGGTTCCCCGCACAGCTTCACGGTCGAGAGCGTCCCCAGCAGCCCTGGGGGCATCTTCAGCTGCACCGACTGCAGGTTCTGCTGCCCATCTTCGCGGCTCATCGTCATCCGGAACGGGCTGAATCCGCCCGCCTGGATACTCGTCGTACCCGCCGTCAACGCGGGCGCGAACGGCAGCGGGTCGCGGCACGGTGAGTCGTTCGGGCCGCTGGTGATCTGAAACTCCGAGGAGGATTCCTCCGGAGCGTTCCCCGACCATGGCGCGATCGAGGCCGTCGTGGTGTAGGAGCCGCACAGCGCTGGGGTACCCAGCGGCGCCCGCGAGCCGCCGAAGAAGTGCAGGGTCAGATCTTCAAAGGGCAGCTGCGGCGTATTCTCGAACGTCGAGACCAATTGGCCCGTCACGGGATCCGGGGTCACCTGCCCCGCGAGCTTCACGAGCACACCGGAGACCGGGTCCCGCGCCACGACATACAGCGCGATCAATGACCCAAATGGGTTCGCGTTCTGCTGCGCCAGGTACGCTGCGCCGACGAGTGGATTCGGCAGCAGCGGCGTTTTGATTTCGACTGTGCCGACCTTCGATGATTCCGGGCACGTCTGTTCGCCCGGGCTTTCAAGGCCGATTTCGCCGAGACCGCAGGAGAGCAGGCCGTCGGCGCCGGCTGGGTTCAACGCGACCCCGGCGGGTAGCGTGACGGTCGTGTCCTTGACGGTCGACTCGCCCAGCCCGACAGGGTTCAGGTCCGCATCTTGCGGGACATGCACATCGACCGTCAACCCCGTCGGCGTGCTCGCCTGCTGCCCATCCGGCGCGACACTGATCGACGGTTCGAAGTTCAGCCGGTTGCAGCCGTCCAGCCCGTACGGTTCACCTGTGCCGTTCTGGGAGGTGTATTCCTTGGACGCAAACTGCCCCGGCTGCTCCCAGGAGTCCGCTTCGACGCTGGTCTGCAACGGGCCCGTGCACGAGGTGGGCAGCACGAGGAACGGCTGCCCGTTTTCCTGCCCGGGACAGGAGTGTTCCCACGCAAATGGTTCGCCTCCGTATTCGTCGAGGCAAGCGCGTGCGCGTGTCGTGTCGTGTCGCGGGTCGCTGGGATCGCCCCAGAATGTCACCTGGCTGCCGATGAACGCGAGACTCTGAGTGATGTTGGATATGGTGACCACCACACCGTAGTCTCCGCCGGTGCGCAGCGAAGTATCGAGGACCACCGGTCCCGCGGGCGTCGTAAAGGCGAACTTCGCGGGCTCACCCACCGACGGCACGAGATTGTACAACGGCTGGCTGATTGCGAACGGCGCCTCCGAGGACTTGTCCGGGTTCATCACTACGACCGTCGCGACACCGACAACCGTATCGGGTGGACATTCGCCGTGGCTAAGCGACTCTTGCGTGAAAACATATGTGCTGCACTGGGGAATCGGCGTGGGATTACCCACGAGTCCGGGTGGAATATTGAAGCGCAGATCCTTCGTCAACGCAAGGGGCCGGATGTCCGAGAGGACTCCGTATTCCCGGTCTTCAGCGAGGCTCGGGATCGTCTGCGCGTTCAACCCTAGCGTCGCCGTGAGCTGGAACGGGTGCGACCCGGCCTGCGTGTCCAGCGCGCCGCCTTCTTCTTCGGGTGTCAATTCATAATTTTCCTCACCATACGGCGGCGACGAGTCGCTGAGCGCGAGCGCCCGTCGTAGCACGACCGCGTTCGCACCGCCGCCCGACAGACTCACTTCATTGATGCCGTGGCCGGCCCCGGGCGCTACTTTCACTACGATCGCCACCATCAGGCGTTCGTACGCCAGCAACGGCCCGTGATACGTGCAGGTCAGCGTCCCAAGCGCACAACTCATGAAGTCCCGCGCGTCGTTCCTACCGATAAATCCGCCTCCGCCTTCGCCGTAGATCGCCGTCGCCGTTACTCCGGCAGGCAGCTTGTCTGAGAGTGTCACAGGTTCCGCGATCCCGTTGACCATCGCATCGCCCAGATCGCTGGCTTCCACGAGGATTCTGCCTTCGCCGCCTGCCGTGCTCGCGGGCGCCGACACGGTATCCACATGCCACCACGGCGCCCTGGCCGCGGCCTGACCGGCCCCCACCAGTACCGTGAGCGCCACCACGACGCTGGCCAGCACGCCTCTCTCGAGAATCCTCACAGCGATCACCTCCCGCCCTTCCTGCTCAGCTTACGGGTGCGAGCCCTGCTCGCCCTCTTCTCTTTGCGCCCCCTCTTGCCGACGCTGCGCTTGGCCTTGCGTTTGGTTTTAGGTTTGGTCTTGCGCGTGACCACGCTCTGCTTGGGTTCTTCAACGACGTTGCCGGCCCCCGAGAACGTCGCGCTCGGAGCGGGCCCAAAGACTTCGGGCTGCGGCGAGGGCGCGGCCTTGCACGAGTCACCCGACGTACACGCAGGCGGCGACACCGGCACCGGCAAACACGGCACCGCCGTCGAGCATACATGCGCGTCATATATATCGATGCTCGTGTCATAGTCCGCTGCGGTCAATCGACTCGCTGTCAGAAAGAACACATCATCACCGTTTTCGCTTGCGTCGAAGAACGCCGATTCCTGACTGGACGTCCCCGACGAGATCAGGCTCACACAGCCACCCGTCCGTTCGCTGAATGTGACGCCACCAGCCGCGCAACTGCCGATACCCACGGGCTCGTACTCGTACGCGTCCAAGAGCCCATTCGTGTCCTGGGGGACGAGCGCGTCAGTGCTGTCGAAGAACAATCGACCGCTGTTCGACAGGTAACGCGTCTGGTACAACGAGCGGCTGGCGCGAGCCTGATCCCAACCCGGGATCATGCCAGCCAACCAATTGCCTTCCCAGTGGCCAATTTCGCTGAATCCGCGATTTATCATCAGGATGTTGTGACCGGTATCCAACACGCCTACAGGTCGCGCGCCCGTCGGGTCGCACGACACGCACACAAGGTGACCCGCAACCGCGTCATACAGGTACACCTCCTCATCTGGTTGCCCGCTGCTCTCGTCGAGATTGTCGTAGCCAGTCAATGACCTGTTCGACATGAATGCCAGATAACGCCCATCCGGAGATACCCGCGAACTCACTTTTTCACGTTGCACCCCGATGGCGACACTGATGGCGCCGTTGCCGTCCCAACTATCTTCGTCTTCACTCGACAGCGTCGCGATATAACGCGTTGTCCATTCACTGCCGTCGTTGTGCGCAACGTACAGGTTGTCTTCGCCACCGACCGCGCCACCCGCGCTCGCCAGCCTCCCCGTCGCCACAAAATACACATACGAGCCGTCTTCGCTAGCCCCCAAGATCGCTTCCTTCACGCCAGCATTGCTTTCACCCGGGCCGTGGTCAATCGTAAGGTCGCTCGGCGTACCAGTCTCGGGGTCAGCCTCGTACAATTCTCCGTTTTCAATGAAGAAGACTTTCGACCCGTCACTACTCATGGTCTGGAACCGCGCATGGCTTCCCCCGATCTGCACAGTCTGCCTGTCTTGCGTGTCGCGAACGTACAGATTCGCCGGCCCTGTATACGGACTTCCGAGCGTCCACGCCACCCAGCGGCCATCGCTTGAGATGGCATGTGGAGCGGATCCTTGGTAAACGCCAAATATGCCACCACCAGCAAGGACCGCATCAGCCCCCAAGCCCGGCTTGCCATTGGGCAGGACATTCACAAGCTGCAACCGTCCCGCACTCCACTCATACAAGCGGTGGTACGCTTCAGATTCGTTGTACTTTTCTTCACCTTCCGGAACTTCTGATGTCAGAGACAGCGAAGACTCCATGATGATATGACTCAGATCGGGAGTCCCTGCGAGGAATTCGGAATGAACCCCCTCTTGGCCCGAGGTTTCGGCCACTTTCGTACCCGGCCGGACGTCTGCGGCCGTCAAGAGCGACAGGAAGCTCCCACCAAGATCGTTACGCAGGTACAACCTCCCTTCGGTTGCTTCAGGCGACAGTTGCGTCAGGGGACCCCGCTGCTCTATCGCAGCAAGCGACAGATCCGGCGAGAACTGCCGATAGTCGAATCCGGCGATACTCTGTTCTGTCGCGTCGCCGGCAAGCGGGTGCGGCAGATCGATGTCCCGCGAACGCCACCCCCCGGGAACACGCGTCGAAAGAGTCTGAGAGAGAAAGGCCTTGCCCATGGGGTCTTCCCCGATCGGTTCGGTGACCTCATAGGTGATTCCGCTCCCGTCGCTCGCAGCCTGAATCGGATCCTCTTCGAAGCCTTCGATCAATGAGCCGTTTTTGTTTGGTGGGGACACCAGTTCCCACGCCCGCCCATCCGGCAGCGTAAGCTCCTGCCCGCCTGCAGCCTGCGTAGTGAACGTGCGGTCGGAGCCTTCCACGATCCCGACTTCACTGCTCGTCACGATTCGGTAGTGGTAGGTGGTGCCCGGCAGCAGTTCCTGACGGTGGTAGCTGACCGGCACATAGCCTTCTCCTTCCCCGACGCTCCCCGACAGCGTCTGCCCGTAGGAGGTACTCGTACCGTATTCCAGACGGTATCCCGTGCTCGCTCCCAACGGGTCGATCCTTACCGCCAGCGTCGCGCTCGTCGACGCGACGTTCGCCGCCCACGGCCCGTCGATCAGCGCGGGGGCAACGGTGGTGACCGTCTCATCCGGACCAGTCGCCGTGCCATTCGCGTTTTTCGCAACGATTCTCCAGTGGTAATTTCCGCCCGGGACCAGCCCGCTCAAATGGGTGATCGCCGACTGATCGTCAAAACCAGATCCGATCGAGACAAGCGATGTGCTCGACGCACTTGCGTATCCGCTTGCCTTGAAAGACGTTTCGTTGACATATTCGAAGCGATATTCCGTTTCGCTGCCCTCCGGATCCACGGTCGCTTCCAGCGTTGCTGCACCCCGCAGGCCAGGTTTCGCCGACTCGCTTCCTGGCTCGATGAGCGGACCCGGCGCCGGCACTGGCAGAATCCACACGCTTGGCTCTTCATCAGCGAAGTTTGAGACGTACAACTCACCTCCAAGCGCTTCTGAGAAGGCCATGCCGCCTGCAAATGTGACGGTATGGGTGCCAAAGCTGTCAAGCTCATTACCGGCCGGGTCGTACTCCAAGACTTGGAACCCACCGTTCGTGTCGCCCACGAACAGATCACCCGACGTATCAAGCGCGAGCGCCTGCACCGATTCGCTGCCCGCATCGAACTGCGTGCCCTTTTCAACCCCGTTCGGTGCGAACTCCCGCACTCCGGGCGCAGCGCTGTCCTTCACATACATATCTCCCGTGGAGTTGACCGCTATCGCCATGACCTGACCCGTGCTAGACAGCGAGCTCAACGAGATGTTTTCTTTCCATGCACCCGACGGTTCGAATACCTGTATACGTGCCCTATCGCCCACATACACCGCGCCGCCCGGGCCGACGGCGATATCACCAGCGTGATAGGCCCATTCGAACTGGCCGTCGGCCGTGCCTTGTTTGCCTTGCGTGCATTTTTCACCGGCGACGCATACGTCCCCACCGGACGTTTCGTTCACACTGCCTCCGAACATCAGGATGAATTTCCCGGAGGAGTCGAACTTCTCCACCCGAAAGTTTCCCCAATCGACGACATACACATCCCCGTCGGAAGCACTCAACGGATCGTTGTCGACGGCCAGGCCCTGCGGGCCTTCCCCGGCGTACTGACCCACCCCCAACCCTGGGCGACCCGCCTGGCAGAGGGTCGTGCAGGTCTGCAATTCTTCAGCGGGACTCGCTTCGTCAACATTCCAGCCCCACGCAGTCAGGAAACTCCCGGAGCTATCGAACTTGTCAATCCGGTCGTTGAATAGCTCTGCGATGTACACCTCGCCCCCAGCGGCTTGATCGACCCCCACACCGAACGGTCCTTTGAACTGCCCGGAGCCCTCGCCCCCGCTGCCGAACTGCGTCGCGCCAGCCACCGCCGGAGCGACGCCGGACGCGAGCACACACGTCAGCCCGCAGAGCGAAGCCACGATCGTCAATACGACTCTGCGAGCGCTCATCGAATCATCCCCTCCTGTAAGGAACCGACACCAAGCCGACCCGACCCCGGGCAGCACAAAGCCGCCGCGGGCACACGACGGCCCACGGCGACGGACGAACACTCAGCTGAACGCGCGTCCCACGCGCACGAGAGATCGAGCCGCGCGCGGTGCGCAGCTCGATGCGATCGATGAGACGTCCTCGGGCTTAGCGCCCTAGACGAAGAGAGAGAGAGAGAGAGAGAGATGCGACAGCGCCAAGCTGGCGCATCTAGCATCACTTTCAGAGCGAGGTGCAATGACCCTCGACACGTTCATCCCTCTCAAAAGCACGCGAAAACCAACTCCCTCATCGAGATGATCCGGTCCCTCTCCCGGAGAAACCCCTGCCAGTGCTGCTGTGACGGCCGGGCCACAGAGGCCCCGACGCCAACCAGACCCTTATGTTAAACGGCCCTCGCCCACTGTGGGCTACAAGGTAAGACTACTATATCCACAGCGCGAGGCACTTGTCAAGTCCAAGGCCTAGCGGGCCCACGGGACGCCCCCAGGGACGCCCTTTTCCCACGGGACGCCCCCACCAGGGACGCGCTACAGGTAGGTGACCTCGACCCCGAGCCGCTCGTAAGTGGCGGTGGCACGGCGGTCGCAGCTGAGCAGGCGATACCCGTGATGGGCGGCCGTGGCGGCGACCAGCGCGTCGTAGACGGCACCACCGGCGATCAACAGCCCCGCCAGGCGCGCGACCAGGTCGCGCCGCGCGGACTCCGGCAGGACCATCCGCCTGCCGGGGTAGTCCTCGCGCAGGTACTCCGCCACAAGCGCCGGCTCGGCCCGGAACGGCTCCGGCAGACGGGTCAGCACTGAGTAGGACTCGAGCTCCGCGTGCGCCACGAGGTCTCTCGCATCGCCGAGCGCCTCGAGCGCCGGCTCGTGATGCTGGTTCCAACTGGCGAAAGCCGCGATCACGACACTACTGTCGGGAGTCGCCGCGACCGGCTCGGAGCTCACCGCCGAATCTGTTCCAACGTCTCGCGCACCAGCTCCGGAGTCAACGTCGGCATCGGGCGGTCGGCGACGGCCACGAGTCGCCCTTCACGTTTCTCCAGGTGCATGGGGGTGGTGGGATGCCCCACTTCGAGCCGTCCCTCCACCGCGCTCAGCTCCAGCTTCTGCCCCGGCCGGAAGCCAAGCTCCTCACGCAGCCGCTTGGGCACCACGATCCGCCCGGCGGAATCAATGGTAGTGACCATGGCATCGAATATACCATCCCGCATGCGCGCGAGCGCGACGTGAGCGACCAACGCGTGGATCCGCCGCTATCGCGGCTTGCGTCAGTGTTGATTGGCCTGGAGCGTACGCGTCACGTCGCGCCCCACCGTGGTGAGGGCCCACGCGTTAGGCTCGCCTTTGGCGTGGTCGCCGCCGGTGTTACCGACTAGGCCGAGCGCCTGGAGACGTGCGAGGAGCTTTGAGATCTGGCCCTGATCGGAGATCCCCGCGGCGGTCGCGACCTGGCGGTTGCTCGGTTGCGCGCCTCGTCCCCCCAGCGTGTCGATCGCCGTCAGCACCCGCACGGTGCGATAGGTGAGGCGCATGTCGAGCCCGGACAGCGGATCGACCCGTGGCGCAGGGGGCCGCCCTGCGCGGGGCGCGGGGTGTCGCCGCTCCCGCTCGGAGGCCGCCTTGCCCAGGTAGGGCAGCGCGAGCATCGCCATCAGCGGGTTCAACAGGCAGAGTAGCGGCCGGAACGCCCCCGCGCCGCCCACAGCACGTCGCGGAGCGGCCGCGGAGCCTGCCGCGGCGCCCGTCGCAGTCGCAGAGCCCGCCACGGCCCGCGCAACCAGCCGTGCATGGATTACTGCGAGCACCGCGCCGACCAGCCCCTCGGCGACCAGGCGCTCGGGGTGCCGTGGCGCCCGGCACTCCAGACGCCCGGTGTGTATCGCGTCCACGAGCCTCCCCGCGACAGCGGTGCGGCGCTCCAGCGCGCGCTCGCCGCCGCCGAGAGCCCCCACGACACAGAGATACCCCAGCTCGGGCTCAGCGTCCAGGAAGCGGAGGACCGCCTCGAGGCCAGCCCTGACGCGCTCGTGCCACTTCCCCGGCGCCTCATAAGCGAGGAGCACGCTCTCCGCCGCTCGCGCGATCGCGATGTCGAACACTGCGAGGAAGCAGTCTTCGCGGTCGGTGAACAGCTCGTAGAAGGTACGCCGCGAGACCCCGGAGCGGGCTACCACGTGCGCGACCGTGACCGCACCGGCGCCGCGCTCGCGGACCAGCTCCCCCATCGCCGCGATGATCCGCGCGCGCTGGATCTCCCCGACCCGCACATGACCCGCCGCGAGCCCGGTGACCTCAGCCACCGGCCGGTCAACTCCCCGACCTCCCCGACTAGAGACACCACGAGCACGCGGGGACACCGCGATCGCCGCCATCACACCACTATCCCTTCCTCCGGCGCTCACCCTCCGCCTTTCGGCCCTGCTTGCGCTTCTTCTTATGCGCGGCCTTCTTGGTCTTGTGCGCGGCCTTCCGGGTCTTGCCACAGCCGGTCGGGACGATCTTCGCGCTCTGGTGCAGCACCACCCCGTTCTGCCCGACGAATTCCGTGGGCATCACGAGCTTGCTGGCGCAGAGGCTCTTCCCGTTCGCGGTGAGCGCCGAGTACGGCCCTTGTGGCAAGGTCAATTCAAACGTTCCCACCGGCACATCGGGGATCGTCTTGAACGTGCTGCTGGTGATCCCCTGTTTGCTGATGAATGTCGAGCCGACCAGATCGACGGTCGCCCCGTAGCCCTGCAGCACGATGATCAGGCTCGGGAACGCTTCCCCGCCGTGCGAGACGAAGTACGCCGGGCCGGTCAACGCCACCGGCAGCACCGGCGTCGTGGCACTCGCGTGCCCGATGATCGACGCCGACGGGCAGTTCGCTGGGTCCGCCTCGAACACGCTCGCCAAGCACGCTTTCTGCAATGTCGGCAGCCGCGAGGGCAGCGCCTTCGGCAGTTCCACCTTGACACGCGCGATGTTCGCGTCATACGGGCCGCCGGATACGCCAGATTTCACCGTGCAGGCTCGCCCCATCCAGTTTCGTCGGTCTTCCCCGCCGTCGCGGCCGTCAAGCTCGGTTTGAACGCCAACACCGCGCAGTTGGTGACCTGGAACGGCACCGACAACGCCGAGCTCGACCCTTCGCTGCTGCCGAGACTCCCCGGTGATCGCCAGCGGGCTGCAGTTCGTCGGGTTGAACATGAAGTCCGGCCGGTTGATCGTCACGTTCACGTGCTTGATCTCCAGCGGTATCCCATCGAGGATGTGCGGGATCGCATACGGCCCCGACGCATCGGTCGTAGATCGTCAACGCCGCCGTGCTCGGATCCACTTCGATCTTCGCGCGCACGATCACGGTCCCGAGGTTGAACGGGCCGGCCTTCGCCGGGTTCACGATCGACAACCCCGATACGGGCGCACCGTCGTAGGGACCGGTGATGTAGACCTTCCCGCCCGTCACGCGGTAAGGGTTGCCGCCAAGGCCGACGCTGACCGCACGTCCCGATCAAGCTTTCCGCGCCACATGTCCCTTCATCGGCCTGCGGTTCCCCGCACAACTTCACGCTCGAGAGCGTCCCCAACAACCCCGGCGGCATCTTCAACTGGATCGACTGGAGGTTCTGTTCCCCATCTTCGCGGGACATCGTCATCGTGAACGGACTGAACCCACCAGCCTGGATACTCGTCGTACCTCCCGTCAACGTCGGTTTGAACGGCAGCGGTTCCGAGCACGGGCTCCCGTTCGGGCCGCTCGTGATCTTGAATTCCGAGGAGGAGTCCACCGCTTCGGTACCCGACCACGGTTCGATCGACGCCGTAGTGGTATACCCCCCGCACAGCGCCGGAGTCCCCAGTGGCGCCCGCGAGCCGCCGAAGAAGTTCAGATACAGGTTTTCGAAAGGCAGCTGCGGCGTTTCCTTGAACGTCGCAACCAACTGGCCCGTCACCGGGTCCGGCGTGACCTGCCCCGCGAGCTTCACGAGCACCCCCGACACGGGATCCCGTGCGACGATATACAGCGCGACCAGCGACCCGAACGGGTTCGCGTCTTGGTCCGCCAGATACGCCGCACCTACCAACGGATTCGGCAACAGCGGCGTCTTGATTTCCACCGTGCCGACCTTCGAGGATTCCGGGCACGTCTGTTCTTCGGGGGTTTCCAGACCGATTTCGCTCTCACCGCACGCGGCCAGACCATCCGCGGCAGCCGGATTCAAGCCAACGCCCGCTGGCAGCGCAACCGTCGTGTTCTTCACCGTCGCCTGGGCATCCCCGGCCGGATTCAACCCAGCGTTCTGCGGCACATGGATCCCGACCGTCAGCCCCGTCGGGGTGCTCCCCGCCTGCCCGTCCGGAGTCGCCGTGATCGTCGGTTCGAACGTCAAACGGCTACAACCCGACAACCCCAACGCATGCCCATACCCGTCGTGCAGGTTGTATTCGCCGGTCTTCAGCGCCGCCGGTTCGGCCCACGCATCCGCCGTCACCGTCGGGTTCCACGGCGTCGTGCACGACGTCGGGAGCGTCAGCAGCGGCTGGTAGCCGGTCTCGTGCAGCGGTTCGCACGGGCCGTTCGCGAGCACCGCTTGCTCCAGGCAGTTCGGGCCGCGCTCCTGCGTTGTGCCGCGGGTCGCCCGGCACACCCCAGAACGTCACCTGGCTGGAGATCAGGTCCGCCGCCTCGGAGATGTCGAGATCGTCACGACGACACCATAGTCCCCCCGGTCCGCACCGACGTGTCGAGCACCACGGGAACCTGCAAAACATCGAACCCAAAGCGCGCCGGCTCACCCGGGCTCGGAACCAGGTTGAACAGCGGCACCGGCACCGTCAGCGGCCGCGGGAAGACACTGTTCAGCACCGTCGTGTTCGCGACACCGATGACGGCGTTCTGCGGACAATTGTTCTGGTTAGTGTTGGGATTCACGACGAACTCGGCGCTCGTGCACTGCGGAACCGCCTCCGGGTCCCCGATCAGGCCCGCCGGGAGATCGAAGTGCAGATCCTTCACCAACGCCGGCGTCGCCGCGACGCCCCCTTCCATGATCTCGTTCAGATCGAGCGTCGTCGTCAGCTGAAACGGGTGCGACCCCGCCTGCGTATCGACCACCCCACCAACACCTTCGGGAGTCTGTTCGAACCATTCCACCCCGAACGGCGTCGTGCCTTCACCGACGGTCAACGGCTGCCTTGAGGTATCACGCGACGCGCCACCGCCTTCCACGACCGCTTCCTCGAGTGCACCCGACACCGCGCCCGCTTCGACCCGCACCGTCAATTCCATGACCGCATCCACATATGGCGGGACGTCCTGCCCAAAAGTGCAACTCACCGCTTCCAGCGAGCATTCGCCCCTGCCCAAGCTCCCGTTCAATCCCACCTCCCCATTGATACCAAGCACAACGATCCCCGCCGGCAGCCGATCCGCGACCGTGACCGGCACACCCGACCCATCCGCTTCGCCATCACCGAGATTGGCCGCGGAGACCAGCAGCTTGCCGGTGCCCCCTCGCGGAAGCGTGGTAGGCACGGCACTCACCAGCACATGCCACCACGGAACTTCGGCTTCCGCGAACGCCGGCGATGCCGCGACAGCCATCGCCGCGACACACAGGCCAGCGAGGACTGCGAGGACGCTCACACGGCCGCCGCGCAGAGTACGTGAACCGAACATGCTCATTGCTGACCCCCACGACTAGGCTTGGCGACCTTGGTCCTCCGCTTCGACTTCTGCTTCACGCACTTGCCGTGCTTCAACTTCTCGCCCTTCTTACATTTCTTCGACCTCACCACCGATTTGACAATCGCTGTCGAAGTCGGCGGCGATACGTTCCCGGCACCAGAGAACGTCGCACTCGCCGGCGCCCCAAAGATCGCCGGCTGCGGCGAGGGCGCCGCCTTACACGCATCCCCACTCGAACACGGCGGCGGCAACACCGGTTCACTCACACACGGCGCCGACGGCGAGCACAGATGCGCGTCATACACGTCGAACGACGTATCGACATCCTGCGGGACGAGCCGCGCCGCGGTCAACAAGAACACATCGTCCCCCGTTTCGCTCGCGTCGAGGAACACCGATTCTTCACTGGACGTCCCCGAAGAGATCAGACCGACGCAGCCAGCCGACTGAGGTACAAAAATGTCTGAGCCCGCGGAGGTGGTGGACGAGCAATTGCCCACGCCCTCCGGCTCGTACTCATAGACGTCCTCGGTGCCGTTCGTATCCTGTGGAGCCAGCGCGTCGGAGCTGTCAAAGAACATCCGTCCTTCATTTGAGAGCACACGCGACAGATAGGTCACATTGACCGTGTCTGGACTCGCCCTGACTTCCGTCCCCCCGGGGATGTTAGCGGCCACCCAGCGACCTACCCACAGCTTGCCGTCCAAGTGATCGAAGAGCTGTTCTCGGTTTTCTTCGTCGAACACCCCTGCAGGTCGCACACCACTCCGGTTGCACGAGACGCAGCTCAACCGGCCGGTTGCCTCGTCGTACAGGAACACCTCCTCGTCGGGCTGCCCGCTGGCCGCGTCGCGATTATCGTAGTCCGTCAAGCTCCGATCCGACATGAACGTCAGATACCGCCCGTTCGCGGAAACCCTCGAGGTCAGGTGCCCCAATTCTTCGCTGCCACGGGTGGCCCAATCGTTGCTGTCTTCTAGGGAAAGGACGGCAACGAGCCGGGGCGGCGACCACGACGAGCCCATCTTTGACTCCACGTACAGGTTGTCTTTCCCCGATTCAGCTCCTTCCGCCAGCTTACCTGTGGCGACGAAGTACACGATCGACCCATCTTCGCTCGCGCCCATCACCTGGCTCTGCACATTTGCCAATTCCCCCGCGTTCGGATCGACCGACAGATCCGTCAACGAACCGGTTTCGGTGTCGTACACATACAGGTCGCGGACATCGCTCTCGCTCCCGATTTCCTGCGGTTGCAGCTTCGAGTCGGGCGTCAACGGCTGTTCATCCAAGAAGAACACCTCCGAGCCGTTCGCGCTGGCGATCTCGAACTCCCCCCTGTTGTCCGGCGGCAGCGAGACTCCCGGCGCCGGTGTATCTATCTGCACCGTCTGTTCGGTGACCGTGTTACGCATATAGAGGCCCAAGCCATGCTCTCCTTCTGCGCTGGCTTCCGTCTCGAAGAACACCCGCGAGCCGTCGCTCGACAGCAGATGCCTCGTGTTTAGCTCGCCGGCATCATTGTTGTTAAGACCCATGTAGGCACCTTCTGTAGTGGCAGTGCCATCCGGGAGGACATTCACGAGCTGCAACCCCCCCGCCGACCACTCGTAAAAATTTGCTGCCCCGGATGACGACTTGACCGCGTTGGCTGTCAAAGCAAGCGGCGATTCGAAGACCACGTGCGAAAGATCTGGTGTCGCGAGAGCCAGTTTCGACTCAAGAGACTGTTCGTTCAAAGGACCGTAGGCGGTCCCCGGCGGCGTGACGTTGGTGGGGGTAACCAGCGGCGTGTAGCCTCCACTGATGTCGTTGCGCAGATACGGTGTGGCTTCCGTCACTGCGGCAGACAGCGGTTCACTTTCGGGACGTTCGAGCAGCGCTCGCGAAAGATCGTCGGAGAAGAGCTTGTATTCACCCCCGAATTCGAACTTGGCCTTCTTCACGCGGGGCGTGGTGATGTCTTCCGAGGACCAGTCGCCCGCGCCCCGCCTGGAGAGCACCTGCGCCGGGTGTATCGGCACCCCACTGCCGCCAACGCCGGTCCCGACGGGGCCGGTCGCCGGGTAGGTGATCGCGCTGCCATCCACGGATGCCTGGATCAGTCCGTCGGAATACCCTCCGATGCGTTCGATCAGCGCCCCGTGCTTGTTCGGCGGTGAGACCATTTCCCACTCCCGGCCGTCCGGCAGCGCGAACGCACCGCCTCCCACCTGCGTCGTGAACGTCTGATCGGGCCCATACATGGTGCCAAGCAGATTGCTCGCTACGACCCGCACGTGATAAGTCGTGTCTGCCATCAGATCCTGCGCCGCGACCGAAACCGGCTCGCTGCTCGTCCCCGATCCCAGATCGCCCGCCGGGACCGGCACGCTCTCACCATAGGCTTCGCTCGGCCCGTATTCGAATTGGTACGTCGTGTCCGCACCACCCGGGTTCACCTGCACGCTGAACAGCGCGCTCGTCGAGGAGACTTCGGAGACGCTCTCTTCGGAAAGCGCGACCGGCTCCGGCGTGGTGAACGTGCGATCCTGCCCCGCGTTGGAGCCGTTCGCGTTGGACACGTTCAGCCGGAAGTGATATTTGGTCAGCCGTTCCAGCCCTTTCAGCTGCGCCGTGACCGTCACCGGTTCGCTGCCCGACCCGGGACTCGGCGAACACGGCACGCTCTGGCCATATTCGGTGCTCGTGCCGTATTCGAACACGCACGAGGTCACGGACAGACCGTCGGGATCGACGACACCGCTGACCGTCACCGACGTTTCCGCGAAGCTCGACGCCGAACCAGTGGTCGCGTCCGGCACCACAAACGCGGTGAACACGTCGATCTGCTGACCGCCCGCGTTCGATGTGTACAGCGTCCCGGTCGCGGAGTCGACCGCGATCCCCGCGCTCGCTTCCATCTGCGCGGACCCGAACCGCTCGATCGAGTAACCAGAGGGGCTATACGCCGCGACGCTCGTCCCATGATCGACATATATATCGTTGCTGGACAGATCGACCGCAAGTGCCGTCGTTTCTTCGCCGTCGAGCTTTTCGATGACCTGTCCGCCAGTCTCGGAGAACTCCGTCGGAAATGTAAGCGTACCCCCGAATTCGAGCAAGCCCATGTAGAAATTCTCATCCGAGTCGAAGGCGAAACCAGCGAGGCCTAGTGCCTCACCGGCTCCGGCTCCGATGTCGTTGAATTTTGGCTTTATCGAGGACACGTATTCGTTGGCGACGGCGTCGCTGAACTGGTCGACGACGCCTTGCTCTGTGCCGACCTGCACCCAGAGCGCACCTTCGGGATCGACCGCGAGACCGGCCGCTGGCATTTGCACCGCATCAAACAGAGTCGTGGGGGACGTGCCCGTCACCTGCCCGATGTAGATGCCGGCAGCGGAGAACTTGTCGACCACACTGTGTTCTCTGTCCGAATCCAAGACATACACATCGCCTTTCGACGGATCGAGTGGGTTCGTCGAGTTGTCGATCGCGATCGCACCTTCGGGAGCCTTTCCTCCTCCGGGCCACGAGAACGCACCCGTCGGCGACGCGCTCCCATTGAACTGCCCGACATACACCCCCGCCGGACTGAAGATCTCCACACGGCTGTTGCCCCGGTCGATCACATACACATCGCCGGTTTCTTCGTTCACCGCCAACGCACCCGGTCGCATGAGCTGCCCATCACCGGAGCCTTCGCTCCCGAACAATTCGCTGAACGCGTGCTTGCGCTGCGCGAGCGCCGGGGCGCTCCACAGCAACAGCCCGCCGAGCAGCGCGCACAACCAGACCGACACCATCGAGATCGACCGGCGAGCACTCATCAAACCAACTCCTCCTGTGAAGAACCGACATCCCGCCGACCCGACCCCGGGCAGCACAAAGCCGCCCCGGGCACACAGCCGACGGCGGCGGACGAACACTCAGCTGAACGCGCGTCCCACGCGCACGAGAGATCGAGCCGCGCGCGATGCGCGACTCGATGCGATCGATGAGACGTCCCTGGGCTTAGCGCCCTAGACGAAGAGAGAGAGAGAGAGAGAGAGATGCGACAGCGCCAAGCTGGCGCATCTAGCATCACTCTCGGGGCGAGGTGCAATGACCCTCGACACGTTCATCCCTCTCAAAAGCACGCGAAAACCAACTCCCTCATCGAGACGATCCGGTCCCTCTCCCGGAGAAACCCCTGCCAGTGCTGCTGTGAAGGCCGGGCCACAGAGGCCCCGACACCAACCAGACCCTTATGTTAAAACTGTCCGCCGCCCGCTGCGGGCGACAAGATAAGACTACTATATCCACAGCGCGAGGCACTTGTCAAGTCCAAGCACTTGTCAAGTCCAGGCGCGGACACGGGTCCGCCGAGACCCCCCCACAGGTAGATGACCTCAACCCCAAACCGCTCGTATGTGGCGGTGCTACGACGCCAGGTCGCGCGACCGCGTCTAGCCGCTACCGAGGATGAACCGCTCGACGGCGTTGGCGAAGCCCTCCTCCTCGTTGGAGGTGCTCACCCGCCGCGCCGCGCGCTGCACCTCCGGAGCGGCGTTGCCGACCGCGATCGGCAGGCCGGAGGCGGCGAACATCGCGACGTCGTTGCCCGCGTCCCCGATCGTCGCGATCGCCGCGGTCGGGATCTCGTAGCGGGCCGCGAGGAAGTGCACGACGCTGCCCTTGTTCGCCTCGGGATGGGTGACGTCGAGGTAGTAGGGCTGCGAGCGGCTCGCGGCCAGACGCTCGCCGAAGTGCTCGGCGGCGGCCGACGCGGCGGCCGCGACGGCGTCGTGGTCGTCGCTCACCCCGACGATCTTGGCGACCCCGTCGTACAGCCCCTCGAAGCTCTCGACCGGCGTGGGGGCGAACTGTACGGTGTGGCTTTCATGCTCCACGCGCGGGCCGTGCAGGTTGCGCACGTACCACTCCTCGCCGCGGTAGACCCACGCGCTGAGGGAGAACGACTCCAGCAGCGCGATCACCGTACCCACCAGCTCGTCGGGGATCGCCCGCTGCTCGATCACCGTCAGGTCCGGATCGACCATCGTGCCGCCGTTGAACGCCCCCAGCGGCGTGCTCAGCGCAAGCGGCTCCACGAACATCTGCAGGCCGCGCGGCGGGCGAGAGCTGGTCAGCGCGAACATGATGTCGGCCTCTCGGAGCTGCCTGACGGCCTCGATCGCCCGCGGCGTCAGTTCCTTCGCCTGCGTGACGAGCGTGCCGTCGACGTCGGAGAGCACCAGCCGGATCGCCTGCGGAGCGTTCACCATCGTGACCCCATCCTGTCGCATAACCTGTGCGGATGCGCATTGGCCTGCTCACCGGCGGCGGGGACTGCCCCGGGCTGAACGCCGTGATCCGCGCAACCGTGCGCAGCGGCCTCGCGCGCGGCGAGCACTCCTTCTTGGGGTTCCGTCACGGCTGGGCGGGGGTGCTGGAGGACGAGGCGGTCGAGCTCGACCTGCAGAGCACCGTCGGCATCCTCCCCCGCGGGGGTACGATCCTCGGCACCTCGCGCACCAACCCGTTCGCCGATGGCATGGGCGGCCTCGAGGCGATCCGCGCGACGCTGGAGCGTCGCGGCGTCGACGCGCTGATCCCGATCGGCGGCGAGGACACGCTCGGCGTGGCGCTGCTGCTCCACGAAGAGGGGATCCCGATCGTCGGCGTGCCGAAGACGATCGACAACGACCTCGGCGGCACCGATGTGACGTTCGGCTTCAACACCGCCGTGCAGATCGTCACCGACGCGATCGACCGCCTGCACACCACCGCGGAGTCCCACAACCGCGTGATGGTCGTCGAGGTGATGGGCCGCCACGCCGGCTGGATCGCCACGCACGCCGGGATCGCCGGCGGCGCCGACGCGATCCTCGTCCCCGAGCGCCCGTTCGACGTCGAGGAGGTGTGCGCCCACCTGCGCCGCCGCCACCAGCGCGGGCGCTCGTTCTCGATCGTGGTCGTCTCCGAGGGCGCCGCCCCGCGCGAGGGCACGATGCAGACCGTGCGCGACGCCGCCGCCCACACCCCCGCCGAGCGCGAGGACACCACCGACGCTTTCGGCCACGCACGCCTCGGCGGGATCGGCGTCACGCTCGAGCAGGAGATCGAGCAGCGCACCGGCTACGAGACACGCGTCACGATCCTCGGCCACGTGCAGCGCGGCGGCACCCCGACCGCGTTCGACCGCGTGCTCGCCACCCGCTTCGGCGTCGCCGCGATGTACGCCGTCGCCAGCGGCCACTTCGGCAAGATGGTCGCCCTGCACGGCGCGCGGATCGCCGAGGTCGATCTCGCGCAGGCGCTGGCAGCGCCAAAGCTGCTCGATCCCGAGCTGTACGCGACGGCGGAGCTGTTCTTCGGGTAGAAACAAACTATGCGGGCGATGGTGTTCGAAGAGGTAGGCCAGCCGCTGCGGGCGGTCGAGCGCCCCACCCCCGTGCCCGCGCCCGGCCAGCTGCTGCTGAAGGTGCACGCCTGCGGGGTATGCCGCACCGACCTGCACCTGCTCGACGGCGAGGTGCAGATCGCCGCGCCACCGCGGATCCTCGGCCACCAGATCGTCGCCACCGTCGAGTCCGACGGGCGGCGCGTCGGCGTCCCCTGGCTGGGATGGACCTGCGGCGAATGCGCCTACTGCCGCTCCGGCCGCGAGAACCTATGCCCGCTCGCGCGCTTCACCGGCCGCGACATCGATGGCGGCATGGCCGAGTACGCGCTCGCCGACGAGCGCTTCTGCTTCGAGATCCCGCCCGGCTACCCCAACACACAGGCCGCCCCGCTGCTGTGCGCGGGGCTGATCGGCTACCGCGCACTGTGCATGGCCGGCCGCGCCCGGCGCCTCGGCCTGTACGGCTTCGGCGCCGCCGCCCACATCCTCGCCCAGGTCGCCCTGTGGCAGGGCCGGCGCGTGTTCGCCTTCACCCGCCCCGGCGACATCCCCGCGCAGACCTTCGCGCTGGAGCTCGGCGCCACCTGGGCCGGGGGCTCCGACGAGCCGCCGCCCGAGCCCCTGGACGCCGCGATCGTGTTCGCCCCCGACGGCGCGCTCGTTCCGCTCGCGCTGCGCGCCCTCGCACCCGGCGGCACCGTCGTGTGCGGTGGCATCCACATGAGCGACATCCCCTCCTTCCCCTACGCCGAGCTGTGGGAGGAGCGCACGATCCGCTCGGTCGCCAACCTCACCCGCCGCGACGCCGAGGAGTTCCTCGCACTCGCCCCGCGGGTCCCGGTCAAGACTCAGGTGACCGCCTACCCGCTGGAGGACGCCAACGGCGCCCTAGCCGATCTCCGCGCCGGGCGCTTCACGGGGGCGGCGGTGCTGACGGTGTGACGCCTCCCCGCGCAAGGCGCTGCAACGGTGCAGCGGGATGGCGGAGCAGCGGTACTCATGGGGTGAGGCTCATTACGTGCACCACCGCCAGCCCCGCCCACTCCTCGTAGGGAGCGAAGAAGGCGCGCACCTCGGCCTCTTCCGCCCGGGCGTAGGGGTTGCCGCCGCTGAGCACGCGCCCCACCAGCTTCAGCAGGCCGACGTCGCCAGCCGGCACCTGGTCGTGGCGGCCCTGGCCGTGCAGCGCGAGCATCTCCACCGTCCACGCGCCGATGCCCGGGGTCGCGCGCAGCCGCCGCCAGGTGCGCTCGTGATCGGGGGCGTGCAGGTCGATCCGCCCCGCTTGCCACTTCGCGGGCCACGCGCACCAGCGTGCGCGCTCGCGCACCGCCGAGGTCGAGCGATTGCAGCAGCGCCGGCGCCACGCCCGCAAGCGCCGTCGGGGTGGGCACGTCGCGCAGGTCGCCACCGCTGCGCCCCAGCCGCCGCACGATCCGCCGCTCGATCGCCGCGGCGCGCTCGAACTCGATCAGCTGCTCGCAGACCGCCCACGCGAGCGCCTCCCACGGCTCGGGGCGCCGGCGCACCCGCAGCCACGGCCGGCGGCGCACCGACTCTCCGATCAGCGGATCGCGCGCAAAGCAGGCGTGGAACGCACGCAGATCCTCGTCCACCCCGAGCGCAAAGCGCATCCGCGCGATCCCGTGCTCGGCCGCCTCGCCGGTGGGGGCGCGGGCATCGAACACCACCCGCTCGGCGGACGGTTGCGCGACGCGCACCACCACCGGCTGCTCGCCGTGGTGGAGCAGCCGTTCGAGCACGCCCCCGCGGTAACGCAGCACCCCGTCCATACCACCGTGCGCCGGCAGGCGGAACGGCCACGGGGGCCGTACCTCTATCTGCACTTCCGTCCCAGAGGCCTCCATCCCGTTCGGGCGCGGCGCCAAGCGCACGGCTGCGGCGTTAGTCGCGGCCACCGAGCAGGTGCACGTCCACGAGCAGCGAACGGCTGCCGACGATCTGCACGAGCTCGCCGATGCCGTGTGAGCCGCGCGCTGCACTCGCACCCCGGCGACCCCTGGCCCGGCCGAGCCCTCGCCGGGCGCCCGCGCGCACCAGCTCGCGGCGCCGTTGGCGGCGATGGGCGAGCCCCATCATCGCCGCACCCGCGACGAAGCTGCCGGCGGCCACGGCCACGGCCTGCACGGCCGGTCCCACCGTACGGCTGTCGCGGCGCTCGGGAAGCGAACGAGCCGCCGGAGCCACCACGACGGCGTCCACTTCCTCGGTGTCGCCGCCGACGGATTGCGGGGCGTCAGGCTGGAGCGAGTCGCTCACACGCCGAAGTGTACGGAGCGCCTCGGACCTACGCCGAGGCGAGCGCGAGGTCGGCGGGAGGCGTCTCCACGACCAAGGCGTCGAACACCCGCTCGTACATCCGGTAGCGCTTGACGACCCTGCCGCCCATCGCTTCCATACCGCGGTTCATCGCCGTGTTGGTCTCGAGGATCCAGCCCATCTCACCGCCCTTCTGGGGACGTGCTTCGGCGGCGTCGAAGTGCATCTGGTAGAGCTTCGCCGCGACGCCGGTGTGCTGGTACTCCGGCTTCGAACCCCCAGCCAGCCGACGCGCACACGGGTCATGGTGGCGCCCTTGCGCAGGAAGTGCCACCAGCCCAGCGGCAGCAGGCGCCCTTTCATCTTCTCCAGCGCCTGGTTGAGATCGGGGATCGTGATCGCCATGCCAACCACCTCACCTGTGTCTTCGCGTTCGGCGATCATGAACCAGTGCTTGTCGAAGGCAAGCTGCAGCTCCTGGGCGAGGGCGTCCAGGTCCTTCTTGGTGTATGGCACGAAGTCCCAGTTCTTCGACCACGCGGCGTTGTAGACCTCGCCGAAGAACTCCATGTCTTTGCGCAACTGGCGACGGCGCATCGGGCGTACGCGGATCCCGTGCTCGCTCTGCGCCTTGTCGGCGAGCTCCCAGATCACCGGCAGCACCCGGTCGCGTTCGGTGACCTCCAGTTTCCACATCAACAGGTCCATCGCCTTGCTCATCCCCGCCTCCTCCAGCAGCCGCTGGTAGTAGGGCGGGTGCCACGGCTGGTGGATCATCGGGCGCACGTCGAAGCCCTCTACCAGGATGCCGCACTCGTCGTTCATCGCGAAGTCGGAGGGCCCCACCATCCGCTCGCAGCCGCGCTCCCGCAGCCACGCCTGCGCGGCATCCAGCAGTGACTGAACGACCTCCGCGTCCTCCTCGAACTCCAGGAAGCCGAACCAGCCCCACTTCGAGTCGTGCTGGGTGTTGAAGGCGTGGTTGATCTGCGCGGTGATCCTGCCGACTACGCGACCTGCCCGGCGGGCGAGGAAGTACTCGGCCTCGCCGTGGCTGAAGAAGGCGTTCATCCGCCGGGTGAGGAAGATGCGCCGCTCGAGTTTCAGCGGGGGCACCCACAGCGGGTGGTTAGCATGCAGGCGGAACGGCAGGTCGATGAACCGCTTCAGGTCTTTCCCGCCCGACACCGGGCTGACTTCGACGCTCACAGCCACGGCACCCTACACCCAACGCCCCCCGACCACATGGCCATCGGCACCTACCAGCCAGCGACCGCCGGCGAGAGCCAGTCGCCTCCCCGCGACGTCTTCGCCAAGGCCCGCCACCACGAGCGCGCCGAGGTGCTGGCCGCGGCGCGCGAGGCTGACGTCCTCCCCTACTTCCACGTGCTCAGCACCCCGGCGATGCCGGTGGTGGAGATGGAGGGCGCGCAGCGGATCATGCTGGGCTCCAACAACTACCTCGGCCTCACCGGCGACGAGCGCGTGATCGCGGGCGCACAGGATGCGCTGCACCGCTACGGCACCGGCCTCACCGGCAGCCGCCCGCTGAACGGCACGACGCCGCTGCACCTCGAACTGGAGGCGGAGATCGCCGAGTGGATGGGCAGCGAGGACGCGCTCGTGTTCACGACCGGGCACCAGGCCAACCTCGGCACGCTCGGCACGATCCTCGGCGTCGGCGACACCGTGATCGCCGACTCCGGCGACCACGCCTCGATCCTCGACGGCTGTTTGCTCTCGCGCGCGAAGCTGCGCCCCTTCCGCCACAACCGGCTGGAGAAGCTCGAGAAGATGCTGGGGCGCGCGGAGGGCGACGGCGGCGGCGTGCTGGTGGTCGTCGACGGCGTCTTCTCGATGGAGGGCGACATCGCCCCGCTGAGTGACATCTGCGAACTGTGCGAGCGCCACGGCGCGCGGCTGATGGTGGACGAGGCCCACGGCGCGGGGGTGCTGGGCGCGCGCGGCGCCGGCACCGCCGAGCTGCTCGGCCTGGAGGATCGCGTGGACCTGCGCGTGGGCACCTTCTCGAAGTCGCTCGCCTCCTGCGGCGGTTTCGTGGCGGGGCCCGCCGACGTGATCGAGTACCTGCGCTACTACTCGCGCGCCTTCATCTTCACCGCCTCCGCCGTGCCCGCCGCGCTCGGCGCCGCGCTCGCCGCGCTGCGCGTGCTGCGCTCGCCCGACGGCGCGGCGCTGCTGGCGAAGGTGCTCGAGAACGCCTGGCGCCTGCGCGACGGACTGGAGCAGCTGGGCTTCGCGGTGGTCGCCCCCCAGCCACTGCCCGCCCGCCCCAGCGTGATGGGTGCACAGGCTGCGCCCGACCCGCTGACCGCCGGTGGGACGTCCCATCCAGCCACCGCCAGTGGAGCGCTCCATCCATCGGGCGCCGCGCCCGGGGTGCGGCTGGACACACACGGCGACCCGACGATCGTCACCCCGATCGTGCCGGTGCTCGTGGGCGACGACTGGAAGGCAGCGCTGCTGTGGCGTGCGCTGTACGACGAGGGCGTGTTCGTCAACACCGCGCTGCACCCCGCCGTGCCCCCGGGCGGAGCACTGCTGCGCACGAGCGTGATGGCCACCCACGACGAGGCCGTGATCGATCGCGCCCTCGACGCCTTTGCGCGGGTCAAGCACAGCTTCGAGGCCGAGCACGGGCCGCTGCCCGGGCCGGCAAAAGTGAAAAAGGTCGCTTTTAGCGCACGAACCGCTCGCGATGGTGTTGACCGCAGACCGCCGCTGGCGTAGCTTGATGGGGCGCTTTGCATCAACGCTCGGAACTCGCTCCGTGTCGCCGGTAGAGGGGTGCCGTGGACGGATGGGATGTCCGAGTGAGCGAACTACGAGCAATCGATGCGGCGCGCTACTCGTTAAAAATTCAAGCAAGCTATGTTGTGCGTCGCGGTGGACCCCCCGTGGCGGCAACGGGGAGTGAGATCCAATGAGCGCGACAGCGACGCTAGCCCCTGCCGGCCCTCAATACATGCGTGCCCTGGAGCGCGCCAACAAGGTGCGCCTCGCCCGCGCGGACCTCAAGCGACGAATTGCCACCGGGGAGCTCCCGGCCGCCGACGTGATCCTCCAGTGCCCGTGGGAGGCCCACAGCATGACGGTGGCGGACCTGTTGATGAGCCAGCGCCGCTGGGGCGAGAGCCGCTGCCGCAAGCTGCTCGCGCAGCTGCAGATGTCCGAAACCAAGACCCTCGGCTCCCTCACCGACCGCCAAAGACACACGCTTGCCACGGTGTGTCGCGAGCAGGGCGCGATCCCCGCGCTCAGTCGATGAGCAGACCTCCCGCGCGGGGATTTGAGCCCCGCCCACCCCGCCGGGCGCGCATCCGCGGAGACGAGGCGTTCTGTCGTACGCCGGTCAGCCGCGCGCCGGGGGCGCGCGGCCACGGTAACGGACAGCCCGAGGAGAGCTTCAGCTGCCACCAGCCGGCGAGCATCCCGATCAGGCCGAGGCGGGGACGCACCTCCCACACGCCGCAGCCGCGTTCGCCGAGGTCGGTGACACGCAGGCGCACGAACTTGTAGCGGCCCGGCTCCAAGCGCATCCGTTCCAGCTGATCGCGCGCGTGCAGCTCGAGCTCCGCGCGCTCGCGCGCCTGTCGCTGTGCCCCACGCAGACACACCACCAGCCGGTCGCGCTCACGCTCGAGCTCGGCCAGCGAGAGCAGTCGCGGACCGGCGTACCCGGGAACCCCGAGCGGCGCGGGGTGGACATGCGGGAAGCCGCGGGCGACGACCCCGGACAGCTCGCCCTCCAGCCTCGCGACCTGCGCCCGCAGCGACTCGCGTGCGGCACGCTCGTCCGGAGCGCGCCCGCGCTCGGGCGCAACCCGCCCCTCCGTCCCTGCGCGGGTAAGCGATGTCTCGCGATCGATCGTGATCTGCTCCGTTGCGACCACTTGCCCAGCTCCTCCTCGGCTCGTACGCTTCGTGATTCTACCAGCGCCCGGGCTTGATAAATCCATCAATGGTGGGATTCGGGACGAACCCCTGGACGAGCTCCTACCGTGGGCCTTCCAGCATCGCGCGACACATCCACAGCGCCTCCTCGACATGCAGTGAGGGAACGCCGGGAACCTGCAGCGTGAACAGCACCACCTGGTCCGCGCCGGCGTCGGCGGCGTAGCCGGGAGCGATCGCGCCGAACAGCACCGCGACCGCGCGACGGGCGTCGGCGACGACCAGCCGGCCCGCCGGCAGGGGGGATGCGCCGACGGGACGGGACCGCCCGCGAGCAGGCAGGTCGGCGCGCTTGCCGGCCAGCGAGTCGGTGGGCGATCGGCTGGGCGGCTGGGAGGGCGAGCCTCCGAATGGCTCACCCTCCCGGCTGGCGCGGACGCCGAGCGGATCCTCGACCGTGGCGGCGTCGAGCGCCCACACCGGTACGCCGGTGTCCACCAGCGTGATCAGCAGCGCGTCGGCGAGCAGGTGGTTGGAGTGGAACCCGCCCTGCATCATCCGCGCGAACATCGCCTCCTCGAGCGGCGTTCGCACCACGTCGGGATCGAGCCCGATGTGCCTGAAGAACACACGGTAGGCCGCCGGCACGGGGCGCTGTCGCAAGCCGACCGCATGCGCCCCGCCCCAGCGATTGGAGAGCACCGCCAAGCGCCGCTTCACCCCCGGCGGGGAAGCCCGGAGGGCGTGTGCGACGCTCGAGCGGATTTGGATCAGATGCAGCCCCGGCAGCTCTTCGGAGACCTCGCGCTCGCACCAGCCCCGCGTGGGTTCGGGCCTCACTCGTGGCGGGCTCGGGCCTCACCGTGGCAGGCTCGGGCCTCACCGTGGCGGCCTCCATCCGCGCGCGACCGCAGCCGCGACCAGCTCGCTGACGCGCCGGCGCAGCAACGCGAGCGAGGGCGTGGTGAGCAGGGCCTTGCTCTGCACGACCCCACCAGGATAGGCGAACGTGATTTGGGGGCAACTCGCCATCGCGTACAGCGCGGGCAGCTCCCCTTCGCTGTCCACGCCAACCGGGAAGGTCAGCCCGCGCGAGCGCACCAGCGCGCGCAGCGACGCACGTTCGCCCTTGATCGCCACCGCGGCGAAGCGCACCCCGGAGAACCGGTGCCCGCCCGCCCGCACGAGCGCCTGCATCTCGCCGAGCACTCCGTCACAGGCGCTGGCGTCGACGAACAACGCCAGCACCACCGGGCCCTGTTCGTAGAGCTGGCAGATGTTGAGGATCCGCGGGCCTCTCACCGTGCAGGCGGCCCGCTTGGCGGGGCCCTCGTCGGGGTGCGTGGCGACGTTGACGGAGCCCTGCAGATCGCCGGTGGCGAGCGGGGCGGCGAAGGGCGGCAGGGGCTTGCCGGGCGCGATTCCCGCCAACCCGTTGGATGGCGTGACGATCGTGTTGACCGTGATCAGGACGAGGATGACGATCGCCAGCAGCCCAATCCAGCGGCCCTGGCGCGGCGTGGCGAAGCGCCCACGAGGCTGCTCATCGCCGCGTGGCCGGCGAGTGCGCGACAGCGACCCGCGCGGCCGGAGCGAGGGCCCGGCAGATCCGCCACGCTCCTCCGGCCAAGGCGACTCACCCGAGTCCTCGGGTGGCTCAGGCGGGCTCATGGCGCGGGCGTCGGCGGCCGCGGAGCGCCCGGAATCGACTCGCGCCCGCCCCGAGGGTGATTCCCCGCCGCGCCAGTTCGCCGGGCTCCGACAGCAGCAGCACCGCGGGCAGCGCCACCAAAACACCGACGAGCGAGACGCTGAGATCGATCAGCGTCACCACGCCGAAGTCGCGGAGCATATTGATGTCGGAGAGGATCGAACACGCCGAAGCCGACGATCGCGGTGACACCCGAGGCGGCGACCGCGGCGCCGGTGCGAGCGTAGGTGAGGCGCAGCGCCTCGGACAGCGGCCGGCCGGCGTTCCGCTCGTGGCGCAGACGCTCCGAGAGCAGCACGCTGAACTCGGTGGAGACCGCGATCACGAGCGCGGAGAGGGTGACCGACATCGGGTTGAGCGGCACCCTGATCGCGAACACCACGAGCGCCGACCACCCGGTGGCGAGCAGCACCGGCAGCAGCGGCGCCAGCGCCCGCCGGCGATCGCCGCGGAAGGCGATCAGCAGCACCAGCGCCGCCGCGGCGATCCCCGCGAGCAGCGTCCACACGCGCCGCCACGGCGAGGCAACGAGCGCGCCCGACTGCGCGGCGAGGACGGGCAGGCCGACCAGCTGCACGCTCACCCCACGCGGGGGGTGCAGCGCCGAGCGCATCGCTTCGATCACGCGTTGCTGTTCGTCGAGCGGCATCAGGCGGATGCCAAACGCGAGCGTGGCGACCCGCCGGTTGGCGGTGATCGCGTTCTGGGAGAAGTACGCCGGGATCGTCCGCAGCAGGCCGTTCACCTCCGCCGCGGTGAGCTTCGGCGTCGTGGAGTTGGACGTCGATGGGCTGGGCGTCGAGCGCGTAGACGATTTGGAGGATTTGGAAGGGGAGGTGGTGGCGGCGCTGGCGCCAATCGCTCCCCCTTCGAACAACGTGGGCAGCGAAAAGGCAGGGCACAGTCGCGCCCTGCCGCAGCCGCGGGTGGAGGTGTAACCGAAGCGCCTCAGCACGGCGTCCTGGTAGCGACCCATCCATTCGATCGTCTTGGGGCTCGCGACGTTCTTGCCCGTCACCATCAAATCGATTTCGCCACCCACCCCGGAGGCATTCTCGAGTGCGTCGAGACTGCGCAGCGAGGGCAGGCTCTGGGGCACCAGTTTTTCCAGGTTGGTTTCGACGTGCGTCTGCGTGTCGAGCCCCCAGCCGAGCACGGCGAGCGCGAGACCAACGGCGATCACGCGGCCGGGGTTGCGCACCGCGTACACGAGCGCGGCCCGGGAGATCAGGCGGGTGAGGGGGTTGTCGCGCACCAGCTCCTGCGCCCCGTGCCAGGCGGGCGTCAACGACTTCCCGATACGGGGACGCGGGGCAGTGGGCTCCCCGGCCAGCGCCAGCACGGCCGATCCGGCGGTGAGCGCACAGAACAGGGCGATCGCGATGCCCACCACCAGCAGCAGGGCGAAGCCGCGCACGGTGGGCACGGGCGAGAGGGTCATCACCAGCAGCGCGGCCGCTCCGGCGGAGGCGGCGGCGGCGATCGTGGGACCAGCGACCGCGGCGGCGCGGCGGATCGCGGCCGGGGTGTCTGGTGCTGGGTGGGTGGGCTCCTGATCCCGTGCTTCTTGCACACGTGACTGGAACTGGATCGCGTAGTCGACGGCGAGCCCCACCAGCACCGGCAGGACGGCGACCTGGGCGACCGTCAGCGAGGCGCCCACCGCGGCGAGCGCCCCAAACGTGAGCGCGACGGCGAGCACGGCGACCGCCAGCGGCAGCAGCCGCGGGCGCCCGCGGAAGACGAGGCCGAGCGCGAGCGCCATCGCGAGCAGCACCGCCACCAGCAGCAGCTCGATCGAGTGGGTGATCGAGCCCGTGAGTTCGGCGACGATCACCGGCTGGCCGGTGAGCAGGTAGTGCTCACCGTGCTGCAGGCGCCACTGGGGCATTGCGAGCGCGCGGCGGATCAGCGCGATCGTGCGCGTGCGCTGCGCTTCGCTCAGCCCCGCCCGCATGCGCACGGAGATCAGCGCCGCTTCGCGGCCGGGGAATAGGTAGGCAAAGCGCTGCTTGGGGGTGCCCGGCTGCTTCACGGTGTTGTCGAACACGAGCGTGTAGACGAAGCCCGGATCGTTGAGCGTGGGCGGTGCACTGAGGCCGTACTCCGCCCCCAGCAGCTCGAGCTGCTGGGCGTAGCGTTCGCGCGTGATCTTCCCGGCTTCTTCGCCGAGCCGGCTCGCTTCGGCGGCGCCGCGGCCCTGGCTGAGCGCGAGGCGACTGACTGCCCGGTCGTTCTGTGCGGCCTCTTTCTCCGCGCGGCTGCCCTGCGTGGAGAGCATCCCGTCGATCTGTTCGACGGCCTCGTTGACGAAGGTGCCAGGGCCGATCACGACCTTGACGGTGCCGAGTCGATCCAGCTGGGCGCAGGGGCCGTTGACCCCTCCCTCGCGGGGCAGCCCGGCGGTGGGGACCTTGCCCGCGAGGCATCCCTCGAGGCCCAGCAGGCGGTCGATGTCGGCGCTCAACAGCATGTCCTGCAGATTGCCCTTCACCAACACGTCCACGGGCTCTTCCCCGAACGAGCCGTAGTAGCGCTGCGTCGCTCGGTAGCCCGTGCTGGAGCGCCCGACGAAGGTGTCTGTCGCGGCGCTCGGACGCAGGCTCAGTGCGAGCGCCGCGCCGCCCAGCCCGAGCAGCCCCATCACCACCACGACCAGCAGCGGTCGGCGGGCGGCGCCGCCCGCGAGGGCCGATAGAAGTCGTGCGACGCTCACAAGAAGAGGCTAGCCCGACCAGAACACCCAGCCGCCGGTACTGCTACTCCATCCCCAGCGGCCCAGCAGATTCGCCGGAGAGGAACTGCCGCACGAAGGGGTTTTCCGAGGCGAACAGCTCGTCAGCGGGGCCCGATTCCACGATCCGTCCGCGCCACAGGATCGAGATGTGCTCGGCCACGCGGCGCGCGGAGAGGATGTCGTGAGTGATCACCACGTAGGTGCCGCCGTTCTCGGCGTGCACTTCCTTGATCAGCTCGCACAGCAGCGCGGTGCGCACCGGGTCCAGACCGGAGTCGGGCTCGTCGAACAGCACGATCTCGGGGTCGAGCACGAGCGCGCGGGCGAACCCTGCACGCTTGCGCATCCCCCCTGAGAGCTCATTGGGCATCTTCTCGTTGGCGTCGCCGAGGCCGACCTCGCGCAGGCGCCGTGTGACGATCTCCGAAATCTCGTCCTCGCCCTTCTCGGTGTGCTGGCGCAGAGGGAAGGCGACGTTGTCGTAGAGGTTGAGCGAGCCAAACAGCGCCCCGTCCTGGAACAGCACACCGAACTTCTTGCGCAGCTCGAAGAGGTCGTCGTCGGGGAGCGAGGGGATCGACTGCCCGGCGACGATCACGTCGCCCTGGTCGGGGTAGAGCAACCCCACGATGTGCTTGATGCACACCGACTTGCCGGTGCCGGAGGGGCCAAGGATCATCGACACCTGGCCTTCGGGGATACCGAGGTTGAGACCGCGCAACACGCGGTTGGAGCCGAACGCCTTGTGCACGTCGATGAACTCGATCGCGTCGGGGACGTCGCTGGGACGGTGGGCGCCGGCGTGGTACTGGAAGTCCTCCGCCTCCGCCTCGGCCTCCTCGATCGTGTCGTGCTCGACGGCCATGCTCTAACCCCCGATCGGGGCGCGGGGGTTGGCTCCCCAGAAGATCTGGGTCCCCAACATTCCGATGACATGAACGAGCACGATATTCATGACCATTGACTTGGCCGTAGCCGTACCAACCCCTACGGGGCCTCCGGAGGCGTTGTAACCGTAGTAGCAGCCAACCAGCACGATCGCAGTGGCCATCACCATCGCCTTGATCAGGCTGTAGAGGAAGTCGGGGGGGTTCTGGAACTGCCAGAAGATCAAGAAGTAGCCGCCAGAGGACACCACCCCCACCTGCTGCACCACGGCGATGTAGGAGGCGAGGAAGGCGCCGCCGATGCCGGCGAGGTACATGAACGGCAGCACCATCCACGCCGCGAGCAGACGCGTGGCGCAGAGGAAGGTGAGGGAGTCGATCCCCATCACCTCCAGCGCGTCGATCTCATCGGAGATGCGCATTGCGCCCAGCTCCGCGACGATTCCGGTGCCGACCTTCGCCGACATCATGTAGCCGAAGGCGTAGGGAATGATCTCGCGCAGGTCGCACCACGCCGTGAACACGCCGGAGTAGGCGGGCGCCCCCGCAGCCTCCGTGAAGTAGGCGCCCTGGATCCCGCACTGCAGCCCGAGGATGAACATCAGCGACCAGATGATCAGCGTCGAGGAGATGATCAGGATGCCGGCCTGGCGCAAGGTCTCGCCGAAGAAGCGAAAGACGCGCAGGCTGTAGACGTCGCCGATGATTTTGCCGGCGAAGCCGGCGATCTCCCCGGAGGAGCCGATCCATTCACGCGGGAGGGCGAGCCATTCGTTCATTTAATGATCAGGATCTGCGGGTGGGTGGCGAGCAGCGTCTGCTCGAAGACGTAGTCGAACGCGAATATTGCCAGGAAGGTGACGACCACCGCCTGGTTGACGGCGCGGCCGACGCCCTCGGCGCCGCCCGAGGCGGTCATGCCCTTGTAGCAACAGACGATCGCGATAATCGCCCCGTACAGCGTCGCCTTCAGCGCTGAGCCCCACATGTCGGTCGTGTCGGCGTTCGCGAAGAAGGTGTTCCAGAACGGCCCCAGCGGATAGCCGTTGACCAGCTCGGCGAGCAGCCCCCCGAAGATGCCGAACAGGATCGCGTAGATGTTGAACAGTCCCGTGACCAGCATCAACGCGAGGAAGCGGGGGACGACGAGGTTCTTGATCGGATCGACGCCCAGCACCTGCAGCGCGTCGAGCTCCTCGCGGATCTTGCGCGCGCCGAGGTCGGCGGTGATCGCGGTGCCGGCGACCCCGGCGAGCACGATCGCGGTCACGTCGGGGCCGATCTCGCGCACCGCCCCGAGCACGAAGAACCCACCCAGGCGGTCCAGCGCGCCGAACAGCGTGAGGAAGTTGGCAGCCTGCAGACCGGGCGCGGCGTAGTCGATGCACACCGTAGACACCAGCAGCGGAAACCAGCACAGACGCAGCGCGAACAGGAACTGCGAGACGAACTCGCCGCCATATGGGTAGGGAGGTCGCAGCGCCGACCTGACGGTCCTGCCGGTCAGGATCATCATGTCGCCGACTTCCTCGATGAAGTTCCTCGTTGGGAGGAACGCCCGCTCCGCCGCACTACGTACCACTGCGCTACCTACCCCTCCTCGGGTGGACAGTACACCGGCAGTGTACGCCGGTAATGGAACTCTACGCGATGAGCTGGCGTCGCGCCACCCCTGGGCCGCAACTCCTTCACGTGTTGGCCCGCCGCTCCCTCCTATATATATATGCGGCGCGCCGAGTCACGGAGACTTCATCGCTGGTATCGTGAGCGCGCTGTGAGGGGGTGTGGCGTACTCAAGGCAGTCGTACTCGGCTTCTGCGGAGCGCTAGCGATGGCGCTCGCGGCAGGCTGCGGCGAATCGCGCCAGCAGGACGCCTCCGAACCGAAGGGCCATTACACGGTGGAGGTCACGCACGCCAGCTTCCCGAGTGACCAGGCCGTGGCGCGGCCGGCGCAGATGGTGGTGGACGTGCGTAACACCAGCGCACGCACGCTGCCCGACGTCACGGTGGCGGTGACCTCGTTCGACTATCTCAGCAACTATCCCAACCTTGCCAGCCGCCAGCGCCCGATCTGGGTCGTCGACGAGGGCCCGGGACAGGTTCCCAAGCCACCCGTCGAAACGGTGGAGGTGGATCCCCCCGGCAGCGGAACGACAGCCAACTACAGCGTTTGGGCGCTGGGTCCCCTGGCGCCGAGAGCAACACGCAGCTTCGTTTGGAACGTGTCGCCCGTCAAGCCGGGGACGTACAGGGTCTCCTACCGGGTGTACGCGGGTCTCAACGGCAGGGCCCAAGCCGAGCTCGCCAACGGCTCCCCGACCGCGGGAAGCTTCGCGGTGCACGTCGCCGAGCGCCCGCCGCAGACCCACGTGGACCCGGCCACCGGCAAGGTGGTGGCCGGCCCGTACGTACCGTCGGAAGAGTAAGGACCGATCCCGTAGGGGACCTGCTTCTGGGGCGGCCGAGGGTCGAGCGAGGCGCGGACGCCGCGGCCCCGTTTGGCCCGCTGTCGAAAGATCGCACGCGGGATTTCGCCAATCGCGCGATACCCCGGCCCGGCGGAGGGGTCTACGATTCATGGTCGGCCCGATCCTCGGCGGGATCGGCCTGCGCAGGGCCGGGCGGCGACGCCCCCACCGGCTTCGGGCGCCCACTCAAATAGATTCGCGACGAGGAGGAACAGAACCCCCCCATGCCCCGCACACGCCAGCAGAACGTCACAGCCGCACAGTGGAGCGCCAACGGCAGCGCCCTCGGCTCGCTCGACCTGACCCTCCCCGGCAACCAGGTGTTCGCCGCCAACGTGTTCAGCCCGGTCGTCCAGCGCCAGCGCCTGCCGAAGGACGTTTACAAGGCGCTGAAGCGGACACTCGAGCGCGGCGAGGCGCTCGACACCTCGCTGGCCGACGCCGTGGCGCAGGCGATGAAGGAGTGGGCGCTGGAGCGGGGCGCCACGCACTACACGCACTGGTTTCAGCCGCTGACGGGCTCCACCGCGGAGAAGCACGACTCCTTCTACGGCCCCGTCGGCGACGGCACCGCGATCGCGGAGTTCTCCGGCAAGGAGCTGATCCAGGGCGAGCCCGACGCCTCATCGTTTCCGACCGGCGGCATTCGCGCCACTTTCGAGGCCCGCGGCTATACCGCCTGGGACCCGACCTCTCCCGCGTTCCTGCTGGAGAACCCCAACGGCGCGCTGCTGTGCATCCCGACGGCGTTCACGTCGTGGACGGGCGAGGCGCTCGACCACAAGATCCCTTTGCTGCGCTCGATGGACGCGCTCTCCGGCGCCGCCATCCGCGCGTTGAAGCTGCTCGGCGTCGATGACGCGCGGCGGGTATTCACCACCGTGGGCCCTGAGCAGGAGTACTTCCTGATCGACGAGCAGTACTACTTCGAGCGCCCCGACCTGCTGACGACCGGGCGCACGCTGTTCGGCGCCAAGCCGCCCAAGGGCCACGAGCTCGACGACCACTACTTCGGCTCGATCCCCGAGCGGATCCTCGCGTACATGCTGGAGACGGAGCGGGAGCTCGCGAAGCTGGGCGTGCCCGTCAAGACCCGCCACAACGAGGTAGCCCCCAACCAGTACGAGCTGGCGCCGATCTTCGAGAACTCCAACGTCGGCAGCGACCACCAGCAGCTGACGATGCAGGTGATGCAGAACGTCGCGCGCCGCTACGGCCTCGTGTGTCTGTTGCACGAGAAGCCGTTCGCCGGCGTCAACGGCTCGGGCAAGCACAACAACTGGTCGATGGGCACCGACACGGGCGCCAATCTGCTCGAGCCCGGCGACACCCCGCACGAAAACCTGCAGTTCCTGTTCTTCTGCGCGGCGGTGATCCAGGCCGTCAACGCCCACCAGGCGCTGCTGCGTGCGTCGATCGCCTCACCCGGCCAGGACCACCGCCTCGGCGCCAACGAGGCGCCGCCGGCGATCATCTCGATCTTCCTCGGCTCCGAGCTGGAGCGCGTGTTCGGGGCGATCGAGGCTGGCAAGGCGCAGACCTCCAAGCCCGGCTCGTTCCTCGGCCTCGGCACGCCGGTGTTGCCGCCGCTGCCGCTGCACGGCGGCGACCGCAACCGCACCTCGCCGTTTGCGTTCACCGGCAATAAGTTCGAGTTCCGCGCGCTGGGGTCGAGCATGTCGCTGGCGCTGCCCAACACCGTGCTCAACACGATCGTCGCCGAGGCGATCGACGACCTCGCCGACAAGCTCGCCGCGGCGATGAAAGGCCCGTCCGCCAACCTCGAGAAGGCGCTCACCAAAGTCGTCAAGGAGAGCTACGCCGCCAACAAGCAGATCGTGTTTGGCGGAGACAACTACGCCGAGTCGTGGCACAACGAGGCCGAGAAGCGCGGCCTTTACAACCTGCGCTCCACGCCCGAGGCGCTGCCGTGGCTGGTGGACAAAGGCACCGTCGCCCTGTTCAAGAAGTACAAGGTGCTCTCCAAGCGGGAGCTGGAGTCCCGGTACGAGGTTTTCACCGAGCAGTACGCGGTGAAGCTCAACATCGAGTCGGAGACGGCGGCGGCGATCGCCCGCACGATGCTGCTGCCGGCGGCTGTGCGCTACCTCAACGAATTGAAGGCGAGCGGCCTGGAGGAGCTGATCGGGGAGGTCGAGCCGCTGGTGAAGGAGCTGCACTTCAACCTGCTGAAGCTGGAGGACGCCAACCTCGCCGACAACCAGCCCGACGAGTCGGCGCCCAAGTGGGCGCTCTACATGCGCGACAAGGTGCTCACCGCGATGGATGACGTGCGCGAAGTCGCCGACCATCTCGAGGGCATCGTGCCGGACGACCTGTGGCCGCTGCCGAAGTACGCGGAGATGCTCTTTATCAAGTAGCCCTGACGGGTCGGATGGCGGCGCATAGCTGCGTCCTCGATCGCTCGTGTGCAAAGCACACTTCGCTCACTGCGTCCTTGCTCTGCTTGCCCTCCGACCGTCAGGAGGCCGTGCGGTGCCCGACGGCGAGTCTTTGGAGAACCTCCGCGCGGTCGGTGCCGTGGGCGCGCAGCACGCGATCGAACTCCTCGCCGTAGATGCGCATTACGGCGAGGAGCAGGTCCTTGGTGCCCACGCCCCCAGCGCCTCGCTGCGCGGCGATCTCGACCGCCTGCACGCTCACCAGCGCGACGGGGTCGCGCTCGACGACGCCGGCCGCAGAGGCGGGGGCGGCCGGTTCGCGCTCGTGATCATCGCCATCCTCCGTGTCAAACGGCCCCTCGCTGACGCCCAGCGCCTGCAGCGCGATCCCCGACTCGCCGTGCAGGCGCAGCACCCGCAGCCAGCGCTCGGCCTCGCCCTCGGGGGTGCGCGCGAACGGCATCGCTGTGGCGGCGATCCCCAGTGCCATCGCCGCATCGGGGGCGAGTGTGGCGGTGGTGCTCATGACGTCGCCCCCACCATGGTCCCCACCCCGGCCTGCCCGCGCGCGAGCGCGGTCGGTAGATGGGTGACGCTGTCGCGTCGCAGCCTTACGCTCGGCGCCCCGCCGGCCGCGGCAAGATGCAGCTCGACGATCGCGGTGCCCGCGTGGCCCGCGGCGTGACGCGCATTGGCGATCAGTTCGGGGATCTCGCCCCGTTGCACCCCGCAGGCGAGCAGCAGCTGCTCGGCGCGGCGGTTCGAGGGCGTCTCGCGATCGAGCTCCAGCTCCTCTAGGAGCACCGCCGGCGCGGCGAGGTCCCCTGCGATGTTGAGCACACATGCGGCCATATCGTCAGAGCGTGTATCGGTCGCTTCGGCCACGCGCTCAAGCAGCTGGGTTGCATTCGCCTCCGGCCCGAGCGCTGCGAGCGCGCGTGAGAGCCGTCCGGCGCCGAACAGCTGGCCGCCGGTGCGTGCCTCGGTGACACCGTCGGTGAAGAAGCACACATGCGCCTCGCCGGGCACCGCCACAGTGGTTTGGCGCGAGCCGGTGCGCATGCCAGCGCCGATCGGCGGGGCGGCACAGACGGTGATCGGCGTGATCGATCCCCCCGACTCCACCGACCTGCCCGATCCGACCGATCCCGCCGACCGTGATCCGATCACCAACGGCGGCGGGTGGCCGGCGCAGCTGTACACCAGGGTGCGCTCGTCCGGGTCGTAGGTGGCCACCACCACGGTGGCGAACGACCCGCCGAGCTGGCGCTCCAGCACGCTCTCAGCGGTCTGCACCGCGATCCGCGGCGAGAGGCCGGCCTCGAGGTACGCCCGCAGGGTGAAGCGCACGAGCGCGGTGTGCGGCAGCGCCTGGCGACCGTGTCCTGAGATGTCTCCGAGGATCACCGCGACCCTGCCGTCCGCGAGCAGGAACGCGTCGTAGAAGTCGCCCCCCGCGCCGGGGCCGTCCGCCGGCCGGTAGGCCGCCGAGGTGCCGACCACGCCGAGGCGCGGGGGCGTCACCGGCAGCAGTGCGGCCTGCAGCAGACCCACGTCCTCGAGCAGTTCGCCGCGCTGGCGCTCCAGTAGCCGCGCGCGCAGCGCGGCCAGCCACGAGCGCGTGCCGAGCGCAAGCGAGAGCGACAGCAGCAGCCCGAGCAGCAACCGTACCGGCAGGGGCACCACGTCGGCGATCTTGGTGATCGAGGTGACCAGCGGCGAGCTGCGCGGCGGGCGGCGCCGGGTGTGGTTTTGCCGCTCCCCGCCGCGGCGCCTTTGTCCCTGCACCCGCCGCGCCGGCGAGTGCTCGCGGCGAGGAGGCGGCGCTGTGCCCCGTCGCGCCGCGTGCCCCACTCCCTCTGCCGCTCCGCCTGGTGGTGTGGTGGCGTGCGCGATCGGTGCGCCTCGCACCGTGGTGGGTGTGGGCGGGAACGCCGGTTTGAGTGCTGCCTTTGACCTGTGGCGATGTCGTCGCGGCGCTCGTCGGGGTCGCCGTGGTCATCGGCGCGGCGGCGGTTGTGGGCGCGCTCGGGAGCGAGACATCCACGGTCGGAGTGGAAGTGGTTGGTGCCGGCGCCGAGGCAGTGGCTGACGAGGTGGTGTTCGACGAAGTGGAGCCGTTGGTGACGCCCGAGTGCGAGGTGCCCCTAGGCGTGGGTTGCGACTGGCTTTCTGCGTCCCGTCGTTCATGGCTCTTGGCGTGCTGCGTCTCAGCCGTTCCTTCGTGCCGCCCGCCGCCAGCCGTTCCTTCGTGCCGCCCGCCGCCAGCCGTTCCTTCGTGGCGCCTGCCGCCGCCGCCGCGCTGTTCACGGTTGCCTGCGCCCCCCTGCACCTTCGCCGCACCGCCCCCACGGCTCTGCTGTCCACGGCCACTGCCTTGCGGCTGCGTTTGCGTTGCCGTTGGCTGCGTCTGCGTTTGAGTGCCCTGCCCCTGAGCTTCCCCACCCTGCGCTTCCCCACCCTGCGCTTCGCCGCCTCCGGCACCCTGCTGTTCGTGACCACTTCCGCCGTGTCCCTGTTCGTGGCCGCCGCCCCGCTGTTCGGGGCCTTCGGCTCCCTGATGGGAATGACTCCCCCAGCCCGCCTGCCCGCCGGCTTCCGGGTGGGCGCCGGCGATCGGGATGTACGCCGTCAGCGCAAGCGCACAGCCAGCGGCAATCGCGCCGCACTGTCGGCGTCGGTCAGTTGAGAGGCGCGCCATGTTCCCGCGCGCTTGCGAGCGCCTGGTCGAGCGCGGGAAAGATCGTGAAGGCACCATCCATCCCGGCGAACTCGAAGATCTGCAGAACGTCGCTGTCGGGGCAGACGATCGCCAGCCGCTCACCGGCGCCGAGCCCCCGCTTGACCGCGACGAGCACGCCCAGCGCGGTCGAGTCCATGAAGGTCGTGTCTGAGAGGTCGAGGACCACCAGGGTATATCCGGCCTGGAGTGCGTCGAGCAGCATCCACTTCAGACGGGGCGCTGTCGAGAGGTCGAGCTCGCCCTCGACCTCGATCGCGCAGGTGTGCTCGTCGAGCTCGCGCTGCACGATCTCAAACGCCGTCGCACGCGCGGCCCGCGCCCCGGGAACCGGGGGCTGTGAACGGGTGGATGTGTCGACTGAGCTAGGCATCGTGGCCTCCTTCACGCGGGGGTGATGTGGTCCACGAGCGCGACGTCGTCCATACGTCCCCGCGCGTGTGAGGATCTTGTCGGCCACCAGTGGCCGGTCTTGATGGGGGGACTGGATGATCGAACAAGCGTCCAGACAGCGTGAGATATGGCGAGCTGTGCTTCTACCCCGCTTGCGGGTCCCGACCCACACTGAGACGCAGCCCGCCGCAGGCCGAGCGGGGACGTCATCCGAGCGGGGAGTCATATAAGTTTTTGCGCCCCAACCAGCAACTGGACCTCTCATAGCTGCCATCTGATTGCTATCCATAGGTCCAGTTGCTGGTTAGGGCGCAAAACTAATACACACTCCACAGCGCCTGGTCCTCCGCGCCCAGCCGCCACACCCCGGCCGCGAGCCCGTAACGGCGGGCGATCGCGATACGGGCGAGGATCGCGTGCGCGTCCATGTACCAGACGCGGTGGGAGACACCGCCCTGGGCGTAGGTGAAGGTCATCTCGCCCGAGGAGGGATCCCGCACCGGTGCGACGCCCGCCGACTGGGCAAGCGCAAGCGCACCGGCGTACTGCAGCGCGGTGGCCTGAGCAGATTCCGCCCCGCCGCCGCTGCCCGACGCAAAGTCCGCACGGGCTGAGCTCCTACCGCCGCGGCCACTCTCACCACCGTCACCGCCACGCGAGCGCCCGCGCCCGGCGGAGACCGCCCAGTCGAGGCCGTACATCGGCACCCCGAGCACGAAGCGCCGCGCGTGCGGCAGCGAGGCGACGTAGCGGGCTACGCCCCGCACGAAGGAGAGCGGCGCGATCGGCCCCGGCACGGAGCCTTCCCAGTGGGGACCCCACGCCATCACGAACACGGTGTCGGCGGCGGTGGCGAGCGCGCGGTCGTCGTAGAAGCCGGTGGCGGGACGGGGAACGGCTTCGCGCGTGACGCCGACCACGTCGACGGCGAGCCTGCGCCCCTCGGCGTGCAGACGCGCGGCGAGCGCAGCGACGAACGCGCTGAGCACGTCTCGGTCGCGGGCGCCGTCGTTCTCGAGATCGAGGTTGAGGCCCGCGTAGGAGGGATCGTCGGCGAGCACCACCAGCCGCGCGAACACGCGCGCGCGCAGCGCTGGCTGCGTCAGGATGCGGTGCACGAACGCCCCGTTCTGACAGCTAAAGCGTGGCATCTCGACCAGCCCGTGCGCGGCAGCGTAGACATCGACTTCGGCATCGGCGGCGCCCACCACTTCGCCGCCCGGCGAGCATTCGAAGTAGGTCGGGTACACCACCCCGATCGCTCCGGCGTGCGCCTGCAGATCGGCAAGGGAGTCGGGGGCGCTCGTGAGCAGGAACGCCTGGAGCAACAAGGGGGAGGGCTGGATTGGCCATCGCGGCGGGGGCGGGGGAAAGGAGGGGGTGGATCGGCTGGCGCGGCGGGCGCGGCGAGTCGGCCAGGGCGAGCACGATCGCGAGGACCCAGGGCACCGTTCGCCAGCATCGAGGCCGCATCGCCAGGAGGGCCATCGCGACCCCGCCACCACACACGCCACGAAGGCCCTCAACCGCCCAGCTGCGGCAGTTCCCAGATGGACTGGTCCTCGCTGCCGAGATGCCACAGCCCGATGCCGAGGCCAAGCGATTCGGCGAGCTGGGCGCGCACCTCCAGCGACTGCTGGTCGGTGTACCACACGTCGTGGTGCACACCGCTGGAGTCGGTGTAGGAGAAGTGCGGTTCGGCCGCCGTCGGTTCCCATTCGCCCAGCGCCCCGAACTCGCTTTGCTCCGCCGTCACGTTGTCGAACTCCAGCGGCGTGCCGGGGTTGGCGGAGCCGCCACCGTTGGGCCAGTCGAGCCCGTACATCGGCATCCCGAGCACGAACTTGCTCCTGTTGGGCATCGTCGCGGTGTAGTCGGCGACCTTCGTGAACCACGGCAGTTCGGCGAGCCCGCCCGGCGTGGAGGTTGTCCAGTGCAGGCCCCAGTCGAGCACGAAGATGTAGTCGGAGGGGACCGACAGGGCAGCGTCGTTGTACATCGCGGCGCGACCGGTGGTGACGTTGTAGTACTTGGCGGTGACGATCGTCGAGAGTTTGTCGCCGATCGCGTGCAGGCGTGCCGCGAGTGCGGTGATCCAGGCGGTGAAGGGTTCGCGCTCGGCCGGCGAGGCCCCCTCGAAGTCGATCTGGATGCCCGCGTAGCCGTCGCTTTCACACAGCGACGCGAGCTGGTTGATCATGGCCTGCCCGGCGGCCGGTTCGTTGAGGATCTGATCCTCGTCGACGGGGTTCTGGCAGTTCAGGCGCGGCATCACGGCGACCTGGCGGGCGCGCGCCCAGCCGGTGACCAGCGGCCAGTCGCTGCCGGTGACGGTGCCGCCCGGGCCGCAGCTGAAGTACGTGGGGTACACCACGCCGACCTGCTGGTAGTGGGCCTCGAGGTCGAAGAAGCTCTGGTCGGTGGAGGCCAGTAGGAAGGCCTGCACGTTGCCGTGGGTGGGAGGCGGGTTGGAGGTTTCCAATGCTCAGCGGCGCGCTCGGCGCGCTGATCGCCCCGAGTGAGTCCACCGCTACGACGGTGATCTGATAGCGGTCGAGGGCGCCAGCCCGGTGAGCGCGATTTGCGGCGCGGACACCTGGCCGACGGGGATTTCGTCGCGGAACACGCGGTAGCCGACGATCGTGCCGCTCACCGGCGTGGAGGGCGACCAGACGAGCGCGGCGGAGGAGGCGGTCACTTCGGTGCTGTGCAGATCGCCCGGCGTGGAGGGCGGGGTGTGGGTGGTGAACACCGCCACTTCGGGCGCGGGCGCGCTGAGGTAGCCGTAGGAGTCCAGCGCGCGCACGGTGAAGGTGTAGTGGCGCTCGGAGGCGAGCGTGACGGTCGTGGTCAGGCCGTCCACGACGCGCTCGGGCTACGCCGTTCTCGAACAGGAGGTACCCGACGAGTCGCGCGCCGTTGGCGGCACCCGCCTGCCACGCGAGGGTGGCGGAGGTGTCGGTGACGCGCGACGCCGAGATCAACGCGGGGCCCTGGGGCGGGGTGTGGGTGGTGGATCAGACGCAGCGGTTGGGTGCGCGCGCTTTCACGGTGCGCGGCGTCGACGGCGGCGACCGCGATCAGGTAGGTGTGGAGGGCGGATAGGTGGGTGAGGCGCATGAAGGTAGCGGTGGTCTGCCCGACCAGGGCGCCATCGCGGTAGCACGCGGTAGCCGATGATCCGTGCCGAGCCGGGCCGGCTGGGGACCCACAGGACGGTGGCGCCGGCTTCGCTCACTTCCTTGACGGCGAGTCGGTCGGGCGTTGTGGGGGGTGTGTTGCCCGGCACCACGCGGGGGCGTGTGGCGCGCGGGGCGCCGGAGCCGGCCGCGATCTTCAATGCCCTGCTTGGCGGCCCGAGGCGCCCACGGGTGTCCACGGCCGCGACCGTGATCGTGTGGGCCCGGCCGGGGCTCAACCTGAGGACATAGATGTGCCCACGGGTCTGCCCGGCGACGGCGCCGTCGCGCACGACCCGGTAGCCGCTGACGGGGGCGTCCCCGCGCGCCGCGCGGCCCCACCCGATGCGCACCCCGGTTCACGGGACCTGATTAAGTGCATCCTCGCGGGGGCCAAGGTTGCGTTCATGACATCGGCGCTGCTGCGCAATGGCGTGCACCATGCGGCCCACGTCTTGACGGAACTCGACCGCTGGCTCGACGAGCATGAGTACAGCTCGGTGCAACAGATGTGCGGAAGCATGAGCCACGGAGCCGTCCCGGATCCCAGCGCCTTTGAGCGCGGGAACTACATGAAAGTGCTCAGCTCTTATACGCTGCGCGCAAACGTCTTTAACGACTGAAAAACCTAGAACAAAGACTCAGGCGAACGCCACAGCGTTTGATGTTCACGAAATCTCGATGATTTGTCGCCGCGACGTGTCACTGAGCTACCGTCTGTTACGATCTTTGAACCCGCCGCGTTTGCTTTCTAGACCCAGATTCATTCGATCCCCCATGCTCTGAAGCTCCTCGGCGAACGGGCTATGCGCAAATGGATATCCCTGGTGAGCGTCGCGGCGCTCGGCGACGAACTGGCCGATGGTCTCCTGCGATTACCGCTTCTGCGGGCCATGTTTTGCGAGTTGATTGGGAAGAAAATCGGCATGATTCAAGAGACCAACGAGTTGTTCCCGCTCGGCTTGTGGTCCGCGATGGATGCGTTGCTGAAAGTGCGCGTGATCGATGTGCTGGCGGAAATTCCCGTCGATGAAGAAACCAAGAAAGCATTACTTGGAAAATCCAGCAGGTACCCGCCGATCTTTGAGGTAGTGCTCGATTATGAATCCGGAACCTGAGAGCAGTTGGCGCACTCGGCGCGGCACATCGGCTTGCATAAGGAGTTCCTCCCGGATTTGTATTTGCGTTCCGTGCGTTTGGGTCACCGAAGTGCTCGCCGATGCTCCTGTCATGGCCTGAGCATGCCCGTTCATTATTTAGATTCCGCAAATACTTCCTCGGCAATGTTAGAATGCGGAATTCGCCGAGGGCACTCCGCAATAAATCGCCGTTTGCAGCAGGACTTCTTGAATCTCCTTGTGAGTCACGCCGTTATTGGCAGCCGCTCGCAGGTGCAGACGCAGTTCTTCGGTGCGATTCATCGCCACCATCATCGCGATCGTAATCATGCTGCGGGTTTTTCGCGGTAATCCCGGACGCGTCCAAATTTCTCCCCAGGCATAACGTGTAATCAGGTTCTGAAATGGTGAAGTGAAGCCATTTTCCTTGGCACGAGCGCGATCGACATGTGCATCTCCAAGCACCTCGCGCCGCACTTTCATCCCTTTCGCATAGCGCTTCCGATCATCCATTGCTAACTCCTTTAGGCTACAAGAAACTGCAGAGCCTGGCGGTTGAACTCGTCCCGCGCCTCGATGTTGGAAAGATGAGAGGTTGGCAACTCCACATAGGCAGCGCCGGAAATGGATTTTGTCAGCGAGCGGCCTTCCGCCGGCGTTGCTGCCGGGTCGTGCGTCCCGGCGATAACCAAACACGGCACGCAAATAGTGCTCAGCGCTTTCCGTTGATCCGTGTCCCGTACCGCGGCACAGTTTGCCATGTATCCCTGCGGATTGGCCGCCTGTAGCATCGCCAGAACAGCCTGTGACTCCACTGGATGCGAGGAACGGAAACCGGGTGTAAGCCAGCGCTCAATCACGGAGGCTGCTACCGCCTTCATCCCGCCGTTTTGTACGGCCTGAATGCGAGCGTTCCAGGTTTCCGCTGTGCCGATCTTTGCTGCCGTGTTGCAGAGCACGAGCTTGTGAAATCTGTTCGGAGCGTTCGCTCCAAGGAACATACCGGTCATCCCTCCCATGGAAAGGCCGCAAAAATGGACACGGTTGAGGTGCAATGCATCCAAAAGGCCCACAACGTCCCAACCTAATTGTCCGATAGTGTACGGTCCGGGAGTAACACCCGATTGGCCGAGACCCCTGGTGTCGTACCGAAGAATTCGAAAATGCTGGGAAAATGCCTCGATTTGAGAGTCCCACATCGTCAGATTCGTGCCCAGACAATTCGAGAGCACCAGGACGGGAAGATGCTCCGCGCCCGCGAATTCGTAATGAATTCTAACGTCTGGTAAGTTTGCAAATGGCATGACCAATCCTTTGGGAGCTTAGCCAGCAGGTGGAAATTCGCGAGCTTGGGCAGTGACACGGTCCACGAATTCCTCGGCGCTCCCTAAATAATTTCTTGCGTCGAACAAACTTTCCAAATCTGCGGGTGCGAAATGACCGTGCAGCCTCGGCTCTTCGCGCAAAACTTCCTTTAAGGAGCGGTTTTCCGCACGCGCTTTTTTGCATGCGGCTTCGACCAGTAGGTGAGCAGGCATCTTGCCCATGCGATTGGCCAACGCCATGCTCACTGCCTCCGCGAAAATCAGTCCTTTGGTTGCATCGAGGTTTTGTCGCATTCGTTCCGCGTCAACCTCCAAGTGAGGCATCATTTCCGTCAAGTGGTGCAACGCTCCTCCGGCCAACCGGATAATTTCGGGAAGCGTCTCCCATTCGGCCTGCCACCCGCCTAGTCCGCGTTGTTGCTCCTGCGGCATAGCAGAAAGCATAGTACCAACCAATCCCGGAACTCGCGTAGCCGCGGCTAACACAACCGAACAGGTGACGGGATTGCGCTTTTGCGGCATCGTTGAGGAACCGCCGCGACCCTGGCCCCCGGGCTCGAACAGCTCAGCGACCTCAGTCTGCGTTTGCATGGAAATATCGCGGGCAATTTTGGCAAGTGTTCCGGTGAGAATACCGAAAAATGTTGCGACCTCGGCCATGCGGTCGCGATGCGCGTGCCAGGGCGCCGTGGGCAGCGTTAACTGGAGCTCGGCGGCGAGCGCTCTGGCGACTTCGGGGCCATCACCACCCAATGCCGCCAGCGTACCAACAGCACCGCCGAATTGCTGGGACAACACGCGCGGACGAATCTCCACTAGCCGCCGCCGGTGGCGCAAGACTGCATCGAGCCAGCCGGCCACGATGAACCCAAAGGTGGTGGGTAGCGCTTGCTGCATCCAGGTGCGCGCGACGACCACCGTTGCGCGATGTGTGTTCGCCAGCGCTGCCAGAGTTTCGCTTAGCCGAGCCAAGTCTTCTTCCACCAAGGTGAGGACATCGCGCAACTGAAGAATGAAGCCGGTGTCGATGGCATCCTGGCTCGTCGCGCCCCAATGAACGAAGCGCGCCGCGTCCTTATCCTGCCGCGCCACGGCTTCGGTCAACATTTTTATGAGAGCGATAGCAATGTTTCCAGCGAAGGCCGCTTCTTTTGCGATCACCGAGAGTTCAAATTGACTCGCGTGGCAATGTGCCGCAATGTTCTTTGCGGAGCCTTCGGGAATCACACCAGTTTGGGACTCTGCTGTTGCCAGAGCTGCCTCAAATTGCAGCATCCCTTTCACGCGGGATTCGTCGGAAAGAATTTGTTCGAGCGCGCGGTAGGAGAAAAGTTCGTCGAAGAGGGTCATGGGCCGTGGCAGCTCCGCGCATCAATATTCAAAGAAAACCGTTTCTTCATCGCCTTGCAAGTGTACATCCCAAACGAGTGTTTCCCCATCCGCGCCATTTGGGCGTGCGATTAAAGTGTGACGTCGTTGAGCAGGAACTCGGGCAAGCACTGCATCTGTCTGGTTCGCTGGCTCTCCTGAAAAATAAATTCGCGTGATCAAACGGCGTAGCAGGCCGCGCATGAACACGGAGACTACCAGATGCGGCGCTTGCGGGGCGCCATCCGGGCCACCGACGCTGCCAGGCTTGATGGTGGTGAAGCGAAACTCGCCCTTATCGCTCACGGAAACACGGCCGAACCCGAAAAACTTGTCGGCGGCCATTCGTTCGGCTGCATCTTCCGGATGCGCGTAACGGCCGTCGGAATCGGCTTGCCAGATTTCCAGCACGGCATCCGGCACGGACTGGCCATCCCCATCAAGTACTCGTCCACGGATTGTGATGCGCTTATCGGCCCCGGCGCCTTCGGTCAGGTCCGTACGTTCCAGCCACGCAAAGCCGATGCTGAAAAAAGGCCCAACGGTTTGCGAAGGTGTTGTTCGACCGCTCATTTACTTCTCCATCGGCGTGGCGTTGCGACCGCACAGGATGATATCGAATCGGAAGCCCAAAGCAATGTCCGGCGCGGTTGTGGCCCAATCGAATTTCGAGATCAAACTGTTTCTGGCCGCTGTATCGGGCACGCTGTTGAAAATCGGATCGAACTCCAATAGTGGATCGCCCTGAAAATACATCTGGGTGACCAGGCGTGTGGCGAAAGCTGGTCCAAACAGCGAAAAGTGAATGTGCTGCGGCCGCCACGCGTTAGGATGATTCCGCCACGGGTATGCTCCCGGACGAATCGTGACAAACCGGTAGCGGCCTTTGCCGTCTGTGAATGTTCGTCCAACACCCACGAAGTTCGGGTCCAGGGGCGCGTCGTGCTGATCGATCTTGTGCAGATAACGCCCTGCGGAATTGGCCTGCCAGATCTCAACCAGAGCTCCGCGGACCGGTCGGCTATCCTCATCAAGGACTTGCCCGCTGACAACAATGCGCTCCCCGAGCGGCTCGCCTTTGCCCTGGCGCGTGAGATCGAACGCGTTTACAGCCACAATTTCCTTGCGGAAAATAGGGCCGGTGATCTCCGAAAGCGTGTCGGGAAGAGGAACCAACGGTTGTGTGGGGGCGCGCTTACGCGAAGAAACGTAGGGTGGATGGAGATACTCTGGTTGCGTCCCCGGCGTTGGCCTTCGATATCCCCGCAATGGCTTCACGTTTTGCTCCTCGGCTAGACGCGTTCCAGAATTACGGCGATTCCTTGACCGACGCCAATGCACATAGTGCAGAGTGCATACCGACTGTTCGTGCGCTTCAGCTGATAGACCGCAGCAGTTGCCAGGCGAGCTCCACTGGCACCGAGCGGATGACCGATGGAGATTGCTCCGCCATTGGGATTTACGTGCGCGGCATCGTCCGGCAATCCAAGCTCGCGAAGGACGGCGAGCGCCTGGGCTGCAAACGCCTCGTTTAGTTCGATCACATCCATTTGGCCAATCGCCATTCCGGCTTTCGCCAAGACTTTTCGGCTGGCGGGCACGGGGCCCATTCCCATGATGCGTGGTGCAACCCCCGCTGTAGCGGCGGCAATCACGCGAGCCCTTGGTGTAAGTGCATATTTCTTCACGGCTGCATCGGAGGCCAGGAGTAACGCACAAGCGCCGTCATTAACACCCGAAGCATTGCCCGCGGTAACCGTTCCGTCGGGCTTCACAATGCCCTTCAATCTAGCAAGCCCCTCCAGCGTAGTGTCTGGCCGCGGCTGCTCGTCCACGGTCACAAGAAGTGGATCTCCTTTTTTCTGCGGTACACTCACGCTCGCAATTTCTTCTGCCAGCCGGCCCGCCTTCATGGCTGCTGCGGTGCGCTGCTGGCTGCGCATGGCAAACGCATCTTGATCCCCGCGGGCTACTTTATATTCTTCGGCGACGATTTCGGCTGTCTCGGGCATCGCGTCGGTTCCGTACTTTGCCTTCAGGGAGGGGTTCACGAAGCGCCAGCCGATAGTCGTATCTTCAATCTTCATTGCACGCGAAAAGGCGCTGTCCGCTTTGCCCATCACGAATGGCGCGCGAGACATGCTTTCGACACCTCCGGCAATCACCAAGTCGATTTCACCGCTTTTGATTCCGCGCGAAGCAACCGCAAGAGCGTCGAGGCTGGAGCCGCAAAGTCGATTGACCGTGCTTCCGGAGATTTCCTTTGGCAAACCAGCCAGAAGCAAAGCCATGCGGGCCACATTGCGGTTATCTTCACCGGCCTGATTGGCGCAGCCGTAGACAACGTCGTCGAGTGCGTTCCAATCGATCGTCGGATTGCGTTCCGCGAGAATTCTGATGGGGATGGCAGCGAGGTCGTCGGTTCTCACGCTGGAGAGGGCGCCGGCGTACCGCCCAAAGGGCGTACGAATCGCATCACAGATATAGGCATTGGTCATGGCTTATGAGTTGTTCCTCGCTTTAGTCTACCGTAAACACACACGCGAAAACCAAATCCCATGCAACGGAAAGCGGTCTACGATAGACTCGGCGAGGGCCACACTGGCCGGGGGCTGTGCTCAGCGACTATGCTCGTCCATCGAAAAGGAATACAGATTGAGTGGGGAGACTGCGATCCCTTCGGGATTGTCTTTTTTCCGCGTTATTTTGCATATTTTGACGCCTGTACAAATGCACTTTTTCACCGTGCGTTGGGAATTAAAAAGGCCGAGATGCTTCGCCACTACCACATCGCAGGGATCCCTCTTGTGCAGGCCAGTTGCAATTTTTTTGTGCCGTCCTCGTTCGGCGACGTCGTGCATGTGGATTCCTGCGTGACTCACTGGGGCAATAGCAGCTTCACCGTGCAGCATAAGCTCTTTCGCGGGGAAACTCTGGCCGTCGAGGGTATCGAAAAACGCGTGTGGACCGCGCGGTTGCCCGGCGACCCCCCGCAGGCCAAGGGCCAGGCCATCCCCAAAGAAGTGATCGACAAGTTCAACTAGTTCTCGGCGTCTGACTTCAGCCGCAATGGCGAACCTCCGCACACAAGTCGGGATCATCGGCGCCGGACCTGCGGGTTTGACGCTGGCTCACCTCTTGCACCTTCAAGGTATTGAATCCATAGTTCTGGAACGACACACGCGCGAACACGTGGAAACTCGTGTGCGTGCCGGCGTGTTGGAGCAGGGCACGGTGGACATTCTCTCTGGTTCCGGAGTGGGCGAGCGCCTGAAGCGAGAGGGCCTGCAGCATCAGGGGGTCGAACTTCGCTTCGATGGACAAGGCCATCGCATTGATTTTCAGAATCTGGTTGGCAAATCCATCACCGTTTATGCGCAACAAGAAGTCGTCAAGGATTTGATCGCCGCGCGCCTTGGTTATCAAGCACCCATCCATTTTGAATCTGAGGCCATGCGCATTGATAATCACGATGCGGAGCCGAAGATCCACTATCGGCACGAAGGCGAAGGCCATGAGATCGACTGTGATTTCATTGCCGGGTGCGATGGATTCCACGGCATCTGCCGTCCCGCAATTCCCGAGGGCCAACTGCAAATCCACGAGCGACATTATCCATTTGCGTGGCTGGGTATTCTTGCGCGCTGCCTCCCGCTTCCCACGAACTGATTTATACATATCACGAGCGCGGGTTTTCACTGCTCAGCATGAGGTCTCCAGAAGTTTCGCGGTTGTATCTGCAGTGCGCGCCTGACGAGGATATTGAAAAATGGCCGGATGAACGTATCTGGGAAGAATTGCGGACGCGCATGACGACCCGGGACGGTTTTGTGTTGAAGGACGGCCCAATCCTCCAGAAGGGCATCACTCCCATGCGGAGCTTTGTTACCACGCCAATGCAGCTCGGAAAGTTATTTCTGCTTGGCGATGCCGCCCACATTGTTCCGCCAACCGGCGCCAAGGGATTAAATCTTGCAGTCGCGGATGTGCGCGTCTTGACACGAGGACTGGTGGAATTTTATAAGCACGGAAACCGCGAACCGCTGCGGCAATATACGGAACGCTGCTTACGGCGGGTCTGGCAGTGTCAGCGGTTTTCCTGGTGGATGACGTCGATGCTGCACCGTTTTCCTCAGGAGGACAGCTTCTCCCACAATATTCATCATGCCGAGCTCGACTATGTGACTAGTTCGCGCGCCGCTTCGACCACGCTTGCCGAAAACTATGTGGGGCTTCCCTTCGACACGCCAGGATTATTCTGATTTTCGCGTTGGCCGACACTTTGTGATAAAAGAGTTGCGTTTCCCGCTGTCCTGATTCAGGCAGGACCATTCATAAATGTCTCCATCCCCTTCATCTTATGACGCCATTGTGATTGGTGCGGGCCACAACGGGTTAACGGCTGCAGGCTATTTGACGCGGGCGGGGCTAAAAACGCTGGTGTTGGAACGCCGCGAAATTGCCGGTGGCTGCTGTGTCACGGAGGAGATTGCCCCAGGCTGTCGAGCTTCCACGACCTCCTATATTGCCAGCATGCTCCGTCCGGAAGTCATTCGCGAACTGCGCCTCGCGGAGTTCGGACTGCGCATGGTGCCATGCGACCCCGCGCTGCAGGTGCCATTCCCGCGACGGCCAGGTTGTGCCCTGGTGGGCGAATCGCGAGCGGGCAGTCCAGGAGTTCCGCAAGCATTCGGAAAAAGATGCTGCACGTTTCGTTCAGGTCGATGATCAGTTGAAGAAATTGGCGCGTTATCTGCAGCCATTTTTCATGGAACCTCCGCCGGAGGTGAACACCGGTTCGCTTCATGGATGGAGCGAGCTTCTGCGGTTGGGAAATCGGTTCCGTGGTATCACGAATGCGGAAACCGCCCAACTGGTGTCGTTTCTGACCGGGAGCCTGGGCGACTTTCTGGATCACAATTACGAATCGGAAAAGATGAAGACGATGTTTTTGGCGAACAACGTGTACGGAAAACATGGAGGCCCGTATCAGCCGGGTACAGCGATTGGATTGTTGTTTCACCTTCTGAGTGGTGGCGAACAGGAGATGCAGGGATTTTACGGCC
>CAWEVQ010000011.1:0-172558 GCA_963812595.1 uncultured Solirubrobacterales bacterium
GTATCCGGTTAGCTCCAGATGGGGGTTTAGGCGGCTCGGCGGGTGATTTGCTGATAGGTGGTGGGGTTGTGCAGGGCGCCGAGTCCGAGGAGGGTCTGGAACGCCGCCATTGGTGTGCTGCGGCGGTTGTGACGGAAGACGTACTCGTCGAGATAGACCTGTAGGTGCTCGTCAGAGACGCCACGGTGTGTGCCGTGCATCCAGGCCTTGAGGTTGGAGGTTGCGCGGTGTGCTCGAGGGAGTAGCTGATCGGGCGCAGCGGTTTGTTTCGGGTGTCGGCGGTGCTCGTAGCCGTGCTTGCTCAGGACGCGGTAGGACTCGAAGCCCGTCGGTATGCACGATTGCGCCGGTGGTGGTGGTCGCCTGGGTGAAGCTGAGCAGTATCGGCCCTGAAGCGTCGGGCAACACCCGAAGGCGCAGCCGCCCGGAGCCGTGTCCGCGGACCTCGATCGCGATGCCGATCAGCGCCTTCTTTCCGCGCTGGCGGCCGCCTTTGAGGCCCTCCTCGCGCCCACCGAGGAAGAACTCGTCGATCTCGACCTCACCCTTCAGCAGCTCGCGCTCAGGGGCGACCATCGCCCTGCGCAGCTTCTGGAGGATCAGCCAGGCAGTCTCATAGCGCGAGAGCCCGAGCTGGCGTTGCAGCTGCTTGGCCGATATGCCCGGGTGGTGAGTGGCGACCAGATAGGCCGCCCAGAACCACGTGCGCAGCGGCGTGTGCGTCTTGTGCATCACGGTCCCCGCAGTCACCGACGTCTGGTGCCCACACGCGGTCATACCCACAGGTGGCAGCGCGTCTGGCCACCGGCCCGCCCGCCGCCACACCCTGGACAAGCAAACCCTCCGGCCAGCGCGAAGCGAACAGATACTCGCGGCAGGCCTCCTCGGTCGCAAAGCGCTCCTGAAACTCCAAGATGCTCACGAGGATACGTAGGCCGCGACACCCAACAAAACTACGAAACCACCCGGATGGAGCTAACCGGATACGCATCAGTCTGATAGCCTGGCCTCAGTGAACCCGGACACGAACCCGTACTCGATGGGCGCGGGCAACCCGCCGCCCGCGCTGACAGGCCGCGAGGAGCAGGAGCGGCAGTTCAGGACGCTGCTCGCTCGCCTGCAGGGCGGCCTGAGCGACCGCAGCATGGTCGTGTCTGGGCTCAGCGGTCTTGGTTCACACTGCATCTCCGTTGTTACTGGTTGATCATTCGGTCTAATTGGGCGCTGGCGGCCTCGATTCTTAGGCCCTTTCGGCGTCCTTGGGTGACTTGGACTGCTCGCAGCTCGCCGCGTTGGACCTTGTGCAACACGGTCTGTCGGGCGCAGCCGAGTAGTTGTGCGGCCTGGTCGAGCGGCACGTAGCCGTCGGGTACGTCGGGCACGAAGCGTGCGCGGATCTCGTCGTTGAGGCGGATCCGCCAGGGCGCGCCGGGGGTGGCTTGTTCGCCGGGGAGCAGCCCTTGGCGTAGCCAGCGGTGGATGGTGTTGGTGGAGACGCCGAGCTCGCCGGCGGCCTGCAGGATCGAGAACAGTTGGCTGGCCGGGTCCGGTGGCGGTGCGGCGGGGATGGCGGCTTTGACGCGGACGTTGCGTACGCGTGACTGGGTGAATGGCAGTCCGCTGGCGGTCAGGCGTCCCTGACGGGAGAGGACCTGGGCGATCTGACGGTCGGGATAGTGCTGGGCGAGGCGGCGGATCAGCTCGGTCGTGTCCTCGCTGGTGCGCCGGCGGTCCAGGACGTTGGCGTTGAGCTGCATCTGAAGCTCGGTTCTGGCTCCGCCCTCCCAGCAGATCTCGAGCGCCGCGCGGCGCTCACTCGAGTGAATCGTGATGACGATCTCGCTGATGATGGTGCGCAACAGCTCCTTGCGGTCACGGTTGGTGGTGCTCTCCGCGTCCCAGAGGCGCGGCAGGTCACGCGCTAGGCGCGTGAGCGCCACTCGCTCCCGGTCTGTGAGCGGCGAGGGACGCGCCTGTTCGATCGCGGCGAGCTTGCCGCGCTCCTGCTCGGCCGTAGCGAGCGTTTGCTCGAGCTTTTGCTCCAGCGTGCGGGCTACGAGCCGGTTCTCGGGCTCGCACGCGTCGAACTGCCGTTCTGCACGCTCGGCCTCGAACTCGGCTCGCTCGAGCGCGAGTCGTTGCCCGGCCAGGCGCTCCTCGTGCTGGTCCTGCAGCTCGCGGATCGCGCGTGCTGTCGCTTCGATTCCCGCCGGCGTGACCGCTTCAAGAAACGACGCAAGGACCGCTTTCTCTAGTCGCTTGCCGCCGAGGGACTGGCAAGCTTTGCCGGTGGCGTGCAGGTCACGGCCACGCACGCACGCATACCGGTGGTCACGGCCGCCTTTGCCGCTATAGGCGATCTGCATCCGCCGCCCGCAGCACCCGCAGCGCACCAATCCCTGCAGCAACGCTGAGCCCTCGCGCGCGACACCGCTTCCCTCACCCCTACAGGTCATGTTCGCCCGCAGCCGCTCGCGCGTCGCGAGATATTCATCCCAGCTGACATACCCGGGATGGTGATCGGGCAGGCAGACGGACCACTCGGCCATCGGCACCTCGACAGCGCGAACGCGCACCCGCCCGTCCTGCTGCACGCGCTTCTCGCGGCTCGTGCGGCCGAACACGAACGCTCCCGCATACGCCGGATTGGTCAGGAAGTCGTGCACCGCTCCATAGCTCGCGCGCGCCCAACGAATATGCCGCTGACCGACCGTGCGCCGCGGAAGCGCCTGTCCCTCGCCGACCAGCTCCATCACTACCTGGCGCGCCGAGCCCAGCCGCCGCCAGAGCACAAACACGCGCTCGATCGCGTGACGTGCCTGCTCGTCGGGGCACAGCACGATCCGCTCGTCCTCGTCGCGATCCAACCCAACCGGCAGCGCCAAGCGCAGCTCCCCACGCTCGGCCTTGTGGCGCAGCCCACCGTTCAACCGCGCGCGGATCAGGTGCAGCTCGGCCTCACTCATCGTGCCCTTCAGCCCCAACAGCATCCGGTCGTTGAAATCCGCCGGGGAGTACACGCCATCAGCATCAGCGATCAGCGTGCCGGTGAGCGCACACAGATCCAGCAGCTGGTGCCAGTCCGCCGAGCTGCGAGCGAAACGCGAGACCTCGAGCGCGAGCACCAGCCCGACGTGACCGAGACCGACCTCGGCGACGAGCTCTTTGAAGCCGATGCGTCCCTCGGCGGTGCTGCCCGAGCGGCCGGTGTCCTCATCGACGACCGTGACCGACCCCGCCGGCCAGCCCAACTCGACCGCGCGCTCCGTGAGCCCATACTGGCGTGCCGCAGACTCCACGTTGCGTTCCACCTGCGCAAGCGTCGACTGGCGCACATACACAACCGCCCGCCGACGAAGATGCACCTCAGTGATCTTCCCGTGCTCACTCATCGCGCTCCCCCTCCACCAGCCTCGCCAACAGGCGCGCCAACCCCAGCACGATCTCGCGCTGGGCCGCTGGCGTCAGCGTCTCCCACACCGCCGCCCCGACCACCGCTTCCTCGCCCATCACGAGCGCCAACTGTCCCGACACGACTCACACCTCCGTTTTCGCCGAAGCCTGCGCTCCGCGCCGGACGCCGCGCTGCTCTGAGCGCTCCGAGGCGCTCACCGAAAAGCCGCCACGCTCCCGGCGTCGCTACCACACCCAGCGAACGCTGCTCCTCCGTCCGCCGCGGCAAATCGGTCCACCGCGCAGGGATCTCACCCACGCTCCCATCGACCAGCCGGCAGACCAGCACCGTTTCACCCGAAGCATCATCCGTCGTCCAACCATTCACCCCGAGCACAACATCACGCAACCCCCCAGGAGCGCCCACCAGACAAACCCGCTCCGGCAACGGATCCACAACATGAGTGATGCGTATCCGGTTAGCTCCAGATGGGGTTTTAGGCGGCTCGGCGGGTGATTTGCTGATAGGTGGTGGGGTTGTGCAGGGCGCCGAGTCCGAGGAGGGTCTGGAACGCCGCCATTGGTGTGCTGCGGCGGTTGTGACGGAAGACGTACTCGTCGAGATAGACCTGTAGGTGCTCGTCAGAGACGCCACGGTGTGTGCCGTGCATCCAGGCCTTGAGGTTGGAGGTTGCGCGGTGTGCTCGAGGGAGTAGCTGATCGGGCGCAGCGGTTTGTTTCGGGTGTCGGCGGTGCTCGTAGCCGTGCTTGCTCAGGACGCGGTAGGACTGAAGCCCGTCGGTATGCACGATTGCGCCGGTGGTGGTGGTCGCCTGGGTGAAGCTGAGCAGTATCGGCCCTGAAGCGTCGGGCAACACCCGAAGGCGCAGCCGCCCGGAGCCGTGTCCGCGGACCTCGATCGCGATGCCGATCAGCGCCTTCTTTCCGCGCTGGCGGCCGCCTTTGAGGCCCTCCTCGCGCCCACCGAGGAAGAACTCGTCGATCTCGACCTCACCCTTCAGCAGCTCGCGCTCAGGGGCGACCATCGCCCTGCGCAGCTTCTGCAGGATCAGCCAGGCAGTCTCATAGCGCGAGAGCCCGAGCTGGCGTTGCAGCTGCTTGGCCGATATGCCCGGGTGGTGAGTGGCGACCAGATAGGCCGCCCAGAACCACGTGCGCAGCGGCGTGTGCGTCTTGTGCATCACGGTCCCCGCAGTCACCGACGTCTGGTGCCCACACGCGGTACATACCCACAGGTGGCGGCGCGTCTGGCCACCGGCCCGCCCGCCGCCACACCCTGGACAAGCAAACCCCTCCGGCCAGCGCGAAGCGAACAGATACTCGCGGCAGGCCTCCTCGGTCGCAAAGCGCTCCTGAAACTCCAAGATGCTCAGAGGATACGTAGGCCGCGACACCCAACAAAACTACGAAACCACCCGGATGGAGCTAACCGGATACGCATCACATGAGTAGTGCAACGCCTATTCGAGCGGGGTCGGGAAGACGGTGCTGCTCAAGGAGTACGAGCGCATCGCACGACGGCGCGACTGGGTGGTCGTTCGCCGCGACTGGAGCGCGAGGCTGTGTGAGGAGAGCGACTTCGCGACCGCGCTCGCCGGCTACCTACAAGAAACAGTCGAGGCGCTCAGCCTGAAGGCCAAGCTCAAGAAGGGTGCCAGCGCTGCGCTGCAGGCGATCGGACGGATTGAGTTTCAGATCGGCGAGGACGTGACGATCGCGATCCGCCCGGGGGCTTCGGAGCCGCCGAAGTCGGTGCTCGAGGACCGACTTCGCGTCGCGCTGGCGGAGGTGGGCAGTCTGGCTCGCGCGCAGGGCCGCGGAGTCGCGCTGCTCTTTGACGAGGCGCACAGCGTCTACGACCGCCCGGCCAAGCACCAGTTCCCGCTCGGCGCCCTTCTGTCTGCCATCGTCGCTGTCCAGGATCAGGACGAACCCCCTCTGCCGCTCATGCTCGTGCTTTGTGGTCTGCCGCCTCTAACCGCCAACATCCACGCGGCACGAAGCAACGCGGAGCGATTGTTCCGCGCCGAGAAGATCGAGAACCTGTCTCTGCAAGCCGTGGCGCCCGCGACGCTCAGCGCCGCCGCGCAGGCGCTTGCGGAGCCCCCCAGCGAGATCACCTACGACGAGGGCGTTGCCGAACGGGTGGCGCGTGATGTCGATGGCTACCCGTACTTCATCCAGTGGTTCGGGGAGGCCCTATGGGACGCAGCCGACCTCAACGGCGAGCGCACGATCAGCGACGAGCTCTACACGCGTGAGCGACGCGCGATCCAAGGCAGTCTCGACGATGAGTTCTTCGAGCCCCGGTATCGCGACGCGCGACAGGCCGATCAAGGAACGCTTCGCGTCGCCGCTTCGCTAGGCGGTGAGCGTTTCACCAAGGCGGATCTGGATACTGCGACGGGTCGCTCAACAGGTGCGCTGGCACAAAGCCTAACGCGCTTGATCGCCGACAACCTGACCTACCGCGACGATCACGGTGTATATGCGTACACCGCTCCGATGTTCGGAGAGTTCATGAGGCGGCGCCACCCTCGCCTGTCCGATGACACGTAGCTATTTCGCTACTCAAGCCGACCGCACCTTCATCTATCGAGAGCAGACCACCGCGCATCTTCGCCTGTCAGCAAGTTCGAGCTCGTGCGGCGTGTCCGAGAGGTGGTAGGACCGGGCGACGACGTGGACGCTCGTCACGCAGGACAGCAGCCGCACGGTCCTGCCGCGGTAGCTCGACGGCCTCGGCGGGGGTGTCTTACTTGTGTGTGGCATGGAGCGGGAGCATCATCGCAACACGCGTCACGTCGGGGCTATCGTCAATGTCAATCTCGCCCGCGTTCAGACGCCGCTCGAACTCCTCGCCGCTCACGCCCAGGCGCTGCGCCCGCCGGGACGACCACCGAGCAGCAATTGCGACTAGCGTTCCTTCGGGACGCCAGCGGGTCAGAGACTGAGCGCGGCGCGTGCCTTACTGACGAAGGTAGGAGCCCCCGCGCGTTCGATCGCAGCGAGCAGCTCCTCAACAGGTCGCCCTCCCGCCCAGGCTGCTGCTTGTCGTTCGAGAAGGTCGAGCATTCCTCGAGCGTCGGTGTCCAACACCGGGGCGAGAAACTCGTCGGGAGTGATGACCTGAACCTGATAGCGCTCTAGGCCATCCCGCAGGTAGCCCCGATCGTGGGTGAATAGATAGTCGGCATCGGCGGCTGCGGCCAAGGCACACACATGAACGTCGGCCGGATCGCTGGTCAGGCTGGCGAAGTCGACGCCCGAAGCCTGACCAAGGTCGACATGCCCCGACGGAAAGTTCCGCGGTAGATAATCGACCCAGCGCCGCGCTGAGTCAGGGGGAAGCCGCTTCTTCACTTCAAGCGATTTTCGTGCCTCGGCGAGAAGCTCATCGCTCCAGAACAAGCTAAGCAAGCGTAGGTCACGAGCGGCGCGACCCACCAAGTCGTGCAGGACTCGCGAGTAGATGATGTCGGAGTCGAGGACCGCGCGCGGCTGGCCTGCATGACTCACTCGGGCGGTGCGCCCAAGGCGTCAAGTTCGCGCGACCATGTATCCGCGAGCACGCGGCCACGCTCACGCTCCTGCTCGAAGACCAGCAACGATGCGAACGGAATCTTCCAGTAGCTCGACCCGGGCAGCTTCTGCGCCTTGAGCTCTCCATAGCCGATCAGCCGCACGACATGCTGGCGAGAGAACCCCAGCCGATCCGCGGCCTGCTGGGGAGAGAGCATCTCCTGCTCCTCAGCCACGGTCACCGCGATCCGCTTCCCCTCCCCCAACAACCTGTCGATCTCCTCGGTCACAAGGGCAGCCTGGTCACCGGCGGCTGGATCAAGGTGCAAAGTCTTCATCGCCACGCTAGGATAACACAAACCTGTCCTACCTGCTCATTCCCCGCCAGCCTGCAAACCGCCGCCCCACGTGAGGGCCTCAGCCCACCCGCCCACTCTTGGAGTGCGTAGGGGCCTTGCGCTCTCTCGGTACGAACAGACCTTCGAGCAAGGTGCCAGGCGAGATCCCGAGCCCGTCCGCGAGGATCAGCAGCATCGTCAAGTGCGGATCCCGCAGTCCCAGCTCGAGCGCGCCGAGGTGGGTGCGGTGAACGTTGACAATCTCCGCCAGTGTTTCCTGAGAGAGGTTGTGGCGCTCGCGCGCGGCGCGAAGTTTCTCTCCGAATGCGAGCAGCAGCTGTGCACGCTCGGTCTTGTAGGGGTCCTCGGCGACCTTCGGTGCCTGCCGCGGCGGCTGCCCTGAGCTCATGGCCGAGAGCCTGCTTGCCGAGCGTGGTCCTCTTGCAGTCTCCACGCTGATCGTCGCAAGACGGGTTGCGTCAAGACTGAGGACGTGGTAGGTTTGTTTGATGTTGCAGACAAAGCGATTCAATTCTATATCCCCCTCTCCCCGACGTTCTGCCACTTCCGGCCTCCCCGGCGCCCCCGATCGCCGCCAAGCGCTCCTCGCCACTCCTAAGCCGCACGACTTGGATCGGTCCTCCACGCATGCGACACTTGTGGGCGTGGAGCCAGCTCATGTCACGCTCAGCGGCGACTTGTCCGGGGACTACGTGGTCGAGGACCACCGTCCCGACGGCCGTGTCGTTCTGCGCCCTGACCTGAGCGTGAAGGCGATGCTCGCAAGCCACGGGGAGCGCAGGCTGACCCCGAAGCAGTTCGAGCAGCACTTCGGGCAGCTCCCCAACGACGGCGAGGGGTAGGCGATGGCCGACACCCGCGCCGCGCCGATCGTGCCCGTGCAGTTCAACGAGCACGCCATCGCCGAAGATCTCACCCACCACCCGCCGCCCGCTCGCAAGGCACTCGAGCTGCTCCGGCGCGAAGTCGACCGCGACGGTGGATTGCCGTTCTTACGCCTCAAGCGCTGTGATGCGCAAGCACGCGATGGCACTCGCCTCGCGGGCTGTGTGAAGACCTACGTCCCATGGCCAGCCGGACGTTTCGGCCTGATCCTGCTTCCAGTTTCCCATCCCACGAGACCACTCGCCCTGCGGGCTTTCGCCTACGGCGTCCGCCATCCCGCCGCGAACAAACCGAGCGTCTACGAAATCGCCGATCGACGGTACAACGCATAACACCCCGCGTGCCTTGGATCAGGGGAGCGCCGCGGAGCGTGAGCTTGCAGCCACGTACCGGTCGAAGACCGACGCCCTCAGCGCGGCCGCAACCCACACCGAGGCTCACCCGCGCCGTGAGGCACCGCGGGCCGCGCGCGCGATCGACAACGCCAGCAGGCCAAGCACCGCGACTGGCATCACCCACCACGCCGAGCTGCCGGTATGCGCGATCAACGCGGTGACGCCAAGCGCCACGACGACGCCGAGCGCGATGCGCCAGTCGTCGCCGACGATGAAGTCCCACACCCCGCGCAGGAAAGCCGTGAGGGCGCTCATGCGCTCACCATCGCCCGCTCGGAGGACGCGCGCGCGAACCGTCGCGACGCCCACGTCATCGCCACCGCGGCGAACAGCATGCAGGGGATGATCGCCAGCAGCGCGGCGTCGCCGCCCGGCCAGTGCGCCCCCGCGCCCTCCGCCCCCCAGAACATCCCGAACGAGCTCAGCATCACGCCGACGGCGAACTTCAGGGTGTTCTCGGGAACCCGGGCGAGCGGTGCGCGAGCCGCGAAGCCGGCGGCGATCACGACGAGCACGGCCGCCGCCGCGGCCACCGCGGCGAGGCCCACGTTGTGCTGGTTGGCACCGAAGGTGAGCACGATGAACGCGACCTCCAAGCCCTCCAGCAGCACGCCCTTGAAGGCGATCACAAACGAGTACCCGTCGAAGCCGCCGCCCGCGCGTCCCGCGGCGCGGGCCGCCTCGGTCTCCTCCTTGAAGATCTCGACCTCGTCGTGCTGGGCCTTCAGTCCCGCGCCCCGCAGCACCGCCTTGCGCAGCCACTGCAAGCCGAAGATCAGCAGCAGCCCGCCGACCACCACGCGCAGCGCGTCGATCGGCAGCGCGGTGAGCGCCGGGCCGAGCGCGAGCACGATCACGGCGAGCGCGAGCGTCGCCGCGCCGACGCCGCTGAACGCCGAGGACCAGCTGCGCGTGGCGCCCACGGCGAGCACGATCGTCAACGCCTCGACCGCCTCCACCGCACAGGCGAGGAACACCGACAGGACAAGTCCGACCTCGGCGCCGCTCATGCAAAGCTGTTTGCTCGAAAGCTCATCGCTTCCGGGAATGTTGACGCAGGGACGGGAGCGACGGTGTGAGCTACCCCTCCACCGCACGCACGCGCGGCCCCTTGGCGGTGTACATCGCGCGGTCGGCCTCCATCAGGGCCGCTTCCCCGCCCTGGGTGTCGCCGTCGAGCGCGGCAACGCCAACTGAGGCGGCGACGGAGATGCGCTGGACGCCCTCCGTGGCGACGCCGCACGAGGCGATCGCGTCGCCCAAGGTGGAGGCGACTTTGCGCGCGTCCTCGACCGTGGTGCCGGGGAGTAGGACGGCGAACTCGTCGCCGCCCAACCGCGCGACGACGTCGGTGCCGCGCAGGCGGTGCTGGAGCTCGGTGGCGATCACCGTGAGCAGTTCGTCGCCGACCTTGTGGCCGTAGGTGTCGTTGACCTGCTTGAAGGAGTCGAGGTCGATCACGAGCAGCGCCCCAACCTCGCCGTAGCGTCGGCAGCGCGCGACTTGCATCGCGAGCTGGCGCTCGAGCAGGCGGCGGTTGAAGAGACCGGTGAGCGAGTCGTGTTCGGCGAGGTGGCGCAGACGCTCCTCGATCAGCTTGCGCTCGGTAATGTCCTGGATTTGGGCGATGAAGTGCTGCGGGCGGCCATCGCGGTCGGTCATCAGTGAGACCGACAGCATCGTCGAGATCACATGGCCGCGGGCGTGGAAGTAGCGGCGCTCGAGCTCGTAGTGGCGGATCTCCCCGGCGAGCAGGCGACGCACGTGCTCGAGATCGCTGGAGATGTCGTCGGGGTAGGTGATGTCGTCGAGGCTTTTGGCGAGCAGCTCGTCGTTGGAGTAGCCGGTGATCGCCAGCAGCGACTGGTTGATGCGCACGAGGCGCCCCTCGGGGGTGAGCAGGGCCATCCCGATCGGCGCCTGCTCGAAGACCAGCTCGAAGCGCTCCTGCGCTTGGCGCAGCGCCGAGAGCGCGACCTCGCCACCGGCGGGGCCGGAAGACGCGACCCCACCCCCAACGGGGCCGTCCAGCGGGGGGGGCTGTGAGGAGGACACAACCAAACCATCGGCACTTCGCCGGTGGCGCTTGACGGCTGTGACCTCGGTGGGACCTAGATGTGGGACCTATCCCGGTGGGTCCTTACGCGGCGGGCGCGCACGCCCCCCGCGAGGCTGCCCCGGCGAAGACCTGGACGCGGTTGTTGGCGGTGTCGGCGACCAGCACCGCCCCACGGCAGTCGACGGCAAGACCGCCGGGCCTCGCGAGCTGGCCGAGGCCGCCCCCGGGGGTGGCCCACGCGGCGAGCAGGCGCCCGCCGGCGGAGAACTTCTGCACGCGGTCCAGGCGCCGATCGGAGACGAACACGTGACCGGCGGAGTCGACAGCGATCCCCGAGGGTTCTTCGAAGCGGCCGGGGCCGCGCCCGGGGCCCCCCCACGAGGCCAGCAGCGCCCCGGAGGGGCTGAGCTCGAGCACCCGACGAAGACCGGCGTCGGCAACATAAACCGCGCCATCCGGCGCCACCGCGAGCGCAACGGGCCGATCGAGCGCGACGGAGCCGAGCCGCCCCAGCGGTTGGTAGGAGGAGCTGAAGCGCATGACGCGCCCGGCGCCGGTGTCGGCCACATAAACCATCTCGCCAGAGGGTGAGAGCGCGACCCCGTTGGGTTCGAACAACGTGTTGGCGCTGGCACCCCCGCTTTCACCACCGCCGCCGGTTGGCGCCCCGGTCGTGGCGACCGGTTGGCTGGAGGCGGCGGTGGGATCGCCGAGCGCCCCAAGATAGGTCCCTTCGGAGGAGAGGTGGCGGACGATGTCGTTGCGGGGATCGGTGACCCACAGCGACCCGTCCGCAGCAGCCGCGGCGGCGGTCGGCCCAAACCAGTGGCTGCCGACGATCGCCCCCCCACCGCGCTGCCACTCGCCGCGGTAGCGCCAGGAGGAGCCAAACTGGTAGATGGGGCTGCGCGAGCCGTAGGTCTCGACCACGAACGCCCCACCGGCGCCGCCAGCCCTGGCGGAAGCGACGCCGAGCGGCGCGATCAGCTGCCCGGGCGAAATGCCGGGGGTACCGAACGCGAGCAGGCCCTGCCCGGTGGGGCTGAAGGCGACGACCCGTTCGTGGCCGGTGTCGGCGACGTACACGTGCCCCAACGGGGAGACGGCGGCGGCGCGGATGTAGCTGAGCTGAAAAGCCCCCGCCCCACTCCACTCTTCGACATAGCGCAGCGTGCGCGACAGCACGACGATGCGGTTGTTGTTGTCGTCGACCGCATAGACCCGCGCGCCATCGACGGCGACGCCAAACGGGTTGACGAACTGGCCTGGTTCTTTGCCGAAAGTGCCCTCCGAGTACAGCGGGCGCCCGGACAGCGAGAGCGCCTGAATGCGGTGGTTGGCCTCGTCGGCGACATACACCACACCGCCCGCGACGGCGAGCCCGCGCGGCGAGGAGAACTGCCCGGGCGCGCTGCCGGGACGCCCCCACAGCAGTGGGTGGGAGCCGTCGAGACGGAAACGGACGATGCGATTGGCGGCGGAGTCGGAGACGTACACATAACCCCCACCGACGGCGATCCCGCCCCCGGGGGGCTTGTCGGGGCCGGAGCCCGGACCGAAGTCGAACTCGCCGAGTGCGCGGCCGGGACGCCCCCATTCCCCCAACAGACGCCCCGAGGGGCTGAAGCGCTCGATCCGGGCGTGCGTGGAGTCGAGCACATACACGTCCCCGCTCGCCGCGACCGCGAGCCCGTCGACGGCGCCGAACTGCCCGGGGCCGGAGCCATAGGAGCCCCACTGCCCAAGAAAACGCCCGGAGGGCGAAAAGCGCTGCACGACGTGGGAGAACTGGTCGGCGACGTAGAGGTCGCCGTCGGGCGCGAACGCGAGCGCCTCGGGACAGCGCAGGACCCCCGCCCCACGCCGGCCGATCGAGGCCACCCGCGTGTATGGGCAAGTGCGCGGGCGGCCGGCGACCGATCCGCCGGGGCAGGCGCGCACCAACACGCTCTCTGGCAGCGGCCCGCGCGGCTGGGGGGCGCCTGCGCACCCCGCGCACGCGAAGCTCACCGCCAGCAGCAGGGCGAGCGCGATGAGCTGGGGGATTGGGAGGGGGGGCACGCAGTGCGATGACTGCGAGGGTGGCGTGCGCGACCATACGGTGGGGGCACCAATGCAAAGGGTCGGTGGCTGAGAGGCCGGCGGGGCTGGCGTGCGCGACCGGGCGCGAGGAGGGGTCGGTTGAAGGCGCTCGGGGGGGTGTGGCACAGTCCTTATGGTCGTGGATCGCGCGGACCCACGCGCCACGGCCACCGGAGGATGCTCCTATGCACCTACCTACCACTCTGAGATCCAGGCTGCTGATCGCGACGACACTCGTGGTTGCACTCATGGTCGTGCTCGCGGTGGTGGTTGCCGTGGCTACCAACCCCTCCACCCCCGCCAACCACGCCCACGACGCCGCAAACGCGTCGGCAGACCACCACGCCAGCGCGAGCGCGGATCCCTCAGCGAACCGTGGCAGCGCGAGCGCGACCGACCCCCCCGCAAGCCAGAGCCCCACGACGGAACCGACGTTGCTGGCGACGCCGCCGCCACGGGGCCGCCCGGCGAGCGTGAGCGTCGCAAGCCGACCCACCGGCCCTGCCGTACCCGCCGACTTCATCGGCCTCTCGTTCGAGGTGCGCGACCTGCCGGCGATCGCCACCTACGCAGGCAGAGGTGACTTCGTGGCGCTGCTGCGCTCGCTGGGTCCAGGAATGATGCGCTTCGGGGGGATCAGCGCCGACGAACAGGCCGCGTGGGTGCCCGCGGGAGCGAGCAAGCCGGCGTGGGCGAGCACTGCGATCGACGAACAGGACCTCGCGGGGATCGCCACGCTCGCCAAGGAGACCGGCTGGAAGGTGCTGCTGACCGTCAACCTCGGCCACTACGAACCGGCGGCCGCCGCGCGGGAGGCGGCGGTGGCGCACGCGCAGCTGGGCCCCTACCTCGCGGGAATCGAGATCGGCAACGAGCCGGACCTGTTCCCGCGCAAGCACTTACGCCCTCCGGGTACGGGCGTGAAGGGGTACCTCCCCCAAGCGGCTGACTACCGCGCGGCGATCGAGGCGGCCGTGCCGGGCGTGCCGATCGCCGGACCCGACCCGTCGACCGGGGTGCAGGGATTCACGTGGGTGCGCGATGAGGCAAAGACATTGCATCCGCAGCTGCTGACCGATCATTACTACCCGCTGAGCAGCTGCGGCGGGCACCCGACGATCTCCGAACTGCTGAGCCCGGGGGTGCGCCGCAAAGAGAGCGAAATGCTCGCCAAAATGCTGGCGCTCGCCCACGCCTACGCAACGCCGCTGCGAATGGACGAGACCAATGACGTCTCCTGCGAAGGCGAGCCCGGCGTCAGCAACTCGTTCGCCTCCGCGTTGTGGGCGCTCGACTACACCGCCCGCGCGATGACCGCGGGCACGGTGGGCGTGAACTTCCACGACCTGATCGGCCAGCCCCACACCTACAGCGCGCTCGCCGCGCCCAACGAAAGCGGGCTGCGCGTGGGCGAGCTGCAGCCGGCCCCGGAGTGGTATGCGCTGCTGGCCGCTCACATTTTCATGGGGGTCCATCCGTCCAGCCGCCCACTCCTCACAAGCGTCGGTGGCATCACCCCGGGCGAGCTCAGCGCAAGCGCGGTGAGCGCCCCCGACGGCAAGGTGAGCCTCGTCCTCGTGGACTACGACCCGCCCGGCTCAGAACCGCTCGCGGTGCGCCTGCGCGTCCCCCCCGCGCTGGCGGGCGGCAGCGTCCTGCGCCTCACGGCCCCCTCCCCCGCGGCGACCAAGGGCATTCGCCTCGGTGGGCGGGCGGTGGCGGTCAACGGCACCTGGACCACCCCAAGCGCGCTGCCCGCAGTGCACGGCCGGCCGGGGGCGCTGTCGGTGCAGATCAACCCCAGCAGCGCCGCCGTGGTGACGCTCGCGCCGCGCAGGCGCCTCGGGCGCGCGGCACTGGGGGGTTGAGCCGGGCAGCCGTCGGCAACATCGCTTGCAACCCTTCCCATGCGACACAAATTGCATTCGAACCTGATACGGTGCCCCTCGTTCGTGCCGAATCCTCCTTCCCACGGGAAGGGTGAGCGGGGGAACCAATGCGGTCCGCAAGGACCGCGGGGGCGAATCGCCGCGTCTGCGGCGTAGCGTACTGCGCGAGCCCGACAGCTAACCCCGTAGGCGCCACCGCAACGTCGAAAGGATGTGCTGCGCCCTATGTCGGGATACGCCCGTGACCTCGCCACCCTTGAGCCCTGGGAGGCCTCGCTTACCCGTTCGCGCGCGCGCCGCCGCCGTGACGCCGTACGCACCGCCCGACGCAGTGGTGGATCGAAGCTTGCCCTGGTATCGCCGGTGTCCCTCGCGGCGTTGATCGACGCCCGCCGCGAAGCCGCGCGTGATCTCGCCGAACGCGAGCCGTGGGATCTCTCCCTCGGTCGCTCCCGCGCTCGCCGGCGCGCCGCGCAGCTGCGTTTCGTGCCCGCCTCCTCGCGCGCCAAGCGGCTCTCGCTGGGCGCCCTCGTGGCGCTCACCGCCGGACCGGCCGCGGCACTGCTCGACTCCGGCGGCGCCATCGCCACCGCGGGGGCCGCGCCTACCGGGCTGGACCCGATCACGACGACCACCCACCAGATCGTGCTGAGCACCGGCAGCGAAGGCCGCCAGGTTCGCCTGCTGCAGCGCGCGCTGGGGATTGCCGCCGATGGCGTGTACGGGCCCGAAACCGAAGCGGCGGTGCGCCGCTTCCAGTCCACGCGTGGGCTCACTGTCGACGGGATCGTCGGCGCCCGCACCTCCCATGCGCTCGCCGTGCAAGCGCCCCCGGTGCTCTCCGGCGCCGCCGTGCTTCGCGACCTCGCTGGGGAAACCAGCGAACCGGCGCCCGGGGAAGTGCGCGAAGCGGTCTCCACCTCCGGTGCGACCGGCACGCTCGCGGTCGCGGTCGCGGTCCCGGACGCGCCCGCAGGCGCGGGCTCCGCGGTGGGCACCACCGCCGGTGGTGGCGCCGAGGGCGGCGCAGAAGCGGGCGGCGGCGAAACCCCCGGCGCAAGCAGCGGTGGCACCGTCGCGCTCGAAGGCTCAGGCGCATCTGGCACCGTCGCCGCGACCGCAACGGAAGCACCCGCTCCCGCCGAAGGCGCGGGCAGCGACGAAACGGGTGGCACCGCGATCCCGGCCGGCTCCGGGCCGACCGGCAACTACGCGGCCCCAGCGATCCTCGAAAGCGCGGACGGCGCTTCCCCGGGGGAAGCCGGTGCGGCCGGCGCCGGCGAAGAAGTCACAGGCAGCGCGGGCATCGGCGTTGGTGCCGTTGGCGGGACAGGTACCGGCGGAGCTGTCGGTACGAGCAAGGAACGCGCCGCGGCCGTAGCCTCCGCACACGCTACGACCGCAGCGGTGGAGCGCCTGCAGGCATCCTTGCATGTCGCCGTGGACGGCGAATTCGGGCCCGCAACCGAGCACGCGATCCGCAGTTTCCAGGTCGCCCACGGACTCACGGTCGACGGCGTCGCCGGGCCCGCCACCTGGCGGGCGCTCGGCGCGCACAGCCAGCCCGAGCTGACCCCTCCCCCCTCCGCGCTGCCGGCCGCGAAAACGCCCTCCACTCCCCACCACGCCGCCGCGCCCGCAGGTGACACCACCGGCGGGCGGGGGCAGACGGGCACGCAGATCGGAGGCGCCGGCGCCTCCGCGGGCGGTGTGGGCTCCATCGTCCACCTCTCCCCCGGCGCCGCCACACGGCATCTGCAGGAAGCCCTGCACGTCGCCGCCGACGGCGAATTCGGCCCCGCCACCGAGACGGCGGTGCGCCACTTCCAGGCCGCCCACGGCCTCGAAGCCGACGGCGTCGTGGGCCCCGCCACCTGGAGCGCGCTCGGCGTCTCCGGGGCACCGATCCTGCACGCCGACTCCGCCTACTTCCCCCACTCAAGCCCCGCCGGGGACGGGGGCAGCACCTCCACCGCCGGCGGCGCCGGCGCTCCGGGCGCCACCTCCTCCAGTGCCGAAGCGATCGTCGCGCGCGTGATCGCCGCCGCGGATGAAATCGCCACCCGCCCCTACGTGTATGGCGGGGGCCATGGCTCGTTCATCTCCGAGGGCTACGACTGCTCGGGCTCGGTCTCCTACGCGCTGCACGGCGGCGGCCTGCTCGCCGCCCCCGAGGACTCCACGGGGCTTGAGTCCTACGGCGAATCCGGCCCCGGCCGCTACATCACGATCTACGCCAACGCCGAACACGCCTGGATGACGATCGACGGCCGCCGCTACGACACGGTCGCTTTGGCCGAAGACGGCTCCCGCTGGGGCAGCCCCTCCGACGACGGCGGCGGCTTCGTGGAGCGCCATCCGGACGGGTTGTAGGGTCGCCAGGTTGTTGATGCCCAGCTTCCGCCGGGCGTCTGCGGGCTGATGAAATCGTCGGGTCGCGGGAGCGGCGCGGCGGGTTGAATATGTAATTTTTCAGGCCCCAACCCTTCACTTTGTGAAGTAGCCGGGGGGTTGGATGTGTTTCGGTTTGAGGTACAACCACCAACTGGACCTGTAGGGCAGGACCAGATGACAGCTTCGAGAGGTCCAGTTAGCTGGTTGGTGCGCTCAATGCACATATCGCGCCTCGCTGTGCCGGGCCTGCCAGGTCCCCAGCCAAACTGAGACACCACCGGGTGGTTGGATGCGTTCTTTTTTGGGCCCTAACCCTTCATTTTGTGAAGTAGTGGGAGCTATTTTGAACGTCATCCGATCGGGGTTGTGATAGGCGGCCGGAGCTCTATGGCTGGCGTGGAAGCCAGCGCCAACCAGGCCCGGCCGAGCGTACCGTCCCAAGCGCGACCTAACTTGCGGACAGTCGTCTGATCGACGACCCCTGAACACGTCCGACAAAGGAGGCGAGCATGCTGGCGCGAGCGAGTACGTTCACGATCGAGGGGCTGCAGACGCGCGCGGTGACCGTGGAGGTGGACATCCGCGCCGGGCTGCCGTCGTTCACGATCGTCGGTCTCGCCGACGTCGCGGTACGCGAGGCACGCGATCGCGTACGCGCGGCGATCCTCAACTCCGGGTACGAGTTCCCTGACCGGCGGATCACCGCCAATCTCGCCCCCGGCGACATCCCCAAGGTTGGCCCCGGTCTCGATCTCGCGCTCGCCTGTGCGGTGCTGGCGGCCTCCAACCAGCTCCCGCCCAAGCGCCTGGCGAGCCACGCGCTGTTCGGCGAGCTCTCACTCGACGGCGAGGTGCGCCCGTGTCACGGCACCCTGGCGATCGCACAGGCCGCGCAGGAGGAGGGTCTACAGGCGCTCGTGCTCGCGGGCGCGCGGGCACGTGAGGCAGCGCTGGTGGAGGGCCTTGACGTAAGCGTCGCCGAGTGTCTCGCCAGCGCGGCACGTGTGCTAAGTGGCGGGCGTGGCGACCCGTTGCCCTCGCCCCGCCCGCGGGGCGAGGAGTCCGAGCGCGATTGCGAGGCGGCGGGCTGGAGCAGCGGGCCGGGGCATCTGGACCTCTGTGACGTGCGTGGCCAGCCACAGGCGGTCGAGGCGCTGATCCTCGCCGCCGCGGGCGAGCACAACCTCCTGCTCAGCGGCCCCCCGGGCACCGGCAAGACGATGCTGGCGCAGCGGCTGCCGACGATCCTGCCACCGCTCAGCCGCGCGGAGGCGATCGAGGTGACCCGCATCCAAAGCATCACGGGCCGCTTGGAGGATGGAGAGCTGATCCGCCGCCGACCCTTCCGCGCCCCCCACCATTCGACCACCACCGCCGGCCTGGTCGGCGGCGCCCGGCGCGGGTGGGTCGGCGAGGTGGTGCTGGCCCACCGCGGCGTACTGTTTCTCGACGAGCTCTCCGAGTTCGCGCGTCCCACCCTGGAGGCGCTGCGCCAGCCACTGGAGGATGGGCGCGTCGCGATCGTGCGTGCCCGCCATTCGGCGGTGTACCCCGCGCGCTTCGCGCTGATCGCCGCGACCAACCCCTGCCCCTGCGGCTACCTCGGGGAAGGGGATCGGTGCAACTGCGGCGAAGCCGACATCGCCCGCCACAAGCGGCGCCTCAGCGGGCCGTTGCTGGATCGCATCGACCTGATCGCCCACCTGCAGCGGCCGGGGGCGCGACGGACCGATCGGGCGGATGGGATGCGCCGGGACCGACCCTCCGCGCGGCTGGGCGGGCGCGATCAGGCCGATGCGCCGGCGATCTCCTCCGCGGAGGCCCGCGAGCGGGTGGTGAGCGCCCGCGAGCGCCAGACATCGCGCCTGCGCGCCGAGGGAGTGAGCTCCAACGCGCACATGGACGCCCCCATGTTGCGCCGCCATGTGGCAATGAGCGAGGGCGCCGAACGGTTGCTGCACGGCGCGCAGGAGCGGGGCACGATGAGCGCCCGCGGCATCGCCCGCGTACTGCGCGTGGCTCGGACCGCCGCCGACCTCGACGGCAGCGCGCGCACCCGCGAGCAGGACGTCGCGCTGGTGCTCTCGCTGCGCGTGCGGGAGGCCGGTAGGGGAAGGCGGGCAGCGTGATGAGCGTGACCTCGGACGCCTGCACCGCATGCCTGCGACGTGCTTGGCTGCTGGAGATCTTGAGCGCACGGCTGGCCTACCGTGCGCGCGATCCAGAGCGTCTATTGCAGGCGCTGGCGCTCGCGGACAAGGAGCTGATCAAAGCGCTCGGCGGCAGGCGCAAGGCGGAGTTGCTGGAACGCCATGCGCAATTCCAGCGCGACCAGCCGCCGGCGACCGAAGGAGTGCAGCGGATCTGTCACCACCACCCTCGCTACCCGATTGCGCTGCGGAGCGCGGATGACGCGCCCCGAATGCTGCACGTGGCGGGTGACATCGAACGCATGCACGAGATGCTCGCACAACCGACGGTGGCGATCGTGGGGACTCGCCGTGCGAGCGACTACGGCATGGAGGTCGCCTACGGCCTCGCGCGCGGTTTGGCGGCTAGCGGCATCACAGTGGTGAGCGGCCTCGCGGAGGGCATCGCGGCGGCGGCCCACCAGGGTGCGCTGCGGGCGGGCGCCTGCACGGTGACGGTGATGGCGGGTGGCGTGGACGTGGCCAATCCCGCAAGCTGGCGCAGCCTGCACCGACGCATCGTCGCCGAGGGCTGTGCGCTGGCGGAGCTGCCGTGCGGCGCGGCCGCCCGCGGCTGGGGCTACATCGCCCGCACGCGGATCGTGGCGGCGCTCGCGCGCATCGTGATCGTGGTGGAGGCACACGAGCGTCCCGCCGAACTGCTCCACGCACGGCTGGCGGACGCCGCCGGCACAGCCATCGCAGCGATCCCCGGGCGCGTGAGCGCCCCCGCCGCGCGCGGTCCCCACCAGTTGCTGCGCGAAGGCGCACTGCTGGTGCGCGACCCCCAGGACGTGTTGGATGCGCTGTACGGGGTAGGCACACACCAGGTCGCCGTGTCGCGCCCAGCGCAGGGAGAGCGCCTGCAGGCCGTGCTCGAGCAGGTGGGCTCGGGCAACGACACGGTGGCCAAGCTCACCGCGGGGGACACCGCCGCGAGCGACGTGCTGGTGGCGCTGGCCGAGCTCGAGTTGAGCGGGGCCGTCGCGCGCGGAGACGGCGGGCGTTACGTGGTGTGCGTGTGAGGCGGGACGGCGCGTTCATCGACGCCGATGCGCCCTCAGTTGGTCCACAGCTGACGCTGCGGTAGAGCGGAGACCGCCGCTCGACCGCTTGCAATAAGCCGCCCAGCAGTGCCGCGGTGCGGTATCTTGCGCGAAGTCAGATGGAGCCCTGACGTGAAGGCCTTACAGCGGCCTTCCTAACCGCCCACTTCGGACAAGGGCTGATGGCTCCTTTCGCGAACTCGACACCACCCGCGAGAGGAGCATCCAGCAGCTTGCGCCCTTCCCGAATGCCCAATCCAGACAGACGCGAGCTCGTGGCGATCTTTATCGGCGGGGCCGCCGGGGGCTTGCTGCGGGTGTGGCTGGGCGAGACCTTCACGAGCACCGCCACGCAGTGGCCGTGGGCGACGTTCGCGATCAACGTCAGCGGCTCGTTCGCGCTCGGCTACCTCGCCACTCGCCTGCAGGAGCGCCTGCCGCTCTCGACCTACCGGCGCCCGCTGCTCGGCACCGGCTTCTGCGGCGCGTACACCACCTTCTCGACGATGCAGGTGGAGATTCTCACGATGCTCGAACACCACCGCTACGAGCTCGCCGCGAGCTACGCCGCAGCGAGCATCGCAGCCGGCTACCTGGCGATCTGGGTGGCGACGGCGAGCGTGCGGCGCGTACGGGTGATCATGTGAGCACGTGGGTGTGGATCGGTGTGGCATTGCTCGGCGGCGGCGGGGCGCTCGCGCGTTTCGCGCTCGATGGCACGGTCGGCTCACGCCTCGCGAGGGGCGGCTTTCCGCTCGGCACCCTCGCGGTCAACACGAGCGGCGCACTGCTGCTCGGTGTGCTCACCGGAGCGGCGCTCACCGGCAATGCGCTGGTGCTGGCGGGCACAGCGACGCTCGGCTCCTACACCACGTTCTCCACCTGGATGCTCGAGTCCCAACGCCTCGCAGAGGACGCGGAGGGCGGCGGCGCACTGCTCAACATCGCGCTCAGCCTCGCCGCCGGCGTCGGCGCCGCCGCGCTCGGACACGCGATCGGGGTGCATCTGTGAACGAGGACTGCCTGACCCTCACCACCTACTTCGGCGAGCGCGACCGCACGCCCGATGGGCTGCTCGCCGACGAGCTGCTGGAAATCTACGGTGGGCACCGCCTTGCGGCGAGCGTGCTGGTGCGCGGAACCGAGGGCTTCGGGCGCCTGCACCACCTGCGCACCGACCGGCTGCTGAGCCTCTCCGAAGACCTGCCCGTCGTCTCGATCGCGGTCGATCGGCGCGAGCGGATCGAAGCGATGCTCGAGCCAGTGCTGCAGATCAAGCGCCGCGGGTTGATGACGCTCGAGCGCACCCGCCTGCTTACCGGCGAGATCGGGCAGGTGAGACTGCCCGAGCAACTGCAGGAGGCGACCAAGCTGACGATCTACGTGGGCCGCCGCGAGCGCGTCAACGGCACCCCCGCGTTCGCCGCAGTGTGCGAGGCGCTACACCGCCACGGGATCGCCGGCGCGACGGTGCTGCTGGGCGTCGACGGCACCCGCGGCGGCCGGCGCTTCCGCGCGGGCTTCTTCAGCCGCAACGCCGAGGTGCCGACGGTGATCATCGCGGTCGGCGCCGGCGAGCGGATCGCCGCGGCGATGCCCGAACTCGGGAGCCTGCTGAGCGAGCCGCTGCTGACGCTCGAGCGCGTACGCGTGTGCAAGCGCGACGGTCAGCTGCTTGCCACCCCCCACGAGCTGCCAGCGAGCGACGAGCGGGGACTGGACCTGTGGCAGAAGCTGACCGTGTACTCCTCTCACAGCGCCACCCACGACGGCCACCCGCTGCACCTCCAGCTGATCGGCCGCCTGCGCGAATCCGACGCCGCTGGCGCCACCACCCTGCGGGGGATATGGGGCTTCCACGGCGACCACGCCCCGAGCGGCGACCGCCTCCTGCGAGTCCGCCGCCACGTCCCGGTTGTGAGCACCGTTATCGACACCCCCCAGCGCATCGCCCACGCCTTCCAGATCGTCGACGAGCTCACCGCCGAGCACGGCCTCGTCACCAGCGAGATGGTCCCCGCCCTGAGCGCGATGAGCGCCGCCGAGACCCGCGGCGGGCTGCGGTTGGCTCGGTTTGAGTTTTGAAGGGCACTCGCGGCTATGGATGGCGCGCTCGCGGGGCGCTACGCCTGCGTCAGGCGGCCTTGGGCCGTCAGCCGTCTGAGCGACGCGGGCGTCCTCGTCCTGGCCGACAAGACGATCAAGACGTCCCGGTGCGTGAAGCGCCTGGACGAGTTGGAACTGATCTCGATCTAGCCGCAGCAACCGTCTCAAATGCGTGTACGAACGACATCGATTTGGTACCCGCGAGTGGTACCCGCAGCCCTCCGCGCCAGCCTCGCGCCGCCCCAAGAACCAGAAAACCCCGCGATGAGCAGGGCCTCCCGGAGAGCGGATGATGGGACTCGAACCCACGACCTTCTGCATGGCAAGCAGACGCTCTAGCCAACTGAGCTACATCCGCGTGGGTCGATCATTCTAGCCGGCCGCACGGCATCGCGTCCCCCGGAGTACCCATGGCCCGGACCCAGAGGAGTTCCCTCGTGAGGTCGCCACCGCGCCGGTGCACCGCGGACGGGCGTCCGGCCCCGCCGGCTTCAGGTTGTAGGGCGCTCGCCGAGCTCGCCCGCGCGGATGCGCTCCGCGAGCCGCGCCGACTCTTCGCGGACCATCGTGCCATCGGACAGCTCGACGACGGGGAGAATCTTCTCGCCGCTGCCTTCGATCAGCTCGGTGCGCCTGCCGCGGATCGAGGAGTGCTTGACGATCTCGTACTCGATCCCCGAGTCCTCGAGCGCCTTCTGCACCCGCCAGCAGGGGTGCGGTCCCTTGATGAACATGACGCCGCAACGATGCAACCTAACGGCCACGACGCTTCAGACCAACTCCAACTTGCCCAACAAGGACATGGCGGGATCATACAGTGAGGTCGACGGAATCTTGCCTCTCCCTCCCCTCCCCCAGTGACTCAGCCGAGCGCAGCCTCCACCTTGCGAGCGAACTCCGGCGGATCGATCGCCGGGTAGCGATACAACTCGGGCTCGATCGCCTCATACAGATCTCGCAGCCGCACCGGCACCACCAGCCCCCGCTCGATCATGCGGCTCACATCCTCGAGGTCCAGGTTGAAGCCCCGCTCGATCTTTGCGAGCGCCTGGGCGTAGAAGTCGAAGTGGTGGACGTAGACATTGCCCTCCTGAAAGACGAGCGGGCTGCGCTCCCGCCAGCCCGGCAGCTCGGGGATGAAATCGGGCGGAGAGGCCAGCTCGATATTGATTTCAAGCCGCTCCTTCAGCGCCGGAAGCTCGCGGAGCAGCTCGTCGCCTTCTGGCTCGAACCGCAGGTCCACATCCATCGTCGAACCTCGCCATCCCTCAATCACCGCCGTCGCACCGCCCGTCAGGTAGATCCGCGTCGGTGAGCCAGCCACCCGCCCGAGGCTGCGCGCCAGCTCGCGTAGGCGACTCTCGTCAACCGGAGGACGCATGCTCCGCCGCCCGCGCAAAGCTGACCATGCGGGCCACAAGCGCGTTATAGCGGCTGTGAGCCCCCTGGTGGGTGTCCGCGGAGATCACTTCATACAGGCGGTGTGACGGCATCTCGCCCCCGTATGCCGGGACATCGAAGCCGAGGCGCCGCAGGCGCGGCGCCGCCATCGCGACCAGCAGCGCCGACTCGCTCTCCCGGCCCGCCCGGAGATCCGCGAGCCCGTCGCGCACGAGCTCGTGACCCGGAAGGTCGGTGGGAACTTCCAACACGCGCCCATCGTAGACGGGTCGCCGCGCAGGCCGGTCGGGTCGCGGGAGGTCAACCAAGACATCTGGACCGGGATATCCCCCGTATAAACGGGTCATCAGCGAGATCCGCCGGCGACACATTTTGGACCGCAGTCCAAAGGCGCGAAGGGCGCTGTGGGTCAATATCAACCTATGACTCGCTCCCTCTCTCATTCGATGCCCAGCACTCCACGACGGTTCCTGCTGCTCCCCGAGGAATCGCTCGCCGCTCCCGGACGGGGGCCGCGGATACGGCGCTACAGACTGGCCAGCGTTGCGCGGCGCTCCGGACCGGGCACGAGCGATCGCTCTCCCCGTCGGCCCACGGCCGACGGGGAGGGGCAGTAGCTGCGCGCCGTTGCCCTCACGCAGGTGGCGGCTCCATCAGCCGAGCGGTCCTTCCGTAGGTGGGGGCCCCATCAGCCGAGCGGTCCTACCCTGCCCGAACGGTCGTTCCCTGCCGATAGGCTGCGACGAACGCCGCGGCGCCGCCGCGCTTGACCGTGGGAGCAATCGATGGATGCGCCGACACACCCGTTGCACCCCGGGGACGACGGGCCCGGGCAAGAGAGGGGTCACGAGGCACAGGCGCAGGAGCGACCGATGGATGTGCCGATCCACCTGCTGCATGACGCCGCACAGCCGCCTCACTATGCGACAACCGGCTCTCACGGTTTTGACCTGTGCACCGCCGAAGCGGCGGAGATCGCGCCCGGGGAGATCGCACTGGTAGGCACGGGGCTGGTGTTTGCCACGCCGCCCAGCTGGTGCCTGCTGGTATGCCTGCGCTCCTCCACGCCGCGGAAGTTCGGCGTGATGCAGCCGCACGCGGTGGGGATCATCGACGAGGACTACCGCGGCCCCGCGGACGAGGTGCGGCTGCAGCTGTTGAACTTCACCGCCTCCCCCACCACGATCCCCGCGGGCAGCAGGATCGCGCAGGGGGTGTTCGTGCGCGCCGGTCGGGCGCGGTGGAGCGTGCACGCTCCAGAGGAGCACAGCCGCGGCGGCTTTGGCAGCACCGACGGGTAGGACGGCGGGTAGGACCGGCCCCCGCCCACGGGTGGCCGGCAAGTCCAGTGTTGGCGGGCCAATTCGGCTAGAACACTTGCGGGTGCTCGGCACAAAGCTCAAGCTTGTATTTCAATCATCCGATGCCTGCGAAGATTCATGCTACTCACATCAATCGCGATGAATGGAATAGAACCAAAGCTCCAGGAAGCCAAAGCCGGCGGTCCTTTGGAAGAATGACGAAGAGATGACCGAGAGCTCCCGATACCTTCCCACCAATATCCCCGTACCGATCGACGACGGTGCTGCCGATCACCTGCGGGGGATGGAGGTGCCAAGCGTGACGCTCAGCTCGACGCTCGGTGGGCAGCTCGACCTCGCCGCCGCCACCGAGCGCCTCGTCGTGATGTACGTCTACCCGCGCACAGGAGTGCCGGGCGAGCCGCTGCCCGAGGGATGGGACGAGGTCCCCGGCGCCCGCGGCTGCACGCCGCAGAGCTGCGCCTTCCGCGACCACGTGCTGGAGCTCGCGGCCTACGGCGCCTCGGTGCTCGGCCTGAGCACCCAGCCGCACGAGGAGCAGCGGGAGTTTGCCGGCCGGGAGAACATCCCCTACCCGCTGCTGAGCGACCCCGACTTGCAGCTGGCGCGCATCCTTGGATTGCCCACATTCGAGGCTGCCGGCCGGAGCTTCTACCGGCGTCTGACCCTGATCACGCATAAACAGCGCATCGCAAAGGTCTTCTACCCCGTCTTCCCTCCGCACCGCAACCCCGCCGAAGTACTCGACTGGCTGGCGGATCAGCCGATTTAGGGCTCTCCCGAAAGTCTTTAGGAGCCGGCCGACCCCGCCGCGGCGAGCTCTTCCGGCTCCGGCGCTCGATCCGGCCCTCCCTGCGCTGACGCCCCCTCCCCCGCCCCGGCATCGGCAAGCCCCCGCAGCGTCACCATCCGTGTGGCGAGCGGGATGGCGAACAGCACGACGGCCGCCATCGCCAGAAAGGCGGCAAGCGGATGGTGGACGAGCGCCTGCACGATTAGCGCGACCACCAGGCCGCCGAGGTTGCCCGCCATCCACACGATCGCCCCTGCGGTGCCCGCCGCGGGACCGGCCAATCGCTCGGCGACGGTCATCAAGACGGGCAGCGCGGGGAGCAGCACCGCGCCCATCGCCACCATCACCACCGCCCGCCCGGCGATCCCGGGCAGCACCCCCAGGGCGACGCTGCCGAGGCAGCCGGCGACAATCACGGCCGCCATGAACCGGCGCTCCGCGCCGCGGGCCGCGATCGCGGGGGGGAGCACCGCGCAGCCGACGACGCCCGCGACGATCATCCCCACAAGCAGCGCGCCCGCAGCGGTTTCGGAGATGCCGGAGGGTTGCAGCAGCGTCTGCAGCCACGTGGAGAGCGCGACGAACACGCCGAAGCCGAGGAACGCGAGGCCCGAGATCACGCGGATCTCGGGGCGCGCCCACAGCACACGCGCGACGCCCCTTGCGATCGCCGTCTGCTCCCCCTCACCGCTGCCGCGCCGGCGCAGCGCCAGCGCGAGCGCGGCGGCGGCGAGCACGGCGATCGCGGCCTGGATCTCCAGCAGCAGCTCCAGGCGCGAGGCGCCTAGCAGCGGACCGAGCAGCAGCGCGGCGAGCATCCCGAGGAAGCCGGCGGCGGAGGCGAGCGAGATTCCCAGCGCTCGCGAGCGTGCGGGCAGGTATTCGCCGGGGAGCTTCGCCACCGCGCTCATCACCACCGGCTGGGCGAGCGCCACCAGCGACTGACCCACGAGCGCCCACGCGAATGTCAGCCCGCCGAGCCGCACCAGCCCGCCAGCGGCGACAAGCGCTCCCCCAAGCGCGAGCGAAGGCCGAAACCAGCGATCGAGCAGCGCGCCCGCGGGGATCGCCAGCACGACGTACAGCAGCGGAAAGATCTCCGCCAGCCACCCCACTGCCCCGACCGACACCCCATAGCGGTGGGCGGATTCGGTCGTGATCGCCGCGTAGGTCAGCCATAGCATCTGGGTGGCGGCCGCGACCGACCCGTACGCCGCGACCACGCGCCAGCCCGCCCCGGTCGATCCCCGCTCGCCCTTCCCGGACACGTCCTCGGCTTGCATTTCGGGCCTTGTAGCACAAACGGCGACTCGCCCCCTGTACTTCAGGGACCTCCACTACTTCACAAAATGAAGGGTAGGGGTCCCAAAACAAAGCATCCAACCCACACCCTCCCCGACCCCGGCCACATCTCGCTCACCGGGCTTGCCGAGAGCGCTCGACTCACTCGACTTTTTCGATATTTAGGTCCTTCCCGGATACGCCGATATGTACAACGTGGCCCGGGGAGAGCGACAGCGAGCATGGCTGCCTGCCGCCGTGACCGTGTGCGTGGCGGCGCTCACGCTAGTGGGTGCGTACGTGACGTACAAGCAGGCCCAACACAACGCGCAATCGCAGCGCACCACTCTCGCGACGAACATCCGCACGCAGACGGTGGATACGGTGGACGCGGCGATCCGCCGCACCGTCGAGCTCGCGGCGAGCGCCGGCGCGGACTGGCATGCGCACACCGCGATCTTCGCCGCTGTCGCCCGCGAATTGGAGCACGAACCTGGGATCAACGGCGTGGGGCTGATGGAAGTCGTGGAAGCCGCTCAGCGCAGCAGCTTCGAACGCCGGATCGCCCCCATCGAGACCAGTGGCCCGGGGGGCACGCTGCGCGCCGCGCCGGCGATGAGCACCTACTTCGTCGTGCTCGACAGCGCCCGCAGCGCCGGAGGCCCCAGCGACGTGGGGTTGGACATCGGCGCGCGACGCACGCGTTTGGCCACGCTGCTGGGGGCGGCGAGGTCGGGACGGCCGCGCGCGACGCCGCCGGTGCGCCTAATGAGCAGCGGCCGGTTGGGAACAGTGCTGTACGTGCCGGTTTACCGCCCCTCCTCCCCGACGCGCACACCGGCGCAGCGTCTCAGAGCGCTGCGCGGGTTTGCCTCGATCGGCTACAGCTACACGCTGCTGGCGCCCGCGCTACTGCGGACGATCCCGCCAGGCACGGCCTTTTCGCTGAAGGAGGGCAACGTGCGGCTGATGGCAAAGGGCTCCCCGGTGAACGCCACCGACTCTCGGATCGTGATCGCGGGAAGCATCTGGACACTGGCCGTCGGCGAGCCCTCCCCCGCCCTTTCGCTGCCGGCGGCGATCCTGTTGGTCGGCGCCATGCTAACGCTGATGGTGGGGACCCTCAGCGTGCAGGCCCGCCGCAGGCAGCGCTACGCAGAGGCGCTCGTCGCCCGCCGCCTGGCCGAGCGCGATCAGGCCGAGCGGGCGCTCGAGCAGGCACGCAACGAGGAAGCGATCGCCCGCAGCCGGTATGAGGCAGAACTGAAGCACATGGCCGACCACGACCCGCTCACCGGCCTGCTCAACCGCCGCGCGTACGAGCGAAGCCTGGAGGAGCACCTGGCGCGTGGGGAGCGCTACGGCCACGCCGGCGCGGTGATGGTGCTGGACCTCGACTCCTTCAAGGAGGTCAACGACACCCTCGGCCACAACGCCGGCGACGAGCTGATCGTGCGCGTGGCGGGCGCCCTGGCAAGCCGCCTGCGCGAGAGCGACACGCTGGCGCGCCTCGGCGGCGACGAGTTCGCGATCCTCACCCCCACCGGGGAGCGCACCGAGGCGGAGGGCCTCGCCGACTCGCTGCTGGAGGTCGTGCGCCGGGAGCACGCCCCGCGCGGGCCGGGCGGACGCGAGCGACCGATCACCGCCTCGATCGGCGTCGCGCCGCTGCAGGACGCGGAGGAGCTCAGCGCCGAGGAGGCGCTAATCAACGCCGACCTGGCGATGTACGACGCCAAGGAGGCCGGGCGCGACCGCAGCGTCACCTACGGCGGCGCCGGTCGCGGGCAGGCGCACATCGAGGCGCGACTGGAATGGGCCGAGCGCATCCGCGCGGCGCTCGACGAGGACCGTCTGGTACTGCACGCCCAGCCGGTAGTCGAAACCGCCACTGGGCTGACCACGCAGCACGAGCTGCTGGTGAGGATGATCGACGCCCACGGCGACCTGATCCCGCCCGGTAGCTTCCTGCCGATCGCCGAGCGCTTCGGGCTGATCCGTGAGATCGACCGCTGGGTCGTGACTCGCGCGATCCGGATGCTCGGCGAGCACCGCGCGGAGGGTCGCCAGCCGGTCGTCGAGATCAACCTCTCCGCCCACTCGCTCGGCGACGCGCAGCTGGCGCTGCACATCGGTCGCGAGCTGCGCGCGGCGGGGGTGGCTGCGACGCAACTGATCTTCGAGGTGACCGAGACTACGGCGATCGGCAACATCGCCGCGGCGCGCACCTTCGCCGAGCGCCTCGGCGAGCTGGGGTGCCGCTTCGCGCTGGACGACTTCGGCGCGGGCTTCGGCTCCTTCTACTACCTCAAGCACCTCCCCTTCGACTTCATCAAGATCGACGGGGAGTTCGTGCGCAACTGCACGGCCGACCCCACCGACCGGCTGGTGATCCGCGCGGTGGTGGAGCTCGCGCGGGGCATGGGCAAGCGCACGATCGCCGAGTTCGTCGGCGACGAGGCCACGTTCACCGCTCTCGGCAAGCTGGGCGTGGACTACGCCCAGGGCTTCCACCTCGGCCCGCCCGCGCCGCTCGAGAACTGGCTGGGTATGCCTTCCTCACGCCCGCGATAGCGCACTTCGTCGCGGCCACATCACAGCCGCCGCAAGAAGGCACCTCTTAATAGCGGCGCCCCCCGCCCCAGCGGCGGCCCCTTAACGGGATCGGCCCGCCGGGGGCAGCGGGCCGATCTGGAGGGAATGAGGGAGGGATGATGCTCCTCGTCCGTATCTTGCCCGGATGGCTCAATGCCAAACATGGATTTGTCCAGTTTGGAGTTGTTGGAATGCGCCCCTACCGTCGGCGAGGGCGATGGCGACCACGAGGCCATGGTGACTCTCGGCCGTGTGCCTACGTCGAGGGCAGCAGCGAGGGCGCGCGACGGCCCTCCGCCGGAAGTCCCTCGGGGGCGGCAGGGGCGCGGGACTGCTTGACGTTGTAGAGGCCGCGGTCGGCGCGGGCGAGGCAGGCATCGAGATCCTCGCCGGACTGCCAGCCGGAGATTCCCACCGACCAATCGACCGGGAGGCCCTCCCAGCGCAGGCGCTCGAGCACCCCGTCGGCCTCGGGCGGCAAGGTGGCGGGCAGCAGCAACACGAACTCATCGCCCCCGTGACGCGCGAGGATGTCACCGGCGCGCAGGCGCGCCTGCCATTCCCGCCCCAACTCGGCGAGCACCCGGTCGCCGGCGGCGTGCCCCAACCGATCGTTGATCTGCTTGAAGCCGTTGAGGTCGAGCACGGCAATCGTCAACGGCGTGTGCGTGCGGTCGGCGATCGCCCGCTCGCGGGCGGCGAGCGCGAGGAAGCCGTTGCGGTTGAGCAGCCCGGTGAGCGGGTCGGTGTCGGCGCGCTGGCGCAGGCTTTCGCTGAGGTTGCCGAGCACCAGGCCGGTGGACCACGCGGTGCCGGTGACAACCACCCACACGATCCCCATGTGCGGCAGCCCGCTCACGATCAGCCCGACCGCGAATCCCACCGAGATCAGCAGCGCCTGCGCGAGCGAGCGCGCGACGGGAGAAGAAGTGCGCCACGTACATCGCCGTCCACGGGTAGGCGAACGCCGCCAGCATCACCCCGCCGGTGGTGCGGGCGTTGGCGACCATCACGCTCAGCGTCACCGCGCTCAGCGCCATCAGCAGCTGCATGAAGAGCATCGAGGGGTTGCGCGCGAACAGCCACAGCCCCACGCCCACGAGTAGCGCGAGCACGCCGACCGACGAGCTCCAGGCGCACGGGTTGGTCGGCGTTGAGCGGAAAGGCCACCGCCGCGAAGCACTCCGCGCCACGGCACAGGCATACAGCAGCGCGGCCGCCCACACCATCGGCGGACGTCGGTCGAGCAGCGACCCGAGTCCACCGCGCGAGCGCTCTCGGGAAACGCAGACCGAACATCTGCTCATCTCTTCGGATCGACCCGCCCCCGGCTTGAGCGCTAGCCTGGGTGGATGCTCTTCGGCCGCCGCACCCCCACCATGCGTGGACCCCGGCCTCGGCGCTCCCGGGACGCCCGAGGCGACTCGACGGTGCCCGAGCGCCACGAGGTGCTCGGCACCCCGCTGCGGCTGGACGCAGGTCAGATCCCGGAGGGCCTCGAGCAGGCGGTGTTCGGGATGGGCTGCTTCTGGGGAGCCGAGCGGATCTTCTGGCAGGCCCCGGGGGTGTACACGACGGCGGTTGGCTACGCGGGCGGCTTCACCCCCAACCCCACCTACGAGGAGGTGTGCTCGGGGCGCACCGGCCACACGGAGGTCGTGCTGGTCGTGTTCGACCCGACCGCGACCAGCTACGAGGAGATGCTGAAGCTCTTCTGGGAGGGCCACGACCCGACCCAGAGCATGCGCCAGGGAGCCGACGTGGGCACGCAGTACCGCTCGGTGATCGTGTGGCAGAGCGAGACCCAGCGCACGCAGGCGGAGGCCTCGCAGGAGACCTACCAGCGGATGCTGAGCGCCGCCGGGCACGGGGAGATCGCCACGGAGCTGATGAAGGCCCACCCCCGCCGGCGCACCCGTTCTATTACGCCGAGCCCTACCACCAGCAGTACCTGGCCAAGAACCCCGGCGGCTACTGCGGGCTGGGCGGCACCGGGGTCAGCTGTCCGGTGGGCTTCGCCACCGGCTGAGCCCAATCGCATAGACGGCACCAGCGCCCCTGCCGAGCGGATCACCGTTGTGGCTCGCTCGCAGTGAGCGAGATGCGCTTTGAGTGAGCGAGACGCGCTTTGCGTACGAGCGATCGAGGACACCGCCAGGGCACAACTGTGGCCCCGCCGAAGCGGGGCCACAGTGCCTATCGCGTCGTGGAGGAGTCACGCCCAGAGGATGGCGTGCTCCGCCGGAGGCGTCCTTGCCTACGTCTACGTCGCTCCGCCCACCGCAGCCGGGGTGGGCTGCCATGTCGGCGGATGCGGACCCCCGAGGGTGGGTACATCCGAGGGGTACACCTCGTTGCCGTGGATCGCGTGATCGCCGATCTCCAGTTCCTCGTCGGAGAGCCGCAACGGCACCACGACGCCGAGAACCTTGAGGATGATGAACGTCACCACTGCGGTGTAGACGATCACCCATACCGCGGCCTCGGCCTGCCATCGCAGCAGCGTCCAGCTGCCGCTGATCAGCAACCCCGATTTTCCAGGCAGGTTGGCCGCGCCTGTTCACGCCGATGTACTCGACGACCGCCGGATCGGCAAGCAGCCCCACCAGCAAGCCCCCGAACAACCCGGCGATCCCGTGGGTATAGATCACCCCCAGCGTGTCGTCGACGTTCCTGAACGGCCGGGTCCGGCTGAGGTAGCGGATCGCCATCCACACGATCGTCGCATCGACGACACCGATGATCATCGCACCCCACCCGTTGACGAACCCGGCGGCGGGCGTGATCCCGACGAGGCCGGTGATCATGCCGTTGATCGCCCCGATCATCGACGGCTTGTCGCGGTAGATGTAGTCCCAGCCGATCCACACCATCATCGCCACCGCGGTGCAGAGGTTGGTGTTGAGCACCGCCGCGGAGGCGTCGGCGCCGGCGTAGTAGGAGTCCCCACCGTTGAAGCCGTTCCAGCCGAGCCACAGCAACCCAGCGCCACACGCCAGCATCAGCAGGTTGTTGGGCGCGTCGACCTCACGATCGCGCTGCAATCGCGGCCCGATCACCCACGCGAACACGAACCCGGAGATACCCGCGGAGAGGTGGATGACATAGCCGCCGGAGTAGTCCAACGCGCCGTGCGCGGCGAAGTAGCCGCCGCCCCAGATCAGGAAGGCGTTGACTGTGTACACGAACGTGATCCACAAGCGCCACGTAGGGAATCCACGCCTTGAAGTTGACTCGCCCGAGCACCGAGCCGAGCGCCAGGATCGGGGTGATCGCGGCGAACACGAACTGGAAGTACACGAGCGAAGACTCCGGGAAGTGGAACGGCGGGCCTTCAGTGACCGACGGGATCAGCGCCTGGCCCTCCTCGGCCGGTGTGGCTGAGCACGCTGCCAGGTTCGCCGAGGAACGTACCGAAGAAGCCTTTCGTGCCGAAGATGCCCCCGCCACTATGGGCTATCGGATAGCCGAAGCCCATCTTGAATGCCCACAGGCACCACACGATGAGCGTCACGCAGAACGCGACGAACGTGAGCATCATGCTGTTGACCGACCAGCGCTTCTGCATCACGCCGCCGTACAGAACCGCCAGGCCGGGCAAGCTCATCAGCCCGACGAACGTGGCGGCGGTCATCTGCCAGGCGTTGTCACCTGCGTTCAGCCAACTTGGGTATGACAGCCAGGTCATGTGCCTCCATTCCCTGTCGTTGTGGATCGGTTGATAGCGCCAACGCCACCCCCGGCGAAGTGCGCCAATTGCGATTTCCTATGAAATCCGTCTTGCAGGACACTCGCCAGGGACACTGTGGCCAACACTTTGGGGAGGTCTTTCGACATTTGTATAGACGTGCCGCAGTCAGCCCGCAACGGGGCCGGCCGATCGCGGCGCGGCAGCAGCGCACCCTGAGGGCAGCCGTCAGCGCCGCGGATCAGACCCCAGGCCACCCGCATCCCGCCAGTGCCACGGAATCCAGCCGGGAGACTCGCCCTCAGCGGCGCGGGTCGAACGGAAAGCCGGCTCGCACACAGGCAGCGCGCAGCTCTTCGGCGACGCTCTTGAACGCGCCCGGCGTGGCACACACGGTGCGCGCCCGCGCCCCGCAGGCGTGCTCGAGTGGCACCGCCGAGCGTGGAGGCGAACGTCACTTCGATGCAGTCCTTGCGCGCGGGCGCGCCGCTCGTCAGGGCGAAGACGCCGAGGCCGACCGCGCGCCAGCGCCACGCATGCGAGCAGCACGGCGACGACGGTGCGCTCGCGCCGGCCCCACCGCAGCGGCTCGGAGAGCCGCCGGGACTGGTCCATCATGATCATCGGATCGAGAAGGCTACTCGCCGGCTTTGAAGGCGAGCGCGGCGGAGTTGATGCAGTAGCGCTGGCCGGTGGGGCCGGGGCCGTCGTCGAAGACGTGCCCGAGGTGCCCCCCACAGCGGCGGCAACGCACCTCGGTGCGGCGCATGAAGAGGCTGTTGTCGGAGCGCAGCTCGACCGCCTCGGCGACCGCCGGCTCGGTGAACGAGGGCCAGCCGCCGTGCCGGAGTCGAACTTGGTGTCGGACCCAAACAGCTCGGCCCCGCAGCCAGCACAGTTGTAGGAGCCGGTCTGCTTGTTGTGCAGCAGCGTCCCCGTGAACGGCGCCTCGGTGCCCGCCCGGCGCAGCACTTCGTACTGCTCGGGCGTCAGCTGCTCGCGCCACTCCTGCTCGGACTTCTGCTCTGAGTTGGCCTGTGGTGTATCGCTCATATCATCTTTCTAGCACCGTCACACACCGGCATCCGTCTAGTCCCCACATGCATCCAAGGAGCCGCACGCGGGTAGGTGGACACTGAAGGGGCAATCACCCGCGGCGGCCAATCGCGAGACACACAAGGGAGTGAGATGGAGACGATCAAGCTGGGGCGCACCGACCTCGAGGTCTCGCGCATCTGCCTGGGGACGTGGCAGTTTGGCGGGGATTGGGGCCGGATCGACCGCGACGAGGCAGTGGCGACCGTCGGACGCGCACGGGAACTGGGCATCAACTTCTTCGACACCGCCCAGGGCTACGGGTGGGGCGCCTCCGAGAAACTGCTCGCCCACGCGCTCGCGGGCGTGCCGCGCGAGCAGGTGGTGATCGCCACCAAGGGGGGCCTGCGCCAGGAGGGCGATGAACTGTTGCGCGACTCGAGCCCCGCGTGGCTGCGCAAAGGCGTGGAGGAGAGTCTCGGCCACCTGGGCACCGATTACATCGACATCTACCAGGTGCACTGGCCGGATTCGCGCACTCCGTTCGCGGAGACGGCGGCGGCCCTGGAGGAACTGGTGCGCGAGGGCAAGGTGCGCCACGTGGGCGCCTCCAACTACGACGCCCCGCAGATCGCCGAGTTCGAGCGCACCCGCCGACTGGAGACGCTGCAGCCGCCCTACCACATGCTGCGCCGGGAGATCGAGCAGGCCGTGCTGCCGTACTGCCGCGAGCACGACATCGGCGTGCTGATCTACGGCCCGCTTGCACACGGACTGCTGAGCGGGCACTTCACGCGCGCAACACACCTCGAGCACGACGACTGGCGCGCGGGCAGCGATCTGTTCAGCGGCGCGTCCTACCAGCGCAACCTCGGGATCGTCGAGCGCCTGCAGGAGCTGGCGGGCGAGCTCGACGTCACCGTCGCGCAGCTGGCGATCGCGTGGACGCTCGCCAACCCCGCGGTGCACGTCGCGATCGTCGGCGCCCGCCGCCCGGTGCACATCGAGGGCGCGGCGCCCGCCGCGGAGGTCCACCTCGGCGACGACGCGATGGCACGCCTGGAGGAGATCTTGAACGAGGCGGCCGTGGTCGGTGGCCCCACCCCGGAGGGCGTGTAGGACGCCGCTTTGGAAGACTATATCTAAATGTATATACTGCTCTTCGATGAAGACTGCTGGGCTGATCCGCAGCGCCCGCCATGCCGCGGGACTCACCCAACTCGAACTGGCGCATCGAGCGCACACGGCTCAACCGGCAGTCGCTGCGTACGAGTCAGGGACGCGGACTCCCAACATCACAACGTTGGAGCGGCTGCTGCAGGCGTGTGATCACGACGTGGTGGTGCTCGCCCGGCCCCGGATGCGGCGCGGCGCGGCTTCGCTGGCTGAGCTCGCTCCGACGATCACGGATGACCTCGGGGACAACCGCGAACAGGATGCAGTGCGGCTGCTGTTCGGGTTCGCCGACGACTTCAGGGGCTCCACCCGCCCCGGCAGAATCGCACTCATCCGCGACGAGCCCCCTCCGACCGGGGATTCCCGCTTCGACGCCGCCCTCGCCGGCATCGCGGAGCTGTTCGCCGCGGAGGGCGAAATCCTCACTCCCGCATGGGTGGACGGCCCCATCCGCTTCGTCGAGCCCTGGTGGTTCCTTGCAAGCCGGCCCGCCTTCCACGCCTACACCCTCGCCCACACGCCAGCCGTGCTCGCCCGTCACGGAGTGTTCATCGCACACGAGGTCTTCGACCGTGCCTGAGAAGCACTTCACCCGAGCCCGCATCCTCACCGCACTCCAAGCGCTTGGGGACGAGTTGCTGCGGGAGGGCGTGCGCGGCCAGATCTTCATTGTCGGCGGCGCAGCGATCGCACTGGCCTACTCGACGCGCCGAGTCACGAAGGACATCGACGCGGTATTCGAACCGAAGGCCGCTATCTACAGGGCGGCTGAGAAAGTCGCCGAGGATCTCGAACTGCCCGAAGATTGGCTGAACGACGCGGTCAAGACCTTCATACCCGGCCCCGACGAGCACTCACGCCCCCTTCACGAGATTCGCGGCATCGAGATAACCACCGCGTCACCCCGCTACCTGCTCGCAATGAAGCTGATGGCGATGCGCTTTGGCGAGGACGACGAGGACATCGAGTTCCTGCTCAGCGAGTGCGAGGTACACGACGTCGATGAGGCGCTCGAGCTGCTGCAGTGCGTATATACCGCGCGCGAGCCCCCCCTGAAGACCCGACTCTTCCTCAAAGAGATCCTCGGCCCACCGAGTGCCCTCTAGCGGCAGCCTGCTATCGTGATCCTTACGTTCACGTCAAGTTGTGCACGCACCACCTGAGCCTCCGGAAAGGCAGCCCCTTGGCCCGCGCAGCCCTGAAGACCAGCAGCAAGACCGCCGCCCCCCGTCGCCGACTCGGAGTGGCCGAAGGCCACGCCCACTACAAGTGGTGGGCGCTCTCCTGCACCAGCCTGGGGATGCTGCTGGCCGCGACCAACTCGGGGACGCTGATCATCGCGCTACCCGACCTTGAGCGTTCGCTGCACGCCTCGCTACTGGCGCTGGTGTGGGTGATCCTCGCCTACCTGATCGCCGCGACCGTGCTGGTGCTGATGGCGGGAAGGCTGTCGGACCTGTTTGGGCGCAAGCGCGCCTACATCGGCGGCTTCATCGTGTTCGCGCTCGCCTCGCTGGGGGCCGGCTTCTCGCCCAACGCCGAAGTGCTGATCGTGTGGCGCGTGCTGCAGGGGATCGGCTCGGCCTTCCTGTTCGCCAACGCCGCCGCCCTGGTCACCGACGCCTTCCCCCACGACGAGCTGGGCCTGGCGATGGGCACCAACACGATGGTCGCCGCGATCGGCCTAGCGATCGGGCCGGTGCTCGGCGGCGTGCTGGTCGGGCATCTCCTGGCACTGGGTCTTCTGGTTCAACGTGCCGCTCGGACTCGCCGGCGCCGCGTGGGGCGCGCTGATCCTGCGCGAGCTCTCAAAGCCCGATGAGATCCGCGGGTACGACGTGCTCGGCAACCTCACCTTCATCCTCGGACTCACCGGCCTCGTGCTGGGCGTCTCCCGCGGCGGGCTGAGCGGCTGGGATGACCCGATCGTGATCGGCGGTCTGCTCGCGGCGCTCGTGCTGCTGCCGCTGTGGGTGGCGATCGAGAGCCGCTCGCGCGCGCCGATGCTCGACCTGACGCTGTTCAAGAACCGCCTGTTCGCGGCCGCCACCGCCGCGGCCTTCATCAACGGGCTGGCGCGCTTCGCGCTGATGTTCCTGTTCGTCTTCTACTTCCAGGGCGCCCAGGGCAACACGCCGATCACCGCCGGGGTGAAGCTGATCCCGCTCGCGCTGGGGATGCTGGTGTCCTCCCCGCTCGCCGGCATCTACGCCGACCGTCACGGCTCGCGTGGCCTCGCCGCGCTGGGGATGCTGGTGAGCGCCGCCGGCCTCGCCGCGATGACCACGCTGCAGGTGGACACCCCCTACTGGCAGAGCACGCTGTGGCTTTTGCTGGTCGGTGTGGGCTCGGGGATGTTCAACAGCCCCAACACCGCCGCGATGATGGGCGCCGTCCCCGCCAAGCGACGCGGGATCGCCGCGGGCGCGCGCACGCTGCTGCAGAACACTGGCGCGGTACTGTCGATCGCGTTCGTGATGGCGATCGTCACCTCCGCCGTCCCCCGCCCCACGCTGTTCGCCGTCTTCTCCGGCCTCGCCAAAGGGCTCTCCTCGCAGAAGCTGGCGCCGTTCATCGACAACATGCACACGGCGCTGTGGGTGCTCGCCGCCACCTCGCTGGTGGGCGCGGGCGTCTGCCTGATGCGCCCCCGCCACGTGGAAGCGAGAGCCGAGGAGCGACAGATCGCCGATCGGCCAGCCACGGTTGGAGCGCGCTCGTGAGCACCCCCCTGGGCACCGGCAAGGTCGAACAGCGGCGGCCGTCCATCCCCGGAGCGCGCTCATGAGCACCCCGCTGCGCATCGGCGACGTCGCCCGCCTGGTCGGCACCACGCCGCGCACGATCCGCTACTACGAGGAGATCGGGCTGCTCGCCGAGGCGCCCGCGCGGCCCTCCGGACAGCACCGCACCTACACCGAGGCCGAGGTCGAGCGCCTGCGCGAGGTGATGCGCTTGAAGAGCCTGCTCGGGGTGACGCTCGAGGAGCTCAAGACCCTGCTCTCCGCCGAGGAGGCGCGCGCGGAGGTGCGCGCGCAGCTGCGCCGCGAGGACGTCCACCCCGAGCGCCGCCACGAGCTGCTGCAGGAGGCACTCGGCCACATCGACCGCCAGCTGGAGCTGGTCGAGCACCGCTCCGCCGAGCTGGCGAAGCTCAAGGACGAGCTCACCCAGACACGCGCGCGTGTGCGCCGCAAGCTGCGCGAGCTCGACCCCGCACCGGCCGAGGCGCTCCCCGTTTGACCTACGCAGTTTCGAGCGCGGCGGATGCAGCAGCCTCGCCGTGCGCGGCATCCGCCGCCAGATCCTCACTCTGAACCTCCATCTGCGCCTTCGGCACCAGCAGCCCGGCCAGGAAGGCCACGATCAAAAAGCCGGTGGCCATCGCAAACGTCTCGGTGAAACCTGTGACCGTCGGCTCTCCGTGTGCCACGTTGGCGGCGATGAACGTCGCCGAGAGCTGCCCGCCGAGAGCGCCGCCGAGCGTCCGCATCACCGTGTTCATGCCGCTCGCCACTCCCGTTTGGTGGATCGAGACCGACTGCACGATCAGGTTGCCGAGGGCCGCGAAGGCGAGGCCGATCCCGACACCGAGCAGCGCGGCGGCGATCAGCAACTCGTAGGGGTGACTGTGAGCCGCAGCGAGTAGTGCGAAGGAGGCGGTGGTGAAGGCCGTGCCGCTCAACAGCGCCGCGCGTGAGCCGAAACGTGCGGAGATCCGCCCGGCGAACATGCCGAGGATCGTCATCCCGACGGTCGAGGGCAGCAGATACAGACCCGAGACGACCACCGAGGCGCCAAACCCGAAGCCGGTGCTGGTCGGCAGCTGCGCGAACTGGGGGAAGACGATGAACGACGCGTACATGCCCGCGCCCAGCAGAAACGCCGCGAGGTTGGTCGTCCAAACCCCCCTGATGCGCATCATCGTCATGTCGATCAGCGGGTTGTCGCTGCGCACCTCCACCGCGATCCAGGCAGCCGTGAAGAGGAGCCCGATCAGGATCAAGCCGAGCGTGCGGGCCGATCCCCAGCCCCACGTGGTCGTCTCGCTGATCGCCAGCAGCACGATCGAAATGCCGATCGTCATCAGCGCCCCCGCCAGCCAGTTGATGCGCCCGGGCACGCGTACCGGCGACTCGGGGATGAAGCGCCACGTCGCGACCGCGGCGAGCACCACCGCGACGAGCGGCAGCCAGAAGAGCCAGTGGTAGTTGAGATGCTCGACGATCACGCCCGAGAGCACGATTCCCACGCCAGCACCGACCCCGAGGATCGCGGAGAGCAATCCGATGCTCCCCGCGACCTTCTCGCGAGGGAACTCGTCGCGGACGATCCCGAACGCCAGCGGGAAGATCCCGCCGCTCGCGCCCTGGATGAAGCGCGCCACGATCAGCACCGCCAGTGAGCTCGACACCGCCGCGAGCAGCGTGCCGGCCGCGAGGGTCACGAGCGTCCACAGCAGCAGACGCTCCTTGCCGTGCATGTCGCCGAGACGACCGATGATCGCGGTGCCCACCGAGGCGGAGAGCAGGTAGGCGGTCAGCAGCCACGCGATCCCCGTCTCGCTCGTGTGCAGCGCGCGCTGCATCGTCGGCAGCGCCGGGATCACCGAGGAGCTCAGCATCGCGTAGGCCAGCCCCGCGAGCGAGAGCACAGCGAGGATCAGCGTCGGATGCGTGCGGTTGGTGTCGGATGAGCTCATGCGCGCAGTGGCCGTCGATGCGGCGCTTGTGTCATCCGCGACGGCAAGCCACCACAGTAGCCGCACCGGGGGTCCTACATTGTGGGGAACCGGCAGTCCGACTCGCGAGTAAGGAGGCCCGAATCATGGAGCGCAAGTGGTGGACCCTGATCGCGGTGTCGATCGCCATCTTCATGCTGCTGCTCGACATCACCGTCGTGAACGTCGCGCTGCCCTCGATCCAGCGCGAACTGCACTCCTCCTTCTCCGACCTGCAGTGGGTCGTCAACGCCTACGCGCTGACGCTCGCCGCCTTCCTGCTGACGGCCGGATCGCTCGCCGACCTGTTCGGGCGCCGACGCGTGTTCACGGCCGGCCTCGTGGTGTTCACCTGCTCCTCCGCCGTCTGCGGGCTCTCCGACTCCCCGCTGATGCTCAACCTCGCCCGCGCCGTGCAGGGCGTCGGCGGGGCGATGATGTTCGCCACCTCGCTGGCGTTGATCGCCCAGGCCTTCCAGGGCCGCGACCGCGGGATCGCCTTCGGGGTCTTCGGGGCCGTCACCGGTGCCGCCGTTGCCGTCGGACCAGTGGTTGGCGGGATCATCACGACCGGCATCGGCTGGCAATGGATTTTCTTCGTCAACGTCCCGATCGGCGTCGCCGCCGTGGCGCTCACGCTCGCGCGCGTCACCGAGTCGCGCGACCCCAACGCAACCGGTGTGGACTGGCTCGGTCTGGTGACCTTCTCCGGGTCGCTGTTCCTGCTCGTGTACGCGCTGGAGCAGGGCAACGAAGCCGGGTGGGGCTCGACCAAGATCGTCTCGCTGCTGGTCGCCTCGGTGCTGCTGATTGCGGCGTTTCTGGTCGCGGAGATGCGCCAGCAGCGGCCGATGCTCGACCTCAGCCTGTTCCGTCGCCACGCCTTCACGGGGGCCAACATCGTGGCGTTCGCCCTCTCCAGCTCGATCTTCGCGATGTTCCTCTACCTCACCCTGTACATCCAGGACGTGCTCGGGTACGGCGCTCTGCAGGCCGGCCTGCGCTTCCTGCCGATCACGATGCTCTCCTTCATCGTCGCCCCGATCGCCGGGCGGCTGACCGTGCGCGTGCCGATGCGCCTGCTGCTCGGCGGGGGCCTCGTGCTGGTGAGCGGCGGGCTGCTGGCGATGACGGCGGTGGAACCCAACTCCGGGTGGACCGTGCTGATCCCCGGCTTCGTGCTGGCGGGCGCCGGCATCGGCATGATCAACCCGCCGCTCGCCTCGACCGCGATCGGCGTGGTGCACTACTCGCGTAGCGGCATGGCCTCTGGCATCAACAGCACCTTCCGCCAGGTCGGCATCGTCACCGGGATCGCCGGCCTCGGCGCGATCTTCGCGCATGAGGTCAGCCACACCGTCAACTCCAAGCTCGCTGCGAGTGGGCAGGGCCAGGCCGTCCAGAGCGCTGCCCATGGGCATCTCTCGACGCTGCTGCAGTCCGGCGAAGTCGGAAAGGTCCTCCACGCCCTCCCCCCCGTACCTCAGGCCGCACTGGAGCACGCCTACCGCGTCGGCTTCACCGAAGCCTTCACCACGATCCTCGCGATCGCCGCCGCCGTCGCGCTCGCCGGTGCGGTGTGCGCCTTCGTGCTGGTGCGCAGCCGCGACTTCGTCAGCTCCGCCGAGCCGGCCGCCGAGACCCCCGCGCGCGAGCCGGTCGGCGTCGAGGCCGGAGTCGGAGTCGGGTAGCCTGGCGTGTGCGGTCCGTGAGCGACGGGACATTCCCAATCTTGCGTGTGCAGCCAACCGCCGGTTCGAGGGATACCTGCGTGCGGTCACTCAGCCCGGCGCTCGTACCCCGGACAGTCGAGTACCGGCAGACGGGGGTAGCGCGGGTACGCTGGGTCCTCGCGCGAGCGGTTGCACAGCGAGAAGACCGAGCCCCGCGTGTTGGGCACCACGCGCTGGAAGGCGCAGCTGTCGCACAGCCCGGCCGACGGCTGTCGGCGTGACGCGGTCGATGTCGTCACGAAGGACATGGACGCAGCGTAGTCGAGCCACAAGGGTTGCCGGCCGGGCTTCGACGCGGAGCAACCGACCCTGCAATAATGGTTGACTAAGCAACTATGGCGACCTTCTACCGACTCCTAGGCTTCCTGCGCCCCTACAGGCGCGGCATGATCATCTCCTGGGGGTTGGCGAGCCTCGCGATGGTGATCACCGTCGCGCTGCCCGCCCTGACGGGCCGAGCGGTGCAGATCATCAGCACGGCTCCCCAGCATCACCACGGCGCAGCGCAGGCGAGCGCACGCCACGAACTGACGCTGATCGCAGGCGTGATCGCACTGATTGTGCTGATGCGTTGGGGGTTCATGTACTGGCGGCGGATGGTCGCCGGGCGACTCTCGCTCGGCGTCGAATACGACCTGCGCAAGCTGCTCTATGGCCATCTGCAGCAGCTCGAGCTCGGCTTCTTCGACCGCCAGCAGACGGGCCAGCTGATGTCACGGGCGACCGTTGACCTGCAGGCGGTGCGGTTTTTCCTCGGCTACGGGCTCGTGTTCATTCTGCAGTCGATCCTCACGATCGTGCTCGCGGGGACCGTGATGATCATCACCGAACCGCGCCTCGGCCTGATCTCGCTCGCGCCGGTGCCGTTCGTGGTGCTGATCTCCTACCGCTACGGCCGCCGCGCGCGCCCAGCGATCCAGCAAACCCAGCAGCGCATCGCCGAGCTGACTGCGGACGCCGAGGAGAACATCTCCGGGGTGCGCGTCGTCAAGGCCTTCGCGCGCGAGCCGCGCCAGTTGCAGCGCTTCCGGGGCAGCGTGGGGCGCGTGTTCAGCCAGGCGATGGTCGCGACCCGACTGGAAGCGAAGTTCAACCCGATGATCGGCTTCCTGCCCCAGCTCGGCCTCGCCGCGGTGCTTTTGATCGGGGGCAATGCCGTGATCCACGCGCACCTGACGCTCGGCCAGTTCACCGCCTTCTACCTGTATCTGAACATGCTGATCGCCCCGATGCGCACGCTCGGCGTGATCCTCAACCTCGCCCAGCGCGCGACCGCCTCGGGCGCGCGTCTGTTCCAGGTCCTCGACCGGCCGCCGCGGCTGAGCTCACCGCCCGGCGCGCCACCGCTGCCGGCGGGCAACGGGCATGTGCAACTGCAGGGCGTCACCCTGCGCTATGACGAATCCGACGAGTTCGGCGCGGCATACTCGGCGACGGGCGCGACGGAGACGGCAACTAACGGGCTCGTTTCGGCGGACGGCGCGCAGATCCCACCGAGCGCCACGGCGGCCCCGAATAGAGCCGCGGCTACGAACGGAGACTCCCCGGCTCACACCGCGCGGGCCGTGCTGAGCGACGTCGACCTGGACGTGCCGGCCGGGCGTACGATCGCGCTCGTCGGCGCCACCGGCTCCGGCAAGACCAGCCTCGTCTCGTTGATCTCACGGTTGTACGACGTGAGCGCCGGCCGTGTGCTGCTCGACGGCGCCGACGTGCGCGAGGTGGACCTGCGCTCACTGCGCCAGGCCGTCGCGATCGTCAGCGACGATCCGTTCCTGTTCTCGGAGACAGTCGCCGAGAACATCGCCTACGCGCGGGTGGGCGGGCCTCCGGTCCCGCGCGAGGCGATCGAACAGGCCGCCCGCCGCGCGCAGGCTCACGAGTTCATCGAGCGCCTGCCCGACGGCTACGACACCCGCGTCGGCGAGCGCGGCTTGACCCTCTCTGGCGGCCAGCGCCAGCGCATGGCGATCGCGCGGGCGCTGCTCGCCGACCCACGCGTCTTGATTCTCGACGACGCGACCTCCTCGGTCGACGCCTCGACCGAGCGTCAGATCAAGCTCGCGCTCGACGAGGCGATGGAGGGGCGGACCACGTTCATCGTCGCCCATCGCCTCTCGACGATCGCGCTGGCGGATGAGATCGTCGTGCTCGACCACGGCCGGGTCACCGCGCACGGCAACCACGAGGAACTGCTGGAGGCTTCGGAGCTGTATCGCGAGATCGTCGAAAAGGGTCTCCCCGATCAGGTCTTCCTGACGCGGGAGTTGCCGCGCGAACGCGAGGTAAGCGGGATATGAGCGCGCACGGCGGGCGGGGAATGGGTGGCGGCGGCGGGCGCGGGCTCGGTCCAGGGTCTGCGCGCGGCGGGGCGCAGTGGGACGGTGAGCGCGCCGCGAAGGGCACACGCGGGCGCAATCTGCGCGGCCTGTTGCGGTTGCTGGGCCCCTACCGCCTACGCGTGAGCGCGATGCTGACGGCGCTCGTGCTCGGCACGGCCGCCTCGCTGGCGCCCCCGCTGCTGGCGAAGGTCGCAATCGACGAAGGTATCGACCGCCACGACACCGGCACGCTCGTGCTGGTGGTGGTCGCGTTTCTGCTCTCAGCGCTGCTGGTATGGGCGATGACCTACGCGCAAACCTACCTCGTCGGCTGGGTCGGCCAGCGCGCGCTCGCGGACCTGCGCATCCGCATCTTCACCCACCTGCAGCACCAGCCGATCGGTTTCTACGAGAGCCGCCCCGCGGGGGTGCTGATCTCGCGCATGACCAACGACGTCGAGGCGCTGGAAAGCCTCGTGACCGACTCCGTCGTGACGCTGTTCCAGGCCGGCCTCACACTCGTCGGGGCGGTCGCGGTGCTGCTGTTCCTCGATGTGAAGCTGGCGCTGCTGACGTTCTGTGTCGTACCGTTCGTGGCCGCCGGCTCGATCTGGTTTCGGCTCGTCTCGGCCGGCGCCTTCCGGCGCACGCGGGAGACGATCGGCGCGATCACCGCCTACCTGCAGGAGACCCTGTCGGGGATCCGCGTGGTGCGCAGCTTCGGCCAGGAGCCCCACCACGAGGCGCAGTTCGCGGAGCTGAACACGGACAACTGCGACGCGAACATGGTCACAGTACGACTCAACGCCGCCTACTTCCCGACCGTGGAAATGCTCTCCGGCGTGGCGCTCGCGCTGATCGTCCTGTACGGCGGCTACCAGGCCCTGGAGGGCCACATCACAGCGGGCACCGTCGTGGCGTTCGTCGGGACCCTGTCGTTCCTGTTCGAACCGATCCAGCAGCTCTCCCAGCTCTACACCACCTACCAGTCGGGTATGGCCGCGCTCGAGAAGATCTTCCAGTTGCTGGACATAACGCCGAACCTGACAGATCGCGAGGGAGCACTCGCGCTGGAGCGCATCCGCGGCGAAATCCGCTTCGAGGACGTCTTCTTCGCATACACGGACGACGCGATGGTCCTGGAGCACATCGAGCTGACGATTCCCCCCGGCCAGACGGTTGCGCTCGTAGGCGCCACCGGAGCGGGCAAGTCGACGATCGCCAAGCTCCTCGCGCGCTTCTACGACCCCAGCAGCGGTCGGATCCTGATCGACGGGCACGACCTGCGCGAGGTCTCCAGCGACTCGCTGCGCTCGCAGATGGGGATCGTGCCGCAGGAGGCGTTCTTGTTTTCCGGCACGATCGCAGAGAACATCGCCTTCGGCCGCCCCGACGCCGACGAGAACCACGTTCGCGAGGCCGCGGCGGCGGTCGGCGCGGAGGACTTCATCGCCGAGCTGCCCCACGGCTACGACACCGAGGTCGGCGAGCGCGGCGCGCAGCTGTCCTCGGGCCAGCGCCAGCTGATCGCCTTTGCCCGCGCCCTGATCGCCGACCCGCGCATCCTGATCCTGGACGAGGCGACCTCCAACGTGGACCTGCACACCGAGGGCCGGATCGAGGCCGGCCTGCGCCGCCTGCTTGCCGGTCGCACGGCAATCGTGATCGCCCACCGTTTGTCGACAATCCGCCAGGCTGGCCGCATCGTGGTGCTCGAAGGAGGCCAGATCGTCGAGCAGGGAACCCATGACGAGCTGATCGTCGCAGAGGGCCGCTACTTCGAGCTCTACCGCGACTGGGCATTGCAGGCCGCGGCGTAACTCACCCGCGGACCGCCAGCGCCGCCACTTCCAACCCGCTTCCCTCGAAGGGCTATCCCGGATGGTGGCCTCCCCCACGGGGGGTCCCGGACGGCCCGCCAACAGAGCACCGACGTCTCGATCGCCTGTGTCCATCAGGCTTTACAGAAAGATCACTTTTTCTGTTGACTTTATGAGATTTATGTCCTAAGGTGCTCGCCGTGAGCCGCCCGGACGGCCCACGACCCCTCATCCCCTAGCCCCACCGATTGATCAAACCCACCTATCGCAAGGAGGAAGTCCCATGCCCCGAATCACCACTTCCATCGCATCCCGAAGCGGCTGGCGGCGATGGCGTCAGTTGACCCTCGCCGCCGCCGCCGTCCTCGGCGCCGTCGCCACCGCTCCGAGCGGCGTGGCCGAGGCGGCAACGCCCACGGCGCCGCCCCCGGTCACGATCCTCACCTCACAGCCCAACCTCGGCCGCGGCGACATCTTCATCTCGCCGTTCGGCGATACCAGCACGTATGCCAACGGCCCCGAGATCCTCAACCCGCAGGGCAACGTCGTCTGGTTCAAAGCGGTCCCCGCGGGCGAGGAGGCGGCCGACTTCCGCACCCAGACCTACGACGGGCAGCCCGTCCTCACCTGGTGGCAGGGCACCGGGCTGGGCGGCCTCTCCAGCGGCAGCGACTACATCTACAACGACCACTACCAGCAGATCGCCACCGTCAACGCCGGCAACGGACTCAGCGCAGACGGACACGAGTTCCTCATCACCCCCTGGAACACGGCGCTGATCCTCTCCTACACCACCGCCACCGCCAACCTCACCTCGATCGGCGGCCCCTCCGACCAAACCGTGATCAATGGCGTCGTGCAGGAGATCGACATCGCCACCGGGAAGGTGCTGTTCCAGTGGAACAGCACTGACCACGTGCCCTACAGCCAGAGCGAGCAGCCGCTGCCGGCCTCACCGAGCACGCCGTGGGACTGGTTTCACATAAACGCCGTGAAGGTCGACACCAACGGCGACTTCCTGATCGACGCCCGCGACACCTGGACGACCTACGAGGTGGACCCCCGCACAGGAAACATCGTCTGGCAGCTGGGCGGCAAGGACTCGAGCTTCACCCTTCAGGCCGCCCCGGGGCAGGTGCTCGACAGCGCGAGCGAGATCTTCGCCTGGCAGCACGATCCCCAGCCGTTGGGCAACGGGGAGTACACGTTCTTCGACAACGACTCCTCCGGCACGCCGCTGCTCCCCTACAGCCGTGCAATCACGGTGAGGCTGAATCCGTGGACACACGTCGCCACGCTGCTCTCATCCGACAACCAACCCGAGGGACTGTCGGCGGCCTCGCAGGGCAACGCACAGCCGACCCCTCAGGGCAATCTCTTCGTGGGCTGGGGGGCGCTGCCGTACTTCTCGGAGTTCGACCCGCAGGGCAACTTGATCTTCAACGCCGAGTTCCCCGCCGGGGTCAACACCTACCGGGCCTACCTGCTGCCGTGGAATTCCCCTGGTGGCCCGAGGTCGCCGTGGCAGCCGTGGAGCGCGGGAGGCTCTGGGCACGGCCCGGCGTTCGGCTCGTAGAGCAGATGTTGGATCCCTCCGGCCCGCCAGCATGGGGGTCGGAGGGTTTCCGACCACTCCGGGACATGGTCTCGGACGAAGTGGACCGCATAGCGATCAGTCCCCACCGATCAATGACCGCGCCTCTGCGGAACCGACTACGAGATCGTGAAGGTCGCCGCCCACCTCGAGTCGACCCGACTGTTCGATCCCGCCGATCTTCACCGGCTCGAAGCCGGCCGTTCGGATCAGCCGCTCGACTTCCTCCTCGGCGCGGTCGTCGTCGGTCGCGTAGAAGAGGACCGCCGACTCCGGTGACCGGTTGCTGGAGGACTCGAAGAGATCGCCCGACAGGGTTCCAAATGCCATGGCCAAGCGCGCCCCCGCCGGCAACCACCCGGCTACAACCTCGCCAGAGGATTGGTCTTTCGGGAGTAGACGTGAGACGTTACCTCGTGCGTCGATGCCGAACGGGTTGCTCGGAACGACCACTAGCTTGTCCGTTAGCGGGTCGGCAATTTCGTCTACGACGCCCTTCAACACGGAAAACCGCAGCGCGAGGACGACGGCATCGGCGCCCTGCAGCGCGTCGCGGTTGTTGACGGCGACGACCGCAGCTCGACCGATCTCTGCAGCCAACATTCGTGCCGACCGATTGTCGGCGCTCGAGAGCCGCAGGGTTTCGCCGCCTGAGGCGAGTTGGCGGGCGATGGCCGATCCGATCCCTCCAGTGCCGATGATCGCGGTGGTCATGACCGAAACCCCCTCAGCGTTACGGTGCTAACGACGGCGGCCCGGAGCATCGCCGGCCCGAGCGGTCTCGCATCACTCGGGCTCCCCGCCGGGCGTACTCGATGGCCAGCCAGGGGGCGTCCAGTCCCCCTCTGAGTCCGTGGTTTGCCCCACCTCGATCAGATGACCGTCGGGATCGCGGATGTAGCAACGGATCTCGTACTGGTGCTGCTTTGGCGGCGTCAGGAATTGAGCTCCACGGGCGCTCCATTCGGCGTACACGGTCTCGATGTCCTTGACCCGGATATTGAGGAAGCTGCTGACCCGGTCGAGGTCGCGTGGCGTCTCCAGGGTGACCGCGGGCTTGTCGTCGGTCGGGCCTCCGCCCCGATTGATGACGATCCAGCTGTTGGCGAGCGCGACGTTGGTTGGCTCGCCAGAGCGGACCAACGTGCCACCAAGCACGTCGGTGTAGAAGCGCCGAGAGCGCTCGACGTCGTCCGAGACAATGAAGTGGGTCAGCACAATTCCCTCTGCCGGCGGTTTGAGTTCGGCCATCTACCACCTCCACTGGTTGGGACTCATACCCCGCTTATGCACGGGTCTGCAGCCGATACCGCGATGATCGGGGATTCCATCTCGTTTCACGGTACAGCAGCAATAGGCCACCACGTTAGATCCGATGGCCCCGCCCTCAGTAAATCGGATCGGCTCACACACGAGCTTCTGATCCCTCCCGCGGGTCGTTTGATGGCCTCCCTCGAGGAGGACCTCGGAGTCCCTATCCCGCTCTCTCTGCAGAGTCCGCCCCGTGTCTTACGCGGCTCAGCGTTTGATGCCAACGCTCGTGCCCTCCGTATTGCGGATCGCGGGCTCGATGCTTTCCACGAGAAACTGGTCGCGCTCGCCGCGCTCCCAGGCCTCGAGCAAGCCCGGAGCGTGAAGATCGAAGTCGACCCTGGTCTTCTGGAGCACGGCCCGCAGGTCCTGGTGGAGCTCGCCGACCGTGGGCCGACCCCAGTACCAGTAGCCGTCGTAGATCTTGAAGATGCGCAGACCCGGCTCAAGCACGAACGTGTGCGGGACCATGGGGTCGTGGGGGTCGGTGTACTCCTTGATGTCAAGGTCGCGCTGAACCGTGATGTCTGGTCGCATCCTGTCTCCTCTGGTCAGGTTTGGCGTTGCGTCCCCGGACGTGGCCTCCCGCCGTTCGAGTGCAGCGCTGGCCGCAATTGTGCCGACGCGAGCGCAAAGAGGCTTTCGTCGTCCTCCAGCCACCCATGGAGCGTGAGGCCCGACGACTGGGCGAGCTAGCCCTTGAATGTCGAGCGGCCCATGTCGCCGAACGGTTCGTCACGCTCGCGCACCGCCTTGCGGAAGCCCGCTTCGGCCGCCCGCCGCTGGAAGGCGAAGCCCTCGGTGGTATGGCGGGCGATCCCATCGAAGACCGTGCCGAGCACCTGCGTGGAGTGCAGGCCCTGGGTGTCAAGAGCTTGGTTGACGAGCAACTTCATCATCATTAGTTGGTTCACCGGCACACGCGCGATCCGCTCCAGCAGGATCTCCGTGCGCTCACGTAGATGCTCCGCCGGCGGCGCCTCGATCGCGAGACCCCATTCCAGCGCCTCTGCGCCCGACAGCGAGTCGCCCGTGAACAGCAGCCGCTTGGCGCGCTGCGCGCCCACTCGCTGCGCCCACAGCGCGGTGGTCGGCGAGCCCCACACCCGCGCGGGCGGGTAGCCGATCTTGGCGTCCTGCGCGATCACCAGCAGATCCGAACAGAGCGCCATGTCGGTGCCGCCCGCCATGCAGAAACCGTGCACCATGCACACCACGGGCTTGCCACAGTGGAACAGGCTCATAAAGCCGCGGACATTGCGGCTCATCATCGCGTAGTCCAGCATCGCATCCCACGTGCCGGCCGGATCGTGGTTGGCCGCCATCACCACCGGATCGAGCGGCGAGCCGCTCGGCACCCCACGGGCGGCCTTCGTAGCCGTGCCCTCCCCGATGCCCTCGGCGCTCTCCACCAAGTCGTAGCCGCCGCAGAACCCGGACCCCGCTCCGGACAGCAACAGCACGTGCACCTCGGGGTCGAGGTCCGCGCGCTCCACACACGCCACCAGCTCCTCGATCAGGCGCCGCGTGATCCCATTGCCACGCTCGGGACGGTCGAGCGTGAGCCGCGCCACACGGTCGCGCACCTCGTAGCGGACATCCACCCGCCGCACTCTACATCCGCGGTGGCGCGCCACCGCGTCCAACTACCCGAGCCGTCATTCCGTCGGGCGTTCTGGGCGCAGCGCCTCGATCAGTTCGAGCGTGCCGCCGCCGGTGCGGTATCGGCCGAACACGGTGACGGCCGAGAAGCCGGCTCGCGACACGATCTCGGGTAGCTCACCCCGCGCGTGGGCGCGTGTATTGGCGAACCCGTCGAGTAGCTGCACAGCGAAGAACGCGGTGCGCATCACAGGATCGCTGGCGCGGCCGACGTCGCATATCAAGAGCCGCCCGCCAGGCTCGAGGACGCGCTGCGCCTCCGCGAGCGCGCTGCACTTCACCGAGGGCGGCAAATGGTGAAACACGAGTGTGCTGACTACGCATTGAACGCTCGCGTCCGGAATGGGAAGATGATCAGCGGGCGCCTCGTGCAGCTCGAGCTTGATGCCCTCAGCACACGCCTTCGCCTGTGCGCGCTCGAGCACATCCGGGTCGCCGTCAACACCGATCAAGGTCGCGCTCGGCGAGGCGCGGGCCAGCGCAAGTGCCATCGCGCCAGTGCCGCAACCGAGATCCAAGATCCGCAGCGGAGCCACGCCACTGAGCGCTCGCTCCACCAAGCGTGGGCGCCAGCGGCCCTGCCGCATCGTCACCGCGTTGACCGCGTCGTAGAGCGGCGTGAAGAGGGCACGGCCGGCCGCCGGGACGTATCGGTCGCTCATGTTGCCACAGAGTCTTGCTTACCACGCCGACACGGGCGTCGTGACCACTTCGATGCTGGACCACAATGCGCGCGGAAAGCAGGCGTCGCGAACCTGCCGCTGGCGAATCCCAGCACCACGGCCGAATGCCCGTCGACGCCCGGTTCGGGATCAGCGCGGTTCTTCTCATCTCGTGGCGGTGCGCGAGAGGTAGTCTGTTGCGTCGTGACCGACCACGAGGTGCTCGCCCGCGCATACGGACTCGCGCGGGCATACCTGGAAGGAGTGGGCGAGCGCCATGTGGGCGGCTCCGATCCGACGCGGCTGCGCCGCCCGCTGAGCGATGATGGCGAGGGCGCGGTGGAGGTCCTCGAGCAGCTCGCAGTCGACGCTGATCCGGGGCTCATCGCGTCTGCGGGGCCGCGTTACTTCGGATTCGTTGTAGGGGGGTCGCTGCCCGTCGCGCTCGGAGCCGACTGGCTTGTTTCCGCGTGGGACCAGATGTGCGGCATGTACAGCTCCTCGCCGGCGGCCGCGGTCGCCGAGGAGGTTGCGGCGGGCTGGCTGCTGGAGTTGCTGGGTCTCCCCACTAGTGCCAGCGTTGGCTTCGTGACCGGCGCGCAGATGGCAAACTTCAGCTGCTTGGCGGCAGCCCGCGGCGAGCTTCTGCGGCGAACGGGCTGGGATGCCGAGGCGCAAGGGCTGTTTGGGGCTCCACCAGTCGACGTGCTGGTTGGTGAGGAGGTACACGCGACGCTGTTGCGCGCGCTTCGCTTCCTTGGCCTCGGTCAAGATCGGGTGACGCGAGTGGGCGTCAATGCCAACGGTGCGATCGACCCGGTCGAGCTCGAGGAGGCGCTACGAAATGCCAAGGCCCCGGTGCTGCTCTGCGCCCAGGCGGGCAACGTCAATACGGGGGCGTGCGATCCGCTCGGCCCGATCGCGGACCTCGCGGCGGAGCACCACGCGTGGCTGCACATCGACGGAGCCTTCGGCCTGTGGGCCGCCGCGTCGCCGCGCTTCGAGCACTTGGTGGCAAGCAGAGAGCGGGCCGACTCGTGGGCCGTCGATGCGCACAAGTGGCTCAACGTTCCCTACGACTGCGCACTTGCGATCGTCGCGCCGCGAGAGGCACTACCGCGCGCAATGGCGCTCAGCGGGGCCTATCTGGCGCGCAGCGAGGAGCGCGAGCCGGCCGATTTTGTCCCGGAGGCCTCTCGCCGCGGCCGTGCGATTCCGGTGTACGCGGCGCTGCGTTCTCTGGGGCGCCGTGGCGTTGCCGAATTGGTTGAGCGCTGCTGCGCACATGCGACGCTGATGGCCTCCCTTCTTCGGGAGGGCGGCCTCGAGGTGCTAAACGAGGTCGTGCTGAACCAGGTCCTGGTTGCCGGCACCCCCGAGCACCTCGCGCGCGTTCAGGCCGAGGGCACCTGCTGGCTCGGCGGCACGACCTGGCGTGGACGCCACGCCTTGCGTGTGTCGTTTTCCAACTGGTCAACAACCGAAGACGACGTCCGCCGCAGCGCACGCGCGATCCTGGACGCAGCCAGCTGACGTTCGACTCAGGTCAGCCCACCCCTTGCAAAGACCCGCTCTAGAGCTCTGGTCTTCCCCCAGACTGCTGGCGATCGTGATAGGAGCAAGCGAATAGTTCAGGACGTTCCCGCCGCGCGGGATGATACGAACGGCGGACGGGGGTCCTGTCCTTTAAGCGCTGACCGGGTGAACGAACAGCCCGCGTCGCTGCTCGCCCACGAGTTCCAGGTGCCTCACCGCCTCCTCAACCCCTGGATAATCCGAGTGGGTGAAGTCGTCGAACACCATGAGGGACCCCTCTCCGAGCACCGGGCGCCAGGCTTCTACCTCACGTATGGTGTCGTCCCTGGCGTGTGAGCTATCGATGTACAGCAACTCGACCATCTCACTGTCTCGCGGGCCCTCATCGCCCGAAGCGCCCACGAACGTCAGCCGCCGCCGAGTTCCTGAACTCACCAGCCGCAAATACCGCTCACGCTCGGGCCGCTCAATTGGATCATAACTCAGGACAAATCGCCCTGGATCCGCCAAGACCAGCGAGATAGCCGTCCACGCGGTCCCGGTTCCGAGCTCGACGACCCGTCGACGCCCGCGTGCTGCACTCAACAGCACCGCAAGCTTCCGAGGGTCGGTGCGGGAAACCGCGCTAAAACCATCCCCCATACGCGACGCAAGCCTCCATGCACGCCATTGGAACAGCGCAACCCTCGGTGGCAAAACCCGAAGTTCCGCCAGAAACCGCACTTCCCGTCGCAGTTTTCGAGCGCGCTCCACCAACCGGCGATCCTACACACCAACCGCGGAACCCAGTGGCACCTGGCCAGCATTGCGATCTCGAAGGTGGAGCGCGGGACACGCGCGCCCCGTTTCCCCACAATCGTGGCTCTGGCCGAAGCGCTCGACGTACCGGCCAGCCGGTTGTTTGACCACATCCCATGAGCCGACCCTGACCGAGACTGTACCCAGCCGGTAGCTACGGGAGCGTTCTTGGCTCGGAGTGGACGCGCGAGCCGGCCGCGCGCGACTGGCCCAAATCCCGGCCCAAGCCGGCGGCCATACCACTCAATCCTGCCTATCCAAGCCATTTCCAACCACTCCGGGACAGGGACTCGAACCCCAAATTCGTGCTCCAGAGGCACGCGTGTTACCGATTACACCATCCCGGATCGGGCGATCAAGGATAGTGGACAGCCACCAAAGAGCGCGGCCGCCGCCTTCCCGAGTCCGCCACCGCTCAGCTCGTATCGACCGGTGGTAGCATGTGGCCACAAATGCCTGGGCAGATTGGTATACGCGAGCTTCGCGACAACTTGACCGCGACGATCCGCCGCGTCCGCGCCGGCGAGACGATCGAGATCACCCACCATCGGGAGCGTGTGGCGGTGCTTGCACCAGCGCCGGCCGATCACATCGACCGCTTGCACGCGGCGAGCGACATCACTCCAGGTATCCCCCTCGACGAGCCCCTGCGGCGCTACCCTGTGACGGGCTCAATCACCGCGAGCGAAGCGCTTCAGGAAGATCGCGCTGAGCCCTGAGCGGCGTCTCGTCTACGTCGACTCCTCGGCGCTTGTGAAGCTCGTCGTCGACGAGCCGGAGAGTTCTGCGCTCGCAAGCCACCTGGCAGATCATCCAGCCGTAATGGTCACCAGCCGACTCGCGATCGTCGAGGTCGCGCGGGCCACGAAACTGGCGAACCCGAGCGAGGGGGTGCAGGCGGAGGTCGACCGGCTGTTGTCTTCCTGCATGCTCGTGGCGGTGAGCGCCTCCCTGTTGCGAGCCAGTCGCAAGCTCACCTCTGCGACCGTCCGCACCCTTGATGCGATCCATCTCGCCAGTGCGTTGCGTGTGGAAGCCGACGAGCTGCTCGCCTACGACCATCGCCTGTTGATGGCTGCAAGTGCGCAGGGACTGCCGGTCCTGACACCAAGCCCGCGCTGACTGAAGCTGACTCTGCGGTGCGAGGTGCCAGCCCCAACGCACCGCAACAAAGCTCGCGCCACCCGAGGGTGCTCTCGCGGTACTCTCGATATCAGACCATGAGCGAAAGTTCGCAGCGGATGGCTTCGGCAAAGCGCCTGCGAGACGATAGGAGGGGCTCGCAGTGGCCCGCGGGCTATCGCTGAGCCTGCCGTTGAGCGTGCTTGCGGCGAGCGTGGCCCTCGCCGGGTGCGGCGCGGGCTCTGGGTCCGCAACCCAGGGCACGCACAGTCTCACCGTCGGCGCCACCAGCACTGGCGTCAGTCGTGGCCCGCGAGAGCCAACCGGGCGGCACCAACCCGGCGCGCAGCCATTGACTCTTGAAGAGAGGCGCGAATACGACGCCAACGAAGGCCGCTGCCACGACGATGGTGGAAGCGTCCGCGATGTCGGGACGCTGGAGGCCTACTGCTCCTTCCCCACTCGCTCGAACGACTTTCACCTCATCGAATCCTCGCAGGAGAAGGAACCTGCCGGCGAAGAAGAATGAATGGTCAATCCTCGAGCGCGTAGCTTTCGATGTCGTGATCGAGCGTCCCCTGCGCCTCGTACTGGCCGGAGTGCACGTGGACGAGCTTTCCTTCGCGATCGAAGAACATCGTGGTGGGAACGCCCTCGAACGCGGCGAGCGAGCTGAGCGCTTCAGTGCTGGCTTCGTAGCTGGGGTATGCGACGTGGTGGTCGGCCAGGAACGAGCGGGCGTTCGCCGCCTGATCTTCGGTGTCTGCGCCGAGGAACGCGACCGTCCGTCCGTACGTGACGGATGCGTTCGCGAGCAGCGGGAACTCCGAGCGGCAGGGCCCGCACCACGACGCCCACACGTTGAGCACCACTGGATAGCCGCGCAGGCCACGCAGGCGAGCCGCAAGCGCCGACTCGGAGCCGATGAGCCGACCGGCCTGGCGGTGCAGTTCCGCAAGCGCGGGGGGCGAGCTCGCCAGCTGCTGACGCGCATCGGCGCCCATCTCCGTGGAGCTCGGGGCGGGCGCGAGCGCAGCACGTATCTGGCTGACCAGCGCGGCGCGCGTGAGCCACCCTCCCGTGCTCACATCCTGGTACCAGAGGAAGCCACCCGACGGCGAGATCAGCTCCAGGTACGGCTCGTCCTGAACCCGGTAGCCGTCCGCGAGACGGCCGCTGGAGTCGATCGCGATCGGGTAGGAGAGCGGATGGGGCAGTGATCGGAGCAGTCGCGGGAGTGCGGCGGGCGATGGCTCGACGCTCGCCTCGTCGACCGCCGTGAGCGCCGGCAGTCCCTCGCGGGTCGCGGACTCGGCGTAGGCATCGAGTGCCTCGAGTCCCCGCGCGAGGCCCGTCACCTCGGAGTCCCACGTGTCGAAGAACAGGAGCAGCCGCGGCTTGGTGCCCGGGCCGAGCCGCACGCTACCACCGCCGACCCGCGGCAATGTGACTTTCCTCGTCGGTTCGATCAAGGGGATCTGGGAATAGGAGACCGCGGAACGCACCGGCGGATGCCCCGGCAGCAAGCTCGCCGCCGCTCGTGCGAAGAGCGATGCGAGCTGTCCCACGCTCGAGTAGGACATCTGGGTCATGAACAGGCGTGAGAGCTTCCCTTGCATGTCGATCACGTACACGGCGGGGGTGTGGTCGACCTGACCAGCCACGATCTGCGCTTCGATCCCGTACGCGTGCCAAACGCGCTCCAGGCGTGTGAGCGGACCGTTGAGGAAGTGCCAGGCGTGCATCATCCCGTGCGCTTGCGAGTACGCGCGCACCCAGCGTGTTTCGGTCGCCGCGGGATTTGCGCCGACGCCCAGCAGTTCCACCTGAGTGCCCGCCGGCCCGAGGAGCCGCTTGGCCTTGACCATCGCGGTGGTGGTGAGCGGGCAGATCGTTGTGCACTGCGGGTCGTTGAAGGCGAGGATCACGACCTTGCCGCGGAAGGCGGACAGCGACACGGCTCGCCCGAACTGATCGGTCAGCGTGAAGTCGGGGGCGGTCCCGTGGATCGGCGTGCCGGGGTCGAGCGTAGGGTTGCTCGCAAGCGCCCCGTTCTGCGACGGTGACGACAGTGACGGCCGGGTGAACGCGAGGGCACCCACCACGAGCGCGGCGACGCCGGCGCCGACGAGGACACCGAGCACGAGCGCCCGCCGTGTGTCCGAGCCTAGGGCCGGCGGCGCGGAAGTGGGATCCATCAGCCCTCCTGGGACGAGCGCGAACCCTGGGGCGAGCGCAAGCCCCGGGGTGCGTCCGCACCTGCTGGCGGTCGGTTGCGTGAATCGACATGCTCGCGGTGACGCTCGTGACGCCGTATCAGGAACACGCCCCAGGCGAGCATGACGATCACCGCGGCCATCGGGACGAGCATCGTCAGCAGCGACGCCGACAGGTACGACGAGCCCAGCACCACCGTTGTCATCCGCTCAACCTCCTCATCTCGCTTGCGTGGCACCCGGCAGCGCCGGGATGGGGGAGCCGTTGGGGGCCGGCGAAGAGCCGTTGGGGGCCGGCGAAGGGCCGCCAGAGGGACCCGGGAAGCCGACCGCGTCGAGTACCGGCGCGCGCGGCGGCGGCTCCGGGGCGACCCACTGATACAGCCCGATCAGCAGCGCGATCGTGTATGCGATCGAGCCCCCGACCCACATCATCCCGCCCGCGAGCTGCTGGTCGGTGAGCGCACTGATTCCGCCGGGACGGGTCCGAAGGTCCGCGTAGTGCTGGTAAATCGGTTCGGGCGCCACGACGAAGATGATCGCGAGGACCCAGCCGACGATCATCGCACCCACGATGTAGGCGATCCGGACCGGCCACGCGAGGTGCGGTCGCAGTGGGCCGGTGTCGATGACCCGCGCCCAGAACAGCAGGCCGAAGAAGAAGAACATCGCGTGCTCGGCGGCGTGCACCGCGCCATTGTGCTCTGTGAGGTCGTACGCGGAGGGAATGTGCCAGACGACGATCGCCCCGTTGAAGAGGATCCACGCCGCGAGCGGCGCCGCGAGGGCGCGCAGTGGGGCGGCGAGGTGCGATTTAGCCACTCCGCGCGCGAGCACGGTACGCGAGCGCAGCGGCAGCGCTCGCCACATCGTCGGCCACGGACGCCCGAGCAGGATCAGCGGCGGCGCAACGGTGAGCAGGATGATGTGCTGGAGCATGTGCACCCACAGCAGTTCGTCCGCATAGGCGTCGATCGGGGAGTCGACCGCGATCACGATCGACAGCAGCCCGGTGTAAAAGGCAGCCGCCTGGAGCACGTTCGGCCGCCCTGCCTTCGGCCGGCTCCCCAGCGCGTAGAGGACCGCTGCCGGCACCACATACACGAGCGAGGGATCCCACGACCAGCGGCTCAGGCTCATCGTCTCATACCAGGTACAGGACGATGAACGCGATCACGCCGATCGCCGCGAAGTAGGACCAGTAGAAGGAGGACGCCTCGATGCCCGCGCGCAGCAGCTCGTCGTCGTCGGAGGGCACGCCCTCGCGCCGCGAGCGTCGCTCGCTCGCACCGGCTCGCCGGCGCACGAGGCTCGCGACCTGGATCTCGATCCAGCAGGCGCCGATCAACGCGAGTACCGCATACCACAAGGTCCAGCCGAAGAAGACCGCTGCATATCCCCCACTCGCGGCGCCGAAGCTGAGCGTCGTGTACTCGTAGAACTGCAGCGCGACCGCGGCGAGCGTGCACACCAGCGCGACGATCCCGGCTCCCAACACGTCCGCAAACCGGCGCCGCGCGGCCAGGCGATAGACGATCGCGCCGATCAGCATCAGCCCGGCGATCGGCGTACCCAGGCCCACCGGCGGCTGCGTGCTCCCGATCCTGAAGTGGCCGTTGGTGTTGAGAGCGAGCAGGTAGAAGTACGCGAACAGAAACGCGAGGAAGAAGAACGTGATCGAGCCGCACAGCAGGCGTCCGCCGAACCGCAGCGCATGCGGCTGCCAGTCGGGCGGCTCGGCCTGCAAGCGCTCGTCGAGTGGAGCCGAGGCCTCCATCGCCTACGCTCCTTCCCCGGCCGGCGCCACCGCTGGCACCGACGCACGTTCGTCGCCGTAGGGATAGGGATCGCCGTCGAACACGGGCAGCTGCTCGAAGTCGTGTAGCGGAACCGGCGTCGGCAGCTGCCACTCGATCGACTTCGACTGCCACGGGTTGCGCTCCGCGGGCTCGCGCTTGAAGAGGAGCGACCGGACTACGTTCACGAGGAACAGCAGCAGTGAGAGCCCGAGCACGTACGCCGAGGCGCTCACCCAGTCGTTCAAGCCCTGCAGGTTCGTCGCGTAGGTGACTACACGCCGCGGCATGCCCATGAAGCCGAGCGCGAAGAGCGGCGCGAAGGTCGAGTTGAAGGCCAGGAACATAATCCAAAAATGCCACTTGCCGAGGCGTTCGGAGAGCTTGTAGCCATACATCTTCGGCACCCAGTAGTAGATCGCCGCGAAGAACGTGAAGATCAGCCCGCCCATGATCGTGTAGTGGAAGTGGGCCATCACGAAGAAGCTGCCGTGCGTCGTCACGTCGCTCGGCACGTCCGAGAGGAAGATGCCCGAGACACCGCCCCAGAGGAAGTTGAACGCCCACCCGAGGCAGAAGAGCATCGGCACCGCGAAGCGGATGCGACCGCGCCAGAGCGTGCCGAGCGCGGACAGGAAGATGAACCCGGTGGGAATCGAGATGAGCTCGGTGGAGAACGAGAAGAACGGCCGCAGGTCGGCGTTCAGGCCGGACACGAACAGGTGGTGCTGCCAGACGAAGAAGCTCAGGATCCCGACGCCGAGCATCCCCGCGACCGCGAGCCGATAGCCCCACAGCGGCTTGCGCGTGAACACGGGCAGCAGCTCGAGCACGATCCCGAAGCCCGGGAGCGCCAGCACATAGACCTCCGGGTGGCCGAACACCCAGAAGAGGTTCTGGAAGAGGTAGGGGCTCCCGCCCTGGCCGGGGATGAAGAACGCCGTCTGCACGGTGCGGTCCATCGCCGCCATCAGCAGCGTCGCGATCAGCGTCGGCCCCGCGAGCAACATGAGCCCGGACGTCGCGAGCACCGACCAGACGAAGATCGGCAGGCGCGACCAGGTCATGCCCGGAGCGCGCATCGTGACGATCGTCGCGATCAGATTGAAGCCCAGCAGCGTCATCGAGACACCGACGAGCGCGAAGAAGCCGATGTAGGCGTCGTAGCCCGCCGTGCCCTGGCCGCCGAGTGGCTGGTAGCCCGTCCAGCCCGTCTGGAAGCCGCCGAAGAAGATCGTCGTGATCAAGACCACGCCGGCGGCCATCAGCAGCCAGAAGGTGAGCGACTCGATACGCGGGAAGGCCATTCGCCGCGAGCCGATCATGATCGGGACGAGCCAGTTGGCGAAGGGCCCGAGCACGCCCGAGGTGAACATGCCCATCATCATCGAACCGTGCATCCCGACGAGCGTGAGGTACTGGTTGGCGCCGAAGACATGGGTGTTGGGCTGCAGCAGCTCGGTGCGTATCAGCATCGCGTTCAAACCGCCGATGAAGAAGAAGAACCCGATGCCGATCATGTACTGCTTCGCGACCACCTTGTGGTCGGTCGAGAGACTGAAGTAGCGCAGCAGCCCGTGTTCGTGGGACTCCCGCTCGGCGAGTGTGGGTTGATGGCCAAGCAGCCGCTGGAGCGGGTAGACGGCGAAGCCGAGGCCGACCAGGAAGCCGATCACGCCGAACAGGTAGCCGAGCATGATGGCGACGTCGTTTTCGCCCGCCTCCGTTGAGTAGTAGACGAGGTTCTGGCCGTGCACCTTGGTGCCGATCCAGTAGCCGAGGAACCAGCCACCGGTGCCCAGCACGATCCCCGTCAGGAGGTTGAAGCCGATCAGCCGTCGCCACAGCGGCGCGGTGGGGGACATCGATCCGGGGGACATCCCCAGGGGCTCGGTGGTGCTCATCCGCCCCTCCTCTGCGGTTCGGGAAGTAGGTTTTCGAGTACGGCGAGAGGTTGCGCGTCGCCGGCGCGTACTGGAGCCGCTGTCGCGCTATCCAGGAGGCGAACGTCGCCCGCGGCACCACGCGCCCGCCGTTGTACATGTACCCGTGCCACACCCCGCAGAGCTCGGCGCAGCGGACCTCGAACGCCAGCGGCCCCCTGGTCGTGACGTAGGCGATGTTGTTGATGCCCGGGTTGGCGTCGGCCTTGACCCCGAGCTGATACGCCCAGAAGGAGTGGATCACGTCGAGCGAGGTGACGTTGAACTCGATCAGCGTGTGGGCCGGAAGCTCGATTTCGCGTGTCTCGACGCCGCCGAAGGCGGGCCAGCGGTAGGTGAACTGCCACTGCTGGGCGATCACCTGCACCTGCAGCGCGCGCGAGGCGTGCGGCGGAAGCGCGATCGGTTCCGGTCCCTGGCCGCCGCCGGCGCCGGTTTCGAGCAGCCGGATGGTCCCGTACCCGGTGAGCGAGAGCGCCACCGTGGTCGTCGCGACGATCCACCAGAACTGCACGCTCGAGTGCCCGCGCAGCGCGGCGCCTTCCGACTGCAGCTGCGGCTCACGCTCGCGGAAGGCCCACAGGGAATAGGCGATGAACACGAGCACGCCCAGCGCGATCGGCGTCGCGGTGGCGAGCAGCACCGTGTTGTCCACGACCTGGCCCGCGGCTTCGTTGGACCCGTGCCCCGGCGGCAGGTGGGGCCCGAAGACGAAGACGACGATCGGCGTCATGATCGCGCTCGCGAGCAGCCACAGCAGCGCGACGTTGCGAGCGTCGTGACGCGAGCCCTCCTCCCGCGTGCGGTTGTAACCGCTCATACGACCTTGAGGAAGCCGCCCATGTAGCCGACCGTCTGCATCGGCCCGCCGAAGCCCGCGATGAATCCCGCCGCGCACGGCACGAAGCACTGCCAGCGGTAGAGGCCCTTGCCCGGCGTGTGGATCACGAAGGAGATCGTGTGATGGGCGTTGGCGAGCGAGCAGGGCGCGTGTTCGCACGGGTTCTTGGCTTCTTCTTCCACGCCCTCGAGCGGGACGGAGATCCCCAGCTGCGGCATCGCAAACGCGTGCGACGCTTCTTCGGGGGGGATCGTCCGCGTGAGCTTGCCGTCGAGCGTCATCACGCCCCCGACGGTGCCGGCGACCTGGCTGATGAACGGGTTGCGCAGACCCGAGGGGCCGTCGAACTGGTAGATCGTTATGCGCACCAGCGAGTTGGCCGGGACTTCGTAGGTCGTGACGTGGCGCCAGTCGCCGGCGCTCGCGTTGACCGCAAAGAACGAGACCCACGTCGGGTGGGGATCGCTCGGCCCGGCTTCCGGCACGGTGGCGAGGAAGAGCTGCGCCCCGACGGGGGTGCGGATGGCCGCAGCCGATCCCGGTACGTTCGTCAGGTAGAGCGCGATGTAGAGCACTGTCGCGGCCACTACCGCGGCCGTAACGATTGCCGTGCCAACAGCTCGCTTGGCATACCCACTCATCGTGCTCACTCGATCCGTGGACGATCGAATCGTCCTGCTACACGTCAGCTCAACGGTATAAGTACCCAGTTCGTCCTTGATGGAAACCTCGGCAGCGCGCCAGCCGGCGGCCGCGAAACGAGGCGAATGGCGTCCATGAACCCCGGGGCTTCAGTGCTCTCTGATCAGCAGCCGCAACGGCGGCAGGTCGAACACCTGGCGCCCCTCGCCGACCAACGCACCGGCTCCTCACCCCCCCGGTCCGCCCCCATTAGGCGCGAAGAACCCGGTGATCGCCCCCTCGAGGCCCGGGTCGAGCACGAGCAGCACCTCGTCGCCGGCCTCGATCACGGTGTCGGCCTTGGGGACGAAGCCCGCGCCACCGCGCAGCACGGAGATGATCAGCGAGCCTTCGGGGAGCTCGACGTCGGCCACGCGCCGGCCCACGGCGGGAGCTCCCGCCACGACCTCCAACTCGATGATCTCCAAGCGCTCCTCTTCGAGGGCGAGCAGGTGGACGAGGCCGTAGCGGGGCACCTCGTGCTCAATCAGGCGCAGGATCAGATCGGTGGCGGAGACCGCTGGCTGGATGCCCAGCAGCTTGAAGTGCTCGTGGTTGCGGGGGTTGTTGACGCGGGCGATGATGCGGTCGCAGAGGTACTTCTCCTTGGCGACCTGGCAGACGAGCATGTTGTCCTCGTCGTCGCCGGTGACCGCAATCACGAGGTCGGCGCGCTGGATGCCGGCGCGCTCGAGCACCCACAGCTCGGTGGCGTCGCCGTACTGGGCGGCGTGCTCGAACTCCTCCTCGATCGAGAGGTAGCGCGGACGGGAGGACTCGATCAGCGTGACCTCCTGGCCCTTAGCGATCAACTCGCGGGCGAGATTGCGCCCGACCTTGCCCGCGCCGACGATGATCGCGTACATGGTTAGGCGGCGTGCTCGACGGTGAGTAGTTGGGCGGCGACATCATGGCTGTTCAGGCGGCGTGCTCGACCGTCAGCGCGCGCTCGAACATCTCGATCGCGTGCCGCGTGGGGGAGATCGTGTGCAGGCCCAGTTCGCCATACCAGCCGGCACGCGCGGGGTCCATCACGCGAGCGATCACCTTCGGCACCTCGAAGCGCTTCTGGGCGATTTGGGCAATGATCAGGTTGGTGTTGTCGCCGTTGGTGGAGGCGATGAACACGTCGGCGCGCTCCACGCCGGCCTGCACCAGCGCTTCGACCTCCAGCGCGGTGCCGACCGTGAACAGCCCGCCGGCCTCCTCCCAGCTGGTGGCTTGGCCGGCGTTGAGGCGCTCGTGCGAGAGCAGGTCCTCGTCCAGCACCGACACCTCGTGGCCGGCGGCGAGCGCGGAACGGGCGACGGCCGCGCCGACGCGCCCGGCGCCCACGATCAGGACGAACATGAGCCGCACTTTAGAGGGTGGCGCAGGCGGCCGCAGGCCGCCGAGCCGGGCCCCTCTTTCTCCATTACCCGATGCCGGCCCCGGCGGTGTGCCTGAGGCCGTCTGGGCGGTCGGGATCTGAGCCGTCCCCGGCTGACACGGAGCGCACGGGTGGCGCGGTGACGATCACGCGGCAGGGGGCGCGGGCGACGACGTAGCGCACGACGTCCCCGGCGTAGGTCTCAAGCCCCCGGCGGCCCCCGAAGCGGGCGCCGCCGAGAATGCGCGAAGGCTGTTCGGCGCCCAGTACGATCGCCTCGACGCCGCGGCGGTGGGCCTCCTCGACGATCGCCGCGCCGACACTGCGCGCGCGGACGGTGGCGGTGGCGACGTGCACGCCGGCGTGCTCCTCGCCGACCGTCTTGGCGCGCGCGAGCGCCGCGCGAGCGCCCCGGAAGCGGTCTTCGGGGAGGCGGGCGTCAAGCGTGAGCGCCATCGGCATCTGAAAGATCCACACCGCCTCGATCGTGACGGCGTCGATCGCGGCCTCGTCGGTGGGCTCGCCGGCGACCAGCAGCGCCGCGGTGCGCACGATCTCATCGTCGAGCGCCTCCCCGTGCAGCGGCACGAGGATCGAGCCGTAGTCGCGCGCGCGGGGCTGCTCGGGCCGCAGCATCTCGGGCGCCACGGTTACGCGCCGCAGCGGCGAGCTCTCGTCCAGGCGGCGGTAGACGAGGTAGAGCACGAGGCCGGCGGCCATCCAGCCGAGCCCGACGTAGCGGGCGGGGTGATGGACGAGGATCAGCGCGACCCAGCCGGCGCCGGAGAGCAGCGCGCCGAGCACCGCCAGCAGCGGCAGCCGGCCCCCCCGGAAGCGCACCGACAGGGGCGCACGGAACGGCCGGCGGCGGTGGGGCTCGCGGTAGCGCAGGCGCACCACCGAGAGGTGGGCGATCGTGAACGAGAGCACCGCCCCGAAGGCGTAGATGCCAACGAGGAAGTCGATGTTCTCGGGTACGACCAGCACAGCCGCGAGCAGGCCGGCGAGCAGGATCAGCACCCACGGCGTGGAGCGCCGCTGGTGCAGGCGCCCCAGACCGCTGGGGATCTGGCGGTTGGTGGAGAGCGAGTAGGCCAGGCGCGAGAGCCCCAGCATCGCCGAGTTGGCGGCGGCGATCAGCGTGACGGCGACGACGCCACCCATCGCGTAGCGCAGCACCTGCGAGAGCGCGTGGGGGCGCAGGCGATCGACCAGCCCGATCACGGGGTCGTCGAGATAGCGGTGGGCGAGCGCCGAGTGGGTGCCGTGGATCGGGAAGGCGGTGACGGCGAGCAGCGCCACCCCGACATAGGCGAGCACGAGCACGGCGATGCCGCTCACCAGCAGCCGCTGCAGCGCCCGTCGGCTGGCGATCACCTCGCCCGCGAGCCCGGAGGCGTACTCGACCGAGGTGAACGCCATCGTGGTGATCGTCAGCGCGAAGATCAGCCCCGACCAGGAGGGGGCGCGCCCGAGGTGGATCGATGAGAGCATCGTGTGGGGGTTGAAGTAGAGGATCAGGCCGAGCGCGATCACGAACAGCTCGAGCACCAACGCGCCGACGACGAGCACGCCGATCCGCAGCCCGCGGCGCGAGGAGAGGCCGCGGATGTTGGAGGCCACGACGTAGGCGATGATCGCCAGCGCCAACACGAGCGCCTCGGTGTGGTGGCCGAGCGGCGCCCAGAACACCTTCAGGTACTGCGTCGCCGCGTAGGCGCAGACCGCGATCAGGATGATGTAGTCGAGCAGGATCGCCCAGCCGGCGATGAACGAGACGAGCTCGTTGAAGGCGTAGCGGGCGAACACCGTGGAGCCCCCGGGCTCCTGGTGAAGGGAGGAACCCTCGACGTAGGTGAGCGCGGTGAGCCCAAACAACAGCGCGGCGATCAGGAACACGAGCGGGGTGAGCCCGAGCGCGTGATCGACGACCACCCCGAGCGAGAAGAACACGGCGCTGGCCAGCGAGGTGTAGACGATCCCGAACAGGATTGGGGAGCCGATCGTGCGCTCCAGCGTCGTCACCGACCACGCGGTGAGCCGCTCGCGCACCGGCTCGCTGGAGCCCTCGGGTTCCAGCCACCCCCAGTCGGAGTCGTCGGGGGGCGTGCTCATGGTGTCCCCGGGGAGTGACCGATTTCGCAGCTGGTCATGTACGGGATGTATGGCATTGGGATCGTCCGCGCGGCGATGTTGTCAACGCGCGTCGTTGCGCGGGGCCTCCAGGGTGGGTGGGGTGGGTGGGGCCCTATTCAAAAATCGCGTGCCTCTCCACTTGAGGTTATGAACCTGAGCGGGGCGACACCCCCGCTCAGGTCGGCAAAGCTCCGGGGCCCGCCAAGAAATATGCGACGGTCCGCGATCTATTCTTGACGAACCCTCAGGTGATCAGCGGAATGATCAGGATCGCGACGATGTTGGCGACCTTGATCATCGGGTTGATCGCTGGCCCGGCGGTGTCCTTGAAAGGATCACCGACGGTGTCGCCGGTGACCGAGGCCGCGTGTGCGTCGGAGCCCTTGCCGCCGAACGCGCCGTCCTCGATCAGCTTCTTGGCGTTGTCCCACGCGCCGCCGCCGGCGGTCATCATCACCGCGAAGAAGAAGCCCACCACGATCACGCCAATCAGCAGGCCGCCGAGCGCCTGTTGGTCGATCAGGCCGACGATCAGCGTCAAGCCGATCGGCAGCAGCGACGGCAAGATCATCTCGCGCTGCGCGGTCTTCGTGACGATGTCCACGCACCTCGCGTAATCGGGCTCTTCGGAGTAGTCCATGATCCCGGGGTGCTCGCGGAACTGGCGGCGCACCTCCTCTACGACCGCGCCACCGGCGCGGCCGACAGCCTCGATCGACAGCGAAGCGAACAGGCATACCATCAGCCCGCCCAGCAAAAGGCCGATCAGCACGGGCGGTTCGTTGATGCCGAAGGAAATGATGTGCCCGAGCTTGTTTTCGAGTTCTTTCTGAAAGCCAGCGAACAGACCGACGGCCGCCAGCACCGCCGAGCCGATCGCATAACCCTTGGTGACAGCCTTCGTGGTGTTGCCCACCGCGTCGAGGCGGTCGGTAACCTGGCGCACCTCCTCGGGTAGGTCAGCCATCTCGGCGATCCCGCCGGCGTTGTCGGTGATCGGCCCGAACGCGTCGAGCGCGACGATCAGCCCGGTCAGCGAGAGCAGGCCCATGGCGGCCACGAGGATGCCGTAGATGCCGGTCACACCGCCACCCGCGAGCTTCCACGCGCCGAGGATGCCGAGCACTATCACGAGCGCCGGAAGCGCGGTGGCCTGAAGCCCCGAGCTGAAGCCCTGGATGATGTTGGTCGCGTGGCCCGTCTCCGACGCCTTCGCGGTCTTCTTCACCGGCGCAAAGCGGGTCGAGGTGTAGTATTCCGTTAGTCCGAATAGCAGCGCGGTGACGACGATGCCGATCAGCGAGCACAGGTACAGGTGGCCCCAGCTCGGGACGCCCGTGGAGCCATCCTTGAAGCTGAGGCTGTGCATCAGCCAGTAGGTGATCGGCGCGAACGCCGCCGCGGCGATCACGCCCGAGACGAGAAGACCCTGCAGCAACGCACGCTCGACGTTGTCCGAGTTGGTGCGTACCGCGAACGTGCCGATGATCGAGGCGATAATCGCGACGCCACCGATCACGAGTGGGTACAGCGCGACCTGCGTGGACTGGTCGAATGTCAGCACACCGAGCAGGATCACCGCGATCGCGGTGACCGCGTAGGTCTCGAACAGGTCGGCCGCCATGCCAGCGCAGTCCCCGACGTTGTCGCCGACGTTGTCGGCGATCGTCGCGGGGTTGCGCGGGTCGTCCTCGGGGATGCCGGCCTCGACCTTGCCCACGAGGTCGGCGCCGACGTCGGCCGCCTTCGTGAAGATGCCGCCGCCGAGACGCGCGAAGACCGAGATCAGCGAGCCGCCGAAGCCGAGACCGATCAGCGCGTCGACCGCCGTCTTGGGGCTGTCGTTGAAGAACGAGGTCAACACGCCGTAGTAGCCGGCGACGCCGATCAGAGCGAGTCCGACGACCAGCAGGCCGGTGATCGCGCCACCACGGAAGGCGACCTTCAGGGCAGGTGAGACGCCGCCGCGCGCCGCCTCGGCGACACGCGCGTTGGAGCGCACGGACACGTTCATGCCGATGTAGCCCGTCGAACCGGAGAGCAGCGCTCCAATCGAGAAGCCGCATGCCACGGCGATGTTCTGGATGGGAATCAGCGCGCCGAACACGACCACGCCGACGATGGCGATCGTGATGTACTGGCGGTTCAGGTACGCCCGAGCGCCCTGCTGTACGGCCAGGGAGATGCTCTGCATCTTCTCGTTGCCAGGCGAGAGCGCGAGCAGAGAGCGCGTCGTCAGGAGTCCGTACACGACGGCGCAGGCGGCGCAAACGAGGGCGACGACGACCCCGTGGTTTATCAGGAAGCTGCTCAACAGAAATCCTCCGGTCGGTTGGCGTGCCGCGCGACGCTCGCGCGCACAAATGTCACCATCCGCCCGGATCGCTCAGTCAAGCGCCTGCCCGGCGGAAAAGCGCGCGCAGTCTATCGTGCCGCGCGGCGGAGGGCGTTTAGGTGGGTCGACCACGCCCGTGGCGGGGGCATGGAGGCCCCGCCCACAATGCGCCTGTTCTCCGCACCCACGTGCGCGGATGCGCCCCCAATGATCCCGTGCGAACGGCTCAGCGTCCCGGCACCCACAGCCTGCCGCTCGACTCCGCCGGGCCCGGGCCGTCGGGCTTGTCGGCGCCCGGCTGCGGCTGCGGCTGCGGCGAGGAGGGAGCGGCCGGCGGTGCAGACTGCGCCGGCGCGGGTGTGGGGGCGGGCGCGCCCTGAGCCTCCCGCGCATACGCCATCTGCAGCTGTGAGAGGGCGTCGCGCAGCGGGCGCGCTTCCTGCGGCGCGCGGCGCTCGACCACGGGCATCAGCCCGCGCACGGCGTCGATCGCGTCGCGCACCTGCTCGAGATCCCGCTCGGGGCTGCTCTGCCCGGGCGCCGCGGGGTCCGACCCACCGACCAGGCCAAGGCGGCGTGCACCGATGTTCAGCAGCGACACCGTCGCCTGCAGCACCATGTCGGCGCTCGAGATGCGGCTCAGTTCGGCCTCGTACGCCGCCCTCAGCTCCGCTTCGGTGGGCTGCCCCTGCGCACCCGTCCCGCCGGCAGGCACGCTCGACCGCGGCTCACCGGGCCCGCCCGCGCTCCCCTGCCCCATGCCCGTCGGGTCCTGCTGCGCCTCCCGCGTGCTGCTCACACCGCCACCTCCGCTGAGTAAGTTTGCCTGGTCTCCGCCACCGCCGCCGCGAACACTTCCTCGCGCGTGGCGCCCTGCTCGATCATCGCGCGCTGGCGCTGGGCGCCGTTGCGCTCGGGGAAGGCCAGCTCGATACCGAGCTCCCCGCGCACCGGGGCGCTCCAGCTTGCCAGCCGCTCGATCGCCTCGCGCGCCGGGTACTCCTCGACGCGCTCCAGGTCGATCAAACGCCCGTCGAGTCCGAAGCGGATCGCGCGCCACATGTTCTCCTCGACCATCCGCGGCGTGGGGTCGGTGAAGGGGACGCCTTCGTCGATGTCGCGCGCCGCTTGCGCCACGCACGCGACCAGCAGTCCCGCCAGCGCCTCCGACTCCGCCGCGGTGGTTTGGGCGTCGCAGATGCGCACCTCCACCGTGCCGAACGCGAAGTGCGGGCGCACCGACCACCACACCTGTGTGTACTCCACGATCGAGCGGGTGCGCACCAGCTGCTCGATGTACTCGCGATAGGTCCGCCACCCGCCGAAAGCGTCGGGCACCCCGCAGCGGGGGAAGCTGCGCGTGAAGCTCTGGGTGCGCGCCGAGTGCAGGCCCGCGTCGCGGCCATCGAGGTAGGGGGAGTTGGCGGACATCGCCAACAGCAGCGGCAGCACCCCACGCAGGCGGTCGCACACGCGCACCGCGCGATCGGCGTCGCGCACCCCCACGTGCGCGTGCATGCTGAAGGTGTTGTTGCGCCACGCGACGTATTTGAGGCCCTCCTCCACGCGGCGGTAGTGCTCGGTGTCGATGATCTGCTGCTCGCGGTAGTCGGCCCACGGGTGCGTTCCCGTGGCCCCCAGCGCCAGCCCCTGCTCCTCGGCCAGCGCGAACAGCCGCTTGCGCCGCTCGCGCTGGCGCGCCACGGCGTCGTGGAAGTCGGCGCCGGGGCCCGAGACGATCTCGATCTCCGCGGAGATCAGCTCGCCGGTGATGTGCTCGTAGAGCAGCTGGTCACGCGCGCGCGCGGCCTCGCGCAGCGCTTCGAAGCGGGGCACCATGTCGAGCGTGGCCGGGTGCAGCAGCGAGAACTCCTCCTCCAGGCCGACGGTGCCGTCCACCGCCTGCGCGAAGGTCTCCGCCGCCCGGTCGAGGTCGAGGCCGCTCATACGCGCTTCCTTCGCCGGCGACGTGGGGTCCGGGATGGGCTCGGATCTGGGCGACAGGACATGGGACGGAGGGCTCCGCGAGGCGGCTCAGGTCAGATAGAAGTACAGCGCGTACAGCAGATCGACGGCGGGGCTGGAGGTGTGGACGGTGACCTCCGGGGGCACCACCAGCAGCGACTCGGAGTAGTTGAAGATGATCTTCACGCCCGCCTGCACCAGCTCGTCGGCGAGCTGCTGGGCGACGGCGCCGGGGATCGCGAGCACGCCGACGACGATGTCCTCGTCCTCCACCATCTGGCGCAGCTCGCGGGTGTGGCGCACCACCTTGCTGCCGACGGTGGTGCCCACCTTGTCGGGGTCCACGTCGAAGATCGCCACCACCCGGAAGCCGTGGTCGGCGAAGATGTCCGAGGAGGCGATCGCCTGGCCGAGGTGCCCCGCCCCGAACAGCGCGATGTTGTGCTGCCCGGCGGTGCGCAGGATCTTGCGGATCTGCGACACCAGCGACTCGACGTTGTAGCCCACGCCGCGCTTGCCGAACTTGCCGAAGCCGGAGAGGTCGCGGCGGATCTGCGTCGAGTTGACGTGGGTGTAGTCGGAGAGCTCCTGGGAGGAGATCGTCTCCTTGCCCATCTTGCGCGCCTGCGTGAGCACCTGTAGGTAGCGCGACAGCCGCGCCGCCACCCCCAGCGAGAGCCGCTCGGAGTGGGCGGGCATCCCATCCCCGGGATCTTCGTGTCCGTTGCGCTCGACCTCCGACGTGCTGGGCGAAACGGGGACCGATTCGGGGGACGCTCGCTCCGCCGAAGCCGGGGGCCGCTCGCCTTTGGCGAGCATCCCCGAATCGGCCAGCGCCGAAGGCGCGTGTCGCCCGGTTTCGGTGAGCTCCCCGAATGCCATCGCCCGTGACTATAGAGATGGTTCCCGCAGCCTCTCGCGCAGGGCCTCCGTGTCGACGAAGTACTCAAACAGCTCCTCGCCGTCGAGCGCCACGACGGGGATTCGCTCGAAGTACGCTCGATGCAGCGCCTCGTCGGTGGTTATGTCGCGCACGACGAGCTCAAACGGGAGCTCCGCGCCAACCTCGTGCAGAGCCGTCAAGGCGTCCTCGCAGAGGTGGCAGTCGGGCTTGGTGTAGAGCGTCACTGTGCTCCGCGGCCGCCCGGATGGTCGGGGCCCACCTACCGTGCCCACCGCGGCTGCCCCGGGGACCGAGCCTTCCCCACCCCACCTACGCCACCCAGCCGTTCTCCTGTCGCATACACGTCGAGCGCCAGATAGTCGGGGTAGGGCAGCCGCTCGGCAAAGCGCGCCGCGCTGGCGATCATCGCGGCGTTGTCGGTGCACAGCACCCGCTCCGGCACGTGCACGCTCGCGCCCATCTCACCCAGGCGGCGGCGCAGCTCGCCGTTGGCCGCGACCCCTCCGCCGACCGCGAGGCGCTCGAGGCCGGTCTGCTCCAGCGCCCGCTCGGCCCGTTCCACCAGGCGCGCGACGATCGCGGCCTGGTAGGAGGCCGCGAGATCGGCCGCCCGCGCCGCGAGCTCGCTCCTCGGAGAGCTCGCGCACCCTGTACAGCAGCGCGGTCTTCAGGCCCGCGAAGGAGAAGTCGAGGCTGTGCGCGAACGCCTGGCGAGCGACGCCCAGTCCCGGGCGGGGCCCGCCCGCGGAGAACGGGAAGGCCTCCGGATCGCCTTCCTTGGCGAGGCGCTTCGAGCGCGACCCCACCGGGGTAGCCGAGGCCGAGCATGCGGGCGCCCTTGTCGAACGCCTCCCCAGCCGCGTCGTCGAGCGTGCTGCCCAGCACCTCGAAGCCCTCGTGCTCGCGCACGTGCGCCAGCAGCGTGTGTCCGCCGCTTGCGATCAGGCACACGAAGGGCGGCTCGAATGGGCCTCCTCCACCGGCTGGGGCGGTGCGCGGCGGCCGCGATCCCGAGGCGCTGCCCACGTCCTGGGGGACATGGGCCGGACGATGAAGTTGGCCGCCACGTGGCCCTGCAGGTGATCGACCGCCGCGAACGGCAGCTCCCGCGCGGCGGCGAGCGCCTTGGCGGTGGCAAAGCCCACCAGCAGCGCCCCCACCAGGCCGGGGCCACGGGTGGCGGCCACCAGATCGATCTCGATCGAGCGTCGTTCCGGCCCGCTCGAGCGCGGTGGTCACGACGAGGTTGACGATCTCCAGGTGCCGGCGGGATGCGATCTCCGGGACGACCCCCCCGAAGCGATCGTGCACCTCCTGCGAGGAGATCACGTTCGAGCGGATCCTGCCCGTCTCGTCCAGACCGCCGCACAGGTGTCGTCGCAGCTGGTCTCCAGCGCCAAGATCATGCGCGCCCGCCGACCCGCCCGGCGCTCGCGCGACGGGTTCGGAGAGCCCCCCTCATAGGAAGCCCGGGTTGGGCACATCCTCCAGCGACCCGACCAGCGTCGCGGGCGTGCGCCACATCACCAGGGCGTCCTCGCCGTTGTCCTGGTAGTAGCGCCTGCGCATCCCCGCCGCGCGGAAGCCCTCCCGTTCGTAGAGCCGGATCGCCACGTCGTTGGAGCGGCGCACCTCCAGGGTGTAGCGCGCCTGCTCGTCGCTCGACGCGCTCGTACAGCTCGCTCAGCAGCGCCGACGCCACACCTTCGCGGCGATGCTCGGGGGCGACCGCCACGTTCATCACGTGCCACACCGTCTCGTAGCGGGAGCAGATCATGTACCCCACCAACCGCCTGCTCCCCCCCGTGTCCAGCACCGCCGCCAGGCAGATCCCCGAGGGCTTGGAGAGCTCCAGCACGAACATCGCCAGCGACCACGGCGTCGGGAACGCCCGCCGCTCGATTCCGATCACCTGCGGCAGGTCCGGGTAGGCCAGGCGCCGGATCTCCAGGTGTGGCTGCTCGGAGGCGACGTCGGCGACTAGCGGTGTGCTCACTTCCTGGTTCCTCTGTTTTTCGATTCAGAAAAAGGGCCCGGCTCGCCGGCCTCACGGCCGGCTGCACCACCCTCTAGGGCAATCTCCGCATCCGGCCGGCGGCGGTAGTCGGGCAGCACCGCCTCGGGATCGCCCGCCGGCGCGCTCAGGGCCAGCTCGCACAGCACCCCGGCGTCGACCCGGTGGAGCGGCGAGGTGTCCACTGGGACCGCCACCGCGATCGCCTCCAGATATCCCCGAAAGCGTAGCGCTCCGTCGCCTACCGCCAACCATTCGCGATCCCCCCCGAGCTCCCCCGGGATCGCAGCGAGCTCCTCCGGCGGGAGCGCTCGGGGCGGGGCCAACTCGCCCTGTGCGTCGTACGCCGCGGCGAACGCCTCCCCGCGGCGTGCGTCGATCGCCGCCAGCACGCCGCGCGCCGGCGAGCCCGGCTCTCGCAGGGCGGCCTCTGCGAGCACTCGCAAGCTGCTGACGCCCACGACCTCGATCCCCAGCGACTGCGCCAGGCCGCGCGCGGTGGCAACCCGACGCGCAGCCCGGTGAACGTGCCCGGCCCCACACCCACTGCGATCCGCCCCACGGCACCCCAGCCGATGCCCGCCTGCGCCAGCAGCCGGCTCGCCAGCGTCAGCGATCTGCGTGGTGTGCCCGGGGCGCTCGCCAGCCTCGGGCTGGTCGTAGGCCCGCAGCGTGGTCCCGTCGGCGAGTCGCAGTCCCACGGCGGTCGCGGACGTGGCGGTGTCGAGGCCCAGCACGATCATCGCTCCGCCTCCCTCCGCGCGTCCTTCCGCCGCCCTTCCCAGCCACCCCCACCAAGCTGGTCCTCGCCGAGCCGCTCGGCGCCGGCTTGCAACTCGTGCGCCTCCACCACCTCGATCAGTCGGCGGTCGCCGCCGCCGTGTGCGATCGTCACCTGCGCTCGCGACCCCCCAAGCTCCGGGCTGCCCTCCTCGCGGCCACTCCACGAACGCGATGCTGTCCGGTCGCCAGGTAGTCCTCCAGCAGGCCGGGAGCCTCATGCTCCGAGCCCCGCCAGACGGTAGAGGTCGAGGTGGGCGACGGTCACCCGGGAGCCGCGATAGCGGTGCCCGATCCCGAAGGTGGGGCTCGTGATCGGGTCGGTCACCCCCAACGCCCGCGCGGCGCCTCGCACCAGCGTCGTCTTGCCGGCGCCCAGCTCTCCGCGCACCAGCACCACGTCCCCCGGCTCGCAGTAGCCCCGCCAGCTCGGCGCCCACTGCCTCGGTCTCAGCGGGGGCCGAGGTTTCGCGGGTGAGCACAAGCCGAACTTTAGTGTTCGGCGTGGCCGTGGCCGCAGTGGACGAGCCGGGCGAGCCGGTGCTACGCCGCGAGCGCCTCGGCGCGTAGCTCCTGCTCGTGGGAGAGCGCCTCGCGCTCGAGCGCCCCACCCGGCCCGATCCGGTAGGCACCCATGCGCGTCAGCGGTGGCGAGTAGGCGTGAATCGTGATCGCCGGCTGCGCGCCGCCGTTGAGCACGCGGTGGATCGCGGTCGGCAGGCACGTTGAAGCACTCGCCCGCGGAGAGCTCGCGCGTCACCGGGGGTGAGCCGACCGCGAGGCGCTCCTCGCGCACTCGGCCGGCGACCACGGCGATGCCGCCGGCCGAGTCGTCGTGGTCGTGGAAGCCCGTGTCGTGGCCGTCGCTCCAGCAGATCAGCCACGCGTTGACACGCTCGTCGGAGAACACCTGCTCGTACACGCGCGCATCGGAGCGATGACGGACAAGGTGGCGCCAGCGTGCCGGGTCGGCCGCGAGCGCGGCGGCAAAGCGCTCGAGCTGCTCGCCGTTCAGGAACGCGCCCGGGTCTTCAGCGGGTACCGGCTCGGGGGCGGCAAGCAGCCGCTCGAACCGCTCCACGGCGAGGCTCAGGGGCTCAGGGGGCGCCGGGTTGGGCGCCGCGGCAAACCACACCACCCGCGCGGGGCGAGCGCTCACGATGCCACCTCCACGCGCGTCGCACGCGCGCACGTCGAGCGCGCCGTCCGGATCGCGCGGATCGCGCCGGTGCGCTCCAGCAGCTGGACGCCGTTCGCCGCCAGCAGCGCCTCGCGGCCGGTGGGAGTCGGCTCGACGACGGGGCGGTCGGAGCCGTACACCAGCTGCTCCCCGCCGACCCTGCGCGCCATCGCCTCGACCGCCGCCGGGCCGTAGCTGGAGGTGTCGTAGTAGACGAGCGGATCGCGCAGGTCGCAGTGCGGCCCGCCGCGGGCCGCGAGCCGCTCGCTGAGCAGCGGCGCGCCCCCCGCGAGCATCGCGAACACGACCCGCAGCCGCGGGTGCTCGCGCCGGCCGAGCGTCGCGAACGTCAGCCACGCCGCCTGCATCTGGGCGACATAATCGGTCAGCGACCGCCACCACAGCGGCTCGCTCAGCGAGGCCTCTGCGGCGCGCAAGCCCGGCGCGGGACCGGGGTGCACGAACAGCGGCGCCCCGCGTGCTTCGATCCGCTCTCAGCAGCGGCGCGCTCAGCGCCAGCGCGCCGGGGCCGGCGAGCGCACCCGCGGGCAGGCACACACCGATGCAGCCACGCGCCAGCAGCCGGTCGACATCGTCCGGGTCCTGGTCGTCGAGCGCGATCGGCCCCCATGCGGCAAACCAGCTGGGCAGCGCCAGCACGCCCTCCAGGTGGGCCTCGATCAGCTCGTCCGCCTCCTCGCGCGGCAGCGCCTCGACGCCGATCGCGCTCGACAGCGCGACCACCGCGAGGTCGAGCCCGTCGCCGTCCACGAGCTTCACTCGCCGTTCGGGCGATTCGGCCTCGCGGTCGATCACGTAGGGCTGCTCACCCGCGCTGTGCAGCACCGTCAGACCACGCGAGCGCCGGACGAGGGGGAGCGTCTGGCGAGCGGCCAGTGCGTCGAGCAGCGGGGTGGTCCAGATGTGCTGATGAATGTCGATCTGCATCGTTCTCGAAGGAATCTCCATCGTCTTGGCGGCCGGCGGGCAGACCCGCCAAACCCCTATACCTCATAAACTAGATCGAGAATATCATGTTTCGCGGAGAGCGCAACCCCAAGAAGGTTTTTTGCAAGCTTCTTTGCCAAAACACCTCCTCAAGTACGATCGCGCAGCTGCCGATACTGGACGAACCTCCTCCTCCCTAGCAGTGCGACCGGCCCACGATCCCCTCTCCCGTGGGCCGGTCGTCGTTTGGGGACCGGTGATCCAGGCTCAGAACAGGCCGAGTTGATCGACTTCGGCCATCGACTCCGCGCCGGCACCGGACCCGCCGGGGGCTGGAAGCTCCTCGGGCTCCTCGGCCAACTCCGGCACCTCCAGCCGCTGCGGCTGATCGGGCGCGGGCTGCGCCAGCAGCTTCGGCAGGCGGCTGAAGTCCTCGCGTAGCGTCTGGAGCATCCGCGGCGTGTAGAGCGCCGCCGCGGGATGGAAGATCGGATAGAGCCGCACCGCGCGGCGCCCCACCTCGAGCACCTCCGGCTGCCCATGCAGGCGCGTAATCCCGGTCGGATCGTCGCGCAGCAGCTTGGTGGCGAAGTTCCCCAGCGTGCAGATCACCCGCGGTTGGATCAGCTCCACCTGGCGGTATAGGTACTCGCGGCAGTTCTCGATCTCCACCGGCTGCGGGTCGCGGTTGCCAGGGGGATGGCACTTGAGCACGTTGCATATAAAGACATCAGCACGCGCCATCTCAATCTCCCCCAACAACTTTTCCAGCAGTTTGCCGGCCGCGCCCACGAACGGCAGTCCCTGCTCGTCCTCGCTCGCCCCGGGGGCCTCCCCCACGAACATCAGGTCGGCGTCGGCGTTGCCCGCCCCGAACACGACCGTCTTGCGCATGGCGGCCAGCTCGGCGCACCGCATGCAGCCCTGCGCCTGGGCAAAGACCTCCTTTAGGGCCTCGCGCCGCTCTGCGGCCGACCCCGGCGAGTAGCTCTCCTCAGCAGACATCGGCGTGATGGTATCCCTCGTTGCATAACGCGGATCTATCGCGCTCACCTTCCCCGACGTGTGCCGCCCACCAACCCACAGCTCATTACCTAGCGCTATCCCGTGGCGCTATCCTGTGGCTACGATGCCCACCGAGACAGCCACCATCCGGGTCGCGCGCAGCACGCGCGATCTGCTGGCCATACAGGCCCAGGATCGCGGCGTATCGCTGGCTGCTCTGCTCGCCGAGATAGCCCGCGAAAGGCAAACAGCCGCCATCTGGCGCTCAGAGCGCGCCGCTAGTCGCGCAGACGCCGAAAACCCCGACGTCGCCAACGAGGACCGCGCGTGGGAGGCAGTTCTCGCCGATGGTCTCCAGTGAGCCCCGCCGGGGCGAGGTCTGGCTCGTCTCCCTCGGTGCCGGTCGCTCCGGAGAGCCTGGCAAGAATCGCCCTGCCGTAGTCGTGTCCGTCGATGAGCTGAACACCGACGCCGCGGAGGATCTGATCGTCGTCGTTCCGGTTTCGAGTTCCCGTGCGCAATCCGCTCTGAGACCTGAGATTTCTCCCGAGGAAGGCGTGGATCGCCCCAGCCGCGCAATCTGCCGAAGCATCAGAGCCGTAGCCCGCCCCCGCCTGCTGCGCCGCACCGGGACAGTCACGCCCGGGACGCTCACAGACATCGAACGCGCGCTGGCGCTGATCCTCGGCTTCGGCGTCCACGTCCAACCCCCCGGTCCGCAAGCCCGAAGCTCATCGCAGCTTCCTCTGTGAACCTGCGCACACAGCGCCCGAGATCCCCCACGACCCACCCACCGCGCTGTATAATTTCTCACAGGCCGTCGACCGGGCAATGCCCGGGATGGACCCGAAGCACCAGAGCTTTTTCTTTCTCGCGCCGGTATCCGCAGGAACTGGACCGAAGGCCATGAGCCGACATCACCACCGACTCAACTCACGCGCATGAGCACGCTGCGCGCCTTGGGAGTCTGTATGCCGGGAGACACGCCGGCATGATGTCGCCGTCACCGCGCCTCTCGAGTGCCTGTACCTGGGCCTTGTGGGTCTGCACGGGGGGCCAGGCGGCGCGATGAGAACACTGCGCACCGTCGGGGAGTTGCGGGCCGCGCTGGCGCCGGCTCGGGAGGCCCGCTCGACGATCGGACTGGTGCCGACGATGGGAGCGCTGCACGAGGGGCATCTTTCGCTGATCCGGCGGGCTCGCGAGCAGTGCGACGTGGTCGTCGTGTCGCTGTTCGTCAACCCCGCGCAGTTCAACGAGGGCGCGGACCTGGAGCGCTATCCGCGCTCCGAGCGCCACGACGCAGGGCTGGCAGCCGAAGCGAGCGCCGACCTGCTGTTTGCGCCATCGGTCGAAGAGGTGTACCCACCGGGCTTCGCCACCGCCGTGGAAGTGCTGGGGCTGACCGACCGCCTGGAGGGCGCCGCGCGCGGGGCCTCGCACTTCCGCGGGGTGACCACGGTGGTGACGAAGCTGCTGTGTATGACGATGCCCGACACGCTCTACCTCGGCCAGAAGGACGCCCAGCAGGTGGTGGTGATCCGGCGCCTGATGGCCGACCTCAACCTGCCCATGCAGATCGAGGCGCTGCCGACGGTGCGCGAGCACGACGGGCTGGCGCTCTCCAGCCGCAACGCGCTGCTCGACCCCGCCGCACGGGGCCGCGCGCTTGCACTGCACGCCGCGCTGCGGGCTGCCGTGGCCTGGCGGAAGCCGGGGAGCGCTCGGAGCGGGCGCTACTCAACGTCGCACACGCCGCGCTGGCGGCAGCCGCGGTGCGCCCAGACTACGTCGCGCTCGTGGATCCCGACACCTTGGAGCCATTGAGCGAGCTCGACCGACCGGCGCTGCTGGCGATCGCCGCCCACGTTGGCGGGGTGCGGCTGATCGACAACGCGACGCTTGTACCCGCGCGCAACGTGCGCAACGACGGCGGCGCACGGAGCGGCACTCGTGCTGGCACCGGCACGGCGAGGACCCGGATCAGCGTAGGAGCGCAGCCACCAACCACGATCGGCGAGAGGAGCAGTGAGACCCCATGCAGCGCGTGATGCTCAAGTCCAAGATCCACCGCGCCACCGTCACCGACTGCGACCTGCACTACGTCGGGTCGATCACGATCGACGCCGACCTGCTCCAGGCCGCCGACATCCTCGAGTACGAGCAGGTGCACGTCGTCGACATCGACAACGGCGCCCGCTTCGAGACCTACACGATCGCCGGCGAGCGCGGCTCGGGGGCGATGAAGGTCAACGGCGCCGCCGCGCGCCTCGTGCACCGCGGCGACACGATCATCGTGATCTCCTACGGCCAGTACGACCAGGCCGAGATGGAGCGCTACGAGCCCCGCGTTGTGCACGTGGAGGCCAACACCAACCGCATCATCACCGTCGACGACGCGGTGGCGACCCTGCTCAGCCGATGAGCCTGCCTCGCAAGGCGCGTACGAGGTGCGCGCCTGACGCGACAGCCCAAGGGCGTCAACCACCTCAGAGAGGAACGACACCATGTCCAGCCATCCCTCCGCCCGCCCCACCAACCAATCGAGCGTCCAGATCCCTCACGATCCGGGGCGCCTGCCGATGACCCTGCCCCTGCTGGCGGAGAAGAAGCGACTCGGCGATCCGATCGTGATGGTCACCGCTTATGACTACCCCTCCGCCCGCGCCGCCGAGGCGGCCGGGGTCGATCTGGTGCTCGTCGGCGACTCGGCCGCCACCACCGTGCTCGGCTACACCGCCACCACGCCGGTGCGCCTAGAGGACATGCTCGTGCTCGCCGCCGCCGCGCGGCGCGGCCTGCGCACGCCGCTGCTGATCGGTGACCTGCCGTTCGGCTCCTATGAGATCTCCGACGAGCAGGCGATCGCGACCGCGGTGCGGATGGTGCAGGAGGCCGGCTGCGACGCGGTCAAGCTGGAGGGCGGCGGCCCCGCCTCCGCCAGCCGCGCCCGCGCGATCGTCGGCGCCGGCATCCCCGCGATGGGCCACGTCGGGCTCACCCCCCAGACCTCCACTGCGCTCGGCGGCTGGAAGGCGCAGGGGCGCAGTGCGCAGGCCGCGGCGAAGATCGCCGAACAGGCGCTGGCGTTGCAGGAGGCCGGCTGCTTCGCGATCGTCTTCGAGGCGATCCCCGCCGCGGTCACCGAGGAGCTGATGGGCCGCATGGAGATCCCCGTGATCGGCATCGGCGCGGGCCCCGCGACCGACGGGCAGGTGCTCGTCTTCCACGACCTGCTCGGCATCCGCGACGGGCTCGGGACCACGCTTCGTCAAGCGCTACGCCAACCTCCAGGAGGAGATGAACGCCGGCGTCGCCGCCTACGCGGAGGACGTCCGCGCCCGGCGCTACCCCGGCCCCGAGCACACCTACAAGATCGACGCCGCCGAGTTGGCCGAGCTGCACGAGCTGCTGGGCTGAGGTTACGACCCCGGCCAACCCAGCCGGGCACCCCGTCACCCGAGTACGCGCCGAGTCCCGGGGGCTACTTCACTGGTTCAGTTCCACCGTGTTCATGATGGTCTTGTAGGCGAAGACCGCATGGGCTTCCGTTTCGGCCAGTTCCGATTCAAAGCTTTCGATGCTGTGGTAGAGCGTGATGTCACCGACAGTCGCGTACGGCTTGGCGAGCCGAATGATCGCTGGGCCTTCTTCGGCTTCGGGGTCGACCGCGTTGTACTGGCTGAGGAACTGGGTGGTGCTCGCGGGCAGCGTCTGGTAGCCGCTGGCGACCCATTCTTTGATGTCGCCGCACAGGTTCGGGACCGTGAGGCTGACGAGCTTGTCGAGCTTCGTAGCGAAGGTCTTCACCGCGCGCGTGAGCTGTGAGTTGCTCCAGTGCAGGCCTTTCACCGTGTCGTAGAAAGTTTTGATCGGACCGGCCCCGGTGCGGTAGCCGACGACAGTCATCGCCGCGACGACCTCGTCATCGAGCTGTTCGGCGCCATGGTTCTGCGGCGATTTCGCCGCCGCCTGCGGACACTGAGCGGCAACTTCCTTGGCGTAGCGGTTGACGTTGGCGAGCCCCTTGGGGAGGTCGGGGCGAGCCGCGACCAGCAGCACCTTGGCGGCATGCGCCAGCGTCCGCGTGGCCGCCACGTCGGCGGCGGACCTGGCCGACGCCGCCGGCGGCGTCCACGCCAGCGCAAAGCCGGCGAGGACGAGCAACAAAACCACTGAACCCGAGAACGGCCTCCTACCCATACCTACCAGAGTAGCATCTGCGCGCGTCCGGCGCTACCCCTACCGTCGATTCGTGTCTTCGTTGTCGGTCCGGCGGGCTACTTTTTGTGCTTGGGCTTGTGGCCCTTGACCGTCAGGTTGTACGTGTGCGTCGTCGGTTTACCGCCGAGGGCAGATTGGAAGGTCAGCTTCCCCGTCAGATGCACCGTCTTGCCTTTCTTCAGCAGCGCCTTGATCTTGTTGGAGAGGTGGACCGTCAGCTTCAGCGGCACCCCCGCGGTCGCGTTGTCCGAGGTCTTGCCCACCACCGTGTTGGCCGGTACGCACTTGCCTTTGAGCTTGATCTGCCCGTGCTTGCACTTCTTGGCCTTCGCCTCCACTGCCGCCGAGTGGGCGAGCGTGGTGGTGGAGATCGTCACTTCCAGGGTCGCCTTGCCCGACTGGGTCACGACGATCGTGATCGTGACTGTGCCGCCGGAGCTGGAGACGATCGCTTCGACTTTGAATTCGCTGCTCGGCGCCGGCGGGAGCGACGAACCGACGGTCAGCACCTCCGAGCCGCAGGAGCTCGCGCTGGCGGCGTTGGTCGTGTTACCGCTATAAGCCGCCTGCCAGTAGTAGGTCCCCGGCTTGAGTGCGACGGCAAGACTGGCTGACGGTCCCGCCACTCCGGCGGTGACGGTGCTGGCGGAGCTGAGCACCAAGCTGGAGGCGGCGCAGGACGACGAGGAGTAGAGCCCATAGGCCACGGTCCCGGTTGCGCTGGCAGCGTTCGCCCCGGTGATCGTCGCTTTGTCGTACTCGCCGACCGTGCCATCGGGGATCGTGATGCTCGGGCCGCTCGTCGTGCCGGATGTCTGGGTGGTCGCGATTGCGGTGGGGGCCTCAGCCAGCTGCTGGTAGTTCACGGCCTGCAGGAAGACCTGCGTCCCGGTGCCGGGATTTTCGTCGTAGGCGATCTCCGCGTTGCCGCCGCCGACGCCGACGATCACGCCTTGGGCGGTGTACGGGACCGGTGTCACGACGGGAGCACCCAGGTAGCCCCCCCGTTGCTGCTGTAGTCGAGCACCGCCCGGCCCGATTCCCAGAGGGCGTACACGCCGGTGTTGGAGTCCTCGGACAGGTCCAGCGAATCGACGCCATCGAGAACTTCGCCGGTCACGTCGGCCAGCTCGACTGGGGCGCCGAACGATCCTCCTGTGGCAGTCGCGGCAAATGGGCGGTAGTCGAGCTGGTAATCCGAGCCGGCCCCGGAGATGGCGGAGCCTTCCTCCTCGAGCGCACCGATCCCGTCCTGGCCGCCCTGCGCCAAGACCGGCGCTTCTGCCGAGCAGGCAAGGAGTTGATATGCCGGCAAACCTTCCTTGTTGAGCGTGCCTGTGGCTTTCGAGGTTCCATCCACCTGGCCCACGGAGACGCCGTAACCGGTTGCGGCATCGTTGAGGCAGCCCGCGGGTGTGAGCTGGGCGCTGCTGTTGTTGGACCCAACACCGACCACGATGTCGGTGCCCGCGGCCGCGGGCGGCGGCGCAGGCTCGGCGGCGATCTCCGGCCCGTCGGTGTCGAGGGCCTTCCTCGGGTACTGGTCGCCCGCGTTGGTGCTCACCGCGGGGTTGGGAGATTCGGGGCCGGCGAACGGGGAGTCGCTGAAGAAGTTGCCGTAGTCGTCCAGCAGGCCAACATCGGTATTGCTGAGCGCAACGGCGTTGCCTCCGGTGCGGTAGAGCGAAACGGGGCTGATGAACTGGCCACCGTTCTGCAAGCCGTGGTCGCCTGACAGGAAGGCCGCACCGCCGGCGGGCGACGCCCACGCGATGCTGCCGGTGCTGACGGGCGTGCCAATCACCACCGCCTCGCCATTCGGCAGGACGACGAGTCCCCCAAGCCCCGGACGGTTCGTCTCTGAATAGCCTACGTATTTCGAGTCTTCGAGCAGCACCGGGGCGCCGCCCTCACAGGCGGTGGCGCCCGCAGGCAGGACGCACAGGTCGACACCGGGGAAGTGTGGATCTTCCCAGGCGACGTACGTCGTTTGCGTCGAGGGGTCGTAAGCGATCTAACGGCGGGGTGCCATTGTCGGGGGCGTCCAGCGTGATCGGTGCGGCCAACGCCGACGAAACCGCAAGCGCGGCGGCTCCGGCCAGGACGACGGTGACGAGCGCAACCACCAGTCCACCGAACAACATGGCACGACGCGACGCGGGGCGCGACGTGGCCTTCCTTGACGTGAACGACATCGCAGCCGACATGCTTCCCCCATCTGTTCGTGGATACCTGCCGCCGAGCCACGCCATCCGGGCGGGCGGCGTGCGCAACACTAGCGCGTCCCCTGGACGGGATCAGCGGTAGTCGACACTTTTCAACACGCGCGCAGGCGCCCCCGCGGCGACGGAGAACGGTGGGATGTCGCCCGTGACCACACTACCCGCGCCGATCACGCAGCGCTCGCCGACGCACACGCCGCTCGTGACGACCACATGGGCACCCAACCAGCAGTTGGCGCCGATCCGCGTGGGGCCCTTCGAGGTGAAGCCCTGCCAGGGGACCGGCTTGTCGGGGTCGTCGTAGCGGTGGGCGGCGTCGGAGACGAAGCAGCCGTTGGCGAGCATGCAGTGCTCCCCGATCTCCACCAGCTCGTGCGCGGCGACCATCACGCCCTGGTTGAGGAACGTACCGGCCCCGATCCGCACGCGCGCGCGACCGGGCGCGGTGATCCACACGTTCGGCTCGAACAGCGCCCCCTCCCCCACCTCCAGTCGGCCCTCGCGCAGCGCCTCCAGCACGTTGCCCTGCAGCGGCCAGCGCGCGAACGCGCCGCGGCGCAACAGCTCCCAGTGGATGCGCGCGCGGTTCCACGGCAGCGTGTTGCCCTCGTACCACCGCCACTTCTGGGCCCACACCCTGGCCTCGCGGCCCAGCTTGCTGGCTTGTGAGACCTCCATCGGTTGCAAGCTAGCCTTCCGGGCGTCGTTTCACCGAGCGAGGCAGAGCGCGGCGAGCGGCGCGTACCCGCGCCCTCAGGCCGTGAGCTGCTCGACCGGTGCAGCCCACTCGGATGCCCCACTGTGATGTCCGGCCACGTCGAGGATGATCTCATCCAACGAGCGCTCAGCCTGCCAGTCGATCAGCTCGCGCACCTTGCGGGTGTCGGGGATCCGGCGATACATGTCTTCGAAGCCGTCTTGGAAGGCCTCCTCGTAGGGGATCAGCGAGATCTCCGAGTCCGACCGGGTCAGCGCGATCACCCTGAGCGCAAGGCCGCTCATCGTGATCTCCTCGCTGCTGCCCACGTTGTACACCTCGCCGTAGGAGCGCTCGATGAGCATCAGGTCCGCGAGCGCCCGGGTCACGTCGGCGACATGGCAGAAGCAGCGGCTCTGCCCACCATCGCCATACACCGTCAGGGAGTCGCCGGCGAGAGCCTGCTGCACGAACCTCGGCACCACCATCCCGTAGCGGCCGGTCTGCCGGGGCCCCACGGTGTTGAACAACCGGACCACGACCGTTGGCAGGCCGCGCTCCTTCCAGTAGGCAATCGCGAGGAACTCGTCGATCGCCTTCGAGCACGCGTAGGCCCAGCGCCCGACGTTCGTGGCGCCCATCCGCAGATCTCCGTCCTCTCGGAACGGCAGCGCCTCACTCTTGCCGTACACCTCGCTGGTCGAGGCAACCAGCACCGGCTTGCGCTTCCGGCAGGCCTGCTCGAGAACGACCTCCGTGCAGCGCAGATTGGTTTGGATCGTGCGGACGGGACTCTCGATCACAAGGCTCACGCCGACGGCTGCCGCCAGGTGGTAGACCGCGTCGGCTTCGTCCACCAGCTCCCCGACGACCGAGTGGCTCGCGGAGCACCCGATCGTGTAGGCGAAGCGCGGATGGCTGGTGAGGTGATTGATGTTCTCGAGGCTTCCGGTGGAGAGGTCATCGAGCGCGTGCACCGCGTGACCGCGCCCTAAGAGCCGCTCGCAGAGATGCGAGCCGATGAAACCCGCCCCGCCCGTCACCAGGAACCTCATCGCACTCCTTCTCGGACCTGCGACCGAGGCCCCTCCAGGGTCATCGAATCGTCGACCCTTCGCGAGTCAGCAGAAATCCAGTGATGCGACCGGTACAGATATGTGGGGTTTGGACGAATGATTGGCATGCTATCGAATAATCCGAAGACAACACCTTACCCCACATGCGAGCGGGTGAAACTGCACCAACCCTTCGCCGCGCGGCGGTCACATCAACGACTGGGATCGACGAGCTCGCCTGATCGCTACGCCGCCCGCGCCGCCCAACAGCAGGACGGCGACCCCGCCGCCGAGCAAGGCGAGCAGCGACCCGTCGCCGGAGCCTGCCTGCGCCGCAATGCCGAGGTGGGAGGCGTCGAGCGATGCTGCCGGGGTACCCCGACTAAACGGCGAGCTCTCGCGCGAGCGCCGGTGCCGCTCCCCGCGCACCCCCGAACCGGCGCCTTCACGCGCATGCGAGCCCGCGCCTTCGGCCGTCACCGCCGCGCGGGGGGAGCGCGCGGCAGTGACGCCGGCGCCGAACAGCGACGGCGAGGTGCCTGCGGCCTGGCCCGTGCCGCTGCGGCCGATCTCACGAGCCTGGTTCAGGGGCAGCGCGTACTGCTTGGCTGCAGGTGAGCCTGGATCCACGTGGACGCCGGGTTCCAAAGCCGCAGCAGATTGTGTCGATATGAACAAGCTCACAGCGAGCACCGCAAGAACTCCGGTTACGGACACGCCGAGGACGTACACGGAAGCAAACATAGCGTCCGGTCCGGTCCCCATCCTCGCCCCCGCGGGCACCCCGGGCACTCAAAAGACACCAACCCACGGAATCAAGCGAGCCTCCATCAGCGAAGTGCGGCCGCCGGATCGGCGGACAGTTCCGTCAATGTGAGTTCTCTCGGGTTGAGCCGGTGGGCGCGCATGTAGTCGTGCCCAGCCGTCCGTAGCAGGTGCTCGCGCATGGCAATGTCACCGAGCAGGGTCCAGGTGACAAAGTTCTCCGGCTCGTGCGCGAGCGCCTGCCGGAGCGTCGCTTCGGCCACGGCGGCTCGGTCGAAGCGGGCGAGTGCGGCCGCCTTCACGTAGTAGGTTTCCACCGCGTCCGCGTCGATGCGCAGGGAACGGTTCGCGTCGGCCAGGGCGGCCGCTGGATGAGCGGCGAGCTCCCGCTGCGCGCGTTCTCGATAGAGATCGGCGAGGCCCTGACGAGTGAGACTCCCTCCCGCCAGCACCAGCGTCACCATGACGGCGGACGCCCCGAGCGCGAGCGCCGGCCTGCTGGTAAGCGCCCGCTGGACGTCGGGGCGCCCGGAAGCTGCGCCAACCGTTGCGCTCGATCGCCGCAGGGTGGGCGCATCGGCGCCCGTTCCGGGCCTCGGTTGAGGCCTGATGAGAACCGCTGCGCCCACGAGCGCGATCGCGGTGAGGCCCGGCAGCAGATGCATCCAATCCACGCTGGCCTGCACCAGCCAGGCGCTGAAGGCCCCGAGCCCGCCCACCATCAGCGCGCGAGCCAGCGGCGAGCGTGCAGCGGGGGAGCGCATGAGCAGGGCTCCCCAGGCGATGCCCACCACGAAGCCCGCCAGCAGCAGCGCGCCCACGATGCCGAGCTCGGAGAGTGTCTGCAGCTCGAGCGAATGCGGCTGCTCGATGTCCTCGGTCGTAGCCCGCTGCTGATAATAGAAGCGGGGATAGTTGCCGGCTCCCACCCCGAGGATCGGATGTGCGCTCCACACCCGCCACGCGATGCGCCAGTAGTCGTAGCGGTTTCCCCCGCCGGACAGCAGCCGAGACTGGCTGGCTGAGGATGACGAGCTGGGGGCCTCGAGATGGGTGAAGGCGTGCCACTGATCGCGTACGTCGTGCTCGATCCGGTGCGCTGAGCCGGCGGCCACCGCCAGCGCCAGCACGACGGGGACCACGAGCAGCCACGACCCGGCCGTCCAGGCACGGTTGGTCGAGGGGACTCGGACGCGCACCAGCTCCCAGCACGCGACGAGTAGAGCCCAAGCGACTCCCACCGCCACAGCACCAAGCAGTGAAGCGCGCCCCGCGGCGTGGCCGACCTGCACCGGCACGGCGCTGGCCGCACCATCGTCATAGACGTGCAGCAGGTCGGGTGCGGCGGCCGCGACCCCCGCGGCCACAACCAGCAGGCCGTAAATGCGACGGGTACGACCGGGCACGAGCGCAACCACCAAGATCAACGAGCCGAGCATCGCCAGCGCCGTGCCGCGCGATTGGGACAGGAGCGCGAGACAGGCCATCAGCGCGGCCAGCCCCGCGGCGGGACCCGCCACCACCGCCCGCCTGACCTCGGCGCCGGCCATGCAAAGCCAGAAGCCCATTACGAACAGGCAGCCCTCGCCGTTTATGTAGCCAAGCGGGGAGTTCAGGCGACCGCTCAAGAAAAGCGCTCCCGGGTCGCCGCCGAGCAGGCGCGCGAGCACGGAGATCGCGACCGCCACCACCCCCAGGCTGGCAGCCCCCAGCAGCACCGACGAGCGCCGCTCGCCGCGCAGGAGCACCAGCATGAGCAGCAGCAGCGCGCCGTAGACGAGCCAGCGGTTTCCGCTCACCGCGGCGCTCTCCACCGATTCAGCCCAAGCAGCGGAGCTGAGGGACCAGACACCCAGGCCAAGCAGTCCGCCGAGCGCCAGCGCTGCCGGCCCGGAGGGACGCAGCGGCCGTGCCACGAATCCCATCGCGCAGACGAGCACGATCCCCAAGCCCACCGGCACCCACACCGAGGGGTCGTAGTAAGCGAAGAAGAACGGGCTGAGGCCGGCGCCGAGACCGAGCACGATCAGGCACGCGAGCGCGGTTGGCGAGTGCTCAGGTGAGGATCTCAGGCGATCGGTCAAGCCGAGACGAGGATTCGCGCCAGTCTCCTCCACGCCCACTGCGCCGAGTTCCTCGACCTGCTGGGTCTCCAGGACCATGATCGCGATCGCCGCCGCGAGCAGATAGAGGATCGCGCCGATCACGATGAACGACGACCCTCCCTGGCTGGCGAGGATGGCCAGCACAGACACGACCGCCTGAACGGCTCCCAGCGTCAACGCAACCGCGCGGGCGCTCGGCAGGAACCTGCGCGCGCGATGGGTGAGATGGTCCCGCCCGCCTTTGAGGATCGGCACGCCTCGACGCCTGCGGGAGACGATCACCAGGCACGTGTCGAGGGCCGGAATACCGACCAGGAGAAGTCCCACCAACAGTGATCGCCATGCCACCGCCGAGGTGCTCGCGGCGACGATCACCAGCACCGCGACCGCAAAGCCCATCGGCATGCTGCCGCCGTCACCCAGGAAGATCCTGGCGGGAAAGGAGAGATTGCGAGGCAGGAAGCCCAGACAAGCCCCCCCGAGCGACGCCGCCCCCACCGCGAGCCACGCATCTCCTCGCACCACGCCAAGGATGGCGGCGCCCGTGGAGACCACGAGCGCCATCGTGCTGGCCGCTCCATCCATGTTGTCGAAGAGGTTGAAGGCGTTGACGACCGCGACGATCCACACACAGGTGACCCCAAGATCCACAAGTGACCCCGCGCCGAGGTGCCAGCCCAGCCCCGAGACCCACACCATCCACGCTAGGGCAAGCTCGACGAGCACCCTCCATCCCGGGGGCACAGTGCGACGGTCGTCCACCGTTCCGACGACCCAAAGCAGTCCCATGCCCCCTACCAGAGGGATCGTCTTGTTCCAATCACCCGCGGCCACGAGCACGGCGATGACGAAGCCACCCATTAACGCCGCTCCGCCAAGATACGGGGTGGGGTGCGCGTGGCCCTTGTAGCCCGCCGGCTTGTCGTAGAACTGGAGACGATCGGCGATCAGGATGGCGTAGGGCGTCGCCGCGTAGACCACCGTTGCGGCGACGGCGAGGCTGATCAGCAGGCGCTCAGCCAGGAACAAAATTCCCTACCCTCATCGCTTTCGCCTCCACGGCGGCTTCCCGCAGCACCGCGGCGATGGCAGCGGTGGCCGTCGAGCGCTGGTAGCGTTCCTCGAAGCCCATCTGGGCACGATGACCCATTTCGGTGAGCGGTGCTTGGCGAGCTGTCCGGATGGCCTCAGCGAGATCCGGAGCGGATCCAGCGGGCGTCACGAACCCACAGCCGAACTCGTGCACGACTCGTGCGGGCTCAGACTCAGCGTCCACGGAGGCGATGAACGGCCGGCCCGCCGCCATGATGCCGTATGTCTTGCTCGGGGCCGCGCAGCCCCACAGCCCTGGAACCAACGACACCACGTGAATATCGGCGGCCGCCATCAACCGCTGCGCCTCGGGCTTCGACACCCTGGGTAGGAACTGGAGATTCGCGAGCTCGCCGGTCGCTGCCTCGCTGAGCAGGCTCTCCTTGGCCGGCCCATCCCCCAGGAAGACGATCAGGAGGTCCTCAAGGTCCTGCAGGGCGCGGGCCACCTGGGCGTACATGCCGATGTTTTGAGAGAGCCCCATGTTGCCGGCGTGCATGACGACGAACCTGCCGTCCCACCCGTACTTGGACCTCACGGCGGTGAGGTCTTGCGGGTCATTTTTCTGAGCCGATGCCCATGTGGGTATGAAGCGCAGGCGCTCGGGGGAAACGCCTTCCGCGATCAGCTTCTCCTCCATGTCGCGCCCAACCACCACGATCCGGGCGGCTCGTCGTTGGACACGCCGGTTGATGGCGCGCCACATGCGCGTAAGCCTCCCCTCCCGGACCTTGCCGAGCGCGATCGTGATATCCGGGTGCACGTCGTGGCAGATTTGCACGAATGCGCAACGATGCCTTGCCGCGGCAAGGGCTCCTACGAGTCCCACCGCGGGAGGATCGCTCATGCTCACGACGACGTCGGGCTTTCGTGCGAGACACGCCGCCCCGAGCGCCATTGCCAGGAAGGAGAGGTAGTCGAGGACCCGCCTGGCAATGCTGCCTCTACCCAGGGCGCTCGAGGGGACCGTTCGCACCAGGACTCCCGCTGGAGGGGGCTCGCGTTGCCCCGGATCGTAGCTCGGCCGTCCGACGATCACCTCGACTTGACTCTCCACGGCGAGGTCGCCGCTCAGCTCCCCCAACAGCTGCGCGGTGTTCGCGGTATCCGGCGGGAAATACTTGTTGACAATCAATATTCGCAAGGGGGCTGCGCGAGCCACTGGTCGCTCTCTGTCGCTAGCGAAGGTTGCTGAGGATGATCTGGGTCACACGCTCGGCCACGCCCGTGTCATCGACATAGGGCGAGCACCATCCGCGATCCGTGCCGATCATCGTCTCGACGCACATCGCGAGGTGCTGGGGATCCTGCAGCCCCGAGAGGATGTTCGAGCCGCATTCCACGGTCTCGGGACGCTCTGTGCTCTCGCGGCAGGTAACCGCCGGCACGCCGAGCAGGCTGCACTCCTCCTGCACCGTGCCACTGTCGGTGAGGACGCATCGCGCACCAGCCTCGAGCGCCACGAAATCTCCGAAGCCAAAGGGCTCGTGGAGCTGGATGCGGCGGTCGAGGACGACGTCCGAGTCGGCGAGCCTGGGACGCGTGCGGGGATGCACACTCCAAACTACCGGCATGTCGAGACGCTCGGCCAGGAGATTCAGCCCAGCGCAGACGACTCCCAGCCGCTCGGGAAAGTCGACCGTCTCCTCGCGGTGGGTGGTGACCAGGATGTATCCGGCGGAGCGAACGCCGCAATCGACCAGTGCGCTGGAGGCCTCCCATAGCCCGCGGAAGCTCTCGAGCACGTCCCGGATCGGGTTGCCCGATACGAAGATCTTCTGAGGATGGATTCCCTCAGCCAGGAGGTACTCGCGCGAACGAGCGGTGTAGGGGAGCAGCCAATCGCTGATGTGATCGATGAGCCGGCGGTTCTTCTCCTCAGGAACCCTCCAGTCAAAGCATCGATTGCCGGCCTCCATATGGAAGATCGGCACGTTCAGCCGCGCGGCGGCGATCGCGGAAAGACCGCTGTTCGTGTCGCCAAGCACCAGCAGGGCATCCGGGCCATGGCGTCGCAGGGCGTCCTCGCTGCGCGCGACAATATGACCGATCTGCTGGCCCACCGTCTCCGCACGGACATTGAGGTACTCATCCGGAGCGGGCAGGCCCAGTTCCGTGAAGAAGACATCGGACAGGCGCGGATCGTAGTTCTGGCCGGTGTGGATCAGGATCGGGTCCAGACCGCGGTCGGCGAGACATTTGAGGACGAGGCTGAGTCGGATCAGCTCCGGGCGGGTCCCGGCTACCACCATAACCTTCATCAGACTCAGTCTCCCGAGGGAGACACGCCGGCCATCGCCGGATCAATGAAGTCGGCGCTCGCAAGCAACGTCCCGAGAGCCTCTCCCTCGATGACGGCGTCGGCGGAGGAGTAATCGCCCCGCAGAGGACGGCTCGCCTGCTCACCGGCAATCTCCGGGAGCTGGGGTTGGATGACGTAGTGCTCATCGCGCTCGGTCGTGCGGAACGCCTCCTCCTCGGACACCAGGATCTCGTGGATCTTCTCGCCCGGCCGGATGCCGCTGAAGACGATCTCGATGTCCTTATCGCCAATCAACCGAGCGGCAATGTCCGTTACGCGCGCCGACGGCACACGCGGCACGTACACCTCGCCGCGACGCGCGCCGCGCAAGGCCGCGAACACCGTGTCCACCGCGCGGTCGAGGCTCAGCAGGAACCTGGTCATCGCCGCCATCGTGATGGTCACCGGACCGCCGTGAGCGATCTGATGTTTGAACAGAGGCAGGACCGAGCCTCTCGAGGCGAGGACGTTGCCATAGCGGACGGCCACCAGCCGGCAGTGCTGCTGCTGGATGTTCGCCTCGATGAAGATTCGCTCCTGTAGCGCCTTGGTCATGCCCATGACGTTGATCGGCTTGCATGCCTTGTCGGTCGACACTCCGACTACCGTGTGCAGCCCCGTCGCGCCACGCATGGCTCTGACCAGGTTCTCTGCACCCAGAACGTTCGTCGCCACGGCCTGAGCAGGAAAGTACTCGCAAGCGGGCACCTGCTTCATCGCCGCCGCGTTGATCACGACATTGCTGTCGGCGACCGCGGCCTGGAGGCTCGCGTAGTCCCGGACATCGCCGATGCGGAACTCGAGGAGCTCGTCGAAGTTCGCATAGTAGATGTCGTCGGTAGCTTGGTAGGCATGCTTCCAGGTCGACTTCATGGCGTACTGCTTGGCCTCGCACCGGGAGTACACGATGATCTTCTTGGGCGTGCCCATCTCGCCGCGCAGCAGCCGCCGCACCAGGGTTTGGCCGAGCGAGCCTGTGCCACCCGTAATCAGAACCGTCGCATCATCCAGCATTGTGAGAATAGGTCCTTCCCGTTGTGTACTCGGTGAGCATCTCATTCCACGATGGCACCGCCAGCCCAGTCAAATGGCGTATTCGCTCGGAATCGAGGGCTCGATTGACCACGGGCTCATCGATCGGGACGATCTCGACATCGATTGTCAGAACGTCACGCAGCGCTCGCAGCAGCTCGTACTTGTCGATCGGCTCGCTCGAGACGTGGTAGAGACCGCTGAGCCCTGGATGCTCAGTTATCAACCAGGCGAGGACACGCGCTAGAGCGCGCGTGGTGAGCCCGGAGAAGATCGCGCGGGTAAAGCCGTTGACCCGTCCGCCGTCCTGCGCGGCAAACCACTCCAGCAGGCCGCTCGAGCGCTCGAGCTCCCAGCCGATGATCGACGTGCGCAACGTCAGCGATCGAGGAGCATCCACCTCGCCCAGGCGCTTGGTGAGGCCGTACAGATCGTGCGCATCGGACTCGTCCTTCTCGGTGTAGGCCCTGCCGATCGGCAGCAGTCCCGAGAAGACGCAATCAGTGCTGATATGGATCAGTCTCGCACCCGCCGCTTCACATGCCGCGGCCGTCTCGTGGGGAAAGAGCGCGTTCAGCCTGATCGCCGGAAGCGGCTTGGACGCGGCCTCGAGCTGCTTGACCAAGCCGATGCAGTTGACCACCGTCTGGGGCCGTACCGCGTCGATCAGCTCGGCGACCGAGTCGCGCGTCGCGTCGAAGTCGTGAAGCCGCGCGGCCGGGTTCAAGCGGTCGGCGAGTGCGCGAGTACGAATCGATGCGTGGACATCGAAGCCAGCGCTCCCGAGGTGATCCACCACGACATGACCGAGCATGCCCGTTGCGCCCAGGACGAGGACGCTGGGCTTGACGCTACTCACAGGACATGCGCTGGACTCTCACGATGCGGGCACTGTATCGAGCGCTCGCGACGGACTTCATCGCTGCTCGTCGCTGGCGCTCTTGATCGTGGCCACCGTCATCGCAGCGTTCCGCGCCCACGTCAGAGCCAGTGCCGGCGCCCGGGCGGTCGCCGGCCCGGTGCGGACTGCCTCGGCCACCGCGGCGGCCAGAGCGTCGCCGTCGCCGGGGTCGTAGTAGTGCGCGGCGGAGCCGCAGAACTCCCGGTGCGCCGGGATGTCGCTGGCGGCGAGCGGCGCGCCGACGGACAGCGCCTCGATCGCGGTGAGACCATAGCTCTCGAGGTGCGAGTGGGCGAGCGCGCAAGTGGCGTGTCTATACAAGCTCGCGAGCTCTCCCCGGTCGAGGATCGGGCCGAGCAGACGCACGCGATCGCCACTCGCCGCGAGCTCGCGGCGACGAGCCTCAGAGCACCACCCGACCAGCACCAGCGGTGGAAGCTCGCGATGGCGCTCAAAGATTTCGACAAGACCAGCCCAGTCCTTGTGCGGCAGATCGGTCCCAACCGACAGGACGTACTCGCCGGTGATCCGCTCGCGTCCATCCTCCGCTGGAAGACTGGGCGCCTGCGCTGGAAGACGAGGCGCGGCCGGCGAGACGACGGTGAGCTTCTCGAGCTCGCCGAGATCCTCCACGACACAGGAACGCATCGTCTCGGACACGCAGATGACCCGGTCGGCCTTTCTCACCGAGGCGCGCGCGGCGAGCGACTCGGCCGCCAGGCGCACGCGCATTGCCATCGGGCAGCGGTCACGAACCACGCGGGCCTCGGTGCCGAAGTGCCAGAGGCTCTGCAGGACCAGCACCTGTGGTACCGGGGCTCGGCCGATCGCGAAGTTGCCCGGCACATAAACCACGTTGTGGTCGGCGGCGCGCCTGGGAATGGCGGTCTGCTCGCGCAGGATGCGAATCGGCAGCGGTTGTGTCGGCCACGAGACCACTGTGGAGCGCGGACAGCTGTCGCGAACGGCCGCGCGGGCAGCCTCCGCGGTGATGACCGTCAACCGCACATCGGCGATCCGCTCGAGCGCCCGCAGCTGTTCGAGCAGAAAGGTCGCCCCCCCGCCACGATGGGCCGAGACGGCGTTCACCAGTATCCTCAAGGGCTCGGGTGAAGTGTCAGACACCGCCAACGCGATGCGATTGGCAAGTTACCGCTGACACAACCGTCCGTGCGCATCTGGAGCAGACCGCCGCCGATCATCCGATGGTCGCGAAGTCGCAGGTAGCGCGATCGGGCTATCTTTCGCAGATCGATCAAGTACACGTATGCTATTAGTGCGGACCTTGGTGGCGAACCTGGCGAGTTGGAGGCTCAGTCAACGTCGCGTTCTGGTCGCCCTCATGTGTCTCGCGATTGCCGGCACCACAGTCGGTCTCGCATTCCACCCAAAGCCTTCAATCCAAGCACGGGCGACGATCGTCTTGGGCTCGGCGCAGCCCGCCGCACGCGCGACGCGCGACGCCGATGCCGCGGTCCTCGCCGAAATGGCGAAGTGGCCTGGGATCGTCGATGACGCTCGCGAGACAGTGAGCTCCGACCGCTCCGACGCTCAGATACGAGCTGGCCTGAGCGCGAGCGCCACCTCCAACGGCTCGGTCGAGATCGAAACCAGTGGACCGACGTACCCGAGTGCGGCAGCCGTCGCCAATGCTCTCGCGGCCCGCTTGACACTACTCGGGCGGATCGCCCGAGTGCACGCCGGGACTGGCCGTCTTGCGCTTGCTGACTTCGGCATCGGCGCGTTCTCGGCCCCACCGAAGCGCATCACGCTTCTGCACAACGCAGGAACATACCGGCCGGCCATCGAAGTCGTGTGTACCACCGCCGTTGGCTGCGGCGCCGGCAGCACAATCACGTATCCGTTCCAGGCCGGTCATACCTACACCGTGACTGCCTGGGTCCGCTCACTGGCCGCGGCTCCATCCAGGCTGATCGTGGCCGCGGGCCACAACGCACACGACGTCAGGACAAACCTGCCGCAAGTGGTGCACCGTCGGTGGACACGGCTTTTGGTCAGTTGGAAGCCGGCCGCAGACCTCGGATCGACCTCGGTGACCGTGCAAACGGCAGCTCACGCGGCTGTCGACTTTCAGATCGGTGAAGTCACAATCGCAAACACCGGCAAGCCTCGAGCTCCGCTGTTTGGCACGCTCCACCCAGCGACGATACAACCGCTGCTCGACTCCGTGCGCGAAGCCAAGATCGTGCCCGCCTCACCCGTCGGCGACACCTCCACAGCTACCGCCATGTGGGCGGCGCTCGCACTGGCATGCGGGCTGCTGGCCTCCGTATGCGCTGTTCTTCTGCGCCGACTAAATCGCAGCCGCCAGCCACGCGAGCCCACACGATCCCCTTGGCGAGGAGTGCCACTGCGGGTGCGCGCTATCGGCGCAGCGATCGCCGGCCTTGTCTTTGTCGGTGTCCCGCTCGTCGCAGCGACCCGCTATCCGGGAACCACGTTCCCGTTCCTGCTCTTCCAAATCAGCTACACGCTACTGCTGCTGCTCGTGCTTCCACGACCTCGGCGCTACGCATATACGGCCCTCGCCGTGCTCCTGTTTCTCGGCTTCTGGATGAAGTTCAACCTCCACGCGATCTTCGACTACGCATTTCAGGAACCGACCGGCGGCTTCGACGGCTCCCCTAAGAGCTGGGACACCGTGATGGTGGTCGCCTCCGCAGCGGCCGCGGGCGCTGTGATCTCCCGCCTCGCTCAAGTCGTATGGGCACGGCGCCGTGATCCAACACGAGCCGCGACGCCACTACCCATCACTCGCCGCAGCTTCCGCACTCCCGAATGGTATCTCTCCCATCGGAGATCGCTCTGGTTTTGCACCGCTGTTGGCGGGATCGCACTCGCCGGCGCGAACGCCGCGGGAGCCTTCTATGCAATCGGCGTCGATCCACGTGTCATCTTGCCTTTTCATCTCAATGTGCTGGCGGGGTGGGCGGTCGATCTAGGTGTGGCGCTTTGGATTGCAGTGCTGGTCCATTGGGAGGACATGGCCCATGACGGCTCACCGGGCCAGGCGTTGATCGCACCGATCGTCGAGGCTCCGGTAGCGACGATCTCAGCGCTCAGTCGCGGCATCTACCTATTCCATTTATTGCCGTATGGCCTCGTCTTTCTCGAAGACTGGCATCGGCTGCGCTCGGCGCTGAGTAGGCGTCGCCTCGCTGCGCTTGCGGCGCTTGTGGTTATCGGGTTCATAGTGAGCCTCGCGGTCAGCTCTGCATTGCGGCTTGCCGAGTACCCACGGGCGCCGCCGGGCGCCACCGGGTCGGTTCGGGTGCTCTCTGCCCAGAGGGAGACACGGGGGAGATCGCACGCGAGTGCCGAGCTGGCAGGCACCCCGCCCGCGGGGGTTATCGGCCTAACGGTGGCCACATCTCGGTTTGGCGCGACGCGCGTGAACTTCATGGTCCACCAGGTTTTCACCCTCTTCACTGACCGGTGGACAGGCCTCGAGGCCGTTATGGCAGTCTCGGCATACGAAAAGGACGGCTGGGGCCTATTCACGAGCGAGCTCCGAGAAAGCCCTGGCGTCGGCCAACGCGCCAAATATCAGCTCATCTCTGGCTCGAACCACGTGTATGCCAGCTACGCCGGATTCACTTTCCTCAGCCTACCGGGAGTCGTCGGTATTCTGAGCTTCTCCGGCTCGCTGGTGGTCGTTTTGCTCGGAATGGCACTCGTCACGTCCGTGCTGCTCGGCCTAGAGCGGCTTACGCTTTACTTCACAGGCAACCCGTATCTCGCAGCGGTAAGCGGCGTAGCGATGGCGAATGAGCTCTGCGAGGCCAGCTTCCCTTACCTGCTTGGTATCTTCTTCGTGCTGCTCACCGTCAGCCTCGCCTGCATCGCGGCAGTGTATGAGTGGCAAGCTCGACCAAGCACAGTGCCGGCATAGCAAGCACCTTCCATCTTATGGATTTATGCACTCGGACTCCTGCCCAGACGAACTAACGAGAGCGATGGCTTTAGCTGGCGCAGAGCTCCCCCAGTATTGGTGAACACCCAAATCTGTCCGAGCAGGATCGCCACGTAGCACAGGCTCGAGGTTACGGAGGCCATTACGGTGCCATAGGCGGGGATCAGCACGATGTTGAGCCCCAGGTTGGCGATCAGTCCCGCGCCCCATATGAGGATCGACTTCGTGGGATAGCCAATGCCCGCGAAGTGGTAGGACAGGATTGTCAGCAACCCCAGTGCGAACGTTCCCGGCAACAGCCAGCGAAGCAAGGGCACCGATCCCATGTATGCGTGGCCAAAGATGCCTGGCACGAGCACTTGGGCCGCCACTCCCACAGCCAGGCACAGCAGACCGTACGGAACGACCAGCGTCCCGAAGACCGCTCCCGTGAGCTCGCCGCGGGAGCCGCGTGCAACCCGCACGAAGAGGTTCAGCCCGATTGCCATCGGCACCAGGTAGAAGCCCTGCGCGACAGTGACCGACGTGGAGTACAGACCGGCCTGCCTGGAGCCAAGAAAGGCGTTGACGAGCAAGAGGTCCGCGCGTACCACCAGATACCCGATGACCGTCGCCATGTAGACGCGCAAACCGTAACGCAGCATGGGTCTAGCGAGGCCGAAGTCCGGACGGCGGGGAAAAGGTCGATGCCGCCAGAGCAGCACCACATACAGCACCACACCAAGCGGATACTGGCTGAGCGCCGTGGCGAGCGCGGCGGATGACCCGGCGTGATCGGTGTGCAGGACTCCCCATACCAGCCCGAAGGTGATCGCGCTCAGCGAAACGTCGGCCACGTTCATGGCGATCACGCGGCCCTCACCGAGCAGGACGGCCTGTAGCAGCAGGGAGCCCAGCGCAAAGGGCACGCTCACGGCTACGAGCAGCGCTTGGCCCCCGGTGAGCCCGGGTACCGCGCTGGGCACCAGAACCCAAATGCCAAGTGCAACCACCGCGGAGGCCATGCCCAGGCCCGCGGACCACCATGCTGAGTTGACAACTATCTGGGACACCGCCCGCGGTGAGCGCGCAACCCATGCCGGATTAGCGGTGACCAAGCCAAGCGATCCAAGCTGCAGGAGAATCAATGCCAGCGCCAGCCCTACGGCGACGACACCCTGACCGGAGGGGCCGAGACGGCGGGCGATGAGGACGAGCACCCCCAGGTTCAAGAGCCCAACTGCTCCCTTGGCCACGATCATCAAAAGCGAATCGCGCCTGAGACGTCGGGCAGGGTGAAGCTCGTTGGCCTGCTCACGAATCCGTTCGGCGGGTAGGCTCACGGCGGTCCATGTTTCCAGATCCGCCACTCGACTCCGCGTTAGATGAGCCCAACGAGGCCGAGCGCCCACTGGTCGTGGTGGCCAGCGGGGCTCCACCTGGGATTGGTGGAACCAGCTTGGTGGTGCACCGAGTCCTCTCGGCTCCTGGAATGCCCACTCTGCGTGTCTTCGCCGATCGTCGCGTGAGGAGGCGTGTTCGCGCGGGGGCCGGTGCGATCCTGCCAGGCCGCTACCGGTGGCTGTGGAAGGCGCCAACGACCTCCAAGGCTCCCCGTCCCCTGCAGTGGTTGTTCGGCTGCTTGAACCTGCTCTCGGCCGTGAGCGCCGGCTTGCGAGCGGCTCGCGTCTGCCGCTCCGAAGAAGCCGGCTGGGTCCTTTCGGTCGTCGACAGCGGCATCTCGCAAATCGCCGGAGCGATCGCGGCTCGTCGAGCTGGAGTTCCGCATGTTCTTTGGGTGCTGGACCTCTGGGAGGAGAACACCTATCCCAAATTCGACCGCTTGGTGGCCCGCCACTTGGAGCGACGGCTGTGGCGCAGTGCTGCCGCCATCCTGGTACACAGCGAGGAGGCCGGCGAGCATTACGCCGTCAAGCACGGTGTTCACTGCCGGGTGCTGCGGACGCCGATTCGGGATCCTGATCAGTCGCCACCGCGCAGCTCACGCGATTCGCGTCCGGAGATCCTGTGCGCGGGCGCGCTCTACTGGGCTCAAGCGGATGCTGTCCGTCGCCTCGAGCGAGCGGCTGCCCGTCTCGGATCGGATCTGACGCTCACGATTCTCAGTGACGATGAGACGCTGACTGCCGATGCGATCCCGGCCGATCGCGTCGAACGCGGTGTCCCCGAGGCTCGCTTCAGGGCGCGGCTCGCCGAGGCGGATCTGCTGTTCCTCGGACTCAGCTTCGACACCGCCTATCCGGCGATCATCAGAACGGCGGCGCCCGCCCGCTTTCCCGAGTACCTTGCGACGGGCGTGCCGGTAATCGTGCACGCGCCGCCCGGATCGCATGTGGTGCAGCGCGCAAAGGAGCTCGACGTGGCGGAAGTGGTCGACCAACCATCCGATGAGATGCTGAGCAATGCCATCAGAACCGTACTGGAGGATCCCCAAACTGCCGCGGAGCGCGCGTCACGTGCTCGAGCCGCCGCGCTGGAGCACGACCACCGAATTGTTGCGGCCCAGCTGGTCGAGATACTCCGGCGTACGCGCAATCCGCGAGGTCCGGGTGCCCCATGGTGGCGGACCGCGCGGCCCGAGCGCCATCAATTGAAGTCACATCCAGATAAATCGAGGCTGGGCTCGGTCGAGCAAGAGCTTGGGCTGGGGCTGGGATTGAGCGCGGCGGAGGCGAATCGCCGCTACTACGCCTTGCGGGCAGCCGACTACGATCGGACCGAGGAGTGCGTCACACAGGAGCGCAACCGACGTCGTCTGCGCCGCGTGCTCACGCTCGCAACCACCAGTGCGCGAGGTCACGAGCGCATCCTCGATGCCTGCGGGGGGTCGGGCTATGCCTCGTTGGAGCTCGGCGCGATGGGCCTGGATGCGGTGACCGTCGACATCTCCCCAGAGATGCTCGAGATGTATGCGAGAAAGGCCTCGTCGGCGGGTCTCCCTGCTCAGACCAAGGTGAGCGAGATCGGCTCCTTCCTCGCGGCGTGTCCGGAGCCATGGGATCTCATTGTCTTCTCCTCAGCTCTCCACCACCTCGATGACTATCGCGCGGTGCTGCTGGCGGCAAGCGAAGGGCTCGCCGAGGGAGGCGTGGTCGCCACGGTCTTCGATCCCACCGCTCCGGGAAGGCTCGGGCGTCTGATCCGGTATGTCGACTATTTGTTGTGGCTGGCCGTACGACAGCCTTTCACCTTCGTCCATCGACTGCGTGAGCGAGCCACGCGGCGCGGCGCGGACGCCCCTAGCGTAGGGCGCTTGGCGGAGCGTCATGCGCTTTCCGGCATCGACGATGTCGCGCTGGCCAAGCGCCTCGAGGAACAGGGCTTGGAGATCCTTCTGCACGAGCGCGAATTCGAGGCCCGCTTCCCCCTGGTACGGATGGCTCTTCGACTCCTGGCCCAACCGTCCGCCTTCTCATTTGTAGCGCGACGTCCAGCAGAGGCAGGTGCCCTTGACGTATACAACCCTCCCGGCGGGGAGAGAATCTTTGGCACGGGGCGCGGCGATCGTCTCCGGCAGGGCGGGTAGATGAGTCGCGCGGGCTCGGCTGCGGCCAGGCGAACGAGCGCGATGATCAGCGGTCGGGTGACTGCTCGCCGCGCACTACGGAACGCCGCGCAAGAGGGAGTGGTGACAGCGCCCGCTAACTCCTACCCGCACCTGCTTCGACTCCTCGCTGCTGACTGCCAGAGCGTTTTGGATGTGGGAACCGGGCTTATGCGTTCACTCGCGACACTGCCCTGTCCCGTCAAGATCGGCCTCGAGGCGCACCGCGCTTACCTGGAGCATCGCGAGGTTGGCGATGCCGTGCCGATCAATGCGAGCGCGCTCGAGATCGAACGCCTGTTCATTCCCGGCGCCGTTGACCTCGTTACGCTCATCGACGTGCTCGAGCACTTCACTCCCGATGATGCCTTTGAGGTACTGCGTCAAGTCGAGACGGTCGCCAAGCGCAGAGTGCTGCTCTTCACTCCTCGGGGTGCGTTTCCGCAGGAAGGCCATGACGCGTTCGATTTGGGCGGGGAGGAGCTCCAGCGACACAGGTCGACGTGGGAGCCCGATGATCTAGTTGGGCTCGGCTACCACGTGACGGTACTCGAGGATTTCCATGACGCGCGCAACGAATCGTTCGTCGAGGCGTTCGGCCAAAACGCTCCCCCGGTGGACGCGCTGCTCGCGTGGAAGGGGGACTAGCAGCCGATGTCGATCGGAGCTAAAGCTGAGGGCTGGCGGCGAGTGGCCGCGAGAACCGTCAGGCCGCCGACCCCAGTGGTGCGCGGAGTGATGCTCGTGTGCCTGCTCATCGCAAGCGCGGCGGGTATGCCTGCGAGCTCGAGTGCCGAAGCGCTGAAGGCCATGTGGGGCCCCGCGATTCACGACGGGGCCTCCCTGTTCCCCACCTACCGAGACCTCGGTGTGAAGATCTACGAGGACCATCTGTACTGGGACATGATCGCCCCCCACCGGCCCCACAACCCCCTCGACCCCAACGACCCGGCCTACATCTGGCCCGCCGAGCTGACCCGCGCGGTCGGCGAAGCCAAGCGCTACCACATACAGGTCGCCCTGCAGATCATCGGCGCACCGGAATGGGCCAACGGGGGCAAATCCTGGAACTGGGCGCCCAAGAACCCCCAGGACTACGCCGACTTCGCGATCGCCGCCGCCAAGCGCTATCCGTCGGTGCACATGTGGATGATCTGGGGGGAGCCCTCGCGCTTGGCCAACTTCGAGCCGCTGACACCCGCGCCGCGCTTTGCCCGCCTGAACGCGGCCCAGCGGGTGGCGCCACATCTATACGCTCGCATCCTCGAAGCGGCCTACGGCGCCCTCAAGGGCGTCAGTCCCGCCAACATCGTGATCGGGGGGATGACTTTCACCACCGGGAACATCTCCACCCAACAGTGGATCGAAAACATGCGCCTGCCCGACGGCAAGCCCCCGCGGCTGGACATGTATGGACACAACCCGTTTTCCTTCAAGAAACCCAACCTTTCAAACCCGCCCTCTCCGGAACAGTCGATCGACTTCTCCGACCTGTACCGCTTGTCGCTACTCGTGGACCGCAATCTGGGCAGGCCGGGCAATCCCCATCCAAAGCTGTTCCTCTCCGAGTGGACGATCCCCACGAGAGTCAACAACGAGTTCGACTTCTATGTCAATCCACCGCTTCAGGCGACGTGGATCACCGCAGGTCTGGCGATCGCCAACAGCTGGTCGGGCATCTACGCCGTCGGATGGATCCATCTCTATGACAACCCACCCGAAACCACCGGGGGGCTGCTGTACTCAAACGGCGTCAAGAAGCCCGGCTACTTTGCTTGGAAGGCCGGCTGACGGGCTCTCATGCCACCGCCTTCGCGCGCGGTTTGCGTTTGGCGGGGGCGGCCGAGCGGGATTTCTTGACGGCCGCGCGCGGCTTGCCGTTGCGGGAGGCGACGGCGGCAAGCGATCGTTCGGACCCGGGCAGCAGCTCCGCGAGGAACTGGCCGGTGTGCGAGGCCGGCTCGGCAGCAACCTCCTCGGGGGTGCCGGCGGCGACCACGAGGCCACCCTCCTCGCCGCCCTCGGGGCCCATGTCGATCAGGCGGTCGGCGCACTTGATCACGTCGAGGTTGTGCTCGATCACCACCACGGAGTTGCCGGCGTCCACGAGGCGCTGGAGCACCTCCAAAAGCCGCTGCACGTCGGCGAAGTGCAGGCCCGTGGTGGGCTCGTCGAGGATGTAGAGGGTGCGCCCCGTCGCCACCTTCGATAGCTCGGTCGCCAGCTTCACGCGCTGGGCCTCGCCCCCGGAGAGCGTGGTGGCGGGCTGGCCGAGGCGCACGTAGCCGAGCCCCACCGCGTTGAGGGTCTCCAGGCGGCGGCGCACCTTGGGGATGTGCTCGAAGAACCGCACGGCCTCCTCGATCGGCATGTCGAGCACGTCGGCGATCGACTTGCTCTTGAAGCGGATCTCGAGCGTCTCGCGGTTGTAGCGCTTGCCGGCGCACTGCTCGCAGGGGACGTACACGTCGGGGAGGAAGTGCATCTCGATCTTGATCTGCCCGTCGCCCTTGCACACCTCGCAGCGCCCGCCCTTGACGTTGAAGGAGAAACGGCCGGGCTTGTAGCCGCGCGCGCGGGCCTCCTGGGTTTTGGAGAACATGTCGCGGATCACGTCGAACAGACCGGTGTAGGTGGCGGGGTTGGAGCGTGGGGTGCGCCCGATCGGGGACTGGTCGACGGCGATGATCTTGTCGAGCTGCTCGAGGCCCTTGATCGCGCGGTGGGCGCCGGCACGGGCGCGCGCGCGGTGCAGGCGCGCGGACAGCGCCTTGTAGAGAATCTCGTTGACAAGCGTGGACTTGCCCGAGCCCGAGACCCCGGTCACACAGGTGAGCGTGCCGAGCGGGAAGGAGGCGTCGATGTCGCGCAGGTTGTGCTGGGAGGCGCCTTCGACCTTCACATAACCGGTGGGGGTGCGGCGTTTGGTCGGGCACCGCCACCGCCAGGGTGCCGGCGAGGTACTGGCCGGTGGCCGACTCCTTCACGCGCTGCACCTGCGCGGCCGTGCCCTGGGCGACGATCCGCCCGCCGTGTTCGCCCGCGCCGGGGCCGAGGTCGACGAGGTGGTCGGCGGCGCGCATCGTCTGCTCGTCGTGCTCGACCACGATCACCGTGTTGCCGAGATCGCGCAGCCGCTCCAGCGTGGCGATCAGCTTCGAGTTGTCACGCTGGTGCAGCCCGATCGAGGGCTCGTCGAGGATGTACAGCACGCCGACCAGCGAGCTGCCGATCTGCGTGGCCAAGCTGATCCGCTGCGCCTCCCCGCCGGAGAGCGTGGCGGAGGAGCGGTCCATCGAGAGGTAGCCGATGCCGACGTTCTCCAGGAACTGCAGCCGCTCGGCGATCTCGCGCAGGATCAGCCGCGCCACGTGGCGGTCGGTGTCGGAGAGCTCCACCTGATCGAGCCACTCGATCGCGCGCCGCGCGGAGAGCGCGCAGAAGTCCTCGATCCGCGTGCCCCCCACCAGCACCGCCCGGGACTCCGCGCGCAGCCGCGCGCCCCCGCACACCGGGCAGGGCCGCAGCGACATGTACTCCTCCAGTTTCTCCTTCACCCCCTCGGACTCGGTTTCGCGGTAGCGCTTTTCGAGGTTGGCGATCAGCCCGGCGAAGCGGGTGGAGTAGGAGCGCCGGCGACCGAAGCGGTTGCGGTAGGTGATCGCCAGCGGCTCCTTCGTTCCTTGCAGGAACAGGTCGTGGTGCTCCAGCGGAAGGTCCTCCCACGGCGCGTCGAGGTCGACGCCGTAGCTCTCGGCGAGCGCTGAGGCGACCTGGTCGTAGTAGTTGGAGAACGCCGCCGCCCGGCTCCACGGCGCGATCGCCCCCTCGCTCACCGACAGCGTAGAGTCGGGCACGAGCAGCTCGGGGTCGATCTCCATCTGCGCCCCCAGCCCGTGGCAGCGCTCGCAGGCGCCGTGGGGGGAGTTGAACGAGAAGATCCTCGGCTCCAGCTCGACCAGCGAGGGCCCGTGCTCGGGGCAGGCGAAGCGCTCGGAGAAAGTGAACACCGTGCCGTCGGGCGGTATCTCCCCGGGGACGATCTGAGCGTTAGCGGCGCGCGCTCCCAGCGCCCCGGTGGCGTGCCTGGACTTGCCCGCTTCGTTGCGCGTGGGCGACCGGGCGACATCTTCCTCCCCCTGCTTACCATCCCCGGCCGCGGCCGCTTCGTCGAGGCCGCTGTCCGAGGGGCGAGCCCCTCCCCCTCTCCCAATCGTCTCCACCTCCACCAGGCCGTCCGCCAGACGCACAGCCGTCTCGATCGAGTCGGCGAGGCGCTTGCGCACGTCGTGGCGCATGATCAGGCGGTCGATCACGACCGAGATGTCGTGCTTGTAGCGCTTGTCGAGCACGATCGACTCCTCCAGCATCCGGATGCGATCGTCGATCCGCACGCGCGCGAAGCCATCGGCGCGCAGCTCCTCCAGCAGCTTGCCGTACTCGCCCTTGCGCCCGCGCACGACGGGCGCCATCACCATGAAGCGGGTGCCCTCCGGCAGCTCCATCACCTGGTCGATGATCTGCTCTGCCGACTGCCCCGCGATCGGCCGCCCGCAGATCGGGCAGTGCGGCTTGCCGACGCGTGACCACAGCAGGCGCAGGTAGTCGTAGATCTCCGTCACCGTGCCGACCGTCGAGCGGGGGTTGCGCGAGGTGGTCTTCTGGTCGATCGAGATCGCCGGCGACAGCCCCTCGATCGAGTCGACGTCGGGCTTGTCCATCTGCCCGAGGAACTGCCGCGCGTACGCCGACAGCGACTCCACGTAGCGGCGCTGCCCCTCCGCGTAGATCGTGTCGAACGCGAGGCTCGACTTGCCCGACCCCGACAGCCCCGTGATCACCACGAGCGCGTCGCGCGGCAGCGTCAGGGAGATGTCCTTCAGGTTGTGCTCGCGGGCTCCCGAGACGACGATCTGGTTGCTGGACGGCATGCTCTGTACATCATACGAGGGGGAACAGACGTTCGTGTGGGGAGGGATTTTTTTAGGATTGGGATGGGGCTCGCACCGAGCCGACCGCCGCGCCGCAGGGCCCTGCGCGGTCGGCGCGCGGAGCCGCGCGGGGGCCCGGTGCCGACCTACACGATGCGCGTCCAGCCCGCGGGGCCGTGTGAGCCCGCGCCGGGCCTACACGATCTTCCGCGTCGCGAGGTCGACCGTGACCGTGTCGCCTTCCAGCGGCTCGTCGTCCTTGGCCGATTTGCCGCGGGTCGGCTTGAACGCCACCGTGAGCGTCGGGGACGCGCCCGACATGTCAACGGTGAGCGTCAGGTAGCCGTACTCGAGGATCGGTTCGACGGCCACCGCATACCCTTCCGGGAGCGTCGCTTCGGCGGCGTTCGGCTTGGGCTTGGTGACGTTGTGCCCGCCGCTGCCGGCCACGATGTAGGGGAATCTCCGCGCCTTCCACGGTGCGCGTGTAGCGCTGGTAGAGATGGGCGTGCCCAGAGAGCACGACGTCCGGGCGCAGCCCGGCCGCCGCGACACGCCTTGTCGATGTCTTCGGCGAGCCCGCGCGTGCCGCCGTGCTTCTCGTCCACGGACAGCGGCGGGTGGTGGCAGGCGAGGATCACCGCGCGTTCGCCCGCTTCGCGCTGGGGCTTCAGGCGCGTGAGCTCCGCCGTCAGGAATTCCAGCTGCTGTTCGTCGAGCGTCGGGTAGCTGCCCGCCCTCGGAGGAGATCACCCCGGGGCCCTCCAGCACGTTGGAGTAGAGGCCGATGATCGACACGAACGGCGCGTCGAGCGTGAAGTACACGCCCGGCTGGTTCATCACGCTGCGCACCAGCCCGCCGGAGTCCGGCGAGGGAGCCGGGAGACGGCAGCACAGAAGTTGCGCAGGAAGGCGAACAGCGATTCGGTGTTTTCGCTCTCTTCGGAGGGAAACCCGTCGTGGTTGCCGGGGATCGCGAAGATCGGCGCGTCATAGGCGCGGAAGGGCTCGTAGAACTGGTCGTAGTAGTACTGGTGCTCGCCGAAGCTGTACACCACGTCGCCGAGGTGGAACATGAACATCGGCCCCTCCCCCGCCGCGGCCGCCTTCAGCTCCGCCGTCATCGCGTCGGCCACGCTCGCCACGGTGTTGACGCGCGACTCTTCCGATGGCCCCGTGTCGCCGGCCGCGTGGAAGCTGATCCGCTTCGCCGCCACGCACGGCGCGAGCGGACCCGCGCCGATCACCTGCGCGAGCTGCACGTGCGGCGGGCTCACGCGCGGCGGCGGTACCGGCTGCAGCTGTTCTTCGTGAGCTTTGTAGTAGGGCGACTTGTAGTAGGCGTCGCTGGTGTTGTCCACCTGGAAGGCGCTCTCGTCTTCGCCGGGGTGGGGGTCGGCGAACAGCTGCCCTTCGGGGCCCACGAGGTTGGAGCTGAGCCCCGGCACCGGGGGCGTCGTCGACGGCGGCGGTTTCGGAGCGGCCGGAGTGGGGGCGGAAGGTTCGGCGGTGGGCGGGGCAACCTTCAGCGCCTGCAGCAACTGTGTGCCGTTGGGACGGCCCCAGCCGGTGCACGCGTCCCAACCCGGGCCCGCTTTGTAGCTGCCATTGCTGCCACTGACGATGTCGACGAGGCTGTCCTTCAGGTGCGCGTACAACTGCGGGTTGCAGAACCCGAGCGGAGTCCCGGTGAGCTGGTTGAGCAGCGTGATCAGCGCCGACCACAGCGGCGCGGAGGCGCTCGTGCCGCCGACTCCGCCCAGCTGGCCGTTCGGGCTCAAGCACCCACATCGGTGTTTCGGGATCGGCGAGGCTGGCGACGTCGGGCACGCCGCGTCCGGTTTTGCCGCTTTTGTCGGCGTTGGCGGGGACGTCGGCGGCAGCCTGCCACTCGGGGAGCGCGAACAGGCGGCTCACCCCGCCGCCCGTGGCGCCCTCTTTCTTGGCGAGGTCGTTCCACACCTTTTCCGAGGTGATCGTCGCCGGTCGCGGGGTCGGCTTCCAGGCGGATGCCCCCGCAGCCCAACACCCAGGGCTGGAGGCGGGGAAGTCGACGTGCGGGGTTTTCGTGTCGGGCTCGTCGGCCGACCCTTCGTCGCCCGAGGCACAGCAGATCGTGATCCCCTGGGCGGCGGCCTGTTCGAAGGCGCCGTTGACCAGCTTCACCGCCTGTTCGGTCCATGCGCCCTTCGGTTCGTCGTCCTCGGGGTTGCCGTACGAGCAGGAGATCACTTTCGGCTTGTTGGTCGTGTCGGCCACCGCCGCCTTGATCGCGTTCACCCACCCCTCTTCGGTGAATTCGGTGAAGTACACCGCCACGTCCGCCCCCGGCACGACTCCGCCGACCGTGCAGAGGTCGAGCAGCACCTCGCCGGTGGCGTCGCTTTGCTTCACTGCCGTCCCCGGGGTCGTTGCCGGGACCCTGCACGACCACGTCGGTGAGCTTCGGCGCCGCCTGCTTGAGGGTGTCGGTGAAGTAGCTTTCGAGCGCGCTCGGCTCGTAGCCGCCCTTGGTGCCTTCGCCGTTGAACGCGAGCACCGCCACACACTGTCCGGCGCCGTCGCCGGCGGGGAAGTCGAACAGCTTCGCGAGCATCGGCGGCGTGTAGGCGTTGGCGGGCGGTTCGCCGCCCGCTTCGGCTTCGGCGGCACGCTTGGAGACAGGCGGGCGGGTGCGCACCATCCTCGGTTGTCCAACCCCAGCACGCCCTCCACCACGCCCGCCAGCTCGGCGGGGAGCAGCACCTCGCCCTTGTAGGAGCGGTAGGTGCCCCCCTCGGGATGCCTGTAGTGACGCAGCTCCACGCCGAACGCCTCGCCCATCTGCTTGGCGGTGCCCGTCACCCGCACCAGGCGCTTGGCGATGCTCTGTTCCACCACTTTCAGCTTGTGTGCCTGCGCGAACGCGACGACCGCGTCGAGGTCGGACGGGGCGGCACCGAACGCCGCGACCGCCTGCTCGGGGCGCAGGTAGGAGCGCGCCCGGGGAGCGAGACGACCCAGCTCGTGCGCCGTCGGGGCGGGCGTGCCCTGCGGGTCGCGCTGAACGTAGATCGTGACGGTCAACCGCTCGCTCGGCTTCACCGGCTCGATCGCACGGGTGGTCGGACGGCCACTGCCCCGTAGACGGAAGTGCTTGCTCATGTGGACCTCCAGTTGTCGCGAAACGCCGGAATGGAGCCACCCATCAGAAAGCCTGCGGCTTCCCCCACGATGGCGCTGCATGCTACAGAAAACCGTTGGCTAAATGGATTCTTTTTGTAAAGATTCAGCGGACTGCTTCGCCCTGACGTCCGCGCATCAGTCGCCGAGTCCCTCGAACAGCGCCGCCACGTCGAGGCCGGTCACGCCCTCAGCGGGCGAGGGAACTGTGGCACCGATCCCGTAGATCTCGCAGCGGCCGTAGCCCTTGGGCCCGGGGTCGGTGCGCACCTCCACCACGCGCGCGGGGACATCCACAAGCCAGTACGTCGGTACCCCAGTCCACGCATACATCTCCCCCTTCGTTCCGCGGTCCTGCTTGTGCGAGGTGACCGCAACCTCGACGGTCAGCAGCGCCGCCCGAGGAAGATGGCCGGGGGACGGCTCCCCCTCGATCAGCGTCAGGTCTGGCTCGGGCTCGGACTTCGGTTTTACTTCCAGTGGAAGCTGCACCATCAGCCACGCCTCAGATGTCCTGAAGTGACGCGTCAGCCGCATAATCGCGATCACATGGCTTTCACCCTGCGGGCTCATTGCGACCAGCAGCCCGTCGAGCAGCTCAACCGGCTCCCCATCCAGCGCACCCGTCTGCACCATCCGGTTGTATGTGTCCGTGTCGAGCAGGTGGATCGAATCGCGACCGTTGCTCCCCCGATCGACGAGCAGCCCGTCGCGCAGCTCCACATCAAGGCCCTCCATCGCCCCCGCCTCCACCAGACGATCGTATGTCGTGACGTCCATCCGGTAGAGCGGTAGCGAGGAGTCGCTCCGAGCTTGGGGCGCAGCCTGCGTTGCCATCCTCTCATTGTGGCAGGCGAGGATACGGACCGATGGCGAGGTTTCAGTGCGGGGGCGCAGGCCGAGGTCCCGATCGATCCGCCTGCCGCAACCTATTGCTCCACGCTGCCCAGTCAGGGCTCGCCCAAAGCGCGCCCTGCCGCAGGCAGCCTTCCGCGATCGGTCGCTAAGACTCGAGCTCGCCGTCGTAGAGCGCGAACACCGCGCCCTGCGGGTCGGCGACGACCGCGATCTTTGCGATCGAGATGTCGATCGGGCCAGCGTGCACGGCGCCGCCGAGCTCACCCACCTTGGCGAGCGCGGCGTCGAGATCCTCGACGCCGAAGTACGCCAGCCAGAACGGCGGGGCGCCCGGAGTAGCCGCGCGCATGCCGCCGGCGTTGGCGTCGCCGTTCTTGATCGACAGATACGGTTCGGGGGCTGCCCTCGAAGGGCTCAACGGTCCAGCCGAAGAGGCTGCCGTAGAAGGCGCCGGCGGCGTCGAGGTCGGTGGTCCCGAGCTCGTTCCACACCAGTGCCCCCGGCGCGTTGACGAGCGCCGCGCCGAAGTGCGCTTTCGGCTCCCACAGCTCGAAGTGGGCGCCCTGCGGGTCCTGGATCACCGCCATACGTCCCACGTCCATCACGTCGAACGGCGGCGCGTGCACCGTGGCACCGAGCTCCTTCGCACGCTCCGCCGTCGCGTCGGCGCTCTCCACCGAGATGTAGGAGTTCCACATCGCCGGCACGCCCATGTCGCGCTGCTGGTCGGGCTGCGTGGCGATCGCCGCGACGGGCTTGCCGTCGCGCTGCATCATCGAGTAAACGTAGCCGCCATCGCCGATCGGACGATCTTCGGCCTCCCAGCCAAGCAGGCCGGCGTAGAACGCCTTCGCCCCCGCCTGGTCGGTGGTGGTCAGTTCTGTCCAGCAGAAGGTGCCGGGGGTGTAGCCGCTGCGCTCGCCCATTGGTGAGCACGGTAGCGCAGATCGCGATCGGGTGATGTGAAAAGATTGCAGCACCAGCCGGGCACGGGTCTGGCCCGTACCATCCGGCATGCTCCGCACCGCCGGAGGTGGTGGCCACTTGCAGTCCCCCAGCCCACCGCCATTCGACTCGCCGGAGCCCGATCGGGCACACTGCACGTGTGCGCTCAGCCCTCCACGCCGCCCCGGTAGTGCTCTCGCTGGCCGGCGGACAGGACGGAGCCACAGTGACGCTCCAGCCGCTGCTATGCGGCCAGATCCGTGGGCCTGCAGGCTGGTTTGAGGCGGAGCCCGGGCTCCGCGGCGCGCTGCGGGCCCTCGGCGTTCGGGTGCCGAAGGAGCAGCTGATCCGCGTCCCGATCGTGTCGTTCCTGATCGAGCACCCCACCGCGGGGCCGATCCTGATAGACACGGGCTTTCACCGCGTGATCGCGGATGGCACGACCGCCGAACGCAACCGCAACCTCGGCCCGCTCAGGCGGCTGGTCGGCCGCAACGTCGAGCTGCGTGCGGAGCAGACCGCGGCGGCGCAGCTACGCGCACGCGGGATCGAGCCGCGGGAGATCGGTCTGATCGTGATGACCCACCTGCACTTCGACCACGCGAGCGCGCTCGCGGACTTCCCTGCCGCCACAGTGCTGGTCTCCGCGCCGGAGTGGCGCGCGGCGAACGCGCGAGGAGCATCGCTGCAGGGCTACTCCGCCGCCCAGCTCGATCCGCGCCTCACCTACCGCACGGTGGACTTTCACGGGCCGGCGGCGCATGCGCGGGGCCCCTTCGAGCGCGCGCTCGACCTGTTCGGCGACGGCTCGCTCACGCTGCTCGACACGCCCGGTCACAGCGCGGGGCACCTCGCGGTGCTCGTGCGCCTGCGCGAGCGCGAGGCGCTGATCGCGGGGGACGCGATCTATACGATCGCCACCCTGCGCGCGGGTCGGCGGCCGTGGCACTCGCAGAGCCGCGAGGCCTTCGAGCGCAGCCTGCAGGCGCTCCAGGCCTACGACCGTGAGCACCCCGACGCGGTGATCATCCCCGGCCACGACATGGCCCACTGGGAGACGCTCGCCACGCGCTACGAGTAGTCAATCGACGTGCAGGACAGCCTTACCGGCGATCCGACGCTCTAGCAGCGCGGCGATTGCGTCTGCGGCCTGGTGCCAGGAGGCCTCGTGGCTCACCGAGCAGTCGAGCGCCCCCACGGCCACCAGCCCAACCAGCCGGCCGAGGTCCCGCGCACCGGAGCGACTGTGGGCAAGCTCGGCGAACAGCAGGAGCCCGTACAGCCGCGCGCCGGGAGCTCGGCCGAAGAGCGCGCGCGTGGGGAAGGTGGTCGGCTCCCCGGGGTTGGAGGCAGCGAAGGAGACGACGGTCCCCCCTGGAGCCACACGCCCCAGCGCCGCCCCGAGGGTTGCGCCACCGACAGCCTCGACGATCGCGTCGAACTCCTCGCCGGTGGGCTCCAGCTCGGGGATGACCAGGTCGGCGCCGAGCTCGCGCAGACCTCGCGCCCGCTCGGTGCTGGAGGAGACCGCCGTGACGTGTGCGCCCGCGCGCTTGGCCAGCTGCACCGCAAACCGTCCCACGCCGCCGCTGGCCCCAGTGACGAGCACACGCCGTCCGAGCACCGAGCCAGCGATGTCGAGCGCCTTCAGCGCGGTCAGCCCCGCCACCGGCAGCGCCGCGGCCTGGGCGTCGGAGACCACGTCGGGCAGCTCGCACAGCATCTCGGTGGGCACGGCGACCAGCTGCGCCCACGCGCCGGCGGCCACCAGGCCAACAACCCGCGCCCCGGCCGCTGGACCGGAACCATCGGCCGCCGGGGTCTCGATCGCCCCCGCGACATCCCACCCGGTGAGCTGCCCGTCGGCCATATCCGCAAGCCGCCGCGACTCGCCGCGGTTGAGCGAGAAGGCGCGCACCCGCACGAGCGCCTGGCTGAGGAGCGGAACGGGGTCCGGGACCTCGCGCAGTTGCACGTTCGCGGGGGCGCCAGGAGCTGCCGTGAGCGCGATCATGGGCCCGATCCTAGCGGCGCGCCTTGGTGCTACAGAACAGCAGCTGAGGAGGCGCAGCCGGGAGCGGGGTACTGCGCCATCAGATCCTGCACCTCGGTCTTGATGCGCCCAAGCAGCTCGCTCTCGCCACTGCGCACCGCGCCCACGACTTCGTCGAACCAGCGCGCGATCTCCCCCATGTGCTCGGCGCCCAAACCGCGGGTGGTCGCAGCCGGCGTGCCGATCCGCACACCGGAGGGGTCGAACGGCTTGCGCGGGTCGAACGGGATCGCGTTGGCGTTGGTGACGATCCCCGCCTGGCTGAGCGCAGAGGAGGCCTCCTTCCCGCTCACCCCCTTGGAGGTCATGTCGAGCAGGACCAGATGGTTGTCGGTGCCGCCGGAGATCAGCGTAAAGTCGCGCTGGGAGAGCTCCTGCGCGAGAGCTTTGGCGTTGGCGACGATGGCGTGGGCGTAGTCGCTGAAGGCCGGCGTCGCCGCTTCGGCGAGCGCGACGGCGATCGCGGCCGTCTGCTGCTGGTGGGGACCGCCCTGCAGCCCTGGGAAGACGGCTTTGTCCAGCGCCTTCGCGTGCTGCTCGCGGCACATCAGGATCGCGCCCCGCGGTCCGCGCAGCGTCTTGTGCGTGGTGGTCATCACGACGTCGGCGTGCGGCACCGGCGAGGGGTGGGCGCCACCGGCGATCAGCCCGGCGAGGTGCGAGACGTCGGCGACCATCAGCGCGTCGACCTCTCTGGCGATCGCGGCGAAGGCCTCGAAGTCGATCGTGCGCGGCACCGCCGTGCCACCGCAGAAGAGCAGCTTGGGGCGGTGCTCGAGCGCGAGCTCCCGCACCTCGTCCATGTCCACGCGACCGGTGTCGCGGCGCACGCCGTAGTGCACGGCGTTGAACCAGATGCCTGTCGCCGATACCCCCCATCCGTGCGTGAGGTGGCCCCCCGCGGGCAGCGAGAGCCCCATCACTGTCTCCCCCGGCTTCACGAACGCCAAATAGATCGCCAGGTTGGCGGGCGACCCGGAGTAGGGCTGCACGTTGACGTGCTCGGCGCCGAACAGCTCCAGCGCGCGCGCCTGCGCCAACCGCTCGATCTCGTCGATGACCTCGTTGCCCTCGTAGTAGCGCTTGCCCGGATACCCCTCGGCGTACTTGTTCACGAGCACAGTGCCGTTGGCTTCCAGCACGGCGGGTGAGCAGTAGTTCTCGGAGGGGATCAGGCAGAGCGACTCGGCCTGCCGGCGCTCCTCGGCGAGCAGCAGGCGGGCGAGGTCGGGATCGGACTCTTCGAGGACGGCAAGCATGGGGCCAATTCTACTGCGGCATAGGGCGGCGGGACCCGCCGTGCCGCCGCGGATGCCGCGAGTGGTGTCCATGACGGTCGTGGCTGACGGCGTGCAGGAGCTCGTGCGTGAGCAGTCCTGGGCAGTTGGTGTACTCGATGTACTCGGTGGAGAGGTGCTGCCTGGCGTAGAGCAGCGCAGCGGTGGTGTAGTGCCCCGGCTTGCGGGTTCCGTTGCCGCACTGTGCGATGGCGCGCCGCGCTTCGCTGTGGATGCGTCGTTCGAGCGAGGCGTGCGAGTCCCCCTGCGTGGAGCGCCTGTGGCCGCCGTGATGGCGATGGGACGAGCGGTGTGTGGGTGTGGAGTGGGACAAGCCTCCAGCGATGACAGTCCCGGGGCCGGCACCGGGGACGGCCATGAGAATGCCGGTCGTGACGGCGGCGGTGCCGAGCGCCTGCACGGCCATGCCGACAGCGCCTTTGGCGCCGGCCTTACCGGCGAGGGGGCCGCGGGCGAGGAGCCTCGCGGTGCGCCGAGCGCCCCGGGGGAACGGCAGGAGCGCAGGGAGGGAAGCAGCGCCGAGGCTGCGACGCGCGCGGTGGACCAGCGTCTTGACAGCGGAGACGGTGGAGTCCAGGCGGACGGCGATCTCGCGGTAGCTGTGCCCCTCCAAGGCGTGCCCGAGGAGCGCCTGGCGCTGGCGGTCGGGCAGCTCGCCGAGCGCGCCCATCAGCAACGCGATACGCTCGCGACCGGCGAGCACGAGCGCGGGGTCTCGGGAAACGTCCGCCTCGTGATGGTCCTCGATTGGAATGCTCGGACGCCCCGCACGCCGCGCATTGCTGGCACAGTTGCGGACGATCGTAAAAAGCCAGGCGCGGAGGTTCTCAGGCCTCGCGCCGGCGGCAAGGGCGCGGAAGGCATTGAGCGCCGCCTCCTGCACGACGTCCTCGGCGAGCTGCGCTTCGCCCCCCAGGCGCCCGGCGGCGAACTGCAGCAGCATCGTGCGGTAAGGCGCAAACAGCAGCCCAAACGCCTCCTGCTCGCCAGCGGCAATGCGGTCCATCAGCATCCGCTCGGAGGACGCCATCAAACCACGCCCCGTGAGCGTGTCGTATCGCTGCAGTGAGAGATCATTCGAGAACCTCCGCTTGGGTGGACGTCAAATTGAACTGCAGTCTCTAGACGTCCCACGCAGGCAAAGGTTGCGCGACAAATCAAGCTCGGCGATGGCGTCCGCGAGTGGCACACCTGGCTCGCCCCGCTCGATCACCTCATCCGCAGCGCGCATCGAGGCGGCGTACCCAGGTGCGTTGGCGAGCACGTAGTCCTCGAGCTGCCCTGCGTCGGGCGGTAGCAGGATGGCCACGGGCAGGCGAGGCCGGGGTGTCGGTCCCGGTCGGTGTCCGCTGGTTCCGAGAGGGTGGCGGCATGTCACCAGTTATTAAGGCTCCGTTGTATTTCTGTAACCCTCACTACGCTGCGAAAAGCCCGGCAAACACACCCACAAACATGACGATCAAACCTACTAATCCGGGGATCTACCCCTGGCCTCCGCCGATCCCGGTCCGGCTCACCAATCGGCTACCTATGTAACCGGAGGCTCCGGTGACGAGCGGGCGGACCATACCGAACGAACGAGCATACGCCCATCGACCGAACGCACTGCACCAACACGCACCAAGCCGCCGTGAGACTGTTCCCTTTATGCAACAGCCTTGCGTGACTGCGAGCGAGTCGGCCACCTTGGTGCAGACTCCCACCAGACACTAGTCAGCGCTCACCCTCGCTTGGTGGCCTCAGAGCTCGCCGGCTAGACCGGCGAGGATCCAGACGAGCGCCGTCGCCCCGAGGAGGCGACGAAACCAGTTGACCCCGCCCACCGCCTCCTGCCACGCCCACACAGCGAGGCAAAGCGTGAAGACCGCGCGACCGACCTCGTGTCCGGTGCCATCAGACCTGGACGCTAGTCCCCATCCCGCCAACGCGAGCAGCAGCGGCGGGTTCGGGAACTGCACAACAGGGAAGCGTCGCGGCCAGCCCACTTGGCCGCGACGCCAAAGCTCTTCGGTAGTCACGCACTCATGCTCGCAGAGCGTAGGCCGGCCAGCGGGTTCGGGGACACTCTCCCCAAAAGCAGGAGTCCGACGCGGTGTAGTCGAGCGTGCTAGGCGACCAGCCAGATTGCGCCGTCGCGGATCTCGACCGGCAAGGTCTTGAGCGGGCGGGTGCCGGTCGTCGCCTTGATGGCCCCGGCCAGTGGTTTGAATGCGCCCTGCGGACCACGCACCATCTTGCCGGTGCCGACGTCGTAGAGCGCCCTGTGCCACGGGCACTCAAGGCATCCGTCCTTCGTCAAGTGCCCTTTGCCCAGTGAGGCAAAGAGATGGCGGCAGCGATTGGAGACGGCGAAAGGCTTTCCCCCGTTCATCCCAACTGCCAGGGCACCGTGCGGTGTCTCCTTCACGACGGCGACCTGCGAGCCCCCAAGGTCATCGACAGCGATGAGCCGGACGGCGGACTGTTCGGAGGTGCTCATTCAAAAATGGTCTCACATACGTGTGGCCGACGTTGGGCGGCGGTCGCTGCGATACATCTCACGGATCCATTCGCCCCGCCTCGCTTTCGCTCGGGGGCGACACCGAGCGCGCCGGAGGCGTGGCCCCAGCGCCGCCCCGGATTTATTTCTTCTTGTGCCGCGCCGGTTTGTCGAGCTTGCTCAGCGCGTGGCGGTAGGCAGTGTCGGCCGCCTTGATGCACTTGGCCCGCCGGCGGGCCCTTCTTGCGCTTGCATTCAGCGATCGTCTTCGTATGCGCGACGCTCAGCTTGCACTTCGCGAGCTTCACGCCCTTGAGTCCCGCGCATGCCGGTTTGGTGGGCTGCGAACCAGCGCCACCTGTGCTCGTGCCCGTGGTGCCGGTGCCACCGCTCGACCCTCCGTTACCTGAAGTCACGGTGTAGCTGATCGTCGAGATGATCGGTTCGTAGCCACTTGGTTTGGCGCCGACAGCCGCGGTGATTGTGAACGTGTGCGATCCGACCGAGGTGTCGATCGGGCTGCCCGACGGAGCTGTGCCTTTGCAGCTGTTTTCGGCGAGATGGGGGGCCGGGGCGCACGACCAGCTCGCGTCCACGACCTGACGCTACCAGGTTCGTGCAGCACGAGTGAATAGGACTTTTTCCTATCTTTGCCGAGCGAGGAGCCCTCTGAATCAGCCGCCGCCCCGAAGAAGTTCCCTGGGAGCGGGCGTGTCTGGCGCTCTTCCGCTCACGGCTTCTGCTGGGCACCCTTTCCGAGGTGCGATACAAAGGGACCGATGGCACCACGCCCTGCCCCCTCAGCGGGCCTCACCGTCGCGGTCACCGGCCCCACCGGCGAGATCGGTCAGGCGGTGGTCACGGCGCTTGAGCGCTCACGCGAGGTCGGGAGTGTGCTCGGAATGGCGCGGCGAGCATTTGACCCTGCCAAGCGCGGCTGGAAGAAGGTCTCATACCGGCGGGGCGACGTGCTCGACCGGCGTGCCGTGGATGACCTGGTGAAGGACGCCGACGTGGTCGTGCATCTCGCCTTCATCATCATGGGCGGACAGAAGGAGAGCCGGGTGGTGAACCTCGATGGCTCGCGCAACGTGTTCGAGGCCACCGTCGCAGCCGGCATCGAGCGCGTGGTCTACGCCTCCTCGGTGGCCGCCTACGGCTTCCATCGCAAGAACCCTCAACCGCTCACCGAGGAGGTCCCCGCGCGTGGCAGCGCCGGCCATTACTACTCGGCGCAGAAGGCCGAGGTCGAGGCGCTGTTGCGCGAGACGCTCGCCGGCGGCTCCACCGCGGCCTACGTCCTACGTCCTTGCATTGTCGGCGGGCCCGACGCGCCGCTGCTGATCGACAGCCTGCCCTACACGCAGATCTCCGAGCGGCTCCCAGGGCCGGTCCGGCGCCTGCTCGACGGTGTGCCAATCCTCAAGCCGGTGCTGCCCGACCCGGGCGTGCCCTTCCAGATGGTGCATCACGACGACGTGGCCAGCGCGATGCGAGCCGCCGTGCTCGGCCGCGGCAGCGCTGGCGCGTACAACCTCGCCGGGCCCGGTCAGCTCACCGTCGCAGAGCTCGCACGCGAGCTCGGCTGGTACTCGATCCCGGTGCCCGAGCTGGCGGTCGATGTGGTCGCGGAGATGGTCGGGCGCCTTGGTTTCCTCCCCGCACAGGCCCAGTGGGTGAGCGTCTTCCTCGAGCCGGTGCTCATGGACACGAGCAAGGCGCGGCGCGAGCTCCGCTGGCGTCCCAAGCACAACGCCCTGGAGACATTGCGCGAGACGATCACGGCCGCACGGGTGGGTCCCTTCGTCCGCTGAAGTCGGTCATTCCTCCCGATGCCCATCGGGCGTGCATGTAGGATGCTCTGGCGCTCGCGCAGATCAACGAGGGTCCCGGCATGAACGCAAACGAGCCCAAGACGGTGATGCTTCACGGCCGCGCGGTGACCTACGCCGAGGCGGGCAGCGGCCCCGTGCTGCTCCTGATCCACGGAATGGCGGGCACGTATGAGAACTGGCAGGCGGTGATCGAGCCGCTCGCGCGAGAGCACACTGTCCTCGCACCCGATCTTCCCGGCCACGGCACGTCCGCGCCCGGCGGCGGCGACTACTCCCTCGGGGCCCTCGCCGCCAGCCTACGCGACCTGCTGATCGCGCTCGGCCACGAACGCGCGACGCTCGTCGGGCACTCCCTCGGCGGCGGAGTCGCAATGCAGTTCGCCTATCAGTTCCCGGAGATCACCGAGCGCCTGGTACTCCTCTCAAGCGGCGGGCTCGGTCAGGAGGTCAGCCCCGTCCTGCGTGCTGCGGCACTCCCGGGCGCCGATCTATTCATCGCCGCTACCGCCGGCCCGGGACGGATGGCGGTATCCGCAGTGGCGCGTGGCCTGGCAGCCTTCGGGCTGCGGCCAAACGCGGACGTAGCCGAGGTCGCGCGCGGATACGCCTCGCTCGCCGACCCCGACCGTCGCGCCGCGTTCCTGGCGACATTGCGCGCCGTGGTCGGCACTAACGGCCAGCGCGTCCATGCCGGTGACCGGCTGTACCTCACCGAGGGCCTGCCAGTGCTGATCATCTGGGGGAAGCACGATCCGATGATTCCCGTCCACCACGCCGAAGAGGCCCACCAGGCGATCCCGGGCAGCCATCTTGAGATTTTCGACGGGGTCGGCCATCTGCCACAGATCGAGGCGCCCGGGCGCCTCGTCGCGGTGCTCGAACAATTCCTGGCGGAGACCGAGCCCGCGCAGTGGGACGCCAGGCAGTGGCGCGCCCGGTTGACCGCCGCCAGCAAGGACGCGGGACGCCAAGAGGCGAATTCCCGCCAGCTCGGACACGCCAACCTGTGAGCACGTCACCGGGGCTCTGCGGGAGGGTCTTGGCCCGTGGTGATCGTCCGCTGGGCCCAGGCAACGTCGTGCCACGTGTTGTGCTTCCAGCCGATGCGCCGGTAGGTTCCGACGGGCTCAAACCCCATCGCGCGGTGCAGACCGACACTCGCATCGTTTGGCAGTGTCATGCCCGCGACAACGGTGCGAAAGCCGCGCTCGGCTAGACGGGCGAAGAGCGCGTCATAAAGCGCACGGACCCCCGCCAGTACGCCGGCGGCCCCGCTCGAGGTAGACGCTGACTTCGCATGACCAGCGATACGCCACGCGCGAGTTAAACGGACCGCCATAGGCGTAGCCGACAACGCGGCCCTCGTTCTCGAGCACGACCCACGCATGCGTGCGCGCGGCGGCAGCGATGCGCTCGGCCATCTTCGCCGGCGACGGTGGGTCGCTCTCGAATGTGATCGCGGTGTCGGTGACGTAAGGGGCGTAGATCGCCGCGCACGCCTCGGCGTCACGTTCCGACGCGTCTCGAACGTTGGGGCTGCCGCCGCCCATGGCCACGATAGTAGCCGATAATGCCCCTATAGTGAACAATAATGCCCGACCCGCTCTCCGCGTCTCTCGCAACCACGCTGCACTCCGCGCGGCTCGCCCGCGAGCTCTCGGCGAGTGCCCTCGCAGAGCGCTCTGGCGTCTCGCGGGCGATGATCGGCAAGATCGAACGCGGCGAGGCACAGCCCACCGCCGCCCTCCTAGGCCGCCTGTCAGCCGCGCTGGGCATGACGCTCTCTGAACTCGTGGCCCGCGCTGAGGGCGACAATCAGCGACTCGTGCGTGCCGCCGACCAACCAACGTGGATCGATCCCGACAGCGGCTACCGTCGCCGTGCGGTGTCGCCGGCCGCCGGAGGGCCGCTCGAGCTCGTCGAGGTCAATCTGCCCGCAGGCGCGGAGCTCTCCTACCCCGCCGACGCCTACACCTTCATCCACCAGCAGATCTGGATGCTCCAGGGCCGTCTGCGCTTCCGCGAGGGCGACACCGAGCACGAGCTTGACGCCGGCGACTGCCTCCAGCTCGGCCCCCCGGCACCGTGCGCGTTCATCAACCCGACCCGCGAGACCTGTCGCTACCTCGTCGCGCTCGCCAAGCGCCACGCCTGACCGGCGCCCGACGGCGCACGAATCAAGCCCAGTGACGCCTACCGGAGAAGCCGGGGCGACCGTCGACGGCGAGGGTGTCAGTACGATCGCGAGGTCTCGACCATGCCCAGGGGTCTGTTGCCCAACTACTCCCGCCAGGCAGGGACGTATGACCGTACGCGCGCGGCGAGCCCGCACGGCCGGGTGCGTGGCGAGTGGCGCGACGGCTTTGTGCGCTACAGGCCCTATGGGCTCAGCCGAGCGCGAGCAGACGCGGTAGTTCGCGCATCGATCGCAGCACCTCGGCGCCGGCCGCGCGCAGGGCCGTCTCGTCGCTGTCGGCGACGTAGCCGATCGCGCGCATCCCGGCCGATACGGCGGCTCGCGCTTGTACGGCATCAACCAGCCCTCGGGGGAGGTCTGAGCCTCGTCTGTGCCGGCGGTGACCGACCTCGCTCAGCAACATTGCCTAGTGCATCGCCGGGTACTGCGCTCGTTCATCGCGCAGTCGGCTGGAAGCCCACGCCCGAGCGTGGCAAGGGCCCCGTATCTGCATCCAACGCCCTCCATCCCGGAACGTCGGCGATCTACAGGGAGTGGGCGGCCACGATGACGTGACGGCCTGGCCTCCGCCCCGTTCTCGTGGCCCTCCCCATGACGCGGCTATTTGCGACTACATTCCAGCGTTACGCGCGCACTGCGCTCGTGACGGCGCACGCGTAGCGTCCTCGGACCCCCGCAGGGAACCGGGCCAGCGCCGATAGAGCCGTTAAAGAAGGCTTCGGCTTGGTACGTGCCGGGTTCAAGGCGTAGGACGAGTTCGCCACCTTCGTAGAGCGTCGCGTAAGGATGACGTTCAGCTCCAACGTAACGATACACGTTGAGCGTACTATCAGGTATCCCGCCCGGTGAATTGATAGGTGCTTGGCGGTGCCCAAGTGGGCCACCGCCACCGAACGTTACGAGAAATGTTACCAGAGTAGCTAGCATAATAGCCTCAGCAGGTTCCGTAGTATATGTCGCCAGGAGTCGGCCCCAAGGGGTCGTAGGTTATTAACGTGCGGGGTTGTGGTTGGGTGAGATTGTGTAATTCCACTCGGGGTGAAACGGGTCTGGTGTGAGGTTGACGGCCGCGAGGTCTTCGTCTGAGACTTGGACTTTCTTTGGGTAGTCGCGCTCGTCGAGCCTTGCGAATACCTTCAAGCCCGTGCTGGTTGTGGTGGCGGCGATCGAGTTGATGATCACCTCGTAGCTGATCAGTGGTCGCCCACGCCAGGTCTGGCTGATGTGACAGAACAGCCGGTGCTCGATCTTGTTCCACTTGCTCGTGCCGGGCGGGAAGTGGCAGACACGGATCTCCAAGCCGGTCTGATCGGCGAGTTTCTGCAGCTCGGTCTTCCACAGCCGAACACGGTTCCCATTCCCGCCACCGCAGTCAGCGGTGATTTGCAGCGAGCGAGTAGCGGGGTAGCGCTCTGAGCCGAGGTCTTGCCACCACGCTTGGATCGAGGCGACCGCGAGCTGCGCAGTCTCAGCGGTGATCCCGACGTTCACGAATCCCTCATTGGAAGCGATGTCATAGACGCCGTAAGGAATCGCCTTACCGATCGCCTGACTCGGGAAATCATGAGTAGAGACCCTGGCCGGATCACCGGCCGGCCGCCACTCACGCCCCGTGTTCTTGAACTCGCCGACAAGCTCCTTCTTCTTCGTGTCGATACTGATCGCCGGGCCGCCAGCAGCGACCTGCGCGGCCACCCGCTCATTGATCAACCGAAACTGTGCGTCACGATCGGGATGCTGTGCACCCTCCAAGCTCTTGCGGTTGGACTGCAGGCTGTACCCCAACGATCCCAACAACCCAGCGACCGTCGTGAAGTGAACCTCATGACCCTGCGCACGCAACTCGCCAGCGAGCCTACGCACGCTCTTCGACGTCCACAACAGGACCTGCATCGGATCACCACGACAATCCTCAGCTACCAGCCGCTCGAGTGCTCCGACCAACTCTGGGTCTGTCTCCCCGATCGGCTTGCGACCGCCCCCACGCCGACGCACACGACCACCCTCGAGCCGTTCCCCCGAATCGATCTCCCGGATCCCCTTACGGATCGTGTTCTCAGAGATCCCACTCGCCCTCGACACCGCCGCGAGCCCACCACGACCAAGCACCCGCGCCTCCGACGCCGCCCAAATCCGCCGGCCACGCTCACTCAACTCCGGCGCCAACGCACGAAACCGCTCACCAATCAACCCCTCATCAATCACACCCCCAAATTCAACACCTCAAACCAACAATCCTGCACATTATTTACCTACGCCGCCCAAGTACCCGCCGCACAGCTCGGGCGGGGTTGAGTTTTTAAGTTTGCTGAAGGGCCAGCCGAACCAGCCTTCCTCAAGGCCGTTGTAGCCTACATGCTGTTGCGCCATTAACTGCTGGGCCGAGAAGCTGGGCATTTCTTCGTCTGCCACCTCCCCGCCCGCTTCTACTTCTTTGGAATAGACCGGCCAGCCGTTGAAGCAGTAGTGCTGTTCGGTGCCCGGGTCGGCTTCCCCAACGTAGTTGCACCATATGCCTTCTGTAGGGTTAGGGGTGACGTCTAAATAAATGTGCTGATGTTGTGGGAGGGTCGCGCGTGCTGGCGGCGAAGTCCGGCAGCATGTTGGGCGCGATGGTGGATGAGGGTCCGATTCGGGAGCGGTGGCTTATCGTGCGTGATGAGCTTGATGAGCGTGGCCGGCGGATGTGGGCGGCGGCGGAGGCTCGTTCGCACGGTCGCGGCGGGATCGCTGCCGTGGTCAGGGCGACGGAGATCTCGGCGGCGCGGGTGCGTCGTGGAATCGCGGAGGTCGCCAGCGGAGATCGCGCGCCAGCGGGCCGGGTGAGGCGGCCGGGGGCGGGTCGTCCCTCGATCGAGGATCGCGAGCCGGGGTTGCGGGAGGCGCTGTTGGCGCTGTTGGAGGGCGCCACACGCGGAGACCCGCAGTCGCCGCTTTTGTGGACCAGTCGTAGTGTGGCCAATTTGGCTGCCCAGCTGCGTGAGCAGGGCTTCGATGTGCACGAAAGCACCGTGCGCCGGCAGCTCAAAGGGCTGGGATACAGCCTGCAGGCAAACCGCAAAACGCATGAGGGAGCCGATCATCCCGATCGCGATGGACAGTTCCAGCACATCGCTGCTGTGTCCGCCCAGGTGCTGGCGGCCGAGCAGCCGTTGATCAGCGTGGACACCAAGAAGAAGGAGCTGATCGGCAACTACAAGAACGGAGGGCGAGAGCTCGCACCGAGCGGCAAACCGATCCTCGTTAACACACACGACTTCATCGACCAAGAGCTCGGCAAGGCGATCCCCTACGGCATCTACGACGTCGGCCGCGATGAGGGGTGGGTGTCGGTCGGAATCTCCGCCGATACCGCCCAGTTCGCGGTCGCCGCGATCAAGGCATGGTGGAAGAACCTCGGTAAAAAGCGCTACCCGAAAGCCAAGACGCTGACAATCACCGCCGACTGCGGCGGCTCAAACAGCTACCGCACCAGGCTGTGGAAGACGGAGCTACAGTGCCTCGCCGACCAGACCGGCCTGACCATCCGGGTCATGCACTATCCGCCCGGAACCTCGAAGTGGAACAAGATCGAGCACCGGCTCTTCAGCTACATCTCGATCAACTGGCGCGCCAAGCCGCTCCTCAGCCGCCAGACCGTGATCGACCTGATCGCCTCGACAACGACCAGCACCGGCCTGAAGGTCTACGCACGCCTCGACCCCAACACCTACCCCACCAAGATCCCGGTCAGCGATCAACAGATACAGGACCTCCAACTCACGGGCGAGCAGTTCCATCCCGAGTGGAACTACACCATCACCCCACGCCAATAATTAAGACGCCACTCCTTAGTTGACTTCAGCGTGTAGTTGTTCCAATGGTTTTTTGCGACTTCCCAGACGTAGGGTGGATTCACATATTCAAAATATTTTTTGCCACCATATTCCATCGCCCAGAACCACCAGAGCGAGCAGCACCCTTTGTATTCGCCGCCCTGTTGCCCCGACTCCATCCACTTTGTGCCACTGGAGTTCATCGATACCCACTGCTCCATATCAACAAAGTCGCCCGCCGACGAGTCGGGAACATCCAGGGCCGTTGTGTCCTGCTGCTCCCACGAGCCCTCAATCTCATCGCTACTGCCCCCGAGCCATTTCGATGCGTAATAGCAGTGGTAATTTTCGGCAACTTTGCAGTTGTTGCCCTAGTAGGGCGGGTGGCCGGGAGCGTTGCAGCTCCCGGCTCCCACAGATCTGGGCGTGACAGTCTCCCGTCACCCAGCTCTTCTCACCAGCCGTGTCAGGGCGTTGGGACCCATTGCCAGTGGGCGAACAGGCCGGGCTCTCGTTTCAAGAGTCTGGCCCACCACTGCTTGAACCGCTTGTAGGTCCGCAGCCGCTTGTACTTCTTCCCTGCCCAGCGCCTCAGGTAGACGTTGACGCGCCGCAGGAGGGGATAGAGCACTGACCGGTAGTACCGGCCGTAGTAGCTCATCCACCCGGCCACGATGGGGTTCAGCCACCTGGCCAGATCGTCGAGCGGCAGGTTGATGTGCCGGTGTATCCGCAACTGGCGGAGCCGAGCACTCTTGGCCTTCAGCGCCTCGGGGCTGATCGCCGGCAGGAACGACGTGAACCTCACGCCGTCCTTGCGTCGCGCCTCCCGTGGCCGGAAGGCGAACCCCAGGAACGTGAAGGAGGTGTGCTCGTGGCGCCCGCGACGGTTATCGTCCTTGCAATAGACGATCCTCGTCTTCTGCGGGTGCAGCCTCAAGCCCACCTCTTCCATCCGCGCGGCGATCCTGGCAAGCACCTCCTCGGCCTGCCGCCGTGACTTGCAGTGCACGATGGCATCGTCGGAGTAGCGCTCAAATGGGCAGTCCGGGTATTCCCGGGCCATCCAGGCATCGAACGCAAAGTGCATGAACAGGTTCACCAGGACCGGCGAAACTGCCGACCCTTGCGGAGTTCCCTTCTGGCACTGCACAAGGGTACCGTCGGGCTGCTGTGACGGGGCGGCAAGCCACCGCTTCACATAGAGCAGCACCCAGCGAGCGTCGGTGACCACTTCCACCGCCTTGACGATGAGTTCCCACGGCGCCTCATCGAAGAACTTCTGGACATCAAGATCGATGACCCAGTCGTACTTCCAGCACCGCCGCCGGCACACCCCGACCGCTTCCAAGGCCGACTTGCCCGGCCGGTAACCATAAGAGTCAGGGTGGAACCTCGGCTCCACCAACGGCTCCAGAAACATGGCTGCCGCCGTCATCGCGACCCTATCTGAGATCGTGGGCACGCCCAGCACTCGGACCCCGCCGCCATGCAGCTTGGGGATCTCCACCGCCCGCACCGAAGGCGGAAAGTAGGACCCCGAGCTCATCCGATTCCAGATCCGATAGAGGTTGTTCTTCAGATCAGACTCGAACTCGTCCAGGGTCTGCCCATCCACTCCCGGGGCACCCTTGTTGGCCTTGACCTGCCGCCACGCCTCCCAGACCAACTGCTTGGGAATCGCAAACGACTTGTCCTTGGGCTTTGGCATGTTCATCCTCGCTTCCTCCCAGGGCTCACACCCCGGTTGACCGAAATGGACATTCCAGGTGAGCCGGCCCCTTCGCTCCACCCCCACCCCAGCGAGCAGGAACTTCACAGCTACTACGGACCGGTCCGCCAGCGAGCGCCGCGTCGGTACTCAATGCCTTCGGTTGCTGCCTCGGCACGCTCCCTTTCGCGACCCTTGGAGACCTGCGGTCCCGGGACGCCGTATCGACGCTCGCCTTCTCACGTTCCGTGCAAGAGCCGCAGACCAGGCTCACACCGCCTCTACGCCGGACACCACCTGGCCAGGAACACGGGCACCCGCCAGACTCATCCCGAGGGAAAAGCAAGGACCCCCGGTTTTGATGCCATCAAAACTAATCACGACGCCTCAACAGCGACGCCCGACCAGACCACCGGCCCGACCAGACGCTTCTGGAACGTCTTCCTGGTCCCCACCTGACGCGATCAGGTCGCGCCTTCTCCCCGATCGCTCACCACGACGGTCTTCAGCCAACGCAGCACCAGGGTGGTTTAGCGCCCGCCCCCGCAAGGCCGACACTGGAGGGCCAACAAGCCTCCATCTCTCGCACAGCACCGCCTATGAAAGATGTCTTCTACATGACTTCCTCCTCAACGTTCGTGACGCACTGCTCCGTTAGGTTAAGGTGTTTGGGGTGGGTTCTCGAATCTCCTTGTTGATGCTGGTGTCGATTGGGGAGGTCAAGATGCAGGCTGTGGCTGGTCTTTCGCTGGGTGAGCTTGCGCGTGTGCGGGGGCGGCTGGAGGAGTTCGCTGGGGAGATGTTCGACTCGATGCGCCGGAAGGACCAGCGGCGTTGGGGCGAGGTGTATCTGCGTGGGCTGATGCTGGATGGCAAGCGCAAGTCGATCGAGCCGATGGCCGCCAGGCTCGATGACGGGGACGAGCAGTGCTTGCAGCAGTTTGTGAACCAGTCGCCGTGGGATTGGCAGCCTGTGCGCAGGACGCTGGCGGTACGCATGAGCGCCGAGATCGAGCCCGAGGCGTGGATCGTTGATGACACTGGGTTCCCGAAGTTCGGGAAGATGTCGGTCGGGGTCGCGCGCCAGTATTCGGGTGCGCTGGGAAAGGTCGGTAACTGCCAGCTCGGGGTGTCGATCAACGCCGCGTCAGAGCTGGCGTCGTGTCCCCTTGACTGGCGGCTGTTCATCCCTGAGGAGTGGGACGAGGACAGCGAGTCAAACCTCAAGCGGCGTGAGAAAGCCAAGCTGCCGCAGGATGCGCACCACGTCGAGAAATGGCGACAGGCACTCGAGATGATCGACGAGCTTTGCTCGTGGGGGCTTGTGCCGCCGGTGATCCTCGGCGACGGTGCGTACGGTGATATCACCGAGTTCCGCTTGGGTCTCCAGGAGCGCGAGCTGTCCTACGTGCTGGACGTCAAGGGTGGCACCTCTGCCTATGGTGAAGGCGTCCAGCCCGAGCGCCCGGAGTGGAAAGGGACCGGTCGGCCGTCCAAGGCACGCTACCGCCAGGAGCCGTCTTCGCTGAAGGCGCTGGCCCTCGCTGCCGGCAAACAGGCCGCTCATACAGTCACCTGGCGGGAGGGCACGCGCGGCAGTATGACCTCGAGGTTCTTGGCACTGCGAATCCGCCCGGCGAATATTCAGCTGCGCAACAACGCCAACCGCAACGGCGAGGAGATCCCGGTCTGCTGGCTTTTGTGCGAGTGGCCCAGCGGCAAGGACGAGCCGACCAAGTACTGGCTCTCCAACCTCCCGCCCGGCACGCCGCTAAAGAAGCTGGTGAAACTAGCGAAGCTGCGCTGGCGGATCGAGCACGACTACCGCGAGCTCAAGGACGCGCTCGGTCTCGACCACTTCGAGGGCCGCACCTACCGCGGCTGGCACCACCACGTCACCCTCGTTTCCATCGCGCACGCGTTCCTCACCCTGGAGCGAACCCGGCGTCCTCCAGCCAGGGCGGCAGCCTAACCCTCTTCCGGGTCCTCCGGGAGCTACAAGCACTCCTGGCCTGCTGGCACGGAACCTGCTCCACCTGCCACAGAGAGCTGCCGCCCGACCCCCAACCACACCCACCCCCAACCTAACGGAGCACTACTAGGTCGCAGCGTGCGCCCTAGCCTTGGATGGCCTTGGTAGTCCGTGCGCGGCACGAGCGACAATCGCACTAACTTTTGGCGGTTTCGGTAGTGCGTGCGCGGCACGAGCGACAATCGCACTATCTGTCGGTGAGCTAAAGTTCTCCGGACTGCCGAGCGAACTCAATACAGGCGAGGTGTTCCCGACGTAGATTGCCGCAACCTGTTCTTCTTGGTTGAGGATAAACGCGACCACATCGCCGGTTGGCTCGCTGGCATTCGGTGGCGTTTTCGCGAGCGTATCGTCAAAGTTGCCGTGGGCCACCCACATCGTGACCGGGGCATTTGCTTCGCGTTCCGCTACGGCCACCGTATGCGGGTTAAGCGCCACTGCCGCCGCGCCCGCCGTGCTTGCCACGGCTTCGATGTTATTGATGGTGCCCATCTGTCCTGCCCGTGACGCCACTGTTGCCAGCGCCTCCTTGGACATTTCGGCTGCCGACGCAATCCCGAGAGGTAGTACCAATAGTACGAAGATCGGCAATAGCGCTCCCATGGCCCGTCTACTCATTCGTCCGTCCCCCAATGCTCGTGGCTCCGTACTCCGACTGTCGGGACAGATTAGCACTTAGCAGATATCCGGGGACGTGCCTCTACTCGAATGAAAATAAACATTCATTTATGAACTGCGCCAAGGTTGGTGTCGCGGCCCAGGAGCCCTTCCCCCGACAACAAGCGACGGATGCTCGGTAGCCTCTTAGCCTGGATCCACCGGTGTTGTCCGGTAGTGAGTAAAGAATGACCTCCTGAATCGGGCTTGGTAGCGACAGATTGCGGCTGTCGCGGCCCGGGGTCAGGAGGTCACTCGTATGGTGCAGGATGACGAGCGGGTCGGACTGGACGGGGTGCGGGTCGTCTTTGACGATGATCGTGTGGTATCGGACGCGGGAATCGCGCTCGTTGCGACGCTGGCGGGGCGGCTCGGGATCGAGGCTCTCGTGGGCCGGTTTGTGACGCTTCGTCGTGACCGGCCGGGCGCGGCGAACGCGGGCAGGAAGGTGATGGCGCTCGTGTTCGCGATGCTGCTTGGCGCGGATTCGATCGATGATTGTGATGTGCTGCGCGCGGGTCGCACGCGCCGATTGTTGGGTGGCTGGCTGCCGGCGCCCTCGACGTTGGGGACGTTTCTGCGGGCGTTCACTTTCGGGCATGTGCGCCAGCTCGACCGAGTACTCGATCAGACGCTGGTGCGAGCGTGGCGGGCCGGTGCCGGCCCGGGCGCCGGGCGGCTGATCGTCGACGTGGACAGTTTTATCGGCCAGGCCTACGGATACAAGAAGGAGGGCGTCGGTTTCGGGTACACCAAACAACGCGGGTATCACCCGCTGCTCGCGAGCCGCGAGGGCACCGGCGAGATTCTGCACGTTCGGCTGCGCAAGGGACAGGCAAACACCCAGCGCGGTGTCGTGCGCTTCGCCGAGGAGCTGATCGCCCGCGTCAAACGAGCAGGCGCTACCGGCGAGAAGCTTCTGCGGGCCGACTCGGGGTTCTGGAACAGCAAGCTGATCTCAAGACTCCAGAGCGCCGGATGGTCCTATTCGATCAGCGTTCGCATGCAGTTCTGGGTTCCCGCCGCGATCAAACAGATTCCCGAGCAGGCGTGGCAGCCCTTGGAGGACTACTCCCAAAACGGCGAAGCGCAGATCGCCGAAATAACCGCTCATGGACGACGGCTGATCGTGCGCCGCACCCGGCTGATCGGTCCGCAAGCAAAGCTGTGGCCGGACTGGCGGTATTTCCCGTTCATCACCAACCGCACCGAGGCGCTTGAGGTCGTTGAGGCTGAGCACCGCCAGCACGCCGTCGTCGAGCTCACGATCCGCGATCTCAAAGACCAGGCGCTCGCGCACTTTCCCTCCGGCCAGTTTGCCGCGAACAGCGCCTGGACAGTGATCGCCGCGATCGCGCACAACCTGCTGCGCTGGACCAACACGATCGGGCTCTCCGGCGAGACCGTCCGTGTTGCGCGCACCATGCGCCGCCGGCTGCTCCAGATCCCCGGCCGCCTGACTCGCACGGGGCGTCAATGGACGCTTCATCTTCCCGCGCGCTGGCCATGGCGACACGACTTCACCAGCGCGCTCGCCCGCATCCGCGGGCTACCAGAACTCACCTGACACAAACCGCCGCGACCGAGGACCAGCCAACCATCCCGCCGACACCGGCACACCCAACGCTGCCAGAAAACACGCACCCTGACATCTCACTACAGGCGCGCGGCACCCCTCACGCCGCTCAACCCACGACCACCCCCCGAAAACGTCCACCACCAGCACCAATCACCACCAAACACCACATCCCCCGGTGGATCCAGGCTTAGACCCTATGGAGGCTCGGCCCTTCGGCGTTTGAGGCAGGATTGGCCGGCACCCCGCGCATAGATGTGCGGGGACTGGGCGTCGGGGTGTTCCCGGCGCCGACACCCCAGCTATGGGAGGTGCCGACCATGTCAGAGAGTATGGCCCTTGTCGGGCTTGATGTTCACCAAGCGCAGACGGTCGCCGCAGTGCTCGATCCATCGAGTGGCGAGCTGCGTGTGGAGCGGTTGCGTGGTGAGCCAGCGAAGGTGGTTCCGGTGTTCTTGGAGGAGCTGGACCGGCCGGTCGCCGCAGTGTATGAGGCGGGGCCGACGGGGTTCGCGCTCGTGCGTGTCGGGGAGGAGCGCGGCTTGGATATTCGTGTCGTGGCGCCAGGGTCGATCCCGAGGGCGCCGGGTGACCGGGTGAAGACCGACCGGCGTGACGCCAAGCGGCTGGTCAGGCTGTTCGCTGCTGGTGAACTCGGCTTCGCGTTCGTGCCGAGCGAAGCGGATGAGCGCTTCCGTGATCTGGTGCGCTGCATTGAGGATGCGCGCAAGGATCTGATGCGCTCTCGTCACCGCCTCTCGAAGTTCCTGCTGCGCAGGGGGCACAGGTTCCCGTCCAAGGCGTGGACGCAGCCGCACGAGCAGTGGCTCGGCAAGCTGCGCTTCCAGGACGCGCCCTCCCAAGCGACGTTCGTGGACTACCGCTGCGCGGTGCAGACGCTAGTTCAGCGCCGTCGCACCCTGATCAACGCACTTGAGGAGGCGGTGCCAGGGAGCAGCCACGCCGAGACGGTCGCAAGGCTGCGCTGCTTCCGCGGGATCGACACGCTCACAGCCGCCGGACTGAGCGCGGAAGTCGGCGACTTCACCCGCTTCGCCAAGCCAGCGCTGCTCTCGGGGTTCCTCGGCGTGGTGCCGAGCGAGTACACCTCCGACGATAAGCGCACCCAGGGGCAGATCACGAAGGCCGGTCCGCCGCACGCCCGGCGGCTGCTGGTCGAGGCCGCCCACCACTACCGTCACCAGCCGGCCGTGCGCCTGGGTCTTCAGGCACGCCAGGCCGGACAGGACCCTCGTGTCGTGCAGATCGCGTGGCGCTGCCAGCGCCGCCTGCACGAGCGCTGGACGCATCTCGCGGGCACGCGCGGCAAGCGCACCGGGACGGTCGCGATCGCGTGCGCGCGGGAGCTCGCCGCGTTCTGCTGGGAGGCCGCGACCCTGGACTGACACAAGCCGACATCCCCTGGGCGCCCGGGCGGCTGCCGGGGCGCCACGAGCAACCACGAAGGGCCGTCACGTCGCCGCTCAACGGGCCCGCGAACACGGGCTATGGGCAACCCGGTATGCACCACGGGTGGCGCCCGCTCCTAGATTGCGAGCCCGGCGACGAACAAGGGTCTTGAGGTAACCAGCCCTCGCATATGAGCCTGACCAAACACGGTCGACCAAGCCGGCACTCCAGCTCGCGGCGCCCCGGGAACCGCCCGCGCCGTCATGCCCAAATCACGCTGCGAACCACAGTCGAAGACTCGCGGAACGAGTACACCGCGACACCCCGACGCGCGCACGGACGGTACCCAACGACAAACGACAAAGGCAGCGACTAAGGCCGCCCGATGGGCGGCGAATCCCCATTATCTGCCGCAAAAACACGAGCGCCGCCTGCGTCAAGGCCAAGCCCTACGGGCGGCCTGCGGCCGGCCTTGACCCCGGCTCCAACGGTCTCCTTCGGCGTCCCCCCGGCGCCCAACCCCGATGCCGGTCACACCCCGCACAAACAACCCAACGCTACCCCTTGACAAACCCTCATCCATATGAGCCTGGATCCACCGTTTGGCTGGGTGGGGGAGGCGAGTGTCGGTGGATTTGGCTGATCGAGGGGTTGGTGAGGGTTCACGCTCGCGGTTTTGATGTTGATTGGGCGTCGACGTTCCCGCGGGAGCGCGCTACGGCGTGTTTTGGGGTGCCGTGAGAGCACCAGGGCGTCGAAGGCGAGATCGTCTCCAACCTGCTGAGCCACGGATGGGAGGATGTTGAAGACGGCGCTGGCCCTACGCGCCTGCTAGGGCCACCAGACGGGGAGCCCTTCGACGCGGCGCTGGCCAATGTTCAGCTGCGCGTGGGACAGGCGCTTGTCAAAGCGGCGTAGCGCCCGCATGGAAACCCTGTAACCGCGCTCAGAGACGCGGTGTACTCCTCGGCATGATCTTCCAGACCCTCGGCTGGTTCGTCACGATTCTGCTCTTGGCATGGCGCCTGTATCGGCTCATCCCGGCACGCCCGGGCGGCTTCCGCTTCAATTAGACCGCATGGGCTCCCCGCCCCGTTGGTCGGAGAGTCCCTTCTATAGCGGGAACCACTCGGAGCGACCATGCCGCGTACCGGCGTTCTATAGCTCGTCCATGAACCCGCAGCGCATACATCGGCCGGCGCCATCGACGCCAGCGTATGTCTGGCACCGTGCGCAGGGCAGAGAACTCCGAGCCACAACACGCACCCGTGCTGGCGTAGGCGTGCTCTCTAGATAGTGTGCGATCTGGGCAACTGACCAGCGCGCCTCTGGGTAGAACACCCTCGTGCTCCGAATGAGCGTAGACCAGTATTGACCCATCTCAGACGAAACTTCCTGCTCTGGCGAGATGTTCGTAAACCACGACGCAATCGCTCCGAGTGAGTAGGCATCGGCCGCTCCCGTAACCGTCCGAGGATCGTGGTGGACCTCGGGTGCCGCGAACTGCGGCGTGCCGAACATCGCACCAACAGGCGTAATGTTCTTCGACGCACGGCATATCCGCGCCAGCCCGAAGTCCGACAGAACCCAGTGGGGACCCTGGGGACTCGGCAGTACCAAGATGTTGTCCGGCGTTACGTCTCTATGCACAACCTCGTGGGCATGAGCGTGAAGTAGCGCCCCGCACACTCCGCTGAGCGCGATACGCATGCTCTCCCAATCGGAGGGGTTGTCTTTGTGCAGTCCCCGCAGCGTGGAGTCCCCCAACGGCATCGCGTACCAGTCGCCCCGCGCGCTCGCCTCAATCAGTGGCATCACGTGCGGGTGGTCCAATTGGCTGTGAATGTCAATCTCACGTCGAAAGCGCTCGAAACTCAACAGTGCGGGCTTCTGCACCTTCACGGCGACGGCGACGAACGGAGCATCGCGGCGGATCGCCGAGTAGACAACCGCGCAGCCGCCCGAGCCGATCGGCGCAATCAAATCATAGGGACAATCGGGTGGCTGGGGAACGATTCCCACATCGCGGGGCATACGCAAACGGTACTCCCATCCTGGCCGGATGCGCAAGCAGCCAACCCCAGTTCGAGCGGCCTCACACGCCTGGGTAGAGCCGGGTTCGCTCGAAGGGTGATGAGTTCAGCAAAGCGCAGCGCTACAATCGAGCCGTGACCACCAAGGTGCCCACATGAAGGTCGTGACCGTCCGCGACTTCCGCGACCACGCGACTGAGATGTTCCGCTCCGACGACGTGATCCTCGTGACGCGCGAAGGCACCCCGGCCGGGTTCTTCCTCCCCTGGGATACGCCCGAGCTGCCGGTCGAGGTGCGCCGCGAGGTCTTCCTGCGCCTATCCGAGCAGGTCGGCGCGGCGCTTGAGGCGAAGGACGTCAGCGAGCAAGAGGTCCTTGGCGATTTCGCTGCCTCCCGCAGTCGTCGCTGACGCAAACGTCGTCCTCTCGGCCCTCATCGGCGGACGCGCCCGCCTGGTGATCGCCTCCGAGCACGGGCCACGGTGCATCGCCCCAGAGGCCATCGCCAGCGAGATCGCCCGGCACATTCCGCGCCTTGCGTCCAAGCGCGGCCTCGACCCCGCCTTGCTGTTCGCGGCGCTTCAGGTCATGCCCATCTACTGGAAGGCCACCGGCGAGTACGAGGACCACCGCCAAGAGGCCGAGCAGCGCATCGCCGGCCGCGACCCCGACGACTGGCCCACCGTTGCGCTCGCGCTCAAGCTGAACCTCCCGGTCTGGACCCAAGACAAGGACCACACCGACGCCCGCATCGAGGTCTTCACGACCCGCGACCTGCTCGACGCCCTGCGCGACGCGGGGCACATCGAGTAGGGGCAGCAGCACCCCGGCGAGGAGGGTGTTTGCACTTCTGTACACCCGGCCCCATCCGGCCTCCCTACCAAGCCCCGAAAAGCACGAAACCCGCTCAACAAAGCGGGTTTCGTGTAGTGCGCCTGGGGGGAATCGAACCCCCGACCTGCGGCTTGAAAGGCCGCTAGAAGCACCACGAACCGCGCATTTTCGGGCGATTTAACGGCCCCAAACACGGGTTATAACCATAGGATAAGGCTGATTTGGTACCCAAAGTGGTACCCACGAGCGATGTGGTACCCACGTGGTACCCACGGTGATAGGATCGTATTGGCCAGCCAACAAGAATCCCGCCGTGACCTCGTGATCGCCGGGGCGCGGACGCCGGAGAGAGACCAATGCCAGCACCGAAGCCCAGCGCCACGATCGTCGTCCGCGAGCATCGCGGCCAGGTGTTCTACGAGGCCAAGTTCCGACACAACGGACGGCAGATCAAGCGACGTATCGGCCCCGCGTGGCTCGAACGCGATCCCGATACGGGCCGCTGGCGCCGGCACCGCGGGCGTGTCGTTGACGGCGCCTACGACGAACGCGCCGCCCACGTAGCCGCCGCGCAGCTCGTGGCCGAGTACGTCGACGAGGCCGCGGATGTCGAGCGCGTCGAGCGGGAGCGCCGTACGCGGGGCGTGACCTTCCGCGAGGTCGCGCACGCCTACCTCCGCCGACTGGCGGACGTGGCCGGCGCCAAGCCTTCGACACTGCGCGACCACGGCTACGTGCTGGCCGAGCCGGGCATTCCCCACAAGCGCGGCAGGGGAACCACGGCCGGGCACGTCATGGCCGCGCTCGGGAACCGGCCCGCAGCGAAGATCACCACACGGGAGATAGAGGATCTGTTGGCGACGGTCAGCGCCACGGGCGTATCGCCGCGGACGGTGAACAAGTACCGCAACATCATCGCGGCCGTCTTCGGCTACGGCTGCAGGCCGTCCACGTACTCGCTGCCGGCGAACCCGGCGCGCGCGGCCGACCGCCGCCGCGAGCCGCACCCCGGAGCGCTCGTGTTCTACGCGCCGGAGGATGTCGAGGCGATCGCGCGCGCACTCGCCGAGGGCCGGCACCGCGACCCGGCGCACCCCGCTGTGAGCAATGGCGAGCGCGCGGCGCGGCAGGCCGAGGATTCCCAGGACGCCGAGATCGTCCGGGTCGCGGCATACGCGGGACTGCGACTCGGGGAGCTCCTCGCGCTGCGCTGGCACGACGTGGACTTCGCGGGCACGGTGCTGACCGTCGCCCGCGCGATGAGCGCCGGGGAGGAGTGCTCCACCAAGTCGGGACGGGTGCGCCGGGTGCCGATCGCCGACCAGGCCGCCGCCGCGCTCGACCGGATGAGCAGGCGCGAGCGCTACACCTGCCCGGAAGACTTCGTGTTCTGCAACGTGTACGGCCGGGCGCTCGATGACTCGGCGCTGCGTCGCCGCTACCGTCGAGCGCAGGCCGCCGCCGATGTGCGGCCCTTGCGCTTCCACGGTCTGCGTCACACGTTCGGGTCGTTGCTCGCGATGCGCGGCGTCGATGTGGTGACGATCCAGCAGGCGATGGGGCACAGCGCGCTTGCTACCACGAGCCGTTACCTGCACGCGCGCCCCGCTTCCGAGCAGGCCGGCGTGTTCACCCGCGCCTTCCGGTCCACCGTGGAGGGCGAGGCTGAGCTTGCGGCAGCCTGAACTCGGAGACGTCCCTACGGACGACCGACGACAGCGATGGGTTGCATCGCCTCGCGCAGGACCAGCGCTTCGCACGCCGGCAGACTTCGAGGACACGCCCCAGAACGCCCGCGAGGCGACTATGCTGTTGACAGCATATGCGCTGTAAGGTATGGTGCCCAGATGTGGGACGTCGAAGTCACAGATCAATTCGAGCAGTGGTGGGACACGCTGAACGTCGAGGATCAGCAGACGATCGACGCCGCAGTGGGTCTGCTGGAGCAGCGTGGCCCAGGCCTTGGACGGCCACTCGTCGACAGCGTGAAGGGCTCGCGCCACGCGAACATGAAGGAGCTGCGCGCGGGCACGATCCGCGTGCTGTTCGCCTTCAACCTGAAGCGCACCGCACTCCTGCTCATCGGCGGCGACAAGCGCGACCGCTGGCAAGAGTTCTACGCGCGCATGATCCCACTCGCCGACGACCTCTTCGACGAGCACCTCAAAGAGCTTGAAACGGAAGGAGCACCCTAGATGCCCACCAAAACCAAAAGCTTCAACGAGCTGCGCGAGCGGGCCCGCCGCCGTGACCCCAACTGGGGCGCCAACGTCGCCCAGCACCGGCGCGCGATGGTCGACGCGCTCGCGCTCGCCGAGCTGCGCCAGTCGCGGAACATCACCCAGATCCAACTCGCCGCCCAGCTCGGGATCACCCAAGGCAACGTCTCCCGGCTGGAGGCGCGCAGCGAGATATACCTCTCCACCCTGCGCTCCTACATCGAGGCCCTTGGCGGGCACCTGGAGATCGCCGCCGTCTTCGGCGAGGAGCGCGTCGCCGTCGCCGTCGGCCCGGGCGAGCACGAGGGCGTCGAGTAGCATCGCTACGATGCCCAAATGAACACAACAAGCAACACCAAGGGCGACGAGCGTGCACTCAGCGACTTCAGGGACGCCCTCGACGGCTGGCGCAGGGCGCTTGAGGCGCACCGCATGGCGCCCCCCGACCACGGCTTCAGCGCTCGCCTGGCCGGTCTCGCTGAGGCCGCGAGTAAAGAGGCGCGTGCCTGCCGCGCGGCGGACGCAGCCGGCTTTGACTGGCCGCCTCATCGCGCCGCAGACCCTCGGCCCCCGTACGAGCTGCAGCCCGGTACCGGGCGCCGCGGACCCGAGGACCTTTGGCGGCGCTTCGATGAAGCCGTCCGCCAGCTGAACACCGCCGCGACCGGCCAGAACATGCTCGATGTCGCGCGTACCTACGACGAGCTTGCCGCCGCGGCCGCGGCGCTCGCAGAGGCGGTCGGGCAGGAAGACGGAGCAGGCGCCCGCCGGCCACGCGCCCGCGCTCGCGCTCGCCGCTCAATCTGAGTCGCGAGTCGTTCGCCACCGCGTTCCGGGCTCAGGAGCGCTTGGACGGCAGCGTGAGGGCGGCCGTGTCATCCCACACCGATGCTGGACGCTCAGCTCCGCGACGGCGGTGGGGCAGCCCGAGGGTCTCGGGTGCCCAGAGATCGCGGCGTGTCGCCAGCGAGCTGCTGTCGGTCTGTGCGCGTGCGAGCAGCGCGTCGACGTGCTCGCGTCGTATCCGGAAAGCGCGGCCGATCTTCGCCGCCGGCAGCGCGCCGCTGTCGATCCAGTTACGGATCGTCTGGGCGGTCACCTGGAGCTCTTCGGCGACCTGGGGCACGGTCAGGATCTGCTGCTCGGTGGTAGACAACTCAGAGCAAAATAGCAAAGCGAGCACCCTTTGGTGCAACTGTGTGCCGTAAGGCGAAGCGCAGCGGAGCCGAGCGGCGGGGTGGCCTGGCCGTGGGGGTGCTGGAGGCGCGGTTGGAAGAATTGCGGAGGCGATGACGGGCGCGTCGTGAGAGGCGCGGCGAGCGCCGAGCGGCGCCGAGGGGGAAGCCTTGGTGGAGTTCGTGGGCGAGCATCGTGTGGCGTCGAGCGCTCGGGCGCGGCGAGGGTCAGTGGCGCCGGCGCGGACGGTGCGCAGCCCTGAGAGCCCGACGTGAGCACCCGCTGGCGGAGAACCGCCACACCGCCACCCCATCCGTCGATCGAGCAGTCGGCCGGCCCCCGGCCCGGCCCCCACTGCACACCCTGTCACACCCCTTGCGGGTTGACAGGGTGTGCCACGCTACCCCGCGACGGGGGCCGGGGGACTGCGCTCCGCCGCGTTCGGGGCCCCCAACCAGGCGCCAGCCTGGTTGGGGAGCGGCGGACGATCGACCGTGACTTTGCTGTTCTGTGGGTTCTCGGATGCACGGCAAATCCGGTTTCAAACCATGCGTAGCATGATAGGCATATGCGTACTATACTATGCGCATGGATTATCGCCGTCTACTGCTCGTGGTCACACCAACGCTCGATGGGGACGTGCTCGCTGCGCTCGCCCGCGCGGAGATCGAGCTCACCGGCCGGGAGCTCGCGCGACACGTGGGCCACGGGAGCCCCGAGGGGGTTCGTCGTGCAGCCGATCGCCTGGTGAGCCAGGGAACGCTGCTACGCCGCACCGCAGGCGCGGCACACCTCTATCGGCTCAATCGAGATCACCTCGCGGCCCCCTGGATCGAAGGCTTGGCAGGCTTGCGCGAGCAGCTGATCGAGCGCCTGCGTGCCCTGCTCTCCGGATGGGAGCAGCCCGCGAGGGTCGCGCTGCTCTTCGGCTCAGTCGCCCGCGGCGAAGCAAGCGCCGACAGCGACCTGGACCTGCTGATCGTCCGGGCGCGCGAGTGCGACCCCGACTCGGACGGCTGGCGCTCGCAAATCCTAGACCTGGAGCAGTCCACGACGGCCTGGACAGGCAACGACGCGCGGGTGCTGGAGTACGGCGAGCACGAGCTGGCCGACACGGCGGACGAGCGGCTGCTCACAGAAGCGCTGCGTGACGGCATCGAGCTGTCCGGATCGCGGCGCACACTGCGACGCCTGATGCGCCCGGAGGTCCGAGCGTGAGCACACGCACGAAACCTTGTGACGAGGCAACCACGGCCGGTCGCCTCCGCAAGGCCGAACAGTTCCTCGAAGCGGCCGAGACGATCCGCGATTTCGCCGACGACGAGCATGAAGTCGGCGACGCATACGTGACGCTCTGTGTCCACGCCGGCGTGGCTGCGGCCGACGTCATCTGCTGCGTCGAGCTCAAGGTGCACGCCCAAGGCGACGACCACAACCAAGCGCTCACGCTGCTGAGGAAGATCCGGCCCGACGGGGAGCAGCTCGCAAAGTCGCTCGGGCCGCTGCTCGGGATGAAGACACGCGCCGGCTACAGCCACCGCGCAGTCACAAGCGAGGACCTCAAGCGCGCCTACCGCAACGCACAACGACTCCTCCGCGCAGCACGCGATCGGCGCGTGGCGGGCGTTTGAAGGCGCCGAATACCCATCCATACTTCGTCGTCCGTCCTCCGGAGCGACATCGTAAGTGGCGTTCGCTCACACGCTCGCTCATCCCTGAAACCGCCAGCGTGCGGTCGGACGTTGCCTTGATGACCGGCCAACCGTTCATCTCCTACACGAACGAATTTGACTGCGACGAATAGCGCTTAGCCCAAGTGCAGGAGGCTCAGCAGGAGTCCGACTACCACGCCTCCGAGCAGGGTGACCAGCCACGGCTCCTCCCACCAGTTCGTGGCGGGCGCTGCTGGCCGCGTGACCATCGAAGTGCTGCGGCGGAGACCGGCTCCCGCCCCAGCGCCGAGGGCAACCGAGGTCTCGTCTGCCCAGGCTCCGCGTCCGATCGCGGTGCCACCGGGGATCACGACGTTGCCGTAGGCATCGCCGGTGTTCACGATGACGTTCCCGCTGCCAAGCACGCGGGGCGCTCTGCCGATCACCACGTTGTCGTCGCCGACACTGTTATCCAAGGGCTGCTCATCGCTGTTGTGCTTGGAGGCCGCATCATCGCTGTTGTGCTTGGAAGCCGCAACGGCGGCAAGCACGAACATCCCGCTGCCAGCCGTGGCGTCTAGCCACAGGGGAATCGAATTCGGATCCATGGCAGATGCATGATAACCGCCATCGAGGCGCACCACAGGAGATTCCAGAGCAGGCGGGCGGCCTCCGGTCGGTCACCCGCCGCTCAACAAACTCGCTGTTCTGCCGGCTCCCAGCCGGCGGGCCGGGCGGAGTTGGAGCATGAGCAGTCACCCAGCGGCGAAGCCACCAGGATGGCAGCACCGCCCGGGAAGTAGGCCGCGACAACGGCGAGTCCGACCCCATAGAGCCGCGAGCTAGGCTCGCCTCGCCTGAGCCGGCTCTCTGGCGAGGCGATCAGCAATCGTTCTATACCCATCCAACTCTTTGCTTTTACTAGTTTGTTTTGCTAGTTTTGTCTATATGGGCTTTCCCTCGAGACCGTGCATGACAAGATGAATCAACCACGCCTCCTGGACGACCGCCGCCGCGCGCCCACCACCCCGGTACGCCTCACTGCCGACGACGTGATGACGGCCCGCGAGGTCGCGGGCCTGCTGCACGCACCCGCCAGCACGGTCGAAGACTGGGCGCGGCGCGGCGTGCTGCCGAGCGTCAAGGTTGGTCGCCGCAGGCTCTACATCCGTCAGCGCATAGAAGCGGTGCTGACCGCCGAACCAAAGGCGCAGCCGCCACGCTGACGGGTCCGTTTGGTACCCACGAGTGGTACCCACGGGACGAAACCACCCAAACCCTCTCGTCCTGAATCCCCCAAAACCCGCTCCCATAAAGGAGATTCTCGTAATGCGCCTGGGGGGAATCGAACCCCCGACCTGCGGCTTGAAAGGCCGCTGCTCTTTGGCACCCCGTAGGTTGCCGTTGACCACTGAGCTACAGGCGCATGGGTGTAGGACCGAGGATTGTAGTTGGATGCGCGGCCGCCGTGTGCCCGGATGCCAGCGGCGCTCCCGTGGATCGCCGTACGCCGCGCTCAACCCTCGACCGCGGCGTACACCTCGTCGAGCAGCTTGGCGCGGTCGGAGAGCTGGAAGCTGTCGGCGAGGTAGCGGTCGGTCTGCTCGCGAGGCTCGCCGCTGAGCGCCATGTTCAGCGCCACCAGCCGCGCCCCGTCGAGATCCTCGCTCCTCTGGGCCACCGTCTCGGGCTCCTCCTCGGCGGCAGTAACCTCCTCAGCCGCGGGGACCGAGGCGGGCAGAGATATCTCGCGCTTGTCCTCAGCCGCGGGAGCGGGCTGTGATGTGTCCTCTCTCGGCGTGTCTTCGCGCGACACGCCACCGGGCGACGCGCCCTCGGCACGGAGGCTCCGCGCGAGCGCGCCGACCTCGCCGTCGAGCGATTGCACCTGCGCGAGCAGCGCCGCGGTGGCGCCCGCGAGTGTCTCCACGTGTGCGCGGGCGCGCTCCAGCTCGACCGCCGCCTCCTCACGGGTACGCTGCGCGTCTCGCTGCGCCTCACGCTCGATCTCCGCGGCGGTGGTTTGCGCCGCCTCGAGGATGCCCTGTACCTGGGCGGCTGCCGCGGAGCCGAGCGACGGCTCAGCGCTCACGCTCGCCACGCGCTGGGAGAGCTCCTGCGCCGCCTCCGCCACGGCCCGCAGGTGCGCGCCCACCGCGGCCGTGTCGTATCCCCGCCGGACAAGTGGGAAGTCGCTCCGTTCGATGCTCAGGCGATCCAGCTGCAAAGGTGTCGGCAAGCCTACGCCATCTCCCCTGCGGGCGCCGCGGCCGTCTCCCCTGCGGGCGCCTCCATCTCCTGGGCCTCGCGCAGGTCGCGGCGCAGCTCGCGAATCTCGTCGCGCAGCTGGGCGGCATACTCGAAGCGCAGCTCCTCCGCCGCGGCGAGCATCTCCTCCTCGAGCTCCACCGCGAGGCGCTCCAGCTCGTGCGTGGGCATCTCCTTCGCCTTGCCTTTTCCGCGTGCGCCGCTGCGCCGCCGACGGCGCCCGCGCGGCACCTTGGAGTCGCCCTGCAAGAACTCGGCGATGTCCGAGACGCCCTTGACGATCGACGCCGCGGTGATCCCGTGCTCCTCGTTGTACGCCACCTGGATTTCGCGGCGGCGGTCGGTCTCCTCGATCGCCGCTTTCATCGCGCGTGTCTCCTTGTCGGCGTACATCAACACCACGCCGTTGACGTTGCGCGCCGCGCGGCCGATCGTCTGGATCAACGAGGTCTCACCGCGCAGGAAGCCCTCCTTGTCGGCGTCGAGGATCGCCACCAGCGACACCTCCGGCAGGTCGAGACCCTCGCGCAGCAGGTTGACCCCGACCAGTACGTCGTACTCGCCGAGGCGCAGGTCGCGGATGATCTGGATGCGCTCCAAAGTGTCGATCTCCGAGTGCAGGTAGCGCACGCGGAAGCCCATCTCCAGCAGGTACTGGGTGAGGTCCTCGCTCATCTTCTTCGTCAGCGTCGTCACCAGCACGCGCTCCTGGATCTCCACGCGGGTGCGGATCTCGTTCATCAGATCGTCGATCTGGTTGCGCGTCGCGCGCACCTGCACCTCCGGGTCCACGATCCCCGTGGGCCTGACGATCTGCTCCACGATCCGGCCCGAGCGCGTGCGCTCAAATTCACCTGGGGTCGCCGACACGAACAGCAGCTGCGGGGTGATCGAGAGGTACTCTTCGAAGCGCTGCGGGCGGTTGTCCATCGCGCTCGGCAGCCGGAAGCCGTAGTCCACGAGCGTCTGCTTGCGCGAGCGATCCCCCTCGTACATCCCTCCCAGCTGCGGCACGGTCTGGTGGGACTCGTCGAGGAAGCACACGAAGTCCTTCGGGAAGTAGTCGATCAGGCAGTACGGCCGATCCCCCGGCCCCCGGCCGTCGAGGATCCGCGAGTAGTTCTCGATCCCCGAGCAGAACCCCATCTCGCGCAGCATCTCCATGTCGTACTGGGTGCGCTGGCGCAGGCGGTGACTCTCCAGCAGCTTGCCTTCCAACTCCAGCTGCGCGCAGCGCTCGTTCAGCTCGGCGCCGATGTCGGTGACCGCCTGCTCGACCGAGCCCTCCCTGACGTTGTAGTGGGTGGCCGGCCAGATCGCCACGTGCTCGAGGTCGCCCTCGATCAGCTCGCCGCTCACCGGGTCGAAGTGCTGCAGGAGCTCCACCTCGTCGCCGAACAGCGTCGCGCGGTAGGCGGTCTCGGCGTACGCCGGCCAGATCTCCATGGTCTCTCCGCGCACCCTGAAGGTGCCCCGCGCGAGCGCCGTGTCGTTGCGCGTGTACTGGATCGACACCAGCTTGCGCAGCAGTTTGTCGCGGTCGATCTCCTCCCCGCGCGTGAGGATCTGCATGTTCATCTCGTACACCTCGGGCGAGCCGAGGCCATAGATGCAAGAGACCGAGGCGACCACGATCACGTCGCGTCGCGCGAACACCGCCGCCGTGGCGGCGTGACGCAGGCGGTCCACCTCCTGATTGATCGCCGAGTCCTTCTCGATGTACAGGTCGCGGCTGGGCACGTACGCCTCGGGCTGGTAGTAGTCGTAATAGGAGACGAAGTACTCCACCGCGTTGTCGGGGAAGAACGTGCGGAACTCGTTGCACAGCTGCGCTGCAAGTGTCTTGTTGTGCGCGATCACCAGTGCTGGGCGCTGCACCGCCTCGATCACGCCCGCCATCGTCATCGTCTTGCCGGTGCCGGTCGCCCCCAGCAGCGTCTGGAAGCGCTCGCCCTGCTCGACCCCCTCTGCCAGTGCCGCGATCGCCTTTGGCTGGTCGGCGGTGGGAGTGAAGACGGAATCGAGGCGGAAGGGAGGCATGGACCGGCTCTACGGTAGCGTCTGGCGTACTTGGAGAAAGGGTTTCGCGCCCACTCGGCGAAAGGCTGCGCGTGAGGCTCTCAGGTAGGGGCAGACGGATAGCCGCGAGCGCAATGGTGCTCGCGCTCGTAGGTGCGGCAGGCACCGCCACCAGCGTGTTTGCAGGCGCGAGCAAAGGCGTCGAACCGGAGGGGTCGAGCCTGGAGGCATGGGGCGCAGACACCACGAACCAGCTTGGCGATGGCATGGGAGTGCGTGCCGAAAGCCGCACACCGGTGCCCGTCAGCGGCATAACGTGCGCCGTCGCGGCAGCTGTGAACGGCACCGACAGCTTCGCCGTACTCAGCAATGGGACGGTCGAGGGCTGGGGCGCGGACGAAGGCAACAAGCATGGCTTTCTCGGCGACAACGGATCGAATTTCCCGCTCACCGCAAAGCCCGTGCCGATCGACGAAGCCGGCATCACCACCGCGGTCGGCGTCACCGCGGACAACGAAGACGTGTACGTGCCGCTCGCGAACGGCACGATCGTCGGCTGGGGGAACGACAGCTCCGGGCAGTTCGGCAATGGATCGGATCCCAGCGGCGGTTCGAACACTCCGGTGGCGATCGCCACCTCCGTAAGCGGTGTGAGTGCACTTGCGGCCTCCGACCTCGGCGCAACATTAGCCCTCCTCAGCGATGGCGAAGTCGACTCATGGGGCGAAGCCGCCGGGAACGCGCTGGGGCGCGAAGGCAGCGGCGATACCCCGGGTCCCGTGGACATCGCAGCGAAAACACCGCTCACCGGCGCGACGGCGGTGAGCGAGGGCGCGAACTTCAGCCTGGCGTTGGTCGGGGGCGAGGTGAAAGCTTGGGGAGAAGGCACGAACGGACAGCTCGGCGACGGAAAAACGGAAGCGTCGAAACTGCCGGTGACCGTCGGCGGCCTCAGCCCGCTCGAAGGCGTCAGCGAGATCGCCGCCGGGAGCAACTTCGCGCTCGAGCTCGTTCACGGCGAAGTGAAGGCTTGGGGAGACGGCGCGCACGGCCAGCTCGGCAACGGGGAAGAAAAAGAATCCGAGATGCCTGTCCCGGTCGCCCACCTCACCAACATCATCGCGATCGCCGCCACCGAAGAAGACGGCTACGCACTCGACTCGAGCGGCAGGGTGTGGGCGTGGGGCAGCAACAAACAGGGCGAGCTCGGCACCGGCATCTCGAAAAGCACCGCCGACGAACCCGTAGAAATCTCCGTTCTCGGCAGCGGCAATACCGGCTTGGCGGGCGGCGTGGACGGCACTCACGAGATCTCGCTCGGGGCGAAGGGCACTGCCGGCTGCGGCTCGACCGAACCCCCGAAAACCGAAACCACCACGTCCAACCCGGGCGGCGGCACGACCTCGACACCGACCCAGACGTCCTCAACGCCCACAACCCCTTCAACCTCCACCGCCCCTTCGCCCACCCCGGGGGCAGCCGCCGCCAAACTGGTGCTTAAGTGCACCGCCAGCAAGCTGACGCTCACCGACGTGGTGGAGCAGAACGGACACGTGCTGCTCGACGGCGCCGCCGTGAGCGGCCTCGCCGGCCGCAAGGTGAAGATCCTCTTCGACGCCACCAAGCTCGTCGCCACAGCCACCGTCGCCGCCGACGGACTGTTCAGCGCAAGCGCTCCGCTGCCGCCCCCCAAGCTGCGTGGCAGCAACAGCTCACGCTACCTCGCCGAGTCGGGCTCCCTGAAGTCGCTCGACCTGAAGCTCACCCGCCGCCTGGTCCTCGACCCGCCGAAGAGCGCCGCGGGCAAGGTGACGCTCAGCGGCGAGGTGCAACCACCCCTCGCCAAGCCCCCCGCAACGGTGCTCGTGCAGCAGCAGGTGTCGTGCGCCGGCACGAAGACCGTCGCGCACTTCAAGCCCAGTGCGAGCGGCCATTTCACGGTGAGCGTCCCGGCGCCGGCAGGCACGACGGCTGCGATCTACCGACTCTCGACCAAGGTGCGCGGGAACACGACCAGCGCGAAGCTGTTCCCCACCGACAGCCTCCCCGAGCCGGTCAACCTCAGCGCTTGAGCCCCAGCTGCGCGGCATACGTGGCCCGGTAGGCCCGCTGGGCGTTCAGAACCCTCCGCACGTATTCCCGCGTCTGCGCGAACGGGATCGCTTCGACGGTCAGCGCCCGGCCTTCCGCACGTGCTTTCGCGACCCACTCGTCGACGTTGGTAAGACCGGCGTTGTAAGCCGCAACCGCCAGCATCTCGTTGCCTTCGTAGTGGTCCAGCAGATAGCGCAGGTAGTAGCTCCCATACGCGATGTTGATCGAGGGCGTCGCGAGATCGCCGGTTTGGAAGCTGACCCCGCCCGAGAGGTGGGCGAGGAACAGGGCGGTGCTGGGGAGAATCTGCATCAGGCCCTGCGCGCCGGCGGAGGAGGGGCGCGGATCGAACTTGGTCTCGGCGTAGATGACCGCGGCGATCAGCGTGGGGTCGAGGTGCTTTTCGGAGGCCTGCTGGCGGATCACGCTGGCGTCCTGCAACGGCAGCGCCAGTTCGCGTACCGCGTGCTCCAGGCGCGGGGCGAACGCCACGATCAGCCCGATCGCCGTGGCGAGCACCACGAGCGTGCTCAGCAGCCGCCGCCCTCTCGATCCCCGCCCGCCCGACCGATCGAAGATCGGCCAGCGCCGACGCTGGCCGGGTTGCGACCGGTCGCTGCGCGCGGGCGAGCGCCGCGCATACAGCTCGTGAGCCTGGGTGTTCACCTCGTCAGCTTGTCAAGTATCTCCGACAGCTTCTCCGCCAACTGCGCTTCGCTGCCATCGTTGCAGACCGTGAAGGCGGCGCGCGCCGCCTTCTGCTCCTGCGTGAGCTGACGCGCGGCGCGCTCATCCAGCAGCTCGTGGCCCCGACCAGCCGCGCGCTCGCGGCGCAGCTCCTCGGGCGCGACGACGGCGATTGTGGCGTCGTACAGCCGCTCCATCCCCGCCTCGAACAGCAGCGGAACCTCGACGACCGCTGCCGGCGGCGGCGGCGAAAGCGCGCGTGCCTGTGTCAGCCACTCCCCCACCCGCTCGCCCACCAGCGGCCACAGCAGCCCCTCCAGCCAGCTGCGCTCCTGGTCGCCGGCGAACGCCCGGCGCGCGATCGCCGCTCGATCCACCGTCCCCGCCGGCGCCACTTCGGGGCCCCAGCGCTCAACCACCGCCTCTCGCACGCGGGCGTCGCCCGTGTACAGGTCGTGCACGACCGCATCGGTCGAGAGCACCACCGCCCCCAACCGCTCCAGCGCGGCCAGCGCGGTGGACTTGCCCGCGCCGATACCGCCGGTCAGCCCTACCAGTGGGACCGACCGCTCGACTTCCTGCACGAGGCGGGGGTCAGTCCTGGGCGGCGTCGCTCGCGGCGGGCGTCAGGTCGGCATTCGCCGGCTCGCCCTCCGGCGCCTCGGCAGAGGCTTCCGGCTCCTCGACGGCGACAGCGAGCTCCTCTTCGACCACGACGCTCTCCGGCTCCGCCACCGTGGCTGCGGGCTCACCCTCCGTGACGGGCTCGGCGCTTCCCGCTTCGTCGGGCTCGCTCTCCACCTCGGCCACCGGCTGGTCCTCCGCAGCAGGCTCCGCAACCCCTGCCTCGGGCTCGCTCTGCACCTCAGCCGCAGACTCGGCCACCGGCTCTTCCTCCGTGGCGGGCTCCCCAACCCCCGCCTCGGGCACACTTGCGACCTCAGCCTGCTCAATCTCCGGCGCCGCCTCAGCCTGTGGCTGAACCTCCGCCACCTCGGCCGCGATTTCGCTCGCACCCTCCGCCGAGGGTTCCCCCTCCTGCACCCCAGCCTCGCCGGCAGGCTCCCCCGAGGAAGGCTCTTTGCCAGAGGCGTCTGCCGAACGCGGCAGCGGCAGGATCTGGTCCTCGACGCGCTTGGCCGACAGCGACAGGCGCCGACGCTCGGAGTCGATCTCGAGGATCTTCACGCGGATCTCATCGCCCGGGTGAACGATCTCGCGGGGGCTTTCGACGTGGTGGGCGGCGAGCTCGGAGATGTGTACGAGCCCCTCGACCCCGTCGAGAATCTCCACGAACGCGCCGAACGTCACGACCTTGGTGACCGTGCCTTCCAGCTCGTCGCCGATGTTGTAGGTGTCGATGATCCGCTGCCACGGGTCTTCCTGGGTCTGCTTGAGGCCCAACGAGATGCGCTGGCGGTCACGGTCGATGTCGAGCACCTTCACCTGCACGGTGTCGCCGATGTTGAGCAGCTCGGAGGGGTGGTTGACATGCGACCACGAAAGCTCGGAGATGTGGATCAAGCCGTCGATCCCGTCGAGGTCGACGAACGCGCCGAAGTCGACGATGTTGGAGATCTGACCCTCGACCACGAGACCGGGCTGCAGGCGATCGAGGATCTGCTGGCGCACCTCCTTGCGCTCCTCCTCGAGCACCGCGCGGCGCGAGAGCACGACGTTGTTGCGCGAGCGGTTGAGCTCGATCACCTTCGTCTCGATTTTGGTGCCCATGTATTCGTCGAGGTTGGGCACCCGGCGGATGTCCACCAGCGAGGCGGGCAGGAAGCCGCGCACGCCAAGGTCGATGATCAAGCCGCCCTTGACGACCTCGATCACGTTGCCCTCGACCGGCTGTCCGGACTCGGCCGCGGCCTCAATGCGCCGCCACGCCTTCTCGAAGCGGGCGCGCTTCTTGGACATGATCAGGCGACCGTCCTGGTCCTCCTTGGTCATGACGATCGCGTCAACCTCCTCGCCGAGCTCGACCTCCTCGCGCGGGTCCACGGACTTGCGGATCGAGAGCTCCCCCGAGGGGATCACGCCCTCGGACTTGTAGCCGATGTCGACGAGGACCTCGTCCTTGTCGATCCGCACCACACGACCCGTCACGACCTCGCCCTCCTCGAAGGGCTGCATCGTGGCGTCGTAGTTGGGGACGATCTGCCCGTCGATTTCGAGCAGGAGGCCGTTGGATCCCTCGACCACGCGGGCGTCAGGTTTCTCGATCAGAGCTTGCACCGCTCGAAGCCTAGCGCAGCACGATCGGCAGAGGACCCCACCCGCCCGTCCACCCACCGGCGGTACGGTCGGAGAGGCACCGCGCTCGTATGATTGCGAGCGATGCCCGTACGAGCGACCAAGCGGGGAATCGAGCGCACCCGCCTGCGGGGCGACTGCGACGTGCTGGTGTGCGGCGCCAGCTTCGCGGGCCTCGCGATCGCCCGCGAGCTTGCGGGATCGGGCGCACGGGTGCTAGTGATCGACCGCTACGAGATCGGCGAGCGCCAGACCTCCGCCTGCGGCGTTCCCACCACATGGCTCGATGCCCTGCAGTTGCACAGCGCGCTGCGCCAGACCTTCGGGGAGCTCGTGGTACACACCCCCTGGAGGAGCTCGCGGTGGAGGCTGCCATGGACGTTTTCGACTTTCGACTACCCCGAGCTGTGCGCGCTGCTGTGGGAGCAGGCTCGCTGCGATGAGACCACCTTCGAGACCGCCACCGTGCGCAGCCGGGAGGGCAACACGGTGCACACCGACCGCGGCGAGCTGCGCGCCCCGCTGATCGTCGACGCACTCGGCTGGCGCCGGACACTCTCGCGCGCCACCCCGATCCAGCCACCCAACGCGAGGCTCTCGCGGGGCCTCGAGGTGCACCCGCACGGCAGTGGCGAGGAGATGGAGCTGTGGATCGACCCCCGCTGCATCCGCTCGGGCTACGGGTGGAGCTTCCCGGCGCGCGATGAGGTGCGCGTGGGCGTGGGCTCCTTCTGGCCGGCCCACCACGTCAAGGAGCCGACCGTGCGTCTCGCGCGCGACCTCGATCTCCCCCCCGACGGGTATCAGGGCAACTGGATCCCCCACCAGCTGCGCCCCGCCGTCGAGGACGGCGTGTTCTTCGTGGGTGACTCCGCCGGCCACTGCCTGCCGCTCACCGCTGAGGGCATCCGCACCGCCTTCTACTTCGGGATTGCCTGCGGGCGTGAGCTGTGCACGGTGCTCGGCGGCCACAGCAGTCGCGAGCAGGCGCTGATCCGCTACAGCGCCTTCTCCGACGCGCACAAATGGAAGTTCAGCTCGCTGCTGTTCACCCAGCGCGCCGTCGGGCGCCTCACCCCCACCCCCGCGGTCACCGCGCTGGCGCGAGCCCTCGAACACCCGCGCGTATGCGAGTGGGCCTTCGAGCACTACATGCGAATCGCTCCGGCCTCGTTCGTGGGGCCGGCGGCCGGACGGCGCCGTCATCTCCCGATCGCGACGACCGCCTGAGCCAGGCGACCCGCCAGAAAAGGCGAGGGACCCGGTCGCCCGGGTCCCTCGACAAACCGCTGGCGTCCCTTTTCGGGACCCTTGGCCGTCAACCAAGCGTCAGACTACCCCGGTCGCCGTCGCCTTCGAATCACGGCTCCGGGACTCGGATTCGAATCGAGGGCTCTTGGTTGACGGCCAAGCGTGTTCCCACTACACCATCCCGGAAGACCGAAACGAATGGTACGCGGTAATGCAGACGAAACGCTTCGCTCACGCCACCTTCCGCAGCCGCGGGCGATTGGTGTGGATGGCCGCCAACGCCAGCCGACTGGCCTCCAGGCCACTCGCCCACGAAACCTCCGCAAGCACCCCCGGGGCGGCGACCATGTCGCCCGCCAGGTACACGCCGTCGCCGCGGTCGACCGCCGGGCGATCCCGCCAGGTGCTGCCGGGCGGGTCGAGCGCGCCCGAACGGGCGTCCATCACCTGGCGGCGACGCCAGGTCTCACGCTCGCGCCAGTTCGCCACCGACTGGTCGATCAGCCGCTCCAGGCGCGCGCCGGCCTGGTCGGTGCTCTCGCCGGGGCGGATCGGCATCTGCGTCTGGATCAGCTCGTGTCCCTCCGGGGCGATCATACGATCGGAGGAGGAGTAGCGCCCGATCCAGCCCGACTCGTCGAGATCGGAGACGATCCACGGGTCGCCACGGCGGCGGGAGAGACCCACGTCGAGGCACACCGTGCGCCCGCTCGGCCACTGCAGCGGCTCGCCCCCGAGCAGCTCGCTCGCCTGGTGGAGCTCGGTGGCGAGGATCACGGGCGGCTCGGGCAGCGTGTCCACGCGGCTGCCCGTCTGCACGTCGACGCCCAGCTCGTGCAGGCGACGCTCCAGCGGCACGACCATCCCACTCCAACCGCCGCTGGCGTAGCGCACCACCGTGGAGGGCGGCGGCGTGGAGAGGAACAGGCGCACGGTGCGCTCCCACACGAACGCCGCCGAGAGCTCGCCAGGGTCATGGTGGTAGGTGTAGACACCGGCCATCGAGGAGAGCATCGCGGCGATGCGCTCGTCAGTATGCGAGGCGACCCAGCTGCGGAAATCAGTGTCGACCGGGGCCTGGCGGCCGCGCAGGCGCAGCACCGCGGGGATCGTGCCGAGTGGCGGGGTGCGCTGCACCGACCCATCCCAGCGAAAGCGCGCGCCGCCGAGCGGCGGACGGACGTGGTTGGGCAGCAGGCCGCGCTCGTTCAGCCACCCCCACATCGCGCCGTCGCTATAGAGGGCGTGCGGCCCGAGGTTGGCTTTGTAGGGTCCGTCGGCGCTGCGCGCTCGGCCGCCCAGTTGCTCGTGTGCCTCCAGCAGGCGCACCTGCGCGCCCCCTTCCGCGCCTGCGATCGCCGCCGTCAGCCCCGCAAGCCCCCCTCCGACAACTGTTATCTGGCTCATGGTGTCCTCCGCGTCGAGAGTTTGCTTTGAGTTCACGCTAACCAGCAACTGGCCTACGGTAAAGTTCCAGTTGTGTCCCGCCCCACAAGACCAGTTGCTGGTAGGGGACCGAAAAGGAGATCTCTCCCCCCGCGAGCCCTAAGCGACGAGGAGTTGCACGATTGGTTGGGGGGCGGCCCCGGACGTATCTGGGACGGCCAGGGCCGGCGCACACAACCCGGCGGGCAGCCGCGCCACGGCGAGGGCCGGTTCGCACCACCACGGGGCCACGACGGCCCCGAGCTGCTGGTGGAGCTCGACCGCGGCGGCGAGCTGTCGCTGGGCGAGCAGCTGGTCGGCGGCATCCGCGAGGCGATTCGCGCGGGGCGCCTGTCGCCCGGCGCGGCGCTGCCATCGACGCGCGGTCTGGCGGCCGAGCTGGGCGTCTCGCGGGGCCTGGTGAGCGAGGCATACAGCCAGTTGGCCGCCGAGGGCTATCTCAGTACCCGTCAGGGCGCGCCGGTAACGGTGAGCGCGGCGGTGCGCGCCGCCACCCAGCGCCCCCCCGCCCGCTCGCTGTTGGAGAGCTTCCCCTACCACTTCCACCCCGGCCTGCCCGACCTCGCGAGCTTCCCCCGTGATCGCTGGCTGCGCTCGCTGCGCGCCGCACTGCGCGAGTCGCCGCTTGACGCGCTCGGATATGGCGATCCGCGCGGGCAGCCCGAGCTGCGCGAGGCGCTAACCGACTATCTCGGACGAGTCCGCGGCGCCGCGGCCGACACCGAGCAGATGACGATCTGCACCGGCTTCATGCAGGGCTTCTCGCTTGCCTGCGGTGTGCTGCGCGGCCACGGGGTGGAGTCGATCGCGCTCGAGGACCCCGGCTGGCACATACACCGGTTGATCGCCGAACAGGCCGGCCTGCAGATCGTGCCGATCCCCGTCGACGCCGAGGGGCTGCAGGTGGACGAGCTGATCAAGAGCGACGCCGCCGCCGTGGTGGTGACGCCCGCGCATCAGTTCCCCACCGGGGCGATCCTCAGCCCCTCCCGTCGCGCTGCGCTGGTCGAGTGGGCCGAGCGCGAGGAGCTGCTGATCGTCGAGGACGACTTCGACGCCGAGTACCGTTACGACCGCGTCGCGGTTGGCGCGCTGCAGGGACTGGCACCCGAGCGCGTCCTCTACATCGGCTCCGCCAGCAAGCGCCTGACGCCGGGCATGCGGCTCGGCTGGATGCTCACGCCCTCGTGGCTGGCGTGGCAGATCGCCGCCGCCAAGGCCGTGCAGGACGGCGGCTCGGAGGTGGTGGGGCAGCTGGCACTGCGCGACTTCATCGTACGCGGCGAGCTCGACCGGCACGTGCGGCGCATGCGCACGCACTACCAGCGCCGTCGCGAGGCCCTGCTGGAGGCGCTCACTCGCCACCTTCCCGAGGCGCATACGAGCGCCGCCGCGGCCGGCCTGTTCGAGCTGGTGGGTCTGCCCGACGGCATCGACGAGCCGGCACTACTCAAGGCCGCCGCCGCGCGCGGGGTGGGTATGGAGGGCCTCTCCCTGCATCGCTTCACCCCCGGCGGCTCCCCGGGCGTGCTGCTCGGCTTCGGCAACCTCTCCGAGCCGGCGATCGAGCAGGGCATACGGCTGCTTGCGGACGCGTACGCCGCGGTGCGCTGATCCCTCGGGAGCACCCGCGACCGCCTGATCACGGGAGCAAGGAGCCCTACGGCGGCGATCTGCTGGGATGTTTTGTGATTATGGGCACGCCGGGCCGCAGCGCTCCGTCCGCGTAGGCCCAGGTCGTCATTGCGCGACCGGTCGCACAGCAGGTTGAGTCGTCGGGCCCGTAGAAATCTTCGTGCACGGTGATCTTCCCGGGCGCGATCGCGATCGTGAGCACCGTCGGCAGCACTTCGCGGGGCTGCACCTGGGGTGTCACGGTGCCAACCACGGACAGCCGGCCACCGCGACCGCTGAAGATGACCCACGAGTAGAGCAGTGCGCCATCGGCTGTGCCGCCGCCGTTGTTGCAGTCGACGTTGAGACCCGCGTCATCTTCCCCGCCGCCGGCGAGATCCCCGAAGACGACCGCGTCCCCGGCGCTGCCGACCGTGACGCCTCGCTTGCCATAGAAGGAATCCCGCGACCACCGGCGCGGGATCGGCGTAACGAATGCCCTGCCGTGATGCAGGCGAATCGGCTTTGGGGCAGCGCAGACCGCGCCGGGGAGCGTAACGCTGGTCCAATCGACCTTGTGGATATCGAATGCCGACGCCGCTACCGCCGGATGGCTGCGCTCGGCGCCAAACCCCGTGGCGGCACTGCTCAGCAGGATTGCTCCAACCACCACGCACAACCATCGAAGTCGTGACATCTGAGTGATGCTGACAGATCGCGCCGATTTCACCTTGATGCTGACAGACCGGGTCGACCTCACCGTGAGGCTGACTAACCGGGTCGACCTCACCGGCGCACCACCAGCGCCACCCCCACGACGAGCAGCACCAACCCGACGATGCGGTGCAGCGCGATCGGCTGGCGGGCGATCCCCAGCAGGCCGAAGCGATCGATCGCGACCGACACCGTGAGCTGACCGGTGATCACCGCCGCCGTGAGGCCGCTGGCGCCGAGCGTGCGCACGGTGAGGATCGCGACGGTCACGTAGGTCGCCCCCAACAGGCCCCCGATCAGGGCCCACCAGGGTACGTGCGCGACGTTACCGAGGGTGCCGAGACCCTGGCGCGAGAAGGCAGCGATGCTCACCAGCGCGACCGTGCCGACGATGAAGGAGAAGCTCGCCGCCTGAATGCTGCCCACGGAGCGTCCGAGGCGAGCGTTGATCGGAGCCTGCATCCCGACCAGCACGCCGGCGCCGGCGGTCAGCAGCACCGCCAGTGTGCGGCTCACTTCGCCTCCAACCAGTTGCGCCCCACGCCGATCTCCACCGCCATCGGCGGCTGCAGATCCCACACGCCCACCATCTCGCGCGCGATCAGCTCGCGCGCCACGGGGACGTCGTCGGGGGAGGCTTCGAACAGCAGCTCGTCGTGGATCGTGAGGATCAGGCAGGCATCCAGGCCGGACATCTCCAGCGCCCGATGGCAGCGCACCATCGCGAGCTTGATGATGTCGGCGGCAGTACCCTGCACGACGGTGTTGACGGCGAGCCGTTCGCCGAGGGAGCGCACCTGGTAGTTGCGCGCGCGCAGCTCGGGGATCTGGCGGCGGCGGCCCCACAGCGTGGTGACGTGCCCCTCCTCCTTGGCGCGCTCGATCGTCTCCTGCATGAACAGCGCCACGCGCGGGAGGCGCGCGAGGTAGGCGTCGATGAACGCCTTCGCCTCCTCGCGCGGGATGTTGAGGCGGTCGGCGAGACCGTAGTCGGAGAGCCCGTAGACGATCCCGTAGTTGATCATCTTCGACTTGGCGCGCATCCCTGGGTCGATCAGCTCGGGGGCGACCTGGAAGACCTGGGAGGCCGTGGCGGTGTGCACATCTTCCCCGCGCGCGAAGATCTCCTTCAGCACCGGCTCCTCGGCGGCGTTGGCGAGCACGCGCAGCTCGATCTGCGAGTAGTCGGCGGAGATCAGCACGCGCCCATCCTCGGCCTCGAAGCAGCCACGGATCTCGCGCCCCAGCGCGGTGCGGATCGGGACGTTCTGCATGTTGGGGTTGGTGCTCGACAGGCGCCCGGTCTGGGCGACCGCCTGCAGGAAGGTGGTGTGGATGCGCGAGCGCTCGTCCGTCTGCGCGGGGAGCACGTCGAAGTAGGTCTTGATCAGCGTCGAGAGCTCTCGCCAGCGCTCGATCTTCGGCACGATCACGTGCTCGGAGCGGATCGCCTGCAGCACGCGCGCATCGGTCGAGTAGCCGATCTTGCCGCGCCGCTTGCGCGAGAGGCCGAGCTTCTCGAACAGGATCTCCCCCAGCTGCTGCGGCGAGGCGATCAGGAACTCCTCGTCGGCGAGCGCGAAGATTTCCTGTTCGAGCTCGGCGATCTCATCGCGTACACGCGCCGCCACCTCCTGCAAGCGCGGCACGTTGAGGCGCACGCCGATCAGCTCGACCGCGCGCAGCACCCCCACCAGCGGCAGCTCGATGTCGCGCATCAACCCCTCCAGGCCGCGCTCGGCGATCTGCTCGCGCTGCCACGCCGCCAGCGCCCCCACCAGCAGCGCCTCCCCGGCTGCGGCATCCTCCACCTCAGCGGCCAGCCCACGCTCCTCGCACAGCTCCGCAAACGGGTAGCCACGCCGCGCGGGCTCCAGCAGGTAGGCACCCAGCAGGGTGTCGTGAGCGAGGCCGGGCGGCACCAGCCCGAGCGCCTTCGCGTCGTGTACGACCACTGGCAACTCCCTGCAGGCCAAGGCAACCGCTTCCGGGCTCTCGCACTCGCCGCACAGCACATCTTCGCCCGATGCGACGGCGAAATGCCAACTACCGTCTTGCCCGAACAGCGCTCCCTCAGGCACCTCGGCCTGACGCACGGCGATGCACAGCTCCTCATCGATAGATGAAACAAGAGGGGCCCGGCTCACCGACCGAAGCCGGGAGACACTCGCCTTCGGCTCGCATCCCCGTTTCGACCAGCGGCCGGCTGCGCCACCCTCTAGGCTCGCAATGTCCTCGACTGTCCCCGCGCGCACGCGCCCGGTGAGCCGCACCTCCGTGGCGCCCACCGGCACCGCCAGCTCGGCCTCGCCGAGCGCCTCCTCGAGGCGGCGCAGCGGGTCGCGCAGCTCGTACTCGCGGAACACCTCGCGCAGCCGCGAGCGGTCGGGTTCGCGCGTGGCCTCGGCGGTCGGGTCGACGTCGAGCGGGACGCCGCGATCGACCGTGGCGAGCTGCTTGGAGATGCGCGCGTCCTCAGCGTGCGCCGTGAGGTTCTGTTTGCGCTTGGCGCCGCTGATGTCGGGGATGTGCGCGAGCACCTCCTCCAGGGGGCCGTAGCGCTGGATCAGGTCGGAGGCGGTCTTGTCGCCGATCCCGGGAATCCCCGGGATGTTGTCGGAGGTGTCGCCCTTCAGACCGTAGAAGTCGGGGATCAGCTCGGGGGGATGCCGTAGCGGTCGATCACCGCTTGGCGGTCGTAGAGCTTGGTGTCGGTGATCCCGCGCGCCGTCGCCATCACCTCGACGAGGCCACGCTCGTCGATCAGCTGAAAGACGTCGCGATCGCCGGTGACGATCGTCACGGGGACGGGCGGCTCGGCGCGCATCGCGCGCTCGGCGAGTGTGGCGATCACGTCGTCGGCCTCATAGCCATCCACCTTCACGTTGCTGTAACCGAACGCCTCCACGAGTGGTTCCATCGCCGGCCACTGCTGCTTGAGCAGGTCGGGACGTGAGCGCCGCTGCGCCTTGTATTCAGGGAACAGGTCGGTGCGCCCCGAGGTGCCGGCGTCCCAGGCAACGACGGTCGGGCAGACGCCGTACTCGGTGACGATCTTCACGAGCATCGAGGCAAACCCGAAGATCGCGTTGGTCGGCACCCCGGTCGAGGTGGCGATCGACTCGGGCAGCGCAAAGAACGCCCGGTAGACGAGTGAGGGGCCGTCGATCAGGAAGAGGCGCTGCTCCGTCTGCTCGCCGTTGGCCGCCGCACTCATCGCCCAGCACTTTACGCGAGGCCGCCCCGCCACCCCCGAGCACTTTCGTCAGACCGCCCCGCCACCCCCGAGCACTCTCACGAGCCGGACACTGACCGCCACACGAGCCCCGCCCCCTCCTCCTCCCCCAAGCCCTCACGGCGGGATGCCGACCCCTCCCGAGCAATAACATGGCGGCAACCCTCGATCCAGGAGCCACTCTCCGTGAGCATCACCCCCAGCGCGCAGTACCGACTGACGATCCGCGTCCGGCTGGACGACACCGCCCCCGGCTCCGTGGGGCTCGTGACCGGCGCGATCGGCGAGGCCGGCGGCGTGGTGGTAGGGGTCGATCTGGTGGAGGCCGACGCGAGCGCCAGCGTCAGAGACATCGTGGTGGACGCCGCCAACCGCGAACACTGGGGCAGGATCCTCGAGGCGATCGAGGCGATCCCCGGCGTCGAGGTCGTGGACACGACCGACCGCACCTTCCTGCTGCACGTGGGCGGCAAGATCGAACAGCGCAACAAGCACTCGCTGAAGACGCGCGACGATCTCTCGATGGTGTACACGCCCGGCGTGGCGCGGGTGTGCATCGCGATCCGCGACGACCCCGACAAGGCGGCGCAGTACACGATCAAGCGCAACACCGTGGCGGTCGTCTCCGACGGCACGGCGGTGCTCGGCCTCGGCGACATCGGCCCGGCGGCGGCAATGCCGGTGATGGAGGGCAAGGCGTGCCTGTTCAAGGAGTTCGCGGGCGTCGACGCCTTCCCGATCTGCCTCGACACCAAGGATCCCGACGAGATCGTGCGCACCGTGAAGCTGATGGCGCCGGGGTTTGGGGGGATCAACCTCGAGGATATCTCCGCGCCGCGCTGCTTCGAGATCGAGGAGCGCCTCCAACAGGAGCTGGACATCCCCGTCTTCCACGACGACCAGCACGGCACCGCGGTGGTGGTGATGGCCGCGCTGCTGAACGCCGTAAAGCTCACCGACCGGCGCTTGGAGGACCTGCGCGTGCTGGTGCTCGGCCTCGGCGCGGCGGGAATAGCGGTCACCAAGATCATGCGCGAGGCGGGCGTGCGTCAGATCATCGGCGCCGACTCCAAGGGGGCGCTGCACGTGCGCCGCGAGGACTACCTCGATGGCACGATGAACCCGGTGAAGCGCTGGTTTGCGCAGGTGACCAACCCCGAGTGCCGCGCTGGTGCACCAGCCGACGTGATCGACGGGGCAGACCTGTTGATCGGGGTCTCCGGTGCGCGCGCGCTGCCGGCGCAGGCGCTGGAGCGGATGAACGACGACGCGATGGTGTTCGCGATGGCAAACCCCAACCCCGAGGTGATCCCCGAGGAGGCCGCCCCGTACGTGCGGATCATGGCGACCGGCCGCTCGGACTACCCCAACCAGATCAACAACGTGCTGTGCTTCCCTGGGATCTTCCGCGGCGCGCTGGACGTGCGTGCGCCAGCGATCACCGAGGCGATGAAGATGGCCGCGGCGCGCGCAATCGCGGCGATCATCCCCGAGGAGGAGCTGCGCGAGGACTACATCATCCCCTCCGTCTTCAACCGCGACGTCGCGCCCGCGGTGGCGGCGGCCGTGGCCGAGCAGGCCCGCGCCAGTGGCATGGCGCTCGCCGGCCAAGAGGTCGGCTTCGCCCAGGCCGACGCCCCCACCGGGACACCCGCCGCGGCGTGAGGCGATGCGGGTCACGCTCACCGGCGCGACGGGCCTGATCGGCACCACGCTGGTCGAGCGGCTCCTCGCGGCGGGGGCCGAGGTCACCGTCCTATCGCGCGACCCCGCCCGGGCCGAGGCAAAGCTTGGCGTGAAGGCGGTGAGCTGGGATCCGCTGAACGAACCGGCGCCTAAGCACGCGCTCGAAGGTCGCGACGCGGTGGTGCACCTCGCCGGCGAGAACGTGGCGCAGCGTTGGAGCGCGCGCGCCAAGCGGGCGATCCGCGAGAGCCGCACGATCGGCACGCGCCACCTGGTGGAGGGGCTGAGGCAGTGCGCGCCCTGCGCAAGCGGGACGCCGGGCGACGACGACGACGACGGCGGAAGCGGCGACGGCGGAAACCGGGGCACAGGCGACGGCGAAGCGGGCGGCGGGCGACCGGCGGTGCTGGTGAGCGCCTCGGCGATCGGCTACTACGGCGCCCACGGCGAAGAGCCCCTCGACGAGGAGGCACCGCCCGGGAGCGACTTCCTGGCGCAGGTGTGCGTCGCCTGGGAGACGCAGGCACGCGCTGCGCTGCAGGTGGGGATGCGCGCGGTGCAGGTGCGCACCGGCGTGGTGCTCGACCCCCGCGGCGGGGCGCTGGCGAAGATGCTGCCCCCCTTCCGGATGGGCGTCGGCGGCCCGGTGGCGGGGGGAGCCCAGTATGTGTCGTGGATCCACGTGGACGATCTGGTGGGAGTGATCCACGCGGCGCTCAGCGATGAGCGCTGGTCGGGCCCGGTCAACGGGACGGCCCCCGAGCCGGTCACCAACAGGGAGCTCTCACACGCGCTGGGACGCGCGCTGCATCGCCCCGCACTGCTGCCGGTGCCGGCGGCGGCGCTGGCGTTGCTGTATGGGGAGATGGCGCAGATCGTCACCACCGGAGCGCGAGTGCTGCCGGCGAAGCCACTGGTGCTGGGCTACGAGTTCCGCCACCCCCATCTCGATGAGGCACTGGAGGCAGCGCTGAGCCGCTCCTAGAATCGCCCGCCCGCCCGCCGCTCCGTCGACGTCCTGCCGGCGCCCCGGTTGCGGGTGAGCGAAACGCAGTCAGCTTTCGGGCGACAGCTGCAAAGCCCGATAGAACACGAGGTGCCCCCCGTGCACGCGGTCGACCGCGTAGCGGGAGAAGGTGGTGTTGCCGCTGGGCAGCACCGAGTAGCGCCCGAGCACCGAGTCGCGGTCGCGAATCGCGAAGAACTTGTGGATCACCGTCTCGCGGTCGTTGCCGTGGCGCCCGGCGCGGTGGATCGCGAGCAGCACGGCGCTCATCGCCTCATACCCGTACAGCGCGTAGGGCCCGGCGGCGCGGTGGAAGCGCCGGCGGTATTCCGCGAGCACCTGCCGCGCGGACGGCGAGTAGAGCGCGGCCGGCAACAGCGGCGTGGTGAGGTAGGTGTGCGCCGCGGCCGACCCGATCTGCGCGGCGAACGACGGTTCGGCGAGGCTGCTCGGCCCCAACAGGCGCAGGTGGGAGTCGGCGACGTGCAGCTGCTGCCACAGCGCCACCGCGCCGGCGTTGGGAGCACCGCTGAAGAACACCGCGCGGGCGCCGCTTTCCAACACCTTGTGGACCTCCCCGGAGAATTCCGTGCCGGAGGTCGTTTCGACCTGGTCTTCGCCGAGCACCGCGATGCCCGCGCGCTTGGCGTCTTCGGCGAAGATCGACGCGAGCGGGGCGTCGAAGGGGTCGAGGTCGTCGACCACATACACGCTCGGCAGATGCAAGGTGCGCATCAGCCGCACCTGGGCGGCGGCCTGCACCTGGTCGCCGGGCACCAGCCGCGCGAACGTGCGCTGGCCGCTTGGGTAGAAGCGTTCCGGTTCGTCCTGGCCGGCATCGAGCGAGGAGGTGAGGCCAACATAGGGGCTCGAGGGGCTCACCTGGAGGATGCCGGCACCGTTGACGAACGACAGCGAGACAGCCGTGGCGGCCGAGCCCAGCTCACCGATGTAGGCGATCGTGGAGGTGTCCTGCGTGGCGACGCGCGCGTTGGAGGCGATGATCCCAGGATCGGCTTCCCCGGTCTTGGGGTTGGCGTCGTCGAGCGAGGCGTAGTCGATCTTGAAGCGCCCCACGCGCCCACCGACCTGGGCGAGGGCGAGCTTCTCGCCGTTTTCGATCTGCAGCGAGTCGGCCGCAAGCGGGCCCTGCAGGGGGAGGCTGGAGTAGACGGTGAGCTGGCCGGGGAGCGTGACGGCAGTGGAGACGCCCACCCCACCGCAGCCGCAGAGCAGGGCGACGCAGGCCAAGCAGCGCCGGGCACGGCCAGCCCGGCCAGCGCAAGACGGGGCGTGGGTCCAGAGGTCCGGCAGAGCCGCACGGGCCGCTCAGGCGCCGCTGCGACGGCGGCCGGGCAGGTAGCCGGCGACGATCCGCAAGCAGGCGCCCACCAGCATGATGAGGGCGGCGAGCATGAATGCGTCGAACCCCTTGGCGCCCAGCGCCCAGAGCACGATCCACACGACCAGGCCGGCGGTGATGGCTGCGATCAATCCCATCGGCAGCGCATTCTACCTTGCGGGCGGGCGGCGTGTGTCGCTGGTGGGAGCGATGAGGGGGAGAAGTCTTTTGCCCCCCCACCACTTCACAAAATGAAGGGTAGGGGTCCGCAGATCAAAGGGGGTAGATCCAGGTGTCCACGAAACCGGGGCACCACATCTTGTCGTTCCTCACACAAACGGACTTTACATCTTGCGTTAAGCTGTATAGTTGTCTCGCTGGTTCCCTGGACAATCGACCGCAACACCCACGCGCCGCCCCGCACGGCCAATCAGTGAGCACCGATCCGATGAGCACAGCCACCGACACGCCTGCCACCGCTACCCGCAACGGATTGCTCGACCGCATCCTGATCGACGGCGCGCCACCCGTTGCAGAGGCCGGCGAGCGCATCCTTGCGGCTGCGATGCAGCAGGTCGAGGACTTCGGCCTGCGGCGCTTCACGGTCGACGACGTCGCGCGGCGCGTCGGCGTCTCGCGCGTCACGATCTACCGGCACTTCCCCAAGAAGGGCCGCCTCGTCGAAGCCGTGCTACTGCATGAGCTGCACCGTTTCCTGCGCCAAACCGAGGCCGCCATCGAGCCCTGCGAGACGCTCGAGGAGCGCCTCGTCGAGGGGTTCGTGTTCACGCTCACCTTCCTACGTGAGCACCGGCTCCTCAACCGCCTGCTACGCACCGAACCCGAGCTGCTGCTGCCGATGTTCACACTCCGCGCCGCCCCCATCCTCACCGCCGCGCGCGAGTTCATCGCCGGGTTCGCCCGCCGCGAGGCACAGCGTGGCGCGCTCGCGCTCTCCGAGGAGGAGATCGCCGGGCTCAGCGAGCTGCTGGCGCGCGCCATCCTCTCGTTCGTCCTCACCCCCGACTCGGTGATCGCCCTGCAGACGCCCGTGCAGATCCGCGACTTCGCCGAGCGCTACCTCGCGCCCATCCTGCACGGCCTCGCCGCCGCGCCCGGCAGGAGCGCCGCATGACGCCAACGATCACGCCCACCGCCACGCCGCCCCCTGCACCGCCCGCAGCCGCCGCGCCGGAATTGCTCGGCAGCGCCCCGCCCTCCCCCGCCGGCCCGATCGAGCCCGCCGAGCTCGCGCAGCTGCCCAGTCCGCCGGCAGTCCGTTGGCCACGGGCGGCGCAGGTGCTGTGGTTCGGGCAGTACCAGCGCCACTTCGTCTTCCACCACCGCCGCAAGCTCGGCGAAGTCTGGAGCGCGCGCGGCTACGTGCGTGGGCGCTCGGCCGTCACCTGCCACCCCGACCACGTGCGCTCGCTGTTCACCGCGCCGCCCCAGTTGGTACCCACGCTCGCCGAGGAGTCCCCCCTACGTCCGGTGCTCGGCCCCGGCTCGGTCCTGACCTCCAACGGCCCCCGCCACCTGCGCCAGCGCAAACTGCTGCTGCCTCCCTTCCACGGCGAGGCGATCACGCGCTACGAGCAGATGATCGCCGACGCCGCCGAGCGAGAGATCTCACGCTGGCCTGTCGGCCGTCCGTTCGCGCTCGCGCCGCGCATGCAGGCGATCACACTTGACGTGATCATGGCCGGTATCTTCGGCATCGAGGGCCGCCCACAGCCCGGCACACTCGAGCACGCCCTGCGCAACGCGATCAAGGGCCTGCTGTGGGGCTCCACGCTCCCCGGCGCCAAGCTCGCCGAGCTGATGAACATCGGCCACCAGGAGCCCTTCGGCCTAACCTGGGCCGGCCTGCTCGTCCCCGACCGCTGCGTGCACGCGATCATCGCCAAGCGCCGCCGCGCCAGCGATCTCGAGGAGCGCACCGACATCATGTCGCTGATCATGCGCGCCCGCGCCGAGGACGGGCAAATGCTCAGCAATCGCGAACTGCGCGACGAGCTGATGACGCTCGTGCTCGCTGGGCACGAGACCACCGCCAACCAGCTCGCCTGGACCTGGGAGCGGCTCGTGCGCACACCAGCCGCGCACGAGCGCCTGCGCGAGGCGGTGCGCTCCGAGCAGGACGCCGCCGAGCACGCCGAGGCGACGATCACCGAGGCCATGCGCTCCCGCCCAGTGATCCCCATGACCGGACGCCGCGTCGCGGTCCCCTGGCGTCTCGGCCCCTACGGCATCCCCGCCGACAGCCCGATCGCGATCTCCATCCTGCTCGTCCACCACCGCGAAGACGTCTACCCCGAGCCCCACGCCTTCCGACCCGAGCGCTGGCTCGGCCGCAAGCCCGGCACTTACGAGTGGCTGCCCTTCGGTGGCGGCACCCGCCGCTGCCTCGGCGCCGCGCTCGCGATGGCCGAGCAGCGCGTCGTGCTGTCCGAGATGGCGCGCCGGCTCGACATCGCAGCGGACGACCTCGAGCCAGAGCGAGCCGTCCACCGTAACGTCACGATGATCCCCGCGCGCGGCGGCCGCGTCGTGATCCGCTCGCGCCGGGCTTGAACGGCGCCGCGCCGACCGTTACCGGCCAGCGCGGCGAGCGCACCCGCGGATCGCCCGCGGCGACACGGTGCCTTTCTCGCGGCGCGAGCCGGTGCGCGACGATGGTCATGTTTCTGGAGTAGGATCCACCGACCAAGTTATCGAGGCTGGAAGCCCTTCATTCGGAAGCTCTCTCATTTTTAGTTACGTGTGAAAAGATTAAACTGAGATTAATCGGCGGAGCGACAGCGTGGGTGCCACGGGCGGCGGGGAAAGGGGATTCGGGAATGCGCTCTGGTTCGCGGTTGACAGCGGCATTTGATGGCGTTGTGGCTGTGGGCTTGGTCAGTGGACCGGCCCTGCCCTCGAGCAAGCACATCGGCCGGCTCCGGGTTCGCCGGCAACCCGCTTGTGATGTCGGAAGCGTACAACAGTGTTCGTGAGCGGCCAGCAGCCAGCGGCGAGAGAAGCCACGCGAGCGAGCGTCGGCCTGATGCCGCAGACCAACCTATGCAGCCGGCGCTCCCTCTCCGAGCTCGTCCTGCCTACGTTACGATCGCGACAAAATGAGATCCGCGCAGAAATCTATCAGCACATCTGCGCAGCTGTCGCCGACCAACCCCCCAACGACAGCCATGAAGATCACGCCCGCTTGACCGCAACCATCGGCACGCTCGTCGAATACTGTCTGGAGACAATAGAGCGTACCGACGAGCACTTGCCCATACCACCGCAGGTGCTGGCACATGCACGCTACGCTGCCTGTGTCGGTATACGTCTGGGAGTGATTCTGCGCCGCTACCAAGCAGGCTACCACAAGCTGATCCATATCATGGTCAAGGAGGCGGAGCGACTCAGCTACCCCCCCGAGGATGTGCTCCAGCAGCTGATGCAGACGTTCGATCCGGTGATTGACCGTCTCACCGCCGTGGTCGAAAACGAGTATGTCCGCGAGCACAACCGCCTCACAGCCTCCTCGGAGCAGCGCCGCATGGAAATTGTGCAAAAACTGCTCGCCGAAGAATCTGTCAGCCCAGCTGACCTCGCCGACCTGCACTACGATTTGGAGTTCGCCTGGCATCTCGGCGTGGTCGCGACTGGGCCTGGCGCAGGAGAAGTCCTTCGATGTCTACAGGCGCACCTCTTATGCGCGTCGCTCTTGGTGCCCAACCACAACGGGGTTCTATGGGCTTGGCTCGGCCGACAGGCTGAGCCATCCAATACGGAACTGAGGAGGGCACTATCAAGGAGTAGGCATGGGAATGCGTCGCTGGCAATCGGCGAGCCTGGAGGGGGGCTCGAGGGTTGGCACCAGACTCATAAGGAAGCACAAATGGCGTTCACTGTGGCCCGCCACCAACCCCGAGGCCAGATTCGCTGTGCTGATGTTCTACCCGAGGTAAGCGCGCTACAGAATGAGGCCATCGTCAAGACATACGAAAAGACTTACCTATTGCCGCTCAACGGCCTCGCGAAGGGCGGTCGGCCAGCGCGAGAGTCGCTGCGCGCCTACTTCAAGTATGGGCGGAGCGCGTCTTGCGCCGGAGACGCCATAAGTAAGTCACGGCGTACAATCGAAAACCACCTCAAAGACGTCAGGGAGCTTCTTGGTGACCCGCTCAACCTGACCGCCCTCGAAATCGCCTTGCGGTTAGAGGAACTCGGTTACACGGATAGCGATTGATAGAAGCGCTCGGGTAGCCCACGAAACCGGGAGCACTCCACTTCGGCTGCTATCCGCTTTCGATGGCCTGCTGGGGCTCAGTCCACGCCCCAGGTCGGCAGGCGCCGTGCCACTGACGGCGGCAGCCACCAGTTCCACGCGCCAAGCAGGCGCATCAGCGCCGGCACGAGGATCAATCGGATCAGTGTCGCGTCGATCGCGACGGCCGTGGCCAGGGCGAACCCGAACTGTTTTGCTTCCATCGTATTTGCGGTGACGAAGCTGCCGAACACCACCACCATGATCGCCGCGGCCGTCGAAACCGGGCGCGCCGTGTGTTCCAAGCCGGTGGCGACCGCTAGGCGGTTGTCCCCGGTCTGCAGCCAGGTCTCCTGCATACGCCGGATGAGGAAGACCTCGTAGTCCATCGACAGGCCAAACAACAACGCAAAGACGCCCATCGGGAGGTAGGTCTGGATGAAGCCGGGGCTGACAAACCCGAGCAGGTGCTGACCGTAGCCTTCCTGGAAGACGAGCACCAGCAACCCCATTGTCGCGCCGGTGGCGAGCAGGTTCATGGCGACGGCCTTGAGCGGCAGCAGGATGCTGCGGAAGACGATGATCAGAAAAAGCAGCGACAGTCCGAGTATGACCGCGAGCACCACGGGGAACTTCTCGCGCGTGGCGTTGCTGAAGTCAACGATCTGCGCCGTCGCGCCGCCGACCAGCATGAGTGGCCCGCCGGCGGCCTCAATCCGCGGGGCGAGACGGTCGCGGAGGTTGTGCAGAAAAGCGACGGCGGCGCGCGATTCGAACTGGAAATAGGGCACGACGCGGATCAACATGCCGGCCCGCGTACGGGTTTCGAAGACTCCGAATATCTGTGGGTTTTCTTCGATCTTCAGCGCCAGCGCCTTGGCCTTCAGAAGATCCGTATGGTCGAAAGCCCGGCCCGGGCGACCGACGACCACGACTTCGAACGGGGCCAAGGCGCCGGGCGTGAACGATCTGGCCAGCACACTCTCGCCACGCCCAGCGGGCGTGCTCGACAGCGACGGCACGCTCAGGCTGATGCCGTAGTGCAATTTCAGCACCGGCGTGATGCAGAGCAGCAACAGCAGGGTCGGCAATGCCGCGGCGACAATCGGGCGACGCATGATCAGCTGCGCCCACCTGCCCCAACCGCCCTGTCCGGGAGCGATGTCCACGCGGACGTCGGCCGGCTGGAAGCGCCTGGGCAGCGCGCCGAAGTTGACGCGCTCTCCGATCAGACTGAGCACGGCGGGCAGCAGCGTCAGCGCAGCGAACACCGTGCAGGAGACGACGGTGATCGCGCCGACGGCTATCTCTCGGAAGATCGCGCCTTCGGCGAGGAACAACGAGGCCAGCGACAGCGCGACGATGCAGCCCGAGATCAACACGGTGCGCCCTGACGTCGCCGTCGCCGTGGCGGCCGCGACGACGGCCCCCTCGCGCCCGCCGCGTCCGGCCGAGTCCAGGCGTGCGAGCTCCTCGCGGAAGCGACTGACGATGAACAGCGAGTAATCGATGCCGATGCCGAGCCCGACCATGGTGACGATGGTCACCAGCACGATGTCGAACCGGAAGAGCTGCGCCAGCAGCGCCAGGACGCCGTAGGTGGTCAGCAGCCCAGCGCCCGCCAGCAGTAGGGGGATGAGCGCAGCCCCGACGACGCCGAGGGCCAGCAGCAGGACCAGCAGCGCGAGCGGCACCCCGATGCGCTCGGCGCGCTCGACGTCCGCCGTCTCGACGTTGGTCAGCGCGGCGGCGAGCGCCGAGTAGCCGGTGAGCCAGACATGCACCTGCGAGCGCGCGACGCCTTTGATCGCGCTCTGCAGCTGCTGCACGCGGCCGAAGCGCTGGCGGACGTTGCCGGCGATTCCGACCTGCGCCACGGCGGCGTGCTCGTCGGAGGAGATGCCGCCTGCCGAGTTGACGCCGTAGGGGTCTCCGACGCTTCGCACACCGGGCTGTCGGCGCGCGACAGCCATGCCGGCGGCGACGACGCGGCGAAAGGTCGCACTGCCGGTCAGCCGTCGGCTCGAGTAGAAGACGATCGCCTCCTCCTCGCTGCCGGCACGCGCGAAGCCATGTTCGAGCAGTTGTTCCACACGCGCCGAGTCGGTGTTGTTGGGCACGTAGTCGGGGGAGCCGAGCGCATGCCGCAACGAGGGATAGAGCAAGGCGCTGGCGCACAGCAACAGAGCCCACACGCCAAGCACGACGCGCGGACGAGATCCGACGGCGTAACCCCAGCGATAGAGGCGCGAGCGGACCCGTGGAACCTCAGCCTCCACCTCGAACGTCGGTGGAGCGCTCCGCAGATCATCGCGCACGGGCGGTCGCGGTGGGGATGTGCGCTCAAGCACAGTCGCGAGTCCCGACCTTCGTGATACCGCTCATCCTCGCGCCGCCCTCCATCATGCATCCTGGGACTCCGGCACGGTACTTCATCTCGACGAGATAACGCAGTGACACGTGAATGTTCTCAGCGCCACAGCTCGCGCCGGGTGACTGGCTTACGAGAGGACGACGACTACGCGTCGTCTCTGTGCCACTGCTGCCGCTACTGCTATGACTATTCACCTCGCCGGACATATATATGCTCAGTACAGGCCAGGAATAAGTCGCGCGGTTTGATGAGCATAGGCGGCGTAGTCCTCGCCCAGCGCTTGAAGCAGAGCGCGCTCCTCGATGCGGATGCGGACCGCGAAGGCGGCCAGGGGCCCGAGCAGCATGACGGCCAAGCCCAGCCACGTGCCCTCCGCGACGCCGATCCCGCAGAGGCCGATGATGGCGCCCAGATAACTGGGGTGGCGCAGCCACCGGTAAGGACCGTGGTCTATGACGTGGTGGTTGTCTTGCACGACCACCACCAACTTGAAGAAGCGGCCGAGGGTGAGAACCGCCCAGCCCCTCAGCGCAATGCCGATCCACAACATGGCCAAGCCCACGACTAGCGGCCACAGCGTGTCGGCGCCCGGGAGCGGCGTGATCTGCAGCCGCATGATGACATACCCGCCGCTCCAGCTAGCCGCGACGACCGCCAAGACGAAGAACATACTCCAGTCTCGGGAGGTGCGGCTGGTGCTAGAGGTGCGGCTGGTGTGACCAGTGCGGCTGGTGTTGCCCTGCGCCTGCGCAGGCGCGCGCGCCTGGACTCGCGTCGCGACCTCCACGACGGGCGCCGACAGCACGCTCGCGTAGAACGCCACCGCGGCGGCGTGGTCGTGCAGCAGTAGGAGCGGCGCGCTCATCAGCTCCGGCTCAACTCGCGCTCGACCGTGGCTCGCGCTCCAGCTGTGACAGCCACTTCTCGACCTCCCGCCCAGTGGTTTGAGCATGCTCATCCAGCATCGTGAAGTGATCGCCCGGCACGTCGACGACGGTGTGCGCCGTGTCCAGGGAAGCCCTCCACTCGGAGTCGGCCGGCTGGCCGTTCATCGGCAGTGTGGCCCGTACCAGCATGATCGGGGCGGCCAGCTCCCTCGCCTCCCATTCGCCAGCGAGCCCAGCGTATGCGCCCATCGCGGCCAGTCCCGCGTCCCTGGTCGCCATGTGCGCGTACTCGTCTTTCACCATCACCTCGAATACCTGCGGCAGCACGTCCAGGATCGTCGCGTCTGTATAAGTGTCGAGCAGGATCACGGCCGCCGGGGGAAAGCCGATGCTCTCGAGATGGGCCGCAACCGCGTGGACGAGGATGCCGCCGGTGGAGTGCCCGCCGAGCGCGAAGGAGCCCTCCGCGGCATGTCGACGCACGGCGTTGGCCTGCGTCTCCACCACCGCTTTGAACGTGGCGGGAAGGGGTTCCCCCTCGAGGAAGCCCGGTGTGGGTATGACGGACAGGTTCCGTACGCCATGGAAGACCTTTGCGAGCTTGGCGTACTGATATGCGCCCCCCGTCGCGATGAACGAGGGAAAGAGGATCAGGCCCGGACGTGAAGGCCCTTCGGCAAGCCTCACCACCGTGGGCGCCTCGTCCGGCTTCAGCGGAGCGTCGAAAGTCGGGAGGAAGCTCGACGCCCGCGTGAGCCACTCCATGAACTCATCCACCCTGCCGCTTCCGTTCGCCTGGCGCAGCATCGTGCTCAGTGTGCCGGCCGTGGGTGATGCCGATGTGGGCGACGCCGAGGACATGGGCGCCGTGCGCTCTTGCGCAGCGGCACCGGCGATGGCCGCGATGCGGCCCTCTTGGTCTTGGCCCGAGTGCCGCCACTCCGCCAGGAGATGCCGCGCCAGCGCGGCCGGCGTCGGATGGTCGAATACGAGCGTGACGGGCATCCGCAGGTTCGCCGCGTGGTTCAGGCGGTTGCGCAGTTCCATCGCAACCACCGAGTCGAATCCCAGCTCGAGCAGATGTCTGTCCGCGTCAACCGCCTCGACGGACTCGTGGCCCAGCACCCCCGCGATCTGCATCCGCACCTCTTCCAGCGCAACGCTCGCGCGCTCGTCCTCCGGCGTGGCGGCCAGCCGGCTCGCGAGCGCCCCCCCGGCCGGCTTGCCGCGAGACCGCGCGCGGACCAGCCCCGACAGCAGCGGGGGCGCCTCGTCGGCCTCGATCTCACGGCGCAGCACGCGCTTGTCGATCGGCGAGGCGACCACCATCGCCTCGGGGCCGGCGAGCGCCGCATCGAAGAGCTCGAGACCCTGCTCGGATGAGAGCGAGCCGAGGCTGGCCGAGCCGACCGCTCTGCCGACCACGATCTCGTCGGCCCCGCGTCCGGCGCCCGCCTCGGACCACAGCGACCAGGCCACGGCGGTGGCGGGCAGCCCCCGCGCCCGGCGGTGTTCGGCCAGGGCGTCCAGGAACGAGTTGGCGGCGGCGTAGTTGGCCTGTCCCGGCCCACCGAAGACCGAGGCGATCGAGGAGAACATGACGAACGCCTGCAAATCCAGATGCGCGGTGAGCTCGTGCAGGTGCAGCGCCGCGTCGAGCTTGGGCAAGAGCACGCGGTCGAGCATCTCCGGGGTGAGCGTGCCGACCGTGCCGTTGGCGAACACGGCGGCGGTGTGGACGACCGCGCGCAGTGGATAGCGCGCGGGCACCGAGTCGATCAGCGCCTGCACCTGAGGGCGGTCGGACACGTCGCACGCGACCATCTGCACGCGCGCGCCCAGCCGCACGAGTTCGTCCTCGATCTGCTTCGCGCCATCGGCCCCCGGTCCCCGTCGGCTTGCCAGGATCACGTTGCCCACACCATGCGCGGCCACCAGATGTCGCGCGATAACGCCGCCCAGTCCGCCAGCGCCGGTGATCAGCGCAGTAGAGCCCGGGTCGAGGACGGTGTCGCCCGCTGCAGCGTGAGCGGCCCGTGCCAGCCGCGGAGCGAGCACGCGCCCACCGCGCAACGCCAGCTGCGCTTCTCGCGATCCCAACGCGCCGGGCAGCGCCCGGACGGAGGACTCGGCATCGTCGATGTCGAGCAGGCCAAAGCGCCCGGGATGCTCGGAGTGGGCCGAGCGCACCAGGCCGCCGAGCGCCGCGGCGACCAGATCGGACACGCGATCGTCCGCGCTCGCGCGGACTGTGCCCTTGGTCAAGAAAACCATGCGCGAATACGACCAGCGCTCGTCAGAGATCCATTCCTGGATCAGTCCCAGGACCGTGTGCAACACCCGGTGAGCAGCCGCGGCGAGGGCGGTGTCCGCGTCGGTGTCGCGGCGGCTGCAGTCCACGAGCACCAGCGCCGGGAGCGGCGCGCCCTCCCGCTCGGCGGCTCCGGCCAGCGACTCGAGGCTCTCATGGGCGCGCGCGGAGAGCGCGTGAGCATGAGCCGGCGCCGCGGGCGTCTCGCCACCGGGCAGGAGCAGCGCCCAATCCTCCGCGGCGGTCGTCATGGAGACCGGGATCCAGTCCCGCCGAAACAGCAGATCGCGACGAATGCCCGCGGCGCTTGCCAGCTGCTCGCTGGAGATCTCGCGACCGATGAGCGAGCCGGCAGATACGAGCGACTTGCCCGTCTCGTCGGCCACTTCGAAAACGATCGTGGTGTCCTCGGCTGAGAAAGCGAATCTGGCGCGTAGCGTCGATGCGCCTGCGGCAAACAGCCGCACGTTCTTCCACGCGAACGGCAGGATCGGGGCATTCCCCGTCGTCATCGACATGAGCAGCGGGTGAAACGCCGCATCGAGCAGCGCGGGGTGTATGCCAAAGCGGCCGGCGTCGGCGCGCTGCTCCTCCGTCAGCGAGGATTCCGCGAACACCTCCTCTCCGCGCCGCCAAGCGCGCCGCAGGCGCTGAAACGCCGCTCCGTAGTCGTAGCCGCGCTCGGCGAGGCCGTCGTAGATGCCCTTGATGTCCACGGCCTCGGCGCCCTCCGGGGGCCAGCTTCGCTCCGCGACCAGACGACTCGCCTCCCCGGCGGGCCCGGCGGCGCTGAGGTCCGCGGCGCTGGGAGCCGCCGGGCTGCTCGCCTCCATTTGGCTCAGTGTCCCCCTGGCGTGGCAGATCCACTCGCCGTCGGCGAGCATGCCGGCGTTCGTGGCCTCCTCCAGGCGGGAGTTAATCCCGATCGTGCGTTCGCCGGACTCGTTCACCTCGCCGGCTGAGACGAGCATCTGCACGCAATCACCCTCGGACAGCTGGAGGGGCAGCTCCATCGTCAGCTCCGACACTCTCCCACAGCCAAGCTGACCGCCGACATACAGAGCGAGGTCCAAAAGGCCCGTACCCGGCACGATCACCGTGCCCATTACCGCGTGGTCTCCCAACCACGGGTGAGTCTCCAGGGAGAGGCGGCCGGTGAAGACGTGTCCTCCCTCCGGCAGCTCCACCGCGGCACCCAGCAACGGGTGCCCGGCGGGAGACTGCCCGAGCGCGCTCGCGTCACCCGCACCAGCCCCCGATGCAAGCCAGTAGCGCCGCCGCTGAAACGCATAGGTAGGCAGTGTGACCCGGCGTGCGCCCCGACCCGCGAACAACGCCCCCCAA
>CAWEVQ010000012.1:0-440150 GCA_963812595.1 uncultured Solirubrobacterales bacterium
TCAGACTTATCCGATGTTATACGCCGATATCCGCTAGTGATCAGATAAGTCCGTAGAAGTTCGTAGACGCCGGATCGTCGAGCAGGCGCCGCGTGAGGTGATGGCGCAGCGCGCGGTTGCGCAGCTCCTCGGCTTCGGGCAGCGGGTCGGCGGCAAGCTGGGCGAGCCGCTCGGCAAAGTCCTGAGCGGCGATCGTCGAAGGCCCGCGCGGCGCGGCGAGCACCACCGCGAGTACCCGTCGCTGCACGTCGTAGAGCGCGTCGCCGGTGTCGCGCACGAACGCCTCCTCCTCGCCGGCCACGCGGGCGAGCACTCCGAGCTCGAGCAGCAGCCGCACGACCGCCACGAGATCCGCGCGCTCCTCGCGTCCCTCGAGGCTGAACGCGACGCCCGCCTGTGCGAGGCGCTCGTCGGTGGCTGCCAGGATCACCCCTTCGGCGAGGCGCCCGAGGGTGATCTGCGCATCGGAGCGCTCGAGCACCGACAGGGCGAGGCACGTGAGCACGTAACGCCGGCGGCTGAATGGCAGGCGCGAGCCTGCCTCGCGCGCGGGGTGGGTCGGATCGTCGATCGTGGGGGCGAGCTTGACCAGTCTCGCGACCTCGCTGTCGACGATCAGTCGCCAGCCCGTGTTCGCGTCGAACCACGAGCGCAGCTCGCCGGCGTGACGCCGGACAAGGCGGAAGTCCTCCGCCTCGGCACCGCCGGCACGTAGCAACGGCCGGCGCAGCAGCGCCGGGCGGTCGCAGCTCGCCGACCGCGCATGGTCGAGCGCGCTTCGAGCGCGTGGCTCGCGCGCGTCGGCGATCTCGACGACGTGATCGGGCCGCGAAAGACGCCGACGGGGTGCGGATCTCGACCGCGGCGTCGGCAAGCGCGAGCAGCGGATGGAGGGGCCGTCGGTGGTCGTGGTGGCGACCTCGCGCTGGCCCGGGCGCCGCGCGGCGAGGGCGTCGCCCAGTAGCGCGAGGAACAGGCCGAAGGCATCGCGGTCGAGCTCGCCCAGCTCGCCGAGATTGGTCGGCCGGCCCGTGGCGAGGCGGGCTCGCGCGGCGGCCGTCTGGTCGGCCTGCCGTGCGGCGAACTCCGCCAGCAGACGGCGGCCGTCCTCGCGATCGGCGATGCGGTTGGGGTGGCCGCGGCGCTCGTAGCTGCCGGTGCGCCGCAGCCGTGGGCTGATGTGCAGGGGCGGCGCCTGCCCCAGGACGTGGAGGCCGGCACGGGCTGCTGCTCGCGCGCGGAGCGTCTCGTCGTCGAGGACGAGGTGCCGCGACCCGTACACGCCGAACGCGCTGCGCCACAGCCGGTGCAGGGCGGCCTCCTCAGGTGCCTCGGCGAACCACAGCGCGAGCGCGCGGAAGTCGGCCGAGCGGTCGGAGCGTCCGGAGCGACGCTCGTTGAGCGTCGCCACCACCGCGAGCAGATCGGGGATCGCCTGGCGTGCGCGGCTGCGTAGCAGCTTGGCCTGGCTCGGGTGGCCTGATTCCGAGACAAACCACTGCCGCAGACCCCGCCAGCGCTCCTCCCAGGCCGCCAGGCTGACGAGATAGGCGGCCTCGCGGGGGTCCTCGCCGTCGATCTCGTGCTCGGAGCCGCCCGGTGCGGCGTCCTCGGCGTCGCGGCGCGCGGCGATGCCGATAAGACGCGACACCTTGGTGTCCTCGAGCTCGCCAAGCAGCCCGGAGATCTCCCCGCCCACGGTGACGAGGTCCTTGATGAAGCGCTCGAGGTAGTCGACGAGGTGGTCCTTGTAGGCGCGGAAGGCGTTCACGTCGGCGTCGTAGAGGTCGATCGTGCGCTACAGCGATCCCATGAACGCCTGGGCGTTGTCGGCGAGGTCGGTGAAGCGGGCGACGAGGTCGCGCAGCAGCAGCCCCACACGCCCGGGGTCGGGTTGAACCCGGAAGGCGAGTGCGCACAGCGCCCGCAGCTGGGTCGCGATGTCCGCCAGCGCGACGGCCTGCAGCGCGCCGCGCCGCCCGAGCTGCTCGTCGTAGACGGTGAGCGCCCGCTCCGCGGCCTCGCCCGGACGGGTCAGTTGATAGAGAAAGCGGGCGCGATGGAAGTCCTCGACGGTCGTGACCCGGCTCGTGTCGGGGTCGGCGCACAGGTTGCCCCACTCCACGAGCTGCCCGAGCGCGTCGGCGAGGACCTCCACATGTACGTGCCCATCCGGCTCGCAGTGAGCAAGGGCCTCATGGAGGTCCTCGGTGCGCAGATGCACCACGAAGCGCCGCTTCGCGGCGACGAACTCTCCCATCACCCGCCTGTACAACACCACTTTTGGTGCTGCGAGGTGGGCGAACGGTGTGAATCCGGACGGTTCCACACTCGGGCACGTTAGTCCCCGCAGGAGACCATGAACTTGTGGCGGATCGAGCGGTTGCGGGTGACGGCTGACGTACTTGGAGAAGGGGTGATATGTCCTGGGTTTCGTGGTGTCGGTGGTCTGGAAGGGGACTGGTCAGCGGGGTCTACCCAGCCTGATACCGTAGTGGTATGAATGGTGGAGATTTGATTCTGATGGCTCGCCGCCGAGCGCAGTTGACTCAGCGCGAGTTGGCCGAGCGACTCGGGTGCCGTCAGGCGACGATTGCGCGCTGGGAGCGCGGTGATCGCCTGCCCTCGTACGAGGATGCGCAGAGCGCGGTCGCGGCGTGCGAGCTGCAACTCGACGTCCACCTTGTGACGGAAGATCGCTCCTGGTGGCCGCAGGTCGCAATTCAGCTCGGTGATGATCCGGTGGCGCGAGTACGCCGGCTGACAGCAGGGGGTCCAGACGCGGTAGCGGTCCTCGAGGCGCTCGCCGACACCGCAGCGTCTGCGATCGTGATCGGTGAGCTTGCGGGTGCGCTTCATGGCTGGCCGCTTGTGCTGGGCGGTACGGTCGAGGTGTGCGCGAGGATGCACACGATGGATGCCACGCTCGAGCGTCTGGGGGCTCGAGAGGGCACCAGGGACGCCTATGAGCTGTCAACCGGCGGGCAGCTGATCGTGACCGATGTTCCGCCGGGCACGGCGGGTTTCGGCGATCTGGCGCGTGGAGCCGAGGAGGTCGTCATCGACGCTGGCTCTGTGCAGGTCGCTGGGCTGCTCGATCTTCTGCGGATCGCCGACGCCTCTGGTGATCTGGATGCGGCTCGTCGCGCACTGGCCTACCGCGCTGTGCTCGACGTGCAGCGCATACGGCGCCAGAAGCGAGCGGCCGACGCTCGCAGTGATGAGGAGAGGATCGCCGCGTGGCTGAGTCGCCAGACACCGGTGCGATAGATCCCGAGCGTGAGGCGCTGCTCGGGATGCTCGCGCGTCATCGCGTGGAGTTCGTGCTGATCGGCGGCGCGGCGATCCAGTCTCACGGCCACCGCTACGACACCTTGGATATCGACTTGGCCCCGGACGCCGAGCCGGACAATCTGGTCAGGCTCGCCGCTGCGCTCAACCAACTCCACTGCCGCCTGGTCACCGATCCGGCCGATCCTGAGAGCTGGGTGACGCTCCCGCCCGACTACTTCAACGCACGCAGTCTACTCGCCGCCAGCGTATGGAACCTCGCCACACGCCACGGGCAACTCGACCTGACGTTCGCACCCAGCGGTTTCCCGGGTGGTTACCGTGATCTCGCGCCGCGCGCAAGCCAGCGACGGGTAACGGGGACGACGATCGTTGTATCCGTCGCGGCGCTCGATGACGTTCACGAGTCCAAGCGCCAAGCCGATCGGCCAAAGGATCGCGAGTATCTTCGGCAGGCCACGTCGCACTGGCCCGGGTGAGGGTGGCGTTGTTTCCGATTGCTTGACGCGGTCGATGTGAGTTGAAGGCGAGCTGCACGTGCCCCGACGAGGAGAACCCCTGCAAGCACCTCGCGGCTGCCTACTACATCCTCGCGGAACGCTTCGAGGAGGATCCCTTCCTGATCTTCACCTGGCGCGGGCGCACCCGGGAGGAACTCATGGAGAGCCTGCGCATGCGGCGCGGAAAAGTAAGCACGAACGGTGCCATCGCCACGACAGCCGCCGCCGCGGCTGCATCCCTCGACATCGCGGCCTCCACCACCGACGCTGACGTCCCGCCGCTCTCGGCGCTGCTCGACTGCTTCTGGAGCAGTGGCTCCGAGCTGGCGGCGCTGCACATCAGCCCGCTCGCTGGTGACGCCCCCGACGCGCTGCTGCGTCAGCTCGGGCCCGCGCCGGTGCAGAGCGGCGGGCGCGAGATCGCCGAGCTGCTCGCCCCCGCCTATGCGCGGCTCGCGCTCGCAGCCGAACGGCGAGCGCTCGCGGAATAGCCTCAGCCATACTGATATGAGACGCCGCTTCCGCCGGGGCGGCGAGGTTCGGCCTGATGGCAACTCGACCTCCCCAAAATGTCCACTTCTGGGTGGATTGAGGTCGCGGGGTGGTCCGAGACGCTCAGCCCTCGATGGTCCAGGCGAGCAGCCCGGTGGGGATTGCCCAGATGTTCTCGCTGAGGTCGAGGATGTCGCGTGTGATCGACGCCTCGGCGTCGAGCGGGTGGTACGGCGCGAGCTTCAGGCCGTTTTCTCAAGTATCCAGCGGGTTACCGCCTGGTGAGTATTGATGGGGCCGGGGACGGTCTTGTAGGTCTTGACATACCGAAACCCGGCACTCTGCAGCGTCCGATTGGGCGCCACGTTGAAGGCGTTGGGCTCACAAAAGAGGCGCTTCAGCTCAAGCTCGTTGAAATAGAGTTCAGCCGTCTTGCGCACGCACTCCGCACCAATGCCTGATCTGCGACGTTGCGGGTCCACGATGTGCAGGTGCATGTGTGCCTGCTCGCCGTATGCGATTTTGTCGGCGGTCGAGAACCCGACAGTGACGCCGTCCAACTCCCAGATGACGAGTAGCGTCGAACGGTCCCGAACGGGCTTGCCGTGCTCGGCGACATACCGTGCTCGCCAATCCCGACGAGTCGCCAGCCGCGTCGGGTCCACTCCCAGCGTCTCCAGGTGCTCGGGCGTGGAGTCATGGAAGTAGTCGATGACGAGACCCACCTCATCGAGGGTCATCTCCCTGATCACGAGCGGCATGGCTACATCATTCCGTGCTGAGGGAAGTTGTGCGACCGCATCTTTGGCTCCGGCCTCGAAGCAGGCGCACGATCTCCTCGGGGTGCTCACCGGGCATAGCCAGGGCGGCGGGCGTCGGTGAGGGCCCAACGAGGGATCGTCGTGTCCTGCACCCTGAGATCGCCGGCGGTAGTGCGGGTTCTCGAGTTTGCCGGAGTCTGTGCGGAACGCGGGCTGCCGTTCGTAAGTGTCGTCGAGCCGCTGCACTCCTTGCCGGTTTGGATGGAGCAGGTCGCTGCCGGGGATGGCGCTCATCCGGGGGCTGAGGGATATGAGGCCCTTACCAAACTCGTTCTCGCGGGTGGCTGGCTTGACTGGCTCCGCGCCGAGGCGCGATGAGTCGTTATCCCGTCGTTGTTTTCGATCTCGATGGGACACTGTTGCGCGGCACAACTGTGTTGCGGCTGCTCGCGGAATGGCTCGGGCGGGCAGAGGAGATCGCGGGGCTCGAGCGGGCGTTCCACGCACACGAGATCTCCAACAGCGTGGTGGCTGACACGTCTGCGGGATGGTTTGCGGGGCAGAGCACGGCTGAGGTTTGGCGTGTGCTCACCGACGGCCCCTGGATTGACGGTATGGTCGAGACGTTCCGGGCGCTCGACGCCGCCGGGGTCAGCCTGCTGCTGGGCACGATCACATGGCGCTTCGCTGCTGAGATGCTGCGGGAACGCTACGGCTTCACCGCGGTCTGCGGAACCGAGATGCAGATGAGCGACGGGGTGCTGTCGGGCACGGTCAGCCGTTACTTCGACGAGCATGACAAGGTGCGCTTCGTGGAAGGGTGGTGCGCGCAGAACGGATTTTCGATGAGCCAGGTCGCCGCAGTCGGCGACTCCCGCTCGGACGTCCCGCTCTTTCACCGCACCGGCATGTCAATTGCGTTGAACGCCACATCCGACGCACGGGCAGCGGCAGCCCAAGTTCTCGATACCGAGGATCTCCGCGACGTGCTGGCACTCCTGCAGTATGGCGTGACGGTGGAAATTGTGCGCGGCAGCGGGCTACGCTAAGGCCGGTTATTTCACAATCATCGATGGGATCATCAGCCCAGATGGTTCCTTGAGTCGCTGCGAGATTCGCTGCACGCCGCAGGTCACCCTGTCGCCTACGCCGTGCTGCAAGGCCCCGCTCCCCGTCTGTTTGTCGAGAGCCACGGATCGAGCACCAGGCCGGCTATCCGATGCGACTGTCACCGAGCGGCTCTCGCACAAGTTCGTGAATCTCGGCCATCTCGAGACTCACGTCATCGACACCGGAACGCAGACCGCCGACGCGGCGGCCAACGCGCTTGGCGAGCTTCTGCGGACCAACCGATTGGTCATCTGATCGAAAATGACGCTATCGCGTCGTGACGACTTTAATAGCTTGGTTGTAGACGTTGCTGCAACCACCAGGCGAGCCCCAACAAGACGTAGACGATCGCGATCGTGATTAGTGTGAACTTGACGCTCGAGCAGACCGTCGCGATCAAGGGTCCCAGCTCGCCCCCGTGACCGCCGAGGATGAGCAGCAGGAACACGTTTTCCGTGGCGTCGAACATCGCGGCAATCGCGGCGAAGAAGGGTAGGATGAGGCCGGCTGCGGCGAGGCGGCGCCAGCCGCGGTGTCTGGCGAGATCGCGGATGGCGAGTCCTGCGAGTGTGAAAAATGCGCCGTAGCTGAGCATGTAGCCGTAGTCGATCCAAAGGGATATCCGCGCGGCGTCGCGACCCTTCGGTCCCCATTCGGCCATGATTTGAGCTGCGCGTGCCTTGTTGCCGGCAAACTCGAACGCGAGAATTGACGGATGAGCGGCCCCCCGGACAGGCGTAGGCAGAGCGCCAGCGACGGTGAACGCCAACGTCGCAGTGCCAAGGAGGACAAGTAGCCACCTACGTTTCGCGGGCACGAGCACGGCCTCCCGTTCGGGCACGAGCACGGCCTCCCGTGGTTCGGTCTCCGTGCGTTGGGTTTGTCGTGTCAGCATTCGAGACGGTGGAGGAGGCGTGCCTTTATGTTTGGCCATTCGGCGGCGAGGATCGAGTAGAAAGCCGAGTCGCGGATCGTGCCGTCGGTTCCCGGCCGCTCAGCGCGCAGGATGCCATCGAACTGAGCGCCCAGCCGCTCGATTGCCCTCCGCGAGCGATCGTTGCGCCGGTCGGTGCGGAACGCTACCCGATGCACCTGCCACGTCTCAAACGCATGCGAGAGCATCAGGAGCTTTGCCTCCGTGTTGCAGGCGGTTCGCTGCGCGGAGACGGCGAGCCAGGTCGCGCCTATCTCGGTCACGTCTGGTCGGTCCTGGCGCTGGCGCGGGTCCCCTGGCGGCCACTGCCACGGCTCGAGCTCGTGAAAGCGGGTAGCGCCGACGATCCGGTTCTCCACGTGGGAGTGCGTAGCGAAGGGCAGTTGGCGTCCGGCGGCTTGCTCTTTGAGAGCGCTCTGCACGTATGCGGTCATGGCGTCCTGGGTGTCTGGCACAGGGCTGAACCCAAACGTCTCCCGATCCTCGGTCGCCGCTCCCAGTAACGCCGGCACATGATCGATGGTCAATGGCTCCAAGCGAACATGGGTGCCTGTCAAGGTCAAGGGCCCCGGCGTGGGCATTGCGCGGAGCCTAATGGTCTTCGCCGAGGTCTGCCAAGGCCGCTTATGAGGGATGGATGCCGGTGGGGCCGACCGAAAGCAGTTGCTCGGCGTAGCCGAGCTCGACGAGACGATCATCTGTGATGGCGAGCGCGACACGCAGCTCCGCAACGAGCCCGTGCTCGTGGGTGAGGTCGGAGTCTGGAGGAGCGACCGCCTCCAGCTCGACGAAGCTGCCAAGCTGCTCGACGCAATCGAGATGGATGCGAACATTGCGCCAGAGAAGCAAGCGCCGGCGCTTGGCGACCACACCTCGTATGCCGATTGCGGCGGCGAGAGCAGCGCATAGCACGGCGCCGTCATCGACCTCGATGGTGCGGTATCGACTCTCGCGCTGCTGCGGTTCGTTGGTCCGCTCGAACTGGATCAAGTGCGGGCGGCCGGGACGCTCCTCACGGAGCTTGAGCCCACCGGTCGCGACCTCGAAATACGTGTCGCGCTGCACTATCTCCCCGTGGTCCTCGGCGCCGAGCGATCGACAGACCTCAAGAGAGGCGTCGGGGGTGGGATCGCGGGCCTTGAGCTCGATATTTCTGCGAGGGCGCTCCATACACCCGATTGTGACCAGCGCGGCGGCGTAGCCCGCCCGATGGCGGCCCTTGCTCTACGTGTTCAGGCACTACTTCTCGACCGGTGCGGAGCTGTCGCGCGGCTTCCGCGCCGAAGACTGACCGGCCGGCTCGAGCGCGCGCTCTGCAACTCTTCCCGTCCATGACCGACTCGCACACGCTGTGACACTCCGCACATCCTAGCTTGACTAACGCCGGTGTGGCCGTTGTTTCTATAGCTATAATATAATGATTGTGGCTGTCGCTGGTCTCTCGGGTGCAAATCGCGTGTTCGTCGCGCAGCTCAATCGTGAGCTGCGGGGCCCTTCACGCCGGCGGACGCCGCGGCCGCGACCGGTGTGGAGCATGCGCGGGCTGCGCGGCTGCTGCGGCATCTCGCCGAGGAGGGCTGGGTCGCTCGGCTGCAGCGGGGGCTTTACACGACGGTGCCGTTGGAAGCTGAGGACCCGCAGACGTGGGGCGCGGACCCGTGGGCGGTGGCGATGGCCGCTCTGGCTCCTGGGTACGTGGGTGGCTGGACGGCGCTGCATCACTGGGACCTCACCGACCAGATCTTCTCAACGACGGTCTTCATCACTGCCCGACCCGTCCCTCGCCGCCGGCGCACGATCGGGGGCGCCTGTTTCGAGCTTCGCCACCGCCCTGCGCCGGCTCTGTTCGGTACGCGCCGGGTTTGGCGCGAGGGAACACCGGTCGAGATCTCCGACCGTGAGCGAACCCTGGTGGACTGCCTTGACGACCCGTCGCTTGGCGGCGGGCTGCGCCATGCGACCGAGGCGCTCGCAGCCTACGCCGAGAGGCCGGATGTCTCGTGGCGGCGGCTCGTCGAATATGGGGACAGGCTCGGCAACCGAACGGTGTTCAAGCGTCTCGGGTACGTCACCGAGACGCTTGGGCTCGCCGATGGCGAGCTGATTGAGGCGTGCCTGCAGCGTGTGAGCGCGGGCGTGGGTCGGCTCGATCCTGGGCGCGCGGGCGAGGGTGCGATCACCACGCGTTGGGGTCTGCGGATCAATACGAGGGTTGAGGCGTGATTGCCCGCGCGGCGTTGCGGGCGCGGTCACGGGAGTGGGGTCTGACCGAGGAGATTGTCGAGAAGGACTATGTGCTCGGCTGGCTGTTGTGGGGAATCGGCGCCCAACCCGCGCTGCGTGATCATTGGGTGTTCAAGGGCGGGACCTGTCTGAAGAAGTGCTTCGTGGAGACTTACAGGTTCTCCGAGGACCTCGACTTCACCGTGCTCGAGGACGGTCCGCTGGAGCCCGATGATCTGCTGCCGGTCCTCACGGATATGCTCGACCTCGTCGAGCAGGAGACCGGCATCACGCTGTCCAGCCGTCCACCCGTTGTCAGGCTCCGACCCGACGGCCGCTCGGCGGAGGGCCGCATCTACTACCGCGGGCCCCGCGAAACACCGGGCGAGGCACGGGTCAAACTCGACCTCACCTACGACGAGGTGATCGTAGAGACCCCCGTTCGCCGTGAGATCGCTCACGCCTATGACGAGACGCTGCCCGGTGACGGCGCTGTGCGGTGCTACGCGTTCGTCGAGGTGTTCGCCGAGAAGCTGCGCGCGCTCGGACAACGCACACGGCCGCGCGACCTCTACGACGTCGTCAACCTCTACCGTCGCACCGACCTGCGCGAGAACCTCGACCTCGTCCTGGCGGTCCTCGAGCGCAAGTGCGCCTACAAGAACGTGCCCGTCCCGACGCTCGCAAGCGTTACCGCGGCCGAGAAGGCAGCCGATCTACGCGCCGACTGGGACGCGATGCTCGCCCACCAGCTCCCCGTGCTCCCACCGGTGAACGAGTTCATCGATGCCCTCGAAGATGTGTTCGCATGGCTCGGCGGCGAGGAGCTCATGCAGCTGGGGCCGATGCCCGCCGGCCGCGAGGAGATCGACGCGACGTGGGTCCTTCCGCCCACGCTGACCAGATGGCCCGGCGGCGCTCCCCTCGAGCAGATTCGCTTCGCCGGCGCCAACCACCTCCTCGTCGAACTCGACTACCAGGGGTCCACACGCCTGACCGAGCCATACGCGCTGCGCCACTCCAAGGCCGGCAACATCCTCCTCTATGCGATCAAGGCTCAGACAGGGGAAGTCAGGGCCTACCGGGTTGACCGCATCGAAGGCGTACGCGTCACCAACGCAGCCTTTGCACCCCGCTACGCCATCGAACTGTCCGTAGCGCTTCCTGTGAGCTCCAGCCGGCGTCGCCCCAGGCTGACGACGCAACGCCTTCGATAGCTCTGCTGACAGGCCCTCTTCGGCGTCCTGGCGACTGCCTGAACGCACGACTGCTACTTGCGGCGGATCAAGTAGCGGTCTCATCGCATACGCTCTGTCCCATGAGACGCTCTGCCCTCCTCGCGGCCCTTCTTGCGCTGGCGACACTGCCGGCGGCCGCCAGGGCTTCCTCGCACGCGGTCAACTTCCAGACGAAGACCGCAGATGTGGGGTGCGGCATCGCCGCCTCGGTTCCCGGGACGGAGCTCGACCCCGGCACCGGCGCTCCGCTCAACGGCGACTACCCGGGCCTGCAGTGCTCGGCGGTCGGCATTCCCAAACCCAAGCACGGCATCGGCGACCCGTTCGTGCAGCTCGGGCGGGGGCACGCCGGTCGCGCCCGGCTCGTGGACGAGAGTCAGGACGACCTCATCTCAGCCGCGAACCCGGTGACGCTCGCCCCGGGCTCGACCTGGAAGCGTTACGGCATCACGTGCACTCTGAGCGCGTCCTCGGTCCGCTGCACGAACGCAACGGGCCACGGTTTCAAGATCTCCACCGGCCACCTCACGCTGTTCTGATGAGGAGCGTGCTCATGGCGCTCCTGGCCGCTGGTGCGCTGCTCGTCGCTTCGCCCGCAACCGCCTCGGCGGCCACTTGCGGGAGCGTGAGCTACACGTTCCCGGGCACCCACGGTCAGGGCCACGCAGCACTGAACAACCTCACCGCCTCCGGCGTTTCGTGCTCGACCGCCCGCACTGTGGCCAAGGCGTTCCTCGCCGGCCACAAGTCCCCCAAGGGCTGGCATGCGATGTCGAAGACGGTCGTGAGCCATGGCAACACGCTTGGTGAGGAGATCTTCACACGCGGCTCCGCGCGCATTGTCGGCGACGTCGCCAATTGACGTCGGCGGAGAACGATCAGGGGTCCGACTGGAACGCCTCTTCGTGGACATCGCAGCGCTTGAACCCGAGCGCATGAATCCATGGTGTATTGGAGAGAACGCGCGCGCCGCGCGCTCACCCGGGGGCGAACTCCCGCGCGTCGAGGATCTGAAAGCTGGGGTCTGTGGCGAGGGCGGCGATCGCTCTCATGCCCGGGCTGCTGGCCCGCGTGATGAAGTCCCAGTCGCCGATCAAGTACAGGTTGGCCTTGGTCCTCGTCAGCGCCACGTTCAGGAGCTTCGCGGCGGCCACCTGGTGCTCGCTGCCGTGGAGGTCCGCCACGCCTGTCCAGCGGGGGCGTCGATCCTGCATCAAGTCCACGATGACGGTGTCGAACTCCCTGCCCTGAAAGCGGTGCGCCGTGCCGCAGTGGACACTCAGGCGCTCGCGATCGCTGAGGCGCTGTGCGTGGCTGGCTTGGGGGGCGTACGGGCACACATAGCCGATGTCGAGGGTGCGGGGTGCCGCTTCGCGGGCGATCGCCCGCAGGAGGTCGAGGCCCAGCTGCCACCACCATGAGCTGCGCTCGCGCACGAGCTGGTTGCCCTGGTGCGTGGCGGTGTCGATCAGGGTCACCGATGCGCGCGCGGTGGGGCCGCGCCCGTTCTCGTGGGTTTCCAGCAGGCCGTCGTAGCAGAAGGCGTTCACCGTGTCCGCGATCGCCTTCGGGTAGCGGTACTGGGTTCTGAGCGCCACGCACCGCGGGTGGCGCTCGGCGCTCGCGCGGTCGGTGATGCCCACGAGGTGGAAGATGTCGCGCTTCTGCCATTCCGCGCGTGGGCGCTCCCGCTCGTCAGCGATGTCGTCGGCCTCCGCGATCGGTGCGTTCTGCAGGAAGTCCCCCACGAGCGCCAGCGTGCGGTCCGCACGACTGCCCGCCCACGCGACGTACGGCGCCTCGATGCTCGCGGCCTCGTCGAGGATCACCACGTCGAAGCGGCGTTTCAGCAGCGCCTGGTTCATCGTCAGCGTCGCCAGCGTGCTCGCAATCACGGGGGCCTGCGCCAACAGCCGCGCTCGTTCCTGCCGTACCTCTTCGTCCAGCCGTTCCTGCTCGCGCTGCAACAGCTTCAGCTCCTCCAGGAGTTTCTCCACCGCTTCGTTCAGCCGCTCGCGCCGCTCGAGCTTTGCGGGCACTCCCCGCTGCTTCGCGTCGGCGAGCAGGCTTCGCGCGGTTTGCGCCGGCACCGTCGCGGCGCGGGTCTGGGCCTCGCGCAGTTGCCCAGCGCGTTCCTCGTGTTCGGGTCGCAGTCGTTCGAGCTGCCCCTCCAACTCAGCTGCCGCCCGCTCACGCTCGCGTGTCTGCTCGGCCTGTTCGCGCAGGGTCTCCCACCGCTGTTCGGCGGATTGCAGCTCCTGTTCGGCATCGCCCACCACCGTGCTCCAACGGGCCTGCGACGCCTCGGCCTCCGCGAGCGCGCTCTCGGTCTCGCTGGCGCGAGTCGCGCGGTCCGCCGCGAGGCGCTCCCGGCGGGCGCGCAGGGGCGGCAGCTTACCGCCGACGCCGCGGTCGATCGCCGCCCTTGCCTCGCGCGCACGGTCCGCCGCTTCCGCATGCGCGCGTCGGCTGGTTTGCACCGCCGACTGGGACTCCGTCAACGCCTGCGCGTCGCTTGCGTGCGTATTGCGTGCTTGGTCCAGCGCGGTTCGCGCGTCGTTTTCACGCTCTGAGCCGACCGTCAGCGCTTGCGCCGCCTTGCGGTGCGCTTGGGCGTGTGCGTCGACGTCCGCGAGCTGCCGTCTCAGAGTGGCGACGCGCGGCTCGAGGTCCTCTGCCTTGGTGCGGGCGCGCTCGGCTGCCTGAGCCTGCGCGATTCCCTCCACGTCGACGTCGGCGAGCTCCTCGATCGCGCGCTGCAGGCGCTCGCGGTCGGGGGCCGTCCGGTTGCGCTCGCGCTGCTCGTCGATGCTCCGCTGGCGCTCCGTTCTGCCGGTCAGGCTGGCGACCGCCTTCTCCAGCAGCAGGTACTCGTGCTCGCGCACGCTCGCCGCGACGCGCTCCTCGATCTCGGGGCTCGCGATGCGCAGCGCCTCACCTGGCGCGGGGTGCGCGCTCGAATCCTTCGGGTCGAACACTCCTTCCAGCACGTTGTCCACTGCCACGTGCGTGTGCGAGGCGATCAGCACCGTTCGCCCGTGCTCCAGCGCATCCCTCACCGCCCGCGCGATGACCGTCGTCTTGCCCGTCCCCGGTGGACCCCACACCAGCCACGCACCTTTGCTCGTCATCGCCGCCAGCGCCTGTCGCTGGCCGGTGTTCAGCTGTCTGGCGCTGGTGTGGTCGCCGGGTCGAGCTGGCGGGGGCTGCGGCTTGCGGCTCCACAGCTCCGCGACCAGTCGGCCTCTGGTCGCGTCCTTCAGCGCGCGCAGCAGCGCCTGCTTGAGACGGATCTCAACGTCGCTCACGCAGAACGCTCGTACCTGCGCCGCCTCGCCGAGAGCCTTGCGCGTAGCGCTTGGCAGCGTCAGATACAGACGCCTGCCTTCGAAGCGCTTCAGCTTTGCCTTGTGGCGATGCTCGGGCCTGCGCTCGTCCAGGTCGGCGTCGACCACGAAGAACTGCTGGTCCACCCACCTGTGGGTGTCGATCGCCCACAGCTCCAGGTCGCTGCCGCGGGCCGGCAGCTTCACGGGGGATTTCGTGAGCTCCCGCGCCGGCGCCACGCGCGCGAGGCGCTCCAGTGTCGCCTCCAGCGCTTCGCGGGCGTGAGTGCGCGCCTGTGCCCAGGTGAGTTGAACTGGGTCGGTCATGTGGAACGCAAGGTAGATCGTCAGGTACGGCGCGCGTCTCAGGCGACGGGCGGCGGCGTCCCGTCGATGCTGGCGGGGAGCGCCGGATCCCACTCGCACACCAAACACGCATGGCGAAACGCCGAGCGCGCGAAGTCGAGCGCCACGGCGTGCGGGTCGGGGCTGGAGCGCAGCGCGTCGCAGTCGAGGATGTACTCGCCGAGCGTCGCCTCCCAGCGCGCGGCAGCGGGCGCGAGCGCCGCGGAGGCGAACCCCTCGGGTGCGGGGTGCGCGTAGGCGTAGAAGGCCGCTTTGGCGTAACGCGCATCGCCCGGCCACCAGCCGAGGGCGACCTCCTGGGCGTTCATCGCGTTGCGCATGATGAAGTCCTCCGACGGGGGGTCGGCGGGCAGGCCGGAGAAGAGGTTGACCGCGAGGTCGAACGACCCCCACCACGCGTTGACCGGCGTCGAGCGTCCGCGGTAGGGCGCGCGGAACGCGGCGAGCACCAGCGCGGCGTGGGTGGCGGCGGCGAAGTAGGAGGCGACCTGCGCGGGCTCGTAGCTGCGGTGCTCCTCGTCCTCGTCGAGCGGCACACTCCATGCCACCTCCTGCGGGGTGGGGTCGATCTTGACGTCACCCCCCAGCTCGCGTACCGCCCGCAGCACCTCGCGCGTCACCTCGCCCACCGGCTGGTGCGGGGTGAGCGGGACGCGTCGCACACCACCCCCGGTGTGCTCGACGAGCGCCTCGTGCGTTCGCAGGTCGAGCACCACCACGAGCGCCCCCGAGCCGTCGGGCGCCGGCAGCGGAGCCGTCTCCCAGCCACGTGCGCTCAGACGCAGAGCCGCGTGCTGAAGCTGTGGCTCGGGCGGGGCGAGCGCCACCGCGAGCTTGCCGAGAACCTGGGTGTGCGCATGCAGCGTGTCGCAGGTCGCGCTCCACTCCTCGTAGGAAACCGTCGACCATCCGTACGACATCGCCGTACGGTATCAACCGGCCGAGCGCCGGAGCTGATCGCGCTGGCCGCCCGCGAGGGCACCCGCTCAGCGGTCGGGTCGCCGCGGCCGACGTGTCACCCAGCGCCCGCGGCGGGCGCCCAGCAGCCGCAGCGCTCGACCGCGGCGGCGCTCCTCGTCGCGGGCGAGCTCGCGATCTTCGCTGAGGCCGACTTCGAGGAACACGAGCAGCACCGCTCCTGCCACACCGGCGGCGATCAGCACGATCGTGAGCACCTGACCGGTCACTCCGCCGAGGAGGACGGCGCACGCGCCGCCGGCGAGCACGAGCGCTAGAGCGAGCCCAAACGCGAAGAGGCGTTCGCGGGGAGTCACGATCCAAAGGTATCCGAAGACGGGGCCCCCGAGCGAGCCTCCCGTCCCAAGCGCTGAGTAGCTTCCTGTCGATCCGAAAATCAAGTGGCCCCAGCAGCCGGCAGGTCGCGGGCGACGTGGCAGACGAGGAGGTGAGTCCCATGCCGGGACCGACAGACCAACGGCGGCAGCAGCGATCTGTGGATGGTCGAGCGAGCGATCGTGCTGCAGATTCTCCGGGACGACCACGCGAAGCGCTGGGCGCGCGCGGAGTTGGTGCGGGAAATCTCCGACTTCGAGCCGGCGGTGCTCGACGAGGCGCTCGCGCGCTTGGAGCACAACGGCGTCCTGCACCGTCAGGAGAGCTTGGTGTGGGCATCCCTCGCCGTGCGGCGGCTGGACGAGCTCGAGCTGATCAGCATCTGAACGGAGTGGGCTACCCCTTGCCGCCGCGGCGGTGCTCGATGCCGTCGTCGTTGGCGATCAGGATGTCGCTCACGAGGCTCGGTGCGAACAGCCCGTGCTCGACGACGCCGGGGGTGGCGGACAGCCGGGCAGCGAGCCGCGCCGGATCCCCGATCGCTCCGAGGTAGTCGGCGATCAGGTTGCCGTCCGGGCTGAGGGGCACTTTGCGCAGTCTCGCCGGGGCGATCGCCGCGAGCGTGGTGTGCGGGGCGAAGTGCAGGATCTCGACGGGCACCGGCGAGCGGAGCTCGGGCGACGGCCTTCTCGGCGGAGGCGATCACCACGAAGCGCCGTGCCGCGGTGGCGACGATCTTCTCGCGCGTGTGCGCCGCGCCCCCGCCCTTGATCAGCCAGCCCTCGCGGATCGATCTGGTCGGCGCCGTCGATCGCGATGTCGAGCTCGCCCAGCTCGTCGAGCTCCACGATCTCCAGGCCGAGCGCGCGGGCGGCCCGGGCGGTGGCGGGGGAGGTGGCGACACAGCGCAGCCCCGCGATCCCGCTCGCGGCGAGTGCCGGCAACAGGTGGGCGACGGTCGATCCCGTCCCCAGCCCGACGCGCGAGCCGGGAAGCACCAGCTTCGCGGCGGCTTCGGCGACGGCCTGCTTGTGGCGCCTGGTGGCGCTTTGCTCAATGGTGCCTTGTGCGAAGGGCTCGGCTGGCGGATTGCGCGGCGGTGTCATGGTGGGGCGACCTTACAACGCCCGCCGAACGCACCCGCGATCGGCGGGCAAATACGAGTGCTTCCCACCGTGGCGTGCAAGCGCCTCAACGCCGGCGTGGTGGCGGAGCGCCGCAGATCCAGGCCTGAGGGCTAAGAGCCCGCGGCGAGCGCCCCGGCGTCGGGCTCCGCGGCCGTGGCCGAGGGGGCGCCCGCGGGGGGCATTTCCCCGCGCAGGAAGCGCCACACAGACAGTCCGGCGAGCACCGTCATGATCGCCGCGCTCGACAGGCACCACTCGCAGTACTCGTGCAGCGAGAACGCCTCCCGCGAGGTGAGGTAGGCGGAGAAGCCGAAGCCGACCAGCACGAACGCCATCGTGGCGAAGCGCGTCCCTTCGCGCTGCGGCACCAGCAGTGAGCCGAGGATCGTCACGTAGCCGATCAGGCCGATCAGCGCGACCGGCACGCCGGCGAGCTTCGCGTAGATCGAGGTCTGCACTTTCAGGCAGGTGTTGTGCGTGGTGCTGCACAGCGGGGGGATGCCGGAGTAGTGGACGTAGGTCAGGTAGCTCGCGACCCCCAGCCCGATCGTGGCGAGCACGATCATCGTGATGCGGATCGCGCGGTCGCTCATGGCCGATCGTCGGTGCCGGGGGAGGGGGAGGAGGAGGGGGGAGGGGCTGCTGGGTCATCGCCATCGCCGCACTGGTCTCCTATGCAAGCAGTTTGTTGATCGCCGCTTCGAAGCTCGAGGGTTCTTCGAGGTTGGGGTTTTCGAGCTTTTCCATGTGCTGCCCGCTCTTGCCGATCAGGAAGGACGGCGTGCCGGTAAAGCCCTCGGCGTTGGCGATCTGCGCGTCGTGCGTGACCTGTTCGCCGTACGCGGGATCGTTGCGCGCGGCGCTCCAGTCGGGGAGCTTGAGGCCCGGCACCTGCTCCGCGAGATTCTGGAGGTAGCTTTCGGTGACGTAGCCGCTGTCCTCCTGGCCCTGCTCGTGGTAGAAGAGCTCGATGAAGTACCACGCGAGGTTCTGCTTGCCGGCCGCGTAGGCGGCGATCTGCTGGTCGCGGAATGTTTCCTGTTCGTGGGTGGCGGTCTCCAGCGAGTTGTATTCGATCTTTACCTTCCCGCTGCGCACGTACTTTTTGATCACGGCGGGCAGCGCACCAAGCGTGAATTCCCTGCAGATCGGGCACTCCAGGTCACCGAAGTACTGCAGCGTCACGGGCGCGTTGGGGTTGCCGAGGACGTTGCCCGACTGGGGGATGCCGCCGATCATCGAGCTGGACCGTGGCGACGGTCGAGTTCTTCTTGCTGCCGGTGGCCAGTCCGCTCCCGCCGTTGCCCCCGCCGCTGGTGGCGAGCACGATCACGACGATGATCACGACGACGACGCCGAGCACGCCGCCGAGCTGGATCATGCGTTTGCGCTGCGCCGACTGGGCGGCGGCAGCCTCCATCGCTTTGCGTTCGGTGCGCGCCTGCTCGCGGCGCTCCTTGCGTGTGAGGTCGGGATCGGAGCCCGATGCGGGAGTCATGGGCTCAATTTTTACTGGTTCTGGATCAAGTTTGCTTAAGGCGTTCCCCTGGCCTGCCTAAAGCTATGCGCGCGCGGCTCGGCCGGAGGTCGCGCTCGGCGTCGAAGCGATTGGCCGGAGTCGGCTCGGACTCGACCCTGCCGGCGCGTCGCGGCGCGGATCGCCACACTATGAGTCGGAAACATCGCGCCTCCGTAGCTCAGCTGGATAGAGCATCGGACTTCTAATCCGAGGGTCGCAGGTTCGAGTCCTGCCGGGGGCTTACGCTCAATCCGCTCAACAAAGCGAGATTCGTGCTGTACCGGGACGCATACGAGGGATCGGGAAGCCGCTTTGGACAACGTATTGGACAACGCCCCTCGTGGTAACGCTGCACGCCACCACCACGAAGGGCACAAGCAGCCCGTGGAAGTTGACGCAAAGCTCCGATACATGAACGAGGATCACCCGAGGACAAGGCTGGTCGCTCCAGCGGACCCGAGGATCTGAAGCGGTGGGGTCGTTTGGCTAGCTGGCCTTCAAGAGATAGCTGACGGGCCCGGGTTCGACGTCTTCCTGTTCGATGGTGGGACCGTTCCGGTCCCACCCGGTGAAGCGTAGGACTCTGGTGCGGGCTCCCGGGGTGCGTGGGGTGAGCTTTCGTTCCAGGAGGCTCGCAAGGCGGTTCTCGTGGGTTGAGACGACGAGCTGGCGGCGGCGGCGGACGTGGCGGCAGAGGTCGGAGAAGCCGAGCGCATTGACGTCATCCATCGACTGCAGCGGGTCGTCGAGGAGCAGGAAGGGCAGCGCTTTCGTGGTCGACGCCCAGCTCAGCGCTAGGAAGTAGGTGAGAGCAGCGACGTTCGCCTGGGAGCTCGAGAACACGAGCAGCGGGTCGGCGCTGACGCCGCTCTCCGGGTCCTTCACGAACGGGTCGGCGACACCGTTGCGGTACGCGACACTCATTTCGAAGCCCAGGGTCGTGAACGCCGGGTGCGGGGCGAGCCTCGCGAAGATGTCATCGACCAGCGGTTGCAGGCTCTCGAAGCGCGTCTTCGTCACGCCCGCGATCGCACGTGTAGCCCCAGTCGCAAGCGTCTTTGCGCTGTCGGCCACATTGCTCGCGCGGCCTGCCTCCTCCGCGAGATCGCGCACCAGCAACACCTGCTCGTCCACTTGCTCGCGAGCCCGTTGTACCTCCTCCGCCAAGCCCGAAGTTCCCAGCAGCGAGGCGAGCTGTTCAGCGATCGAGGTCAACCGGTCTGCCGACGCGCGCAGTCCAGCGATCGCGTCCACGTCACCCGACGTGAGCTTCTGCCGCACGTCCGCACGGACGCGGGGGTCGTCGGACGCCAATGCGGCGCAATCCTTTAGCCACAGTGTCCGGGCAGCTCCCAGCCGTTTACGCAGCTCGACCCCGGCACGAAGCTCGTCGCGGCGGGCGATTAAGTCACGCAAGCGGGCCTCGACGAGACTCATACGCTCTCGTGCGTCGGCGCTCGCGCGGCTCAGCGCCGGAAGGTCCTCGCTGCCGGCGTCGATCAGCTCGCGCAGATGCACCTCTACGTCGGCCGGGTCTATCGGGAGCCGGCAGACGGGGCAGTGTTCACCGAGGAGCGGCAGCGCCTTAGCTGCGAGCTCGGCGAGTCGGCTGGCGCGCTCCTGCGCGTCATGCTCGCGGGTGAGCGCGACTCCGAGTGTCTCCTTCGCCTTCGCCGTTTCTTGCGTGAGCTTCTCGATATCCGCTTCGAGCGGTTTCGGCTCTTTCATGTCGAGCCCGGGCAGCTCGCCCTCCTGCTCGCTCAGCATGGCCTCCCGTGCGAGTAGGTCGTCCGCGGCGGCCCTGATGCTGCGCGCGAACTGGCCAAGCGCGACCGCCTCCGCCGCGTGCGCTGGCAACCGGGGGATGTCGAACGCGGGCGCTCCCTTGGAGAGTTCGCCCTCCAGCTTTGTGCGGGCGCCTGCGATCTCGGGCTCTGAGGCGAGACGCTCGGTGAGACGAGCCAGTTCGGACTCCAACTTGCGTAGCCGACTATCGCCGTCGGCGTGCTCGCTGCGTATTCTCTTGGCAAGGCGATCGCGCTCCTCGGCACGGCTCTTCGCCTCTGTCTCGAAACTCGCGATCTCCTCAAGCCCGAGCAGAGCCGACATGTGGCGGTAGCGATCTTTCGGCTCCTCCTGGAGCACCTTGCGGACAACATCCTGCTGTAGCACCCCCGAAGTGAGGACCGTCTCCTCAAGGGAAATGTCCTGGTTCCCAAGCAGCGCCTCGCACAGCGCTCGCTGCGCCTCGGCACCGGTGAGAGACTGCTCAGCGTCGAGCCATTGCAGCTCAGTCTCCTTGCGGGCGCCGGTGCGGGTTAGCGTCACTAGGCGGCCCGCGAGGTCGAGTTCGGCGCTGACGGTCGCGGTGGCACGTCTGCCGGCGAAGCTGTTGACGACGTAGTCGCTGCTGCGACGGCTTGCGAGATCTGCCAACCGGCCGAGAGAGCCGAGCAGCAGCCACTGCAACGCGTCGAAGAAGCTCGTCTTGCCCTTTCCGTTGGAACCGCAGACAATCGTTGCCGACGCCGCAAGGTCGATTGTCTGCTGAGCACGGAACCCACGGAAGTTCTCGATTGTCACCCTGCGGATCGCGACGGGTTCAGGGTCCATCGATGCTCCCGGTCCTACGGTAGGAGCCGACCACGGTGGCGGCCCGGTCTTCGGGGATACCGTTGATGACCAGCTGAGTGACGAGCTCGTCGAACGCAGAGCGAAGCATGCCCGGGGGCGGCTCTGGCAAAGGCAAGAATGTTGCGAGGGCTTCCGCGACTGTCTCCTCACGTGAAGGAACACCGAGTGAGACAAGGCGCCGCAGGGAGCGCGTGTTGTACTGCAACCGCACGACGTCGGGTGCGCCGCGCTGGTCGGCGCCGGAGCTGGAGAGCAGGACGACGTAGGAGTCCCAGCGCTTGGGTCCGAGCCTGCGGTCCTCGAACACCGTCGCGAGTGCGGCGGCGAGGAATCCCTCGAGGACGAGAAGGTCGTCGAAGCTCGCTCCGGCAGCGAGCGCGAGCAGGAAGTACTCACTCTCGGCGAGCAGCCACGTCGCCGCGTCCGCGTCGGCGAGCGTCATCTCGCTGACGCGGAAGTCATGTTGGGTGAGGACCCGACGGGCGACTGCGAGCAGGCCGGGATCGCTGGTGACCGTGCTCATGCGGCCTCCAAGACGTCGTCGGCGTATGTCAGGCGGATGGAAACCCGGCGGTCGCCACCGATCAGGTCATCGACAGGGACTTCGGGGTCGACGACGTCGACCCCGGCTAAGTCGCGTGGCTTGGGGCCTCTGACCGTGCCTGCGGCGAGCAGCATCTCGAGCTCTGGTTCCGGGCCGAGGTTGTGTACGACGCGCTGCGCACGCTCCCCAGCCAGGGTTTCGATGTCGCTCGGGGTGAGGCGCTCCGGGCAGATCAGGACCTCCATACGCTTACCGTCGATCAGGACGGCGCTGGCCGGAAGGAAGCTGATGTCCTTCGGCACCCCGGAGCCGCTGTCGCGGGCCTGCAGGGCGATGGCCTCTAGGGCCGAGGAAGCGGCGGGTGCGGTGACGACGGAGTCCCCGATGTCCCATCGCACCGCGGCACGCCGCAGCCAGATGAGCGCTTGGACGGCGGTGAAGTGTTCAAAGGCGTTAGTGAGCGCCTTGAGCCACGCGGCCGAGGGGTTGGCTTCCTGGATGTTGGTGAGGAGGGTCATCACCCACTCGCGGGCGAGGTGGTCGAGGAAATCGTCGGCCGTCTGCTGTATGCGACGGGCTTCGGGGAGTTCGGGGAGCAGTGTGCTCCAGATGCTTGTTTCCCAGCCGGTCGCAATGCCGGGTGAGACGACTCTGACGCGGGCGTGTGGGACCAGTTCCGCAAGTTCGGTGATGCGTCTCTGGGCGTAGCCGGCGATATCGCCGATACCGATGAAGACCATGGTTGAGCCGTCGAGCTCGCGACCGAAGTGGATGTTTGTCCAGAGCGGCGGCTTATCGAGTTGGTCGGTTGTGATGAGGAGGGTATCGGCCTGCATGCAGCATCCGTGGATCTTCAGGATGAACTGTCCGCGCAGGCTCTCGGCTTCAACGGCATTGCAGACGCTCGGGATGTGCTCGTGTTCGCGCCAGCTGCGCTCCACACAGTCATCCCAGTTGGTGAGCAGGAGCCGGAGCGCGTCCTCAGCTAGCAGGAGCGCGAGGAGCCGGTGGGCGAGTAGCGGCGTCGCCGTGGCGAATGGTGCGAGTCCGAGGACGAGCTGTTGGACGACAGAGAGTCCTTCGGGCAGGGCTGCGGCGGCATCAGCAACCGCAAGTAGGTCGTCCGGTGTCGAACAGCTGTAGCCGGTGACGCGCTTGAAGCGCTCGTGTAGTTTGCGTGCGAGTTCGGCTCCGCTGGGGAGGCCGGCGGGAATGCTCAGGCCGGCGCCGGCGCAGATCGACAGGCTGTTTTTACGCGCCTCGACGGCCAGTCGGACGACGGCTGAGTCTACGGGAGTGCTCAGGGGGCTGCCGTTGTTCATCTACCGAGGATCCTATGCGGTAAGTCGGCCAACGTCAGAATTAGCGAAACGCATAGCATCGGTCGAACTTCCCTCTGTGGGAGGTTACAGCGGTGCCCAAGCATCCGCAGCTGGGCATGAAGTAGACCGCCGCCCCAAGTTGGCGAGCTCGTCGGTCCTTCCGAGGAGCTTGTGGGCTATGCGTTGGGGCATGAGACGCCTACTGCTGAGCACCACTGAACGTGCCCGACGATCCAGGAGGTGGGGACTGGCCCCCAAAATATACTGTCGTCCGATTCGCCACGGTTGTCTCCCAACATGAACCAGTGGCCGGGGGGAATCTTGATCGGAGTGAGGAAGTTACACTCCCGTACCCCTCCGCAGGAGCGAATGTAGGAGTCGTGCTCGCGTTTGCCGTCGACGATTGCGTGGCCTTCATTGATGTAAATGATTTCTCCAGGCCCCGCCACGATGCGCTTGATAAAGTTCTCGCCGGCCTCTTCGGGGTTGGTTTGGTCGCAGGGCGCGCCGCCAGGGCTGACTTCGTAGTGCGTGGGTCCGCAGTGCTGTTCCTTGGCGCCATTCGGGGGATGGAACACCACGATGTCGCCGATCTTCGGGGTATATTCAGTCGTCTGAACCCACACCCGCGCGCCAATGGAGAGTGTTGGTTCCATGGAGCCGGAGGGAACGCGAAACGGCACGTCGATGGGCGCCGGCCGAATTGTCACCGTCTTTGTGGTCCCGCAGCTAGCTATGGTGATTGCGCTAGCGAGCATGGAGCCTGCGGCGACAGCTATGACAAGAGTACGCGGCAAATGGGGTAGGAGGACGCGAGCTCGAATAGCTTTGAGTATTGCCCAACGACTTCGTTGGGGCGTTGTTCGGGGCTGCAAATTGTCGCTGGCGGGATTTCGGCTAGTTTATCCATGGCTTACTACCATGTCAACAGTCGGGCTCAGGTGGGCGCGTTTAGCGTTGTGCCAGCCCGCAGGGGCACGATGGTCGCGTGCTGCGCCCAACGTATTGACGGAACTGAGAGTTACGGTCGATCGTCCGCCGCTCCCCAACCAGGCTTCGCCTGGCTGGGGGCCCCGAGCGCGGCGGAGCGCAGTCCCCCGGCCCCCGCCGGGCGAGCAGCGTGGCACGCCCTGTCAACCCGCAAGGGGTGTGACAGGGCGTGCGCGAGTGCCGGGCCGGGGGCCGACCGACTGCTCGATCGACGGATGGGGTCCGGCAGCCCCCTGCCGCCGGCGACGCCCATTAGCGGCCTCGGAGCCGCTCGCCTGAGACAAATGTCTGTCTGATCGGAGTGATACACAAGACAGATGGGCGTCCACTTCGTCACCCCATTTGCGGCGGCGGGTCCGCTCGCGGGGGTGATCTGCGTGTTTGGTCTGCTTGCTGTAGTTGCGTGGATTGGTTGGCGGTTCGGCCCGACGCTGACCCGAGTCGCTGGCTGGTGTCGTGGTGGGGGGCGTGGGCGTGTGGGAGTGGGGGCGGTTACGGCTATTGCGTCGCGTTCGCGGTGTTCGGGGTGCTCGCGTGGGGAGGGGGCACGGTGTGGTATGCCCACCGGCGTGGGCGTTGGCCCTCGGCGGTGTCGGCGAGGTTGTTCGCGCGCTGCTCGGAGACCGTGGCCCGATCACGCGACGGGAGCTACCGGCGGTCGTGATTGTTTCCCGTCGTCGCTGAGGTCTCTGCGGGGGCCGCCGGGCTGGAGCGCGAAGGCGTCGCGGTGGTGTCGGCGCGCGCGGTGTCGGTTCACCCCGCTTCGAGGGTGTTACCTCTCGTTCGGTTTCGGCAATCGCGTTGGCATCGATGCGGCGCGTGCGTTGCTCGACGAGCTGGAGTGGTACGCCGAGGAGGAGCCCACCGCGGTGGAGGTCGATCTCGGCGAGTACCGCCAGGCATTCCTGGGGCGCTGCGCACCCCAGGAGGACGCCGAACAGAGACACGCCGAGTCCACCCCCGAAGGGGCCGAGGCGGTAGGCGACCGCGCGCGGGAGACCGCCGCGAGGATCGCGCACCTCATCCGCTACGTCGAGGAGACCGAGGTTGCTCCTGTCGATCGGGGCTGCGGGGTCTCGGGATCGAGCATCTGATCGTCAGCCTGCTGCTCGACTGCGACCACCCCCGAGAGTGGACGCGCGGAGAGCTGGCGCAGGAGCTGCACGCAGAGGCCGCCCCCGAGGTGATCGCGGCCGCGCTGGGCCGCCTCGGGGAGCCGGGGCGGTGGTCCGCGACGGCGAGCGGGTAGCCCCTCGCGCTGCCTGCGCTTCCTGAACGAGATCGGGATTGTCGGTCCTTGACACCGCTGGGGCCGGCGGCGTGCTCGGCGCGACAATCACGCAACGCACGCCGACCGGCCGCCCCGCACGGACCCGGCCCTCCCCGTGCAGCGCCGCCGGCGCCCTGCAAGACGAGGCCCCGAGGCCGGCCGCTCCGCCGCCGCGCCGTGCCCGCACATTCGGGCCGCCTGCCCGACCCGCCAGCCCGCCCGGCCAGCGAGGCCCTCGCGTCCGCGCAACGCGACCTACCGCGCCCCCGACCCGCTGCACCACCACCGCGCGACTCCACACGGCGCCCCCGAACCCGAACGCAAAGGTCTCCCCGCCGCTCGGCTGCGCTGCGCTCCGCCTCCGGCACACAGTTGCACCAAGGTGGGCATGTTTTGCTATTTTGGCATAATGCTTTCGATCGGCAAGATCGCGCTGGGTCAGCATCGCTACTACGAGCAGCAGGTGGCCCAGGGCCAGGACGACTACTACACCGGCCGTGGCGAGGCCCCCGGCGAATGGGTCGGCGCCGGCGCACAGGCCCTCGGCCTCCAGGGCCGGGTCGGCAAAGGACAGTTCGGTGCACTGATCGCCGGTCACGACCCACGCGACGGAGCGGCACGGTTGCGCTCAAGCGCGCGTGACCCAAAGGTTGCGGCGTATGACCTCACGTTCTCCGCACCGAAGACGCTGAGCATCCTGTTCGCGATCGCGCCGGAGCAGGTCTCGGGTGAGCTGGTGGGGTGCCACGAAGAGGCGGTAAGGGCGGCGTTCGGGTATCTGGAGGACACGGCGGTGATGGTCCGTCGCGGTCACGCCGGCGAGCACGTCCAGCCTGGCGAGGGCCTGATCGCGGCGGCCTACCGGCACCGGATGAGCCGGGCGCTTGACCCGCAACTGCATACGCATGTCGTCGCGGCGAACCTCACGCGCGGCCCCGATGGACAGTTCACGGCGCTGCATGGGACGGAGCTCTACCGGGTAGCGAAGACAGCGGGGTACCTCTACCAGGCGCATCTTCGCGCGCTCGTCACCGAGCGCCTGGGGCTAGAGTGGGGGGAGCTCCGCAACGGTGCTGCGGAGCTGGCAGATATCGAGCGTCCCGTCGTCGAGCAATTCTCCCAGCGCCGTCACGAGATGCAGCGCGAGGCAGAGCGGGGCGGGATCGGCCTAGGGTCAAAGAGCGCGGCCGAGCACGCGGCGCTCGCCACGAGGGAGCGCAAGCAGTACGGCTTGGAGACGCACACATGGCGGGAGGAGGTCAGGGCTCGCGCCGGTGAGCAGGGCCTCGACACGGATCGGATCGTGGACATTCTGGAGGCGGGCCGGGAGCGTCTGGCGCGCGACCTCGCCACACGTGACGGCGTGGACGAGCAGGCGCTCGGGGGCAGGTTGACGGGTGCCGGGGGTTTGACGGAGCGCAGCAATACCTTCAATGAGCGCGCGGCGCTCCGTGAGTTCGCCGCCGCCGCTGGTGCGGGGGCGCTGGTCGAGGAGGTGCGCGGCCAGGCCGCGCGATTCGCGGAGCACCCGGACGTGATTGGGACCCGTGGTGGTGAGATCACGACCGCGGAGTTGGTGGCGGTCGAGCGGCGGCTGATCGCGGCCGTGGTCGGCCGCGGCGGCGAGGGGGCGGGCATCGTCGATCCGTCGCTGGCCGAGCGTGCGATCACAACGGCCGATCGTCCCCTCACTACGGAGCAGGCGGCGGCGGTCCGCGCAGTGACTGGTTCGGGCCATGGGGTGAGCGTGATCCAGGCGCTCGCGGGGACCGGGAAGACCTACACAGCCGGGGTACTGCGCCAGGTGTATGAGAGCGCGGGCTATACCGTGCCCCCCAAACGCATCTACGTGAGTGTTCTGGGATGAGAATGCACACCTGGATGCGTTAGGCGTCCGGATGGGGGCGTATTTTGGCGTGGTAGATGTCGACGCTGGGCAAGAGCTGGAGCAGCGCCAAGGCGACCTGTCCGAGGCCGGAGCATGCTGGCTCACGGGTGCGCTTCGATGGTCGTTACGGGCCGGATCGGCATCGCCGCCAGCGGTATCGCTGCCTTCCCGCCAACGGCGATCCGCCGCACCGGTTCATTGAGCCGCTACCGCGCGAGGAGTCTTGGCATGACGCGTGTGAGTCCTGCGAGCGCGACGTCGGCTTCCACGAGGGGCCGCATGGCGCGCGTTACTACCAGTTCGTTGCGCGGGGCATCGCGGAGGCGCTGGTGCAGGTCGGTGCCGGCTCGACGTATCGAGACGCGGCGCTCGTGGCGCGCGAGCGGGCGAAGCGGCTGCGCGCCGATCCGGAAACTGGGGAGCTGCGCTTCTCGCAGCACGGGTCGCTGGTGATGGACTGGGTCGAGGTGTTCGCGCCGGTCGTGTTCGAGCCTTACCGGCCGCGGTCCTGGCCAGCGAGCGGCTCGCTGCTGCTCGACGACCTGCCGTTCCGGGTACGCGACCCGAACACCGGTCGCCACCGGATCGCGTTCCGGATCTTCGCGGCGATGGGCTATGAGGCGGGGCGAGCGAAGCTGTGGCGCCTTGAGGCGTTCACGACCAAGTCGCAGGCCGACTGGGAGGCGTTCCTGGCCGCGCTGCCGGGCGGCCCACCACGGGTCGTGTGCGACAACGACACCGGTCTCACCAACGCGGTCGGCATGTGCTTCCCCGGCGCCGAGCTGTACCTGTGCGAGTGGCATCTGCGCCACGCGCTGGAGCGGCTGATGGGCAAGCTCCGCACCGAGCAGCCCGAGCATCGGGAGGCGATCGACGAGCTGTTAGGCGATATCGAGGCGGCGTTCACCGGCCCGTCGTTCTGGACGCCGTTCACAGAGCGCTGCGACGCCGCCGGCATCCCGCGCGTGAGCGAGTGGCTGAACACCACCGGCCAGACCGTCGAAGACCAATTCACGCGCCGCGGGCCGCGCTCCAGCCGCCCGGCCGACACGCCGCTGTCGACCTCGCCGCTCGACGGGTTCACCAACCCAATTCGCGCCGCGATTGGGCCGCGCGCCTACGGGCTGAAGAACCGCCAACGCACCAACCGGATGCTCATGCTGATGCAACTGCACGCCAACCGCCAAGACGACGTGAACGCCTACGTGCGACACATCCGGGGCGGCCTTGAGGCCAACCATGGTCGCCCCAGCACCCCCCGCCGCGCGGTCGCCGATACCAACGGCACGACATCGCTTCGATAAGCGCCCGCCAAATAACGCATCCAGGTGTGCATTCTCATCCCAGAACGCTCACGTAGATGCGTCTGGGGGTACCGTGCTAGGCGTCGCGCCGACCGGCCGCGCGGTACGCGAGCTGGCCGAGGAGGCCGGCATCCCCACCCGCACGCTCGACCGGCTCCTGCTCGACCTTGAGCAGCTCGGCGACACGCTACCCAACGGCAGTGTTCTGATCCTTGACGAGGCTGGCATGGCTGCGACGCGCCCCACCGCACGGCTGCTAGAGGCGGCGGAGAGGGCGGGCGTGAAGATGGTCGCGATCGGTGACCCGGGGCAGCTCGCCTCGGTGCAGGCCGGCGGGTGGCTCGGAGCGGTAGGGCGTGCGCTTGGTGCGCAGCGGCTGACGGAGGTGATGCGCCAGCGCGACCCCGCGGAGCGCAGGGCGCTCGGCGCGCTGCACGACGGCCACCCCCAGCGCTACCTCGACTGGGCCGAGCGCAACACGCGGATCGAGACGTTCAGCGACCCCGCCAGCGCGTGCGAACAGGCCCTCGCCGAGTGGGCGCGCGCGGCCGCCACAGCGGGACCGGCGCAGACGGTGATGATCGCCAGGGACAACGAGACACGCGACCGTCTGAACCAGGGAGCGCGCGAGCTGCGCCGCGGTCTCGCGCCCGGTGAGGAGCACTCCTACGGCCCGGTTGAGGTCGCGATCGGTGTCCGCGTGATCTGCCGGCGCAACGACGGGCGGCTCGACGTGGACAACGGAATGAGGGGCACCGTGCGCCACCTCGACCCCGACAAGGTCGTGATCGACACCGACGGCGGGCTCGTACGCGAGCTGCCCGCCGCCTATGTCGCCGAGCACGTGGAGCACGCCTACTCCCTGACCGGGCACGGGATGCAGGGCGGAACAATCGAGGGCGCAATCGTGGTCGCCTCACCCCGGGATCTCACCGCGGGCTGGTCATACACCGCGCTCTCCCGCGCAAGAGAAACCACACGCCTGCTCGTCTACGACGACGACCTCGAGCGGGAGCGCAGCGAGTTCGCACCCACAGACCAAACCCCGACAGCAACCAGGCACGAGCTACTCGAGCGAGTGGGCCGCCGGATGCTCGAGCGCGATGACGAAGACCTCGCGATCGAGCAGCTACTCGGCGCAGGCCGCATAGACGACCCCGACCTCGCGAGCGCCCCCGCACACGCGACAGATCCACCACAGGAGCACGCCGCCGTCCGCGCCGAGCCAACCTCGCCGGCCGCGGCAACCACAGCGCGGCTGCGGGAGTTGCGCGAGCGTGTCGATCAGCTGCATGTGCAGCTCGCGGCGCTGCCGACACGCGAGCTGCAGCGCATCGAGGACCTCGACGCGCGTGCTCTCACCATCACCAGCCAGCGTGAGCAACTCACCCAACGCCTCGCCGGCCTACCCGAGCCACGCCCGCGCCTCGGCCGCGAAGACGACTCCTACGCGATCGAACGCGCCCACCTCACCACCGCCCTGCAGGCCAACGAGCGCGAGCTCGACACGGTCCACACGCGGCGCGGCCGTCTGGAGCGCGAGCTTGGCGACCCCGTCGAGGCCCGTGACGAACGCGAAGGCCTCGAGTACGCGATCACCCAGGTCACCCAGGAGCACACCGCCCTGCGCAACGAGCTCGCCGAGCGCGAACTGCAAACCCCCGGCCCGTGGGTAAAGGCCACTTTCGGAGAGCGGCCAGACCAGCCCGCCAAGCGCGAGGCATGGGAGAACGGCGTGCGCCACGCCGCGCGCCACCGCGCCCAGTACGACATCGCCGATCCAGCCGACGCACTCGGCCCCCGGCCCGAGCAGCGCGGCGGCCAGCAGCGCGACTGGGAGCGCGCCCGTGAAGCGCTCGACCGTGCCGAGCGCCGTCTCGGACGCGAGGTCGCATCCACGCGCAGCATCGACCTTGGGATCGGAGGCTGAGCAGCGTCCATCGGTCACATGAACGTTGCGGGAGATGGGTGTCCTCCGTCAGGATCCTGCCACGCGTCGCTGCGGGTGGGTAGGGCTATGGGGCGCGCGGCAGGCCGGGGATGCATTATACGGGATTTCACGCTTCCTAGGAGCAGTCGCCACCAACCTAATTTTCGCTCGTTCACATCTTATGGATAGTGCAAAGTCATTGATAGTCCATGTAGGCTTTGGGCTTGCTGATCCCCGCAAAATGCGGACATCTTATATCTAAGATGTTGACATCCGCCGCTTCCTTGGTAGAGTGCGCCCCGTTCGAGTGTAGGGTCGTCTTCCGGCGCTCCGAATAACACGGGCTCTAGGCCCGGCAAACACTGGATCTCATAGCTGTGTGGCGGGGAGGTGGCAAAGATAGGGAGCAAGCACCAATTGGGCAGGGGAGTGACGGCGATGGGGAGCAGCGAGCTGGTTGGACGGCGATGTGTTCGCGGGGGCCTCTTGTTGTTCTTGGCGCTGTGGGCCGTTGGGCTTGCGTTGCCCGGCGGCGCGTCTGCGGCGAGCTGCACGGATACATGGACGGGTGGTGCCGGTGATGGCTCGTGGGCGTCGGCGGGGAACTGGTCTACGAGCAGCGTGCCGGGGTCGGCTGATGTGGCGTGTATTGGCTCTGGCGTGACGGTTCATGTCACCGGGGGCGGTAATGAGACCGGGATACTCGAAGATCAGGGGAGCCTGGTGATCTCGGGCGGTTCGCTGGCGGTGGCGGAAGCAGTGGAAGCCTCGAGTGTCGCTGGGTTGACGTTGAGTGGTGGTGCGTTGAGCATCGCCGGGACGCTTGATGTGTCCGGGTCGTTCTCGACGAGTGGTACGCCGACGGTCAGCGGGCCGGGGGAGCTCGTGGTGGGCTCCGGGGTGACGGGTGCGGTGAACGATGCATACTGCTCAGCGTTGTTGCTGGAAGAGGTCACGTTCGTCAATCATGGGACGTTGATGGATGGTGCGAGCGGTGGGGCGGCAGATGGCTCGATCGCGATGAAGGACGGCGCCGAGTTTGAGAATTCGGGTACGTTCGACGCTGACTCGTGGGACCCCGCGTGTGGGTATGGCTATGGCGGTACCTCGTTTGAAAATGCGGGTGGCGCTGCTTCGAGTATCACGAACGCTGGGACCTTTCAGAGCGACGCGGAAGGATCTGCGATCAACTTTGAGGTGGGCTTCACTAACGATGGCACCGTGTCTGGGACGGGCTCCAGCTCGCTTGCGTTCCACGGCGGCGGTGGCGGCACAGGCGGCACGTGGTCAGCCGCTTCGAGTGCGACACTCACGTTTGCGAGTGGCTCGTTCGCGTTCACGGAAGGCACATGGTCTGGGCTGGGGACGATAAAGGTTGCTGGTGGGAGCGTGACGGCGACGAGCTTGCTGGGGAGCAGTTCGCACGTGAGTCTGAGCGGTGGCTCGTTGACGATCCCGGAAGGGTCCACGACCTCGGTAGCTGGGTTGACGTTGAGTGGCGGCACGTTGAGTGTCGGTGGGCAGCTGGAAGCGTTGGGGTCATTCTCGACGAGCGGCACGCCGACGATCGGCGGGTCTGGGCAGCTCGTGGTGGGGTCCGAAGGGACTTCGGCGGTGAATGATGGCTCTTGCTCCAGCTTGCTGCTGGAAGACGTAACGTTCGTCAATCACGGGACGCTGATGGATGGTGCGAGTGGTGGGGCAGCCGACGGCGCGATTGCGATGAAGGGTGGCGCGCAGCTGCAGAACAGCGGGACGTTCGACGTTGACTCCTACGACCCCGGCTGCGGCTACGGCTATGGCGGCTCCACCTTTGAAAACGCTGGCGGCGCCACGTCGAGCGTCATCAATACCGGGACCTTCCAGACGGACGCGAGTGGGGATACGATCAACGTCAGGGTGGCCTTCGATAACGATGGTGGTGCGGTGGCGCAGAGCGGGGAGCTGGACTTCCTTGCTGGTGGGATCGCTGCTGACGTCGCGGTGGGCTCGTGGGAGACCGAAGGCGCCGGTGCGATCGTGCTGAGCGGCGGGAAATTCTTGATCGCGGAAACAGTGGATCTGAGCGATGTGCGAGTCGAAGGTGCGACCGTCACGCGGGAGCCGGCCTCTGGGCCGCCTCGAGGGTCGCTCAATCCACGGCCCTACGCGTTGGGTACGGTCACGATCTCGGGAACTGGCGAAAGCGTCGGCTCCGGTTTCTCCGCCGCGGGTATCGAAGTGGCCCCGGCCGGCACCAGCGAATGGAAAGCGCTCTGCGGACCGCTGATCCCGGGACTCGACGGGAGTTTCGGCTGTGAATGGGATACGGCGAGTGGCAGCTATCCGGATGGGCACTACCAGCTACGGGGGCAGCTCTCCGATAGCGAACATCCGCCCGACACCGCTCCCACCGCTTCGATCAATACGGTGGTGGATAACACGCCGCCGACGGGGTCGGTGTCCGCGCCGGGTGAATTGCGTGGTCCCAACAGTGTGTCTGGGAGTGCGAGCGACAGCGGGTCGGGTGTTGCCTCGTGGCAGCTGCAGATCGCAGCGGAAGGCTCCTCGTCGTGGACGGACGCGTGCGCTGCCCAGAGCACCCCGGTCGCTGGGAGCACGTACCGGTGCACTGTCGAAGCGTTCTCCTATACCAACGGCGCTTACCAGCTGCGCGCCGCCGTCACGGACAACGCTGGGAACACCTATACGACAGCTACTGTGAGCGCAACGGTCGATAACGTAGCGCCCTCGGAAACAAGCGCCCCTGTGATCTCCGGCACCGTGTGGGTTGGAAGGAAACTACGTGCGAGCACGGCGTATGGGCGGGTACTCAACCACTTTCCTACGCCTACCAATGGGAGGCTTGTGACAGCGCCGGCGCGAGCTGCTCGGATATCTCTGGTGCGACGAGCTCGACGTTCTCCCCGACGGGGGGCGAGATCGGGGGCACTCTGCGTGTCACGGTGACCGCGAGCAACCCTATGGGCTCGGAGTCCAGCACCTCTGGGGCGAGCGCGGTAGTCACGGAATCGTCATGCATGGACACGTGGACAGGGCCAAACGAAGGAGGCGAATGGCGAACCGCAAGCGACTGGTCCACCGGCAGCGTGCCCGGCTCCAGCGATCTCGCCTGTGTGGAAGCAGGGGTGAGTATCGCTGTCGATGGCGGTACGAGCCAGGTTGGTGCACTGCTCGACGAAGGCACACTGGTCATCTCAAGCGGCTCACTGGAGCTCACGAGCGCCTCCGATGCCTCGAGCGTCAGCGCGCTCACGATCAGCGGCGGCACCCTGACAGGCGCCGGGCGCCTCACGGTGTCTGGCGCGCTGTCGTGGACATCGGGCACGATGTCGGGGTCGGGCGCCACGGTCGCTCTATCTGGCGCGACGGCGACCGTGAAGGGTTGGGTGCACCTCGCCGAACGCCAGTTCGTCAACGAAGGCACCGCCAGCTTTGAAGGTCGTGGCTGGCTGTACATGTCCGACGGTGCGCAGATCAAGAACACCGGGACGTTCGAGACGAACACGAGCGAAGGCTGGGAGGGCTTTTTGGCGGAAGGGGGTGGTGCGGCGCCGTCGATCTTGAACACGGGCACGTTTGAGAAGGTCGCGGGTAGCGAAGAAACCGAAGTGCGTGTCGGCTTTGAAAACGACGGGAGTGTCGAGTCACGTGCGGGGCAGATCGAGTTTCGTGCGGGTGGGTCGGGCGCGGACGGCGAATGGTCTGCGTTGGAAGGGGGCTCGATCGAATTCGTGGCGGGCGCCTACGCGTTGCACAGTGACTCGCTATCCGGTGCGATCGATCTCAGGGGAGCAAGCGTTACCACAGAAGAAGCGCATGGCAGCGATCTGGCGCTTCAAGTGGGCAGCGGCAGCACGTTGAGTGTTGCGAGTGGCTGGTTGATCGCAGCAGAGTTCACGCAGACCGGTGGGACCGTTGAAGGTGGCGGGACGCTCGACGTCTCTGGTGCGTTGTCGTGGACGGGTGGCACGATGTCAGGGTCGGGCTCAACCGTTGTGCTCTCTGGCGCATCGGGAGCTGTGAAAGGCGGTGTGACGCTGGCGGTCCGCGAACTGGTCAATGAAGGCACTACCACACTGGAAAATGGTGGTTGGTTGCACATGGCCGAAGGCGCGGAGATCAAGAATACGGGGACGTTCAAGACCAACACGAGCGACGGATGGGACGGCTTCTACCCAGAAGGGAGCGGTGCCCCGTCGATCATCAATACAGGTGTCTTTGAAAAGGCGGCTGGGAGCAGCGAAACAGAAATCCTGGTTAACTTTGAAAATCACGGCACAGTGAGCCAAAAAACTGGCTTGTTGCTCTTCGAACGGGGCACCACGACGCTCTATGACTCCAGTGTCCTTGAAGGCTCTATCACCATCAAAGGTGCGACCGTGCTCGCGAGGAGTATCCACGGGCAGGAAGCTACGCTCACTCTCTCGTCGGGTTCTCTCAGCGTAGAAGGAGGAAAGACTGCGGCGATCGGCAGTTTGAAAGAGACAGGTGGGACCGTAGAAGGTGGCGGGACGCTCGATGTTTCTGGCTCGCTGTCGTGGACCGGGGGAACGATGTCGGGGTCGGGTTCGACTGTTGTGCTCTCTGGCGCATCGGGGGGGCTGGTGGGTGGTGTCTCGCTCGCTGGGCGCCGGCTGGTCAACGAAGGCACGAGCACACTGGGACATGGTGGTTGGTTGCGCATGTCCGAAGGTGCGGAGATCAAGAATACGGGGACGTTCAAGACGAACACGAGCGAAGGGTGGGACGGTTTCTATGCGGAAGGCAGCGGCGCTCCGTCGATCGTGAACTCGGGCACATTTGAAAAGGTGGCGGGTAGCGAAGAAACCGAAGTCCGGGTCGGGTTTGAAAACGAAGGGAGTGTCGAGTCACATGCCGGGCAGCTCCAGTTCCGTGGGGGCGGATCGGGCACGGACGGCGAATGGTCGGCCTCCGAAGGGAGTTCGATCGAATTCGTGTTGGGCTCCTACGCGTTGCACGGCGATACGCTGTCAGGGACCGTCGACCTGCGCGGGGCGGCAGTGAGCACCGAAGGGGTGCATGCGCACTACGCGACGGTGTATCTCGCCTCTGGCTCGCTGAGTGCTGTCGGCGCGGACGCGACGACGGTGGGCAGCTTGACGCAGACGGGTGGGAGCGTGGAAGGCGCTGGGACGCTTGATGTCTCTGGCTCGCTGTCGTGGACCGGGGGAATGATGTCGGGGTCGGGCTCCACGGTCATTCTGCCCGGGGCGAGCGCGACGTTGAAAGGTGGAGGGTCGCTCGAGGGGCGCCAATTCGTCAACGAAGGCACGGCAACCCTCCTGCATGGCTGGCTGCTCATGTCTGGAGGCGCGCGAATCGAGAACGCGGGGACGTTCGAGATGGACACTAGCGAAGGGTGGGATGGCTTTTACCCGGAAGGGAGCGACGCACCGTCGATTTTGAACACGGGCACCTTTGAGAAGACCACCGGCAGCGAAGAAACCGAAGTCAAAGTGAACTTCGTCAACGATGGGCGTGTGCTCGCGCTCGCAGGCGAATTGATGTTCGACGAGGGAGGCGTCCCGGGGCAGGCGGCGGACGGATCATGGAGCGCCGAAGGCGGGTCGATCCTGTTCAAGAATGGGACGTTTGTGATCATGGAGGGAACCGAACTTGCGGGTGTCCAGATCCAAAAATACGCGACCGTGGTATGGGTTCCGCACAGCCTCTCGGGATCGCTGGGGACGCTGCCATTGTATGTGTCGGGGACGGTGAAGGTGGGCGGCTCCGGTGAAGGTGGCATCAGCGGCCCGTTTGCGGGGGCGAGCGTCGAAGTCGCATCGGAAGGAGGCACGTGGGTGACGCTGTGCGGGTCGCTGACGCCCGGTCTGGCCGGTGAATTCGAATGCTCATGGGAAACCGCGTCGAGTTCCTACCCCGATGGGACCTATCAGCTGCGCGCGAAACTGAGCGGCGGCTCCCCGACGGAAACGCTGACGACGAACACGGTGACGGCTTTCGTGGATAACACCCCTCCGGCAGGGTCGCTCACAGCGCCTGCGTCGGGTGCTACCGGTGGCTTCCCGATGGTGATGGGGACAGCGAGTGACAGCGAGTCGGGTGTCGCTTCCTGGCAGCTTCAGATCGCACCGGAAGGCTCCAGCGAATGGGCGAGCGCATGTGCGGCACAGACCACGCCTTTGAGTGGCGATGAATACGGGTGCGTCATGGAAACAGTGCACTGGAGCGGTGGGTCCTACCGGCTGCGGGCGTTGATCAGCGACCAGGCAGGGAACACATATTTGACGTCGACCGTGGGTCTGCAGATCGATAACGCGGCACTCGGAGGGTCCCTTACCGTGGTGCCGTCGCTGATCGCGAAAACGGTGGAGGTGGAAGGGACCGCGACCGCGACCGGGCCGGGGGTCGAAAGCTGGGCGCTTCAGATCGCCCCCGCGGGAGGGACCTCGTGGAGCAGCGCGTGCGCCGTGCAGAGCACCCCGGTGAGTGGCTCGACCTACGGCTGCTCACTTGACTCGAGCACGCTGGCTGACGGCGACTACCAGTTGCGCGCGGTGATCACGAGCGATGAAGGGCACACCAGGACGACCGCGGCGGTCACGACGATAATCGACAACACCGCACCGACGGGGGCGATGAGCTCGTCGCCGTCGAGCATCAGCGGCAGCTACGAAGTGCAGGGTCATGCCGAAGACAGCGGGTCAGGAGTCGCGACCTGGACGTTGCAGCTCGCGTCGGCTGGCAGCGAAACGTGGACGGAACCCTGTCTAGCGCAGACGCTGGCGGTATTCGGGGACATATACGGGTGCACCGTCGATACCAGCAGCATGGAAGACGGCGAATACAAGGTGCGCGCTGTGATCGTCGATAACGCCGGGAACACGTACACCACTCCCGCGGTCACGCTCGAAGTCAAAAACACGCCGCCGTCCTCGACCGCCGACCCGGCCGTCTCAGGTGTCGCGATCGCCGGGCGAACGCTGAGCGCGACCACCGGCACATGGTCAGGGCCGGCTCCCATCATCTACGCCTACCAGTGGCGGCGCTGCAACACCGCCGGGGATAGCTGCGCGAACATCGAAGGCGCGAGCGGCTCCACCTACACGCTCGCTACCGGGGACGTTGCCAGCACCGTGCGGGTCCTCGTGACCGCCAGCAACGGTGCTGGAAGCAGCTCTGCGTCCTCGCCGGCGAGCGCGGTGATCGTCGCGGACACCCTCGCGAACATCTCTCTGCCCGCGGTCGGCGGGAGCCCGCACGCGGGTGGCACACTGGAGGCTGACCCCGGGGAATGGAGTGGCGCGCTACCGATCTCTTACGGCTACCAGTGGCAGCACTGCAACTCCTCCGGCGCGGAATGCGCGAACATCACCGGCGCCAGCACCCAGAGCTACACCCCCACTGAAGCTATGATCTCCAGCACGCTGTGTGTGACAGTCACGGTGAGCAACAGCGAAGGCTCGCTAAGCGAGACCTCGGCCGTCTCGCCACCGATCACCGCGAGTGCCGGGTCGGGGATCCGCTACCTCTACGAAAAGGCCGGGCGACTATCGGTCGTGGATGACCCGAGCAAAGGCGCGGCGGTCTATCAGTGGGATCCCGACGGGAACCTCCTCTCAATCGAACGCTACAGCCAGAGCACCCTCGCGGTACTCGCGTTGAGACCCGAACACGCGCCCCCTGGAACCACGGTTGACATCACCGGCACCGGGTTCAACCCCGACCCCGCCGATGACACCGTGACCTTCGACGGCACCAGCGCGACCGTGACCGAAGCCAGCGCGACCGACCTGATCGCGACCGTCCCCTTGGGTGCCGGCACCGGCCTGGTGACCGTCACCGTCAGCGGGGAATCGGCGAAAAGCAAAGGCGACTTCTCCCCGCACGATCGCCGCCTGGGCGGCATTCCGAGCAAAGTTGGGACCATCAGCCAATCACCGGCGCACCCGCCGGCAGTCACACAGCCGACCCGCACGGCAACCGGCCCGCAGGCCCAGAGCGCCCCGCAACCGTCAGCCTCAGCCGCCGTTGGGGCCGCGCCGTCCCACAGAGCACCGGCCGTATCTCCCATACACCACACAAAGCGCATGGGGCGCCCTCGGCGCCGATCTGACCGCACTGCCCGCCATAGCCGCCACCCTCAGGCGCGCGGCACCCACCACCACAAGCACGACACACACGTACGCAGCGCCCGCCACCGGCGCGCAGCGGCTCGCAGCCACGCCGCACGTGACCTCGGCCATACCCCATCCTCAGCTGGGGCAGGGCAGCCCGGTATCGCATCAAGCACGAGCGGAGGTCTCCCAGCGGCTGTGAGCGCCTTTAGGCCGAGCCAGCCAGCCACGTGGGCACCCACCGCGGCCAACCGCCGCGACGATGACTGGGTGAGCGGCCGGGCACCCTCGCCGTGGGCGACGCTTCCCGCGCTCGAGAAGACACAACACCGAGCCACGACCGCGCTCAGTGGCCAGGCGCTGGTGATCAACGGGATGCCCTTGGCGAACGTCACGCTCTCGCTGCAAGGCACGAGCATCACCACCAAGACCGACCGCACCGGGCGCTTCCTGCTCACGGGACTGCCAGCTGGCCACCAGGCTTTGATCATCGACGGGGAAAGTGCCGACCACGCGGGACAGCGCTACGGGCAGTTCACCGTCGGCGTGGAACTCACGAAGGACAAGACGACCCCGCTTGGGTACACGATCTGGATGACGCCGTTGGACCCCGCGGGAAACACGAGGATCCAGTCACCGCTCAAGCACGAAACAACGATCACCAACCTCAAGATCCCGGGTCTCGAAGTCCGTCTGCCGGCGGGCACCGTTGTACGCGGCGCCTCTGGCGCGATTGTGCACAAGCTGAACCTGACAGCGGTCCCGCTTGACCGTCCCCCGTTCCCGCTACCGCCGTTCATCAGCGGCATTCCGACGTACTTCACGGTGCAGCCGGGCCGAGCGTACCTGAACAAGGGCGCGCAGATCATCTACCCCAACTGGGGGCACCTGCCGCCCGGCCAGCGTGTGGACTTCTGGAACTACGACCCCAGCGACAAGGGCTGGTACATCTACGGCAAAGGCAGCGTCAGCGCCAACGGCAAGCAGGTGATCCCAGACCCCGACGTACGCGTCTGGGAATTCACCGGCGCGATGATCTCAGGGACCGGAGAACCACCGCTCGACGGGCCGGTGAACGGTGCGAGCACCAACGCCGGCGATCCCGTGGACCTCGCCAGCGGGCTGTTCGTCTACCAGCACACAGATCTGGACGTGCCAGACTCAATGATGCCGGTCTCGCTCACGCGCACCTACCGCCAAGTGATAGTAACTCCTACAGCTTCGGGGTGGGGACCGCCAGCCCGTTCGACCTGCACCTCTGGTCGGGTGAAAACTACAAAACGGCGTATCTTGTGCTCCCCGACGGCGGCAAGGTCAAGTTGGTAAGGACCTCCGCGGGCAGCGGCTACGCCGAAGCGGAATACGAGACCGTCGAAACACCGGGCGAATGGAAGGGGGCTACCATGCACTGGGATGCGGCCCACTCCGACTGGGTTCTGACCAGGCACGACGGTATGAAGTTCATCTTCGGTATCTACGCGCCGCTGCAGTGGATCGAAGACCGCAACGGGAACCGCATCACGCTAGTGCGGGAAGGCAGCGACGATGGCCCAATCGTGCAGATCCGGACCCCACACGGGCACTGGATCGACCTCAGCTACGATAGCTACAACCGCATCACCCAAGCCGTCGATAATTCCGGCCAAATGGTAAAATACGAATACAACAGCGCTGGCGACCTCATCAAGGTCACCGACCCGCTCGGACGCGTCACCCGCTATACGTATGGCACCGAAGGCATGACGAGCGTCATTGATGCGAGAGGACACACGCTCATCTCCAACGAATATGAATTCGGAAGGGTCGCAAAGCAAACGCTCGGCGGAGTGGGGGCCTATCATTTCTCATACTTCCGAATACTTTTTGTGTCCCGGCGATGTGCCGTGCAAAGTGACCCCCGTCTATAAGACGACAGTAAAAGTTCCTGCCGGGACCGAACGCACGGTAATATTTGGGCTTCAAGGAGAAGAGGGACGGATCCCGCATGTCCCGTACAGCGAAACGGTAAGCGATAGCTCTCATACCCGTGAAGTGAGCCGAAAGTACCAGCGTGATGGGAACGGCGACCTAAGCAAGGTGACCGAAGAAAGCTTCGACAGGAGCGGCGAAGGCGGGCCGAGTTCGCTCGCCACCACAAGGCTCGCATACGACGAATTCGGAAATGTCACATCGATCTCGCACGAATCGGCCGGGCAAACACCGCTGACGACCAGCTTCACCTACAACGCCTTCTCCGAGCCGACAAGCGAAACCGACCCGCAAGGACAGACAGCCAAATACGCCTACGACACCCACGGCAACCTGACCACGGTCACCGACCCGATGGGGCACCAGAGCACATTCGGCTACGACAGCGAAGGCGAGCTGACCTCCGCGACCGACCCCGAGGGCAACACCAGCCACTTCACCTACGAAAACGGCCGCGAGGTCAAGAGCACCGACCCACTCGGCCACGAAACCCACATCGCCTACAACGGCGTCGACCTACCCACCAGCATCACCAACCCCGAAGGCCAAACAACCGAATACACCTACGACCAAGACAACGAGCTCACCAGCGAAACAGACCCCGCCGGCGAGAAAACCAGCTACACCTACGACCTTGACGGCAACCTCGCGAGCGTTGCGGACGCTCGTAGCCACACCCAAACCGCGACCTACAACACACTGAACGAGCTCGCCTCCTGGACGGACGCGCTCGGGCACACCACCAGCTACACCTACGACGACGAAGGCCACCTCCAGAGCGTGACCGACCCCAAAGGCCAAACCACCAGCTACACCTACAACCCCTTCTACGGCCTCGCGTCGGTCTCCTTCGGCGCAACCGGCGGCGGGTCCCCCACGAGCAGCATCGCCTACAGCTACGACACCGAAGGCAACCTCACCTCGGCCGTGGACTCACGCGGCGGCACATACACGATGAGCTACGGCGCCTACCACCGCCTGACCGACGAAAGCGGCCCCGATGGCAGCGTTGGCTACAGCTACGACCTCGACGGGCAGCGCACCGGCATGAGCGTCGACGGCGAAACGGCCGCCAGCTACGCCTACAACGAAGACGGCCAACCCACCGGGATCGAAACGCCCCACGGGGACGTCTCCTTCGCCTACGACCCAGACGGCCGCACTGCAAAGACCACACTCCCCGACGGCGACACCGAAAACTACGCCTACGACAGCGACTCCCAGCTCACCGCGACCGACTACGAGAAGCCCGGCGGCGAGCAGATCGGCGACCTGCAATACGGCCGCGACGCACTCGGACGCCTCACCACCCTCTCGGGCAGCCTCGCGCGAACCGACCTCCCCGAAGCGCTCAGCGAAACAAGCTACAACGCCGCGAACGAGCTCACCAGCCTCGAAGGCCACACCCTCACCTACGACACCGACGGGAACCTCACAAGCACCCCCACCAGCAGCTACACCTACAACGACCGCAACCAGCTCACCGGCATAACCCAGGGCTCGAACACCTGGAGCTTCGCCTACGACCCCTTCGGCCGGCGCTCCAGCAAGACCGTCAACGGCACCGCGACCAGCTACCTCTACGACAGCGAAAACCCCGTAAGCGAAACCACTGGTGACAGCACCGCACACCTACTGAACGGCCTCGGCCTCAACGAACGCTTCGCACGCACCACCAGCGCCGCCACCAGCTCCTACCTCACCAACAAGCAGAACAGCACCATCGCACTCGCCAACAGCAGCGGCGAACCCACCACCGAATACACCTACCAACCCTTCGGCGCCCCCACTACCACCGGCGAAACGAGCACCAACCCCTACCAATATGCCGGCTACGAAAACGACGGCACCGGACTCCTCCACGACCACGCCCGCTACTACAACCCTACCACCACGCAGTTCACAACCCAAGACCCCACCGGCATGGCCGGCTCCGGCATCAACCTCTACCAGTACGTTGGTGGCGACCCCATCGACTACATCGACCCGACGGGGTACTTCTCGGTTGAAGGAGCCCTCACATCGGTCGTCGGCGCCGTCGACGCTTACACCGGCGGAGCTACCACCGCCGTACGAGGTGCCCTCGGAATCGGCCAACCCGACTTTTCGTCCAGTGCCTACCAAGCCGGTGCCGGCATTGGCATCGCCGCGGCAGCACTCACACCCGGCGACGAGGACGCAGCCGCAGCCGACCTCGCAGAGGACACAGCAGACGAGGCCGCCAACGCCGCCGAGGAGTCAAGCCTCAATATCACGGCTCACGGAGCCGAACGACTTGCGGACCGCGGAGTACCAGACGCCGATGCGCTCGACGCCTATAACAATCCACTCCGGACTGGGCCTGTTAAGTACGACGAATTGGGGCGTCCATCCCAGCTGCTCGTAGGCAGTCGCGCGACGGTGGCAGTTAATCCAGAGACGGGTCAGATCATCACGGGCTGGCCCACGAGCAGCAGTCTTGCAGCTCAGCTTGGCGGTGAGCCATGATCGAGTTGACCTGTGACGACATCGAGCTGCTGCGGCGTATTCCGTCGCTTCCACCGCCTCTCACGCATAGGTTCGAAACAGCCCAAGGGCACCCGGTGTTGCTGAGCGACGAAGAACGGGAGGTACTACTCCAGACGGTCGCCGAGCATCTCACAACACATGGATTCGATGCCGCGTACCGACCCACCGCTCTAGGCGCCGCGCTTGAGCGTTTGATCGATCGTCTTACGGGAAGCGTTCAGGACTAGAGATCGCTCCGCGATGCCCACTGCGGCCATTCACACCCGACGAGGGCGCGGGCTGACGGTTCTCCTGGCTGTCGTCGCGGCTGCCGTCGCGATGGGTGTGCTTGGCCCGGTCGTGGCGCTGGGCGCCGGCGCTTGGAGGACTCCGGATCGCACGAACCTGCGCAATCCAGCGATAGCGCTTCTCGTCGTGGATCGGATCGTCGCGAAGCCAACCTCACTTCTGAATGTCGACGTATCGATGATGCGTGGCGCGGCGGGCTGCTCGATATGCGTGCGGGAAGCCGCTGAGCTGCCGTCCGCCTACCGTCAGGTTCTGGCTCCTATGTTTACGACCGGGGTTGCCACGTTGTGGGTCGTCACGGCGAGCGGCGTTGGCTCGGCTGGGCACGTGGTCGAACACTTCCCGCGAGCTGATCGTTTGATCCTTGGAGACGAGGAGGCGGCAGGCCTCGATGCGGTGGAGGACGCAGGCGACGAGGGCGAGCAGCTGGTCTATCGTCTCCATGGAGGCGAATCGGCTGAGTATGGCCACTCATGGACGACGGTGGACCCGGGGACGCTCGATAACCCGCGTGATGCGCTTGGATTGCCAGATGGCAACACTGCTGAGTACCTGAGCACGGCTAAAGTACGCGATTGGACAGGCGTCGAACCGCGTAGTGCGCTCCCTCTAGGCGGTAACTCGGGAGGTGCGCCTGAGCTGCTTTTCCCCGATCCCGAGCAGCAGCTCAACATCATCAGTACAGAGCCATTTTCACCATGATGAGGAGTTTGGTCGCACAATGACCCTACCTAGTTGGCTGGACGAAGAGACACGAGCGCGAATTACCGCTATCTTTAGACGATGCGGTGTTGGCGCGGCTATATGGATTGCTAAGGAGCTTGACCCGACTGAAATTGTGTTCGTTATTGAAGGAGGCGGCGGACTGAGCGAGTCATCGCTAGCGCAGGAGCTGACGAACGAGCTTAACCGTAAGGTATGGGTTACATCAATGAGCGACGTGTGGAGAGATCGAGTGGAGCTACTCCAGGAAGCCCAATGATGCACCCATACGGGTGTAAACCGTTTCGTGTTGCGGCATCCTTTGGCGACGAGGAGGCAGCGGGTCTAGATGTTACAGAGGACGCAGCGGAGGAGGCGCCAACGGTCCTTCGCCACTAGCGTGCATCCTTCGATTCTTGAGAACCATGAAGCGTCCATTTTTAACCCTTACGACTACGAGACGGGCGGCGTCTGGGCGTACATATACGCAGAATCCACGGACGAGATCCACTCAAAGTTTCGAGATTTGACGGTGTACGAGTCTCCACCTAAATGGATGTCCGAGACGGAACGTCAGGATATCGAGACGCGGAGTTCATTCGACTTAGAGACGGTGGAGACCCAACATCCGACGTTTGCCGGGCTCCTCCGAAAGACGACAGAGGGTGTCTAGATCCAACGCCGAGCGCGCGCTAACGCTGTCGTTCGCGTAGTCCTTTGCGAATAGCCCAGATGCCCACGACCACCATGAGGGCGGCGAAAACGAGACCTGCGGATACGCCTGCGCCATAGGCGCCACCATGGTTGGGGGTTCGTCCCGCCGCGTGACTGATCAGGGCGAATACACCAAGCAGTGCGACCGCTGCACCGAGGATAGTGGATTTCATGGTCGGATGATCGGAAATTGGCGTTGTCTGCTGGAGTGGGGTGGACGTTTGTTGCATCCAAAGAGCGTTATGATCTGGAATCGCTTGACTGCCCCAGAGGATTCAGCGCCTGACCAGCCGAAGAGAGGGATCACCCGCCGTGGGGTGCTGTCGGGTGCGGTGGCGCTTGGGGTGGGGGCCGGGATGGGTCATGTCCTGACGAAGGGTCCGGCGGCTATGGACGGAGGCTCTTCCCAGGAGGCTTCGGCGCAGCCAGTGCCGTTCTACGCCCCCAACCAGGCAGGGATCGCCACTGCGGCCCAGGACTACCTGCACTTCGCTGCGTTTGATGTGACCAGCGACGCGGTGGAGGATCTCCGTGGGATTCTCGAAGAGTGGACCGCAGCGGCGGTCGCGCTGACCGACGGCAGGTCCTACCAGCCGCAGTCTCAGGAACTCGGCATGCCGCCGGTGGACCCTGGTGAGGCTGTTGGCCTGGGTCCGGCGCGGCTGACCGTCACGATCGGTTTCGGCCCCAGCCTGTTTGGGTCCCCGGACGCCGATCGGTTTGGTTTGGAGGGACGCAAGCCCGCATTGCTGCAGGCGCTTCCGGTGTTCCAGGGCGACAGCCTCGAAACGGGGCGCTCGGGAGGGGACCTCTGCGTTCAGGCATGCGCTGAAGATCCGCAGGTCGCTTTCCACGCGGTGCATCTCTTCGAGCGGATCGCGAGCAGTGCGGCCACACTGCGCTGGTCACAGCTTGGCTTCGGGCGCACATCGAGCACCACGCAGGCGCAGACGACGCCCAGAAACCTCATGGGCTTCAAGGACGGCACCGACAACATCCGCGCCGAGGACACACAAGCAATGAACGACTTCGTGTGGGTCCAGCACGCCGACGGCCCAGCGTGGATGACTGGTGGCACCTACCTGGTCGCCAGGCGCATCCGGATTCTCTTCGATGTGTGGGACACCACGAGCCTTGAAGGACAGCAGCGCACGATCGGCCGCGAGAAGCTCAGCGGCGCCCCACTCGGCGAGAAGAGCGAAAACGACCCCGTCGACCTCAGCGCCACCAGCGCCGACGGCGAACTCGCGATCCCGGCCAACGCGCACATCCGGCTCGCCAACCCCGAGAACAACGACGGCCAGCGCATCCTCCGCCGCGGCTACTCCTACTGCGAAGCGGCCGAACCGGGCACGGGCGAGATCGACGCCGGTCTGTTCTTCATAGCCTTTCAGCGCAACCCTGCGCGGCAGTTCATTCCTCTGCAGCGGCGCCTGGCGGCGTCCGACGCGCTCAACCGCCACACGCTGCACACATCGAGCGCGATCTTCGCCTGTCCGTCTGGTGTGCGGCCGGATGGGTTCGTCGGGCAAGAGCTCTTCTCGTAAGACGAGGAGTTTGCGCTATTTGAGGGACGTGGTCATAGCTCGGCCGGGTGCCGCACGACGTAGCGTGTCCCGTCTCCGAGGTTGGCGAGCGGTTCGGCCCGCCAGCGTGGCCCCGTGCCGGCGGGGATGGGTGGCCCGCCGTAGTCGGCGGTGTCGAGCGCGATGCCGGCGATGACAATCCAGGCGTGGGCGCTGTTGGCGTAGATGGTGATCCAGCGCCCGGGCCCGGGTTGCCCGTAGCTCTCGAGTTCGGTGGAGTCAGGGGCGGTGGGTCCGAGTAGCCCAGCGGCGTAGAGGACGAGCGAGGTCGCGCCGGAGCAGTCGTAGGCGGGCCAGAGTCGCGCGAGGCTGCCGTAGTGCTGGTCGGGTTCGGGGTAGGAGAGCGTGTGGATGAGGTTGCCGGCGGCGATTGCGAGCTTGACCGCTGTGGGTGCTTCGCGTGGCGCGAGCGCTGACCCATCGGCTTGGATGTGCGCGGTCTGCGCGGCGGTGAGTCCGAGACGGCCGTCGGCGACCCCGCCCGAGCAGCTCCCGCCAGCGCTTTCGCCGCCGGCCGGTGTCGGGGCCACCCCGTCGAGGAGGGGGCCGGGGCCGGGTGCGGCTACGGGCGTGATGGTGACGTCGCGTTGCCCCCAGGCCTCCTGGTTTGCGCGTCCGAGCCAGTCGTAGATGTCGATGTGCCGTCCGGTGATGGCGCTGCCGGTGTCGCCGGCGTAGAACGCACTGGTGGTCCCGAACGGGTTGGGTGTGATGTGGACGTAGCTGCCGAGTGGGATCAGCCGGGGGTCGACGGCGATCTCGTAGGCAGGTGGCCCGCTGGTGAGGTCCAGGCCAGTGGTGGTGATGCCGTCGCCTTGGATTCCGCCCCAGGGTGGCCCGTAGGCGGTTGCGACCCATGAGCCGCCGGTGGCTGCTGGGGTGGTGGTGGGCTGGCATGCCTGGCTTTGTTGAGCGGCGTCGAGCGTGAGCGCAAGGGCGCCGAGGGCGGGTAGCGCGAGGGCGGCGGCACCGGTGAGTGCGAGCAGGCGCTTCATGGGTCGGCGGTGGTGTGCGGTGCGGTCGTCCAAAACATGATTTGCATTTTATATCGCGTTGTGCAATCTTGGTATATGCGATATGGGTTCAAGAACGACCGGTTTGGAGGTGATCTTGTGATGAGCGCTTTGCTTGCGGCGGGTACGTTGGCCGCGAAGGCAGCGGGTGGTTTCGCGTTCTCGGTGACGCCGGAACCTGGGAAGGCGCCGGGCGCGGCGGGTATTCAGAGCGCGATCAACGTGATCGCGGTGTACGCGCTGCTGGCGTGCATGGCGGGGTTTCTGCTGGGTGGCGCGACGTGGGCGATCGGAGCGCGGATCGGTAACGAGCACACCGCTACTGGCGGCAAGATCGGGATGGCGATTGCGGTCGGTGTGGCGTTCCTGGTGGGCGCCGCGGCGGCGATCCTGCAGTTCGCCTACGGCCTCGGCTGATGCGGACGCGAGAGGTATCCCGCGGCTCCTGGTTGGCCGGTGCGCTCGCGCTCTGTGCGCTGCTGGTCGTGCTGCTCGCGGTCGGCGTGCTCGACCACAACTCCAGCAGCAGCTCGGGCATGGCGGTGCATCTGGTGCATGGTGTCCCGGTCGGTGTGCAGGACTCGCCGGCGGGTGCGCTGGCGGCGAGCGATAACTATGTGGCGCTCGCGGCGCAGTCGATCGAGCAGAACCCAGGTGTGTTCGCGGCGCTGGTCGCGCAGGCGTATCTCCCCGCGGCGCGCGAGCGGGCGCTCGCGAAGGCGCGTGCGCTGCGGATTGCTGACACGCAGAACATCGGCAACTACGCTGAAGGCGGCCGTGGCTTGGCGGTGGTGGCGGCGCGGCGCCTTGACAGCTTCTCCCCGGGAACGGCGTCGGTCACGAGCTGGCTGGGCGGGTTTGTGTGGGGTCCGCGTTTGGCGCCGCGCCAGACGTGGGATCTCGTCGACACGACGCTTGACTGGCGGGGCGGACGTTGGCTGGTCGCGGGCTCGCAGGTGCAGGCAACGCCGGCGCCGGTCCCCTCGATCGTGTACGTGCAGGGGAGCAACAACTCCAGTGCGGCGTTCGCGCGCCTGGCGGGGATGAGCGCGCCGGTGTACGGGACGGCGGGGTGAGCGGTGCGGGCCAGGCGTCAAATCACGATCGCGGCGTTCGCCCTCGCGCTTGCCTTCTTGCTGCTCGTGGGTGCCGCGCGGGCGCAGGCCACGCCGGCGGCAGCGGGCCTCCAGGCCGGGCGTCCGGCGCAGGCCGCCAAGCACACCAGCGAACACCAGCCGGGCGGGTGCGAACTGGGCGGCCCGGTGATCGGCGGCGTGATCAACAAGCTCACGAATGGTGTGTGCGGCGCGGCGGAAGTCACGGCCGGTGTGGCGGGCGGGCTGGCGGGTGAAGCCGCGGGTGCCGCCGGCAGCGAACTGCTGAACACGCTCGCGCGGTGGGTGATCGGCGCCGCGACGCAGATCACGACGTTCGTCGCCGCCGCGATGCGCGAAACGACCACGCCGCAGCTGCAGGCGGGGTGGTATGAGGCGCAGTTCGCGCCGATGGCCGATCTCGGCGCCGCCCTCGGCCTGCTGGTCGCATTGGTGGCGCTTGGGTCGGCTGCGGTGAGGCGCAGCCCGCAGGCGCTCGCGGGTGTGCTCGCGGGGATCGCCCGTGCTGGCGTCGGCACCGGGATGGTGCTCGCGTTGACGACGATCGGGCTCGGTGTGAGCGACCAGATCTCAAGTGCGGTGCTGGCGGGCTCCCCGCACGCGTTCTGGCATACGGTGACGCACGCATGGGGCGCGAGTGGGTTCGGGGGGTTTGAGTCCTCGGCGCTCGCGATGCTGATTGCGCTGATCGAGCTGTTCGCGGCGGTGTTTGTGTGGCTTGAGCTGATCGTGCGCGGCGCGGCGATCTATGTGGCGGTCCTGTTCTTCCCGGTAGTGCTCGCGGGGTCGATCTGGCCGGCGCTCAGCTCGTGGACGGGGCGCCTGGGCCGGCTGCTGTTGCTGTTCGTCGTGCTGAAGCCGGTCGCGCTGATCGTGCTCTCGCTCGCCGGGAACGCCGCGGCGGCCGGCTTGTCGTTCGGTGCCGGGATCCCCGCCTCGGTAGGGACGATCCTCGCGGCGACGGTGATCTTCGCGCTCGCCGCGTTCGCACCGTGGGCGCTGATGTACCTGCTGGCGGCCGATGCCGAGAGTGCATACGCGGCCGCCGGTCTGCGCAGCGCCGCGGGCACAGCGGTGAGTGACAGGCACGGCCGCTCGGTACGCAACGCCGGAGGCGTGCGCGACCTCGCCGAAGGCGAGGACAGCACCCCCAGCGGTGACGGCGGGGCCGGGGGTGCCCCCGACTTCGGGGGTGGCGGCGCGCCCGGCGGGGGCCTCTCCCCGAACGGCCGCCCCCCTGGCGGCGGCTCACCAGGCGGCGATGACCCGGACTCGACCGGCGGTGGCGGACTGGACGGGACGCTGCCGGTCGGTGGCGAGAGCATCGGCGGGGGCAGCGTCGGCGCGGCCGCCGGGCTCACCGCCCAAGACACCCCCTCAGCGCAGCCAGGCAGCGATGAGCACGCTGCCCCGGATGCCGACGCGGATCGCGCTGGTGCCGGCGTACCGCCGACGGGTGAGTCGATCGATTGCACGAATGGATCCCCGCCGGCGGACCGGCCGCCAGCGGGGTCACAGGCTGCCGGTGGCGGTCCGTCGGGTGCTTCCTCCCCAGCGCCCGGCGGCGCCACCGGCGTCCCGGCAGAGCAGCCGAGGTCACCGGCGAGCCCCCCGCCGCCGGCCGCCGATGCGCCTGCCGGACAGGGTACGGCGCCCGCCGCAGCTGCCCCACCGCGGCGGAGCGCCGTCCCCAACACGCCCACCCTCGCCGCCGCCACCGGGCGGGCGACACGCCAAAGCGCAGTGGAAGGGGAGGAGGAAGGGGGAAGGGTAGGTGGATGAGCGGACCTACCGGTTCGCGCCGCACCCAGCGGGCGGCTTTCTGCTCGGGCTGCGCATCCCGCAGCTGCTCGGGCTGATCCTGACGGGCGCGCTGGCGCTCGGTGCGCTGCACCTCGGCGGCCTGGGCGGCTTCGTACTCGCGGTCGGGCTGCTCGGGCTCGCCGCCGGTGTGCTGCTGACCCCGATCCGCGGCCACACGATCGAGCAGTGGGCGCCCGTGACTATGCGGTTCCTGTTCGCTCGTCGCACGGGCCGGGCGCGCTTTCAAGCGCAGCGTGCGCGGCTCGGGCACGTGGTCTTGCTCCCGACCGGTGGTCTTCAACCGGAGCGCCCGGCCGAGCCAACCTCGCTCCCCGGCGAGCTGGCGGACATCGAGTTTTTGGAGGGTGGCCTGGTGCGCTACGAGAACGCGAGGTTCGGCGCGGTCGCCGATCGCCAAGCGCGGACGTTCACCGCGGCGCTGCGCGTCCGTGGCCGCGCGTTTGCGTTGCTCGGCCCGCGGGAGCGCGAGCAGCGCCTGCACGACTACGGCGCGGTGCTCGCCGCGCTCGCCCGGGATGACTCTCCCGTGCGGCGTGTGGCATGGGTGGAGCGCACGCTCCCGGGTGACGGGGACGCGCTCGGGGATTATCTGATGGACGCCAAGCGCCCCGGCGCGACCTTGGAGGAGCCGCCGGAGGAGCTGGTGAGCTATCTGAAGCTGATCGGTCGCGCCGGCGACGTCGCCGAGGCGCACGAGCTGCTGTTTGCGATCCAGGTCGACGCCGGCCGCCCGGCGGCGCGCCGCGCGATCACCCGAATGGGCGGCGGGGACCCCGGTGCGCTCGCGGTGCTGGCCGTGGAGGCGGGGCAGCTGATCGAGTTGCTGGACCGCGCCGGGGTCACCGTCACCGGGGTCCTCACACGCCGCGGCCTCGCGGGTGTGATCCGCGACGCCTACGACCCATGGGGCCGGCGCTCGCGCGCCCGTCAGCTCGATCGTAGCCTGCAGGCCGACGGCGCGATCGCGCCGCACACCGCCGGCCCCTACGCCCGCCAGGAGCACTGGTCGCATATCGCCGCCGATGGGGCGCTGCACTGCACGCTGTGGGCGGCGGAGTGGCCGCGGATCGATGTGCGCGCCCTGTTTTTGCAGCCGCTGTTGATGGCGAGTGGCGCGACGCGGACGGTCGCGATGTGCATGGAGCTGGTCGGCCCGAGCAGGGCGATCCGCCAGGCCGAGCGCGCCGCGACCGAGACCGCGACCGAGCAGCACCTGCGTGCGCGTGTGGGGCAGCGCACGAGCCAGCGCCAGTCACAGCGCGACCGTTCAAGCCACCAGCGCGAGCGCGAGCTCGCCGAAGGCCACGCCGCTGTGCGCTACGCCGCCTACGTCACCGTCAGCGTCCCGGCAGACGGCCAGGACGCGCTCGCTGACCTGGAGAGCGATGTGTCGCGGGTGGAGCTTGAGGCAAAGCGCGCTCCGCTGCGCCTGGAGCGGATGTGGGGCCAGCAGGCCGAGGCATTCACCTACGGGCTGCCGCTCTGCCGAGGCCTGCGATGAGCCTCCAGCACCGTCAAGAGCAGCGCGAGGGCCGCCGCGAGGAGCGCGCCGCCCAGCAGGAGCAGCGCGCCCGGCGCGCCTCCCTGCGGCGTACCCTCTCCCAGCGCCCGACGGGAAAGCTGGGGCGCCTGGCGCGTCCCAGCGAGCACACCGGGCATCAGGTGTCAACCGCGCACTTCCAGGCTGCCTACCCCGCGGTCGCGGAGGCCGGGTTGGGTGCGAGCGGCGTGTATATCGGCAGCGACCTGCACGGCGGCTCGTTCGTGTATGACCCTTGGCTGTTGTACGGGGCGGGGGTGTTGTCGATCGCGAACACGATCGTGCTCGGCAAGCCCGACTTCGGCAAGAGCGCGCTGACCAAGAGCTGGCTGTACCGCTCCCGCGTGTTCGGCCGCCGCTGCGAGATCATCGATCCCAAGGGCGAGTACCAGCCACTCGTCCACGCGCTCGGCGGCGTAACCCTCCGCCTGCAACCAGGCGGGCAGGCCCGGTTGAACCCCCTCACTCGCCTCGGCACCCCGCAAATGCGCGAGGGTCTGCTGCACGCCGTCGCCCGCGCGATGCTCGCCCGCGCCCTCACCCAGGTCGAGGCCGTCGGTCTGATCGAGGGCTCACAGCCGCCGACGAGCACCACACCACCGAGGTGTGCATCGGGGAGGTCGTCGGCGAGTTGCGCGACCCCGCTCCCCGTGTACAACAAGCCCTCGACCTCACCCACACGGCCGCCCGCGAACAGCTCCGCGAGGTCGCCCTGGCGCTGATGCGCCTCTGCCACGGCCCCCTGCGTGGCATGTTCGACGCTCCCACCAGCACCGGCGAGGAGGTATGGGAGACCCCCGTCATCTGCCTCGACATCTCCGGCGCACAGGCCGCGAGCAGTGCCTCCGACCTCGCGCTCGCACTCACGATGGTATGCGCGACCGCGTTCCTCGACGCCCGCCGCATCCAGCGCGCCCGGCAGGCCGAGCAGGCCGGGCAGCAGCCGGCGAAGACGATCCGCGTCAACGACGAGGCATGGCGCGCGCTGCCGATCGCCGGGCTCGGCGACTATTACCAAGCCGCGTTCAAGCTCGCCCGCGCGACCGGCGTGCAGCACTGGATGGTGCTCCACCGCCTCTCAGACCTCGACGCCGCCGGCGACGAGGGCACCCGCCAACAAGCGCTCGCCAAGGGCCTGCTCGCCGAGACCGGCACCGTGATCGTCTACCGCCAGCACCCCGAGGAGATCCCCCGCGCCACCCAAGCCCTCGGCCTCACCAGCACCGAGGCCCAACGCATCGCGCACTACCCCCAAGGCGTCGCGCTATGGCGCGTCGGCAACCGCTCCTACGAGGTTCGCCACATTCGCTCCCAGCGCGAGCGCCAGCTGACCGCGACCGACGCCGCGATGGCGGAGCGCGAACCCCGCGCCAGCACCCGGGAGGCCGGCGACACATTGGGAGCGCCCAGGTGAGCCCGACTCATCCGATCACGCTCGCGCAGGGCGCCCCGCCGGCTCGCCAGATGCTCACCACGTCGCACCCGGCGCTGGCGCTCGCGTCCGCGCTCGCCGGTCACCGCGCCCCCAAAGCGCTCCCGCAGTTGCTCGGCGGCCCGCCGCCGCGCGTGATTGAGCTGCTCGTCGTGATCGCACTGCTTGCCGGGGCGACCATGCTCCTCGCGTGGAGGACTCGCCGTCGCGGGCACCCCCGTGCCGCGACGTTCGCCACCCGCGCTGAGCTCGCGCAGCTGCACGTCACCCAGCCAACCCCCGGTCGGGTGACGCTCGGTGTGCACCACGGCCGGCTGCTTGCCGCGCAGCCACGAGCGTCGGTGCTCGTCGTCGGCCCCTCCCAAGCCGGCAAGACAACCGGCCTGGTCGTGCCCGCGCTGCTGGAGTGGCAGGGCCCCGTCCTCGCGACGTCGATCAAGAGCGACGTAGTACACGACACGCACGCCGCGCGCACCGCGCGCGGGGAGGTCCGGGTGTTCGACCCCACCGGCTCGAGCGGCCTCCCACAGGCCCCGTGGTCGCCGATAACGGCCGCCACCACGTGGGAGGGCGCACGTCGTACCGCCGCCAGGCTGCTCGGTGTCGGCGAGCATGGGCACAGCAGCTCCGCCGACGAGGCGTTCTGGCGCCCCGCCGGCGCACGGTTCCTGGCCCCGCTGCTGCTGGCCGCCGGGCACGGGAACCTGACGATGCGCGAGGTGCTCGCATGGGTCGCGAACACCAACGAAGACGACCCAACCGCGCTGCTGCAAGACAGCCGGACCACGGGCGCGGAGCCGGCCTTGGAGGCGTTGCGCTCGGTGTGGGACGCCGACCCGCGCTTTCGCTCCAGTCTGCTGCAGACCGTTGCGACCGCCCTGGATGCCTGGCAGGAGCCGCAGGTCGCCGCCGCCACGATCGGCGACACCCAGATCACCCCCAGCTGGCTGCTCGACAGCAGCAACACGCTCTACCTGATCTCCCCCGCCCACGACCAGCGCCGCCTGCGCGGCCTCTTCGCGGCCCTCATCGCCGATGTGATCGCCGGCGCGTTCGAGCGCTCCACCCAAACCGGCAAGCCGATCGACCCCCCGTTGCTGCTCGCACTCGACGAGGCCGCGAACGTCGCCCCGTTGCCGAACCTCGACGAGATCGCCTCCACCGGCCCCGGGCAGGGCGTGCAACTCCTGACGGTGCTGCAGAACATCAGCCAGGCTCAGGATCGCTGGGGTAAAGACCGCGCCGAGACGATCATCGCCAACCACCGCGCGCGGATTTTCACCAGCGGCATCGGCGACCGCGCGACCCTCGAGCACCTCACCCACACCCTCGGCGAGGAGGAGATCAAGCGCACCGCCACCCACCGCCGCGGCCTGCTGCAACCCGGCTCACACACCCACTCCACCGACTTCCGCGCACTCGCGCCACCCAGCCGTGTCCGCCAGCAACAAGCCGACACCGCGCTGCTCGCCTACGGCCGCCTACCACCCGCATGGATCCACCTCCGCCCCTGGTTCAAGGACCCCGAGCTCCGCGCCACGGCCGCCGGCAACCGAACCCCAACGCCACCCCGCAGGCGCACCCCGCGCCCGCTGCGCGCCGCGCACACCCACCTCACCCGACTGCTCCCCAAGCCCCGCCTGCGCCGGCACCAGCCCGCCGCCGCACCGGGCACCAAACCACCAACACCGCCAGAAGGAGAAGCGACATGAACAGCGTCAACATCACCGGCCGTCTCACCGCCGACCCGACCCTGCGCTCGCTGCAAAACGGCACCGCCGCATGCAAGATCCGCCTCGCCGTCCGCAGCCTCGCACGCGGCGAAACGGAGGTCGGCTACATCGACGCGACCTCCTACGGCCCCGCCGGCGAGGCCGCCGCGAACGTCCTCGAAAAAGGCTGGCTCGTTGCCGTCACCGGCCGCCTGCAGTACCACGACTGGGAGACCCAGGAGGGCGCCAAACGCCGCGACTGGGAAATCATCGGCCAGATCCAATTCCTCGCCGCACCCCGCGATAACAACACCAACGTCACCGCGCTCCCTACCGTGCCCGCAGCGAGCACCCCGGCCGACCCCGCGCACCCCGAGGCCGCAGCCGCCTGACCATGCACCCCCGCGGGAGGGGCGCCCGGCTCACCCTCCCCAGCCGCGCGCCCCTCCCGCTCACCCGAAAAGACCCAAAGAACCCGGCCGCACACACCATGACCACCAACCTCGCCAGCCCCCATGGCGCCGCCGAACTCTTCCTGCGACTCCTCACCGCGTACGCGCCCCCGAGCGCGCTGCTCGATGTGCGCTACCGCACCCAAGACCACTGGTTCGCCCAGTTCTTCCTTGCTGCCCACGACCCCCGTGCCGTAAACACCATCACCCGGATCGGCAGCCGCACCGACATATATGTCGGCTGCGCCCTGCGAATCCGCCGACGGGGCCGCCGCCAAGACATCGCGCCAACCCCACTCCTGTGGGCCGACTGCGATACCCCTGACGCGACCACCGCACTCGCCCGCTTCCAACCACCCCCGAGCATGATCGTCGCCTCCGGCAGCGCGAACGGCGAGCACCGCAACACCCACGCCTACTGGCAGCTCACCCGCACCCTCACACCCGACCAGATCGAGCAAGCCAACCGCCGCCTCGCCGCCGCCCTCGGCGCCGACCCCAAGTGCGCCGACCCCGCCCGCATCCTCCGCGTCCCCGGCACCCTCAACTTCAAGCACAACCCACCCCGCCCCGTCCAGCTCACCACCTACAACCCCATCCACTACCGCCCCCTCGAAATTCTCACCGCCCTACCACCACTACCCACCCCACAACCCAAACCCAAACAGCCACCCACCACCGAGCACCCCACCACCCACGACCCACTGCTCTCAATTGCGCCCACTCGCTACGTCCCCACCCTCACCGGCCGAACCCCCAGCCGCGAGAACAAGATCCACTGCCCTTTTCACCATTTATCCGTAGGGGAAGCGACAGCGGGTGGTGTTTCGCCTGCTCATTCACTTGCGGACGCGTCTTTGAGGGATTGTGTTCCGGCCGATCCGCTGCTGTTGGTGCCGCCGCCGGTGTATTTCGAGCGGATGACTGGGCTGCGGGTGGGACGGTCGGGCAAGTTGCGCTGCTTGTTCCATGACGACCGGTCCCCCAGCTTGCATGTGTATCGCGAGGCGGGCCGCGGCTGGTATTGCTTCGGGTGCGGACGCGGCGGCTCGGTGTATGACCTCGCTGCGCTGCTCTGGTTATCCGGCCAATCTGCGGACGTACCGCTGCGAGGCCGACAGTTCGTCGAGGTTCGCCGGCGTCTGCTGGTGATGTTCCTCGGCGAGGACGCCGCCGCGTGAGCGAGATCGTTGATGCGGCTTTGGTTAGTGGGTCAGTTTCAGGTCGACCCCGGTGGCGGCACATCCGGGAGGTACTCCCCTGGATACCCGATCGGGGGCGCGCCCACGATCAGAACTAGTGAATCCTCGTCTCCCTCGTTGACCAGCTGGACCGGCGTTCCCACCGGCACCACCACTACCGATCCGGATGGAACCACGACCGTCTCCGGGGGCTCGCCCAAGAGAAGCATTGCCGTCCCCTCCAGGGCAACGAACAACTCCTCCTGATCGGTCTCGCGGTGTCGTCGCCCTCGGCTGCCGGGCGGCATCAGCCACACGTTCGCTCTCATGGTCGTCAGCACGGGCGACAAACGCTGCAGGCCGCGAGTCTGATCGCCCGTGCTCGACGGCGTGAACTCCATCTCGTCGCGCCGGAAGACGTGGTAATCGGGCACAGGGCGATACTAATTGGTCTTGGCGATGATCACGTCGAGGCGGTCGACGAGTGCGGCGTGTCGCTTCGCTTCGTCGTTCTAGCCGCGGCGCGCCGCGTCGTCGGCGAGGGCTTGGGCGTCGACGCGCTGGGCGGAGAGGACGGCGAGCATGGCCGGCTCGGAGCGGTAGTTGGGGCAGTGCTCGCAGATGTTGGTGTAGGTGCAGACGCCTTGAGCCGGGGTGCGCAGGCAGTAGCCGCCAGCCATTCGTGCCTTGATCAGCGGCAGCTCGCGGTAGTCGCCGTCGGGCCGATCGGTCGGCGCCTGCGGGAGGACCGGGCCGAGGCGTTCCTTTGCGAGCGTGAGAGCGCGTTCGTAGTCGGCGCGCACGGTCGCGTCGAACAGACGCCCGTAGCGCAGGCTCATCTCGGCGCTGCTGTGGCCGAGCAGCGCCATCAGCGCCTGGAGGCTGACGCCGGCGTTGATCAACGCGGTCGCGAAGGTATGGCGAAGCTGGTGCGGGGTGACCGGGTCGATGCCGGCCGCGCTCGCGGCGCGGCTCAGTGTGCCGCGCAGCGCATATGGGGTCAGGCGGCGGCCGTGGTGGGTGAGCAGGAAGTCGACGAGGCGCCCGCCACGCGAGTGGGGCAGCGGCCGTCCGGGTGAGCGGGCGGCGGCGATGTGGTCGACGATCGCCAACGAGTGATCGTCGAGCGGGACCATCCGCTCGGTGGCCAGCTTGCCGAGCGGGACCTTCAGCCAGGCGCCCTGACCGGGGACTTCGTGGACGCAGTCGAGCTCGAGGTCAACGAGCTCGCCGATCCGCAGCCCGGTTGCGCGGGCGAGCAGCAGCGCGTTGGCGGCCAGCGTCTCGGTGGACTGTGTCAGCGCTTCAATGAGTCGACGGTCGGCCTCGGCGGGCAGGTAGCGGGGGAGCGGCTGCGGGCGCCTCGGGGTGTCGCGAGTAAAGATCAGCCGCCGGTCGGGAGCCTCGGGCCACCCCCATTGGCTGATGTCGTTGAGGAAGCAGTGCACCGCGATGACGCGACCGCGCCGCTCCTCGATCGTGGTCGGTGCGCCATCGACCTGGCGCGTGGCGCCTGCGACCGCGGTCAGGTAGGTCTCGATGTGGCGGCGTCGATCGAGATCGGCGACGCTGGCCAGAGCCGGGTCGACCTTGGCGAGATGGCCGCCGAAGTACCCAAGCGCCGTCGCGCGGCCGGAGACTGTCGCGGGTGCCAGCGTCGCGCGCAGCCGCTCGAGATAGGCGACGATCGTCGGGCGGATCTGGTCGCTGACGCCCCAGCGAGCCAGGCGCTGCTCGTAGCTCTGCGCCTCCGTCCGGGCCCGATGCGATGGCGGCCGCGACAGGATGCCGAGGTGGTAGAGCACCGACCGCGTCGAGAACAGCGCCCGCCCATAGTGCCCGATGCGTCGGCCCGTTCGGGACTGTCGCTCGCGAAGCGCCGCGTCGAACGCCGCGATGTCCTCGTCGGTCAGCGCTTCCAGTTGGCGGCCGGTCTGGATCAGCAACCTGGCGGCGACCAAGCCGGCCGCGCCCTTGGACACTTGCGAGACGAAGCGCAAGTTCGGCCGAAGCGGCTCGGAAGCGCTCCAAGTCGCCGTGCAGCGGGCTGGCGGGCAGCTCGCGCCACAGCGGCAGCAGCGTGATGTCGAGCAGGTAGTCATAGCCGGGCCGCAGATGGCCGTGGAGCATCAGGAACATCAGCAGTGTCCGGAGGCGCCCGCGCGCTCGGCGCCGGATCGCCAGCGGTTCGGCGGCCCACTTCATGGGGTCGGGCCAGCGGTGAGGAATCGCTCGGCCGTGCGTTCGTAGCGCGTGTCGCTCTGGCGGCCCGTCTGCGCGAGGTAACCCAGGTAAGCGTCGATCAGCTCGCGAGCACCCAGCGAGCCGGTCGGCGCCGTCAGAGTTGGCGAGCGCGAGCGGCATCGTAGGCGGCGCGCACATGCGCCGGCGCGAGATGGATATAGGCCAAAGCGGAGTCGACGTGATCGTGCCCCATCAGCGCCTGCATGACCGGCAGATCAACGCCGGCCTCGGCCAGTGCGGTGCCGAAGGTGTGACGCAACGCGTGCGGGTTGCCGGCCGGCACCCCGGCCCGCGTGCGGTGGTAGCGAAACACCGAAAGACACGCGGCGGGGACTTCTTAGAGCTGCGGCGAGAGCTCGAGAAGCTGCTGTTGTGAGGTGGCCGGGACGAGTGGGTGGGCGGTCGTCGATGGAGCCGGATCAGGCGGCCGGCGCCCGGTGTTGGCGGCCGAGCTGGCGACGCAGTTCTAGGTTCTCGCCTTGCGCGGCGGCGAGCGCGGTTTGTAGGCGAGCGATCTCGGTTCGGTGCTCCCGCTTGAGCTGCGCAAGTTGCGCCGTGAGAGCGCGTATGACGTTGCTCTGCGACGGCGGCAGTTCTGGCTCAGGCGCCCGCCGAGTCGTGGGTGTGCGTTGCTGTATCGCGCGTAGCTCCTCGATTCTTGGGCGCAGCGGCGAGCGGTATAGGAAATCGACGGACACGCCGCTGGTGTTTGCAAGGCCCCGGAAGGTGACTTGTTGTCCGCCGCGCTGGAGCGCGTCGAGTGCTGTTGTGGCGCGCGCGAGCGCGGCCTGGTGCTTGCGTTGCGCCGCGGCGCGGAGGTTCGTGGCGTTCCCGCGCGGCATCTCAGTCCGTTTCTTGCTGGGCTGTGGTGCGGGCGCTGGTGCCCGCACCGCGGACCGCCTGGCTCGGGTCGCCAGACAGTTCGGACTGGGCGAGCACGGTGATGATCTTCTGCAGCGCGCGCTGCTCGGTCTGGCGTTGAGCCAGCCACACGTTGGTGGGGGACATCTCCTCTCCCGTTCTCGAGCGGAATGCTTGCTGGCGTTGGGCGATCAGGTCGCTGAGCTTGCCGAGCTGCGTTTCGTGCTCGGGCAGGTAGCTCGCGTCGGTGGCGAACTTGTCGCAGGTCAGGCACGCGTTGCCGCGGTCACATGTTTGGCGTGGCGGGAGCATGCAGAGCCCGTTCGGGAGCACCCGGTCGGTGCGCTTGCCGAGCTCGATCAGCGCGAACAGGTCGCGCGGGTCGAGGTCGAGATCCTCGCCGTCGGCGGTGATCTTCTTGTAGCGCAGGAACTCTCGCTCGTGTGTCTCGCGCAGCGTGTGGGCGTAGTGCATCGTCATCTCTGGCGAGAGGTGCCCGAGGTAGCGCTGCACGACGTGCACGGGCACCCCGGCGTTGATGAGGCTCGTCGCGCGGGTGTGCCGGAAGCGGTGCACGTTGCTCAGCGGGGCGCGCTGTCCTTGGCTGTCGCGGATGTCTGCCAGCTCACCGAGCTGCTTTCAGCCGGCTCCCGAGCGTCGTCTTGGGGTAGGAGTGGCGGCCGCGGTTGTTGCCCTGCGAGCGCGAGGAACAGGTAGCGCGGTGGTGGCGCGTCAGGGTCGCGCAGCAGCGCGGCGCATGTGAGCGTGTACCCACTGTTGCTGCGCGCGGACGATCGCGACGACCTCGGAGTCAACGAAGATCGTGTCCGGCGCGCCCTCGATCTTGGTCTGTTGAAAGCGGAGCTTCGCGACGATCGCGTCCGGGCCAGCGTCCTGGTCGGTGCTGTGAAGGCCTGGGATCGACAGCAGACAGTCGAAGTCCAACAGCAGCAGCTCGTTCACGCGTCGGCCGGTGCGCGCGAGCAGCATCAGTATCCGCATCGCCTGCTCGTCCCCGAGACCGCCCGCGTCCTTCGGGGCGCCGAGCAGGCCGGCGTGGCGCATGACCTGCGCCATCGTGTGCTCGTCGAAGTAGATTTCCTCGTCTGGTTCGCGTGCCGGGACTGGTATCTCGCCCGCTCGCCACAGCCGCGCGTGCTGGTCGCCCAGTGCTTGCCAGCGCGGGTCGCCGAGCGCGTGTGCGGCTTCGTGCTTGTGGTCGGCCATGAACGCGTAGAACTGCTCGACGTGCTTGACCTGGTGGCGGACGGTGCCGCTCGCGAGCAACTGCGCCGCGGTTGGCGCCGCAACGCACGCGGCGCTGCCTGACAGTGCGCAAGGAAATCCAACGCCAGCAATCGGAGCTGCGCTTGATCTGCAGACAGGCACGGCTCATCGACGCCGCGCGCAGCGAGGAACTCGCTGAATATCGCCAGGGACTCCGCGCGCGCCAGCACCGAGGGCCAGCGCAACGCGCCGGTCTCCAGGGCGACCTTCAGTTCGCCATTTCACTGCGTCGCGCAGCCAGTCCTGCTCGATGGCGAGGAAGTCAAAGCCCGCGCGGGCACCGTTCGGCTCGTGCTCGCGGGTCGGGATGCGCCCGTCAAACCGCGGGCTCCAAGAGTCATGCTGCCACCACTCCCGCGGGTCATAGGCGATCAGCAGATGCCGGTAGCAGCGCCGCAGCTCGTCCGGGCCCGCAGAACGGCCAGCCCAGCTTGCCCGGTCCGCCGGGCGCGCGCCTTGATCAGCTCGCGCTCCCACTCCCGCAGCGGCCGGTCGATCAGCGAACGCAACGGCGGGCGCCCAGCCTCCCTCAGTTCCTTGACCAGGTGGATGAACCAATTCACCAGCAGCGCGTACGGCGGGTTGACCGTCAGACCGGAGTCGACCAGCCGCCACACGCAGTAGGCGAAGTCGCGCTTCATCGGCTCGGGCAGCGCCCTGCAGATCAAAGCCGCGCCACTCAGGCCGGCACCCCAGCCGCCAGCGAAACGCCGGATGATCCGCAAGCGTGCGCGGCGAGAACTCGCTCAGGCGCAGCTCCTGCGGCACCTGCTGCCAGATCGCCAGGTTGCGCTCGGGGGTGTAGAGGCCGCTGCCGTCCAGCGTCTGCGCCAGTGCGGCGCTAGCGATCTGGCTCACCGCGCATCCTCCATGCCGCCGTCAGCGCCCGCCACTGCGCGACGGTGCGTTGCTCGGCATCCTCGGAGACCCACCCGTACAGATTCTGGGTCGTCTGGATATCGCGATGACCGAGACGTCGGCTGACGACATGCTCCGCGATCCCCAGACAACAAGCAGCGCGGTGGCGTGCGTGTGGCGCAGCCAGTGCGGCGTGAACCCCGCAGGCACACGGCCCGCGAGCAGCCGCCGCAGACGACGCACCTGCCACGCCACCGTCTCCGCGCGCATCGGCTCAAACCGTGGCTCGCGCGCGAGGTTCACGAACACCCACCAGCCATCCAGATCACCAACCGCTGCATTCGGCGCCCTGCGTCGCAGAGCCGCCACAGGTACTCGCCGTAGAGGCGATCGAGCTCGTCAGAGACATAGATCCGCCGGTAGCCGCCGTTCTTGACCCGCAGCCCGTGCGGATGATCCTCGCGCGGGACGACCTCGACGAACGGCGTGTCACCGAGCCCGGTGTGCCAGTCGCAGTGCTTGATCGCGAGCGCCTCACCCGAGCCGCATCCCGCGTCTCCGCCAAAAGCGCCCACAACAGCCGGTCGCGCACACTGACCCATCCCAGTCGCGCTGCTGCTCATCCCAGCTGCGCGCACGCTGTCGAGAATCAGCCGCGACCTGCCCCGGTGTGAGCGTCGGCGGTGTCGCCGGCCGCGGGCGCGACGACACGCACCACACGGCGCTCATGGCCGCGGCGCCGTGCGAGATGCTCGAGCATCGGCTGGTAGGCGCAGGCCCGCGCGAGAACACACGCTCATAAAGCCGCGACGCGGCCTCCACACCGTTGAAGTGGTGGTAGCGATAGAACGAGCACACCGCCTGCAGCCGCAGCGCGATCGTGCCCTCGCTGAACCGCGCCGGCCGGCGCTCGATCGACCGCCAGCGCCGGCTCATCACCCGAGCGCAGCCAGCCAAGGAACCGGCCGAGGTCCTCGACTGTCACCCCATCCCACTCAAGCGCGTAGACGTCAGGAACTGCCACCACAAGCGCCAGCGCACGCGCGTAGGACTTCACCGTGTTCGGCGACCGGCCGAGCATCCGCAGGTACTCCAGATACTGCTCAGCTGGCTCCACCACCCCGTGATCGCCATCCAGCACCGTCCACGTGCGCTCGCCGTCCGGCAGCACAACACGCTGTGTCCGGCAGGAGCCGTTCAGAGAACTGGTGAGGGCTTCGGCGACCATCGGGGGCCGCGCATCATGCCGACCCCGGCGGACGTACGCACCACGCCCGAGCCAGTGCCCGGGGTACCCGCCGAGCAGCGCCCGCCGGACGAGGTCGTCGCCCCTCCGGGGCTCCTCCCACGACCGGCGGCATCCCCATCGCCCACCATCACCCAGACCTCACGGATAACTCGTACGCAACAGCGCGAATCAGGCCTTCAACGCCCTTTGACCTCCGTTGCGTACGGCACCTCAGCACTACCGGATTACACCCCGACAAAACCCCAAGCCTCCACATCTACCCAACCCCCCAACAAGGCTGGGCCTGCTACGGCTGCACCACCCCAACCGGAACCCCACGCGGCGGCGACATCTACACCCTCGCCGCCCTCCTCTGGCACACCCCCAACAGCGGCCAAAACTTCCACACCCTCCGCCACTGGCTCGACGCGCTCTTCCGGATCAACCGTGGCTGACGGCCCCCTCGACCACCAGTACAGTGGGTGAGCTACCAGCCACGAATCCATGAGCAAAGCCCACCGATACAGCGAGAAGGAATTCGAGGAACTCGTCGGCTCGGCGCTCGACGAACTCCCGATCGAGTTCCAACGGGCGCTGGAGCACGTAGCGGTCGTCGTCTCCGATCGCGGCGCCGAGAACCACGCGTACGGCATGTACGTCGGCGCCAAGCTGCAGGGTAACCCTTTCTTCGGGGGCGGTGGCATCCCTGACGAGATCCTGATTTTTCGCGACACACTCGTGCGCGATTTCGGGGACAATCCCGAGCGCCTTCGCAAACACGTTATCCAGACAGTGCGCCACGAGGTGGGTCACCACCTCGGCTTCGATGAGGCAGGCGTCCGCAAACTCGGGCTCTGATGGTGTCGCTACCGGCTCCTCCGTCGAAGCCTGATTGGCTTACCGGGCGATGAGGAGCTGAAAAGGCAACCGCACACCGGCCGGTTTCGCCAGGGCGATGGGGCGTCTCGCCCTGTGTGGCGTGGCCGGCTTCAATCGATCAGATCGCGGTATGGCCGGGCGGGGTTGAATCTTTGAGTGATGGATTGGCCTCGTGAGCCCGATGTCCCAGATCGGGATGGGCCAGCAAAGCGTCGATGAGCGCTCGTGACCCGCCGATGCACGTCCAGTCGTCGTCCCACAAGGTCGAGTACAGCCACGAGCGATCGGCCGGAAACATCAGATCCGGTAGGGGACCCTTCGAATGCTGTTGCTCGCGCCAGACACTCGCCTGCACCGGGCTAGCCTCGACCAGCACATACCACCGGTCGCTGGTGGGGCCCGGCCTCACCTTCGGCGTGTCGTAGAAGACGATGTCTGCGCCGCCGGTGTCGAGATAGCCAAGCCACCACGGCTGCTCCGCGGAATGCTCACCGAGTACCGCAAGCACTCCAGCGCTGTGACGGTCCGGGTCCTCCGGCGGCGAGCGTGCGTCGTGGTCACCGCTGCCGGGAAGCTCCAGGGTGGCGTAGGCCTCGAATGCCGGTGGGATCGCAGACGTGATCGCAAACGAGACCGCGGTACTCTCCCGGATCCACGAGACATCGGCTTCCCTGCCGATGCGCCACGCGCGGCCGTCCTTGCTCGCCCAGACCTCTGCCTCGTGTTCGTCCGTCATCAACGGCAGTTTAGGCGGCGCTCTCGCGCGACTTCGGGACAAGGCGAGGCGCGGGCGGGGTCACGTGTACGCAGGCTCGCTGCAACAATCGTGGGGTGAGTACCGAGAGCCCGCCAGGCTGGCTGACCGAGGCGGTGGATGCCGTTCTTGCTGATCTGCAACAGCCGCAGGCGATCCCCTTGGAGGTCTCCTACGGGCGGGACCAATGGGACGGCGAGACATGTTGGGTGGTGCATCTCCGCGAGCTATCTGAGACGGGCCGTATCTCATTTGTCGTTCTGCCCGAGGAGCGCGGTGCGGCGCTGCTGGGGCGACTCGCGGACTATTTCCAGGAACAGTTCTTCCCGGAGACACGCGGCGGCTGGGGTCAGGCCCGACCAGCCTGCCCAGGCCACCCCCATCCCGCAACGCCATCGTGGGACGAGCAGACGGACACTGCGTGGTGGCAGTGCCCCTCAACAGGCCGTGACATCGCTCCCATCGGCCACTACCGCCAGGACGAACACCACACGTAACTGCACAACCGACAGCCGAACGTTCGAGGCGCAATCGCCGACAACACCCAGACTGCTGCTTTGTCCCGCGGGAGCGGTCATCTGACGCGCCCCAGCAGACACGATCGAGACTCGTCCAAGGGAGCAGCCAGGGTGCCGCCGGTACACGCTTCTGCTTCCGCACGAAAGGAGCAGCCTGGGCCACTCAACGGGGGCCGGCCACGTCACCCGGCGCATTTCCCGGCGCCCCCGGCGTCCCATGCGCCGGAATCGGAGCAGATAACTGGCCAGAAGTCCTCGTTAGAGTTGGCGGCCCATGAGCGAGGACAGCGATGATTCTGCCGAGGCGGACAGCCACCGCCTCCACGATCTGATCGAGAACTCAAGTGATCTGATCGGGGCCGTAGCCGGTGGGGCCATCGGGCTCGTAGGCGGCCCTGCTGGCTCGATCGGCGGCGCAGCCGCCGGAGTCGCGATCACCAAGACCGTACGTCGTGTGGGGGTGGAGGTTTACGATCGGCTGCTGGTGGCCCGTCAGCAAGAACGTGTCGGCACGGTTCTGGCAGTGGCCCTCGATGACGCCCAGGCCCGCGCCGCCGATGGGGAGAAGATTCGAGACGACGGGTTCTTCGACTCCGGTGAGGGTCATCGCTCCGACGCCGAAGAGCTTTTGGAGGGCGTCCTATTGCAGGCAGCCAACGCCTACCAAGAGCGCAAGCTGAAACATTTGGGCGCGATCCTGCCAAGCCTCGCCGTCCGACCGGATATACCGCCGGCTGACGGTCACTGGCTCGCGCGTCTGGCCGACCGCCTGACCTGGCGACAGTTCGTTGTGCTTGCGATATTTGCCGACCCTCCCGAGGAAAGGCTGAGCCTTCGAGACATCGATCAGGACGTGTCTGGTGGTATGGGTCCCACCGGAGGACTACGTCAGGAGGTCGAGGAACTCGGGACCTTTGGCTTGCTAGGCGTGACCAATTCCAACGAGGAGACCGGCCCGGTGGGCTCCACCTACGACAGTGCCTCGGGCATATGGGGCGTCCCGATGGTGCGTTGGCGCCTTACCGTGCAGGGGCGACTGCTGGTTGACGTTGCGCGCTTGGCCGACATCTCGACCACAGAACGAGAGAGCGTCCTCAATGACCTTCTCGCGTGATGGTGGACCGTTCGGTTGCTCGCTTTGACGGACCGGAATCACCGCTGCCTTCGTCGTCCTCATATATGGCGGTGTTCGACCCTTACAGTTCGACGGCCTGCTTGACGATGTGCTCGTGGGGCGAGACGGCGATATGACGCCACGCGCAACCGGCTCAGGCGCCGCCACCTCCGGAGGGATTACGTTTCAGCACAGGGTTGCTGCCTACTACGCTGCGCTGATCCTTGCTGGCGAGGTCCGCGTGCCCGGACTCGGCACCGATGTCGCTGGAGCGCAGGTGTGGCTCGAGACTGAAGAGCCGGTAGACGATGTCAAGATTGTCGACGCCCTCGGCGGCGAGCTGCTGATACAGGCGAAGCGTACGCTGGATGCCGGCAAAGGAGCAAAAGCGGAGCTTGCGAAGGTTTGCGATCAGCTCGTCCGGGCTCAGGATCAGTGCGCCGCCGAGACCCGGTTCTCGATCGTGGTCAGCAGGGACACTGGTCGCCCCATCGCAAAGGAGCTCGCGACAGTGCTCAAACGTGCGCGGGAGCAGCCAGTCTCGGCGGCGCCTCGGCACTTGGCGCCAACCGCGGCGGAGAAAACACGCTATGACGTCTTCGTCGCACACCTTCGCCGCGCCGCGAAAAGGCGTGGCTTCCCTGCCGATGCGCAGGCACTTCGTGCGATCCTGCGCCGCACCGAGGTTCGTGTGTTGGATGTCGAGCCAGGTGGTGCGGAGGAGCGTTACGCGGTCCGTGCGCTCGAGCGCGACGTCGTGTTTGACCGTTTCAAGGCTCAGGCTGCTTGGTCCGTGTTGCTTGAAACCTGCGGGGAGCTAGCAAGGAGGCACTCATATATTGATCGGCTCGGCCTTCAGGAGGCGTTGCGCCTTGCGAGTATCGCGCTGCGTGAGCCACCGGACTTGCGACCAGAGATCGCCGCACTTCGTGCGCGAAGTGCCGACTCGTTGCAGTTGCTTCGGTCGCGGTCAGCTATTCGGTTGCCGGATGGGCGGGAGGCCAAGATCAGCCGACGTGCGTCTAGCGAGCTGGCCGACCGGGCAAGGGAGGGCTCGGTTGCTGTCGTGGGCGATGCCGGCGGTGGCAAGACGGGATGCACCTACGAGGCGATAGAGCTTCTGCGCGCCGATGGGGTCGAGGTGGTGGTGATCGCCGCGGAGCTCTTTGAGGCGCATACGGACACCGCGCTCGCGCAGGAGCTGCGAATCAGCCAGCCACTGCATGAGCTCCTCGCAGCCTGGCCCGTCGAGCGGGGTGTGCTCGTCATCGACGGGCTCGACGCCGCTCGCGACGAGGCGACGCGGGCGACGCTGGTCAACCTGATCGAACGCGTCACAAACGCATGCGGTGCCTTCACGGTTGTGGCGTCGTTGCGGACCTTCGACCTGCGCAACAGCGTGCGCCTTGAGCACGTACTCCCAGCGAGAACGGCTGGCTCAGGCGAGTTCAGACGGGAGGAGTTCAACGCGATCGAGCACTTCTGGGTACCAGCACTAGCCGAGGACGATCTCGCTCAACTTGCGACAGCGGCCCCGGCCCTTGACGCGGTTCTGCAGACGGCGACTCTCGCGGTTCGCGAGCTTGCCGCCCTTCCGTTCAACCTCGGCCTCCTGGCAGGACTGGTGCTCGGTGCGGGTATCCGCGCAGACCGCCTGGAGGCGATTGGCACCCAGCTAGCGCTGCTGGATGCCTACTGGCGCGAGCGCGTGCGAGTTGGCGGTGCAGCGGATGATCGCGAACATCTTCTGCGCCGGGCTTGCGACGCGATGGTTGCCGCGCGCAGGCTATATGCGGACCGCCGCGAGTTGCAGGGTCCGTTGAATGATGCGCTGCGCGGACTCCTTCACGATCACGTTCTCGTAGAGGACATGGCTCAGGGGCGCGAAACAGTGGCTTTCCCCCACAACCTGCTGTACGACTACGCGGTCGCACGAACCGTGTTCCGGGTCGCAGATGACCAACTCATCGAGCGCCTGAAGGTGGATACAGGGCTTCTGCTATCTGCCCGACCGAGCATTGAGTTGCACTTCCGGTGGCTCTGGGAGGAGGAGGAGAGCCGCGGGATGTTCTGGACGGCCGCGCTAAAGAGTGGCGGGCCACTCGGGCTACGGCCGATCGGCAAGACGGTTGCCCCGGCCGTCGCTGTCGATTGCGCGCGCACCGAGGGGGACCTCCAACCACTCTTCGATGCGCTCACGGATGCGAATCCCTCCCGCGCCGCGACGGCCGAGGATGTTCTCCGCCAGATCGCTTCTGCGGCGATGACGGTGCCCGCAAGCGAGATTGTTGCACGGGGTCTGGTGTGGCCGCGCGCGGCGCTGCAACTGACTGAAGCACTTCGGCCGGCGACAGTGCACTCACTGAAGATTCTCATTCACTACCAGCTCGAGGCTGCTCCGGAGTCCCCGTGCCAAGAGCTCGGAGAGGCGTCCCGCCGTCTCTTGCGCTTCGTGTGGGACCAGCCAGACCACGACAGTGCGCTCGTCCGCGCATCGATACTGGCCGTCCTGCAGACGTTCATTACGGACCCGGCCGCGTCCGAGGCGCTCCTGCGCGAGGCGATCGAGCCGCAGCACCTCGCAAGTTACGGCTACGACGAGGTGCCAACACTCCTGCGCGACCCGGCCCAGCTTGTCCGCGCCGCGCCCGGCTTCCTCGCCGACTGCTACGAGGCAGTCTTCGGGCACCAGGAAACCTCCAGTGCGCCAACCCAGATGTATCCGAGCCGCATCATGCCCTTGACATCGAATAGACGGCAAGACTATGACCATGCGCAATGGCAGCTCGGCGAGATTCTTAAGACTTTCTCGAGCACGCACCAGCCGAGGCGACGCGAGCGTTGATCCCGATAGTCACAGGCAAGGTGGGCCAGTACGGCGATGTGATCACGTCCGCACTGTTCAGCTTCCGGTGGCGTGGACAGCTCTATCGCGTGTACGGGGATACCAGCGCCATTTGGGATCAAGGCCATACCTACGACCGGGCAGAGACAGCGCTAGCGGAGTTCGACCAGCACCTGGAGGCCTGTGCGAGGAGCGATGCCACCCGCCTCGAGCCGATTCTCGACGCGCTGGCAGCCCAGCCGATCCCTGCGTCAGTGCTGGCACACGCATTCCGCGCCGCTTCACGCGCGCCCGATGTCTTCCCCCAGCAGTTGGCTGAGCTTCTTACCAAGCCAGCCGTACTGTCACAGGTTGACCTACAGTTCGCCGCCGGCCAGTACTTGCAGGCTGTGTTCTCGCTCCTACCAGTCGAGGTTCGCCGACGTATCGAGGCTGCGATCCGCCGGCTTCCCGAGCGCTGGCCAAATGACCGACGCGAGATCGGCGAACGTGTCCGCGACAGGCTGGTTGGAGCACTCGACGCCGACGCGATCGTTACCTCAGCCATGCAGCAATTGCGTACGGACTGGGCCAAGGAAGGCTCGCCAGAGCTTCAACCGCCCTTCAGCTTTGACATCGAGACGGAAGGCCGAGTGTCATCGCTCGAGGAGGACATGGCTGAGCAGGGTGCTGACACGACCCGCGAGGCGAACCGGAGGCTGGTAGAGGCCGTGACGCGACTGAAAGCGTTCGCGGATGCCCACCAGAACGAGAGCGCGACACGTGAGGACATCTGGTCAATCGCCCCCGTGTTGAAGCAGACAGTCCGAAGACTTGCAGACGGCGCGTACGACGAAGCGGAGCCACCGCTTCTTGCTGAGGCGCATACACAAGTGGCCCAGGTCGGTGAGTGCCTCTCTCGCGCTTCCGGGGCTCTCACGGCGCCGCAAGGGCGACTCGTATCCGAGGTCCTGTTGGGTGCTTCTAATGGGCCGTCAGCGTCGTCTCTGGAGCGCTGGGGGGAGGTCACCAGTTGGAGCCCGTCGCCACGAAACAGCGCCGCCGAAGGACTTCCGCAGCTGGCGCGTGATCGCAGATTCGCAACACTCGAGGTGCTGTCCGCGATCACGCGGCTCGCCGGAGACCATAGTCCGGAGGTCCGATTCCAGGTCGCTAGGAGACTCAACGCGCTTCTGGCAACGGCACCGAACCTGGCCTGGGAACTCGCCGAACGGCTAGCAAGCAGAGAGCGCAGCGGCAGCATTCTCGAAGCTATGGCTCACCCTCTAGTCGCTCTCACACACAACGACACCGATCGGGGACTCGCTCTTGCTGAGCGCGTGCTGCAGCGCGAGAGCCGTCGCGGGGAGCCACGAGACGGGCTAATCGGCACCTACGCCAGCGTGCTCATCACGCATCACGTCTGGCAAGGCTCAGCTCCAGGCGTGCGTACTGTCAAACGGCTCGCGGGCGAAGGCTCGCAACGACCGGACAGTGTCAGGCAACTACTTCACGTGCTCCGCGACGGGCTCTATCACGGACCAATGTCTGGAGGCGAAGCCGCGCATGCAGAGATCCGTAAGCGCTGCCTCGACGTCTTCGGCGTCTTCTTCGACTCCGCTAACTCCGGTATCGAAGGACTTCGCGCCCTTCATGGCGGCGCTCTCGACGGTGAGTGGTCCGCCGAGGACACGCAAGAGCTGCGTGGCTGGCTGCAGATTGCCGGCAGCATTGTCGATCAGCTCTACTTCGCTTCTGGCGTCTTTCAAGCCAAGACAGGTCAGTCGTCATCTGACGACCGCCACGCCGGCGATGCTCAACGCGAGCGTCTCTACCACGAGGCGCACGGACTCGTTGTGGAACTGACTGGACTCGGTGAGCCCCACGCAATGCATCACCTGATCGAGATGCTCGAGGGCTGCATCGACTTCGACGCTGCTGACGTGTTCGTTCTGATCGCGCAGGCCGTGCAGTCGAGCGCTACGTGGGGCTACCAGTTCGAGCCCATGGGAGAGGAATTGATCGTACGGATCGTAAAGCGATATGTGACCGATCACCGCGAGCTCTTCCGCGACGGGTCTGGCCTCGAGACCGCGCTAGCGGATATCCTCGACCTGTTCGTGGAAGCTGGATGGCCAGGGGCTCGGCGCCTCGTCTACGGCCTACCCGAGATCTTCCGGTGAATCTGCTCGGCGCCAAATAGTACGCCTGCTGGCCTCAACCAGCCTGAGCCCGGCCTCGACGGTTTCCACGCAAGCGTCGCGGTCGAGCCGCACTTCTCCTTCGCGTGGGCAAAGAAGGCGTCTCGATCAGCCCTCGGTGGGCGCCTGCTCTGGACGAAACCGGGGACTGGGGTTGCTGTGAGATGGCGCTCCTGCTTGACGCAGCACAAGCGGGAGTGTGCCAATCTTCGATCAGCGGCGCCTCGGCCTTGCGGGCGCCCACCTGCCAACGACGGGCCGCATGTCGCCCTGCTGCGCAGCCGCACTGAGCTCAGTGTTCGAAGCCGAATTCGCTGCTGGCTTCTTTGGCTTCGGCGTCTTCCCTGCTTGGTTGGCGGCGCGCTGGTGGCTGCACCGAGGCGGCCGGGGTATGCGTCGCGCTCGGCGACGTTGATGCCTCAGTTGTACTCGGTTCTTCAGTGGCGGTCGTAACGGCCGGCGGCGAAGAGGAGCCTGCCGACGAGCCCGAGCCGTCGTTACTGACCACGGCTGTGCCGGCGCTGTCACCAGTCGAGACATGCGTCGACTGGGCAGCACCGGAAGCGCGGTTGGAGCTCGCAGGCCGATGCTGCGCCCCAGCGTCGTGATGGCGATGAACGTCGGTGGTCGTTGCAGAGTGCCGCGCCGTCGTCAAGTGCGCCTTCGAGCCCTTGACGTGGGAGTCGCCGATAACACTCGCGTGCAGGATCGAGCCGCCCTGCGGGGGGGAGCCGCTGCGCTCGAAGACGCTGAGCGCGAGCACGAGCGCGGTGACAGCGATGGCGCCCGTCGCTGCTGTGGCGATTGCCCCTGCGGGCAGGCCCATGCCAGTGCAGGACACGAGCGTCCAGGACACGCCGCAGGCGTCGCTGTGCAGCGGTTGGCCGGCGCGGCAGCTCAAGGGTGAGCGGATCCCAAATCGAGTGCTCCAGCGTCAGCGTCGACCGGTCAGGCGGGCCGAGTTTCTCGGGCTCCCGTGGCTCGGCTTCGGCGCCCAGCGGCCGGAGCGTGCTGCAGCCAGGGTCGTGGGCTGTGTCTTCGCGGCGGCGCAACGGGATGACCTTCGCGAGCAGCTCTTCGTCGCTCTCGTTGCCGTCGCGTGGAGGCATCATGCTTCCTGTGTGCATGCCAGCCATCTCCTCCCTACTATAGACTGTGCAAAAAATGACCCGTTGTGCAACCTTGGTAAATGTCTGAGATCGAGATCCTGAACGTGGGGCGTGCCGCCGAAGTGCTGGCGGTGAGCACGCAGACGGTCCGCAACTGGATCGACAGCGGGTTGCTGCCGGCGACGAAAATCGGCCGTAACTGGCGCATTCGCCGCGATGACATCGATGCGCTGCTGGCTCGCACCGCTGCCAACAGCGCCACGTTGGCGACCCGCCGCGACGTGTGGTCGCCAGAGACGATGGGGCTCCCGCACCGTCGCCGCGGCGACGGAGAGCCGTCGATCTGGGATGCCCCGAGCACCCCGACGCTGCTGCGCAAGCGCACATAGCAGCATCAGAACAAGGTAGGACGAATCCGGCGTGAGGTCAACCGCGGACGCCCAGGCGCGCTGCCGCTCCACTGCCGTTCTGCTCAGGCGGAGCGACGCGTGCGCCCGCGCGCCCGCTGGCTACTGCCCGCATCTTCCTGCTCCACTGCCTCGGCGAGCTCGCCAGCGACCGAGGCAAGCTCCTCGTAGGCGTCGCCGACGGCGAGGATGTCGCGGCCGGCGACAATGCTGTTGAGGCGCTCGACCGCCTCATCAAAGCGCCGCCACGATCGCTTGGGGCCACGCCGGCCGGTGCCCGGCTGCAGCTCGTATGGGGGACGCGCCTCGGCCGCGCGGTGCGGCGGCCATTCAAACCCGGCGGTGTCCGCGTCGCGGCAAACCCGCGCCTGCTCTCTTGCGGCTGCGGCGAGCCCGGCCAGTCGCGCCGCGAACCCCTGGTCGGGCGGCGCCATACGGTGAGCCTCGAGCGCGCGTCCCCAGCCGTCGTTGGCCCCGCGGAACTCCGCGAGCACCTCCTGCTCATCAATGTTGCCAGTTGTCTTCATCGACTCATCGTAGCGCCCGCCACGGAAGGATTGCACGTGCGGCCTACGGGCGACGCCACAATCGTTGCGGATCGGTGGGGTCGCATGGGTGTGGCAATGTGGTTCTGGCGTACCTCTGGCCGGTCCGAACTTGACCTGATGGCATGAGGGGCGGGCCGATGGCGAAGTGAATCTTTGCAATCTAGGCGTGTTGTGCTATTTTTGTACCGCAATGAGTCTTGACGTGGTGCTCAGGATCCCGGACGATCAAGTTGAGCGGATCGCCGAGCATGCCGCTGAGCTGCTTACTGAGCGCCAGTCGGCAGATGGCGATGGTTGGCTGCGCGGCGCCGAACGCATCGCCGCGTATCTCGACTGCCCCCGGTCGAGGATCTACGCACTTGCATCGGCTGGACGCATACCGGTAGAGCACGACGGTGCCGGTCTGATTGCTCGTCGCAGCGAGCTTGACGCATGGGTGCGCAGTGGTGGAGGCGTGCGCCCGTGAGCGGTTGGTGGGGACCCGGACATCTGCGTGTAGCGAGCGGCGGGCGTCTGTCGCAAACATCGCGCACGAGTGGCTAGGTAGCGTCCGCAGCATATGCAACGCTGTAGACGTGTCAACAGAAAAGAGGACTTCGGGCTCGGACGACACCAAGCGCACATCGAGGGTGATTCGCGTGAATGTCTCGCCGGCAACCTGGCGCCAGCTGCGGATGCGGGCGATCGAAGAGGACACCTCGTTGAGTGACCTCCTCGGTGCAGTCCTGGAGCGCGAGGCCAAGAAGAGAGATCGGTGACCCATGGCCGCCCAGCGCAAGCTCGAGCAGACGAGTGAGCCCGGCATCTACCGACGGCACCGTAAAGGCTGCGCCCGCAATGGCCGCTGCAGATGCCCGTACGCGGTCTCGTGGCGTATCTGCGGCCGCCAGCACTGGCAGACGTTCTCGACCTTCGAGCTGGCCCGCGAGCACAAGGGCAAGATGGCGTCGGGCACCACCACGCGGCAGCCGCACTCATCCATGCTGGTCGCCAGCTACTACGAGACGTGGCTGCCAAGCTACCGCGGGCGCACAGCGCGCGGCCTGGAGGAGACAACGCGCAGGGAGTACGAGATCAGCTTTCGCCGGCACATCCTGCCGCTGCCGATCGCCGGCATGCGGATGCGCGACATCTCGGCCCCGAACGTACGCGACTGGCTCACACAGCTGGAGCGGCGAGGCGGCTCGCCGACCGTGATCCGCAAGGCAAAAGCGGCGCTGTCGGTGATGCTCGCGAGTGCGGTTGAAGACGGAGACATTGGCGTCAACCCGGCAACGGGCGTCCGGTACGTCCCCAGCGAGCAGGCCAAGCTCCGCCATCCCAAACGCAAGCGGCGCGCGCTGAGCACCGACGATGTCCAGGCGATCCTCGCGGCGATGCCGGAACGCTGGCGCGCATTCTTCATGCTGCTCGTGCAGACGGGATTGAGGGCGAGCGAGGCGCTGGGCCTGACGTGGGAGAGCGTCCACCTGGGGGAGAGCCCACACATCATGGTCGCCGACCAGATCTACCGCGGCAAACGCAAAAAGCTCAAGACCGAAGCAAGCCGCGCCTGCGTCCCGCTCTCGCCGACCATGGCCGCGTGGCTGGCCGAGCTGCGTCCACTCGACGCCACGGCGGGTGTTCCGGTGTTCGCGTCGGCGGTGGGCACGCCCCTGAACTACAACAACGTCTACCACCGCGTTCTGCGGCCGGCGCTCGCGGAAGCCGGCCTCGACGGGGAGGGGATCGCATTCCACGCCTTTCGCAAGGCGTGTGCGGCTCGCTGCTCTTGCACCACGGCAAGACGCTCAAGCAGGTGCAGGGATGGCTGCGCCACTCGCAGCTGACCACGACGATGAACGTGTACATCCAGCAAGTCGACGACGGCCTCGGTGGCGCCGATGCTTGGGACGAGATCCTACCCATCGCTCCACACACCGCCGCCTCGCCATAGATCCACGACAGCTCGTCTGACGGTCGGTAATGCCCGAAGGCGGTCCCCGCATGGATGACGCCCTGTCCGGTTCCCGATGACAGGCGAGGCAGTTGTCGTGGTCGACGCTCGCCCTGCGTCACTATACGTGCATGACTGGTGGGGAGTGGCTGAGACGCACCTTCGACCCGGCGCTGCGAATGGCCAGGTTACCCCATGACGAGTTGCGTGCTGAACTCCAGACGCTCTCGGAATCTGGGGTGCTCTCCGAGGAGGAGTCTTCGCTCTCACGCGCACGGCTGGATGCGGCCGAGAGGGACCGCCACATGGTCCTCCGAACGAGCTGAACGGCTCCACGCAAGCCCGGTAGATGCCGCTGCGGACCGCCTGGAAGGGGTACTGGAACCGGAGCATCCACTCGGTGAGGTAGATGGGATCGCGGTGGTTGTCATGCTGGTCGAGCTGTGGACATCGCGGCTGATGCTGCGATTGGAAGCTCAGCGAAATCAACTGACAGACGCGCTGGACGAAACGTACGACACGGAGTGGAAAGCCTTCGAGGGGATCTGGGTTGAACGCCGCGGCGGCAAGGAGATCGAGGAGGACTATGATCCGCGACCGCCGGAGCAAGCGAGCGTCTCGCGGCTCAACGGATTGCCGCTATCCGTGACGGATGATGTCGGCACCCGCTACCACGTCATCGCAACAGCGACGGGCGGCTCTGAGCATCCCTGGCGTTCAGTGTGGCGCCTTGAACCGGCGGTGCCTCCCTCGGCCAACATGTTGAGGATTGCGCTGGAGGGCGGCGAGCGCGAGTGGCAGAGCCTCGAGTTGGCCCTGCCTTCGCGGATAGCGGAAGATAATCAGCCCGGCGGTAGACCCCAGTTTGGCTAACAGCGGGCTAACACGACCCCCGGAGACGACCGCAAACCGACTCCGGCGCCCTCGCCGCAAACCGTGTAGCAGAGCCAAAATCCTTGAGTCGCCGCAACCGATCAAACACCCCAGGACGCACTTCTAATCCGAGGGTCGCAGGTTCGAGTCCTGCCGGGGGCTTCGCCAGAAAGCTTTATATCGAAGCCAAATTCTAGACGCTGCTTGGGGGGCCGTTCTGAGCGGCCTGCACAATTCCTCCCGAGATTTCCTCCCAAAAGAGGCCCGAAAACATTGGGATTGGCCTTTCGGGCAGCTTCATCCCGCCGCGCTCTGCAGACTTGGCATCTACACGACGTGCTGGCCGTGCATCCGCGCGCTGGCACCCCTCGCGGACGGGTAGACCGGGATTCGTCCGAGCGTGTACCGCCTCGGCCGCCCCAGCCGATCCCTCGCCCCTCGCAAAGTTCGATGGGTGCAGAGCGGCTGTGCTCTCGATTGTGTACCGACCAGATCGCCAGTCGTCGTTTCGCAAGGAGGTCGTATGACCGCTCGTAGAAGCGCGGAAGCCACGACCGGGCCGAACCTGACAAGGTCCGCGGACGTCGCGAACGAGCCGTGGCCGACGCGGAAGGCTTGCTTCGCGCTGAGAGCCTCCAGATGAGCCCCGAGCACCAGGCGCTTGCTGCGCGGTGGGTAGCCGGCGAGATCGACAGTGCGCAGCTTGAGCAGCTTGGTCTGGACCTCGTGCGCCAGCGTACGGCCACCGCCGCCCGATAGTCGCTCAGCCTCAGTGGCCGATGATCCGTACTTCTATCCGGGCACTCGTGTCCTGCGCAACAATCTAGAGCTTCGCGACCCACAGAAGCTTTCGCAGGCCGAGGCCAACATCGCGGGTACTGGCAGACGAGTCGCTTCCCGGCGACCACGACCTATCGCATTGGCAGGACCAGCTCGCCGGAGAGGCGGATCATCAAATCGCCTGGGAGCATCTCGATCACGAGCAAAGCTTTGCTGCGAATGTGCGTAGTCTCAACGGTCAGAACGATCAGCTTTGGACACTGCTTGCGGCGATCATCGACCGGCCTTGACATCCCACGGTGAGCTTGCGGCAGTGAGCCTACTCTTCGGCGAAGTGTGCGAATGAGCGGGATTCGATCCTTCGACAAGGTCCTGAGCTCCGTGCCTGGGCGACTGGCATCCAGGTCGGCGCGTTTGCGCTGGCGGTGGCGTTCGAGCGGCGCCGTATCGCGCGCGGCTCACACCGGCGGGCCAGGCGGGTGGACGTGCGCACTGGCGCGGACTCGAACCTGTACCAGACGATCGTCCTGCTCGCCGCACCGCGCGCGATCCAAAAGCTGATCGGGATCGGTTTCCGCGGATCGACGCGAAGCTGCGAGCACGCCAGCAGAAGTTCCAATGCGAACTCGCCCGGCTGCGGGCTGAGCACGCACTACAGCGACCACGAGGCGATCCAAGAGGCGGTTGTGCGCTTCCAGCAGACCCACGAGCCTGTGCATGTTTCCTGTCTGCCGGTGTTGATCCGCGCCGTGCTCGTGGGCGTCGTCAATAACCGCCCCGTGCCGTTCCTCTCCCAGCGGCGGACACTCGCCGACCTGCTTGCCGGCACGAGGATGGTGAACGACATGCCGCGGCGCGGTACGCGCCTGCGTTGGCGTCGCCGGTAACCTGGCCGGGACGCGTCGGAGGAGGGGAGAGCAAGAGTGCATGAGATTGGTGTAGCTGTCATGGCCGTCAAGGTGGTGGCCTTCGTTGGGGTGATGGTCTTCTCACTCGCGGCGGCGGGGGTGTGGCTCGGTGTGTGGCAGGCGCGCAGCGCAGCGTCATTTCCGAGGTGTTTCAACCGCCGACGCGCCGCCCGCTGGTTTTACTTGCCAGAGAGCCGAGCGCGTGAGGAGGGTCTCGAGCGCGGTGGGGGTGCGGGCGAGTGCGTCGGCTCCGGCGGTGAGCAGCTCGTCTTCTGAGCCGATGCCCCAGAGAACGCCGATGGCGCGGATGTGGTGCTCGTGGGCGGCTGCGATGTCGTGCTTGCGATCGCCGACCATGACCGGCCGCGCGTTGGGCGGGAGCGTCTGCATCGCGTGTGCGACGGTGATGGCCTTGTGCTCGTTCTCGCTGTCAAGCTCGGGGCCGGTCACCGCCGCGAAGAATCCGCGCAGGGGTAGAGGTCAAGCAGGGGCTCGGCCAACGCACGCGGCTTGGAGGTGGCGATGACCAGCGGCAGGTGCTCCGCGAGCTTGTTGAGGAGCTCGCGGATGCCGGGGAATACGGTCGTCTCGCCGGCGGCCAGCTCGCGGTAGCGCGCGCGATAGGAGTCGACGCATGGCGGAACGAGTGCGATAAAGCTCGCAAATTGCAGGGGCTCTATGTGCCCTTGTTGACATTCTCTCGTTCTTTAGTATATCCTCATTATTCGAGACATAGAAAAGGTTTTATTTAAATCGCAAGAGGTGTTGGTGGGGAAGTCTCGCTCGTCCCGTATCGCTGTGGCAAGTAGGAGGAGTGGAGCGCCAATGAAGCGTAGGCTGTCACGGAAGCCCAGACGGAAGTCGCCATGTCTGCCGGCCGCTCGTCTTGGCGCTATCGCGCTTGCGGTGTCGTTGTGCTTGTTGGTATCAGCGGTGGCGGCGGGCGGTACGCAGCCGTATGAAACGTATGAGAGCACGGTCGCTGCGGATGGTCCCGTGGCGCAGTTTCGTTTCGGTGACGCCGTGGGTTCGGGCACGATCGCTGACTCGGTGGGCTCGTATACGGCTACCAACAATGGGGTTGTCTTGGGTGGCGAAGGCCCGTTTGGCGGCAGTGGCTCGGGGTCGTTTGGGGGTGAAGAGTATGCGTCGTTGCCGTCGGATCCGTTGGCTGGCGCGAGTGCGTTTACTGTGGAGGGGTGGGTGGATTGGGCTGGTGGGAGCGTTTACAAGCAGCCGATCTTCGACGTCGGGTCGAGCTCGACCAACTACATGTATCTGACGCCGGCGTCCACTTTGACGAGCCACATGATGCTGTTCGAAATCCATACGAGCGGCGGGTCCGATGTTCAGGTGGTGGCGCCGAAAATGGCGGCGAACGTGTGGCGGTACCTGACGGTAACCGAGACCAGCACGGGCACGTTGACGTTGTATGTGGACGGTGAAGAACTCAGGCAGCTGACGGGTGTGAGCCTTTTCCCGTCCTCGTTGGGGAGCGCCCCGGATGTGTATTTGGGTCGCTCGGTTGGCGGGGAAGTGTTGTTTGGTGGGTTGCTCAGCAATGTGGCGTTCTACACCAAGGCGCTGTCGGCGAGCCAAGTCAAAGCGCACTATGACGCGGGAGAGTTCCCGGTGGACACGGCGCTGCCGACGATCTCCGGGACAGCGAAGGACGGCAACACGTTGACCTCGACGAAAGGGACGTGGACGGGTCTATCGCCGATCACGTTCGCCTATCAGTGGACGCTGTGTAACAGCGCCGGTGGGTCGTGCTCGAGTGTCCCGGGGGCCAGCGAAGCGAAATACACGCTCGGCCATGAAGACGTCGGCGGCACACTGCGGGTCGCGGCGACCGGGAGCAACAGCGCGGGCTCGGGCACGGCGACCTCGGCGCAGAGCGCACTCGTAGCGCCCTTGGCGCCGTCGAACACCGTGCTGCCGGTGATCTCCGGTGCGGCGCAGCAGGGACAGTTGCTGAGCGCGAGCGAAGGAAGCTGGAACGGCACTCCGCCGCTCTCCTACGCCTACCAGTGGGAGAGCTGTAACAGCACTGGCGGCAGCTGCAAAAAAATCACCGGGGCGACCGCGTCGACCTATCGCGCGCTGGGCTCGCAGATCGGGGACACGCTGCGGGCGGTCGTGACCGCCGAAAACGCAGGTGGGAGCAAAAGCGCGACCAGCGAAGCGACAGCGGTGATCACGACCGGGCCGCCGGTCAAACACCGCCCTGCCCACGATCTCAGGCACCGCCGAAGACGGCCATACGCTGAGCGCGAGCACGGGCTCGTGGGCGGGCACCGAACCCTTCTCCTACGCCTACCAGTGGGAGCTGTGCAACAGCGCGGGCGAAAGCTGCGCGAACATCTCCGGGGCGAGCGGCTTCGACCTATGCGCTCGGCCCGGGCGACGTCGGCGACACGCTGCGGGTCGTCGTGACCGCGAAAAACTCGGTCGGGTCGACCGGGCGCGACCTCGGCGGCGAGCGGGGTCGTGGCGGCGATCCCGCCGTCGAACACCGCGCCGCCCACGATCTCCGGCACCCTGGTGGACGGGCAGACGCTCACGGCCAGCACGGGCTCTTGGAGCGGCTCGCCGCCGCTCACCTACGGCTACCAGTGGGAGCTGTGCAACAGCAGCGGGGGAAAGCTGCGCGAACATCTCCGGTGCGACGAGCTCGACCTACACGCTCGGACACGCCGATGTCGGCGGCACGCTGCGGGTCAAGGTCACGGCGAGCAACCCGGGCGGGTCGGCGTCGAGCACCTCAGCGGCGAGCGGGGTGGTGGCGGCGCTGGCCCCGTCGAATACGGGCCTGCCGCGATCTCGGGTACCGCGAGGGATGGGCAGACGCTCAGCGCGAGTACTGGCGAATGGGCGGGCACGCCGTCGATCTCCTACGCCTACCAGTGGGAGCTCTGCAACAGCTCAGGGGAAGCGTGTGCGGACATCGCTGGTGCGACGAGCGCGACATATCCGCTTGAACACGGCGATGTCGGCGGCAACGCTGCGGGTTAGCGTCACCGCGAGCAACACGGCCGGCTCGGCGTCGCGCGACCTCGGAAGCGAGCGGGGTCGTGGCGGCGCCGGCCCCGTCGAACACCGTCGCGCCGTCGATCTCAGGCACCGCCGAAGAAGGCCAGACGCTCGCGCGAGCACGGGCGAATGGGAAGGCACGCCACCGTTCTCCTATGCCTACCAGTGGGAACGGTGTAACGCGTTCGGTGAAGCTTGCTTTGGCATCGAAGGTGCGACGAGCGCGACCTACGCCGTCGGCGCGGGCGATGTCGGGAGCACGCTGCGAGTCGAGCGTGACGGCGAGCAACTCGGGCGGCTCGGCGTCGAGCACGTCTGCGGCGAGCGGGGTGGTGGCCGGGCAGCCTCTGTCGAATACCAGTCTACCGGTGATCTCGGGTACCGCCCAGGACGGGCAGACGCTCAGTGTGAGCACGGGCACCTGGGAAGGCATCGGGCCCCTGAGCTATGCCTACCAGTGGCAGGTCTGCTACGGCGAAGGTGTGAGCTGTGAAGATATTTCGGGTGCGACGAATCGACGCTTGCGCTGGGCGGGGCAGAGGTGGGCGACGATCCTGCGTGTGACCGTCACTGCCACGAACGCGACTGGATCGGCGTCGGCCAGTTCGCAGACGACGATACCGGTCGAATCGCTTCCTCCGTCCAACGTGGGGTCGCCTGAAATCACCGGTACCTCTCAGGAGGGGCGCGTGCTCAGGGCCAGTACTGGCACGTGGGCCGGGAGCCCGCCGCGAACCTATACCTATCAATGGGAAAACTGCGACAGTCTCGGCGACGGTTGTCTACCGATCCCGGGTGCGAGCGGCGCGAGCTATGTGCCGGGTCCCGATGACGTCGGTGGCACGTTGCGGGTGAACGTCACGGCGAGCAACCTGGCGAGCTTCGCGTCGAGTGTGTCGCCGGTCAGCGCGGTGGTGACGCCGGGTCCCTTTTTCTCGTCGCAGTTTGGTTCGGCGGGCTCGGGCGAAGGTGAGTTCAACGAGCCCTGCGATGTCGCGATCGATGCTGCGGGGAATATCTGGGTTCTGGATCGGGGTAACGATCGGGTGGAGGAGTTCGATACCGAAGGCAGGTATGTGAGCCAGTTCGGGTCTAGCGGTTCGGGGCATGGGCAGCTTGACGAGCCAGACGGGCTGGCGCTGGACGCCAAAGGCGATGTGTGGGTTATAGATACTGGTAACGATCGTGTGGAGGAGTTCAGCGCGGCCGGTGAATATCTTGAGAGCTTCGGTGTCCGCGGAACCAAACGCGGCCAGTTCAGAGAACCAGGAGATATCGCGGTGGACGGCGGGTATGTGTGGGTGTCCGATACCGGGAACGGTCGACTGGAACGCTACAGCGAAACTGGTGAATACGTGGACACGGTCGCGTCCAAAGGCTCCGGTGCCGGGGAGGTCGGGGAACCGGAGGGCTTGGCGGTAGACGCTAAAGGCGATGTGTGGGTGGCGGACTTTTCGAACCGCCGAGTTGAGGAGTTCAGCGAAACGGGCGGGTACCTGGGGATGCTCGGCAGTGAAGGAACCCCCGAAGGAGCGAGCATCTTTCCGGCTGGGATCGCGGTGGACGCGAATGGCGATGTGTGGGTCGGGGACGTGGCAAGCGATCGCGTCGTCGAGTTCAGCGAAGCGGGGGAATACCTCGCGCAGTTCGGGGCGCTCGGGAGGGGCGAGGGGGAATTTGGCTTCAGTATCCCGATGGGTTTGGCGGTGGACTCTCACGGGAACCTCTGGGTCGCCGACCCCGGGAACGACAGGGTTCAGGAGTGGATGCTGCCAGCGGAAGCCCCATCGAGCGTCACGCCGCCGAGCATCTCGGGGGAAGCGGTAGCCGGCGAGACGCTGAGCGCCACCGCAGGCTCGTGGAGCGCCAGCCCGCTCGAGTACCGCTACCACTGGCAGCGCTGTAACGAAAGCGGCGGGGAATGCGGGGACATCACGGGCGCCGACGGCCAGAGCTACGTTCTCACCAGCAGTGACATCGGTGCGACCGTGCGCGTGCTCGTTACGGCATCCAACGCTGGCGGCGCGACAAGCGAAGTGTCATCGGCGGCATCGGTGATCGCGTCGGCGACTGGGCTCTCGAACACGGCGCCGCCGGCGATCTCCGGGGCCGCACATGACGGCCAGACGCTTACCGCGAGTACCGGCACGTGGAGCGGCTCGCCCCCGTCCTCCTACGCCTACCAGTGGGAGAGCTGCAATGAAAGCGGCGGCGAATGCGCGCCGATCGAAGACGCGACGAGCCCAGAATACGCCCTTAGCGACGGTGACATCGCTACCACCCTGCGCGTGATCGTCACCGCCTTCAACGGCGCCGGCTCGGTGGAAGCGACTTCGTCCGCGAGCTCGAAGGTCACGCCCGAACCGCCGGGCGAGTTGCAGGCACCCAAGATCTCCGGTACCCCCGACGCCGGGCAGGTGCTCTATGCCGACCACGGCGCGTGGACGGGCACGGAACGGCAGTTCAGCTACCAGTGGGAAAGCTGCAGCTCCACCGGCAGCGAATGCGCCGCGATCGAAGGCGCCACCGGCCCCGAATACGATCTCGGCGAAGGCGACATCGCGACTACGGTGCGGGTCAGGGTCGGCGTGGACAGCGCCCTCGGCGCGATTACCGACGTCTCCGCGGTGACCCCAGTGATCGGAGCGGCAGGCGCGCTCGCGAGTACCACGGCGCCGAGCATCACCGGCACCACCCAGGTCGGCCAGGCGCTCACCGCGAGCACCGGTGGCTGGGTGAGCAATGGCACTGCCACCTACGCCTACCAGTGGCAGACATGCGACGAGCTCGGCGAGCATTGCGAAGACCTCGAAGGCGCTACCGACTCAAGCTACACGCCGGGCACACCGGAGGAGGGCGAGGCGCTGCGAGTCCATGTGACCGCCAGCGAAGGTGCGCATTCGCTCTCCCGCGTCTCGTCGGCCACACAGCCGGTCGCGGCGGCCACGGCGCCGGTGTCCCAGCAGCCGCCGCTGATCGATGGAGCGACGCTCGTGGGGCAAACTATGACGGCGATCAGCGGGCAGTGGTCGGGGGAACGCTCGGGCTACTCCTACCAGTGGCAGCGGTGCACCGAAGCCGGAGAATGCGCCTCGATCGCAGGCGCCACCGCCAGCTCCTACATGCTCACCGAAGGCGATCTCGGCTCCACGCTCAGGGTCGTCGTGATGGCCGCCAACGGCAGCGAAAGCTCCGCGCTGTCTGCCGCGACCGCTGTGATCGACCCGGAATCGCTCACCAAATTCTCGCTGCCATCGATCTCGGGCGTCATGGAGAGTGGCGGGGAGCTCGCGGCTGAACCGGGAATCTGGAGCGGGATGGGCTCGGTCACGTATGCCTACCAGTGGGAACGCGGTGCCTCCGGCGGCGGGGAATGTGCGCCGATCGAAGACGCCGACGAACCCGAATACGCTCTCACCGAAGGCGATCTGGGCTCCGCGCTGCGCGTCAAGGTGACCGTCACGGGTCCGCTCGGCAGCCAGAGCGCCTACTCCGCGGCGACAGCGGCAATGTCCGGAGGCGAAGTGACCGTCGAGGAGGCGGAGGAAACGGTGCAGCTTACCGACCCCGCCGTGCTTGCCCCTTCCACGACCGCGACGCTCGATGGGCAGACGGTCGTGCCCGGGCTCATCGATGAAGAAGAGCTCGACTCCGAGCAGGCGCTGACCACCTCGAGCGTCTCCATGCAAAACGCCGGCGAATTCGCGGTCAACACTCCCGACGGTGAGCTGAGCCTCAAACCACTTGAAACATTCTCCAAAGCAACCACGCTGCCGACACTCGTCAACGGGACGGTCGCGCTGTTCGCCAACACCTGGCCCGCGACCGACACGATCGACCGTCCCGACGCCCTCGGCGCGACCACGGTTCTGCAGCTGCGCTCAGCGGAAGCTCCACGATCCTTCTCCTGGGAAGTCGGTCTCGGCGCCGGCCAGCAGCTACGCCAGCTACCCGACGGCAGCATCGCCGTCGTCAGCGTCAGCGAAGCGGCGAGCGAACCGCAACCCAGCCGGGAACCCATATCGCGCGAAGCGGGAGAAGAGCAGCCAGAATCGTCCGGCGAAAAAACCGAAAAAGAACACGAAGAAGCAGAAGCAGAAACCGAAGCGCCGCTCGAAACCGTTCCCTCCACGCCCACGAGCTCAACGTCACCGGAAGAAGCTCCCGCCGGCCAACTCGAACCCCAGAAGACCGAGGTGCAGTACGAAGCAGCCACGAGCGCCATGACCACGGCGGAAACCGAAACCGGCGGCACGGCGCTGATGGTGATCAGCCCCCCGCAGGCGCTCGACGCCGAAGGTCACACCGTCCCCGCATCGTTGAGCATCGAAGGCGATAAGATCACCCTCACCTTGAAACCAGGCGAAACTACGACATTCCCAGTGCTGACCGCGATGCCCGTCGCCGCTCCAAGCGACAAAACCAGCTCCGAACGCGACCCGTTCGAATACGGTCTCTCCGACGAACAACCCGCGACCTTCGAAAACGAAAACGCCAAGCGGCTTCAATCCCCAAGCGCGCCGCTGCACATCACGACCGCGCGGACAGCGATCCCGTGGGACATCCTCAACCCCTCCGAATCCGGCGTGCTGGCGCGACTCGAAGGTTGGCTGGCCAACGTGGAAGCGGATAAACTAACGCCCTACATCACGCTCAGGACCGACTACAACCGCCCCAACCCAGGAGTCAAAGCGTATCGCGTGGCGATGAGGAATCTGATGAAGCGCTACGATGGCCGGGTGAAGCGGTGGGGCGCCTGGAACGAGCCAGACTTGTCGAAGAATTATGAGCCGCCCGAAAGGGCCGGCGAGCTCTGGCAGGCGGCCGAGTCGGTCGCAGTGGAACTGAGCTGTGGCTGCACGGTTGTCGCGGGAGAATTTGCTCAGTACGAAACAAACAGCGAAAATAAATCTGCGCTGAACAATAGGGTCTACGTTGGAAAATACAAATACGGACTTATTCACTACTATCCCAACGCGTGGAAATATAAAAGCCACAAGGCAAACCACAAAGCTTGGAAGGGGCATCGCACGCCCAGCACATGGGGCCTACATGACTACCAGGACGTAGTGCGGGACCGGACGACAAACCTATCGGAATTCGAGCACTTCGCCAGCGGGCAGCTAGGAACGCCAGGAATCTGGGTCAGCGAGGCCGGGGTCGAGCTGCACGATAATGTTGAAGGTGGTCCGCCGACGCGATTGGTTAAACCAAAGGACGAAGCTTTGGAATTTGAACTTCAGAAAGAAGCAGCTACTGCCTTTACCGCTCTTCGTCACGCCAACGCCCCGCACGGGATTTCCCGCATAGAACGAGTCTACTATTCTGAGTACGAAGGACCCAGCGAAGCCCATGTGAAAGAAAACTCAAATTATTTCGATAGCGGGCTGGTCGAAGTAAAACCAGAACCCAACGGCGAAGGAAAAAGCCATGGCGAACCCCGGACAGCGTACTGCTACCTTGCGTATGAATCGCACCGGTGTCCTCCAAACGTCGTGACACAGGCCGATAAGTCAGCCCAGGTAAACTCCCACGGCGTTGGGGCTAAAGTCTCGTTTGAATGGGAATATTTGGGCAGCGGCGAAGTGAATACCGCCGATGCCGGGGAAATCGGTGCAGGCGTTATTCATCCGCAGCTCATCTCGGTCCAGTTCATTGCCTGCCTCCCCTATCGTTACCGCGCCGTAGCGAAGAACAGCTTTGGCGAAGAAACTAAGGGTCAATACGTCGAAGTGAATTCGTACTGCACGTGATGTTGATGAGATCGCAACTTCTGCGCACTAGGCGGGTTGAAGGACCATGAGCAGAGCCCTGGATCGCGATAGGCCGTTTCCGTTTAGGTCGTTTGAGGGCGGTATGCGTAGGTTTGCTCTCATGCTCGCGACTGCGGCGTTGGTGAGCGCTCTGGTTGGTGCCGCCGCTACGGCGGCGCACGCCAAACACATGGCCCCCGCGAAGTGCTCGCTGGCGCACGAACGGGTGTTGACCGCCGATGCGCGGGCCATAATATATGAAGCTTCGGCATACCCAGAAGGACCTCCTGGCGTATTCGGCTGCGCTCGTGGCTCGAAGCGGTCCTACTACCTCGGCCTGGCGTCGTATGGAGGGCCGTCGGGCTCGGGAGGCGTGGTCCCGATGACGCTCGTTGGTCCCGTCGTTGCGTACGATGTAGGTAGCGCTTCTCCAGAACACAGTTTTCACGAAGTGTGGGTCCGTAATCTCGCGACTGGGAAGCTGCTCCACAGAATGCCGAATGGATCACCCGCCGAACCTGGCGATGTTGGCATTGGAGACACCACGGCGATTGTCGTAAAGCCGGATGGGTCGGTGGCATGGATTGTCACGGCGGGACAGATACAGCTTGGCGGCGTTCAGGTTCGTTCACTCGATAAGACTGGCAGTCACCTGCTCGCTGTCTCCCGGGAAATCGAACCGGACTCCCTTGCGCTCGCGGGCAGTACCTTGTACTGGACAGAGGGCGGCAAGCCATTCTCAGCGTCGCTGAATTGAATGACTTTGTGGGCCTCGAAGCGAAAATGCCTGATCTCCGGAAGTAGCAGTTTGAGAGCGAAGCTTGGGTTTATCCTCAGGCTGACGGCTGTCATTGTGCTGGTGGTCGCTCTAGGTACGGCGAATGCTACAGCAGCGCACGTCAAACACAAGACTCCCTCGAAGTGTCCTCCGGCGCACGAACGGGTGTTTACCGCCGATGCGCAGGCGATAATATATGAAGCGGCAGCGTATCCAGAAGGCCCCCCTGGTGTATTCGGCTGCGCCCGTGGCTCGAAGCGGCCCTACTACTTTGGCTTAGCGTTGTATGGAGGCCCGTCGGGCTCTGGAGGTGTCGATCCAATGGCACTCGTTGGCCCTGTGATTGCGTACGATGTGGGTAGCGCTTTCGAAACTCTTTCGGAGCATAGCGTCGAAGAAATATGGGTCCGTAACCTTGCGACCGGGAAGCTGCTCCACAGAATGCCGAATGGATCACCAGCCAAACCCGGCGACGTTGGCATTGGAGACACCACAGCAATTGTTGTAAAGCCGGACGGATCGGTGGCATGGATTGCTAGAGCGAGTAAAGAACTTGGCAACATCCAGGTTCGTTCGGTCGATAAGACTGGTAGCCATCTGCTTGCCGCCTCGCCGGAAATCGAACCCGATTCCCTTGCGCTCGCGGGTAGCACCTTGTACTGGACAGAGGGCGGCAAGCCGATGTCAGCATCGCTGAACTAGGGACGGTCGCCTGTGATGTTACGCATGGGCTTGTCGTGGGCCGCGAGCTGGACCTTGACCTTGATCGCGATTGTGGCTATTGGCGTGGGAGGCTGCGGGGGTGGTCAGGTTGTGAATACAAGGGGCTCACGGCAGGCTCGAGCCTCGCGAGTAGTGCCCGCCTATCGTATTGGTCAGTATTGCCGCCCTGGCAACACTCAGGGGTACAGTGCCGTTGACGTGGAGTGCCGTCATCATCATCTCGCAAGACGCTGAAGACGCCGAGGGCGCCTCGGTGCGGCGCAAACGGCGGACGCAGCCCCGCTTTTTGGCGTCCACTCGCTGATAGCCCAGCCGCGACCGCCCGTGCAACTCGGGCCTGAGCCACGTGCAGCGCTGCCGGAAGCCCGGCGTAGTCCCGCTGCTGGTGGTCTACTCGCAAGTGACGACGACCCAGTGGCGGTGTGCAGGCCCCCCTGCGGTGATTGCGAGCACGACGCAGGTGTGAGCCGTGGCCAGGTCGGCGGTCTCGCTGTGTGAGGCGGAGAGTTGTTCGTCTCCTAGTCGTGCGGGGCCGATGGCGAGGGCGGCAAGCAGGTGCTCCTGGGCGGCGAGGTCGGCGGCGGTCCAGTTGGTGTAGACGAGAGTGCGTAGCGGCGCCGCGCGCCTGCGAGATTGGCGCGAGCGCCCGGTTGCGCGTTCTCGTGGGAGGTTCGCTGGGATTGTGCCGTGGCGCTCGGGGGCCGGGTCGCCAATGGGTGCTGCCGAGATGGCCGGTCACATGGGTTCGGCGCCGAAGGATCGGCTGGTGGGGGAGGGAGCGCCCGCAGCAGAGCCGCCGCCGCATCCGCTGAGGGCGAGCAAGGCGAGCAGGAGCGCGGCCCGGAGACGGCTCATAGCTCAGGCGGGTGGCGCGCGACGTAGCTGGTGCCGTCGCCGAGGTTGGCGAGCAGGCCGGCGGCGTAGAGCACGAATGAGGTCGCGCCGGAGCAGTCGTAGGCGGGCCAGAGCTCAGCGAGCGTGCCGTAGTGCTGGTCGGGTTCGGGGTAGGGGCGGGTGTGGACAAGGTTGCCGGCGGCGATCGCGAGCTTGACGGCTGCGGGCGCTTCCCTGGGCGCGGTGGCACTGCCGTCGGGCTGGATGTGTGCGGTCTGCCCCGCGGTGAGGCCAAGTGTGCCGTCGGCGAGCCTGGGCTGGCAGCTCGCGGCTTCCCCGGTCGTCGGCGTGGGTGCGACGCCGTCGAGGAGGTTCCCGGCGTCGGGATTGGGTGCGGGTGTGATGGTGACGGTGCGTTGGCCCCAGGCGTTTTGGTCGGGGCGGGACGGTCGTGCAAGCCCGGCATGGAAGTCAACACTGATTGGGAGCCGTCTCCCTCCTGGCGTTCCGTATGACCGGACGGTCGGCAGGATCGGCAGAGATGAGGGCGAACCGATGACACGATGGTGCCGATTATCATCGCCGTCGTCTGCTTCGCGGCTGGGGTGATCGCCTCAAGCCGCTGGCTGCCCGACCTGCACGACGGGCTGGTCGGCACGATCGCGTTCTTCGTAGTCTGCGGCCTCTGCGGCGCCGTGATTGCCATCGTCGGGATCGACATCTACTTCATCGTTCGCGAAGCCGAACGCAGCAGCCGCGAATTCACGCTCACCACAACGGCAAGTGTGCTTGTCGGGATGCTACGCGACAGCGGCACGGTCGCCGCGCTCGCGTTGATCGCCTACCTGCTTGCCCCCGAGCCGGACCACGGGACATCCTCACTGACGGCTGAGGAGACCCAGGGCGCGCTCCATTGACCCGCAGCTTGAGCGCGGCCTCGGCGGCGCTGACGCCTGGGGCGACATCCTGCCCGCTTGGACAACAACTGGACAACAGGACAGCCGGAGACAGCCACAACCCGGCTAGGTCAGCACCTGCGAAACCCCTATCGTGGGACCAAATCCGCGAGCATCCGCAGCCAGTCCGAGACGCTCAGTCTCACTTCTAATCCGAGGGTCGCAGGTTCGAGTCCTGCCGGGGGCTTCGCCAGAATCCCGCTCAGTTGGGCGGGATATGTGAGCTCCGGCTCCGCGGGAGTGAGCGGTGTGCTATCCGACGCTCTCGTGCTTGCCTGGGCCTATGGCTACCGCAACGCGCTCCTCGCCGAAGACGGCGGCGATCTCCAGGTGCCCGCCGAGCGCCTCGACGTAGGAGCGCAGCGTCGAGAGATAGACGTCGCTGCGGCCCTCCAGCCGTGAGACGTTGCCCTGGGAGATTCCGAGCTGCTCGGCGAGCTGGACCTGGGTGACGTGCCTAGCCTGGCGCAGGTCTGCCAGCGCGAGCGCGTCCTGCATCGCGCGCTGGCGCTCGGCGACATTGGCGTCCCAGTCGGGGTGGCTGTGGCGCGCACGCTTGCGCAGCTCGTTGAAGTTCTTTGTCTTGGTGGCCATCTAGTAGGACTTCGGTAGGTCGTTATGGCGGCAGTCTGCGCTGGCAGACCGGGCAGCGGTCGTGCCAGCATGCCAGCGTGGTCTGTAGTTCGCGCTGGGCTTGGTAGAGGCTGATCAGGCTGCCGCCAGCTGAGGGCGGACGGTGCCGGGGTCGCCGCGGGCGAGCCGGCAGCAGGTGAGGAATGCGTGTGCGACGGTAACGCAGGTGAGGTGGTGGTGCAAGCCGCAGAATGTTCGGCCCTCGTAGTGGTCGAGGCCGAGGCATTGCTTGAGCTCGCGGTAGTCGTGCTCGACGCGCCAGCGAAGCTTCGCCAGGCGGACCAGCGTCACGATCGGCGTCTGGACGGGGAGGTTGGAGAGCCAGTACTTGACTGGCTCGTCCTTGTGCTCGGGCCATTCGGCCAGCAGCCACCGCTCGCCCAGCACCCCGTGCTCGTCGCGCTGGGCGTCGTTAGCGGGACGAACCCGCAGCGCGACGAACTGGCTGGCAAGTGGGCCGCGGTCACCCTCGCGCCAGCCGACCGTCAGGACCTGCTCGCGGCCGGCGGCCAGCACCAAATCGCGGAGGCTTGAGGGCTTCTCGGGATAGCGGGGGATAGGCGGCCGGCCGCGGCCCTGATATTCAGGCGTGACCGGCACCGCGTCAGCCCTGTGCGCTGAGGTGAGACCCTTGACCTGCAGCACGTACTCGAGCTCGCGCTCCTCCAGGGCGACCCGGAACGCGGTGGTGTCCCCATAGCCGCCGTCGGCCTGCACCACGCGACGCTCAAGGCCCCACTCCAACAGCTGATCGATGATCTCCAACGCGAGCTGCCACTTCGGGAGGTGCCGCATGTCCTCGGGGATCCGCGCCCGGCGACGGCGCTGCTCATCCTCATCCCACGACTTCGCCAAGAACAACCGCCACCCCAGCGGGCATGACGCCCGGTCGCAAGCGGCGTTGACTGACACCAGGACCTGACAGTTGGCGGTCTTGCCCAACGCTCCGCAGTCCTGGTGCGCGACCCCGGCTGAGCACCCGCGTCCGTCGGCAGCCCCGTGTCGTCCCCGACCCGATCCCTCGGGCTCGATCTCCCCGGCTCGATCCGCCGCGCCAGCCGCCGACGAACGCGGCTCGTCTTCCCACGGCGAGTCGGTGATGAACTGCTGCAACCCCTCCTCGTCAGCCATCGGGCAGCCTCGCCGCCATCGGCTGGATCGACTTGCGCCGCCCCTCCGAACAACGCGCCGCGCACATACGCTCACCCTTCGCTCGCTGATCGCACGCGCACCAGCGGCCGATGGACATCTCGCCCGCGAACTCGATCAACGCCGCGCGCTGCGCCTCCAGATCAGCCGCCCGTGACCGCATACTCCGCGCCAGACAAACCCGCCACGCCAACGAGTTCCCTGCCTACCGCCGACGGCAACTCCTGCGAACGACCTACCGACAGTCCGGTACTAGCTCGCGGGCGCACGCGACGACGATCACGTTGTGCGCCTTGCCGCGGCCGCGCATCCGGTCGTGAACCCGGTGAAGCCTGTGCTGAGCACGGTCCCCCAGACGCATCTACGTGAGCGTTCTGGGATGAGAATGCACACCTGGATGCGTTATTTGGCGGGCGCTTATCGAAGCGATGTCGTGCCGTTGGTATCGGCGACCGCGCGGCGGGGGGTGCTGGGGCGACCATGGTTGGCCTCAAGGCCGCCCCGGATGTGTCGCACGTAGGCGTTCACGTCGTCTTGGCGGTTGGCGTGCAGCTGCATCAGCATGAGCATCCGGTTGGTGCGTTGGCGGTTCTTCAGCCCGTAGGCGCGCGGCCCAATCGCGGCGCGAATTGGGTTGGTGAACCCGTCGAGCGGCGAGGTCGACAGCGGCGTGTCGGCCGGGCGGCTGGAGCGCGGCCCGCGGCGCGTGAATTGGTCTTCGACGGTCTGGCCGGTGGTGTTCAGCCACTCGCTCACGCGCGGGATGCCGGCGGCGTCGCAGCGCTCTGTGAACGGCGTCCAGAACGACGGGCCGGTGAACGCCGCCTCGATATCGCCTAACAGCTCGTCGATCGCCTCCCGATGCTCGGGCTGCTCGGTGCGGAGCTTGCCCATCAGCCGCTCCAGCGCGTGGCGCAGATGCCACTCGCACAGGTACAGCTCGGCGCCGGGGAAGCACATGCCGACCGCGTTGGTGAGACCGGTGTCGTTGTCGCACACGACCCGTGGTGGGCCGCCCGGCAGCGCGGCCAGGAACGCCTCCCAGTCGGCCTGCGACTTGGTCGTGAACGCCTCAAGGCGCCACAGCTTCGCTCGCCCCGCCTCATAGCCCATCGCCGCGAAGATCCGGAACGCGATCCGGTGGCGACCGGTGTTCGGGTCGCGTACCCGGAACGGCAGGTCGTCGAGCAGCAGCGAGCCGCTCGCTGGCCAGGACCGCGGCCGGTAAGGCTCGAACACGACCGGCGCGAACACCTCGACCCAGTCCATCACCAGCGACCCGTGCCGCGAGAAGCGCAGCTCCCCAGTTTCCGGATCGGCGCGCAGCCGCTTCGCCCGCTCGCGCGCCACGAGCGCCGCGTCTCGATACGTCGAGCCGGCACCGACCTGCACCAGCGCCTCCGCGATGCCCCGCGCAACGAACTGGTAGTAACGCGCGCCATGCGGCCCCTCGTGGAAGCCGACGTCGCGCTCGCAGGACTCACACGCGTCATGCCAAGACTCCTCGCGCGGTAGCGGCTCAATGAACCGGTGCGGCGGATCGCCGTTGGCGGGAAGGCAGCGATACCGCTGGCGGCGATGCCGATCCGGCCCGTAACGACCATCGAAGCGCACCCGTGAGCCAGCATGCTCCGGCCTCGGACAGGTCGCCTTGGCGCTGCTCCAGCTCTTGCCCAGCGTCGACATCTACCACGCCAAAATACGCCCCCATCCGGACGCCTAACGCATCCAGGTGTGCATTCTCATCCCAGAACACTCACGTAGATGCGTTTGGGGGGAGCACGGTTAGCGATCTGCAGGACATGCTCGGGCTGGCCCTGCTGACGGTTCTTGAGTGTCGCCCCGATCCGTGGGTCTCGCCCGTAGTGCCAGGCCGACTCGACCAGTAGCCGGCGAGCGAACCCCGATCCTGTCTTCGTGATCGACCCCTGGTGCGATGACTCTCCAGACTGGTGAAGGGAAGGGGTCAGCCCGAGCCACGCACTCAGTGCGTTCGCTCGCTTGAAGCGCTGCCAGTCGCCGCCGAGCTCGAGGTGCAATGCGAACGCTGTCAGTGTGTCAACGCCCCGGAAGCAGCGGAGCCTCGCGACGGTCGGCCACCATGCCTCGTCTTCTGCCAGGCGCGAGAGCCGCTCCGCGACCTGCGCCTTGCGCGCACTCAGGCCGTCGACGGAGGCGATCAGATCAGCGAATACCAGCTCGCTCGCCGTCTCATCGAACTGCTGGGCTGCGAGCCAACGCCGGTGCGCGACAGTCCAGGTCGAGGACTCGGGGTAGACCCGGCCGTGACGCAACAGCATCTTCGAGACCCGGTGACGAGCCGTCATCAGATCCCTTCGGCACGCATCGTGAGCGCGCATCAGCTCGCGGGCGGCCTCCACCTCGACCGGCGGGACCACAACACTCGTCAACGAGCCGGCCAGCAGCAACCGCGCGAGCAGCTCCGCGTCCTTGCGGTCAGTCTTCACCCGATCCGAGGGGCCCCGGGGTGTCTTGCCCGGCGCGATCACCTCGACCTCTACCCCGGCCGCGACCGCGGCACGGTAGAGCCCGAACCCGGTCGGCCCCGCCTCATAGCAAGCACGCACCGGGCCAGGCAAGCTCTGAAGCCACGCGACCGGCTCCTCAATGCCCGGCCCGAACCGCGCGCGCAAAAGCTCACCCGTCGAGACATCAATCGCCGCGGCATGCGTCGAGCGGGCATGGACATCGAGCCCCGCATAAGTCACCATTCCGGTCATGGCCGGACCTCCTCATTTTTCTGGGGTCAGCCGGAGCGGTTCTCCGGCCAGACAAACCCCCGCGAGGAGTGTCCGGCCTACCTCCGACGGTCAACCCAGCGGGCGACCTACGACATAGGGTCTAGGGCGCTCCTTCGTTGTCAGGGTGTGCTCCTGCGCACAGCCATGCCGTAGAGCTAAAGCCCGGAACGACGGCAAATGACCTGATGGCCGTGATCGTACTTCTAATCCGAGGGTCGCAGGTTCGAGTCCTGCCCGGGGCTCCCATACGAATGGAGGCGTGCGTTCTCGTTTTGACCGCCCATGGCATTGTGAGAGCTCGACAGCCTCGTTCAACGCGCCGCGGTGGGGTGTACGACGAGCTGCAGGATGTCGGCGAGCGTCTCGATACGGGCTAGGTGCTCGCGGGTCAGCGACTCCAGTTGCGCCCGGCCGTAGTCGGTGAGTGTGAGATGGACTTGGCGGTGATCGAGCGGGTTGCGCTCGCGCCGCAGGAGACCGGTGTGCTGTGCGCGTTGGGCGAGCTCGACGGCGCTGTGGTGGCGGATGTGCAGCTCCTTGGCGGCCTGTCCGATTGTCGGCCCGTCTGGGGCGGGGTGCCCGCGGACGACGAGTAGCAGCTGGTGCAGTGAGGGTGTGAGCCCGGCGTCGTGGGCTGCCTGCTCGCTCCAGCGCAGGAAGCTGCGCAGCTCGGTGCGGAAGGCGAGCAGACTTTGGTAGTCCTCGTCGCGTAGCGCTCGGGTTGGGGGGGCCGGATTCATCGCGCTCGCTCGGGCGCGGGCGATGGCGCGCCTGGTCCTGCGGCTGTCCGGCGGGGACCGAGTTGGCGCTCGCGGTGGCGCTCCTCGATCAGCACCCGCTCGTGGGCCTTGAGCAGATCGAATTGGCTTATGAGCCCCAGCAGCCGGGGGGGATCGCCGCGATCGATGACCGGCAGTACCGTGTGTCTGCTGGAGACCATCCTGTCGGCGATCTCGCGGAGGGTCTCATCCGCCCGGGCCACCAGTGGGCGGCGTGCCACGTCACCGGCGGGAGCATGGCTGTGAGCTTGGTGGGCGGCGCGTGCATCGGAGAACGCCAGCACCCCGAGGAGGTCTCTCTCGGCCCCTAGGACGGGGTACAGGCGCTGGCGACGGGCCTCCGAGCCCTCCGGCAGCCGCTGGTAGAGCTCCGCGGCGCTCGTGAGCGGCCCGACGGTGAGCACGTCGGTTGCCATCACGTCGCGGACGAGTAGGGCGTGCATTGGATCGACCTCATACTCGCGGGTTACGTGGTAGCCGCGGCGCGCGACCTTCTCGGTCAGGATCGAGCGCTTCAGAGTCAGCACGCTGACGAGGTGCGCGATCGTGCACGCTACGAGCAGCGCCAGCAGCGAGTTGACGTCGTGGGTGAGCTCCAGTGCGAACACGATGCTGGTGAACGGTGAGCGCATGACACCGGCCATCGCACCCGCCATCCCGAGCAGCGCCCAGGTGCCCTCGCTCCCCCCGGGGAGTATCCCTCCGAGCAGACCGCCCAGGGCGGCGCCGAGCATCAGCAAAGGGGCGAGGATGCCGCCACTGGTGTTTGAGCCCAGTGCGATCGACCACACGCCCAGCTTGACCACCAGCAGTACAGCGAGCGTGCCGAGCGCGAGCGATCCCGCGAGCTCGGCTCCGATCGTGTCGTAGCCCACGCCGAGCACGCGCGGTTCGATCAGGCCGCCAACACCGACAACCAGGCCCCCGAGCGCGGGCCACCACATCCAGTGCAGCGCCAAGCGCCCGAACACGTCCTCCGCGCCATACACACAGCGAGTCATTACCCATGCCAGGCCCCCGCACGCAACCCCGACGAGAACCGCCCCGGCGGTCACCGAGAACCCCAGCGCGCCGTGAGAGACCGTCGGGAACAGTGGAGCGACCCGCAACAGCCCGGCGCTCGCGAGCGCTTCTCTGCTGGCCTCTGCCGAGCACGCCGCAAGCGCGACCGGGACCATCGAGCGTGGCCGCCACTCGAACAGCAGCAACTCGACCGCCAACAGCACGGCCGCCACGGGGGTACCGAACACGGCAGTCATGCCGGCCCCCGCGCCGGCGACGAGCAGACAACGCCGCTCGGCGGCGGTGAGATGCAACAGCTGACCGACGATGCTGCCCACCGCGCCCCCGGTGACGATGATCGGCCCCTCCGCCCCGAACGGCCCACCGGTGCCGATGCTGATCGCACTCGAGACCGGCTTGAGCACTGCCAACCGCGGTTCCATGCGACTGCCGCGCAACAGGATCGTTTCGATCGCCTCAGGGATCCCGTGCCCACGGATGCGCTCAGAACCAAACCGCGCCATCACTCCGACGATCAGGCCCCCCGTCACAGGCACCAGCACGCTGAGCGGACCAAGCACCGAAATATTCGGCGGGGAGAGCGAAGTTGCGATCGTCCCGGTGTAAGCGAGATGGGTGATCAGCCCGATCAGGTCCAGCAGCCCCAGCGCCAGTACAGCCACAGCCGCACCGAGCGGCATCGCCACCAGACCGAGCCAGAGCACCGCCCGCGCGGCGGTGAAGTCCCCCAACTCCCGCTCCGGAGCCTCCTCTGGCCGGGAGTCCGGCTGCACTACCGCGTCGCTCGGAAATCGGTCCACATGCTCGTCTGACGTCACCCACCCCCCAGCATATCGGATGCCGATATGTCAAGCCGGGTGGCTGTTTTGTCAGTGCCGGAGCAGCGGAGCCGCTATTCGCGGCACTGCTGATTGGGTTGGGACGCAGGCGCGCCGCCCGCAGGTGACCTCGTTTCGGAGGAGTACAAGTGTGATCGTCGCGATCACCAGCAGGATCCCGTACAGCACGATGCGCCCAAGATGATCGGTCGAGTGGCTCGGTCGGGCCGCCGGGGCGCTCGTCGTTGGTGTGCGCTGCGGTTGCGGGTCGAAGGAGCGATAGTAGTAGCAGAGCTGGGTGGCCTTTCGGATCTCCGCCCCGCAGGTGGGGCAGATCTTCGTCGGCTCATGGCCCACCGACGCCGTGGGCTCGCGTCCGGCGAACTTGAGCCTTGGCGCGCGTGCGTCAAAAGCCTGCTGCAGGGCGAGACCGGCGAAGATATACACCGCATCGACGGGGGTCGCCCGTGCTGCGAGGAGTGCTCCCGGTCGCGGCGCCGCCAACGAGCCACGCGCTCAACGCAAGTGCCACATTTACGCCTGGACCTGCGCCCACGCTCTCGCAAGCGCCCGGTGGCCGGAGCGGGTACACGGACTGATCCGCTCGCTGATTCGCGCACACGCGTGCTTTTGACCCAAACCCAATCAGCCCCGTTCACCTCATTGACCGGCCTTCGCAGATGGATGGCGGCGTTTAAACACGACGCCTCTGCATCAAGCGGTATAGGCCACATGATCCGGCGCGCCCTGAAAGTGCCGGAGCTCACACCAACGTGATTCGCTCTGTAGCTGCTTATTGCACGGTTTGCTGCCGCTCATTCTGGCTGGGCCTTATACTACACCCGATCCAGATTCCAGCCGTCAATATGAAACCGCTAAACCACAAACGTACTCCTCGCCCGTGCCTTCCGTAAAGCCGTCCTGGGAAGCAGCAGAGACAGTGTATGCGGCGCTCGAAACACCGGCTTCCTCGGCGGAAGACGGCGCCGGCGATTAGACAGAGGACACATGGAATCGGCGCTTGCCATCGATTTGGATCGGAGCCGCTCGGTCGGTGAACTCGTGCGCTCGACGCTGCGCCTGTACGGCGAGTATCCGTGGCTGTTCTTCGCGTTGGCTTTTGCGGTGGTGGCGCCGTGGGATCTGGCGAGGCTTGCGGTCACCGGTGTCGCGCCGTTCGGCCGTCCCCATGTGGGCTTTGTGGAGCGGCAGTCGCTCGGCCTGGTTGGCCTGCTGCTCGTCGGGCCCCTGATCTCGGCGATGCACGTTCACGCGGTTGTCGTGATCGGGCAGGGGCGACGGCCCAGCTTGCGCACCGTTGCGTGGAGTGGCTTGCGTGTATTTCCGATCGTCGGTGTGGCGGCGGCGGTGGCTGGCGTCGCCGTGGAGGTTGGTCTTTTCGCGCTGATTGTTCCTGGCTTGGTGCTGTTGATTCGCGTTGCCGTGGTTGCGCAGGCGGCGGCGATCGAGCAGACGGGCGTGCGACCGGCGTTGCGGAGCAGCTGGCGGCTCACGCGCGATCACCAGCAGCACGTCGTCGGGTATCTCCTGCTCGTCGGGACGCTGAGCGTGGGCGTGTTGCTCGTCGTACGGGCGTCGGGTGTCGCGAGCAGCATCAGCCTGGGTGCGATGGCATTGTGGATCGCAATCGACACCATGCTCGCGTCGTTCTATGCACTCATGGCGGCGCTTCTTTACTTCGACTTGCTCGCACGCGGAGAGCAAACTCAGGCTGTTGAGATCGCCGTGAGTCCGTAGAGACTCGCTCGCCGATGAACAGTTCACTCAGCTTCCGAGCCGTCCTGCGTCGCACGTTCGGGATCTACACCGGGCAGGCGCCAAGGCTGCTGATGGCGGCCCTCCTCGTGGCGGCCATTGTCGCGCTTGATCAGACGCGATTCGGACTCATCCCGGCGCTCGCGATTGCGGCGATACTGATCAATGCCCTCGCGCTCGGACTGTTCGTGTGTGTCGTCGTGCTGGTGGCAGCCGAAGTGTGGGAAGGCGGAGCTCCTCGCAACGACCGCATGCCGTTCTCCGACCTGGGAAGGTAAGGTAGCGGCGGTGGGTTCCCCGTCGTCGTTGCTGTCGTTGGCTGGAGTGTGTAGAGGTGCTGGCCGTGGTGGGGGCCGTATCGAGAGCTTGCTAGTGGGTGTGTCGCTGGAGGTCGGCGAGGGGCAGCTGGTGGCGGTGGTGGGGTCGCGCAGCCAGGGCAAGACGACGCTGCTGCAGCTCGCGGCTGGGCTGGTGACCCCCGAAGACGGAACGGTGCGTTTCCGTGGGACGGATCTGGCGAGCCTGTCTGATCGAGGGGACACGAGACGACCGCCTCGGAGCTGGCGTGGGCGTTTCAGTTGCTTGCCCATCATCCCGCCGTGCGCCGAGAGCTTGCGGATGAGATCGGCGGGGGAGCGTCCGGCGAGTACCTGGTAGCGACCGTGCGGGAGGTGCTGCGCCACAGGCCGGTGTTCCCATTCGCGATACCACGGGCAGTCCGACAACCGATCGGAGCCGCCGGTGCCCCACCTCTGGCTCCCGTGGGGAGGAGGGCGCAAGCGATGCCCCGGCCGTCACCTCGCCATCCTCGAGATGGAAACCGTGCTGCGCGCCACGCTTTCCAAGCTGGAAGTCCTGCCGGCAAGCCGCAAGATCGAGCGCGCTCGATGGCGAAGCGTGATTGTCACGCCCCATGCAGGGTCGCGGGTGATCCTCCGCACCCGCTCACGCCCACGCCCGTAGCGCCTCGCGTCCGTCCGGAAAGACCGAGCGGGTCGCCCAACCGGCCTGCCTTTTTATAAAAACGTCCTTTTCGTATCACTGGACACCCTGGATCAGGAACGAAACGATCCGCGGTATGGCGCGCAAGGAACGAGACCAGGCGAGTCGACGAGGAGAGGCAGCGACCAGCCCGCGGCGTGGTCCAAGGGCGGATGCCCGCGGTGCTCCATCCGACAGTGCGCCACCGCGAGCCGGGCGCGCGGGGCGCTCGGCTCGCGACCCATCTTGCGCGGCAGACGATACGCGCGCGATCTACTTGCGCCTGACTCCGCAGCAGGTCGGGGAGTTGGCGTGCAAAGCACACGATGACGAGACCATTGGCATGCTGGAGGTGCTCGCCGGACGGTTTGCGCGGGAGAAGATACCACCGTTTCCATACTGGGAGAAACGTTACCGGCAGAATGCACGGGGAAGCGAATTCTTACTATCCACCCTCAAGGGGCTGCTCGTGTTCGCCCACCTGCTTGGCGGCGAGCCTGTGGGCGTCACAGATCTCGCCGCACGCCTGCAGCTGAAGCCGAGTGCCATCCACCGCTACCTCGGCACGCTGCTCATCCTCGGGCTCGCCCAGCCGCATCCCAAGACACGCAAGTACCGGCTAGCGAGATAGGCGCCAGCAGCCATGCCGAAGATGCGAGCAACAGCCAGCAGAATCGACAGCTACGGCGAATCGATGCCGACAGTCCCGACTCTGACCGAGCCGCGCTACTCGCAGTCCCTGGAGCGCGGGCTCGCGATTCTTGAGTGCTTCACCCCCGAGCATTCGGTGTTGGGAATCGCCGATGTCGCAGATGAGCTGGGGATGAGCCGCTCCACGACCCACCGCTACGTGATCACGCTCGTCGCGCTCGGGCACCTGAAGCAGGTCGCAAGGCGCAAGTACAGCCTGGCGGTGCGCGTCGTGGACCTGGGGCTATCTGCGATGAGCAGCACCAGTATCGAGGATCACGCACGCCCCCACCTGGAGGATCTGCATCGGCGAACAGGGTTCACAGTCGCGGTGGCCGTACTGGATGGCCCCGACGTCTTGCTTGTGGATTTCCTACGCGGCCGCCGCCGTGGCCAGCAGTTGATCGGCCTCGACCAGGCGCCCGGATCGAGGTTGCCCGCGTACTGCACGGCAGCCGGCAAGCTGCTGCTCGCGCACCTCCCCGGGCACGAGCAACGAAGCGTGGTGGCCGAAATGACGCTTGCCCGACGCACGCCACAGACCGTCACAAGCAAGACCGCATTGCGAGCGCAGCTGCAGAGCATCTGCGAGCAGAACCTCGCCACGGCCGACGAAGAGCTCGCGCCCGGCCTGCATTCGATCGCGGCGCCCATCCGCTCGCACTCCCGGGAGGTTGTCGCTGCTGTTGGGATGGACGCGCACAGCTCGATGATTTTGCCGGAGGATCTGGTCGGCGCGCTCGGCCCGCACCTGATCTCCACCGCCGACGGGCTCTCCGCGCGGCTGGGGTTCCGGCGTGACGACGAGCTGTCCGGCCCCGGTTCAATGAGTGGGGCCAGGCGGTCCGGGGAGGCGATTTTGGATAACATCATCTATCGAAAAGTCGGAAATTGCGAGTAAAATCTTTCAGCCGTCTTGACGTAGCATTGATCGGCTACTTAGAATGAGCCCAGGCGAATCAGCAGGAGCCGCACGCCTTAATTGCTCCTTCTGCGAACCCATGATGCCCACGGCTGCGGTAGGAAAGAACCCCCAAAATCGGAGATAAGAAAGGGAGCAAGATGCTTCGAGGTATGAAGGACAAAGGCAGCAGCCGTTATCAGGTAATGGGCCTCCCTATCTCAACAAGATGGCTAGGGCCCGTAGTTGCTCTGATCGCCTTCTCGATCATAATCTTGTTCGCCGCCAGCGCCGTTGGAGATCGTACATACCAGCGGTCCGCTAGGTCGTCGCGGACGGCTCCCGGCAGCCATCAAAAACGCAAGGCCCACGCTTATGCTGCAAGTAGGAATCGTGATCGCGCGGGATTGAGGCCGAGAGACCGCAAAATACTAGCTGGCCCGGAACGAATGGTGACCGGCAGGTACAACGACACGACGAAGGCCTCCTCAACGACTGTGCTGCCCAACAACCCCTTGAGTGTGCCTCTGAAGGGTGGCCTAGCCAATGGCGTGTTATTGCCAGCGACCGCAGAATCACCAACCGCGGTGGCGTGGGGTGAAAATTTCTATGGAGCGCTGGGCAATCCCGCGCCTCGTGAATCAGGCCCGATCTTCAGCGGCCCATTATCGTCGGCCCTTCCCGTGAGTGTCCCTTTAGGCGGGATACCGATGTCGAAAATTTTTGGCGGTGGATCGGGCGGGTTCTTTATGAGCATCACGACGGGAAAAGAACTATGGGTTTGGGGAAGTAACGACTATGGGGCGATGGGGATCGGTCGCAACGAAGGAGAGGGAACGACAACTCCCAGAAAAGTCACTCTCTCTGAAGTTGAGAATGTCGCAATCGGTAATAATTTCTCTCTAATCGTGACTTCGTCGGCCATCTACGGTAGCGGCTCTGATGCCGAGGACCAGCTCGGCTATGGCGGGAAAAGCGGAGGTGAACTTACTTATACCCCTAAAGCTATTTCTGGGTTGAGCAATGTGACGGAAGTCGCCGCCTCCTATCAGACTAGCTACGCGTTGGAGAGCAACGGCACGGTCTGGGCATGGGGATCAAATGCAGAAGGTGGTCTGGGGAACGGAACCAGCAACTCCAAAGAATTCTTTTCGAAACCTGCCGAAGTGCCAGGACTAAAAAACATTGTAGCGATTGCCGCCGGGAGTGGATCGGCCTACGCGCTGACCAGCGAAGGCACTGTGTGGGCTTGGGGCGCTAACAGCGGAGGCCAACTGGGCAACGAAGCAACGACTCAGAGCGACAGCCCTGTCAAAGTCGCAAAACTAACCGAAGCTGTAGCTCTTGCAAAGAACTCTCTGTCTGGCACTATGTTTGCTGTCACCAGCGCCGGCAACGTTTGGGGCTGGGGTGAACACCTGTTTCAAACAGAAGGCGTGGAACTCGGCTCCAAACCCGTTCAGATAAAAACTCTGTCAAACGTGACAGCCATCGCAGACTCGGCCTTCGACGCTGAGGCACTGAAATCAAACGGAACCGTATGGTCTTGGGGAGAGAACGAATATGGGACGCTCGGGAACGGCACCGATGTGGCAAGCAGCGCACCCGTTGAAGCCAAAGGTGTGACCGGCGCAGTCAGTGTCGCCGTCTCTAGTTGGTCTGAGGCGGCTCTCTCACTGGTCACGAATCCAGCAGGCCTGGCCTATCCCGAATGGGTAGACGGCGAAAATCCATCTGGTCCTTGCGGCTGTGACCAGGGAAGCTCTGGTGATCCAGTGGATCCAGCGACCGGCGAATTCAGCGAGAACTACACCGACCTTGCAATCCCCGGTCGCGGCATTCCGCTGAGCTTTAGCCGGTTGTACAGTTCTGGCTCGGCAGCCATTAACAGTCCGCTCGGCTATGGATGGAGCTACAATTACGGGATGTCTCTCCAGGCTATGGAAGCAAGCGTTGTGATCAGGCAGGAGGATGGCAGCACAATCACGTTCACAAAAAGTGGTTCTAGCTATGTTCCACCGTCGTGGATGCAAGCGACACTAACGCACAATGAAAGTGGCACGTGGACGTTTACGCGCCGAGCCAAAACGATCTTTACATTTTCAAGCGAAGGGCGGCTGACGAGCGAGAAGAGCCTGAACGGTTACACCACCACCCTGACTTACCCATCGTCTAGTGAAACTGTGGTAACTGACCCAGCGGGACGAACGTTTACGATCGCCCTTAATACTGAAGGACACATTACGAGCGTGACAGACAGCTCGGGTCGAAAAGTATCGTTTGTTTATGAAACATCCGGCAATCTCAGTGAAGTCATTGATGCAAACGGCGGCCACACACAGTACACATACAACTCCGAACATCGCCTGCTGACACTTCGTCAGCCAAAGTACTACGGTAACGAAACCACAGAACCAAAGCCACTCCTAGTCAACGAATATAATGAAAATGGTAAAATCGTTGCGCAGACCGATCAGGTTGGTCGTACTACCACTTATAATTATGGAAGTATTGCGGGTGCGACCAAGATTACCGATCCTGCCGGCAACGTGACGGTCGATTATTACGAAGACCGCCTTCTGAAGTCGGTCGTAAGAGGTTATGGAACGAAGTACTCTGCGGCAACGTCATACTTCTACGATCCTACGACCCTAGAAATGACTGGTATTTGCGACTCCAATGGTCACTGCACCACGAAGAAATACGAAGCACACGGGAATGTGGTGAGCGAAACCAATCCTCTGGGGCGCACCACCGAATATACCTACGATTCATTGAACGATGTTACAAGCATCGTGGACCCCTCGGGAGTCACCACAAAAATGACTTATGACGGGTCTGGGAACATACTGACCAAGTCCCGGCCCCTTCTCAATTCCAAAAAAGAAACAATCTCCACTCAGGAGACTGAATACAAGTACGGCGGCACCGAACCCGTTTACCCAGGAGACATAACATCCATCGTCGACCCCAACGGAAAGACATGGAAGTACCATTATGACGCGTATGGAGACCTTGTTTCAAAGACTGCTCCGCCGACTCCTGAGAACTCAAAAGGTGACGAAACGACCTATGGTTATAACACAGGTACAGGCTGGCGGACGTCGGTTGTGAGCCCAAAGGGAAATCAGACCGGGGAAACCACCAAATACACCACTACCTACGGCTACAACAACTTTGGGCAGGTTATTTCGATACACGACCCACTATGGAGCGAAAGCAAACCAACGCTACACCAGCAAACGTTTCATTACGACGCCAATCAGAATCTCGAATACACTGTTGACGGCGACGGGAAGAAGACGATCTACACGTACGACCCTGCGAACGAGCTTATCGAAGTAGAAAAGCCGGACGGGAGCAAAATCAAAGAGGACTATTGGCCCACGGGGCTACTCAAGGATCGCTACGACGGCAACAACAACGACACCCAATACGAATACAATCCGCTAGGTCAGCTCGCTTCTGAAACCAATGCCCAGAAACAGACGACGACCTTCACCTATGATGGGGCGGGCAATCTCCTGTCGCAAACATCACCTGAATCGACATGCGGATGCACTGAATATCACTATGATGCCGCCAATGAGCTGACTGAAGTCAGTTATCCTAGCGGCAAAACGCCCAACGTGACCAAAATCACATACGAAGCCGACGGGCGCCGCACCGGCATGATCGACGCAACCGGCACCTCAACATGGACGTGGGACAGCTTGGGTCGCCTCACCAGCACCAAGGACGGATACGGCAACGAAGTTACCTACGGTTATGACCTGGACAATAACCTTACGACCATGACATACCCTGGCAAACTAACCGTCAAACAGACTTTCGACGCGGAGGATCGAATGGAATCACTCGAAGATTGGAAATCAGATAAGACAACATTTGGTTATGACGCCGACTCCAATCTAACGAGCGAAACCCTACCCAGCGGCACGAAAGTGACCAACACCCTCGCATACGACCCGACTGACCACAACACCGCGATCACGATCGCCAAGGAAAAAACGACGCTGGCAGGCTTCTCCTACACGCGCGACGGGCTCGATCAGCTCGCCACCGCTACCACAACTGGCATTACCGAACCCTCCCAGTCCTACAGCTATACGCCCACCGAGGAGCTGGAAGCATCCGGTCCTTCAACGGAACCCACCAAATATGCATATGACCCCGCCGGCAACATCACGACGCGTGGAAAATCATCTACACTAGCCTACAATGTTGCCGACGAGCCATGCTGGCTGTCGAGCACCGAAGTCAGCAAACCCTCCTGCGAAAGCATACCTACCGGTGCCACTAGTTTCACCTACAACGCTAGCGGCGACCGGACCACCGCAACTCCGTCGAGCGGCAAAGCCGTGACCTATACCTACAATGAAAACAACCAGCTCACCGGTTACAACGGGACAGCTACCTACGTCTACGACGGCAACGGCCTGCGCCTCGCTAAGACCGTCGGCAAAACCACCGAACACTTCGTGTGGAGTCACGCCACACCAACACCACAACTCCTGGAGGACGGCACTAACTACTACATCTACGGACCAAGCGGCCTGCCACTCGAGCAGATCAGCAAATCAGGCACCATCACGTATCTTTTCCACGACCAGATCGGCAACACGCGCTTGCTGGTCAGTACCACTGGAGCCAACGTCGGCAGCTATAACTACGATCCCTACGGCGCCCCCACCCACAGCGGGACGACCACCACACCTCTTCAGTACGCTGGCCAGTACACCGAAAGCGAATCCGGGCTCGTTTACATGCGCGCCCGCTTCTACGACCCCACAACCGGACAGTTCCTCAGCGTCGACCCGATGGTCGGGCAGACTCAGGCTCCCTACAACTACGCGGGCGACAACCCTCTCAACGAGGCTGATCCCACCGGCCTTGGGAACTGGCTAAACCTGGGTATCCCGTCTCCGGGCGAAGTGGTGGATACGCTCAATCCGGTCAAATACTACGAAGAAGAGATCGAATCCTACGAAAACGGGTGCGGGTACTTCTCGTCGGTGGCTCACGGTCTTGAGGGCGCCGTCGTCGGTGCGCTGGACGTCAGTGGTGTTGGCGAGGAGGAGCTAGGGGCCGAGGCTGCTGATCAAGGAATCGCGGGTGTGATCAAGGGATACACTCGGCACGGTCTTGAACAAGCGATTGAGCGGGACGCCGGTAGGGGAGTATCGCCAAGCGCTATCTTGGATGCTGTGAGGTCTCCGTTGTCGGAGACCGCCCAAGACGGTGGCGCCACTAAGTATGTGGGCCAAAATGCTGTGGTCGTCGTGAACAGCGATGGACAGGTCATTACGACATATGCGACGAACTCTGCCGGTCTTCGGGGGCAGCCATGACCGAACCGAGTCGATCTGGCTTGGCAGACAATATGTTGCTGCTTCTACAGCGGGCAGTCGAACGCCACGTACCCGAGTTGTTGCCGCTGACCGAATCTGTCGGGAAGGAGCCTCTCACCGAAACGGACCGGGAGGCGCTCCGAAGCGCGGTCTTGGCTGAGTTCCTCAACAGCGGTCTCGATGGCGACGATGAGCCCACTCCATATGGCCTCGAACTCGAGGGCCTTATTGACGCCCTCGGTCATTGCTAGTTGTGATGAACCCCCACTCGGTTTGGGCGTGCAGCTACATCTACGGGCCGGGGGAACTACCGGTCGAGCAGATCAGCAAATCAGGCACCATCACGTATCTTTTCCACGACCAGATCGGCAACACGCGCTTGCTGGTCAGTACCACTGGAGCCAACGTCGGCAGCTATAACTACGATCCCTACGGCGCCCCTACCCACAGCGGGACGACCACCACACCTCTTCAGTATGCTGGCCAGTACACCGAAAGCGAATCCGGGCTCGTTTACATGCGCGCCCGCTTCTACGATCCGACCACCGGGCAGTTCATAACTCGTGATCCCCTGGCCGACGTCACGCAGGCACCCTACTACTATGGTGGCGACAACCCCGTCAACGCAAGTGACCCCACGGGGCTCAGTAGCTGGAATCCGTTGAGCGAAAGCTTCTGGACCGAGGGCAACGTCATCTCCAAAAGTCCGCTCAACCCGATCCCCTACTACGAACAAGAGATCGAATCCTACGAAAACGAATGTGGCTATTTCACTTCAGTCGCGCATGGGCTCGAAGGAGCAGTCGCTGGGACTGCCCTGTTCGCCGGAGGAGAGGGTGCCGATGAGGCAGACATAACCGTCAGCGATACTCTGGAGGGCAAGCTAGGTTCGATCACGAGGGCTCCTCTCCCTCCAGGCTCGCCGTCGTGGGCGGACATCCAAGAGATGTCGATTGCTGATGTCCGGACGGCGGCAAAGGCCAACGAGCCCGGCTTCAAGACGATCCTCAAGCTCTTGACCGACAACCGATTCAACAGGTGAGCGCTATGGAAAAGCTCTTGGAGTTCTGCATGGCGCTGGATCAGCGGAAAGCCCACTACGAGCTGTTGGTCGCGAGACCGGAAGCGGTGATGGTGTCACTCTCGGTTCCGGGGGAGCGTTGGGAGATTGAGTTCTTTTTTGACGGGCGCCTCGAGATCGAGCGGTATGTGAGCCAGGGCGTTGTTGAGGCTAGCCCCGCCGAGCTTGACGCTGCCTTGCGGCACTTCGACGCGTAGATTCCCGGCGGCGACCCGATACAATCTTCGCGTGATCGTTTTGCGGTGCTCCTTCCTTCGGCTCTCGGCCGCCGCGTTGCCGATGCTTCAGAGCCGCCAGGGCGCCGAGGCCCCTGCCTGTCGATCCCGGAGTCTTTAGCACGACGCCTCTGTGATGGACATGGTTTACCGCCTAGTCGGCGGTTGCGCTGTGCGAGGCAGCGAGCTGTTTTGCCGCGAGCCGCGCGAGCCCGACTGGGAGGGAGGCGAGCAGGCGCTCGTTGACGGCGAGGTCGGCGGCTGTCCAATTGGTTTGGGCGAGCGCGTAGCGGCGCAACGCGGCCTGAGCCAGGACGGTTTTGACGGAGGCTTGGGTCTCCGCCAATCCCGGTCCGGCTCACTCGACCTGCTCATCGCCTCGTAGGTCTACACATCTCGCGGCTGTGCCTTGACCCTTGTGCCGATGTTCAAGCTCCTCACCACGGTCGGCAGCGAGGTCGAGGTCGATCTGCTCCTGGCTCGCCTACGAAAGCGGGCATCCAGTGCATGCACAGCCCCGGTGGCCGAAGAGCGCGCGCTCCGGCGGGCGCGACATCCACGTCGAGGAGGAGGATCTGCACCGTGCGCGTGTTGAGGGCCGAGCAGGTCAGCAAATCAGGCACCATCACGTATCTTTTCCACGACCAGATCGGCAACACGCGCTTGCTGGTCAGTACCACTGGAGCCAACATCGGCAGCTATAACTACGGTCCCTACGGCGCCCCCACCCACAGCGGGACGACCACCACACCTCTTCAGTATGCTGGCCAGTACACCGAAAGCGAATCCGGGCTCGTTTACATGCGCGCCCGCTTTTACGACCCCGCGACTGCGCAGTTCCTTAGCGTCGATCCCCTCAAGGCGGTTACGGGCGAACCGTATTCCTATGCGCACGATAATCCGCTGAACTACACCGATCCCAGGGGCTTGGCATGGCAGATATGCCTTGGCGGTGGTGCGAGCTTGTTCGGCGTCACAGTTGAAGCTAACGCTTGCTATGTCTCGACGCCCGGTAGGGCCGGGGTTACGGGCTCTGTCGGAGCATCGCGCGGACCTGGTTTCGGTGTGAACGTCCATGCGGGAGCAGGTGGCAGTAATGCTCAGACGCCGGGCGAATCCGGCGGTCCCTTTGGAACGATAGGCGCCAGCGCTGAGGGGCCATTTGGCGGCTACGTCAACGGGTTTGCTGGCAAAGGCACCGGGTGTAATCCAGTGGTTGTGGGCGGAACCGCAGGACTATTGGCAGGTGTCGGCGCGGAGGCCGGGGTCGGCGGCTCGTACACCGAAGTCCTCACATTGCCGTGATAGCGAGCTCAATTCAACCGATTCTTGGCTTTCTCCCGCAACATGTATGGGAAGTCGGCGCGGGCGCGATGGCGGTGCTCTTTATGGCCCGAGGATTAGGGCTCATTATGAAGGATCCTGGGGCGGCCGGAGCGGCGAATATGAGTAAGCTAGCCGTCCGGGCATCAGGAAGTGTCATCTTTGTGTTGGGCATCGGCGTTGGTTTCGCTGCGCTACATGTCAACGCAGAATCGAGTGCGGAGCGCAGCAGCGGTCATTGGGGGGGGAGTTGGCGGGGTCGTCGGACTCGGTATCTGGCTTGTGCTGCTCTGTCTATCGATCGCGTTTACTATTACGCGAAGTGAGAAATAGTCCCTGGGCGTCGGCGTTTGCGTTGATGCCGCACGATTTTCTCGTGGTGAGCTCTAGGGCTCACGACTTGGTGAAGTAGGTGGCACTGTGGTTGGGTCGGTGGGCATTGCCCAGGGGGCCGGCGTGGCGGTTGCTGTGGGCCAGCAGGCCTCGAATGCCTCACATATCTCGGAACTCTCGGGCTCTTTCGCCAATGCGGGTGGTCAACTCGGCGCTGGTCCAGATATTTTACTCGAAGCGTTTTGTGCTCCTGGGAAGTGCGGCCCGATAGTCGGCGGTGGATTTTCGGCAGGACCGGGGTTGGGTGCTTCCCGCTGGATCGGCGGTAGCTATACTGGGGCATGGAGTGTGGGCTACTAACCGTGTGGTGGGGTTCAGCAAGCGCGCAATCGACCGATACTTACTCGATGTTCGGACCAAGGCCAAGCGAACAGCGAATGCTTCATGCACCAATAGCCAGCGATGCCGTCCGGCGCACCCTTCGTGCGCACTTGCGTCCGCTGTTGGCCGATGCTCCACAAGCATGGTTCGGCGGCAGGCTGACGCCTGGGGTTCGAGGACTCATGTTCGGCAACCACCTGATGCTCGTTCCTGTGCCTTCTAACCGCAGGCTCTGGAGCAACCGGAAGGCTCCCACCGCGAGAGGCAGACTCGTTTCTCGACCCGACGGCGGCACTGATGTGCGTCTAATACGGACTGAATGCCAATACTGGGTCGGCGGGCCAGAGAACGTCGCTGTGCCCCCGCGAGACTCGAAGTCAACATCTTCGTGCGGATGCTCGTAGTCGTGGAGTGTGAGCGTGATAACAGGCGGTCTGTTTCTCGTGGTGGGATTTGCGATGGTGATTTTCGCGCGTCGTTTCGCGCGAGCCGGGCTATCGTTCTATTTTCCGAACCAGGATCTCGCGTCCAGTGCTGGCGCGCGCCCTGGCCGGGTTCGGTTCGCGGTAGCCGCCGTCACTGTTACTAACGCGGCACTGGGCTTGCTGGCTATATACTTCGGGATTCGGTTGCTCGTTTAGCTTGGCTGAGCTGTTGGCGCGCGTAGCGGCGAAGCGCGACCTGCGGCGTCGGCGCGAGCGTGCTGCCAGAGAACGCGTTCTCGTGGGCGGCAGGACTCGCTGGGATCGAGCCGCGTGTGCCAGTCAGTAGCGGGTCGCCGGCCGGTACCGCTGCGGCGTCATGGCCAAGGGTCCGGTGCCGAAGGATCTGCCGGCGTAGGGGTTGGGTGCGGGTGTGATGGTGACGGTGCGTTGGCCCCAGGCGTTTTGGTTGGCGCGGCCGCGCCAGTTGTAGATGTCGATGTGTTTGCCGGTGATCGCGGTGCCGGTGTCGCCGGCGTAGAACGCGCTGGTGGTGTCGAAGGGGTTGGGCTCGATGTGGACGTAGCTGCCGAGTGGGATCAGGCGGGGGTCGACGGCGATCTCGTAGGCGGGTGGTCCGGCGGTGAGGTTGAGTCCTATGGCGGTGATACCGGCCTGCCAGGTGGTTGATAATGATTTCATATGTCGCGTCTGCTCTCCGTGTCGGTCCCCGACGAGCTTGCCTCCGAGGCTGAGGCACTCGCCCGGGCGACAGGCAAGACCAAGAGCGAGGTGGTGCGCGATGCGCTGCGCCGCCACGTGCAGCATGAGCGCTTCGCCGATCTGCAGCGCTATGGGCGAGGGCGGGCAGAGGCGCGGGGAATCGGTCCGGAGAACGTCGAGGGGCTGGTCGACGAGCTGCGAGCCGCGCGCGTGTGACGCTACGCGCGTTGTGCGACACCAACGTCCTGGTGTCGGCGTTCATTGCCGGCGGGCCTCCGAGTCGGGTGCTCGAGGCGGTGATCGACGGCCGTATCGAGTTGGTGCTCGCAGACCCCGTTCTCGGTGAGCTGGAGCGTGTGCTGAGCGTGAAGCTCGGCTTCGAGCCGGAGCGAGTGCGCGAGATCAGGGTGTTCCTGATCGATCTTGCAAGCGGGCGGGTAGGGGCGCCCAAGCAGGCGCCCCAGTCGCTCACGGGAGACCGTGAGGATGACGTGATCCTTGCTTGCGCGGTAGCGACAGGGTCGATGTGCTCGTCTCGGGTGATCGCCGGCACCTGCTGCCGGTCGGAGAGTACCGCGGCGTACGCATCCTCACGCCGCAGGCGCTGCTCGCGGAGCTGGCCGGGGAGTAGATCGGCGTCCAGACGCGCCTCAATCGGGACGCGGATCGGGCTTTGCGTTAGGTGACTGGACAAAGCTGGCCTGATCTGTAAACTAAGCTGACAAACTTGGCTAGCCCGACCACGAAGGAGGCACGCTCCATGGCCGCTGTACCGGCGCCGCTGAACAAAGGCCCCACCACAACGAAGGATCCGGCCGGTGTGGGGGCGAGCGCAGGTCCTGGCGCGGGCGGAGGTTCCGCCACCGCGGAGACCGGGACAGGGACGGAGACCCTGGCCCCCGCAAGGTGGCACGACCCCAAGCGCTATGCGTGGCTGCTGGGCCTGATCGTGCCCACCCTGCCGTTCCTCGCCTACGGCCTGGTGCAAGTCACGGGGCTGGGCGTCCTGTGGTTCTATGGCCCGTTTTTGGTGTTCGCGATCTTTCCCGTGCTCGACCTGCTGATCGGGGTGGACCCCACCAACCCGCCCGACAGCGTTATCAAGTGGCTGGAACAGGATCGCTACTACCGCTGGTGCACGTACGCGTTCCTGCCGATCCAGTACGCGGGGTTGGTGTTCGCGTGCTGGCTGTGGTCCAGCGGCAAACTCTCGACGTTTGACGACATCGGGCTGATGTTGACCGTGGGGGTGGTGAGCGGGATCGCGATCAACACGGCGCACGAGCTCGGTCACAAGCGCGCGAGCATGGAGCGGTGGCTGAGCAAGGTGGCGCTCGCGCAGAGCGCGTACGGGCACTTCTTCATCGAGCACAACCGCGGCCATCACGTGCGCGTGGCCACCCCCGAGGATCCGGCCAGCGCGCGGTTGGGGGAGAGCTTCTACGCGTTCCTGCCCCGCACCGTGGCCGGCAGCCTGCGCTCCGCCTGGGGGCTGGAGCGCACCCGTCTGGGGCGCATGGACAGCTCGCCGTGGACGCCGCGCAACGACATCCTCGGCGCGTGGGCGATGACCGTTGTGCTGTTCGCGGCGCTCACGGCGATCTTCGGCGTGGCTGTGCTGCCCTACCTGGTGGGGCAGGCGGTGCTCGGCTTCTGCCTGTTGGAGGTGGTCAACTACCTCGAGCACTACGGCCTGCGCCGCCAGCGGCGCGAGGACGGCCGCTACGAGCGCACTCGCCCAGAGCACAGCTGGAACAGCAACAGCGTGGCCTCCAACGTGCTGCTCTACCACCTGCAGCGCCACTCCGACCACCACGCCAACCCGATCCGCCGCTACCAGGCGCTGCGCCACGTCGAGGAGGCGCCGCAGCTGCCAACTGGGTACGCGGGGATGATCGTGCTCGCCGCTTTTCCCCCGCTGTGGCGGCGGGTGATGGACCGGCGGCTGCTGCGGCACTACGAGGGCGACGTCTCGCTCGCCAACATCGCTCCGCGCAAGCGCCCGCGGATCCTCGCCCGCTACGGGGCGACGCCATGAGCCGCTGGCGCTGCCCGAGCTGTGGGTACAGCTACGACGAGCAGCGCGGCCACTCGCACGAGGGCTTTCCGCCGGGCACGCCCTGGAGCGAGGTGCCCGACGAGTGGGCCTGCCCGGACTGTGGCGTGCGCGACAAGGTGGACTTCGAGGAGGACACCGAGGAGGTGGGGGGGTGAGCGCGCGCACGCCCTACGCGGTCGCCGCCCGCGAGCTGCTGCGCGACACGCTCTTCGACGCGGCCCGCGCGGAGCTCGAGCAGCGCGCCTGGAGTGAGGTGACGATGGCGGATGTGGCGGCCGCGGCGGGCGTCAGCCGGCAGACGCTGTACAAGGAGTTTGGCTCGCGCGATGAGTTTGCGCAAGCGTTTGTGCTGCGTGAGGCCGATGGCTTCATCGGCGCGGTGGAGGGCGCGCTGGACGCGCATCTGGAGGAACCGCGGGAGGCGCTCATCGCGGCGTTCGGGCTGTTCCTGGCGGCGGCTGCGGAGGACCCGCTGATCCGCGCCGCGCTCCGCGGCGGGGGGGAGATGCTGCCGTTCGTCACCTCCCAGGGCCAAACCCTGGTCGAGGGTGCCTCGGAGCGCCTGCAGTGGGCGATCGCGACGCGCTGGCCGCAGGCGCCGGAGCACGATGTGGCGCTGCTCGCGGAGTGCGTGGTGCGTCTGGCGATCAGCTACGCCACGTTGCCGGTCGCCCCCGCGGGGATGACCGCCTCCTCGATCGGCGAGCTTTTGGGGCCGTTCATCGACAACGCGCTGCAGGTCACGCCCGCAGCTGTGCCCGCTTGACCTTGCCGCTGGTGGTCTTCGGCAGCTCGGCCGCGAAGTCGACGATGCGGGGGTACTTGTAGGGGGCGGTGAGGCGCTTGACGTGCTCCTGCAGCTCGCGGGCCAGCTCCGGCGATGGGGTGTGGCCGTCGCACAGCACCACCACCGCGCGCACCACCGCGCCGCGCTCCTCGTCGGGGGCCGCCACGGCGGCAGCCTCCGCGACCGCGGGGTGGGCGACGAGCGCCGACTCCACCTCGAAGGGCCCGATGCGGTAGCCGGCGGAGACGATCACGTCGTCGGTGCGCCCCTCGAAGTAGAGGTAGCCCTCCTCGTCCCTGGTTACCCGGTCGCCGGTGTGCCACGGGCAACCTGCGCCACGATCGACGATGCTCCAGCCGCGCGCCCGCACCGCGGCGCCCGGCTCGTATGGGGCGCTCCCCGGCTCGCCCGTGCGCTCGACCTCCTCGCCCATATAGCCAAGGAAGAACGTCGGCACGCTCGCCGGATCGGCCACCAGCTCGCCGTCCACTACGTCCAGCCGCACCCCTGGCAGCGCGCGGCCCATCGACCCGGGGCGCGGCTCCTGTGCCAGCGAAGCCGGGTGACACGCGCCGCGAGTCCCCGTTTCGGCCAGCATCCCGGTGAGCTGTCCGGTCTCGGTCTGCCCGTAGCCGTCGCGGATGTAGAGGCCGGTTGTTTCGTGCCAGGCGTGCAGTACCGCGGGGTTGAGTGCCTCCCCGGCGGCCACCATCCCGCGCAGGTCGGGCAGCGGTGCGAGCGTGGCGCGCTTGGCGATCACGCGGTACTCGGTCGGCGCCATGCACAGCACGTTGACCCGCTCCCGCGCCAGCAGCTCCAGGCGCTCGGCGGGATCGAAGCGCGCGTCGTGCAGCAGCGCGGCGGCACCCGACAGCCAGGGGGCGATGAACACGTTGCGCGCCGACTTCGACCACCCCGAGGCGGCGGTGCACCACACCAGCTCGCCCGCGCGCGCGCCCAGCCAGTGGGCGGCCTGCAGGCGCTGGCCGAGCAGGTAGCGCTGTCCGTGCAACACCGCCTTGGGCTCGCCGGCGGTGCCGCTGGTGAACGTGATCAGACACGGATCCTCGGGCGCCAGTTCGGCGGCCGGCGCTGGTTGGGCGTCGAAAAGAGAATCGTCCGGCACGAGCACCACCTCCACGTCCGCGGTGCTCCAACCGCCGCTTTCGGCGGCGCTCGGCGTGGTGGTCGGCACGGTCGGCTCGGGTGGCTCCCCCTTCAGCGCGGCTTCCAGTTCGGCCTGGTTGCGCTCGTCGGCGAGCACCAGCCGCGGCCGGGCGACGGCGAGGCGCAGGCGCAGGTCCTTGGCGCGCAGCTGCTCGGTGCAGGGCAGCACGACGGCGCCGAGACGAAAGCAGGCGAGCATCGTGAACACCCACTCGGGGCGGTTGCCGATCAGCGTCATCACGACGTCCCCGCGCCCCACGCCGCGGCGGGCGAGCGCGCCGGCGAGGCGGGCGCTGCGCTCGGCCACCTCCCCGAAGCTCCACTCGCGGCGCGAGCCGTCGCGGGCGAGCTCCACCAGCGCCAGCTGCTCGGGCGGGAGAGCGTCCAACACGTCGCGGGCGAAGTTCACGCCGGTATTCTCCCTGTACACGCCGACCCCCGACTACCTGGAGCGCCCGAGACATGGCCGTAGCCCCATCGCCGTACACGGAGAAGACCGACGAGCAGAAGGCGATCACCGAGATGGTGCGCCAGTTCGCCGACGAGCAGATCATCCCCAACGCCGAGCACTACGACCACGAGGACTCCTTCCCGGAGCCGATCGTGGAGCAGATGAAGGAGCTGGGGCTGTTCGGGGTGACGATCCCCGAGGAGTACGGTGGGATGGGGCTGGACTTGACGACCTACGCGATGATCGTGGAGGAGCTCTCGCGTGGGTGGATCTCGATCTCGGGGGTTGTCAACACGCACTTCATCGGCAGCTACCTGCTGATGAAGTTCGGCAGCGAGGAGCAGCGCCAGAAGTACCTGCCGCGGATGGCGACGGGAGAGATCCGGGCGGCGTTCTCGCTGTCGGAGCCGGAGCTCGGCAGCGACGTGCAGGCGATCAAGACCTCCGCCAAGAAGGGGGAGGACGGGAAGTACGAGATCAACGGCCAGAAGATGTGGGTCACCAATGGGCTGCTCTCCGCGCTGGTGTTCGTGCTCGTCAAGACCGACCCCGAGGTGCAGCCGCGCCACAAGGGCTTCACGTGCTTCATCGCCGAGAAAGAGCCGGGGGTGGGCGAGAACACGGGGGAGTACGCGGGCCTGACGGTGCCGCCGAAGATCAAGAAGATGGGCTACAAGGGCGTGGAGTCCACCGAGTTGGTGTTCGACGGGTATCGCTGCCCGGCGGAGAACGTGCTCGGCGGTGAGCAGGCGGGCCTGAACAAGGGCTTCTCGCAGATGATGGACGCGCTGGAGGTCGGCCGCGTGAACGTGGCGGCGCGCGGTGTGGGGATCGCCCAGCGAGCGCTGGAGCTGGCGCTGAAATACTCCCAGGAGCGCAAGACGTTCGGCAAGCCGATCGCCGAGCACCAGGCGATCCAGTTCAAGCTCGCGGACATGGCGACGCAGGTGGACGCGGCGCGCCTGCTGACGCTGCGGGCGGCGCGGCTGAAGGACGCGGGCGAGCGCTCGGACCTGGAGGCCGGGATGGCGAAGCTGTTCGCCTCCGAGGCGGGGCGCTTCTGCGTGGAGGAGTCCCTGCGGATCCACGGTGGATACGGGTACTCCAAGGAGTACGAGATCGAGCGCCTCTACCGCGATGCCCCGCTGCTGCTGATCGGCGAGGGCACCTCGGAGATCCAGCGGATGGTGATCGGCCGCAAGCTGCTGCAACGCCACAAGCTGTAAGCGTTGACCTCGACAACCCGGCCGAAGCGTACGCGGTTGCGTCAACGTCTACGTCCGCCCCCGTCGGGGTAAGGAAGAGTCCAATCGTGACGATATTTGGCAGCCGTGTAGGCTATGCCCAGCGGGAGCGGCGGACAGGAGGAGACGTATGGCAGAAGACGCCAAGGGGTTGATCGAGCTTGCGGTGCGCAGGTTCATCCGTGAGGTGCCGGCGCTCGAGCCGATCAAGCTGGTGGTGGGGGTGGAACTGCGAGGGCGCGGCGACGTGCAGCACTTCCGGCTGGAGATGCCCGAGGTCAAGGTGACGAAGGGCCCGGCCGGCGACGCGCGCGTGCGGGTGGACATGCGCCGCGAGTTCTTCAACGTGATGGCTCGCGAAGCGAAGGTCGCGGACTGGATCGAGGCGTTTACTTACGGCCAGGCGAAGGCGTCCGGCCCGGAGCAGTTCCTGAAGCTGATCGTCAACGTGGTGGAGCGCCAGCAGGAGCGCCTGCGCACCCGCCGCGCCCGTCAGTGATACGACAGGATCTGGTCGGCCAGGAACAGGATCGTGGCGATCAGGAAGAAGGACATCAGGATCAAAGAGAAGTTCTCGTTCATGGCGCTCTCCCTACGATAGTGGATCCGCAGTTGGGGGTCTACCCCAGGGGGTTCATACCCTAGGCGAGCAGCGCACCGTCGTCGTACAGCTTGAACACCCTGACCGGGTGAGTGGGATCCGAGTCGACGGCATTGAGACAGAGACGGCAGAGCACGCACTCGTCGAGGTTCCGCTCGACGATCTCGACCCGTCCGTCGATGACCGCGAAGATGTCCACCGGGCAGACCTCCGCGAGCTTGGCCGCCAGCGCCGCGTCGGAGGCGACGGAGTCGTCGACCTCGACGGCGATGAAGATCCCGTCCCTCCTCATGCCGCGCTACTCCGCGCCGCGATCTGAGCCTTGATCATGCCGGGGATCTCCTCGATTCGCTCGGCGACCGCGATGCCGGCCTGCGCCAGGCGCGCGATCTTCTCCGAGGCGGTGTCCTCCTTGCCTTCGACGATCGTGCCGGCGTGGCCGAAGGACATGCCGGGCATCTCGTCCATGAAGCGCCCCGCCATGAACGCGACGATCGGCAGCCGCGAGTTGTGCTCGGTCACCCAGCGCGCCAGCTCGGCCTCCATCCGCCCGCCGGGCTCGGTGTAGATCACGATCCCCTGCGTGGCCGCATCGGCCTCGAACAGCGGCATCAGCTCGGCGTAGGAGGAGCCGATGATCGCGTCGCCGCCGATCGACACCGCGGTCGATTGCCCGAGGCCGGCGGCGGAGAGCGTCGAGGACATCTCCGTGGTCATGCCCCCGGAGCGCGAGATCACGCCGATCGGACCGGGCGTGTAGGCCTGCGCGGCGTTCTTCGCGGGGCCGCCGATGCCGCCCATCTTGATCACGTCGGGCACGATGATGCCGAGGCAGTTGGGGCCGATGATGCGCGCGCCGCGCAGTGCGGCCAACTCGACCATCTCGGCGACGTCGCGGCGGGGAATGCGCTCGGTGACGATCACCACCAGTTTGATGCCGTTCTCGACCGCCTCGAACACGGCGTCCTTCGTGAACGCGGGCGGCACGGTGACGACCGAGCCGTAGATTGGCTCCCCATGGTGGGCGACGGCCTGCGCGACGGTGTCGAACACCGGCACGCCGTGCACTTCACGCCCGAGCCGCCCGGGCGTCACGCCGCCGACGACCTTCGCGCCGGCGCCGTAGTCGAGGCACTCGCGCGTCAGGTTGACGGCCTCCCGGCCGGTGATGCCCTGGACGATGAAGGTCGTGGAGGCGTCGATCAGGATGCTCATGCTGGCGCTCCTTGGATCTTCTCGACAGCACGACGCGCGGCCTCGTTGAGCGACACCGAGCGGTCGGCGTACTCGACGCCGTACTTCCGGAGGATCTTGAAGCCCTCCTCCTCCCACGCGCCGGGGATGCGGAAGATCGCGATCTTCTCGGCGGGGTCGTGGCCCAGCTCCAAACAGGCTTTGATCACTCCGCGCGCGACGATGTCCACGCGCGTGTTGGAGACGATCGACATCATCACCGCGATCTTGTCCACGCCGGGCTTGGAGAGCACCAGCTTGGCCAGGCCGCAGGCCTTCGAGACCGACGGGTTGCCGCCGATCTCGCAGTAGTTGGCCGGATGGCCGCCGTGGGCGCGCACGGCGTCGAACAGCGTCAGCGAGCCGCCGCCGGCGCCGATCACCAGGCCGAGGTTGCCGTCGAACTCGGTCACGTTGCCGGCCACGCCGCGGTGGTCTTGGGAGTCGACGGCCTCGCCGGCGAGCTCGAAGGGGGTGGCCTCGCGCGCCTGGCGGGTCTCCTCGTCGCCGACGCCGAGGTCGGCGAGCAGCTTCTTGTGGCGCCCGCGGGCCTCGTTCTCGATGTCCATGTGGGCGTCCAGCGCGACGAACGAGCCATCCGCCAGCCGGCCCAGCGGGTTGATCTCGGCGAGCACCATGTCGTTCTCGACGAACAGCTTCGCCAGGCGGGTGAGGATCGGGACGAGCTTGTTGAGCGCCGAGCCGGTGACGCCGGTGGCGGCGATCACCTCCTTGGCCTCAAAGTCGCTGAACGGCAGGATGTTGGAGAAGTGCCGACGCCCCACCTTGTCGGGCTGCTCCTCGGCGACCTGCTCGATGTCGATGCCGCCTACGGGCGAGAAGATCATCACCGGCTGCTTGCGGATCCCATCCCACACAACCCCGGCGTAGTACTCCTGCTCGACCTCCGCCTTGGGATCGACCAGTACCCCCCGTGGCATGTGTCCGTTGATCTCCAGGGCGAGGATGTCGCGCGCATGGCCTTCGGCCTCCGCGGGCGTGTCGGCGAACTTGACTCCCCCGGCCTTCATCCGCCCCCCGGTCAGCACCTGGGACTTGATCACGACGGACCCCCCGATCCGCTCGGCGATCTGGCGCGCCTGCGCGGGGTCGGTCGTGAAGCCGTAGTCGGTGACGGGGATGCCGGCGCGCTTGACGACCTCGCGCGCCTCGAACTCGAAGAACCTCATGCGGCGCGGAAGCCTATACGGTCGCGGGCGCGGCGCGCTAGCCGGCAGCGATCACGGGCACGTCGTACGAGGCGAACTTGTCCTCTTCATCCCATTCGGCGTACATCCGATCGAGCTCCTCCTCGCCGAACTCGAAGTCCTCGGAGAGAAAGATCTGACCGGCAAGGGCGCCTTTGATCGCGCGGAACTTCTCTCCGGGCTTCGTCTCTGGCTCGATGCGAACCAGCCGCACCACCGGCACTCCACCGCGAGCGATCTCAACGTCCTCGCCAGCCTCCACCCGCGCCAGCAGGCGCGAAAGGTCTGTCTTTGCTTGGCCGACATTCACTCGCATGGCCGGATTGTAGTGCGCTTGGCCAAGGGTAAGCACTATCTTGCCTACTACTGCTTCGGCAATGAGGGCGTGGTCTCCGAGCGGGTACGCGGAGCGCTTGGAGAGCTGGGCTGGGCTCCGGTGCCGGGGCTGGCTCGAGACTCCGACTCAGCAGTCGGCGAGTGCTCGCAGCGTCTCGCAGATCTCGTGGTGCCTGGGGCCGAGCGCGCCGGCTCGTTCGGTGAGCGCGGATCGCACGATGGGCTCGAGGTTGTCGAAAGACGCGGCACATTCGACATCCAGCCCCTCGCGTGGTCCGAGCGCTATCTCGGTTGGGATTCCGCGCACCGTGCGGCTGACCGGAGCGGCCACGACGCTGTTCAAGACTGGCACCGCCTCCGAGCGCGTGACGATCAGGTATGGCCGACGCTTGTCTTCGGCCTCCGCCCACCAGATCTCCCCCTGCTGGGGGATGTTCACCAGGGTTCCTCCGCTATCGACGCGCGCGTCGCCCGCTCTGCCCCGGCAATCTCCTCATCGGTCTGTGGCTGACGCCTGTATCCCTCCACGATTTCTTCGCCGATTCGCTGGCGGCGATGCTCCTCCACAAGCCTCTCCAGGCCGATTCGCACGGCCTCAGAGCGATTGGCGACGAGACCGTCCGTGACCAGGCCATCGAGATCGGCAACAAGCTTGTCATCGAGACGGGTAACCACCTGTGCCATGCACAGAGCATAGCAAAACGCAATGCATCATGCGACGGGGATGACCGTCAAGCGCAGGCGGCAAAGGTGTTCACATGCCCCGGCGGCTACGCCCGGCGTCGTGCGCTACACGTCGGCCAAAGCGGGCTCGCGGGCCGGCTCAAACCCATACGCCTCCGCCAGCTCGGGGTCCTTCTTCGCCAGCATTTCGGCGAGGTTGACCATCACCTGGCACTGCTTCCAGGTGGCGTCGTCCTGCATCTTGCCATCGATCATGTGCACGCCGCGACCGTCGGGGATCGCCTCGATCACCTTTTTCGCGAACGCCACCTCGACCGGGTCCGGCGAATAGACCTTCTTGGCGATGGCGATCTGCACCGGGTGCAGCGACCAGGCGCCGACGCAGCCGAGCAGGAAGGAGGCGCGGAACTGGGTTTCGCAGCCCTCGATGTCCTTGATGTCGCCGTAGGGGCCGTAGAAGGGCAGCGCGCCGACGGCGGTGCAGGCGTCGACCATGCGCGCGATCGAATAGTGCCAGGGGTCCTGCTGGTAGGAGGGCCGTGGGGCCTCTGGATTGTCGGGGTTGGGGTCGGCGATCGTGCGGTAGCCGGGGTGCCCGCCGCCGACGCGGGTGGTCTTCATGCGCCGCGAGGCCGCTAGATCGGCGGGGCCGAAGCTCATCCCCTGGATGCGCGGCGAGGCGGCCGCGATCTCCTCCAGGTTGGCGACGCCGAGGTGGGTCTCCAGCACGCAGTGCACGAGGATCGGGCGCGTGAGGCCCGCTTTCGCCTCCAATTGGGCGAGCAGGCGGTCGACGTAGTGGATGTCCCACGGGCCCTCAACCTTGGGCACCATGATCACCTCGATCTTCTCGCCGATCTCGCCCACGATCTGCGTGATGTCGTCGAGGAAGTAGGGGGAGGCCAGTTCGTTGACGCGCGTCCACAGCGCGGTGTCGCCGAGGTCCATCTCCCTGCCCACCTTGATCAGGCCCTCGCGGGCGGCCTCCTTGCGATCCAGCGGTACCGCGTCCTCGAGGTTGCCGAGCAGGATGTCCACGGTGGGGGCGATGTCGGGCACCTTCGCCACCATCTTCTCGTTGGAGAAGTCCAGGAAGTGGATCATCCGGGAGGGCTTGAAGGGAATCTCGCGCGCCGGCGTGGGCGCGTCGATCGCGAGGGGCTTGAAGAAGTCGCGGGGGTTGCGCAAGTGGGTTCTCCTGTTGTTCGTTCTCTCGGTGCCCTGATGGGATATCAGGGTCGTGGTGCATGTGCTTCGAAAATGCCCCAGAACCTTTTACAAAACGAAGTAGTTCTGGCAGGAAAAAGTACATGAACGGCCCGGGGATGTCCCGCCGAGATCACGCGTTTGGTTGCGATATGGACCGGCATTTACAACCGCATGAACCACCCGCCCACCGCCGCGGGGTAGAGTTGGCTGCTGTACATCAGAGAGAGCAAGGAGACCACCGACACCCATGAGCGAGACCGCCACCGCACCCAGCGAGACCTCCACCTTCGAGACCGACCAGGCCGCCCGCGAGGCGAGCGGCGCCCACCCCTACGGCCGCTACCTGGAGGAGTTCGAGGTCGGCGCCGTCTACAAGCACTGGCCGGCGAAGACCGTGACCGAGGCCGACGACCACCTGTTCTGCCTGATCACGATGAACCACCACCCGCTGCACATCAACGACGTGTACGCGCACAAATCCCAGCAGGGGCGCAACGTGGTGGTCGGCCCGCTGGTGTACTCGCTGGCGCTGGGAATGTCGGTCAGCGACGTGAGCGGCAAGGCGATCGCCAACCTCGCCACCGAAGAGCTCAAGCACCCCGCGCCGGTGTTCCACGGCGACACGCTGTACTGCGAGTCGGAGGTGCTCGAGAAGCGCGAGTCGCAGTCCAAGCCCGATCGCGGCACCGTCCGGGTCCACACCCGCGTGCTCAACCAGGACGGCGTGCTGGTGGCCGAGTTCAGGCGTCTGGTGCTCGTGCCGCGCCAGCCCGAGGCACGCTAGGCTGCCGTGATGGAAACCACAGCCATCCCAGACGCCCCCACCGAAAACAAGCGCCTGCTGGAGTGGGTCGAGGAGGTCGCCTCGCTCACCGAACCGCAGGCGATCCACTGGTGCGACGGATCCGCGGAGGAGTACAACGCTCTCTGCGCCCAGCTCGTGCAGGCCGGCACCTTCCGCCGCCTCTCCGACGCCAAGCGCCCGAGCTCCTACCTGGCCTTCTCCGACCCCGGCGACGTGGCGCGCGTGGAGGACCGTACCTTCATCTGCTCCGCCACCGAGGAGGAGGCGGGCCCCACCAACAACTGGCGCGACCCGGACGAGATGCGCGAAGCGCTCGCCGAGCTGTTCGCGGGCTCGATGCGCGGGCGCACGATGTACGTGGTGCCCTTCTCGATGGGCCCGCTGGGCTCGGACAAGAGCCACATCGGCGTGCAGCTCACCGACTCGGCCTACGTGGCGGTGAGCATGCGGGTCATGACGCGCATGGGTCAGCGGGCGCTGGACGTGCTCGGCGACGAGGGGCGCTTCGTGCCCTGCCTGCACTCCGTCGGGATGCCGCTCGGCGAAGGCGACGTGGACGTGCCATGGCCGTGCAACGCCGAGAACAAGTACATCGTGCACTACCCCGAGACGCGCGAGATCTGGTCGTATGGCTCGGGCTACGGGGGCAACGCGCTGCTCGGCAAGAAGTGCTTCGCGCTGCGGATCGCCTCGGTGATGGCGCGCGACGAGGGCTGGATGGCCGAGCACATGCTGATCCTCAAGCTGACCTCGCCCGAGGGCGAGGTGAAGTACATCGCCGCCGCGTTCCCCTCGGCCTGCGGCAAGACCAACCTCGCGATGTTGATCCCGACGCTCGAGGGTTGGAAGGTGCAGACGATCGGCGACGACATCGCGTGGATGAAGTTCGGCGAGGACGGCCGCCTGTACGCGATCAACCCGGAGGCCGGCTTCTTCGGCGTGGCGCCCGGCACGGGCGAGCACACCAACCCCAACGCGATCCGGATGGTCGCTCACGACACGGTTTTCACCAACTGCGCGCTGACCGACGACGGCGACGTGTGGTGGGAGGGGATGACCACCGATCCGCCGGCGCACCTCACCGACTGGCACGGCAACGAGTGGACGCCCGCCAGCGACAAGCCCGCGGCGCACCCCAACGCACGCTTCACCGTCAAGGCCGATCAGACCCCGGCGATCGCGCCCGAGTGGGAGAACCCCGCCGGCGTGCCGATCGACGCGATGCTGTTCGGCGGCCGGCGCTCGACGGTGGTGCCGCTGGTGACCGAGGCGCTGGGCTGGGAGCACGGCGTGTTCCTCGGCGCCACGATGAGCTCGGAGAAGACGGCGGCGGCGGCCGGCACGGTCGGCGAACTTCGTTTCGACCCGTTCGCGATGCTGCCGTTCTGCGGCTACAACATGGCCGACTACTTCGCGCACTGGCTCCAGATCGGCCGCACCCCGGGGGCGAAGCTGCCGAAGATCTTCTACGTCAACTGGTTCCGCAAGGACGAGACCGGCCGTTTCCTGTGGCCTGGCTTCGGCGAGAACTCGCGCGTGCTCTCGTGGGTGTTCGCACGCTGCGCCGGCCACGGCGCCGCCACGGAGACCCCGATCGGCCTGGTGCCGCCGGTGGGCGTGGAGGGCATCGACACGCGCGGCGTGGAGGTCTCCGAAGCGGACATCGCCGAGCTGCTGCGCGTGGACGTCGCCGAGTGGCGGGCACAGCTGCCTCACTTCCACGAGCACTTCGGCAAGTTCGAGCGGCTCCCGCTCGAGCTGCGCGAGCAGCTGAAGGCGCTCGAAGCGCGTCTCGCCTGAGCCGAAGCGACGATCCAGCCGTCTGGACAACGATCCGAGTTTCAAGAGGGGCCTGGCACTTCGCCTCAATCGGATTGGCTCGCAGGCCGATACCCCATGAGTGAGCTATCTCAGGCAGGTGCTGCCGCGCCCTGACACGCCGGCTTGGATCAGGCTCGCCCTCGCCCTGCTCGCCTGCATGGTGCTCGCGCATCTCGCGCACAGCGTGCTCGTTCTCGGCTGGGGAGCGTCCGACCGGCTGTTCGACGATTGGCTGTACGACGCGGTGATGGTCGGCTGCGCCGCGGTGTGCCTCGCGCGCGGGCTGACGGTCGCCACGGCGAAGATCGCCTGGCTGGCGCTTGGGCTCAGCCTCGCCTTCGACGCTGCGGGGGAAGTGATGTCCTCGATCAGCGAATCGCTCGCGCCGAACGTTCAGCGCGGGCTCTATCTCGGCTTCTATGTGGGCGCGTACGTGACGATCGTGCTGCTTGGGCGCCGGCGCCTCAACCATCTGCGGGCCAGCCTGTGGCTCGACGGACTCGGCGGCGTGCTGGCGGTGGGCGCGCTCGGCTGCAGCGCACTGTTCGCCCCGGTGCTGGCGGCGACACACGGTGGTTCGGTGGAGGCGGCGTTCAACCTCGCCTACCCGCTTGCGGATGTGCTGCTGGTCGCGGTGGTTGTCGGGATCCTGACCGTCGCCGGCTGGCAGGTGGACCGCCCGTTCGCGCTGATCGCCCTGGGGTTCTCGGTGACGGCGGTCGCTGACGGCTTCTACCTCTACATGGAAGCTCACGGAGGCTACACGGCGGGTACCCCGCTGGACACGCTGTGGCTGCTGGGAGCCCTGATCCTGGCATGTGCCGCGTGGCAGCCGGACGGCGGGCGGGTGCGCGATCGGTACACCCTGGTGGCCGTCATGGCCGCACCGGTGGTGGCCGGAGCGGTCGCGATCGGGGTGCTGGTGGAGGGGGGCGTGGAAGGGGCGGCGGGCGTCTCGATCTGGCTGGCCGTGGCGGCGCTCGTGGCCGTCTTGCTGCGGCTGCTGGTCACCTCAGCCGAGAACATTCGTCTGATCGCCTCCAGCAGCGAGCTGGCCAACCGCGACGCGCTCACCGGCCTCGGCAACCGCCGAGCGCTGTTCGAGGATCTCCGGCTGGCGATTACGGAGGCTACGGCATCGAACCCAAGGCTCTTCCTGCTGTTCGATCTCAACGGCTTCAAGCACTACAACGACACGTTCGGGCACCCGGCCGGGGATGCCCTGCTGCAGCGCCTCAGCTGCAGGCTCGATCAGCGGGCAGGTCCCGGCGGGTTCACCTACCGGCTCGGCGGGGACGAGTTCTGTGCGCTGCTGCATGTCACGGGCGATCCGGCGGAGCTCGCCGGCGACCTCGCCGGCGCGCTGCTGGAGAGCGGCGAGCACTTCACGATCGGGGCGTGCTACGGCGAGGTGCTGCTTGGACGGGAAGCACAGAGCGCGGAGGAGGCGTTGCGCATCGCCGACCAGCGTCTGTACGCGCAGAAGCTGCTCTGCGCTCGTCCGCCTGCCAGCCGCGAGTGGCGCGATGTGCTGCTCGGGCTGCTGCGGGAACGCAACCCCGAGCTCGACACCCACGTGCACGAGGTGGCCGCGCTCGCCCGTGGTGTCGGCGAGCGGCTCGGCCTGACGGCCGAGGACCTCGCGGACCTGGTGGCCGCGGCGGAGCTGCACGACATCGGCAAGGCGGCGATCCCCGACGCGATCCTCGACAAGCCGGAGGCGCTCGATCGCGACGAGCGGGCGTTCATCGAGCGCCACACGATCATCGGCGAGCGGATCATCGCGTCGGCCCCCTCGCTGCGAGGAATTGCCACGCTCGTGCGTGCCACGCACGAGCGCTACGACGGGCGTGGCTACCCCGACGGGCTGTCCGGCGAGCAGATCCCCCTCGCGGCGCGGATCATCGCGATCTGCGACGCCTACCAGGCGATGACGAGCAACCGCGGCTACTGGGATGCGATCACCGAGCGCCAGGCCCGCGCGGAGCTGCGGCGGTGCGCCGGCAGTCAGTTCGACCCGCGGATCACCGACCTGTTCCTCGACCTCGTGCAGCGGGGGCAGGTGGCGGCGGGAGCAGATGGGCCTCGATCGGGCCCTGATCGCAGAGGCGCCGTGTCCTTGTCGCCGACGACGGCGAGACGGCGAGCACCCTAGGATCCTAGTCGTGCGAGTGGGCCTCGCCATCCGTTGACGCTGGCGGGCGGGACTCCTCGGCCAGCGAGGTGATCGTCAGCGTGCCGCGGGCGGCCTGCTCGAGTACTTCGGTGGCCTCCTCCAGCGAGCGCGCGTACAGCTCGACGAGCAGGTGCACGATGATGCGGGCGTCGTCTTCGTGCTTGTGGAAGCGCACGTGCGTGAAGAACTCCCTGACCCCGTGGTCGCCGAAGGCGGCGTAGGAGAGAGCGTCGCCCGCCTCCGGCCCTGAGCAGGTCTCGACATCTTCGGCGTCCACCGTCACGGTGCACGAGGCGACCCACGGGGTGCCCGCGATCATCCGTTCCCAGCGGTCCTCGATCGGCTCCACACGGCCGTTGTTGAAGCCCAGGTGGGGCTGGTCGTGCATGCAGTCCAGGCACTGCACCACGGCCTCCTGCAGCTCGTCCACGACTTCCGAGCGCTCGCCGGTGTCGGGGTCGATCTTGTGGATCCCCTCGTAGTGGACCTGCACCTCCAGCTCCTGCGACCAGCAGCGGTAGCAGCGCAGCCAGCTGCGCGCGGTCGTCTCCGAAGCAGAACTCTCCATGGGACCCATTGTATGCATGGGGATGGATTGGAACGAGGGGCCGGCTCGATCGGCCTCTAGCCGAACGTAAACGCGTACCCCGTGACCCCTGGTTCGAAGCGCAGCGTCAGGTGGTGGTGTTCGTCGTGTGGCAGCGAGACGAGCGTGTAGAGGCGTTCGCCGCGCACCGTCACGATGCCGTTGTGGACGTCCGCGCCGGCGTCGGCGGCGGGGATGCGGTGGCCTTCGAGCAGCACTTCGACGTGGCGCGGCACTTTGCCGACGGAGCTCAGCACGAGGTAGACGTGCCTGCCCTCCACGTTCGCTTCGATGCCCGCGTCCGCGCCCGCGACGGCGGGCTGTTCGGAGATGTTCCAGGTGCCGCTGTAGGCGAAGGTGTCCAGTTCGAGGTTGGGGTGCGCGCCCGAGCCGTAGTCGTGAGCGCCTGCAACGGGGCCGTTCACCCACCCCTGCGCGCGGGCGGTGCCGAGGTAGGTCTCGGGCGTCGCTTCGTCGCTCGGCACGATCACGCCGGCCGGATGGCCCTTGCCGCCCACGTGGTGGCCCGCTTCGGCGAGCAGCGCGCGGATCGCCGATTCGGTCTTGTCGTAGTCGCCCTCGCCGAAGGCCACGTAGCGCACGTGGCCGTGCGCGTCGATCAGGTAGTCGGCGGGCCAGTACTCGTTGTTGTAGGCGTCCCACGTGCCGTATTCGTTGTCCTGCACCACGGGGTACTTGAGCCCGAACGTGGAGATCGCGCTCGCGACGTTGGCGGCGTCGTGCTCGAAGGAGAACTCGGGCGTCTCGACGCCGACGATCGTCAGGCCCTCGTTGTGGTAGGCGGCATTCCACGCCTTCAGGTAGGGGAGCGTGCGGATGCAGTTGATGCAGGTGTAGGTCCAGAAATCGACCAGCACCACTTGCCCGCGCAGCCCCGCGAGCGTCAGCGGCCGATCGCCGGGCGTGTTGAACCAATCCTCGGTTTCTTTGAATTCTGGCGCGGTGGCCACCACGGGCAGTTGCCGCGCGTCCGCCAGCAGCGTGGCCTGGCTGGCGCCGTGCACGGCGACGGGGGTGCCCACGCTGGCGGTGAAGTGCGACTTGCGCCCGGTGACCTCGTGCAGGCGGCTTTCGACGGCGTGCGATTTCTCAAGCGACGCGGTGAGGTTGACTTCGGGGATGTGCTGGGCGATGTACTGGTCGAAGCGCACGTCCTCGCCGGTGATGATCACGAGCGCCGTCACCACCATGATCGCCCCGAGCGTGCGCTGCAACGCGGGGCCGCGGCCGGCGGCGCGCACCCGCTCGAACAGCGTGCGCCCGCCGAGCGTCAGCGCGAGCAGCACCACGGCCGAGCCGAGCGTGTAGGCGATCCCCACGGCGACGGTGCGCCCGGTGGCGGCGCCGACGGAGATCACCGCCGCGAGGATCGGCCCGGCGCACGGGGTGTAGACGAACCCGAGCGCGGCCCCCACCAGCAGGCCCGAGCGAAAGCCGTCCCCGCGCGAGCGTGGCCCGAACGCCGCCAGGCGCGACATGCGCGCCTCCAGGCGCTCGCCGAGGCGCGGCACCAGCAGCACCGCGCCGGCGCCGAGCAGCACCACCACGGCGACCGCGCGCAGCGGGTCCGAGCCGAGGCCGACGCCGTCGGCGACCTTCGGCGATCCCCACGATCGTGATCGCGAAGGTCAGGCTCAGCCCCAGCACCACGCCCAGCGGCCGGCGCCGCCCGCCCGCGCCTCCGGAGGCGAGCAGCGCGGGCAGCACCGGCAGCACGCACGGGGAGAGCGCGGTGCCGGCGCCCGCGAGCAGGGCGAAGCCAAGCAGGATGACCATACCTTGCAGTCTGCCGAACTGGGATTGCGTTACGCGGCGATTACCGCGCTACTTGTGGTGGTGGTGCCGCTTGCCTTTGATCGGGATGGTGTAGGTGCTCACGGTGGGGGTTCCACCGAGCGATGAGGTGTAGGTCAGGGTTGCGACGAGATGGACCGTCTTGCCTTTCTTCAGCAGCGCCTTGATCTTGCTGGACAGAGTGACCGTCAGCTTCAGCGGCACCCCCGCCGTCCCACTGGCGGAGGTCGTGCCGGCCACCGTTGTGGACGGACGGCACTTGCCTTTGATCTTCACCTGGCCCTTCGTGCACTTCTTCGGCTTCTTCGCCTTGGCAGCCACCGCGGAGGTGCTGGCGATCGACGCCGTGGGCACCGTCACCACAAGTGTCCCCGTGCCCGGCTGAACCGGGACGAACGTGATCGTGACCGTCCCGTTCGAGTTCGAGACGATGCTCTGGATCGTGAAGCCGCTGTTGGGCACCGGCGGCGGTGGGGGCGGCGGTGGCGGTGGGACAGTCGTGGCCGGCTTCTTTTTGCACGGCGTCGTCGGCGTCGTGCGTTCGGTGTCGGGTGGGCAGGGCGGGATGCCTTCCGAGCTTTCTTTGATGATCTCGGTCAGCTTCGCGTCGAGCGATTTGGTGCCTTCTTCAGCGGTTATCGCCTGACCGCCCGTATCGGCGGCCCAGTATTCCCAGTAGTGGATGTAGTTTTCGTTTGCTTGGGTGGTCGTGTGAAAATAGTCGACCATCGCCAACGGCTTTTCTTCGGCGTCCAGTTTCTGGAGAGTTTTGTGGAATTCCAGCGATTCGCCTTCTTTCCACGTGGTTCCAGGTATGCCCCATTTGCCGGGAAGTTCTTCGCCGGTATTCGGCCATTTTTCGAAGCCGTCGTTGAACGGTTCCGTGAATTGAAATTCGCTTGGAATTCCTTCGTTGAGGTTGGGGGCATGCGGCACCTGGTCGGTGATCAGGATGATCTCGTGGCGCGCCCCCGGGCGCCAGCCGATGCGCGAGTTCGTCGCCGTCTCATAGAGGGCGCGACCCTCGGCTTCCGGCAGGTCATCGCCACTATGCGCTGGCCCTCCTTCAGAGGAGAACAGTGAGAGCTTGTTGATGGCTTCTTCGACCTTGGTTTCTTCGGCGGTCAGCGACTGCCAGAGTGCCCACGGCTTTTCGGGGTCTTCTTCGTATTCCTTTTCGCTGAGTTGAGGCACTTCTTCGTCGTTTTTGTTGATGGCGGGCCCCAGCGTGCCGCCGCTGTAGAAGGGGAGGTCTTCGACGTTCCCGATACCAAACTCGACATTGGGGAGGCTGGCTCTGGTGTTGGTGACGAGGGTCTTGATTTCTTCTTTGGCTTCGTTGAGCACGCCTTCCATCGACCCGCTCGTGTCGAAGATGATCATGATGTCGGTTTCTTTGGGCACCGTTGCGCTTGCGCGTGTGACCGACGCCACCAGCGAGATCGCCAGCGCCAGCACCGATACCCCGATCAGGGCGAGGGTCCTTCCCCGCCAGCCGATCCCCCAACCCTGCTCGCCTGCATTCATCATCGATGCCTCCAGTGGACGCCTGCGCTCGGAACCCGCCATGCTACGGCATCCGGTTGACTGACAAAAGGAACTCCGCCGCCCACGCGGGCCCGGCACGCGGGACGTCTGTTTCCCGCTACGCGATCCCAGCTCGCAGCGTCGCCTCGAAATCGCTGCCGGGGATCGGCCCGACGCAGGGCGTGGTGGCGCCCGCGTTGCGGTAGCGGTTGAGGCTCGCGCTCACCGCTGACTCGTCGCCGACCGCGGTGAGCTGGTCGAGGAAGCGCTCGGAGATCGCCGCCTGCATCTTCGCCACGTCGCCGCCGGAGGCGTCGAACGTCTCGATCTCCGCGCCGAAGCCGGAACGCTCGAGCATCGCACGGTAGAAGGGCAGGCCGAAGTAGGGGAGCAGGTCGCGGCGCATCGCCGCGTAGGGGGCGGCGGGGTCCTCCACGAACGCGGTCGGCACCGCCGGCACCACGTCGAAGCCCTCCAGCGTCTTGCCGGCCCGTTCGCGGCCCGCGGTCACCTCGGGGATCACCACGTCGCGGATGTAGTCGGGGCAGCACAGCCACAGCAGCACCCCGTCGGCCACCTCGCCAGCGAGACGCAGCATCGCCGGGGAGAGCGCGGCCACGTAGATCGGCAGCCGCGGGCGCGTGTCGAGGCCGAAGAGGTGGAAGCCGGTCTGCCACTTCTCGCCCGCCGGAGGGTCTTCGCCGCACAGGATCGCGCGCACGATCGCCACGTATTCGCGCATCTCGCGCACGGGGCGATCGATGCTCTGTCCGTGCCAGCCCTCCACCACGGGGCGGTGCGAGACGCCGAGGCCGAGCGTCAGGCGCCCTTTGGAGATCTCGTCGATCGTGGCCGCCGTCTGCGCCATCGTGGCGGGTGTGCGCGTGTAGATCGGCACCACGCCCGTGCCCACCCGGATCCTGCTCGTCGCGGTCGCGTACGCGGTCAGCACCGTCAGCGACTCCCAGCCGGCGATGTGCGTCACGTACACCGCCTCGTATCCGAGCGACTCCGCGAGCTTGACGCGCTCGATCGCGCCACCGATCGTTTTGCCCGGCGAGATGAAGCAGCCCGTACCCACGCGGGGAGCATAACCGCCAGCGGCTGAGCAGCGCGTAGAGCAGAGCGATAGCGAGTCAGCGGCGAAGCAGCACGTAGACGAGGGCGATCGCGAACCCGATCTGCCCGAACGCCAGCGCGGTGCCGAGGTCGACGGCGCCGAGCGCCCCCGCCAGCGCGGCGGAGGCCACGAACGCTGCGAGCATCGTTGCCAGATCGCGTGCCATCAGCCCGATATCTTGTCTTCCAGCGCGGCCGCAAGCGCCGCCTCGTCCAGCGCGGGGTCCTGCTCGGCCAGCCACCGCTCCGCCGCGCGCCGTCCGCCGAGCGCGCGCAGCCCGCGCTCGCCGTGCTCCACGGCGAAGTCGGTGAGCGCCCCCGCGCGTCGCGCGCGCAGGCGGCGGGCCGTGAGCTCGCTCCCCCCGTCGCCGGTGAGGATCGACCAGCGCTCGTCGAGCAGGTGGCGCAGCTCTTCGATCCCGGTGGGTGGGGGTAGCGAGGAGACCGCCGCGACGGTGGTGGAGCGCCTGCCCAGCGAGCGCAGCGCGGCGCTCAGGTCGCGGCGGGCGCTGATCGCCACCTGGCCGAGGTCCACCTTGGTCACGACAGCCACGTCGGGGATCTCCATGATCCCCGACTTCAGGAACTGCAACGTGTCGCCGCTGCCCGGCTGCACGACCACGACCACGGTGTCCGCGACCTCCACCACCTCGGTCTCCGCCTGGCCCACGCCCACCGTCTCGACGACGACTACGTCGAAGGCCGCCGCCAGCGCCTGTGCCGCCGCGCGGGTGCCCCACGCGAGGCCGCCCAGCCGCTCGCCGGCGGCGGTCGAGCGGATGAACACGCCGCGGTCGGCCGGGTCGAACTCGATCCGCGCACGGTCGCCCAGCAGTGCGCCGCCTGAGCGGCGCGAGGAGGGGTCCACCGCCAGCATCGCCACCGTGCGCCCCCGCCCGCCGTCCTGATTGGGTGCCGTCGGGGAGGGGACTGGGGCGTTGGGTGCAGTCGGGGATGGGTCGGGGGGGGTGCCCCGCCACTCGTGCAGCAAGGCCGACAGCAGCGTCGACTTCCCAGCGCCGGGGGGGCCCGTGACACCGATTATGTGCCCTTGCGCGTCGCCCCCGAGCGCCGCCGGGGAGACCTCACGCAGCAGCGCCCGGGCCTGCTCGCGGTCGGTGGCGGTGGTGCTCTCCAGGAGGTTGAGCGTCGCCGGCGCCGCGCTCAGGTCGCGCGCGCGCAGCCGTGCCCCGAGTTGCGCCCCGTCGGTCATTGCGGCGTCCTAGCCTCGATCGCGACGCGCTTGGGCCTAAACCGGGGCGACGACGCCGTCGCGTTCGCCCACCAGCTCCACGATGTCGCCGACGATGCGCGTGAGATCGAAGTCCTTCGGCGTGTACACCGCGGCGATGCCAGCCCGCTTCAGGGCGGCGACGTCCTGCTCGGGGATGATCCCGCCGACGACCACGGGGGCGGTGACGCCGGCCGCGCGCAGCGCGTCGAGCACGGCGGGGATCAGCTCGCGGTGCGAACCGGAGAGAATCGAAAGGCCGATCACGTGCACGCCCTCCTGCAGCGCCGAGGCGGCGATCTGCGCGGGGGTTAGGCGGATCCCCTCATACACCACGTCCATGCCGGCGTCGCGCGCACGCACCGCGATCTGCTCGGCCCCGTTGGAGTGACCGTCGAGGCCGGGCTTGCCTACGAGGATCTTTGGGCGGCGGCCCAGCCGCTCGGCGAGCGTGGCGACCTGCTCGCGCAGCTGGGCGAGCTCGCGCGCCGCCTCGCCGCCGTCGGCGCTGTGTGCGTCGGGCTCCTCCGCGGGGGCGCTCGCCTCGCCGACGCCGGTGGGGGCGCGGTAGCTGCCGAACACCTCGCGCAGCGTTTGTGACCACTCGCCGGTGGTGGCGCCCGCGCGTGCGGCGGCGATCGTCGGCTCCATCAGGTTCTCGTCGGGATCCGCTGCCGCGCGTGCCAGCTCGGCGAGCGCGGCGTCAACCGCGGCCTGGTCGCGCTCAGCGCGCCAGCGGCGCACCGCTTCGATCTGCTCGGCCTCCACGGTGGGGTCCACGACGAGGATGCCGCCCTCGGCGTCGGCCGTCAGCGGCGACTCCTCGCTCCCGGTGAAGCGGTTCTGTCCGACGACCGTCTGCTCGCCGGACTCGATCCGGCGCAGACGCTCGCGGTGGGAGTCCACCAGCGCCCCCTTCATGTAAGGGACGGCCTCCACCGCTCCGCCGTGCTCGGCCACCACCGCCATCTCTGCGCGCGCGCCCTCCAACAGCTCGGCGACGAGGCCCTCCATCACCTTCGAGCCCTCGAAGATGTCGGGGTACTCGAGGATGTCGGTTTCGTACGCGAGCACCTGCTGGATGCGCAGCGACCACTGCTGGTCCCACGGGCGCGGCAGCCCCAGCGCCTCGTTCCACGCCGGCAGCTGGATCGCCCGCGCGCGCGCATCGCGGCCGATCGTCACCGCCAGCGCCTCCAGCACGATCCGCTGCACGTTGTTCTCTGGCTGCGCCTCGGTCAACCCCAGCGAGTTGACCTGCACGCCGTAGCGCAGCCGCAGCAGGCGCGGGTCGGTGACGCCATAGCGCTCCCGCCCCAGCTCCTCCCAGAGGATCCCCATCGCGCGCAGCTTCGCGTGCTCCTCGATGAAGCGCACGCCTGCATTGACGAAGAACGAGATCCTGCCGAACACTTGTGAGATGTGGGCGGGGTCCGTGCCGATTCTCTCCTTGACCGCATCGAGCACCGCGATCGCGTTGCTCATCGCGTACGCGATCTCCTGCACGGGGGTCGCTCCGGCCTCCTGCAGGTGGTAGGAGCAGATGTTGATCGGGTTCCATTTCGGCACGTGCTCGACGGTGTAGGCGATCGTGTCGGCGATCAGCCGCATCGAGGGCGCCGGCGGGAAGGCATAGGTGCCGCGCGCGAGGAACTCCTTGATGATGTCGTTCTGGGTAGTGCCCTGCAGCTGCTCCTGGCGCGCACCCTGCGCCTCGGCGGCGACTATGTACAGCGCCAGCAGCCATGCGGCGGTGGCGTTGATCGTCATCGAGGTGTTCATCTCGCCGAGCGGGATGCCCTCCATCAGCGCTTCCATGTCGCCACGGTGGGCGATCGGCACCCCCACCTTGCCCACCTCGCCCCGCGCCAGCTCGTCGTCGGGGTCATATCCGGTCTGCGTCGGCAGGTCGAAGGCGACAGACAGCCCCGTCTGGCCCTTCTCGAGGTTGCGCCGGTACAGCTCGTTGGACGCCTTCGCGGTGGAGTGCCCCGCGTAGGTACGCATCAGCCACGGGCGCTCGCGCTCGGGCAGGCGATGGGCCTGGTCGCCGCTCATGGCGTCAATTGTAGGGTTTGGAGGATAGGAGGGAGGGGTTGGGTGCCTGAATTGGCGGCCACGCACGCACGTGGTCGCGGGAATGCTCCAGTAGGGTGCGGGCGTGTTCCGGGGGGTGGTGAGAGGCAGGATCCTGCTGCGCGTCGTGGCGCTGCTGGCGGCGATCGTTGTCGTCCTCAACTGGACCTACGGCCGGCTGCCCGCCACGCCGCGGGCCACCGGGAGCTTCATGCAGCTCGCCGGCGGCCTGCGGATCCGCTACCTGGAACGGCCAGGCGCCGGGCCGGCGGTGTTGCTGATCCACGGGCTGCCCGGCACCGCCGAAGACTGGAACGAGGTCACGCCGCTGCTGTCCGGTCGCCGCACGATCGCGATCGACCGGCCGGGATACGGCTTCTCCAGCGGCGGCTACTTCTCCTTCGATCGTCAGCTGCAGGCGGTGCAGGAACTGATCGGCCGCCTGCACCTCGGGCACCCGATCCTCGTCGGGCACTCCTACGGCGGCGCGATCTCGCTCGCCTTCGCCGAGCGCCACTCCGGCGAGGTGCGGGGGCTGGTGCTGGTGGACGCCGCCGCCACATGCACGCGTGTCGGTGGCTTCGTGCGTGCGCAGACGCATCTGCTGAAAGCGCTGGAGCTGCCGGTTGTGCGCCAGATCGCCAACGTCACGTTCTCGCAGCTGTTGCTCACGGTCGCCGCCGAACAGGGCGATGAAGAAGCGTTCGACCCGGTGCCCGTCGCCTCCGCTCACCTTCACAGGGTGCTGGCGATCAACATGAAGCACGGCAACCTCGAAGCGATCGCGGGCGAGCGGCTGGCCGCCAACGGCGTGATCGAAGGGATCAACCGCGGCCTGCGCGGGATCAACGTGCCGGCGATCGTTATCCAAGGCGCCTCCGACCAGCTCGTCAAGCCGCAGTGCGGCAGACGCCTCGCCGCAACATTGCCCAACGCGCGCCTGGAGATGGTGAGCGGCGGGCACATGGCGCCCTACACCCACCCTAACGTCATAGCTGCCGCTGTCCAGGCGCTTGCGGGGAGCGGGTCTTGGCACCCGCGTGCGATTCCCGCCGCCACCGGGGCCCTCGCGGGTGGCGGGTATTCTTCGCATCCATGACCGAGACCATTGAGCTACCGAAGACGGGCGGCCCGCAAACGGGGATGGACGGATCGTGGCGGGTGATCGTGCGCAACGACGCCCACAACACCTTCGATCACGTCGCCCGCACGCTGGCGCGCTTCATCCCCGGCGTGACGCTGGAGCAGGGCCATCAATACGCCAACCAAATCCACAACTCGGGCCAGGCCGTCGTCTACAACGGCCACCGCGAGCCGGCCGAGCACTACTGGGAGCAGCTGAAGGGCGCGGGTTTGACGATGGCGCCGCTGGAGAAGTGCTGAGCCTCAGACGTGCTGAACGCTGGGGGCGCCGGGGCGGGCGGGCAACCCATTGGGGCGGGCGGGCGATCCATTGCCCTCGGGCTCGGGCGCGGGCGGCTCGGGCGTGATCCACTCCGTCTCCTCGGAGACTTTCCCGGCGGCGGTGAGGTCCCACCAGCCATACAGCACCGGCACCTGGTACCAGGATGAGTGGCTGGCCCGAAAGTCGATCATCTCGGGGCCTTCCCAGTAGCGCTCCCAGTCGGTGTAGCGCTCGAAGTGCGCCAGCTGCTGGTAGCGATAGCGGTCATCGCGCGAGCGGTACACCCCGTAGGAGTCGGCGCGGTAGCGCAGCGCGATCGCGGCGACCTCCTCCAGCGCCGCGCCGAAGCCCTCGGAGCGAAAGCCCGTGGCGTACCAGGGGACGATTACGGTGCCATTTCCCTGACCGGCCATCAGCCACCCACCTTCCCGGTTGCAGTCGTTTTCGGCCCAGTGGGGGGACGTCCGCCGGACATCATCCGCCTACCTCGGCGTGGATCGCCCCGGGGCCATCCGCCGTCCTGCCGAGGCCCTCGGCGTTGGCCCCGACGAGGATCGAGATCTTCCCGAGGTGCTTGTTTTCGAGCATCAGCTGGTGCGCTTCGGCGACGCCCTCGAAGCCGAGCGTGCGCCACAGTACGGGGCGGATCTGACCGGAGTCGATCAGCTCGTTGGCCTTCGTGCACTCGTAGGCGTTGGCGAAGTGGCTGCCGATGATCTCCTTCTGCTTCATCCATAGGTAGCGCACGTCGAAGTCGAGGTTGAAGCCGGTGGTGCCGGCGCAGATCACGACCTTGCCGAACGTCTTGACGGTGAACACCGAGGTCGGGAACGTCGCCTGACCGACGTGCTCGAAGACGATGTCGGGCGCGTCGCCGAGGATCCCCTTCACCCGCTTGGCGAATTCGCGCGAGACACCGAAGCGGGCCTTCTCCTCCTCGGGGGACTCCCCGCCTTTGCGCATCATCCCCGCGAACTCGGCGCGGTCGATGAAGTCCACGGCGCCCAGGCGCTTGACGAGCGCGCCCTTCTCCGCGGAGGAGACGACGCCCACGCTGTGCGCACCGGCGGCAGCGCACAGCTGCGTGGCGAACACGCCGAGGCCCCCGGCGGCGCCCCAGATCAGCACCTTCTGGCCGGCCTGCATGTTGCAGCGGGTGATCAGCATGCGGTAGGCCGTGAAGTACACGAGGCCATAGGAGGCCGCCTCCTCCCAGGTGAGCGCAGCCGGCTTGGGCAGCAGCTGCTGGGCCTGGACTTTCGTGAACTGGGCGAACGAGCCCCAGGTCGTCTCGTAGCCCCAGATCTTCTGCGAGGGGGCGGCCATCGGGTCGAGGCCGTGTACCTCGGGGTCCTCGTAGGAGGCCTGGTTGCAGTGCACGACGACCTCGTCGCCGGGCTTCCAGCGGGTCACGCCGGGGCCGACCTTCCAGACGACGCCCGAGGCATCCGAGCCACCGATGTGGTGGCCGAACTCGGGGTGATCGCCGTAGCGCCACACTCCAACCGGCTTGCCGAGCGCGGCCCACACGTTGTTGTAGTTGACGCCCGCGGCCATCACGCGCACGATCACCTCGAACGCGCCCGGCTCGGGCACCTCGATCTCCTCGAGCTGGAAGGCGTCCTTCGGTTCGCCCTCACGCTCCTGGCGAATCACCCACGCGGCCATCGTCTTGGGCAGCTCGCCCGGCTCGGTGTCCACCTCGGAGATTTGCTGCAAGTCGATTGCCACGGGATGCGACCTCGCATGTCGGGAACGGTATGAGAGGAATCCTACATCCGCGGGCCGGAGAGGGACGCAAGCGGGTCATACGGGATCGTCCGCGCGGGTCGGTGGGGGCCCCACGCGGATGGGCGCTGGTCGAAACGGGGATGCGAGCCGAAGGCGAGTGTCTCCCGGCTTCGGTCCTCCGTGGCCTGCGGCGCCGCGCTACGCTCCTCCATGTGGACGAGCAGAATCCTCCGGAGGAGTCTCAGCAGGGTCCCAACATCATCATGCCCCCGGAGGAGTTCGCCGGCAAATGGGCCAACGCCGCGTCGATCGCGCGCACGCCGCACGAGTTCACGCTCGATTTCCTGCGCATCGGCCCGCAGGGGCAGCAGGGGATCGTCGTCTCGCGCGTCTCCTTCTCGCCGCTGCTGGCCAGCCAGCTCGTGGACCTTCTGAATGAGCAGTGGCAGGCCTACACTCAGGAATCGGGAGTTCCGACCGAAGACAATGGCGATGACTGAAAGCAATCCCTTCGAGGATCCGCGCCGCAGGCTGGAGCGCACGAAAGTCAACCTGCGGGGCCCCAACGTCACCAACACCTTCGACACCCCGCCGCGTCCCGACGCGCTGAAGGTGCTGAGGGCGGCGATCCGCAAGCATCTGCACGAGCGTCGGCCCGGCGACGGGCAGTCAAGCACCTCCTGAGAGCGCCGGCCCGGTCGGCAGGGCGGCAATGCTCGGTGCGTCCAGCTGCGGGAATCAGGGCACGAAGGGCAGCTGCACCAGCTCTGCGGTGGCGCCGTGCTCGCCGACGGCGAGCGTGTCGCCCGGGGAGGCCTCGCGACGCACGAGCGCCAGGCCGATTGTGCCCATCCGCGGGGACTCTACGACGCTGCTCAGGCGCCCCACGGGACGGTCGCCCAGCCGCAGCTCCTCGCCGCGTACTGCCGGGGGGGCAGCGGTGGGCTCCAAAAATCGCACGCCGCGCAGGTGGCGGTTCGGCTTGCCCCTGTAGTGCAGCCGCGCCACCGTCTCCTGCCCGACGTAGCAGCCCTTCGTGAAGCTCACCGCGCGCTCGTTGAGACCCGCCTCCTGGGGGATCGTGCTCTCGTCGATGTCCACCCCGTAGCGGGGTCGGCCGTGCTCGACCCGGACGATCTCCGCCGTCGCCTCGCTGACGGGAGTCGCGCCGGAATCGACGAGAGCACCGCGCACCATCTCCAGGTCGGTGGCCTCGCACAGTACGTCGATGCCTTCGGCGGTCGCGATCTGTCGCACCGACGCGCCTCCGATCTCCGCAAGCGTGTGGGTGTGCTCGGTCGGCGGGAGCTGTGAGGGAGGGTGAGGGAGGGAGTCGAAACCGCGCTTGTCGGAGGGGGGGCCCTCGGTGCCGAGCGTATTGTTTTTGGCCCCCACCAGCTGCTCGGCGTACGTCCGCGCCTCGGGTCCGACCAGTGAGAGTAGCGCGTACTCCAGCGTGCGCTTGTGCAGCTCCACCTCGTAGCCGATCTTGTAGCGGCGGATCATGTCGAACAGCGCCTGCAGCGCCACGCGCTCGGTGTCGAGCAGCAGTTCGCTCGGAGGCCCGTCCGGGTTGGAGCCGACGGCGAGGATCCGCAGGTCGCCGAGCATCTTGCCCTTGTTGGTGAGGAAGGCCGCATAGCGACCCTCGCCGGGGTGCAGGTCGGTCAGCTCATTGGTCACCTGGCCGTTGAGGAACTCCACCGCGCCGGCGCCGGCGAGGGCGAGCTTGCCGCGCTCGGAGCGGTCCACCAGCCCGCAGCGCTCGGTCAGCGACTCGTATTCGACGTGCAGGGTGTCGGTGGCGGCCATGGGTTGAGGATACGAGCCCCGAGAGCCGGTCCGGCGTTCTCGAGCTGTGTGGAGATGCCCCTAGCGCGGGTCCGGCTGCGCTCGAGCTGTGGTGGGCCCCGGCCGCGTGGCCCGGTAGGCTTCCATGGCGATGGGCTTGGCCGACAGCTTCCAGCGGATCGTCGATTCGCTCCCCGACGACTGGACCGACCTGGAGCTCGACCTGCGGCTCGCGGACGAGTCGCGCTACGTCGAAGCGGCGGTCTACCTCGTGACGTGCAACGCCAGCCCCTACTCCAAACACGACTGGCACTGGCGCCTGCTGGTCGCCCACCGTTTCGGCCACGCCGCCGCGGCGCCGGCGGTGCACTGTGCGTTGAGCCTGCTCGACGACGCCGGCATCGAGGGGGAGATGGCGGTGCGCGAGGTCCGGGAGGGCCGCGCGGAGGTCACGCAGATGTGGGGCCGTCCCTACTCGGCGCGCGACGAGTTCCGTCGCCTGCGCTCGCTGTAGGCACGCTCGTCCCGGCGAATGAGCGGCACGGCCTCGCCGATGGTGCGGCGCCGCGCAGCGGCTCAGATCGGGGCGCCGACCTCGTCGCCGCGATGCAGGCGCCGCGATCCGCGCGGGTCGAGCGGGACGATCTGGGCGTTGGGGACGCGGTCACCGAGCGCCTCCGGGTCTTTGGTGCGCTGAAACAGCGCGATCCGTATCACCCCACCGTGGCACACAACCAGCGCCGGCACCTCGGCCCGCTTGATGTCGTGGAAGGCCCCCGCCACGCGCACGCCCTGCTGGGCGAACGACTCGCCGCCGGGGAACCCGAACGTCGGGTCGCCGCCGGCGAAACGCGCGAACCCCTCGGGGTCCTCGGCCTGCACCTCGGCGAACGAGCGGTCGGTCCACTCCCCGGAGTCGGTCTCCATCAGGCGGGAATCCTCCCGCGGTTCGAGGCCGATGCGCTGGGCGACGATGTCTGCGGTTTCGCGGGCGCGCAGCAGCGGGCTGCACCACAGCACCGCGAACTCGTACGTGGCGGCCTGCTCGGCCAGCGTCTGTGCCTGGCCGCGGCCGGTTGCGTCGAGCGGCACCGCGCCCTGGCCCTGGAAGCGGCCCTCCGCGTTGTAAGCGGTCTGACCGTGGCGGGCGAGGTATATGCGGGGCGGCTGGGCCACTCGGCCGAGGATAGCTGTGGGCGTCACGAGCCCCGGCCGCGACCGCCCCAACGTGGGTCGTGCGGCCAGCGCACGGCCACACATGATGGCTCTATGTCCTCAGGCGGCCTCCGGCTCGAGTTCTGCCGGAGGCGGTGCGGGCGGCTCCGGCAGCTTGCGCAGGTACAAGAACGTGTACAGGCCCGCGGCGACCGTGGCGCCGAGCACTGGCCCCGCGTACCACACCCAGCCGTTGGACCAGTGGTCGCCGACCAGCTGGGGCCCAAAGGCGCGCGAGGGGTTCATCGCGGCCCCGGTGAACGGGCCTCCGAATAGCACGTCGATCGAGATCGTCAAACCGATCGCCAATCCGGCGACGGCGTTGAAGGGCCCGCGGGTGTCCACCGCGGCGCCGAACACGACGAACACGAGGAAGAAGGTGAGGATGGCCTCGAGCAGGAAGCCGGAGCTGGCGTCGACGCCGTGGCCGAGAGCCGGCACGCCGAGCTTCACCGCTTCGGTCGTGGCCCGCGGCAGCAGCTCCTTGACGAACAGCGCCGCCAGTGCCGCGCCGCCGAACTGCGCCACCCAGTAGACGCCGGCGAGCGCGGGCTTGATCTTGCGTGTGATCAGGAACCCGAACGTGATCGCCGGGTTGAAGTGTCCGCCGGAGATGTGCCCGAGCGCGCACACCATCACGCCGATCGCCAGCCCGTTGGCGATCGCCACGCCGATCAGGGTGGGATCGCCGACGACCCCGGAGGCCGCGGCTGCGCCGGCGCCGATGAAGGTGAGTGTGAAGGCGCCGACCATCTCGGCTACAGCGCGACGCAGGGTGTCCTCGGACATAGAAAAAATCTAAGAGTCGGGTCGGACGGATCGACAGCCACCCCTTGGACTGGCGGGCGAGCGCATACACTCGGGAGGATGCGCCGGAGAGTCACGTACTCGCGCAACCTGACGCTGTCGCTTTCGCGCACGTGCCGGTGCTACTGCAAGTACTGCGCGTTCGCGACGCACACGGCGCATCTGTACGCGCCCGATGAGGTGCTCACGATCATCGACGGCGCCGCGCGGCGCGGGGTCAAGGAGCTGCTGGTGCTCACCGGGGAGCGGCCCGAGGTCAACGCCGAGGTGGCGCGGAGGCTGGGGGAGTACGGGCACGCCGATTTCACCGCCTACGTCGTGTGGGCGTGCGAGCGGGCGCTGGAGCGGGGGATCCTGCCCCACACCAACCTCGGCGTCCTCTCGCGCGAGGATCTGGCGCGGCTGCGCGAGGTGACGGCCTCGCAGGGGCTGATGCTGGAGTCGATCTCCGAGCGGCTGATGGACACCGTGCACGCGGGCTCGCCGACGAAGCACCCCGCCCGGCGCCTGGCGACGATCCGCGCGGCCGGCGAGCTGCGGATCCCGTTCACCTCGGGGATCCTGGTGGGGATCGGCGAGCGCGAGGAGGAGCGCGTCGCCTCGCTGGAGGCGTTGGCGGCGGTGCACGCCGAGCATGGGCACATCCAGGAGGTGATCCTGCAGAACTTCGTCCCCCACCAGCGCTATTACGGCCAGGAGCCGGCGCGGATCGCGGAGGCGGCCGCGCGTCTGTATTGGCGCACGGGGGTGGGCGAGGATGGCGGCAAGGTGGAGGACGGCTCCGGCGGCGACGAGGCCGACGGTGGCGCCAACCCTGCGCGCCTGCATCCGCGGTTGCCGCTGCCCGAGTGGGCGTGTCCGATCTCGATCGAGGACATGAAGCGGCTGATCGCGGAGACTCGCCGGCTGATGCCCGACGTCGGCATCCAGGTCCCCCCGAACCTCGCGGACTGGTGGCCGGAGCTGGTGGCCGCCGGGGCGACCGACCTCGGCGGGCTGTCGGCCAACGGCGACCATATCTCCCCCGAGCATCCCTTTCCCTCGCCGCACCAGGTGCGCAAGCAGCTGCAGGAGGATGGCGTGGCGCTGACCGAGCGGCTGTGCGTGTACTCGCGCTACATCGACCCCGAGTGGATCTCCCAGGGCGTGATGGACACGATCAAGGTCAAGTACTGGAGCTTCATCCCGCGGCGGGGGTCCGGCCGCACCGACCCTGCGGCAAGCGGCGCCCCGCCGATCCGCCCCGACTTGGTCGCTGGGGCGACCGAACGCGCGCGCGATGGCCTTGCGCTACATGCCGAGGAGCTGACGGCGATGTTCGCCGAGACGCGTCCGGAGGCGATCGAGGGCATGCGCGAAGCGGCGGACGAGCTGCGCGCGGAGCTCGCGGGGGAGACCGTCACGTTCGTCGTCAACCGCAACATCAACGTCTCGAACGTTTGCACCGTGGGGTGCGCCTTCTGCGGCTTCGGCCAGGGCAAGCGCTCGCCGGACGCCTACGAGCACGACGAGCGGGAGTTCGCGCGCCGGGTGCGCGAGGCGGTGGCGTTCGGCGCAACGGAGCTCTGCATCCAATCTGGTATCCACCCCGATTGGAGCCTCGACGACTACCTGGGGTGGCTGCGCTTCGCCAAGCGCACCGCGGCGGCGGAGGGGTGCGACATCCACCTGCACGCGTACTCCCCGATGGAGATCGCGCACATGTGCGACATCTCGGGCCTGCCGCCGGCGGAGGTCTTCGCGCGCCTGCGCGACGCCGGCCTCGGCTCGACGCCGGGCACCGCCGCGGAGGTGCTGCACGACGGAGTGCGCGAACGGATCTCGCCGAACAAGCTGCCGGTTGCCCGGTGGGTGGAGATCATCGAAGCCTCCCACGCGGCTGGGCTGCGCTCCACGGCGACGGTGATGTTCGGGCACATCGAGGAGCCGTGGGAGTTGGCCGAGCACATGCGCGTGGTGCGCGAGCTGCAGGAGCGCACCGGCGGGATCACCGAGTTCGTGCCGCTCTCCTTCATCCCCTTCCAGACGCTGCTTGGCCGCACGCACGGCGTGGAGGAGATCTCGCGCGAGGAGAATCTCAAGCACACCGCCGTCTTCCGCCTGGCGCTCGGCCGCGGCGTGCGCAGCGTGCAGGCCTCGTGGGTGAAGATGGGGCTGGACGCGGCCACCGAGTCGCTGCGCTGGGGCGTCAACGACCTGGGGGGGACGCTGATGGAGGAGTCGATCTCCCGGCTCGCCGGCTCCTACCACGGCACGCGGCTTGAGCCCGAGCAGCTGATCGCCGCCGCCCATGCGGCGGGTCGCCCGGCGGCCGAGCGCACGACGCTGTACGACATCCGGCGGCGCTATGAGCTGCCGGTGGCGGCGTAGGCGTCAGGCCCGCGCTGCCGGTGGCAGCGTAGGCGTCAGGCTCGCTCGAGCTCGACCATCAGCGGGATCCCGTGGTCGAACCAGCTGTGGTGCAGCTCTTCGATCTTCGCGCGCGTGGGCAGGCCGGAGCGATGGAAGGCGCACTCCATGTAGTCGAAGGGATGGACGGCCCTGCAGTAAACGGCTCTCGCCCGCTCGATCTCCGCGGGGTCTTGCAGCTCACGCGTGCGCCCGGCGAAGTTGCCGCCGTGTATGCGCAGCCGCACACGCGGTTCGGTGCGGATGTTCAGCAACCATCCGGCGACGTGGTTTTCGGCGATCGCGGCGGCGGTGGGGCGCAGCATGACGATGTAGACCTTCTCGCCATCGCGCACCGGGTGAATGCATTTGCGCCGCCATTTGCCGGTCTTGCGACCTTTGGTGGTGAGCACGCCGAAGCTGCGGGGCGGTCGTACCGAGAGCGGGAACATCAACGCACTGAGTACGCGACCACCGCCGGCGGATTTCGTGAACAGGTTGCGCTTGCGCTCGGGGAGGACGAGCGGCTCGTTCATGGTGATGGCGGTGGGCGTGTCCACGGGCATGGTGGTGCCTCCTGTATGGTTCGGGTCGAACGATGCGTACCGTAGTATAGTTTGTGATCGATGTCAAGCCCGCGGCTCAGCGAGACCTCCTACATCGTGTTGGGTCTGTTGGAGCAGGCCCAGCCGGCCACCCCCTATGACCTCAAGCAGCTCGCCCAGGTGAGCACGGCCAACTTCTGGAGCGTGCCCCACACCCAGCTCTACACAGAGTGTGCGCGGCTCGCTAGGGAGGGGTTGCTCTCAGAGCAACGGGAGCAGACCGGCCGTCGGCGGCGGATCTACCGTCTCACCGACGCCGGGAGCCAGGCGCTCGAGCAGTGGCGGTCCGAGCCGGCCCGCGAAACCTATGAACTGCGCGACGCGGCCACACTCAAGCTGTTCGTGGGCGCGGACCCCGCCAAGCTCGCGGATGCTCAGGTGAAGGCGCACGAACGCAGGCTGCAGGCCTGTGAAGCGCTGTTGGCCAACCTCACCGACGCGCCGCGCGGGTGGCGGCTCACGCTCGAATGCGGCGCCGGTCACGAGCGCGAGTTCATCCGCTTCTGGTCGCGACTGCGCGACGGGGAGGCGGCGTGAGATGAAGCTCCGGGCTCAGGTGCGTTGAGGTCCAGGTTTGCAGGTGCGCTGCGGTCAAGGTTTGCAGATGCACCGCGGTCCAGGTTTGCGACGGCGAGCCAGCTACGGCGCGCCTACGGCCACCCGCGTTGGCACCTGAGCTTGCAGGCGCCAGCCGCCGTCAGCGGTCGGGCCGGCGTCGAGCTGCCCTCCGATGGAATCGAGTTGTTCACGCAGTCCGCGCAGACCGTTGCCGGTGCCGTGGCCGGCGAGCGCGGCGGCGCGAGGTGCGCGATCGTTGGCGACCTCGACGATCATCGTGCCGGGCTCTCCCCGGAGCAGAACTCGTACGGGAGCTCCCGTCGCATAACGCAGCGCGTTGGTCAGGCCCTCGCGAACGATCCGGGTGGAGATCTGGGCGACGGCCGCCGGCAGTCCCTCACGCGTACCCTCCAGACGAAGGGTGACGTCCAGGCCGGTGCCTGCCGCGCGGGCGACGAGCTCCTCCACCAGCTCGAGGTCGGGCGCCTGACCGATTGCGTTCTCGTCGGCCAGCAACGCGACGAGCCGGCCCATGTCGGCCTCGGCCTGTCGCGCGGCGCCAGAGATCGCGTCGAACGTGTCGGCCCTCAGCTGTGGGCTTGCCGCGGCCAGTCGCTGCCCGGCGCTGGCCTGGACGACCATTACGCTGATCGCGTGTGCGACGATGTCGTGCAGCTCGGAGGCGATTCGCGCGCGCTCGTAGCGAACCGAGAGCTCGGCGTATGCGTCTTGCTCCTGGGCGAGCTCCCGGGCGCGTTCGGCGAGCCTGTCGGCGACGAGCTGGCGCTCGCGTATCGTCTGGCCGACGATCCAGCCGAGACCCGGAGCCAGCACATACGGCACCCACGATTCCCCGCTTGCGACGGCGGCGGCGAGCGGAACGGCGATCAGCACGAGCCCGCCGGCGATCGCCGAGGTGCGCTCGGCCCAGCGTCCGGCTCCGAACGCGCTGAACGTGATCAGCGGGAACGGCAACAGCTGCATGCCACCCATTGGCGCCGCGACAGTGGTGGTGGCGGCGGCGATGATCCAGGCGGTCGTCGGGCGAGAGCGGCAGAGGCCGAGCGAGCCGGCGCATACCACCGCCGCGCATGCCGCGAACGCACCTGTGCCGAGGGCGACGCTGCCGATCGCGGCGAGACTCGCGGCGATGAGCCCAGCCGCGAGATCGAGGCGCCGCCCGGACATCTCCGGCCACTCGGGCATCACAGGCCGCCCCGCATCTCAGGCCACGCCGAGCGGGAGCTCGGCCACCGCGCGCGCTCGTCCGCCATCGACCGTCGCTTGCAGCGTGCCCCGGTGCAGCTGTGCCCGCTCGCGCGCGCGCTCGATCGCGGCACCGATGTCGCGCCGTCGAGTCGCCGGACCGGCGACGGCGACCTCGAGCGCGCTGTCGCCGAAGCGCACGCGAACGTCCACGCCGGGAGCGTCGTCGAGCGCGCCCAACAGGTGTTCGACGATCCGATAGGCAGACAGCTCGATGCCCGCCGGCAGGGCACGCGGGCTGCCCTCGACCACCAGCTGCGCGTCGCCGCCCTTGGCCTGGACGATCATCGCGTCCAGCGCGGTGAGCGTCGGTTGCGGAGCGGGCGGACCACCGTCCTCGCCGCTGCTTCGCAGCACCCCGACAAGCGCCCGCATCTGCTGCAGCGTCTGGCGGCTCTCCTCCTCGATGCTGACGAGCGTTGCCGTCGCCACCGCGGGATCGGTTGTGCCGGCGCCGGCGTCCGCGAGCCGCGCGAGCTCCCCGAGGCGTCGCTGAAGCAGCTCGTCGAGCTCGCCTGAGAGCCGTCCCCTGTCGGTCGCGACCTCCAGACGCGCGCGCTCGTCTCGAAGCACGCGGAGTTGCTCGGTGCGTACCCGCAGCTCAGCGGCGATACGACCACGGGAGTGCGCCACCCTGCCCGCGCCCCATACGAACAGCGTCAGCACGGTGAACGGCAGGATTGCTTCGAACGGTATCTGGCTGTCGGAGCTGGCCATCACGGCGATGCAGCCGACGCCGAGGGCCAAAGCGGCAAGGCTCCGGCCAAGCTCCAAGCGGGCCGCCGCCGCGAACACCAGCAGCCAGCTGAGGGGAAACACGATCCCGCAACGCGTCATTTCGCCGAACACGAGGACGTGTGCAGCGAGGGCGATCAGCACCGCGCCCAGTGCGAGCAGCGGCGCGCAGCGGCGCCACACCAGCGGCAAGGTCACCGCGAGGAAGGCCGGTATCGCGAGATAGCCGGCGTCGACCTTCGGTTCGGTCACGTCGCTATACATAAGGACCAGCCCGAGCAAGCTGAGCAGGGCGGCGATTGCGATGTCGCGTCTGCCGACCGGCTCTCCGGTTTGAATCATCGAACGCATCATGAGTGCTGCCTCCTTCTCGTACAGCTTTTCAGAATCACCGCGATCATCGCGTGCGCCTTCGCCGTTGTCGTCATCCAGCCGAGTGATTACCGTTCGCGTCAATCATCCTCCGCGGTGATCGACGATCGGGGATGATCCATGTGAGCCGATGTCAACCTCGTTCGTCACGATCCTGTTCACCGACCTGGTCGGCTCCGCGGCTCTGTTCGACCGGCACGGCGACGAGGCCGCGGACGCGCTGCGCCAAGCGCACTTCACGAGCCTGCGCGCAGCAGTCCTCGCGCACGGTGGCCGCGAGATCAAGTCAGCCGGTGACGGGCTGATGGTGGCCTTCACCAGCGCGACCGACGCGGTGCGGTGTGCGATCGACATGCAGCGCGCGACCACCGGGGCGGTTGGCGGTCTTGCGGTGCGGATCGGGCTCGACGCCGGCGAGCCGCTCGCCGAGGGCGAGGACTTCTACGGCACGCCGGTGATCGTCGCGAGCCGCCTGTGCGATGCCGCGGCTGCGGGCGAGGTGCTCGCGAGCGAGGTCGTTCGCCGCGTCGCCGGGGCACGCGTCACCGCGCTGATGCGTCCGGCTGGCGCGATGCGCTTCAAGGGACTCTCCGAGCCCGTGTCCGTGGCGAGCGTTCACTGGCGCGAGGACGAGGACGAGCAGGCCGTCTCCGACGGGCCCGCCGACGCGCCGGCACGACCGATCACGGTGGTGATCGCCGACGACCAGCGTCTGCTGCGCACGGGCTTTCGCGTGATCCTCGAAGCCGAGCCGGACATCGAAGTCGTCGGCGAGGCCGAGGACGGGCGCGCCGCCGTGGACGTAATCACGCGCCGTCGACCGGATGTCGCGTTGATGGACATCCGCATGCCCGAGCTCGACGGCCTCGCCGCCGCCCGCAGGATCCTCTCCGACGCCTCCCTCGCGACGGCCGTGGTGATGCTCACCACCTTCGATGTCAGCGAGTACATCTACGAGGCGCTGAGGATCGGCGCGAGCGGTTTCCTACTCAAGGACACGCCCGCCGATCGACTGCTCGACGCGGTGCGCGTCGCCGCCGCCGGCGAGGCGCTGATCGCGCCCTCGATCACGCGACGACTGATCGCGCAGTTCGCCCGCGCCGCGCGACCCCCCGGCAGCGGCACACCCCCCGCGCTCGCCGATCTGTCCACTCGCGAGCTGGACGTCCTGCGGCTGATCGCCCGCGGGCGCTCCAACGCAGAGATCGCCACGGATCTGATTCTCAGCGAGAACACGATCAAGACCCACGTCGGGAGCATCTTCTCCAAGCTCGGCCTGCGCGATCGCGTGCAGGCGGTGGTGCTGGCTTACGAGACCGGTCTGGTCGAGCCGGAGCTCACGCCCCCCGGCCTCTAGCTGGTTCCTCCGGCCCCCAGCCACTCTCCCGGCCCCCCAGCCACGAGCAAGCCTGCAGACCTCGGCCCTGATCCTCGGTCTCAAGGGGACAGGGCGATTCCGCTGGCCGGCTAGTCCCCCCGGGGGACGACGATCGCGGCGAATCGCCCTGGAGGGGGACGACAGGCGGCTGGGCGCGCCGTAGGTTCATTGCAGTTGGATCGCCGCGAGCTGTCGGCGCGAACCCCACAAGCGCAAGCAAGGAGCAGGCATGACTGGAATAGCGGCTGGGCATCGAGCCTCTCGGTGGGGCGTTGCAATGGCATCGTTCGTGCTCGTGGTCGTCCTTGTCGCTGCGAGGCCACTCGCGGCGCACGCAGCCTCGCTCGGATCGCAGGACGGCTCCTACGGCAACGACCAGCCCCAGCCCTACGCAGTGCTCTACGGGCCGGGTCAGTCCGCCTATCGCCCCGGCGAGCTCCTCGCGCTTCCCGACGGTGAAAGCCTCGTCGCCGACGGCAGCGTGCTGGGAGTCACGAAGCTGACCGAAGAAGGCGCGCCCAATCTGAGCTTCGGCAACTTCGGCACCGGCGGTGCCAAACGCGGGACGGCCGTCGTCGGGGGGAGCGGGGAATCCAGCGCCAGCGCTGTCGCGGTTACCCCGAGCGGCAGCGACTACGTGGTCGCCGGCGAGTCCTCGCCGGCGACCGTCGGCGACAACGTGGCCAGAGCCGGCGCCGCCGGCGCGACTCCCGCCGCGCTCACCGTCGGCGCCAACAGCACGCTCGCCGTTGCCGAGTTCACCAGCGAAGGCGCGCTCGACACGTCCTTCGCGTCCACCGCCGCGACGCCAGGGGTGCTCGAATACCAGACTCCGACCGGGCAGAGCGCTCCGACTTCGACCACGGCAGCCGACGTCGCCGTCCAGCCGGACGGCACCATCCTGGTCGCCGGGACAGAGCACGTCGGTAGTCCCGGAGAGCCCGCATTGCTCGTGGATCGGATCGCTAGCGAAGGCGGCGGACAGGAACCATTCTCGCTGCAGGTCGAAGGGCAGCCCACCGAAGGCGACGCCATCGCCGCGGGCCCGGATGGGACGATCTACGTCGCCGCCACAGAGTACCCCGGTACGACACGCGCCAAGGTCATGGTGGCGCAGCTGGTCGAGACCCCGCTCCCGCTCGGACCCTTCACCGCGGGCTCGGGCACGCATCAGCCCCAGCCGAGCTTCGCCAGGAGCACGCTTCGCCTGGAACTCGACCCCAGCTTCGACGCCGGCGGTCCGACGCCCGGCGAGCTCACCAGTACGCTGGGCGGCTCCAGCGCAGACGTCGACGCGCTTGCGGTCGCTCCCGACGGAGATCTGCTGATCGGCGGGCAGACCGGCGCCGGCACCGGCTCCGTCGGCGTCGTCGCGCGCATCACCCCTGCGGGCACGCTCGACGAAACGTTCGGATCGGACGGCGTAGCGAGCGCGCGCAGCAGCGAAGGATTCGGGCTGTCACTCGTCAGCGCGATCGCCGTCCAGCCGAGTGGCGCGTCGGTGATCGCCGGCGATGACGGCAGCCGTCTGGCCTTCGTCGGGCAGCTGACCGCTGGCGGAGCGTTCGATACCGGCTTCGACCCCACGGGCAGGGTGCCCGGCGTCACCTTCACAGGCGCCCGTCTGGGCACGAAAAATTCCGGGCGGTTCGCCTCGGGCTATGAAACGCTGCGCGTGACAGGTCTTGGGATCGACGGCCAGGGCCGGGTGCTGCTCGGCGCTGAAGAAGAAGACCCCTCGCAGCCAACGGTGCCGGTCGACGGCTCGGTCGAGCGTTTCTTCGGCTACGCCCAGCCGACCGCCGAATTCACCTTTCCCGCGGCGATCCATCCGGATCAGCGGATCGCGCTGGACGGCTCGGCCTCGAGCGATCCAACCGGCAGTATCTCCGATTACCTTTGGACCTTCGAACCCCCCGATGCGGTGAGCTCGACTGAGTCACTCACGAGGAGCGCGACCTCGGCGAGCAGGGACGGAGGCAGCGCGCCGCAGCTGGACGCGGAATTTGGGAGCCCCGGCAACGTCCACGTAACCCTGCAGGTCACCAATCCCGCTGGCCAGACGAGCACCGTCAGCCACTCGGTGCCGGTGCTGCCGGCGCCGGCGTCCGGTCTGCCCGCGGCGTCCTTGAGCCCGGAGTCGCTGTCGTTTCACGAGACACTCGAGGAATACGACTGGCTCGGGTACTCCTACACCGAAGCCGAACCGCAGAAGGTGTTCGTGACAAACGTCGGCGGGGCTCCGTTGAGCATCTCGGCGGTCAAGTTCGTCAATTCAGCCGGGGCGTTCGCGAAGGAGCCAAATGGTGCGGTCCAGGTCGGCGAAGGCTCCGGCGCCAAAGGCCTGAGTGAGCATCTGAACGAAACCTGCGCCGGGGCCACGCTGGCGCCCGGAGCGAAGTGCTACGTGACGGTCATGTACGGGAACGCCGGGGTGTACCCGAAAGCGACCGGAGAGCTCGAGATCGAAAGCAACTCGCCGACCAGCCCCGACTTCGTGTCGCTCACCGGCAGCGCGCAGAGTCCGCCCCCGAACCCCGGCCGGCCGGGCTGCCCCACGGAAATCGGGAGCAACGGATTCTCGATATCGCCGCCGCAGCTCTCCGCTTTCGGGGAACCGTTGGGCCCGGGACTGCAGGCATGCTGGAACGATCTGGCCGCCGGCTCTCCGAATCCGGTGGGCGATACCTTCGGCACCCCAGGCCCCGTCCTGATCGACAAGGGTGTCGCTTTGTGGCCCACGAGCCCCAACGACCTCCTGACCGTCTCACCCGCCGGTCCCCACGACGCCACCGACACGATCTCGGCCAGTCCCCTCGAAGCGCGCTACCTGCTGCAGACCACCACGGTCAGCGGCGGGCTTCCCGATCAGCCGCTCGGCATCGTCGAACCAGGCAGGCACCCATTCGTGTGCCAGGCCACCTCGCGCGCCAGCACCCACTCCTCGATCAACGCCAAGACGCCCTTCCAGGCGCAATCTCCCTACGGCGGATGCGGCGAAGCGCTGCTGGACTTCACCAGCGACACGCCCGCTGACACCGTCCACGGCCTGGCGGTCACGGGAGGCTCGGTGAAGCTCACCGTATGCGGCGCCGACACCACCGCATACGCCGAGCTGCCCGGCGGAGAACCGGCCCGAGGCAAAGTCGGCTTCAGGGTCAGCGGCGTTCGTGGCGCATCGCCGGCGACCGCGACGTTGCACTACGGTCCGTTCCAGGACTTCCTGCAGGGCGGTTGCGGACAGAGCACCTACCCCGGCGAGGGACAGGAACTGGGCGCCGGCGAAGGCAGCGCGCCGGAATTCTCGTGCCCCGGCACGGCCAAGGTCACACCGAACTGCAGCGGCAAGGAATTCAACCCGGCGCACATTCCGCCCGGCAGCGGCCCCGGAGAAAAGAGTGGATCGCCGGGGAACCAGAACAGCAATGGAGAACCGAACAAGCGCGGGCTCCGAGAGGCAGGGCCGGCGGGTGTCGCGCCGGTGCGTGGGGGCGCGAGTGCGGGTGGGCCGGCGAGCGTCGCAGGTGCGCGTGAGAGCGACGCCGGCGCTTCAAGGGCGCATAAGAGTGACGTGGCCGACACCCCGCGGGCGCATGTAAGTGACGCGAGCTCCTCTGGAAGCGGGGTGTGCCCGGCGGGTGACGAAGACTACAGTGAATCGGTTCCGCAGTCGTTCGTCGGCGCGATGAAGTTCAGCGATGCCTACCTCTGCTACGACCCGAGCGCGGGCGTGTGGACGACGGGCGGCAAGGCCGACCTCGCGGAACTTACGGGCGGTTTGGTCAACGGGAGCGTGAAGACCGGTCCGCCACCGAACTACGGGTTCAGCTTCCGCAGCAACGGCGAATTCGTGAAGGGGGGGATCGAAGAAGTTGGCTTCAACCCCGGCATCCCCGTGGGGGGCGTGGTCGAACTCGACTCCTTCGGGGGACGGTTCGCGACGGACCCCACCTTCGTGCAGGCGCACGCGACCATCGGCGTCGCCCATCTGCTGTCGATCGAAGGCGGCGCCTTCGCGGTCTGGGCCAACCCGTCGTATCCGTACACCTACCAGCCCGAAGACATCCCCGGCGTGGAAGAACTGCAGACGAACACCCACGAACACCCGTTTGAAGACTTCGCGGCCGGGGTCGGCGGCACGGTCTCGCTGACGCCGCCGGGGATCGGTCCGATCACCCTTGGCCAGGCCTACGGCCTGTACGCGGCGCCCAGCTACTTCGAGTTCGGCGGGTGCCTCGGGAGCTGTGCGGACGGCCTCTCGCTGCTCGGCGTCGCAACGGTCAAGGCCTACGTCAAGGGGGCGCTCGACACGGGCGATGGCGAATACAACATCGAAGGTGGGATCCACGCCTGTGCGGGCTGGGAAGGCTTCTCCCTCTGCGGGAACGGCAAGGGCGATGTGTCGAACAAGGGGATCGGGGGCTGTGTTGGCATTACGATCTTCGAACAGAATGTCGAAGGCGGCCTGCTATGGCGATACGGTCAAGGGGTGAGGGTATTCCTGGGTTGCGAACTCGGAGCGATCCAGGTCGCCGTCCAGCGCAGTAACGCTCGCACCAGCGTCAACCACGCCGTGGCGAGTGTCGCGCAGGCGAGCGGTGCGGTCAGCGTGAAGCTGACCGGCCACCACCCGGCCACCAATATTTGGGTCAACGGCGCGGGCGGCGCCCCGACCTTGGCGCTGAGCGGTCCAGGCGGCGCACAGCTGGGCGAGGTCAGCTCTGGCCGCGGCGTCGTGGCTAGCACCACCACCGGCGGCCACGCGAGCTTGCTTCTGATCACGCCCGAAGCGAACTTCGACCGAACGAGGGTGTCGATCACTGATCCGGCGCCCGGGACCTGGACGCTGACGCCGCTACCTGGCTCGTCGCAGATCTCGAAGGTCGAATACTCCAACGCACTGCCGTCCGCGAAGATCACCACCTCGGTGTCCGGGACCGGCACGGTCAGGACCCTTCACTATCGCGTCCGCCCCCGCGAAGGACAGACGGTGACCTTCGTCGAGCGCGGACCCGACGTGCTGCACGTCCTCGGCAAGACGACCGCCAAGCACGGGACGATCCGGTTCACCCCGGCACCCGGCCCCGGCGGTCACCGCAAGATCGAAGCGTTGATCGCGCTCTCCGGAGTCCCCCACCCCGCGATCGCCGTCGGTGCCTACACGGCACCGCCCCCACCACACGCCGCCCGGCCGCCACACCTGCGTCTGGCGCGGCGCGGGAACCAGCTCAGGATCACCTGGGGTCGTGCAGGCAACGCTGCCCACTACATCGCCGTCGTATCGCTCTCCGACGGCCAGGCGGTCTCCTATGAAGAGCCGGCGCGTACGCGAATCGTAACGGTCCCGATCGTCGGGCCGGCCACCAGCGCTCGCGTCAAGGTGAGCGGCGTGACCAGCCTGGGTGAGACCGGACCCGCGGCGTCGGCGACGCTGGCGCCCGTCCACGCTCCGGGTCGCCTTACCGGGTTGAAGGTCGCAAACAAGCGAAGTGACGTGGTGATCACCTGGAAGCGCTCGCGCGGTGCCACGGTGTACGCCGTGCGCCTGCAGGTCGCCGGCGGGCCGGCGTATACGACCGCCTACCTGACAACGCCGCGCTTCGTGGTGAACAAGGTGCTTCCACAGGTACCCGCGGGCAGGCTGGCCACCGTCAGCGTCACGCCAATCGACGCGGGCGGCGTGGGACCCGCGGGGCATGTCAGCTACCACGCCGGCTAGCGCCACCACGGAGACCGGCGCAGCGCCCCGGTTCCGTCCTCCCCGCGCCAAGGGGTGAACCAGGTCACAGACTATGAGGCGACCGCAACGTCCGTACGCGCGAAGTCGTCGCCCTTGAAGAGTAGGGGCTCTCCGGCGGCCGCCGACAGCGCGTAGGCAAAGCAGTCCCCAAAGTTGAGCGCCGCGGGGTGGCGACCCTTGCCGAAGCGCCGCCACGCCGACCGTGCCAGCTCGACCTGGTTGGCGTCCACGGGGACCGTCTGCACGTCCGCGCGGTGGAGCAGAAGGTCAAGCTCCCGACCTGCCGGCTCGCCCCGCCGAGCCTCGGCGAGCAGTGCGCACTCGAGCAGATTGCCGGCCGAGATCAGTCGGCGCGGGTCGCGCTCGATCGCGAGCGTGAACGTGCGGCGCTCGGGCTCGTCGAAGAGGATTGCGATGACGGCGGAGCTGTCGATGACCATCAGCGCGGCAGGCCCTGCTCGTCGTAGCCGAGGATCTCATCGTCGGATCGCGTGTCCAGCACCGGGAGGGCGGCGCAGCGCAGCGCGATCCGATCGAGCTCGTCGGCGAGATGCTGCGGGGGGCGCGTCGCCTGCAGGCGATCCAGGCGTTCCTTCGTTGCCACTTCCACGGCTTGAGTAATCGACTCGCCGGTGCACTCGGCGAGCTCGCGCACCAGACTGTCGGTGCGTGGGTCCTTGATGTTGAGCGACATAGGAAGAAGAAAGATAGCAGTAAAGATTCTTTATCACTTGCCGGTGGGCATCGGTCAGCGGAAGAGATCCTCCCCCAGCGGCCGCAGCAGCGCGGCGGCGCCAGGGCCGTCGTCGTCTGTGACGAAGCGTTCGAGGCCGTCGAGGAACACGACCGGCTCGCGCGAGTCCTTGGCGCGGGCGAGGTCCGCCGTGGCGGCGATCGCGTCGGCGACCGCGAGCCAGGTGGCGCGCAGCTCCAGGCCGGCGCTGTCGGTGCGCCCGCGCCAGTCGTCGAGCGGCGTCAGCCCGGCGCAGCCGATCGCGACATCGCACTGCCCGTGGCGCCAGGCGCGGCCGAAGCTGTCGGTGATCAGCACGGCGACGTGAGCCCCGGTGAGTGCTCGCAGTCGCGCACGCAAACCACGCGCCGAGGCGTCGGGATCGGTGGGCAGCACGATCACGGTGCCGTTCACCGCATTGGAGGCGTCCACTCCGGCGTTGGCGCACACGAAGCCGTGGTGGGTGCGGCAGACCAGCACTCCACGCGTGGCGCGCAGCACCTCGTGGGACTGGTCGAGCACGACCTGCACCGCCCGGGCATCCTTGCCCTGCCCGTCCCCGGCCTGCCCGCCGGCCGCCGCATCGGCCTCGGCCGCCAGCGCCAGCGCCCGCGGGGATGGCACGACCTCGGCCAGTGCCACCACCGCGCCCTCGGCCTTGGAGACCACCTTGTGCGCGATCGTCACGATCTGACCGTCGCGCAGCGGCTGGGTAGGAGCCTCGGCCGCGAGTGCGTCTGCGATCAGCGCCGCCAGGTCGTCCCCGGCGCGGACCTCGGGCAGGCCGCTCAGCGCACGGGCGGAGAGCGTCGCCACTGCCCCTCCATGACGGCCCTGCCAACCAGCGGCAAGGGGCGTAGCGCCGCGCGTGGCGGCATCGAGGGCACGCCGACTCTCACCACTGCAACAGCATCAGCCCGACGGTCACGCCGGGGCCGATCGTCACTGCCAGGCCGCGCTCGCCCGGCTGGGGCCGGCAGCGCTCGATCGTGTCTTTGAGCACGTAGAAGATCGAGGGGGTGCCGACGTTGCCGTGGTTGGCGAGGGCCTCCCAGCTGGTCGCGGTCTGCTCGTCGGAGAGCTCGAGGGCGTTCTGGATGTTCTCGATGATCCGCCGCCCGCCCGGGTGCACCATCCAGTGGTCGATCTCCGCGTGCTCCACGCGGTGCTCGTGCAGGAATTTCTCCGCCACCCCGGGCAGTCCCGCGCCGGCGAGGTCGGGCAGCTCGCGCACGAGATGCAGGTAGGTGTCCTGCTCGGATAAAGCGAGGCTGACGGCATCGAGCGTGCCGCCGATCTGGTGGACCTGGGTGGCGAGGATCATCGGCCCGTCGGCGCCGGGGTCGGCCGAGAGCACAGCGGCGGCGCAGCCGTCGCCGAAGATCGAGGAGCCGACCGTCTTGGCCCGCGGGTCGTCGGGGGTGGCGCGCGTGAGGATGCTGCTCATGCTCTCCGCCCCCACGACCAGGCAGTCGCGCCCGGGGTGCTGGCGCAGCATTCCGGCGGCCATCCGCATCAGCGGCACCGCGCTCGCGCAGGCCACGCCGGTGATGTGGTACTTGTCGGTCGTCGGCTGCATCTCGTAGTGGTCCACCAGCCGGTGGGCGATCGTCGGCAGGCCGAGCGAGTAGAGGCTGGAGCTGAGGACGGTGCCGACCTTCGCCGGGTCGATTCCAAGCGCGTCCACGGCGCGGATCGAGTGGCGCATCAGCCCGGTCTCGACCGCGGCCGCGCGTCCCTGCAGGTCGCGCCCCAGGAAGTCGTCGTCCAGCTCGAGGTGGCGCCGCTTGACGCCGCAGCGGGCGAAGATGCCCTCGGCAAACGCGTCGCCGCGCAGGCCCAGCCGGTCGAGGACCTGATCCTGGGAGAGGAGATGCTCGCCGTCGGAGACCGCCAGCCCGGCGATTCGCGGACCGGTCTTGACCGGGAGCTCGCTCGCCCTGCCAGCCTCGGCCGCCGCGGTGGGCTCGTTTTGATTGGCAGCCTGCCCGCCGCCGACCGCCGCCGGGCGTAGGGTGCTGATGTCGATAGCGCTCAAGTAAGTGCCTGCCGTAAGGTTTTTGGAGTGGGCGTTAGTGTTGTGTTAGGCCGCGTTGGGAATCACAACACGACAACAGAATATCGTGAGAACCGGCGTGCCACGCGGCAGTTGCGCTGTGCACACCATGATGCAGCGCGACCGATGACGCCGACGGGACCTTCGACCAAGGAGCGGATGAGTATATGAAGCTGATCGGAGCGGGCCTCCCCCGAACGGGCACCCTCACGCAGAAACTGGCGTTCGAGCAGCTCGGCCTGGCGCCTTGCTACCACTGGGTCAACGTGCTCGCCGACCTCGACCAGGTTGGGCTGTGGAACCGCGCGATGGACGGCGAGGGCCCGTGGGAGGAGGTCTTCGGCGGCTTCGAGGCGACCGCCGACTGGCCCGGCGGCTACTTCTACAAGGAGCTGATCGACGTCTATCCCGACGCCAAGGTGCTGCTGAGCACGCGCACGCCCGAGTCGTGGGAGCCGTCCTTCCGCGAAACGATCGTCGGGCTCAGCTACGGCGAGGAGCTGATGCGCCTGCTCGCCAGCGCCCGGGGCGAGATCGACCCCCGCTGGCGGCGCTACCTCGATCTTGTCGAGCGGATGTTCTGGGGGCCCGAAGGCACGTTCGCGGACGGCTGGGAGGAGCCGGCGCAGCTGATCGAGCAGTTCGAGCGCCACAACGAGGAGGTCAAGCGCACGGTGCCGCCGGAGCGGCTGCTTGTGTGGCACGTGGGCGAAGGGTGGGAGCCGCTGTGCGAGTTCCTCGGGGTCGACGTCCCCGCCGAGCCGCTCCCGCACGAGAACGACCGCGAGACCTTCTTCGACCGCGTGATCGGCGGTGCGATCGGCGCGCTGCACGAGTGGTACGAGAGTAAGCCCGTCGCGACGGGTTGAGCGTCAGGCTGCGCGCTGGTTGACGACCTCGGCCGAGTCCCACCGGACGGCCACACCGCGCCGGTCACGCCGCGCGCGCGGGCCGCGGCGGCACGCCGAGAACCGTGCGGGTGCGGCGCGCCCCGGCCCGCGGCTCACCGGCCAGCCGCTCGCGCAGCGCGGCGAGGTCCTCGCCGGTGTCGATGTCGAGCAGCAGCGAGGGCACCCGCTCCACGCGGTATTCCACTCCGGCCTCGCGCGCGAGCCGGAGGTGGCGCTCGCAGCTGTCCGGCCCGAAGCTCGGTTCGATCGCCTCCGGCGGGGTGAGCAGCAGCCCGTTGGTGCCGGTGCCGTGGCGGTCGGGGACGATCACGACCTCGGCCTGGGCCTCGACCCCGCCGGTGCTCCCCGCGCCGCGGGCATCGCTTCCGGCCGCGCTCCCCGCGCCGCTCGGCTCGAGCAGCGCCGCGATCTCGCTCGGGTCGAGCGCGGGGCAGTCGCCGGGGATGCACAGCACCCGCGCGAAGCCCTCGGCCACAGCCCGCTCGATGCCGAGGGTCACCGCTGCGCTCTGGCCCGCCTCGGCGGCGTCCGGGACGACGATCGCCCCGAGGTAGCGGGCTGCGGCGGCGACCGACTCCTCGCAAGTCACGACGATCGTGCGCTCGATCGCGGCGCAGTCGCGCAGCGCGCTCAGCACGTCCCCCACCATCGCGCGCGCGAGGTCTCGCCGCAGCGGGTCGGCCACGCTCTGCCCAAGGCGCTGCTTGGCGAGCGAGAAGCGCTTGACGGGCAGGATCGCGGCGGTGCGCATCGGGTTGCGACCAGCTACCCGGCGAGCGAGTCCGCGAACGCCAGCGCCTGCTCGGCCACCCGCGCACGGGAGTGGGCGTCCGCCATGCCGGTGTCGATCTCCAGGGCGGCGAGTCCCGGCACGGGCTCATCGGCGACGATCCCGTCGAGCAGTTCGCCGTAGAAGCCCGCCACTCCCTGGGCGCTGCACTCCAGCGCGGCGAAGGCCATGAAGGCCGCCGTGGGGCCCTTCAGCACCTTGCCACCGACGATCGGGCTGACGGCGACCACCGGCGCGTCGGCGGCGGCCAGCGCCTCGCGGATCCCGGGCACGGCGAGGATCGGGGCGATCGAGGCCAGCGGGTTGGAGGGCCCGATCACGATCGCCCGGGCTTGGTCGATGGCCGCCAGCGCCTCGCGGCTCGGCGCGGCCTCCTCGGCGCCCCGGAACTCCAGGCCCTCGACGATTCCGGCGGCCTGCATGCGGATCATGAAGTCCTGGAAGGAGCGCCACCCCTCGGTCGAGCGGACCCATGTGCGCAGCGGGTCGTCGCTGGCGGGCAGCACCTGCGCCCGCACGCCGATCGCCTCGTTCAGCCGCCGCAGGGCCGCGGTCGGCGTGAGACCCTCGGCGAGCAGCCGCGCGCGCTCCACGCACCAGGCGAGGTCACGGTCGCCGAGGTTGAACCAGACCTCCACGCCGAGCGCCCGCAGGCCGTCCATCACGTTGAACGTGTCGCCCTCCAGGCCCCATCCGCGCGCGTCGATCAGGTCGGCCAGCCAGAAGGAGACGAGGTCTGGGTCGGGGGAGACGTGGGCGCCGTAGATCTCCACGTCATCGCCCGGGTTGGCGATCACCGCCAGGCGCTCGGCTCCCACCACGTCCTGCATCCCGCGCGCCAGCTTCGCGCCACCGGTGCCCCCGGCGAGGACCACGACCTCTACTCCCACAGCTTCTCCGGCAGGCCCGTCAGGCGGATGCCCGCGTGAGCCTTGTAGCGGGAGTTCACCGCGATCAGCAGCGCCGTCAGCGACTCGGTGATGCGCGCCATCTCCAGGCGCCCGCAGTCCACGCAGCGCAAGCCCTCGATTCGCTCGATCACCGCCGCCGCCTCGCGCTTGTCGGCGCGGGAGTCCCCACACACCAGCACGTCCTCCGCCAGCTCGTGGCCCAGGTCGCTCAGCGAGGCCGCGCTGACCGTGTGCAGGGCTGAGACCACCCGCACTCCCTCGGGCGCCATCTCGCGGGCCTGCTGGGCGGCGGAGCCCTGCCACACACCCAGCATGCGCGTGGCTTTGCCGCTGACGGCCGCCGCCAGCGGCACACTCGCGTCGATCAGCAGCTGGCCTGGGCGCAGCGCCCCCTTGAGGTTGGTGAGCGTCTCCGATTGGTTGCGGAACGGCACGCTCAGGATCACCGTCTGTGCCTGGGCCACCGCATCGGCGTTGTCGTAGCCCGCGAACGAGCCCCCCGGGATCGTGGCCAGCGCACGCTCGACGGTCTCCTCGGCGCGCTCGGCGCTGCGCGAGCCGATCGCGATCGGCGTCCCCGTACGCCCCAGCCGCACGGCGAGCCCGAAGCCAAGCGCGCCGGAGGCGCCGATGATGCACACGGGAGCGGGGTCGGGCACGGCGGCTGAGTATATGAGCGCCCGCTCGCGTCAGGGCACGGCAGTCGGTCCAGACCGACTACGTCGTGCCGCTGCTGGTCCAGACCGACTACGCCGTGCCGCTGCTGGTCCAGACCGACTACGCCGTGCCGCTGCTGGTCCAGACCGACTACGCCGTGCCACTGCTGGTCCAGACCGACTACGCCGTGCCACTGCTGGTCCAGACCGACTACGCTGTGCCGCTGGTATCTATGAGGCTGGAGGGCAAGATCGCACTAGTGACCGGCGGCGCGTCGGGGATCGGCGCTGCCACCGCGCGGCGGCTGGCTGCCGAGGGCGCGCGCGTGGCTGTGGGCGACATCAACGAGGAGGGCGCGCGCACGGTCGCGGGCGAGCTGGACGGCGTGGGTCTCGCGATGGACGTCACCGACCTCGACTCGATCGCCGCCGCGGTGTCCGGCGCCGAGGAGCGACTGGGGCCGATCGACGTGCTCGTCAACAACGCCGGCACCGACCTGTTCTCGTTCTTCGTCAAGACCGACCCCGGCCTGTGGGACTTCGTGCTCGGCGTCAACCTGCGCGGGGTGATCGCTGTCACCCACGCCGTGCTGCCGGGGATGCAGGAGCGCCGCGCGGGTGCGATCGTCAACGTATCCTCGGAGGCCGGCCGCGTGGGCTCGCAGGGCTCGGCGATCTACAGCGCCGCGAAGGCCGGCGTGATTGGCTTCACCAAGGCGATCGCGCGCGAGGCGGCGCGTTACCGCGTGCGCGTCAACGCCGTCGCCCCCGGCCCGATCGAGACGCCGCTGCTCGAACGCCGCGCCGAAGGTGTACGGCGAGATCGGCGAGCGGCTGAAGCAGGGGATGGTCGACACCACGCAGCTGAAACGGGCCGGCGAGCCGGAGGAGGTCGCCGCGGCGATCGCGTTCCTCGCCTGTGAGGACGCCTCGTACGTGACCGGCCAGACGCTCGGCGTCAGCGGGCGGCCTGTCGATGTGGTGATGTTGACCACGCCGCATGCGGCGTGGTCCCGGAGGGCGCATGCGCCCTCCGGCCGAGCAGTGCATGCACTGCTCGGTGATAACTGTGGAGATGGAAAACGCCATCCGCATCAGGGAGGTCGGCCCGCGCGACGGCTTTCAGAACGAGCCCGAGACAATCCCCACGGCGCGCAAGGTCGAGCTGATCGACGCGCTCGCGCGCACCGGCCTGCGGCGGCTGGAGGTGACGAGCTTCGTGCGGCCCGACGTGATCCCGCAGCTCGCCGACGCCGAGAAGGTGCTCGCGCGCGTGAGCATCCCCGAGGGGGTGGCGGTGAGCGTGCTGATCCCCAACGAGCGGGGCTTGGAGCGGGCGCTCGAGCTGCGTGAGCGCGTGCGGTCGGGCGGCGCGACCCGGCCGGCGTTCGACGAGGTGAACGTCTTTCTGTCCGCCTCCGAGACGCACAACCGCAAGAACGTCAACCGCTCGATCGCCGAGTCGCTCGTTGGGCCTGGAGGCGGTGCTGGGGCGCGCGCGCGAGGAGGGCCTGCGCTGCGAGGGTGTGATCTCGACCTCGTTCGGGTGCCCCTACGAGGGCCGTGTCCCGCCCGCGCGGGTGCTGGAGATAGCGGCCCGCCTGCGCGACGCCGGCGCGCAGGAGATCGGCTTTGGCGACACCACGGGGATGGCGAATCCCCAGCAGGTGGGCGAGTTCTTCGCGCTCGTCTGCGAGCGTTTAGGCGGGTGCGGGCCGGTTGCGGAGGCGGGGGAGAGCGCCAGCGACGCGGTAGAGCTCACCGCGCACTTCCACAACACGCGCGGCGCCGGCCTTGCAAACGCGTACGCCGCGTTGCAGGCCGGGATCACGAGCTTCGAGTCGAGCTTCGGCGAGCTCGGCGGCTGCCCGGTCCCCGCCGGCGCGACCGGCAACATCGCCACCGAGGACCTCGTCTTGATGCTTCACGAGATGGGCTATGCCACGGGCATCGACCTGCCAGCGCTGATCGCCTGTGCGCGGAGGGCGCAGGAGATCTTGGGGAGGCCGCTGGGCAGCCACACGCTGGTGGCCGGGCCGGTGGAGTGGAGCTGACTGAGCCCACCGATCCCGGGGTCGCACCGGCACCGGATGCTCAACCCGTTATCGGTGGATTCAGGCTGGGACCGAGGACGCGGCGAGGCGCGTGGATCGGACCACGCCACAGGTACCGTCGGGCGCCGGTCGTAGCATGGAACCGATGCTGTTGCCATCCACTGTGTGGACCGTGGGGCACTCCAACCACGACCTTGAGGCGTTCGTCGCTCTGGTGCAGGGCCACCAGGTCGACTATCTCGTGGATGTGCGCTCCCATCCCTATTCGCGCTTTGCGCCGCACTTCAACCGCGAGGAGCTGCAGGCCACGATGGAGGGGCGCGGCGTCCGCTACGTGTTCCTCGGCTTGGAGCTCGGCGGGCGTCCGCAACGCGACGACCAGCTCGACGCCAAAGGCCACGCCCTCTACGGCATGATGGCCCGGGAGCCCGCCTTCACGGGTGCGATCGACCGGCTTCTGCGCGGCGCGTCCGAGCACCGTCTCGCGCTGCTGTGCAGCTGTGGCCAGCCGCGGGAGTGTCATCGCAGGCTCCTGGTCGGCAAAGTCCTATGCGAGAGGGGGGCCGAGCTGCGCCATATCCTTCCGGACGGGGACGTGGTTGTCGAGCGGTCGGTCGAGCTGGGTGATACGAATGCGCAGGACACGCTGTTCGGGCATGATGAGCTGTCATGGAGATCTACACGATCGGTTTCACGCAGACGACCGCTGAGCGCTTCTTCGCACGGCTAGCAGGCGCCCATATCGAGCGCCTGCTCGATGTCCGGCTCAACAACACCTCACAGCTCGCCGGCTTCGCCAAGGCGCAGGATCTTCCCTACTTCGCGTGCGAGCTCGTGGGCGCCACCTACGAGCATCAGCCGCTGCTCGCCCCCACCCAGGAGATCCTCGATGCCTACAAGAAGCGCAAAGGCAACTGGGCCGCGTACGAGACCGAGTTCCTGGCGCTGATGGAACGCCGCCGCGTCGATGAGGCGCTGTCACCGGCGTCCTTTGAGCAGCGCACGGCGCTGCTGTGCAGCGAGGCCACTGCAGAGCACTGCCACCGGCGCCTGGTGTGCGAGTACCTCGCCAGTCGTTGGCCCGACGTTCGCGCCGTACACCTCTGAGTGTGAAGATCGTCATCAACCACGTCACCCGGATGGAAGCTCCGCGCGTTTGCGTCGCTGGGTTCGATCCGTTGACGCTCGAGCACATTCGCCCGACAACGCCGCCGAGCGATCCGCTCACTCGCGAGCTGCTGCGCGAAGCGGGCGGTCCATTCGGAATGGGAGCTTTGGTGGACATCGGCGCGATCACGCCCAACCCCTCCCCGCCGGAGACCGAGGATCACCTCTTCAAGTCCCACCACGCCCACCACCAGGAGGATCTGGACGGCGACCTCTTTCTGGAACAGCTGACAGTGCTGCACGCGGCCGATCTGGACAGCGCATTCGGTTCCGAGCTCGAGCGGGTCGGCCGGACGTACGCGGTAGAGCCAGGCCACGGCGGGAAGTCCCTGGCCGTACTATGCGCCGCGAGCCCAGTCTTCGAGATCAATCGGTACGGCAAGCTCCAGCTCCGTTACGAGGACACCGAACCGCCCACCTACCTCTCGGTCAAAGACGTCCGTTTCTTCGAGGACGACCACCAAACGATCAAGACGGGCGTGGTCGACGATGTCAGTCGACGCCTGCGCCGAGGCGTCGACGCATTCCTGATGGTCGGTCTCACGCGCGCTTGGTCGAAGCCCGGCGACACCTGCGCGCGACACTGGCTGCAGCTCAACGGCCTCTGTCTCGTCGATCGTCCGGTGGGGGATGTGCCGTAGGCGCGGGCGAGCGGAACCGCGGGTGAGCGAAGCCAATCATGGTCAGTAGAGAAACACGGCCTCCAGGCGATTCAGCGACGAACCTGCGCACGGCTTTCTAGCTGGACGCCGACGGCTTGCGCACGGCCGCTTTCAACCAACCTTCTCCGCGTGGGCGGGGACGCCGTTGGCCTGCTCCTCGCGAGCACCCTCGCGCATAGCCGCCACGCAGTACTCCTGCACCGCGACCTCCATCTCCAGGGTCGCCGCGAGCGCGGGGCGGGCCGAGGCGTCGATCACGCGCTTGGCGCGGCCGACCGCCACGTGCGAGTTGGCCAGCAGCTCGTCGATGAGTGCCTGCGTCGCCTGTTCGAGCTCCGCCGGTGCGACCACGCGGTTGACCAGGCCGATGCGCTCGGCCTCGGCGGCGTCGATCGTGCGCGCCGTCATGATCAGCTCCTTGGCGCGGCCGAGGCCGACGACCGCCGGCAGCCGGCTGGAGCCGCCGACGTCGGGGATGATCCCGAACTTCACCTCGGGTAGGCTGAACTGGGAGTCGTTGGAGGCGATCCGCAGGTCGCAGCCGAGCGCGACCTCCAGGGCGCCGCCGACGCAGGTGTCGGTGGATCTGGCAGATCACCGGCTTGGCCATCTCTTCGCAGAGGTTGGCGCACTCCAGGAAGGTCTCGCGGAAGGGGCGCAGCCTGGCCGGGCGTCGCCGCGGAGGCGGCGAGCTCGACGAGGTCGACACCCGCCGAGAACACCTGCCCCTCGCCTCGCAGCACCACGCAGTGGACCGATTCCTCGGCGGCGGCCTCGCGCAGCGCGTGCGCGAGCGCGCGCAGCAGCTCCTGGCTCATCGCGTTGCGCTTCTCGGGGCGGTTCAGGACGACGTGGCGGACGGCGCCGCGGTCTTCGGCGGTGACGATGCTCATGCTCTCTCCTCTCTCTCGTTTACCAGTTCTTGCGATGGGAGGGGGATCGGAACCCGCCCACCCGGGCCTGCCCTCCCCCGACCTAGCTCAGGTCGAGCACCGGCGTGGGCGGCTCGATCGCCTCGTCGTGACCCTCGCGCGGCACGATCGCGGTGCCGAGCGCGAAGAACTCGATCGTGTGGCTGCCCCAGCCGTGGCTGGTCTCGTTCAGTTTCACGCCGACGATCCCCTCCGCGGTGAGCGCCTGCGCCTCGATCTGCATCCGCTCCATCGCGAGCTCGCGCGCGTCGTACAGCGCCTGGGTGAAGTTGGGCAGCTCGACGTTGCGCCCGGTCTGGGCCATCGACTGGAGCATGCCGCGGTGGGCGACGTGGTAGACGCAACTGCCCATCACCATCCCCACCGGGCGGTGCCCGGTGCGCAGCAGCGTCCAGAAGTCCTGGCCCGAGAGGTCGCTGGTGAAGGGGCGGCCGTTGGGGGCGCGGTGCATCTCGCCCTCGCGGTGCTTGACGGCGGTGCCGATCGCGATGAACTCGGCCATGTCCTGGCCCCACTCGTAGCGGCCGATGTCCAGGCGCACGCCGACGACGCCGTCGGCGCCGAGCTGGTCGGCCTCCTCCTCCATCCGCGTCATCGCCAGCTGCCGCGCTCCGTACATCGCCTCGGAGAGCACTTTCAGCTCCTGGCTTTTCTTCCAACCCGCCATCTGGATGCCGATGTGGTAGATCGAGCTGCCCACCACGAGGCCGACGGGGTCGAAGCCGGCCTGCTTGATCAGCAGGAACTCGTTGACGCTGAGGTCGGAGGTGAACAGGCCCGCGCGATTTTGCTGCAGGCGGGCGCGGCCGGCCTCGGGGACGCCCTCCAGGGAGGAGGGATCGTAGGTCTCTGTCTGCTGCTCGCTGTCGCTCATACGTTTTGGGCTCCCGGGCTCGTGTTCAGGATGTCAGGTCGATCGTGGTGGGGAGGGGGAAAGGGGGAGGGGGGAGGGGGGAGGGGTTGGGGTTATCGCTTGGAGGTCCGCTCAGGCTGTCAGGTCGATCGTGGTGGGGAGGGGACCAGGAGAGGGCTGGGCTGTCGTTTCGATGTCTGTTCAGGCTGTCAGGTCGATCGTCGTCTCGGGCGGGATACAGTGTGGCCTCTTCGATCTGGAGGATCGCGGTGCCGATCGCGTTGAACGTCACCATCAGGCCGCTGCGCTCGCGTGTGTTCATCCCGCCCTGCAGCGTGTGCGGCACCGCGCGGTGACCGATCTGCACGCCGACGATTCCCGAGGCGCCGATCGCGGAGGCCTGTGCGTTCAGCTCGCCCATTACGCTCTCGCGTGCGTTGTAGAAAGCGCGCGTGAACTCGCGCAGCTCGAAGTTCTGCGTCGCCCCCACCGACATCATGCCCCCGCCGACCATCCCCGGGCCATAGTTGTAGCTGGCGAAGAACACCGAGCTCCACGCGACGATCCCGAGTGGCTCGAAGCCGCCCCGCACAAGCTTTGAGAAGTCGGCCACCGACAGCTCGGTGAGCACCGGTCGCCCGCTCCCGTGTTGGCTGCTTCCATGCTGGCTGCTTCCCCGTTGACTGCTTCCCTGTTGACTGCCCTGCTGTTGGCCGATCCCGTGCTGGCTGCTTCCAGGCCGGCTGTCCCGCCGTGAGCCGTCGCGGCTGACGGCGGTGCCGAAGACGGTGTGTTCGAGCGAGACCGTCCCTGTGTCCAGGCTGCTTTCGCCGGCGCGCGTGTTCACTTCCACGACTGCGTCGGCGCCGACGTGCATCGCCTCCTCGGCCAGCCGCCCGAGCGCGCGCGTGCGCACCTCGTTGAGCGCCTGCGAGAGCGTGGTGAGCTCGACCATGTAGGTCTGGGCGAGGCCCATCCGCCGACACCACCCCATTCGCCACCCCAGGCGCCCTGGTAGCCCATCTGGTAGATCGAGCTGCCCATCACCTGCGAGAGCGGGCGCAGCCCCAGCTGGTGGGAAAGCGCCCAGCCGTTGACGGAGAGGTCGGAGGTGAACAGGCCGCCGCGCTCGCGCAGCTCGCTCAGGCGCCGCTCGGCCGCGACGGTGATCCCGCCCCGTTCGATCCGCTGCAGCGACTCCTGTTGCTCGGCCGCCGTGGCCCCGGGGTCGGCCATTTCGGCGCCGGCGGCTCCGTCCACTTCTTCGCCTTCGGCCCCTTCCGCCCCCTTGTTGTCCCGTCGCCGCGCCATTCAGGTCACCGACCTCTCGTGCGCCCTGTCCGCCCCGGTGCCCCGCCGCCGCGCCATCAGCCCAGCAGCCTCTGCAGCGCCGCGCGCGCCTCGGCGCTGCGCTCGGCCTCTGCCCGCAGGTCGGCGGTCAGGGCGGCCACCCACTCGTCGGGTGTGAGCGTCTCGCGCTTGATCGAGATGCCGCCGACCTGGTGCTCGCGGAAGCCCTCCACGCGGTTGCCCTCGACCGTCAGCTGGTAGCAGTTGCCGCCGAGTTCGACCCGTACGAGGCGCACGTGCTTCTCGCCGCGGCCGAGCAGGCCACCGCCACGGCGCTCGACGCTTATGCGGCCAGGCAGCGACTCTTCGAGCTTGCTGGCCAGCACCTCGACGGAGATCCGAAGATCGGTACCGTCCGCGCGCAAGCCTGCCGCGGAGAGGTCGAAGTCCTGGTCGGTGGGCATGCATGAAAGCGTACTCCCAGCCGGTGGGGCGCGCGGCAAGCATCTTCGAGCTGGGCGGGCCGAGAATGCCCGCCCAGCTGCGAGGACCCATCCGCTCAGTGCAGCAGTTCGAGCGTGTTATTGGTGTCGTTGACGAACAGCACGCCCTGATTGTGGGGTGCGACCGTCAGCCCGAACAGGCCCCCTGCGCCCGCGCCGGTGTCAAAGGGCTGGAACTCGGCCCCCACCGGGGTGGTCTCGACGAGGTTGCCATCCGCGCCGTTGGCGGTCAGGATGTCGTCGTTGGGAGTGATCGTGAGGCCCAGCGGGCTGTTCAGGTAGCCGCCGGTGGCCACCGTGATCCCGCCTTCGCCCTGCGGCGTCTGGCGGTAGAGCGCGCCGGGGACGGCGGCGATCCGGCTGTCCTGGGTGTCGGCGACGTACAGCGTGCCTTCCTCGCCCAGCCCCACGCCGGTGGGGCCAACCACGAGCGCCGCGGGGTCGGTGCGCTCAGGGAAGCCTTCGGCGATCACTTCCTCACTCATAACTCGCAACCGGCGATAGCGGGGCTGCACGCGGATGCGCACCACGGTGCCTCCGTTGGTGGGGGTTTCACCCGAGGCGACGGCGCCGTTGAGCACGTTGGTCACGAACAGCGTGGCGCCAAAGCCCTGGTTGACCGAGGTCATGTCCCAGGGGCCGTTGATGGGAGGGCCGGAGATCGTCTGCACCGCGTGACCCCATTCGTTGAGCACGATCAGACAGCCCGCCTGTGCGGTGGCCGCCTGGCCGTTGCTCGTGGGCAGGCTGCCGACGACCACATACCCGCCCGGCAGGATCGCGAGCGCGGTCGTCAGGCCCACGCCGCCGGGGCAGGGGCCGGGGAGCGCTGAGGGCTTGATCTTGGCGAAGACGGAGAGCGCCCCCGCCGGGGTGATCTGCACGATCGTCGTGCCGGTTCCCTGGAGGTTTTCTTCGTTGTTGAAGTTGCTGACGAGCGTATTCCCGCGCACCAGCGCGCCGGTGCTGTAGGGAACGGTGACGATGCCATAGGGATTCACGTCCCCGTTGGCCGGCACGGTGCTGGCGATCGAGGTGATCGAGTGGAACTGTCCGATGAAGGGGTGGTCGAACGCTGAGGCCGCCCCCGGAGCAAGCGCCACGCAGGCAAACGCCGTGGCGATCGTGGTTGAGAAGTGCCTTCGGCTGGGCATAAAGATGCCTCCTCTGGTCGGGGCTTTATCCGAAGGAGACTCCAAAGCTGGCCAAACCTTCCCAATGTTTGGCAAAAAATGTTGACCCTCGCTGCGGCCGGGTTGCCGAGGGCCACAAACCCGACGGGCGCCGGACGGGATCGCGAGCGCGCGAGCCAGGTCGCCGGGTGCTCCCCTCGCACCCGACCCTTCCCGGTAGGCTCCCGCTCCTTCAAGTGGAGCAACAGCGAGCGGAGGTAGAGATGGCGCAGCAGATCGAGAAGGTGGGCGTGCTCGGAGCGGGGCTGATGGGCCACGGCATCGCCCAGGTGGCCGCGCAGGCCGGCTACGCGGTGGTGCTGCGCGAGGTGGACGAGGCGACGCTCGCGAAGGGCACGGGCAAGATCGAGAAGCAGCTGGCGCGCGCGGTCGAGAAGGGCAAGAGCTCCCAGGAGGAGGCCGACGCGGTAAGGGCGCGCATAACGGGCACGGTGCACTACCGCGATCTCGCCGACTGCGACCTGGTGATCGAGGCGATCACCGAGAGCCTGCCGCTGAAGCTCGAGATGTGGCGGGAGGTCGATGAGATCGTCAAGCCGCAGGCGGTGTTCGCGACCAACACCTCCTCGCTGGCGGTGATCGACCAGGCGGCGGCCACCTCGCGCGCCGAGCAGTTCGTCGGGCTGCACTACTTCAATCCGGCGCAGGTGATGCAGCTGGTCGAGGTCGTGCGCTGCGTGACGACCTCCCAGGCAGACGCTCGACACCGCCCTGGAGTTCATCGGCTCCGAGGGCAAGCTGGCGATCCCCACGCGCGACAAAGCGGGGTTCATCGTCAACCGCCTGCTGGTGCCCTACATGCTCGACGCGATCCGCGCGCTCGAAGAGCAGGTCGGCTCGGTGGTCGAGATCGACGCGGCGATGAAGGCCGGCGCCGGCCACCCGATGGGGCCGCTGCTGCTCTCCGACTTCGTCGGGCTGGACACGCTGGGGGCGATCTGCGACGTGCTGCTGGAGGAGTTCGCCGAACGGCGCTTCGCCCGCCCGCCGACGCTGCGCAAGATGCTCTCCGCTGGCTGGTTGGGGCGCAAGTCGGGAACAGGGTTCTATACCTACGCCGGCGACGGAGCCCGAGCCCAACCCGGCGCTGTGAGGGATCGATAGCATACAAAAGGTGTCCCGGCAAACGAATTCGTGTCCCGGCAAACGAATTTGTGTCCCGGCAAACGGATTGGGCGCTGTTTCGTGCGTACGGGTGCCAGGTGGGCTACATTCAAGGTATGAGCGACCTGTCGAAGCTGCGTGTCGCCGACGATGAGCGTGAGCAGCTGATCGATGAGCTGCGTGAGCACGCGGGCGCGGGGCGGCTGACCTCCGAGGAGCTGGAGGATCGCGTCGGCGAGGCGTACAGGGCATCGACGCGCGCCGACCTCGACGCGCTGCGCGCCGACCTGCCGGTCAGCTCGACCTCGGTGAAGCGCGCGCTGGTCAAGCGCAAGTCGCACCTGCGCCGCCGCCTCGCGCAGGAGGCGGGCGGCTCGCTGGGGGTGTCGGCGTTGAGCGTCGGCATCTGGCTGGCCAGCGGCCCGCCGACCGAGTTCTGGCCGGGGTGGGTGATCGGCGTGACGCTGCTGCCGGTGGTGCGCGACGCCTGGCGGCTGTTCGGGCCGGCCTCCGACCTCGAGCTGGTCGAAGCGCAGCCAGCAGGCGCGCCACGAACGCAATCTGGAACGCGGGCGCCGCCGCCGTCGCCACCGGAAGGATTGGTGGCCCACCCACCCGCCGCGTCCGTGAGCGCCCTGAGCGGCGCCACCGAGCGCGCCCTGCGGGGCGGCCCTGAGCGCCACCACGAGAAGGCCAGGGAGCAGGGCAAGCTGCCGGTGCGCGAGCGCGTGGCGCGGCTGCTCGACCCCGGCACGTTCGCCGAGGAGGCGCTGCTGGCCAACTGGCAGGAGGATGGGTTGGGGGCGGATGGCGTGGTGAGCGGCCTCGGTCGGATCGGTGGCCGCCCCGTCGCGCTGATGGCCAACGACCCGACCGTGAAGGCCGGCTCGTGGGGCCCGAAGACGGTCGAGAAGATCCTGCGCGTGCAGGAACGTGCGCTGGAGCTGCGGGCGCCGATGGTGTATCTGGTGGACTCCGCCGGGGCGCGGATCACCGAGCAGGTGCAGATGTTCCCGGGGCGCCGCGGAGCCGGGAGGATCTTCCACAATCAGGTCAAGCTCTCCGGCCTGGTGCCGCAGGTGTGCGTGCTGTTCGGCCCCTCCGCCGCCGGCGGCGCCTACATCCCGGCGTTCTGCGACATCGTGATCATGCGCGACGGCAACGCCTCGATGTACCTCGGCTCGCCGCGGATGGCGCAGATGGTGATCGGCGAGGACGTCAGCCTCGAGGAGATGGGTGGCGCGCGGATGCACACCGGTGTGAGCGGTTGCGGGCACATGCTGGTGAAGAGCGACGAGGAGGGGATCGATGCCGCCAAGCGCTACCTCTCCTACCTGCCGGGCAACTTCGAGCAGAACACCGAGAGCGCTAGCGGGCTTGCCGCCAAATCCCTGGTCCCGGGCTCCCACACCCCGATCGGGGAGCTGATCCCCGCCGACGAGAACAAGCCGTTCGACATGAAGCTGCTGCTCGACGCGCTGATCGACGCCGACTCCTTCATGGAGATCCACGCGCGCTGGGCGAAGGAGCTGATCGTCGGCTTCGCGCACCTCGGAGGGCCGGCCCGTCGGGATCGTCGCCAACCAGCCGAAGGTGAAGGGGGGCGTGCTGTTCGTCGACTCCGCCGACAAGGCCGCCCGCTTCATCTGGACCTGCAACGCCTTCAACGTGCCGCTGCTGTTCCTCGCCGACGTGCCCGGCTTCATGATCGGCACGCAGGTCGAGCGCCAGGGGATCATCCGCCACGGGGCGAAGATGATCAGCGCCGTCAGCGAAGCGACCGTGCCTAAGATCTCGGTCGATCGTGCGCAAGGCGTACGGCGCGGGGCTGTATGCGATGGCGGGGCCGGCCTTCGACCCCGACTGCTGCCTGGCGCTGCCCGAGCGCCTCGATCGCGGTGATGGGACCGCAGGCGGCGATCAACGCCGTCTACTACAACCAGCTGCAGGCAATCGTCGACGAGGCCGAGCGGGCCGCGGAGACCGAGCGGTTGCGCGCCGAGTATGCCGCCGACATCGACATCCTGCATCTCGCCTCCGAGTTGGTGGTGGACGCGGTGATCGAGCCCGATGAGCTGCGCGGCGAGCTGATCCGGCGCTTCGCACTGGCGGCGGGGCGTCGCCGCGAGTGGCCAACCAAGCACAACCCGATTACGCCGGTCTAGGATGCACCGATGGACGCAGCCGACCTAGCCTTCGCGGGGATCGCCCGCCAGGCCGAGCTGATCGCCGCGGGGGAGGTCTCTTCGCGCGAGCTCGTGCAGCTCTACCTCGATCGGATCGAGCGTTACGACAAGCAGCTGAACGCCTACAAGACGGTGTTCGCCGAGCGCGCGCTGATGGAGGCCGACCAGGCTGACGCCCGCCGCGGCGCCGGTGGGGAGCGCCCGCTGCTAGGGGTGCCGATCGCGATCAAGGACGACGCCGACATCGCCGGCGAGGTCACCTCGTTCGGGACGCGTGCGGCCGAGCGTCCGGCGAGCGCCGATCAGGAGGTGGTGCGCCGCCTGCGGGAGGCCGGCGCGGTGCTCCTCGGCAAGACCAACGTGCCCGAGCTGACGCTGTGGCCGTTCACCGAGACCCCCACGTTTGGCATCACCCGCAACCCCTGGAACCTCGAGCACACACCGGGGGGCTCCTCGGGGGGCTCGGGCGCGGCGGTCGCCGCCGGCCTGGTCGGCGCCGCGCTCGGCTCCGACGGTCTCGGCTCGATCCGCATCCCCTCGAGCTTCTGCGGGCTGTTCGGGATCAAGCCCCAGCGCCACCGCATCTCCCTCGCCCCGCACACCGAGCAGCTGTACGGGTGGCACGGTCTCGCCGTGTACGGGCCGATCGCGCGCAACGTCCGCGACGCCGCGCTGTTTCTCGATCTCACGGCGCAGACCCCGCCCGCGCAGGGCAGCTTTAGCGAGGCGGCCACGCGCGCGCCCGGCCGCCTTCGGATTGCCTGTTCCACCAAGCCGATCCTGCCGCAACCCGTCGATGGGCGGGTGCTGCGCGCGCACGAGCAGACCGTCGAGCTGCTGCGCTCGCTCGGCCACGAGCTCGTCGAGCGTGACCCCGACTACCCCCCGTGGCTGGGCCCCCACCTCGTCGCGCGCTACCTGCGTGGCGCCTACGAGTCGGCGACGGACATCGGCCACGTCGAGCGCATGGAGCGCCGCAGTCGCCACATCGTGCGCGGCGGCGAGCTGGTGGGTGAGAAAGGCATCGCGCGCGCGCTCGCCTCCGAAGCGTCGTTGAACGCGCGCGTGGGGCGCGTCTTTGCCGACTGCGACGCGCTGTTGCTGCCCTGCACCGCTCGTCCCGCCTTGCGCATCGGCGAGTACGAGGGACGCGGGATGCTTTGGACGATGAACGGCGGCACCCGCCTGATCCCCTTCCTCGGCACCTGGAACGCCACGGGTCAGCCGGCCGTCTCGATCCCCACGGGCTTCACCGACGACGCCGACCATCTCCCGCTCGCCGTGCAGCTGGTCGGCCGGCCCGACGACGAGGCGACGCTGATCGCGCTCGCCGGCCAGGTCGAGGCCGAGCGCCCGTGGGAGCAGCACCGCCCGCCCGGGTTCTCGTGAGCGACGCTCCCGCTCGTTCCACCGAGCCGCCGGTCGGGCCGCCGTCGGCCGAGCCCGCACCGGCCGAGCCAGCACCGGCCGGACACGCTCTGGCCGACCGCACCCCGGCCGAGCCGCCGGGCGTCGAGGAGCTGCTGGAGGTGGCGGTCGAGGCGGCGAGGTGCGGGGGCGGGCTGCTTACCGAGCGCGTGCACCGCGGCGCCGAGCGGCAGGTGAGCAGCAAGAGCACCCCCACCGATCTGGTGAGTGAGGCCGACCTCGCCTCCGAGCGGGCGATCCGCGAGCTGCTCGCCGCGCGGCGCCCGCATGACGGCTTCGTGGGGGAGGAGGGTGACCATTTGGAGGGCACCAGTGGCCTCAGCTGGGTGGTGGACCCGCTCGACGGCACCGTCAACTTCCTGTTCGGGCTCCCGCAGTGGTGCGTGAGCGTGGCGGTGCGCGACGCGGGGGGAACGATCATCGCCGGCGCGATCTACGACCCCAGCCGCGAGCAGCTGTTCAGCGCGGCCAGAGGCGCCCGCGCGACGCTCACGACGGGACCGGTGGAGACGGTCGATTCGGGGGATGCCCGTCGGACGCTCACGCGCTCGGAGGGAACGATCGAGCTGGGTGACGACCACGCGCTGCGCTCACGCGCAAGCGATCTGGCGAGCGCGATGGTTGCGACCGGCTTCTCCTACGACGCGCGCGTGCGCGCCGCGCAGGCGCAGGTGCTCGCGAGGGTAATCCCGCGCGTGCGCGATATCCGCCGCTTCGGCAGCGCCGCGCTCGACCTCGCTTGGACCGCGGCGGGCCGCTACGACGCCTACTTCGAGCGCACCGTGAAGCAGTGGGATATCGCCGCGGGGACGCTGCTGTGCGAAGCGGTCGGCCTCCAGGTGGTCGGGCTGCCCGAGCACGAGGAGCTCCCCTGGGGCATCCTCGTCGCCCCGCCGGCGCTGTGCGAACCGCTGCTGGAGCTGGTGGGGTAGTTAACTTTTCGGCCCCCTACCCTTCATTTTGTAAAGTGCTATGGGCGAGGAAGTTGATCCTTTTCGGCCCATACCACTTCATTTTGTGAAGGGTTGGGGGCGATTTTTATTTCATTGCTACCAGGCCAATCAGCCGACTCGAGCGGGTCGGCTTCTCTGCCAAGATGTCGGAGATGGATCAGGTTGCGCACGTCTCCCAGCCGAGCCTGCCCCCCGGCGTGCGGCTGCCGCGCCTCGCGCAGTCGGCCCTGTGGGCCGTTTACCCGGGGGCGCTCTCGCGTTACTGCAAGCGGCGCTACGGACCCACCTTCACGCTGCGCCCGCTGGGCATCGGCGACGTCGTAGTGCTCACACAGCCGGAGGCGATCCGGGAAGTGTTCACCGGCGACCGCGAGGTGCTGCGTGCCGGCGAGGCCAACGCGGTGATGGGCCCGATCGTGGGCAAGCATTCGCTGCTCACGCTCGACGGCGAGCGCCACATCCGTCACCGGCGGCTGGTGAGCGCCCCATTCCACGGCGAGGCGGTGCGCACCTACGGTAAGCGGGTCGCGGAGATTGCGGCGGCCGAGGTCGATCGCTGGCCGGTGGGCAAGGAGTTCCCGATCCGTCCGCGTATGCAGGCGATCACACTGGAGGTGATCCTGCGCACAGTGGTTGGCGTCAGCGACGAGCGGCGCTTGGAGCGCCTGCGGACGCTGCTGCGCAAGATCACACAGGTGGGGGTCGTGGAGATGTGGATCGTGTGGGCCTACCCTCACCTGATCGACCACCCCACGGTGAGGCACTTCTCCACGCTGCGGCTGCTGCCCGAGGTCGATCGGCTGCTCTATGAAGAGATCGCCGCCCACCGCGCCGAGCAGGCGGCTGGGATTCATCGCGAGGACGTGCTGGCGCTGCTGCTGGCGGCGCGCGACGAGCAGGGGGAGGGCCTCAGCGACGAAGAGCTGCGCGACCACCTGATCACGCTGCTGGTCGCCGGCCACGAGACGACGACAACCGCGCTGGCGTGGTGCTTCGAGCGGCTGCTGCGTCACCCGGCCGCCCACCTGCGCCTGCAGCGCGAGCTGGACGAGGGCTTCGAGGAGCGCTACCTCGATGCGGTGCTCAACGAGACGCTGCGCGTGCGCCCGGTGATCGACGCGGTGTGGCGCAAGCTCTCCGCGCCGGTGGAGGTCGCCGGCTGGTTGCTGCCAGCGGGGGCGACGGTAATGCCCTCGATCGAAATCGTGCAGCACTCCGACGCCTTCGCGGATGCCGGCGCGTTCCGCCCCGAGCGCTTCCTGGAGGGGAGCGCTCCGCAGTACACGTTCATCCCCTTCGGCGGCGGCGCGCGCCGCTGCGTGGGCGCGAGCTTCGCGATGATGGAGATGCGCGCGATCATGCGCACGGTGTTGGAGCGCGTGTCGCTGCGGGCCCCGAGCGCTCGCAGCGAGCGGGTGAAGGTCCACCACATCACGCTGGTGCCCGCGCGCGGCGGGCGCGTGATCGTCACCGGCCGGCGTCGTGGGGCGCCACGCACAGAGACGGCGCGCACAGACGCGCAGCGCACCGAAGCGCCAGGGACGCGCCGTCCCGCGCTGGCCTGAAGCTGAGCGCCCCGCGTTCTTCTAGCGGTGCGCCGCGGCCGAGGTGGTGAGCGTCTGGCCGGCCGCGTTGAGAGCGGCGACGGCGAAGTAGGGCTGCGCGCTGTTGACCTCGATGGCCGTCTCAAACCCCGAGCTGGGCGCTGTCGCGACTGCTGAGAGCTGGGTTGGGCTGGGCCCGGCGAGCAGCTGCCAGGCGCTCACGCCGGTGGCGCCGTTCCAGCTGGCATACGCGGTGAGCGCTTCCCCGCTGGCGCTCCGTAGCGCGAGCGTCGGGGGAGCGGCCGGGGCTCCGGTCCACGGGTAGGTGTACGCGCGGTAGGAGGCGCCCGGGGCGGCGATCCGGGCGTCGAACACGAGCTTGCCGGCGGCGCTGAATTCGCTCATGTAGGGCTGGGCGCCCCAGCCGACGAACGAGTCGCCGTCTGTCAGCAGCTGGTCGTCGCCTTGGCTGTTGGCCAGCAGCGAGGGCGTGTGCACCGCCTGGGAGATCAGCTGCACGGTGCGGTTGCTCCAGTCGATCCGCTCGTGGACGATGCGCGTCTGTTTATGCTCCTGCGGGGAGTCGCCGTTGTCGAACAGCGTCAGGGTGTGGTCGGGCTGCCAGCTGATGTCATGCTGCCACGCCGTCCCCGTGCCGGGGTCCATCTTGAAGCTCGAATAGCGCCCGCCGAGCCGCCACAGTACCTGGCCGGTGCTGTGGTCGATCTCATAGCCCGCCCAGGTGTTGCGCGCCGAGATCAGGAAGTTGCCGTCGCCCCAGGGGTCGAGCGAGATCGAGTTGACGTGGAAGTAGTCCCATGGGGTCGCGGGGGAGGTGGGGCGCGGCCAGTAGGAGTCTTGGAGTGCGACATGCCCGTAGGCGTGCCACTCGAACATCACTAGTCCGGTCTTGATGTCGACCTCCTGCACGATTGCGTCCTGCAGCGCGCCCCGCGTGGCGCCTCCGACGGAGGAGAGGTTGGCCTCGACGATCGAGTAGGCGGTGATGAAGGCCGCGCCCGACGGTGTGATCTGGATGTCGTGGAGGTCGGCCTGGTAGCCGTTTCCGGCATTCACCGTGGCGATTGGCCGGTAGTTCTCGCCATAGATCTCGTCGCTGCCGAAGCCGACGCCGAGCCCGATGTAGCCCTGCCACCACACCAGTACCGGTGCGCCGCGATAGCGCTCGACTTGGAGGTCCATCGCCGCTTTGTCGGTAGGGATCGGCTTGAACCACACCAGCTGCCCGGCGCGGTTGAAGATCATCGGGCCCCGTTGCGGATAGCTGCCGTTGGCGGCGATGAACACATCGTCCGGGGAGGCAGGTGGGGTGTCGGTGATGACCGACACCGTTGGCGGCTTCAGATTGGGTTGGGAGACGAAGCTCTGCACCATCCCCGGCTTCGCCGGCGGCGCCGTGGTGGACATCGGCGCGAAGTGGTAGTGCGCGAGCCGCGCGATCGTGAAGCTGCTGCCGACGCGCTGTTGGTGTCCGGCGGGGCCGACCAGCGCACTCACGCGGACGCTCTCGCCTTCGCTGAACCCCCGGTCGAGGATGAAGCTCGCTCCGGGCGCGCTGTCGTAGTCGCGCAGTTGTCCGCGGTGGGAGCCGGTGCGCGAGCCCACCACCGAGATCTGGTGGATCTGGCTGGGGGGAGCGCCGAGGAAGCTGATCTGGGTGTGCGGGGATGCGTCCGGAGTCCCGGGGAGGGGCGAGATCGTCATCGCGTGGGCGCTCGGCGCGATCACGCAGCTCGCCAGCATCGCGCCGAGCGCGCCGCCCCACCTTCGCAGGCGTCGAGCGAACGCTCGCTCGGACGCCCGGGCAGATGGACCCATTCCCACAGTTGCAAACATGTGCCCTCCCTCCTTCTCTCTGGCATTCCGTAGGCAGATTGGTCTGAGGAACAATCGAACCTGCGGCAGCGACTGAGCTCGGCGGTGATTATCCACCCGCGAGCGGCCGGGAAGTCGCGGTCGCGGATACTCTGGGCGACTGGCGCGCACAAAACCGAGTGGAGGAGCAACATGGAGTTTGAGACCATCGGCTACGAGGTCGCAGCGGGCGTGCTGACGATCACGCTCAACCGGCCCGACCGCCTGAACGCGTTCACCGAAGCGATGGGCGCCGAGCTGATCGAGGCGTTCGAGCGCGCCGACCGCGACGACGAGGTGCGGGCGATCATCGTCACCGGGACCGGTCGCGGCTTCTGCGCCGGCATGGACCTTGGTGAGGGCGGCGCCACCTTCGACTACGGCGAGCGCCCGGAAGGCGAGGTCCCCCGCGACGGCGGCGGCCGGGTGGTGCTGCGGATCTTCGAGATGACCAAGCCGGTGATCGGGGCGATCAACGGCCCCGCGGTTGGGGTGGGGATCACGATGACGCTGCCGATGGACATCCGTCTGGCGGCCGAGGGGGCGCGCATCGGTTTCGTCTTCACGCGCCGGGGGATCGTGCCGGAGGCCTGCTCCAGCTGGTTCCTGCCACGTATCGTGGGGATCAGCCAGGCGATGGAGTGGGTCGCCAGCGGACGGGTGTTCACCGCGCAGGAGGCGCTCGCCGGCGGTCTGGTGCGCAGCGTGCACCCAGAGGGCGAGCTGCTCGGCGTGGCACGCGAGCTGGCGCGGGAGATCGCCGAGAACACCGCGCCCGTGTCGGTGGCGCTCGCGCGACGGCTGCTGTGGAGCGGGCTGGGCGCCGCCCACCCGATGGAGGCCCACCGCGCCGACTCGCGCGCGATGTTCGCGCGCGGCCGCTCCGCCGACGCGCGGGAGGGGATCACCTCGTTCCTTGAGAAGCGCCCGCCGCGGTTCCCCGACCGGGTGAGCGACGGCCTGCCCGAGCTGTTCCCCGGGCGCGAGGAGCCGCGGTTCGCGTGAGCGGGGTCGAGTCAACGGCGGTGACGCTGAGCGACGAGCAGGCGCAGCTGGAGGCGACGTTCCTGCCGGGCGCGGGGATGCTGTGCAGCTCGCTGCGCCACCGCGGCGAGGAGCTGCTGGCGCAGAACCGCGGCGTGGAGGCGTACGTCGAGCACGGCAAGACGATGGGCATTCCGCTGCTCTACCCGTGGGCCAACCGGCTGGCGGCGTTCGACTACACGGTTGCCGGGCACAGCGTCGCGGTGCCACACGACACCACGCGCGTGGCGCTCGACAACCGCGGTCTCCCGATCCACGGAGTGATCGGCGGGCGGATGGCGTGGGAGCCGACCGCTGCTCAGACGCTCACGGCGCTGCTGAGCTGGAGCGAGTCGCGCCACGAGCTGTTCGAAGTGTTCCCGTTCCGCCACGACCTGCACTATGAGGCACGTCTGGAGGGCGGACGTCTGGAGATCGCGGTGACGGTCCACGCGTCTGGGCAGGACACGGTGCCGGTCGCGTTCGGCTTTCACCCCTATCTCTCGCTGCCGGACTCTCCCCGCGAGCGCTGGCGGGTGGAGCTGCCGGCGATGCGCACACTCCAGCTCGACGAGCACCAGATCCCCGTCGGCCCCGGCGAGGAGCTGTCCAGCCAGGCCTTCGAGCTGGCCGAGCGGGAATTCGACGACGGCTTCGACGCGGTGCCCGCGCATGCCCGCTTCGTCGTCGAGGCCGCGGGTCGGCGGCTTGAGCTCGAGCTGCTCGAGGGCTACCCCTGCGCGCAGGTCTACGCCCCGCGCCCCGGCGAGTTCATTTGCTTCGAGCCGATGACAGCGCCCGCCAACGCGCTGCGCAGCGGCGATCACCTGCGCCTGCTCGCTCCCGGCGAGAGCTGCTGCGCCCGGTTTGCGGTCAGCTGCGTAGCCGTTGGCTGAGCGCTGATCGGGCTGGGGCTCGGCGCAGCGTGCAAGCGGTGTCACTGCAGGTGCGCAGCGATCCGCGATCTGCGGGTCCTACGATGTGGCTGAAGCTGCCCGTCGCCTCCGGCGCGAGCGCTGCTGGCGGGTCGCGGAGCCGGCCGGCCGGCCCGAGTGCTCGTGGCTGCCACCGAGTCCATGAGTGAGACCGAGCCGGCTGGCGAGCTCGCGCATTTCGTGCTGCTCGCCCGCGCCGACGAGCGTGATGCCGACGCCCTGGCGCCCGGCGCGCCCGGTGCGCCCGATCCGATGGACGTAGGTGTCATGGTCGTCCGGCGGGTCGAAGTTGATCACGTGCGAGATGCCGTTGACGTCGATGCCCCGGGCGGCGACGTCGGTGGCTACCAGCGTGTCGACGCGGCCCGATCTGAAGCTGGCGAGTGCCCGCTCGCGCTGACCCTGGGACTTGTTGCCGTGGATCGCGAGCGCCTCCACGCCACTGTCGCCGAGCCGTTTGACGAGCCGGTCGGCGCCCCGCTTGGTGCGTACGAACACCAGCGCGCGGTCGCGCTCACGGCCGAGCTCGTCCACCAGCGTCTGCAGGCGGGCGTTCTCGCGGATCGCGACGAAGCGGTGCTCGATGTCGGCTGTCTCGTAGTGGCCGGGTTCGCCCTGCTCATGGGTGATCGGCTGTTTCGTGTAGCGCGCCGCGACGCGGCCGGCGATGCCGTCGAGGGTTGCCGAGAAGAACAGCGTCTGGCGCTCTGCCGGGCAGGCGGCGACGATGCGATCGATCGCCGGGCGGAAGCCCATGTCGAGCATGCGGTCGGCCTCGTCGAGCACGAGGATCCGGATCGCCTCGAGCGTGAACGCGCGGCGCTGCAGCAGGTCCTCCAGGCGACCGGGCGTGGCGACCAGGATGTGCGACTTCGCGGCCAGAGCCGCCTGCTTGGCGAGACCCACGCCACCGTAGACGGCGGTGACACGCAGGTTGCGCGCACGGACGATGTCGCCGAGCTCCTCGACGATCTGGCTGGCGAGCTCGCGGGTGGGCGCCAGCACGAGGGCGACGGGGCGGGACGGCACATTTTCATCGGCTTGGATGCGCTCGGCGAGTGGGACCCCGAAGGCGAGCGTCTTGCCCGAGCCGGTGGGCGACTTGACGAGCACGTCGCGCCCGGCGAGGACGTCGGCGAGGACCAGTCGCTGGACTGGGAACGGCTGGTGGATCCCGCGGCGCGCAAGCGCGGCGGTGACCGTGGTTGAGACGCCGAGATCGGCGAATGACTGCTGGGACATAAAATGACTCCTTTGGCGGCGCTTGTGCCGCGTACGGTTCGGAGGCTGTGGCCTACCCGAACCGCACTCCTCAGCGGGACTCAAGCGAGCTGCCTCGCGGCCAAAAGGCTCGACCGCTGTGGCCAAGCTAGCAGAAGCAGGTCGTTGGCTGGGCGCTGCAGCCGGCGGCACATCCCACCAGCCCGCCGGAATGTGGGGATGGTTGCGCTAACCTGTAAATGCAGATTCACACTTACTGACGCCAGTGCGAATCCAGGTCGTACAGGCCATTAGGAGCGAGACGTGCCAGGTCCCCAACAGATCCGCCAGCAGGAAAAGCACGATGAAAAGCTCGAGGACATTCGCGAGCAGGTCGCTCAGGGCAAACTCGTGATCAGACAGATGACCGCTGACGAGCGCAAGCGCTACCCGCCTCGCGAGGCGGGCAGCCGTACGCGCACCGGCTCCAAGCGGCGCTGATGACCAGCTTCTTCCTGCCATCGTCGCCGCTGGGCGAAGCTGCCGCCGAGCGTGACTACAGCTCGTTGCGAGAGCGGGCGGAGGAGTGCACGGGATCCGTCTCGCGTGACCGCCGCATCCGCCAGATCGAATGCCGGCGCCAAGGGATCGACCACCTTCTGCGCGTGGGTGAGCCCGATGCGATCGACGGCCGCACGGTCTCCGCGATTCTCCAGCTCGGCCGCGACACCTACACCGTGCACCACGTGCCGAGCAAGCCCGACTGGTCCACGGTGCCGACGGTGCTGCAGCGGGGCGAGGTCTACTCGGTCGCTGACTTCGACTGAGCGTTGGACCGGGCTCGGCGACATCGCTCGGGAAGTTCCTCCAGCAGGCGTGCCCCTTCTTCCCGATCCCGGTCGCGCAGGACAGCGTGCACCCGTCGCCCCGCCGTGTCGAGATGAATGCTCGAGAGGCGCAGCCGGCGCTGGATGGGGCCCTCGACGCGACGAATGCTCTGCACCTTGGCCAGCGGCACCCAGTCGGTCACTCGCCGTAGTCGACCGCTGGTGGTGACGGCGTAGCGGTCGTTGGCCCCCCACGACAGGAGTCGGAAGCGCAGCGGGGACTTCCAGCGGGCGCGGGCTGGTGGAGCGAGTCGCTCCTCGGGTAGGCCGGGGAAGACCCTGGCCACCAGGAAGGCGGCCTGCTGCGTGGCTGCCGACCGGGAGCAGGGCACGAGCGGATTTGGCCTGATTGCGGTCCTGGCGGCCCTTGGACTTCTGACTGGCGACGTCCACCTCCAACCGGCACCATCCGAATGGCCGCCACGCCAGGGGCTCGATCATCCGGATTGCCTGAATCCGCCCGCGGGGGATCGTCTCGGTCGAGGTTTCCACCAGGCCCGAGCGGAGCCGCACGCCCGTCGGCGGCGTCGGCCACCGTGAGGCGGTAGTCGCCGTTGAAGCGCCGGAACAGGCCAACCACCAGCGAGATCAGACCCACGACACCGATGCTGAGCGCCGCTGCCGCCGCGCCGGGCGCGAGGATGGCGAGTGCGGCAAGCGCCACGATCGCCAGCTCCAGCGATCAGGCCGGTGCCGGTTAGCAGGATGGAGGCGAACAGCCGGCCGGGTGGGACCTTCAGGAGCGCCTGCTCCGGCGGCGGCGGCGTCTCCTCGGCCATGCCGTGGCTCAGGGCCAGCAGGCGGGCCCGCAGCGTTTCGGCCTCCGCGTTGGTCAGATATGCGAGGCGGCCGGCTTTGCCGCTGCCGCTGGCCAACCGGATCCGCAGCTCGGCCAGGCCGAAGAATCGCGCCAGACCGGGACGGACGGTGTCGATCGCCTGGATCTGGCTCAGCGGGAAGCGTCCCGAGGTCCGCCGAATCAGGCCGCTCTCCACCAGCAGTACCCCGCCCTCCAGCCTCCACCTGGTGACCAGCCAGGAGATCAACCCGAGCGCGAAGACCACGATCAGCACGCCGATGTGGGCGAGATCTCCGCCTAGCGATCCACGCTGGCCGCCGCCGCCAGCCGCGGGAATCAACAGAACCAAGACGATGGCGATCACGCCCCGCCCGGTCCTCACCAGTGGTGAGAGGGGATGCAGCCGCTGCCACTCGCCCCCCAAGCCAGCAGCTACATGCGGGTCCGGCGCGGGGAGCCCACCGGCTGGCGGTGCCGCAGGCGCGGCTGGCTCGCTCACAGCCCCATCGCGTGCGACTCGCCCAGGGAGGTCAGCTGGTCGCGCAGGCGAGCGGCCTCCAAAGCGGGCAGCCCCGGGATGCGCGCGTCGCTGGCGGCCGCGGCGGTGTGCATCTGCACGGTGGCCAAGCCGAACGCCCGCTCGAAGGGCCCGGCGGTGACCTCGACGTACTGCATCCGCCCGTACGGGATGACCGACATCCGCCGGAACATCACACCGCGCCTGACCAGCAGGTCCTCGGCCCGCTCGGCGTAACCCCATGCCCGCACTCGTCGCCCGGCCACGACGTCGGCGATCGATCCGGCCAGGATCACGCACACCACGGCCACCACGGCGGCCGCGGTGGCGTCGACGGCGATCGCGATGCCGGCCGCGAGGATCAGCGACACCAGCGTTGTCCCGGCCACCTCGTAGCGCCGCAGCACCCGTAGTCGGGGGGAGGGGGCGTTCCAATCCAGCGCGCGCTCGTCTGCGTCCTCGTCGATCTGCATCCTCGCGACGATACTGCGCAGGCGAGCTTCGTCCCCCTTGCGCCGTCGAGCTTCGTCCCCCTTGACATGCAACCGTCTAGCTGCGTATAGTATAGGCAGCCTTACGGCTGCATATCTGGCAGAGACGAGGATGGCAAATGAACGAGGTCTTCAAGGCGCTGGCCGACCCTGGTCGTCGGCGGCTGTTGGACAGCTTGAACGCGTGCGACGGGCAGAGCCTGCGGGATCTTTGCGGCGAGCTCGACATGACGCGGCAGTCGGTTAGCAAGCACCTGGCGGTGCTCGAAGACGCCGGGTTGGTGAGCACCTTGTGGAGGGGCCGGAAGAAGCTCCATTACCTCAACGCCGAGCCGATCAACGCCGTCAGCGAGCGCTGGATCAATCAATACAACCGCCAGCGCGTGCGCGCGCTGGCCGACCTCAAGAGAGCGCTGGAGGAAACCCCCATGCAGAAGCCCGAGTTCGTTTACACGACCTACATCAAGACCACGCCCGAGCAGCTTTGGCAGGCGCTGACCGATCCCACCTTCACACGACGCTATTGGGGGGCGACCCTCACATCGGATTGGGAGGCCGGCTCGCCGATGACCTGGGAGTACGGGGGGGTCACGATCGCCGATCCCGCGCAGGTGGTGCTGGAGTCCGAGCCCTACCGCAGGTTGGCGTACACCTGGCAGACGATCACGCCGGAGTTCGCGAAGGTGGTGGGATTCGGTGAGGAGTATTTCGCGAAGGTCGCCGCCGAGCGCCGATCCAAGGTGAGCTTCGACATCGAGCCGAGCGGGGAGGGCGTCAAGCTGACCGTCATTCATGACGACTTCGACGCGGGAAGCGTGATGCTGGAGAGCATCAGCAACGGCTGGCCGCGGATCCTGGCGAGCCTCAAGACGCTGCTGGAGACCGGCGAGACCCTGTCGTCCGGCCGACCCGAGGTGCCGCGCCGCCGGAGCGCTTGATCTGTGCGTCTCAGAGCGGTTCGCGTGTCACGACAGTGAGCGTCGCGAGTTGTCGCACGCGAAAGCCGAGTTCCTCGTAGAGGCTGATGGCCCCCGTGTTGGTGCTCATGACGTGTAGGAATGCACGTTCCGACCGTCGCTGGATATCCGCGATCAACGCGCCCATCAGCCGAGAGGCCAGCCCTTGGCCCCGATGGTCGGGCTTGGTGCAGACAGCGCTGATCTCAGTCCAGCCGCTCAGATGAAACCGCTCGCCGGCCATTGCGACCAGTGCCCCGTCGCGCCGGACGCCCAGATAGTTGCCAAGCTCGATTGTCCTGTTCAGAAACGGCCCCGGTTCGGTCTGGGCGACGAGCTCGAGCATCTCGGGAACATCGGCGGCACCGAGCGGGATCGCCTCCGCATAGTCGACCCCCGTGACGCGCTCCTCGACCATTTGCGCAAGGTCGAACGACTGAACCGCCTGCCAGCCGTCTGGCAGCTCGGCTTCGCTGTACCGGCCGGCCACATAGGTTCCTGGGGCGACGAGGTCGGCAGCGTCCTGCCAGTCCTGTGCCGATGGCGGTGAGGGCAGAGCGAGAAACGGCGCCACATCGGCCGGATAACGGCGCGCGCGCCCACACACCTGCGCAAGGGGCGCATGCGGGCCGCACAGCGACGCGTACGCCGGATTGTCGAGCAGGGCTTCCTCGGTCGGCAACATGGCTGCTTGAAATATCACACGGACGGTCCGCCTGAGCGGGAGGCCGGCCCGCCTAAGCCGTACCTATCCGTACGTTTCGGTACGGTTCTGCTACTCTTCCGCAATGGCGACGATCAAAGCTGAGGAGGTGCGGATTCCGCGCTGGGCTAGGGAGGCGGTCTCCCAACACGAGGATGTCGTGGTGGTCAATCGCGAGCGACCCGTCTACGTCATCGTCCACCCCGACGACCATGGGGCAACAGTGCATCCGACGCGTCGCGGACGGCCCCTACGGGATGCGCTCGCTCTGCTCGCACAGGCCGCGCCGCCAGACTCCGCGTTCGCCGAGGACATGGAAGCCGTACTCGCAACGGTCGGGTCGGCGCCGGCTGATCCATGGGCACAGTCCTAGACACCACCGTCTTCATTGAACTGGAGCGCGCCATGCGCGCCCTGTCCGCCGAGCGGGCCATGACGGAGGTTGCCCAGCGCCTGGAAGCTCAGCTGGGCGAGAGCGAGGAGGTGGGCATTGCCGCGATCACCGCCTCCGAGCTGCTGCACGGAGTGCATCGCGCCACGGAGGAGCATCGCGGACGGCGCGAGACGTTTGTGGAGTCAATCCTCGCTGCGTTCCCGGTGATCGCCTTCGACCTGCTTGTCGCACGGGTCCACGCGCGGCTCTGGGCTGGGTTGGTTTCGGCTGGTGGCGAAGTTGGCGCTCACGATCGGCTGGTTGCTGCCACTGCCCTGTCCGCCGGATGGAGGATCGGAACCGCCAATGTTCGTCACTTCAGTCGCATCCCCGGGCTAGATGTGATGCCCATTCAAATGGGGTGAGTCGTGAGCGGGTAACGGTGACGGTTTGCGCGGCCAAGAATATGGAGCTAGTCGGGATCGAACCGACGACCTTCTGACTGCCAGTCAGACGCTCTCCCAGCTGAGCTATAGCCCCTTCAGCAGGCGTATAGTCTATCCAGCTCGACAGCGTCATTCTTCGAGTCGCTTCGCAGACGGCTGATGGTCGCGTCGAACTCGTAGTCGCGGGCCCATTTGATCCCGGTCGCTTGGTTGTTCCGTGCTCGCTCTACGCGCAGATGGACAGCGCGCCGCCCCGCTGCCTCGCGGATTGGGATCAGGAAGCAGCGGCGATTCTCGGGATCGTATGCCGCGATAGCGTCGACCTCGGTTGCAGTGTAGCTCGTCGAAACGTAGCCGTCGGGCGTGCAACGGTTGGTCTGGAGAGCCACTACGAGGACGCCGAGATGGCGTCTCGCCAGCTTGCACTGTACGCGCAGCAATGTCGGCTCGCAGTCGATGACGATGTCGTAGCGCCGACCCTCGGAGAGTGGCCGAAGGACGGTGAGTCCGAGTTCCATGGCTGCTGTTGCGACCGCCGCCTCAGCCACTGCGCCCTTCTGGCTTGGTGTCAGCGCTCTCACGGTTGGACACTAGATCATCGTGTGTGACATGAGATATGCGTGTGTGACAACTCTGTGCCAACCTTGCGACAAATCGCCACCGGCTCTGGTCTCGATCCACGGCCTGGCAGGAATCGTTGGAAATCCGTCCTTGCGGACAGACACGCGATCGGTCACGATCCCTGGCGATGACCCGCCCACGCCCCCCGCGCAACGTCGTGATCCTCGTGTACCCGGGCGTGCAGAGCCTGGACGTGACCGGGCCGCTGGAGGTGTTCAGCGGGGCGCAGCAGCTGCTGGAGGCCGGGCCCCGCCGCGCCCGGCCGGGCAGCCACTCGCCGAGGCAAAGCGTGGTGGGGCGCCGACCGCGGCTACACCACCACCGTCGTCAGCCCCGACGGCGCCCCGGTGACGACCTCCAGCGGCCTGACGATCGTCCCCCACGCAGACCTCCACCACGCGCCCGCGAGGATCGACACGCTGCTCGTGGCCGGCGGGGCCGGGGCGGAGCAGGCGTGCGCCGACCACGCGCTGATCGAGTGGATCGCCGCTCGCGCGCACACCGCGCGTCGCGTCGCCTCGGTGTGCACCGGCGCGTTCCTGCTCGCCGCGGCCGGCCTGCTGGACGGGCGGCGCGCGACCACGCATTGGGCGGCGGCGGCGGAGCTCGCGCGGCGCTACCCGCGGGTGAGCGTCGATCCCGAGCCGATCTTCGTGCGCGACGGGCAGGTGTGGACCTCGGCGGGCGTCACCGCCGGCATGGACCTCGCGCTGGCGATGGTCGAGGAGGACCTCGACCGCGACGCGGCGCTCACGATCGCGCGCCACCTCGTGCTGTTCCTGCGCCGGCCCGGCAACCAGTCGCAGTTCAGCGCCACGCTCGCCGCGCGCGCGCCCGCGCGGCACGGTCTGCGTGAGGTGCAGCGCTACGCGGTGGAGAACCTCGCGGCCGACCTGACGGTGGAGGCGCTCGCGCAGCTCGCCCACATGAGCCCGCGCCACTTCGCGCGCAGCTTCCGCGCCGAGGTGGGGCTCACGCCCGCCCGCTACGTGGAGCGCCTGCGCCTGGAGGCCGCCCGGCGGCGGCTGGAGGAGGGCGAGGAGCCGGTGGCGGCGGTCGCCGCTCGCCTGCGGCTTCGGCACGGCCGAGACGATGCGCCGGGCGTTCCTGCGCGCGCTCGGAGTCGGCCCCGCCGAGTACCGCCGCCGTTTCCACACAACCGCCGCCGCGCCCGACGCGGCGGCCTGACATCAGAGGAGCCACCACATGCAGATCGCCATCCTCATCTACGACCGCCTCACCGCGCTGGACGCGGTGGGGCCCTACGAGGTGCTCAGCCGCCTGCCCGACGCCGAGCTGACGTTCGTCGCCCAGGAGCCGGGGCCGAAGCGCACCGACACCGGCCGCCTCGCGCTGCTCGCGGACGCCTCGCTGGCGGAGCTCCCCAACCCCGACATCGTGCTCGTGCCCGGCGGTCCCGGCCAGGCGGCGCTGATGGAGGACGGCCCCGTGCACGAGTGGCTGCGCGCCGCGCACGAGACCTCGACGTGGACCACCTCGGTGTGCACCGGCTCGCTGATCCTCGCCGCCGCAGGGCTGCTCGCGGGCCGGAGGCCACCAGCCACTGGACGGCGCTCGAGGAGCTGGGCCGGCTCGGCGCCGAGCCGACCCCGGAGCGGGTGGTGTTCGACGGCAAGCTCGTCACCGCCGCCGGAGTGTCGGCGGGGATCGACATGGCGCTCGCGCTGGTCGCAGCGCATCGCCGGCGAGCAGCTCGCGCAGGCGATCCAGCTGGGCATCGAGTACGACCCTCAGCCGCCGTTCGACGCCGGCTCGCCGCGCAAGGCGCCGGCGGCGATCGTCGAGGCGGTGCGCGCCCACGCGCGGTTTGAAGCGACGCCGGCGTAGGCTGCCGGCGCGGGGCGTCGAGCTGGAGTGGGGGTCGGATCTGTCGCGCGGCCGCGATGCGCCGTGGCGGCTTCGGCGGTCACGATCCGCCGTCGCGGCTTCCCGCGTGACGCGATCGCGTGGCTCGGAGTAGTCTCGATGAACCCAACACGAGGAGGATGCAAGATGGCTGGAGAAGCGCTGTTCCTGGGTTGGGGTCCCGTTGTGAGGGGCCGCGAGCAGACGGCTTTTCAGGTCTTCCAGGAGACCATCGAATACTACGGCCGGCTGCAGCAGGAAGGAAAGATCGACAGCTTCGAGCCGGTGCTGATCGCGCCGCACGGGGGCGACCTCGGCGGCTTCGTGCTGCTGCGCGGCGAGCGCGGCAAGCTCGATGAGGTCCGCACCAGCGAAGAGTTCGAACGGGCGGTGGTGCGCGCCGCCACCGTCGTGGACAACGTGGGCGTGATCAATGCCTTCACCGGCGAGTCGCTCGGCGAAGCGATGGGCCGCTTCCAGTCGGTGTCGGAGGAACTGGTTTGAGCGCCGAGACCCCTACCACTTCATTTTTGTGAAGGGTAGGGGTCGATTTTAATGACATAAACCCTGCCGCCAACGCGGAGTCACGTGGCGCTCTGACCGCAGTTCTCCGTGGGTGCGCTCGGGCTGAGCGGCGGTCCGCTCGCGTTCCGTCGGGGGGTGCTCGATAACCTCCGGCGGAGATGTCAGAGCAACGGTATGACCCGCAGCAGATCGAGCCCCGCTGGCAGGCGGTGTGGGCGGCCGAGCGCACGTGGGAGGTGTCCAACGAGCCCGCGGTCGTGAACGGTGCGGCTGGCAATGGCGCCCACCACCCCTCGCCCGGCAACGGCGCGCACCCCTCGCACCCGAAGTCGTACGTGCTCGAGATGCTGCCCTACCCCAGCGGCGAGCCCCACATCGGGCACCTGAAGGTGTACTCGGTGGGTGACGTGCTCGCGCACTTCCACCGCCGCCTCGGCAATCGCGTGCTGCACCCGATGGGCTATGACGCGTTCGGGCTGCCGGCGGAGAACCACGCGATCAACACGGGCGTCAACCCGCGCGAGTCGACCGCCGCCTCGATCGCTTCCTTCCAGCGCCAGTTCCGCGAATGGGGGATCTCGATCGACTGGTCGCGCGAGCTGGCCACGCACGAACCGAGCTACTACCGCTGGACGCAGTGGATCTTCCTGCAGCTGCTGCACGCCGGGCTGGCCTACCGCAAGGAGGCGGCGGTCAAGTGGTGCCCCAACGATCAGACGGTGCTCGCCAACGAGCAGGTGGTCGATGGCCACTGCGAGCGCTGCGGCGCAGAGGTCGAGATCCGCCAGCTGGAGCAGTGGTTCCTGCGCATCACCGACTACGCCGAGCGGCTGCTGGGCGACCTCGATGGGATCGAGTGGCCGGAGCACGTCAAGACGATGCAGCGCAACTGGATCGGGCGCTCGGAGGGCGCGGAAGTGATGTTCAGCTGCGAGGATCGGGGTCCCGCCCACCCCGCCCGGGTGGGCGGGACCCCGATCGACTATCCCGTGTTCACGACTCGCCCCGACACGCTGTTCGGCGCGACCTTCTTCGTGATGGCGCCCGAGCACCCCGACGTGGCGCGCCTCGCCGAGGGCACCGAGCACGAGCAGGCGGTGCGCGAGTACGTCAACCACGCGCTCACCGAGTCAAACGAGGATCGTGGCGCCGCCGACAAGCCCAAGACGGGGGTGCCGCTGGGCCGCACGGTCACCAATCCGGTGAACGGCGAGCAGATTCCGATGTACGTGGCCGACTACGTGCTGATGGAGTACGGCACCGGCGCGATCATGGCGGTGCCCGCGCACGACGAGCGCGATTACGCTTTCGCGCGCGCGCAGGGGTTGCCGATCCGCCGGGTCATCGAGGGGGCCTCCGAGCCCCCGCCGGCGGACTTCTCGTTGACGGAGCCAAGCCCCGAGGCGGGTTCCGGTTCGAGTCCTCAGGCCGGCGCTGAGTCAAGTGCCGAGCCCGGCGATCCTGGCTCTATCCAGCATGCCTGGGAGCGATCGGATCGCAGTCTCCCCTACACCGGCGACGGCCCGCTGGTCAACTCCCATCCCGACTTCGACGGCATGGGCAACCGCGAGGCGCTGGCGGCGATCGTGCAGTGGTTGGACCGCGAGGGCAAGGGTCACGCCTCGGTCAACTACCGTCTGCGCGACTGGCTGGTGTCCCGCCAGCGCTACTGGGGGTGCCCGATCCCGGTGGTGTACTGCGAGCGCTGCGGGATGGTGGCGGTGCCCGAGGAGCAGCTCCCGGTGGTGCTGCCGGAGATCGAGGACTACGCCCCGCGCGGGCGCTCGCCACTGGCGGCCGCCACCGAGTGGGTAACGACCAGCTGTCCCACCTGTGACGGCGCAGCGCGGCGCGAGACCGACACGATGGACACGTTCGTCGACTCGTCGTGGTACTTCCTGCGTTACTGCGACGCCGCCAACGACCAGGCCGCGTGGGACCCGGCGGTGCTGCGCAAATGGATGCCGGTGGACCAGTACATCGGCGGCGTGGAGCACGCGATCCTGCACCTTATGTACGCGCGCTTCTTCACGAAGGCGCTGGCCGACCTCGGCCACCTCGATTTCCAGGAGCCCTTCCAGGCGCTGTTCACGCAGGGGATGGTGACCAAGGACGGCGCCAAGATGAGCAAGTCCCGAGGCAACGTCGTCTCGCCTGCCTCGATCGTCGAGCGCTACGGCGCGGATACGGCCCGCTGCTACATCCTGTTCATCGCCCCCCCCGACCAGGATGCCGACTGGTCGGACGACGGCGTGGAGGGGGTGCACCGCTTCCTCAGCCGGCTGTGGCGATTGGCGGCGGAGGTGCAGGAGAAGGGATCGGACGCGGAGGAGGGGTCGGCAGGGCCGCATGCGGCCCTGCCCGGGACGGCGCATGCGCCGTCCCGCCAGTTGGCGCATGCGCCAACTGGAACATCAGCTTCTCAAGCGCACGCCGGCGGGCCAGATGCGCATGCGCCGACCGGACCAGAGATCGAGGGAGATGATCTGGAGCTGCTGCGCAAGGCGCACTGGGCGATCGACAAGGTGTCAACCGACCTGCGCCGCTTCGCCTTCAACACCGCGATCGCCGCAGTGATGGAGCTGCTGAACGAATGCTCGCGGCTGCGCGAGCAGGCAGCGACGGAGACCCAGCGCTTCGCGCTCGCGACCGCCGCGTCGCTGCTGTTCCCGTTCGCGCCGCACATCGGCGCCGACGTCTACGAGCGCCTGACGGGGGAGCGCGTGTGGGAGCAGCCATGGCCGCAGGCCGACCCCGCGCTGCTGGAGCGCGACGAGTACGAGCTGGTGTGCCAGGTCAACGGCAAGCTGCGCGACCGCGTGCCCGCCCCCACCGACGCCACCCCCGAGCAGCTCAAGGAGCTGTGCCGCGCCGCGCCCAACGTGCGGGCGCACCTCGACGGCAAAGAGGTCGTCAAGGAAATAGTGGTGCCGGGCAAGCTGGTGAACTTGGTAGTTCGCTGATGCCAGACCTGAAGCCCGCTTACCTGATCCACGGCGACGACCACGGTGCGGTCGCCGAGCGTCGCGCGGGGCTGCAGTCGCTGGCGCTGAAGCAGGGGGACGCGGGCAGCGTCGAAGCACTCGCCGGCGACGCCGCCACCCCCGCCGGGGTGGCACAAGCGCTGGCGGCGATGACGTTCGCGATCGGCCGGCGGGTGATCGTCGTCGACGGCGTGGAGCGCTGGAAGCAGGCCGAGGTGGAGCAGCACCTGGTGCCCGCGTTGAAGGAGATGCCGCCCGACACGACCGTCGCGCTGTTCGCGCGCGAGGAGGGACGCGCGAAGGCGCCCGCCGCGGTGCACGCGGCCGTCAAGGCGGCGAAGGGCCAGATTGTCGAGCAGGGCACGGTCAAGCCGTGGGAGCTGCCCAAGTGGGCGCGCGAGCAGGCGGCCCGTCTCGGCTTGGCGCTCGACCAGGCGGCGACGAAGGCGCTGGTTGCGCAGGTGGGGGAGCGCCAGCAGCGGATCCTGCGCGAGCTCGAGAAGCTGGCGCTCGAACTTGCGGGCGCAACGGACGCCAAGCCGATCCGCGTGAGCGCGCAGCTGATCGAGGAGCGTGCGGCGCACTCCGCCGAGCGGCGCGTGTTCGTGCTCGCCGATGCGCTCGTGGGCGGCGACGCTCGCGAGGCGACGCACACCTACCTGCGCCTACGCCGCCAGGGTGAGCGCCTCGGCGGCCTCGGCTACCTGATGGCCTCGCGCATGCGCGAGGCGCTGGGGGTAGCGCTGCGTCTGCAGGCGGGGGAGTCGGCCGCCGAGGTGAAGCGCACCCTGCGGATGCCTTCGCGTGCGGCTGAGCGCTTCGTCGCCGACGTCGCCCGCATTGACCCTGAGCGGTTGCGCGCCGGGCTCTGCGTGCTCGCCGACCTCGAACTCGACACGCGCGGTGGGGCGGAGCTGCGCGCCGCACGCTCGCGGCTGTCGGGGCTGCACGAAGACACGCTGGCGCTGCGGGCGATCGCGGCGATCGCCGGTTAGGGCTACGGCAAATCGCCGGTCAGGACTACGGCAAACCGCCGGTCAGGACTTGCCGGCGAGCACGCGCGCTGCGCGGCTCTTCTTGCGATCGCCGGTGTTGCGATGCAGCGCCCCGCGCTTCACGGCGGTGTCGATGCGGCTCATCAGCGCGCGGTGCTCGGTCTCGGCGGTCGGCGCGTCGCCGCCCTGCACCGCCGCTTCCAGGCGCCGGAAGAGCGTCTTGATGGTGGAGGTGTGGAGACGGTTCTCCAAGCGCTCGCGCTCGGAGCGCAGGATCCGCTTCTTCTGTGAATGAATGTTTGCCATCGCGGGAGCGCCGTACTATAGCGGCCTTGTCCGCCACCGATGAGCCCCCCACCGAGTCGCTGAGTATCGAGGGCGCGGCGCGGCGAGAGAGTGCAGGGGATGGGCTGGGAGCAACCGTGGCGGGCCGAGGGGGTGCGGGGGAGGGTCACGAGGCCACCGCGGCGGGCGGGGATCCGGTCGGCGCCGGCACCCGAGACGGCGGCGAACGCGTGGCGCGCAACACCGCGATCTTCTCGATCCTCACGATGTTCTCGCGGGTGGCTGGCCTCGGGCGGGAAATCCTGGCGGCCAGCTTCTTCGGCACCTCCGGCCCTGCCTCGGCGTTCACACTCGCCAACCTCGTCCCCAACCTCGTCGCCAACCTCTTCGCCCAGGCGGCGCTGTCGGCCGCGTTCGTGCCGGTCTTCACCGACCTACTTCAGCAGGGTCGCCGCCGCGAGGCCTTCCGGTTGGCGTCCACGCTGTTCTGGATCATGCTGATCGCGCTCGCCGCGATCACAGCCTTCTTCGAGCTCACCGCCGGGGTGATCATGCCGCTGTTCACCGGCCCCACCTTCGGCGCGGCGCTCGACACGCTCACTGTGGGGCTCTCGCAGGTGCTGTTCCCCGTCGTGCTGCTGCTCGGGCTGACCGGCCTGCTGGTGGGGATCCTGCAGTCCTACGAACACTTCACGATCCCGGCGCTCGCGCCCGCGGTGTGGAACATCGTGATCATCGTCGCGCTGGTGGCGCTGCGCCACGACTTCCACGGCGAAGACGAGATCTACGCCTACGCGATCGGCATCCTGATCGCCACGGCCGTGCAGTTTGCGATGGCGCTCGGAGCGCTCGCGCGGATCGACTTCCGCCTACAGTTCTCGATCGACTGGCACGACCCGCGCATCCGCCAGGTGTTCATCCTGATGCTCCCCGTCACGATCGGTTTGGGGATCGTCAACCTCGACCAGTTCATCAACGCCGCCTTCGGCACGCTCGTCAGCAAAGAAGCGCCGCGCGCGATCGAAAACGCGTTCCGCGTGTACATGCTGCCCCAGGGGATCTTCAGCGTGGCGGTCGCCACGGTGCTGTTCCCCACGCTCAGCCGCATGGCCTCGCGTCGCGATCCCGGCGGGATGCGCCGCGTGGTGGGGGTGGGGATGCGCCAGATCAACCTGCTGCTGATCCCCGCCGCCGCGTTCATGATCGTGCTCACGACCCCGATCGTGCGGCTGCTCTACGAACGCGGCAACTTCGATGCCTCATCGACTCATCTCGTCTCGATCGCGCTGTTCTGGTTTGCGTTCTCGCTGCCCTTCGGGGGGTTGAATCTGCTGCTGACGCGCACTTTCTTCGCGGTGCAGCGTCCCTGGATCCCCACCAGCCTGGCGGCGCTCAACATGATCGTGGACATCATCGTCTCGCTATCGCTCTACCGGCCGCTGGGGATCGCGGGGCTGATCATCGGCACGGTGTCGGCCAACGTGGTGATGACCGCGCTGCAGGTGCACCGTCTGCGGATCGGCTTCAACGGACGCCTGGAAGGCGCACAGACGACGATGATCACCGCCCGTATCCTGCTCGCCTCCGCCCTTCTCGGGGGTGTGGCGTGGGTGGTGTGGTACGCGCTCAGCTCGCTGCTCGGCGGCTCGCTGCCGGCGCAGATCGCGAGCGTCGGCGGCGCCGGCGTGGCGGGGACGCTGGTGTACATGCGCGCCGTGCTCGCGATGCGCGTCCCCGAGGCCCACCAGGTGAGCCGCCTGATCCGCACCCAGCTTGGTCGGGCGTAAGCACGAAGCTCGGCTGCGCGTTACTTGGAGCAGGGCAAAGCGACCGGGCGGGCCAGAGGCCCGCCCGGTGGCATCCGGTCATAGATCGCCGCTCTACTACTACGTCCCAGGACTTGCGTGTCTTATTGCCTGGGCGGCATGACACTCTCGGCCACCGAGACTGGCCGCCGGCCCGAAGGCTGGCGCGTGGCTCGATTGGGTCTTGCGACCCCGGCCGAGTTGGCAATCCGCCGGACTCTTCAAGGATAGGGCATGTCCGAGGCGTGCCCATCTAAAGTCTCTGGTCGGGGGAGGGCCTTGCCCTCCCCCGAGGCTCCCTCCCTCCCACCGAGGTTCCCTCCCAAGGACATCAAGATGGACCAGGAACACATCCGCAACTTCTCGATCATCGCCCACATCGACCACGGCAAGTCGACGCTCGCGGACAGGATCCTCGAGCTGACGCACACCGTGGACCAACGCGAGATGCGCGCGCAGGTGCTCGACTCGATGGACCTCGAGCGCGAGCGGGGCATCACGATCAAGGCGCAGGCGGTGCGGGTGTTCTACGAGAGCGCCAGCGGGCAGACCTACCAGCTGCACCTGATCGACACCCCCGGGCACGTGGACTTCACCTACGAGGTGTCGCGCTCGCTGGCCGCCTGCGAGGGCGCGCTGCTGGTGGTGGACGCCTCGCAGGGCGTGGAGGCGCAGACCGTCGCCAACACCTACCTCGCGGTGGACGCGGGCCTGGAACTGATCCCCTGTCTGAACAAGCTCGACCTCCCCGGTGCCGAGCCGGAGCGAGTGGCGGGCGAAGTGGCGGAGCTGATCGGCGAGCCGCCAGACGGGATCCTGCGCATCTCCGGCAAGACCGGCGCCGGAGTCGTGGAGGTGCTGGAGCAGCTGGTCGCCCGCGTCCCGCCGCCCGCTGGCGACCCGCAGGCGCCGCCCCGCGCGCTGATCTTCGACTCTGAGTTCGACCAGTACCGCGGCGTGATCGCCTATATCCGCGTGGTCGACGGGGTGTTCCGCAAGGGCGTGCCGATCAGGGCGATGGCGAGCGGGCTGCACGCCGACATCGACGACATCGGCTGCTTCTCCCCGCAGATGATGCCCACCGACCAGCTTGCCGCGGGCGAGGTCGGGTACTTGATCACGGGCGTCAAGGACGTCACGCAGCTGCGTGTCGGAGACACGCTCACCACGCGCGGTGGCGCCGGCGCGGAAGCAGCCGAGGCGCTGCCCGGCTATCGCGAGGTGAAGCCGATGGTGTTCTGCGGCCTGTTCCCGATCGACTCCGACGCCTATGCCGACCTGCGCGACGCGCTGGAAAAGCTGACGCTCAACGACGCCGCCCTCTCGTGGGTGCCGGAGACCTCGGACGCGCTTGGCTTCGGCTTTCGCTGCGGCTTCCTGGGGCTGCTGCACATGGACATCGTGAAAGAGCGCCTGGAACGCGAGTACGACCTCGAGTTGATGGCGACGATGCCCTCCGTGGAGTTCGACCTGACGCTGACCAACGGCGAGGAGCTGGAGGTTCACAACCCCTCTGACATGCCCGATCCCGGCACGATCGCGGAGATCAGAGAGCCGTTCATCAAGGCGCAGGTGATCGCCCCGCGTGAGCACGTGGGGGCGATCATGGAGCTCTGCCAGGAACGCCGCGGGGTGCACGCGGGGATGCACTACCTTTCGCCCGAGCGGGTGCAGCTCACCTACGACCTGCCGCTGGTGGAAATCGTGCTCGACTTCTTCGACCAGCTGAAGTCGCGCACGCGCGGGTATGCCTCGCTGGACTACGAGCTCGACGGGATGAAGCCCTCGAACCTTGTCAAGCTCGACGTGCTGCTCGCCGGCGACCCGGTGGACGCGCTCTCGATGGTGGTCCACCGCGACAAGGCCTACGAGGTCGGCCGGGCGCTCGCGGAGCGCCTGCGCAAGCGCATTCCCCGCCAGCAGTACGACGTGCCCATCCAGGCAGCGGTTGGCTCGCACATCATCGCCCGCGAGACCGTCAAGGCGTTCCGCAAGGACGTGATCGCGAAGTGCTACGGGGGCGACATCACGCGCAAGAAAAAGCTGCTGGAGAAGCAGAAGGAGGGCAAGAAGCGGATGAAGCAGGTCGGCCGCGTGGAGGTGCCGCAGGAGGCGTTCCTGGCGGTGCTGGAGCTCGGCGAGGAGTCGAAGTGACGCAACGCCTGCTGTTCGTGTGTCTGGGCAACATCTGCCGCTCACCGACCGCCGAGGGCGTGATGCGTGCACTCGTACGGGAGGCCGGTGTGCAGGACCGCATCGAGCTTGACAGCGCCGGTACGGGGGGATGGCATGTGGGAGACTCGCCCGACGCTCGTGCCACGGAGGCCGCCGGGCGGCGGGGCATCGTGCTGGAGGGAGCTGCCAGGAAGGTGCGACCTCGTGACTTCGAGGAGTTCGACCTGATCCTCGCGATGGACGCCGCCAACCTGCGCGACCTGCAGCGTCTGGCGCCCGACGAGCGCGCGCGGCAGAAGGTGAGGCTGCTGCGCGAGTGGGGGCGGGCGGGATCCCAATCCGACGGCGACCTCGACGTGCCCGACCCCTACTACGGCGGGCCGGGAGGCTTCGACCGAGTGCTTGACCTCGTATACGCCTCTTGTGCCGCGCTGCTGGAGCAGCTCGTGACAGGGGACGCCGAGACCGCCTCCGCGCAGTGAATCTCCCCGATGGCGCCACCAACGCCCGGCGTGTGGGCGGCGGCGACATCAACGAGGCGTGGCGTGTCATCCTCGCCGACGGGCGCGAGGCGTTCGTCAAGACGCGCCCCGACGCCGGCCCGGATGAGTACGCCACGGAGGCGCGCGACCTGCAATGGCTGGCCGAACCGGGGGCGCTGCGCACGCCGCGGGTGCTGGAGGTCACCGACGACCGCCTCGTGCTCGAGTGGGTGTGCCAGGGCAGCCTGAGCGTGGAGGGTGCTGAGGAGCTGGGCCGTGGCCTGGCGCTCACGCACGCCGCCGGTGCCCCCGCGTTTGGCGCCCCCGTGTTCGGAGCCCCGGCGTTCGGTGCCCCCGCGCATGGAGCCCCCGGCGCCGGTTCTGCCGCCGAGCACCACCAAACGGGCGGGGCGGGCGCGGCAGCTGCCTCGAGCTTCGGCTCGCTGCAACTCCCCAACGACCCCACGCCCGACTGGCCGGCCTTCTACGCCCAGCGGCGCCTGCTCCCACTGGCGGGAATCGCCCGCGAGCGCGGGTTCCTCTCGGAGCGGAGCGCGCACGCGGTGCGGGCGGTGTGCGAGCGCCTGCCCGCACTTGCCGGCCCGCCCGAGCCGCCGGCGCGGCTGCACGGAGATCTGTGGAGCGGTAACGCGCTCGCCGACGCCGCTGGCCGCCCGTGGCTGATCGACCCCTCCGCCTACGGTGGCCATCGCGAGGTGGATCTCGCGATGCTGCGGCTGTTCGGCGGGCGGGCGGGACCGGAACGGCGCATCTTCGCGGCCTACGAGGAGGCCGTGCCACTGGCTGAGGGCTGGGAGGAGCGCGTGGAGCTGTGGCAGCTGCTGCCGCTGCTGGTGCACGCCGTGCTGTTCGGGGGCGGCTATGTGGGCGCGGCCGAACGAATCGCCAAGCGCTACGCCTGATGGAAGGCGTCCAAGCGCTACGCCTGACAGAAGGCGTCCAAGCGCTACATCTGACGGAAGGCGTAGGACGTTCACTGACATGAGGACGGGCGGGTCCCGCCGGCTGGGGGGCGGTCGGAGTAGCGAGGTGTGCGGGCCGACACCTACCGCGAGCGCCACCGGCTGTATCTGCTGGCAAGAGTGCTGGTCAAGCGACACTACCGCCGGTCGCTGACGCTGAACGCGGTCGCACGCGCGCTCTCCTGCTCGCCGCGCCAGCTGCAGCGCGCGTACACGCAGTTCGGGGACACCACCTTCCAGGAGGACCTCGTCGAGCGGCGGATGACCGCCGCGGCCGAACTGCTGACCGACCAGCCGCTGTCGGTGCGCGAGGTGGCGCGGCTGGTGGGCTACAGCGGCGGCTCGCACTTCGCGCGCGCCTTCCACCGCCGCTATGGGCTTTCACCAGCGCGCTTTCGCGAGCGTGCACGCCGTCGTAGGACCACCGCGCGGTAGGCGCCGGCCGTAGTACCGCCCGCGGTGGGGCACCGTTCGTCGCACCGCCCGTGGTGGGGCGCCCGCCGTCATACCGCCGTGTGGTGGGAGGCGAAAGCCGTGGTTTGCTCCGTCGCGATGCTTTCGGCGGAGACGCACTCCGCGCGGGGCAGGCGCACTCGCATCGACGTGCCCCCACCCGGGGCTGCCTCGGCGGCAATGCTGCCGCCGTGCTGCTCCACCACCTGGCGCACGATCGCCAAGCCCAGCCCCGACCCTGGCCGCCCGCGGGCCTCGGCGCCGCGGTAGAAGCGGTCGAAGATGTGGGGGAGATCCTCCGCGGCGATCCCCGGCCCGTGGTCGCGCACGGTGAGCTCCGCCCCCTCCGCGGGCCGGTGCCTTTCCTCCATCGATCGGTCCGCGCGCTCCACCTCCCAGTTCGACGCCCGACTGGTCTCGACAGGCCGCTTCGCACCCACCAGACGGATCTCCACCGGCGCGCCGGCAGGGCTGTACTTGACGGCGTTGTCGATCAGGTTGTTGACCGCGCGCCCCAACCGTGCGGGAACGCCGGGGAGCACCACCGGTTCGAGATTGACGCTCAACGGCGTGTCGGAGCCCACCCACCCCGCGAGCCGGCGGGCGCGCTCGGCGGCCTCGCGCACGACCTGGTCGAGGCGCACGTCCTCGGTCTCCGCGGGGGGATCCTCGCCGCGGGCGAGATCGATCAGGTCGCCCACCAGCAGCGTGAGCTCCTCGATCTGCTCGATTACCTCCGCGAACAGCTGCTCGCGATCGGCGGGATCGATGTTGGGCGCCTGCTGCAGGATCTCGATGTTGGTGCGCAGGCTGGTGATCGGCGTGCGCAGCTCGTGCGAGGCGTCGGCGACGAGCTGGCGCTGGGCGTGCACGGAAGCGTCGAGCGCGCCGATCGAGCGCTCCAGGGCGTCGAGCATCGCGTTGAAGCTCACCGCCAAGCGTCCGATCTCATCGACGTGGCCAACCTGCTCGGCGCCCGCGGTGTCGATCCGCTCGGAGAGGTCCCGCGTGCGCGCCACGTGCTCGGCGGCGCGCGTGAGGCGCCCGACGGGAGCGACGACGGCGTCGGCGACCAGCCGCCCGAGCAGCGCGGCGAGCGCGATCCCGCCCGCCGCGATCAGCAGCAGGATCAGGCGCAGCCGGCGCAGCAGATGGTCGTCTTCGGTGAGTGGCTGGGCAAACTGCACCGCCAGACCGGGCATGCCCGCGGTGGCGGTGCGCACCCCCTCGGTGAGGATCCGCAGGTGGGTGCCGCCCACGCTCGCGCTCTGCAGGGACGAGCCCCTGCCTTGCGCGGCGAGCGCCCGTGTGGTGGCGCTCACCGGCAGCGTCACGCCGCCCCGGTTGGAGAGCACGCTGCCACTGGAGCTGACCAGCTGCTGGTAGCCCTGCACCTGGTTGGGGCGCGGGGGGAGGTTGCCGAACGGGTCGATTGGCGTGGCTTCGCCGCCGCCCAGGAACGGTGGGAATCCCGTGGTCGCCTCGTGTTTGATCCGCAGGCCCGCGTTGTGCGCGCGGTCGCGCAGCTGCATGTCGACCTGCGCGCGCAGCTGGTGGGCGACGAGCAGGTAGGTGAGTGCGGAAGCCAGCACCACCGCGATCGCAACCGCCGCGGCTGCGAGCAGTGCGATCCGCCGGCGGAAGCTCACTACGGTCCTCGGAGGATGTAGCCGACGCCGCGCACGGTGTGCAGCAGCCGCGGCTCGCCCTCGCCCTCGGTCTTGCGGCGCAGGTAGCCCATGTACACGCCGAGCGAGTTGGAGGTGGCGCCGAAGTCGTACCCCCACACGTGCTCGAAGATCACCGAGCGTGTCAGCACCTGGCGGGGATGGCGCAGAAACAGCTCCAGGAGCAGGAACTCGGTGCGTGTCAGGTAGAGCGGGCGCTCGCCGCGGAAGGCCTCGTGCGCGAGGCGGTCCAGGCGCAGATCGGCCAGCGCGAGCGTCTGCTCCGGCTCATCCTCGCCCGTACGGCGCAGCAGCGCGCGCAGGCGGGCCATCAGCTCGCGCAGCGCAAACGGCTTCACGAGGTAGTCGTCGGCGCCCGCGTCCAATCCCGCGACGCGGTCGTCGATCTCACCGCGCGCGGTGAGCATCAGCACCGGCGTGCGGTCGCCGCCGCTGCGCATACGCCGGCAAACCTCCAATCCGTCGATGCGGGGCATCGAGACGTCGAGCACCACGGCGTCGTAGGGATCGGCGCCGATACGCTCGAGTGCGCGGGCGCCATCTGGCGCCTGCTCGACCTCGTATCGTTCGAGCGTGAGCGCCCGCGTGAGCGCCTGCTGGACGGCTGGCTCGTCGTCGACGACGAGGATGCGAGCGTGTTCGGCCATGATGGGTAGTGAGCGGGTGAGGGTTGGTCGGCCAGGTATGCCCGACGGGCCTCCCAACCATTGCGAACTACCAGGCTAATACTGTGGAGAAGAGAGATCGAAGAATCAACGAAGAGGGCGTCACTGTTGCGGCCGAGGGGAGCCCCGATGGGAAGCATGAGTCGGTGGACGTGATCGGCGGGAGCGTAGGCGAAGAGGCCATCAGGGTGGGCGGACCGGCGGACGCCGGCGTGAAGGACGCCCCCGGGATCGAGGAGGAGACGGCGCGCGGGCTGGCGGCGCAGTCGCGCAGGCTGCGCAACAGCATCATCAGCCTGGCGGTGTTCTTCGCGATCGTCGCGGGCCTGCTGCTGGCGGTGCCGGGCCTCAGGTCGGCGGGAGAGAAGATCACGGACGCGCAACCGGGCTGGGTGGCGGTGGGCGTGGGGTTGGAGGTGCTCTCGTGCATCTCCTACGTGGTGCTGTTCGGGCTGGTGTTCGGGCGGTTGAGCCGCAGCCTCAGCCGTCGCCTCTCGCTGGCGGAGCTGGCCGTCAACTCAGTGGTGTCGGCGAGCGGGCTGGGGGGGATCGCGCTGGGCGCGTGGGTGCTGAGCACCAAGGGTGTGTCGGTGGAGCGGATCGCCAAGCGCTCGGTGCTGCTGTTCGTGATGACCAGCGCAGTGAACGTCACCGCCGTGGTCGTGATCGGGCTGCCGATGTGGCTGGGGCTGTTGCCGGGCTCGCGCAATCCGCTGCTGACGCTGCTGCCCGCCGCGGCGGCACTGGCGACGATCATCGGCACGCTGGTGGCCGCGCGCTGGGCGCGCCGGGCGGCGGAGCGCCGCAGCGACAAGCACAGCCGCGCGGTGGTGGCGCTGGTCGCGATCGGCGGGGGGGTGGAGGATGCGGTGGGACTGATCCGTGCCCACGACTGGCGCCTGATGGGAGCGGTGGGGTACTGCGTGTGGGACATCGTGTGTCTGCTCGCCTGCCTCGCCGCGTACGGCTCCACGCCGACCTTCTGGGCGGTGGCGATGGCCTACCTGGTGGGGATGCTCGCCAACTCGATCCCGATCCCGGGCGGCTTTTTCGCGGTGGAAGGGGGCATCGTGGGGATGCTGCTGCTGTTCGGCGTGCGCCCCGGCTCGACGGTGCTGGCGGCGGTCGTCACCTATCGCGCGATCTCGCTGTGGGTGCCGGCGTTGATCGGGACGGTGGCGTTCCTGAGCCTGCGTGGGGAGATCGGCAAGCCGTTGCGTCTGCGGCCGTCGGGCAACCCCTAGCCTTTGCCAAACAGAGCCCGATCGATCTTCAACGTCGCGGCGACCTTCTGGCAGGCGTGCCCCGGCAGGTCGAGCAGCGCCGCCCGCACAGCCGCCGGCCGCGGTCCGGAGAGCCCGGGGCAGTAGACGGGCGGTGGCAGTGCTCCCCCAGCGGAGCCGGGCGCATTGAGCGGGCGCAACGCGCGGATCGCCCGCAGCGCTTCGGCGAGGTCGTCGGAGAAGACCTCGATCGCCACGCGCCCGCTGTACAGCTCGACGGTGTCGCCGCCGTTGTAGATGACCGCGGGAACGCCGCGCAGGATCGTGTTGCGCTGGGCGCCGAGCGACGCGTTGGCCTGGCGCGTGTAGATCAGCGTGGTGACCCGCAGCGGCAGTGCGCAGCCGCCGCCGCCGAGCGCGGAGGTCTTGCCGGGCAAGCAGTTGCCGTAGTACACGCTGTCGCCGATGCTGCTGGTGTAGTTCTGGCGACCGTCGGCGGCGACCAGCCGGTAGGAGCCGAAGCGGGGCCCGACCCAGTAGACCCGGTAGAAGGGGAAGGTTTGAGCTTCGGCGAGCTCGCGCACGGTGAGCGGCGTGGGCTGGTTGGTGGCGCAGCCGCCGGCGAGCAGAGCGGCGGCGAGCAGGATGGCGACGGGCACAAAGATGCGGGCGAGTTTCACGCGACTTTCGGCTGGTTGGGCTGTTTGAGGGGGTATGGATCCCGCGGGACAGGCAAAGGTTCAACTCGTGGGAGACCGGGGTCCGGTGGGGTAGCGCACCGGACCCCGGTCGATCTTCCCACACGGGCCCTCCCGGGGAGTCGCATCGTGGATCGCCCTACCGAGCCGGAGACCCGCATCGTGGGCGCGCGCCATACTCGGATCTCCGATGGGCACCTACGTTGCCACACCGCCCGGCCCGCGTACCACAGGGCATTCGTCCCTCGCCGAGCACGCGCGCGGAGAGGGTAAGTGGGCACGCGCTCCCTGGGGCATCCTGACGGCGGCGGTGGGCGTGGTGGTGTGGCTGATCGTCGATCCCCGCACCCCCGACCTGGCGGGGCAGGTGTATCGCGCCGACCTCTTCCGCGAAGCGGGGTTCCTGGTGTGGGACAGCCGCTGGTATGGCGGCCACGACATGCCGGGCTACAGCCTTGTGTTCCCGCCGCTGGGGGCGCTGGTGGGGGTACGCGCGGTGGGCGCGGCGGCGGTGCTCGCCTCGGCGACCCTATTCGAACGGATTGTGGTGGGCGCGTACGGGCGCGGCGCGCGATGGGGCGCGGGGTGGTTTGCGCTGGCCGCGCTGGGCGACGCATGGAGTGGGCGGATCACGTTCGCCCTGGGCGTGAGCTTCGCGTTGGGGGCAGTGCTGGCGTTGATGCACCTCCGTCTGCTGGCGGCGGCGATCCTCGCGGCGGTGTGCGCGGCGTGCAGCCCGGTGGCGGGCGTGCTGCTGGCGCTGGCGGGGCTCACGCACACGCTCGTTGTGCGCTCCCCGCGCAGCCTGCTGGTGCTTGGAGCGCCGGCGGTCGTGGTCGTGGGGGCGCTGGCGGGGTTGTTTGGAGAGGGGGGATGGGAGCCATATCCGCTGCTCTCGTTCCTGGCGAGCGCCGCGGCGATCGTGGCGTTCCTGGTGGCGCTTCCCGATGGGCAGCGGCTGCTGTGGGTCGGTGGCGTGGTGTACCTCGCGGCGTGCGTGGCGTGCGTGGGGGTGCACTCGCCGATGGGCGCTAACGTCGAGCGCTACGGGGTGCTGCTGGCGGGGCCTTTGCTCCTGTGCGCGCTGCGCAGCTCCGGCGGGCGGCTCTCGGCGGTGGCAGTGCTGGCGCTGCTCGGCATCGGCGTGTGGACGGTGTGGGGGCCGGTGCGCGAAACGGAGGCGGTGGCGGGCAACCGCTCGACGAGCGCCTCCTACTACGTGCCGGTGGAGCGCTTCGTGGCGACGCACGGCGCCAGCACGGTGCGGGTGGAGGTGCCGTTCACCCGCGGCCACTGGGAGGCGGCGTGGCTGGCGCCGAAGGTGTCGCTGGCGAGGGGCTGGGAGAAGCAGCTGGACGAGCGCTACGACGGGGTGCTGCTTGGAAAAGGCCTGACGGCGGACGAGTACCACCGGTGGTTGAACTCGGAGGCGGTGCGTTATGTCGCCCTGCCGGACGCGCCGCTGGATCCCTCCAGCGCCGGCGAGGGCCGCCTGATCGAGGCGGGGTTGCCCTACCTGCGCGAGGTTGAGCGCACCCGGCACTGGCGGATCTACGAAGTGCGCGACGCCACCCCGCTCGCGCGGGGCCCGGGCGCGCTCACCGCGGTCGGCCACGACTGGTTCTCGCTGCGCGCCCGCACGGCGGGACGCTTCACGGTGCGGGTGCGCTACACCCGCTACTTCACGGTCATGGCGGGTGCGGCGTGCGTGGCGCCGGCGCCGGGCGGCTGGACCGAGGTGAGTGCCTCGCGGGCGGGCGCCGTGACGGTCGCGGCGCGCTTCTCGCTCGGCCGCGCGCTGGGGTTGGCGGGGAGCTCCTGCCGCGGTCAGCCCGTGGGGGCGAGGTCGTAGAGGGCGGAGTAGCCGGTGAGGTACACGCGTCGCCCGTCGCTGATCACGGGATCGAAGGCGCCGGTGTCGATCTGGAAGACGACGTGGCCGGTGGAGATCCCGAGGCCGTAGGTGGTGTGGGTGCCGAGGTCGGAGAAGTACACGACGTTGCCGAGGATCGTGGCCGAGCCGGAGATCTTGCCGCCGGCGTCGTAGCTCCAGTCGACGTGTCCGGTACGCGCGTTGATCGCGTAGAAGTTGCCGTCGTAGGAGCCCAGGTAGATCGTGGGGCCGAGCCCGGGCGCGTTGGTGACGGCGGGGGACGCGTACACGTAGGCGCCGGTTTGGTAGGCCCAGTCGAGCGCGCCGGTGGTGGCGTCGTAGGCGTAGATGCGTCCGTCGGTGTTGCCGAGGAACACGCGGCCGTATACGACGGCGGCGGTCGAGTAGAACGTGCCGCTGCCGAACAGCGCGCCTTCGGAGCTCGCCAGCCACAGCCGTTGCCCCGTGCGCTCGCTGACGGCCTGGACGTGCCCGGAGTAGTCGCCGAAGTAGAGCACGCCGTTCACCAGCGTCGGGCTGGCCTTGACGGCGCCGGCCGCGTGGTAGGTCCAAACGGTCTGCCCGGTGCGCGCCTCCAACGCGTACACGGTGCCGTCTTCGGAGCCGAAGTACAGCCTCCCGTGGTCGAGCAGCGGCGAGGACTCGCTGCGCGAGGGCAGGTTGCGCGACCAGCGGATCGCCCCGTTGGTCACGTCGAGCGCGACGATGCGCCCTTCTTCGGAGCCGGGCGCCCGCGCGAGCACAGTCGCATACACCGTGTTGCCCTCGACGGCGGGTGTGGATGCGGAGAGCGCGCCCAGGTCTCGGCTCCACAGGATCTGCCCGTCCCACTTGTCCACGGCGGTGAGGACGCCGTTGTCGGTGAGCTGGAAGATCCGGTTTTCGGAGAGCACCGGCGGAAACTCGCGCAGCGAGCCGCCGCCCACGGCCCACACTTTCCTGAAGGGCGGGCGCAAGCTGGCGGGAGCCGGGTAGTAGCGGGCGTGGTTCTTGGTGTAGCCGTACAGCGGCCAGGAAAACCGTTCGGGCCCGCGCTTGGGCAGCGTGGGGTTGGCCTGGGACACGAAGCGCGCATGCGGATGGTAGATCGAGCCGGTGCGGTTGTGCGCGTACACGTAACCGCCGAGCGCCATACCGGCGAGCAGGAGCAGGGCGGTGAGCGAGATCCAGCGGCGCTTCACGCGGCGAGCTTCGAAGACGGGGAGGCGGCTGTGGCAGCGGTGGCACGCCCGGCGGCGGCTTCCTCCGAGCCCGGCGGCCCCATCGCGCCAAGCGCGCTCTCCGCGGCCACCCCGACGCGCGTACCGCCACGGCGATGCCCGTCGACACGAGCTCCCCCACGGGCGTGGGCGGCCGAGCCGACCTTGGGCCGCGGTGCGACGCGACCGATGAGGCGCGCCGCCGCGACGAGCACCAGCCACGCGAACGCGATCAGCAGCGGGATCAAAGTCATGCCAGCCACCAGCGCCACAACATCATGATTGGCGCCGAGCGACCAGTTCCACAGCAGATAGTCGCCTAGAGCGAGCACGCTGACGACGGCCAGGGGCCGGTGAGGCCGTTGGGGCACGCCTAAACCCTAGCGGGGTCTTGGGACGGATGGAGCGATGGTGTGGTGGCCTGTCCCGTCCGCCGCGCGACAGCCGCGATGCAGAGAGCGGCGGACGGGAATCGAACCCGCATCATCGCCTTGGAAGGGCGAGGCTCTACCGTTGAGCTACCACCGCGCGCGCGAACCCTCCTCGACGAGCGGTCCGACGACGATGACAATTAGCACAAACCACATCGCACTTTGACACATGATCCGGGCTCGGCGTGCCCGTAGCTCATACTGGACCAATGCAAAAGGTCGCCATCATCGGCTATCCCAACGTGGGCAAGTCCTCGCTGGTCAACCGCCTGAGCGGGACGCGCACCGCCGTGGTGCACGAGCGCCCCGGGGTGACGCGCGACCGCAACGAGGTCCAGTGCGAGTGGAACGGGCGCACGTTCACGCTGATCGACACCGGCGGCGTGGACTTCCGCGACGAGGATCCGCTGGCCGGCTCGATCCGCGAGCAGGCGCGGGCGGGCCTCGCCGAGGCGCAGGTGGCCGTGCTGGTGGTCGATGGGCGCGCCGGGGTTCGCCCCGGCGATGAGGAGCTGGCGGACCTGCTGCGCCGCTCGCCGCTGCCGAGTGTCGTGGTGGCCAACAAGTGCGACACGGTCGGCGATCTGCCGCTGGCGGCTGAGCTGCATCGCCTCGGGCTGGGCGAGCCGCTGGCGGTGTCGGCCACACAGGGGCTCGGCTCAGGCGATCTGCTGGACCGCATCGTGGAGCTGCTGGGCCCCCCCGAGGCCGCCCCGGAGCCCGACACGCTGCGCCTCGCGCTGATCGGTCGCCCGAACGTCGGCAAGTCCTCGCTGGTCAACCGCTTCCTCGGCGAGGAGCGTGTGATCGTCTCCGAGCTGGCGGGCACCACCCGCGACGCGATCGACACGCCGCTGGTCGTGGAGGGGCGCGGCGTGACGCTGATCGACACCGCCGGGATGCGCCGCCAGTCGAAGGTGGCGGACTCCGTCGAGTACTACACCGCGCTGCGCTCCCGCCGTGCGGCCGAGCGCGCGGAAGTGGCGCTGGTCGTATGCGACGCCACCGAAGGGGTCACGGCCCAGGACCTGCGGATCGCGGAGCTCGCGATGAAGGCCGGCTGCGCGACGGCGATCGTGCTCAACAAGTGGGACCTGTTCGCTGAGTCCCATCCCGAGGTGCAGGACGACAAGGCGCGCGAGGCGGCGCTCGCGCACGAGCGCGCGCGTGTGGCCGAGAAGCTGCGGCTGCGCCCGCGTGTGCTGACGGCGAGCGCGATCACCGGTCGGCACACCGCGCGCCTGCTGACCGAGGCGCTGGCGTTGGGGGATCGGATGGCGGGGCGCATCCCCACGCCTGAGCTCAACCGCTTCCTCGCGGAGGCGGTGCAGGCGCGCCAACCACCGATCGGCACGCGCCGGGGTTCCAGCCAGCACCGCCTGAAGCCGATCTACATGACGCAAACCGGCGAGCGTCCCCCGCGTTTTGCGATCCAGGTCAACTCGCGTGAGCGGGTGACGCGCGACTACGCGTACTTCCTGGAGAACCGCCTGCGCGCTCGCTACGGCATGGACGGAGTGCCGCTGATCATCGACTTCGTGGAACGGGGGCAGCGCAGATCCGATGCCCGTCAACCCGGCGGCCGCCGGGGGCGAGCGCCCGCCCAGGCGAGATCGAGCTGAGCCAAGCCGGAACAGGCAAAGCCAGCTGGGCGTCCCGAATCCCGAGCGTCCCAAAATGCCTCTAAACTCTGGCGACTTCCCTCAGCCCCTCGTGCTGGCGCTCCCTGTCGGCAGGGGCCTGACCCGACCTGGAGTGGACGAGCACATGAGCAAAGATGCCGCAAGCGAATACCTGTTCACCAGCGAGTCGGTGACGGAGGGGCACCCGGACAAGATCGCCGACCAGATCTCCGACGGGGTGCTCGATGCCGTGATGCGCGAGGACCCGAATGGTCGCGTGGCGTGCGAGACGCTGGTGAACACCGGCCTGATCGTGGTGTCGGGGGAGATCACGACGGAGACATACGTGGACATCCCCAAGGTGGCGCGCGAGACGGTGCGGGGCATCGGCTACGACAACGCGGCGTTCGGCTTCGACTGCGACACGTGCGCGGTGATCAACGCGATCGACAGGCAGTCGCCGGACATCGCGCAGGGTGTGGACGCGGCATATGAGACGCGCCACGACCCGCTCGACGACGACCGCTTCGACCTGGCGGGCGCAGGCGACCAGGGGATGATGTTCGGGTACGCGACCAACGAGACGGAGGAGCTGATGCCGCTTCCGATCCTGCTGGCGCACAAGCTCTCCAAGCGCCTGGCGGAGGTGCGCAAGGCGGACGTGCTGCCCTACCTGCGCCCGGACGGCAAGACACAGGTGACGGTCCGCTACCGCGACGGGCGGCCGGTGGGGGTGGAGAAGATCCTGATCTCCACCCAGCACGCGGACGGGATCGACAGCGAGGCGCTGATCAAGCCCGACCTGTTCGAGCACGTGCTGCGCCCGGTGCTGCCGGCGGAGCTCTACGAGGAGAAGCAACTGCTTCGCGATTTCCTGGTGAACCCGACCGGGCGCTTTGTGATCGGCGGGCCGATGGGCGACTGCGGGCTGACCGGGCGCAAGATCATCGTCGACACCTACGGCGGCATGGCCCGCCACGGCGGGGGGGCGTTCTCGGGCAAGGATCCCTCCAAGGTGGACCGCTCGGCGGCCTACGCCGTAAGGTGGGTGGCGAAGAACATCGTGGCCGCCGGCCTGGCCGACCGCGCGGAGGTGCAGGTGGCGTACGCGATCGGGGTCGCGCGCCCGGTGTCGGTGATGGTGGAGACGTTCGGCACCGAGAAGCTCGAGACGGCGCGGATCATGGAGCTGGTGTCCGAGCATTTCGACCTGCGCCCGGGGGCGTTCCGCGAGGAGCTGCGGCTGCACCGCCCGATCTATCAGAAGACCGCGGCATACGGCCACTTCGGCCGCGACGACCACGACTTCACGTGGGAGCGCACCGACAAGGCCGAGGCGCTGCGCGAGGCGGCGGGGCTGGGGGCTGGCGCCAAGGTGTGATCCGGTCCGATGCCCCATCTAGAGTGATGCCTAGAGGGTGGCGCAGTCGGCCGAAGGCCGGCGAGCCGGGCCCCTCTTCTTTCGGATGTCGAGTGAGATCGCCAAAGTAGAGCCGCTGACCACGGCTCGCGTCCTGCACGGGCCGTTCGACTATCGGCTGCCGCCCGAGCTCGAGGGGGGTGTCGTGGGGGTCGGCTCGATGCTGGTGGTGCCGTTCGGGCGGCGCGAGGTGCTGGGGGTCGTGACGGGCCTCTCCGAGCGCAGTGAGGTGGCCGAGGAGAAGCTGCTGGAGCCACTGCGCGCGCTCGAGCTCGGCGTACCCGTGGACCTGGTGGCATTGGCGGAGTGGCTGGCGGCGGAGTACTGCTCGACGGTGGCGCGTGCGCTGCGGCTGGTGCTGCCCGCCGGCGCGACCGGCAAGGGCCCGGCTGGCATCGGCGTGCGCAAGCGCCGTGCGCGCGCGGTCGCCCGTCCCCGGCATGAGCCGGTCGGCAGCCTGCACAGCCAGCCACCACCACTGACCGATGACCAGCGCCAGGCGCTGGAGGCGATCGAGCAGCGGCTGGCGGCGCCCGCGGGTGGGCGGGCTCCGGGTGGGCGGGCTTCCCAATCCTCGGCGCTGCTGCTGCACGGAATCACCGGGTCGGGTAAGACAGAGGTGTATCTGCGCGCCGCGGCGTGCGCGCTGCGACGCGGCCGGGGCGCGATCGTGCTGGTGCCGGAGATCGCACTCACCCCGCAGATCGTCGGCCGCTTCGTGGGGCGCTTCGGGGAGACGGTGGCGGTGCTGCACTCGCGCCTGACCGCGGCTCAGCGCCGGGAGGAGTGGCGGCGACTGCGGACCGGAGAGGCGCGCGTGTGCGTGGGCCCGCGCTCGGCGGTGTTCGCGCCGATCGAGGAGCTGGGTTTGATCGTGGTCGACGAGGAGCACGACGCCTCCTACAAGCACGAAGGCGACCCCCGCTACGACGCGCGCGAGGTCGCCGCCAAGCGCGCCGCGCTGCAGGACGCGCTGTTGCTGCTGGGCAGCGCGACGCCGCGGCCGGAGAGCCACCATGCGCTCGAGCGTGTGCGCCTTCCTCGCCGGGTGGACGGCCGTCCGCTGCCGCCGGTGGAGCTGCTCGACATGCGCGAGCAGAGCCACGGGCTGCACCCGCAGACCGACGCAGGCGCTCGCGGATATGCGGCGAGCAAGGGGCAAGGCGATCGTGCTGCTCAACCGCCGGGGCTGGTCGAACTTCCTCTCCTGCCGCTCGTGCGGGAAGGTGTGGAGCTGCCCGCAGTGCGACGTGGCGCTGGTGTTCCACCGCCGGGAGGCGCAGGTGAGGTGCCATCACTGCGATCACAGCGAGCGTGTGCCGGAGCGCTGTGGCTGTGGCTCGACGGCGGTTGCGCGCCATGGCGCCGGCACCGAGCGACTGCAGCACGATCTGCAGGGGGCGCTGGGAGACGGCGAGCGCTTCCCGATCTTCCGGTTGGACGCGGACACGATCCCTGCCGGCGCGGGCGGGGAGGGCGTGGGCGCACTGCTGCGCCGCTTCGGCGACGCGCCGGCGGGCGTGCTGATCGGCACGCAGATGGTGGCGAAGGGCCACGACTTCCCCGACGTGCGCCTCGGCGTGGTGGTGGACGCGGACGCGACGCTGCGCTTCCCCGACTTCCGCGCGGAGGAGCGCACTTTCGCGCTGATCGCCCAGCTCGCCGGCCGGGTTGGGCGCGGCGGTGAGGGGAGGGTGCTGGTGCAGACGATCGCCCCCGAGGCGCGGGCGATCGCGCACGCGGCGCGGCACGACAGCGAGGGTTTCCTGGCGGGCGAGCTGCAGCGCAGGGCGGCGCTGCGCTACCCGCCGTTCGCGCACCTGATCAGGATCGTGTGCGCCGCCCCGGAGGCGGCGCGTGCGCAGGCGGCGGCGAGCGCCGTGCGCGCGCGGCTGGATGGGCTGGAGCGCTGCAGCGTGCTGGGACCGGCGGCGCTGTTCCGGCTGCGTGGTAGGGAGCGCAGGATGCTGCTGGTGAAGGCGAGCGACCGGGGCGCAGCGGTGGGGGGCGTGGGCGCGGCGGTGCAGCGCACGGCGAGTGCGAAGGAGCACGCGGGGGTGAGCTTCAGCGTCGATGTGGACCCGCAATAGAATTGGCGGAGATGAGTGCGAGCGTTGAGGACCCCACTGAGGTCGAGGAGCCCGACGAGCCGACGGAGGAGCTCGACGAGGAGACGCGCGCGCGCCGCGACGCGGCGCTGCGCCACGTGCGAAAGCTGGGGGACCCGGTGCTGCGCGCGAGCGCGGTGGCGGTCGAGCGCTTCGACGAGCGGCTGCGTGCCGAGGTGCAGCGGATGGGGGAGCTGATGGAGGAAGCGCTCGGCGTCGGCTTGGCGGCGACCCAGGTCGGCGTGCTACACCGGGTGCTTGTGTACAAAGCGTACGAGGACGATCCCGTCAGCGCGCTGGTGAACCCCGTACTCGAGTGGGAGAGCGAGGAGCGAGAGGTCAAGGAGGAGGGCTGCCTCAGCCTGCCCGGGGTGCACGTCGAGGTCGAGCGCGCCATGCGCGTGAGGGTGCGCGCGCAGGACACGCAGGGCAGGGAGCTGACGGTCGAGGAGGAGGGCCTGCCGGCACGCGTGATCCAGCACGAGATGGACCATCTCGAGGGGGTGCTGATCCTCGATCGGATCTCGCGCGAGGCGCGCCGGGATGCGATGCGCGCGTTGCGGGAGGCGCGGGAAGCCGAGGATGGGTCTCGACGACCGGCCGCCGAGCAGTCGACGGCTCCGGCCGCCCCCGCATAGGTCGCTCGGCGCGTTGCGCACCGTCTTCCTCGGCACCTCCGACTTCGCGGCGGCCGTGCTGGAGCGCCTGTCGGCGAGCGGGCACCGCCCGCGGCTGGTGCTGACGCGCCCCGACCGACCGCGCGGCAGGGGCCGGCGGCTGGCCGCGCCGCCGGTGGCGCAGGCGGCGCGAGCGCTGGGCATCGTGCTCGAGCAGCCGCAGCGGATCAACGATCCCGAGGTGTGCGCGCGGGTGCGGGATGTCGCGGGGGAGGAGGCGGTGCTGGTGGTGTGCGCCTTCGGAGCGCTGATCAAGGAGCCGCTGCTGTCGGCGTACGAGCCGTTGAACGTGCACCCCTCGCTGCTGCCGCGCTGGCGTGGGGCGGCACCGGTCGAGCGGGCGATCATGGCGGGTGACGCGCGAACGGGCGTGTCGATCATGCGTCTCACCGAAGGCCTCGACAGCGGGCCGGTGTGCGCGGCCGCGCAGGAGGCGATCGGCCCGGGCGACACGTACGGGTCGCTGGCGGAGCGCCTGCAACGGCTCGGCGGGGAGCTGCTTGTGAGGGTGCTGGACGAGTGGGAGGGAGGGCAGCCGCCGCGCTTTGAGGAGCAGCCCGAGGAGGGGGTGACCTACGCGGAGAAGATCGGCGCCGAGGATCGCCTGCTGGACCCGGGGCGCACGGCGGTCGAGCTGGAGCGCCAGGTGCGCGCGCTGCACCCCCACATCGGCGCGCGCCTGGCGTTGGCGGACGGCACGCTGCTGGGCGTCTCGCGCGCGGCGCTGGCGGACGCGGCAGGTGTCCCGGTTGGGAGGTTGGCGGCGGGGATCGGTAGCCCGCCCGCCCATCTGCTGTACGGGACGAGCGACGGGCCCCTGGAGCTGCTGGAGGTCCAGCCTCCCGGCGGGCGGCCGATGGACGCGGGGGCGTACCTGCGGGGACATGCCCTCTCCTAGCGGGTCGCGCAGCCAGCCCCGGGCCAGCGAGCCGGGGCGGATGGGGTCCTCCTCTCCGGCTAGGGCCCGCGTCTGCGCGTACGCGGTGTTGCGCAGGGTCTTCGAGCAGGGCGCGTACGCCGATCTGGCGCTGCGCGCGGAGGCTCGCGAGCTCGATGCGCGCGATCGGGCGCTGGCGATGCGCCTGGCGTACGGGGCGGTGCAGCGCAAGGGCACCCTGGACTATCTGATCGAACGGCTGGCCGAGCGTCCGCTGAAGCGGTTGGACCCACCGGTGCTGGCGGCGCTGCGGCTGGGGCTGTACGAGCTGCTGTATCTCGGCGGCGCGCCCGACCATGCGGTGGTGGCGGACGCGGTCGAGCTGGCGAAGTCCGGCCGTGGGGGACATGGCCTGGTCAACGCGGTGCTGCGCCGCGCCACGCGTGAGGGTAGGGCGCTGCTGGCGGAGCTCGAGGACAGCACGCCCGAGGCGGCGGCGCTGAAGCACTCCCACCCGGAGTGGGTTGCACGGCTGTGGTGGGAGCAGCTGGGCGCCGAGGATGCCCGCGCGCTGCTGGCGTTCGACAACGAGCCGGCGGAGCTGGCGCTGCGCGTGAACACGCTGGTCGCCGAGCCGGCCAGCGTCGCGGCGCAGCTCGGGGCGGGCCCCAGGCCGGTGGGCGTCCACGGCGATCCGCAGATCCCGGAGGCGCTGGTGCTGGAGGGTCCGTGGGACGTGCACGGCTCACCGCAGTGGCGCTCCGGCGCAGTGCTGGCGCAGTCGCGAGGGGCGATGCTGCCGGCGCGCGCGCTGGCGCCCCAGCCGGGCGAGCGGGTGCTCGACCTGTGTGCCGCGCCGGGCGGCAAGGCCACGCACCTGGCGGCGCTGATGGGCGGCAAGGGCGAGGTGGTGGCGGTCGAGCGCAACCGCCGTCGCGCCGCGGAGTTGCAACGGACCGTGGAGCGTCTGCGCGCACGGGAGTGCGTGCGGGTGGTGCTCGGCGACGCGGCGCAGCCGCTGCGGGGCGAGGCGCCATTCGACCGCGTGCTGGTGGATCCGCCGTGCTCGGGGCTGGGAACGCTGCAGGCGCGCGCCGACCTGCGCTGGCGGATCGCGGCCGGGGATCTGGCACAGCTCGCGCAGACACAGGCGGCGATCCTTGCGGCCGGCGCTGCAGCGGTGCGTCCGGGCGGTGTGCTGGTCTACTCTACGTGCACCATCTCTCAGACCGAGAACCAGAGTCAGATCCTCGCCTTCCTGGAAGCCAATCCCGGCTTCTGCATGGATGACGAGGTGTTGACGCTGCCCCACCGCGACCACACCGCCGGCTTCTTCGTCGCGCGGCTGCGCCGCCAGTGAGCGAGTGATGGCCAGCGAGCGCGACACGACTGCCCCAGGCGACCTCGGGCCGCTGTGCCCGCACTGCTCGGAGCCGTGGCTGCGCCCGACCAACCTGCCGGGGCGCTACCGCTGCGTGTACTGCCTGCACCGCTTCGAGCTCGCCTCGGTGTGCCCCAACTGCGGCGAGCATTCGACGATCGTGAGAATGTCCTCGACCGCAATTCTCAAGTGCAACAACTGCGGCGACTCGATGCTGCAACCGATCTGAGCCCCTCATGGCTGCGCTGGATCTTCAGAGGCACGTGAGGTGAGCGCCTCGACAAAGGAGCTGCTCGCCGGGGTTCGGGTGGCGCCCTCGATCCTCTCCGCCGACTTCGGCGCGTTGCGCGCGCAGGTGGGCGAGGTGTTGGCCGCCGGCGCGCGGGTGATCCACGTGGACGTGATGGACGGCCACTTCGTCCCCTCGATCACGCTCGGCCCCGTGGTCGTCTCAGCGCTGCGCGAGCAGGTCGAGGAGGTGGGGGGGATGCTCGACGTGCACCTGATGATCGAGCGCCCCGAGCGCCAGGTGGGCGAGTTCGTGCGCGCCGGCGCGCACTCGGTCACCTTCCACGCGGAGGCCACCCCGCACGCGGAGTACGCCGCGAATGAGATTCGCGCCGGGGGCGCCTGCGTGGGCGTCGCGATCAACCCCGCCACGCCCGTCGAGGCGCTGGCGGAGCTGGCTGGCACGATCGACCTCGCGCTGTGTATGACGGTCAGCCCCGGCTGGGGCGGCCAGCCCTTCATCGCGCGCTCGCCGCGGAAGATTGCGCGGCTGCGGGCGCTGTTGGATGGGGAGAGTGGTTCCTGCGATGGCGGCTCTCCGGGCGACGGGGAGCCGGTGGCCGAGGGCGGGTCGAGCGCGGCGCTGGAGGTGGACGGGGGCATCGACCCGAGCACCGCGCCGCGCTGCCGCGAGGCGGGTACGACTCTCTTCGTGGCGGGCTCGGCGATCTTCCACGCGCCGGACCCAGGGGCGGCCTACCGGGCGATCGCGGAGTCGGTTGGGGCGATCTGAGGCATTCGCGGCCGCGGCGAGCGTGTCGTTGGGGGCAGCGGCGATTTGGCTTGCTTTGGACGCTGATTTGCTGCGCATGCTGATCGTCGGATGGCGGGGAATCCCGCAAAATCCGGCGATCCGATAAGTTGGGCCCTTGACGACGCTTGTATGTGTGCCATAGAGTTGCGCCCCTTGAAACTGTCGGCTTCAGTCGAGTGGGAGGGCGCCGGCGTGAGCGAGTCCGCGATGCGTGGATCTTCGGGGCCGTTCGCGCTGCTGGGCGTGGTACTGGCGTTAGCGGCGAGCTTGCTGCTGGGCGCGGCGGCGGGGGCGTCGGCCGAGACCTATCGCGAAGCGGTCGAAGGTACGGCCGGGGTATCGCACTTCTGGCCGATGGGTGAGGCGTCGGGTTCGTCGTTCGCGGACGTGGTTGGTAGCGCGAACGCCGCGGTCTCGGGCGGGGTGACGTTGGGTGAGCCGGGTGGGTTGGTCGGCGATGCCTCGACCTCGGCGTTGTTCGATGGTTCCTCGGGTGCGGCGCAGGCGAATGTGGATCTGTCGGGCACGCACGAGTTGACGGTGGAGTTCTGGATGAAGTGGAGCGCGTATGGCTCCGACGATCATCTCGCGCTCGAGTTCACCCCGAACTTCAACGACTACGAAGGTGGGTTCCTTGTCGACCCCGACGCGACACCTGGCTCGGACTTCGCCGTCTCGATCGGGCTCGGTCCCTCGTCCAACACGGTCTTCTTCGAACGCCCGAGCGCGGGCGAATGGCACTACTACGCGTTCGTCATCGACACCGAAGCGTCCGCGGAAGAAGAGATCACCCCCTACGTCGACGGCCACCGGGTGTCCTACACCAAGTCGCGCACCGGGACCGGCGCGGGGAACTTCGCCGACTCCACCCTCTTCTGGATGTCGCGCGACGCGAGCACGCTGTTCGGGGCGGGGGCGATGCAGGATTTGGCGCTCTACGAAACCGCGCTCAGCTCTGGCACGATCCTGCATCACTACGCGCTCGGCGCGGTGGGGCCGAAAGCCTCGTTCACCGACGCGCCGGTCGTTGCCACGGCCGGGGTGCCGGTGCGTCTGAACGCCTCGGGTTCCTCGTCCACGGTGGGGCCGATCGCCGACTATGCCTGGGACTTCAACGGCGGTAAAACCTACGGGAGCGACGCCGGCGAAAGCCCCACCACCTCCCACACCTTCACCGAACCCGGTACTTACACCGTCGACCTGAAGGTCACCGAAAGCGAAGGGAAAACCGGGACCATCAGTAAAACGATCACGGTCGGCGCGGCGCTGCCCCCATACGAGCAGACGGTCGAGAGCACCGGCGGGCTCGCGCACTTCTGGCCGATGGGCGAAGGCGGCGGCGAATCCCTGTTCGCGGACGTGTTCGGCGGCGCCGACGCAGAAGTGTTGGGCGGCGTGACACTCGGGGAACCCGGTGGCCTGGTCGGCGACTCCGCGACGTCGGCCTCGTTCGATGGCTCCTCGGGTGCGGCGCGCTCGAATGTGGATTTGTCGGGTACGCACGAGCTGACGGTGGAGTTTTGGATGAAGTGGAGTGCGTATGGGGCCGATGATCGGTTGGCGTTGGAGTTCACGCCGAACTTCAACGAACACGTGGGTGGGTTGCTGGTCGATCCGGATGCGACGCCGGGCTCGGATTTCGCGGTGTCGGTGGGGAAAGGGTCGCTTTCAACCGCGAACACGGTGCTCTTCGAACGTCCGAGCGCGGGCGCGTGGCACTACTACGCGTTTGTGATCGATACCGAAGCGCCGGCCGAAACGGAGATCACGCCATACGTCGATGGTCAGCCGGTCGCGTACACGAAGTCCGAGTCGCACCCGGGGGCGGGGGCCTTCGCGGATTCGACGCTCTACTGGATGTCGCGCGACGCGAGCACGCTGTTCGGGGCGGGGTCGATGCAGGACCTCGCGCTGTATGAAACGACGCTCAGCGCAAGCGCGATCGCGACGCACTATGAGGCCGGCGAGGGTGGTCCGAAAGCGTCGTTCGGCTCGACGCCGGTTGCGGCGACGGCGGGCGTGCCGGTGCGCCTGGACGCGTCGGGCTCGTCCTCGCCGGGTGGCTCGGTCGCCGACTACGCGTGGGACTTCGACGGCAGCGAGAGCTATTCCGAGGATGCGGGCGGTACGCCGACGGTCTCGCACACGTTCTCCGCGCCCGGGACGTATACGGTGGATCTGCGCGTGAAAGACACCCTTGGCGAGATGGCCACTGTCAGCCACACGATCACGGTCGGCGCCGCGCTCGGCCAGTACGAGCAGGCGGTGGAGGAGACCGCCGGCCTGTCACACTTCTGGCCGATGGGCGAATCCTCGGGCTCATCGTTTGCCGACGCGATCGACGGCGCGGACGCTTCGCTCGCCGGCGGCGTGACGCTGGATGAGCCCGGTGGCCTGGTCGGCGACTCCTCGACCTCGGCCACGTTCGACGGCTCCTCGGGTGCGGCGCAGGCGAATGTGGATCTCTCTGGCACGCACGAGCTGACGGTGGAGTTCTGGATGAAGTGGAGCACGTATGGCTCCGACGATCATCTCGCGCTCGAGTTCACCCCGAACTTCAACGAACACATGGGTGGGTTCCTGGTCGATCCCGATGCGACGCCGGGCTCGGATTTCGCGGTGTCGGTGGGGAAAGGGTCGCTTTCCACCGCGAACACGGTGTTCTTCGAACGTCCGAGCGCGGGCGCGTGGCACTACTACGCGTTCGTGATCGATACCGAAGCGCCGGCCGAAACGGAGATCACGCCGTATGTCGATGGCCACACGGTCGCCTACACGAAGTCCGAGTCGGACACCGGGGCGGGCGCCTTCGCCAACTCCACGCTCTACTGGATGTCGCGTGACGCGAGCACCCTGTTCGGCGCCGGGTCGATGCAGGACCTCGCGCTGTATGAAACGACGCTCGAATCGGGCACGATCCTCGAACACTACGAGCGCGGCGAGAACACCTACAAAGTCGCCAACACCACCACGCCGAGCATCGAAGGCACTGCCGAGGACGGGGCGACGCTGACGGCCGACCCGGGCGTCTGGTCCGGGGCCACGCCGATCACGTATGCCTATCAGTGGCAGAGCTGCGACAGGCACGGGGAAGAATGCCAGGACATCGAAGGGGCCACCGGCAGCAGCTACACCATCTCCTCCGGGGATCTCGAAACGACGCTCCGTGTGATGGTCACGGCCACCAACCCCGGCGGCACGGCGGAAGCCACCTCGGTCGCCAGCGCGGAAGTCGAACCCGGACCGCCCGTCGAGCTCGAAGCGCCCTCGGTCGAAGGGATTCCAGATGTCGGGCAGACGCTCTACGGGAGTCTCGGAGAATGGGGAGGGACCGAACCCGAATTCAGCTATCAGTGGGAGCACTGCAACTCCGCGGGCGAATCCTGCGCGGACATTACTGGGGCGACAGGCCTTGAATACGAACCCGGTGCGGGGGATATAGGCAAGACGCTGCGGCTGGTGGTCGGGGCGAGCAACGAATTGGGCTCGGTCAGCGCCGCCTCTGCGCCCACGCCGCTGATCGGCGCGGAATTCACGCTCGCGAGCACGTCACCCCCGACGATCACAGGCACCCGCCAGCAGGGCCACACGCTGACCGCGGAACCGGGAGGCTGGTCGGGCAGCGGGTCGATCAGCTACGCATACCAATGGCGGCAATGCGACGAGTATGGGGCGAGCTGCGAAGACATCTCAGGTGCGACTGGTTCAAGCTACACGCCGGGGGAAGCAGCGGTGGGCGCGGCGCTGCGCGTGGTGGTCACCGCCACAGACGCCAACGGCTCATTGGCGGCAACCTCCTCAGAGACACAGCCGATCGCCGCGGCGTCGAGTCCGACGATCGGCGAAGCGCCGGCCATCTCGGGAACCAGCCAGGAAGGCCAGACGCTGACCGCGAGTACCGGGACGTGGTCCGCCTCGGGTGCCATCAGCTACGCCTACCAGTGGCAGAGTTGCGAAGCTGGCGGCGCGGAATGCAGCCCCATCACTGGGGCCACAGCGAGTTCCTACACGATCGCGTCGAGCCAGGTGGGAGCAACGATCAGGGTGCTCGTGACGGCGACCGCGGAAGGCAAGAGCTCCGTGGGAATATCGAGCCCGACCGAACCGGTCAGCCCCGCCACGCTTGTCGATGACTCGTTGCCGACGATCACGGGCGCGCCGCACGCTGAAGCCACGCTGACCGCGGAACCGGGGATCTGGACAGCCTCTCCGGGACCCATCAGCTACGGCTACCAGTGGGAGCGCTGTGACGCATCCGGGCATGAATGTGCTGTGATCGCGGGCGCAGTCAGCTCCACCTACGCACCTGGGAGCGGCGACGTCGGGCACACCCTGCGCGTGCTCGTCACGGCTACGAGCCTGTGGGGCGAAGCAGATGTGCTCTCCGAAGCCACATCTGTTATCGCCCCGGCACCAACCGCCCCCGAAGCGGTCGAAGAACCGTGGGTGTCCGGAGCTGCGATCGAAGGAGAAGTCCTGACCGTCGAACGGGGGACCTGGGAAGGCACAGAACCAATCACCTACAGCTATCAGTGGCAGCGCTGCAATGCGGAATACGAAGACTGCGCCGACATCTCAGGGGCGATCGCTGGCACGTACACGTTGACGTCGGCCGACCTGGGCGGCACCGTGCGAGCGGTGGTAACCGCCAAAAACACGGTTGGTGAAGTCAGCGCGAACGCATGGCTGTATGGCGTTGTGGAAGAACCGGCTGTGCCGCTACCCGAAGAGCCACCGGTCTCCGTCGTCGCGCCCAGCATCGCTGGCTCCGGCTACGACGGCCAGGAACTGTCGCAGAACACCGAAGGCTCCTGGCTGAGCCGCGAACCGACCAGTTTTTCAGACCAGTGGGAGCGCTGCAACGAAGCGGGGGCAAGCTGCACCGACATCTCCGGCGCGACCGGAACCACCTACACCCTTGGAGAAGCGGACGTGGGCTCCACGCTGAGACTGGCGGTCACGGCGACCAATCCGTATGGCAGCACGACTGTCGCCTCGGAAGCGACGGCGGTCGTCGCCTTTGGGCCGCCGGTCGGACAGGCCCCAGTCGTGGACTACGAATCGTTCTATGTCGGAGAAACGCTCACCGCGGGCAACGTCGCGGCGCGTGGGGTCGGCCCGATCAGCGAATCCTACAAATGGGAACGCTGCAACAGCAGCGGTGGCGGCTGCGTGGAAATCAGCGGCGCAACCAGCTCCAGCTATGTGTCGAGCAGCAGCGACACCGGGCACGAGATCAGGGTAACAGTCGTCTATAGCAACTCCTACGGCACGGACACGAAGGTATCATCCCCCACGTGGTGGACCGTCCAGAATCACGCTCCGTTCAACTTGACCTCACCGTACATGACAGCCAGTGACATCGGCTTTGGGGTCGGCGACACGGTCACCGTGCATTCCGGCAAATGGCTTGGGAGTGAGCCGATCTCATACACATATCAGTGGGAAAGCTGCGGGGGCAGCTGCGAAGCGATCTCCGGGGCAACCGGCTCGACATACACCCTCACCACCGGCGGCAAAAACATCCGAGTCAAAGTCAAAGCCACGAACTCGGTGGGCTCCGCCACCGAATACGCTCGCGCTCAGTACGTGTACCCCGAAGACAGCGCTCCCGGAAGCGTCGTCGCGCCGACGATCAGCGGCATCGCCAAGGACGGGGAAACACTGACCGTCAACCACGGGGAATGGCACGGCGAACCGACGAGCTACAGCTATCAGTGGCTGTCATGCAGGGTCGGCTACACCATATGCGACGAAGTCGCGGGTGCCACAGGAGAAACCTTTGAACCCACCGCCGAACTCGATGGGCTGCAGCTCACCGTCGAAGTGACCGCGACCAATGCTCATGGCTCAACGACCGCTCGGGCGGAAGAAAGAACGAGCGCTGTCGTCGCTCTCCCCCCGGTCAACACAGCGCTCCCCGAAGTCACCGGCGAAGCGGTGGTCGGCAACCAGTTGCAATCGACCGCCGGCTCCTGGTTCGGCAACACTGGCATCCTCACGTCACTCTCCGGTCCGTCCTACACCGACCAGTGGCAGCTCTGTAATGCAAGCGGGGAAGACTGCGTTGACATCCCCGAAGCATTGTCCTACGGCTACGAAAGTGCCTACAGCCCCCCGGCGGCGGATGCAGGATCGACGGTACGGGTGCTGGTGAGCACCAGGAGCGCCGACGAAAGCGCCGAAGCAAGCGCTGCGTCGCCCGCCACCGCTGTCCTCGGCGCAGCTACGCTGCCATCGAACACCGCCGCACCGACGATTTCCGGCACCGCGCAAGACGGCCTTGTCCTCACCGCCAGCCCTGGCAGCTGGAGCGGCAGCCCGGTCATCCACTACACCTACCAATGGGAGCGCTGCAACTCAGAAGGCGGCGAATGCGTCGAAATCAAAGAAGCCATCGATGCGACCTACACAGCAGTCAGGAGCGACATCGGCCATAAGCTGCGCGTCGTCGCCTCGGCCACCAATGCCGCAGGCAGTGTTTCCAGCACGAGCGAACCCACTGGCGTGGTGGCGGATCCGGACGCACCGACGAATGTCGAAGCGCCGAGACTGCCGTTTTTCCTGGAAAGCTGGGGCGAACCGGAGTTTCCGGTATACCAACCGATTCATCCCACGCCGGGCACCTGGACGGGCGATCCGACTATTACCTACGAATGGCAGCGGTGTGATCCCACCTGCACCGCGATTCCCGGCGCGACGAGCCTCACGTATACCCCGCGCGCCGCCGACGTGGGCTACAAGCTGAACCTCGTGGAAACCGCGACCAACGTCGCTGGCAGCGCAACCAGCGAAACGGGGCTCAGCACCGACGAGGTAAAAGTGACAGGGATGTCCTACAGCGGCACGTCGAACCCGAGCGAAACCTACACCGGGGCTGCCGCGGTCGGCCAGACGATCACCGTGGGCGGCACGTTCTCGAGCTACCCCGAACTGCCGATCACGACGAGCTACGAATTCCTCAGGGTCAACGAACCCGAAGCGCCGAACACCGTGCTTTCCAGCGGAAGTAGTCCCAGCTACACGCTGACCAGCGAAGACCTCGGTCACGAAATCGAGATCGTCCTGACGGGAACCGCCTGGCGAGCCGATGAAGCGGTCGCAGTCGAAACAGACACTGTGGACGTCTACACCCACGTGGTCGAAGTACCACCTACCGACGACACCGTGCCCACGATCACCGGCGAAACGACCGCGGGATCACAGCTGACCGCGCACCCGGGCACATGGCACGGCGGTGGGGGAACGCTCGGCTACAGCTACCAGTGGCAGACCTGCAATACCGGCGGCGAAGAATGCACCGACATCAGTTCCGCCACTGCGTCCACCTACACCACGACCTCGAGCGATGAGGGGGACACGCTGCGCGTCCGTGTGACCGCCGCCAACCAGGGTGCCAGCGCCAGCGCGACCTCGGCGCCATCCGGGACGATCACTGCGGCCAGTGCCCCGGCGAATACCTCTCTGCCGACGATCTCAGGCGAAGCCAAGGCGCTGCAAACCTTAACGGCGAACCATGGGGAATGGTCGGCCAGCCCACCACTAGCATATGCTTATCAGTGGCTGAGCTGTTCGGCCGAAGGCAGCGAATGCTATGAAATGCCAGGTGCTACGGGCGTTAGCTACCAAGTTGAAGAAGGCGATACAGGCAATACCTTGAAGGTTCAGGTCACCGCGACCAACGCGGCCGGTACGAGCACCAAGACATCTGCCGCAACCGCCGTTGTCGCAGCCGTCGCGGCGCCGGTCAACGTGACGTTGCCAAACACTACTCTGCTAGGCACGGCTGCCCCTGGTGCTTTGATCACGACCGACGGCGGCAGTTGGCAGAATGTCGATGCTACGTCATCTCGCGAAGGTCTTACCTACCAATGGCAGCGCTGTAAAGCCGACGGCAGCAGCTGCGAGAACATCGCTGAAGCTGCCCAGCAGACTTACGATGTTGCATCGGATGATGGCGGGTACCAACTGCGAGTGGTCGTGACAGCCCAAAACGAGTCAGGTCGGGTATCCAGAGCCTCGCTACTGAGCCCGACAATCAGCGAATCGACGCCTTCAAACAGCGAAAAGATCCTCTACACGACAGCTAATTCGGTCTTTACCGCCAATACAGAAGGCGGCGACTCGTACGAACTCACCAACTGCGAAACGATCGATCGGGAAGCTGGCGCAAGCGCCTGCAACCTCCAGCACCCCAACATCTCCCCGGATGGAGAGATGATTGCTATCGAAACCTTGCCTCCGGGGAGTTCTTCGCACGGATGCGTTGAGGAAGACCTATGCCCGAGTGCTCCCAGCGGGGGACCCGAAGACCTCAACAGCGAGGCAAAAATCGCGCTCATGAACTACGACGGCGGCCAAGCTAGGTTCATCCCGGGTAACGGCAGCCAGCCTACATGGTCACCCAACGGGACCAGCCTGACCTACACACGCGTCGTCGAAGAAGAAGGTGTAAAGACCACTCAGCTCTATCGTGTGGACGCCGATGGCTCCAATGCCACTGCCCCGACTCCGATAGAAACAGGGACCAGATATGCGGAGTCGCCTACTTATTCCCCCGACGGCAGCCAGTTGGCATACATCGGCAGGGAATCCAGCAGCGAACCCTGGGGCCTATACGTCGCCAACTTCGATGGAACGGAAGCCGAACGGCTGGACCTTGGCGACATAACCGCAGCAGATACACCGCGATTTATAGCTGACAGCAGCGAGATAGAGTTCGTTGGTATCACGCCCCAAAGCAAATATCCGACAGGCTTTGAAGAACTGGTTGCGCGCTTCAAACCCAATGTCAGGAGTCTCTACGAGATCAAAACAGACGGAGCCAGCCTTACAGATCTTACGCCCACCGAAGAAGAGGATTCGAACTCGCCAGCGCCAGGTCCTCATGAAGTCGACGTCCTTCGGGATGGCTATGAGGTGGACGAAGCTGGCCCTGGATTTGCCGTGATCTGGCTCACGCCTCACATCGAAATCATCCCCACGGAAGGTGGGAGCGAACCGGTCTCCCTATCGCCTCCGTCTGGAGAAGAACAGATTGAGAATGTGGCTAGGGGTAAGCTAGGACCCCACATCTCCGTTATTCACCAAGCGTGTTCGCAAAGCAAAAGACTGTGCGGGAGCTGGAATTCTCGAAATACAGAATCGGCGTACTACTACGCAAAGCGTTACTATAAAAATGCAAATCCAGAATTTTATGAATATCCAGATGATTGCACTGACTATGTCAGCCAACTACTCTTTGCTGGTGGGATGCAGATGCTGCGTCCCGGTGAAGAAGTAGAAAATGCGTGGTGGACTAAGGTTGCTGATCAATACTTTGGAGTATTTATTCCGGAACATACTAAGTCATGGTCGGCAGTAGAAGCCTTCTACCACGAGCTTCGTAACAACGGGCTGGCACGTCCTCTTAAGCCAGGAGAAACCCTACATGCGGGGGATCTTATCTTCTTCCACTGGTATCCTGAGAAGGCTGCGATCAACCATGTTGGGATGGTAGTCGCAGGTAATAGTAGTAACCCATCAACGGAGATATATACTTCACATACGGCTAATCGGCTATCATCTATGACGGAGGAGTTTAAAGAAATTGGGCAATACCTACACGGGCTAGACTCTAAAATATTGCCTAGTGAAGATGCGAGGGGCAAGCATTGGAACTGGTATATTTTGCGACCAATACACCTTTCCGCGTACGTGCCTTAATGACAATGGTAAGATATGCAGACCTTTTGGTACCACGTGTTTTGAGCTGTGTGGTCATGATACTTGGGTGTCTCTTGGTTGTAGGATGTGGGGAAAGTAGCCACAACCAATCTCTGTCAAAATCGGGTACGACGTTGACTGTTCCAGACACGATGGTTGGTATTGCGAGGGGTGAAAGTGGGAAAATTGTTGACCCTGAGCGGGTTCCTGGGATTCTTAGGCGTACAGGCTTACATATCGTCTTCCGACCTGGACCTATACCTCCCGGTTTCGTGAGCGCGATTTATGGGACTGCCAGCAATTCCCATGGGGCAAGTATCAACTTTGGATTTTTCTTTGTGACAAATGACAAGGCGGGGTCATATAATCGAGCAGAACTCGAAAAGCTCGTGCCAGAAGCTACCGACGAAGGCTCGACTAACGGTGAGAGCTATATCGTAGATACTAGCGCGGGAACTCGTGATAAGCGGATAGGCCCTAGAATACGCGAAGAAGAATTCGGTATGGCTGGCGAACTACACTGGGCGGTCGCAGGGTTGGCACCCAAGGCACTCAAAGAAGAAGGTCCGTAGCAAGCAACATGCGAGTGGGGCGGGTTAGCAGACGTCGTCGTTACCGGAGGCGGCGTGCGGTTGCGCTACTTGTGGTGACGATGGTCCTAGTCGGTATCGCGGTCGTCCTTGCATCGGCGCTGCGCGGAGTCGACACTCACGGCGCGAGAGCGATCCACTTCTCGATCGACAGTCCGCTCGTGCATCAAACACTGGCGGAGGCGGTGGTGATCCCGGCGGGAAGCTCTGGTGCCGGGCGGCCGCTGCTGGTATTCCTGCATGGCAAGGGGGAGAATGAGGACTCCAATCTGAGCAGCCAGTTCTTTGCGGCTCTTGCGAAGCTGGGGCCGCGGGCGCCGGATGTTGTCTTTCCCGACGGGGGCGAAGACTCCTACTGGCACGACCGCGAAGATGGGGCGTGGGGCAGCTATGTGATGGATGAGGTGATTCCGCGGACGGTCCGCCTGCTGGGCGCCGACCCTCGCCGTGTCGCCATCGGCGGACTGTCGATGGGCGGCTTCGGCGCCTATGATCTGGCCCGGCTGAATCCTGGGCGCTTCTGTGCTGTTGGTGGTGACTCGCCAGCCTTGTGGCTGAACGGTGGGGAATCGGCCGCTGGGGCGTTCGACAACGCTGAAGACTTTGCACGCCATGATGTTATCCACGACGCGACGGAGAGCCCCAACCCATATCCCGGGACGCGACTGTGGATCGACGTCGGCAGCGAAGACCCTTTCAGATCGGCGGATACGACATTCGCCCGGACTCTTCAATCCAAAGGACTCGACGTCGAGTTCCATGTGTGGCCCGGCGGGCACGACGCGACCTACTGGAACAGCCATTGGGGAAGCTATCTCGATTTCTACGCCGGGGCGCTCGCGCACTGCTGAGCAAGGGCATCATTTTACGGAGAGTATCAACCTACTTGAAGGAATGATATGAGTTATAAGCAAAGGTCGGTAGCCATTTATTCAACGCTATTGGCAATCGTGATTATTGCCGTGGTGGTTCATATCATTAAGAGTAAAAAGAACGAATTCGAAAAGATAGAGGCCGCCGTCCCTGGATGGCTTAGCGAAACTGGATGCGCAAAGATCGAAGTAAAGAGTCCGTCGCGTAATACGGGTTTTGTCAAGTGGGTAGGATCCGGTGCGACCACGGCTGAGATCAATTGTGAATATCTCAGCGGTGGTTTAGAATACGCTAGATTCCCATCGCTTGGCGCATTGAACAAGATACTGGATTCCAAGCCAGTTCAAGGCAAGCTGTGCATTGTAGGTCGAACACTCCTACAGGATGAATTATTGGATGAAGACGAACCAAATACGTTTAAGGTAATGTGCCATAATCTTCATGGTACACGCTACCCGCACCTAAGAGCGTCTGGGACAGTCATTGGAAGAGCTATCTCGACTTCTACGCCAGCGCGCTCGAGCACTCTTGAGTAAGGGAGCCGCAATCCGTCCTCCACAGATCCGCAATACTAGGCTCGCGGATAGGCGAAATCCAGGGTCGCGGCGAGCACGGATCTGTTGCCTACCTTCAAAGGTCCTTGATGGTCGCGCGGAGGTCCTTCATGAGGAGGATCAGGTGTAGTGAATGGGTTGGCGAGCGTTCGAAGCCGAATTGCTCGTACCATCCTTGGGCGCGCATGTCTACCGCATGCACGAGCAGCGCACGGATTCCGATCAGCTCGCCGGCCTGCACGACCCGTGCCATCGCGTCGAGCAGCAGCGAGCGGCCAAGATGCTGACCTTGATGACGGGCGTCGACCGCGAGGCGACCCAGCAGGATCACCGGGACCGGCTGGTTGGCCGCGAGACCGCGGGCGAGCCGCGCCGAGGCGCTGGACGGCATTACCGCGCCTGCAGCGAGAGCGTAATAGCCGACGACATCCGGATCGGAAGCGGTGGTGATGAACACGCGAGAGCCGCCGCTGCGGTGACTCTGCATCGCGTGCTTGCTCAACCACTCATCGAGTGACAGCACCCCGCAACGGAAGCTTTCGATGCGGTGTCGCGCCTCCAGAGTGACGGGCCGCTGAAAGGCCGCCACGAGAGCTAATCGTCGAAGACGCTGGCGGAAGACAGCAGTCGGGCGAGCTCGGGCACAGCGCGGGCGGGCCGATCCAAGATCTCGACGAACTCATCCCAGGCGGCGTCGTCGAGACGAAACACCCGCCGATCGGCGAGAGTGTCCTCGGCGAGCACCCGCGCTGCCCGGACGACGAAATCGGTCAACGGCTGGTTTGTCTGCTCTGCCGCCATTCGCACGATCGCGTCGACATCCTCCGCCACACGCATGTTCCAGCGATGCGTCTTGCTCTCGATGGTCGTCATAACGCGATTGTACTCCCAGTGTGCGTACGGTTCAAGGGTGCGTGAGGGATCCTCGGCGAAGGCGTCGGGATCGAAACGCACGCCCCGGCCGCGCACTGTCCTACTGCCTTCCCCGCCGACACAGCACCGCCAGCAGTGCGGTCGCGCCCGATATCATGAGCAGCGCAATGTGATAGACTGCGTTGTATTGCGCAGAAGGTCAGCGAACCATGCCCCGGTCGACTACAAGCATTCGCCTCGACGATGAGCTTCGCCGCCAACTGGCCGCACGGGCCGGTGCCGAGGCGACGACCGTCACCGATTTGATCGAGCGTTTCGTGCGCGAGGGACTCGCCTGTGCGGCGCACCCCGGGGTGGTGTTCAAGTCAGGCCCGGCGGGTCGGCGCGCGACGTTGGCGGGCGGGCCCGACGTGTGGGAGATCGTCGCTGCGCTACCTCACACCAGCGGTGCGGAGGCCGTGCGGGTTGCCGCGCTCGCCGATCAGTTCGGGATTCATCCAAGGCAGGTGGAGATTGCATTGGCGTATGCCGCCGCCCACCGAGAAGAGATCGAGGCGCGCGTCGAAGCCAACGAACGCGCGTTGGCGCTGGCCGAGACACTCGCCGCCGAGCGCGACTTTCTGCTCGCTTGAGGTTCCTGATCGACTCCATGCTGCCGCCCGGCACGGCCGGGTTGCTGGCTGCTGGCGGCCATGACGCCACGACCCCTGCCCAGCTCGGCGCGCACAACCTCCCTGACGACACGCTGGTGTCGCTGGCCGCTGCCGAGCAACGCGTGATCGTAACCGAGAACGCCAGTGACTTCGCGGTCGTGACCACCTGCCCAGTGCTGCTCATCCGCAAGACCTGGCGGCCCCAGGAATCGCTCGCTCCGAGGCTCGCCGCTGCGCTCGATCGGTGGGCGTGCGAAAACGAGCAGCCGGGCAACTGGGCGCACTGGCTCACTGCCGAGTTTCGCTAGGGGCATGCCCCTGAGCGGGCGGCCTCGATCGTTTTTACGGTGCGCCATAAGGTCTGTCACCGCCCGGTCGCGACGATCGGGAGGCTGACATGAGAGAATGTCGCCGTTGGGATTTTGAGTTCCTCGGCTTCCTGTTCGAAGAGGCCTTCGGAGTCCGGGGTGCTCGTTCCGAAGACGAGCTCCAGCCGCATGTGTGGATGGCGCCGCAGCTCACGCGCGAGGCCGCGAACCGTGGGATGCTGCTCTGTTCCAGGACGGTGGGGGCCGCCGATGGGTCGCCACCTGCCGGCCAGGTGGATGCGAGGACTTGCTGATGTTCTTCGGGCCCGACGGCGAACTGAGGCTCGTCCCGGATACATACGTCAAGGCGATCCGCTCAGCGTCACATGCTGTTGCGCTGCCACGGTGATGGCATGCCTCCTTCAGTTTGTGGATGCGCACCGTTTGGGACGGTACGCGGCCCGGCTGGGCACTCGCCGCGACCCTGGATTTCGCCGATCCGCGCCTGGGATTGCGGATCTGCGGAGCTTCTTTGCGTTCGGCCTAGCCTTCGTTGTCGGTAGCGAGGACATTACGAGCGAAGTCGTCGGCGACGGCGAATGGGGCGGGATTGCCTTGGGCTGTTCTCGCAAGCGCTGCCAGGTCGTCGTAGAAGGAGTCGGGCAGCGCCTTGGAGTTGGGCTTTGCGCCACCGTCGATGATCACCACGCGATTATCGTTGCGCTGCCAGAGCAGGTAGAGACGGTAGAGCATCTGACCGTGCTTGTCTCGGGCCTCGTGCAGATCCGCACAGGAGCCATGCATCGAGTCGTGCGAGGTTCGGTCCTTCCACTGATCGGGCCCAGTGGTGCGTACGGCATCGACAATCGCCAGGAGTTGCAATCGGACAGCCGAAGGTTGGCCGAGTAGAAAGTCGAACGCGGGCACGCTGCGCACGCCGCCGTCGGTCTTTACGAGCCACTCGACCTTCCAGATAGCCACGCGTGCCAGAGTATGCGTCGGGTCGGCGGCGAGCGGCTGATGGCGATCAAGAACTGTTGCATATATGCCACGGCCCTGCTACGCTCCAGTCATGCCCAAGAGGACCGCCCATGACGCAGCCGTCGGTGCGCTGTTGTCTGATACCGAGCGCGCCGAGCATGCCCGACGGGTGCAGGCTCTGCGGTCGCGCAATGCGTTGCTGGCGATGCTTGAGGCGACCCGGGAGACGCAGGGTATGACCAAGCGCGCTCTGGCGAGTCGCGCGGGCTTGGAGGCCTCAAGCGTGCGACGATTGCTGACCTCGGAGACTGCTAACCCGACGACCGACAACGCGTTCCGGCTGATGGCCGCGATGGGCATCGTGCTCGAGGCGACGCTGCCGACTGGGGAGCGTGTCCAGCTGGTCAATCCTGGGGTGTGAGCACCAACTCTGAAGCGTGTATCTGCTCAACCACTCGTTCCTCGCGTGTGGACATACCACGACTTTAGTGGACGGTCCCCCGCCGATACAACACCCCCAGCAACACCGCCAGCAGTGTGGTGGCGCCCAAATACCCAATCTCCGCGCGGAGCACCTGTTCACCAACCGCCGGAATAAACATCCACCCCAGGAACACCACGGCCGCGGCGAGCCAGCAGAGCGCGGCGGCGCGGGCGCGGTTGCGTGCCAGCGCGGCCTGGTTGAGGGTGCCCGATGCTAGGTGCATGCCCATGCCGAGGCCGACGAGGGTGAGGCCGAAGCGGTTGTAGGTGTAGGTCTGGCCGAACAGGATGTGGCCCATCACGAACGGGCCGATGACCAGCAGGCCGAGCGCCACGGCGGCGGCGAAGGCGGCGATCGCGCGCAGGGTGAGGCGGATCGCGTGGGCGAAGGCGGTGTGGCCCTCGCGGGCCTCCAGACCGGTGAGGTGGGGCAGCAGCGAGGTTTGGATCGCCTGGAAGAGCTGCAGGGGCGCGCGGGCGATCAGCATCACGTTGAAGACGATTCCCGCCAGCGCCTTGTCGGGGGAGAGCGCGTCCACCGTCAGCACCGAGGCGTTCAGGAGCGTCTGCTCGGAGAGCATGATCCCCGAGACCCACAGCGCGAAGCGCCCACCGCGGGACAGGGACAGCTCTCGTGACCGATCGAGATCGGCCGCCACCTCCTGGACCCCCTCCGTGCCCGGGCCGGCGAGTGCCGCGTCGGCCTCGTCGACGGTGAGTGGGGCGGCGTCGGGTTGGTCTGGGGCCGAAGGAGCGGCTTGGACCACGGCGTCCCCGCGCTCCCGCGCGGCCCGCGCGAACGCGGCGGGCACGACGACCAGCGAGAGCAGCGGCGCCGCCGCGATCCCGAGGGCGACCGCGGTTTGGCCGGAGGCGAGGCCGAGCGCGACCGCCAGCGCGAAGCAGATCCGCGAGGTGGACTCCATCAGCACCAGCGCGCCGAACAGGCCGAAGAACTGGTGGCCGGCCAGCCAGCCGCGCGCGAAGTAGCTGCCGGCGTAGGCCAGCGTGCCGACGACGAGCACCCAGTAGAGCGCGGTGTAGCCGTCGAAGACCTGGTGGATCAGCTGTTCGTGCAGCGCCAGCGCGACCACGAGGAAGAGGAGCGCGAAGCCGCCCTGCAGCGCGAGCGGGACGCGCAGCGGGTGGCCGGCGTGGCCGTGGGCGCGGCGCTCGGCAATCGTGCGCGAGAGCAGCTGTTCGACCGGGCGGTAGATCACCGAGATCACGACGAACATCACCGACCACAGCACGTCCAGGCGCTGCGCCGCTTCTTCGCTGAGCACGTGCGAGGCGATCGAGAAGTAGGCGAACGTCAGCAGGCCCGTCGCGGCGATCCCGACCGAGAGGAGGCGCGCGCCGCTGCCGTAGGAGCGGCGCCGGCCCGAGTGCCAGACGGTGGTCCTCGGGCTTGGCGCTGAAACGCTGGGGCTCGAGGCGGACAAGCAGCATCGTCCACGGGAAGGGCGAGCGCACCTCGGCGACCGTCCCGTGGCGCGCGAGCAGGCGCACGAACGAGCGCCGCGACCAGTGGTTGAGGTGCCCCGGGGTGTTGCCAGAGCTCGCGCAGGTAGGCGCCGCGGGCCATGTTGAGCGCGCGCCACAGCGGCTCGCGCGGGACCGACACGAGCAGGTGGCGCGAGGCGCAGCGCGCCATCTCCGCGAGCGTGTGGGCGGGGTCGGGCACGTGCTCGAGCACCTCGATCGCAGACGCGAGGTCGAACTCGCCGTCGGCGAACGGCAGGTTCTCGGCGGCGCATCACGCGGTACTCGAGGTTGGGCGCCTGCCGCTGCGCCCACCCGGCCTGAATCGACTCCTCCTCGAGGTCGATGCCGACGATCCGCCGCCCCGCCAGCCGCTGCGCCCAGCGGTGCACGAGCACCCCCTCGCCGCAGCCGACGTCCAGCAGCGAGCGCGGGGTCGGCGCGCGCGAGCAGCCCGTCGAGGTCGCGCTCGAAGCCGGCCATCAGCCGCCGCGCGAGCGGGTTGGTCGAGCCGTACTTGTCGTAGGTGTTGCCCGTGACGACGCCGTCGCGGGAGAGCGTGACGTCGGCGCTCAAGCCCCGATCACCTCACGCTCTTGGGGCTGCGCGCGCTTGTTGCCATCGGGCAGGGGGTGGGCATCCGGGGGCGGAGGGGTGCCGCCGGGCTCGTAGTGCGACGGCGGCACGTCCAGCTGCAGCTCGATCCGCCGCACCCGCTCGAACGTGCGCTGGCTGAGCACGCGCTGGGCGGCGAGCAGGTCGCCGATCACGCCGAGCGCCCACAGCACGATCGCGGCGATGAACAGCACCGCGCCGAGGATCAGCGACTGCACGTGGCCCTTGCCGTTGCCTTCGGCGTAGGCGACGACGAAGCGGATCCACACGCCGAGCGCCGCCACGCCGATCACCGCGGCGAGGCTCCAGAAGATCCGCAGCGGCTCGTACTGGGCGTAGATGCGGAAGATCGACACCGCGTTGCGGCGCACGTACGCGCCCATCGAGGGGAACAGGCGCGACTCGCGCGTGGCGGGGTTGGTGCGCACGGGGACGTGCTCGACCGCCACGAGCAGCTTGCCCGCCTGGATGATCGTCTCCAGCGTGTAGGTGAATTTCGAGACGACCTGCACCTGCAGCGCGGCCTCGCGGTTGTAGGCGCGGAAGCCCGAGGTGGTGTCGGGCACCGAGGTCGAGGAGGCCTGGCGCACGACCCACGAGCCCAGCCGCTGCAGCAGCTTCTTCAGCGGCGAGAAGTGCTCGATCGAGTCCACCTCGCGGTCCCCGACGACCATGTCGGCGCGGCCTTCGAGGATCGGCGCCACCAGCCGCGCGACGTCGGGGCCGTAGTACTGGTTGTCGGCGTCGGTGTTGACGATCACGTCGGCGCCCAGCTTCAGGCAGGTGTCGAGGCCGGCCTGGAAGGCGCTGGCGAGGCCCTTGTGGTTGGTCAGCGCCACGAGGTGGTCCACGCCGTGGCGGCGCGCCACGTCGATCGTCGCATCGCTGGAGCCGTCGTCGATCACCAGCCACTCGACCGTGTCGAATCCCTCCAGCTCGCGCGGCAGCTCGGCGAGCGTCAGCGGCAGCGTCGCGGCCTCGTCCCAACAGGGGATCTGGATGATCAGCTTCATGTGCAGGGTCTTCAGGGGGTCGTTGCCCCGATCGCCTGCACAGCCTACCGGCCGCATAAGCTCTACCCAATGCAGAGCGCGACGCTCGCCCGGCCTCGGCGCGACCACACATGGCTTGCGCGCCTGCGCGCGGTGCCGGGTGCCACCTGGGCGCGGCTCGGCTTCGCGGCGCTGTGCGTGGGGGCGCTGGTGGGGTACTTCGCCTTCCCCACCTACCCGACGTACGACTCCTTCTACGCGCTGCTGTGGGGGCGCGACCTGCTGCACCTGCAGCTGCCTGACTTCGGTGTCTACCGCGCGCCGACCGAGCATCCGCTGGCGATCGCCTTCGGCGATGTTCTGCTCGCTCGTTCGGGCAGGCCGGCGCGCGGCTGATGGTGCTCGGCTCGATCGCCTCGTTCGTGGCGCTCACGGTTGGTCTCTTCCGCCTCACGCGCCTCTGCTTCGGGCCGCTCGTGGCGGTGCTCGCGGCACTGCTTGATGCTGACGCGCCTGTACGACGCCAACCTCGCCGCGCAGGGCTACCTCGACCTCACCTACCTCGCGCTGATCGTGTGGGCCACGGCGTTGGAGGTCGAACGCTCGCGCCGTGGCACGCCCGTGTTCGTGCTGCTCGCGCTCGCCGGCCTGCTGCGCCCCGACGCGTGGGTGCTGGCGGGGGTGTACTGGCTGTGGTGTGTTTGGCCGCGCACCGTGAGCAACCGCCGGCGGCTGGGTTACGCGGCGCTGGTCGCCGCCGCGCCGCTGCTGTGGGTCGCGATCGACACGCTCGTGACCGGCGACCCGCTCTACTCGCTGCACTCCACGGCGGTGCTCGCCGCCGAACTGGAACGCACCAAGGGCTTCACCTCGGTGCTCGCGGCCACGTGGCGTTACCTGGTGCGGATCGACAAGCTGCCGATCGTGCTCGGCGGCCTCGCCGGGGCGGTGCTCGGGCTCTGGCTGACGCCCCGCCGCGCGCGCGTACCGCTCGCGGTGCTGGCGCTGCTGCTGCTCGTGTATGTCGCCGAGGGCGCCGCCGGCGCGTCGGTGATCGACCGCTACATGATGGGCGCCGCGGCGCTGCTGCTGCCCTTCTGCGCGCTGGCGATCGGCGGCTGGTCGCTGCTGCGCCCCGGCTCGGCGCTGCGCCGCGCGTGGATGGCGGCCGGCGCCGCGCTGCTCGTGTACGGCGCCGTGGCGGCTGTGTCGGTCACCTCCCTCTCCAACGCACGCACCACGCTCGCCTACCACGACGACTTCCACGAAGGGCTCGCCACCGCCCTGCACAGCCCGGCGGTGCGCGCCGAACTGGCCCGCTGCCCGCTGCTGTCGCTGCCTGACAACAAGCTGATCCCCGATGCCCGTTGGATCCTCGACGTGAGCAACCAGCACGAGATCGTCGCCCGCAGCGAGGCGCGCGCCGACGCCGAAGCCGGCGACCCCGCGCTCACCGACCGGATCGCTCGCGCCAGCGTCGCGGTGTACCCGCTCGGCGCCGCCGTCTTCCAGGAGGCGATCGTCGACGTCGGCGACAACCCGCTCGACCAGATCCCCCTGCACGGCTTCCGGCGGATCTATACGAGCCGCTACTACGCGGTCTATGGCAACTGCTGATCGGCGCCGGCTCATCTGGGCCGGGCTCGCGCTGGTGCTACTCCTCGCGCTTGGCCTGCGCCTGTGGGGCATCCGCCAGGGTCTTCCCTACGCCTACAACTCCGACGAGGATTCTCACTTCGTGGCGCGCGCGATCGGCATGCTCACGCTTGGCTGGAACCCCCACTATTTCGTCAACCCCCCCGCCTACACCGACCTGCTGCGGCTCGTCTTCGCCGCCTGGTTCGGCGGTCGCGCGGGGGTCTCGCATACCTTTGCGGTCAACCCCACGGCGGTCTTCACGCTGGCGCGCGTATGCGCCGCGCTGCTCGGCACGCTCGCGGTGTGGCTGCTGTACATCGCCGGCGCGCGGCTCTTCGACCGTGGCGTCGCGCTGCTCGCCGCGGCCCTCGAGGCGGTCGCGTTCCTGCCGGTCTTCTACTCCCATCTCGCGCTCAACGACGTCCCCACGCTCGCGCCGTTGACGCTCTCGTTGCTCGGCACCGCGGGCGTGCTGCGCAAAGGCCGCGCGCGCGACTACCTGATCGCTGGGGTCGGCCTCGGCTTCGGCTGCGCGACGAAGTACACCGCCGGGATCGCGCTGCTGCCGCTGCTCGCCGCCGCCGCCGCGCACTACCTGGCGCCGACCCCGCGGCGGCGGACGGCCGGGCGCGGTCGAGGCGCCGCGGGGGAGGGAGGCAGGGGCGGCGTAGCCGCGGTTGGAGGCGCTGGAACGGCGTCGCAGGGTGCTCCACCGCGGTCCGTACCGGCGGGGCGGCCGGTGCTGGTGGGCCTCGTGCTCGCAGGCGCCGCCGCGCTGATCGCCTTCCTGATCGCCGACCCCTACTCGGTGCTTGACTTCCACGCCTTCGAGCAGGGCCTCGCCCACCAGTCCTCGCTCTCCGGCGAAGCCCAGGGCAAGCTCGGCGCGGGCGGGGGGGTCGGTCAGACCGGGCTCGTCTACTACCTGTGGTCGCTCACCTGGGGCCTCGGCTGGGTGCCCGCCATCGCCGCGCTCGCCGGTGCGGTGATGGTCTGGTGGCGCGAGCGCGCGCTCGGCTGGCTGCTGGTTCCGGCGCCGCTGCTCTACCTGCTGTTCATGGGCTCCGAGGGCCGCTACTTCGGGCGCTGGCTGCTGCCGATCTTCCCGACTCTCTGTCTGCTGGCGGCCTTTGCCGCGCTGCAATGCGCCCGCGCGCTGGCGCGAGCCGTCCAGGGTGTCATCGACCAGCGAGCCCAGCCCGCGGAGCCGGCTCCGCCGGCGGAGCTCATCCCCAAAAAAGATGCCTCCCCACCGCGCTCGCGGATTGTGCTGGTCGCGTTCACCGCTCTCGCCGTGCTTGCGCTGGGCGCGCAGGGGGTCCTCTACAGCGTCCACTCCGGCCTGATCCTCTCGCGCCCCGACACCCGCTCCCTCGCGCGGGCGTGGATGGTCGCGCACGTGCCCGTCGGCGCGAAGGTGGTCGTCGAGCCGATCGTGCCCGACGAGTGGGTGCAGGACGTCGGGCACCCCACGCTCACCGTGCCCAACGGCGACCGCTGGTTGAAGTACCAGTCCCTGCTCTCGCGGATCGGCCCCTCGGGCGCGCTCACGCCCGGCGAAGGCCACGTCGTCAGCCTCGAAAACTACGAGCTCACGCTCGCCCCGTCGCTGATCCCGTTCTACGAGCGCGAAGGCTACTGCTGGGTGCTGAGCGGCTCCGCGGAGTCCGGCCGCGCGTTCGCGGACCCTGCGCGCGCGCCGCTCGCCGTCGCCTACTACCGCGCGCTTGCGCGTGCCGGGGAAGTCGTCTACCACGTCTCCCCCTACCGCGCCGGGGCACGTCCGGTGGCGTTTGGCTTCGACTGGTCCTTCGACTACTACCCGCTCGCCTACGCCCGCCCCGGCCCCGAAGTGACTGTCTACCGACTGCGTGGCGGGCGCTGCGCGCGCGGGTGAGGACGCCAGTGGTTGCTTCAGCCCAGCTCCGCTTGGGTCGATTGTGGGTGCATGAGTCCAATACGGCGGCACGATCGGCGGCACCGAAGCTGAAGGGCGACACGCTGGCCCGGGCGCGCAAGCTGCTGGCCCGCTCCCAGTGCTCACTGGGGAGGGTCGCGAAGCCGCGACCCTCGCGGCACAAGCCGCGACCACTGGTCGTAGGCTCGCAGCGGCCCGCGGCCGGAAGCGAGCTGGCGGTGGGGGCGAAGGTGACCCTGGGGCTCGTGCAGGCCAAGCCGCCGCGCCGGTCGCGTAGACCTTCACGTTTGACACTTCGGCGCACGCGGGGGAGTTATCCTGGTCATTCGGGATGACCGTCGTGACCGACACCGACCAGCTGCACCTCGCCCGCGCGATCGAGCTCGCGGGCCGCGGTATCGGTGCGGTCAAGCCCAACCCTGTGGTCGGGGCGGTGATCGCGCGCGACGGTGAGGTCCTGGGGGAGGGGTGGCACGAACGCTTCGGGGCCGCCCACGCCGAGGTCAACGCGATCGAGGCCTGCGGCCTCGCCGACCTCTCTGGGGCCACGCTGTACGTCTCGCTCGAGCCCTGCTGCCACGAGGGTAAGACGCCGCCCTGCACCGAGGCGATCGTGCAGGCCGGGATCGGGCGCGTCGTCGTCGGCTCCGACGACCCCACCGAGAAGGCCGCCGGCCGCGGCCTCGGCATCCTGCGCGACGAGGGCGTCGAGGTGGTGCTCGCCGACGGCGAGCTCGCCACGCGTGCCCGCCTGCTCAACCAGGCCTTCCGCAAGCACGCGCGCGTCGGGCGCCCGTGGGTGCTGTTCAAGTCCGCGATGACGCTCGACGGGAAGGTTGCCACGCGCGCGGGCGACTCGCAGTGGATCAGCGGCGACGCCTCGCGCGAGCTCGCCCACCGCTGGCGGGCCTCGGTCGACGCGGTCGTCGTCGGCATCGGCACCGCGCTCGCCGACGACCCTCAGCTCACCGCGCGCCCCGACGGCGCCCCCACCTGCCCGTCCGAGCAACCCCGCCGCGTGGTGTTCGACTCGCTGGCGCGCCTCCCCTCCGACTCGCGTCTGCTCGCCGCCGCCGCGGAGATCCCGCTCACCGTGGTGGTCTCCAGAGCCGCGGCCCGCGCGGACACCGACGCCCTCGAGGCGGCCGGTGTGCAGGTGGTGGTCGCGACGGGCGAGAACGAGCCTGCTCGCGTGCGCTCAGCCCTGGACCAACTCGGCCAGCTCGGCGTCGCTTCGCTGCTCTTGGAGGGCGGTCCCCACCTCGCGGGTGCCTTCCTCGACGCCGGCGAGATCGACGAGATCCGCCTGTTTCTCGCACCGCTGCTGTTCGGCGGACGCACCGCGCGCGACCCCCTGGAGGGCGAAGGCGTCGAGCGGATCGCCGACGCGGTCCGCGCGCTCACGTTCGACTGCGAGCGCATCGGCGAGGATCTGCTCGTCTCGGCGCGCATGCGCGAGTGGTAGTGGCCCGGTGTTCACCGGCCTGATCGCCGACCTCGGCTCCGTGCTTGCCGTCGAGCGCGACACCGCAGGCGCCACCCTGCGCGTGCGGACGCCGCTCGCCACCGAGCTGGCGCTTGGCGACTCGATCGCCGTCAATGGTGTCTGCCTGACCGCCACGCAGGTGGATGACGATCAGTTCGAGGCCGAGGCGATCCACGAGACGCTCGAGCGCACCACACTTGGCGCGCTCTCCCCCGGCGACGCGGTCAACCTGGAGCTCGCGCTGCGCGCCGACGGGCGCCTCGGGGGCCACATCGTGCAGGGGCACGTGGACGGCGTGGGGACCGTAGTCGGGGTGCGCGAGGCGGGCTTCTCGCGGGTCGTCGCGATCGATGCCGACCTGGCGCTGCTCCCCCTGGTGGTCGAAAAGGGCTCGATCGCGATCGACGGCGTCTCCCTCACCGTCAGCGCGCTGCGCGAGTCCGGTTTCGCTGTCTCGTTGATTCCCGAGACCCTGCAACGCACCACGCTCGGCCGGGCAGCGGCTGGGCGGGCCGTTAACCTGGAGGCCGACATCCTCGCCAAGCACGTACGCCGACTGCTGGAGGCCCAAGCATGAGCGCATCGAAGACAACCACGCTGTTCGCGACGATCGAGGAGGCGATCGAGGAGATCCGCGCGGGGCGGATGGTCGTCGTCTGCGACGACGAAAACCGCGAGAACGAGGGGGACCTCCTGATGGCCGCGCAGTTCGTCACCCCCGAGGCGATCAACTTCATGGCCAAGGAGGCGCGCGGATGGATCTGCCTGGCGCTCAGCCCCGAGCGCTGTGAGGAACTTGGGCTGGAGCTGATGACGGCGAAGAACGAGTCCGCCCTGCAAACTCCCTTCACGGTTACGATCGAGGCCCGCAACGGCGTCACCACCGGCGTGTCCGCGCACGACCGCGCGCACACGATGCAGGTCGCCGTCGACCCCGGCTCGAAGCCCGACGATCTCGTGCAGCCGGGGCACGTCAACCCGCTGAAGGCGAAGGCCGGCGGCGTGCTGGAGCGCACCGGGCACACCGAGGCGAGCGTCGACCTGGCCCGGCTGGCGGGGCTGATCCCGGCCGGGGTGATCTGCGAGATCATGAACGAGGACGGCTCGATGGCGCGCGTGCCCGACCTCGCCGACTACTGCGAGCGCCACGGGCTGAAGATGGTGACGATCGCCGACCTGATCGCCTACCGGCGGCGCAACGACCGGCTCGTCGAACGGGTCGTCGCGACACGGCTGCCGACCGCGTTCGGTGACTTCGAGGCGGTCGGCTACCGCTCGCTGGTCGACGAGAAGCACCACGTGGCGCTCGTCAAGGGCGAGGTCGCCGGCCGCTCCGACGTGCTCGTGCGCGTGCACTCGGAGTGCCTCACCGGCGACGTCTTCCACTCGCTGCGCTGCGACTGCGGCGAGCAGCTGGAAGCGGCGTTGGCGATGATCGAGCGCGAGGGGCAGGGGGTGCTCCTGTACCTCTCCCAGGAGGGCCGCGGGATCGGCCTCCTGAACAAGCTGCGCGCCTACCGCCTGCAGGAGGACGGCCTCGACACGGTTGAAGCCAACGAGCGGCTGGGGCTGCCGGCCGACCTGCGCGACTACGGGATCGGCGCACAAATCCTCTCCGACCTCGGCCTCTCCTCGATCCGCATCCTCACCAACAACCCGAAGAAGATCCGCGGCCTGGAGGGCTACGGGCTGTCGGTCTCCGCGCAGCTGCCGATCGAGCAGGCCCCCAACGAGCACAACACCGACTACCTGCGCACGAAGGCGCGGCGCATGGGTCACACCCTTCACCACCAGGGCTTGAACCTCGATCAGGAGCTGCTGCACTCCGAGCGCGCCCACGACCGTGAACAGGAGCACGAGCGCCGGCAGGCGCGCGGCGAGCGGCCGGGCGGGGCCGCGTGAGTGCCGAGCAGGGGCCGGCCGACTCCGGGATCGAGCGCCAAGCCAGGCAGGCGTTGCGAGATTTGGGGGACCTGCCCGTGCCGTCCGCCGCGAGCGGGCAGCACTTCGCGATCGTCGTGGGCCGTTTCTACGAGGACCTGGCCGAGCGGCTCGTGCAGGGTGCCTCGGCGGCGTTCGCCGCCGCCGGGCGTACCGCCGTCGAGGTCATCGACGTCCCCGGCGCCTTCGAGCTGCCGCTCGCCGCGCGCTACGCCGCCGACTCGGGTCGCTTCCGCGGCGTCGCCTGCCTCGGCGCGGTGATCCGCGGCGAGACCGACCACTACGACTTCGTCTGCGCTGAGGCCGCGCGCGGGATCATGCAGGTGCAGCTCGACACCGGCGTGCCGTGCGCGTTCGGTGTGCTGACCTGCGCGACGATGGAGCAGGCGCTCGCACGCGCCGGCGGCGGCAAGCGCGACCAGGGCCGCCACGCCGCCGAGGCGGTGCTGCGGATGGCTGCGCTGCGCGAGGAGCTGCGGGCCGACCCGCGGCCTGATCCGCGAAGCGGCTAAACTCCCGTCGCGATGGCCAAGGTATGTCATAGCTGCGGCAAGGGTCCGGCGTACGGCAACAGTCGCAGCCACTCGATGGTCGCCACTCGGCGGCGCTTTGAGCCGAACCTGCAGAAGGTGCGGATCTTCGTCGGCAAGGCGCCGCGGCGCGTGTACGTCTGCACCCGCTGCTTGAAAGCCGGCAAGGTCGTCAAGGCGCTCTGAGCCGTTGCGCCCCCCGACCGGCCCGGCGTCAAGGCCGTGCGCCGGTTGGTTGCGTAACCTTGATGGGCGTTCCGCGTAGCTCCTTGCATGGCCCGCGCCGCCACCGGGCGGACAGGATGATGCAGACCGCAGTGACCGACACCAACCTGCTTCGCTTTCGGGCCGCCGTCGCGGGCGCGCTGGCGCACCTGGAGTCCCGCCGCCAGGAGGTCAACGACCTCAACGTGTTCCCGGTCGCCGACGGCGACACCGGCGACAACATGGCACTGACGCTGCGCGCCGTGCTGGCTGAGCTCGACCGCCTGCAGGGGGCGGACGAGACGCGCACGATCGACGAGATCGGCCGCGAGGAGATCGTGCAGTCGGTCGCGCGCGCCGCGCTGCTGGGTGCGCGCGGCAACTCCGGCGTGATCCTCTCGCAGCTGATCCGCGGCGCCGCCGAGGAGCTCGTCTCGCGCCCCGGCGAGCTGATCGACGCCACGCTGATCGCCGCGGCGCTCGAAAACGCGGCCGAGCGCGCCTACGCCTCGGTGCGCAGCCCCGCGGAGGGCACGATCCTCACCGTCGCGCGCGAGATGGCCGAGCGGATCGCCGTCGAGAACGAGCGCGACCCGGCGCGCACTCGCCTGCACCCCGACGCCGCCCCCGAGCTGCAGGACCGCGCGATCGCCGCCACGCTCGAGCGGGCCGTCGTCGCCGGGCAGGAGTCGGTCAAGCGCGGCCCCCAACTGCTCGCCGCGCTGCGCGACGCGGGCGTGGTCGACGCCGGCGGCTACGGGCTGGTGGTGATCTTCGCGGGCGTCGTCGCGGCGCTGCGCGGCGACGATCCCCCGCCGCTCGATCACCACGCCCCCGCGCGCATCCACCATCCCGAGCACCACTCCTCCACCTACCGCTACTGCACCAACTTCGCCGTCACCGGCAGCGCCCTGGAGCCCGAGCGCTTCCTCACGCCGCTGGAGGCGCTCGGCGACTCCGTGCTCGTCGTGGGCGACGCCGCCACACTGAAGGTGCACATCCACACCGACGACCCCGAGCGCGCCACCGCCGTGTTCGACGGCGCGGGTGAGGTCTCGCATCTCGACGTCGCCGACATGCGTGCCCAGATGGCCGAGCGCGACGGGCGGCTCCTCGACAGAGCTCCGCTCGATGTGGATGTGCGCCCGGCGTCGCGGGTGCGTTGCGGCGCGGTGGCCGTCGTCAGCGGCGAGGGCCTGAAGCGGCTGTTCGCCGAGCTGGGCGTGCACACGCTCGACGGCGGTCCGACGCTCAACCCCTCCACCTACGAGCTGCTCGCCGCGATCCACGAGGTTCCCTCCGAGGAGGTGCTGGTGCTGCCCTGCTCCCCGAACGTGGTGATGGCCGCCGAGCGCGCCGCGGAGCTCTCCGACAAGCAGGTGGTGGTCGTACCCGCGCTCAGCCAGCAGGCGGCGCTCGCGGCGGCGGTCGAGCTGCTTGCAGAGCGTCCGCTGGAGCAGAACGCGCAGGCGCTGAACGAGGTGCTCGCACGGGTGCGCACCGGCGCCGTCGCCCCGGCCGCGCGCGCCGACCACGCGGGCCGTTTCGCGGCCGGCGAGGCCGTCGGCTTCCTCGGCGAGAACGTCGTCGCCTGGGGCGAGCCTGCCGCGACGCTGCGCCACGTGCTGGTGGCGCTCGCCGACGGCGCCGAGCTGCTCAGCGTGCTCGCCGGCGAGCAGGCGCCGCTTGACCCCCCCACGGTCGCCGCGCTGCTCGATGGCGACCTCGGCGCGGCCGAGCTCGAGCAGCGCCACGGTGGGCAGAGCGCCTACTGGTGGCTGCTCGCGGCGGAGTGAGGGTCGGGGGTGGCGCAGCCGCGCGCGTTTGCCTCCACGTGCGCCCCCACGCGCGCCGAGCTGCTGCACGCGCGGCTGCGCGCCCCACGACCCAGCCGCCTGGAGGAGCCACTCGCGCCCGCCGCCGCCAAGCTCGCCGAGGGTCTGCAAACGCTGGGCATCCACACCGTCGGGGAGCTGCTGGAGCACCTGCCGCGCGACCGCCGCGAGGCGCGGGCGGTCGCGCAGCTGCGCCCCGGCGAGCAGGCGACGGTGGCGGTCGAGGTCGAGTCGATCGCCGCGCGGCCGGTGCGCCGCCGCGGGATGCGCCCGCTGGTTGAGGCGACCGTGTTCGACGAGACCGGGGCGATGGGCGCCGCGTTCTTCAACCAGCCGTGGCTGGTGGACCGCTACCGCCCGGGCACCCGCCTGCTGCTGCACGGCAAAGCGCGCCCCGGCGGCCGCTTCGCGGTCGTCCACCATGCGCTCGGCGGCGAGCTCGCGGGCGCGCAGGGGGGAGCGGGGGAGAGCATCGCGCACTACCCCGCCACCGTGGGCGTCAGCTCGACGCAGATCGCGGCGCTGGTGTGCGAGCACCGCGGCGCGCTCGCGGACGTGGTCGAGTCGCTGCCGGCGCGGATGCGCGCCGCCGAGCGTCTGCCCGACCGCGCGGCGGCGCTGGCCGCGATGCACTTCCCGCGCGACTGGCGAGGAGGCGGAGGCGGGCCGCGCGCGGCTGGCGTTCGAGGAGCTGCTGCTGGCGCAGCTGGCACTGCTGCGCCGCCGCGCGCTGCGCGGCTCGGGCAGCGCGGTGGCGCTGGCGGGCGCCCGCCAGCTGACCGCGCGCTGGCTGAAGGAGCTGCCGTTCGCGCTGACGGCCGACCAGGCGGCGGCGATCGCGGCGATCGACGCCGACCTGGCGCACCCGCGCCCGATGCAGCGCCTGCTGATGGGGGAGGTCGGCTCGGGCAAGACCGTGGTGGCGCTGTATGTCCTGCTGCGCGCGGTCGAGCAGGGGTTGCAGGGGGTGCTGATGGCACCCACGGAGACGCTCGCCGAACAGCACTTCGCCACGCTGCAGGCGCTCGTTCCCGAGGGTCTGCTGCCGTCCGCGCTGCTGAGCGGCTCGACTCCCGTCGCGCCGTCGCGCCGATCTGCTCGGCAAGCTTGCCACCGGTGAGCTGAAGCTGGTGGTCGGCACGCACGCACTGCTCGAGGACGACGTCGTCTTCGATCGCCTCGCGGTGGCGGTCGTGGACGAGCAGCATCGCTTCGGCGTGCGCCAGCGCGCGGCGCTCGATCGCAAGGGGATGGGGTGCCCGCCCACCCAGCTCGCCCCCCACGTGCTGCACATGACCGCGACGCCGATCCCGCGCACGCTGGCGCTGACCGAGTACGGCGACCTCGATGTGACGCGCCTGCGCGAGCTGCCGCGGGGCCGGCGAGCGATCGCCACGCACGTGGCGGCGAACGCCGCCGAGCGGGCGCGCGCGTACGAGCGGATTCGCGAGGAGCTGCGCGCCGGACGTCAGGCGTATGTGGTGTGCCCGCTGGTCGAGGAGTCCCAGGAGCTCGAGGCACGCGCGGCGACCGCGGAGTACGAGCGCCTGCGCGCCGGCGAGCTGCGCGAGTTCCGCCTGGAGCTGCTGCACGGCCAGCTGCGCCCGCGAGAGAAGCGCGAGGCGATGGCGCGATTCGCGGCGGGCGCGGTGGACGTGCTGGTGGCGACGACCGTGATCGAGGTGGGGATCGACGTGCCCAACGCGACCGTGATGCTGGTCGAGAACGCCGAGCGCTACGGGATTTCCCAGCTGCACCAGCTGCGCGGGCGGATCGGTCGCGGCGAGCACCCCTCGGTGTGCCTGCTGCTTGGACCCCGCAACGCCCGCCGCCTGCGCGCGCTCGCCGAGCACGGCGACGGCTTCGAGCTCGCGGAGATCGACCTGCGTGCTGCGCGGCGAGGGCGAGCTCGCGGGCACCCGCCAGCACGGCCTCGCCGAGCCCCGCGTGGCCGTCCTGCCGCAGGACGCGGCGCTGCTGGAACGCGCGCGCGTGTGGGCCGAGCGGCTGCTCGCCGCCGATCCCGCGCTGGCGGCCCCGGAGCACGCGCCGCTGGGCGAGGCGCTCGAGTGTGCACTGGGGGAGGAGGCACGCGAGCCGTTGCGGGCATGAGGGTGATCGCGGGCAAGTACGGCGGGAGGCGACTGCGCGCGCCGCGGGGCCGCACGACGCGGCCGACCTCCGATCGGGTCAGGGAGGCGCTGTTCTCGATGCTGGGTGGGCCGATGTCGGCCGGGTCGCAGGAGGCGGTGGGGCTGCAGGGAACGGTCGTCCTGGACCTGTTCGCCGGCACCGGCGCGCTCGCGATCGAGGCGCTCTCCAGGGGCGCGGAAAGGGCTGTGCTGATCGAGCGCGACCCCCGGGCGCTGGAGGCTCTGAAGGCGAATCTGGCCGAGCTGGGACTCGGCGCGGAGGAGGCCGAGGTGCGCCGCGCCGACGCGCTGGCGGCGCTGCGCAACGCACGCGAGCGCGCGGAGACATACGATCTTGTCTTCGTCGATCCGCCCTACCGACATGCGGGTGTGCTGGGGCGTGAGTTGCGGGAGGCGCTGCCGCCCCTGCTTGCGCCGCGGGCACGCGTGGTCACGGAGAGCGATCGGCGCACCGAGCCACCGCTGCGATCTCCGCTCATGGAGGTGGAGGCACAGCGGCGCTACGGAGACACCGTGATCACGATTCAACGCCGAAGATGAGTCTCGACAAGTCAATAGCCGTCTGTCCGGGCTCGTATGACCCGGTGACCAACGGCCACCTCGATGTGATCCGGCGCGCGGCGGGGCTGTACGAGCAGGTGGTGGTGGCTGTGGTGCGACGCTCGGTGCGCAAGAACGCGACGCTGTTCGACATCGAGGAGCGGGTGGGCTTCATCGAACGTGCGACGGCCGAGCTGCCGGGAGTGCGGGTTGAGCCATTCAGCAACCTCGTCGTCGAGTTCGCGCGCAGCGTGGGGGCGAAGGCGATCGTCAAGGGGCTGCGGGCGATCTCCGACTTCGAGTACGAGCTCGAGCTGCACCAGCTCAACCGCCGCCAGGACCCGGAGATCGAGTCGGTGTACCTGATGTCCAGCTCGCAGTACAGTTTCCTGTCATCGAGCGGCGTCAAGGAGCTGGCCACGTTCGGGGGCCGGATCGACGATCTGGTGCCCGCGGAGGTGGCGGCAAGGTTGCAGGAAGAGTTGCGGCGCTGACGAACAGGATGTGAGGCGTGATGTCGAACCCTGATATACAGACCGCGGGGCTGGAAGCCCCGCGGAGGTAACCCGGTTATGGATGTTTTGGTGCTCATAGACAAGCTGGACGACTTGGTGCACAACGCCAAGCCGGTGCCCCTGACCGACCAGGTGCGGGTCGACAAGGAGGAGATCTACGACATCCTCGACCAGATGCGCGCGACGATCCCCGAGGAGATCAAGCAGGCACGGTGGATCGTCAAGGAGCGTCAGGAGATGCTCGCGGAGGCCAAGCGCGAGGCCGAGAAAATCGTCACAGAAGCACGTGAGCGCCAGGAGCGGCTGGTCGGCGAGGAGGAGGTCACCAAGCAGGCCGAGCGCGCGGCGGAGGACATCGTCGAGGACGCCCGCGCCCGTGAGCGCGAGATCCGCCTCGGCGCCGAGGACTACGCGGACGAGATCCTCAGCACGCTAGAGGTCAACCTCTCGAAGATCATCAGCGCCGTCGGGCGCGGCCGCGAGCGGTTGCAAGGCAAGGACGAACCGGCAGAAGTCTCTTAGCCCGCCGGTCTGCTGCGCGCGTGTGAGCATGTGCCCAAGCATGAGCAGCGTGCGGTCGGGTAATTTGAGCTTATGAGTTCACCCCTGGAGCATCGCCTGGAGGTCGCCCGCACGCTGTTGGGTACCCGCATGGTGCGCATGGAACGGCCCGACAAGGCCGTGCGGGCGCTGGCGACGCTGCGCCGCTGGGGCTCCAGCTCGGCCGCGGCCTACGCGATCTCAGCGATCCGCTACCCCGAGCGCCTGGCGATCGTGGATGAGCGCGGCACGCTGACGTTCGCTGAGGTGCATGCGCGCACCAACGCGCTGGCGCGGGCGCTGCGGGCGGCGGGTGTGGGGGAGCAGGACGGGGTGGCGCTGATGTGCCGCAACCACCGCGGCTACATCGAGGCGACCGTGGCGTGCGCAAAGCTGGGGGCCAGCGTGCTGTACCTGAACACGGCGTTCGCTGGACCACAGATCGCGGACGTGCTGCGCCGCGAGGCGCCGGTCGCATTGATCTACGACGAGGAGTTCGCCGATCTCGTGCGCGAGGGCTCGGAGGAGATGCGGCGCTTCGTGAGTTGGCGTGAGCCGCGGGGGCGCAGCACGGCGGCCGGGCAGGGAGGGCCGCCGGGGGAGGCGGGCGCCTCGGCGGACCCGCAGGCGGGTACGGCGGGCAGCCCACAGGGCAACGGTGCCCGGCGCGAGGACCCATGGGTGGAGGAGCTGATCGCGCACACCGACAACTCGCCACTGCAGCCGCCAGTAGAGACAGGCCGTGTGGTGATCCTCACCTCCGGCACCACCGGCACGCCGAAGGGCGCGAAACGCAAACAGCCCGACTCGCTGGAGCCCGCGGCGGCAATGCTCTCGAAGATCCCACTGAAGGCGCGCGAGATCACCGTGATCGCGGCGCCGATGTTCCACTCGTGGGGGTATGGGCACTTCACGCTGGCGCTGCCGCTGGCCTCGACGCTGGTGCTGCGGCGGCGCTTCGACCCCGAGCAGACGCTGGCGGACGTGGCGCGTCACCGCGCAACCGCGCTCGCCGTGGTGCCGGTGATGCTGCAGCGAATCATGGAGCTGCCAGCGGGAGACGCTTCGAACGCTACGACACATCGGCGCTGCGGATCATCGCGGCGTCCGGCTCGGTGCTCCCCGGCGAGCTGGCCACGCGGGTGATGGACACGTTCGGGGAGGTGCTGTACAACCTGTACGGCTCCACCGAGGTCGCGTGGGCAACGATCGCCACCCCCGAGGACCTGCGCGCCGCCCCGGGCACAGCCGGCCGACCCGCCGTTGGGAACGGTGGTCAAGATCCTCGACGCTGAGGGCCAGGAGCTGGCGCAGGGGCAGCGGGGGCGGATCTTCGCGGCGAACGAGATGGTGTTCGACGGCTACACCGGGGGCGGGGGCAAGGAGATCGTGCGCGGGCTGATGAGCACTGGCGACATGGGCCACATCGACGCTGGGGGACGCCTGTTCGTGGACGGCCGCGACGACGAGATGATCGTCTCGGGCGGCGAGAACGTGTTCCCGCGCGAGGTCGAGGACCTGCTGGCAAAGCACCCGCAGATCGAGGAGGCCGCCGTGGTCGGCGTGGAGGATGAGAAGTTCGGCCAGCGGCTGAAGGCGTTCGTCGTGGTGCGCGAGGACGCCGAGCTGACCGAGGAGGCGGTGCAGGAGTACGTCAAGGAGAACCTCGCCCGCTACAAGGTGCCGCGCGAGGTGGTGTTCCTGGAAACGCTGCCCCGCAACGCGACCGGCAAGGTGCTCAAGCGGGAGCTCAGCACCACGGCGGATTGAAGCTACGGCGCCAACAAGGTGCTCACCACATTGTGATCGTAGACGTACATGGTGACCGTGCCGAAATGGTAGGTCCCAATTGTCGGGCCGAGCGTTTTCGGTACCTTCCAAACGTCATCGGGGCCGAATGAGTCGGTGAGCACAAAGGTCCGGTCCGGCCTGTCGTAATACCATTCTTCAAGGTAGTTGTACGGGCCCGGGCACAACGAGCCTGGGTACTTGGGGTTTTCGCAGCCGACGATTGGCGCCACCACGACCTTGAAATTCGAGCGCCAGGTGATCGACGAGGCATCCCAATAGAGAGCGAAGCCGTGCGTGGCGTCCATCCGTTGGGCGACCTTCGCGACATCGGCTGCCACCTGCGGCGACGGGCCCTGTGTCGATGGAGCTTTGATGAGGTTGCTGTCGGCGAGCGCGATCACGGAGTTGAGCAGGTACACGAGCACGCTGCCAACCACGATCGCCCGCGCCGCGACGCTGCTGCGAGCGACCAGCGGCAGGATCGCGGCGACCGCATAGACGAGCCCCACCAGGTAGCGGGTGGTGCCGAGACCGAAGGTGGTCGAATTGAGTACGAAGCCGATGGAAAGGCACACGATGCCGGCGCTCCAGAAGATCATGTAGGCAGTCCGTCGTTCATCGACGGGCTCCTCGCGCGATCGCCGGTCGCGGATGTATCGCCAGGTGTATCTGGGGATGAGCAGAATCACCCCCACGCTCATCGCCGCGCAGATGAGTGCCATGACGCTTTTGAAGTCGACCGTTTCCCCGAAGAAGCTTCCGTTTCCCAGAACCGCGATCGACTCCCACCAGAAGCGCACGTTGTTGGACAGCGCTTCATTGTTTGCAAAGGACAGCGGTTCACTACCAGCAAAGATGCCTTCCGAGTGCATGATCGACGTCGTCGCGACCGCGCTCACGACGATCACGCCGGACGCCGCCAGCGTGCAGCTCAGCAACCTCACCGCCTTCGCCGTCCTACTGAGCACCCAGGTGCCGACCCCGGCGAGCAGCAGTGGCAGCAGCCCGGCGACGAGCAGGAGCTTGTCCGAGGCGAGGTTGATCCCGACAAGCGCCCCCACCCCGAGCGTAAGTCCCGCCAACGGCAGCCATCCGAGCGAGGAGCCGCGCTCCGCGACCAATACCAAGAACGCCGCCAGCAGCGCCAGCGAGTACCAGCTCGTGGAGTGATCGTTGAGCCAAAGCATGTATTCGAGGACGGCTGGGCCCGCACACAGCAGGATCACGGCGGTCAGCGCGGCGGCCCACCGTCCGGCGATCCGCCATGACGCCCACGACATGAGCGCGATCGACACCACTCCCAGGAGATAAGGCCCGATCGCCCAAACTTCACGGTGCAGGGGCAGCCACCTGGTTGCGTCCTCGAAGATCAAGGTCGAGAAAAACGGAAGAATCGCCAACACGACATGGCCCACCACCCTGCTCGGGTCAAGTTCGCCGAGCACCGGAGCCGAGCTGGCGTCCGAGCTGCCAAAGGTGTTCACCAGCATGTGGTTGAAGTGCGACCAGGCGATGACCACATAGACCAGGCCCAGAGGAAGGAACGACCACGGCCACCAGTCAGGGATGCGTTTGGGCCGTGGTGGGGTCCACCGTGACGGAGCCGGTGCCTGCGCGGACGGTGCTCGCGCCGGCTGGCGATGCTGAGCGCGGATCGCCATTGTGCCTAGGAACTCGGCGCAGTACGCCCTCGGTTGGACCCCTGGCGGGGGCTCCCGGGTCCGATCGGGCTTGCGAGGTGCAACATGGGGGCATCCTAAGCCGGTCGGTTATACCTCGAAAGAAGACAGGCGGTCCGAAGGCGCACCCCTGATTGCGGCTCCGTTGCGGTGGCCCGTCGAATGGGCAGATCGGGGATGGTTGACTCGCCGACGCGCGCGCGGTACTTCGCACGTGGTGTTCCCAACTCGCCGCCACGTTCGAGTCGTGATCGCGCAACCGATCGATCCGGGGGAACCTCCTAACCTTGAGCGGGTGCCGACGCTGACTGACAAGCTCGACCTGGGAAGCCTGCGCCTCAGCCCGGGCGAGGGGCGGCGACTGGAGCTGGCGGTCGAGATCGGACCGCTGGTGTTGGGGGGCGAGTGTTATGTCGCCTCACCGCCACACACGGCGGTGACCCTGGACGTCTCGCGGATGGTCGGCCACGGGTACGCGCTGCGGCTGCGCTTCACGGCGGCCCTGACGGGGCCGTGCATGCGCTGCCTGGGGGGGGCGGCCCCCGAGGTGGCGGTGGACGCGCGCGAGGTCGACCGCCCGGGAGGGGGGGAGGAGCTGTCCAGCCCCTACATCGACGGGGAGACGCTCGACCTCGCGGCATGGGCGCACGACGCGTTCGCGCTCAGCGCCCCCGCGCAGGTGCTGTGCCGCGCCGACTGCGCCGGCCTCTGCCCGGTGTGCGCGGCCGATCTCAATAATTTGGACCCCGCTGGCCCCGAGCACCACCACGAGCGCGAGCAGGACCCGCGCTGGGCGAAGCTGCGCGAGCTGAAGCTCGAGTAGCCGCCGGCCGCACCGCCGGGGCTGCCGCGCCCAGCGACGCCTCTTCACCGGCCCGGGCTGCTAGCCTTCCCGGTCCCGATGGCCGTCCCCAAGCAGAAGCAGTCGCACAGCCGCACCGCCAAGCGCCGCGCGCAGCATAAGATCACCGCGCCCGCACTGAGCGTGTGCCCGCGCTGCCACAGCCCGCGCCGCCCGCACCGGGTGTGCGGGGTGTGCGGAACGTACGCCGGCCGCGAGGTCGCCGTCCCCGTCGAACACGCCGAGGACCACGAGCACGATCACTGAGCCGGTGATCGCGGTCGACGCCAACGGCGCCGACCGCGGACCGGCTGAGGTGGCGGCGGGTGCAGCGCTGGCCGCGCGGCAGGGGGCGCGCGTGCTGCTGTTCGGCCCGCGTGCGGAGCTCGACGCGGCGCTGTCGGAGCTCGGCACCGCACCCGCGGAGATCGCCACCTCGCTCGCCGGTGTCGAGCTGGTCGACGCGCCGCTGTCGATCGCCAAGAGCCCCGACCCCGCGCGCGCCGCGCGCGCCAACCCCGAGGCCTCGATCGTGCAGGCCGCGCGCGCGGTGGCGGAGGGCCGCGCGCAGGCACTGGTGTGCGCCGGCGGCACCGGCGCGGCGCTTGCGGCCGGGCTGTTCAACGTCAAACGCGCCCGCGGCATCCACCGCCCGGCGCTGGCGCTGCCGCTGCCGGTGCCCGGCAGGGCGGTGACTTTGCTGGACGTGGGCGCCAACGCGCACGCGCGCGAGGAGCACCTCGTGCAGTTCGCGTTCATGGGTGCGGCGCTCGCGCAGGTGGTGCTGGGCGTGCGCCACCCCCGGGTGGGACTGCTCTCAAACGGGGAGGAGGCCGGACGCGGCAGTCCGCTGGTGGTGGCCGCGCGCGCCCAGCTCCTCGAACGTCTCGCCGCTGCGGGAGGCGACGCGGGGCCCTTCGAGTTCGTGGGCAACGTCGAGGGCGGCGACCTCACCAGCGGTGCTGCCGACGTGATCGTCACCGACGGCTTCACCGGCAACGTCACGCTGAAGGTGATGGAGGGCGTATCGCAGACGATGCTGCGCTCGATCCGCGACGCCGCGCTCTCATCCTCGCGCGCGAAGCTCGGCGGCGCGCTGCTGCGCCCGGCGCTGCGCTCCTTCCGCGATCAGATCGACCCCGAGGGCCAGGGCGGCGCCTACCTGCTGGGGTTGCGCCGGCTGGGCGTGGTGCCGCACGGCAGCTTCACCCGTCACGGCTTCGCGCAGGCGATCCTGCGTGCCGCGCGCGGTGCGCAGGATGACCTCGTGGGACGCACGCACGCGGCGCTCGAGCGGGCGGGGGCGCTGCGCACAGTTGATGTGAACCGTAGTTCCGATCTTCGTGGTAAGAAGAAGCCTTCCACACCGATGTAGACTCACTGTGCTGAGATGACAACGGTCCTCTATCCGTCGTGGGCTGGCTGTCCGTGTCCTGACGATCGCCAGAATCCTCTTTGTTCATCACCGATTCTGGCATGACTCGCGAATCGTGGTGTGCTCTCGGATCAGGCTTGCCTCAACATGTCTACTCTGGGGACTTGACAGCAAGCCGCCGATCTGGTTAGCTTGAGGTGTCGCGGTGTCCACGGGAGTGGAGCGCCTGGCAACATAGGGTCGAACTGGACTTCTTCGGTGGGAAACGCGCGCCGCTCTCCACCCCGTCGCGTTGCGGAACGTACACGACAGAAGCCTCGTTCACGCCGTGGGACGGTAACTCGCCGGTCAACGCGTCCTCGTCGTTCCAGATCGAACACGGGCCGAATGGTGGGCCGTGCCCTGGTGCGAGCTTGCCGTTCAACCCGTCGTTGACGGCTGGTACGACGAGCAATCAGGCGGGTGGGTTCACGCCGTTTACGATGACGATGAGTCGTGAAGGCGGCCAGCAGGATCTGCAGGCGATCAGCCTGCAAATGCCTACTGGCCTCTCGGGCCTGTTGACCGGGGTTGAACTGTGCGGCGAAGCGCAGGCCAACGCGGGTACGTGCGGTCCGAACAGTCTGATCGGGGAAACGATCGTGAGTGTCGGTGTCGGTAGCGATCCATTCTCGGTGAAGGGCGGCAGGGTGTATTTGACTGGCCCGTACAGGGGCGCGCCGTTCGGCTTGTCGATTGTCAATCCCGCGAAGGCCGGTCCCTTCGACTTGGGTCAGGTGATCGTGCGCGCGAAGATCGAAGTGAACCCGATCACGGCGGCTCTGACGATCACAAGCGATAATGAATGGCCATACAAGATCCCGACGATGATCCAGGGGATTCCGTTGCAGATCCAGCACGTGAACGTCACGATCACTCGTCCCGGGTTCACGTTCAACCCGACGAACTGCAACAAAACGGAAATCACCGGGAGCCTGGACAGCACCGAAGGCGCCAGCGACGCGGTGTCGCTGCCGTTCCAGGCGACGACCTGCGCAGCACTCGCCTTCGCGCCAAAATTCGCGGCCTCGACGTCCGCGAAGACCAGCCGGACGGACGGCGCGAGCCTGAGCGTGAAGCTGACCTACCCGAGCACGGCGTTCGGGAGCCAGGCGAACATCAAGCAGGTCAAAGTCGAACTCCCCAAAGCGCTGCCCTCGCGCCTGACCACGCTACAGAAAGCGTGCACCGCCGAACAGTTCACGGCGAACCCGGCGGGCTGCCCCCCGGCGTCGATCGTGGGTCACGCGAAGGCGATCACGCCGCTGGTCCCCGTCCCGCTGGAAGGCCCGGCGTACTTCGTGAGCAACGGCGGCGAAGCGTTCCCGAACCTGATCGTGGTGCTGCAGGGCTACGGTGTCACGATCGATCTCGTCGGCGACACGTTCATCAGCAAAGCGGGTGTCACGAGCTCGACGTTCAAGACGGTCCCCGACGCGCCTGTCGGCAGCTTCGAACTGACGTTCCCCGAGGGCCCCTACTCGGCGCTTACCACGGCCGGGAGCCTCTGCAAGAGCAACAAGCTCACGATGCCCACCGAATTCATCGCCCAGAACGGGGCCGAGCTGCACCAGACCACCAAGATCGCTGTCACCGTCCGCGCGCGAAGAAGGTCGCGCACAAGCACAAGCACACAAAGAAGGCCACCCGGCGCAAGCGGCGCGCCAAGAAGTAGCAGCTGGTGCGGGCCGGCGATGGGCGCCCGCGCGGCCGTTACTCGGTGGGCGGCCAGTCGATCCGTTCGGCGAGGTCGCTCGCGCCGAGCTCGATCAGCGGGCTGCGTTCGATCGCGTGGTACTCGCCGTCGCGGAGCGCCAGCCAGTCGATCGAGCGGGTGGCGGGGTCGACGATCAGTAGCTCGTCGACTCCGTGGGCGGCGTAGAACGGGAGCTTCTCCCGGCTCTCGTCGCCTGGCGAGACGATCTCTACGGCGAGCGCGGCGGTGGGGTTCCACGTCGCGTCCTGTCGGCCGCGGAGCAGTCCCCCGTCGGGGACCCGGTAGTTCTCCGGTCGGCCGATGTTGAACTCGCCACCGATCAGCGGGCGCAGGCCTACCCGCCGGGCTGGGGTGTCGAGCAGCACCGCGAGCTGATGTTGCACGTCGGCGTGGGTGGTGCGGGGCGCGGGCGTCATGTGCAGCACACCCTCCCACACCTCGTCGTGGCGGTCCGAGCCCCAACTCCTGCGACGCTCAAGCACCGCCTGGAACTCGACGGGCGGAGGATCCAGCACGAGCGTGGGCATCGGGGTCAAGCTTAGCGCTCCACGATCTCGGGGCTGCACGACGTCAGGATGGCCAGCTCGCATCCAGGCAGAGGATCGAGCTTGTGGGTGTGGAGTACATGCGCTAGTGTGCATCACATGTCATCGATGATTCAGGTTCGCAACGTTCCGGACGAGGTGCATCGGACGCTGAAGGTGAGGGCGGCGGCGGCTGGGATGTCGCTGTCGGACTACATCAAGCGCGATCTGGTGCAGGCGGCGTCCGGTCCGACCCTGGAGGAGATCGACGCGCGTGTGCGCTCGCGTGGACGGTCACGGGTTCGAGCACAGACGATCCTCGCGGCCCTGCGTGAGGTTCGCGACGACGGCTGATGCTCGTCGTCGATGCCTCGGCAGTGGTGGCCTACCTGACCGGAGGCGAGTACTCCGAGCAGGTGCGGGCCCGTCTCTTGCGCCCGCGGGAGATCCTGTGGGCGCCGCACCTGGTGGATGCCGAGGTGGGGCACGTATTGCGGCGGGAGACGCGCACCGGCGAGCTCGCCGTGGCGGCGGCGCGCGCGGCGCTAGAGGATCTGGCCGACCTTCCCATGCGTCGGGCGTCCCACCGCGGGCTGCTCGCACGCGCATGGGCGCTGCGCGAGAACCTCAGCTTCTACGACGGGCTGTACGTCGCGCTGGCTGAGCGGTTGCATGCCACGCTGCTGACGTTGGACGGGCGCCTCGCCGGCGCCCCCGGCGTCAAAGCGAGCGTTCTGCACGTCGGGTGATCTTTCATCCGCGCGGGGCGCTAGCCTCCACGAGGTGAGCCGTGAGCAGGTATACGAGCTGATCCGCGACCACCTCGCCGATGAGCTCGACATCGACCCCGACGAGATCGGGGAGGAGAGCCGCTTCAAGGAGGACCTCGAGGCCGATTCGCTGGACTTGTACACGCTGGTGCAGGAGTTGGAGGACACCTACGGCGTGCAGATCTCCGACGAGCGGGCGGTCGAGATCAAGACGGTGGGGCAGGCCGTGGACTTCGTGCTGGCGCAAGCCCCCGCCGAGGTTTGATGCGCGCGGATGAAGCTGCTGAACGAGCTCTTGAAGGAGCTTCCCGAGGAGCTGTCCCGCCAGGTTTTCACGCACGCTTCGTGGAGCGAGCGGCGCAGCGATTCCTACGCGCGCCTCGCCTTCCTTGGCGACTCCGTGCTGGGGCTGGCCGTCACCGCCCACCTCTATCCGCGCCTGGAGGCCGAGCGCTTTGGGGCAGGGCGCCTGACGAAGATCCGCGCGCAGGCGGTCTCCGGACCCTCCTGCCGGGCGGTCGCCGAGCGCCTGAAGGTGCCCGAGCGGCTGCGCGCCGCCGCGCCCGCGGGGGTGCAGGAGAACGCGGTGCTGCTTGGCGCCACCGAGCGGGTGCTGGCCTCGGTGATCGAGGCGGTGATCGGGGCCTGCTACCTGCAGTTCGGCTACGACCGCACAGCCGAAGCGGTGGTCGAGGCGTTTCATCCCGAGATCGAGCAGGCGCTGGAGAACCCCGTGGACTTCAAGTCCACGCTGCAGGAGCTGCTCGCGCAGCGCGGGGAGCTCGTAATCTACGAGGTGACGGGCGAGCACGGGCCTCCGCACGAGCGCACCTTCGAGGTGGCCGCCACGGTCGACGGCCGCCCGCTCGGCAGCGGCGCCGGGCGCAGCAAGAAGCACGCCGAGCAGGAGGCCGCGCGTCAGGCCGTGGAGAGATTGCAAACATGATCCTGAGCCCGCAGGGCAAGCTGGGCAAGGACGCAGGGAGCGTGGCGTGCTATGCACGCGAGCGACTGAGGACGCCGATCCAGCGCCGACATGCGGGCTCAGGGCCGTGTATCTGAAGTCGCTCACGCTGAAGGGCTTCAAGTCCTTCCCCGACCGCACCCGCCTCGATTTCGGCCCGGGCGTCTCCGTGGTGGTCGGGCCCAACGGGTCGGGCAAGTCCAACATCACCGACGCCGTGCTGTGGGCGATGGGCGAGCAGTCCCCGCTGGCGGTGCGCGGGCAGTCGATGCAGGACGTGATCTTCGGCGGCGGCCGCGGTGTGCAGGCCCGCAGCGCCGCCGAGGTCGAGTTCGTGCTCGACAACTCCGACGGCACCGTCGCGCTGCCGCTCAGCGAGATCTCGATCCTGCGCCGCCTGCACCGTTCGGGCGAGGGCGAGTACCGGCTCAACGGCGCCCGCTGTCGGCTCGTGGACGTGATCGAGGTGCTCTCCGACACCGGTCTCGGCAAGGAGACCCACTCGGTCATCTCCCAAGGCCGCGTCGACGCGATCGTCAACTCCAAGCCCCGCGACCGCCGCCTCTTGATCGAGGAGGCCGCCGGCCTCGGCAAGCACCGCAAGCGCCGCCGCCGCGCCCAGCTGAAGCTCGAACGCACCCAGGACAACCTCGACCGCGCGCTTGACGTCGAGCGCGAGGCCCGCTCCCGTCTGCGCCCGCTCAAGCGTCAGGCCGAGGCCGCCGAGCTGCACCAGCGCCTCGAGCGCCAGATGCTCGAAGCGCGCCTGCTGCTGGCGCGCGAGGCGTTGCGCGTGAGCCGCCTGGAGCTCGCCGAGTCCGAGACCCTGGTGCAGGCGGCCCGGGCCGCGCGCGCGGAGGTCGAAGGCGGCCTGCAGGAGGTTGTCGCCCGGCGCGCCCTCGCCGAGCGGGCACTCGCCGAGCGCTCCGAGCGCCACGATGAGCTCTCGCGGCGCGCGCTGCACGCGGGAGCCGCCGCCGAGCGGCTGCAGCTGCGCGGCGAGCAGGCCACCACCACAGCCGCCGGCCTCGCCGAGCGGATCCTGCGCTCCACGCATGAGATCGAGCTGCTGGAGGAAGCTTCTTCGGAGGGTGCGAGCGGGGCTCTCGATGCCGACGGCAACCGATCGGGCGCACACAGCCCGGATGGTGGGGTCCTCCAGCGCATCGGCGCGATCGAGCAGGAGCTCGCCGAGCTGGAGCGCGAGCGCGAGCAGCAGCTGGAGCGCGAGCTCGCCGAGCTGGAGCGCTCCCGCGAGGCGGCCGCCGCCGAGGTCGCCGAGCTCGACGCCGCGCTCGCCGAGGCCCGCGAGGCGCGCGAGGAGGCCGATGAGCAGGCCGAGGAGGCCCGCGGCGCGTTGCGCGAGGCCGAGCGCGCGGTCGAGGCCGCCCGTCGCGACGCCGCCCGGGTGGGCTCTGAGCTGGCCGCCGTCAACCAGTTCCTGCGCCACCTCCTCGGTCGGCGGGGCCGCGGAGGGCAAGCACCGCGACGGTATCTCCGAGGATGGCGCCCCGCGTGCGCTGAGCGAGGCGTTGCGCGTGCAGCCGGGCTACGAGCTCGCGCTCGCCGCCGCGCTCGGAGGGCGCCTCGATGCGGCGCTCGTGCCCGATCTGGCCGGTGCCGCCGCGCTACTCGATCGTGCGGGACCCGACGGCGCCACCGCGCTGCTGGCCGAAACGGGGATGCGAGCCAAAGGCGAGTGTCTCCCGGTTTCGGCCGACCGCGCGTCGGAGCCGCCGCCGGCCGAGGTGTCTGTTCCCCCCGCCCCCAGCGCACGTCCCCTGATCGAGCTGGTGGACGGGCCCGCGCCGGTGCTCGCGCTCGCGCGACGGCTGCTCGCCGACGCGTGGGTGCTGGAGCGCTTGGAGGATCTGCCCGACGACTTCGACGGCGTCGCCGTGACCCCGCACGGGCGCGTTTGGTTTGCGGCTTCGGGCGAGGTGCGCCAGGTTGCTGAGGGCGGCTCCGAGCGGGTGCTCGCTCGCCGCAACGAGCGCGAGCAGCTGATCGTCGCCTCCGAGCAGGCGGCCGCCGCCGAGTACGCCGCGCGCACCGCCGCCGAGCGCACGCAGGAGGTTGCTGGCGCCGCGGATCTCACGCGCGAAGAGGTCGACGGCGCGCTGCGCGAGGCCGTGCGCGACCACGCCCGTGCGCTCGAGCAGGAGCGCCACGCCGCCTGGCTGATCGAGCAGCGCCGTGCCGCCCCCGAGCAGGGGCCGCTCGCGGTGCGCCGCGCGCAGTTCGAGGGGGAGCTCGCTGCCGAACGCCGCACCGCCGAGCGCCTCGCCCGCGAACACGCCGAGCGCCTGGTGCGCCTGGCGCGCCTGCGCGCCCAACACGCCGCCGACACCGCGCTCGCGCCGCTCGCCGAGCGGCTCGCGGTGGCGCTGCACGCCGCCGGGGAGGCGGTTGGCGCGCGCGCCACCGAGCTTCAGCAGGAGCTCGACAGCTACCGCGCCGCCGGCGAGCAGATGGCCGCTGAGCTGCGCGCCTGTGCCGCCCAGGAGGCGGAGATCCAGGCGCGCCTGCGTGCGCAGGGCGAGGCCGTTACCGCCGCCGAGGTGGCCGCGCAGCGTCTGCGCGACCACACCGAGGAGGCCGTGCTCGGAGCTGCGCACGGTGCGCGAGCAGCTGGAGCTGCCCGCGGCGGCCGGCGAGTCGGGGGAGGGGGATGGGGATTTGGATTTGGATTTGGATGTGGAGGAGGCGGCGCCCGCGGCGGAGGAGGGCGAGGTGGAGGGCGCCGCTCCGGAGCACGAGCTGGAGGGGGGGCATCCTGGAGGCTGCTCGAGGAGGAGAATCCCGAGCCATTGGACGCGGAGCAGGTGCAGACGCTCACCGCCCGCGTGGAGCGCCTGCGTCGCCGCCGCGAGCAGCTGGGGCCCGTCAACCCGCTCGCCAAAGAGGAGTACGCCGAGGCGCTCGCCCACGTCGAGGAGCTCGAGGCCCGTCGCAGCGATCTGGAGACCGCGCTGCGCGAGCTGCGCACCCTGATCCGCGACACCGACCGCCAGATCCACGAGACCTTCCGCGCCACCTTCGAGGCTGCCGCGCGCAACTTCGAGGAGCTCGCGCGTGACCTCTTCCCTGGCGGCGGCGGTGAGCTGCGGCTGGTCAAGGACGCGCTCGCCCCCCGGCCGGTGCTCGGCGGCCAGCCACTGCCCGGTGCCGCGTCGGGTGTGGGCGGGGGCGACGAGCGCGATAGCGAGGCCGCCGCGGAGCGCGAGGAGCAGCGGGATCGGGCGAGGCCGCCGCGGAGCGTGGGGCGGGGAGCCGCGGGCGGGCGGGTCGCGGCGAGGGCGGGGGATGGGCGAGGGCGGCGATGACCCGGACACCGCCGGCTCGGCTACGATCCCGACGAGGAGCTACTGGGGGTCGAGATCGAGATCACCCCCGCCGGCAAGTCCACCAAGCGCCTCTCGCTGCTCTCCGGTGGGGAGAAGTCGATGACCGCGCTCGCCTTCCTGTTCGCCGTGTTCCTCGCGCGCCCCTGCCCCTTCTACATCCTGGACGAGGTTGAGGCCGCGCTCGACGACCTCAACCTCGAGCGCTTCCTCTCGCTGTTGCGCCGTTACGCCAACCGCGCGCAGTTCATCGTGATCACCCACCAGAAGCGCACGATGGAGGCCGCCGACTGGCTGTACGGGGTCTCGATGGCGGGCAATGGCGTCTCGAAGGTGCTCTCGCGGCGGCTGCCACCAGCAGTGGAGGCGTCCACCGATGCCACGTCGGCGCCGGTCTCCCAACCAACGCATGCGCTGGTCTCTCAGCCGATGCCTGCGCCTGCACCGGAGCCGCCGCATGAGACGGAAGCCGAGGTACTCGACGCCGTCGAACACGGCGAGCAAGGGGATGGGCTCACCGAGACAACCGAGGCCGCTGGCGCCGCCGAGGTGTCTCACCTCGCTGAGGTCGCGTAGCCTCGAAGGCTCCCGGCCTTCTCCGCCTGTCAGCGCTGCTGCCCCTCGAAGCCAGCGTAGTCCCGACCACTCCGGGGCCGCACCCGGAGGCTTGCCTACAGGGTCAGGTAGGTCGACTTGATGAGGGTGATCCCCGCGTTGGTGGCGACTTTCCACTTCTTCCCGGCGGGCACGATGAACGTGATCGGCACCTTGGTTGTCCCGGTGGCCGCTTTGCTTACCACGTCTTCTGCGATGACGGTGGCGCCGACGGCGAGCTGGATAGTGGTTTCCGTCGCTGTCTGACACGACACGGTAAGGATGACCTGCACCGGTTCGGTGGCGGACGGTTCGTATTCGGTGTTCTGCGCGCGTTCTGTCAAAGCCCCGTATTCCCCGGCGTTGAAACCCGTGCCTTTTTCCCCTTTTTCGCCTTTTTCTCCTTTGGCCCCTGCTGCTCCAGTCGCCCCGGTGGCGCCGGCTTTTCCTTCTTTGCCTTCTTTTCCTTCCGCGCCGGTAGCGCCTTTTTCACCGGTGGCGCCTTTTTCGCCTTTGGCTCCTTCTTTGCCCTGTTTGCCTTCGGCGCCGGTGGCTCCGGTGACGCCTTTTTCGCCCGTGGTGCCCTTTTCACCGGTGGCGCCTTTGGCTCCTTCTTTCCCTTCTTTGCCCGTTTCTCCTTTGGTCCCAGTTTCGCCTTTTTCTCCTTTGGCCCCTGCCGCTCCAGTCGCCCCGGTGGCGCCGGCTTTTCCTTCTTTGCCTTCGGCGCCTTTGGCCCCGGCCGCCCCTGTAGCGCCAGTCGCCCCGGTGGCGCCGGCATGCCCTTCTTTGCCTTCTTTGCCTTCGGGTCCTTGTGGGCCGGTGGGGCCGGTTTCGCCTTTGATCCCCTGTTCGCCTTGGAATCCGGTTCGTCGCCTTGTACGCCTGCTTTGCCTTCTGACCCCTGCGCTCCTGTTGCGCCCGTGACGCCTTGTGGGCCGGGCAGTCCTTCTTTGCCTTCTTTGCCTTCGGGTCCCTGTGGGCCGGTGGGCCCCGTTTCGCCTCTGATGCCCTGTTCGCCTTGAGGTCCTTCGTCGCCGGTCGTCCCTTTGGTGCCTTCTTTGCCTTCCTGACCCTGTGGGCCTTGTGGTCCGCGTTCGCCGGTAGTGCCGTTCGGCCCCTCTTCTCCCTGGGGTCCGCGTTCGCCGGTGGCGCCGTTGGGCCCCTGGGCTCCGGTTTCGCCTTTGGTGCCCCGTGGGCCTTGGGGTCCTGTTTTGCCTTCGGGTCCGGCCGGTCCGGTGGGGCCGGTTTCGCCTTGGACGCCCTGTGGGCCGGCGGCGCCATTGGCGCCTTCTGGTCCCTGCCTGCCTTCGGGCCCCGGCGTGCCCGCCGCGCCGACTTCCCCTTTGACGCCCCGTGGTCCTGCCTGCCCGGCTTGACCTTCCCGCCCCGTCGCGCCCTGAACCCCCTGCGGTCCTTTGGGCCCTTCCTTGCCTTCGGCGCCGGGTTCGCCCCGAGGGCCTGCTTTGCTCAGGGGGTCGATTGCGCAGATAACGCTTACGCCTGGGACCTTGGGCAGCATTCTCTTTGGCTTGAGGGCGCGCCTTGGCGTCTGACTCGACTTGTGGCGCTTGGCGATGGTCTTGGTGTGCCGGACCTGTGGTTTGCGAGATTGCGAGTGCGTCGGTCCTTTGCGTGCATGTGTATGGATCCGTCTTGGATGCTTGGTTGGCACTCGAGACGTTGGGCGTTTCTGCCACCTGTTCGGTTGGCGCTTGGGGGTGGAGTGCGAAGGTTGGGGCTGGCTCGGGGGATGCGAGGGGGGTATGCGCGTACCGTGCTCGGGCGGCTTGGGGTGCTCGATGTGCTCGACCCGCCGCTGGGTTTTGTGAGCTTTTCGATATCGAGCGGTTTGTGGAAATCTGCACATCACGTGGACATCTCGAAGCTCCTTTGCCAGTGCCGACCCTCCATCTACCACCGGTACCGCACTCATGGCGAGTCCAACCACGAACATGGTCGAAATCGAACGATGGACTGTTGCCTTCGACATGCTCCCCGTGCTTTCCAGGTGTTGTGATCCGCGCGCACCGCCGATAAGTGGACCCGTAAACTAGTATATGGGCCGGCAGCCCGGCGATTACGGGAAACTACTTACTCTTATGTTGGGCAAATACCTTTGTCTACGCCTGCTTGTACAAGGCTTCGGTGAGTGGCGCGGATTTCCTTTCTGTCTCAATTTTCAATGAAACGTGAAATTATCGAACGAATAATCTCTCGATTGGGCAAAGAGTGAAAACCTTGCGACATGTTCGCTTATGTGGTTTAGTGGCGACCGCGCTTGCGGCTCCATCGATCTCCGCGTGCGGCTCGAGCGCGCCCACGCTGAGCGTGGTGCCGGTCGAGCGTGCGATCGCCGCGTCGATCCTGGCCCAACATCGCCTGCACGCCACGGTGCGCTGTCCGGCCAACCCACCGTTGAAGGCGGGGCTTGTCTTTGCATGCACCGCAAAACTCGATGTCGGGGCATACCCGGTCCTGGTGACCGAGACGAATGCCCGCGGCCACGTGCAGTATCAGAACGAGGCTCCGCTGGTCGTCCTCGACATCGCGAGAGTCGAACGGGCGATAGCGCAATCGATACGCGCTCAGCGAGGCCCGCGCTCCACCGTGGCCTGCCCCGCCGAGGTGATCCAGAAAGCCGGGATCGTCTTCACGTGCACCGCGACGGTGGCGGGCCGGAGCTATCCGTTCGCCGTGACTGAGGTCGACGATAACGGCCACGTCCGCTACGTCGGGCGCTGAGGGTCATCGACCGGAGTCGGCGTGCTCGAGCGAGTCGTGAAGCTCTCGTGCACGGGCGGGCGTGGTCGGGAGGTGCGAGATGGGCGCTGATATCGTCGCGCGGCCGTGCCACGCGATTGGAGCGACCTATTCATCACCGGCCAGCAGGCCATCGGCGCCGAGAGCGGTGGTGAGAGCCCCGAGCGCCGCGGTTTCTTCCGCCGCCTGCGCGAGAACCTCGCGAAGACCCGCCAGGCGCTCGGCGGCGAGATCCATGCCACGCTCTTTCAAACCCTCGACGAGCACACCTGGGAGCGCCTGGAGGAGGCGCTGATCATGGCTGATGTCGGCGCCTCCGCCACCGCGGCAGTGGTGCAGACGCTGGAAGGCGAGGCGCTCGAGGGTGGACTGAGCGGGGGCGAGGCGCTCTCGGAGCGGTTGATCGCGCTGCTCGCCGACACCGCGCGGGTGGGCGATGGACGGATCGACATCCGCGCCCGCCCCACGGTGATCCTGGCGGTGGGCGTCAACGGCACCGGCAAGACCACGACGATCGGCAAGCTCGCCTGGCACCTGCGCCATGAGCTTGGATGCACCGTACTGCTTGCCGCGGCCGATACATTCCGCGCGGCAGCCACCGAGCAGCTGGAAGGGTGGGCGCAACGCGCGGGCTGTGAGATCGTCACCGGTCCCGAAGGTTCCGACCCCGGCGCCGTCGCGTTCGAGGCCGTTGCCCGCGCGCGCAGCGAGGACTTCGACGTGGTGATCGTGGACACCGCCGGGCGCCTGCACACCCAGGACGACCTGATGGCGGAGCTCGCCAAGGTGCGCCGCGTGATCGCGCGTCAGCTGGAGGGGGCGCCGCACGAGACGCTGCTCACGGTCGACGCGACCACCGGTCAGAACGGGCTGCGCCAGGCGCGCGTCTTCGCCGAGTCGGCGCAGGTCGGGGGCATCGTGCTCACCAAGCTCGACGGCACCGCCCGCGGAGGCATCGCGCTGGCGATCGCCCGCGAGCTGGGCATCCCGGTCAAGCTGATCGGCGTCGGCGAGTCGCTGCAGGACCTCCGCCCGTTCGACCCCGACGAGTTCGCGCGCGCGTTGATTGCGGAGTAGCCCCTCCGCCCCGTGCGGCAAATCGCCCGCGCGGTGCGATAATCGGGACTATGGACGCATGGATCGTGTGGACAGTGGCGGCCTGCGTGCTGGGCGCGGGAGAGCTGCACACCGGCGGGTTCTTTCTCGCCCCGTTCGCGATCGGCGCGCTGGTCGCGGCGCTCGTGAGCCTCGCGGGTCTCGGTCTCCCGCTGGCGCTGGTCGTCTTCCTGGTCGCCTCGCTGCTGGTGCTGCTCACCCTGCGCCCGCTCGCCCGGCGCCACCTGCAGCACCCCCCTCGGATTCGCACGGGCGCGGCGGCGTTGATCGGATGCGACGCGGTCGTGCTCGAGCGGATCGCCAATCAGGAGGGCGTCGGCTGCGTGCGGATCGGCGGCGAGGTGTGGACGGCGCGCAGCTACGCCGAGGACGAGGTGATCCCCGCCGGGGAGCGCGTGCAGGTCGTGGAGATCCGTGGGGCCACCGCGCTTGTGATGCACTGAACCTGACCCAATAGGCATTTAGAAAGGCAGGAGAACCCTCCATATGGTCGCTCTCATCGTCGTTGTCGTGGTCGTGCTGTTCGCGCTGGTCGTGGCGGCGCGCACGATTCGCGTCATCCCGCAGGCGCGCGCGGGCGTGGTCGAGCGCCTCGGCCGCTACAGCCGCACGCTGGAGCCGGGCCTCGCGATCGTCACGCCGTTCGTGGACCGCGTCAAGCCACTGGTGGACCTGCGCGAGCAGGTTGTCAACTTCGCCCCCCAGTCGGTGATCTCCGAGGACAACGTGGTCGTGGCGATCGAGACGGTCCTCTACTTCACGATCACCGACCCCCGTTCGGCCACCTATGAAGTCGCCAACCCGCTGCAGGCGATCGAGCAGCTCACGGTCACGACGCTACGCAACGTGATCGGCGGGCTCACACTCGAGGCCACGCTGACCGCCCGCGAGAACGTCAACACCGAGCTGCGCACGGTGCTCGACGAGGCCACCGGCAAGTGGGGCATCCGCATCAACCGCGTGGAGATCAAGTCGGTCGACCCGCCAGCGGACATCCGCTCGGCGATGGAGAAGCAGATGCGCGCCGAGCGTGATCGCCGCGCGGCGATCCTCACGGCCGAAGGCGAGAAGCAAGCGCAGATCCTCACCGCCGAGGGCGAGCAGCAGGCGGCGGTGCTCACCGCCGAGGGTGCGCGCCAAGCCGCGATCCTGCGCGCCGAGGGCGAAGCGAAGGCGATCGGCACCGTCTTCAAAGCGATCCACGCGGGCAACCCCACGCGCGACCTGCTCAGCTACGAATACCTGCAGATGCTCCCCCAGCTCGCCGAAGGCGACGCCAACAAGGTGTTCGTGGTGCCCTCCGAGTTCGCGCAGATGTTCGGCGGGATCGGCGAGGCCCTCGCCCGTCGCGGCGACGAGCCTTCCTCCGGCGGCGGCTCCTCCCCGGGTGGCGGTCCCCGCGGCGCCGGCTCGCTCGGCTCGGGCTCCTCCGCCGCGGACTCGCCGGGCGGAGAAGGCTGACGCGTCACCCATGTTCGACTCCCTCGCCGAGAAGCTCCAGGCCACGCTCTCGGACGTCCGCCAGCGGGGGACGCTGACCGAGCAGGACATCGACCGCGCGCTGCGCGAGATCCGCCTTGCTCTGCTGGAGGCGGACGTCAACTTCAAGGTCGTCCGCCAGTTCACCACGGAGGTCAAGGAGCGCTGCCTGGGGGCCGAGATCGTCGGCAAGCTCAACCCCGGCCAGCAGGTCGTGAAGATCGTCGCCGAGCAGCTCACCGAGCTGATGGGGGGGGAGTCCGAGGAGCTCGGCTTCTCCTCCAGCCCCCCCACGGTGATCCTGCTCGCCGGCCTGCAGGGCTCGGGCAAGACCACCGCTGCCGCGAAGCTCGCGCACCACCTGCACGAGCACCACAACGCCTCGGTCGCGCTCGCCGCGTGCGACACCTACCGCCCCGCGGCGGTCGAGCAGCTCGTGAAGATGGGCGCTCGCGCCGGCGCCGCGGTGTACGAGCGGGGCACCGACCCCGACCCCGTCGAGATTGCGACCTGGGCGCTGGGGCGTGCAAAGGAGGAGGGCAAGGATGTATTGATCGTGGACACCTCCGGCCGGCTGCACGTCGATGAGCAGCTGATGGCGGAGCTGGTGCGCATCCACGCCGCCGTTGAGCCTCGCGACACGCTGCTGGTGGTCGACGCGATGACCGGACAGGACGCGGTCAACGTCGCCGAGCAGTTCGCCGCCGCCGTGGACTTCGACGGGGTCGTGATGAGCAAGCTCGACGGCGACGCCCGCGGCGGCGCGGCGCTGTCGGTGAAGGCGGTCACCGGCCGGCCGATCCTGTTCGCCTCCACCGGCGAGCACCTCGAGCAGTTCGAGCGCTTCCACCCCGACCGCATGGCGCAGCGGATTCTCGGCATGGGTGACGTGCTCAGCCTGATCGAGCATGCCGAGCGCCAGTTCGACGAGCGCGACGCGGTCGAGCTGCAGCGCAAGCTGCGCCGCAACGAGTTCGGTCTCGACGACTTCCTCGACCAGCTGAAGGCCGTACGGAAAATGGGGCCGCTGAGCAGTGTGCTGGGAATGATCCCGGGCCTCGGCGGCGCACAGCTGCGCAACCTGAAAATGGACGAGCGCGAGCTCGACCGCCTGCAGGCGATCATCCTCGCGATGACCCCCGAGGAGCGCCGCCGCCCCGAGCTGATCAAGGGCTCCCGGCGGTTGCGGATCGCGCGCGGCTCGGGCACCAACGTGCAGCAGGTCAGCCAGCTCGTCAAGCAGTTCGCCCAGATGCGCAAGGTGATGCGCCAGGTCGGCCGCGGCAAGATGCCCGATCTCGGCGCGCTGATGCGCCAGGCGCGCTGAGCCTTGGGCGCTCGGCCGTCGGGGGCGTCGCACGTGGGAGATCGGCCCCCTGATGGCCGGCGTGTCGAGTGCGCGTATGTGGTCAATGCCAGACGCGTCCGCTCATATGCGTTCGACCGTCTAAGCTTTCGCGTTGGAAATTACGAAAACAGATTCCAACATTGAGAGGCAACACGTGTCGGTAAGGCTCAGGCTCACGCGAGTGGGCGGCAAGAAGGACCCGATCTGGCGAGTGGTCGTCGCCGACCAGCGCTCCCCGCGCGACGGGCGCGTGATCGAGACGATCGGCCAGTACAACGCGCAGACCAACCCCTCGACGATCAAGATCGACGAGGAGCGCGCCCGCAGCTGGCTGGCCCGCGGCGCGCAACCCTCGGACACGGTTCGCAAGCTGCTGCGCACCCAGGGAATCGGCAGCTGAGCGGAGCGCCCGACATGGCGGCGGAGAGGATGCAGGAGCTGCTGATCTATCTCGCCCAGGGCTTGGTGGATGAGCCCGAGGAGGTGTCGGTCGAGCGCTTCGAGGAGGACGACGGCACAGTCGTACTGGAGCTCGCGGTGGCGCGGGAGGACTACGGCAAGGTGATCGGCCGCGGCGGACGCACCGCCCAGGCGCTGCGCACTGTGGTGAGGGCCGCGGCGGCGGAGGACAAGCGCCGTGTGGTCATCGACATCGTCGACTGACTCGCCACTGCAGGCCGGCCGCGTGGGTCGCGCGCACGGCCTCGACGGGAGCTTCTACGTGACCGGCGCTCGTCCGCGGCTGCTTGCGCAGGGCGGCGAGGTGACGATCGCCGGCAGCGTCCGCCGGATCCTGCGCTTAGCCGGCGTCGAGCGGCGCCCGATCGTGCGTCTCGACGGCGTTGAGGATCGCACCGCTGCGGAGGCGCTGCGCGGCCAGCCGCTGACGGTGGCGCAGGCACAGGCTCCCGCACTCGGAGAGGGCGAGTGGTGGGCGCACGAACTGGAGGGTTGCGTGGTGTGTGACGGCGAACGACAGCTCGGCACGGTCAGCGGCATGCTGGAGCTGCCCTCCTGCGAGGTGCTCAAGGTGCGGCGCGAGGACGGCCGTGAGCTGTTGGTGCCGATGGTCAGAGACGCCGTGCGCAATGTGGACGTCGCTGCGGGTCGCATCGAGGTGAGCCTCGATTTCCTGGGAGAGGCGTAGGTCATGGAGATAGACATCTTCACGCTGTTCCCCGAGTGGTTTCAGTGGTTCCACACCCAACGCCACGTCCGCAATGCGCAGGCCGCCGGCAGTCGCGTGGAGTGTGTGGACATCCGGGAGCACACACCGCTCACCGGCGGGCAGGTCGACGACACCCCCTTCGGAGGTGGGGCGGGGATGGTGCTGCGCGTGGACGTGATGGACGCGGCGCTGCGCGCTCGCTACGGGGTCGACCCGGTGGAGCTGCGCGAGCGCCGGCGCGTGATTGCGCTGACACCCACGGGACGGCTGCTCGACGACAGCTATGTGACCGAGCTCGCGGCCGAGGGGGCGCTGACGCTGTTGTGCGGCCGCTACGAGGGTTTCGACGAGCGGATCGTCGAGCATTTCGCCGGCGAGACGTTGTCGATCGGTCGCTACGTGCTCTCCGGCGGAGAGCCGGCCGCGATGGTTGTGTGCGACGCGGTGCTGCGCAAGCTGCCCGGCGTATTGGGAGACGCCCACTCGGCCGTCGAGGAGTCCTTTAGCGAGGCGTTGGGGGGCGACCCCGAGTACCCCCATTACACGCGTCCCGCCGAGTACCGTGGGTGGCGCGTCCCCGAGGTACTGCTCTCCGGCCACCACCAGCGCATCGAAAGCTGGCGGCGGGAGCGCAGCCGCGAACGCGCCGGAGACACTTAGAGGGTGGCGCAGTCGGCCGAAGGCCGGCTGGCCGAAACGGGGATGCGCGCCGGAGGCGCGTGTCTCCCGGCTTCGGTCGGGCCCCTCTTTTTCAGATGCTGCGCGGCCCGCGCCGGCCGTCCGCTACCATTGCTGACCGCGCCGGAGCGCCGAGATCGGCTCCTTGAGGCGTGAGACCCTCCCTGAACTCATGAGCAGCGTCATCGACACCCTCGAACGCGCGCAGTTGCGCCGCGTGCCCGACTTTGCACCTGGCGATCGCGTCAAGGTGCACTTCCAGGTGATCGAGGGCACTCGCCGGCGTATCCAGGTATTTGAAGGCGTCGTCATCAAGCGCCAGGGCCACGGCGTGCGGGAGACGTTCACGGTCCGCAAGCAGTCCTTCGGCGTCGGAGTGGAGCGCATGTTCCCGGTGCACTCCCCGAAGATCGAGCGCATCGAGATCGCGGGGCGGGGAGATGTGCGGCGCGCGAAGCTCTACTACCTGCGCGACCGCGTTGGCAAGCGCGCGCGTGTGCGTGAGCGTCGCTACACCGGCCCGGAAGAGACGGTGCAACCGGGGCTGCTGCACGAGCCCGAGCCGGAAAGCCCGGCGATGGAGCCGCAGGATACGGTGCAGAACGGTTCGGCGGACGTGTCCGCCGGGGGGGAGCCTGACGCGCAGCACGCCAGCTCGGATGAGGCGGAGCGCTCCGGCGCGTCGTCGGCGGCGGCGGATCAGGCTGATACCCCCGATGCCGGCGGGCGGTCCGCCGGCGACGCTCAGGCGTGAGCGCTATCCCCGAGGGGCTCGCGTGAGCGTACGTTCCACGAAAAAGGGCGCGAGCTTGGCTCGCCCGGGCACGCCCGGTGGCCCCGCGACGTCGATGGGCTCGGGCAACGGCGCCAAGACGTCCAAATCGACCGCCAGCTCGCTGTTCGAGCTCGTGGCGATCATCGTGATCGCGGTGCTGCTGGCGCTGGGCATTCAGAGGTTCCTCGTCAAGCCCTACAAGATCCCGAGCGGCTCGATGGAGCCGACGCTCACGGTTGGCCAGCGCGTGCTGGTGAACCGCCTCGGGATGTCCCTGAACGGGCCGCATGTCGGAGAGGTAGTGGTGTTCCACCCGCCGAAGGGCGCCAAGGAACAGCGGTGCGGCCCCACGCACTACGAAGTCAGCCCAGGCGGCGCACCCTGCGACCAGACCAACCCCGAAGCGGCCAGCGAAAACTTCATCAAGCGCATCGTCGCGGGCCCGGGGGACACGATCTACGTCAAGGAAGGCCACGCGATCGTCGACGGAAAACGCGAGTCCGACCCTTACATCAAACCCTGCGGGGGGGTGCGGGAGTGCAACTTCCTCACCCCGATCAAGATTCCCGCCGGTCATTGGTTCATGATGGGGGACAACCGTGGCGAATCCGACGACAGCAGGTTCTGGGGGCCCGTCCCCACCGGGTGGATCATCGGAGGGGCGTTCCTCACCTACTGGCCCCCCGACCGCATCGGGACGCTCTAGCGCTAGCGTCGGCGGCACCTCCCGGACCCGTCGCAGGGCGCGCAGAGCTTCGAGCGGGCGTCGACTGTTCGCCTTCGACCGTCGCCTCGGCGTGCCGCTGGTGGCGGGCGCCGACGAGGCCGGCCGCGGCTGCCTGGCGGGGCCGCTGGTGGCCGCCGGGGTGCTGTTCGACTATGACGCCCTCTCTGCCCCCGAGCTCCGCTCCCTGGCTGCGCTGAACGACTCCAAGCAGCACACTGCCGAGGCTCGGGAGGAGCTCTACCCGCTGGTGTTACGCAGCGCGGCGCGGGTCACGGTCGTATCGCGCTGCGTGCGGGGAATCGACTCCCGGGGTCTGCACAACACCAACCTCGCCGCCCTGAGCGACGCGCTGCGGGGCGTCACCGAGGGCGTGTCGGGCGAGGTGGCGTGTCTGGTGGACGGCTTCTCGGTGCCCGACTTCGGGCGTCCCCAGCGGGCGATCGTTGACGGCGACGCCACCAGCGCGGCGATCGCCGCCGCCTCAATCGTCGCCAAGGTGTCCCGCGACCGCTACATGTGCCATGCCGACACCCTCCACCCAGGCTGGAGCTTCGCCGAGCACGTCGGCTATTCCACGCCCGCCCACCGCGAGGCGATCATGCGCCTCGGCGTCTCCCCGCTGCACCGCCTCTCGTTCCAGTCGCTGGCGTATCAGCAACTGGCGTTGTAGGGGGGTCCACTGGTGGCGGATCCGCGCTGCGTCTCAGGGACGCATCTGGGCGTGCCGGTCTTTTGAAAGCCGTTCTTAGCCCAGGTCGAGCACCATCTGCATTGCGTCGTCCACCGCTCGCATCTCGCCCAACGTCAGGTGGCCGACCTGCGCCCCCAGAGCACGCGCGTCGACGGCGCCAACCATCTCGCATAGGACAAGTATCCGCTCGTCGTGCAGGTCTACCTGCGGGTGAAAGCTTGCGGCGGGTGCCGAGTGCGAGGTGGGGCAGACGACGACTGTCGACAGACTGAGCAGATCGTCGGCTTGGACCACGACGGCGAAGCGACGACCGTGCTGCACGTGACCTCTGCCGCGAGGCAGCGTGATCGCATGTACGTCACCACGAACCACGCAGTTGCTCCATCAAGCTTGCGACCTCTCGTGCCTCGTCCAGGTAGACCGGATCTTGCATCAACCGCCGAGCCTCCGCAGCCAATCCTGTGCGCCGTCGATCGCGTTGGGCTGTCTCGGCAATGGCTTGGCGTACAGCTTCGGCACGGCCGATGCCTCGCGCCCGCGCAATCTCGTCGAGCGCGGTCAGTCCATCGTTGCCAAGCCGGATGGAGAGTGGCGGAGGGGCCGACGCCATATAAAGCAGCGTAGCGCGAATCACGCTACAAGCGATTGCTCTGGCTGGCGAGGGCCTCGGAGGGCTGTGGGAGGCGTGCACGACCACGATCCGCTCCTTCTCACCACGCGCCTTCGACGTGGTCGAGGCAGACGAGCCGGTTGGCTTCGTCGACGATCACGCCGATGCCGTCGAAACGGATCGTGTGCGCGGTAGGGCGGTTGCGAGACTCACGGTGCAGCCACGCGGCGGCTAGGCGCCGTAGACGCGCGCGCTGGCTGGTGCGCAACCATGCCAGCGGCTGTTCCTCGGCGCTCAGCTGCCATCGCCTGCGCGCACGGCGCGTCTTGACCTCGGCGAACGTGAGAGTTGAGGTGGGGCCGTCAAACGCGATCAGGTCGATCTCGCCGTAGCGCGTGCGGGCGTTGCGGTCGATGATCGTGTAGCCGAGGCGTTCGAGGTGCGCGGCGGCTAGGTCTTCGCCGAGGCGACCGAGGGCGCGGCGTGGATCCTCGTGGCGGGGTTGGTCGGGGGACCGCTTGAGGGAGGAGGTGGCGGAGACAGGCACTCAAAGCAAGTTAGATCGCCGATTGTGTCCTGGGGGTGTAGTTCGTGCCCGTACTGTGGCGGAACTGTGATCTCTGAGTAACACGTGCACGCCCGTTCTTGACTGCGATTGCGGAAGCCAGTGCCTGCCCGCCGGGTTCCCTCGCGCGTCGTCGTGGGTGTCGCGTGACACCCACCGTCCGGGGCGAGCGTCAGCGAGGACTCAGTTCAGACGCTCGCTCAGCCCCGGGACCGGACGCGATGCGCCTCCCCTCTTCTGGCGAATTGCGAGACCGCGACCGCCCGGCCTGCGAGCCCTGCTTCTGGCGCGGCGCAGGTGTCTCGGGAGCGTGGCTGTTGTCGCGCGCTCGATCTGACCGTGCCGCATCGACCCGAGCTGTATTGGGGCCTCCGGTGGGAGAGTGCCGAGATGAGGCCTCTACCGCCGGCCACGCGACGCACTTCAAGGCGTCACCGTGGTGGGGTGGCCGAGCTACTGCTGCTCGGCGTCTGAGCGCTTGAACTGCAGATTCAAGCGATCGGCCGGGTCTTCGTCGGCTTTGGGCGCGTCGAACCGGCCTCGGGTCAGGGCGCGAATCGTGCCATCCTCGGGATACTCCACCAGCTCGGGCATCACCTTGTTGGACACCATCAGGTACCGCACCGGCTCGTCGGTTCGATTAGCCAGCGTGTGGCCGCCCCGGTGGCCGCGGGGGAAGGCGACGATGTCCCCGGGGGCAAGCTCGGACTCGCCCTCGAGCGTTCGTAGCGTCGGCCGGCCGGAGATCACGATGGCCAGCTCCTCCATTGCGTGGTGGATGTGGAGCGGGACGCCCTCGTTGCGCGGTGCCAACTCGTACAGCGTCCCGCCGAGCAGCTCGCCCCCCGCGGCCCTCACGACCGGCTCGGCCTGTAGGCCGGAGCGCTCCCTGCTGAACCTCTCGGCGAAGACATTCGGCCGCGTGCTACTCACGGGGGCGATCATAAGGCGCTGTGACGCGAGGTGCACTGCTTGCTCGACACGGCCTGGGCGTCTTTCGCTCACCTCGCTTCGCGCGGCATGCGGTGCGCGGGTGTCGCATCGGTTGCCCCTACAGCACTCGCGGTTTCAGCTCGCGCTTGCGGCGGCCTTGCTGCATTCTTAGCTCCTGAGCTATCGATAGGAGTCGCGATGGTCAAGCTGATCTATTCGGCAATCACCTCGCTCGACGGGTACGTCGAGGATGCAGACGGCAGGTTCGACTGGGCGGCGCCGGATGAGGAGGTGCATGCTTTTGTCAACGGTCTCGAGCGACCGATCGGCACCTACCTGTACGGGCGCCGGATGTACGAGACGATGATCTTTTGGGAGACCGTGCGCACCGACGCCGATCAGCCGTCGGTGATGCGAGACTTCGCCCAGATCTGGCGGGCGGCGGAGAAGATCGTTTACTCCCGAGTGCTGCAGACGGTATCCAGCGCAAGGACGCGGATCGAGCGCGAGTTCGATCGAGACGTCATCCAGCGTCTCAAGCAGTCCTCGGAGGCCGACATCACAGTCGGGGGTGCCGAGTTGGCTGGCCACGCAATCGGCGCGGGGCTCCTAGACGAGTGCCATCTGTTCTTGTGTCCGATCGTGGTGGGAGGCGGCAAGCGCGCTCTGCCAGACAACGTCCGCGCACAACTCGAACTTCTCGATGAGCGCCGGTTCCGAAACGGCGTCGTTCACCTCCACTACCGTGTAAGCGTCTGACCGAAGCGGGTACGCCGTGGTGGCCGGCCCCCGTTTTTCAGTCCGACCCGAGCCGTTAGTTGAGGCGACACCGCCGGCGGCCTCGCTGCTGGCGGGGACGCTTAGCATCAGCGATCGCCCCGGACGAGCCCGGGGGCGCGACCCGCAAGGCAGCACACGTTCGCTCGCGCTGGGCGAAGCAGAAGCCCTCGCCGCGCCGCCCTTCGGACCTGGCCCTCGTCCAACTCGGGCGTCTGGCTGGCAGAACTTCATCAGCCAGCTTGCGGATTAGCGGCGTTGATCGCCCATTGGGCAGCGAAGGCCCGTTTGTATGCGGGCCGCGCCTCGCCCCGGGCAACATAGGCAGCCAGTTTCGGGAATTCGTCGAGAAGGCCCGAAGCTCTCAGCCTGAGCAGCACCGAGACCATCGTCAGGTCGCCCGCGCTGAACGCCCCATCGAGCCAGTCGGCATCACCCAAGCGGGCAGAGAGCTGGACCAGTCGATCGCGAATGCGGTCCTTGACCAGAGGAAGGCGATCTTCGGCCCAGGGCCTGTCGCCCTCCCCGAACTTGGCGGTCACGAGTTCGAGGATCGGCGGCTCCACAGTGTTCAGCGCGGCAAACATCCAGGTGATGGCACGCGCCCGTGCGTTGGGATCGTTTGGGAACAGGCCCTCATGGTGCTCGGCGATGTGGAAGATGATCGCGCCTGTCTCGAACAGGGCAAGGTCGCCTTCCTCATAGGTCGGGATCAGGCCGAAAGGATGAAGGCGCAGATGCGCGGGCTCCTTCTTCGCACTGAGCGAAACAAGGCGAACCTCGTAGGGCTGGCCCACCTCCTCCAGCGCCCAGCGAACGCGTGTATCGCGCGCCAGGCCCTTGCCGCCATCGGGCGAGCGCTCAAAGGCTGTGATGACGATGGTCATCGTTCTCCTCGTCTCCGGTTGGGGTCATACGCATAGGGATTCGGTCCACGTCAAAAACTCATCACCGGCCGCCGAAAAGTCGATCGTAGACGCGAAGCGGCGGCAGCATAACACTGCTGCTATTCGTCTGAAGCGGAACTTCTGTTCGGCCTTGGAAGGTCTACCGCTGACGCCCGCCCGAGTGTGACGGGTCGTGGGCCGGGAACCTGCCTTCGCGCCTGCGCAAGCGGGCGTGTGCCGGCCCTCGGTCGATGCGCTCGAAGATCGCGCAAAGCGATTGTCCGGCGCACGTGGGCCTTGAGGGCACCCTGTCCGTTGGGATCTAGTATTCAACCTGCTAGTTTATCAACTGACATGGTGAGTATGCGATGACGACCGACCAACTCGACGCCACGTTCGCGGCTCTCGCCGACCCTACGCGTCGCGCAATCCTCACGCGGCTCGCGCAGGACGGCGAGGTAACGGTGAACAAGCTCGCCGATCCGTTCCCCGTCAGCGTGCAGGCGATCTCCAAGCATCTGAAGGTGCTCCAACGGGCCGGGCTCATCACGCGCGGGCGCACGGCCCAGCTTCGTCCGTCCCGGATCGAGGGTGCCCCCCTGCGCGACGTGGCGGACTGGCTGGAGCAGTATCGCGAGATCTGGGAGGGCCGTTTGGATCGCCTCGAGCGGCATCTCGAGGACATACAAGGAAAGGCAGGCAGAGATGAGTGAGCAGTTCGAGATGGCCGAACGCACGATCGTGATCGAGCGCGAGCTCGATGCCCCGCGTGAGCTGGTGTGGCGGGTGTGGACCGACCCGGACGAGGTGACGAAGTGGTGGGGGCCGGAGCACTTCACGACGCCCCGCGAGAAAATCGAGTTCGACCTGCGCACGGGCGGCATTTGCCGGATGACGATGGTCGGGCCCGACGGGGTCGAGTATGCAAACGACGGTCACTTCGGGATCGTCGAGCCGCCCGCGCGGCTGTCGTTCGCGCAGGAGACCACCGACAACCCGATGATCGAGTCGGGCGAGACGACCGTCGAGTTCATCGACCTCGGCGAGGACCGCACAAAGCTCGTCGTCACATCCCGCATGATCTGCGCCGAGCAGCTCGTCCCCATGGCCCAGGCCGGCTGGGGCAGCCAACTCGACAAGCTCGGGCGCCTGCTTCGGAATGCGTGAATCTCATCAGCGTCACGACGAATGGCTCGAGGCGGTCCAGAATGAAATTGATCGGAGAGGTAGATGAGCAAGCTGGTGGAGGCAACCCACGTGACGCTCGGCGGTGAGATCGGCTCGCCCGACGCGTGGGCACGGTCGTACCTCGACGACGAGCACGCGCGCTACGCGGACAAGCTCCTGACTGTGGCGGATGCTCTCCTCCTGGGTCGGCTCACGTATGAGGGCCTGTCCGTCGCCTACACCGGGATGGCGAAGGAAGCCCCTCCCGGGGCACCGAGCGAGTTCATCGACCGGATGAACCGAATCCCCAAGTTCGTAGCATCGAGGACGCTGCGTGAGACGACTTGGAACGCGACCGTGATTGACGACGATGTCGCGACGTTCGTCGATGACCGCTACAGACGTGCTTCGCGCGGGACCGTTGCTTTCGCAGAAGAAGGCGCGAGTGACGCCAGCCCTCGTGTGCTTTCGGGGTCGTTATGGCGAGGGTGTGGTTGGGCGCAGTGCGCTCTCCTCGGCGATGGCCTCGCTCAACGCCAGCTCGAAGGATCTTGGTAGGAAGTCGAACAGGGTCATTCCTGAGGAGTCGGTGACCGTCGTGTCGGTGGAGAGCCCCTCGATCAACGGCCTCGCAACGCCTGCGTCAACAGGCGTGATGAGCCCAATCCAGTGTGAGGAGAGCCACGGCGTGAGCAGCGGCACCGGGACGCGTGGGCGCCGACGTAGCCCCAACGCATCGGCCATCCGATCGAGCATCTGACCGTATGTGAGTATCTCGGCCGACCCGATCTGAATTTCGCGTGAGCGCGTACCTGGGATCCGAGGAGTCTCGACCAGGTAGCGCAGCACGTCACCGATGCCGATTGCCTGGGTGGGTGTGCCGAGCCACGATGGTGCGAGCATCACCGGCAGGCGTTCGACAAGTGAGCGGAGCGTTCGGTAGCTCTCGGAGCCTGCCCCTACCACCATTCCCGCACGAAACCACGTCAACGGTGGTCCCTCATCGCGCAGGATCTCCCCGACTCTCAGACGCGAACGCAGATGCCTGGATGCAGGACGATCGCCGAGACCGCCGAGATAGACGACCCGATCGATGCCGGTGGCGGTCGCGAACCGGGCGAAGTTGGAAGCTGCGCTGGTATCGCGCTTCTCATAGTCGGCATCGCCCCCCCGACCCATCGAGTGAACCAGGTAGTAAGCGGTCGTGTAACCATCGCCGATCGCGCTCAGAGACTCCGGGTCGAGCATGTCGCCTTGATGTACCGTGACCGAAGGATCGAAGCTCACCCGGCTCGGATCACGCGCCACGCATCCAACCGGCTCTCCGAACGAATTGAGCGCGCGAACCAGCCGGCTGCCTATGTAACCGGAGGCTCCGGTGACGAGCGGGCGGACCATACCGAACGAACGAGCATACGCCCATCGACCCAACGCACCGCCCCAACACGCACCAAGCCGCCGTGAGGCTGTTCCCTTTATGCAACAGCCTTGCGTGACTGCGAGCGAGTCGGCCGCCTTGGTGCAGACTCCCACCGGACACTAGCCAGCGCTCACCCTCGCCTGGTGGCCTCAGGGGCCCCTTACTCCTCGTGGTCTTCGGCCTGCTCAGAGGCTGCCTCCTGCGCACCGATCGCCTCCAGCGCCGACTCGAGCGTCGGATAGAAGTGGTCGCGATCGAGCGTTGCCATCAGGCCGTAGCGGAGGATCAGGTCCTGTAGCCGGCTGCGCAGCTCGGCGAACGCGAGGTGGATGCCAGCGTCGTTGAGCTCGCGGTCGAGCTGCTCGAGCATCTCTGCGGCGGTGACGTCCACGTCGGTGATCGCCTCGCACTGCAGGACGATCCAAGCCGGCTTCTGCTCGCGCACGAGGCGGCGGATCTGCTGGCGGAAAGAGCTGGCGTTGGCGAAGAACAGCGGAGCCTCCCAGCGGTAGACCACGATCCCCGGGAGCTCCTCAGCGCTGGGATAGCTGGCAAGGTCGTGCCATCCCTCGTTCGCTGCGACGCGGCCCAGGACGGCGCCGTGTGGCCACCAGTTGCGCCGGAAGAACAGCAGGATCGCGAGCAGCACGGCGACCACGATGCCCTGTAGGACGCCTAGCAGGATCACCCCCGCCGTCGCCGTGAGCGATACGCCCAGGGCGCTGCGGCGGAGCTCGAGATATCGGCGCAGGATGCCCAGGTCCATGAGTGACAGGGCAGCGACGATCACGACCGCGGCGAGGGCCGTCTGCGGAAGATCGGCGAGCAGCGAGTTCAGGAACAGCAGGAGCGCGGCGACCAGGCCCGCGCCCACGAGGCCCGCGACCTGGCTCTTCGCGCCCGCCTGCTCGGCGACGGCGGTGCGCGAGCCACTGGTCGAGACCGCGAAGCCCTGGAACAGCCCGGCGGCGATGTTGGCCACACCGATGCCGACCATCTCCTGGTCGGGCTTGACCTCTTCACCCCGTCGCGCGGCGAAGCTGGTCGCGGTCGCGATCGTGTCGGTCAGCGACACCAAAGCGATGCCGACCGCGGCGACCAGGAGCGGGCCGACGTCTTTGGCGTCCGTCCACGGGATGCTGGGCGAGGGAATGCCCTGGGGGAGCGAGCCGACGGTGTCCACGCCATGTGCCGCGAGGCCGAGCACCGCTGAGGCGACGGTCGCCCCCACGACGGCGACCAGCACGGCCGGGACGCGCCGGGTGACGCGTGGCAGGATCAGAAGCAGCGCGAGCACGGCGACGCCGACGAGCAGGGTCGTCGTGTGCGTCTGGTCGAGGCCTTCGAAGAAGACGCGAACCTCCTTCAAGAACGAGTCGGCGCTGGTCGAGAAGCCGAACAGCTTGGGCAGCTGTCCGACGATGATCGTGATGCCGAGGCCGTTCATGTAGCCGACCTGGACCTCCTTGGATAGGAGGTCGGCGACGAACCCCAACCGTCCGAGCCCAAACCCGAGCTCGGTGAGGCCGACGAGCACCGCCAACATGCCGGCGAGGGCGATCGCCTGGCCGGCGTCCCCGGCGACCAGCAGCGGCGTGATAGCGGCCAGGATCAGCGGCGAGATCGACGAGTCGGGACCCAGTACGAGCACGCGCGAGGGACCGAAGATCGCGTAGCCGACCAGGCAGGCGACCGTCGTATACAGGCCGGTCGCGGGAGGCAGGCCGGCCAGCTGTGCGTAGGCCATCCCCTGCGGGACCAGGATCGCGGCGAGGACGATTCCGGCGACGATGTCGGGGCGCAGCCACGCACGCCGGTAGTTGCGGATCGTGCCCAACCCCGGCAGCCAACGCTCCATCGGACCGACCTCGCGCTCGCTCACCGGCGCACCGCACGCTCCGGGCGCTCGAGCGCCCGCTCCTCGACGCAGGCGGCGACGAGGAGCGCCCACCCGGTTCCCAGCAGGACGCCGGCGATCACGTCGCTGGGGTAGTGCACGCCGAGATAGACCCGCGAGCAGGCGACGCCGAAGACGATCAACGCCGCGAGCGCCGCCGCCCAGCGAACGCGACCAGGCGGCATCCCCGCGGCTCGCATGGCCAGCACCAGCGAGAACCAGAACGCGCTCGCCTGCATCGAATGTCCGGACGGAAAGCTGGCGCCGCTGACAGCCTGCAGATGCTCCCCGGGCGGGCGCGGGCGCCCCACGAGGATCTTGACGAGATCCGAGATCAAGATCGCGCCCGCCAGGCTCACCGCCACGGCCGCCGCCTCCCGGGGCAGACCCGCGCGCACGAGCAGGATGCAGCCGACCAGCGCCAAGGGGATGAGCACCCATACGCTCCCGGCCCAGGTGACCGTTCGGGCCACCGCGGTGAGAGTTGCCGTGCGGCCTTCGGCGAGCGCGCGCACCACTTCCCCGTCACCGGACCCGACGATCGAGCTCCAGAGCGCGCCCGCCCCCCAGCCGACCAGGACGAAGGCCACCAGACCGAGCGCCAGACAGGGGGCGCTGCGCCTCACCGGCCGGCGGCCACCCGCAGCAGCGCGCCCAAGTTGTCACCCGTGAGCGCGACGGAGCGCGCGGCGGGCGCGAGGCCGGCCTGACGCGGGAGGAGCACGCGCAGGGCGCCGGGCAGCGCGGAGAACCGCAGCGGGGGATCCAGCAAGAGCGCCTCTCCGTCCAGGCCGATCTCGACCGGTCCGCCAGAGCAGACCTCGAACTCTCCTGTCGCCCACGACATCAGCCCCGGGAAGCGACCGGCCTGCCCGGCGAGCTCCAGGGCCACGAACTTGGACACCTCCGCCGAGCTGCGGATCCGGGCGGCGACGACGCCGAGCATTCCGCTGTCGATGCGCTCCCGCGTACCGGCCCCGCTCAGGTGGGTCAGCTGGTAAGGGTTGTTGGACACCAGCACGAGGGCCGCGTCGCTGCAGCTCTGGCCGTCTGGCGCGGTGAACTCGAGGTCGATCGGCTCGGCGCCCGGACCGAGCATGTCGGGCAGCAGCTCCGTCCATGTGGCGAGCTTGGCGTCGCGGTAGGCCTCCGACTGGACCACCTTCGCGTAGACCCCGAGCGAGGCGTTGTTCACGAACACGCGGTCGTTGACCAGGGCGAGGTCGATCCGGCGCTCGACGCCGTCGGTGAAGGCGTCCATCGCGCCGATGACATCGTCGCGGTCAAGGCCCAGGTCGAGCGCGAAGTGGTTGCGAGTGCCCGCCGGGATGCAGACGTGTGCGACGTCGCGCCGGGCGGCTACCGTAGCCACGAGCGCCTGGGAGCCATCGCCCCCGGCCATTCCGATGATCTTCGCGCCGCGGGCGACCGCGTCCTCGGCCAGCTGGAGCAGGTCGTCGCCGCGTTCCAGAACGATCGGCTCGACGTTCCGGCGCCGCGCCTCGCCCGCAAGGTCGAAGCGCTCGGCCTTGCCGCCGCCGGACTTCAGGTTGATGATCAGCGTCGCTCGGCCCGTCGCTCGGCTCGCCGCCTGGCCCGCCGTGCGGCTCGTCCCGCCGCTGGCCGGAGCCGGCCGAGTCGGGTTGGGGCCGGTCCGGCCGAGCGCGTAGCGCGCGCTCAGGCCGAACAGGGCCAGCAGGGCGAGCAGCGCGAGCAGTACGAGCAGCCCGTGCCAGTTTGCGATCAGCAGCGCCACGAGGCCCGCCGCGGCGAGCACGGCGAGAACGGCGCCACCGGCGCGCCGCTGCCCGCGCCGCGTCAGGGCGTACCAACTGGCCGCCGAGGCGAGCAGCACGAGCCCTAGAGCCGCGGCGGCGAGCGCGAGATCACCGGCGAGCGCGACGATCGCCACCACGGCCATCGCGGCCGGAGCCAGCAGCGCCACGAGCGCCGCGGCGCGCGACCGCCAGGGCACTTGCGCAGTCGCGCCGTCGGCTGGGGTCTCGGGTCCGAGCGAACGTGCCACAGATCGGTGCTACCCAAGCGCCTGTGCGATCGAGTCGATCGCGGCCTGCTCGGCCTCGCTGACCGACTCACCGTTTCCGTGCTCGCGATGCGCGCTGGCCACCCTGTGCGCCAGGCTGAGGATGAAGCGCCGGTACTCGTCGAGCTCCTCTGCGGTCGCCTTGTTCCCGAGTAGCGCCACCGCGTCGCGCAGGTGTGCCAGCGAGTGCTCCCTGAGCTCCTCCGGCGAGTGATAGCGACTGTGATCGACCTTCGGCTTGGCGGCCACGACCTCGTCGAGCAGCTCGCTGTTGCCGTGCTCGGCCCGGGCCTCGGCGTAGGCCTTTGCCATCGAGATGGTCTCTTTCCACATCCCGCCGCGCTGGGCGGCGATGACGAGCATTCCAGCGCTCGGCGGCCCCTCGAGGATCTGTTCCCACTCCGCGTCCGTGAAAGTCTGCTTGGTTGTCATCGAACTCACTCCCGGTCGTGCGCCACGTCTCAGCCGTGGGCGCTGGTTGTCACTTCACGATCGCGCCGCCTCGCGGTGGCGTGCCAGCAGCTTGCCGCCCTCCCAGAGCGCGAACAGCAGCACCGCGCCCGCCAGCGCCAGGCCGAACTGCCCCGCGTCGAGGGGCACCGTGCCGAGGAGCCTGTTCATCGCATCCGTCTGCGTCGCGAGGACCGCAAGCGCAACCTCCCCGGCGGCGGTCAGGTTCATCGCCCGGTTGTCGAAGGTGGCGCTCTTCAGGGCGGTGAGCGAGACGGCGCGACTCTGGTAGGCGGCGACGATGATCATCAGCGCGAACGCCGTGAGCCCCATCGAGGAGCCGATCGCCGTGCTGGCGTAGTGCGCCTTACCGAAGTGGATCAGCGCGTCGAGCACCGCCGCCATGTAGAGCCCCACCAGGCCGGCCGTCAGCTTCAGGCTGGGTGTGGCGATCGACTCCTCGCTCGGGCGGGGGTGGCGCGCCATCAGGCCCTGGGTGGCCAGGTCGAGCCCGAGGGCCACGCCGAATGGCGCGCTGACGAGGAAGTGGATCCACAGGACCTGCGGCGAGCTGAACGGCTCGCCGCCGGCGATGTTCAGGAGCGTGGCGCCGAGGAAGGTCAGTACGAACGCGACGAGGGTGACCATCACGAACCGTACGTACTTCATGAGGTTGTCGTAGAGCTTGCGACCCTGCTCCACGGCCGCCACGATCGTCGCAAAGTTGTCGTCGGAGAGGATCATCCGGCCGGCGCTCTTGGCGACCTCTGTCCCGCTGCCCATCGCGATCCCGATGTGGGCGGCCTTGATCGCCGGTGCGTCGTTCACGCCGTCCCCGGTCATCGCGACCACCTCGCCCCGTTTCTTGAGGGTGTCGACGAGCATCACCTTGTGCTCGGGGGCAACGCGGCCCACCACGCCGATCTCCTCGATCCGCGCGAGGCGCTCCTGCTCGTCGAGCGCGGCGAACTCGGACCCGAGCATGGCCTCGCCCTCGATTCCCAGCTGCTTGGCGATCGCCGCGCCGGTGACGACGTCGTCACCGGTCACCATCCGCACGCGGATGTGTGCGCTCTGGGCATCGGCCACCGCCTGGCCGGACTCCTTGCGGGGAGGGTCGACCATGCCGACCAGGCTTGTCAGCTCCAGACCCTCGGCGTAGGCCAGCAGATCCCCCTCGGGGTCGAAGGAGCCGGCATCGATGTCGCGAAAGGCCGCGGCCATGACCCGCAGCCCCCGCTCGCCCATGCGCGTGATGTTGGCCTGCGCCCAGCCGCTGAGATCCGCGTCCCAGGGGATGCTGGCGCCGGCCGAAAGAGCGCTCGCCGCGTGGTCCACGACCGCCGGCGCGGCGCCCTTGACGAAGCAGCGCACGGTCTGCCGCGCGCCCGGCCCTTCCCCCGCCGGGCAGAAGACCGCCATCAGCTTGTAGGTGGGGTCGAACGGGAGAGTGGCCAGGCGCGGGTAGCGCGCCCGCGTGGCCTGGATGTCCAGGCCGGCCTTGTGGCCCAGGACGAGGAGCGCCGCCTCGGTCGGGTCGCCCACGAGCTTGCCCTCGGCCAGCTCGGCGTCGTTCGCGACGATGTAGGGCAGGACCGCGTCCTCGATCGTGTCCGTGGAGCCGGCGGCGTGCCGGACCCGGCCCCCCAGCTCGTAGCCGCTCCCGGAGATGGAATATCGGTCCGTCGGATCGACCACCTCGACGGCCGTCATCTGGTTCATGGTCAGGGTGCCCGTCTTGTCCGAGTTGATCGCCGAGGTCGATCCCAGTGTCTCCACCGAGGTGAGGTCGGTGACGATCGCGCCGCGCTGCGCGAGGTCGGTGGCCCCGAGCGAGAGGACGACCTGCAGGACGGTCGGCATCGCCTCGGGAATGGCCGCCACGGCGAGCGCGACGGCGCTCACGAACAGCGCGCTCGAGGACCGGCCCCGCTGCGCTCCGAGCACGAACATCGTGATCATCGTGAAGCCCGCCGCCCCGGCGATCCACAGCGTGAGGGTGTTCAGCTGTCTGGTGAGGGGCGTCTGCTCGCGGGTCGTGGCCGAGAGCATGCCGGCGATCTTGCCCACCTCGGTACCGGCGCCGGTGGCGGTGACGACGATCTCCCCGCTGCCGTGGGTGACAGGCGTGTGCATGAACGCCATGTCGCTCTGCTCGCCGGGAGCGAGATCCACGCCGGCGGGCGCCGGGACCCCCTTCGCCGCGGGCGTGCTCTCGCCCGTCAGCGCCGACTCGTCGATCTGCAACGAGCTGGCCCGCACGATCCGGCCGTCCGCGGGCACCTCGTCGCCCGCGGCGATCAGCACCGTGTCGCCCACCACGACCTCCTCGGCCGCCAGCTCCCGCTCGACACCGTCGCGGCGGACCCGGGCGGTCGTCTTGACCATCGACTTCAGGGCGTTCATCGCGCTCTCGGCCTTGCCCTCCTGGCGCAGGCCGACCGTCGCGTTCAGAACCGTGATCGCCACAAGCATCACCGCCGTGCTCCACTGCTGGACCGCCAGCGAGACGATCGCCGCCGCGAGCAGGATCAGCTGCATGTAGGTACGGAACTGGGCGAGGAAGCGCCGCCAGCCGGGCGGCGGCCGCTCGGCGGGCAGCGCGTTCGGACCATGGTCGCTCAGCAGCTCGGCCGCCCGTTGCCCGGACAGCCCGACCGTCGGATCGACGCCGAGGCGGCTGGTCACCTCTTCGCTGCTGAGGCTGTACCAGCGCTCCTCACCGGGCGCCCGCTCGACGCTGTCGACTACGGCCACCTCACCTAACCACCCTCGTTGGGGTCCGGAGCGGCTCCCTTCGGCGCTTCGGCTACGAGCTGCTGCTTGACCGCCTGGAGCGTCCTGCGCTGCGGCGCGTTCACCTTGGGGTAATGGGGGTCGATCTCAATCAGAGCGCTTGCCAGAACGCATGCGGTCGCGATGCGAGCGAACCACTTGCGGTCGGCGGGAACCACATGCCACGGCGCCCACTCGGTGCTCGTGTGCGAGAGCATCTCTGAGAGCGCGTGCTGGTAGTCGTCCCACAGCGCACGCTCGGTGACGTCGGCGGAGGAGAACTTCCAGTTGTGATCGGGCAGGTCGATCCTGCGCAACAGGCGCGCGCGCTGCTCCTCCTTCGACAGGTTGAGGAACAGCTTGACGATCCGGAAGCCGTTGTCGGTCAGGTAGCGCTCCCAGTCGTTGATCTCGCGATAGCGCCGCCCCCACACATCCCCCTTTCTGGCCTCGGCGGGGAGCTTCTGGCGATCGAGGTTCTCGGGGTGGACGCGGACCGCGAGCACCTCCTCGTAGTGGGAGCGGTTGAAGATGCCGATCTCTCCCCGCGCCGGCAGGCGCTGGGCGTAGCGCCATAGATAGTCGTGGTCGAGCTCTTCGGCCGAGGGTACCTTGAAGCTGTGCACCGTCACCCCCTGCGGGTTGACCCCGCTCATGACGTGGCGGATCGTGCCGTCCTTGCCAGCGGTGTCCAGCGCCTGGAGCACGACGAGCACACCCCAGCTGTCCTGTGCGGCCAACCGGGCCTGGTACTCGCTCAGCAGCGCCACGCCCTCCTCCAGCAGCTCGACGCCCTGTTTCTTCTTGTGCAGTCCGCCCCTGAAAGCGGGATCGAAGTCCTTCGCGAGCCTCACCTTGCGTCCCGGCGCCACGCGGAAGGGCTCGATGAACTCCGCCAGGCGCGCCCGGCGCCGGCCGCTCAGCTGGTCTGCCATCTACCCAGCATACGCCCGCGGCCGCGGTTGTCGGGCAAGCTGCGCATCATTTCGGTGGGCCAACTGCCACCGACCCTCGAACTCGCGTACACTCGTGGCGCAAATCACAAATAGAGAGGGGGCACCCATGGACAACCTGGACAGGGTCACCGGCTGGTGGGTCTTCGCGGGAATCCTGCTGTCGATCAGCGCAGTGCTGAACATCATTTGGGGCATCGCCGCGATCTCCGAATCGCACTTCTTCGTTGGAAACACTCACTACATCCTCAGCGAACTGAAAACGTGGGGCTGGATCACGCTGATCCTCGGCGCGGTCCAGGGACTCGCCGCGCTCTCGCTGTTCGCAGGCAGCTCGTTCGGCCGCTGGTTCGGAATCATCACGGCAGCGCTCGTCGCAATCGACGCGCTGATGGATATCCCGGCCTACCCGTTCTGGTCGCTGTGCATCTTCGCGCTCTCGCTGATCATCCTCTACGAGCTTGCCAAGAGCCCCGAATCGCGGGTGAGCGCCAGGGGATGATTGATTCCACGACCCCGGGCGTGGTTTTCGAGGCCAGCCGATGACACGTGCGTTCACCACCGAGGACGATGAGGCGATGCCATGAGGGGACTGGGGGCGGTGCGCCTGGCGATCCTCTGCATCATCTCGGTCGTGTTGGGCGCGTGCGGTTCGAGCAGCGCGGGCGACCTCGCCGGCTCCGCCAGCCAGGCGGTGCAGAGCGTCAAGGCGCAGGCGTCGACGGCTTCGTCGGCAGGCAAGACGGCGAGCGCCGGAGCAGGCGCGTCGACCGATTCCACCGCGAAGGCAAGCACCGCATCGAAGACGGAGACCGCCACCAGCGCGAAGTCATCGACCGATACCACAGCGGAAAAGGCGACGACGCAGCCTACGACGGTGACGCAGACAAAGACGGTCACCGCGCCAACGCAGACGGTCACCGCGCCGACGCAGACGGACACCGTGATCAAGACGCAGACGACGCCTCCGGCCGAGACGACGAGCACGGAGACGAACGGCAACGGTGCCGCGGCGGCACTGGCCGCGGCAGCCGCCAAAGACAAGGAATCTGACGGGGAAGATGAAGGCTTGCCGGGTTGGGCTTGGCTGCTCATCGGCGCCGGTGCGGCGGGGCTGCTGGCGTGGGCGATCGTCTCCTACCGAGACCGTCACAGGCACGCCGGCCCCGGAGATGCCGGGGGCTCGGGGGTGCCGCCGCCGACCGATGATCCACCGTCCGAGGGGCCGCGATGAGCCCGCACGAGGAGTACCGTGCCGGTGATGGCGACCGTCCATGAATCGACGTGGCAGGCGCTACGCGATCTGGGGATCACCACCGTGTTCGGCAACCCGGGAAGCACAGAGGAGGCCTTCCTCGCAGACTTTCCCGCGGGTCGTGCCGCTGCTGTTGTGAGCGCTATGAATAGGTGGGCGGAGCAGCGCGAGCGTGCATGCCGTGCTCATGCGCGAGCCTGCCGGGCCACTGCTTCACTCAGCCCCGGTGCTCGGGGTTGGGGTGGTCGGCGTGGCCGAGGTCCCAGTCGTTCGTGGAGTTGCCGTAAGACGCGATGCCACCGGCATCGGTGAGCATCCGCGCCAGGTGCAGGACATTCCAGGCCAGGAAGACCGTGTTGCGGGTCGCCCAAGCGTTGTGCTCGCCACCCCCGACGGCATCAAGGTAGGAGGGCCCAGGGCCAGCCTCCCCAGTCCAGTAGGTATCCGACTGGGGAGGGATCGTGAGTCCGATGTGCTGCAGCGCGTAGAGGACCTGGGCACTGACGTGCTTGCCGCCGTCGTCGTTGCCAGTCGTGATCGCTGCACCGGTTTTGCCGTAATAGGCCCACTGGCCAGCCTCGTTGACTTCCGATGAGTAGGCGTAGAGGCGCTCGATGATCTTGCGCGTGAGCGAACTCTGGTCCCCCAACCAGATTGGTCCCGCGATGATCAGGATGTGCGCGGGCGCAACGGAACGCTTGTAGATGTCGGGGAATTCGTCGCTGTCGTAGCCGTGCTCGCGCATATCGGGCCACAGCCCGGGCGGAATATCACGATCCACCGTCCGGATCTCCTCAACTTCGACGCCGACGCGGTTGAAGATCCCGCGGACGATCGCCACCAGACCGTCGGTGTTGCTGAGCTCGGGTGAGCGCTTGGTGGTGCCGTTGAATACGACGGCGCGCAAATCGTCGTAGCGCGTGCTCGCCCGGTCCGCCTGCTCGTCGATGAACCGCTGGATATCTGGTGGAAGAGCCATGCCTACCTTTCCTGGGGGACGATACGGGTGATCCCAACGGACCGATCGACTGCTCCCCGGCCGATCGGCAAGCTACCTTGCAATGGCCGCGGACATCCGTCGGCGACCCACATCTATTCGGGTCGTGACGCCCGTAGCCGAAATCCGTCGCCTACTGTAGTCATCCCGATCTCCCTCGGCGTTACAACCCCGCCTGGCGGCAACGGGAACGCCGCGAGCGCCGGAGTGGCGCCACGTGCCGAGGTCTCGTAGGGCATCGCGAAACGCTAGTCGCCGCCAGCGAGCAAAGCCAGGACTGCCGTGATCTGCCGCCGCGTCATAAAATGACGCTCGAGTGAGCCGTGTAGACAGCGACCACGCGTCGTCGAGCGGCATGAGGCCGGGATATCGCCGCTGGCTGCGAGACATAGAGAACGTCGACGCCGCTCTCTACTCTGCGATCGCCGCCACGCCAACGCCGTCGCTCGATAAGGCAATGAGTACGCTCTCCAACGCGGCCAACTACTCGCGGTTGTCGCTCGCCTCGGCTGCAGTTCTCGCCCTCGCCGGCGGACCGACAGGACGTCGCGCGGCCACCTTCGGGCTCGCATCCGTCGGACTTACGGCCACCGTCGTCAACATCGCGCTCAAGCCGCTCAGCGGACGCCTGCGCCCCGATCGCGTTGCCGAGCACGTTCCGCTCGAACGCCAGGTACGCATGCCGGCCTCTACATCGTTCCCCTCCGGTCACACCGCGGCGGCCTTCGCGTTCGCAACCGGGGTCGGCCACCTCATGCCACAAGCTGCCGTCCCGCTGCGCGCACTGGCCGCGCTCGTGGCCTACTCAAGAGTGCACACCGGCGTTCACTATCCCGGCGACGTCGTCGCCGGATCGCTGATCGGCACCACACTCGCACGAATCACTACACACACGCTGGACCGCCATCGATGACGACGCTAGCGCGTCTCGGCCAATGCAGTCCAGACGCCTCAGTGTCCGGCGGCCTGCCCGCCGTCGATGTGCAGCGTCTCGCCGGTGACGAACGTGGCCCGCTCGAGGTAGAGGATCCCGTCGACGACATCGCTGATCTCCCCGATGCGGCCAAGGGGGTGAAGGTCGGCCATGCCCTCGTAGGACTTGGGGTCGTGTATGGGGGTTTTGATGACTCCGAGGGCGACCGCGTTGACCCGCACGCCGCAGGATGCGTACTCGATGGCGAGCGAGCGGGTCACGGCGGCCAGTCCGCCCTTGGTGAGGGTTGTCAGCGCGGAAGGTCTGTTGCTGTCGGCGTGGTCGACAAGGCTGGTGGTGATGTTGACGATGTGACCGCTGCCTTGGGTGACCATCTGGCGGATGACACGCTGGGTGATGTGGAAGAACCCGGTCAGGTTCACGGCGGTGATCGCGGCATAGTCCTCGGGCGTGTACTGCGTGAAGGGCTTGCCGATGAAGATCCCCGCGTTGTTGATCAGGCTGTCGATCCGCCCGAACCGACCCACGGTCAGCTCCACTACGCGCTGGGCGGTCTCGGCTTCCGTGATGTCACCTCGTACGGTCTGCAAGTCGGACTCGTCGGTGTCGGGGATCGAGCGCGAGGTGGCTAGGACGGCGTACCCGGCATGACGGAATGCGTCTACCAATCCCGCGCCAATGCCCTGCGAGGCGCCGGTGATGATCGCGACTTTTTGTGACATTGGCGACGGACTCATTCGACGAGGTATGTCTCGTAGATCACGCCCGCGGTTTGGCGGCCACCTACGCTGATGAAGATGCCCTTATTCAGCCAGTCGAGATCGGGCGCGGCGGTCTCGATCTGGGTTGAGGTACGGAACGTGTACTCGCTGGCGTCGACATCCTCTCCGCGCCCCAGACGCGCGAGGACCTCGGCGCTGCCGTGGCGCACACCGCGAGATTGGACATAAAGCAGATCGCCACGGTCGGTCTGGAGCGTGTAGCGGATGTCGCCGAGCGCGGTGCCGTCCGGTAGCACGATCTGCCAGTCGGCGCTGGCGCCGGGGAGCAGTTTCCCATTGAGCTCAGCACCAGTGAACGTCCCGCCTGTCTGGGGCACGATGCGCCGGTGGCCTTGGGCGATGTCGCCGAGGTCCAGTGGATCGCCAAGGGTGACCTCCAAGCGGTAGACCTGGGTTAGTTGGGGATGGGGAAGCTGATTGCTCATGCCTGTTCTCCTTTGCAACCGGTTCCGATGGAGGCGCAAGCTTGTGCTCATCGGCCACAAACGCCGCGAGGCCTTGACTTCCACTCGGGCTAGAAGGAGAGTATGAGCGACGGGGTTTCGCGAGAACGTGGCTGCGCGTTGCGGGGCCACCAACCGGATGGAGGGCAGATATGAGCAACGTCGAGGAGAGCAGTGGGAGTGCGGCGGGTGCCCCGCCTGTCAAGGCCGGCGAGTTCAAGTTCGAGGTCTTGGTCCTGCCGGTCTCGGATGTCGATCGCGCAAAGGAGTTCTACGAAAGCCTCGGCTGGAGGCTGGACGCCAACGTCGCCACCGATGATGGCTTCCGTCTGGTCCAGTTGACGCCCCAGGGCTCCGGCTGCTCGATCCAATTCGGCACGAACATCACGCCAGCCACGCCCGGCTCGGCTCAAAGCCTGTACTTGATTGTCTCCGACATCGACGCTGCGCGTGACGATTTGGTGGCGCGTGGTGTGGAAGTGAGCAACGTGTTCCACGAGGGGACGCTGGGCGATCGGTTCCACGACGCCGGCCGTGCAGCCGGGCCGGCGCCAGACCGCGACACCTATGGCTCGTTCGCCGCCTTCAGCGATCCGGATGGCAACGGCTGGCTGCTCCAGGAGATCACGACCCGGCTTCCAGGCCGCTGAAAAAGGAGAGCTGCCGACATGAACAACGACTATGACGTGATCGTGCTCGGCGGTGGCTCGCCGGGCGAGCATTGCGCGGGCGCTCTGGCGGAGGGCGGTCTGCGCGTGGCCGTCGTCGAGCGTGAGCTTGTGGGCGGGGAGTGCTCCTACTGGGCCTGTATTCCATCGAAGACGCTGCTGCGCCCGGGCGAGGCGGTCCACGGGGCGTGCGAGGCCGCCGCGAGCGCCGAGGTCGATGTCGAGGCGGCGCTTGCCTGGCGTGACGTCATGGTCTCCGACTACTCAGACGCTGGACAGGAGCGCTGGCTGGCCGATCGCGGCATCGACCTGCTGCGCGGCAGCGGCCGGCTCGACGGCCCTGGTGTTGTCGAGGTTGACGGCGTGCGGCACACGGCCGGTCACGTGGTCCTCGCGAACGGTGCCGATCCGGTAGGGCCGCCGGTATCGGGCCTGCGCGAGCTCGAGGGTGTTTGGAGCAACCGCGAGGCGACGTCAATGAAGGCGGTTCCGCGCCGTCTGTTGATCCTCGGTGGCGGGCCGGTCGGGGTGGAGATGGCGCAGGCCGTTCGTCGACTCGGTGGGGAGACGGTGATCATCGACATGGCCGAGCACGTGCTCGCGCGGGAGCCGGCGCCACTCGGTGAGGCGCTTGGGGAGGTCCTGCGCCGCGAGGGCATCGAGCTCGTCCTGTCTGCGAACGCGACCGCCGCGCGACGCGACGGCGAGGATTACGTGCTCGAGCTCGACGACGGTCGCGAGCTGCGCGGCGACCGCTTGCTCGTTGCCACCGGTCGGCGTCCACGCGTACGCGGGCTCGGCCTCGAGACGGTCGGTGTCGAGCCAGACCCTCACGGAGTGCCGGTCGACGCGCACCTGCGTGCCGCGGAGCGTCTATGGGCGATCGGCGACGTCAACGGCCTCTGGCCGCTGACCCACGTCGGCAAGTACGAGGGCGAAGTGGTCGCCGCGAACATTCTCGGCGAGCCGCGAAAGGCCAACTACGAGGCCGTTCCGCGCGTCGTCTACACGGACCCGCAAGCCGCGGCGGTGGGCGCTTCCGCCGGGCTTTTCAGCGCGATGGTGCCGGTGTCGGAGGTGGCGAAGACCGCCACTTACACGCGCGCTTACGCAGAGCAAAACGGCTTTCTGACGCTCCTCAGCGACGGCGAGCGGCTGACAGGCGCCTACGTGCTCGGTCCGGAGGCAGGCGAGTGGCTGCAGCAGGCCACGCTCGCGATTCGCGCCCGCATCCCACTCGACGTCATGGCCGACACGATCCAGCCGTTCCCGACGTTCTCGGAGATCTACGTCGCCGCGCTGAAGGCGCTCCGCGGTGAGATCGCGATAGCGTCCAAGGCGGTCGGCGCAGGACCGCCGATGGCGATCTGACAGAGCTGCTCTGGAGATCGACGGCGCCGCCAACGCAGCCCGACGCATCGCCGAACTGCTCTAGTTGACTTGCCCAGTCATGTGCCTTGAAAACGTTCTTTGTGTCGGGAGTGTGGCGAGATCGTGACAGCACAGACGCACACCCAGGCCCGCACTCCCCGGGCGCTGTCGATCGCCGGCGCCGACTCCGGTGGCGGCGCCGGCATCCAGGCGGACCTGAAGGCGTTCGCTCGCTGCGGGGTGCACGGGATGACGGCGATCACCGCGATCACCGCGCAGAGCACGGTGGGGGTGCAGGCGGTGCACATGGTGCCGTCGGAGATCGTGCTCGCTCAGGTGCGGGCGGTGGTGGGCGACATCGGCGTGGACGCCGTCAAGGTGGGGATGTTGGGAACAGTCGAGGTGACGCTGGCGGTGGCGCGAGCGCTCGATGAGCTGCCGCCGGGCACCCCCGTGGTAGTGGACCCGGTGATGGTGGCGGAGTCGGGTGCGAGGCTGCTGGAGCCCGACGCCCAGCGCGCGCTCGTGGAGGAGATCCTCCCGCGTGCGACGGTGCTCACCCCCAACCTGCCCGAGGCACGCGTACTCGCGGGGAATCGAAGCCCGCCCGCCCGCGATGGTGAGACGGACACCGAGGCCGAGGCGCTCGCCCATGCGGTGCTGGCGCTGGGCCCGCGAATCGTGGTGCTCACCGGCGGCCATCGCGCGCGCGCCGTCGATCTGTTCGTGGACCGTGCTGGCCGGACCGTGGTGGAGATACCCGGGGAGCGCCACCCCGACGGCGCGGCGCACGGCTCGGGCTGCACTCACTCGGCGGTGCTGGCGGCGGCGCTCGCTCTGGGTCACACTCCGCTGGAGGCGGCGCATACGGCGCGCCGGCTCACGGGCGAGGCGGTGAGGCAGGGCCTGCGGGACGTCGGCGCGGGCGCGGGTCCGGTCGATATTGTCGGGCTGGAGGCCCGCCGGGGTGCCATAATCGACCGACGATGAAGCTCCTGCGTCTGAAGCCCGGTCGTCGATGAGGATCTTGCGTCTAAAGCCCGGTCATGGCGAGGTGGTGCTCGCGGAGGGCGATGTGGAGGTGCCCGAGCAGGAGCGAGAGCTGATCGAGGCGTTCCGCCGGGAGCTCGACGCGGGGATGTGGGCGGCGGTGCCGACCGAGCGCCGCGACGGCCGCCGCGAGGCGGAGATGGTGAAGAGCTTCGACGAGGTGCCGCGGGATGCGGAGCGGGTGATCTTCTTCCCGCGGGCCGCTGGCGGAGCGGGCCGGTAGGCGAGGGCATGCTGCTTCCGCTGAGCGCCGCCGCGATCGTGGCAATGGTGCTGCTGTGGGAGGTGGCGCTGCCACGCCTGCGCATGTCGTTGCCACAGCTCGCCCACAAGCTCGCCGCTCGCCGCTCGGCAGGCCGTGCCACCGACCGAAGCCGGGGGACGCTCGCCTCCGGCGAGCATCCCCGTTCCGGCCAGCACGGTTATGACCCCGGCCGCGAGCTGCGCGCCGAGCAGCGCGCCCGTGAGCTGTTGCGCTCGTGCGTCAACGAGCAAGAGTGGGCGATGTACCGAGATCTGGGCTTCCTGCGAGTGTGGGCGCCGACCCGCGCGCTGGCCCACACCAACGCGGCGCCCTACGCCTACCTGGTGTACCCGCACAAGCCGATCGTGGCGTACGTCCCGCAGACCGGCGCGCTGCTGAACGAGTACTGCGTGGCGTTCCCCGACGAGACCCGCCCCTACGGGAGCGCGCGGCTGCCCGACGCGGACGATGTGCTGGCGAAGTGGATGGCGCTGACGGCCGACGAGCGGCGGTTGATCGCCGACGCCAACATGCATCTCCCGGGCCGCCAGGTCGATCCACAGCAGGTGCGCGAGGACCTCGCCCGCCTCGCGCGCTGGGAGCGAGAGCGTCTCGAGCACCTGCGGCGAGTCGCGCCGCGCTCGGCTAGTGTTCGCGCCGCGTGAGCCCCTTTGACGTCAAGCACCGCAGCCGTGCGCTGACGGAGGGCCCCGAGCGGGCCGCGGCGCGCGCCTACCTGCACGGGATCGGCTACTCCGCCGAGGACCTGGCGAAGCCGATCGTGGGCGTGGCCCACTCCTGGATCGAGACGATGCCGTGCAACTTCAACAACCGGGTGCTGGCGGCGAAGGTGAAGGAGGGGATTCGCGCGGCGGGCGGCACGCCGATGGAGCTGAACACGATCGCGATCTCTGATGGGATCACGATGGGCACGGCGGGGATGCGCGCCTCGCTGGTCTCGCGCGAGCTGATCGCCGACTCGATCGAGCTGGTGGCGAGCGCCCACGCCTTCGATGCGCTGGTGTGCATCTCCGGCTGCGACAAGACGATCCCCGGCACGGTGATGGCGCTCGCGCGGCTGGACATCCCCGGGCTGATGCTCTACGGCGGCTCGATCCGCCCCGGGCACTTCCACGGCGAGGACGTCACGATCCAGCAGGTGTTCGAGGCGGTGGGGCAGTACGCCGCCGGGAAGATCACCGAGGAGGAACTGCACGAGCTCGAGGAGGTCGCCTCACCCGGAGCGGGGGCGTGCGGCGGGCAGTTCACCGCCAACACGATGGCGATGGCGTTCGAGGTGCTGGGCATCTCGCCGGCGGGCTCGGCGATGGTGCCGGCCGAGGACGGGCGCAAGCTGGAGGTCGCCGTGCAGTGCGGCCAACTGGTGATGGACGTGCTGCGCCGCGGGCTGCGCCCCAGCGAAGTGATCACGCGCGCGGCTTTGGAGAACGCGATCGCGGCGGTCGCGACGAGCGGGGGCTCCACCAACGGCGTGCTGCACCTGCTGGCGGTCGCCGCTGAAATGGGCGTGCCGCTGCGGATCGACGAGTTCGACGGGATCTCCGAGCGCACCCCGTTGCTGTGCGACCTGCAGCCCGGGGGGCGCTACGTGGCGACCGACCTGTATGAGGCGGGGGGCATCCCGCTGGTGCTCAAGCGCATGGCGGAGGCGGGGGTGCTCAATGAAGATGCGATCACCGTGACCGGCCGCACGATCGGGCAGGAGGCTGCCGCCGCCCAGGAGACTTCCGGCCAGCAGGTGGTGCGCCCCCTGTCGGACCCGCTGAAGGCGACGGGCGGGTTTGCGATCCTGCGCGGCAACGTGGCGCCGGACGGCTGCGTGGTGAAGCTGTCCGGCCACGAGCGCCGCCGCCACACGGGCCCCGCGCGCGTGTTCGACGGCGAGGAGGCGGCGATGGCGGCGGTGCTGGCGAAAGCGATCGGCGAGGGCGACGTCGTGGTGATCCGCGGCGAGGGTCCCGCGGGCGGCCCGGGGATGCGCGAGATGCTGGCGGTCACCGCGGCCATCGTGGGAGAGGGACTGGGCGAGACAGTGGCGCTGATTACCGACGGGCGCTTCTCGGGTGCCACGCACGGGTTCATGGCCGCCCACGTCGCCCCCGAGGCGGTGCGCGGCGGTCCGATTGGGGCGCTGCGCGACGGCGACGAGCTGACGATCGACGTGGATGCGCGGCGCATCGACGTGGCGCTCGGCGCCGAGCAGATCGCCGAGCGTCTGCGTGCCTACACCCCGCCTGCGCGCACCGGCCGCGAAGAGGTCGCGATCGCCAAGTACGCCAAGCTGGTGGGCAGCGCCGCCGAGGGCGCGGTCGCGCGGTGACGTGGGGGCATCCAGCCGGCGCATGCGCCGGCTGGCCGGGCCGTGCATGCACGGCCCGGTAGCAGGGCCGCATGCGGCCCTGCTCGGATGGCGCATGCGCCATCCGCAAGAAGACTATTCAGCGAGGAACTCCGCCAGCAGCGCATTGAACTCGGCGGGGCGCTCGAGCATCGCCACGTGGCCGGTGTCTTCGAAAACAACCTTGCGCGAGCCCGGGATCAGCTCCGCGAAGCGTGCGGCGTCGCGTACGGTGATGACCCGGTCGCGATCCCCCCACACGATCAGGGTGGGGCACACGATCTCCCCGAGACGGTGGCTGAAGTCGTATTCGAGGTTGGCCGCCAGCCCCTGGACGAAGCCCGGCTTGCCCGCGCCGCGGACCTGCTCGGCGGCGAGCGGCGCCGACAGCTGGCTGGGGTGGGCGGCGACCAGCCCGAGGATGGCGTTGCGCAGCACCCGCCGCCCTGCGACGGTGTCGGAGTGGGCGGCGACCCAGCCGGCGTAGGTGGCGATGATGCGCTCCACCCGGCGCATCTGGCCCAGTGCGCGCAGACCCCGAGGGTCGCCGTAGGTGCTGAGTCCCGCGGCGGACACCAGCACGAGGCGCTCGACGCGCTGGGGAAAGGCGATCGCCAGCTCGGCCGCGACGAAGCCGCCCATCGAGTTGCCGACCACCGCGGCGGCGTCGACCCCGAGCTTGCCCAGCAGGGCATCGAGCATGCGGGCATAACCGGAGATTGAGATCGGCTCGCTCGGCATCGGCGAGCGTCCGAAGCCGGGGAGGTCCAGCGCGATCACGCGGTGGGACGCGGCAAATACCGGCAGTTGCTCCAGCCAGTTGGGCCACGAGCCGGAGAGCCCATGGACGAACACCAGCGGCGGGTGGGTGGGCTCCGAATTACCCAGCTCGATGACGTTGACTGCGGTATCGTTTACAATTGTCCAGTGCTGGTGGGAGCGCCAGTCCACGTCCAGCCAGGGGGAGCGTCCCTGGGGCCCGGAGGCGCGGCGCACACCAGGCTGGGAGGGGGAGGCGACTGGGGTCATGGAAACAATTTATCGACGGCTGGAGGACGGATCTGATCGTCGCTGCGTTGTGTTATAGGGGATGCGCGTCGCATCGGGGGGGCGCTGTGGAACGGGGCACGGGACTCGATCAAGATAGGCAATCGCCACCAGGGTAGGGCAATGTGGGCCCTGGGCAATGGAAGCGGGGTACGGCAATGAGGATCGCGGTGGACATCGACTCGACTTTGCACCACCACTGGGACGTCATCTCCGACGTCTCGATGCGGCGCTTCGGCGTGAAGCTGCCGTATGAGGAGCAGCTTACATGGGGGCTCACGCGCCTGCGGCCCGAGCAGTTGGAGGTGTGCGTGCGCGAGAGCCACTCCGACCAGCGCATCCTCGCGGGTGTCCCCTACGAAGGCGCGGCGGCCACCGTCCGCGCGTGGCACGCTCGAGGCCACTTCGTGCAGCTGTTGAGCCACCCCGCCACGTGTTGCCGCCGCTCGACGGCTGCCTGGCTCGATGCGATCGGGCTGCCGTTCGACGATCTGCAGTGCCCGACCGAGCGCGTGGCGACGTGCGTGCGGGACGGGATCGAGCTGCTGATCGACGACAGCCCGCTCAGCATTGCGGGGGCAGTGCAGCACGGCATCGTGGCGGCGACGATCGTGCACCCCTGGAACGAGGAGGTGTGCGAGGAAGAGGACGTGATCTGCGCGCGCGACTGGCACGAGCTCGCGCGGCTGCTGGCGCCGGTTGTTGGTGGGCTGGTCGGCTCGCAGGAGCAGGTGGGCGCCAGCAGGTCATAGGCGAGTGGGCGTGCTGGCGAGCAGGTCATCGGCGGCTGCGCGGCGAAATAGCTGGACATGGCCGCGGATGGGAGCGCCGGCGAGGGAAAACGGGACTTGCCAGTGGAGTGGAGGGCGGCACTGGAGCTGCTGCAGGAGGACCTGCGCCGTCGTGACGCCGCGGAGCGCACGCGCAGAGCCTACGCGGTGGATCTGGAGCAGTTCGCGCACTGGGCGCACGCCCATGGCCGCCGGCCGGAGGAGGTGGAGGTGCGCGATGTGCGCCGTTACGTGGCTGGGCTCTCGGAGGCGGGAGCGGCGCCGGCGAGCACGGCCCGCAAGCTGGCGGCCGTGCGGGGCCTGTTCTCCAGCCAACGCGAGCACGGCCTGATTGCAAGCAGCCCGGCTGACCTGGTCGCGACCCCCCGCCAGCCCTCCCGCCTGCCGCGCGTGCTGAAGGCGAGCGAGGCGGCGCGGCTGCTGGAGAGTATTCCGGACTCCACCCACGCCGCTGCCACCCCGGACTCCACCCACGCCGCTCACACCCGCCAGGCGACGACCCTCCCGGCGCTGGAGCTGCGCGACCGGGCGATGTTCGAGCTGGCCTACGCTTGCGGGCTGCGAGCGGAGGAGGTGGTGTCGCTGGGGATCGACGACGTAGATTGGGACGGGGAGCAGTTGCGCGTCGAAGGCAAGGGCCGCAAGACGCGCTACGTGCCGGTCGGGGAGCCGGCGATGGCGGCGCTGCGCAAATACCGCGAGTCTCGAGAGCGGGAGTGGGGGGCGCACGCGGGGGAGGGAGCCGGAGGGCCGCTGTTCCTGAGCAAGTCCTGCCGGCGCCTGAGTACCAGCGACGTGCGTCGGCGCCTGCACAAGTGGACAACCCGCGCGGGCGTAGCCGGCGGGGCCTCGCCGCACACCCTGCGCCACAGCTTCGCGACGCACCTGCTGGACGGCGGCGCCGACCTGCGCAGCATCCAGGAGCTGCTCGGCCACGCCAGCGTCTCGACGACGCAGGTATACACTCGGGTAGAGTCCGCCAGGCTGAAAAGCGCCTATGCACGCAGCCACCCTCGAGCCTGACCAGTCGGAGTAAAGCCCTGGAGACCAACGTCAAGACTGTGGAGCTGCGCGATCTGTGGCGGCGCTACAAGTCCGATGGTGATCGGCGGGCGCGCGAGCGCCTCGTAGTCGCGTACTCGCCCCTGGTCAAGTACGTCGCGGGCCGCACCGCCGCCGGGCTGCCCCCGCACGTGGAGGAGGCCGACCTGATCTCCTACGGCCTCGTCGGCTTGATCTCGGCGATCGAGCGCTTCGACCCCTCGCGCGAGATCAAGTTCGAAACGTACGCGATCACGCGCATCAAGGGCTCGATCATCGATGAGCTGCGCTCGATGGACTGGGTGCCGCGCAGCGTCAGGGCGCGCGCGCGCGAAATCGAGCGCGCCAACGCGAAGCTCGAGCACAGCCTGCAGCGGGCAGCCACCGACGCGGAGCTGGCGGCGGAGCTGGGCATCGGCGAGCAGGAACTGCAGGACTCGCTGCTGGCGATCTCGCACTCCTCGATCGCGGCGCTGGACGAGCTGTGGAGCGTCTCTGACTCCAGCGGCGACCAGGTGTCGCTGATGGACACGCTGGAGGACCCGGGCGCGCCCGACCCGGCGCGGGCGCTGGACGTGGGCGACATGAAGGACCGCATCGCCGACGCGATCGCGCGGCTGCCGGAGCGCGAGAAGCTGGTGATCGCCCTGTACTACTACGAGAACCTCACGCTGCGCGAGATCGGGGAGGTCTTGGGTGTGACCGAGTCGCGCATCTCCCAGCTGCACACCAAGGCGGTCTTGCGTCTGCGCTCACGCATGCAGAGCGACTCCTTCGACTGATCGCGTCGGGCCCGCGCGCTCACGCCTCCGGCTGGGACCACTGGCGCACCGGCGCCCCGCGTTGTATGTTGATCTGAGCCCCGGGTAAGGAGAGATCAGACATGCACACTGCGGCGGATCGGATTCGCAACGTCGCCCTCGTCGGCCACCGCGGGGCGGGCAAGACCTCGCTGCACGAGGCGCTGCTGTTCGAGGCGGGGGTGACGACGCGGCTGGGGAGCGTGGTGGACGGCAACACGGTCTCCGACGCCGACCCCGACGAGCAGGCACGGCAGATGTCGATCTCCACCGCTTTGAGCTCCTTCGAGTGGGCTGAGCGCAAGATCAACCTGCTCGACACCCCCGGCGAGCCGAGCTTCGTGGCGGACGCGCTGGGCGCGCTGCGGGTGTGCGAGTCGGCGGTGTTCGTCGTCAACGGGGTGATGGGCGTCGAGGTCGCCACCGCGCGCCTGTGGGCGCGCGCTGCTGAGCTCGACATCGCGCGGATGGTGTTCGTGAACATGCTCGACCGCGAGCGCGCCGACTTCTTCCGCACGCTGGAGCAGCTGAAGGCGGCGTTTGGCCCCCACGTGGTCGCCACGGAGATTCCGATGGGCGCCGAGCAGGAGCTGACGGGGGTGATCGACCTCGTGGACATGCGGGCCTTCCGCCAGCTGGATCGTGATCGCGCCCACCCCGCCGCGGCAGGCGGGGCTCAGCGTCGGGGCTGGACGGAGATCCCGATCCCCGACGAGCACGCCGCACTGGCCCAGGAGTACCGCGAGAAGCTGATGGACGAGGTCGCGGAGGTGTCCGACGCGTTGATGGAGCGCTACCTGGAGGGCGCGGCCATCTCCCACGAGGAGATCGTCGGGGCGTTGAAGGAGGGCACCAACCACGGGCGCATCTTCCCCGTGGTGTGTGGCGTGGCCACCGCCAACCTCGGCACCACACGCCTGCTCGACGCGATCGTCGAGGACCTCCCCTCCCCGGTGAAGCACGGCGGGCTCCAGGTCGGCGACCGATCGGGGATCGGCCAGCAGCTCCAGCCGGTGGAGGAGGAGGAGCTGTTCGCGTACGTCTTCAAGACCCGCGCCGACCCCTACGCGGGGCGGATCAACCTGCTGCGCGTCTACCAGGGGACGATGCGCCACGACACCCAGGTGCTCAACACCCGCGCGCACGCACGGGAGCGGATTGGCCAGCTGCTGACGTTCGCGGGCAAGGAGGTGGTGCACGTCGACGAGCTCGGCCCGGGCGACATCGGCGCGGTGGCGAAGCTCAAGGAGACGCGCTCGGGCGACTGGCTGGCTGCCCGCGACGAGCCGATCGAGCTGCCCGCCTTGAAGCTGCCGGCGCCGGTGATGGCGTTCGCGATCGGCGCCGAGAGCAGGGGGGAGGAGGAGAAGGTGTTCGCCGCGCTGCGCCGCCTGCAGGAGGAGGACCCGACGATCGACCTGCACCGCGACCCGCAGACCGGCGAGCAGATCGTGGCGGGCCTCTCGCAGGTGCACGTGGAGGTGGTCGTCGACCGCCTGCGCCGCCGCTTCGGGGTGGAGGTGGCGCTGAAGCCCCCACGCGTGCCCTACCAGGAGACGATTCGCGCCTGCGCCAAGGCGCACGGGCGCCACAAGAAGCAATCCGGTGGACGCGGCCAGTTCGGCGACTGCCACATCGAGATCGAGCCGCTCGCCGACGGGGCGGACGGCGAGGGCTTCGAGTTCGTCAACAACATCAAGGGTGGGGTGATTCCCTCCTCGTTCATTCCCGCCGTCGAGAAAGGCGTGCGCGAGGCGATGGGGGAGGGGGTGTTGGCGGGCTACCCGGTGAAGGGCGTGCGGGTGAGACTCTTCGACGGCTCCTACCACGCGGTGGACTCCTCGGAGATCGCTTTCAAGCTGGCGGGGGCCGCCGCGATGAGGCAGGCGCTCGAGCAGGCCGACCCGGTGCTGCTGGAGCCGATCATGCTCGTCACGGTGTCCGTCCCCGAGGCGAGCGTGGGCGACGTGATCGGCGACCTCAACTCCCGCCGCGGCCGTCCCCAGGGGATGGAGCCCGTGGGTGCGATGACCGAGATCAAAGCCGAGGTGCCGATGGCGGAGATGCTCAGCTACGCCCCCGACCTGCGCTCCATAACCGGTGGCGAGGGCGACTACACGCTGGAGTTCCTGCGCTACGAGGAGATTCCCGCCCACCTCGCCGCGAAGGTCGTCGAGCAGGCCACCGGCGAGCGCGCCGCGGCGCACGCGTGAGCCACCGCGACCAGCAACGTCTCGATGAGATCACAACCATGACCGATCCAAGCCGGCCCTCGACGATCACCCACTGGCTGGCGCTTGCGCTGGACGCAGATCCTCCCAGCACACCGGAAAGCAGGAGGGCGGGGATCGAGTCGTGACCTCCCTCGGAAGTACCCACCTTGACGTCTTCCCGATCTGCCTAGGCGGCAACGTGTTCGGGTGGACCGCCGACGAGGCGCAGTCGCGCGCCGTACTCGACGCATACACGGCCGCGGGCGGCAATTTCATCGACACCGCGAACTCCTACCTGGTGGAGCATGGTCGCTCTGAGACGATCATCGGGCGCTGGATGGCCGACCGCGGCAACCGCGAGCAGCTCGTCGTGGCCACCAAGGTCGGCGGTGGCCACGGGGCGGTCCGCAACCTGCGGGCGGCGACGATCGAGAGTGAGGCGCACGCCTCGCTGCAGCGCCTGCAAACCGACCGGATCGACCTCTACTACGCGCACTTCGACGACGCCGACACGCCGCTCGAGGAGTCGCTGCGCGCCTTCGACGCGCTCGTCCGGGCAGGCACGGTTTGCCACATAGGAGCGTCGAACTACACGCCGGAGCGACTCAGCGCCGCGCTCGAGCTCCAGCGCGCGCTCGGGCTTGTTGAGTTCACGGCTCTGCAGCCGCACTACAACCTCGTCAAGCGCGACTTCGAGCGCACGCTGCTGCCCGTCGCCGAAGCGTGGGATCTCGCCGTGCTGCCCTATTTCGCTTTGGCCAAGGGGTTTTTGACCGGCAAGTACCAGCCCGGCGGCGACGGCGAAACTGTCAAGTCCCCGCGCGCCGAGGCCGCTCGCGCGTATCTCGACCGCGGCGGCGCGGCTGTGCTCGAGGCGCTCGAGGCGCTCGCCGCAGCCCGCGAGACGACGGTGGCCGCCGTCGCGCTGGCCTGGCTGCGCGCCCAGCCGCGGGTGCTTGCCCCGATCGCCAGCGCGCGTACCACGGAGCAGCTCGAGCAGATCCTGCCGGCCGCCACGCTAGAGCTGACGCCCGCGGAGGTCGACCGGCTGTCGGCTGTCCAGACGCTGGCGTAACCACTGGGGTACTCGGGATCGTTGGGGGTTGTGAAGAGCGGCGTCCAGTTCGGATCGGGATCGACGCCGCCGTCCTGGATCACCGTCACCGGGCGCCAGAAGAGGTACTCGTACCCGGCGGGGGGACCCGTGGTTGGCAGGCTGATCAGCGCTGCCGGCAATTGAATTTGGGTCAGGACAGCGCGCCGGGAGGCAACACGTATCGCCGCGGCCTCGAAGGGCCCATCCCGCCGCTGTTATTTTGACGCGCGCCGTGCAGGCCCCGCGTGGTGGCCACAGGCGCCAGCGTCTCGGGTTGCCCGTCATGGGCGGCGATCCACGCCACGATCGCCGCGGAGTCGGCGCCGGCAGCCAGGATCGCAGCACTCTCGATGACCTCGCCGCCGGAGCCGTGTGGCCGCGACAAGCGCGTGACCAATATGCGAATCGCGTCGTCGTCGATCGTTAGAGACTAGTCCTTCTGTGTGAGAACCCCAAGCGAGCGAGACTCCATTGCTACGCTGAGGGGGTCGTGCGCCGGGCTTGAGGGTTCGGTGGTCATGCGTTCGCTCGGTCTCTCTTGACCTCTCTGCCTCGCGACCGCCGCCCCTGAGAGGCTCGTGAGGAGTGCTGTGGGAGTCTTGGCCGCTGGGCATGAGCGCAGGGGGCGCGATCGGCTGCGGAATCGTTCGCGGGAACTTGGCGGCCAACCGGTTCGCTCGCAGACCTTGGCCGCGCCGCTGCGCATCGCGATGCTCGCTCCCCCATGGATCTCCGTTCCGGCACCTGGGTACGGTGGCGTCGAGTCGGTTGTCAGCGCTCTCACCGAGGCGCTCGTACGGCACGGGCACGAGGTGACGCTCCTGTGCGCTCCAGGGTCGCAGTCGGCCGCGCACGTCGTGACGCTGCTCGAGAAGGCACGCCCTGATGAGATCGAGCGATCGCTGTACGAGGTCGATCACGTCGCTCGGGCGTTCGCCGTCATCGAGGATGCCCCGCCGGGTGAGCGCTTCGACGTAGTGCACGACCACTGCGGCTTCACGGCGCTCGCGATGGCGGATCGCATCGACACGCCTGTCGTGCACACGCTTCACGGGCAGTTCACCGCGAGCACCGCCGCGTTCTACGCCCATCACGGCCACAAGGCCACGCTCGTTCCCATCAGCCGCGCGCAGCTCGCCTCGGCGCCGGCTGGGTTGCGTGCGGTCGCCGCGATCCCGAATCCGATCGACCTCGACGTCTGGCCGCTTAGGGAGGGCAAGGGCGACTACGTGCTGTGGATCGGCCGGATGACGGCGGTCAAGGGCCCTCACCGAGCGATCGCCGCGGCCCGCATCGCGGGCGTGCCGCTGATCCTCGCCGGCGTCATCCAGCCCGGACAGCAGGCGTTCTTCGACGCGGAGGTCGCACCGCACATCGACGGTGACCACGTCCGCTTCGTCGGCGAGGTGGGGGGCACGGTCAAGCGCTCGCTATTCGCCGACGCGCGCGCGTTGCTCATGCCGATCCGCTGGGAGGAGCCGTTCGGCATGGTGATGGTCGAGGCGCTCGCATGCGGGACGCCGGTGATCGCGTTCGCCGAAGGCGCTGCTCGCGAGCTGGTGCTCGAGGGCAAGACCGGGTTCCTCGTAGATGACGAGGCCGCAATGGGCGCCGCGATCGGCCAGCTTTCTCGTATCGCGGCGTCTGCTTGCAGGACGTGGGTTGCGGAGCATTGCGACGTCGGCGTGGTCGCCCACGCGTATGAGCGGGCCTACCGAGGGGCGCTGCGCACGAGCCTCGAGCGGGTCGCGGTGCATGTCTGAGCGGACCCTCAGCGTCCTCGATGGCAACACCTTCGTCGTCGGGGACCGCCTCGGGGACCTACGGTTGGGCGCAGGACGCGAGCATGGATTCTTCTCACAGGACACGCGCTTCATCTCGCAATGGGTGCTGCGCATCGACGGCGCGCAGCTCGATCTGCTCGGCTTGGACCAGGACTCGCACTTCGCCACGCAGTTCTTCCTGACGCCCCATGTCGATCCGGAGGTGCAGGCGCCGTGCTCGGTGATGCGCCGCCGCTGCGTCGACCGCTTGTGGATCGAGGAGATCACCGTCGTCAACCACCGTCGCGCGACGAGCGCCGTGCGCGTCGAGCTGGACGTCGACGCCGACTTCGCCGACCTGTTCGAGGTCAAGGACGGCACGGTGGCCCAGCGCGAGGTGACCTGGTGCGAGGATGGCTGCTCGCTCGTCCTGGAGTACAAGCACGAGGCGTTTCAGCGGTCGGTCACGATCGCCAGCAGCCACCCGGCCGAGATCTCACGCCACGGCTTCGCGTTCGAGCCGGTTCTCGAGCCCGGTGAGCAATGGACAGTGGCGCTACGCGTCACTCCATACGCCGCTCAGCCGGGGACCACGTTTGCGGCCCGCTCCCTACATGGGAGCTTCGAGGACGTACGGCGCGCGAAGGCGGCGGAGCTCGAGGAGTGGCTCGCCGATGCTCCGGTGCTGCAGGCCCAGGATGCGGCGCTCGCACGCACGTATCGCGCGAGCCTCACCGATCTCGCGGCACTGCGACTACAGCCAGACCTGGGCGAGCCCGCCACGCTGCCGGCGGCCGGGCTGCCGTGGTTCATGGCGCTCTTCGGGCGCGACAGCCTGATCACCAGCTTCCAGGCCCTCCCGTACCTTCCAGCCCTCGCGGCCGCCACGCTGCGCGTGCTTGCGGCCCGCCAGGCGCACACGCGCGAGGACTTCCACGAACGGGAGCCGGGGAAGATCTTGCACGAGCTGCGCTTCGGTGAGCTGACCGCAAGCGGCGCGCGGCCACACTCTCCCTACTTCGGGACCGCCGATGCGACGCCGCTGTTCGTCGTGCTCCTCGACGAGTATCACCGCTGGACCGGCGACGACGCGCTCGTCCGAGCGCTCGAGCCCAACGCGCGCGCCGCGCTGGCATGGACAGAGGATGGCGGCGACGTCGACGGCGACGGGTACGTCGAGTACGCACGCCGCAACCACTCCACCGGACTGGTCAACCAGTGCTGGAAGGACAGCTGGGACTCCATCCAGTTCGCCGACGGCACGCTCGCCCGAGGGCCGATCGCAACGTGTGAGATTCAGGGCTACGTATTCGACGCGCGCCGGCGCGCCGCTCGCTTGGCCCGCGAGGTGTGGGGCGACCCTGCGTTCGCCGAGCGCCTGGAATACCTCGCGGCGGGTCTCCGCAAGCGCTTTCACAGTGACTATTGGATGCCTGAGCGCGGTGCTCACGCCCTCGCGCTCGATGGGGATAAGCGCCAGGTCGACAGCCTGACCTCGAACATCGGCCATCTGCTGTGGTCCGGATTGCCCGGCGAGGAGGAAGCCGCGGCGATCGCTGAGCGGCTGCTCGACGAGCCGCTCTACTCCGGATGGGGCGTGCGTACGCTAGGAGCGCGGGAGACCGGCTACAACCCGCTCGGCTACCACACCGGCACCGTCTGGCCACATGAGAACTCGCTGATCGCCGCCGGCCTGGCACGCTACGGCCACCAGGAGGCGGCAACGACAATCGCCTGCTCGATCCTCTCCGCCGCACCACACTTCGAGCACCGCCTCCCCGAGGTGTTCGCCGGCTACCCGGCGACGCTCACGTCGGTGCCCGTCGCGTTCCCCACTGCGTCTCGACCGCAGGCGTGGGCCGCGGGCGCTCCGTTGATGTTGCTGAGCATGCTGCTGGATCTCAAGCCCGGCAGCACCGACGCTCACGCCGACGTCCCCGGCCCAATCGGGCGGATCTCCTTGCGCCGGAAGGCGCTATGTGAGTGTGATGCAGTTGGAGCGGCATTTAACGCTGGTATTGGGGTGGCGCGCCGGCGTGCGGGACACCCGCAATCATGACGAGCGCCCATCAGCTTCCCAACGCGTAAGGTTCGATCATGATCGAGACGATTCCCAACATGCCGCCGGGCACCTGCGGGTTCCGAGCGCACGGGCACATCACGCCACAGGACTACCGAGACGTGGTGCTGCCGCCACTGCGCACCGCAGTCGCGGCGGGTGAGCAGTTGCGTGTGCTGGTCGCGGTCGGTCCCGAGTTTCGCGAGGAGCCCGCCGCGGCGTGGGAGGCGCTCAAGGCGGACGTCGAGCTCGGTGTTCGCCACCGCCAAGCATGGGAGCGGGTCGCGGTAGTCTCGGATATGAGCTGGGTGCGCCGGGCGTCCGAGCTGTTTGCATGGATGATGCCCGGCGAGCTACGCGCGTTCCCCGAGCACGAGCTCGAGACCGCGAAGGTGTGGCTCGGCGAGACTTTAGTCGACGCGTTCGGAACGCCCTGGCCGGCGGTGAGTGACGCGGCGGCGCAGGCGCTGCCGACACCACTGCCGACAGACGGCCAAGCCCGAGGTGAGAGAGCCTTGCAGCCCGCGTGAGCGGGATCGACTAGCCTCGCGTCGCGTTCCGTTCCCAGCCAGCGCCGCAGGCCGATTGATCCGGCGGTGTCGGAAACGGGCATTGCGATGATCCGGTGCGGGGCCGGAAACGAACACATAGCAGCATGAAAAGTCGACGCTCGTGAGGATCGCTGTTGTCGGGGCAGGCGTGTCTGGGCTCGTCACCGCCCATGTGCTTCAGCGGGCCCACGACATCGTGGTCTTCGAGGCCGACAATCGGCTGGGCGGGCACGCGCACACGGTGCGGGTCGACACCGCCGATGCCACCTACCATGTGGACACTGGGTTCACCGTGTTCAACGACCGCAACTACCCACTGTTCGAGCGTCTGCTCAGTCGTCTAGGAGTTGCCAGCCAACCTTCGCACATGAGCTTCTCGGTGAGCGCCACCGATCGGGACTTCGAGTACGCCGCCACCACCCCCAACGGTCTTTACGCGCGTCGTCGCCACCTGATCTCACCGGCCTTTCAGCGCATGGTGCTCGAAGTGCCGCGCTTTCAGCGTGAGGCCCGAGCGCTGCTGGCCGGCGAGGACGAGCGCACATCGCTGCGGGACTGGCTGCAGGAGCGCCGCTTCTCGCGTGCGTTCGTCGAACGGCTGATCGTGCCCCAGGCCGCGGCGGTATGGTCGGCCGATCCACAGCAACTGTGGCGTTTCCCGGCACGATTCCTCGCCGAGTTCTTCGCCAATCACGGGATGCTCGGTCTGCGCGACCGGCCGCGCTGGCGGACCGTGGCAGGCGGATCGGCGCGCTACGTCGAGGCGCTGAGCGCCCCGCTGGGCGACCGTATCCGACTGGGGAGCCCTGTGCGAGCTGTCACACGGGATGAGAGTGGTGTCACGGTGAGCGCCGCGTACGGCTTGCCTGAGCGCTTCGATCATGTCGTGATCGCGACCCACTCCGATCAGGCGCTCGCGATGTTGCGGGACGCCAGCGAACGCGAGCGCCAGGTGCTCTCCGCGATCCCCTACCAGCGCAACGAGGCGGTCCTGCACACCGATACGCGTCTGCTGCCGCGACGTCGCCGCGCGTGGGCCAGCTGGAACTACCATTTGCTGAACGATCCTCCCCCGTACGCGACGGTCACCTACTGGATGAACAACCTGCAGGGACTGCACGCGGCGCTTGAGTTCTGTGTCACGCTCAACCGCAGCGAGGCGATCGACCCCGAACGTGTGATCAAGACGATCTCCTACGCCCACCCGGTGTACACCCCCGAGAGTCTCGCCGCCCAACGCGCGCGAGAGACGGTCTGCGGAGCGGGGCGCACGCATTTTTGTGGGGCCTACTGGGGCTGGGGCTTTCACGAGGACGGTGTGGCCAGCGCGCTGCGAGTCACCGAGCGATTTGGGATGACCCTATGAGCGGCCGCGATGCCTGCGGTGGTGGCCTGCTCGGAGTCGATGCCTTCGGTGCTGGTGTGCGCGAGGCGGACGTCGTCGGTGGCGGCTTGCGCGAGGTGGATCATGCGCGCTGGAGCTGCCTGTACGAGGGCGTGGTGTGCCACCGTCGCCACGAGCCGATCGAGCATGCGTTCCGCTATCGCGTTTTCATGGCCTATGTCGATCTGGATGAGGTCGACGAGCTGGTGGCTGCTCACCGGCCGCTGTGGTCCGACCGGATCGCCGCCCCCGTGCGCATGTGCCGCAGCGACTACTACGGCGAGGACCAGGCTGTCCCGTTGGTCGAAGCGATCCGCGCGCTCGTGCAGAAACGCACGGGGCGTCGCCCGGTGCGGGTACGACTGCTCACCAACCTGCGGATGTTCGGTCACTGTTTCAACCCTGTCAGCTTTTACTACTGCTTCGACCGGGAGGAGCGGCTGCAGGCAGTTGTCGCGGAAGTGACCAGCACCCCGTGGGGTGAGCGCCACGCCTATGTGATGGAGGCTGAGAGCGGGCGGTTCGTCAAGCAGTTGCACCTGTCTCCATTCATGGGGATGGACCATGAGTATGAGTGTGAGGCGCCAGCTCCTGCTAGCACCGTGTGCGTGAGCGTCACAAGCAGACATGCGGGCCGCAGGGTCTTCGACGCCACGCTGGCGCTCCGTCGGCGCGAGCTCACGCGGCGCAATCTCGCCCGCATGCTTGCCCGCTACCCATTTGCCACTGCGCGGGTGCAGACGCGCATCTACGGCCAGGCGTTGCGACTATGGGTCAAGGGCGCACCGCGTTTTGCCCATCCTCGGAGTGCGACGTGAGCGCCCGCGAGCGCGCCTGCCGTACCCTGCTTCACGGGCTGCTCTCGCGTGTGCGCCACGGCGAGGTAGTTCTGCGTGAGGGCTCCCGCGCGCGATGCTTTGGCGAGCCGGGTGCGCTCGGTTGTGTCGCGATCGACATCCACTCGCCGTCCGCCTATCCGGCGTTCCTGCGCGGCAGCTCCGGACTGGCGCAGAGTTACATGGACGGTCTGTGGGAGTGCGAGGACCTCGTTGGACTGACGCGCCTGGCGGCGGTGAACATGCCCCCGCTGGATGCATTGCGCCGTCACCTGCGTCCGTTGTGGGGGCCGGTACAGAGCGCATCGGGCCGGCTTGCGCGCAACACGCCCGCTCGCAGCCGCGCCCGGATCGCCGCGCATTACGACCTCGGCAACGAGCTGTTCGAGCTGATGCTGGACGACACGCTGATGTACTCATGCGCGCTCTTTCCCACGCCGCAGGCAAGCCTGCGCGAGGCTCAGCTGCACAAGCTCGAGGCCATCTGCGACGATCTCAACCTGCGCGCAGAGGACAACGTCGTCGAGATCGGCACCGGTTGGGGTGGCTTTGCGCTGCACGCCGCCAGCAACTACGGATGCCGCGTGACCACCACCACGATCTCTCCTCAGCAGCATGCGCTCGCGGTGGCGCGGGTCCGGCAGATGGGCCTCGAGGATCGCGTGACGGTGCTGTTGCGCGACTATCGACATCTTCGCGGGCGTTACGACAAGCTGGTATCGATCGAGATGATCGAGGCCGTCGGCTGGCTTCACTTCGACACGTTCTTTCGCAAGTGCGACGACCTGCTGCGGCCGGACGGCACGATGCTGCTCCAGGCGATCACGATCGACGACGACGCTTTCGAGGTGGAGAAGGCCTCCCGATCATTCATCAAGCGCTATGTGTTCCCCGGCGGTTGCCTGCCCTCCAAGCAGGTGATCGCCAATTCGCTGAGGCGTGTCACCGATCTGCACCCAATCGCCATGCGCGACCTCACCGCCCACTACCCGCCAACCCTGCGCGCTTGGCGCGAGCGCTTCGAGGCAGGAGCGGAGCGCCTGTGCTACGACGAGCGCTTCCGACGCCTCTGGCGCCTGTATCTGAGCTACTGCGAGGGCGGCTTTCGCGAGCGACGCATCGAGGTGGGGCAGCTGCTGCTCGGTAAGTCAGGCGCGGTGAGCGGCTCGGAAGCGGCACGGCAAACGTTCGATATCGCGGCGGCGTGAGCGCCACCCGACCGCTCGCCCACATTCGACTGGGGGCCGGCGAGCCCTTGCTGCTGGTCCACGGACTCGGCGCCGATCACCGCGTTTGGTCACCGGTGCTCGAACCGCTGGCGGCCTGGTTCGACGTGATCGCGGTGGACCTACCCGGGTTTGGCGCCACCCCGCCTCTGCCCGCGTCGGACCCACCGATGCCCGCGCGGCTCGCGCAGGTCACGATCGACTTCCTTGCCACCCTTGGAATCGAGCGCGCCCACCTCGTGGGCAACTCCTTGGGGGCGTGGATCGCACTCGAGGCCGCGACACGCGGCGCGGCGCGATCGGTTACTTCCCTGTGCGCGGCCGGCCTGTGGCCGAAGCCGCTACTGAACGATGGTGAGCGCCCGCGCCAGGGAGCGCGCCGACTCGCAGAGCTCGCCCGTCCCGTGCTGCTGGCGGCGGCCGGCACAGCGGCCGGACGCCGCGCGGTGCTCTCGTTCACGGTCCGCGACGGAAGCAGGCTGACCGCGCGTGAGGCCCGGTGCCTGCTGGGTATGTGGCTGACCGCGCCAGGCTACAACGACACCAACCTGTGGATGCGCCGCGGGGCCTTCACCGATTGGGGAAAGATCAACGCGCCGGTCACGCTCGCCTGGGGGGAGTACGACCGTATGGTGGTGGCTCCCTGTCGCCCACCGGAGGGCGTGCCCGCCGTCGTGCTGCCAGGATGCGCGCACCTACCGATGTGGGATGCCCCCGAGCTCGTGGTGCGCACGATCCTCGAGACAGTGGCCCGCAGTGAAACGCACCTTGACGCTCACGATGCCGGCGTCACGGACCCGTTCGAGGATGCTGGTGTGATTGGTCCGCTCAACAATGCTGGTGTCACTGGTCCGCTCAACGATGCTCCCGTCGCTGATTGACAGCGCCCTCGACGTGGCCGTGGTGCCCGGCTACACGAAGATCGGCTACCGCACGCGTCGCGCTCTCTTCCGCTGGACGGAGATGCCGCCGGGCTCGATGGCCGGGCGTCGGGTGCTCGTAACGGGCGCCACGGCCGGCCTCGGTCTCGCGACCGCGCAAGCACTCGCTGGACTCGGGGCGACTGTCCACATCCTCGCGCGCGACCGCGGGCGAGGATCTCGCGCGGTGGCTCACATCAGGCAGGCGAGCGGCGGCGAGGTTTATCTCGAGCTCGCCGACCTCAGCAACATGAGCTCAATCAGATCGTTCGTCCAGCGCTTCTCCAGCAACCATGAGTGCCTGCACGTGCTGGTGAACAATGCGGGAGTTCTGAGCGCCGAGCGCGAGCTCTCCGCCGAGGGTCACGAGCTGACGTTCGCGACGAATGTCCTTGGGATGTTTTTGCTGACCAACCAACTGCTCCCCCTGCTCTGCGCTGGCGCTCCCTCCCGGATCATCAACGTCTCCTCCGGGGGGATGTACACGAGCGGGATCGAGGCGTCAGACCTGGAGTCTGAGCAGGGCGACTACCACGGCTCGAAGGTCTACGCACGCACGAAGCGAGCGCAGGTGATCCTCACCGAGTTGTGGGCCGAGCGGCTCACGCAGACCGGCATCGTCGCGCACGCGATGCACCCAGGCTGGGTGGACACGCCGGGCCTGGAGCGCTCACTGCCCCGTTTCCACCGTGTCGCAGGGTCTTTGCTGCGCACGCCCGCCGAAGGCGCCGACACAATTATCTGGCTCGCAAGCGCGGAGGAGCCGGAACGCAGCTCGGGCGGGTTCTGGCATGACCGTCGGGTGCGCTCTACGCATCGGGTGCCCGGCACGCGGGAGACCAAGTCCGACCGCTGCATGCTCTGGGAGAGTTGCATGCGCGCGACAGGCCCAAACGGGCCGCAGACCGAAGGGATCCTCTCGAAGGCACCTACTGGAAGTCTGAATACATAGTGCACGCTGGCGGCGGCGAGCAGTAGCAGGCGCAGATCAGACGGACGGGTGGGCCGTGCGAGCATGCGTCAGGGAACGACCTTGATGGAGCCTTTCATGAACGGGTGAAATTCGCAGTGGAAGGAGTACACGCCGGGTTTGGTCAGCTTGAAATGAGTGCTCTTACCTTTGTTCAATGTCCCCGTGTTGAAAGAGCCGTTGTCTGCTGAGAGGGTGTGCTCAACGCTTTCCATGTTGGTGACCGTGATCGTGCTGCCGACCTTGACCGTCAAAGTGCTCGGCGTGTAGGAGAAGTTGTCGATCGCGACGCTCACCTGACCGCTCTTTACCCCCGCCGGGTGCGCGGCGGTGGAGGAGGAGCTACCAGAGTGCGTGAGCGCAACGGCGAGCACCGCGACGAGCACGGCAACGGCCGCGAGGGCAAGCAGGCCCGTCGAGCGCAGCTCGCGAAGTTGTCTCATACCCGAGTGTCCAACGTTCGAGCCGTCAGGCCTTGATCAGCGGCTTGACCGCGGTCAGAACCTTTTCCTTTTCGATCGGCACGTCAAAGCCCTGGTTTGGTGTGGGGCTCTTGCCGATCAGAAGGTTGATCGCGGCGGCATGCCTGGCCTCGATCTGGACGATGCTGCCCGCGGAGGCGAGCACCTGCTTTGACTTGAGCATCGGGCCCGCGCCGTTGTAGGCGCCGACACCGGTGTTCTCGAGCACCGAGGCGAGCGCGAGGAACGATTTTTCGTCGCTCGCGGGGAACACGAACGTTGGTTTCGCCACGGGGGTACCGCCGAGCTGCTTGATCGCGGCGGTGAGTGCCATCACGTGCTCCTGCTCCTCTTCGCCGAATAGTGTCGCGTAGGTCTTGGCCTGTCCCGACAGGCCGACCTGCTTGCCCTTGGCGTTGTAGAAGTCGGACTCCAGGTACTCGAGGGTGAGGGCGAAGTTGAGGATTTCAGCGTCGCCACCGCCCGCTTCGGCGAGCGCTTGGGAGACGAACGGCGTGACGGCTGAAGCGCCGTAGAGGGTACCCGTGGCAATTGCGCCACGCAGGATGAAACTCGAGCGGGTCAGTCCATGCACCTCGACCTCGGCAAGCTCGGGGTTTGCCAATGTGTGATCGGTCATTGTTTTCAGAGGCTCCTTTCGCATTCAGCTATGCGTGTTAGGCGAGGAACGGCTTGACAGCCGCTAGGACGGTGGACATTTCAGCCGGCTTTGCGAAAGCGCCCTCCGGTGTGACCGACTTTTTGACGAGCGTGCCGAGCGTAGACGCGTGGCGCGCCTCGACGGTGTGGATCGCCAGCGCCGTGGCGAGCACCTCGGCGCTCTGGATTTTCGGTGCCTGCCCCAGGTAGGCAGAGGCTCCGAGGTTCTCGACGGTGTAGGCGAGGTTGGCTACCTGGCTGGCATTTTCGATCGGGAACTTGCTCGCGGGCTCGGCTACGGGGGTGCCACCGAGCTTTTCGACAGCGGCTTTGAGGGCCGCGACGTGCGAGGCCTCCTGACTACCGAAGTCCTTGATCAGGCTGGCGACCTTGCCGTTGAAGAATCCCGAGGCCACGACCTTTTCATAGAACGCCCGCTCGAGGTACTCGAGCGTCAACGCGTAGTTCAGGATCGCCAGATCGCCCGTGCTAGCAGTAGACGCCGACGTGACCGTGTTCGCCGGAGCACCCACGGTAGAAGCCGTTTTACTGCTGCCGCCGCACGCCGCCAGTACAAACGCACCGAAGCTTGCCGCGCTCGCACTGCCCGCCACCTTCAAAAACCGCTTACGGTCGACATCGTCGCGGACCAGCCGCTCGACGATTCCCGCAGGCTGTAGCACGGGCTCCTGCTGTTCGGTGTCCTCAGACATGCGCGACTCCTTGGTTTCGGGGAACTGGCAGATGGGCTACGTGGTGACCTGATGGCTACCTATTCGCATGGGCCCCCACGGCGGATCAGTCGAGGTGATCTCCCGCGGAAGCGTCGGCGCATGTAGCCGAGGACCGACATGCCCTGTGATCCAAACCCGGCGCTGTCGCGAATGCAGGGGGAGGCAATGGTTGATTCGGAAGCGCTCCAGCGTTCGGAGATGGCTTCATCGGCCTCTATCTACCAACTGGAAAACAAGGAGAAGCCATGAGTCATGTGATCAATCTCGAGGAGATCGACGGCGATGGCGCCGTTTCAGAGGCACGTGAAGATGCGCTCGACGGTGTGGAGCAGGGCGACACGCGTTTGAGCTTCTTGCGTAAGGGCGCCATCGCCGGTGGCGCGGCGGTCAGCGGTGGGGCTCTGCTCGGCGCGCTGGTTCCCGGCACCGCATTGGCTGCCGGTGGTGGTCGTCCCCCGGCCAAGTTTGGCAAGGGCGACATCGGCATCCTCAACTATGCGTTGACGCTGGAGTATCTGGAGGCGGCGTTCTACAACGGCGCGACCGCGGCCAACATGTCGCTGGGCTCGCAAACTGCGGCGTTCTTGAAGGTTGTCACCAGGGACGAGAACGCGCACGTGAAATTCCTCAAGGGCGCGCTCGGGTCGAAGGCGACGAAGGAACCGACGTTCAACTTCAAAGGCGCGAACACGAGCCCGGAAATGTTCATGAAGACGGCGCAGGTGCTCGAGAACACCGGAGTGCACGCCTACTTGGGGCAGGCTCTCAACATCGTGAATCCGAAGTACGCAAAGGCCGCCCTGTCGATCCTGACGATCGAGGCGCGGCACGCGAGCGTGATCGGACTTCTGAACGAACCCGCAGGCGAAGACATCGCGCCGAACGGCCCGTTCGACACGCCACTGCCAGCAAGTGCGGTTCTCAAGGCGGTCACGGAAACGGGCTTCATCGTCAGCTGATTCTGACGAGCGCGCCGTCCGAGGGAGCTTCATCGCTCGGGCGGCGTCCCGCGGCCGGCAATCAGATCCAAAAACGGCGGCAGAGCCGCCGGCAGTAAACAGCCGATTCCACCACCACCACCACCACCAGGAGCTGACTACATCATGGGTCTAGATAACCCCATCCACATCGCATTTCTACTCATTCTTCTACTGCTCGTCTTTGGTGCCAAGCGGCTGCCCGAGATGGGACACTCGCTGGGAACGGGCATGCGCGGATTCAAGGATGCGCTCAGCGGCGAGAGCAGTACGCCCTCGCTGAGCGCTGTCCAGCAGCAGGATGGCGCTCAGGCGCTGGCGCCGGTTCCGGTTGCGGTTCCGGTCCCGATGCAGGCACCCGTCGCAGTGCCCGTCTCTTCGGAGGAGCCTCCGGCGGCCGCCTAACACTGCGCACAAGCGGGAGCGACCCTGGCACTGAGCAAGGGGGGCGACATCGCCCCGCTCATCCGGTGCCCCGCGTGTGTGCCGGCGAAGAGCCCGACCCTGAACGCTTGACCACACATACACACACGACCGGAGAGATCAATGGCTGTAGCCGTGGGCCGCATCGGCCACGAAGACCGACTGAGCATCGTCGACCATTTGGAGGAGCTGCGCGCACGGCTGATCGTCTGTGTGGCGGTCCTAGCTGTGGTGTTCGGGTTCTGTATGTGGCAGAACCACGCGCTGCTGAACATCATCAACAAGCCGCTCGCGCACGAGACCCAGAAACAGGTCAAGGCGGGCAACGGCCCGCTCGGCTCGACGTACACGGTCCAGCAGAGCGCGCGCACGGTGGCCACCCAGCTGCAGGTGGTAGTGCGGGCGCTGGAGCGCCCGGGCAGCGGCGCCTCGGCGGCCACCAAGGCCTCGCTGGCGGGCGTCTCACCGCAACTGCGCGGCGCGATCGCCCACCTGTCCGCGCCGCCCCAGGGCAACAAGCCGGTGACGTTGGGGATCGGTGAGCCGTTCACCACGACGCTCGGTGTTGCGTTGATCTTCGCGCTGATCATCTCGCTGCCGGTATTGCTGTATGAGCTGTACGGCTTCCTGCTGCCGGCGTTCAGCCCCGAGCAGAAGCGCGTCGCCACGCCGCTGATGCTGGCGATCCCGTTCCTGTTCATCACAGGAGTCCTGTTCGGCTACTTCGTGGTACTTCCGGCGGCGGTGCGCTTCTTTCAGAACTTCAACAGCGGCCAGTTCAACGTGCTCGTGCAAGCCAACCAGTACTACCACTTCGCCGCGGTGATCCTGCTGGCGATGGGTCTCGTCTTCCAGGTGCCGGTCGGCGTCCTCGCGGCCACGCGCGCCGGGATCGTCACGACCAAGCAGTTGCGCCACAATCGCCGTTACGCGATCCTCGCGTGTGGCGCGGTCGCCGCGTTCCTCCCCGGCGATGCGATCACGCTGCTGCTCGAGACGGTACCCCTGTACCTGCTGTTCGAGCTGAGCGTGCTGCTGGCCAGGATCATCGACCACCGCGACCGGCGCCATCTGAGAGGCGAGGCGTAGGCGGTGCTGTACCCCACGGTGGCTCCAGTTACGGGCTGCCGGCCGACCGAACGTTCTGTCCCATGCCACGCTGGTCGTCGTCGTCCTGGGCCATTGCGGAACACGGCGCAGCGCTCGGAGTCGCCAAGAGCTCGCGTATGTGCTGTGCAAGTTCTGCAGGCTGGTCCTCGGGGATCAGGGTATAGCTGTCGGTGATCTCGACCAGCCGTCCGCGCGGGAGCCGCTCGGCCAGCTTGCTGCCGTGCTCGCGGGGCATGAGCCGATCTTCGCTCGCCCATGCAACCAGTGCGGGGCCCTCGAATGAGCGCAGCGTCTCGGCGGCGGCGAGCAGGTCGCGCCGACCCTGCGCGGTGCTCAGTACGTACTTGCGCAGATCGCGGCGGATCGCTCGCTGTCTCACTGCGGGGGCGAACCAACGGTCCATCACCGCGCGCGGAACTGGGCGCCTGCTCAGCGGGCCGTAGGTCATCGGCAGCCTGCGCAGGCGATCGAAGCGAAACGGCATCACTGCGAGCCAGATCCCGCCTGGTATACGCGCCATGTAGGGGAGCAGCTTCGCGGCGCCTTTCGGCGGTACGTTCTCGAAAGCCTCGCACGAGCAAATGATCAGTCGCGATATCCGTTCACCTTGCGGTCCGCCGATCAGCAGTTGCGGCCCACCCCAGTCGCTCATCGCGAGCGTCAGCCCATGCAAATCTAGGCGCTCGATGAACTCGCCGAGGGTCGCTGCGATCCCGCGCATCGACAGGTCGGCGTCAGGACGCATCGGGTGACGGTGCCCGCCTAGCGGGAGGGTGGGCAGCACGCAGCGATAGTCAGAGCGGAGCTCGGCGACGACGTGACGCCAGAGCGACCCATCCATCATCAGACCGTGATTGAACAAGATCACCGGCCCGTCACCGCCGGTGTCCTCGTACTCGATCCTTCCCGCCGACAGCTCCACCTCGAACACTTTGCACCTCCGGTCCCCGCAACTCGCGCCGCGTCATTTGATAGATCGCTCTAGTGAGCGGAGCCTATCATTACGCACACAACCACCGAGCAAAGGACCTGTATGGCGAGCACCACAAAGGACCGGATCATCGCTTCGAGCGCGGAGCTGTTTCGCCGCCAGGGCTACACCGGCACGGGCGTCAAGCAGATCGTTGCGGCGGCAAACGCGCCGTTCGGGTCGATCTACCATTTCTTTCCCGGCGGCAAGGAGCAACTGGCGGCGGAGACGATCCGCACCTCGGGCCAGCTCTACATCCAGCTGTTCGCCACGATCGCCGGGCAGGCCCCGGACGTGCTCACCGCAGTCGGGGATTTCTTCGCGGGCGCAGCGGAGACGCTGGGCGAAACCGACTACGCCGACGCTTGCCCAATCGCCACAGTCGCCCTCGAGGTCGCCAGCACCAGCGAACCATTGCGTCAGGCGACCGCCGAGGTCTTCGAGAGTTGGATCGTTGGCGCAACCGAGTACTTCGCGTCGGCCGGTATCCCACGAGGCACCGCGCGAGAGCTTGCGTTCTCGATGCTCTCGCTGCTGGAGGGCGCGTTCATCTTTTGCCGCGCCATGCGCACCACCGAGCCGCTGCAGATCGCCAGGGCGAGCGCCATCTCGGCCGTCCAGGCGGCACTTCCCACGATGCCCTCAAGAGTCATGACTTATTAGCTGCTCACCCCGAGATCCCCACACGCTTGCTGAAGGGGCTGTCGAACACGCCGCTGGCGTTGAGCTCGGCGTGGATCGCCTGCCAGTCCTGGTAGCGGGGGTACATCGCTTCCACCAGACCGTGGCTGCCGGTGAGCGTGTTCACCTGGCCCCAGTGCGGCCGTCCGCCGAGCGCCTGGAGCGCGTTTTCGTGTGCGGCCAGCAGCTCCGTTCCGCCGACGGTGTGGGTGGCCATGATCAGCTCGATCATCATCGTGTCCTGGCCCTGCATCATCGACAGGCAGGCGTCGCTGGCCTTCACGAAGCGCAGCGAGATCGGTGCGCTGTGGTAGACGTTGCCGAGGCGCCGGCGCTGGGCGGCGACCTCGACGATCCGCTCGACCGCCGCGAGGTGAAACTGGCGCTCGTCGATCGGGACGCCGATCTCGCACGAGTAGGCGGGCAGGTAGTTGGCTGCGCCGATGTTGAACACCCGGTAACTGATGTTGACGTAGTCGTTGTTGACCAGTGCTTTGAGCGACTGCCTGAGCAGGAACGGGGAGATCTGCGGGAACAGGCCGACGGCGAGATTGATCAGCAGAGGGGTGAGTGGAAAGCGCGCGACCAGTTCCATCAGCAGGCTGCGGCTGCGGCGGTGGTCGTGACGGTATTCGGAGGGAGGGATCGGGTTGCGCGTGGTGACGAGGCATTCGATCTCCCCATCGCCGTTGGGGTAGGGGCTGAAGATCAGCTCGTAGTGGGCGTTTTGCGTGAGCACCTCGCCGCGTGCCAGCTCTTCGAGTACCTGCGACCAGGTGCTCATCGTGCGCACCTCGCGCAGGTAGAACAGCGGTCCGACCTCGAGGATCACGGAGTGGATCACTCCCATGCAGCCCATGCCCACCACCGCGGCGTCGAACCAGTGGTCGTCCTGGTGGAGCCGATGGTCGGGGTGACGCGCCCGGTAGGCCTCGGGGTCGCTGGGCCCGTCGTCGGGCTCGATCCGGTAGATGGTGCCGCCGGCGGCGACGATGTCGAGCGAGCGGACGAAGTCAGACAGTGGCCCGAAGTCGATCCCCGATCCGTGGGTCGAGGTCGAGATCACCCCTGCGACGGTCTGTCCGTCGAAGCCCCCCATGTTCGGCAGGGCAAGCTTGCGCCCCTGCAGGTATGCGTTGAGCTCGGCGATCGTCATGCCGGCCTGCACACGCACGAGCGCGCTGCTGCCGGCGTTGTGCGCGTCAGGGTGGCGGGCTCCGGTGTCGGGCTTATCTGCCAGGTCGGCGTCTGCACGTGTGCCCGCGTGCACTCCCGCCAGTCTCGGGCGCAGCAGATCGGACTCCAGATCGAGCGGCCTGTTGAGCCCGGTGGGATGGATGAGGATGCCGTCGGTCAACGCGACGTCCGACCAGGAGTGCCCCGACCCGACGGCACGCACGGCGCAGCCGTCGCGTTCGGCTTTGCGGACGATCGCGCAGAGCTCCTCGAGCGTCGTCGGAGTCACCTGGCGCAGCGGGTCGATGCCCTCGTTGCCGGTGTTGTTGCGCCAGCGCTTGCGCAGGGTGACACGCTCGCGCAGCCCCATCGCTCAGGCTCCCAGCTCGCCGATCAGCCGCTCGATTCCCCGCTCGGCGAGCGCGGCGATCGTCTTCGACGGATTCACTCCCAGCGCGGTGGGCACGATCGATCCGTCGAGCACGTACAGCCCCTCGTAGCCGTACACCCTTCCGCCGTCGTCCACGACGCCCAACGATGGATCGTCGGCCATCGGGCAGCCGCCCAGCGGGTGCACGGTGATGTAGCCGCTGAGCGGCCAGGTGTCGAGCGCGAAGAACGGCTCGGCGCCCACGCCGCGGGCCAGCTCGTACGCCACCTGCTTCATCGCCGTGAACAGCGTTTCGCTGCCGCGCCGACTCCAGCGGATGTCGAAGCATTTCAGCAGCGGCGTCAGGCGCATCTGCCCATCGGCGGCGTCGCGGCCGATCATCAGGAACACCAGCGAATCGTCGATCGGGCGCTCGGGAGGGGGCGGGCGCAGGTGGCGATGGGTGATGTGCTGGTCGCTGAAGCCCAGTTGTGCCGCAAGGCGCTTGGCGCGCATCAGCAGCGTGCGCCAACCGTGGATCCTGTCCACGACACGCACGATCTCGAGCAGCCCCCCGAAGTTCGAGGGTAGCCCCCCGTCGGCCAGCAGGAAGCCGTGCTCCTCGGTGTAGTCGAGCACGCTCGTCATCGACGGACCGAAGTCGGTGCGCGGACTGCCGACCTCGTTCGCACGCGGGTCGAACGCCGCGCCCAGCGCGTCGCCGTTGCCCGAGAAATGGCTGCCCAAGGCGGGGGCGAGGTGAGGGAGACGCGAGCGGTTCTTCAACAGCAGCCGCGTCGATCCGAGCGTGCCGGCCGCGAGCACCACCGTCGGTGCTTGTACCGTGCCGCTGCGGCCGCGCTCCAGGTCGCGGAAGCCGATGGTCCACATCGCGCTGGCGCGCGCGGGCGGCTGCAGTCGCTTGACTTCGTGGAGGGGATATACCTGCGCGCCCAACTGCTCGGCGCGTGCCACGTAGGTGATGTCGATCGTGTTCTTGGCGTGGATCGGGCAGCCGATGTCACAGCGGCCCAGGTTTTCACACGGCTTCTGGTGAACGCCGCTGAACGGGTGCTCGCGCTCCCCTTCGAAGTTGACCGCCAGCGGCAGGCGCTGCGACTGCTTGCCGATGTGCTGGGCGGCGGCGGCGAACGCGTTCATCTTGGGCAGTCCCGGAGGCGTCGTCATCGGCAGCAGCGCCTCCTCCGTGCGGTCGTAGTAGGGGTCGAGCACGTCGCGATCGATCGCCTGCGGCCAGCCCGTCTGGAACACGTCCGCCGGCGTGCGCAACTGCACGTTGGCGTACACGAGCGAGCCCCCACCGACGCCGGCGGCGGTCACCACCGAGAGGTCGCGCATCAGCCGCAGGTCGAACAGCCCGTGCGGGTTGAGCGTTGGATGCCACAGTGCCGCGGGCGCCTGCGCGGGCGTGGCCGGGAAGTCCGCCGCCGCGAAGCGCCGCCCCCGCTCGAGCACCGCCACGCGGAGCCCGGCTTCGGCCAGCCGGCAGGCGGCGATCCCGCCACCAAAGCCCGATCCGACCACGATCGCGTCATAGGTCGCATCCATGCGCGCGACCCTACACCATTTTCACGGCAACCACCCGACAGATGGAAGCTCGCCGTTCCTTGGAGTTTGGCGGGGAAGGGGGAGGAGGGGGGGTGCAGTTGCGGCAGCCTCGACGTCACTGCAAGGGCGACGACGATTCGTGATAATGGACCTTCTCGCAGGCTGGCGAAAGGAGGCCCGGATGTTCGAGGAGATCGAGGAGCGCTTTCGCGAGGTGCTTGCACGGCTGCGACATCGCGACGCGCCCGCCGGTGGGCCTGGGGCGGACGGGCAGGGTGGTGGGCCTGTGGCCGGCGCGCCCGCAGGTGGCCCCGCGGCCGGCGCGCCGGGTGGTGGGCGCGTTATCCGCGACGTGATGGACCCCGCCTTCCTCAAGCGCCAGCTCGATGTCATCCAGGCGGCCGGCGCGCAGAGCCCGGGCGGCAACCGGTTGCCGCAGACGGCTTACGAAAAGGCATACAAGGAGCTCGAGGAGGCCCAGGCAGGCGATCAGACGACGCCCTTCATGCCGCGTACCGCCACCAACAGCAACCTGCAGTCGGTGCTCACGCTGTGCGTCGAGTCGAGGTTGGAGAATCTGCTGAAAGCGCTCCCGGAGGGACTCGACCGGTTGGCGCACGCGATTATTGGCGACATCGAGATCTTCCGCAAGTTCGGCCCCTGCGACCCGCTGTGGATGGAGACCAAGCTCGCCGAAGAGCTCGCCAAGATCGACGGCCGACCCGATTTCCCGAATGTCCCCGCCGGCCCGGTGGCGCTGGCGCCCGACGCCCGGGTGATCCTGGTTGGGGATTGGGCCACGGGTCTGCCCGGCGCGGTCGCCGTCGCCGCGCAGATACGGCAACGGCTCGAGCAAGGGCGAGGTCGCGAGCAGCACCTGATTCACCTCGGCGACACCTACTACTCGGGCTGGCAGGAGGAGTATGAAACGCGCTTCCTGCGCTACTGGCCGGTAGATCGCAAGGAGCAGGACGTACTCTGCTGGTCGCTCAACGGCAACCACGACATGTACTCGGGCGGCCACGGCTACTTCGGCTACCTGCTGCACGATCCGCGCTTCCGCGGGCACTGGCTCGGGGGGCACCCCGAGCAGACGCCGGCCAGCCACTTCAGCCTGGAGAACGGCGATTGGCAGATCATCGGTCTCGACAGCGCCTACGCCAACCACGATCTCGCCGGCTCGCAGGCCGAGTGGGTGGCGAGCAAGCTCGGGAGCGCGCGCAAAACGATGCTTCTCACCCACCACCAGCCGTTCAGCGCCTACGAAACGGTCACGCAGAAGATGACCAAGCAGATCGAGCCGCTGTTCAACGAGGCCAAACGGCTGGACGCGTGGTTCTGGGGCCACGAGCATCGCTGCACCGTGTACGGCCCCGATCAGGAACACCCCGACGGCCCGGTGCCGTGGCTGCGCTTCGGCTCATGCGTGGGCAACGGCGGCGTGCCGCAGATCCTGCCCGACCCCCCGCTGTCGGGCGACGCGCGCGACGTCGAAGGCTACGCGCCGCTGAGCTGGGCCTACGACGGGGCGGAGACGGCCGACGGCAACAGGTGGCTGCGGTTCGGCTTCGCCGTGCTCGACTTCGACGGCCCACAGGTCAATGTCGAATACGTCGACGAGCACGGCAATCCCGCCAACCATTTCGTGCTCAGCTGAAGAGACGACGCCACAAGCGCGGTTAGTGCGAGCTGGGGGGCGCCTGTGCGGGGTGGCGCCACCCTCGCTATCTTGTCCGCATGGCCACCTGCACCCATCTCGATGCGGTGGAGATCCTCGACCTGCCGGCGGAGGTGGCGGGCTGCGAGGAGTGTCTGGCCACCGGCGGGCGGTGGGTGCATCTGCGGATGTGCCAAACCTGTGGTCACATCGGCTGCTGTGACAGCTCGCCTGGACGCCACGCGACGGCTCACCATCATGCCACCGGGCATCCGATCATCCGCTCGGCGGAGCCCGGTGAGATCTGGAGTTGGTGCTACGTCGACGAGCTGGCGCCGCAGCTGTCCGCTCAGTGAGCCCGGTCCGTCCGAAGGGAGCGATCGCGGTCGCGCTTGCCGAGCGTTTTTGGACGAGCTCACGCGATCCGGGTGGTCCGGCGGACCATCGCTGAGAGTGTCGCCGATGGATTTCGCTCTGAACGACGAGCAGCGCGCCTTTCGCGACGCCGTCGCCGCCTTCGCCCGCGACCGGCTGGCCGGCGACTACGCCGGCGCCGACCGCCGCGGGGCGTTCCGCGAGGGGCTGGTGCGCGAGATGACGGAGCTGGGCCTGGTGGGGCTGCGCATCCCGCAGGAGCACGGCGGCCAGGGCGCGGACGCGCTCAGCGCCGGGATCGCCGTCGAGGAGGTGGCGCGGGCGGATCTGAACGCCTCCTACCTCGTCTTCCTGCCCGCCCTGGTGGCGGAGGTGCTCGTGGGTGCGGCCGACGAGCGCCAGCGCGAGCGCTGGCTGCCGGCGATCGCGGCGGGCGAGGCGCTGCCGTGCTTCTGCCTGACCGAGCCCGAGCACGGCTCCGACGCGGCGCGCCTCGGGCTGCGCGCCGAGCGCGACGGCGCGGGCTGGCGGCTCACCGGGGAGAAGACCTCGATCTCGCTCGGCATGAGCGCGCACACCGCGCTCGTGTTCGCGCGCACCGGGGGCGAGGGCGCGCGCGGCATCAGCGCGTTCTACGTGGAGCTCGACGGGCGTTACGTCCAGCGCTCTCCCTTCGAGGATCTCGGCGAGCGGGCGATCGGCCGGGCCTCGCTGGCGTTCGACGGTCACCCCGTCGGCGAGGACTGCCTAGTGGGCCGCGAAGGGGAGGGGTTCGTGCGCTGCATGCAGGGCTTCGACTACTCGCGCGCGTTGATCGCGCTGATGTGCCTGGCCTGCGCTCAGCAGTCCCTCGACGAGGCGATCGCCTACACGCGCGAACGCCGCGCCTTCGGCCAGCCGATCTCGCGCCAGCAGGCCGTCGCCTTCCCGCTGGTCGAGCTCGCGGCCCAGCTGCGCGGCGCGCGGCTGCTCTCCTATGAGGCGTTGTGTCGCAAGGACCAGGGGCTGCCCCACGCGCTGGAGGCCAACATGGTGAAGTGGTGGGGTCCGAAGCTGGCGGCCGAGGTCTGCCACCAGGCGCTGCTCACCTTCGGGCACGCCGCCTACAGCGAGGAGCTGCCGCAGGCCCAGCGGCTGCGCGACGTGATCGGCCTGGAGATCGGCGACGGCACCGCTCAGATCGCCAAGCTCGTGGCCGCGCGCCACCTCTTCGGGCGCGAGTTCGCACCGTAAGAGGCCCCTGCGGTTCGTGCGGTGCGCTCGCGCTGACCCGCGCACCACTCGCGCATCGTCTACCGTGCCCTGGGGATGAGGGCGGCGCAACGCAGATCGGCACGCTGAGGTGCGCAGCCGCACGACGATCCTGATCCTGGGCACGGCGCAGTTCGTGATGGTGCTCGACAGCACGGTCATGAACGTCTCGATCTCCCAGGTCGTGGCGGACCTCCACACCACGGTGTCGGGGGTGCAGCTGGCGATCACCGCCTACACGTTGGTGATGGCGGCGTTCATGCTCACCGGCGCGAAGCTCGGGGACATCTGGGGGCGCCGGCGGGCCTTCTCGATCGGCCTTGCGATCTACGGGGTGGGGTCGCTGACGACCGCGCTCAGCCCCAATCTCGGCGTTCTGCTGATCGGCTGGTCGGGTATCGAGGGGCTCGGCGCCGTGCTGGTGATCCCCGCGATCGCCTCGCTCACCGCGGCCAACTACAGCGGTCGGGAACGGGCGCTCGCGTACGGGCTGCTAGGCGGGATCGCCGGCGCCGGCGCGGCCGCCGGGCCGCTGATCGGCGGCTTCATCACCACCGAGTTCAGCTGGCGGGTGGTGTTCGCCGCGGAGACCGTGATCGTGCTCGTGCTGCTCACGTTGGTGCGCCGGATCGGCGACCGGCCGACCGGCGAGCGGGTCAAGCTCGACGTCGTCGGCGCCGCGCTGTCGGCGCTCGGGCTCGGCCTCACGGTCTTCTCAATCCTCAAGATCTCCACATGGGGCCTGTTCAAACCGATCGGGGCGCTCACGATCGGCGGCACGGAGATCACCCCGTTCGGTTTCTCGGTCGTGCCCTTCCTGATCCTCGCCGGCCTGGTGATCCTCGGCCTCTTCGCCCGCTGGGAGCAGCGCGTGGCTGCCGCCGGGCGCACGCCGCTGCTGGCGCCCGACCTGCTACGCATCCCGCAGCTGCGCGCCGGCCTCTCGACGCTCGTCTCGCAGTACCTGATCCTCGCCGGCACGTTCTTCGTGCTGCCGCTCTACCTGCAGCTGGTGCTCGGCTACAACGCGCTGGAAACCGGCGTGAAGATCCTGCCGATCTCGGTGACGATGATGCTCGCCGCGGTGCTCGGCCCGCGCTTGGCAACTCGCACCTCACCGCGCAAAGTCGTGCAGATCGGGCTCGGCTTCCTGTTCGTCTCGATCGGCTGCCTGATGGCGAGCATCACCCCGTCGCTCTCCTCCGTCGCGTTCGCGATCTCGCTGGCTGGCTTCGGCGTCGGGATCGGCCTGGCGTTCTCCCAGCTCGGCAACGTCGTCATGTCCTCCGTCGGGGAATCGCGCTCCAGCGAGGCCGGCGGTGTGCAGGGCGCCGCGCAGAACCTCGGCCAGTCGCTCGGCACGGCGCTGATCGGCGCCGTGCTGCTGACCGGTTTGACCACCGGCTTCCACCAGCGCGTGCTCGCCGACCCCGCGATCCCCTCGCAGGTGCAACAGCAGGTGGTGCACGGCACCGAGAATGGCCTGCCGATGGTCTCCCAGGCACAGTTCAAAGCCGACGCCGAGCAGGCCGGGCTGCCCCCCGAGCAGGTCGCCAAGCTGGACGGCTTCTACAACGACGCGCAGATCGAAGCGCTCAAGCGCTCGCTGCTCGTGGCCTGCGCGTTCGCGCTCGTGGGGCTGTGGTTCGCTCGCTCGCTGCCCGGCGAGGCGCTTGCCACAGCGGAGGACCAGCCGGTGGCCTCGACATCTCGCCCGCAACCGGCGGTGTAGGGTGCGCCGAACGTCCTACCACCCTTGGCGGGCGAGGACGGATCACCTTCGACGCGGGGAGGCTGCAAGCGGATGACGAGCGCAGGTCCCACCGGAGTGAGCCCGTCCCCTGAGGAGGGGGGCTCTGCCGCGACCGGTAAAGCCGAGGGGGGAGTGGCTGCCGCGACCGGTAAAGGTGGGGTGGCTGGCGGCGCGGTCGCGAGGAGGCGGCATCCGCCGGGGTTCTGGCGTGCGCGGACGCTGGTGATCGTGGCCAGCGTCCTCTTGATCTTCGCGATCATGGCGACCTGGATCAGGGCGCAGATCATCGACACCGAAGGCTGGACGCAAACCAGCGTGCGGCTGCTGCAGAACGAAAAGGTGCGCGAAGTGGTCGCGAGCGACCTTTCCGAACGCGTGCTGGCGGCCGCCAACATCCAGAACCTGGCGAGCGAAAAGCTGCCCAAGGAATTTCAGGCGCTGGCCCCGGTGCTGTCTACCGCCGCCTCGCAGGTGGTGCCCAAAGCGATCGAAAAGGCGCTCGAAGTCCCCGCGATCCAGGAACTGTGGGCACGCGCCAACCATCTGACGCACGAACAGGTGATAACGGTGTTGAACGGCGGCACCGCCGCGCTCTCCACCCAGGGCGGAGTGGTGAGCATCAACCTCGAAGTGCTGCTCGATCGGATTGGCGCGCGGCTCGGGGTGGGCAGCGACGTGGGCTCCAAACTGCCCGCCGACAAACGCAAACTGGAGCTGCTGCGCTCCAACCAGCTGAAGTTGGCGCAGGACGGCGTGAAAGTGATGAAAGGCCTCTCCTTCATCCTGCCGCTGCTGGTGATCCTGATGTACCTCGGCGCGCTCGCGCTCGGCGCCGGCGATCGCCGGCGGGTGCTGCTGGAGATCGGCGTGGGGATCATCGCCGGTGCGCTCGTCGCGCTGGTGCTGCGTCGCTGGATCGACTCCTACGTGGTCAACAACCTCGTCCAGAACGAAGGCGTGCGCCCCGCCGCGCGCGAAGTGCTGGAAATTGCCACCGCCGGCTGGCGCAGCCGCGCGCTATGGCTTCTGATCACCGGCGTGATCGTGATCTTCGCCGCCTGGCTGGCCGGCCCGATGCGCTGGGCCAGGCGTCTGCGGGATCTGATCGCGACACCGCTCGAGCACCACCCGGCCTGGTTTGCCGCGGGGGCGGCCGCGATCGTGCTGCTGATCGCCACGCTCGGCCCGGCGCGCACGCCCGGGCAGGCGCTGCCTCTGCTGATCCAGCTCGTGCTCGTCGTCGTCGGAGTGCTCGCGCTGCGTCGCCAGATCGAGCAGGAGCGCGGGGAGGCGGCCGGTCCACCGACGCTCGTGCACCCGCCGCCGCCATCCCACACGGCGTAGGAGGCCCTGTCCTCAAGGAGGGTAGTGGGAGGCTGTCCGGTTCGACCGTACAGCCACCGGTACACCTATCGCCGACCGTGGCGGGTAGGATGCCCCGCCCCCGAGCGGCTGTTTGATCGCCTACGTGCGCGGACGATCCCCAACCCCACGCCGAATGCCGGTTGTCGTCGTGGAGTTCAGCGCCGGTGGGTCGAACTCAGCATTCGACCGGAGCGAATGCCTGCTTATAGCTCGCGGCGAGCTTTTCGCCCGCGGTCAGCACGGTCGTCAGCGCCTGCGGGAGCGTGAGGCTCGTCAGTTCGTGTGAAATGCCGCTCAGTTCCGACGACAGTTGGGCGTTGGCCTTTTCGGCGGCCGCCCTACGCGAGCTGCTCAACTGGCCCTGAGCCCCTTTGACCTTCTGCAGCCCCGCTTCGATCCCCTTGATGTCGTTCTGCACCGTGCTCGCGCTGGCGGTGGTCAGGGTCATGCTCTTCAGGCTGTCCACGCTCGTGCCGATTTCCTGCTTGCCTTCACACACGGTCTTTTCGGCCTTCGCCTGTGCGGATTCGCCGCACCCGGTCGCGAATGCGAGCGGCAGCAGCAGGCCGAGAAGGACGACGCGGTAGCGCACGCCGTCAAACTATGCGGGCGTGGGGTGAGCGGCCCTCACTCGGCTCGGGTGAAAGCAGGCGTGGCTCCCGCGCCTACGGGTCGAGCGGCCCGTCGCGCCATTTACGGACGGCGGTTCGCTCTCGGGGGGTGAGGACCTCTCACCCCCCGCGGCGTGAGGATCGGGCGGTCCCTTCCCGCTCATCTCCCAACCCGGAGGCCGCCCGCGGATGACCAACGACCTCGCGCGCTGGCAGTTCGCGACGACGAGCATCTACCACTTCCTGTTCGTCCCCGTGACGATGGGGCTGGCGTTCCTCGTCGCGATCCTGCAGACGGCCTGGCACCGGAACGGCAACGATGACTACCGGCGCCTGACGCGCTTCTTCGGGACGCTGCTGTTGATCAACGTCGCGGTGGGGGTCGTCACCGGGCTCGTGCAGGAGTTCGAGTTCGGGATGAACTGGTCGACCTACTCGCGCTACGTCGGCGACGTGTTCGGCGGGCCGCTGGCGATGGAGGGGTTGGCGGCGTTCTTCCTGGAGTCCACCTTCCTCGGGCTGTGGCTGTTCGGCTGGGGGCGGTTGCCCAAGCGCGTGCATCTGGCGTGCATCTGGCTGGTGGCCGGCGGGGCGATGCTCTCGGCGATGTTCATCATGGTCGCCAACTCGTGGATGCAGCACCCCGTCGGCTACACGATGAACAGCCACGGCGAACCGCAGCTGTCCAACGTCGCCGCGCTGTTCACCAACCCGACGTTCCTGTGGGGGTACGTGCACGTGATCCTCGCCTCGCTGATCACCGGCGCGCTCGTGATGCTCGCCGTGGCGGCGTGGCATCTGCGCCGCCAGCGCGAGGTCGCCGCCTTCCACAAAGCGGCGCAGGTGTCGGTCGCGGTGCTGCTGCCCTCGATCCTGGTGACGATGTTCGTGGGCAGTGAGCTGGGCGTGGTCGAGACCAAGTACCAGCCGATGAAGATCGCCGCCGCCGAGGCGCAGTGGGGAAACTGCAAACCCTGCTCGTTCTCGCTGTTTCAGATCGGCGGCGGCAACAACGACAAGACGCCTTCGCAGATCATCGAAGTGCCCAACCTGCTGTCGCTGCTCGCCACCAACTCCTTCAGCGGCGGTGTCACCGGCCTCAGCCAGCTGCAGCGCGAATACGAACAGAAATACGGGCCCGGCAACTACGTGCCCGACGTGTTCATCCAGTACTGGTCGATGCGGGTTATGGCCTACCTCGCGTCATTGATCGTGCTGCTGGCGCTGTGGGGCGGGTGGCTGCTGCACCGCGGGCGCTTCGATCGCTCGAAGTGGTTCCTGCGATTGTCGATCTGGGCTGTCGTTACACCTTTCCTGATGAACACCGCCGGCTGGCTGCTCACCGAGAGCGGGCGCCAACCGTGGATCGTGCAGGGCCTGATGAAGACCGCCAACGCCAACTCGCCCTCGGTCAGCGCCACTGAGATCGGGATCAGCCTGACGGCGTTCGTGCTGGTCTACATCGCGCTCGGGGCGGTCGAGGTCGTGTTGATGACGCGCTACGCGCGCAAAGGGCTCGAACCCGAGGGCGCCGGCGGCGGCGAGTCGGGCTCCGCGCCGGATGCGCCCCAGGCTCCCGGGGTCACCGGGGTGGGCGGGACCTCGATTCCGGCGTTGACCTACTGAGGAGGGGTGGATATGTCATCCCAAAATAGCCCCATCACTTCACAAAATAAAGGAGTTGGGGGTGGGGGAGTGTTGTTTGTTTTGGCCCCCACCACTTCAGAAAATGAAGGGTTTGGGTCCCAAAACAAAGCATCCAACTGCCCCACCTCGCTTCATAAAGTAAAGGGTTTGGGCTCGAAAACAAAGCATTCAACGGCCCCCACCACTTCACAAAATGAAGGGTTGGGGCCCGAAAAGTACATATACAACCCCGGCGCCCCCACGGCTGAGGCAGCATGCACCTGCACACGCTCTGGTTTGTGATCCTCGCGATCCTGTGGGTGGGGTTCTTCGTGCTGGAGGGCTTCGACTTCGGCGTCGGCGCCCTGCACGCGCTGCTCGGCCGTACCGACACCGAGCGGCGCGTGGCGATCAACACGATCGGCCCCTGGTGGGACGGTAACGAGGTGTGGCTGGTCGTCGCCGGCGCCGGCACGTTCGCGGCCTTCCCGGCGTGGTACGCGACGATGTTCTCCGCCCTCTACCTGGCGCTGCTGCTGGTGCTGGTCGCGCTGATGGCGCGCGGGGTGGCGTTCGAGTTCCGCGGTAAGAGCGACGATCCGCGCTGGCGGACTACGTGGACGTGGTGCCTGACGCTCGGCAGCCTGCTGATCCCGCTGCTGATCGGCGTCGGCCTCGGCGACCTGCTGAATGGCCTGCCGATCGACTCCCACCACAATTTCACCGGCAACTTCTTCAACCTGCTCACCCCCTACGGTCTGTGGACGGGGGTGACGCTGCTGGGGCTGTGCCTGCTGCACGGCGCCACCTTCCTGAAGCTGCGCACGACCGGCGAGCTGCGCGGCACGCGCGGGCGCCGCCGCGCGGCCGCTGGGCTGGGCGGCGATCGCGCTGGTGGTCGGCTTCGTGGCATGGACGCTTTCGCTCGAACAGCGCCACCGACGTCCCCGGCCCGGTGCAGGTGCTGGCGGTGATCGCGGTGGTGTTCGCCGCGCGGCTGGCCAGCTCCGACCACGACGGCTGGGCCTTCACCGCCTCGGCGGTCGCGATCGCCGCGACGGTCGGCTCGATCTTCATCGACCTGTATCCGCGCGTGATGGTGTCCAGCACCAACGCCGCCTACAACCTGACCGTCAACAACGCGGCCTCCGGCCACTACGCGCTGGTGGTGATGTCGATCGTGACGGTGCTCTTCCTGCCGCTGGTGCTGCTGTACCAGGGCTGGTCGTTCTACGTCTTCCGCGCCCGGGTGTTGGCGCCCGCGGCGAGCGCTGAGCGTCCCACGCGATCGGCCGGCGGCGGCGCCGCAGGCGCTGAGGCGTCAGCGGATCTCCGGCAGCACCCCCTCGATCACCTGGCTCTGCGGGCGCCCCAGCCGCGCGGTGATCCAGTCGATCATCACCTTCAGGCGCTGGCCGGGGACGCCGCCGAGGTAGTACATGTGCACCGTCAGGTAGGTGAAGAAGGCGGGGCGCCCCCACAGCTCGACGCCGCGGATCGCGCACACCGCCCGACCGCGGCCCACCACCGCGAGGGCGCCCTTGTCGAAGTAGCGAAAGGGCGTCGTGGCGCTCGGCGCGCCCGCGCGGATCGCCTTTGCCACGTGGCGCCCCTGCTGGATCGCCACGGTGGCGAGCCCGGGCAGCGGCTTGCCGTCGGGCGCCGGTCAGCGAGGTGGCGTCGCCGATCATCGAGATCTCGCGGTGCCCGGGCACCGTCAGGTCCGGTTCGATCCGCACGCGCCCGGCGCGGTCGGTGCTCGGCGCCGGTCGCCTGCGGCCAGCGGTCGCCGCGAACGAGCGCGGCCTGCACGCCGGCCGCCCACACCACGGTGCGCGCGGCGATCCGCTCGCTGGGCGGCCGTCGATGCGTTCCCTCGGCCCCGTGCTCCTCGGCCTCTCGCGGCCCTCCGGACCCGTGTTCGGCCACGTCGCCGGGCGTCCGCCACGCGATCGTCACGCCGCCGGCGTCGATCGCGGTGACGGCGAGCTCACCTGACGGTGACCCCGAGCGAGGCGAGCTGCGTGGCGGCCTTGCGCGAGAGCCGCTCGCTGAACGTGGGAACCACGCGCGCGCCGGCGTCGAGCAGGATCACGCGCACGTCGCCTGGGCGGATCCGCGAGTACTGGCGCGACAGCGTGTCTTTGCAGACGATCGCGATCTCGCCCGCCACCTCCACGCCGGTGGGCCCGCCGCCGATCACCACGAACGTCAGCAACTCGCGACGCTCCTGCTCGTCCTCGCAGCGCTCGGCGCGCTCCAGCGCGCTGTAGAGCCGGCTCGCGCAGCGCGAGTGCGTCGGCGAGCGTCTTCAGCCCGCATGTCACCTCGCGCCACTCGTCGTTGCCGAAGTAGGAGGTGCGCGCGCCGCACGCCACGATCAGGCTGTCGTACTCCAGCCGCTCGCCGCCGTCGAGCTCCAGCTGCCGACGCTCGGGGTCGAGGCCGGTGGCCTGCGCCATCAGCACCTTCACGTTGGCGTGGCGGCGGCGCAGCACGGCGCGGATCGGCGGCGCGATCTCACCGGCCGCCAAACCGCCGCAGGCGACCTGGTAGAGCAGCGGCTGGAAGAGGTGGTGGTGCATGCGATCGACCACCGTCACCTCGACGTCTCGGCGCCGCGCAGCTCGCGCGCGGCGGTGAGTCCGCCGAAGCCGCCGCCGCCGACGATCACCACCCGGCGGCGGCCCGCGTTCTGCCCGCCGCCGCTCGTCGCGGCTGCGCTTGGCTCGGCCGCGTTTGCCTCACCGGCCATTGGCTCCGAGGCGCTCCAGCAGGTGGTCGCCGACACGTACGGCGTTGGCCATCGCCGTCAGCGCCGGGTTGACGGCGGAGATGGAGGGGAAGAAACAGGTGTCCACGACGTACAGGTTGTCGAGCTCGTGCGCGCGGCAGTCGGTGTCGAGCACCGAGGTGGCGGGGTCCGAGCCGAAGCGGCAGGTGCCGGCCTGGTGGGCGACGCCGGCGACGGGGATCTTGTTCTCGAGGTAGGCCCAGCGCGGGATCAGGTGGTGCTCGTGCATGCCGAGGTGCCCGAGCAGCGAGCGCAGCTGCTCGAGCAGCCGGTCGCGGGCGTCGTCGTTGGAGGGGGTGTAGGCGAGCGTCAGCTTGCCCTCGCCGTCGACGGTGACGCGGTTCTCGGCCCGCGGGAGGTCCTCGGTGGAGAGCCAGAAGTCGACGGCGTGCTCGGCGATCTCCTTCAGCGAGAGGCCGAACGGGGCGAGTTTGGTGATCAGCGGCTTCTCGCCGCGGTACATGTCGGGCACGGACTTGCCGACCATCTGGATGTTGCCCATCGGGAACTCCCACGCGTCGGAGGCGAAGTAGTAGTCGTTGACGCCGAGCGTCTTCTGGAAGACGGTGGGGTTGGGCTCTTTGGAGATCGCCAGCACCGCCTGGCTGTTGTGGAACATGTAGTTGCGCCCCACCTGATCGGAGCCGTTGGCGAGGCCGTCGGGGTGCTTGTCGGTGGCGGAGCACAGCAGCAGCTTCGCGGTGTTGGCGGCACCGCAGGAGACGACGACGATGTCGGCGGCATAAGGTTTCCCGCGTGCCGCTGGCGCCCCGCTCCGTGCCGGTCCCGCTCTCGCTCGTCCGCTGGAGCCCCCGCGGCGCGGGTGGGTGGGCTCCGTTCCCGCTCGCGCTCCACCACGACCTCGGTGACGGCGCTCCCCGCGGCGTTGGTGCGCAGCTCCACGGCCGTGGCGCCGGTGAGCAGCGTGACGTTGGGGTGCTCCAGCGCCGGCCGCACGCCGAGCACCTCGGCGTCGGACTTGGCGTGCACGAGGCAGGGGAAGCCGTCGCAGGTCGAGCAGCGCACGCAGGCGCTGTAGGGCATGTTGTCCTCGCGCAGCATCACCCCGCACGGGGCGTGGAAGGGGTGCAGGCCGGCCGCGGCGAAGTCCTCGGCGAGCTGTGCGATGCGCGGCTCGTGCGAGACGGCGGGGTGGGGGTAGGGCGCGCTCGCCGGCGGTTCGGTGGGGTCCTCGCCGCGCGCCCCGTGCACTTCGTAGAGCTGCTCGGCCTTCGTGTAGTAGGGCTCCATCTCCTCGTAGGGGATCGGCCATGCGGGGGAGATGCCGCCGTGGTGGCGCAGCTCGCCGAAGTCCTCTTTGCGCATCCGGTACAGCGCCGCGCCGTACAGCTTGGTGGCGCCCCCGACGTAGTAGTGGACCTGCGGCTGGAAGGGCTTGCCGGCGGCGTCATACCAGGTGTCGGGGGAGACGTAGCGGTTCTCGACGAACACGTCGGCGGCCGACCAGTTCTGCGGCTCGCGGGGCAGCCAGTCGCCGCGCTCGAGCAGCAGGATGCGCTTGCCCGACGGCGCGAGGTGGCGCGCGAGCGTGCCGCCGCCCGCGCCGCTGCCGATGATGATGACGTCGTAGGAGTCCATCACCTGGCCTCCGCGCCGCGCCCCACGTGGCGGCGACCGGCCGAGCCGGAGATGGCCGCGCGATGACGGCATGAGTGGACCCATCACGAGATCTCCGCGAGGCGCTCGGCGAGGATGATCCGCGCGGCGGCCTCGATCAGCGCGAGGTGGGAGAAGGCCTGGGGGAAGTTGCCGAGGTGCCGGCCGGTGGAGGTGTCGAACTCCTCGGCGTACAGCCCGAGCGGCGAGGCGACGCGCAGCAGCCGTTCCATCAGGTCGCGGGCGCGCTGCTCTTCGCCGACGATCGCCAGCGCCGACACCAACCAGAAGGAGCAGATCAGGAACGAGCCCTCCTTGCCGGACATGCCGTCGTCGGTCTCGCCGGTGCGGTAGCGCAGCACGAAGCCGTCCTCGGTCAGGTCGTCGGCGATCGCCAGCACCGAGGCGTGCAGGCGCTCGTCGCCGGCGGGCAGGAAGCCGAAGATCGCGGCCAGCAGCGTGGAGGCGTCGAGCGCGTCGGTCGAGTAGTGCTGGCGCAGCACGCCCTTGCTCGGTGAGCCCGTGGGCGAGGATGTCGGCGCGGATCTCCTCGGCGGTGGCGCCCCACGCCTCCTGGCGCTTGGAGTCGCCGCGCATCGCCGCGAGCTTGGCGGCGCGAGTCCATCGCGACCCAGCACATCAGCTTCGAGGAGACGTAGTGCTGGGGCGCGCCGCGGGCCTCCCAGATGCCCTGGTCGGGTTCGCCCCACACGCGCGTGGCGCATTCGGCCTGCGCCTCGACGATCGGCCACAGCCGCCGCGGCAGGCGCTGGGAGCGGCGGGTGTGCAGCAGGATCGAGTCGAGCGCGGCCCCGAAGACGTCGTTCTGGCGCTGGTCGAAGGCGCCGTTGCCGACCCGCACCGGACTGCGCGCCCGCGTAGCCGGAGAGGTCGTCGCGGGTCGTCTCGGTCAGGTCGCGACGGCCGTCGATCCCGTACATGATCTGCAGCGCCCCGTCCTCGTTGCACTCCAGGTCGGCGACGAACTGCATGAACTCCTCGGCCTCCCAGTCGAGGTTGAGGTAGTGCAGCGCCTGCAGCGTGAAGGTCGAGTCGCGCAGCCACGTGTAGCGGTAGTCCCAGTTGCGCTCGCCCCCCGGGGTCTCCGGCAGCGAGGTCGTCAGCGCCGCGACGGTCGCGCCGGTCGGCATGTAGGTGAGGCCCTTGATCGCCAGCGCCGAGCGCTGGATCGGCTCGCGCCAGCGGTGGTCGGGCAGGCGCGCGCGGCCCAGCCAGTCGCGCCAGTAGCGCCCGGTGGTCGCCAGGCGCGCGTTGGCGTCGTCGACGTCGGCGGGCCCCTCCAGGTGCCCGCCCCACGAGAGCGAGCAGTAGATCTGCTCGCCCTGTGTGAGCACGTGGCGGGCGCGCACCCAGTCGCCCTCGACGCCGAGCGCCATGTCGGTGTGCAGGCGGATCGTCAGCCCGGCGCCGGTGGCGTCGGCGGGTGGCCGTCCTCGGCGACGGTCCACTCGCGGGGACGCGGCCGTAGTCGAAGACCGGTTCGCAGGTCAGCTCGACCTCGACTTCGCCCTCCAGGCACACGGCGACGCGCACCAGCAGGTGCTCGGCGTCTTCGTCGGTGGGCGGCCGCGTGTGCGGGGTGACGATGTCCACGCCGCGGCGGGGCCCGAGCGTGAGCGCGTCGCGCACGGCGACCCACCCGCTGGACGTCGTCCAGGTCGTGAGCAGCGTGTTGGTGCCGGGCTCGTACACGCGCGCGGTGGGCACGTTGATCCCGAACGGCCCGAACCGGAACGCGCCGGCCTCGCGGTCGAGCAGCGTGCCGAACACGCTGGGCGCGTCGAAGCGCGGCACGCACAGCCAGTCGATCGCCCCGTCGGGCGCCACCAGCGCGCCGGTGTGGCAGTCCGAGAGGAACGCGTAGTCGGCGATCGGCGGGAAGGGCGAGGGCGCGGCGGCGCTCTGGGGGGCGGTGTCGCTCACTTCGCGATCCACGGACCGTGCCAGCCGCCGTAGCCGGCCACCAGGCGATCGGCCTCCTTCGGGCCCCAGGTGCCGGGCGCGTAGGGGTGCACCGGCGGCGGAGCGTTCAGCAGCGGTTCGAAGATGCGCCACGTCTCTTCGACGCAGTCCTGGCGGGTGAAGCGCGTGGAGTCGCCGTTCATCGCGTCGAGCAGCAGCACCTCGTAGGGGGTCGGCGCCTCGCCGCCCTCCTCGGCGAACTCCATGTCGAGCGTGATCGCCTGCGGCCCGCCGGCGTCGGCGCGGTGGGCGTCGAGGATCACCTGCGTGCCGGTGGAGGGGTCGAGCTTGACCACGAGCTGGTCGGGCTCGGGCCGGCGGTGGCCGTGTTCCATGAAGCCGAGGCGGGGGGGATGGCGGAAGACGATCCGCAGCTCGGTCTGGGTGACGGGCAGCTTCTTGCCCGTGCGGATGAACCACGGCACCCCCGACCAGCGCCAGTTGTCGATCTCCAGGCGCAGCGCCGCGTAGGTCTCGGTGGTCGAGTCCTTCGCGACGCCGTCGATCTCGAGGTAGCCGTCGTACTGCCCGCGCACGTAATGCCCCGGGTCGGCGTCGGCGGTGGAGCGAAAGACGGCGTACTTGGCGTCCTTGAAGGTGTCGGCGTCGTTGCCCGCCGGCGCCTCCATCGCCGCCACGGCGACGACCTGCATCAGGTGGTTGACGACGACGTCGCGCACGGCGCCGACGGGGTCGTAGAAGTGCCCGCGGTCCTCCACGCCGAAGCTCTCGGCCATCGTGATCTGCACGCAGGCGATGTGGTTGCGGTTCCAGATCGGCTCGATCATCGTGTTGCCGAAGCGCAGGTAGAGGAACTCGTCGGTGCCCATCTTGCCGAGGAAGTGGTCGATCCGGTACAGCTGTGACTCCTCGATCGACTGGTGGATTTCGGCGGCGAGCTGCGCGCGCGGAGGCGAGGTCGTGGCCGAAGGGCTTCTCGACGACGACGCGCCCGCCCTTGGTGAGGCCGGCGGTGGCGAGCTGTTTGATCACGGGCCCGAACAGGAAGGGGGGGATCTCCAGGTAGAAGACGGGGCTGCTCACGTCGCCGACGGCGTTGGCAAGAGCGCTCGTAGGTGGCGGCGTCGGTGAAGTCGCCGCTGAGGAACGACAGCCGCGCGGCGAAGCGCGCGAAGACGTCGTCGTCGACCGTTTCGCCACACCCTTCGATGCATTCGCGGGCGTGTGTGCGCAGGTGCTCGACGGTCCAGTCGTCGCCGGCGACGCCGACGATCGGGCAGTTCAGCAGGCCGCGCTTCTCCAGGCGGTAGAGGGAGTGGAAGGTCATCACCTTGGCGAGGTCGCCGGTGATGCCGAAGACTACGAGCACGTCAGCGGGGGGAGTCTTGTGGGAATCGTTCATGAGTGCTTCATACGCCGCTTCGGGCTTCGACCCTGCCACTCCCGATCGCCCCGCCGCTCATAACGCTCCACGATGGCGCGCGTGTGGGTGAGGCTGCCTCACCCGCCGTGGGTATCTTGCTCGTGGTAGGCGGCCAGCAGGCGCTGCTCGTCGAGCTTGCCCGGGAACTTGAAGAAGATCAGCACGGCGCCGAACACGATCGCGATGATGCCGGCGACGTAGGACCAGTCCGCGCCGGACACGAACGAGGAGCGCGCGCCGGCGATGATCGCGCTGGAGTAGTGCGGGTACTGCTCGGCGACCGCTTCGGCGCTGGAGAACGACTTCGTCAAGGTGTTCTGCACGGAGCTCGTGATCAGCGCTTTGTTGGGCGCGGCGGCGATCGCCTTCGAAACCGCCGTCGCGAAGCCGGCGGTGAGCAGCGCGCCCATGATCGACTGGATGATCGCGCCGCCGAGGTCGCGCTGTAGGTCGGCCGTGCCCGAGGCCATCCCGGCGCGCTTGACCGGCACCGAGCCGGTCAGCGAGCGCGAGGCGGGGGTGCCGGCGAAGCCGACGCCGATCCCGATCAGGCCGTAGGCGAGCGCCACCTTCCAGTAGGGGATGCCCGTTTCCCATAGGGCGAGCATCGCGATGAAGCCGAGCAGGCAGAAGCCGTAGCCGATCAGCAGCGTGAAGCGCGCGCCGCGCGTCTCCACGAATTTGGCCGAGTGCGGCGCGATCAGCACCATCAGCACCGCCGCCGGCAGGATCGAGGCACCGGCGCCGAGCGTCGAGTAGCCGAGCACGTTCTGCAGGAACTGCTGGCCGACGAAGATCGCGCCCATCAGGCTGCCGAACACGACGATCCCCCCGAGCGCGGCGACCCAGAAGATCCGCCGCGCAGCCACCTGCAGGTCGAACAGCGGGAAGCGCGTGCGTCGCTGGCGGATGTAGAAGAACGCGAGTGCGATGAGCGCGAGGAGGCCCAGCGCGATCGCCACCCTGCCCTTCCCGGGGACGGGCGCGAAGTTGATCGCGAGCACGAGCGAGGCGATCGCGACGATCGAGAGGACCCCGCCGGGGTTGTCGACGGGGTTGGTGGTCTCGTTGACGTGGGCCGGCACGAGCATGATCGCGAGCACGACGGCGACCGCCGCGAGTCGGGATGGTGATCAGGAACACCGAGCCCCAGGCATGGTGCTCGAGCAGCGCGCCGGACAGCAGCGGGCCGAGCGCCGACATCGAGGCGCCGATGCTCGACCACAGGGCGATCGCCTTCGTGCGCGCCGGGCCCGCCCACAGCGCGGTGACGAGCGCGAGCGTCGTCGGGAAGGCCATCCCGGCCGCGAGGCCGCCGAAGATGCGAGCGCCGACGAGGATGCCGGCGCTCGAAGCGGTCGCGGCGAGGATCGAGGCGGGGATCGCGAGAAACGTGCCCAGCACGAGCATCAGCTTGCGCCCGTAGCGGTCGCCGAGCGCGCCGAGGTACAGGACGGACGCCGCCAGCCCGAGCGAGTAGCCGACCGCGATCAGGTCGAGCGCGGTCTGCGAGGCGTCCAGTCCCTTGCCGATGTCGGGCAGCGCCGTGTTGGCAACGGCGAGGTTGAGGTTCGCGACCGAGGCCACGAGGATCAGCGTGGCGAGGACCAGCCCCGCGCGCTTGGGGGCCGTGGAGCGCGTCGAGCCGCGGATGCCGTCGAGGCTTCGGTCGCGCTCGCCATGTGCGACGATCTTCACGGTACGCGGGGTGAGTGCAGGTCATCCCAGGGGGGTGATGAGCTTTCACCCGTCGCGCGGCAATCCTCACGATGCAAACGTCTTCATATAGGAGGAGCCGCGATGTCAAGCACAATTCCCGAGCCAGGCGCCGGCACGCGCTACCAGTCCGAAACCGCCGGGGTGAGCGGCTGGGTCATCTTCGCCGGCGTGATCATGATGATCGAGGGCTTCCTCGACGCGATGTGGGGTCTCGCGGCGGTGATCAACAACGAAGTGATCACGGTCGGCGGCCACGGAGTGGTCGTGTGGGATATCATCGCCTGGGGTTGGGGCCACCTGATCCTCGGAACGCTGGTTGCGTGCACCGGCCTCGGCCTGCTCGCCGGACAGGGTTGGGCGCGGTTTATGGGGATCATCTTCGTGTCGCTCAACGTGCTCGTGCAGTTCGGCACCTTCACGCTGTTCCCGCTGTGGTCGATGCATGATCATCGCGATCGACATCATCATCCTCTACCAGCTCACGGCGCGCTGGGCACCGGAAGGAGCAACACGATGATGCGCCGGCGCAGGCCCCTGTTGCGAGGCGCGATGGTCGGGGGGATGGGCTACATGGCCGGCAAGGCGGGCGCCAACCGAGCCTCGCAGGAGTCCTCGCAGGAGCAGCGGCTCGCCGGACTGGAAAGCCAGCAGGCTCCGCCGCCGAGTGCCCCGCCGCCGGCCGCTGCGCCGGCGGCCGGCGGGAGTGTCGTAGAACAGCTCAAACAGCTCGGGGAACTACGCGACAGCGGCGTGTTGACGCCCGACGAGTTCGAGCGCGAGAAGCAGAAGCTCCTCGCCGCGGGTTGAGCGATGGGGGGCCGAAAAGTGCCGCCGAGGAGAGACCGGTTCGTACAGACAACAAGGAGATGACGCAATGATCGGTCCCGTGCAGCTGCTCGTCGTGGGCTTCGACCAGCCCAACTTTCAGGGCGAGGTACTCGCCCACCTGGAGAGCCTCAGGGAGCATGACGTCGCTCGTGTGATCGACGTGCTGGTGGTGAACAAGGATGCCGACGGCGTCATCACCAAGGCCCAGATCAGCGACCTCTCGGAGGAGGAGGCGCAGGAGTTCGGCGCGGTCGTCAAGGCGCTGGTCGGCCTCGGCGAGGTGGCGGGCGGCGATCCCGAGGGTGCGGCCCGGCTGTGGTCGCAGGAGGGTGGTGGCCTCGGCGAGGAGGACCTGCTCGACGTGCTCGAGGAGATCCCGCCCGACACGGCGGTCGCGATCGCGCTGCTCGAGCACCGCTGGGCGATCCCCCTGCGCGAGGCGATCGTGCGCGCGGGGGGCTTCCCGATCCTCGACACGTGGGTGCACCCCCGCGACCTCGTCGAGGTCGGGCTGCTCGCGGCCGCGGAGGCAGAACAGGAGCTCAGCTGAGGCTCACAACAATGGCAAGCCAGGCATTCATCAGTCCCGACGGCACACCAGGCGCCGAGGAGGCGCCCCCAAGCTGGACCTGGTGGGCACTGCTGCTCGTCGCGGTCTGCACGCTGGCGGTCGGCGTGCTGCTGCTCGTCGCTCCGCACCGCACGCTGAGCACGCTGGCGGTGATCCTCGGCATCTACCTGCTGGTGGTGGGGGCGCTCTGGATCTGCGTGGGGATCGCCGTCAAGGAGGTGCGCGGCGCCGGTCTGTGGCGAGGGGTGATCGCGTTGATCGCCGGCGCGATCGTGATCAGGCATCCCTCGGACTCGATCACCGTGCTGGCGCTCGCCTTCGGGATTTTCCTGATGGTCGCCGGGGTGTTCGAGCTGGTCGCCGCGATCGAGTATGGGGAGCGACGCGGGTGGAGAGTCCTCGAGGGGGTGGTCGATCTCGCGGTCGGCATCCTGATCGTCTCCTGGCCTCAGTTCGGCATTCACACCTTCGCGATCGTGCTCGGCATCGCGCTGATCGTGCGCGGTATCGTCGAGGCGTGGCTGGCGCTCGCGGGGATCATGCTCTCGCGGCGCGAGCGCCACGGCTCGACGCTCTCGCCGGCGTAAGCGCCTGGCGCCCGCGATCCTCATCCCTGTTGGGTGACGACCGCTCATCCTCCTTGGGCCTACCTTGGCCTGCATGTGATCGACCACCGCGTTTGCAGCGGCGCCGCATCGACGCATTGACGCATTGACGCATCGCGATCCGGGTGGGATCGGATCGGCAAACGACGACTCAAGGAGATTGGTGGCAATGGCGACCCTCACTGTCTGGAAGTTCCCCACCGCGGACGCGGCTGACGAGGCGGTACGCACGCTGGAGCAGTTGCAGAGCCAGGAACTCATCAAAGTGCACGACGCCGCCGTGGTGAGCTGGCCGGCCGACAAGAAAAAGCCGCGAACCCGCCAGCTTCACAACATGGCCGGGGCGGGCGCCCTCGGCGGGGCGTTCTGGGGGCTGCTGTTCGGGTTGATCTTCTTCGTGCCGCTGTTCGGCCTGGCGATCGGGGCTGCCGCCGGCGCGATCGGGGGGTCGTTCGCCGATGTCGGAATCGACGACGACTTCATCAAGCGTGTGCGCGAGCAGGTGACCCCGGGCACCTCGGCGCTGTTCGCGCTCACCTCCGACGCGGTCGTCGAAAGGGTTCGTGAGTCCCTCGGCGACCTCAAAGCCGAACTGCTGGAGACCAACCTCTCGAAGGAGGACGAGGCCAAACTGCGCGAGGTGTTCGCCGAAGACTGACGGGGTAGTCCACACAGGAGAGGCGGGCGGCGTGGTCGGTGTGAGACGCACGAGCTATGAGATCCACATCAAGGGCCGGGTGAGCGAGCAGCTGCTCGGTGCCTTCGAGGGCATGGATGCCACCGTACAGTCGGCGGAGACGGTGCTGCGCGGTCCGGTGCTCGACCAGGCCGCGCTGCACGGTCTGCTCGACAGGATTCAGGCGCTCGGTCTGGAGCTGGTCGAAGTGAGGCGCCTACCCGAGGGCGATAGCGACCGGTGAGGGTCTCACACCCGCTGCACGATGCGCGGGCGCTTGATCCCCGCCGGGAGCAGCCCCAGCCGGCGCGCCCGCTCCACCGCGTCGGCGCGCCCGTTGGCGTCGAGCTTGCGGTAGATGCTGCGCAGGTGGGTCTTGACGGTGTTCAACGACACAAACACCTCGGCGCCGATCTCGGCGTTGGTGAGCATCGTCGGCAGGTAGCGCAGGATCCGCTGCTCGCGCTCGGTCAGCGGCTCGGCCAGCGTCGCGCCGCTCGCGGGACCCTGGCCGACGCCGTCGAGCAGCACCTCGAGCAGCGCGGGGTGGGCGGTGCCGTCCCGCGCCTGGAGCTCCAGCAGCTCGCGCACCGCTGGCCCGTTCAGCAGAAAGGCGTCGCGGAAGGGCTCGCGCTCGGCCAGCGCCAGCGCACGATCGAGCGCTTCGGAGGAGGCCTGGGGCGCGCCGGCCGCCCGATCCGCGAGGGCCTGCAGCAGCCACGCTTCGAGCAGCACCGCCGGATGTGGGTGGGGCTTGCACTGCTGCTGCGCGAGCGCCCGTGCAAGCGACGCACGGGCCAGCTCGGGCTCGCCGTCGCGCAGCTCGAAGCTGGCCTGACGCACCAACAGGGCGACGCTGTCGGGCGCCCCCTCGAGTGCCCCCGCGAGAGTTGCGCGCGCCTGCTCGACCTCGCCGGCGGCCATCCGCACGCGCGGCTCGGCGTCGTCGAGCACGGCGCGCACGAAGTCAGGCGCTGGCGCGCCGTCCGCCAGCTCCGAGCGGATCGCGCTCAGCTTCAGCGCGCCGCGCGCGGCGGAGCGCTCCCCGGCGGCGGCAAGCGTCAGCGCCTGCAGCAGACCAACGGCCAGTCTCACAGGCGTCTCGGCGGTATCGGCGGCGACCGCGGCCCGCGCCAGCAGGCCCTCGGCGCGCTCGAACTCGCCGCGCTGATAGGCGCAGGTGGCCGCCGCCAGATGCGCGCACGCCGCCGGTGGGCCCTCGCACCAGCCGCGCTGGCCGAAACGGGGACTCACGCTGGCGTGTGTCCCCCGGCTTCGGTCGGCCAGCTCCACCGCGCGCCCGCTGCGCTCCTCGGCCTGGGTGAGCTCGCCGCGCAGCACATTGACGACCGCCAGCTGCGCGAGGCAGTCGAGCGCGATCTGCTCGTGCTCGTGCTCGGTCGCGAGCGCGAGCGCCTCGTGCAGGTGGGCGACGGCCGTCTCGCGCTCGCCGTCGCTCCACAGCAGCGTGGCGCCGAGATCGCAGAGCGCGAAGCTGCGCAGCGCCGTCCAGCAGTGGTGCATGCAATCGTGCGCGGCCACGCTGAGCTCGTGCGCGAAGCGCTCGGCGTCGGCGGGGTGCACCCGCAGGCGCGCGTGGCGCAATGCGACGGCGGCGATGATCGCCTCGCTCTGGCTCGTCTCCTCGACCGCCGCACGCGCGATCGCCAGGTGGCGCTCGGCATCCTGGAGGTCGCCGTCCTGCAGGCGACTGCCGGCGACCGCCGCTGCCAGACGCGGATCGGACGCGACCACCGCGGGGGGCAACTGCGCCATCGGGCCGCGCATCGTCGCCGAACCGCCATGCAGGAACAGCTCCAGCCAGTGCTCGGCGATCAGGCCGCCGGCCTGCCGCCAATCCTCGCCCGCGAGCGCGTGGCGGATCGCGGGCATCGCCTGTCCCTGCTCCGCATACCAGCCCGCCGCCCGGCGGTGCAGCGAGGAGATCTGCCACGGGTGGGCGTGGTGCAGGTGGGCACGCAGCAGCTCCCTGAACAGCGGGTGATAGCGATACCAGCGACCGTCGGCGGTGGCTGGCTGCACCGGGGCACCGAGGCGCTCGAGTTCCGCGAGCGGCAGCGTCCCACCCTGGCCTCCGGTGAGTGCGTCCGCCAGCTCGGGGCTGACCGCGTCCACCAGGCAGGTTCGCAGCATGAACTCGCGGTTGTCCTCCGGCAGGCGAGCGAGCACCTCGGCGATCAGATAGTCAGCCACCGCCCTGTCGGTGCCCGCGAACTCGGCCAAAAAGCGCCCCGGCTCGGGGTGCCCGTGCAGCGACAGCGCCGCCAGCCGCACGGCGGCGGGCCAGCCCTCCGTGCGCGTCCACAGCGAGTCGATCTCCCTCTCGGAGAGCGCCAGCTCCAGCCGCTCGCACAGCTCGGCGGTCTCCGCGCGGGTGAATGCGAGCTCGGCGATGCGCAGCTCCGTGAGCGCGCCGCTCGCGCGCAGACGCTCGGTCGGCAGCGGCGGGTCGGCGCGACCGGCCAGCACCAGGCGCAGCTGCTCGGGGGCGTGACGGACGAGGAAGTCGATCGCGGCCGTTGCCGGGGGGCTGGTGAGCTCGTGAACATCATCGAGCACCAATACGATGGGCGAGCGCAGTTCGGCGAGGCCGTTGACCAGCAGCGCGAGGAAGCGTTCGGCGCCTGTCCCCGCCGGCGCGACGAGGCGATCGAGAGCGCTGCCGGGCTCGAGTGCGCCCGCGCCGCGCAGTGCGCTCAGGAGGTTCTCGAGCAGCCGATCGGCGTCATTGTCCTCGCCGTCCAGCGACAGCCAGCAGGCGGGGCCAGGCAGCTGACGCGCCGCGATCCACGCGGAGAGCAGCACGGTCTTGCCGGCGCCGGCCGGCGCCGAGAGCAGCATGATGCCTCCTCTGACACGCTCGTCGAGGGTGTCGTACAGGCGCCCGCGCTCGATCAGGTGGCGCGCGGGCGGAGGGATCAACAGCTTCGTGGAAACCGTCGGAATGGGTGCGGTGAGGCTTGGTGGGAGGGGTACTGCCGCGAGGGGTGTAGCCGCGAGCGGTGCGACGTCGAGCGGCGGGGCTGCGAGCGGGGATCGCGCCCGACGCCCTGTCCCCGCCGGTCGATCCGGTTCAGACGATGGGCTTGACATCACGCTGGGCCTCCTCATGCGGGTGTCTGATCGGCCGACTCGGCTCGCACGGGTCTATTCGGCGAGGGCGAGGGTTCGCTGAAACAAACTCTTTCAGCTTGCTCCTGGCTCCCTATCCGTGAAGCCCCGCAATTTAAGACAGTATAAAGGTGCGCGTCGGAACTTGCATTTTGCCCAAATTGACAATTGGTTCTGGACATATGAAAACCTTCAGTGGTGGGCCGATCGACCGCCGCCTGCGGCGCGAGAGCCGCGCCGCGCGGGTGCACCTGTGGCTGGCAGCGGGGCTGGGCGTGGCGATGGCCGCCACGGTGGTCGCGCAGGCGGCGCTGCTGGCGCATGTGATTGCGAGCAGCGCCGTGCACCACACGGCGCTGGCGCGGCTCTCCGACTCGCTGGTGGCGCTCGCCGCCGTAGTTGTGGCGCGGGCGCTGCTCGCCGGCGCGTTTGAGGCCTCGGGGCGGATCGGCGCGACGCGTGTGATGTCGGACCTGCGCGGACGCCTGGCCGAGCAGCTGCTCGTTCGCTCCCCGATCAGCCGCATCGAGGACCGCACCGGCGAGCTCGCCGCGGCCGCCGTACAGGGAGTGGATGCGCTGGAGGCCTACTTCGCCGGCTACCTGCCGCAGCTGGTGCTCGCCGCTGCCGTGCCCGTGGCGATCCTGCTGTGGGTGGCGCCGGTGGATGCGATCGCCGCCGGCGTGCTGGCGCTGACGATCCCGTTGCTGATCGTGTTCATGATCCTCGTCGGCAGCGGCGCCCGCGCGCGGGCGCACTCGCGCTGGCAGGCGCTGGCGCTGCTGAGCGGCCACTTCCTCGACGTGGTGCGTGGCCTGGCGACGCTGCGCGCGTTCCGCCGCGAGGCCGCGCAGGCGCAGACGATCGAGCGCGTCAGCGAGCGCTACCGCGTGGAGACAATGGGGACGCTGCGGGTGGCGTTCCTCTCCGCGCTGGTGTTGGAGCTGTGCGCGATGATCGGCACCGCGCTGGTGGCGGTGACGATCGGCCTGCAGCTGGACGGCGGTCACCTCGGCCTGCAGGCTGGCCTCACCGTGCTGCTGCTGGCGCCCGAGCTGTACGGGCCGCTGCGCGCCGTGGGCCAGCAGTTCCACGCGAGCGCTGACGGGATGGCGGCGGCGGAGCGGATCTTCGCCGTGCTGGACGCGCCGCCGGCGCTTGCCGTGGCACCGGCGCTTGCCGTGACACCCGCCGACGCGGCCCGCGCGAGCGCCGGCCGCGTGCCCGACCCGGCGTGCGAGCCGCTGCGCTTCGAGGGGGTGTCGTTCGCCTATCCCGATCGTCCCGCGCCGGTGCTGAGCGAGCTGGAGCTGGCGCTCGAACCCGGCCGAACCACTGCGCTGGTGGGTCCCAGCGGCGTGGGCAAGAGCACGGTGGCGGCGCTCGCGCTGCGCCTGGCCGACCCGACCGCGGGGCGTGTCAGCTGTGGTGGGCGCGACCTGCGCGAGATCGCACCGGAGGCGTGGCGCGAGCGCGTCGCGTGGGTGCCGCAGCGCGCGCGCCTGTTCGCGGGCACGATCGCGCAGAACATCGCGCTCGCCGTTCCGGGCGCCACGCGGGAGCGGATCCTCGCGGCGGCCCACGCCGCCGGGCTGGAGGAGCTGCTGGACCAGCTCCCCGATGGCCTGCAGACGCGCGTCGGGGAGGGCAGCCGCGGCCTCTCCGCCGGGCAGGCACAGCGGGTGGGGCTGGCGCGCGCGTTCCTGCGCGACGCTCCGCTGGTGGTGCTCGACGAGCCGACCGCGCATCTCGACACCGACACCGCCGCCGCGGTGGGCGCCGCGATCGCGCGACTCGCCGAGGGGCGCACCACACTCCTGATCGCCCACGACGCCCGGCTGGCGGCGCGGGCCGAGCACGTGGTGAAACTCGATGGTGGCCGGGTCCATCGGCTCGCGCGGCCCGACCTCCTCCTTGCGGCGCAGTTGGTGGGTGCGTGATGGGCGCGACCACCGTGGCGGGGAGGCATTGCCACCGTGCTCTGTGGGGGATTGCCGCATGACCGGCAGCTACGCCAACCTGATGGCCGCGGCGCGCGCCGGGCGCACCGAGCGGCGCCGGCTGGGGCTGGCGATCGCGCTGGGCTTCGGCGCGGTGCTCGCCTCAGGCGGCCTGCTGGCCACCTCCGGCTACCTGATCTCGCGCGCCGCCCAGCACCCACCGGTGCTGGCACTGAGCGTTGCGATCGTGGCCGTGCGCGCGTTCGCGATCTCCCGCGCGCTGCTGCGCTACAGCGAGCGGCTGGCCTCGCACGACGCCGCGCTGCGGCTGCTGGGGCGCGTGCGCGCACGCTTCTACCGCCGCCTTGCGCCGCTCGTGCCCGGCGATGTGGGCGACCGATCGGGGATCGGCCAGCGCGGCGGCGATCTGCTGTCGCGCTTTGTGGGGGACGTGGATGCGCTGCAGGATCTCTACCTGCGTGCGCTGGCGCCGCCGGTCGTGGCGGCGCTGACGATCTGCGCCGCCTCGCTGACCGCATGGGCGATCCTGCCGGCGGCCGGCCCGGTCGTGTTCGTGTGCCTGCTGCTGGCTGCCACGGTGGTGCCGGCGCTTGCGGCGCTGCTCGCCTCCTCCTCGGGCCGACGTCAGGCGCCGGCGCGCGCGGCGTTGACGACGGAGCTGGTGGAGACGATCGAAGGCGCCGCCGAGCTCGCGGTGGCGGGGCGCGCGCGGGAGCGGATCGCGCGGCTGCGAGCGGCCGACGGGCGCCTCGCCGCGCTCGCCCGTCGCGATGGGATGGCGGCGGGCGTCGCCACTGCGCTCGGCTCGGCGGCGGCCGGAGGGAGCGTGGTGGCGGTGCTGGCGGTGGCGATCCCCGCGGTGCACCGCGGCGCGCTCGCGGGGGTGCTGCTCGCGGCGATTGCGCTGCTGGTGCTCGCCGCCTTCGAAGGACTTGCGCCGCTGCCGCTCGCAGCGCGGCGCCTGCGCGCCTGCGCGGAGGCGGCCGGCCGCCTGGAGGAGCTGTGCGCGCGCGAGCCCTCGGTGCGCGATCCGGCGCGCCCGCGGGCGCTGCCCGGGGAGGGCGAGCTGCTGGTGGAGGATCTCAGCGCGCGCTACACACCCGCGGAGCCGTGGGTGCTGGAGCATGTGAGCCTGTGCCTGGCACCGGGGCGCCGGGTCGCGCTGATGGGCCCGAGCGGGGCCGGCAAGAGCACGCTCGCCCAGCTGCTGGTGCGCTTCCGCGATCCCGACGCCGGCAGCGTGCGGATCGGCGGCGTCGATCTGCGCGAGCTCTCCCAGGACGATGTCCGCCGCGCCGTGACGATCGCCGCGCAGGACGCGCACCTGTTCAACACCACGCTGCGCGAAAACGTGCAGCTCGCGCGGCGCGCGGCGACCGAGGAGGAGTTGTGGGCGGCGCTGGAGGCCGCCGGCGCCGCCGCGTGGGTGCGCACCCTGCCCGACGGCCTCGACACACTCGTCGGCGAGGACGGCGGCGTGCTCTCCGGCGGCCAGCGCCAACGGATCGCGCTCGCGCGGGCGCTGCTCAGCGACGCGCGCTTCCTCGTGTTGGACGAGCCCACGGCGCACCTCGACGCTGCCACGGCGGAGTCGGTGATGCGCGCGATCGTCACGGGAGCCGGCGAGCGCGGGGTGCTCGTGATCACCCACAGCGAGCTCGGCGTGGAGCTGTTCGACGAAGTGCTGGAGTTGCGTGGGGGGAAGCTGCGGACGGTCGTGGGGCAGGGAGGCCCCACGCCCAGGCGGACGTGTGTCGCAACGGGGCGCGCGGATGCTCCCAGACCCGCGCCTGCTATACTTCAGAAAGTAAAGTAATGGAGCCGTGTAGGCTGAACGCCGATGGGCAGACTACGCGCGAAAGGATGAGCATGGCGGACATCGAGAACACGATCATCATCGGCAGTGGCCCCGCGGGCTATACCGCCGCGCTGTACACCGCGCGCGCCAACCTCGCGCCGCTGGTGATCGAGGGGTTTGCGTGGGGCGGGCTGCTACAGCAGACCACCGACGTCGAGAACTACCCCGGCTTTCCCGACGGGATGATGGGGCCGGAGCTGATGGGCAAGATGCGCGCGCAGGCTGAGCGCTTCGGCGCGCGGCTGGAAACAGACCAGGCCGAGCGCGTGCTGCTGGCGAGCCAGCCCGGGGGCGTGCACAGCGTGTGGGTGGGCGACACCGAGCATCGCGCGCGCACCGTGATCCTCGCGATGGGCGCCGAGCACAAGCGGCTGGGGGTACCCGGCGAGCAGGAGCTGGGGGGCAGGGGCGTGAGCTACTGCGCCACCTGCGACGCGGCCTTCTTCAAGGACGCGCCGACGATGATCGTCGGCGGGGGCGACTCGGCGATGGAGGAGGCGATCTTCCTCTCGAAGTTTGCTTCGCGAGTCGCCGTCGTGCACCGCCGCCCCGAGTGGCGCGCCTCGAAGATCATGCTGGAGCGCGCCCGCGCACAGGAGAACATCGAGTTCCTGACGCCCTTCACGATCGAGGCGTTGCTGCCCGGTGAGAGCGGTGCGCTCGACCGCGCCGTGCTGTTCGACGTCGGCAGCGGCGAGGAGCGCGAGCTCGAGATCTCGGGCGCGTTCATCGCGATCGGGCACGAGCCACAGTCAGAGCTGGTGCGCGGGCAGGTGGACGTGGACGAGAACGGGTATGTGATCACCGCGGGTCGCTCCACTCTCACCAACCTCCCGGGCGTGTTCGCCGCGGGGGATCTGGTCGACCACACCTACCGCCAGGCTGTCACCGCCGCCGGGTCGGGCTGCCAGGCGGCGCTGGACGCCGAGTGGTATCTGCGCGACACACCCGAGGTGCCCACGCCCGCAGGGATCCCGATTGGGGACCTCGCCGAAGAGCAGTGGGCGCTGCCCGCCGCGGTTCAGACCGCGGGTAGCGACGCCGCATAGCGATTGTGAACACACAACCCCAGCCCCGGTCGCATCAGGAGCCGACGTCACGCACGAGCTGTCGCAGTGCCGGGGCGGCGCGGAAGCGCTCCTCACGGTAGGACTCCCACAGCGCGTCGAGCGTCGCCCGCACTTGCTCGACGCCCAGGTCGCGCGCCCACGTGAGCGGGCCACGGGGGTAGTTCATCCCGAGCGTCATGCCGGCGTCGATGTCCTCGGCGCTGCCCACTCCTTCGCCGAGCGCAAACGCGCACTCGTTGATCACCTGACAGACGATCCGCGGCAGCACGCCGCCAGGCGAGGGCTTCACGCGCGCGGTGTGCAGGCCTAGTCCCCCAAACGCCTGCTCGCCTACCTCGCCGGTGACCTCCACGAGCGACAGCGGCACGATCGCGTGGAACGGCTCTCCTTCGATGGTGCCGCCAAGTCCGTTCACCACGATGCGCGGCGGGCCTCCGGAGGGGCTGTCGTTCGCCGCAGCCGGCCCACCGGCGACCGGCGCCGCGTGGGCGATCGCTCGCAGCGCGTCAGCCAGCGGGCCGTCCCCCTGCACGGTTGCCCCGGCGGTGCGCGGAGGCGACGGGGGGTCCTCCGGCCGGTGGGCATTGGGTGGGTGGGTTCCATATTCGTAGTAGCCGCGCCCGGTCTTGCGTCCGTGCAGACCGGCGGCCACCATCCGCGCCTGGATCGGGGACGGGCGCCAGCGCGGCTCGCCGAAGGAGAGCTCGTAGAAGCTCTTGGCGACATCGAAGCCGGTGTCGACGCCGACGAGGTCGCTGAGCTCAAACGGGCCCATGCGAAAGCCGCCGCCGAGTCGCACGATGCGGTCGATCGTCGGCACGTCGGCGACGCGCTCGCCCAGCAGCCGCAGCGCTTCCAGGCCGAACGGGCGGTTGCAGCGGTTCACGAGGAAGCCCGGGCCATCGGTGGCGCGGATCACGGTCTTGCCCATCGCGCGCCCGGTCGCGTCTGTCACCGCCAGCGCGCGCTCGTCGGAGAGCATCCCCGCGATCACCTCCACCAGCTTCATCAAAGGGGCGGGGTTGAAGAAGTGCATCCCGACCACCCGCTCGGGGTGGCTGGCGGCCGCCGCGATCCCCGTCACCGGCAGCGAGGAGGTGTTGCTCGCCAGCACGCACGTGTCGCCGACGATCTCCGACAGCCGCCCGTACAGCTCGCGCTTGAGCTCGGGCAGCTCCGGCGCCGCCTCGATAACCAGCTCGCACGGTGCAAATGCCTCCAAGTTGTCCACCACCTCCAGGCGCCCCTGCGCAGCTCGCGCCTCCTCTGAGGAGATGCGACCCTTCGCCGCTTCTTTCTCGAGCCCCTCCCGAGCACGTTGCGCGCCCCGCTGCAGCGCCTCGGGGATCGGGTCGTGCAGTAGGGTCCGCGCGCCGGCGCGGCAGGCGAGCTGCGCGATGCCCGAGCCCATCGTGCCCGCGCCCAGCACGCCGATGATGCGCGCCGGCTCCATCTCAGGAGGGCACCAAAGCGTTGATCCCGGTCATCGCGCGCCCAATGATCAGTTTCTGGATCTGCGAGGTCCCCTCGTACAGCGTCGTCACGCGCGCGTCGCGGAAGTAGCGCTCGACCGGGTGGTCGTCGACGTAGCCCGCGCCCCCATGGACCTGGATCGCCATGTTGGCGCACTCCAGCGATGCCTCGGTGGCGTGCAGCTTGGCGATCGAGGTCTCCAGCGTGTTCGGCCGGCCCTGGTCCTTGAGCCAGCCCGCCCGCCACACGAGCATGCGCGAGGCGTCGGTCTTCAGCACCATGTCGGCGATCATCGCCTGCACCAGCTGGAAGCTCGCGATCGGCCGACCGAACTGCTCGCGCTCCTTCGCATACTTGACCGACTCCTCGACGCATCCCCGACAGATCCCCACGCAGCCGGCGGCTACCGAGTAGCGTCCGGAGTCGAGGTTGGACATCGCGATTTTGAACCCGTCGCCGACCTGGCCGAGCACGTCGTCGTCTGCGACCTCGACGTCTTGCAGTGAGATCGACGCGGTGTCGGAGGCGTGCAGCCCCATCTTATGCTCGATCGTCTGCGCCGTGTAGCCCGGCTGGTCGGTGTCCACCAGAAAGCACGCGATCCCCTTGTGCCCGAGCGCGGGGTCGGTTTGCGCGAAGATCACCGCGAGCTTGGCGTAGTTGCCCATCGAGATCCACATCTTCGCGCCATTGAGCACCCAGCCGGAGTCGGTCTTGCGCGCGCGTGTCTTCTGGTTGGCGGCGTCCGAGCCCGTGTCGGGCTCGGTCAGCCCGAAGCACGCCGAGCCACTCGCCCGAGCACAGCTTCGGCAGGTACTTGCGCTTCTGCTCCTCGGTGCCGAACTTGACGATCCCCGAGCACACAAGCGAGGTCTGCACCGAGATCACGGTGCGGATCGCGGAGTCGCCGCGTCCGATCTCCTCGACCACCAGGCCGTAGCTGAAGTAGTCGAGGCCCGCGCCGCCGTACTCCTGCGGAACGATCGCGCCGAGGTAGCCTTGCGCGGCCACCTTCTTGACAAGCTCCGTGTCGAAGTGGTGTGCGCGGGCGTTTTCGCGCGACTGCACCACGATCTCGCGGTCGGTGAACTCGCGTGCGGTGTCGCGGATCAGGCGCTGCTCGTCGGTCAAATCGAAGTCCATCCCTTACCTGCCTTTCAACTTAGGTGTGGTCCACGGCGCCTGCACCCGCCGCTGCAGCTCTTGTGCGAGGCCGTCGATCGGCAGGCGCTCCTGCGTGAGCGAGTCGCGGTCGCGCACTGTGACGGTGCCGTCGGCGACACTCTCGTGGTCGATCGTGACGCAAAACGGCGTCCCGATCTCGTCCTGGCGGCGGTAGCGCTTGCCGATCGCCCCGCCGTCGTCGTACTCGGCCTGCACCAGATCGCGCGTCGCGCGATACACCTCCCGCGCGAGCTCGGGCTGTCCGTCCTTCTTGACGAGCGGCAGCACCGCCACCTTCACCGGCGCCAGACGCGGGTGCAGGCGCAGCACGGTGCGGCGCTCGCCCTCGCCCGTGCCCTCGCGCTCGACGACTTCCTCGTCGTAGGCGTCCACCATGAACGCCAGCGTCGCCCGGTCCGCTCCCGCCGCCGGCTCGATCACGTGCGGCACGTAGCGCTCGCCCGTGGCCTGGTCGAAGTACTCGAGCTTCTCCCCGGAGAACTTGGCGTGCTGGGTGAGGTCGAAGTCGCCGCGGTTGGCGATCCCCTCGAGCTCCGACCAGCCGATGGGGAAGAGGTACTCGACGTCAGAGGTGCCGGAGGAGTAGTGGGAGAGCTCGTCGGGGTCGTGCGCGCGCAGGCGCAGGTGGTTCGGGCGCAGGCCGAGCTCGGTGTACCAGCGCATCCGCTCGTCCAGCCAGTGCTCAAACCACTTCGGGGCTTCGGCGGGGGGGACGAAGTACTCCATCTCCATCTGCTCAAACTCGCGCGTGCGGAAGATGAAGTTGCCGGGGGTGATCTCGTTGCGGAAGGACTTGCCGATCTGGGCGATCCCGAAGGGGGGCTTCTTGCGCGAGAACTGCAGCACGTTCTTGAAGTTGATGAAGATCCCCTGCGCGGTCTCGGGACGCAGGTAGGCGGTCGCGCCCGACTCCTTGACGGGGCCGATCGTGGTCTCGAACATCAGGTTGAAGTCGCGCGCCTCGGTCAGGTCGCACTCCTCGGCTTCGCCGGGGTGCTTGGAGGGTTTGCGCCCGCACTGAAGGTCGCCGAGGTGGTCGGCGCGGAAGCGCTGCCCGCAGGTGCGGCAGTCCACCAGCGGGTCGGTGAAGCCCGCGAGGTGCCCAGAGGCCTCCCACACGCGTGGGTGCTGCAGGATCGCCGAGTCGAGCGCCACGATGTCGTCGCGCTCCTGCAGCATCGCGCGCCACCACTCGGCCTTGACGTTGCCCTTCAGCAGCACCCCGTAGTGGCCGAAGTCGTAGGTCGAGCCGACCCCGCCATAGATCTCCGAGGAGGGGAAGATGAAGCCGCGGCGCTTGCACAGCGCCACGATCTTGTCCATGCTCACGATGTCTGGGGCGCGCGCGGCCTCACCAGCCTCGTCGGTGCCGCGTGGCTCAGGCTGGGGGGGATGGCTGGTCATCGTCGTGCTCTGCGGCAAGGGTCGCTCATCGGTGGCGGATGGTATTGGAGGCTGGCGAGACTTTGGGCCCATCCCCCTCGCGAGCTCGCCGCGACCGGCCCTTGGCCGGCTGCAACCCGCTCAAAAAAACTTTCTTTGACATATCCCCCTTGACAAGTACTCTCGTTTTGTGTTTTCATTTGCGTGGATGGCAGGGATTGACCCGAGGGACAGGCAGGGGAGGGCCAGACAAGGCTGAACGTCTTGCTGCCGGAGCTTGCTCGAGCGCCGCTACCCATACCTCTCCGGTGGCGCTCGAGGGAGCCTCGGCACAGACCGAGGCTGAGTGCCGGTCTCCTCACAGGGCGCCGTGGCCACGATGGCCGCGGCGCCCGTTTTTTCAGGGACCCCCCGTGCGCGTTTTCTCCCAGCGGTGCGGATAGGCTCCCGCGGTGGCGCGACTGCTGATCGTCGGGGGTGGCTTCCGGGGCCTGAGGCTTGCCGAGGAGGCGGAGCGGGAGGGGTACGCCGTGCGCATCGTCACCCGTACCGAGGATCGCCGTGCGGGGATCGAGGCGGCAGGCGCGGAGTGCTGGATCGGTGACCCCAACCGCCTCGGCACGCTGCGCGGCGTGCTGGACGGAGTCACGATCGCCTGCTGGTTGCTGGGCGGCGCCACCGGCCCCGAGGAGCAACTGCTGGCGTTGCACCACGACCGCCTGCGCGCCTTCGCGGAAAGCGCGATCGACTCCACTGTGCGCGGCCTCGTCTACGAGGCTGCCGGGTCCTCAATGCCCGCCGGCGCGCTCGCCGAGGGGGAGCGGATCGCGCGGGAGATCACCCACCGCAACTCGATTCCGCTGGCCGTCCTGCACGCCGATCCCGCCGACATGCCCCGCTGGCTGGAGCAGGCGCGCGGGGCGCTGTCGTTGCTGTTGGCCGCCTACGGAGGCCGCTCGCGAGGGGGCGCCGGGGAGTGTTCTCTTTTCGGCCCATACAAATAAGACTCGATCTCATTCGTATAGGGCTCTAAAGAACGTGCTCAGGTGGGCGTCGTCCCGGCGAGCAGGAGGGCGTCGATGTGCTCGTAGAGGTCGTCGAGGATCCGCGCGGTGGCGCCCCATATGAGGTGCTCGGCGACGATGTAAGCATCGGTTTCGAAGGAGATCCCGCGGCGTTCCATCGGCGTGCGCGTCTTGCTCTCGCGCAGCGCGCGCAGCGGCAGCTCCAGCACGGCGTCCACCTCGCGCGGCGAGGGTCTCCAGCTCTGACCGACCGAAGATCGGCCAGCCGGGATCAGCCCGACGAAGGGGTGGATCAGGTAGCCGGTCACGAACGTGGAGACGGGGGAGAGCTCGCCCGAGCACCCTCACCTCCTCTGCGCGCCAGAGCCGATCTCCTCCTCGGCCTCGCGCAGCGCGGTCTCGCGCAGGTCACGGTCCTCGGGGTCGCGCCGCCCTCCGGGGAAGGAGATCTCGCCCGCGTGGCGACGCAGGTCGGCACGGCGACGGGTGAGCACCGCGTGGGGCTCGCCGCCCACGTCGATGAACAGCGGCACCAGCACCGCCGCCGAAACCTGATCCGCCGGCGCTGCCAGGGCGCCTATGCCGCCGCGCTCGATGCGGGCTGGAGAGGGGCGATCCGCTCGAGGCGTTCCTCGAACATCACCTCCCCGTCAAGCGTGCGGTGCACGGGGCACTTGGCCGCGATCACCCGCAGACGCTCCACCTGCTCGGAGGGGAGATCCCCGGGCAGCCCCACCACGAGCTCGAACCGCGTCGGGCAGCCGCGCTCGGCGGGGGTGTACTCCACCGCCACCTCCACCTCGCCAATCTCCCAGCCCTTGCGAGCTGCGTACATCTCCAGCGTGATCGCCGTGCATGACGCGAGGCTCGCCGCCAGCAGCTCCTGAGGATCGGGGCCGGCGTCCTCGCCGCCCTCCTCGGTGCACTCGTCGATCGTGAGCTCATGGTCGCGCACCCGCACGCTGTGCCTGAACATTCCATTGCTGCGCTTCGCTGTTGCCTTCATGGCTCTAAGCCCTTTCCGATCCGTAAACGCCAACCTGCTCACCTCCCCAGCACATATGGTAGTTATGTAAGGACCTTTTCCAAGGGGGTGACATGTACGTTTGGTGGCTGTGCCGAGTTGATGGGCACATCAGCCAAGCGAACTCGCGCATGTCGCGGGAAGGGCCTCACAGGGGATTGAACAGGAGCCCCGTCAGCAGCTTGGGAAAGAAGAAGGTGGACTTGGGCGGCATGTTCTCGCCGGCGCCCGCGACGTCTCTGACCTGTGCCACCGGGGTTGGGCGCATCAGGAAAGCGACGTCGTAGTCGCCGCTGCGCACCAGCTCGAGCGCCTCCCCGGCGCCGCGGGCGTAGCGGAAGTCGTGCAGGTGGGAGATGTCCTCGTCGGAGAGTCCCAGCGCGCCCTTCAACAACAGCGTCTCCAGCACGCCCGTGTCCAGGCGCCGGTAGGCATCGGAGAAGCCGGGCAGGGCGGCGTCGGCGATTCCCTGGTTCTTCAGCGTCAACCGCAGTGGGCGCCGCGATTGAGAGTCGATGTAGCCAAGCTGCAGCAGAGCGCGTCTCCGCCGGGGGGGCGGTGCCAGGCTGCTCGAGCGGTGCATCTCCGTGACCTCGAAGTCGCGGTGCAGCGCATCCGCCAGCGCCTCGCGGCGCGAGGCGTCCAGACCCCTGACGAGGCGATGGGTTGGGAACACCGTGAGCCCGGGATCCTCGAGCGCCACCAGGCACATCAGCACGTAGCGGTGATCGCCCTCGCCGCCCACCTCCTCGGCATAGGCGCGCGCGGTCTCATAGCGGTGGTGGCCGTCGGCGATCAGCAGCTCGGAGTCGCGCGTCGCGGCCTGCACGGCGGCCGTCACGGCTTCGTCGGTGACTGCGCCACAGGCGGTGGACGGTGCCCTCCGCGTCGCTCGCCTCGCCCCACGGCTCCTGCGGCGGTGACGGGCTCGAGCGCCTGCCATGCCGCTCCGGCGGGGTCGGAGTAGAGCGAGAAGATCGGCGACATGTTGGCGCGCGTGGCGCGCGTCAGGCGCAGCCGGTCCTCCTTCGGGCCCGGGTGCGTGCGCTCGTGCGGGCGGACTCGCCCCGCCCCGTACTCCTCGATGCGTACCCTGCAGAAGAACCCGCGCCGGGTTTGCGCCACCCCGTCGGGGCCGGTGTAGCGCTGCGTGTGCGCCCAGATCGCGGGCTGCGAGTCGCGCACGACCGCACCCTGCAGTTGCCAGCTCTCGAACAGCTCGCCGGCCGCCCGGTAGGGATCGGCGCGCTCGCCCGCGACGCTCTCCTGCCCGTCGGCACCGCCCTTGCCGGCGGCGGGCGCCCGGGGGAGATCCACTGCGACCACGTTGAACGGGGAGCGCGAGATCAGCGCGGCCCGCTGTGCGGCGTCGATCACGTCGTAGGGAGGGGCCACCACGTCGCCGAGGGCTCCGACCACGGAGAGGTCGTAGTGCAGCGCGCGCAGGGGTTGCACATCAGCCATCGCGAAGCGGGACCCTACCGAAGCCGGGAGACACTCGCCTTCGACCGAAGCGGGGGGACACTCGTCTACGGCGAGCATCCCCCGTTCGGCCAGCATCCTCGTTTCGGCCAGCATCCTCGTTTCGGCCAGCGGGTGGGCGGGTGCGGGTGCTGTGGTTGGGGGGCGGGGTGGGGCTCGCGCGGGGTAGACATCCGTCTGAGCGTCGAACGCGGTGGGTGGCAGTAGACTTGAGCGCGCGTCGGGGCGTGGCGCAGCCTGGTAGCGCGCGGCCTTTGGGTGGCCGAGGTCCCCGGTTCGAATCCGGGCGCCCCGATTGATGGCTCACAGCCGTATCATACTTGTGCGGAAGGCTACATAGCGGGGGTAGTTGAACCCGGAGCGAGCGGGTCAGGGCACGACCACCGCGCCTCTTGTGCCGCAGGCCCGATTGATGGCCTCTGCCGTGCGGGGCGGATTACTACTGTACGTGTTCTGTCTGTCGCGCCGCGATGGACTCTGTGCTATAGGCTCCGACCCGCCAATCAACAAGGGGGCTTCACAATGCTTTCACGCCTAGCGACCTTAGGGTCGTCGTCGCAGCTGACGGTACGTCTAAGTGTGATTCTGTGCTCGATGCTTATGTGGCTGGGTGTGGCAACTGCCCAGGGCGCGGCGGGCGGCACCGTCGCATCCGCTCCTGCGCTAACCATCGGTGCTCCAGCGTCGGGTGGCGGACAGAACATCGACTTCTGGAAGGTCGCCCTCGTCGGGGGAGACAAAGTGAGCATCGCAACATCGCTCCCGTCGCACGATGTCAGCGGCTGGCCCTACAAATTCGACCTTTTCGCGCCCGAAACCGCAGACAGCACCTTCGGGCAGGCATTCCCCGTCAGCGAAGCTTCAGTCGAAGTCGGAGGTGCCGCAACTCAATATGTCGCCGTACAAGCACCATATACGGGGACTTTTGTGCTCGCCGCTTGCGAATACCCGAACACTGGCTGCCAAGCACTCGCCGGCCAAGCCCGCGTAATGGACCCCTACACATTCACAACAAGCCTCGAAAACGGTGGCGTAGGCGCGAGCGCCGCGGCGCGGGAGGAGCGCGCCGGCGCAACCATCGCGACAGCGAAGGCCATCCGCACTGGGACCTTTCAGGCTGGCGGGGGACAGAACATCGACTTCTGGAAGGTCACTCTCGCAGCTGGAGAAAAGCTCACCGTTGCCGCAGCATTGCCCAAGCGCGATGTCAGCGGCTGGCCTTACAAATTCGACCTTTTCGCGCCCAAGACCGCAGACAGCACCTTCAAGCAGGCGGTTCCAGTCAGCGAAGGCTCGTTGGAAGTCGGAGGCGCCGCAACTCAATACACCACGCTTCGAGCACCGTATGCCGGGACTTTTGTGCTCGCCGCTTGCGAATACCCGAACACTGGCTGCCAAGCACTCGCCGGCCAAGCCCGCGTAATGGACCCCTACACATTCACTACGACCGCTCACCCATCCGCTGCCACGCTACGCAAGCGCAAACTCGCAGCAGCACTCCGAAAGTGCTCTAAGCTGCAACGCTCAAAGCGAGCGGCCTGCGTACGACTCGCCCATCGCCGCTATGGTTAGACGAGAGCTACGTGTTGCTCAGAAGTACAGTTCATAGGAGGGCGTCCAGTCGCAATCGTCCTCCGGCACGATGCCAAAGTGCCGGGCGAGCACCAAGCGGTCTGTGAGGGCCTTGGGCTGAGGGAAGTTGGCAGAGAAGCCGTAGGCTCGGCGTAGCGGCGCAAGCTCGGCCAGCCGTGTGGATATGTATTTGGCGCAGTAGCCCGCGTGTTGGATGTCGGCGACCACGAGCTTGTTCTGTACGCCAAACCCGCTCTTGAGAAGGAGTTGTCTCCATTCTGCCAGGCCGTCGGAGAACCACGGTAGGTGCGCGATGCCGTGGAAATGGAGCGTCCCTTGTTTTTGTCGTTGCAAGACCCAGCCGTATTCGTCTAGGTAATTCCGATATCTCAGTCGTGCGACGAGGGAGCGCCACGCCCGGTGGGCTTCGTCTTCGTCGGGCGCGTTGGCGAGCGGGAACGTGAGTGTGAAGAACATCGGCATCTTGCCTGCTGGCACATTCTCAATGCCAGCGATGAGTCGCTGTTTGAGTGCCCATTGTTTCCAGAGAGAGCAGCCGGGGCACGTGCGCCAGCGACCACATCGCACGGAGATGTCTTCGCCGTGATTTATGCAGGTAAGGGGGAACGGGTTGGAGCATTGAAAGGGCGATTTTTTGCAGTTGTTCGATATGCCGCTCCCTGCGGTCGCGGCATTCAAGGAAATATTGAACAGGTCGTCCGGCATAGGGTCCGAGCATGCCACGCGCACGCGCGTGCGCGACCAGGTGTCGGTGGGCCTCATCAACCCCGGCGTCAAGCCGCTGGCCGGCAAGCTCAGAGGCGACGAATCCGACGGCGTTGGAGGCCACTGGTGGGAGAAGCTTTCGGCGGCGGCGTACACGGCTCACCAGCTCCCGGACCCGGTTGGAAGGCTCGGCAAGCCCTATGGTTGGTAGACGCGGATGCTTGCGCTCGGGGCGTGGAGCGCGCTATACTTGCCTGACTCACCCGGCCCCGTCGTGGGCCGGGTCTTTTCGTTAAGGGACGCGCCCAGCGCGATCAGACCGCCCACGAAACCGCCCACGGCCCCGAGAATCGCCAGCAACCGGGTCAAGCAGCATCAGTCGCCCCGATTTTTCAATTGGGCCTTCCACCTTAGAAAGGTCGTTTTTTGGGGGCCGATACGGGACAAAAAACAGGCTCAGCGCCTTGGTGGCTGCCCGTGTAGGCGCTGATGGGCGATTTGGTAGACGGTTGGGCGCTGTGAGTCTTGGGGGGGTGGTGGCGCACCCCGAACGCGAGGAACATCAGCACGGGCCGGCCGTCAGGCTCGAACTTGAGCATGAAGATCACCCCGAACCGGCCATCGGGTGTCGGCAGGTAGACCTTCATGCAGTCTGGCAGGATGGTGCGGTCGTGGCCGTGCTCGGCGACGCGGCGCAGTTGTGTAATCGGGACGCCGTGCTGCTCGTAGTCTTTGCGTGCTGCCTCGGCGGCCTGCCGGCCGCCGAGGGTGGTGCGGGCGAGATCTTCCTCCCAGGCGCCGGCGTCGAAGTGTGCTCTGGCGCGGCGCTCGGTGTCGCTCACGGGCTACGGCTCGTTGTCGGGCGGGAGCATGTGCGGCTCGTTCTCGCGCCAGAACGCCTCCGCTTGCTCGGGCGTCGGGTCGAGCAGTCCGGCGCGCTCGCGGATCGCCTCGGCTGAGGTGTCGGGCACGAGTGTTAGCTCGCCGCTGGCGCGGCGAACGGTCACGACGTAGCGTCCGTTGATGTCGCCGCTGAGCTTGACATGCGCCTGCTCGGCCATGCCTCCATGATGGCAGGCGTGACGGTCTGCGCCAACCGCGATGGCCTGGCGTTCACTGCCGGCGCGTTATCGCGCGCAGCGTGCAGCCGTTCACGGCGACCTTGTCGACCTGGTGGACGACGAGCCCGTTCTGACCTACCAGCACGGCCGGCATCACCAACGTTGGCTCGACCAGCTCGCGCACTCGTAGCGTGCGTCGTATGTAACGGCCGGCAACTCGTTCCCTCACGGCTCGTTTGACGGTCACAAGCCGGGCGTGTGCGCACAGATTGCCGACGGCGGTCAGAAGGGAGTGTGGGCCGCGGGCGAAGTAGAATTCGAACTTGCTCATGGGTACGTCGGGGACCGCGTCGAAGGTGACGCTCGCCGCTCCACGGCTACCGATGTCTATAGATCCGCCCAGGTCGAGACGCACGCCGTCGTCCTGCAAGATGGCGTCCGGGGCTGGGAACTGGGTGCGACCGCGGGCAATCAGGTAGACCGGTCCAGCCAGAGGTCCCGCGAGCGCGGGCGTGTGCATGCTTACCATGCCAACGATCGAGGACGGCGGGCAGTGGGAGGGGTTGGCGTCGAACGTTGCGATTGGGCAGGAGCCTTGCAGGGCCGTGAGTCGCGCTGGAAGCTGCTTGGGAAGTGTGATTGTGAGCTTGGCGAGATTAGCCTGTGTGCCAGGGGTGGCTGACGGCTGGGCGAGCTTAATGTGGAGGCCGGTCCCATCGGTCACTGTCGCTCGGCTGCTGGTGGTCGCCGTGAGCGTCGGCGCAAAGCGCAGGTTGAGACAGCCTGCGATCCCGAAATGGCTGGTGGCGGTTGCGATCGTGCCTTGGACACTTGCGGCAGTGGCACTGATCTGCTGAGCGTGGCAATCGGTGGGGTTGAACATGAAGCCCGGCCGATCGACGGTCATGTACACCGCTTTGATCCGCAACGGAATGCCCTGCACGATTGACGGGAACCCATCGGTGCTGATCGTCAGAGCAGCGGTTTGCGAGTTGATCATGACCTTTCCTCTGATCACGAGGGATCCCAGGTTGAATGGCCCGGCGACTGCGGGTATGACCATCGCCAAGCCGAATGGTGCGCCTTCGTGTGGCCCGGTCAGGAACACCTGGCCGGTGAGATAGTAGGGATCTAAGCCGGGGCCGGCGCCGATCAAGACGGTGCCAATCTGACTCGTGGAGGCGCAGGTGCCGGCTTCGGCCAAGGCATCCGGGCACAGCGCTACCGAGCCGAGGTTGGCACGCAGGCCGGCTGGCAGCGTCGCGGTGATGTTCTGCAGGTACTGCTGGCCGTCAGGGCGGTTCACCTGGAGCGTGAACTGTGTGCTCTGTCCCGCGGCAGTACTGGTCGAGCCCGCGACCACTGTGGGGCTAAAGCCGCCGGCGCAGTTCTGATCGACGGTGAAGCTGCTCGACGATATGGTGGCCGGACCGGAGGCCGGTGCTGAGTAGGGGGTAAATTCAGTGGTGGTTGTGGACGTTCCGCAGCTGAGCGAATTCGCGACCAGCGCGCGTGGCCCTCCGAACAGTTTGAGCTTGAGGCCAGTGAATGGCAACTCTGGTACGTTCTGCATCCGCAAGCTCAGGGTGCCGGTGTTAGGGTCGGCGCTGAGCTCGCCGGCCAGCTTGACATGGATGCCATCTGCTTCGGCCGTGACATACAAGGCGAGCATGCTGCCGAACGGATTGCTGCTCGGTTCAGCCAGGTAGATCGAACCGCTCAGCGGTCGTTCCAACAGCGAGGTTTCGATTTCGGCGTTCCCGATCTTCGACGGGTCCGGGCACGACGCCTGCGCGTTGCTCCCCAAGCCGATCTGCTCGAGCGAGCAGCCGTGCAACGTATCGCCGGCGGCGGGGCTGATGGACATGCCCGCCGGCAGGGTGATGACGGCGTCTCTCAGCGCGGGGGTGGACAGCCCTTCGGGATCGCCGTTATGTGGGAGCCCCAGGTCAACGGTGAGACCGGTGGGAGAGTCAGCCGCGGTCGTTTCGGTCGCGAGCGAGAAATTCGGTTTGAATTCCAAGCGATCGCAGCCCGAGAGCCGGCTGGGAACTCCGTTTACCGCGCCGGCTGCAGCTTCGCGTTCGACGAACGTTTCTGGGGTCTCCCAAGAGTCGCTCTTGGCCACCGCGACGATCGGGGCTTCGCAGGATGTCGGCAGCGTCAGAAAAGGGTTGGGGGAAGCTTCGCTCGGACATGTGCCGCTTTCCTTTTGCAGGCAATTGGTTCTGAACGGATCATGCAGCGGGTCTGCAGGGATGCCCCACAGCGTCAGCGTCACACCTGTGATCGGAACCGCCTGCAGAAGGTTGCTGAGGTTAACGGTCAAGCCGTAGTTGCCGCCTGTGTTTACTGAGATTTCCATTATGATCGGCGAGATAAGCATGCTGCCGAACTGCGCTGGCGTTCCAGGTGGCGGCACGAGGTTGTACACCGGCAACACCGGCAAGGTGATGTTGGAAGTACTAGGCGTGATGAGGGCCATCGTTCCGATCTGAGTGCTCGCGGGACAGGGGTTGCTGTGTTCGTTGCCGAGCTCGCTGCTTTGCGCGAGGGACGCCATCGGGCATTGGGGAACCGCGGTTGGATTGCCGAGCAGGCCTGGAGGCAACTGTATGTGCATGTCCTTGGTGGCTTCGTCTGGGATCGTCTTGCCTTCGGAGTCCATGGTTGTGTTGAACGTGAGGCCCAGCTTCATCTCGAAGGGATGGGAGCCTGCCTGGGTATCCGGGCCGCCGACCGCCCCCGCGCTTGCCCCGGCCGGAGGTGGTTCGCTGAGTTCGAATTCGAACGAGTGAATGCCGTAGGAGGCATGCGCTGCTGTGGTCAACGCCTGAGATGCGGCGGCGGCGCAGCAAACCGCCAGCAGCCAAAGAACCAGGCGGGATTGCATCATGCGCGGTGCCTCGCCTTCCTCCGCTTGGCGCGCATGGCCCGCTGCCTGTGGCGCTTTTTGTGACGTTTCTTGTGCTTGGGTAGTTGCTTGTGCGTGCGCGCCGGTTTGCCGTGCGGGCTCTTGCCCTGCGCCATATCTTCCGCTGGAGCGACGAACGTGGCGGTTGCCGCGGTCGGGGGTGTTGGCGGTGCGCTCAGCGGGCCCTGGCACGCTTCGTCGGAGCATGGCACGGCCAATGGCGGTTCGTTCGGGAAGCCGCCGTTCACGCGAGCGTCGTACATGGCCGAGTTTTCATCTTGGTCCTGCGGCACTAGCTGTGAGCGCGTGGTAAAGAACGCATCGTCGCCGTTGGCGCTCGAATCGACGAACGTGGAGATGTTGTCGCTCGTGCCTGAGGAGATGAGGTACACCGTCCCGTGCTCCCACTCATAAACATCTTGCTTGTTGTTGGTGTCTCGCGGGACCAACGCGTCCGCAGTGTCGAAGAACACCCAACTTCCATCCGCCGCGAGGTACCGCGGCTGGTAGCTTGCGTTCACGCCGGTGGGTACGGTCGCAGTCCCGATCGGCCGCTCGCCGCTGGGGTTGCACGAAACGCATGTAAGGCCGGTCGCCTCGCTGTAGAGGAACACCTCGGAATCCTTGGACCCGGTGATCGCGTCGGTGTTGTCATAGCCTGTGAGGCTTGCATCCGAGAGGAACACGAGCGAGCCCCCGTCTGGTGTAACCTCAGCGGTCCGGCTATCTAAGTTCTCAGACCAGTCGGCACTGTCTTCTGTCGCCAGCGTCGCGATGAATGTGATTTCCCCGCTCCGCGCCACGTAGAGATTGGGACTGCCGACGGTGGCGCCAGCGGCGAGCTTCGCGCTTGCCACGAAGTAGAGGATGCTGCCGTCTTCGCTTACGCCAACGAGACCTTCGACTCCGGGGTTACCAGCAGGGTTGGGGGTGAGGTCGGTCAGCTGGCGTGTTTCAAAAGAGTATTCGTAGAGGCCGCCGTTGTCACCAGTCGCTTGCGTAAGCGGGGTGCCATCGGTGAAGAACACTCGCCCGCCGCTTGGGGTCGCTGCCTTGAACTGCGCGGACCCGTCACCGGGCGACGGGGTGCGCCGCGAGGTGTTCAGCTTGATCGTGGTGGGACCACTTTTCCCAGATTCTCGAATATACAACTGTTGATTGTTGTCAGTCCAAAAGATCCGTTCGCCGTCATCGGAGATGACGTTGACAAAATTCGTTTGGCTGCCGTCACCCGCGCCTCCGCTCCCGGCGGGCGTGTTCGCCGGCGCTGGGAGCACGCTCACCAGTCGAATCACACCATCGTTCCATTCGTACAGGCTCACTGCGTTGCCGGGAACCCCCGGTGCTAGGGGGTCGTTCGTTTCAAACAGGATGTGGCTTAGGTCGGGTGTGGCGCCGGCGAACCTGACAGTGTAGCTTTCCGGCGAGGCGCTCAGCGGCGGCACTTTGGTGATCAGCTGGTAGGTACCGCTATTGGTCTGCCGCACATACAGGTTGTCGAATTGTGGTATTGCTTCGCTTGTCAACTGTGTGTTGCTCCAGGCGAGCACCGCGGACGTCAAATCGCTTGTGAAGAATTGGTAGGTTTCTGCCAACATCACCGACGCAGATGGCTGCATCGGCGGCGCGATCGCCTTGGTCGACCATCCACTCGCGCCGCGTGTTGAGATGTACTGCGTTATGAAGTCGCCGCTTTGTGGTTCGCTGAACGCGGAGAATGAGGTGTAGGCGATCGCGCCGCCGTCGGCGGCCGCCTGGCCGTTCGCGGCGGGCTGTAGTCCGCCGACATCACCCCCGTTCGTGTCGGTGGGCGACACAATCTCGTAGGCACGATGGTCGGGAAGTGAGAACGGAGTCTCTGGCGGATAGGTTGTGAAGCTCTTGGTGGCTTCCGCAACGGTTCCGAGCACGTTGGCGCCGACGACCCGGAAGTAGTAGGTGGTACTCGGCGTCAGACCCTCGAGGTTGACGTCTGTGGACTGGTTGACTTCGCCCAAGCCGATGTCGATCCCGGTCGCGCTGGGTACGATCTGGCACGCACCCGGATTGTCTGTGCAGGAACTGGACCCGTATTCGAAATAGTAGTGGGTGTCACTGCCAAGCGGGTTGATTTCTGCGTGCAGGGTGGCGCTGGTCGATGCGACACTCATCGCGGTCTCGTCTGAGATTGCGAGTGGCGGCAGGGTCGTGAATCCTTGGTCGGAGCCGACGACCGGTTCCCCAGCTTCGTTGACGGCCATGACCCGGAAGTGGTAGTGCGTGCTGGGTTTGAGGCCGGTCAATTTCGCTTCCACGGTGGCCGGTTCGGCTCCGGACCCCGCGTCCCCATCAGGTTCCGGTGTGGTGGTACCGTATGCGGTCGTTTCGCCGTATTGGAAGTAGTATTTGGTGTCGAGCCCGTCGGTCCCGATTTGGGCGGTTATCGTTGCGCCCGTGTTCCCGACGGCTCCGGTTGACTCGGCGAGGATCTGGGGCGGTCCGGCGCCCATGGCTGAGGGGCTCAAGAGCATTAGCCCGGTGGCGGCGACGCCGAGCAGACTCAACGCATGGCACCGTATCGTGAGATGCCTACGGCTGGTGCAAGGAGGTCTAGTGTCCATGGCAAGGGACGCGGTAGGAGGCCGTGGTGTGCGTGCCGTTGACAAACGACAAGTGCGCCGCGACCGGGAAGCCCCCTCGGGGGCATGTCGCGGGGATCCGGATCCCGGTCGGGTGGAAAGGCACGGTGCGGCTGCCAACTCGGCGCAGATAGGTCAAGTGCAGAGGCCCGAGCGTCGAGTTGAACGTTCGCAGCCCGACGAGCGGACCTTCAGGCCAGGCTTCAACCATTGGTACAGATGTTTCGATCTCTTCGCCGAAGGGGGATTGAGCTTCGGTGAGCGCGCCAGGCAGTATCTGCTGCACAAACACCGGTGTACGTGTCTGCAAGTAGAACAGAACTTCGGGGTGGTTGACGTGCGGCGGGCCCATCAGAGGAGTGAGCGACGCGTGCTCGGACACGGTGCGTGAGCCGACGGGAAGGATCGCGGTGGCGGTGCCGTAGCCAAGACGGGCGTTGACAGAGCAGCCCGCCAAACCAACCGCGATCAGACTCGCGGGCGCGCAGTTGCTCAGCCCGAGCGTGGTCGTGGCGATGCCCATGCCGTTCGGCAGAAGGAAATCGAGGCTCGAGAGCGGCGGCGGCGTTTCATGCGTGGCGCCGATGCGGAGCGCAAACTTCACCGTCGTGCGCTGCCCGAGTGTGTCAGGCGTAAATGTGACGTGCAGCATGGCGATGGGGGCGGCGGTGGCCGCGGCCACCGCGGTTGCGGCGTTGGTTGGGGGCTCGGTGAGCGTTGCACCAGCGGCGGCGACCGCGCCGGAAGCGGAAGCAGCCGAGAGCGTGAGCGTGCACAACAATCCCCTAACGCGGGCCAACTGGCGCCGCAGCCTCATGTGTTGAGATCTCCCTTCATGTTGAGTTCGCCCCCGAAATCCTTGCTGCGGTCGATCATGCCGCTGAAGCTAAACTTCTGGTGATTGCGTTCGCACGTGCTGCGGAACTTGCCGGTGCAACGCGTGAACAACATTGAGCCCCCTAAGTATACACGTGTGCCAACTGACACAGTGTTCGCGGTGACGTAACCGCTAAATGAGCCGCCCCGGGGAAAGAACGTTACGTTCGCTGTTGCGTGTCTGGCATGGACCACGATTTCAGCAATCATGAGCGCGTTGTAGGTGCCGGTAGCATTTCCGCGCTCGATAAGCACCGAGCCCCTTTCTCCCGTGCGCTTGACTTTCGCGGACTCGGTGAAATGCTGGCTCTTGGCCGCCCGCGCGGAAAGCTCACTCGCGGCGCTCGACATCGTACCCACGACCCCTATCGCGATCGCGGCGACCGCGACGCAAGTGATCACCAGTTTGCCGCCTGGACCCGAATCGTCTGTTCGTGTCATGACACCTCTTCCGGTCTATGTTTAACTGCTACTCGCAAAGCCACGTAGGTTGCGCGCTAGTCGTTGCAGACAGTCGAAAGCAAGAGATCCCTCACACCGACACGTCTGTGGTGGTGCCACAAGCTTACGGCCCGCACACCTACGTGCGGCTACCCGTCGCGCACACATCGGGTCGCGGGGCCGCCGGACGACTCGAATCGCAGGGCTGACATGAGACACCACAAACATGGGACATCACACTTTAGACGCTTGAGGAGCTCCCGGCAATTGCCAACGTGCCTGATTTCGCAACCCGCGAAACCTTGTGGGTCTCCGCTGCGCACATTGGTTATTCAATACGTCACGGCTATGCCACGCACAGGCATGTTGGGACAATGTGGTGCGTCGCGCACGCTTACTGCGCCAGATTGGCACTCCTGCGGAGCGTTGCGGAGCGTTATAAATCGCCTCCTGCCCTGAGTGTGCGAGATCGGTGGGCAGTGGAAGCCCAGCAGCTGCCGAGAAATTCCATTGCTTGATGGGGGAGGTAGGGGCTCACGACTTTATTAACGTTGGCTTGGGTGGACGGTGTAGTTCCAGTCGCCGTGGAGCCCCGCTTGGCGCCCTCGCTGCTGTTCGACCAGCCGACGCCGGGCGCGCTCGCCGCCCACCTGCCGCGGGAGCTCGCGGGTGCGCCACGAGAGCGCCCGCGCCTACCCACATCCTCCTCGACGCGCGAGGAGCCGATCGCGATCGTCGGGATGGGTTGCCGCTACCCCGGCGGGATCTCCTCGCCCGGCGACCTCTGGGAGTTGGTCCTCGCGAGCCGGGACTCGATCGGCGAGCTCCACCGCGACCGCGGCTGGGACGTGGAGGGCTGGTATGGCTCCGACCCGGCCGGATCGCCTCGCGAAACTCTTTGTCCACCGTCGGTGTCGAGTGACAATTATTCAGGCGGGCCGCGATTCGAGAGAACGAAGCCATTACTCCAGTATGTAAACGCAGCTGTCCTTGTTCGAAAGGTGAACCGACGCTCATGGGGATAGGAAAAACCAAGGCCGTGATCGATAGCGACGACCGTGAACCAAGCGTGGCAGAGGGCGGACGAGTGGTTGGCGGGCTGGGTCCAGGTGAGCTACTCGCGTTACATTCGGACATGGCGCTCCTTCGTGCATTTGATGAGCAGGCAGTGTCATATCAACGGCAGGGGCGACTCTGTAACTACGCCATCTTCTGGGGTCATGAGGCGATGCAGGTCGGAGCTGTGCGCGCTCTCGCGGTCACAGACTGGGTGTTTCCGTCCTACCGCGAGTCAGCCGTGGGCCTCCTGCGAGGAATACCGATCGAGACCGTGCTGTCGTGGCTGCGGGGCGAGCCGGGAGGCTCGTGGAACCCGTATGACTCGTGCGTTGCGAACATCTGCGTGCCAGTCGGAACGCACGTTCCACACGCGGTGGGCTATGCGTGGGGATCGCAAATGAAGGGCTCGAATAGTTGTGCCTTGGTGTTCTTTGGCGACGGAGCTACCTCCGAGGGGGCCTTTCATGAGGGTCTTACATTCGCTGGTGTGGTCAAGGCGCCAGTCGTGTTGTTTTGCAACAACAACGGCTGGGCGATGTCTACGCCGGTTTCGGCACAGACCGGCGCGGACGACTTGGTCGATAAGGCCGTGGGCTACGGTATCGAGGCGGTTCAGGTCGACGGTGGGGATGTGCTTGCCGTTTATAACGCGACTACCGAGGCGATCGAACGTGCCCGCGCTGGCGAGGGCGCGACGCTGATCGAGGCGATTACCTACCGAATGGCACCTCACTCGACGGCAGACGACCTGTCCTATATGGACCAGGACCGTGTTCAGCAAGAGCGGCAACGGGAGTGCCTAACACGCTACGAGAAGCTGCTCGCGAGTCTTGGCGTTCTCACCGAAGACGAGGCCGCAAAGTGCCGGGAGGTCGCTCGCGCGCAGATCAGAACAGCGATGGCTGCTGTCGAGCAGGTGGCGCCGGCATCACCGGCCGTTATGTTCGACCATGTCTATGCAGAGCCGCCGTTGAAGCTACTTCGCGATAAAGCCGCGATTGGGCAGGAGAGGCGGAACCAGTGAAGACTCTTCTCGAAGCGGTGAATGGGGCGCTTCACGGAGAGCTTGAGCGCGACCCCAGTGTTCTTGTGATGGGAGAGGACGTGGGCACCCTAGGCGGCGTCTTTCGAGCGACCGCAGGTCTCGCGGAGCGCTTTGGGTCCGGTCGTTGCATCGACACCCCTCTCGCGGAGGCAGGTATCGTTGGAACTGCCGTGGGGCTGGTGCTGGCTGGCTGGCGGCCGGTTTGCGAGATGCAATTCGACGCATTCAGCTACCCGGCTCTCGACCAGCTCATCACCCACGTTGCCCGTTATCGGGCGAGGAGCGGCGGAAGCGTCGAGATGAGCCTGGTAGTGCGTATTCCCTACGGAGGCGGAGTCCGAGCGCCGGAACTCCACCAGGACTCGCCGGAGGCCCATTACGCGCATATACCGGGCCTCAAGGTTGCGATACCATCGACCCCGGCCGACGCAAAGGGTCTGCTTACTGCAGCCATCCGCGATCCGGATCCCGTGGTTTTGCTTGAGCCCAAGCGCCTGTACCGGGCGCCGCGGGGCGAGGTGCCATCGGGCGAGTGGGTGGTGCCTCTGGGGCGCGCGCGGGTGGCAGCCTCTGGTGAGGACGTGACACTTATCGCCTACGGCGCAATGGTGGAGATGGCACTAAAGGCACGCATCGATTTACTCGAGGAAGGAACGAGCGCGGAGGTCGTCGACCTTCGGACCATCAGTCCGCTTGACGAGGAGACCGTGATCGAGTCGGTCACCAGAACAGGACGGGCTGTGGTGATTCAAGAGGCGCCGCTTACCTGCGGCTTTGCCGCGGAGGTGGTGGCGATACTGGCGGAGAAGGCGATGTTTGCGCTTCGCGGCCCCATCATTCGCGTGGCTGGCTATGACATCCCGTATCCATGCTTCTCGTTGGAGGATGCGTATTTGCCGTCGGTGGAGCGCATCGCGGCGGCTGTCCGTCAGACCATGAGGTTTGTCTGATGGCATATCGACGCACGCTACTGACTTCGATGAGGGAATCACCGGAGGAGTCATTGTGGAGCTAACGCCGAGTTTGGTTGGCGGGCTAATGAGGGCGGACCCACTGCCTGACATGAAAGCCCTATGGCGGCGGCCGCGTCCGGTAGCGGGCGACGATCGCTGCACGACGATCTTCACATGCGGCAGACAGTAGGAGATATGTAATGACATACATCCTAACGTTGCCGGATTTAGGGGAGGGTATTGTCGAGGCCGAGATCGTGTCGTGGTACGTTAAGGAGGGACAGTGGGTAAGGGAGGGCGAGCCGCTGGTCGCCGTTGAAACTGACAAGGCGGTTTTCGACATCCCGGCGCCAGCGACGGGACGTGTCGATGCGTTGGAGGTCGATGAAGGGACGGTCGTCCCAGTCGGGACCCGGCTTGTTTCGATATGTACCGAAGCGGGGGATGTGGGGGACACCGAGGGCAAGCAATCATCCGCGGACGTCTCACGCCTCCCGACAGGCACTAGCGCGCAGCCCGTCAAGGCATCTCCAAGAGCGCGAAAGCTTGCTCGTGACCTAGGCGTCGAGATCGATAGTCTGGTGCGTGACGCCTCAGCCGAGCCACTGAGCGAGGCCGACGTGCTCGCCGCGTTCGAAGAGTCGTCGAAGGAAGTGGTGCCGGAAAAGAAGACCACTGTGAGCGGTCTCCGTCGCCGGGCGACAGACCGCTTGACGCGCACTCAACGGGAGGTGCCGGCCGTAACCGTCGTCGAGGAATGTGATTTCACGGCACTCGACCGAGTAGCGGAGGGCTATGCAAGGACGGCCTTTCTCCTCAAGGCGGTCTCAGGAGCATTGGAAGATGTGCCTGAGCTGAACGCGACCTTTGCGGACGGCGATGTTACCGTCCACGATCAGCACGACATAGGCGTTGTAGTACATGCCCGAGGAGGTCTGGTGGTTCCTGTGGTGCGCAACGTCGATCGTCGAGCTGTCCGTCGCTGACGGAGGACGTTCACCGGTTGACAGAGAAGGCGCAGATCAGTCAGCTGTTTCTTGAGGAGCTGGCGGACGCGACGTTCACCATCAGCGATGCCGAAAGACTCGGCGGTCTATTTGCGACCCCTTTGATCAATGTTCCACAAGTGGGAATCCTTGGTGTGCATCGCGTCGACGAGAGACCGGTGGTGCGCGACGGAGAGGTCGTCGTGCGGAGGACAGGAAACCTCTCGTGCACATTTGACCACCGGGCGGCGGATGGATTTCACGCCAGCTTGTTTCTGCAGCGGTGCATAGAGTTGATCGAGCGGCCAGATACGCTGCTTCCGGGAAAGCGCGATGGTTCCTCGGCTCCCGACGCGAACGAGGAGGGGGCCGCGCCATTAGAGGAGTCATCACTTGCATCGAGGCTGGCTGACGCCCCCGAAGAGAGAGTGCAGACCGCATTGCTGGAGATTGTGTGCGATGAGGCGGCAGCCATTCTGCGGCCTGACTTGCCCGGCCCAATCGATCCGCGGCGCGCCTTCAAGGAACTCGGCTTTAACTCTGTTGCTGCTGTGGAGCTGCGCAATCGCCTGAGCCAAGCGAGCGGCCTACGCCTGCCCTCCACACTCGTCTTCGACCACCCTACGCCGATGGCAGTGGCTGACTTTCTGACGCGCGAGGTGAAGGGAGGCAAGCGCGCGGTCCGCGCTATGGCGCGTGTGCCTGCTCATGTAGATGACCCGGTGGCGATTGTGGGGATGAGTTGTCGTTTTCCGGGTGAGGTTTCTTCGCCGGAGGGGTTGTGGGAGCTTGTGGCTGGTGGCAGGGACGCGATTTCGGGGTTCCCGGCGGATCGCGGCTGGGATTTGGAGAGTTTGTTCGATCCCAGTCCGGATCATCCTGAGAGGAGTCATGCCACGGAGGGTGGTTTTCTTTGTGACGCCAGTAAGTTTGATGCAGCGTTCTTCAATATCAGTCCTAGAGAGGCGTTGACGATCGATCCTCAGCAGCGCCTTTTGTTGGAAGGCGCGTGGGAGGCGCTTGAGTCCGCCGGGATCGACCCGCTGGAATTGAAGGGCAGCCAGACTGGGGTGTTTGCGGGCGTGATCTCGTCAGAGTATGGGTATGGTCAGGTAGGGCCGCTACTCAAGGCTGTTGTTGGTCATCGCGTGATCGGTGCCGCGGCAAGTGTTGTCTCCGGGCGTATTGCTTATACGTTTGGTTTGGAGGGGCCGGCGGTTTCGATTGACACTGCGTGTTCTTCGTCGTTGGTGGCGATCCACTTGGCTTGCCAGGCGTTGCGGCAGGGGGAATGTGAGTTGGCGTTGGCTGGCGGGGTAACGGTGATGTCAACTCCGAGCATATTCATTGAGTTCAGTGCCCAGGGTGGCCTTGCTCCCGATGGGCGCTGCAAGTCTTTTGGTATAGGGGCTGACGGTACGGCTTGGAGTGAGGGCGTGGGGGTTTTGCTCTTGGAGCAACTTTCTGAGGCGCGGCGTAACGGGCATCGGATATTGGGCTTGGTGCGCGGGTCGGCGGTCAATCAGGATGGTGCCTCGAATGGGTTGACGGCGCCGAATGGGCCTTCGCAGGAGCGGTTGATCGCTCAGGCGCTTGCGAGCGCGGGTTTGTCTGCGGGCGATGTGGATGCTGTCGAGGCGCACGGCACCGGGACGACGCTCGGTGATCCGATTGAGGCGCAGGCGTTGATCGCGACTTACGGGCAGGGGCGGTCTGGTGGGCCGCTTTATTTGGGGTCTGTGAAGTCTAATATTGGGCATACGCAGGCGGCGGCTGGTGTTGCTGGTGTGATCAAGATGGTGAAGGCAATGGAGCATCATGTGTTGCCGCGCTCGCTCTATTGCGAGGAGCCTTCGCCGCACGTTGACTGGTCCACGGGAGCGGTCGAGCTGCTGAGCGAAGCGCGGTCTTGGGAGAGCGATGGCAAGCCTCGCCGCGCGGGTATTTCCTCCTTTGGAGTGAGCGGCACCAACGCCCATGTCATCGTCGAGGAGCCCCCAGCTACAACGATCCTGGAAGGGGCGCCTGCGGCGGTGGCCTCGCCGGCGCCGTCGCTTTCCTCGGCTTCGGTTTCATCTTCTTTGGTTCCTTTTGGGGGTCTTGGTGACGGAGGGGTGGTGCCTTGGTTGCTTTCGGCTAAGAGTGAGCAGGCGCTTTTTGCTCAGGCGCAGCGATTGGGTGCTTATCTCCAGGGCGTTCCTGGGTTTGACCCGGTCGATGTGGGTTTTTCGTTGAGTCTCCGCTCTAGTCTCGAGTATCGAGCAGTGCTGTTGGGTTCGGGGCGTGAGGAGTTGTTGGGATGTTTGGGTGCCTTGGCGCGGGGTGTTATGGCTTCGGGTGTGGTGCGGGGTGTGGCGAGTGGTGTGGGTAGGAGTGGCGGGGGTGTGCTGGTGTTTCCGGGTCAGGGTTCGCAGTGGGAGGGGATGGCGCTTGAGTTGCTGGGTTCCTCGCCGGTGTTCGCCGAGCAGATGTGTGCCTGCGGGGAGGCCCTTGCGCCTTATGTAGATTTCACTCTTGAGGATGTGTTGCGCGGGGGGGGCAGTGAGCCTGGGCTTGATCGTGTTGATGTGATTCAGCCCTTGTTGTTCGCGGTTATGGTGTCGCTGGCGAAGTTGTGGCGCGTTTGCGGGGTCAAGGCGGATGTGGTCGTCGGTCATTCCCAAGGGGAGATCGCTGCTGCGTATGTAGCGGGAGGACTATCACTTGAGGACGCTGCGCGGGTCGTGGCGTTGCGCAGCCAGGCGTTGGCCTCGTTGGCTGGTAAGGGTGGCATGGTGTCGGTCGCACTTGGGGTTGGGGAGGCCCTCTCGCGTCTTGGGTGCTGGGATGGCCGGATCTCGCTCGCGGCAGTGAATGGGCCATCCTCGACGGTGCTCTCTGGTGAGCTCGACGCACTGGGCGAGCTGGTCGAGGAGTGGGAAGGCGATGGTATTCGGGCGAGGATGATTCCGGTCGATTACGCGGCGCATTCCGAGCAGATCGATAGCATCCGCGGGCTGCTGCTCGAGGGGTGCTCCGCGATCGAGCCGCGCAGTAGCGATGTTCCGTTCTTTTCGACTGTAACGGGCGAGCTGCTCGATACCAGCGAGCTCGACGCGGAGTACTGGTATCGCAATCTACGCGAGACTGTGCAGTTCGAGCGCGCTACCCGGGCCGTGCTCGGGCACGGTCATTGCTCATTTATCGAGGTTAGCCCGCATCCGGTCTTGACGATCGGGATACAGGAGACGATAGATAGCGCCGATTGTGACGCCGGCGAAGTTTTCCTGACAAGCTCGCTGCGCCGCGAAGAAGGTGGTCCCGGACGCTTTCTGGGTTCTTTGGCTGAGTTGTGGGTGGGTGGCGGCGGGGTCGACTGGGCCCAAGTCTTTGCGGGTTCTGGTGCTGGACGGGTGGCGCTTCCGACTTATGCGTTTCAGCGTGAGCGGTTTTGGCTTGAGAGTGGTGTTGGGGTGGGGGATGTTGCGGCTGTTGGTCAGGTGTCGGCTGGTCATCCTTTGCTTGGTGCTGCTTTGCATTTGGCGGGTGGGCGGGAGGGGTGGTTGTTCACGGGGCGTATTTCGCTTGGTGGGGAGCCTTGGATTGGGGATCATGCGGTGTTGGGCTGCTCGCTTTTGCCGGGTACGGGTTTCCTGGAGTTGGCGTTGGTGGCTGGCGAGCGGGTAGGTGCGGTGGTGGTCGAGGAGCTCACTTTGCAGGCGCCGCTGTTGTTGGGCGAGCGGGGTGTCCAGTTGCAGGTTCTGGTTGGTGAGCCCGATGAGGATGGGCGTTGTGAGATCTCGATTCACTCTTGTCTTGAGGGGTCTTCTGAGGGTGAGTCGTTGCGTCAGGAGTGGGTCTGCCATGCCTCGGGTGTGCTCGGTATGGGTGGGGTCGATGGGCCGGGTGGTGGTTCGTTGGCGGCGGAGGTTGAGCGTTTCGCGTCAGAGAGCTGGCCGCCGGCGGGTGCGCAGGAGCTTCAGACGGAGTTTTTGTATGACCGTGTGGCAGAAGCCGGCTATGAGTACGGGCCGGTTTTTCAGGGGTTGCGGCAAGCGTGGAGAGCGGGGGATGCGATCTTCGCGGAGGTGGCCCTCGATGAGGAGCAGCAGGCCCAGGCGGCTGGTTTCTGTGTGCATCCAGCACTTTCAGACGCGGCGTTGCACGGGTTGCTACTCGCCGCGGTAGAGACAGAGCAGCAGGCGGGCGTGCAGGTTCCTTTCTCTTTCTCGGGTGTGCGTCTCTACGCTTGTGGTGCTTCTGAGCTGCGGGTGCATTTGAGTGTGCAGGAGGGCGCGCCGAGCCTGATCGCGGTCGACTCGGCGGGTGATCCTGTGTTCTCGGTTGAGCGTATCCAGTTGCGGCCGATCGATCGTGCTGCGTTGAGGGCGAGGGCGCCTCATGCTCAGGATGCGCTTTTTGAGCTTGGCTGGCTGCCGCTCGCTGTGGGTGAGGGTGGTGTTGGGCGTGTGGTGCTGTTGGGGTCGGGGGGCCAGGAGCTGGATGGGGCGGGTATAAAGCTTGAGCGCTATCTCGATCTGGACGCGCTGGGCGCCGGGCTCGTGCGGGGTGAGCCCGCGCCGGGGGTTGTGTTGGTGAGCGCGCAGTCGCTGGTAGAGCCCGCTGGTGGCGAGCTCGCTGGGGCGGTTCACGAGCTCACTGTGTGTGTGCTTGGGTTGTTGCAGGGTTTCCTCGCGGCGGAGGGTTTGGGGGAGGCGCGGCTGGTGTTGGTCACGCGGGGTGCGCTGGCTGTGCGGGGAGGTGAGGCCCCCGACCTGTTGCAGGCGGCGTTGCCCGGCTTGCTGCGCAGCGCTTGCGTAGAGCACCCTGGGCGTTTGTCGTTGATCGACGTGGATGCTAGCGAGGCGTCTATGGGCGTTCTGGTGGGTGCGTTGGTGAGTGAGGAGCCGGAGGTTGCGCTGCGGGAGGGTGATCTGCTCGTGCCCAGGCTCGCGCGGGTGAGGGCCGACGGGCTAGATGGGGTTGAGGAGCACGATCATGGTGAGGTCTCTGCACCTGGGCTTCAAGGAGACGGCACGATCCTGGTCACGGGTGGGACTGGTGGGTTGGGGGCGCTGTTGGCGCGTCATCTGGTGGAGCGTGGCGCTCGCCGGCTGTTGTTGATCAGTCGCAGCGGGCTGAGGGCCGAGGGCGCGAGGGAGCTGAAGGCTTCTCTGCAGGAGCTTGGCGCGAAGGTGAAGGTGGCAGCCTGTGATGTCGCGGACGGTGCGCAGCTGGAGAGGGTGATCGCGCAGATCCCGAAGGCGCATCCCCTCAGCGCGGTGATTCACACGGCTGGGGTGATCGATGATGGTGTGATCTCTTCGCTTGATGGTGAGCGTTTGCGGCGTGTGATGGATCCCAAGGTCGCGGGTGCGCTGAACTTGCACGAGCTCACCAAGGACATGGAGCTCAGCGAGTTCGTCCTGTTCTCTTCGGCCGCGGGGACGTTGGGTAGTCCCGGCCAGGGTAACTATGCGGCTGCTAACACGTTTCTGGATGCGTTGGCGGCTGCTCGTCGCGCGGAGGGTCTGCCGGGTAGCTCGTTGGCTTGGGGGCAGTGGGCTGATGCGAGTGGTATGACTGGGCATTTGGGGGAGGTCGATCTGGCGCGCTTGGAGCGTTCGGGTATGCTCGCGCTCTCTTCTGAGCAGGGTCTTGAGCTCTTTGATGCTGCTGGTGCTGTGGGTCAGCCTTTGCTTTTGCCGGTGTTGTTGGATCTCGCGGTGTTGCGTGCCGGCGCGCGGCTGGGGTTGCTGCCGGGCGTTATGCGTGGGTTGGTGCGGGCTCCGGCGCGGCGGGGAGCGGCGGCTGGGGGGCAGTTGGCTCGTAGGTTGCGGGAGGCGCCCGAGTCGGAGTGGGAAGCGATCGTGCTGGAGCTCGTGCGCGGCCAGGTAGCCTCGGTGCTGGGGCACGCCTCCGGTGATGCGGTCGACCCCCAGCGCAACTTCAAGGACGCCGGCTTTGACTCGCTCGCCGCCGTCGAGCTCAGAAACCGCCTAGTCCAGGCCACAGGGCTGAAACTCCCAGCGACCCTCATCTTCGATCACCCCACACCCACAGCGGTAGCAAGGTTCTTACGCGAGAAGGTGCAGGGCACCGAGCGCGGCAGGCCGGTCGTAAGGCGTGCACGGTCGGAGGAGGCGATCGCGATCGTGGGGGTGAGCTGTCGCTACCCGGGGGCTGCCGGCCCCGGGGAGTTTTGGGAGTTGCTTGCGGGGGGTGGGGATGCGATCTCGGAGTTTCCTTCTGACCGGGGTTGGGATTTGGGGGCGCTCTATGATCCCGACCCCGATCATCCGGGTACCAGTTATGCGCGTCATGGTGGGTTTCTTTATGAGGCGGGTGAGTTTGACGCCGATCATTTCCAGATCTCTCCGCGGGAGGCGTTAGCGGCCGATCCCCAGCAGCGGCTGCTGCTGGAAGGGGCCTGGGAGGCGTTCGAGGACGCGGGGATCGACCCGGCGAGCCTGCGGGGTAGCCAGACGGGGGTTTTCGCGGGGATCATGTTCCAGGACTACGGATTGCACTTGACCCCCAGGCCGGGCGGGAATGGCCTTGGAGATCTCGAAGGCTATGTGGGGACGGGCAGCGCCTCGAGTGTTGCCACGGGGCGGGTGGCGTATGCGTTTGGTCTTGAGGGGCCGGCGGTGTCGATCGATACGGCTTGTTCTTCTTCGTTGGTGGCGTTGCACTTGGCGTGTCAGGCGCTTAGGCAGGGTGAGTGTGAGTTGGCGTTGGCGGGTGGGGTGATGGTGATGGCTTCCCCGGGCTTGTTTATTTCTTTCTCGCGTCAGCGTGGTCTTGCGCTGGATGGGCGTTGCAAGTCTTTCGCTGATGCGGCTGATGGCACGGGTTTCTCGGAGGGAGTAGGGCTGGTGGTGCTGGAGCGTCTGTCTGAGGCGAGGCGCAAGGGTGATCGTGTGCTTGCGTTGATTAGGGGCAGCGCGGTTAACCAGGATGGTGCTTCGAACGGGTTGACGGCTCCTAATGGTCCTTCTCAGGAGCGGGTGATCGCGCAGGCGCTGGCTGCTAGTGGGCTTTCACCCGGTGAGGTTGATGCTGTGGAGGCGCATGGTACGGGTACGGTTTTGGGTGACCCGATCGAGGCGCAGGCGTTGATCGCGGCGTATGGCCAGGACCGCCCCGATGGGCCCCTTTATCTGGGCTCGGTGAAGTCCAATATTGGTCATACCTCTGCTGCTGCGGGTGTTGCGGGTGTGATTAAGATGGTGATGGCGTTGCAGCATGGGGTGTTACCTAAGACGCTGCATGTTGGGGAGCCTTCGAGGCATGTGGATTGGTCGGCTGGTGCTGTTGAGTTGTTGGGTGAGGCGCGGCCTTGGCGGGCTAATGGTAGGCCGCGGCGGGCGGGGGTCTCTTCCTTCGGGGTTTCGGGCACCAACGCGCACGTGATCCTGGAGGAGGCGCCGGGCTTGCCTGAGCCCGAGCCCGGGTCCGGGCCTGGGCCCGTGGAGGCCGGCGATAGCACTTCACTAGATGGCGATGGCTGTTCGCTAGATGGTGCTGCGTTGGATGGCGCTTCGCTGGATGGTGTTGTTCTGGGTGGTGTGTTTGCTGGGCTTGGGGTGTTGCCGTTGTTGGTTTCGGCGAAGAGTGAGGTGGCGTTGGGGGCGCAGGCGCAGCGGTTGGGTGCTCGTTTGCGGGAGTGCCCTGAGTTGGCGTCGTTGGATGTGGCTTTTTCGTTGGTGGGTGGCCGGGCGCAGCTTGAGCGGCGCGCGGTGGTCGTGGGCGGCGACCGTGAGCGCCTGTTGGCTGGCTTGGATGCTTTGGCTTGTGGTGAGTCTGCGGTGGGGTTGGTTAGGGGTGTTGCTCGTGATCGTGGTGGGGTGGTGTTTGTTTTCTCGGGGCAGGGTTGTCAGTGGGATGGGATGGCGTTGGGGTTGTGGGAGTCATCGCCGGTGTTCGCGGCGGAGATGGATGCTTGCGTGCGGGCGTTTGCGCCTCATCTCGGTTTCTCGCTTGAGGATGTTCTGCGTGGTCGGGAGGGTGCCCCGGCGTTTGAGCGGGTGGATGTGCTTCAGCCGGCGTTGTTTGCGGTGATGGTTTCGTTGGCTGCTTTGTGGCGTTCTTGTGGGGTTGTGCCCGCGGCTGTGGTCGGTCATTCTCAGGGTGAGATCGCTGCTGCGTATGTCGCGGGTGGGCTCTCGTTGGAGGACGCTGCGTGTGTGGTGGCGTTGCGTAGTAGGGCGTTGGCTGATGAGCTTTCGGGTCGTGGTGGCATGGTCTCGGTAGCGCTCGGGGTTGATGAGGTCGGCTCGTTGCGTGAGCCTTTCGGAGAGCGGGTAGCGCTGGCCGCTGTGAATGGGCCTTCTTCGGTGGTGATCTCAGGTGAGCCCGAGGCGCTCGGGGAGCTGCTTTTGCTCTGTGAGACCAGGGGGCTGCGCGCGAAGCAGATCCCTGTTGACTACGCCTCGCATTCACGGCAGATCGAGGTGATCCAAGGGCGCCTGGAAGGGGAGCTCGCGCAGGTCAGCCCGGGCTCTGGTGAGATCCCGTTCTATTCGACCGTGGCTGGTGCTGTGGTTGATACCGCGGAGTTGGATGGTGCTTATTGGTATCGCAACTTGCGCCAGACGGTTCTTTTTGAGCAGACCACCCGTCTCTTGCTGGAGGATTCTTTCAGCGCGTTTGTCGAGGTGAGTCCTCACCCGGTGTTGACGATGGCTATAGAGGAGACGGCCGAAGCGGTGGGGGGGGATGCTGGTGCGGTGGCGGTGCTCGGCTCGCTTAGGCGTGAGCAGGGAGGGCTAGAGCGGTTCCTGTGCTCGCTGGCGGACGCTCACGTTCATGGTGTTCGGGTTGATTGGGGGGCGTTGTTCGCGGGTCGGGGTGCGCGTCGGGTCGCACTGCCTACTTATGCGTTTCAGCGGCGGCGCTACTGGCTTGCGTCGGGGGCGGGTGCGGGTGACGCGAGCGCGCTCGGGCTGTCTCCCGCCGGGCACCCGTTGCTGGGTGCCGCGGTGGAGCTGGCGGGCGACCGGGAGGGCTTGTTGTTCACTGGTCGTTTGTCGCTTACGGGGCATTCTTGGCTCAGGGATCACGCGGTTATGGGCACAGTGCTGTTGCCGGGTGCTGGGTTCGTTGAGCTGGCGTTGACCGCGGCGGAGCGGGTCGGCGCCCAGGAGATCGAGGAGCTCACCCTGCACGCACCGCTGCTGCTCTCTGAGCAGGGGGCCCATCAGGTTCAGCTCGTGCTCACAGAGCCCGATGAGGCGGGCGGCCGCTCGATCGAGATCTACTCCCGTGCGGAGGCCTCGAGTGATGAGCTTGAGGTCTCTGAGTGGACACTGCACGCCTCGGGTGTCCTCGCCGGGCAACAGAGCTCGCTGCCGGGGTTCGAGGGCCTTGGCGAGGGTTGGCCGCCACCGGGGGCTGAGCAGCTCGATGTCGGGGAGTTCTATGAGCGCGTCGCTGAGGCTGGCTATGAGTACGGGCCCTCTTTCCAGGGGCTCAGGCAGGCATGGCGCTCCGGACAGGAGCTCTTCGTCGAGGTGGCCTTGCCCGAGGAGCAGGAGGGGCAAGCACAGGGTTTCTGTGTTCACCCGGCGCTCTTTGACGCGGCGCTGCACGGGCTGGCACTGGGAGCGCCCGAGGGTGAGGGAACGCAGGTTCCCTTCTCTTTCTCGGGTGTGCGTCTTTACGCCCGCGGCGCGTCTGAGCTGCGGGTCCATCTGAGTGTGCGGGAAGGCGCGCCGGGCTTGGTCGCGGTCGACTCGGCGGGTGACCCTGTGTTCTCGGTCGAGCGTATCCAGTTGCGGGCGATCGATCACACCGCGTTGACGGCGAAGGCGCCGCGGGTTCATGATGCGCTGTTTGAGCTTGACTGGGTCCCGTTGCCCGCGGGTGAGGCGGGTGTTGGGCGCGCAGTGCTCGTGGGTGAGGCGGGTGTTGGGCGCGCGGTGCTCGTGGGTGAGGGTGGTGTTGGGCGCGCGGTGCTGCTGGGCTCCGCAGAGGAGCTGGATGGTGCGGGTATAGAGCTCGAACGCCACCTCGATCTGGACGCGCTGCAGGCCGCGCTTGAGCGGGGTGAGCCCGTGCCGGAGGTTGTGCTGGTGAGCGCGCAGAGGCTGGCAGAGCCCGCTGTTAGCGAGCCCGCTGGTGGCGATTCTGCTGGTGGTGAGCCTGCTGGTGGTGATGGTGAGCTGGCTGGGGCGGTTCACAGGCTGACTGTGTGTGTGCTTGGGTTGTTGCAGGGTTTCCTCGCCGTGGAGGGCCTGGGGGAGGCGCGGCTGGTGTTGATCACGCGCGGCGCGCTAGCCGTACGGGAGGGTGAGGCCCCCGATCTGCTGCAGGCGGCGCTACCCGGCTTGTTGCGTAGTGCTTGCGTGGAGCATCCTGGGCGTTTGTCGTTGATCGACGTGGATGCTAGCGAGGCGTCTGTGGGTGTTCTGGTGGGTGCGTTGGTGAGTGAGGAGCCGGAGGTTGCGTTGCGGGGGGGTGAGCTGCTCGTGCCGAGGCTCGCGCGTCCTGGGTCTAGTGGTTGGCTTGTGCCTCCGGCGGGTGGGGAGCCGTGGCATCTGGGTATTGATTCTCCGGGCTCGCTTGGGAGTCTCGCGTTTTGTGGGAGCCCGGGGGTGGGTGTGCCGTTGGGGGTGGGGGAGGTGCGGGTCGCGGTGTATGCGGCGGGGTTGAATTTCCGTGATGTGCTGATCGCGCTGGGGGTGTATCCGGGTGAGGCTCCGCTTGGTAGTGAGGGTGCGGGGGTGGTCGTCGAGGTAGCCGGGGATGTGAGGGATCTCGCTGTGGGTGATCGTGTGATGGGCCTCATCCCGTATGCTTTCGGGCCGCTTGCGGTGAGCGATCAGAGGCTGCTTGTGAGGGTGCCGGAGGGCTGGTCTTATACCGAGGCCGCGTCGGTACCGACCGTGTTCTTGACGGCCTACTACGCGCTCGTGGATCTCGCGCGAGTAAAGCGTGGTGAGTCGTTGTTGCTGCATGGTGCTGCTGGTGGTGTGGGGATGGCGGCTTTGCAGATCGCTGCGCATATGGGTGTTGAGGTGTTCGCTACGGCTCACCCGAGTAAGTGGGAGACCCTCAAAGGGCTCGGTATCGACGGTGAGCGCATCTGCTCCTCGCGTGATGTGGAGTTCAAGGAGAGGTTCCTGGAGGTGACGGGTGGGCATGGTGTGGACGTGGTACTCGATTCTTTGGTGGGGGAGTTCGTAGACGCCTCGCTCCAGTTGTTGCCGCGTGGTGGGCGGTTTATCGAGATGGGGAAGGCCGATATTCGTGAGCCTGACCGGGTCGCCGCGGAGTATCCGGGTGTCAGCTACCGCGCTTTCGACCTGCAGGAGGCTGGCGCGGAGCGTATCCAGGAGATGCTGGCAGAGGTGATGAGGCTCTTCGAGCGAGGTGTACTGCATCACCTGCCGACATCGAGGTTTGATGTGCGTCGCGCCCCGGATGCGTTCAGGGTGCTGCGGGAGTCCCGGCATATCGGCAAGATCGTCTTAGAGGTGCCCCGGGCGTCCGCTTCGCAGGGCACGATCCTGATCACGGGTGGCACTGGCGGGCTGGGAGCGTTGTTGGCGCGTCACCTGGTGGAGCAGGGTGCTCGCCGGCTGTTGTTGATCAGTCGCAGCGGGCTAAAGGCGCAGGGTGCGAAAGAGCTGAAGGGTTCTCTGGAGGACCTTGGCGCGAAGGTGAAGGTCGCTGCCTGTGATGTCGCGCAGGGCGCGCAGTTGAAGCGCGTGATCGCGCAGATCCCTAAGGCGCACCCCCTCAGCGCGGTGATCCATACGGCTGGGGTGATCGATGATGGTGTGATCTCCTCGCTTGATGGTGAGCGTCTAAAGCGCGTAATGGATCCCAAGGTCGCCGGTGCGCTGAACTTGCACGAGCTCACGAGGGACATGGAGCTCAGCGAGTTCGTCCTGTTCTCCTCGGCCGCGGGTACGCTGGGTAGCCCCGGCCAGGGCAACTATGCGGCTGCCAACACATTCCTGGATGCGTTAGCAGCCGTCCGCCGCGCGGAGGGCTTGCCGGGTAGCTCACTGGCTTGGGGACAGTGGGCTAGCGCGAGCGGTATGACTGGGCATTTGGGGGAGGCTGATCTGGCGCGCCTTGAGCGTTCAGGTATGCTCGCGCTGTCCTCTGAGCAGGGCCTTGAGCTCTTTGATGCTGCTCGTGGGGTCGGCCAGCCCTTGTTGTTGGCGGTGGCGCTGGATCTCGCGGTGCTGCGCGCCGGCGCGCGACTGGGGTTGCTGCCAGGGATTATGCGTGGATTGGTACGCGCCCCGGCGCGTCGGAGCGCGGCGGTGGGGGGGCAGTTGGCTCGTAGGTTGCGGGAGGCGCCTGAGTCGGAGTGGGAAGCGATCGTGCTGGAGCTCGTGCGCGGCCAGGTCGCCTCGGTACTGGGGCACACCTCCGGTGATGCGGTCGACCCGCAGCGCAACTTCAAGGACGCCGGGTTTGATTCTTTGGCTGCCGTCGAGCTTAGAAACCGCCTGGTCCAGGCTACAGGGCTGAAGCTCCCAGCGACCCTCGTCTTCGATCACCCCACACCCACAGCGGTAGCTGCGCATCTGCAGCTACTCGCCCTCAAACAGAGAGCAAAAAGAGGGACAAAGATCGATGATGGGCTTACAAGAGTAGAAGAAATGCTCGCGACGATCGCAAGTGACGAAAGTGAACGCCAGAGGGTGAGATCGCGATTGCAAGTGTTTTCGTCATACGCGTACACTGTTCTTACACCTGACACGACCTCGCGCCACGACGATCCACATGACAATCTCGATCTCGGCTCTGCAACGGATGAAGAGATGTTCGAGTTCATCGATCAGCGGCGAGGAATGCTGCTAAGTACGCGGACCAATGAAGACAGATGATGGACGTGAGCGCCGACAAGCTTAGTAGTTACCTGAAGAAGGCGGTAGCCGATCTCCATGCAGCAGATCGACGCGTGCAGGAGCTCGAACAGCGCACCGAGGAGCCGATCGCGATCGTGGGGGTGAGCTGTCGCTACCCGGGGGCTGCCGGCCCCGGGGAGTTTTGGGAGTTGCTTGCGGGGGGTGGGGATGCGATCTCGGAGTTTCCTTCTGACCGGGGCTGGGATCTGGGGGCGCTCTATGATCCCGACCCCGATCATCCGGGTACCAGTTATGCGCGTCATGGTGGGTTTCTTTATGAGGCGGGTGAGTTTGACGCCGATCATTTCCAGATCTCTCCGCGGGAGGCGTTAGCGGCCGATCCCCAGCAGCGGCTGCTGCTGGAAGGGGCCTGGGAGGCGTTCGAGGACGCGGGGATCGACCCGGCGAGCCTGCGGGGCAGCCAGACGGGGGTCTTCGCGGGGATCATCTCTTCTGACTATGGTTTCGGCGCGCGACCCGAGCAGGAGCTTGAGGGGTTTGGCCTGACGGGAAGTACCTCGAGTGTTGCTTCGGGGCGGGTGGCGTATGCGTTTGGTCTTGAGGGGCCGGCGGTGTCGATCGATACGGCTTGTTCTTCTTCGTTGGTGGCGTTGCATCTGGCGTGTCAGGCGTTGAGGCAGGGTGAGTGTGAGTTGGCGTTGGCGGGTGGGGTGATGGTGATGGCTTCCCCGGGCTTGTTTATCTCTTTCTCGCGTCAGCGTGGTCTTGCGCTGGATGGGCGTTGCAAGTCTTTTGCGGATGCGGCTGATGGCACGGGTTTCTCGGAGGGTGTGGGGCTGGTGGTGCTGGAGCGTCTGTCTGAGGCGAGGCGCAAGGGTGATCGTGTGCTTGCGTTGATTAGGGGCAGCGCGGTTAACCAGGATGGTGCTTCGAACGGGTTGACGGCTCCTAATGGTCCTTCTCAGGAGCGGGTGATCGCGCAGGCGCTGGCTGCTAGTGGGCTTTCACCCGGTGAGGTTGATGCTGTGGAGGCGCATGGTACGGGTACGGTTTTGGGTGACCCGATCGAGGCGCAGGCGTTGATCGCGGCGTATGGCCAGGACCGCCCCGATGGGCCCCTTTATCTGGGCTCGGTGAAGTCCAATATTGGTCATACCTCTGCTGCTGCGGGTGTTGCGGGTGTGATTAAGATGGTGATGGCGTTGCAGCATGGGGTGTTACCTAAGACGCTGCATGTTGGGGAGCCTTCGAGGCATGTGGATTGGTCGGCTGGTGCTGTTGAGTTGTTGGGTGAGGCGCGGCCTTGGCGGGCTAATGGTAGGCCGCGGCGGGCGGGGGTCTCTTCCTTCGGGGTTTCGGGCACCAACGCGCACGTGATCCTGGAGGAGGCGCCGGGCTTGCCTGAGCCCGAGCCCGGGTCCGGGCCTGGGCCCGTGGAGGCCGGCGATAGCACTTCACTAGATGGCGATGGCTGTTCGCTAGATGGTGCTGCGTTGGATGGCGCTTCGCTGGATGGTGTTGTTCTGGGTGGTGTGTTTGCTGGGCTTGGGGTGTTGCCGTTGTTGGTTTCGGCGAAGAGTGAGGTGGCGTTGGGGGCGCAGGCGCAGCGGTTGGGTGCTCGTTTGCGGGAGTGCCCTGAGTTGGCGTCGTTGGATGTGGCTTTTTCGTTGGTGGGTGGCCGGGCGCAGCTTGAGCGGCGCGCGGTGGTCGTGGGCGGCGACCGTGAGCGCCTGTTGGCTGGCTTGGATGCTTTGGCTTGTGGTGAGTCTGCGGTGGGGTTGGTTAGGGGTGTTGCTCGTGATCGTGGTGGGGTGGTGTTTGTTTTCTCGGGGCAGGGTTGTCAGTGGGATGGGATGGCGTTGGGGTTGTGGGAGTCATCGCCGGTGTTCGCGGCGGAGATGGATGCTTGCGTGCGGGCGTTTGCGCCTCATCTCGGTTTCTCGCTTGAGGATGTTCTGCGTGGTCGGGAGGGTGCCCCGGCGTTTGAGCGGGTGGATGTGCTTCAGCCGGCGTTGTTTGCGGTGATGGTTTCGTTGGCTGCTTTGTGGCGTTCTTGTGGGGTTGTGCCCGCGGCTGTGGTCGGTCATTCTCAGGGTGAGATCGCTGCTGCGTATGTCGCGGGTGGGCTCTCGTTGGAGGACGCTGCGTGTGTGGTGGCGTTGCGTAGTAGGGCGTTGGCTGATGAGCTTTCGGGTCGTGGTGGCATGGTCTCGGTAGCGCTCGGGGTTGATGAGGTCGGCTCGTTGCGTGAGCCTTTCGGAGAGCGGGTAGCGCTGGCCGCTGTGAATGGGCCTTCTTCGGTGGTGATCTCAGGTGAGCCCGAGGCGCTCGGGGAGCTGCTTTTGCTCTGTGAGACCAGGGGGCTGCGCGCGAAGCAGATCCCTGTTGACTACGCCTCGCATTCACGGCAGATCGAGGTGATCCAAGGGCGCCTGGAAGGGGAGCTCGCGCAGGTCAGCCCGGGCTCTGGTGAGATCCCGTTCTATTCGACCGTGGCTGGTGCTGTGGTTGATACCGCGGAGTTGGATGGTGCTTATTGGTATCGCAACTTGCGCCAGACGGTTCTTTTTGAGCAGACCACCCGTCTCTTGCTGGAGGATTCTTTCAGCGCGTTTGTCGAGGTGAGTCCTCACCCGGTGTTGACGATGGCTATAGAGGAGACGGCCGAAGCGGTGGGGGGGGATGCTGGTGCGGTGGCGGTGCTCGGCTCGCTTAGGCGTGAGCAGGGAGGGCTAGAGCGGTTCCTGTGCTCGCTGGCGGACGCTCACGTTCATGGTGTTCGGGTTGATTGGGGGGCGTTGTTCGCGGGTCGGGGTGCGCGTCGGGTCGCACTGCCTACTTATGCGTTTCAGCGGCGGCGCTACTGGCTTGCGTCGGGGGCGGGTGCGGGTGACGCGAGCGCGCTCGGGCTGTCTCCCGCCGGGCACCCGTTGCTGGGTGCCGCGGTGGAGCTGGCGGGCGACCGGGAGGGCTTGTTGTTCACTGGTCGTTTGTCGCTTACGGGGCATTCTTGGCTCAGGGATCACGCGGTTATGGGCACAGTGCTGTTGCCGGGTGCTGGGTTCGTTGAGCTGGCGTTGACCGCGGCGGAGCGGGTCGGCGCCCAGGAGATCGAGGAGCTCACCCTGCACGCACCGCTGCTGCTCTCTGAGCAGGGGGCCCATCAGGTTCAGCTCGTGCTCACAGAGCCCGATGAGGCGGGCGGCCGCTCGATCGAGATCTACTCCCGTGCGGAGGCCTCGAGTGATGAGCTTGAGGTCTCTGAGTGGACACTGCACGCCTCGGGTGTCCTCGCCGGGCAACAGAGCTCGCTGCCGGGGTTCGAGGGCCTTGGCGAGGGTTGGCCGCCACCGGGGGCTGAGCAGCTCGATGTCGGGGAGTTCTATGAGCGCGTCGCTGAGGCTGGCTATGAGTACGGGCCCTCTTTCCAGGGGCTCAGGCAGGCATGGCGCTCCGGACAGGAGCTCTTCGTCGAGGTGGCCTTGCCCGAGGAGCAGGAGGGGCAAGCACAGGGTTTCTGTGTTCACCCGGCGCTCTTTGACGCGGCGCTGCACGGGCTGGCACTGGGAGCGCCCGAGGGTGAGGGAACGCAGGTTCCCTTCTCTTTCTCGGGTGTGCGTCTTTACGCCCGCGGCGCGTCTGAGCTGCGGGTCCATCTGAGTGTGCGGGAAGGCGCGCCGGGCTTGGTCGCGGTCGACTCGGCGGGTGACCCTGTGTTCTCGGTCGAGCGTATCCAGTTGCGGGCGATCGATCACACCGCGTTGACGGCGAAGGCGCCGCGGGTTCATGATGCGCTGTTTGAGCTTGACTGGGTCCCGTTGCCCGCGGGTGAGGCGGGTGTTGGGCGCGCAGTGCTCGTGGGTGAGGCGGGTGTTGGGCGCGCGGTGCTCGTGGGTGAGGGTGGTGTTGGGCGCGCGGTGCTGCTGGGCTCCGCAGAGGAGCTGGATGGTGCGGGTATAGAGCTCGAACGCCACCTCGATCTGGACGCGCTGCAGGCCGCGCTTGAGCGGGGTGAGCCCGTGCCGGAGGTTGTGCTGGTGAGCGCGCAGAGGCTGGCAGAGCCCGCTGTTAGCGAGCCCGCTGGTGGCGATTCTGCTGGTGGTGAGCCTGCTGGTGGTGATGGTGAGCTGGCTGGGGCGGTTCACAGGCTGACTGTGTGTGTGCTTGGGTTGTTGCAGGGTTTCCTCGCCGTGGAGGGCCTGGGGGAGGCGCGGCTGGTGTTGATCACGCGCGGCGCGCTAGCCGTACGGGAGGGTGAGGCCCCCGATCTGCTGCAGGCGGCGCTACCCGGCTTGTTGCGTAGTGCTTGCGTGGAGCATCCTGGGCGTTTGTCGTTGATCGACGTGGATGCTAGCGAGGCGTCTGTGGGTGTTCTGGTGGGTGCGTTGGTGAGTGAGGAGCCGGAGGTTGCGTTGCGGGAGGGTGAGCTGCTCGTGCCGAGGCTCGCGCGTCCTGGGTCTAGTGGTTGGCTTGTGCCTCCGGCGGGTGGGGAGCCGTGGCATCTGGGTATTGATTCTCCAGGCTCGCTTGAGAGTCTCGCGCTTTGTGGGAGCCCGGGGGTCAGTGAGCCGTTGGGGGTGGGGGAGGTGCGGGTCGCGGTGTATGCGGCGGGGTTGAATTTCCGTGATGTGCTGATCGCGCTGGGGGTGTATCCGGGTGAGGCTCCGCTCGGTAGTGAGGGTGCGGGGGTGGTCGTCGAGGTAGCCGGGGATGTGAGGGATCTCGCTGTGGGTGATCGTGTGATGGGCCTCATCCCGTATGCTTTCGGGCCGCTTGCGGTGAGCGATCAGAGGCTGCTTGTGAGGGTGCCGGAGGGCTGGTCTTATACCGAGGCCGCGTCGGTACCGACCGTGTTCTTGACGGCCTACTACGCGCTCGTGGATCTCGCGCGAGTAAAGCGTGGTGAGTCGTTGTTGCTGCATGGTGCTGCTGGTGGTGTGGGGATGGCGGCTTTGCAGATCGCTGCGCATATGGGTGTTGAGGTGTTCGCTACGGCTCACCCGAGTAAGTGGGAGACCCTCAAAGGGCTCGGTATCGACGGTGAGCGCATCTGCTCCTCGCGTGATGTGGAGTTCAAGGAGAGGTTCCTGGAGGTGACGGGTGGGCATGGTGTGGACGTGGTACTCGATTCTTTGGTGGGGGAGTTCGTAGACGCCTCGCTCCAGTTGTTGCCGCGTGGTGGGCGGTTTATCGAGATGGGGAAGGCCGATATTCGTGAGCCTGACCGGGTCGCCGCGGAGTATCCGGGTGTCAGCTACCGCGCTTTCGACCTGCAGGAGGCTGGCGCGGAGCGTATCCAGGAGATGCTGGCAGAGGTGATGAGGCTCTTCGAGCGAGGTGTACTGCATCACTTGCCGACATCGAGGTTTGATGTGCGTCGCGCCCCGGATGCGTTCAGGGTGCTGCGGGAGTCCCGGCATATCGGCAAGATCGTCTTAGAGGTGCCCCGGGCGTCCGCTTCGCAGGGCACGATCCTGATCACGGGTGGCACTGGCGGGCTGGGAGCGTTGTTGGCGCGTCACCTGGTGGAGCAGGGTGCTCGCCGGCTGTTGTTGATCAGTCGCAGCGGGCTAAAGGCGCAGGGTGCGAAAGAGCTGAAGGGTTCTCTGGAGGACCTTGGCGCGAAGGTGAAGGTCGCTGCCTGTGATGTCGCGCAGGGCGCGCAGTTGAAAGCGCGTGATCGCGCAGATCCCGAAGGCGCACCCCCTCAGCGCGGTGATCCATACGGCTGGGGTGATCGATGATGGTGTGATCTCCTCGCTTGATGGTGAGCGTCTAAAGCGCGTAATGGATCCCAAGGTCGCCGGTGCGCTGAACTTGCACGAGCTCACGAGGGACATGGAGCTCAGCGAGTTCGTCCTGTTCTCCTCGGCCGCGGGTACGCTGGGTAGCCCCGGCCAGGGCAACTATGCGGCTGCCAACACATTCCTGGATGCGTTAGCAGCCGCTCGCCGCGCGGAGGGCTTGCCGGGTAGCTCACTGGCTTGGGGACAGTGGGCTGATGCCAGCGGTATGACCGCGCACCTGGATGAGGCTGATCTGGCGCGCCTTGAGCGTTCGGGTATGCTCGCGCTGTCTTCTGAGCAGGGCCTTGAGCTCTTTGATGCTGCTCGTGGGGTCGGCCAGCCCTTGTTGTTGGCGGTGGCGCTGGATCTCGCGGTGCTGCGCGCCGGCGCGCGACTGGGGTTACTGCCAGGGATTATGCGTGGATTGGTACGCGCCCCGGCGCGTCGGAGCGCGGCGGTGGGGGGGCAGTTGGCTCGTAGATTACGGGAGGCGCCCGAATCAGAGTGGGAGGCGATCGTGCTAGAGCTCGTGCGCGGCCAGGTCGCCTCGGTACTGGGGCACCCCTCCGGTGATGCGGTCGACCCGCAGCGCAACTTCAAGGACGCCGGGTTTGACTCGTTGGCTGCCGTCGAGCTTAGAAACCGCCTAGTCCAAGCCACAGGGCTGAAGCTCCCAGCGACCCTCGTCTTCGATCACCCCACACCCACAGCGGTAGCAAGATTCTTACGCGAGAAGGTGCAGGGCACAAAACGCACCGCACCGGTCGCTAGGCGTGCGCGATCGGAGGAGGCGATCGCGATCGTGGGGGTGAGCTGTCGCTACCCCGGGGCCGCCAGCCCCGGGGAGTTCTGGGAGCTGCTTGCGGGGGGTGGGGATGCGATCTCGGCGTTTCCTTCTGACCGGGGTTGGGATTTGGGGGCGCTCTATGATCCCGACCCGGATCATCCGGGTACCAGCTATGCGCGTCATGGTGGGTTTCTTTATGAGGCGGGTGAGTTTGACGCCGATCATTTCCAGATCTCTCCGCGGGAGGCGTTAGCCGCCGATCCTCAGCAGCGGCTGTTGTTGGAAGGGGCATGGGAGGCGTTCGAGGACGCGGGGATCGACCCGGTGAGCCTGCAGGGCAGCCAGACGGGCGTCTTCGCGGGGACCATCTCTTCTGACTATGGTTTCGGTGCGCGGCCCGAGCAGGAGCTTGAGGGGTCTGGCCTTGGAGACCTCGAGGGCTATGTGGGGACGGGCAGCGCCTCGAGTGTTGCCACGGGGCGGGTGGCGTATGCGTTTGGTCTTGAGGGGCCGGCGGTGTCGATCGATACGGCTTGTTCTTCTTCGTTGGTGGCGTTGCACTTGGCGTGTCAGGCGCTTAGGCAGGGTGAGTGTGAGTTGGCGTTGGCGGGTGGGGTGATGGTGATGGCTTCCCCGGGCTTGTTTATTTCTTTCTCGCGTCAGCGTGGTCTTGCGCCGGATGGGCGTTGCAAGTCTTTCGCTGATGCGGCTGATGGCACGGGCTTCTCGGAGGGTGTGGGGCTGGTGGTGCTGGAGCGTCTGTCTGAGGCGAGGCGCAAGGGTGATCGTGTACTTGCGTTGATTAGGGGCAGCGCGGTCAACCAGGATGGTGCTTCGAACGGGTTGACGGCTCCTAATGGTCCCTCCCAGGAGCGCGTGATCGCGCAGGCCCTGGCTGCTAGTGGACTCTCACCCGGTGAGGTTGATGCTGTGGAGGCGCATGGTACGGGTACGGTTTTGGGTGACCCGATCGAGGCGCAGGCATTGATCGCGGCGTATGGCCAGGAGCGCCCCGAGCCCCTTTATCTGGGCTCGGTGAAGTCCAATATTGGTCATACCTCTGCTGCTGCGGGTGTTGCGGGGGTGATCAAGATGGTGATGGCGCTGCAGCACGGGGTGTTACCCAAGACGCTGCATGTCGGGGAGCCTTCGAGGCATGTGGATTGGTCCGCGGGTGCTGTTGAGTTGTTGCGTGAGTCGCGGCCTTGGCGGGCTAATGGTAGGCCGCGGCGGGCGGGGGTCTCTTCCTTCGGGGTTTCGGGCACCAACGCGCACGTGATCCTGGAGGAGGCGCCGGGCTTGCCTGAGCCCGAGCCCGGGTCCGGGCCTGGGCCCGTCGAGGCCGGCGATAGCGCTTCGCTGGATGGCGATGGTTGTTCGCTGGATGGTCGTTCGCTAGGTGGCGCTTCGCTGGGTGGTGTTGCGTTGGGTGGTGTTGCGTTGGGTGGTGTGTTTGCTGGGCTTGGGGTGTTGCCGTTGTTGGTTTCGGCGAAGAGTGAGGTGGCGTTGGGGGCGCAGGCGCAGCGGTTGGGTGCTCGTTTGCGGGAGTGCCCTGAGTTGGCGTCGTTGGATGTGGCTTTTTCGTTGGTGGGTGGCCGGGCGCAGTTGGAGCGGCGTGCGGTGGTCGTGGGTGGTGACCGTGAGCGTTTGTTGGCTGGCTTGGATGCTTTGGCTTGTGGTGAGTCTGCGGTGGGGTTGGTTAGGGGTGTTGCTCGTGATCGTGGTGGGGTGGTGTTTGTTTTCTCGGGGCAGGGTTGTCAGTGGGATGGGATGGCGTTGGGGTTGTGGGAGTCATCGCCGGTGTTCGCGGCGGAGATGGATGCTTGCGTGCGGGCGTTTGCGCCTCATCTCGGTTTCTCGCTTGAGGATGTTCTGCGTGGTCGGGAGGGTGCCCCGGCGTTTGAGCGGGTGGATGTGCTTCAGCCGGCGTTGTTTGCGGTGATGGTTTCGTTGGCTGCTTTGTGGCGTTCTTGTGGGGTTGTGCCCGCGGCTGTGGTGGGTCATTCTCAGGGTGAGATCGCTGCTGCGTATGTCGCGGGTGGGCTTTCCTTGGAGGACGCTGCGTGTGTGGTGGCGTTGCGTAGTAGGGCGTTGGCTGATGAGCTTTCGGGTCGTGGTGGCATGGTTTCGGTAGCGCTCGGGGTTGATGAGGTCGGCTCGTTGCTTGAGCCTTTCGGGGAGCGGGTGGCGCTGGCTGCTGTGAATGGGCCTTCTTCGGTGGTGATCTCAGGTGAGCCCGAGGCGCTCGGGGAGCTGCTTTTGCTCTGTGAGACCAGGGGGCTGCGCGCGAAGCAGATCCCTGTTGACTATGCGTCGCATTCGCGGCAGGTCGAGGTGATCCAAGGGCGCCTGGAAGGGGAGCTCGCAGTGGTCAGCCCGGGCTCTGGTGAGGTCCCGTTTTATTCGACTGCGGTTGGTGCTGTGGTTGATACCGCGGGGCTGGATGGTGCTTATTGGTATCGCAACTTGCGCCAGACGGTTCTTTTTGAGCAGACCACCCGTCTTTTGCTGGAGGATTCTTTCAGCGCGTTTGTCGAGGTGAGTCCTCACCCGGTGTTGACGATGGCGATTGAGGAGACGGCCGAAGCGGTGGGGGAGGATGCTGCTGCTGCGGTGGCGGTGCTCGGCTCGCTTAGGCGTGAGCAGGGAGGGCTAGAGCGGTTCCTGTGCTCGCTGGCGGACGCTCACGTCCACGGCGTTCAGGTTGATTGGGGGGCGCTGTTCACGGGTCAGGGTGCACGCCGGGTCGCGCTGCCTACTTATGCGTTTCAGCGGCGGCGCTATTGGCTTGCGTCGGGGGCGGGTGCGGGTGACGCGAGCGCGCTCGGACAGTCTCCTGCCGGGCACCCGTTGCTGGGTGCCGCGGTGGAGCTGGCAGGCGACCGGGAGGACTGGCTTTTCACGACACGGCTATCGCTTTCTACTCATTCTTGGCTCGGGGATCACGCGGTTATGGGCACGGTGCTGTTGCCGGGTGCTGGGTTCGTTGAGCTGGCGTTAGCGGCGGCGGAGCGGGTCGGCGCCCAGGAGATCGAGGAGCTCACCCTGCATGCACCGTTGTTGCTCTCTGAGCAGGGGGCCTATCAGGTTCAGCTCGTGCTCACGGAGCCCGATGAGGCGGGTGCTCGCTCGATCGAGATCTACTCCCGTGCGGAGGCCTCGAGTGATGAGCTTGAGGTCTCTGAGTGGACGCTGCACGCCTCGGGTGTCCTCGCCGGGCAACAGGGCTCGCTGCCGGGAGGGCTCCAGGGTCTTGCTGAGGGCTGGCCGCCGTCGGGAGTTGAGCAGCTCGATGTCGGGGAGTTCTATGAGCGCGTCGCTGAGGCTGGCTATGAGTACGGGCCCTCCTTCCAGGGACTCAGGCAGGCATGGCGCTCCGGACAGGAGCTATTCGTCGAGGTGGCCTTGCCCGAGGAGCAGGAGGGGCAAGCACAGGGTTTCTGTGTTCACCCGGCACTCTTTGACGCGGCGCTGCACGGGCTGGCACTGGGAGCGCCCGAGGGTGAGGGGGTGCAGGTTCCCTTCTCTTTCTCGGGTGTGCGCCTCTACGCCCGCGGTGCATCTGAGCTGCGGGTCCATCTGAGTATGCAGGAAGACGCACCGAGCTTAGTCGCGGTCGACTCGGCGGGCGACCCTGTGTTCTCGGTCGAGCGTATCCAGCTGCGGGCGCTCGATCACACCGCGTTGACGGTAAAGGCACCGCCGGCTCATGATGCGCTGTTTGAGCTTGACTGGGTGCCGCTGCCCGGGGGTGAGGCGGGTGTTGGGCGCGCGGTGCTCGTGGGTGAGGGTGGTGTTGGGCGCGTGGTGCTGCTGGGCTCCGGAGACCAGGAGCTGGATGGTGCGGGTATAGAGCTCGAGCGCCACTGCGATCTGGACGCGCTGCAGGCCGCCGTCGCCGAGGGTAAGCCCGTGCCGGAGGTTGTGCTGGTGAGCGCGCAGACGCTGGCAGAGTCCGCTGGCGGCGAGCTTGCTGGCGGCGAGCCTGCTGGCGGTGAGCTTGCTGGTGGCGATGGTGAGCTGGCCGGGGCGGTCCGCGAGCTGACTGTGCGTGTGCTTGGGTTGTTGCAGGGTTTCCTCGCCTTGGAGGGCCTGGGGGAGGCGCGGCTGGTGTTGATCACGCGCGGCGCCCTAGCCGTGCGGAGTGAGGCCCCTGACCTGTTGCAGGCGGCGCTACCCGGTCTGCTGCGCAGCGCCTGCGCGGAGCACCCCGGGCGCTTGTCGTTGATCGACGTGGATGCTAGCGAGGCGTCTATGGGCGTTCTGGTGGGTGCGTTGGTGAGTGAGGAGCCGGAGGTTGCGCTGAGGGGGGGTGAGCTGCTCGTGTCGAGGCTCGCGCGTCCTGGGTCTAGTGGTTGGCTCATTCCTCCGGCGGGTGGGGAGCCGTGGCATCTGGATATCGATTCTCCAGGTTCGCTTGAGAGCCTCGCGCTTTGTGGGAGCCCGAGGGTTAGTGAGCCGTTGGGGGCGGGGGAAGTGCGGGTCGCGGTGCATGCCGCGGGGTTGAACTTCTATGACGTAGTGGCTGCGCTCGGACTTGTGTCTTTTTCCGGTGAGGCTCCGCTTGGTAGTGAGGGTGCGGGGGTGGTGGTCGAGGTAGCCGGGGATGTGAGGGATCTCGCTGTGGGTGATCGTGTGATGGGCCTCATCCCGTATGCTTTTGGGCCGCTTGCGGTGAGCGATCGGAGGCTGCTTGTGAGGGTGCCGGAGGGCTGGTCTTATGCCGAGGCCGCGTCGGTGCCGACCGTGTTCTTGACGGCTTACTACGCGCTTGTGGATCTCGCGCGAGTAAAGCGTGGTGAGTCGTTGTTGTTGCATGGTGCTGCTGGTGGTGTGGGGATGGCGGCTTTGCAGATCGCTGCGCATATGGGTGTTGAGGTGTTCGCTACGGCTCACCCGAGTAAGTGGGAGACCCTCAAAGGGCTCGGTATCGACGGTGAGCGCATCTGTTCCTCGCGTGATGTGGTGTTCAGGGAGAGGTTCTTGGAGGTGACGGGTGGGCGTGGTGTGGATGTGGTGCTCGATTCTTTGGTGGGGGAGTTCGTAGACGCTTCGCTCCAGTTGTTGCCGCGTGGTGGGCGGTTTATCGAGATGGGGAAGGCTGATATTCGTGAGCCTGACCGGGTCGCCGCGGAGTATCCGGGTGTCAGCTACCGCGCTTTCGACCTGTTGGAAGCTGGCGCGGAGCGTATCCAGGAGATGCTGGCAGAGGTGATGAGGCTCTTCGAGCGGGGTGTGCTGCATCATCTGCCGACATCGAGGTTTGATGTGCGTCGCGCCCCGGATGCGTTCAGGGTGCTGCGGGAGTCCCGGCATATCGGCAAGATCGTCTTAGAGGTGCCCCGGGCGCCTGCTCCGCAGGACACGATCCTGATCACGGGTGGCACTGGTGGGCTGGGGGCGTTGTTGGCGCGTCACCTGGTGGAGCAGGGTGCGCGCCGGTTGTTGTTGATCAGTCGCAGTGGGCTGAAGGCGCAGGGTGCGAAAGAGCTGAAGAGTTCTTTGGAGGAGCTCGGCGCGAAGGTGAAGGTCGCTGCCTGTGATGTCGCGCAGAGCGCGCAGCTGGAGAGGGTGATCGGGCAGATCCCGAAGGGGCATCCGCTCAGCGCGGTGATCCATACGGCTGGGGTGATCGATGATGGTGTGGTCTCTTCGCTTGATGGTGAGCGTTTGCGGCGTGTGATGGATCCCAAGGTCGCGGGTGCGCTGAACTTGCACGAGCTCACTAGGGACATGGAGCTCAGCGAGTTCGTCCTGTTCTCTTCGGCCGCGGGTACGCTGGGTAGCCCCGGCCAGGGCAACTATGCGGCTGCCAACACATTCCTGGATGCGTTAGCGGCTGCTCGCCGCGCGGAGGGCTTGCCGGGTAGCTCACTGGCTTGGGGGCAGTGGGCTAGCGCGAGCGGTATGACTGGGCATTTGGGGGAGGCTGATCTGGCGCGCCTTGAGCGTTCAGGTATGCTCGCGCTGTCTTCTGAGCAGGGTCTTGAGCTCTTTGATGCTGCTCGTGGGGTCGGCCAGCCCTTGTTGTTGGCGGTGGCGCTGGATCTCGCGGTGTTGCGCGCCGGCGCGCGACTGGGGTTGCTGCCAGGGATTATGCGTGGATTGGTACGCGCCCCGGCGCGTCGCAGCGCGGCGGCTGGGGGGGCTGTTGGCTCGTAGGTTGCGGGAGGCGCCTGAGTCGGAGTGGGAAGCGATCGTGCTGGAGCTCGTGCGCGGCCAGGTCGCCTCGGTGCTGGGGCACGCCTCCGGTGATGCGGTCGACCCGCAGCGCAACTTCAAGGACGCCGGGTTTGACTCGCTCGCCGCCGTGGAGCTCAGAAACCGCCTGGTCCAAGCCACAGGGCTGAAGCTCCCAGCGACCCTCGTCTTCGATCACCCCACGCCCGCGGCGGTAGCGAGGTTCTTACGCGAGAAGGTGCAGGGCACAAAACGCGGCAGACCGGTCGCCAGGCGTGTACGGTCGGAGGAGGCGATCGCGATCGTGGGGGTGAGCTGTCGCTACCCCGGGGTCGCTAGCCCCGGGGAGTTCTGGGAGCTGCTTGCGGGGGGTGGGGATGCGATCTCGGCGTTTCCTTCTGACCGGGGTTGGGATTTGGGGGCGCTCTATGACCCTGACCCGGATCATCCGGGTACCAGTTATGCGCGTCATGGTGGGTTTCTTTATGAGGCGGGTGAGTTTGACGCCGATCATTTCCAGATCTCTCCGCGGGAGGCGTTAGCCGCCGATCCTCAGCAGCGGCTGCTGCTGGAAGGGGCCTGGGAGGCGTTCGAGGACGCAGGGATCGACCCGGTGAGCCTGCAGGGCAGCCAGACGGGAGTCTTCGCGGGGGTCGCCACTTCTGACTATGGTTTCGGTGCGCGGTCTGAGCCGGAGCTCGAGGGACTGCGTCTGACGGGCAGTACCTCGAGTGTTGCCACGGGGCGGGTGGCGTATGCGTTTGGTCTTGAGGGGCCGGCGGTCTCGATCGACACGGCTTGCTCCTCTTCGTTGGTGGCGTTGCATCTGGCGTGTCAGGCGCTTAGGCAGGGTGAGTGTGAGTTGGCGTTGGCGGGTGGGGTGATGGTGATGGCTTCCCCGGGCTTGTTTATCTCTTTCTCGCGTCAGCGTGGTCTTGCGCCTGATGGGCGTTGCAAGTCTTTCGCTGATGCGGCTGATGGCACAGGCTTCTCGGAGGGAGTGGGGCTGGTCGTGCTGGAGCGTCTGTCTGAGGCCAGGCGCAAGGGTGATCGTGTGCTTGCGTTGATTAGGGGTAGCGCGGTCAACCAGGATGGCGCCTCGAACGGGCTGACGGCTCCTAATGGTCCTTCCCAGGAGCGCGTAATCGCGCAGGCGCTGGCCGCTAGTGGGCTCTCACCCGGCGAGGTTGATGCTGTGGAGGCGCACGGCACGGGTACGGTTCTGGGTGACCCGATCGAGGCGCAGGCGCTGATCGCAGCGTATGGCCAGGACCGCCCCGATGGGCCCCTTTATCTGGGCTCGGTCAAGTCGAATATTGGTCATACCTCTGCTGCTGCAGGCGTTGCGGGGGTGATCAAGATGGTGATGGCGCTGCAGCATGGGGTGTTACCCAAGACGCTGCATGTCGGGGAGCCTTCGAGGCATGTGGATTGGTCCGCTGGTGCTGTTGAGTTGTTACGTGAGCCCCAGCCTTGGCGGGCTAATGGTAGGCCGCGACGGGCCGGGGTCTCCTCCTTCGGGGTCTCAGGCACTAACGCACACATGATCCTGGAGGAGGCGCCACGCTTGCCTGAGCCCGGGCCCGCCGAGGCCGGCCATAGCACTTCGCTAGATGGCGATGGCTGTTCGCTAGATGGTCCTTCGCTGGATGGCGTTGCGCTGGATGGTGCTGTGCTGGGTGGTGTGTTTGCTGGGGTTGGGGTGTTGCCGTTGTTGGTTTCGGCGAAGAGTGAGGTGGCGTTGCAGGCGCAGGCGCAGCGGTTGTGTGCTCGTTTGCGGGAGGATCCTGAGTTGGCGCTGTTGGATGTGGCTTTTTCGTTGGTGGGTGGCCGGGCGCAGCTTGAGCGGCGTGCGGTGGTCGTGGGTGGTGACCGTGAGCGTTTGTTGGCTGGCTTGGATGCTTTGGCTTGTGGTGAGCCTGGGGAGGGGCTGGTTAGGGGTGTTGCTGGGGTTGGTGGCAAGCTCGCTTTTTTGTTTTCGGGGCAGGGGTCGCAGTGGGTGGGTATGGGTAGGGGGTTGTATGAGGCGTTCCCGTGTTTTGCTGGGTCTCTTGATGGGGTTTGCGCTGAGTTTGATCGTTATTTGGAGCGGCCGTTGAAGGAGGTTCTCTTCTCGGATGAGGGTTCGGAGGGTGCGTTGTTGCTCGATCGCACCGAGTTCACCCAGCCGGCTATCTTCGCGTTGGGGGTTGCCCTGTTTGAGCTCGTTGGTTCTTTCGGGGTTGCCCCTGACTATTTGATCGGTCATTCGATCGGGGAGCTTTGCGCGGCGTATGTGGCGGGCGTGCTGTGCCTGGAGGACGCGTGTGCGCTGGTGGCGGCCAGGGGCCGTTTGATGGGGGGGCTAGCGCAGACGGGTGCTATGGCCGCTGTCGAACTCTCAGAGCGGGAGGCAATCGAGAGCCTCGCGGGCTTTGAGCAGAACCTCTGCCTAGCTGCTGTCAACGGCCCCTGCTCGATGGTTGTCTCGGGTGAGCAGGAGGCGCTTGGCCGGTGGGAGGACTCCCTCAAGGAGGGCGGGGTCAAGGTCAGGCGTTTGCGTGTCTCTCACGCTTTTCATTCCTCGCTTATGCAGCCGATGCTCGCAGGGCTCAGAGAGGTCGCGGAAGGTCTCTCTTTCTCGAAGCCTAGGCTACCGATCGTCTCTAACGTGAGCGGGGAGCTACTCTCTGGCGAGCAGGCCGTCTCGCCTGATTACTGGGCTCGTCATGCCAGGCAGACCGTGCGTTTCTCCGATGGGATACGGGTACTGGAGCAGGCGGGCGTCACACGCTTTCTAGAGCTCGGCCCTGACGGGACCCTGAGCGCGCTCGCAGCGCAGTGCTTGAGCGTCGAGGCCGAGGAGGGAGCACTGATCGCGCCTAGCATGCGTGCGCACAGGCCCCAGGAGGAGTCCCTCATCGGCTTCCTAGCAGACGCTCACGTCCACGGCGTTCAGGTTGACTGGGGAGCGTTGTTCGCGGATCGGGGTGCGCGTCGGGTCGCGCTGCCTACCTATGCGTTTCAGCGTCGGCGCTACTGGCTTGCGTCTGGGGCGGGTGCGGGTGACGCGAGCGCGCTTGGGCTGTCTCCTGCCGGGCACCCGTTGCTGGGTGCCGCGGTGGAGCTGGCGGGCGACCGGGAGGACTGGCTTTTCACGACACGGCTATCGCTTGCTACTCATTCTTGGATCGGGGATCACGTAATCCTCGACGCTGTAGTAGTACCTGGCGTCGCGTTCGTTGAGCTGGTTCTGGCAGCCGGCAGAAGGATGGCGTGCGAAGTGCTTGAGGAGTTGGTCCTGGAAGCGCCTCTGGTACTAAGTGAGGGCGCAGTTCAGCTCCAGATTCTGATCAACGAGCCCGATGATGCAGGCCGGCGAGAGTTTGCGATCTACTCCCGTGCGGAGGCCTCGAGCGATGAGCTTGAGGTCTCTGAGTGGACGCTGCACGCCTCGGGTATGCTCGCGGCGCAACAGGGGTCGTTGCCGGGGTTCCAGGGTCTTACCGAGGGCTGGCCGCCACTGGGGGCTGAGCAGCTTGATGTCGGGGAGTTCTATGAGCGTTGCGCTGAGGCTGGCTATGAGTATGGGCCGTCCTTCCAGGGGCTCAGGCAGGCATGGCGCTCCGGGCAGGGGGTCTTCGTCGAGGTGGCCTTGCCCGAGGAGCGGGAGGGGCAGGCGCAGGGTTTCTGTGTTCACCCGGCGCTCTTTGACGCGGCGCTGCACGGGCTGGCGCTGGGGGCGCTTGAGGGTGAGGGGGTGCAGGTTCCTTTCTCTTTCTCGGGTGTGCGTCTTTACGCCCGCGGCGCGTCTGAGCTGCGGGTGCATCTGAGTGTGCAGGAGGGCGCGCCGAGCTTGGTCGCGGTCGACTCGGCGGGCGACCCCGTGCTCTCGGTCGAGCGTATCCAGCTGCGGCCGATCGATCACGCCGCGCTGAGGGCGAAGGCGCCGGGGGTTCATGATGCGCTGTTTGAGCTAGACTGGGTGCCGCTGCCCGCGGTTGAGGCGGGTGTTGGGCGCGCGGTGCTGCTGGGCTCCGGAGAGGAGCTGGATGGTGCGGGTATAGAGCTCGAGCGCCACTGCGATCTGGACGCGCTGCGGGCCGCGCTAGAGCGGGGTGAGCCCGCGCCGGAGGTTGTGCTGGTGAGCGCGCGGACGCTGGCAGAGCCCACTGGCGGTGAGCCTGCTGGCGGTGATGGTGAGCTGGCTGGGGCGGTTCACGAGCTGACTGCGTGTGTGCTTGGGTTGTTGCAGGGTTTCCTCGCCGCGGAGGGCTTGGGGGAGGCGCGGCTGGTGTTGATCACGCGCGGCGCGCTAGCCGTACGGGAGGGTGAGGCCCCCGATCTGCTGCAGGCGGCGTTACCTGGCCTGTTGCGTAGCGCTTGCGTGGAGCATCCTGGGCGTTTGTCGTTGATCGATGTGGATGCTAGCGAGGCGTCTATGGGCGTCTTGGTGGGTGCGTTGGTGAGTGAGGAGCCGGAGGTTGCGCTGCGGGAGGGTGAGCTGCTCGTGCCGAGGCTCGCGCGTGTGAAGGCCGACGGGCTAGATGGGGTTCAGGAGCGCGATCATGAGGTCTCTGCGCCCTGGCTCCAAGGAGACGGCACGATCCTGGTCACGGGTGGCACTGGCGGGTTGGGGGTGTTGTTGGCGCGTCATTTGGTGGAGCAGGGTGCGCGCCGGTTGTTGTTGATCAGTCGCGGCGGGCTGAAGGCGCAGGGTGCGAGAGAGCTGAAGGGTTCTCTGGAGGACCTCGGCGCGAAGGTGAAGGTCGCTGCCTGTGATGTCGCGGACGGTGCGCAGTTGAAGCGCGTGATCGCGCGGATCCCGAAGGCGCATCCGCTCAGCGCGGTGATCCATACGGCTGGGGTGATCGATGATGGTGTGATCTCCTCGCTTGATGGTGAGCGTCTAAAGCGCGTGATGGATCCCAAGGTCGCTGGTGCGCTGAACTTGCACGAGCTCACCAGGGACATGGAGCTCAGCGAGTTCGTCCTGTTCTCCTCGGCCGCGGGTACGCTGGGTAGCCCCGGCCAGGGCAACTATGCGGCTGCTAACACATTCCTGGATGCGTTAGCGGCCGCTCGCCGCGCGGAGGGCTTGCCGGGTAGCTCACTGGCTTGGGGACAGTGGGCTGATGCCAGCGGTATGACTGGGCATCTGGGGGAGGGCGATCTGGCGCGCCTTGAGCGTTCGGGTATCCTCGCGCTGTCTTCTGAGCAGGGTCTTGAGCTCTTTGATGCTGCTCGTGGGGTCGGTCAGCCCTTGTTGTTGCCGGTGTTGTTGGATCTCGCGGTGTTGCGCGCCGGCGCGCAGCTGGGGTTGCTGCCGGGGGTTATGCGTGGGCTGGTACGCAGCCCGGCGCGTCGCAGCGCGGCGGCTGGGGGGCAGTTGGCTCGTAGGTTGCGGGAGGCGCCCGAGTCAGAGTGGGAAGCGATCGTGCTGGAGCTCGTGCGCGGCCAAGTAGCCTCGGTGCTGGGGCACGCCTCGGGCGATGCGGTCGAGGTGCAGCGCAACTTCAAGGACGCCGGGTTTGACTCGCTCGCCGCCGTGGAGCTCAGAAACCGCCTAGTCCAGGCCACAGGGCTGAAGCTCCCGGCGACCCTCGTCTTCGATCACCCCACGCCGACGGCGGTAGCTGCGCATCTGCTGACAGGGGCGTTGCGTGGCGGCACTGCTGAGCGCGACTCTCGTGATTCAGATATTCGAGAGACGCTTGCCTCGATCCCGTTGACGCGTCTACGAAACAGCGGCCTACTAGACGTGCTGCTAGAGATGGCGCGTGTCGATGCGAACGGTTCCACCAACGAGAGTAACGGCGCAGAAGGACATGGTGTAAATCGCATTAAGACGATGGACTTTGACGGCCTTGTGGAAAAGGCCCTTGAGATGGGTGCCGCAAGAGAGAGGATCTGACCGGACTATGGCCATTGATATGAGGCGGGCCACTGAAGCGCTACGCGCCTCTTTGATCGAGGTGGAACAACTCCGTGAGCTAAATCGACAGTTGCGCGCACGATCGGAGGAGGCGATCGCGATCGTGGGGATGAGCTGTCGCTACCCCGGCGGGGTCTTAAGCCCGGAGGAGTTCTGGGAGTTGCTTGCGGGGGGTGGGGATGCGATTTCGGAGTTTCCTTCTGACCGGGGTTGGGATTTGGGGGCGCTTTATGATCCCGACCCGGATCATCCGGGTACTAGCTATGCGCGTCATGGTGGGTTTCTTTATGAGGCGGGTGAGTTTGACGCGGATCATTTCCAGATCTCTCCGCGGGAGGCGTTAGCGGCCGATCCTCAGCAGCGGTTGTTGCTGGAAGGGGCGTGGGAGGCGTTCGAGGACGCGGGGATCGACCCGGCGAGCTTGCGGGGCAGTCAGACGGGGGTCTTCGCGGGGGTCATCGCTTCTGACTATGGTCTCGGCGCGCCGCCCGAGCAGGGGCTCGAGGGGTCTGGCCCCCTTGGAGACCTCGAGGGCTATGTGGTGACCGCCAGCGCCTCGAGTGTTGCTTCGGGGCGGGTGGCGTATGCGTTTGGTCTTGAGGGGCCGGCGGTGTCGATCGATACGGCTTGCTCCTCTTCGTTGGTGGCGTTGCATATGGCGTGTCAGGCGCTGAGGCAGGGTGAGTGTGAGCTGGCGTTGGCGGGTGGGGTGATGGTGATGGCTTCCCCAGGCTTGTTTATCTCTTTCTCGCGTCAGCGTGGTCTTGCGCCTGATGGGCGTTGCAAGTCTTTCGCTGATGCGGCTGATGGCACAGGCTTCTCGGAGGGAGTAGGGCTGGTCGTGCTGGAGCGTCTATCTGAGGCCAGGCGCAAGGGCGATCGTGTACTTGCGTTGATTAGGGGCAGCGCGGTCAACCAGGATGGCGCCTCGAACGGGCTGACGGCTCCTAATGGTCCCTCCCAGGAGCGCGTAATCGCGCAGGCGCTGGCCGCTAGTGGGCTCTCACCCGGCGAGGTTGATGCTGTGGAGGCGCACGGCACGGGTACGGTTCTGGGTGACCCGATCGAGGCGCAGGCATTGATCGCGGCGTATGGCCAGGACCGCCCCGCGCCTCTTTACCTGGGGTCGGTGAAGTCCAATATTGGTCATACCTCTGCTGCTGCAGGCGTTGCGGGGGTGATCAAGATGGTGATGGCGCTGCAGCATGGGGTGTTACCCAAGACGCTGCATGTCGGGGAGCCTTCGAGGCATGTGGATTGGTCCGCGGGCGCTGTCGAGTTGTTACGCGAGCCCCAGCCTTGGCGGGCTAATGGTAGGCCGCGACGGGCGGGAGTCTCCTCCTTCGGGGTCTCGGGCACCAACGCACACATGATCCTGGAGGAGGCACCAGGCTTGCCTGAGCCCGGGCCCATGGAGGCCGGCGATAGGACTTCACTAGATGGCGATGGCTGTTCGCTAGATGGTCCTTCGCCAGGTGGCGCTGCGCTGGATGGCGTTGCGCTGGATGGTGCTGTGCTGGGTGGTGTGTTTGCTGGGCTTGAGGTGTTGCCGTTGTTGGTTTCGGCGAAGAGTGATGTGGCGTTGCAGGCGCAGGCGCAGCGGTTGTGTGCTCGTTTGCGTGAGGATCCTGAGTTGGCGCTGTTGGATGTGGCTTTTTCGTTGGTGGGTGGCCGGGCGCAGTTGGAGCGGCGTGCGGTGGTCGTGGGCGGTGACCGTGAGCGCCTGTTGGCTGGTCTGGGTGCTTTGGCTTGTGGTGAGCCTGGGGAGGGGTTGGTTAGGGGTGTTGCTGGGGTTGGTGGCAAGCTCGCTTTTTTGTTTTCGGGGCAGGGGTCGCAGTGGGTGGGTATGGGTAGGGGGTTGTATGAGGCGTTCCCGTGTTTTGCTGGGTCTCTTGATGGGGTTTGCGCTGAGTTTGATCGTTATTTGGAGCGGCCGTTGAAGGAGGTTCTCTTCTCGGATGAGGGTTCGGAGGGTGCGTTGTTGCTCGATCGCACCGAGTTCACCCAGCCGGCTATCTTCGCGTTGGGGGTTGCCCTGTTTGAGCTCGTTGGCTCTTTCGGGGTTGCCCCTGACTATTTGATCGGTCATTCGATCGGGGAGCTTTGCGCAGCGTATGCGGCGGGCGTGCTGTGCCTGGAGGACGCGTGTGCGCTGGTGGCGGCCAGGGGCCGTTTGATGGGGGGGCTAGCGCAGACGGGTGCTATGGCCGCTGTCGAACTCTCAGAGCGGGAGGCAATCGAGAGCCTCGCGGGCTTTGAGCAGAACCTCTGCCTAGCTGCTGTCAACGGCCCCTGCTCGATGGTTGTCTCAGGTGAGCAGGAGGCGCTTGGCCAGTGGGAGGACTCCCTCAAGGAGAGCGGAGTCAAGATCAGGCGTTTGCGTGTCTCTCACGCCTTTCATTCCTCGCTTATGCAGCCGATGCTCGCAGGGCTCAGAGAGGTCGCGGAAGGTCTCTCTTTCTCGAAGCCCAGGCTACCGATCATCTCTAACGTGAGCGGGGAGCTACTCTCTGGCGAGCAGGCCGTCTCGCCTGATTACTGGGCTCGTCATGCCAGGCAGACCGTGCGTTTCTCCGATGGGATACGGGTACTGGAGCACGCAGGCGTCACACGCTTTCTAGAGCTCGGCCCTGACGGGACCCTGAGCGCGCTCGCAGCGCAGTGCTTGAGCGTCGAGGCCGAGGAGGGAGCACTGATCGCGCCTAGCATGCGCGCGCACAGGCCCCAGGAGGAGTCCCTCATCGGCTTCCTAGCAGACGCTCACGTCCACGGTATTCAGGTTGATTGGGGGACGTTGTTCGCGGGTCGGGGCGCACGCCGAGTCGCGCTGCCTACCTATGCGTTTCAGCGCCGGCGCTACTGGCTTGCGTCTGGGGCGGGTGCGGGTGACGCGAGCGCGCTCGGACAGTCTCCTGCCGGGCACCCGTTGCTGGGTGCCGCGGTGGAGCTGGCAGGCGACCGGGAGGGATTGTTGTTCACTGGTCGTTTGTCGCTTACGGGGCATTCTTGGCTCAGGGATCACGCGGTTATGGGCACGGTGCTGTTGCCGGGTGCTGGGTTCGTTGAGCTGGCGTTGACGGCGGCGGAGCGGGTCGGCGCCCAGGAGATCGAGGAGCTCACCCTGCACGCGCCGCTGTTGCTCTCTGAGCAGGGGGCCTACCAGGTTCAGCTCGTGCTCACAGAGCCCGATGAGGCAGGTGCTCGCTCGATCGAGATCTACTCCCGTGCGGAGACCTCAAGCGATGAGCTTGAGGCCTCTGAGTGGACGCTGCACGCCTCGGGTGTCCTCACCGGGCAACAGGGCTCGCTGCCCGGAGGGCTCCAGGGTCTTACCGAGGGTTGGCCGCCACCAGGGGCTGAGCAGCTTGATGTCGGGGAGTTTTATGAGCGTTGCGCTGAAGCTGGCTATGAGTACGGGCCGTCCTTCCAGGGGCTCAGGCAGGCATGGCGCTCCGGGCAGGAGGTGTTCGTCGAGGTGGCCTTGCCTGAGGAGCAGGAGGGGCAGGCGCAGGGTTTCTGTGTTCACCCGGCGCTCTTTGACGCGGCGCTGCACGGGCTGGCGCTGGGAGCGCCCGAGGGTGAGGGAACGCAGGTTCCCTTCTCTTTCTCGGGTGTGCGTCTTTACGCTCGCGGCGCGTCTGAGCTGCGGGTCCATCTGAGTGTGCAGGAGGGCGCGCCGGGCTTGGTCGCGGTCGACTCGGCGGGTGACCCTGTGTTCTCGGTCGAGCGTATCCAGGCACGGGCGATCGATCACACCGCGTTGAGGGCGAAGGCGCCGGGGGTTCACGATGCGCTGTTTGAGCTTGACTGGGTCCCGCTGCCCGCGGGTGAAACGGGTGTTGGGCGCGCGGTGCTCGTGGGTGAGGCGGGTGTTGGGCGCGCGGTGCTGCTGGGCTCCGGGGAGGAGCTGGACGGTGCGGGTATAGAGCTCGAGCGCCACTGCGATCTGGACGCGTTGCGGGCCGAGCTTGAGCGGGGTGAGCCCGTGCCGGAGGTTGTGCTGGTGAGCGCGCAGACGCTGGCAGAGCCCACTGGCGGTGGTGAGCTTGCTGGCGGTGAGCTTGCTGGTGGTGGTGGTGAGCTGGCTGGGGCGGTTCACCGGCTGACTGTGTGTGTGCTTGGGTTGTTGCAGGGTTTCCTCGCCTTGGAGGGTTTGGGGGAGGCGCGGCTGGTGTTGATCACGCGCGGCGCGCTAGCCGTACGGATGGGTGAGGCCCCTGACCTGTTGCAGGCGGCGCTACCCGGCTTGTTGCGTAGCGCTTGCGTGGAGCACCCTGGGCGTTTGTCGTTGATCGACGTGGATGCTAGCGAGGCGTCTGTGGGCGTTCTGGTGGGTGCGTTGGTGAGTGAGGAGCCGGAGGTTGCCTTGCGGGGGGGTGAGCTGCTCGTGCCGAGGCTGGCGCGTCCTGGGTCTAGTGGTTGGCTTGTGCCTCCGGTGGGTGGGGAGCCGTGGCATCTGGGTATTGATTCTCCGGGCTCGCTTGGGAGTCTCGCGTTTTGTGGGAGCCCGGGGGTGGGTGTGCCGTTGGGGGCGGGGGAGGTGCGGGTCGCGGTGTATGCGGCGGGGTTGAATTTCCGTGATGTGCTGATCGCGCTGGGGGTGTATCCGGGTGAGGCTCCGCTTGGTAGTGAGGGTGCGGGGGTGGTGGTCGAGGTAGCCGGGGATGTGAGGGATCTCGCTGTGGGTGATCGTGTGATGGGCCTCATCCCGTATGCTTTTGGGTCGCTTGCGGTGAGCGATCGGAGGCTGCTTGTGAGGGTGCCGGAGGGCTGGTCTTATACCGAGGCCGCGTCGGTACCGACCGTGTTCTTGACGGCCTACTACGCGCTTGTGGATCTCGCGCGAGTAGAGCGTGGTGAGTCGTTGTTGTTGCATGGTGCTGCTGGTGGTGTGGGGATGGCGGCTTTGCAGATCGCTGCGTATATGGGTGTTGAGGTGTTCGCTACGGCTCACCCGAGTAAGTGGGAGACCCTCAAGGGGCTCGGTATCGACGGTGAGCGTATCTGTTCTTCGCGTGATGTGGTGTTCAGGGAGAGGTTCTTGGAGGTGACGGGTGGGCGTGGTGTGGATGTGGTACTCGATTCTTTGGTGGGGGAGTTCGTAGACGCTTCGTTCCAGTTGTTGCCGCGTGGCGGGCGGTTTATCGAGATGGGGAAGGCTGATATTCGTGAGCCTGACCGGGTTGCCGTGGAGTATCCGGGTGTCAGCTACCGCGCTTTCGATCTGCTGGAAGCTGGCGCGGAGCGTATCCAGGAGATGCTGGCAGAGGTGATGAGGCTCTTCGAGCGAGGTGTACTGCATCACTTGCCGATCTCGAGGTTTGATGTGCGTCGTGCTCCTGAGGCGTTCAGGCTTTTGCGGGAGTCCCGGCATATCGGTAAGGTCGTTTTGGAGGTGTCTCAGCAGCCCGCCCCGCAGGGCACGATCCTGATCACGGGTGGCACTGGTGGGCTGGGAGCGTTGTTGGCGCGTCACTTGGTGGAGCAGGGTGCGCGCCGGTTGTTGTTGATCAGTCGCAGTGGGCTGAAGGGGCAGGGTGCGAGGGAGCTGAAGGGTTCTTTGGAGGACCTCGGCGCGAAGGTGAAGGTCGCAGCCTGTGATGTCGCGGACGGCGCGCAGTTGAAGCGTGTGATCGCGCAGATCCCGAAGGCGCACCCCCTCAGCGCGGTGATCCATACGGCTGGGGTGATCGATGATGGCGTGATCTCCTCGCTTGATGGTGAGCGTCTAAAGCGCGTAATGGATCCCAAGGTCGCGGGTGCGCTGAACTTGCACGAGCTCACGAGGGACATGGAGCTCAGCGAGTTCGTCCTGTTCTCCTCGGCCGCGGGTACGCTGGGCAGCCCCGGCCAGGGCAACTATGCGGCTGCTAACACATTCCTGGATGCGTTAGCAGCCGCTCGCCGCGCGGAGGGCTTGCCGGGTAGCTCACTGGCATGGGGACAGTGGGCTAGCGCCAGCGGTATGACCGGGCACCTGGGGGAGGCTGATCTGGTGCGCCTTGAGCGCTCCGGTATCCTCGCGCTGTCCTCCGAGCAGGGCCTTGAGCTCTTTGATGCTGCTCGTGGGGTCGGCCAGCCCTTGTTGTTGGCGGTGGCGCTGGATCTCGCGGTGCTGCGCGCCGGGGCGCGACTGGGGTTGCTGCCGGGCGTCATGCGTGGGCTGGTACGCGCCCCGGCGCGCCGGGCAGCGGCGGCTGGGGGGCAGTTGGCTCGTAGATTGCGGGAGGCGCCCGAGTCGGAGTGGGAAGCGATCGTGCTGGAGCTCGTGCGCGGCCAGGTAGCCTCGGTGCTGGGGCACCCCTCGGGTGATGCGGTCGACCCCCAGCGCAGCTTCAAGGACGCCGGCTTTGATTCTTTGGCTGCCGTCGAGCTCAGAAACCGCCTAGTCCAGGCCACAGGGCTGAAGCTCCCAGCGACCCTCATCTTCGATCACCCCACACCCACAGCGGTAGCGAGATTCTTACGCGAGAAGGTGCAGGGCACAAAACGCGCCGCGCCGGTCGCCAGGCGTGCACGGTCGGAGGAGGCGATCGCGATCGTGGGCGTGAGTTGCCGCTATCCCGGTGGGGTCGCTAGCCCTGAGGAGTTTTGGGAGTTGCTTGCGGGGGGTGGGGATGCGATTTCGGAGTTTCCTTCTGACCGGGGCTGGGATTTGGGGGCGCTCTATGATCCCGACCCCGATCATCCGGGTACCAGTTATGCGCGTCATGGTGGTTTTCTTTATGAGGCGGGTGAGTTTGACGCGGATCATTTTCAGATCTCTCCGCGGGAGGCGTTAGCGGCTGATCCTCAGCAGCGGTTGTTGTTGGAAGGGGCATGGGAGGCGTTTGAGGATGCGGGGATCGACCCGGTGGGCTTGCGGGGCAGCCAGACGGGGGTTTTCGCGGGGATCATGTCTTCTGACTATGGTCTTGGTGCGCGGTCTGAGCCGGAGCTTGAGGGACTGCGTCTGACGGGCAGTACCTCGAGTGTTGCCACGGGGCGGGTGGCGTATGCGTTTGGTCTTGAGGGGCCGGCGGTGTCGATCGATACGGCTTGTTCTTCTTCGTTGGTGGCGTTGCATCTGGCGTGTCAGGCGTTGAGGCAGGGTGAGTGTGAGCTGGCGTTGGCGGGCGGGGTGACGGTGATGGCTTCCCCGGGTGCGTTCATCGAGTTCTCGCGCCTGCGCGGCGTTGCGCCGGATGGGCGTTGCAAGTCTTTTGCTGATGCGGCTGATGGCACGGGCTGGAGCGAGGGTGTGGGGCTGGTGGTGCTTGAGCGTTTGTCTGAGGCGAGGCGCAGGGGTGATCGTGTGCTTGCGTTGATTAGGGGCAGCGCGGTCAACCAGGATGGCGCTTCGAACGGGTTGACGGCTCCTAATGGTCCTTCCCAGGAGCGCGTGATCGCGCAGGCGCTGGCTGCTAGTGGGCTCTCACCCGGCGAGGTCGATGCTGTAGAGGCACACGGCACGGGTACGGTTCTGGGTGACCCGATCGAGGCGCAGGCATTGATCGCGGCGTATGGCCAGGACCGCCCCGATGGGCCCCTTTATCTGGGCTCGGTCAAGTCGAATATTGGTCATACCTCTGCTGCTGCGGGTGTTGCGGGGGTGATTAAGATGGTGTTGGCGTTGCGGCATGGGGTGTTGCCTAAGACGCTGCATCTGGGGGAGCCTTCGAGGCATGTGGATTGGTCGGCTGGTGCTGTTGAGTTGTTGCGTGAGTCGCGGTCTTGGCGGGCTAATGGTAGGCCGCGGCGGGCGGGGGTCTCTTCCTTCGGGGTTTCGGGCACTAACGCGCACGTGATCCTGGAGGAGGCACCAGGCTTGCCTGAGCCCGGGCCCGTCGAGGCTGGCGATGGCCTTTCGTCAGGCGGTGCTTTCGCTGGGCTTGGGGTGTTGCCGTTGTTGGTTTCGGCGAAGAGTGAGGTGGCGTTGGGGGCGCAGGCGCAGCGGTTGGGTGCTCGTTTGCGGGAGTGTCCCGCGTTGGCGCCGTTGGATGTGGCTTTTTCGTTGGTGGGTGGCCGGGCGCAGTTGGAGCGGCGTGCGGTGGTCGTGGGTGGTGACCGTGAGCGTTTGTTGGCTGGCTTGGATGCTTTGGCTTGTGGTGAGTCTGCGGTGGGGTTGGTTAGGGGTGTTGCTCGTGATCGTGGTGGGGTGGTGTTTGTTTTCTCGGGGCAGGGTTGTCAGTGGGATGGGATGGCGTTGGGGTTGTGGGAGTCATCGCCGGTGTTCGCGGCGGAGATGGATGCTTGCGTGCGGGCGTTTGCGCCTCATCTCGGTTTCTCGCTTGAGGATGTTCTGCGTGGTCGGGAGGGTGCCCCGGCGTTTGAGCGGGTGGATGTGCTTCAGCCGGCGTTGTTTGCGGTGATGGTTTCGTTGGCTGCTTTGTGGCGTTCTTGTGGGGTTGTGCCCGCGGCTGTGGTCGGTCATTCTCAGGGTGAGATCGCTGCTGCGTATGTCGCGGGTGGGCTCTCGTTGGAGGACGCTGCGTGTGTGGTGGCGTTGCGCAGTAGGGCGTTGGCTGATGAGCTTTCGGGTCGTGGTGGCATGGTTTCGGTGGCGCTCGGGGTTGATGAGGTCGGCTCGTTGCTTGAGCGTTTCGGAGAGCGGGTGGCGCTGGCTGCTGTGAATGGGCCTGCTTCGGTGGTGATCTCAGGTGAGCCCGAGGCGCTCGGGGAGCTGCTTTTGCTCTGTGAGACCAGGGGGCTGCGCGCGAAGCAGATCCCTGTTGACTACGCCTCGCATTCGCAGCAGATCGAGGCGATCCAAGGGCGGCTGGAAGGGGAGCTCGCAGTGGTCAGCCCGCGTTCTGGTGAGGTCCCGTTTTATTCGACTGCGGTTGGTGCTGTGGTTGATACCGCGGAGTTGGATGGTGCTTATTGGTATCGCAACTTGCGCCAGACGGTTCTTTTTGAGCAGACCACCCGCCTTTTGCTGAAGGACTCTTTCAGCGCGTTTGTCGAGGTGAGTCCTCACCCGGTATTGACGATGGCTATAGAGGAGACGGCCGAAGCGGTGGGGGGGGATGCTGGTGCGGTGGCGGTGCTCGGCTCGCTTAGGCGTGAGCAGGGAGGGCTAGAGCGGTTCCTGTGCTCGCTAGCGGACGCTCACGTTCACGGCGTTCGGGTTGATTGGGGGACGTTGTTCGCGGGTCGGGGTGCACGTCGGGTCGCACTGCCTACCTATGCGTTTCAGCGGCGGCGCTACTGGCTTGCGTCTGGGGCGGGTGCGGGTGACGCGAGCGCGCTCGGGCTGTCTCCTGCCGGGCACCCGTTGCTGGGTGCCGCGGTGGAGCTGGCGGGTGACCGGGAGGGCTTGTTGTTCACTGGTCGTTTGTCGCTTACGGGGCATTCTTGGCTCAGGGATCACGCGGTTATGGGCACGGTGTTGTTGCCGGGTGCTGGGTTTGTTGAGCTGGCGTTAGCGGCGGCGGAGCGGGTCGGCGCCCAGGAGATCGAGGAGCTCACCTTGCACGCGCCGTTGTTGCTCTCTGAGCAGGGGGCCCATCAGGTTCAGCTCGTGCTCACAGAGCCCGATGAGGCGGGCGGCCGCTCGATCGAGATCTACTCCCGTGCGGAGGCCTCGAGTGATGAGCTTGAGGTCTCTGAGTGGACGCTGCACGCCTCGGGTGTCCTCGCCGGGCAACAGGGCTCGCTGCCGGGGTTCGAGGGTCTTAGCGAGGGTTGGCCGCCGTCGGGAGTTGAGCAGCTCGATGTCGGGGAGTTCTATGAGCGCGTCGCTGAGGCTGGCTATGAGTACGGGCCCTCTTTCCAGGGGCTCAGACAGGCATGGCGCTCCGGGCAGGAGGTGTTCGTCGAGGTGGCCTTGCCCGAGGAGCAGGAGGGGCAAGCACAGGGTTTCTGTGTTCACCCGGCGCTCTTTGACGCGGCGCTGCACGGGCTGGCATTGGGGGCGCTTGAGGGTGAGCAGGCGCAAGTTCCCTTCTCTTTCTCCGGTGTGCGCCTCTACGCCCGCGGCGCATCTGAGCTGCGGGTCCATCTGAGTATGCAGGAAGGCGCACCGAGCTTAGTCGCGGTCGACTCGGCGGGTGACCCTGTGTTCTCGGTCGAGCGCATCCAGCTGCGAGCGATCGATCACACCGGGCTGAGGGCGAAGGCGCCGGGGGTTCATGATGCGCTGTTTGAGCTTGACTGGGTGCCGCTGCCCGGGGGTGAGGCGGGTGTTGGGCGCGCGGTGCTCGTGGGTGAGGGTGGTGTTGGGCGTGCGGTGCTGCTGGGCTCCGCAGAGGAGCTGGATGGTGCGGGTATAGAGCTCGAGCGCCACTGCGATCTGGACGCGCTGCAGGCCGCGCTTGAGCGGGGTGAGCCCGTGCCGGAGGTTGTGCTGGTGAGCGCGCAGAGGCTGGCAGAGCCCGCTGTTAGCGAGCCCGCTGGCGGCGAGCCTGCTGGTGGCGATTCTGCTGGTGGTGAGCCTGCTGGTGGTGATGGTGAGCTGGCTGGGGCGGTTCACAGGCTGACTGTGTGTGTGCTTGGGTTGTTGCAGGGTTTCCTCGCCGTGGAGGGCCTGGGGGAGGCGCGGCTGGTGTTGATCACGCGCGGCGCGCTAGCCGTACGGGAGGGTGAGGCCCCCGATCTGCTGCAGGCGGCGCTACCTGGCCTGTTGCGTAGTGCTTGCGTGGAGCATCCTGGGCGTTTGTCGTTGATCGATGTGGATGCTAGCGAGGCGTCTGTGGGTGTTCTGGTGGGTGCGTTGGTGAGTGAGGAGCCGGAGGTTGCGTTGCGGGGGGGTGAGCTGCTTGTGCCGAGGCTGGCGCGTCCTGGGTCTAGTGGTTGGCTTGTGCCTCCGGCGGGTGGGGAGCCGTGGTATTTGGGTATTGATTCTCCGGGTTCGCTTGGGAGTCTCGCGCTTTGTGGGAGCCCGGGGGTGGGTGTGCCGTTGGGGGTGGGGGAGGTGCGGGTCGCGGTGTATGCGGCGGGGTTGAATTTCCGTGATGTGCTGATCGCGCTGGGGGTGTATCCGGGTGAGGCTCCGCTCGGTAGTGAGGGTGCGGGGGTGGTCGTCGAGGTAGCCGGGGATGTGAGGGATCTCGCTGTGGGTGATCGTGTGATGGGCCTCATCCCGTATGCTTTCGGGCCGCTTGCGGTGAGCGATCAGAGGCTGCTTGTGAGGGTGCCGGAGGGCTGGTCTTATACCGAGGCCGCGTCGGTACCGACCGTGTTCTTGACGGCCTACTACGCGCTCGTGGATCTCGCGCGAGTAAAGCGTGGTGAGTCGTTGTTGCTGCATGGTGCTGCTGGTGGTGTGGGGATGGCGGCTTTGCAGATCGCTGCGCATATGGGTGTTGAGGTGTTCGCTACGGCTCACCCGAGTAAGTGGGAGACCCTCAAAGGGCTCGGTATCGACGGTGAGCGCATCTGCTCCTCGCGTGATGTGGAGTTCAAGGAGAGGTTCCTGGAGGTGACGGGTGGGCATGGTGTGGACGTGGTACTCGATTCTTTGGTGGGGGAGTTCGTAGACGCCTCGCTCCAGTTGTTGCCGCGTGGTGGGCGGTTTATCGAGATGGGGAAGGCCGATATTCGTGAGCCTGACCGGGTCGCCGCGGAGTATCCGGGTGTCAGCTACCGCGCTTTCGACCTGCAGGAGGCAGGCGCGGAGCGTATCCAGGAGATGCTGGCAGAGGTGATGAGGCTCTTCGAGCGAGGTGTACTGCATCACTTGCCGACATCGAGGTTTGATGTGCGTCGCGCCCCGGATGCGTTCAGGGTGCTGCGGGAGTCCCGGCATATCGGCAAGATCGTCTTAGAGGTGCCCCGGGCGTCCGCTTCGCAGGGCACGATCCTGATCACGGGTGGCACTGGCGGGCTGGGGGCGTTGTTGGCGCGTCACCTGGTGGAGCAGGGTGCGCGCCGGCTGTTGTTGATCAGTCGCAGCGGGCTAAAGGCGCAGGGCGCGAAAGAGCTGAAGGGTTCTCTGGAGGACCTTGGCGCGAAGGTGAAGGTCGCTGCCTGTGATGTCGCGCAGGGCGCGCAGTTGAAGCGCGTGATCGCGCAGATCCCGAAGGCGCATCCGCTCAGCGCGGTGATCCATACGGCTGGGGTGATCGATGATGGTGTGATCTCTTCGCTTGATGGTGAGCGTCTAAAGCGCGTAATGGATCCCAAGGTCGCCGGTGCGCTGAACTTGCACGAGCTCACGAGGGACATGGAGCTCAGCGAGTTCGTCCTGTTCTCCTCGGCCGCGGGTACGCTGGGTAGCCCCGGCCAGGGCAACTATGCGGCTGCCAACACGTTCCTGGATGCGTTAGCAGCCGTCCGCCGCGCGGAGGGCTTGCCGGGTAGCTCACTGGCTTGGGGACAGTGGGCTAGCGCGAGCGGTATGACTGGGCATTTGGGGGAGGCTGATCTGGCGCGCCTTGAGCGCTCGGGTATCCTCGCGCTGTCTTCTGAGCAGGGCCTTGAGCTCTTTGATGCTGCTCGTGGGGTCGGCCAGCCCTTGTTGTTGGCGGTGGCGCTGGATCTCGCGGTGCTGCGCGCCGGCGCGCGACTGGGGTTACTGCCGGGGTTATGCGTGGGCTGGTACGCGCCCCGGCGCGCCGGGCAGCGGCGGCTGGAGGGCAGTTGGCTCGTAGATTACGGGAGGCGCCCGAATCAGAGTGGGAAGCGATCGTGCTGGAGCTCGTGCGCAGCCAGGTCGCCTCGGTACTGGGGCACCCCTCCGGTGATGCGGTCGACCCCCAGCGCAACTTCAAGGACGCCGGGTTTGACTCGCTCGCCGCCGTCGAGCTCAGAAACCGCCTAGTCCAAGCCACAGGGCTGAAGCTCCCAGCGACCCTCGTCTTCGATCACCCCACACCCACAGCGGTAGCAAGATTCTTACGCGAGAAGGTGCAGGGCACAAAACGCACCGCACCGGTCGCTAGGCGTGCACGATCGGAGGAGGCGATCGCGATCGTGGGGGTGAGCTGTCGCTACCCCGGGGCCGCCAGCCCCGGGGAGTTCTGGGAGCTGCTTGCGGGGGGTGGGGATGCGATCTCGGCGTTTCCTTCTGACCGGGGTTGGGATTTGGGGGCGCTCTATGACCCTGACCCGGATCATCCGGGTACCAGCTATGCGCGTCATGGTGGGTTTCTTTATGAGGCGGGTGAGTTTGACGCCGATCATTTCCAGATCTCTCCGCGGGAGGCGTTAGCCGCCGATCCTCAGCAGCGGCTGCTGCTGGAAGGGGCCTGGGAGGCGTTCGAGGACGCAGGGATCGACCCGGTGAGCCTGCAGGGCAGCCAGACGGGAGTCTTCGCGGGGGTCGCCACTTCTGACTATGGTTTCGGTGCGCGGTCTGAGCCGGAGCTCGAGGGACTGCGTCTGACGGGCAGTACCTCGAGTGTTGCCACGGGGCGGGTGGCGTATGCGTTTGGTCTTGAGGGGCCGGCGGTCTCGATCGACACGGCTTGCTCCTCTTCATTGGTGGCGTTGCATCTGGCGTGTCAGGCGCTTAGGCAGGGTGAGTGTGAGCTGGCGTTGGCGGGTGGGGTGATGGTGATGGCTTCCCCGGGCTTGTTTATCTCTTTCTCGCGTCAGCGTGGTCTTGCGCCTGATGGGCGTTGCAAGTCTTTCGCTGATGCGGCTGATGGCACAGGCTTCTCGGAGGGAGTAGGGCTGGTCGTGCTGGAGCGTCTATCTGAGGCGAGGCGCAAGGGCGATCGTGTACTTGCGTTGATTAGGGGCAGCGCGGTCAACCAGGATGGCGCCTCGAACGGGCTGACGGCTCCTAATGGTCCTTCCCAGGAGCGCGTAATCGCGCAGGCGCTGGCCGCTAGTGGGCTCTCACCCGGCGAGGTTGATGCTGTGGAGGCGCACGGCACGGGTACGGTTCTGGGTGACCCGATCGAGGCGCAGGCGCTGATCGCAGCGTATGGCCAGGACCGCCCCGATGGGCCCCTTTATCTGGGCTCGGTCAAGTCGAATATTGGTCATACCTCTGCTGCTGCAGGCGTTGCGGGGGTGATCAAGATGGTGATGGCGCTGCAGCATGGGGTGTTACCCAAGACGCTGCATGTCGGGGAGCCTTCGAGGCATGTGGATTGGTCTGCTGGTGCTGTTGAGTTGTTACGTGAGCCCCAGCCTTGGCGGGCTAATGGTAGGCCGCGACGGGCCGGGGTCTCCTCCTTCGGGGTCTCGGGCACCAACGCACACGTGATCCTGGAGGAGGCGCCACGCTTGCCTGAGCCCGGGCCCGCCGAGGCCGGCGATAGCACTTCGCTAGATGGCGATGGCTGTTCGCTAGATGGTCCTTCGCTGGATGGCGTTGCGCTGGATGGCGTTGCGCTGGATGGCGTTGCGCTGGATGGTGCTGTGCTGGGTGGTGTGTTTGGTGGGCTTGAGGTGTTGCCGTTGTTGGTTTCGGCGAAGAGTGAGGTGGCGTTGCGGGCGCAGGCGCAGCGGTTGTGTGCTCGTTTGCGGGAGTGTCCTGAGTTGGCGCTGTTGGATGTGGCTTTTTCGTTGGTGGGTGGCCGGGCGCAGTTGGAGCGGCGTGCGGTGGTCGTGGGCGGTGACCGTGAGTGTTTGTTGGCTGGCTTGGGTGCTTTGGCTTGTGGTGAGCCTGGGGAGGGGCTGGTTAGGGGTGTTGCTGGGGTTGGTGGCAAGCTCGCTTTTTTGTTTTCGGGGCAGGGGTCGCAGTGGGTGGGTATGGGTAGGGGGTTGTATGAGGCGTTCCCGTGTTTTGCTGGGTCTCTTGATGGGGTTTGCGGTGAGTTTGATCGTTATTTGGAGCGGCCGCTGAAGGAGGTTCTCTTCTCGGATGAGGGCTCGGAGGGTGCGTTGTTGCTCGATCGCACCGAGTTCACCCAGCCGGCTATCTTCGCGTTGGGGGTTGCCCTGTTTGAGCTCGTTGGTTCTTTCGGGGTTGCCCCTGACTATTTGATCGGTCATTCGATCGGGGAGCTTTGCGCGGCGTATGTGGCGGGCGTGCTGTGCCTGGAGGACGCGTGTGCGCTGGTGGCGGCCAGGGGCCGTTTGATGGGGGGGCTAGCGCAGACGGGTGCTATGGCCGCTGTCGAACTCTCAGAACAGGAGGCAATCGAGAGCCTCGCGGGCTTTGAGCAAAGCCTCTGCCTAGCTGCTGTCAACGGCCCCCGCTCGATGGTTATCTCAGGTGAGCAGGAGGCGCTTGGCCAGTGGGAGGACTCCCTCAAGGAGGGCGGGGTCAAGATCAGGCGTTTGCGTGTCTCTCACGCCTTTCATTCCTCGCTTATGCAGCCGATGCTCGCCGGGCTCAGAGAGGTCGCGGAAGGTCTCTCTTTCTCGAAGCCCAGGCTACCGATCATCTCTAACGTGAGCGGGGAGCTACTCTCTGGCTGAGCAGGCCGTCTCGCCTGATTACTGGGCTCGCCATGCCAGGCAGACCGTGCGCTTCTCCGATGGGATACGGGTACTGGAGCACGCAGGCGTCACACGCTTTCTAGAGCTCGGCCCTGACGGGACCCTGAGCGCGCTCGCAGCGCAGTGCTTGAGCGTTGAGGCCGAGGAGGGAGCACTGATCGCGCCTAGCATGCGCGCGCACAGGCCCCAGGAGGAGTCCCTCATCGGCTTCCTAGCAGACGCTCACGTCCACGGTATTCAGGTTGATTGGGGAGCGTTGTTCGCGGATCGGGGCGCACGCCGAGTCGCGCTGCCTACCTATGCGTTTCAGCGCCGGCGCTACTGGCTTGCGTCGGGGGCGGGTGCGGGTGACGCGAGCGCGCTCGGACAGTCTCCTGCCGGGCACCCGTTGCTGGGTGCCGCGGTGGAGCTGGCGGGTGACCGGGAGGGATTGTTGTTCACTGGTCGTTTGTCGCTTACGGGGCATTCTTGGCTCAGGGATCACGCGGTTATGGGCACGGTGCTGTTGCCGGGTGCTGGGTTTGTTGAGCTGGCGTTGACGGCGGCGGAGCGGGTCGGCGCCCAAGAGATCGAGGAGCTCACCCTGCACGTACCGTTGTTGCTCTCTGAGCAGGGGGCCTACCAGGTTCAGCTCGTGCTCACAGAGCCCGATGAGGCAGGTGCTCGCTCGATCGAGATCTACTCCCGTGCGGAGACCTCAAGCGATGAGCTTGAGGCCTCTGAGTGGACACTGCACGCCTCGGGTGTCCTCACCGGGCAACAGGGCTCGCTGCCCGGAGGGCTCCAGGGTCTTACCGAGGGTTGGCCGCCGTCGGGGGCCGAGCAGCTTGATGTCGGGGAGTTCTATGAGCGCGTCGCCGAGGCTGGCTATGAGTACGGGCCCTCTTTCCAGGGGCTCAGACAGGCATGGCGCTCCGGGCAGGAGGTGTTCGTCGAGGTGGCGTTGCCCGAGGAGCAGGAGGGGCAGGCACAGGGTTTCTGTGTTCACCCGGCGCTCTTTGACGCGGCGCTGCACGGGCTGGCGCTGGGAGCGCCCGAGGGTGAGGGAACGCAGGTTCCCTTCTCTTTCTCGGGTGTGCGTCTTTACGCCCGTGGCGCGTCTGAGCTGCGGGTCCATCTGAGTGTGCAGGAGGGCGCACCAAGCTTGGTCGCGGTCGACTCGGCAGGCGACCCCGTGTTCTCGGTCGAACGTATCCAGCTGCGGCCGATCGATCACACCGCGCTGAGGGCGAAGGCACCGGGGGCTCACGATGCGCTGTTTGAGCTTGACTGGGTGCCGCTGCCCGCGGGTGAAACGGGTGTTGGGCGCGCGGTGCTCGTGGGTGAGGGTGGTGTTGGGCGCGCGGTGCTGCTGGGCTCCGGGGAGCAGCTGGACGGTGCGGGTATAGAGCTCGAACGCCACCTCGATCTGGACGCGCTGCAGGCCGCGCTCGAGCGAGGGTGAGCCCGCGCCGGAGGTTGTGCTGGTGAGCGCGCAGACGCTGGCAGAGCCCACTGGCGGTGGTGAGCTTGCTGGCGGTGAGCCTGCTGGCGGTGAGCCTGCTGGTGGCGATGGCGAGCTGGCTGGGGCGGTTCACCGGCTGACTGCGTGTGTGCTTGGGTTGTTGCAGGGTTTCCTCGCCTTGGAGGGCCTGGGGGAGGCGCGGCTCGTGTTGATCACGCGCGGCGCGCTAGCCGTACGGATGGGTGAGGCCCCCGATCTGTTGCAGGCGGCGCTACCCGGCTTGTTGCGTAGCGCTTGCGTGGAGCACCCCGGGCGCTTGTCATTGATCGACGTGGATGCTAGCGAGGCGTCTATGGGCGTTCTGGTGGGTGCGTTGGTGAGTGAGGAGCCGGAGGTTGCCTTGCGGGAGGGTGAGCTGCTCGTGCCGAGGCTGGCGCGTCCTGGGTCTAGTGGTTGGCTTGTGCCTCCGGTGGGTGGGGAGCCGTGGCATCTGGGTATTGATTCTCCGGGCTCGCTTGGGAGTCTCGCGTTTTGTGGGAGCCCGGGGGTCAGTGAGTCGTTGGGGGCGGGGGAGGTGCGGGTCGCGGTGTATGCGGCGGGGTTGAATTTCCGTGATGTGCTGATCGCGCTGGGGGTGTATCCGGGTGAGGCTCCGCTTGGTAGTGAGGGTGCGGGGGTGGTGGTCGAGGTAGCCGCGGATGTGAGGGATCTCGCTGTGGGTGATCGTGTGATGGGCCTCATCCCGTACGCTTTCGGGTCGCTTGCGGTGAACGATCAGAGGCTGCTTGTGAGGGTGCCGAAGGGCTGGTCGTATACCGAGGCCGCGTCAGTACCGACCGTGTTCTTGACGGCCTACTACGCGCTTGTGGATCTCGCGCGGGTGCAGCGTGGTGAGTCGTTGTTGTTGCATGGTGCTGCTGGTGGTGTGGGGATGGCGGCTTTGCAGATCGCTGCGCATATGGGTGTTGAGGTGTTCGCTACGGCTCACCCGAGTAAGTGGGAGACCCTCAAAGGGCTCGGTATCGACGGTGAGCGCATCTGTTCCTCGCGTGATGTGGTGTTCAGGGAGAGGTTCTTGGAGGTGACGGATGGCCGTGGTGTGGATGTGGTACTCGATTCTTTGGTGGGGGAGTTCGTAGACGCTTCGCTTGGGTTGTTGCCGCGTGGTGGGCGGTTTATCGAGATGGGTAAGGCTGATATTCGTGAGCCTGACCGGGTCGCCGCGGAGTATCCGGGTGTCAGCTACCGCGCTTTCGACCTGCTGGAAGCAGGCGCGGAGCGTATCCAGGAGATGCTGGCAGAGGTGATGAGGCTCTTCGAGCGAGGTGTACTGCATCATCTGCCGACATCGAGGTTTGATGTGCGTCGCGCCCCGGATGCGTTCAGGGTGCTGCGGGAGTCCCGGCATATCGGCAAGATCGTCTTAGAGGTGCCCCGGGCGCCCGCTTCGCAGGGCACGATCCTGATCACGGGTGGCACTGGCGGGCTGGGAGCGTTGTTGGCGCGTCACCTGGTGGAGCAGGGTGCTCGCCGGCTGTTGTTGATCAGTCGCAGCGGGCTAAAGGCGCAGGGCGCGAAAGAGCTGAAGGGTTCTCTGGAGGACCTTGGCGCGAAGGTGAAGGTCGCTGCCTGTGATGTCGCGCAGGGCGCGCAGTTGAAGCGCGTGATCGCGCAGATCCCGAAGGCGCATCCGCTCAGCGCGGTGATCCATACGGCTGGGGTGATCGATGATGGTGTGATCTCTTCGCTTGATGGTGAGCGTCTAAAGCGCGTAATGGATCCCAAGGTCGCCGGTGCGCTGAACTTGCACGAGCTCACGAGGGACATGGAGCTCAGCGAGTTCGTCCTGTTCTCCTCGGCCGCGGGTACGCTGGGTAGCCCCGGCCAGGGCAACTATGCGGCTGCCAACACGTTCCTGGATGCGTTAGCAGCCGCTCGCCGCGCGGAGGGCTTGCCGGGTAGCTCACTGGCATGGGGACAGTGGGCTAGCGCGAGCGGTATGACTGGGCATCTGGGGGAGGGCGATCTGGCGCGCCTTGAGCGTTCGGGTATGCTCGCGCTGTCTTCTGAGCAGGGCCTTGAGCTCTTTGATGCTGCTCGTGGGGTCGGCCAGCCCTTGTTGTTGGCGGTGGCGCTGGATCTCGCGGTGCTGCGCGCCGGCGCGCGACTGGGGTTACTGCCGGGCGTTATGCGTGGGCTGGTACGCAGCCCGGCGCGTCGGAGCGCGGCGGCTGGGGGGCAGTTGGCTCGTAGGCTGCGGGAGGCGCCCGAGTCCGAGTGGGAAGCGATCGTGCTGGAGCTCGTGCGCGGCCAGGTCGCCTCGGTACTGGGGCACCCCTCCGGTGATGCGGTTGACCCCCAGCGCAACTTCAAGGACGCCGGGTTTGACTCGCTCGCCGCCGTGGAGCTCAGAAACCGCCTAGTCCAAGCCACAGGGCTGAAACTCCCAGCGACCCTCATCTTCGATCACCCCACCCCCACAGCGGTAGCAAGGTTCTTACGCGAGAAGGTGACTGCTAATAGCACAAAGAGAATGGGACTGGATATGGAGCTTAACAGGGTCGAGTCGATGCTTATCTCGATTGCGGTGGAGAGGGATGAACGACAGCGGATCAACGCATGGTTGCGATCGTTCCTGGTGAAGCTCGAGAGTGATGAGCAGATTAACGACAACGCCGTCACCGACGACATGGTTCAGTCAGCGACGGCCCGGGAGATCGTTGCATTTGTTAACGCGGAGCTAGGAGAGGGCTGAATGAAGATGCCTGAGGTAGATGGACTTCTGGTGCCTGAGGAGGATGGACTCGTATCCGAGGAGGGGGAGCTTCTCCCATATCTGAAGCGTGTCCTGCTTGCACTGCGTAAGACTCGTGATCAGCTTCGAGAGCATGAGCAACGCGATTGCGAGCCGATCGCGATCGTGGGGGTGAGTTGTCGTTATCCCGGTGGGGTCGCCGGCCCTGAGGAGTTCTGGGAGTTGCTTGCGGGGGGTGGGGATGCGATTTCGGAGTTTCCTTCGGACCGGGGCTGGGATTTGGGGGCGCTCTATGATCCCGACCCCGATCATCCGGGTACTAGCTATGCGCGTCATGGTGGTTTTCTTTATGAGGCGGGTGAGTTTGACGCGGATCATTTTCAGATCTCTCCGCGGGAGGCGTTAGCGGCCGATCCCCAGCAGCGGCTGCTGCTGGAAGGGGCGTGGGAGGCGTTCGAGGACGCAGGGATCGACCCGGCGAGCCTGCAGGGCAGCCAGACGGGCGTCTTCGCGGGGATCATCTCTTCTGACTATGGTTTCGGCGCGCGACCCGAGCAGGAGCTCGAGGGGTTTGGCCTGACGGGCAGCACCGCGAGTGTTGCCTCGGGGCGGGTGGCGTATGCGTTTGGTCTTGAGGGGCCGGCGGTCTCGATCGACACGGCCTGCTCCTCTTCGTTGGTGGCGCTGCACTTGGCTTGCCAGGCGCTTAGGCAGGGTGAGTGTGAGCTGGCGCTGGCGGGCGGGGTGACGGTGATAGCCTCCCCGGGCGCGTTCATCGAGTTCTCGCGCCAGCGCGGCCTCGCGCCCGATGGGCGCTGCAAGTCTTTCGCTGATGCGGCTGATGGGACGAGTTTCTCGGAGGGTGTGGGGCTGGTCGTGCTCGAGCGTCTCTCTGAGGCGAGGCGCAGAGGCGATCGCGTGCTTGCGTTGATCAGGGGCAGCGCGATCAACCAGGATGGCGCCTCGAACGGGCTGACGGCTCCTAATGGTCCTTCCCAGGAGCGGGTGATCGCGCAGGCGCTGGCCGCTAGTGGGCTCTCGCCCGCTGAGGTCGATGCTGTGGAGGCGCATGGTACGGGTACGGTTCTGGGTGACCCGATCGAGGCGCAGGCGTTGATCGCGGCCTATGGTCAGGGTCGCCCCGATGGGCCTCTTTATCTGGGTTCGGTGAAGTCCAATATTGGCCATACCTCTGCTGCTGCGGGTGTTGCGGGGGTGATCAAGATGGTGATGGCGTTGCAGCATGGGTTGTTGCCCAAGACGCTGCATCTTGAGGAGCCTTCGAGGCATGTGGATTGGTCTGCTGGTGCTGTTGAGTTGTTGCGTGAGGCTCGGCCTTGGCGGGCTAATGGTAGGCCGCGACGGGCGGGGGTCTCCTCCTTCGGGGTCTCGGGCACCAACGCGCACTTGATCCTGGAGGAGGCGCCAGGTCTGCCTGAGCCCGGCCCCGCCGAGGCTGGCGATGGCCTTTCGTCAGGCGGTGCTTTCGCTGAGCTTGAGGCGTTGCCGTTGTTGGTTTCGGCGAAGAGTGAGGTGGCGTTGCAGGCGCAGGCGCAGCGTCTGTATGCCCGGCTGCGGGAGTGTCCTGAGCTGGCGCCGTTGGATGTGGCATTCTCGTTGGCGAGCGGCCGGGCGCAGCTTGAGCGGCGCGCGTCGGTCGTGGGCGCCGACCGTGAGCGCCTGTTGGCTGGTCTGGATGCCCTCGCTCGTGGTGAGCCGGCGGAGGGGTTGGTTAGGGGGGTTGCCAGTCATCGGGGGAGGGTGGTGTTTGTTTTCTCGGGGCAGGGTTGTCAGTGGGATGGGATGGCGTTGGGGTTGTGGGAGTCATCGCCGGTGTTCGCGGCGGAGATGGATGCTTGCGTGGGGGCGTTTGCGCCTCACCTCGCTTTCTCGCTTGAGGATGTCTTGCGCGGTCGGGAGGGTGCCCCGGCGTTTGAGCGGGTGGATGTGCTCCATCCGGCGTTGTTTGCGGTAATGGTTTCGCTGGCTGCTTTGTGGCGTTCTTGCGGGGTTGTGCCTTCAGCTGTGGTGGGTCATTCTCTGGGTGAGATCGCTGCTGCGTATGTGGCGGGTGGGCTTTCCTTGGAGGACGCCGCGTGTTTGGTGGCGTTGCGCAGTAGGGTGCTGGCGGATGAGCTCGCGGGTCGTGGTGGCATGGTCTCGTTGGCGCTCGGTGTTGATGAGGTCGGCTCGTTGCTTGAGCCTTTCGGAGAGCGGGTGGCGCTGGCTGCTGTGAATGGGCCTTCTTCGGTGGTGATCTCAGGCGAGCCCGAGGCGCTCGGGGAGCTGCTTGCGCTCTGTGAGGCTAAGGAGTTGCGCGCTAAGCAGATCCCCGTCGACTGTGCTTCGCATTCGCGGCAGGTCGAGGCGGTCCAGCAGCGCGTGGAAGGGGAGCTGGCGCAGGTCAGTCCGCGTTCTGGTGAGATCCCGTTCTATTCGACCGCAGTTGGCGCTGTGGTTGATACCGCGGGGCTGGATGGTGCTTATTGGTATCGCAACCTGCGCCAGACGGTTCTTTTTGAGCAGACCACCCGTCTCTTGCTGGAGGATTCTTTCAGCGCGTTTGTCGAGGTGAGTCCTCACCCGGTGTTGACGATGGCGATTGAGGAGACGGCCGAGGCTGTGGGGGGGGATGCTGGTGCGGTGGCGGTGATTGGCTCGCTTAGGCGTGAGCAGGGAGGGCTTGAGCGTTTCCTGTGTTCGCTGGCGGAGGCTTACGTTCGCGGTGTTCGGGTTGATTGGGGGGCGTTGTTTGTGGGTCGGGGTGCGCGTCGGGTCGCGCTGCCTACTTATGCGTTTCAGCGCCGGCGTTACTGGCTTGCGTCGGGGGCGGGTGCGGGTGACGCGAGCGCGCTCGGGCAGTCTCCTGCCGGGCACCCGTTGCTGGGTGCCGCGGTGGAGCTGGCGGGTGACCGGGAGGGGCTCGTGTTTACTGGTCGTCTGTCGCTTACGGGGCATTCTTGGCTGTCAGATCACGCGGTTATGGGGACGGTGTTGTTGCCGGGTGCTGGGTTTGTTGAGCTGGCGTTAGCGGCGGCGGAGCGGGTGGGGGCCCAGGAGGTCGAGGAGCTCACCTTGCACGCGCCGTTGTTGCTCTCTGAGCAGGGGGCCTACCAGGTTCAGCTCGTGCTCTCAGAGCCCGATGAGGCGGGGGGCCGCTCGATCGAGATTTACTCCCGTGCGGAGGCTTCGAGTGATGAGCTTGAGGTCTCTGAGTGGATGCTGCACGCTTCGGGTGTCCTCGCTGGGCAACAGGGCTCGCTGCCGGGGTTCGAGGGTCTTAGCGAGGGTTGGCCGCCGTCGGCGGTTGAGCAGCTTGATGTCGGGGAGTTTTATGAGCGTTGCGCTGAGGCTGGCTATGAGTATGGGCCCTCTTTCCAGGGGCTCAGGCAGGCATGGCGCTCCGGGCAGGAGGTGTTCGTCGAGGTGGCGTTGCCCGAGGAGCAGGAGGGGCAGGCGCAGGGTTTCTGTGTTCACCCGGCGCTGTTTGACGCGGCGCTGCATGGGCTGGCGCTGGGGGCGCTTGAGGGTGAGGGGGTGCAGGTTCCGTTTTCTTTCTCGGGTGTGCGTCTTTACGCCCGCGGCGCGTCTGAGCTGCGGGTCCATCTGAGTGTGCAGGAAGGCGCGCCGGGCTTAGTCGCGGTCGACTCGGCGGGCGACCCCGTGTTCTCGGTCGAGCGTATCCAGCTGCGACCGATCGATCACGCCGCATTGACGGCGAAGGCGCCGCGGGTTCACGATGCGCTGTTTGAGCTTGACTGGGTGCCGCTCGCCGTGGGTGAGGGTGGTGTTGGGCGCGCGGTGCTGCTGGGCTCCGGAGAGGAGCTGGATGGTGCGGGTATCGAGCTTGAGCGCCACTGCGATCTGGACGCGCTGCGGGCCGCGCTTGAGCGGGGCGAGCCCGCGCCGGAGGTTGTGCTGGTGAGCGCGCAGACGCTGGCAGAGTCCGCTGTTAGCGAGCCCGCTGTGAGCGAGCCCGATGGTGGCGAGCCTGCTGGTGGCGAGCCTGCTGGTGGCGATGGTGAGCTGGCTGGGGCGGTTCGCGAGCTGACTGCGTGTGTGCTTGGGTTGTTGCAGGGTTTCCTCGCCGTGGAGGGTTTGGGGGAGGCGCGGCTGGTGTTGATCACGCGTGGGGCGCTGGCCGTGCGGGGTGAGGCCCCCGATCTGCTGCAGGCGGCGCTGCCCGGCCTGTTGCGTAGCGCTTGCGTGGAGCACCCTGGGCGTTTGTCGTTGATCGACGTCGATGCTAGCGAGGCATCTGTGGCTGTTCTGGTGGGTGCGTTGGTGAGTGAGGAGCCGGAGGTTGCGCTGCGGGAGGGTGAGCTGCTAGTGCCGAGGCTCGCGCGTCCTGGGTCTAGTGGTTGGCTTGTGCCTCCGGCGGGTGGGGAGCCGTGGCATTTGGGTATTGATTCTCCGGGTACGCTTGAGAGCCTCGCGCTTTGTGGGAGCCTGAGGGTGAGTGAGCCGCTGGGAGCGGGGGAGGTGCGGGTCGCGGTGCATGCCGCGGGGTTGAACTTCTATGACGTAGTGGCTGCGCTCGGACTTGTGTCTTTTTCCGGTGAGGCTCCGCTTGGTAGTGAGGGTGCGGGGGTGGTGGTCGAGGTAGCCGGGGATGTGAGGGATCTCGCGGTGGGTGATCGTGTGATGGGTCTCATCTCGTATGCTTTCGGGCCGCTTGCGGTGAGCGATCAGAGGGTACTTGTGAGGGTGCCGGAGGGCTGGTCGTATACCGAGGCCGCGTCGGTGCCGACCGTGTTCTTGACGGCTTACTACGCGCTTGTGGATCTCGCGCGGGTGCAGCGTGGTGAGTCGTTGTTGTTGCATGGTGCTGCTGGTGGTGTGGGGATGGCGGCTTTGCAGATCGCTGCGCATATGGGTGTTGAGGTGTTCGCTACGGCTCACCCGAGTAAGTGGGAGACCCTCAAAGGGCTCGGTATCGACGGTGAGCGTATCTGTTCCTCGCGTGATGTGGTGTTCAGGGAGAGGTTCTTGGAGGTGACGGGTGGCCGTGGTGTGGATGTGGTACTCGATTCTTTGGTGGGGGAGTTCGTAGACGCTTCGTTCCAGTTGTTGCCGCGTGGCGGGCGGTTTATCGAGATGGGGAAGGCTGATATTCGTGAGCCTGACCGGGTTGCCGTGGAGTATCCGGGTGTCAGCTACCGCGCTTTCGATCTGCTGGAAGCAGGCGCGGAGCGTATCCAGGAGATGCTGGCAGAGGTGATGAGGCTCTTCGAGCGAGGTGTACTGCATCACCTGCCGACATCGAGGTTTGATGTGCGCCGCGCTCCGGAGGCCTTCAGGGTGCTGCGGGAGTCCCGACATATCGGCAAGATCGTTTTAGAGGTGCCTCAGCCGCCCGCCCCGCAGGACACGATCCTGATCACGGGTGGCACTGGCGGGCTGGGGGCACTATTGGCGCGTCACCTGGTGGAGCGCGGTGCGCGCCGGCTGTTGTTGATCAGTCGCAGCGGGCTAAAGGCGCAGGGTGCGAAAGAGCTGAAGGGTTCTCTAGAGGAGCTCGGCGCGAAGGTGAAGGTCGCTGCCTGTGATGTCGCGGACGGCGCGCAGCTGAAGCGCGTGATCGCGCAGATCCCGAAGGCGCATCCCCTCAGCGCGGTGATCCATACGGCTGGGGTGATCGATGATGGTGTGATCTCTTCGCTTGATGGTGAGCGTTTGCGGCGTGTGATGGATCCCAAGGTCGCTGGTGCGCTGAACTTGCACGAGCTCACTAGGGACATGGAGCTCAGCGAGTTCATCCTGTTCTCCTCGGCCGCGGGTACGCTGGGTAGCCCCGGCCAGGGCAACTATGCGGCTGCTAACACCTTCCTGGATGCGTTAGCAGCCGTCCGTCGCGATGAAGGCTTGCCGGGTAGCTCACTGGCTTGGGGACAGTGGGCTAGTGCGCAGCGGTATGACCGCGCACCTGGATGAGGCCGATCTGGCGCGCCTTGAGCGCTCGGGTATGCTCGCGCTGTCCTCTGAGCAGGGCCTTGAGCTCTTTGATGCTGCTCGTGGGGTCGGCCAGCCTCTGCTGTTGCCGGTGCCGCTGGATCTCGCGGTGTTGCGCGCCGGCGCGCGACTGGGGTTGCTGCCGGGGATTATGCGTGGGTTGGTACGCAGCCCCGGCGCGTCGGAGCGCGGCGGCTGGGGGGCAGTTGGCTCGTAGGTTGCGGGAGGCGCCTGAGTCGGAGTGGGAGGCGATCGTGCTGGAGCTCGTGCGCGGCCAGGTAGCCTCGGTGCTGGGGCACGCCTCGGGTGATGCGGTTGACCCGCAGCGCAACTTCAAGGACGCCGGCTTTGACTCGCTGGCTGCCGTCGAGCTCAGAAACCGCCTGGTCCAGGCCACAGGGCTGAAGCTCCCAGCGACCCTCGTCTTCGATCACCCCACGCCCGCGGCGGTAGCGAGGTTCTTACGCGAGAAGGTGCAGGGCACAAAGCGCGGCAGACCGGTGGCTAGGCGTGTAAGGTCGGAGGAGGCGATCGCGGTCGTGGGGGTGAGCTGTCGCTACCCTGGGGTCGCTAGCCCCGGGGAGTTCTGGGAGTTGCTCGCGGGGGGTGGGGATGCGATTTCGGAGTTTCCTTCTGACCGGGGTTGGGATTTGGGGGCGCTCTATGACCCTGACCCGGATCATCCGGGTACTAGTTATGCGCGTCATGGTGGTTTTCTTTATGAGGCGGGTGAGTTTGACGCGGATCATTTCCAGATCTCTCCGCGGGAGGCGTTAGCGGCCGATCCTCAGCAGCGGCTGCTGCTGGAAGGGGCATGGGAGGCGTTCGAGGACGCGGGGATCGACCCGGCGAGCCTGCAGGGCAGCCAGACGGGCGTCTTCGCAGGGGTCGCCACTTCTGATTATGGTTTTGGTGCGCGGCCTGAGCCGGAGCTCGAGGGGTCTGCGTCTGACGGGTAGCACCTCGAGTGTTGCTTCGGGGCGGGTGGCGTATGCGTTTGGTCTTGAGGGGCCGGCGGTGTCGATCGACACGGCTTGCTCCTCTTCGTTGGTGGCGTTGCACTTGGCGTGTCAGGCGCTGAGGCAGGGTGAGTGTGAGTTGGCGTTGGCGGGTGGGGTGATGGTGATGGCTTCCCCGGGCTTGTTTATTTCTTTCTCGCGTCAGCGTGGTCTTGCGCCGGATGGGCGTTGCAAGTCTTTCGCTGATGCGGCTGATGGCACGGGCTTCTCGGAGGGTGTGGGGCTGGTGGTGCTGGAGCGTCTGTCTGAGGCCAGGCGCAAGGGTGATCGTGTACTTGCGTTGATTAGGGGCAGCGCGGTCAACCAGGATGGCGCTTCGAACGGGTTGACGGCTCCTAATGGTCCCTCTCAGGAGCGCGTGATCGCGCAGGCGCTGGCTGCTAGTGGGCTCTCACCCGGTGAGGTTGATGCTGTGGAGGCGCACGGCACGGGTACGGTTCTGGGTGACCCGATCGAGGCGCAGGCGTTGATCGCGGCGTATGGCCAGGACCGCCCCGATGGGCCCCTTTATCTGGGGTCGGTGAAGTCCAATATTGGTCACCCTCTGCTGCTGCAGGCGTTGCGGGGGTGATCAAGATGGTGATGGCGCTGCAGCATGGGGTGTTACCTAAGACGCTGCATGTCGGGGAGCCTTCGAGGCATGTGGATTGGTCCGCGGGCGCTGTCGAGTTGTTACGTGAGCCCCGGCCTTGGCGGGCTAATGGTAGGCCGCGGCGGGCCGGGGTCTCCTCCTTCGGGGTCTCGGGCACCAACGCACACATGATCCTGGAGGAGGCGCCAGGCTTGCCTGAGCCCGGGCCCGCCGAGGCTGGCGATAGCACTTCGCTGGATGGTGTTGCGCTGGATGGCGTTGCGCTGGATGGTGCTGTGCTGGGTGGTGTGTTTGCTGGGCTTGAGGTGTTGCCGTTGTTGGTTTCGGCGAAGAGTGAGGTGGCGTTGCGGGCGCAGGCGCAGCGGTTGTGTGCTCGTTTGCGGGAGTGTCCTGAGTTGGCGCTGTTGGATGTGGCTTTTTCGTTGACGGGTGGCCGGGCGCAGCTTGAGCGGCGTGCGGTGGTCGTGGGCGGTGACCGTGAGTGTTTGTTGGCTGGCTTGGATGCTTTGGCTTGTGGTGAGCCTGGGGAGGGGCTGGTTAGGGGTGTTGCTGGGGTTGGTGGCAAGCTCGCGTTTTTGTTTTCGGGGCAGGGGTCGCAGTGGGTGGGTATGGGTAGGGGGTTGTATGAGGCGTTCCCGTGTTTTGCTGGGTCTCTTGATGGGGTTTGCGGTGAGTTTGATCGTTATTTGGAGCGGCCGTTGAAGGAGGTTCTCTTCTCGGATGAGGGTTCGGAGGGTGCGTTGTTGCTCGATCGCACCGAGTTCACCCAGCCGGCTATCTTCGCGTTGGGGGTTGCCCTGTTTGAGCTCGTTGGCTCTTTCGGGGTTGCCCCTGACTATTTGATCGGTCATTCGATCGGGGAGCTTTGCGCGGCGTATGTGGCGGGCGTGCTGTGCCTGGAGGACGCGTGTGCGTTGGTGGCGGCCAGGGGCCGTTTGATGGGGGGGCTAGCGCAGATGGGTGCTATGGCCGCTGTCGAACTCTCAGAGCAGGAGGCGATCGAGAGCCTCGCGGGCTTTGAGCAGAGCCTCTGTCTAGCTGCTGTCAACGGGCCTTGTTCGGTGGTTGTCTCAGGTGAGCAGGAGGCGCTTGACCGGTGGGAGGACTCCCTCAAGGAGAGCGGAGTCAAGATCAGGCGTTTGCGTGTCTCTCACGCCTTTCATTCCGCGCTTATGCAGCCGATGCTCGCAGGGCTCAGAGAGGTCGCGGAAGGTCTCTCTTTCTCGAAGCCCAGGCTACCGATCATCTCTAACGTGAGCGGGGAGCTACTCTCTGGCGAGCAGGCCGTCTCGCCTGATTACTGGGCTCGTCATGCCAGGGAGACCGTGCGTTTCTCCGATGGGATACGGGTCACTGGAGCAGGCAGGCGTCACACGCTTTCTGGAGCTCGGCCCTGACGGGACCCTGAGCGCGCTCGCAGCGCAGTGCTTGAGCGTCGAGGCCGAGGAGGGAGCACTAATCGCGCCTAGCATGCGCGCGCACAGGCCCCAGGAGGAGTCCCTCATCGGCTTCCTAGCAGACGCTCACGTCCACGGTATTCAGGTTGATTGGGGGGCGTTGTTCGCGGGTCGGGGCGCACGCCGAGTCGCGCTGCCTACCTATGCGTTTCAGCGCCGGCGCTACTGGCTTGCGTCGGGGGCGGGTGCGGGTGACGCGAGCGCGCTCGGGCAGTCTCCTGCCGGGCACCCGTTGCTGGGTGCCGCGGTGGAGCTGGCAGGCGACCGGGAGGGATTGTTGTTCACTGGTCGTTTGTCGCTTACGGGGCATTCTTGGCTCAGGGATCACGCGGTTATGGAGCACGGTGCTGTTGCCGGGTGCTGGGTTCGTTGAGCTGGCGTTGACGGCGGCGGAGCGGGTCGGCGCCCAAGAGATCGAGGAGCTCACCCTGCACGCGCCGCTGTTGCTCTCTGAGCAGGGGGCCTACCAGGTTCAGCTCGTGCTCACAGAGCCCGATGAGGCGGGTGCTCGCTCGATCGAGATCTACTCCCGTGCGGAGGCCTCAAGCGATGAGCTTGAGGCCTCTGAGTGGACGCTGCACGCCTCGGGTGTCCTCACCGGGCAACAGGGCTCGCTGCCGGGAGGGCTCCAGGGTCTTACCGAGGGTTGGCCGCCACCAGGGGCTGAGCAGCTTGATGTCGGGGAGTTCTATGAGCGCGTCGCCGAGGCTGGCTATGAGTACGGGCCGTCCTTCCAGGGGCTCAGGCAGGCATGGCGCTCCGGGCAGGAGGTGTTCGTCGAGGTGGCCTTGCCCGAGGAGCAGGAGGGGCAAGCACAGGGTTTCTGTGTTCACCCGGCGCTCTTTGACGCGGCGCTGCACGGGCTGGCGCTGGGAGCGCCCGAGGGTGAGAGAACGCAGGTTCCCTTCTCTTTCTCGGGTGTGCGTCTTTACGCCCGTGGCGCGTCTGAGCTGCGGGTCCATCTGAGTGTGCGGGAAGGCGCGCCGGGCTTGGTCGCGGTCGACTCGGCGGGTGACCCTGTGTTCTCGGTCGAGCGTATCCAGCTGCGGGCGATCGATCACACCGCGTTGACGGCAAAGGCACTGCGGGCTCACGATGCGCTGTTTGAGCTTGACTGGGTCCCGCTGCCCGCGGGTGAAACGGGTGTTGGGCGCGCGGTGCTCGTGGGTGAGGCGGGTGTTGGGCGCGCGGTGCTGCTGGGCTCCGCAGGCCAGGAGCTGGACGGTGCGGGTATAGAGCTCGAGCGCCACTGCGATCTGGACGCGCTGCAGGCCGAGCTTGAGCGGGGTGAGCCCGTGCCGGAGGTTGTGCTGGTGAGCGCGCAGACGCTGGCAGAGCCCACTGGCGGCGAGCCCACTGGCGGCGATTCTGCTGGCGGCGAGCCTGCTGGTGGTGATGGTGAGCTGGCTGGGGCGGTTCACAGGCTGACTGTGCGTGTGCTTGGGTTGTTGCAGGGTTTCCTCGCCGCGGAGGGCCTGGGGGAGGCGCGGCTGGTGTTGATCACGCGCGGCGCGCTAGCCGTACGGGAGGGTGAGGCTCCTGACCTGTTGCAGGCGGCGCTACCTGGCTTGTTGCGTAGCGCTTGCGTGGAGCACCCCGGGCGCTTGTCATTGATCGACGTGGATGCTAGCGAGGCGTCTATGGGCGTTCTGGTGGGTGCGTTGGTGAGTGAGGAGCCGGAGGTTGCGCTGCGGGAGGGTGAGCTGCTAGTGCCCAGGCTCGCGCGTGTGAAGGCTGACGGGCTAGATGGGGTTCAGGAGCGCGATCATGAGGTCTCTGCGCCCTGGCTCCAAGGAGACGGCACGATCCTGGTCACGGGTGGGACTGGTGGGTTGGGGGCGCTGTTGGCGCGTCACCTGGTGGAGCAAGGTGCGCGCCGGTTGTTGTTGATCAGTCGCAGTGGGCTGAAGGCGCAGGGCGCGAAAGAGCTGAAAGCTTCTTTGGAGGACCTCGGCGCGAAGGTGAAGGTCGCTGCCTGTGATGTCGCGCAGAGCGCGCAGCTGGAGAGGGTGATCGGGCAGATCCCGAAGGGGCATCCGCTCAGCGCGGTGATCCATACGGCTGGGGTGATCGATGATGGTGTGATTTCTTCGCTTGATGGTGAGCGTTTGCGGCGTGTGATGGATCCCAAGGTCGCGGGTGCGCTGAACTTGCACGAGCTCACTAGGGACATGGAGCTCAGCGAGTTCGTCCTGTTCTCCTCGGCCGCGGGTACGCTGGGTAGCCCCGGCCAGGGCAACTATGCGGCTGCTAACGCGTTCTTGGATGCGTTAGCGGCTGCTCGCCGCGCGGAGGGCTTGCCGGGTAGCTCACTGGCTTGGGGGCAGTGGGCTGATGCCAGTGGTATGACTGGGCATCTGGGGGAGGGCGATCTGGCGCGCCTTGAGCGTTCGGGTATGCTCGCGCTGTCTTCTGAGCAGGGTCTTGAGCTCTTTGATGCTGCTCGTGGGGTCGGCCAGCCCTTGTTGTTGGCGGTGGCGCTGGATCTCGCGGTGTTGCGCGCCGGCGCGCGGCTGGGGTTGCTGCCGGGCGTCATGCGTGGATTGGTGCGCGCTCCGGCGCGTCGCAGCGCGGCGGCTGGGGGGCAGTTGGCTCGTAGGTTGCGGGAGGCGCCTGAGTCCGAGTGGGAGGCGATCGTGCTGGAGCTCGTGCGCAGCCAGGTCGCCTCCGTGCTGGGGCACCCCTCCGGTGATGCGGTCGACCCCCAGCGCAACTTCAAGGACGCCGGGTTTGACTCGCTCGCCGCCGTGGAGCTCAGAAACCGCCTGGTCCAGGCCACAGGGCTGAAGCTCCCAGCGACCCTCATCTTCGATCACCCCACACCCACGGCGGTAGCGAGCTATGTATTAGCGAAGATCGCACCTCACAACAAGAGACGCATTGAAGAAGACCCCGACGAGAGAGTCATCCGAGAGAAGCTGGCGTCCATTCCGCTTGCCCGCTTGCGGGGGGCTGGGCTGATGCAGTCATTACTCGAACTCGCTGACTCTCGTCATGACACGATACCGGTAGAGGAGCTCGGCAACCTCGACGAGATAGATGCGATGGATGCCGACAGCCTCGTTCGGGTCACTTTCGAGGATCTGTCGGTCGAGCCTCAAAGGAGCTATTCCTGATGGATGTATCGAATGAGCAACTAGTTGAGGCGCTACGAGTCTCTCGTAAGATGATCGAGCAGCTCCGGCAACTAAACCGGCGACTTCGTGCACGGTCGGAGGAGGCGATCGCGATTGTGGGGGTGAGCTGTCGTTATCCTGGTGGGGTCGCTAGCCCTGAGGAGTTCTGGGAGTTGCTCGCGGGGGGTGGGGACGCGATTTCGGAGTTTCCTTCTGACCGGGGTTGGGATTTGGGGGCGCTTTATGATCCTGACCCGGATCATCCGGGTACTAGTTATGCGCGTCATGGTGGTTTTCTTTATGAGGCGGGTGAGTTTGACGCGGATCATTTCCAGATCTCTCCGCGGGAGGCGTTGGCGGCCGATCCTCAGCAGCGGTTGCTGTTGGAAGGGGCGTGGGAGGCGTTTGAGGATGCGGGGATCGACCCGGTGAGCTTGCGGGGTAGCCAGACGGGGGTTTTCGCGGGGATCATGTCTTCTGATTATGGTCTTGGTGCGCGGTCTGAGCCGGAGCTTGAGGGACTGCGTCTGACGGGTAGCACCTCGAGTGTTGCTTCGGGGCGGGTGGCGTATGCGTTTGGTCTTGAGGGGCCGGCGGTGTCGATCGATACGGCTTGTTCTTCTTCGTTGGTGGCGTTGCATCTGGCGTGTCAGGCGCTTAGGCAGGGTGAGTGTGAGCTGGCGTTGGCGGGCGGGGTGACGGTGATGGCCTCCCCGGGCGCGTTCATCGAGTTCTCGCGCCTGCGCGGCGTTGCGCCTGATGGGCGTTGCAAGTCTTTTGCGGATGTGGCTGATGGCACGGGCTGGAGCGAGGGTGTGGGGTTGGTGGTGCTTGAGCGTCTGTCTGAGGCGAGGCGTAAGGGTGATCGTGTGCTTGCGTTGATTAGGGGTAGCGCGGTCAACCAGGATGGCGCTTCGAACGGGTTGACGGCTCCTAATGGTCCTTCTCAGGAGCGGGTGATCGCGCAGGCGCTGGCTGCTAGTGGGCTCTCACCCGGCGAGGTCGATGCTGTGGAGGCGCACGGTACGGGTACCATTTTGGGTGACCCGATCGAGGCGCAGGCATTGATCGCGGCGTATGGCCAGGACCGCCCCGATGGGCCCCTTTATCTGGGCTCGGTGAAGTCCAATATCGGGCACCCCTCTGCTGCCGCGGGTGTTGCGGGTGTGATTAAGATGGTATTGGCGTTGCAGCATGGGGTGTTGCCTAAGACGCTGCATCTCGGGGAGCCTTCGAGGCATGTGGATTGGTCGGCTGGTGCTGTTGAGTTGTTGCGCGAGGCGCGGCCTTGGCGGGCGAATGGTAGGCCGCGGCGGGCGGGGGTCTCCGCCTTCGGGGTCTCGGGCACCAACGCGCACGTGATCTTGGAGGAGGCGCCGGGCTTGCCTGAGCCTGGGCCCGTCGAGGCTCGCGATGGCGCTTCGCTAGATGGGGGCGTGTTCGCTGAGCTTGAGGTGTTGCCGTTGTTGGTTTCGGCGAAGAGTGATGTGGCGTTGGGGGCGCAGGCGCAGCGGTTGGGTGCTCGTTTGCGGGAGTGTCCCGCGTTGGCGCCGTTGGATGTGGCTTTTTCGTTGGTGGGTGGCCGGGCGCAGTTGGAGCGGCGTGCGGTGGTCGTGGGTGGTGATCGTGAGTGTTTGTTGGCTGGCTTGGATGCTTTGGCTTGTGGTGAGTCTGCGGTGGGGTTGGTTAGGGGGGTTGCCCGTCATCGGGAGAGGGTGGTGTTTGTTTTCTCGGGGCAGGGTTGTCAGTGGGATGGGATGGCGTTGGGGTTGTGGGAGTCATCGCCGGTGTTCGCGGCGGAGATGGATGCTTGCGTGCGGGCGTTTGCGCCTCATCTCGGTTTCTCGCTTGAGGATGTTCTGCGTGGTCGGGAGGGTGCCCCGGCGTTTGAGCGGGTGGATGTGCTTCAGCCGGCGTTGTTTGCGGTGATGGTTTCGTTGGCTGCTTTGTGGCGTTCTTGTGGGGTTGTGCCCGCGGCTGTGGTCGGTCATTCTCAGGGTGAGATCGCTGCTGCGTATGTCGCGGGTGGGCTCTCGTTGGAGGACGCTGCGTGTGTGGTGGCGTTGCGCAGTAGGGCGTTGGCTGATGAGCTTTCGGGTCGTGGTGGCATGGTCTCGGTAGCGCTCGGGGTTGATGAGGTCGGCTCGTTGCTTGAGCCTTTCGGAGAGCGGGTAGCGCTGGCCGCTGTGAATGGGCCTTCTTCGGTGGTGATCTCAGGTGAGCCCGAGGCGCTCGGGGAGCTGCTTTTGCTCTGTGAGACCAGGGAGTTGCGCGCGAAGCAGATCCCCGTTGACTACGCCTCGCATTCGCAGCAGATCGAGGTGATCCGAGGGCGCCTGGAAGGGGAGCTCGCAGTGGTCAGCCCGCGTTCTGGTGAGATCCCGTTCTATTCGACCGCGGTTGGCGCTGTGGTTGATACCGCGGAGCTGGATAGTGCCTATTGGTATCGCAACCTGCGCCAGACGGTCCTCTTTGAGCAGACCACCCGCCTCTTGCTGGAGGACTCCTTCAGCGCGTTTGTCGAGGTGAGTCCTCACCCGGTGTTGACGATGGCCATAGAGGAGACGGCCGAAGCGATGAGGGGAGAGGCCGATGCGGTGGCGGTGCTCGGCTCGCTTAGGCGTGAGCAGGGAGGGCTAGAGCGGTTCCTGTGCTCGCTGGCGGACGCCCACGTCCACGGTGTTCGGGTTGATTGGGGGGCGTTGTTCGCGGGTCGGGGCGCACGCCGGGTCACACTGCCTACCTATGCGTTTCAGCGGCGGCGCTACTGGCTTGCATCGGGGGCTGGTGCGGGTGACGCGAGCGCGCTCGGGCAGTCTCCCGCCGGGCACCCGTTGCTGGGTGCCGCGGTGGAGC